>NZ_JAHXGQ010000023.1 GCF_019375475.1 Saccharothrix obliqua | reverse complement strand
CCCCGTCCCTCCTCCCACACCGGAGCCCGGCGACACCCGGCACGACGAGGGTAGCAAGAGGCTATACTTTTATATAGTTACCGGTGTTGGGCTCGGCCCCAGCCGGCCAGGGCGAGCAGCGGCTCCCGGAGGCCGCGGCCCAACCGGGTCAGCCGGTACTCCCGGCCGGGCTCGACGACCCCGTTGGCGCACAGCGATTCCAGGCGCGCGGCGAGCAGCTCGCGGTCCAACCCCGGCACGCCCGCCAGCAGCTCGTCCTCGGTGGCGGGCGCGACCAGCAGCTCCCGGACCACGAGGACCGACCACATGTCGCCCAACGCGTCGAGCCCGGCCGCCAGCGCGTGGAACTGGCGCACGCCGGTCACCGCCTCACCACGCCGCAGTCGCAGCGCGCACCGGCCGCCGGGTCGTTGTGCTTGACCATCGCCACCACCATCGGGATGAAGACGATCGCGTTGTAGAACAGGTGCAGCTCCACGCGGGGCAGCGCCAGTTGCAGCACGCTGGTGGGCACGGGCCGGCCGCCGAGGTTCGCGCCCGCCGTGGCCTGCACCAGCAGCAGCAGGTGCTCGAAGTGGTGCCACACCTGGATGAGCAGGGCGGCGGTCCACCAGGTGCGGGCCCGGCCGGCGAAACCCGGTCGCAGCAGGAGCAGCCCGACCACCATCACCAGCGCGTACCCGTAGTGCATCCACTCCGAGTGCACCAGCCACGGGAACGGCACGCCCAGCACGCCGCGTGCTTCGGCGGGCGACATGCCCAGGACGTAGATCTGCACGGCTTGCGCCAGGTGCTCCGCCCAGTGGGCGGCGACCACCACCATGAACAGCAGCAGGGCCACGCGGTGCCGCGTCGTGTTGAGGGTCCGCAGCACGGGCAGGTCGAGCACGTGGGTCATGACACGGACTCCTTCTCGAACGGGGCCAGGGCAGCGGCCAGTTCCTCGGGCACGCGGACCGGCAGCACGCCGTCCGCCGTGCGGCGCAGGCACGACACGACCTGGCCGCCACGCGCCACCAGCCGACCACCGCGGCGGAACTCGTAGTCCATCTCCACCCGGTTGCCGCGCCGGCCGCGCAACGTCATCGCCACCTCGATCTCGTCCAGCGCGAAGCACTCCGCGAAGAACTCCATGGCGCAGGAGACGGTGGCCAACGCCAGCTCGCCACGCCGCACCTCGCCCAGCACGCCCGGCGCGTGGTCGGCCAGGAACGCCTCGCGGCAGTGCCCCTGCCAGTGCAGGTAGTGGGCGAAGTAGACGTTGCCCACCACGTTGGTCTCGTCGAACGTCACGCGGTGCCGGAGCACGTACTCCCGCACGTCAACCCACCTCCACGGCGATCGCGACCACGGGTTCGCCGACACCGGCGACGGAGGGCCGGGCGACCACGACCGCCGTGCCCGCGCCACGCAGCACGAGCAGGCCGTCATCGGTCACCTCGGCGACCTCCAGCGGCACGCGGCGGTCCAGCCCGGCGCGCCCGAGGGCGGCACGGCCCGCGGTGACCCGACCGGCCGCCACCTCGATCGGTTCGTCCAGCTTGCGCGCGGCGACCGCGGCGGTGTCGGCGTCGGTCGCCGCGAACGGCTCCAGCGCGGCGGTCGCGCCCCACACCGCGCCGACCGGGTGGTCGGCCGCGGCGTGCAGGGTGTGCCCGGCGGCGCCGTCCGGACCGGCGACGACCAGGTCCACCCGCGGCGCGACGTCCAGCTCCACCAGCCGGCGGCTGAGCAGCGGGCCGACCAGGGACGCGGGCAGCGCCTCCGCCCACCGGGCCGGGCCGATGGCACGCAGCCGCAGCGCGTCCCACCGGGCGACCGGCGCCCCGGACGCGTCCAGCACGTCCACGTCGAACACGTAGTCGTCGGCGGTGTGCGTGGTTTCCACGGCGTGCACGCGCAGCACGCCCTCGGGCGGGCGCCACACGGTGAACCGGTCCGCACCGACCGGCAACGCGCGGCGGTGCGGCACGCACGCCAGCAGCACGTGCAGGGCGGCGTCGTGCGCACCGGGGTCGCCGAGCAGCAGCCGCCGGTGGTGGAACTCGGAGAACCACGGCGTGCCGGGCTCGGCACGCACCCGGGCCCGCACCTCGAACGCGGACAGCCGGTCGTAGCCGAGCAGCCGGCGGAACCGGCCCCGGTGGAACAGCAGCGGCCCGTAGAACGCGTGGGTGTCGGCGGGTCGCTCCACGGCCGCCTCGTCCGGCGGGCCGCCCGACCCCGGTTCGGCCGCGGCCCGCACGACGGCCGTGAACCGGTCGGTCGCGAAACCGTCGGCGTCGTCGCGGAGCACGACGCGCACCGCGTCCGCGCCCTCGGCCAGCGCCGCCGACCGCACGGTCCGGACACCGCGGTCCGGCACGGTGACCGGGCTGCGCAGGTCGACGTCGGCGAACGCCCACGCCCGCCGCCGCCCGACCGCCGCCACCACCGCCTGCGCCATGGCCTCCAGGCCGAGCACGGCGGGCAGCACCGGCACGCCCGCCACCCGGTGCTCGCCCAGGTACGGGTCGTGGCCCAGCGACAGCTCGGCGTCCGCCACCGCCTCCACGCCCGCGAACCGGACCCTCAGGTCCTCGGTGAACCGCAGCGGTTCGGGCGGTGGTCCGGCGATGGCGAGCGTGGGCCCTTCCGGGAAGCGGCCGGTGATCAGCACCGTCACCGGCGCGTCCCGGTCGGCCAGCACGTCCAGCAGGGCGGGTGGACCGTCCTGCGGCGTGATCGGGGTGATGCCCGCGGCGGCGAGCCCGGCCACGACGCCCATCCGCTCGCCCATGCCGACGCCGTCCCACAGCGACCACTCCACCAAGTGCCGCCGCAGGCCGGGCCGCTCGGCGCGGTCCAGCTCGGCGCGCAGCCAGTCGTTGGCCACGCCGTACTCCGCCTGGCCGGGCAGTCCCCGGCGGCCGATGATCGAGCCGAACGCCACCGCCAGCCGCAGGTCCGGCGTGGCGGCGAGGAGCAGCCGCAGGCCGGTCACCTTGGGTTCGAGGGTGGCGTGCAACGTCTCGGCGGTCACCGCGCCGAGCAGGCGGGGCCGGTTGACGCCCGCGCCGTGCAGCAGGCCGCGGACCGGGCCGACCCGGGCGGCGGCGGCCACCGCGGCGGTGACCTGGGCGGGATCGGTGACGTCGGCCCGCGCGTACCGGACGTCGGCCCGCTCGCGGAGCGCGTGGAGCGCCGCCACGACGTGCGGCGCGTCGGGCGCGGACCGGCCGACGACCACCAGCACGCACCCGGTGCGGGCGGCCAGTGCCGCGCCGCACTCGGCGGTGATGCCGCTCGCGCCGCCGGTGACCAGGCAGACGTCGCCGGGGCCGAGCGGTATCCCGCCGCCGGGCACGGGGCGGCGGGCGTGCGTGGTCACCTGCGCGACGCCACCGGGCCGCACCCGCAGCTCGCGGTAGCCGGTCGCGGCGACCAGGGCCGGGTCGAGGGTGTCGCCGTCGACCACGGTGACGGCGCACCCGTCCAGCTCGACGGCCGCGCCGCGACCGATGGCGGCGGCGGCCGGGTGACCGCGGTGGGCCACGACCAGCCGACGCGGCCGGCGTGCGCCGACCAGCGCGAGCACGCGGGCCACGGCCGCGGGCCGCTCGTCGGCCAGCCACACGGCGAGGTTCCGCTCACCCGCCGCACCCGGCAGGCCGCGCACGGCACGCAGCCAGTGGTCCGGCGGCGCGTCGAACTCCCACGTGCCGCCGGGTGGCGCGGCCGGCGGTGTCGGGAACGGCGTCCAGCGGTGCTCGAACACCCGCACCCACGGTGCGACGCCGGGCGGTGGTCGGTCGTCGGCGGTGGCGGCGGCGGGTCGGGCGGCCAGCAGCTCCGCGACGTCCGCGACCGTGGTGTCCACGTTGGACAACGCGCCATCGGGCGGCCGGCGACCGAGCAGGTCCGCGATCGACCCGACCACCTGGACCGCCTGGAGCGAGTTGAGGTGCAGGTCGCCCAGCAGCGTGCTGTCCGGCCGCACGGTGGCGAGCGGCAGTTCCAGCACGCGGCTGAGCTGCGCGCGCACCACCGAGAGCGGGTCGGTGTCGGTGGTGAGCGGTCGCGGTCCGGGTAAGGCGGGCACGGGCGCGGCGTGGTCCGGCAGGTCGGCCTCGCACGGGTTGGCCAGCAGCTCGATCCGCGTGTCGGGACCGAGCGGGCGGTGCGCGCGGCCCGCGAACCACGCGCCGAGGTCGCCCGCCGAGCACGCGGCGAGCGTGGCGGTGGCCAACGCGTGCCGTCGCGGGTCGCCGCTGTCCACGGCGACGGCGGTCGCGCCCGCGGCACGCGCCAGGTCGGTCAGCGTGGTGCCGGGCCCGGCCTCGACCAGCAGGTCGCAGCGCCCGGCGAGGCCCGCCAGCGCCTCGGTGAACCGGACCGGCCGGGTGACCTGGTCGGCGAGCAGGCCGACCAGGTCGACGTCGGCCGGCAGCGCGTGGCCGGTGACCGTGGAGAAGACCGGCCGGACCGGCGGCGTGAACGGCACCTGGGCCAGGACCGCCCGCAGCGGTTCGACGACATCACGCATCGCGGTGCTGTGGAAGGCGTGCGAGACGGGCAGCCCGGTCGCGCGCACGCCGCGCCGGCGGGCTCGTGCGACGAACTCGGCGACCGCGTCGGCCGGTCCGCCCACCGTGGTCTGGGCCGGTCCGTTGTAGCCGGTGATCTCGACGTCCAGGCCATCGGCCACAGCACGCGTGATCTCCTCGTCGCCCGCCACGCCCGCCATCGCCGTGCCAGGCGCGCCGTGGTCGGCCATCACCCGGCCACGGGCCACCGCCACGGCCTGCGCCGTGCGGTGGTCCAGCGCACCGGCCCACGCCAGCGCCGTGATCTCGCCGAGGCTGTGCCCGACCGCGCCGACCGGGTGGCAGCCACACGCCTCCAGCCAGGCGAGCGCGGCCAGCGAGTGCCGCACCACGGCGGGTTGCGCGACGTCCGTGCCGGTCGCGCCGTCGACCACCGGCACGCCCGCGTCGGGCACGTCCAGCCCCGCCGCCCACGGGTCGAGTTCCGCGCGGACCGGCGCGGCCTGGCCGGGCAGCAGCAGCCCGACCCGGCGTGGCGGCCCGGCGGCGAGCACGACACCCGCCGGTTCGTCCACCAGCACCGCACCCGTCCAGGCGGGCAGCAGGCCGCGTGCGGCGGTCGCGGCGTGACGCAGGCGGTCCGGGGTGTCGGCGACCAACGCGCAGCGCACCGCGCCCGGACCACGCCGCTCGGCGTGCGCGGTGGCGGCGAGGTCGTGCAGCTCGGCCGCGCTCAGGGCGGGCGCCAGCGCTTCGACGGCCGCGAGCCGGTCGTCCAGGGCGGTGCGGTCGGCGGCGTCCAGCAGCACGACGTCGTGCCTCGGCGCGGGTCGGCCCAGCGCCGCCACGTGCGCGGGCAACGCCGTGACCGGGCGGGCCGGCAGACCGCGCAGCACCACGTGGGCGTTGATGCCGCCGAAACCCATGGACGACACCGACGCCAACGGCGTGCGCGTCGACCACGGCTCGGCCTCGTCCAGCAGCCGCAGCGGCACGTCGGGGTCGCGCAGCAGCCGGTGCGGGCTCTCCACGCCCGTCGTCGGCGGCAGCACCCGGTGGTGCACGGCGAGCACCGCCTTGATCAGCCCCGCCACGCCCGCGGCGGCCTTGGTGTGCCCGATGTTGGCCTTCACCGAGCCCAGCGCGGCACGCGGCGAACCCGCGCCACGCACGTCGCGCAACGCGGTCAGCTCCACCTCGTCGCCGACCCGCGTGCCGGTGCCGTGCCCTTCCACCAGCTCCACGGCCCGCGGCGACACGCCGGCCATCCGGTAGGCGCGGTCCATCGCCAGGCCCTGCCCGTGGGCGCGTGGCCGGGTCAACCCGCCCGCGCCGTCCGACGACGTGCCCCAGCCCGTCAGGACGGCGTAGGTCCGCACGCCCTGCCGTTCGGCGTCCTCGGCACGCATCAACGCCACCACGCCGCAGCCCTCACCCGGCAGGAAACCGGTGGGCCGCTGGTCGTAGACGCGCATCTCGTCCACCGCGAGCGCGCCGGTGCGGGCGAACCCGACCAGTTCGAACGGGTCCAGGCTGAGGTCCACGCCGCCGGCGAGCGCGAAGTCCAGCTCGCCGCCGAGCAGCGCGCGTGCCGCCGCGGTGACCGAGAGCAGGCTGGACGCGCACGCGCCGTCCACGGTGAAACCCGTGCCGTGGAAGTCGAAGTGGTTGCACACGCGGCCGGCGATGGTGTTGGACAGCGCGCCCGCCAGCGTCTCGTCGCCGGGTGTCGGGAACGGCGCGCGCACCAGGTCGCCGAACAGGGCGAGCGCCCGCTCCGCCTGGTCGGCGGCCACCCCCGCGCCGGCCAGGGCCGCGACCGCCGCGCGGCGCACGAACGGCCACCGCAGCCGCAGCTGCGCGGCACGGGAGAACTCGCCGGTCATGGTGTTGCCGAAGACCACGCCCACCCGGTCGCGGTCCAGGCCGCCCCCGTCCGGGAACCCGGCGTCCGCCAGGGCGTCCGCGGCGGTCTCCAGCGCCAGCCAGTGCGCGTGGTCGGCGGCGCGGTGCAGCGGTCCGGGCACGCCGAACCGCTCCCGGTCGAACCGCCACCCGCGCAGCAGGCCGGCGTGCGTCACGTAGGTGCGGTCCGGGTCGTCGGCGGGACCCAGGTAGTCGGCGGACAACCGCCGCTCGGGCAGCCTGCGGAACCCGCGCCGCCGACCGAGCACGGTCTCCCACAGCTCACCGGGCGCGTCGGCGTCGGGGTAGCGGCAGGCCAGGCCGACCACCGCGACACCGCCGGTACCGCTCATGAGGCACCGCTCGCCGTCGTCGCGCGCCACCGCGCCGCCAGCAGCACCACCCCGCGCAGCAGGCAGGTGATCACCAGGGCGAAGAACAGCCCGAAGGTGACACCCGACAACACCAGCACGGCGTACACCACGGCGGCCGTGACGCCGAAGACCACCTGGTTGCGTGGTTTCCCGGGGGTGCTGCCCGGATCGGTGATCATGTAGTTGGTGAACAGGATGAACGCCAGACCCGTCATCGGCACCAGCGCGCCGAGCACCGAGTGGTCCAGCAGCAACCCGCGCAGCACGGCCTGGAGCACGAACGCGCCCAGCCAGCCCAGGATGAGCGGCATCTTGCCGGTCAGCCGGGCGTTGAGCACCGTGCCGAACATCAGCACGCCCAACGGGATCAGCCAGTCCAACGTGGACGTGGTGAAGGTGGTGAAGTGGTAGGGCGGTGCGATGCCGACCCACGGGAACAGCACCAGCACCACCGCGATACCCGTGTTGGACGGGTTGAGCAGGTGCCGGAGCTTGCCGTTCACGCGCAGCCGGACCAGGTACTTGCTGCCGTTCCCGACCGTGATCGCGAACAGGTACGGCCACAGGGACGTGTTGCCCCACAACAGCATCCCGCACGCGAGGCCGGTGATGTGGGCGGGCAGCAGGAACACCACGAGCCGGCGGAACCCGCCCGCGTAGGCGGGTCGGCGGCCCCGTGCCCACGCGTCCAGCGATTCGAACAGCAGCACGGTCGCGTAGCTGGTGAGGGCGGCGGCGATCGGCGTGATCGGGGCCTGCTCGAACCCGAGGACGGTGTGGCCCAGGACGTTGAAGACGGTGATGGTGGTGGCGAAGCGCGCCAGCGCGCGGACCCGCTTGACCTCGGGCGACAGGACGGCGGCGGGTTCGACCGCCGGCCCGGCGGGCGTGGTGCGCTGGGCGAGGTCGGGTGAGGCCGTGGTGGTCATCGGGCTACCGCCGTTCCGTCGCTCTTGAGCAGGATGGTGCCGTGGCCCGGCCGCACGTCCACGGTCGCCTCGTGCAGGCCCGCCGCGTCCCGCCACGTGACGGTGGCGGGCGTCGTGCCGCCGCCGGGCAGGGCCAGGTGCGCCAGCGGCGCGGAGACGCCGGTGTGGCCGTTGGCCGGGTAGAGCTGGGTGCGCTGCGGCCGGTCCGGGTGGTGCAGCCGGACCTGCGCGCCGATCACGTCGGTCACCGCGTCGCGACCGGCCGGCGCGGGCCGCACCAGCCGCAGGTCCGCGGCCGGGCCGGTGGACGCGGTGTTGCGCAGCAGCACCGAGTCCTCCCACTGGTTCGCCACCACGGCGTCCAGCCGGTTGTCGCCGTCCACGTCGCCGTGCGCGAGCGCACGCGTGTTGTCGCCGGTCGCGATGCCGGTGGGCGCGGCGAGGTCGGCGTAGCGGCCGTCCGGCCCGCGCACCCAGAACCGGTTGGGCTCGTGGCCGGACAGGTCGTCGCCGGGCGCGAAGTTCGGCCAGAACGCGGGGTGGCGCAACAGGTCGTCGTTGCCCATGGCGAGTTCCTGGAGCAGCGGCCACCGGTCCACCTCGCCCTTGAGGAAACCGTTGGCCTGCATGATCTCGTCCACGCCGTCGTTGTCGAAGTCGCCGCCGCGCACGTCCCAGCACCAGCCGGCGCGGGCCAGGCCCAGCTCCTCCGCGCGCTCGTCGAACGGCAGCACGCCCGCGGCGAGGTCCTGCGGCGTGCCGGTCGGGGTGAACGCGAAGTTGCTCTCGTGCAACGCGAACGGCGTGGTGATGTTGCTGACCACGACGGTCGGCAGCGGCGCGTCGCCGTCGTAGGTGAACGTGACGCCCATGCCCTTGAACGAGTCCCAGCCGAGGACGGTGGACTTGGGGCTGGTCATGTCCCGCTCGCCGCGGACCTCGGCGAAGCGCACGTGGCCCGGCGTGGACCGGTTGACCATCAGCTGGTCGGGGCCGAAGTCGTTGGCCTGGTACAGCTCCGGCAGCCCGTCCCCGGTCAGGTCCTGGAAGCCGGTGGCCAGCGTCCACGACCCGGCCGCGGCGCGGGACAACGCGGTGCTCGCGTCGGTGTAGGTCGGCAGCTCGTCGGGCCGGCCGGTGGGTTTGCCGAGCAGCAGCCGGTTGGTGCCCGCGTTGCGCGCCAACGACATCGAGTCCTGCATCTGCATCCGCGTCTCGTCGGTCGCGGTCGGGTCCAGGACGCGGGCGCCGTCCGGGAAGTAGTTCCCGACCAGCAGGTCGAGGTTGCCGTCCCCGTCGACGTCGCCGACGTTGAAGGTGCCGGAGTTCCACACGGCCATGGGCGTGATCAGCTCGACGGCGCGGTGCCCGCCGGCGACCGGCGCGCCCGGACCCCTGGTGTTCAGGAAGACCACGGGCGAACGGCCCCAGTAGTGGACGACGTGGTCGGTGTCGCCGTCGACGTCCACGTCCAGCGGGACGCAGCCCATCGGTGCCATGGTGCGGTCGAAGGGCAGGCCGGTCGGCGTGAGCCGCACCGGCGGGTAGCCGCCCGGGTCCGCCGCCCGGACCGGGCGCACCGTCACCGAGTCGTCACGCGGGTCGACCAGGCACAGGTCACCCGCCCAGCCCTGGCCACGCAGGTCGGACAACGCGGCGGCCGCGCCGACCGAGGAAATCCAGCCCCGGATCTTGTGCAGGTCGGGTGCGACGACCCGTTCGCGACGCGCGTCGGCGGGCGCGGAGTTGAGCGGTTCGGCCGCGAAGCCGAACCGCGCGGCGAGCGCGGCGGCCTCGGCGTCACCCGGGACGGGTCGTGCGACGAGCACGCCCGACGCGACGCAGAGGGCGACGATCACGGCGGACACCAGGACCTGTCGTGCGTTGCTGCGCATGGGTCTCCTTCGCGGTCAGCGGCGGGCGTCGACGGTCGCGCGCAGCCTGGCCTTCCACCGCAGGAAGGCGAGCAGGTCCGGCGCGTCGGTCAGCCCGCGGGCGGCGGCCTCGCTCCAGTCGGCGGTCTCGGCCACCCCCACGCCCAGGAACCTCGCCACCGCGCGCTCGGTGTGCGCGGGCACGACCCCGGAGCGGTGACGCGCGGCGGCGGCGAACACCACGCCCTGCCCGAAGTGGGCGAAGTGCGGTCCGACCGCCTGTTCCAGCGCGTCGAACGCGGCGTCGTCGGCGGCTCCGGCGTAGGCGACGGCGAGGCCGACACCCGCCCACAGGTGGGGCCGGGCGGCCGGGGCGGCGCGGTCGACGACGGCCGCGACGCCCGCCACGTCGGCGGACTCGGCGAACCACAGGGCACGCCCGCAGCCCGCGAGCCGGGCCTCCCAGCGCGGGTCGGGCCGGCGGTGGGCACGCCGGACGAGCGCAGGCGTGCCGCCGAAGTAGACCTCGCCGAAACCCGCGCCGTCGACGGCGAGCCACCGCAGCAGCGGCGTCGCGGGCACCCGGGGCACGGCGGTGACGCGCAGCGGCGACAGCAGCCAGCCCGCGCCGACGTGCACCAGGTGGGTGTAGGCGTGGCCGGGTCCGGCCAGCAGCCGCCGCACCGCACGCGCGCGGCCGGCGGTGGCCAGGTCGAGCAGCCCCGCGAACATGCCCGCGCCCTCGTAGGCGAAGCCGCGCTCGGCGTCGGGCACGCGGCCGGCCAGTTCCGCGTGCGGTGCGCGCCAGTGCGCCGCGCCGATGTTGAAACCGGTGAGGAACATACGCGCGTGCTCTTCCAGCACCGCGCGCGCGACCGGTCGGTCGGTGCGGAATCCGCGTGCCCCGAAATCCGCCACCGACAGCGGTAGCGTGATCTTCGAAATGAATCCGGAACGCGAAACCGGAGTTGAACCCCCGCTGAACGACCGCACCGGCACTCCATCCGTCGCGCAGGTCCTCCGGAGCGGTCTCCTCCCCCGGAGCGGACGGGGACAAAATGTCCCTCTTTGCCCCGAGTGCCGTGTCTACCAGCACTACCACGGCACATCAAGGCGGGTCGGGAACTTCACACGATCGTCGCAGATGGCTGCCTGACGCATCCGGGAAGTAGGTCAAGATAATTAACTCGACGTCTCTCGGGCAGTTCCCAGGAAACATCAACAATTCCCGGTGACGCCGCTACGGCGCACCGGCCGGCACGCCTTGCGCCATTAGCCCGGCACCGCTCGCTAATTCACCGGGATTGCCCTGTGGCGATCCCGCCGACCGGAGGTGCGCCGGTCGGCCGAGAGGTCGCCACGCCTTTGTCGCCCGGGGTGCCGTGCGCCGCGGGCGGCCAGTCGTCGCCCGGCACGCGCACCACGCCGGGAACACCGTCCGGCAGGGCCGCGCCCAGTGATTCCCGCGCGGTGGCCGCCAGGTCGTCGGCGCTGAAGCCGAGGTGCTCGTACGCCTGGCGGTACTCGGTCAGGGCGGTGGAGCCGAACAGCAGCGGGTCGTCGGAGCCGAGCACCACGCGCACGCCGCGGTCGCGCAGCCGGCGGACCGGGTGCTCCGCCAGGTCCGCCACGACGCCCGTGCGCAGGTTGCCGGTCGGGCAGACCTCCAGCACGACGCCGCGGTCGAGCAGGGCGTCCACGACCGCCGGGTCCTCGGCGGCGCGGAAGCCGTGCCCCAGCCGCGGCGGGTCGAACCGGAGCGCGTCGCGGACGGCGCCCGCGCCCGCCGCCTCGCCCGCGTGCGGCACGAACGGCACGCCCCGCTCGGCCGCCCACCGCACCGCCTCGGCGAACAGCGACGCCGGGCGGCCCGGCTCGTAGCCGCCGAGACCGAGCGCCACGACGCCGCGGCCACGTCCCCGGACGCACCACTCCGCCGTGCGCAGGCAGTCCTCGGCGGACAGGTCGCGGACGTGGTCGAGCACGAACCGGACGACCACGCCGCTGCCGTCGAGGGCCTGGCACGCGCCCGCCCACAGCCCGTCCACGATCTCGTCGAACGGCAGGCCGCGGTCCCGGTGGTGGGTGATCGCCGAACACGTCACCTCGGCGTACCGGACCCCTTGTGGCGCGAGGTCCTCCGCCAGCTCGACCACCGCCCGCGCGAAGTCCGCCGGACCCCGGAACACGTCGGTGCACGTCGAGTAGAGGTCGGCGAAGTGGCGGAAGTCCCGGAACCGGAAGCGCTCGGCGAGCCACCGCTCGTCCAGGCCGGTGAACCGGCCGCCGTCGCGCCGGTCGAGGTCGAGCAGCGTGGCGGGGCGCAGCGCGCCCTCCAGGTGGACGTGCAGCTCGGCCTTCGGCAGGCCGGCGACGTGGGCCGCCAGTTCGGGTGTCCACCCGGGGCGGTGGGTGCTCACGACGACAACCACCCCCAGTGGCCCGTGGTGCGCGTCGCTCGGCGGGTTCGAGCGGCTGCTATCGTTTCTAGCAGCAAGCCGCCCGCGACTGTCAAGCCTCGTGGTGGTGACACCTGCTCAGGTTGTCCACCCGCCGGTGATTGACTATCGTTTTTTAAATGGCGAAGTCCTGCCTCGTGTGCACCGGCCCGGTGGTGGAGTTCCTCGACCTGGGTCGGCAGCCCCTCTCCGACGCCTTCCCCGCCCCCGGTGCGGACCCGGCGCGGGAGCACTTCTTCCGGCTGGCCCTGGGCCGGTGCGCGGACTGCGCCATGGTCCAGCTCACCGAGGTGCCGCCGGCGGCGCGGATGTTCCACCGGGGCTACCCGTACCGGTCGTCCGGCTCGACCGTGATGCGGGAGCACTTCGCCCGGGTCGCCGAGCGCCTGCTCGCGGACCGCGTCGACCCGTTCGTGGTGGAGATCGGCAGCAACGACGGTGCGTTCCTGCGGACCGCGGTCGAGCGCGGGGTCCGGCACCTGGGCATCGACCCGTCCGGTGACGCCGCGCGGGTCGCCGCCGGGTTCGGCGTGCGGGTGCGGGTGGCGTTCTTCGCCGAGCCGCTGGCGCGGTCCGTGCTGGCCGAGCACGGACCGGCCGACGTGGTGTTCGCCGCCAACACGGTCAGCCACGGCCCCGACCTCGGTTCCATCCTCCGGGGTGTCGCGGCGCTGCTCGCGCCGGACGGGGTGTTCGTGTTCGAGGACCCCTACTTGGGCGCGGTGCTGGCCAACACCGCGTTCGACCAGGTCATCGACGAGCACGTGTTGTTCTTCGGCGCCCGCTCGGTGCTCGGCCCGCTGCGGCGGGCGGGTCTGGAACTGGTGGACGTGGAGCGCCTGCCCGTCCACGGCGGGCAGATCAGGTTCTGGGCGGCGCACGCGGGTCGCGTGCCGGCGTCGCCCGCGGTGGCGGAACTGCTGGCGGAGGAGGAGGCCCTGGGCGTGCACGACCCGGCTCGGCTCCGTGCGTTCGCCGCGCGCACCGCCGATCGGCGCCGTGCCCTGGTGGCGTTGCTGACGCGCCTGCGCGCGGAGGGCGCGCGAGTGGTCGGCTACGGTGCGACGGCCAAGAGCGCCACGGTCACCAACTACTGCGGGCTGGGGCCGGACCTGGTGTCGGCGGTCATCGACACGACCCCGGCCAAGCAGGGCAGGCTGACGCCCGGCACGCACATCCCGGTCCGGCCGCCGGAGGCGTTCGGACCGGGCCGGGCGGACTACGCGTTGCTGTTCGCGTGGAACCACGCGGAGGAGATCATGGCGAAGGAGCGGGCTTTCACGGAGGCCGGCGGCCGGTGGATCCGCTACGTGCCGGAGGTCCGCGTGGTCTGAGCGGTGTGCTCGCCTGCCGCGACGAAGCCGGGCAGCGCGGCGACCACCGCCACGGCCACCACGCACGCCGTCGCGGTGACCAGCCGCGTGGCGGTCCGGCCGGCGGGCGCGCTCAGCGCGAACCACGCCAGCGCCGCCACCCAGGCGAGGGCGCTGGCCCGCAACGCGGTCCAGTCGCCGACCGACACCCGGTCCGCGGCGGCCGGGTCGGTGCCCGCGACCAGCGCGGCGATCCCGACGGCGGCGGGCAGCAGGCGGACCGCCGGGCCACGTGCCCAGGCCACCAGCGGCAGCACGGCGAGCGCGCCGGTCGCGAGCACCACGGGCAGCACCGCGGTGCGCGGGTCGACCCGCGCGGGCGCCAGGGCGAGTTCGCCGACGACCGCCGCGGCGGAAGCCGGCACGGCGACGGCACGGGCCCGCGCGCCCAGACCCGCGACCGGGCGCACCAGTGCCACGACCGCGACGACGACGAGCGCGGCGACGGTGAGCAGCCGCAGCCACCCGCCGGTCGCGGCCACCGCGCCCGCCGGGTCGACGCCGTGGTGCGGCGCCGCCACGGCGCCCAGCCACGTCCAGCGCACGGCACCGCCCTTTCGCCGCTTGCATTAGCTTTAGTTTGACATAGTAGTCTGGATCGGGCGTCGAACGTGAGCGAGGTGGTTCGGGTGGACCTGGCGTTCCTCTCCCTCCCGTTGCGCGCCTTGGCGGACGCCGCGCTGGACCGCGCCCGCGGCCCCGGGGTCCGGCACGCCGCCGTGCAGGTCGTGCGCACCCGGCGTGCCCACGTGTTGTTGAACGACGGGCACACCACCGCGTCCACCGACACCGAGCGGACCGCGCTGTCGGTCCGCCTGGTCACCACGCGCGGGCGGGGTTTCGCGGCCACGTCCCGGCTCACGCCCGAAGCCGCGGCCGACGCCGCCGACCGCGCGTGGGAGGTGGCCCGCGCCTGCGCGCCGCTCGGCGTCGACGCGCCGTTCGCCGCCGAACCCGTGCACGACGACGCGGTGTGGGTCTCCGCCTACGAGGTGAACCCGTTGGACGTGCCCGAGGAGGACCGCGCCGCGGTGCTCGCCGGGTGGAGTGCCGAACTGCTGGCGTCGCCGCACGTGTCGTCCGTGCTCGCCAAGTTCACCGCCGTGCAGGAGGACCGCTTCTACGCCGACCTGGCGGGCACCACCACGACGCAGCAGCAGGTCCGCGTGCACCCGCAGGTGCTGGTGGCCGGCGCGCACCCGCGCACCGGCGTGGTGGAGGCGCTGCGCTCCGAGGGACCGCCCACCGCGCGTGGCTGGGAGTACGCGGGTGGCGCGGGGTGGGACTGGGCGGGTGAGGTCGCCGCGATGCCCGAGCGGTTGGCGGCGAAGCTCCGCGCGCGCCCGGTCGAACCCGGCCGGTACGACCTCGTGGTGGACGCCTCGAACCTGTGGCTGACCGTGCACGAGACGGTCGGCCACGCCACCGAGCTGGACCGCGCCCTCGGGCACGAGGTGTCGTACGCGGGCACGACGTTCGCCACACCGGACCTCCTGGGCTCGTTGCGCTACGGGTCCGACCTGATGACCGTGACCGCGGACCGCACCACACCGCACGGCATGGCCACCACGGGCTACGACGACGAGGGCGTGGCGGCGCAGTCGTGGTCCCTGGTGGAGGGCGGTGTGCTCACCGGGTTCCAGACCGACCGCGGCACGGCGGCGGTGATCGGCGCGGACCGGTCGACCGGGTGCGCGTACGCGGAATCGTCGTCGCACGAGCCGTTGGCGCGGATGCCGAACGTGTCGCTCGCGCCGTCGCCGACGCCCTGCCGGACCGAGGACCTGGTCGCGGGTGTCGACGACGGCGTGTACCTGGCGGGCTCGGCCGGCTGGTCGATCGACTCGCGCCGGGAGAACTTCCAGTTCACCGCGCAGCGCTGCCACCGCGTGCGGGCGGGTCGGCTGGCCGAGCCGCTGTCCGGTGTGGCGTACCAGTGGAGCACGCGGGAGTTCTGGCGGTCGCTGGCCGGGTTGGGCGACGCGAGCACGGTGACGTCGTTCGGCGCGGACCTCTGCGGCAAGGGCAGGCCGGCGCAAGCGGCGGCGACGAGCCACGCCGTGCCGTCCGCCCTGTTCCGCGGCGTGCCGGTGCGCCACGTCGGCGGTGCCGGGTGAACCCCCGCGTCCCGGTCCGCCCCCGGCGAGAGCTGGTCGGGCGGTCCACGCGCACCGGCGGCTCCGGTGTCACGCGCCCGCGGCTCCCCCGCCCCGCACCCGACCCGCGCGACCGGGGAGCCGATCGGTGATCCCCGCGCACGAGGTCGTGGAACGCGCACTCGCCGCCGCGTCGCGTGGCGACGGCGTGGTGGTGGTCGTGGACGAGACCGCTCGCTCACACCTGCGTTGGTCGGGCGACGCGGCGACCAGCGCCGGGCACGTGTTGGACCGCCGGGTCCACGTGGCGGTGGTGACCGCGGGCGGCACGGCGGGGGTCGTGTCGGCGAGCGGCGCGTTGGACGTCACCGCCGTGCGCGGCCTGGTGGCCGACGCCGCGGCGGCGGCGCGGCGATCGGGCGCGGAGGCGGGCGCGGCGCCGTTGGTGGCCGCCGACCGGCCCCCGTCGCCGGACTGGCACGACCCGCCCGTCGTCGCGCCGCCCGGCGCGCTGGGCAGGCTCGCCGCCGAGGTCGCGACCGCCGCCCGCCGCGCCGCCGCGCGTGGCCGGGTGCTGCACGGGTACGCCGAGCACGAGGTCCGCACCACGCTGCTGGGCACGACCACCGGGCTGCGGCTGCGGCACGTGCGGCCGACCGCCCTGGTCGACCTGACCGGCCGGGACGACCGGCTGGGCGCGTCGAGCTGGGCGTCCGCCGAGGTGGACGACCCGGCCGGGCTGGACCTGGCCGGGCTGCTCGCGGACGTCGACCGGCGGCTGGACCTGAGCGCCCGGCGGGTGCGGGCGCGGCCGGGGCGGCACGAGGTGCTGCTGCCGCCGTCGTGCGCGGCCGACCTGATGCGGCACCTGTACCAGGCGGCGGGCGCGCGTGACGCGCACGCCGGGCGCGGCGCGTTCGGCGGGAAGCTCGGCACGCGGTTGAGCGGCCTGCCGCTGACGTTGCGCAGCGACCCGGTGGAGCCCGGGGTGGCGTGCGAACCGTTCGTGGTCGCCCGCGCCTCCGGCGCGGACACCGCGGTCTCGGACAACGGGTTGGCGCTGCGCCCCACGTCGTGGATCTCCGACGGCGTCCTGACCGCCCTGGTGCACACCCGCGCGTCGGCGGACCGGGCGGGCGTGGCGGTGACGCCGCGGGTGGGCAACCTGGTCCTGGACGGGCCGCCGGGCGGGCGGTCGACGACCGAGCTGGTCGAGTCCACCGCGGACGGTCTGCTGCTCACCTCGCTGTGGTACCTGCGGGAGGTCGACCCCCGCACGCTGCGCCTCACCGGGCTGACCCGCGACGGCGTGCACCTGGTGCGCGACGGCGAGGTGGTGGCCGCGGTGGACGACTTCCGGTTCGACGAGAGCCCGCTGCACCTGCTGGACCGGGTCACCGAGGTGGGTCGGACGACCCCGGCGCCCGCCCGGGAACGGGACGACGAGGAGCGGACCCGCACCGCGATGCCGCCGCTGCGCGTGGCCGACTTCGCGGTGGCGGGTCCGGCCGCATGACGACAGGAGGCCGGGTTTTGACCACCGCTGGCACCGACCACGTGCGGGCGCTGCTCGGCGACGTGCGCGACCGGTCCGTGCTGGACCTCGGCTGCGGTGACCCGGAGGTCGCGC
This sequence comes from Saccharothrix obliqua, assembly GCF_019375475.1. Classification (GTDB taxonomy): domain Bacteria; phylum Actinomycetota; class Actinomycetes; order Mycobacteriales; family Pseudonocardiaceae; genus Actinosynnema; species Actinosynnema obliqua. The sequence goes on along the minus strand of NZ_JAHXGQ010000023.1, from coordinate 23,207 downwards.
GCCGGGCCGCCGGGCGGGCGCGCGACTACGTCGGGCTGGCCGGGGACGAGTTCCTGGCCGCGGCGGCGCGGGCCGCCGTGCCGGCCACCGCCGAGGTGCGCGTCGCGGACCTGGACCACTGGTGGGGCGCGGGGCTGGGCCGGTTCGACGTGGTCGTCTCGGTGACCGCGCCGCAGCACGTCCGCAACCTGGCCCGGCTGCTGGGCACCCTGCACCACCACGTCGCGCCGGGCGGCCGGTTCGTGTTCCTGGTCGACCACCCGTGCGCCACGGCGGGCGTGGCCGGCTACTTCGCCGAGGGCGAGCGCACCGGCCTACCGGCGTGGGCGGGTCGGCCGGCACACCACCGGAGCCTGGAGACCTACCTGCGGGACCTGCGCCACTGCGGTTTCCGGCTGGACGAGTTCTCCGAGGGCAAGCCGGGCGAGGTCGGTTTCGACCCACCGCCCGCCGAGCCGCCGCACGCACCGCGCTGGGCGTTGTTCCGCTGCGTCCGCACCCCGTGACCCCACCGGAGGCCGACACCATGTCACCCGACGACGAGGCGACCTACCTGCGGCGGCTCGCCGCGCCCGCGCGACCGGGCGACCCGGGCGCCCACCACCTGCCTACGACGCGGTCGCCCCGGAGAGCTGGGCCGCCGACCACGGGGTGCGCACGAAGCCCCGCTTGAGGGTCAGCAGCTCGACGTTCGCGGTCCACGCCTGCACGCCGTCCAGGCCCGCGAGGGTTTCCGTGGTGAACCGCAGCACGTCCTCGTTGGTCGGCAGGATCACCTCGCACATCAACGACTCCTGCCCGAGCATGGCGGTCACGTACCGGACGCCGCGGTGGGCGGCCAGCTCCTCCGCGACGGCCTGCAACCGGGCGGGCGCGACCGACAGCCAGTAGATGATCTCCGCCTCGAAACCGAGCGCGGCGGCGGGCACCAGGGTGATCACCTGCACGCAGCCGCGGTGGAGAGCGGCCTCGAAGCGGCGGCGGACGGTGCTCTCGCTGACGCCCAGTTCCCCTGCCACGGCTTGGAAAGCGGCCCGGCCGTCGGCGCTGAGCGCGGCCAGGATGCGGTGGTCCAGGTCGTCCAGGTCGTCGGCGGCGCACACGTGCGGCTCGGGCAGCGGGAAGTCGCCGTCGCCGAGCACCGCCCGGCTCCACTCGTGGTTGGACTTGTAGGTGTGCAGCTCCAGGTCGGCGACGCTGCGCTGGATGCCGGGTATGTTCTGCAACCCGTCGACCAGCAGCGCCTGGAGCGCCGCGCCCTTGGGCACGAGCACCTCGGCGATCAGGTCGTGCGACCCGGTCACGAGGGCGAGGAACCGCACCTCGGGCCGGGTCGCGATGGCCCGCGCCACCTCGATCTGGGTGCCCGCCGCGCACTGGAGCCGCACCATCAGCAGCTCGGTCGCGCCGGACTGCTGCGGCACGGCGGCCACCCGGATCAGACCCCGGGCGAACAGCTGCTGGGCGCGCCGCGCGACCGTGGTGACCGAGGTGGCCGCGAGCGCGGCGATCTCCGTCCAGCTCGCGCGGCCGTTGACCTGGAGCGCGGCCACGATCCGGCGGTCGAGGGAGTCGAGTTCGTCCATGTCGCCGGACATCATGCCGCAGGCTGGTCCACCCGGGAGAGGAAATCGCGGACCGCGGCCCGGAATTCGTCCGCCTGCTCGACCTGGGGCGAGTGGCCGGACCGCTCGAACACCACGAGTTCGGCGTTCGGGATCAGCTCCGCGATGGTCTCCGAGCAGGCGGGCGGGGTGATCCAGTCGTGGCGGCCCACGGTGACCAGCGTGGGCGCGGTGATCCCCGGCAGCAGCGGTTTGATGTCGTAGGCGGGCTGGTTGACGGCGAACGCGAAGTTGTGGGTCCGGTAGCGGTAGGGCGTGCGGGCCACGACCTCGTCCACCTTCGCCCAGTCCAGGTCGTGGTCGTAGAGCGGCAGGATCTCCCGCCAGCAGTCACGCAGGTCGTCGTCGTCGCGGACGGTGCCGGTCATGATCCGCTCCAGCTTGGCGCGGTCGACCTCGACGCGGGAGGACTCCAGCGCGTTGCGGTTGGCGGCCTCCTGGTTCGCGTTGTCGGCCGAGGTGTCCCGCAGCACCAGCGCCGACACCCGGTCCGGGTAGCGGATGGCGTACTCCATGGCGATGAACCCGCCGTAGGAACCGCCCGCCATGACGACCCGCTCGACACCGAGCCAGGCACGCAACCCGTCCACGTCGGCGGCCCACTGCTCGTGGGTGAACGGCGGGTTGCCCTCGCTCTTGCCGGACCCGCGCGCGTCGAACACGACGACGCGGTACCGGTCGGCGAACGGCCCGAACGAACCGCGGGGCTCGGCCAGCGAGCCGAGGCCGGGCGCGCCGTGGTGCACGATCATCGTGGGCTTGCCGGGCTCGTCGCCGAGCACCTCGACGTTGAGCCGGTTGCCGTTGATCTCGACCAGCATGTTTCAGCGTCCAATCACGATGTCGTCGATGTCGCGGGGGTACCCGGTCAGGCGGCGCGGGCCGTCCTCGGTGACCAGGACGGTGTCGGAGATGCGGTAGCCGGCGTGGCCGGGCACGTAGACACCGGGCTCGCTGGACAGCACCATGCCGGGCAGCAGCACGGTGTCGTCGCCTTCGGACACCCACGGCGGCTCGTGGAAGCCGAGGCCGATGCCGTGGCCCTGGCGGTGCCGCAGGAACCCGCCGAGCCCGGCGGCGCGGATGACGTCCAGGCAGCGCCGGTTGGCGTCGGCGCACCGCACGCCGGGCCGCAACGCCTCGGTGCCGACGTGCTGCGCCTCGCGCACCACCTCGTAGTAGCGGCGCTGCTCGGGCGTCGGCTCGCCGAGGATGAACGTGCGCTCGCTCTCCACGAACCGGCCGCCGACCGCGCACCCCAGCGACAGCATGAACGGCTCACCGGCACGCAGCCGGTCGCCGCCGGGCATCCGGTGCGGCTGGGCGGAGTTCGCGCCGCCGTACACCAGGCCGCCGGTGAGCATGGGCACCACGACGACGTCGTCGTGCTCGGCGTGCATGAGGGCCGCGCCGAAACCCGTGACGTGACGCGCGAGTTCGGCCTCGGTGGGTGGTTCGGCGCTCTCGGCGACCAGCCGCGCCCCTTCGGCCAGCATCGCGTCGGCGATGCGCGCGGCCTCCTGGTGCAGCGTGATCTCCTCGGGCGTCTTCACCCGGCGCAGCCGGTCCACCACGTCGGTGACCGACCACCGCGTGCGGCCGAAGACGTCCGCCAGCTCCGCGGCGCGGGCGACCGGTGTGGACCCGGCGTGCCCGAGGCGGGCCGGCGCGCCGACGGCGTCGCGGAGCACGGCGAACGGCGACCGCTCACCCGGGAACTCCGGGTAGGCCAGGACCTGCGCGTGCACGTCCTGGGCGGCGGCGTACTCGCGTTCCAGGTCCGGCACCAGCAGCACGGCGTCGCCGACGCGGGGCACGTAGGCGACCACGGGCCGTTCGTTGGGGAAATGGCTGAAGCCCGTGGTGTAGGCGACGTCCAGCGCGTCGTCCAGGACCACGCCGTCCAGCCCTTCGGCGTCGAGCGCCGCGCCGATCCGGGCACGCAGGTCGGTGTGGAACGTCGCGGGCAGCCGTTGGGTGAAGGCCACCGGATCACCTCGTCTTCGGGTTGCGGGCGTCGTTGTACGCCACTGAGAGGAGGGTCGTGGACACCACGAGGAGCAGGATCGCCACCGAGGGGAACAGGGTGGTCCACCAGGCCGTGGTGAGGGAGCCGGACTGCTGGGCGTTGTGCAGGATGGTGCCCCAGGACCAGTTGTCCGGGTCGCCGAGGCCGAGGAAGGACAGGCCGGCCTCGGACAGCACCGCGCGGGACGTGGTCATCACGACCGACACCACGACCACGGGCGCGACGCCGGGCAGCACGTGCTTGCGGATGATCCACGTGTTGGAGCCGCCGATCACGTTGGCCGCGGCGATGAACTGCTGCGGCATCACGGTCATCGCCTGCGACCGCACGACGCGCGCGACCTCCGGCCAGCTGAACGCGGCGATCACGATGATCAGCGTGGTCGCGCTCGGCCCGACCAGGGCGGCGATGAGGATCATCAGCGGCAGCACGGGCAGCGACAGCGACAGGTCGACCAGCACGCCCAGCGCGGTGTCCAGCCGCTTGAAGTACGCCGCCGCCACGCCGATGGCGGTGCCCGCGATGATGGCCAGCACGCTCGCCGCGAACCCGACCGCGATGCTCATCCGGGTGCCCCACACGACTTGGCCGAACACGTCGCGGCCGAGGTCGTCGGTGCCGAGCGGGTGCCCGGCGGACGGGCCGACCAGCACGTCGTCGCTGCTGCCGCTGGGGTAGTCGGCCAGCAGCGGCGCGGCGATCGCCACCAGGGCGAGGGCGACCAGCACGAGGCCGCCCGCCACGCCGAGTGGGTTGCGGCGGAACGCCCGCCAGGTCTGCGCGGCGGTGCTCTCCGACGGGGGCAGCGCGGTCGCGGTCTCGACGCTCATGACGTCCTCACCCTCGGGTCGAGCAGGCCGTAGGCGATGTCGGTGAGCAGGTTGGCGATGATCACCGTGAACGCGAGCACCAGGAACGCGCCCTGGAGCACCGGGAAGTCCAGGCGGCCGACGGCCTCGAAGATCGCCCGGCCGACGCCGGGGTAGGCGTAGATGGTCTCGGTGAGCACCGCGCCGCCGACCAGGAGGCTGAACTGGAGCCCCATCAGGGTGGTGGTGGGCAGCAGGGCGTTGCGCAGGGCGTGCTTCCACACGACCTTGCGCGCGGTCACGCCCTTGGCGCGGGCGAGGGACACGTAGTCCTCCCCCAGCGTCTCGATGAGCGTGGTGCGCAGCGTCAGCACGTAGGACCCGAGCTGGATGAGCACCAGCGACAGGCACGGCAGCACGAGGTGCGCCACGACGCTGCCCACGGCGGCCAGGCCGGTGACGTCCTCGTCGATCGCGCCGCCGATGGGCAGCCAGCCCAGGGTGACGCCGAAGACGTACAGCAGCAGCACGCCGATGCTGGGCACGAACATCGACTGGGCGGTGACCCCGCCGACCTGCACGACGCGGTCGACCCACGACCGGGCCCTGGTCGCGGCCAGCACCCCGAGGGGGATGCCGACCGCGACCGTGACCACGACCGCCGACAGCGCGAGCAGCAGCGTCCAGGGCAGGCGTTCCAGCAGCACGGTGGTCACCGGCTGGTTCTGCCGGAACGACACGCCGAGGTCGCCCTGGACGAGGTGGACCAGGTACTCCCAATACTGCACCAGGATGGGCCGGTCCAGGCCGTAGCTCGCGATCAGGTTCGCCCGCAGCTCCTCGGTCATGCCCGGGTCGGCGATGGCCAGGGCCGGGTCGCCGGGGAGCAGCCGGAGCAGGAAGAAGGTGACCGTCACCGCGAACCACATGGTGAGCAGACCGCGCAGCACCCTGCGGGCGGCGAAACCGACGGCGGCAGTGGACATGGCGTCAGTTCGCCTTCGCCTTGGCCAGCGACTCCGGGTTGACGATGGACAGCAGCTCGCTGGGCCGCTGCTCGAACCCGGTCCACTTCGCACCGTGCGCGAAGGTGAACTTCTCCACGTACAGCACGTTGTCGTACACCTGCTCGGAGATGATCCGCGCCGCGCGCTGGATCGGGTCCTTGGCGGCCTGCGGGTCGGTCTGCTCCTGCGCCTGCGAGATGAGCTTGTCCAGCTCGGGGTCGCACACGTTGGCGTAGTTGATGAAACCACCGCACTTGAACGCCAGGCCGAGGTTCGCGGGCGGGTTGTCCATGATCGCCCAGGAACCGGCGTAGATGTCGAAGTCGCGGTTGCTGCCCTTGGCGACGTAGGTGTTGCGCTCCAGGCCCTCCAGCTTGATCTCGATGCCGGCTTCCTTGGCGCCGTCGCGGACCAGCTGGGCCCACTTGGCGATGTTGGGGTCGGCCTGGTCGTAGATCATGCTCAGGGTGAGGCCGTCGGCGTGGCCCGCCTTGGCGAGCAGCTCCTTGGCCTTGGCCACGTCGTGCCGGTACTCCTGGGCCGACGGGTCGTGCCACTGCTTGAGCGTGGGGGTGAGCACCGAGGAGTCGGACGACACCGCCGCGCCCTGGAGGGCGGACTTGCGGATGGCCTCGTAGTCGACGGCCGCCGCGAGCGCCTGCCGCACCTCCAGCTTGTCCAGCGGCGCGCGCTGCACGTTGTACTGCATGTGGGCCCAGCCGAGCGAGGGGATCTCGACGGTCTTGAGCTTGTTGTCGTTCTGCACGGACTTGGCCAGGGTCGGCGGCAGCGCGTTGGCCACCAGGTCGATCTCGCCGTTGCGCAGCGCGAGGACTTCGGTGTTCACGTCGCCGAAGACGCGGAACACGACCTGCTCCAGGTTCGGGGTGTTGTCGGGCGCGAGCGGGTAGGGCGTGACGCGGTCGAGCACGTACCGCTGCCCGCGCTCCACCTTGGTCAGCTTGTACGGCCCGGCGGAGACCCAGTCGGAGTCGTTGGCGAACTTGGCGACGCTGGGCGCCTTGCCGAACACGTGGGCGGGCACGACGGCCATCCAGAACCCGACGTTGTCCAGGAACGTGCCGTCGGGCTTGGTGAGCGTGAACTCGACCTCGGTGGGCGAGAGCGCCTTGGCGGAGCCGTAGGAGGAGATCAGGCCGGCGACGACACCGATCTTCTCCTTGGCGACGGCGTCGATGGTGAACACCACGTCGTCGGCGGAGACCGGCTTGCCGTCGGTCCACTTCATGTCGTCGCGGATCTTGACGCGGGCCTTGGTGCCGCCCTCGGCGTACTCCCAGGAGGTGGCCAGGTGCGGGACCCGCTTGCCCTCCATGTCCATCGACATCAGCTTGGGGTACATCAGGTTGGTGACCCACGAGTCGGTGCGGCTGTTGCCGACCAGCGGGTTGTAGTTGACGACGTCGGCGGTGGTGCCGATGACGATCCGGGTGGCGGACTTGCCGCCCGAGGCGCCGCCGGCGCCGCAGGCCGCGGCGGACACCACCAGCGCCGCCGCGCCGAGGACCGCGGCCAGCCCGCGGACCGCCCTTCTCGCTGTGACCGGTCGCATCAGTACCAGACCTCCTCTAGGACGCGCATGACGTTGCCGCCCAGGACCTTGGCGATGTCGTCGTCGGAGTAGTCGTGGCGGACCAGCCAGGCCACGATGTTCCAGAAGCACTCGGCCGGGTTCTCCAGGCCGTCCACGTAGTCGACGCGCGGGTGGTCGACGTGGCCGTGGGCCTGGGCGATGGACAGGTGCTGGGCGAACGCGTCGTGCAGGCCGACGTGGTCGCCGAACAACGTGTCGGGGCCGAACGCCACGTGGTCGATGCCCACCAGGTCCACGCAGTAGGTGAAGTGGTCCATGACGGACTCGATGTTGTGCCGCGGGTGGTCGGGCGAGAGCGTGGTGTGCGGCGCGGCCTCGATGCCGATCACGCCACCGCGCTCGGCGCAGGCGCGGATGACCTCGTCGGGCTTCATCCGGTTGGTGGGCCACACGCCGCGTGCGCCGGCGTGGGTGATGAACACCGGCTTGGTGGAGTGCTCGACGACGTCGAGCGAGGTCTGGTCGCCGGAGTGGGAGACGTCGATGGCGATGCCGAGCTTGTTCATGCGCCGCACGGCCTTCTCGCCGAAGTAGGTCAGGCCGCCGTCGCGCTTCTCCTTGAGGCCGCCGCCGAGGGTGTTGGCCTCGCTGTAGGCGATGCCCATCTGGCGGACGCCGAAGCCGTAGAGGATGTCGAGGCGGTCCACCTCGTTCTCGATCATGGTGGCGGCTTCGGTGGCGACCACCAGCGCCATGCGGCCGTCGGCGTGCGCGGCGCGGATGTCGGCGACGTCGCGGGCGACGACGACGTAGTCCTGGTGGGCGAGGTCGGCCAGCCGGGTGCCGATGTCGGCGATGACGTCGGTCCACTTCCAACCCATTTGGCTCGTGACGCAGCACGTGCCGTCCATGAAGTTGTCGAAGACGGCGGTCATGCCGGAGCGGGCCAGGCCCTCGAAGCCGGTGTGCTGGCGGCCGGTGCGGTTGTAGTCGATGGTCTCGGAGATGTTCTCCGGGAACCGCGTCGGGTGGTCGTGCAGCGACACCACGATGTTGTCGGTGAGCAGGCGGGTCACCCGCGCCCGCTGGGCGTCGGTGAGGTCGAGCCCGGTGTAGGCGGGCACGCGGTCCAGTTCGGGCGCGAACTTGAACTCGCGGTAGTCGACACCCGCCTCCAGGTAGTCGTAGGACTGGTAGCCGGTGTAGCGCTGGGCGCGGTCGAGCACGGGGTCACCCCTTCGGATCCCCTGGCCGCGCACGAATCCGGCGGGATCGGGCGGCGGGGTGGACGTCATCGGCAGGATGGACGGGACGTTGTCAAAATTCAGCGCAAGTGTCAACATGTGAAAACAACTTCGGCGCAGATCCTTGATTCAGCGCACGAATCCGTCGCACCGAGGGAGAGCCGTGTGTCCGTTCCCGATGCGCCCGTCCTGCGGGTCCGCGGTCTGAAGGTCACCTTCGCCACCCCGCGCGGGCCGGTGCCCGCCGTCGCCGGGGTGGACCTCGACGTCGCGCCCGGCGAGGTCGTGACGCTGCTGGGCGAGTCCGGTTCCGGCAAGTCCGTCACTGCGCGTGCCGTCATGGGCCTGCTGCACCCCAACGCCGCGGTGACCGCCGACGAGCTGTCGCTGGCCGGCGACGACCTGCTGGGCATGTCGCCCGAGCAGCTGCGGTCCCGCCGCGGCAGGGACATGACGCTGGTGTTCCAGGACGCGTTGTCCGCGCTGAACCCCGTGCTGACGATCGGGGACCAGATCGGCGAGCTGTTCCGGGTCCACCGCGGGCTGGCCAAGCGCGCCGCGCGTGCCGAGGCGGTGGAGCTGCTGCGCCTGGTCGGCATCCCCGCGCCCGACCGCCGCGTCACCGACTACCCGCACCAGTTCTCCGGCGGGATGCGGCAGCGCATCCTGATCGCGATGGCCGTGGCGCTCGGGCCCCGGCTGCTGATCGCGGACGAGCCGACGACCGCGCTGGACGTCACCGTGCAGGCGCAGGTGCTGCGGCTGCTCGACCGGCTGCGCACCGAACTGGGCATGGGCGTCCTGCTGATCACTCACGACCTGGGCGTGGCGGCGGAGATCGCCGACCGGATCGCCGTGATGTACGCGGGCCGGGTGGTGGAGACCGGCAGCGCCGCCGACGTGCTGGACGCGCCGAACCACCCCTACACCGAGGCGCTGCTCGGCTCGGTGCCCGACGCGCAGGCCGCCGGCGGTGAGCTGCGTGCGATCCCCGGCACTCCCCCGAACCTGCTGGCGCTGCCCGGCGGGTGCGCGTTCCACCCGCGGTGCGCGCGCGCCACCGACGTGTGCCGGACCGACCGACCCGGTGCGCGGCCGTTCCCCGACGCCCGCACCGCCGCCTGCCACCACGCCGAGGAGTTGCGCCGTGTCGCCCTCTGACGAACCGATCCTGACCGCCACCGGACTGCACAAGACCTACCGCGCCAGCCGCAGCCTGGGCAGCCGGGCGCGGGTCAGCGCCGTGGACGGCGTCGACCTGACCCTGGCCGCGGGCGAGACGCTCGGCGTGGTCGGCGAGTCGGGTTGCGGCAAGTCCACCCTGGCGCGCCTGCTGGTCGGCCTGGAGCGGCCCGACCGCGGCGAGGTCCGGTTCGCGGGCCGCGGGCTGGGCCGGGCGCGGGGCGCGGAGGCGCGTGCGTTGCGCCGCCGGGTGCAGATGGTGTTCCAGGACCCGCTGACCTCGCTCAACCCGCGCCTGCCGGTGCTGGACCTGGTCGCCGAGCCGCTGGACGTGCACCGGCTGGCCAGGGGCGCGGCCCGCCGCGACCGGGTGGCGGAGCTGCTGGAGCTGGTGGGGTTGGCGCCGGAGATGATGAACCGGTACCCGCACGAGTTCTCCGGCGGTCAGCGGCAGCGGATCGGCATCGCGCGCGCCCTGGCCACCGAGCCGTCGGTGATCGTGTGCGACGAGCCGGTGTCCGCGTTGGACGTGTCGGTGCAGGCGCAGGTGGTGAACCTGCTGGCCGGGTTGCAGCGCGAGCTGGGCATCGCGCTGGTGTTCATCGCGCACGACCTGGCCGTGGTGCGGCACGTGTCGCACCGGGTCGCCGTGATGTACCTGGGGCGGCTGGCCGAGGTCGGCGACGTGTCCACCGTGTACGACGCGCCCGCGCACCCGTACACGCGTGCCCTGCTGTCGGCGGTGCCGATCCGGCACCCGCGCGAGCGCGACCCGGACCGCGAGGTGCTGGGCGGCGACCCGCCCAGTCCCGTGACGCCGCCCGCGGGCTGCCGCTTCCACACCCGCTGCCCGCTGGCGCGAGAGGTGTGCGGTGCGGAGACGCCGGTGCTGCGCGAGCTGGGCGACGGGCGGGTGGCGGCGTGCCACTTCGCGGAGACCGCGTTGTCCCGCGCGTAGTGTCCATGGTGGACACCTGGTGCGTCCACAGCGGACACCCGTGAGCCGGCTTAGGATTCGGTCGACACCGGGCCGGGCGGTCGCCGGGCTCGCGGACGGGGAGGTTCGCCACGGCAGCCGAGGCACCGCGCCGGCGTTCCGCCCGCGCCGCGCTCGTCCGCTACCGGCGGACGTTCGGCACTGTCGGGCTGGTGTTCGCCCTGGTGTTCTTCGCGTGGTCGATGACGCCGTCGCTGCTGCCCCGCCCGTGGTACCTCCAGGGCGTCGCGACCGGCATCTGCTCGGCCACCGGGTACCTGGTGGGGCTGGGCGTGGGGCGGCTGGCGCGTTGGCTGGGCGTGCGGCCCCGGTGGTCGCGACGGGCGCGGCGGCGGGGTGACATCGCGTTCGCGGTCGTGGCGGCGGTGTACGTGCCGGTCGCGCTGGTGCTCGGCGCGCACTGGCAGCGGCAGGTGCGGGAACTCGTCGGCGTGCCGGTCGACCAGCCCCTGAACTACGGGTTGGTGCTCGCCATCGCGTTGCTGGTCGGCCTGGCGCTGCGGCACGCGGGTCGGCTGCTGCGCGCGGCGGCGCGGCGGGTGTCCGCGTGGGGTGCGCGGTACGTGCCGGTGCTGGTGGCGCGGGTGGTCGCGACGGCGGTGGTGGCCGTGCTCACCGTGCTGGTGGTGAACGGAGCGCTGGTCAACGGGTTCCTGGAGGTGGTGAACCGGGTGGCGGCGACCGCCGACCGGGGCGACCCGCCGGGTGTGGTGCGGCCGACCGCGCCCGAGCGGTCCGGGTCGCCCGCGTCGCCGGTGCCGTGGGAGTCGTTGGGCAAGGAGGGCCGGGCGTTCGTGGCGGGTGGTCCGACGGCGCGGGAGCTGTCGGCGTTCACCGGGCGGCCCGCGCCGACGCCGATCCGCGTGTACGGGGGTCTGTCGTCGGCGGGTTCGCCGGCGGACGTCGCGGCGCTGGTGGTGTCCGAACTGGAGCGCACGGGCGCGTTCGACCGGTCGGTGCTGGCGGTGGCCACGACCACCGGCACCGGCTGGGTGGACCCGGCGATCGCCGAGGCGCTGGAGCACGTCGCGGGCGGGGACACGGCGATCGCGGCCGTGCAGTATTCGTACCTGCCGAGCTGGGCGGCGTTCGTGGCGGACCGGGAGAGCCCGCAGGAGGCGGGTGCGCAGCTGTTCGACCTGGTGTACGCGGCGTGGGACCGGCGGCCGGCGGACCGCAGACCGAAACTGGTGGCGTTCGGGGAGAGCCTGGGCGCGTACGGCGGGCAGGCGGCGTTCAGCGGGCTCCAGGACATGACCACCCGCACGTCGGGCGCGCTGTGGGTGGGCACGCCGAACTCGACGGCGGTGTGGGCGGGTATCACCGCCGACCGCGAACCCGGCTCGCCGGAACGCCTGCCGGTGGTCGGCGGCGGGGCGGCCGTGCGGTTCGCGAGCCGCCCGGCGGACCTGGACCTGCCGGGCCCGTGGGGGCCCAGCCGGGTGGTGTACCTCCAGCACGCCACCGACCCGGTGGTGTGGTGGTCGCCGGACCTGCTGACCACGCCCCCGGAGTGGTTGGAGGAGCCGTTGGCGCCGGACGTGAGCCCGGAGATGAGGTGGCTGCCGGCGGTGACGTTCTGGCAGCTCACCATCGACCTGGTGTTCGCGGTGGACGTGCCGGCCGGACAGGGCCACCACTACGGTCCGGCGGAGTCGGCGGCGGCGTGGGCGGCGATCCTCGACCCGCCGGGGTGGCGGCCCGGTGACGTGGAGCGGTACGAGCGGGTGGTGGCGGCGCGGTCGGGCGGCTGATCCGGGTGCTGCGCGCGAGTGAGGGCAGGACGGCCCGGGCCGCCGCGCGCGAGCGCGGGCACCACCCGCCGAAGTGCTGCGCGCGAGTCGGGCGGGACAGCCCGAGACGCTGTGCGCGAGCGCCGGCAGGGCGGTCCGGGTGTTGCGCGAGCGCCCGCAGGACGGTCCGGGTGCTGCGCGAGCGCCCGCAGGGCGGTCCGATCCGGACGCGGTGCGCACGGCGCGCACCGCGTCGCCGGGTGCCGGTCAGGCGGGTTGGTCCCAGGTGAGCGGCAGGTGGGCGGGGCCGCGGGTGGCCATGCCCTCCTTCCACCGGACCTCGCCCGCGAACCGCAGGCCGGGCAGCCTGCGCAGCAGCGTGTCCAGGGCGACCTGCAACTCCATCCGGGCCAGTGGCGCGCCGAGGCAGTGGTGCGCGCCGTGCCCGAAGCCGACGTGGTGGCTGCTCCGGGGCTCACGCCGCAGGTCGAGCCGGTCGGCGTCGGGGAAGGCGGTCTCGTCCCGGTTCGCGGACACCAGCACGGGCAGCACCGGCTCGCCCGCCCGCACCAGCACGCCGCTCAGCTCGACGTCCTCCACCGCGTAGCGGGCGATGCCCGCGCCGAGACCCAGCGGCACGTACCGCATCAGCTCCTCGACGGCGCGCGGCACCAGGTCGAGGTCGGCACGCAGGACGGCGAGCTGGTCGGGGTGGGTGAGCAGGGTGTGGACGAAGTTGGGTATCTGCGACGCGGTGGTCTCGTGGCCCGCGACCAGCAACCCCATGGCGAGGGCGAGCAGTTCGTCCTCCGACAGCCGGTCCTCCTCGTCGCGGGCCACGACCAGCGCGCCGATCAGGTCGTCGGTCGGGCTCTCCCGCCGCCGCGCGATCAGCCCGGCCATGTACCGGGACAGGCTCGCGACGTGCTCGCGGACCTCGTCGGGCGTGTACCGGGTGGTCGACAGGAACGCGTCGGACCACACGCGGAAGTCGTCCCGGTCCGCCACCGGCACGCCGAGCAGTTCGCAGATGACGGTGGTCGGCAGCGGCACGGCGAAGTCCTCGACGAGTTCGGCGTGGCCCCGGGCGACCATGGCGTCGACGAGTTCGTCGGCGATCTCCTGGGCACGGACCCGCAACCGCTCGACCCGCCGGACGGTGAACGCCTTCATCACCAGCCGCCGCAGCCGGGTGTGGTCGGGCGGGTCCAGCGCCATGATGTTGCCGGGCACCCCGACGGCGGCCGGGCGCAGCCGCGGCTCGTCGCGGCCCGTGGCGGCGGCCCGGCTGAACCGCGGGTCGCCGAGCACCGTCCGGACGTCCTCGTAGCGGGTCGCCAGCCACGCCTCCTCGCCGAACGGCAGCCGGACCCGGCTGACCGGTCGCTCGGCGCGCAGCGTCGCGAACTCGGGTTCGGGGTCGAGCCGTGCCGGCTCGCCGAACGGGTAGCTCACCGCGGTGGTCATCCCAGCTCCTCGCCACTCGTGGTCGTGCTGCCCGAACCGGGACCGCACCAGCCGGGAGCCGCCGCGGCCCACGCCGAGACTGCCGATGACGCCCCGTAGTCAGACAGCTCTCTTATGAACACGGTAGCAATGAGTCAGACACTTGTCTCATCACGCTGCGGAACTCCGAGGTCACGCACCGGGCACACGTTGGGCGGCACACCCGACCAACCCGGCAAGTCGGGCTCGGCGCGACGCGCCGGAACCGCCAGGATGTCCGCCATGGACACCGACCCGCCGCCGACCCGCACCCGTCCCTCGCCCCGGCGCGAACAGGCCGAAGCCACCCGCGGCCTGCTGCTCAGCACCGCCGAGCGCCTCTTCGCCGAACGCGGCCTCGCCCAGGTCTCCAACCGGCAGATCGTCGAAGCCGCCGGCCAGGCCAACAACTCCGCCCTCACCTACCACGTCGGCACCCGCACGGACCTGATCCTCGCCATCACCCGCGCCCACGCCGAGCCGATCGCCCGCCGCACCCGCGTCCTGGTCGAGCGGGCCCGCGGCTCGACCGACCCGCGCGAGCACGTCGCCGCCCTCGTGCTCCCCTACACCGACCACCTCGCCGCGCTGGGCACCCCGAGCTGGTTCGCCCGGTTCACCGCGCAAATCTCCGCCGACCCCGCGTTCGCCGACCAGGTCCTGGCCGACCCGCTGTTCGCGCCGCACTACCAGGAGGGCCTGGCCGCCGTGTGGTCCCACGTGCCCGACCTGCCGCCCGCCGAGGCCGCGCTGCGCGGCCGGACCTCCCGGCTCGCCATCATCCACACCTGCGCCGAGCAGGAGCGCGCCGCCGCCGACACCGGCGAGCCCGCCGACTGGGCGATGGTCGGCGAAGCCCTCACCGACGCCGTCACCGGACTGCTCCTCGCACCGCGACGGCGGTGAAAAACACACCGGCCTCTGGACGCCGGTCCCACCGGGTGAGGAAAATCTGTCCGGGACGCCTGCTCCGCCCGGCCGCTGCCGGTGGTATGCAGGGGTGACCCGAACGGTTCCGACAGCGCAGAGGTGACTGTGACTCCCGAATGGCCGTACCGCAGCCTCCTGGGCCGACTGCGCGAGACCACCCGGCAGGAGCTGCTCGAACTCGGCGCTCCCATCCGCTTCGCGGCGGGCCGCGAGGTGCTGCGGCAGGGCGCCCACGACAGCCACGCCCTGCTCCTGCTGCGCGGCGTGGTCAAGGTGCAGGTGGTGGACGAGGCCGGCGAGACCGCCCTGCTCGGCCTGAAGGCGGCGGGCGACCTCGTCGGCGAGATGGCCGCCCTGGACGGCAAGCCCAGGTCCGCCACCGTCATCTCCTGCGGCGAGGTCGAGGCCCGCTTCATCAACCGGCACGAGCTGTCGGCGTTCCTCAGCCGCCACACCGACGTCCTGGTGGAGCTGGTCAACATCGGCCAGGCCCGCCTGCGGTGGGCCAACGAGCGCCGCCGCGAGATGCCCAGCCCCGCCGCCACGCGCGTGGCCCGCGTCCTCGCCGAACTCGTCCGCGAGCACGGCAGGCAGGAGCGCAACGGCTGGGTCCTCGGCTTCCCGCTGACCAAGGTCGAGCTGGCCTCCATCGCGGGCATGAAACCCCGCACCGCCGAGAAGTCGTTCCGCGACCTGCGCAAGGCGGGCCTCGTGGTCACCGGCGTCCGGCGGGACGTGCTGGTGCCCGACCTGGAACGCCTGCGCGAGTTCGACGCCGCGGCCTTCGAACTCGCCCTCGGCCGCACCTGACCCCGGTCAGGGCTCCCGCCACGCGTCGTCCCCGTGGACGCCGCTGAGCTGCGGACCCATCAACAGCATCCCGCCGTCCACCACGTACGACGACCCGGTCACGTAACCGGCGGCGGGCGTCGCCAGGAACGCCACCACGGAGGCGACCTCCTCCGCGTGACCGGGCCGGCCCAGCGGGTAGCCGGGCCGGTGCTCGTCCCGCGGGTCCACGTCGCCCTGCCCCGTCATCGGCGTCGAGATCTCACCCGGCGCCACCGAGTTCACCGTGATGGCGTGCTCCGCCAGCTCCATGGCGAGCACCTTCGTCAACGCGCCCAACCCCGCCTTCGCGGCGCAGTACGGCGCGGCGCCCACCCGCGGCGCGTGCTCGTGCACCGACGTGATGTTGATGATCCGCCCGCCCTTCCCGGCCGCGATCATCCGCCGCGCCGCGCGCTGCGAGCACAGGAACGCGCCGTCCAGGTCGACCGACAGCACGTCCCGCCACGTCGAGAAGTCCATCTCCAGCGCCTTCTGCCGGGTGCCCGTGCCCGCGCAGTTCACCAGCACGTCGACGCCGCCCAGCTCGTCGGCCAGCTCGTCCACCACCGCCGCCGCGCCCGGCAGGTCGGTCAGGTCCAGGCGGCGCACCACCGCGCGCACCCCGCCCTGGTCGCGGACCTGCGCGGCCGTGCGCTCCGCGCCCGCCTCGTCCGAGTGGTAGGTGATGCCGACGTCCACCCCGCCACCGGCGAGGGCCACGGCGATCGCCCGGCCGATGCCGGAGTCGGAACCGGTCACGATGGCGCGCTGCGGCGCGCCGACGCGCTCTTCGGGAAGCGGTGCGGTGGTCATGGCACCCGGTTACCCCCGCCGGCGGCCGTCACACCGCGCCGCGCGCGACCACCCGGATCGTGTCCAGGTCACCGTCCGTCGGGTCCGGCAGGAACATGCCCGCCGCCCGACCGCTGCGCAGGTAGTCGACCACCGGCCGGGTGATCACCTCGCCCGGCAACGCCGCGGGCACGCCCGGCGGGTACGGGCTGATCGTCTCCGCGCAGATCCGGCCCACCGCTTCCGCCGCGGGCACGTGCTCGGCGTCGGCGAAGAACGCGGCCCTCGGCAGCACCGCCTGCTCCAGCTCCAGTTCACCCGGTGCGGGGATGTCCACCGGACGGGACCGCGGCAGCTCCGCCGCGTGCGCCACCAGGTCCGCCACGGCCGTCACCAGCCGGTCCACGGTCCCCTCGTCGTCGGCCACGGTGATCTGGGCGGCGATCCGCCGGTGGTCCGCCAGCCCCACGTCCACGTGGTGCCGCGACCGCAGCCACTCGCTCGCCGAGTACCCGGAGAAGCCCAGTGCCGACACGTCCATCACCACCTTGAGCGGATCGTGGTCGTCGGCCTTGCGCGGGCCCACCACGTCGTCCCGGCCCACCACCCGCAGCACACCGCCCAACCGCTCCCGCGCCACCGCGGTCAACCCCAGCGCCCGGTCCAGCAGGCCGTGCCCGTGCTCCACCATCTGCCTGCGCCAACCGTCCAGGCCCGCGTACACCAGCGACGACGGGCTGGTGGTGTCCAGCAGGTCGGCGCGCATGGACAGCACGCCCGGGTCCACCCGGTCACCCCGCAGGTGGTACACCGAACCCTGCTCCAGGCCCGCGCCCATCTTGTGCACGCTGGTCACGCACAGGTCCGCACCCGCGTCCATCGCCCACGACGGCAACCCCGGGTGGAACGGCAGGTGCGCGCCCCACGCCTCGTCCACGATCAGCGGCACGCCGTGCTCGTGGCACACGTCCGCCACGTCGGAGATCGCCGCGCACGTCCCGTAGTCCGTCGGCGTGATCAACAGCATCCCGCGTGCCCCCGGCGCCCGCGCGAAGCCCTCCGCCACCGCCTCCGGCCCCGGCAGGTACGCCCACTCCCACTCCGCGTCCCACCGCGGGTGCACCCACACCGGGTCCACGCCGCTGATGATCAACCCCGCCACCACCGACTTGTGGGCGTTGCGGGACACCAGCAGTTTCTCCCCCGGCCGGGCCACCGTGATGATGCACGTCTTCACCGACAGCGAGCTGCCGCACGTGGAGAAGAACGCCTGGTCGGCGTCCACCGCGTCGGCCATCAACCGCTCCGCATCGGACAGCACGCCACCGCTCATGGTCCGGTCGTCCAAACCGTTCATCATGAGCACGTCGGAGCGGAACACGTCCTCGCCGAGCACGTCCAGCACCCGCGGGTCGACACCGCGGCCCTGCTTGTGGCCGGGCGGGGTGAACGACAGGTGATCACGCTTCCGGTACTCCTGAAGGGCATCCAAAACCGGGGCTCGTGAGTGGTCCATGGCCCCGTATGCCACCCCGTCGAACGACCGAAACCCTACAACCGCGTGACGCCCCCACGAGTGGCCTCCGCGGCACTGCGCAACGACACCGCCAACGACAACCGGAAGTGGTCCAACGTCGCCGGCAGCGGTTCGGACAGCGGCTCGTACGCCAACGCCGACCGGATCCCGTCCAACACCGCGCCCGCGGTCGTCAGTACCAGGTCCCGCCCCGGGCACACACCCGGACCACCGCTGAACGGCACGATCGCCGGATCACCCGGGTGCGGCCAGATCTCCGGCGCGTACCGGTCCGCGTGCGGCAACCGCACCGGGTCACGGTGGAAGTACGGCGTGAACACCACGAACGTCGTCCCGCTCGGCAACCACGTCCCGTGCCACGACGTCAACGCCGTGCTCTCCCGCAGGATCACCGGCGTCGTCGGCCACAGCCGCGCCGACTCCAGGATGCCCGCCGCACCCGAACCGCCCATCGCCAACGCCCGCATCGTCACGATCCCCGCCGCGTCGAACGCGAACAGCCAGTGCGGCACCTGCCCCACGAACTCGTCCACCGAACCACCGCGCGCCACCAGGCTCCCCGGCTCCGCCCGCGCCACGTGCTCCCGCAACCGCCGCTCGAACCGCTCACGCACC
The DNA here is from genome assembly GCF_019375475.1 of Saccharothrix obliqua. Classification (GTDB taxonomy): domain Bacteria; phylum Actinomycetota; class Actinomycetes; order Mycobacteriales; family Pseudonocardiaceae; genus Actinosynnema; species Actinosynnema obliqua. Next base: position 4,836 of record NZ_JAHXGQ010000023.1, on the reverse strand, counting down.
CGCTCGCGCCGCGGGTGCAGGTAAGCCCAGTTCGCGTTGCCCCGCAACGTCTTCAGGTCATCGGTCAACCGCTCGTCGGCCCGCGCGCCGGAACCCAGCACCACCCGGCGCGCGATCCGCCACCACACCGGCGCGAACGCGTCCCAGTCCAACACGCCCGTGCTCGCCGCGTGCCGCACCAGCAGGTCGACCTCGTCCCGCGCCACCGCCGCCGCGTCCACCCGCTCCGGCCGCAGCACCACCTCGTTGAACGCACGCCGCCGGTCACGCACCGCACCGCGCGAGATCAGCGAACCGTGCGGCTGGAAGTGCTCCAACGCGGCCCGCTTCTCCCGCGTCGCCAACGCGAACGGCTCCGGCGACTCCGCCAGCAACCGCTCCACGTCACCCGGGTCGAGCACCAACGCCACGCTGCGCCCCGTCACCCGCAACCGCAGCGGCTCCGGGCCGTACCGCTCCGACAAGGACCGCATCACGTCCACAGCGGACGCGTCCACCTGGAACCGCTCCGCCAGCGCCGTCATCGCGGGCCGCCGCACGATGACGCCCTTCGCCAACGTCGGCAGCAGCACCTTCGCCAACACCCGGACCGTGTCAACCCTCGTCGCAACAGGCATGAGCTGGAATACCCGCCGGTCGCCACCCCAACCGGTTTGACACCCGGCCAACCGGGAACGCCTCTCCCGACGAGAGGAGAACCACCTGATGAAGGCCGTCACCTGGCACGGCAAGCGCGACGTCCGCGTGGACACCGTGCCCGACCCCGTCCTCAAGGACCCCACCGACATCGTCGTGCGCGTGACGTCCTCCGGCATCTGCGGCTCCGACCTCCACCTGTACGAGGTGCTCGGACCCTTCATCAGCCGGGGCGACATCCTCGGCCACGAGGCCATGGGCGTCGTCGAGGACGTCGGTCCCGACGTCTCCGAACTCCGCCCCGGTGACCGCGTCGTCATCCCGTTCAACGTCTCCTGCGGCACCTGCTACATGTGCGGCCAGGGCCTGCACTCCCAGTGCGAGACCACCCAGGTCCGCGAGCAGGGCACGGGCGCGGCCCTCTTCGGGTACACCCGGCTCTACGGGGGCGTGCCCGGCGGGCAGGCCGAGTACCTGCACGTCCCGTTCGGCAACACCCTCCCCATCAAGGTCCCCGACGGCCCGTCCGACGACCGGTTCGTCTACCTCTCCGACGTCCTGCCCACCGCCTGGCAGGCCGTCGAGTACGCGGGGCCCGCCGACACCCTCGTCGTGCTCGGCCTCGGCCCCATCGGCGACATGGCCGCGCGCATCGCCCTCCACCGGGGCGCCAAGACCGTCATCGGCGTCGACCCCGTCCCCGAACGCCGCGACCGGGCCCGCGCCCGCGGCGTCCGCACCTTCGACCTCGACGACAACCACCTCGCCGACCACATCCGCGACCTCACCGACGGGCGCGGACCCGACGCCGTCATCGACGCCGTCGGCATGGAAGCCCACGGCGCGCCCTTCGCCAAGCTCGCCCACCAGGCCGTCGGGATGCTCCCCGACGCCATCGCCGCGCCGTTCATGCGCACCGCGGGCGTCGACCGCCTCCACGCGCTGCGGCTGGCCATCGACATCGTGCGCCGCGGCGGCACCATCTCGATCAGCGGCGTCTACGGCGGCATGGCCGATCCGCTGCCCATGCTCACCCTGTTCGACAAGCAGATCCAACTCCGCATGGGCCAGGCCAACGTCCTGCGGTGGGTGCCCGAAATCCTCCCCCTCCTCGGCGACGCCGACCCGCTCGGCACCGAGGACTTCGCCACCCACCACCTGCCCCTCACCGACGCGCCGCACGCCTACGAGATCTTCCAGCGCAAGCAGGACAACGCCGTGAAAGTGCTGCTCAAGCCATGAGGGCCGGCGGGCCGGTGCTGCTGCTCGCCGCGGTGCTCACCAGCGCGTGCGGCTCCGGCGCCGCCGACACCGCGCGGCACGCCGCCGAGGAGTTCGAGACCGCCGCGGCCACCGGCTCCGACCACGCCTGCGCGCTGCTCACCGACCGCGCCCGGGAGGACGTCGACTGCACCGCGCTCGGCGTCCCCACCGGCGCGGTCGTCGACGTGGCCGTGTGGGGTGACGCCGCCCTCGTGCGCACCACCGGGGACACCCTGTTCCTGCGTGAGCTGAACACCGGCTGGCGCGTCGCGGCGGCGGGCTGCCGCCCGGTGCCCGACCGGCCCTACGAGTGCGAGGTCGGAGGCCCGTGATGCGGCGCGGGGTGTTCTACGCCTACCTGGTCGGCGTCGTGGGGATGCTGATCGCCTTCAGCGTCATCGGGGCGATGGGCCGGTGAAGGCGTTCCTGCGCGACAACGGCCTGGGCCTCGTGTTCGGCCTGCTGTTCCTGGCATCCCTGGTCGGCCAGGCGTTCTCCGGCAACGCCGCCCTCAACGAGCGCAGGCTGACCGACGGCGGCGACCCGATCGGGCTGTGGGCCTACGTGCTGTCGTCCGACTTCGCGGTCGACGTCGCCGAGAACTGGCAGTCCGAGTACCTCCAGTTCTTCCTGTTCATCATCGCCACGGTCTGGCTGGTCCAGCGCGGCTCCAACGAGTCCAAACCGGTCGACCGGATCGGCGCGGAGTCCGACGAGCGGCAGCGGCTCGGCGCCCACGCCGGACCGGACTCGCCCAAGTGGGCACGCGTCGGCGGTTGGCGGACGTCGTGGTACTCGAACTCGCTGGGCCTGGTGATGCTGGCGTTGTTCCTCGGGTCGTGGCTCGCGCAGTCCATCGCGGGGCACAGCGCCCACAACGCCGCGCAGCTCGCCGACTTCCAGGACCCGGTGACGTGGCCGGAGTACCTGGTGTCCGCCGACTTCTGGAACCGGTCGCTCCAGAACTGGCAGTCCGAGTTCCTGGCCATCGGCTCGATGGCGGTCTTCAGCGTGTACCTGCGCCAACGCGGCTCGCCCGAGTCCAAACCGGTCGGCGCGCCCCACGACACCACCGCCGATTCCGGCTAACCCGGATCCCCCCGCCGCTTGCGGTGCGCCACCCAGGCCAGATCAACGGCCGCCGCGACGGCGACCACGGCCAGCAGGACACCCAACACCGGCAGGTCCGCGCGGAACAGCAGCACGGCCGCCACGCCGTTGAACACCACACCGAAGCCGGCCAGCCACAGGCGCAACGTCAACGCGCTGCGGGGTGGCGCGGGTGGTGGCAGCTCGTTGCTCATGCTTTTGGACTACCCGTGCCGCTTGACGGCACACCCGGTCGACGGTTCGTTTTGATCAACACTGAAATAATTGATCAGACAGAGGAATATGAGCGCGGCCGGTGCCCGCTCCTCCAGCGCGATGGGTGGCTCCGGCGAGGACTCTCGCTGCCGGTACCAGGGCGGGGCTGGTCATCGCCCGGGTCTAGGGCGGACTACCGCCACCCCCGGCTGCCCGGGGCGGGCGGGCCGCTCCCCTGCCGGACGCCTGGTCAGGCCGGCTGCCCACCGCCGGACCGCGGTGGGTGGGCTGCTTCGCCGCCGGCGTTGGGAGCGGTTCGTGGCGTCGGCGGCGAAGCAGGGCGTGCGGGGCTCAGAAGACCGAGTCGACCTTGTGCGCGATCAGGTCCACACTCTCCGCCTGGAACACGCCTCCGGACGGCACGGCCTGGTCGTGCGAGCAGTACACGTCGACCCAGTCCGGCTCCGTGAGGTTCACCAGACCACGCACGGTGAGGGTCCGGTGCCAGCCGCCCGCGCCGCCCCAGTCCTGGAGCTGCCCGCCGATGTTCCAGCGGGTGGCCCGGGTCTGCAACCAGCACCGGAACGACGTGGGCGGCTCCAGGCCGTTCGCGATCAACACGTCGGCGCCGACGATCCACGACCCGGCGGGCAGCCGCCGGTTGTCCGGGTGGCTCGCGACGAGCGCCCGCTCCCCCGCACCGCGGGGCAGCGGCACGACGTTGCCCGAGATCCACCGGATCGCGCTGATCGCCATGGCGTTCCAGGTCACGCTGGTCTCCGTCGGCGCGCACGACCGGCCGGCCCGGACGTCCGCCACGCGCAACGTCCCGGCCGCGTCGTAGCAGCCGGTGATGGTCCCCGCGGCGGGCTCCGGGCCGGTCGCCAACGCCTGGGACGCCGATGACGCCAGCACGACCACCGCGAGCGCCGCGAGCAGCGCGCCGAGCCGACCGCGCGCCGTGAACGCATTCCTCATCCACTTCCCCCTTCACCGGGTACCGGATTCCAAGCGGCGGAATGCGCGATTTCGTCGCGACGTTCGGCACGCGCGCCGGTCGCGCCGACCCAGTGTCCGGCGACACCCGTGCGGTCGTCCAAGTCGCAGCGACAATACGCCCATAGTTCGGGACTATCTCCGCAGGTAGAAGCATTCTGCGCCAACCTCCGGACGCGGTGGAATGCGTTGTTCGGCGGCACGGAGAACCGTTTCCACCCGAGTAACGTGCGATTTCGCCAGGATTCTTCGACGGACACCCACCGGGATCGAGGAGGGCTGATGGGTCGGTTGGCACGCGTCTTCGTCGCCGGCTGCGCGATTGTGATCGCTTCGCTCACCACGCACGTCGGACAGGCGACCGCCGCCGCCGGCACCGCGGACGTGGTGCTGTACAACGCGACCTCGGGCGAGGTCTCCGTCTGGAGGTCGGACGGCTACGGGAGGATCATCGGCACCCTGGGGTTGACCGGCCGCTGCGACGCGGCATCGGGTTGCGCCCGCGACTGGAAGATCGTCGGCAACGGCGACATGAACGGCGACGGCCACAACGACCTGGTGCTGTACAACGCATTCACCGGCGAGGTCTCCGTCTGGAAGCTCAACGGCAGCGGCACCGTCATCGGCACCTTCGGG
>NZ_JAHXGQ010000022.1 GCF_019375475.1 Saccharothrix obliqua | reverse complement strand
AGGTTCACCGTAAAGGGCTATGGTGACTCAAACTCACCACATGTCAGCATGGTGACACCGCAAGCGAGGACACCGAGGGGTGAACGAATGCGCAGGCAGCAACTGCACGAGTACGTGACCGATCTGGTCCGCCAGACCTGGAGCGGCGTGGACGCCGACGTCGCGGAGGCCGTGGCCGACGACGAGGCGTTCGGCGCGCTGGCGTACCGGCTCAACGAGGCCGGCGGCGGCGAGGCGGCCGGGATCACCGAGGCGTGGAACGAGCTGATCGACTCGCTGTCCGACAACGACCTGGACTGGCTGGCCGACCGCTCCGAGAACCCCGCGGCCTGGCTCTGCAACCGCCTCTCGCCCGCCTGATCAGGGCCGATGATCCCCAGGCGGGGCGTGGACGACCTTCCACAGCACGACCCGCGCCCCGCCTGGTTCCACCACCCCACCTCACGATGGAGCGGAGCCAGCAGTGTCCCACCAGCTCGCCGTGTCCGACGCCCAGCGCGTCCACCTGGCCGTCGCCGAAGCCGACGCCGCCAAACTCACCCGCGCCCTGCGGTCGCGGCGCACCCGGCCGTTCACCACCGCCCAGTGGCTGGCCGTCGCGTCGCTGGCGGCCGCCGTCGCCGACCAGCTCGACCGGGTCGCCGACCTGGCCGCCCGCGAGAACGACCGCCGGATCTGGTCGACCAGCGCCCGGCTGGTCCGCGACACCGGCGTCCGCTTCGAGCTGTGGGCCTCCCTCGCCGACTCCGACCAGGCCGACGGCCATGCCACGCCGAGCCCCGCGCGCGAAGTGGCGTGAGGTCGAGCTGTGGAACGGCCGGTGGGTGCTGTGCCGGGGACTGCGCGACGGCCTGCCCGTGTTCGGCTGGGGCGACGCCCCGGCCGGGCTGGTCACCCGCTCCCAGCTCGCCGAGCAACGACTGCGCCGTCGCCGCGGCCAGGACCCCGTGGCCCTGCTGGTCTTCCGCAAGCGCGGCTGCGGCGAACAGGTCGCCGAGCTGTTCCGCGTCGACCAGGCCGTGCCGTCCCGCACCCGGACACCGGCCCTGCTCGCCAGCGTCGCGGCCATGAACAAGGCCCACCGGACCTGCCGCCGCTGCGGCCACGAGTTCGACCGCTACCTGCCCACCAGCACCTGGAAGTGCTGGCCGTGCATGGAGGCCACCGGCGACTTCGGCACCCCCGACCACGCCGCCTGACCGCGCTGATCAGGCACGACACCCGCGCGACTGACCGTGCCGGACGGGCATCGGCCATCCCCCACGCCGGTGCCCCTCACGGGGCGCACCAGCCCGCACCACGACCCGGAAGGAAGCACCAGGTGGACACCACCCACAACGCGACCGAGGCCGCCCAGGCCGTCGACGCCCGGCAGGACGCCATCGCGCGCGCCCAAGCCCTCCTCGGCGCCGACGCGCCGTTCGCGCAGATCCTGCGCACCGCCGAGTTCCTGCTCAACGGCCCCGTCGCCCTCGACCCCGACCGTCTCGAACACGCCGCCCGCTCGCTGGCCAGGTCGCGCGGCATGGCCTGGCCGGTCACCGAACCCAAGGCTCACAACGAGCTGCTCGGCGCGGCCCTCAACGCGGTCACCGCCTACCACCGGGGCTGACGCTCCCCCTCGTCCCGGAACAGGGGTGCTCCGGGACGTCGGGGTCCGCCAGGACCGACCCGTACACAAAGCCGGCCAGCGGCTCCGGCAAAGAACCCGCTGGCCGGCGAACTCCCGAAGGAGCGCAAGCCCATGTCTACCACCGCCATGCTCTCCACCGCACTGCCCGCCAACAACACCGGCGACGACAGCGACATCGAGGCCCTGGCCGAGTCCGTCGGCGTCCTGCGCCGCTGACCGGGCCACCGCCGCCGCGCCCGCCCCTCCCCGGCGGACGCGGCCCGCCCCTCAGAGACAAAAACGGCCGTTTTAGCAGCCGTCCGCCGACGGCGCGGCCGTAACCAGGGCAGGAGCTGACGATGGACACCACACCCGAACCCGCCACCACGTCCGAAGCCACGGCGCACGGCGTCGTCGTCGAGCTGGCCGCCGCAGCCGCGGCCGCCGCCATCGCCTCGGACCCGACCCTGCTGCCCACCTCGTTCACCAACGACGAGCTGGCCACCCTGCTCGCCGCCATCGAGGCCTTCGGCACCGCCGCGGCGAACGTGCTCAACCACCTCGTCCACTACCCGCTGCCCGGTGCCCACCCGGAGAGGGCCGCGCGGTCGATCGGCCTGGCCCGTGACACGGCACGCTGGATGGTCAACGACGCCCACCAGGCCGCCCTCGGGCTGGACGGCAAGACGCTGTGATCAGGCACGACCCGCTCCCCCACGTCCGACACGACCCCGGAGAGGACCACCGCTCGATGAGCGAGGACGACGACTTCTACACCGCCCACGAGCCCTACATGCAGGCCGTGGCCGACGCGATCGTGGCCGAGAACATCGCCGTGGCCGACGTCGTGGTCAACGCCGACGACCCGCGCAACGGCTGGATCGTGGTCGGCCTCGGCGAGGCCGAGCTGGCCGAGACCGACGAGCAGGTCACCTTCCTGCTCTGGCACGAGGAGCGCGGCTGGCAGCGCGCGGTCGGCTTCTACGGCGAGCAGCTCGACCAGGTCCGCGACAGCCTGTTCGAGGTGCTGCCCACCCCGGTCGCCGTCGCCGCCTGGTGCCGGCGGGTGCTCACCGGCTCGGCCGAGGAGGACCCGTGGTCCTCGCCTTCGGCGGTCTTCCGCGACGCCGACGGCGACGACCGGTTCGAGCGGCAGTTGCGCGCCTACGGGTGACTGGCCGCGTCCTGATCAGCACGTTCCCGTCCCGCGGCCCCGGCAGCTTCCCGCCGGGGCCGCGTCGCGTTCACCGCCGCCGCAGCAGCATCTCGGCCAGGCGCTGTCCGAGGCCGACGCCTACTCCGGCCAGCACCGCCGTCAACACCAGCCGGGCGTCGCCGCCGCGCACGATCCGACCCACCGGCGGCACGGCCGGTCCGTTTCCCACGCTCGTGTCGGGCAGGCCCGCGCCGCCCTCCTCGACCGCCTCGCCCGCCACGGCGGCACCGCCGGTCGGCCGGGGAACCCGGCACACCCGGTGTGCCGCCTGCTCGAGTCGCGCGGCGACCGGCTGGCCCTCCCATGCCACGAGTTCCAGCCGGCCCAGCTCGGCCAGCTCGGCGAAGCGTCGGTCGGCCGAAGCCAGCACGAAGGCCCGGCACCCGAGCGAGGCGTGCACACGGCGGGCGTGCGCGAGCAGCACCTCCTCCGCCGCGTCCGGCGCCGGTGCCACCCGCAGCGCGGCCACGCCCAATTCGGCCAGCGTCGAGGCCGTCGGATCGTCGGCCAGGTCCGCCCCGCCGTACCCGGCGACCGCGTGGTGCACCGGCCCGGCCGCGGCCAGCAGCGCCTCGACGCGGGCGAGCGGAACGCGCCGTCGCGGCCGCACCGCGCCGACGCTGTTCTCCAAGTCGATCAACAGGACACGGGGCTCGACGTCTGCGTCAGTCACGCCAGCGAGCCTGACGCAGACCTCCCGAGCAACGACACCCGAAGCAACCAGTACGCTGCTGCCCGTAGGCGCATACGCCCTGATCAGCGTGACACGCGCACCTTCATCGAGATCATTCTCAATGACTGACCTACCTGTCAGGCATCTCCCCCTCCGGGGAGATGTGGGCGGGGCCTGCGGGCGTTTGCGGATGCATCCGCCGTTTGCGGCGACATAGCCTGTTCCGGTGAACGCAGGGGCGTTCACCGGACCTCCGGGGGGAGGCCGCGCAGGAGGTCCAGGGGGACCGGTGGCGTACGTGACGCCGCTCTACAGCGGCACCGACGCCCAGATCGACTACAGGCTCGGTCTGGTGCAGGCGGGCTGCGTGTCGGACACGCAGTTCGCCTACCACGCCGACGCGCGCGAACGCCCGCTGCGCTGGGTCGGCCAGGGCCTGACCGCGTTCGGTCTCGTGGACCAGGGCGTCGTCGCCGGCGCGGAACTCACCCCTGATCAGTACGACATGGCGCGTGCTCTGGTGCGCGGGTTCCACCCCGGAACCGGCGAGCAACTCGTCGTCGGCAAGGTCGCCGTGCCGCCTGCGGCGAAGGTCTCCAGCAGCGCCCTGGTGGACGCCGTGACCGCCGAAGCGCAGCGGCTGGGCGTGGCCCCGGAGGAGCTGTTCGAGGGCAAGAAGGCCCGCGCCGCCTACGCCACCGCGGCCCGCGAAGTCGCCCGCCGCCCGGCCCGCGCCGCGCTCAAGGTGACCGACGCCGAGCGCCTGGCGCGAACCGCCGGACTCGATCCGGAGCAGGTCTGGGCGCCGGAGAAACTGGCCGCCGCGCGTGACGCGCTCTACGAGCAGCGGCCCGTCCTGGACGACGACGGCAACCCCACGTTCACCCGCGCCGGGCACCCGGTGACCCAGCGGGTCGAGCGCCGCGACAGCGTCCGCATCCACGCCTTCGACGTCGGCATCGGCGTGCCGAAATGGGCCAGCGTCTTCCTCGCGTTCGCCCCCGACGCCCTGGTCGACCGGGTCGAAGACGCCTACGCCACCGCCACCGACACCACGTACCGGTGGCTGGAGGGACGCACCGGCTACGTTCGGATCGGCACCGAGGGACGCGGTCAGCAGGCGCGGTTCGCGCCCTCCTCGGGCATGGCCGGCTGGGTCATGACCCACCGCGCCGCCCGGCCCGTCGGCGACGCCGAGGTGGGCGACCCGCACTGGCACGTGCACATCACCGTGGCCAACCTGGCCCAAGGCCCGGACGGCAAGTGGCGCGGCATCGCCGCCGGCGGACGCGACCTCATGCGCCACACCCACGCCATCGACGCGGTCACCCAGGCCCAGATCCGGCACGAACTCCACGCCGCCTACGGCGTGGAGTTCACCCGCTCCGAACGCACCGGACAGTGGGCGCTGGCCCACGTCCCCGACGCGGTGATCAGCCAGTTCTCCAAGCGCCACGACCAAGTCATGGCCGCGTTGAAGAAGCTCGGCTACGACGGCAACACCGGCGTCTCCGCCGCCGAAGCCCGGTGGCGCACCCGAGCCTCCCGCTCGTCCAAGACCGAGGTCACCGCCGCCTCCGACACGACGCTGCGCGAGCACTGGCGGGCCGAAGCGGTGGCCGCCGACCTCGACCCGGACGAGTGGATGCCGCGCGTGCTGGCCGCCTACAACGCCGGGCACACCCGCGTCGCCCCGGACGTCAACGCCTCGGCGAAGGCCCGGCTCGGCATCGACGTCGACGAGCTGGTCGACGCGCTCACCCACCCCGAGACCGGTCTCACCGCGCACCAGCGCCGGTTCGACCACCTGGAGGCCCTGGTCGCCGTCGCCGAGGCCCTGCCCCATGGCGCCGCGATCAGCGAGGTCGAACAGCTCACCGCCGTGGTGTTGGCCCACCCGGCGTTCCTGGCCATCGACGGACCGACCGCGCTGCAGGGCCAGAAGCTCGCCGGTGCCGAGCGGATGCGCAGCGGCCAGGCGTTCACCACCGCCGACGTCCCCGCCCTCGAACGCGACATCATCACCGCCGTCCAGGCGTCGCGGCCGGAGCAGAACAAGGCCGTCGTCGCCGCCGACACCGCGGCGGTGGCCGCCTCGGTCGCCGAGGCCGGCCAGGGCTTCCCGCTGTCGGCCGAGCAGCACCAGGTGCTGCGCCAGGTGATCACCAACGGCCGCCAGTTCGAGGCGATCGAAGGCCCGCCCGGCACCGGCAAGACCACGCTGATGCGAGCCGCCCGGCTGGCCTGGGAAGCCCAGGGCTACACCGTCGCCGGTGCCGCGACGGCCGCCGTCGCGGCGCAGAACCTGGCCGCCGAGTCCGGCATCCAGGCGCGCACCGTGGCCCAGTGGCGCTGGCGCATCGGCCACCGGAGCGGCCTGGACGGCGTCGACGTCCTGGTGCTGGACGAGGCCAACCTGACCAGCGACCGCGACCGCGCCGCCCTCTACGCCGAAGCCCTGCGCACCGGCACCAAGGTCGTCGAGGTCGGCGACCCGCGCCAGCTCCGGGGCGTCGGCGTCGGCTCGATGTTCGGCTACCTGCACGCCACGCTCACCGGGCCGCGGCTGACCGAGAACCGCCGCCAGCAGCAGGAGGACGAACGCCGCGCGCTGGCCGCGTTCCGCAACGGCGACCACCTCGACGCCCTGCGCACCTGGGAACGCCTCGGCGGCGTGGTGGCCACCGAGACCGCCGACGAGGCCGTGGCGGCGATGGTCAGCCGGTGGATGGCCGCCCGCGCCGGTGCCCCGGACCCGCACACCGAAGCCCGCGGCGTGCTCATGCTCGCCGCCACCAACGAGCAGGTGTCCCGGCTCAACACCACCGCCCAGGCCGTGCGCCTGGCCGAAGGCGAACTCGCCGGCCCCGGTGTCACCTACGACGTCGGCGACGACCGCAGGGCCACCTTCCACGTCGGCGACCAGGTCCTGATCAGGCGTAACGACCGCACCGGTGAGCAGGTCGACGGCGACGGCGTCCTCAACGGCTACCGCGGCGTGGTCACCACCCTGCACGACGGCAGCGGCGAACGCCCCGAAGGCGTCGAGGTCGCCTGGTACCCGCCGGGCGCGTCGCTGGGCGGCGAGCCCAGCAGCGCCGTGCTCACCCCCGCCTACATCGCCGACGGCGGCCTCGACCTCGGCTACGCCCTGACCGCCCACAAGGCCGAGGGCCTGACCGTCTCCGCGTCCTGGGACCGCCCCGACAGCACCCGGAACCTGGGCACCGTGCTCACCTACGGACCTGGTCAGGGCGCCCCCGGCCTCTACGTCGGCCTCTCGCGCGACCGCGGCCAGGCGCTGCTGTTCGCCGCCCGCCAGGACCTCGAGGGCCCACGCGAAGACGCCCTCTACGGCCCGCCCCGCGACCACGCCGAACTCACCGACCGTGTCCTGGCCGCGCTGGCCGAGCGCGCCACAGCCACCGCCGAGACCGCCAACGACCGCCCCGTCATGGTCGACCTGGGCCAGACCCCGCCGCTGGACCAACTGCCCGACCAGCCCGCCGCCGCCCCCGTCGCCAGCCACGTCCCGGCCGTCGACCCCGGCCCGGAGCAGGCCGACGAACACCGGCAGAACCTGGACCCCTCCCCCGCCGTCGTGGCCGAGCGGACGACCCGCTGGCGGCGCGAGCAGGACGCTGATCAGGGCGAACCCGCCGCCGAGCAGCCAGCCGAGCGTGTCCCCGCAGCTGCCGAGACGCCGCCCGCACTGGACGACGAGCAGCGCCGAGGCTGGCGCGACCTCAACCTGCGGATCGCGCTCGCACCCGACGTCGACGCCCGCGACGAGGTGCTGGCCGAACGCGCCGCGTTCCTCGAACGCCTCGGTCCCGAACGTGCCCAGATCCTGCGCCAGGAAGCCCAAGACGCCCGCGAGAAGGCCCAGGCCCGCGCCGCCGCCCGCGAGGAGGAGTTCGGCGAGGCATGGTGGGCCCGCCCACTCGGCGGACTGACCGACACGCAACTCGTCGAGGCGCTGGCCCAAGCCGCCGCCGACCGCGCCGAACACCTGTCCACCGCCGAACGTGCGCAAGCCCAGCTCGCCGAACTCGAACCCGACGTCGCCGCCGGACGCGGCCCCCGCGTGGTCGCCCTCGACGAGCGGATCGCCGAACTTCGTCGCCGGCTCGACCTGCATACCCGCGCCGACGACGCCGCCAAGGCCCGCGCCACCGCCCGCGGCGAAGCCGAACACCTCGCCCGCCAGGCCCGCCGCACCGAGACCGAGGCCGAGCGGGTGCCCTGGTACCGGCCCGGCCGCCGCAACCAGATCCTCCGCGACGCCTCCGACCTGCACACCCAAGCCCGCAAAGCCCAGGCCCGCGCCGCCGAGCACGCCCGCGCGCTGCGCGAGCTGCTGCCCCAGTTCGGCGACGAGCGGCCCAACCCGTTCCTCGCCCGCGCCGCCCTCCAGCGCGCCGAGGCCGGCTACGCCGCCGACCGCGCCCGCGCCGAGCAGAACGACCGCGCCGACGTCGACGGGCTGCGCCGGCGGATCACCACCAACCGAGCCGCAGCCGCGGACCTCGACATCCGCCGCGACGACCTGGTCACCGAGCAGCGCGTCCGCGAAGCCATGCCACCCGCACAGCGCAGCGCCGAGAACTCCCTGCGGCTCCAGGCCACCGCCGCCGCGCTCCGGGAACGCCTCGCCCAGCAGCGCGCCGCCGAACAACGCGCCACCCGGACCCGCTCCACCACGCCCAGGCACGATCCCTACTACGACCCCGGCCCGGACCAGACGCTCCATCGCGGCATGGGGCTGGGCCGGTAACGTTCGCCCTGATCAAGCCGCTACAGCTCTGCGAACACTCGCAGGCTTGGTAGCCCTGCTACGCTCCCACCTCGAATCAAAAACGCCCGTTTTTGTTACTACGTTTCTGATACCGCCCACCCGGTGAAGGAGAGGCTCGCCATGATGCTCCCGTTGGACGACACCGTGATCAGCGAACTGCTGCGACGCATCGCCGCGGTCGCCGTGACCGACTCGAAGGCGGCCGACGACCTGTTATGGGAGTGGATCGGCCGCACGCCCACCCCGGACGGCGAGGAACGGATGAAGCGGCTGGCCAAGCTCGCCCCGCGTCTGGTGGCCGAGGAGGTCACCCGCGACGGATGGGGCGGGGAGTCCGGGATGTGGGCGCTGGACCGGCCCACCGGCAAGGAGCTGTCCCCGGACGAGTCGGTCGCCGCCCAGGCCGTCGTCCGGCACCTCAACGGCGAGGCCGGAACAGCCGACGAGATCATCGACGCCCACGTCGGCCCGCATGGGATCCAAGGGCTGTGGGGCGTGGGAACGGCGGCCTTGCGGCTGTTGGCCGCCGAGCTGCGCGACCAGCGCGCCGACGAGCAGAGCGACCGCACGTAATAAAGCGGCGGGCGAGGCGTGAGAGGGAAGTCGAGGCGGCCGCAGACCTATCGGAAGATTCTGCCGACTGGCCGTCGGCAGTATATCCGCCGAGTCGGTCCGCACCGGTGGGTGAGTACGCACGCCAGTCCCTCTAAGCCCTGATCAGCGCTTCGGAAACTGCGAAGGCTCGCAGTGTTCGTACCTCTGCGAACGCTGCGAGCCTTGCGACCCATGAGAGGTCAGTTCGACGACGGCGGCAACCCGAACTTCTTGCGGACGCGATCGACGTTGTTCAGGCCCACGCGGATCAGGGCACCCAGGATCTCGGACTTGTCCTGGCGGCCGCGCAGGTCGTGGTAGATCTCGTCGCACGTCTCCGACAGGTCCTCGGCGACGTCGTGCGGCAGGTACCAGGAACGGGTCGTGCCATTGGCGCGACGACTGGACTTCGGCTTCGCCGGCTTCTCCGCCACCGGTGCCGCCGCAGGCTCGGAGACCGGCGCGGCCGCGGGCTCCGGAGCCGGCTTCTCGACGGGCTTCTCCTGCTCGGGGGACGGAGCCGGAGTTGCCGCCGCTCCCCCGGTCAGCGACCCGACCTGCGGAGCCAGAGCACTGGTGGCCGCCGGCATCCGGGGTGCCGGCCGGTTGCCCGTACGCCTGCTCATGCTGCGACTCGTCCCTTCTCCATCACCTCGACCACCTGGCCGAACTCCTTGACGTTGTCCCTGATCCGCCAGTTGGGCTGCGACCGCAACGGGTAGCCCAAGCTGCCGACCTCGGCGATCGGCGCCCGTTCGTGGAACACCGGGCCGATGAGCTGCCCGGCGAAGGTGTCCTTGGCGAAGGGCAGGTAGTCGCGCTCCTGGCTCTTCTTCCGGTGCGGGTCGAACCGGTTGATCACCACCCCGGCCGTGCGCAGGAACGGCCGCTCCCAGTCGCGGGCGCCCGCCGTGACCAGGTCGCGCATCCTCACCGCGCCGCTGATCGGGTCGTAGTCCGGGTACAGCGGGATGATCACGCCCCCGGCCTCCTCCTCGTCCTCGACGTCGGAGATGGCGTCCAGGCCCATGTGGGTCAGCGGCCCGATCGACGGCGGCAGGTCCATCAGGAAGAAGTCGTACTCGTCGAGCACGCCCCCGCTGAGCGCGACGGCCAGGCGCTGGCGGGCGTGGCGTGCCATCGCGCTGCCCGGCTCGTGACCGGCGGCCTCGCCCAGGCGCAGCTCGTAGTCGAAGCGCGCGGGCAGCAGGTCGATCCGCTGAGCCAGTTCGTAGACCTCATTGGGCATGTCGTCGAGCTGGTCCCAGGCACACGGCAGGATCGCGTCGGCCGCGCAGCCGGGCCGCGCCGCCAGCACGACCTCGTTGATGGTCGGCCGCTGGAGCAGCGCCTCCTCGTTGTGCCCGAGCATCCGCGACACGTTGCCCTGGGGATCGCCGTCCCCGACGAGCACACGGTGCCCGCGGGCGGCCAGTTCCTCGGCCAGGCGGCAGATCAGCGTGGACTTGCCGACGCCGCCCTTGTTGTTCGCTGCGGCATACCGCCGGCAGCGTCGGTTAGATGCCATGCGCGAAACCATAGCGCCCATACCCACTGGTACAAGTGTGCGAACAGTGCGAGTCGTCGCACCCACGCGAGAGCTGCGAACGCTGCTAGGCGACCTCGATGGGCAGCGCGAGCTGATTACCCAGCGGCTTCACCGCGGCCGTGGACCGTCCCCCTGGTGCCGCCCGCAGGCACCGCAGGCAGGTCACCGCTGCCTTCGTCGGCCGCAAGTCCTCAATGGCCCACCCCGCCACGCCGACGTGACAGGCCGGAGCTGGCAGCTCCACCCCCGCCATCCAGCGCGACATCGCCACCGCGTGCACCACACGCGATCGGCGGATTGAGAGGTTGTGGTCGCGGAATCGCGCCGCCGCCTGCATGGCCACGGCGGACAGCAGACCGGTCAACGGGTCCACGGCAGCGGTCATGGCGCTCATCGTGACACGCACATCCGACGATTCGCACCCCTGCGAAGCCTGCGAACGCTGCGACGTCTACAGCCTGCGATCGACTGCTTTGTCGAACTGTCCTATCCCTTCAGAGCAGCCTGAAAGCAGACTGGGCCTGGTCGCCCCCGGCCTGCGACAGTGTTCGCAGAGATGCGAGCACTGCGAACACTGCTAGCGTCCGCAGAGCTGCTAGTTTTCGCCCACTCCTGAACTGTGGCGATGTTCAGTCGGGCGTACATGGCGACCTGCGGCCAGCGCCCGCGTCCTGTGATAAATGGTTTATCACCGTGCTGCCGTTCGAGGATGTGCTCCGAAGTTGCGTCGCCGGCTTGGAGGTCAGGACCATGTGCGGCGGTCGGATCCCGGCGTCAACCTGGAACGACGGATCAGGGCTTGCATTCGCTGCGATTGCGCGGGTTCCTCCGGTGGTGATCATGCTCGTCGGCATCTCCGGAAGCGGCAAAACGACCTTGGTCACCAAGCTCACCCACGGTCGCCCGGACCTGACAGTCGTCTCCTACGACGCCTGCCAGCACCTACTCGACGGTACCGACCCGGCCCGCGCAGGCCGTGCCCCGGATATTACCGACCGTGCGGTCGCACTGGCGCACGCACGGCTGCGGGAGCGGTGTGCCGCAGGGCTGTCCACAGTGGTCGACGGCACCCACCGACAGGAACGTCGCCGCCGCTCGCTGGTCGCTGCGGCCCTGGGCGTGCCCGTCCTCGCCCTGGTGCTGCGCGTCAGTCCCGCCGTCGCGATCGCCCGACAGCGGAGCCGGGCCCGCTGGATACCGGACGACCACGTGCTGATTCATCACGCGCAGATCAGCGCGGCTCTGCCCCGGCTGCACACCGAGGGCTACGCCGCGGTGCTCGTCACCGAGGAAACCGGACGCCCATGAGTCGATCCGGTTTCGTCGGAGTCGCGGGCGTCTGCGTCGGTCTGCGGAACGCAGAGGGGACGAACCGATGTCACGTCGGGTCCTGGGTATGTTCACGCGAGTGCGGTCTGCGACGGGGACGCCTCAGGTCGTTCTGTTGGGCCCGGGGACCACCTGTCGGTTCGCCGCGCGGTCGCGCACCCGCTCGCCGTCGGGCTTGGGCTGGTGCTCGCGGCGCAGCCCGCGCAGCACGGCCTCGGCGTCGCCGATCCACTCCCGAGGTTGATCCGACCGGGGATCGACGTGACCGGAAGCAGCACGGCCTGCCGACCAGTGTGGGGAGAGGCGGAGCAAGCGGTCCGCCGCCTGGAACTACTCGGCGTAGTAATTTCCTCCGAAAGCGGCCAGCGCCGTGCGCGCCCGGAACAACAATTCCGTACGTTCCGTGCCGCCTGAGGTCAAGTGCAGTCGGGCTATGATGCGGCCGTCCGGACTGGGTTCTCCCCGCTGCTCCAAGGCGCTGATCTGCGACGCTTCGGGGTCGGACTTCGTGCGCCTGAACTTTCGGACTTCGTGCGCCTGAACTTCACGATCAGGACGTGGAAGGCACCATTGGTCGAGGATACGAGTCGAACACGTTCCATCAGTGGCCAGGGAATCATGAACGAAAAGTCGCTGATGCGTATGCGGCGCTTGTCGACGATGGTCAGGCCCTCCTTGTTGATGATGAGAAGATCCTTACCGTCCGTGCCGTTGAACCACCCCATAACGGCCCCTAGCGCGGTCATAGCCGCTAAAAGCCACATAGTTGTCGGGGACTTCAAAGTATCGCTATCCCAAATTTGGAACACGGTGGCCGGTGCGGCGATCGCGAGGAAGCAGACGGTCGCACCTTGACCCGCCTCGGACAGCCGGTTCTCGGCTCTAATGCGTGGTGTGGTCAGCTCCACGAGCACCGATCCCGAGTTCCCTGCCGCCGTGTCCGTACCGGTGTCGGGGCGGTGTATTCGTCCTGAATCACCCGTCCCTGTCTCCCAGTTCGGCCGCGTCGTCGAACCACCGGTGGTACGGGATTGGGTGGTCAAGGCTATGACGAGGGACGGAACCGCGATGATGAAGGAGCCGGCACCGGCTATCCAGGAGAGCGTCTCCAGGTTTCCTACGGACAACAGAATGATCGCCATTGCCGCGCACGCCGCAGCGGCCGAGATCCCCACCCACGCTTTCCTCATGGAGGCACTCTGCCGTATGTCCGGGGACTGTGTCCCGGGTGGCCACCGTCGGCGTTGGGGATGTCGTCGGTCGCCTTCGCCTACCTGGTGGTCACCCGCGCGGGACCGGGCCGTTCTTGTGCGATCCGTTCGCAGGGCTCGCAGTTCTACGAACGCTGCGAGGAAGCAGGGCTTTGATCAGGGCGTATCTGTCTCTATGCCAGTCGGTCAGGAGGCGGTGTCAGCGAGCCGAGCGTCCAGCACGATCGGCGGAACCGGCTTGCCCGGCCCGCTGACCGTGTCCACGGCGTCCACCGTCCTGGCCAGTTCGTCGTAGACCCGACGTCCGAGCGCCCGGTCGACCTTCCCTCGATCAGGTGCTGAGTGCACAGCAGCAGCGTCATGACGTGCTGACCTGACAGGCAAACCTCCACCATGCCATCCGGCTTCTTGGTCATCGGTGCCCCAGCGCGTGGCCAGGTGACGTACCGAGAGCCGACGCTCTTCAGCACGGCCCACGTGTCGCTGTGTGCGACGAGGGCGACCGCGCCGATCCCGGCCGCGGTCTCCAGCCGCCGTTGCTGATCCTGTTCACGCTGCGCTCGGGCCTTCTGCTCAGCCATCCTGGTGCGGGCCTGGGCATCGCGTTCCTCGATCTCCACGGGCGTGAGCTCCCGTCGCCGGAACAGTCCCATCGTGAAATCCCTCCGTATCCACTTGATTCCGAAGAGTAACTATCGCCGTCGGTCCAACAGCCGGGAACAGCGGGTCCGACAAGACCGATGCGTTCGCAGGACTGCGAGAGATGCGAACGCTGCTAGCGTTCGCGACGCTGTTGCTCTTCCCACCTCTGAACTGCGGCGATGGTGGGCCGGGCGTAACGGGCGAGCGTGCGGATGTCGCGGTGGCCCGACTTGGTCATCAGCATGGGGGCGTTCATGCCGTCCTCGGCACCGTGAGTCAGGGCTGAATGGCGCAGGTCGTGCAGCGTCCAGCCGCCTGACGCGGCCTTGAACAGCTCCTCGGCGCGGCGGTAGCTCAACCGGCCTCGGCCGGTGGCCTCGTCCAGGTCCCGGAGGTCGACCATCCCGCGGGCGGCGCCCTTGGCCGCCCGGTCGGTGAGGAACACCGGCCCCTGGGTTCGCCCGGCGATCAGCCGGCCCAGCAGCCGGGCGGTCCGGGTGTGCCAGGCGATCACGTCGGGGGCGTCGTCGGGCTGGTCGCCCTTGCGGCGCACCTTCGAGCGTCGGTTGCGCAGGTCCAAGTCCTCGATGTTGAGCGCCAGGACCTCCGAGGACCGGGCCGCGCTGTCGTAGAGCAGCGACCACAGCGTCCGGTCCCGCAGCGGGATCGAGGTGTCGTGCAGCAGGCCGGAGATGTCCTCGCGCCCGCGCGCCCGGTCGGCGGGCCGGGGCGGCTTGCGCAGTGCCAGGCCCTCGGCGAGGTCGACCACGAGCAACTCGGCGTCGCGCCAGTGCGCCACAGCCGAGCGCAGCGCCGACACGTGCTTGTTCCACGTGCTGGCCGCCGCGCCCTTCCACCGCTCCTCGAACCGGGCGCGCACCGCGGCCGCGCCTGCGGCGGTGTCCAGCTCGGCGAAGGGCCGCCCAGCGCGGTCACCCAGCAACACCCGCAGCGTGACCCGGTACGTGGCCGCCGTCGACCCGGTGCGCGTGTCCAGGAACTCGGCCACCGCCTCTTTGACCGTCGCCGTCGTCCGGACCGGAAGCTCGTGCACGGTGCCCACGCCGGACCCCTCCGTCCTCTATCGCACAGAAACAGTCGAATCGCTGCGGCCACCCGCCGGGCCTGCGCAGAGGGCCGCCCTGGTCGCCGGACGGGTGTCGAAACTCCGGAATCGCCCTATCGCGCAGAATACAAGTTTCTCTGCGATAGGGATCGCAGGGGTGCGAGCGCTGCGAGTTGTGCGAACGTTGCGAGAGAACGCGTCACCGTATCGGGCTATGGTGACTCCGATTCTCCAACTGAAAGCATGGTGACATGGCCTCCAGTCTGATTCCCTACCCGATCGAACCGGCAGACAACCCGGTGACCGCCGTCCCCGACGAGGACGACGAGCCGCACCGGGCGGCGGTCGCCCAGGCCCTGCGTGCCTGGGTGGACGCCAAGACCACGCCCCTGGGCAACGTCGGCCCCATGCGGATGGTCCAGCACGTCCGATGGATCACGATGCTGGTCGACGACCTGCTGACGGTCGAACAGCGGCGAGCGATCCTGTTCGCTCTGGGCGGAGGGCAGTCGCTGGCCCAGGTCGGCGAGGAGCTGGGCGTGTCCCGGTGGGCCATCGGCAAGCGCTGGCCGGACCTGGTCGAGCAGGCCCGGCCGCTGCGGTGGCTCTCGACCAACCAGTCGATCTGGCAACCGGCCCTGGAGCGGCTGCTGGAGCAGGAGGAGCCGCGCGTCGACCAACTCGCCGAGCAGCAGCGCGAGGCCGTCCGCCGCCTGCGCGAAGTCATCGACGAGTACCGCCGGCGGAGCTGGGACTGGTGGGTGCTGGTCGACACGCCCGAGCTGGCGAGGAGCGTCGTCTCCCACCCGCCGCCGCCGGAGGAGTTCGAGCACCACCTGGCCCACGACTGGGTCCATGCCCTGCTGGCCGACTACGACCGCACCCGCACTGGCGAGAAGGCCAAGCCGCGGGCCGAGGTCACGCGCGAGGCCATCTACGCCGCCACCAAGCAACGCCTGGGCCACGCCGACTGACGGGCCCTACGTACGCGAAGCCCGCGAGCCCTGCGAACACTCGCATGTCTCGCATGTGCTGATCAGGCCAAACAGTCCAGACCAGAAAGAAGTCGCCATGTCCGACGAGGAGCAGCACGACCTCTCCGAGGCCGCCGCCAGGTTCGGCACCCGGGATGGCCGCCAAGGGGCCTGTCGGCGGACCAGATCGACAGGGAGAACCGGACCCCGCACCCGTAAGCCCGAGCTTTCGCTGCGCTCCGACGATCAGCGCCCCGTTGCGCTGTATCTCTGCGAACGTTCGCACATCTTGACCAGTGGTTAAAGGTCCCCCGAATGTTTACCCGTTAGCAGGAGTGCGAACGTTCGCAGCTCTGCTAACGTCTGCGGCAACAACAAAAACGGCCGTTTTTGGCAGAAGAGGAGTCGCCCGATGGACACGGCAGAGCGCCTGCGGACGATCGTGGGGGAGTTGGGTGAGCAGTTCTACGAGCGCGAGGAAGTCATCCGCGCCCTGGTGGTCGCCGTGCTGGCCGGACAGCACGCCCTGGTCCTCGGGCCGCCCGGAACGGCGAAGTCGCAGCTCGCCCGCGAGCTGACGTCCCGGATCAGCGACGCGCGCTACTGGGAGGTGCTGCTGTCGAAGTTCACCGACCCGAAGAAGCTGTTCGGGCCCGTGGACGTCGGCGCCCTGTCGCGCGGGGAGTACCGGCAGGTGTTCGAGGGCCGGGCCACCCAGTGCGAGATCGCGTTCGTCGACGAAATCTTCAAGTGCTCCTCGGCCGCGCTCAACGAGATGCTGGCGTTCCTCAACGAGCGGACCTACCACCCGGAGGCCGGGGGCGAGCCGATCGAGTGCCCGCTGATCAGCGCGATCACCGCATCCAACGAGCTGCCCAGCGGCGAGGACCTGGCGGCGATCTACGACCGGCTGCTGGTGCGGGTCGAGGTCGGCTACCTGGCCGATCCCTCCAACTTCGCGGCCCTGATCCGTTCCGCCGTCGACACGAAGGCCCCGACCACGCGGACCACCGTGACGCTGGAGGAACTGCGCCAGGCCGTCGAGGTCGACGTGCCCGCGGTCGGGGTTCCGGACGCGGTGGTCGACTCGATCAGCACGCTGCGCGTGGCGCTGCGCCGCGCCGAGCTGGTCACCAGCGACCGCCGGTGGCGGCAGGCCGTGCGGCTGTTGCAGGCGTCGGCGTGGCTGGACGGCCGCGACGAGGTGGCCGACACCGACCTGGCCATCCTCACCACCGTGCTGTGGGACTCTCCCGCCCAGCGGCCGACCGTCGAGCGCGAGGTGCTGACCCTGGTGTCCCCGGACGCCAAGGAGGCGCTGGACCTGGAGGACGCGGTGGGCGAACTGGAGGCGGAGCTGGACGCCAAGGCCGGCCAGTCCCGCGAGAAGCTCAACGAGTGGGCGATCAAGGAGGCCAACAAGAAGCTCGCCCGCGCCGGCAAGCGCCTGGCCACGATGCGCGAGGAGGCCGTGGCCGCCAGCCGGTCGACCGCGACCGTGGACCGGGTGATCGCCCGCCAGAAGGCCGTGCACGCCCGCGTGCTCGTCGAAGCCTTGGGCGTGGACGCCAGCATGGTCGCCGGACAGGTCTGATCAGGCACGACAGCGGAAGGAGGGACAACGATGGGTGCGGTGAGCAAGCTCAAGGACCTGGCCCGGCGGGCTGGCCGGTGGCTTGGCCTGGCCGAGACGCCGGCCGCGCCGAAGGAGGTCGGCGCCGTGGCCGCCGACCGGTTCGACCAGATGAGCTGGCGGGAGATCCACGACCAGGCCGCGCCGCTGCGCGAACTGGCCGACGAGCTGGCCGAGCGCCACGACCACACCACCGACCTGCTGCGACCACACCACCGACCTGCTGCGCGACGTGTGGCTGGCCGCCTACAAGGCAGCCCCGCAGGTCCACGAGCGCGACCGGATGGACCCCGCACACCTGGTCAACCACCAGGTCGTGACCTCGCTGCTGGGCTCCCCGGAGTGGGAGGAACTGCGCCGGGAGACCGTCGGCGACCCGGTCGCCGCGGCGATGGCCGTGCTCGCCCAGGCCGACGCGCTGCGCCGGATCCTCGAGCGCACCCAGGACGCCCAGGACGCCGCCGACGCCCAGGCCAAGGCCGAGCAGGAGGCCGCCGACACCGCCGCGGCGGTGGCCGCCGCCCTGGACCGGGCCGCCGACGCCGCCGACGAGGGCACCGTCCCCGTCGAGGCCGCCGACGCCGTCGAGCAGGCCATCGCCGCCGCCGAGACCGCCGACCAGACCGCCGTCGACGCCGCCGGGAGCGCCGAGCAGGCGTTGGCCGCCGCCGCGCCCGGCGTGCGGGCGCTGGCCCGCGCCGCCGCAGCCGACGCGGCCGAGCAGGCCCGCGAGGAAGCCGCGCTCATGGCCGCCTGGGGCGTGGGGCCTGGCCAACTGGAGCGCATGGACTTCGACGAGCGTGCCGCTCTGGCCCAGCGGCTGCGCGACGGCCGTCTCGGGGAGTTCGCCGCGCTGGTCGGCCGGTTCCGGCAGATGGCCACCGCCCAGCGCGCTCGCCGCGTCGAGCACGTCCCGGGCGAGTACGTCGGGATCACCCTCGGCGACGACCTGTCACGGGTGATTCCCTCGGAGATCGCCCAACTCGGCGTGCCCGAGCTGCGGGCGGTGTTCGCCGCCAAGTACGCCGAGGCCGGGCTGATGCTCTACGACACCCGCGGCGAGGAGAACACAGGCCAGGGCGCCATTGTGGCCTGCGTCGACTGCTCCTGGTCGATGACCATCCGCGGCCGCGACGGCATCAGCGGCGAAGCGTGGGCCAAGGCCGCCGCCCTGGCCCTGCTCGACCAGGCCCGCAACGCCAACCCGCGCCGGGACTTCGTGGCCGTGCTGTTCGCCAGCGCCAACGAACTGCACGTCATCCGCTTCCCCGCCGGCCGACCCGTCGCCATCACCGACCTGATCGACCTGGGAGAGCACTTCTTCGCTGGCGGCACCTACTTCCAGACGCCGCTGTCGACCGCCGTCGAGATCCTGGAAGCCGAGTTCAACGCCGACGGCAAGGCCAAGGGCGACATCGTCCTGATCACCGACGGCGAATGCGAGGTCGACGAGAACTGGATGCGTGCCTGGAACGACGCCAAGGCCCGCCTGGACTTCCGCACCTTCGGCATCGCCGTGCGGGCGCCCCGGTCGGCCACCGAGCCCGGCGGTGTCCTCGACGCCCTGTGCGACAACCTGCGGGCCGTCGACGACCTCACCCAGCCCGACGACACCGCCGACCTGTTCCGCACGATCTAGCCGGAACTGCGAGGGGTGCGAGCAGTCGCATTCCTCGCAGTGTTCTCAGCTCTCGCGCTTTTCTATCAGCTCATACTCGCGTAACCAGCTTCGAGCCACTACCCTGTTAATGACAAAAACGGCCGTTTTTGTAGAAGGGATCACGATGGGGCAGCCCGGAACCGATCTTCAGACCGGCGATGCCGGGTTCGACGCCTACACCGCGGCACTGGAGTCGGGGGAGACCCCGCTGCTGGGCCACCTCGTCCTGTACTCGGTGTTCGACGGCAAGGTCAGCCACAACAACCTGAAGACCTGGTTCGCCGAGTTGGGGCTGGACGAGGACTTCCTGCCCGGCGAGCTGAGGCCCATCGACGCCTTCGAGAAGGTCACCGGGCCGGACGGGGTGCGCCTGACCTACGCCCTGGACGACCCGGCCGCGGACTGGCGCACCATCCAGCGCCGCAACATGCTCAGCACGAAGGCCACGCTGATGATCCGCCACGTCCGCCGCGACGGCGAGAAGATCGTCCGCCACGTCGTGCGCGAGGTCCGGGACGAGGAGCAGACCCAACTCGACTACGACCCGCACATGGCCGACCTGGTGTTCCTCCGCGACAACGAACGCGACGAGGCCGGCGCGGGCGACCTGCGGATCGTCCCGGACCAGACGTCCATCACCGCGCTCCCTGAGGGCGAGCAGCTCCGGGTCAGGGAGCTGCTGGGTGAGGTGGAGAACCTCTATCGCCACCGCTGTGCCTTCATGACCGGCGACAAGCTGCGCACCGTGGTCCGCAACTACATCGAGCACCTCAACCCGATCCGCGTGCGGCCCACCGGGGGCGTCTACTTCGTGCACCGCCAGCACGCCGACACCCTGGGCGCGCTGCGGGCGCTGGTCAGCCGGTTCGGGGCCAAGAGCAGCCTGACCCGCGTCCCCCTGCCCGACCAGGAAGAGATGCGCGAGATGGTGATCAGCGCATTCACGAGCCGGGCGTCCGACGACCTGAACAAGCTCGCCCACGAGATCGCCGAGGCCCAGGCCACCGGCGCCAACTCCACCGTGATCCAGAAGCTCTACGGGCGCTTCCAGGACCTCCAGGCCGCCACCGCCGAGCACTCCAGCCTGCTGTCGACCAGCCTCGACGACACCGACGCGGCCCTGACGCTCGTCAAGGCGCAGTTGGGCGGCCTGCTGGCCAGTGGCGGCGAAGACGACGAGGAGGACTAGGACCGGGAGAGCCGCGAACGCTCGCAGGGCTCGCGGGGATGCGAACTCTGCGAGCGTTCGTGCATCCTGATCAGGGGAAAGTTGTGATCATCCGTCCGTATGGGCACTTCCGTCGAGGGTGCATACGGGGGATCACATTGGGGGTCTTTCTAGACCGCCACCCCGTGCACACCGGGAACTGGCGGGCCGAGGTCGGTGCAGGGGATCCACTGGTATCCCAGACTCATGTGCAGGAACACCAGAGACACACCTGTGCATCGGCGCGGGCGGCCCGTCAGCCCCGGTCGGGGCCTGGGGATTCGAATGACACCCACGTCACCACCAGCACGTCGACCCGGTCCTGGTCGCTCAGCAGCAGGTAGGTGATCAGGCCCTTGCCCTCGTCGAAGACCAGTTGCCGGACCGCGCCGTCGGGGTTGGCCGGGTTGAGCGGATCGCCGCGCTCGGGCACGAGGGTCAGCACCTCGAAGGCCCGAACCAGCGCAGCGAGGGCGTCGACAGGCAGGGCGCGGATCTGCTCGCGCGCGGCGGGGTCGATGTCGAGCGCGTACGCCACGAGGAGTCAGACCACCGGTTGGTCAGACGCCGAGTTCGGCGCGAAGGTCGGTCCAGGACACGCTGCCGGGTCGGGACTCGCCGGTCCGCGCGACCTCGGCGGCGGCCGTGAAGGCGCGCCGCTGCGCGTCGGGATCCTGCCGGGTCAGCCAGGCCACCCGGCGCCACACCCTCAGCACGTGGTGGAGCTGGTCCAGGCGCAGTGTCTGCCTGGCCGCGGTCAGCGCCGCGTCGTACGCGGCGTCGAACTCGCCTTGCTGCTCGGGCAGCAGGGCCGCGCGGATCGCCTCCGGTGAGCCGAACGCCGCAGCGGCGTCCCGGTCGGCCGTCCACTCCGGAGCAGGCTCGACGCCGTCCGGCGTGCGGCCGGGCTCGGGCAGGGGAGCGGCGGGAGAGGCCATGTCGACACGATAGCGCCGTCGGCAGCCTCCGGCGGGCCAGCGGCAACGGGAAGCGGAACGAGAGCCACTGTTCGCAATCCTCGCAGTCGTGCGAACCCTGCGAACACGAGCAGGATCTCCACCAGGTCGACCAGGTGCCCGTCCTCGCGCAGCTCGCCGACGTGTCGACCGAACACCGCGCCACGGCCGTGCGCACGGCCAGCGCGTGGTCGCGCCGCCACCTGTCGGACCGCTTCATGGGCGCGTTTTCTGCCTGACGCCGTTGATAGGCTCCCCGCGCACGGCGTCGGCTTCGCGTTCCAGGCCGGTCTCCTGATCCACTGCGGCGTCACCCCCATCCCGGATCCGGTTGGGGGCGACAGGGCTCCAACCGGAACCCGCTCCAGCCAGGGAAGGGCAGGAAGACCAACCGTTGGATCAAGAAGACGACACCGAGGGTTCGCCGCCGCGGTGGTCACCGACAGGTGACCTGGTCTGTGATCGGATCGTTGATCCGCGGTTCATCCGGTTGGCTGACTTGGCGGTTCCTGGCCCCCGCGGGGCTGGTTGCGGTCGATGGCCCGAGCAGGTACGTCGGGCTTGATCGAGCGGTCGGTCCCGGCCGGGGGTTCCGGACGGATCGCCGCGGCGATGCGCAGCACCGGTTCGCCGGGCCAGTCGTCGCGGTCGTTGATCCGGCGGGCGTTGAGGTAGCCGAGGATGTCCTCGAGCGTTTCGCCGTGAACGGCGGCGTGGTCGACGCGTTCCATGATCGTGTGCACCACGCGGGCCGGAAGGTCCACCTCGACGGCGAGGGCGCGGGCCTGCTCCCAGCGTGCGGCGCTGCGCCGGGTCAGCGAGTCGATCAGGCCCTGCGTCGCGGTGCGCCCGGCCGTGACGAACCCGTCCATCGTGCCGGGACCGTAGGTGAAAACCGGGTAGCCAGCACCGGTGAAGGCGTCGAGCGCGCGGTGCAACGGGTACTCGCCGGTCACCGCCCACCCCGCCCGACCTGCAACGTCAGCCACACCACAACGCCCACTACCGCCAAGCCCAGGGCGGCGACCACCATCCACTCCATGCCGCGACGTTAGGAAAGGCCAGGTCAGGTCCGGTCCCACAGGATGTGGGACTACCTGAACGGATGACGTGGTCAGGGCATGGAGGCGACCAGGGTGACCATTCCGACCACAGCGGTGATGGTGCCGGTCAGTTCTCGGTGACGCCGAGGGCTCGGGCCAGGTCACGCAGCCGCGGGTTGCGGTCGCGCAGCCGTAGCTCGGCCAGCACCTGGCGGGGCAGGTGCTGGTGGGCCATCCAGTCCGGGGCCATCGCGTGCACCGTGAGCAGGGTGTCGCGGGCGTGGGTCAGGTCGCCGAGTTGGGTGCGGGCGAGCGCGACGTCGGTGAGGTGGCGGGCGCGGGCGGCCAGCGGCAGCGCCGCCGCGCGCGGCATGGCGCGCGCGGCGATGACGGCCTGGTCGTAGTCCTCGGTGACCACGGCGACGTCCACGGTCTGCATGACCACCTGGGACGGGCCGAATGGGCTTTCGTAGTCGGTGCGGTCCCCGTCGAGCGCAGCCACGCGTCCGGCCTCGTCGAGCAGTTCGGCGGCCGCGGCGGCCCTGCCCCCACGGGCGGTGGCGGTCGCGGCGCTGATGAGCAGCGATCCGTACACCGAGCGGCGCTGCGGCGAGGCGGCACCGGTGCCGCCTTCGGGTTCGAGAGCCTTGGCGGTGCGCAGCGCGAGCCCCGTGGCCTCGGTGTAGCGGCCCTGCGCCAACATCTGCCACGACAGCGAGCCGCGCAACACCGCGTCCAGCAAATCGTCGGTGCCGTGCCCGGCGGCGTCGAGGGCCTGGCGGACGGCCAGGTACGCCCCGGCCGGGTGGCCCAGGTGCACCAGGACGCACGCGGTGACCCACAGCCCGCGCGCCCGCAACTCGTGCATCGCGGCCGCGCCGGTGGACGGGGCGGCGTGCCCGGCGGCGGCCAGCTGCGCCAGGGCGGCTGGCAGTATCCCTATCAGCGGTTCGTAGCGCCCCGACCAGTACAGGCCCCAGGCGTAGTCGACCGCGCGCCGGACTGCGTCGACGTCGGCCAGGTCCTCGTCCTGACCCTCGTCGACGACCTCGCCCAGCAGGTCGTCGACCGGCGTGAGCGCACGCAGCACCTCCTGCACGCCGGTGTGCGCAGTCGAGGGCAGGCTGCGCCGCCGCCCCAGCAGATCGCCTGGGTCGCGGTCGAGCGCATCGGCGATCTTGACCAGACTGCCGATCGAGGAGGTCATCCGGTCGTTCTGCTCCAAGGCTTGGACCAACTTCACGCTCACCCCAGCCGCCTCGGCGAGCTCGCGCTGGGTCATGAGGTCCCCGCGCGCCGCCCGGATCCGGTCGCCGATCGTCTCCACCAGGATCACCACCGCGAGTAGGAACCGTGTTCATCCAGCGTAGGCCCTTGCGCGTACGTACCCGACCGCCAATCCGGCATGGTGCGGGACCTGGGGGTCTTGCCGTGCGACGGTGCCCCGCCCGTCAGATTGGCGGGCGGCGCACTGTCGTGGTCAACCGGTGAAGCCCTCTGCCCAGTCGGAGCTGTTGTTGACTGTGGGTGATCATCGGGGCCGGGTGTGTTCTGGTCCGCTCTTCCAGTGTTGCAAGTGGTTGCAGGTGCGTGACAGGTGACGGGCCTTCAGCCGCGAAACAGGGGTAGCGGGCCGCTGACGTGGGGAGGGGGGCCTTTTCCGCTGTGGCAGGTGCGTGACCTGCCACGACTTGCCACACCTGCCACGAACTCGGCTTTTCGCAGATCAACAGCGTTGGTTGTCATGCCACCGGACTTGTCACGGCCGCGTGGCAGGTGGCAGGTGTGGCAGGTGCTCCGTGGCAGATCAGGACCCGGTCGTGGCAGGTGGTGACAAGAGCGGAGGGCGGCCCGCAACGTCGGCGGGCCGCCCTCTGTTGTGACGTTGTGTGATGGGCGTGGTCGGGATCAGGTCGTCGCGTCGCACGCCTCGATCAGCCACTCGAGCCGCTGGCGCACCAGGTCGTAGGTGCCGACCCCGCGGACGGGAGGAATCCTGTCCAGTGCGGGCTTGGCGTCTTCCAGGCGTTCCATCACCTGCTCCAGATGACTCCGGCTGAATGGCGAGACCAGAGCATCCGGTCGCCTGTGCCCGCCCACGTCATCCTTGGCCAGCCAGGCTTTCATGAACGGTGAGTCGAAGTCGACCAGCCCGTCTCGTACCTGCTGAATGGCGCCGATGAACGACGCGTCGTGGTCGATCGGGTGAACCACCCCGTCATCGCCGACGATCCAGTTGCTGGAGTTGCGGTCGATGTTGAGCGCCAGGTAGTCGATCAAGCCGATCTCCTTGGCCCCGGGCGCCCGCATCCACGGCTCCAGGTTCGCGCGGTACTCGTCATCGGCCTTCGACCACCGCGCCAGCCACTCAGGGTCCTCGACCTGCTCGTCGGTGGCCGCATCGTCATCCAGCAGGGCGACATCCTCCGGCGACATGGTGGCGTAGGCCAGTTCCGCGCCGGTCTTACCCTCGAAGTACGTCATGAGCACGGTGTCGTCGTCGACACGCCGCACCTCGAGGTCGGTGATCCCCACCGCGTTGGCCACCGCCGCCGCGGCGACCTCACGGTCTGCTCGAATCCTGTCGTCGGGATCAGGGTGGAAGGTCTTGCGGATCGCCACGCGCCCGTACGCGTCCTGGACAAGATCCACTACGGCGCGTTTACCAGGGGAAAGGGCTTTGATCACCGTCAGCTCACCGCAGGGCAGCCCCGAGGGTGTGGCACTACTCACCGGCGCCTCCTCGGCAGCGGAGGCGGGCGCAATCTTGCTGGGGGTACTGCCTGCGAGGTCATTTTTGCTGATGTCCCACTTGTCCTCGCCGGGCTTGGGCTCGTTGATCCGGCGTAGCTCCTCAGCGTGGGCGCGGCGGAAGATGGTGCCGACCTCGCGGATG
Source organism: Saccharothrix obliqua (assembly GCF_019375475.1). GTDB lineage: Bacteria > Actinomycetota > Actinomycetes > Mycobacteriales > Pseudonocardiaceae > Actinosynnema > Actinosynnema obliqua. The sequence goes on along the minus strand of NZ_JAHXGQ010000022.1, from coordinate 16,739 downwards.
CGCTCAGCCTGGCGGGCCTGGGTAGCGGCGAAGTCGTGCAGGGCGTCGGCGAACTCGCCCGCGACGAGGATCTTCTCGTTGATCCTGCGGGCGGAGGTGATCCACATCGCGGCCTGCTGTTCGGCTGCGCCGGGGGCATTGTCGACCCAGTCGATCAGGGCACGGGCGTTGTGGACGTCGAGGTTGCTGGTCGCCGTGGCCAGCGCCTCGGTGTAGTCAACGAACGGGTTCGGCATGGTGGTCGTCTCCCGAGTCCAGGGGAGTGCTACAGGGGGCCTGACGTGCAGAGGGCGGCTCACCGGCACTCGGCGAGCCGCCCTCCGGGAGGTCGTGCTGGGGGAATCAGCTGGCGGGGGTGCGGTCGACGCCCGCGGCCACGTCCGAGGCCGCCTTGCGCAGCGCGCCGACCTGGTACTGCGAGCCCTCGCGGCCCCGCTGGGCCTCCAGGAACCACGGCGCGGCGCCCAGCTCGCGGCCCAGGCGGATGGCCGCGCTCCTGCGCCGCATCTCGTCTTCCTCGGCCGTGGCCCGCCCGATGAGCACGGTCAGCTCGCCGGTGCCGACCATGTCCTCGTCGGCGCGGCCCTCCAGGGCGGCCAGGATCGACGCCATCGGCTCGGCGGTCGCCTCGCCCGGCCGGGGCTGGGGCAGCACCTCGCCGGTCAGGTACGCCTTGATGCGGCCCATCAACGCCTCGCGGGTCCAGCCCACGGTGCCGTCCTGGGTGGTGGTCTCCAGCTTCCACGGGTTGCCCGCCAGCTCGGCGGCGAGCTCACGGCCAGCAGCCGCCCAGTCGCCGTCCTGGTCCACCCGGTCGATGACGAAGGCCAGCCGGTCGGCCGGGATGAACGCGGGGGCGTTCTCGGCGCGGATGACCTCGAACACCTTGGTCATGGTCTCGCCCAGCGAGCCCCACTTGCGGAACTGCTCGATCGCGTTGTCCATCTTCTGGTCGGCCGTGCTGCGCATCTTCCGGATCTCCTCGTTCGTCGGTGCTGCGGTGGTGCCGGTGCTTTCGTCATCGGCGTTCTCGACGGCCTGCTGTACGTCGTGGCCGTCCTGGTCCTGCTCGCCCGCGGCGGGCGCGAGCGCGGTCTGCATGAGCGCGGTGAACGTCTCGTCGACGCCACCGGCGTTGATGAACCCCAGCGAAGGCCAGTCGAAGCCCTGGGCCTTCATCACCTCGAACAGCTCGGGCAGGTCCTTGGGGTTCCAGCGGTCGGCGTAGGCCTGGCCCAGCTCGGCTTGCAACCAGGCGGGCAGCCGGGGCTGGTTGGCGGTGTTGCGGGCGGCGATGGGGGCGATCTGGTCGACGCCGTCGAGCATGTAGGCCTTGGCCGGGATGACGCGCGGTTCGTCCGTGCTGGGCTGCACGAGAATGGTGTGGTTGCGCAGCTTGGTGGTGTCCACGCTCATCCCGACCAGGGTTGCCTGGCCGTCGTGGGCGCTGAAGGTCTTGGCCGCGATGCGCTGGGTGATGTTGCGCTTGGCGAAACTGCCGTGCGCGCCGAGTGCGTCCATCAGGCCGTACTGGGTGATCAGGTACAGGCTCACGCCTGCCGAGCGGGCGGCGCGAGTGATGGCGTTGACAAGCTGGGAGCCGTTCATCTCCTTGCCGTCGAACGTCTTGATCGTCACCGTGCTGTTGTCGATCAGCAGGTCCGAGGCCTCTTCGAGGAAGACGGTGATCGCCGGGTCCTCGGCGGTCGGCTGGTGCTTCGACTGCGGGCCCAAGCGCTTGTTGCGCAGCTTGATGACCTTGTAGGCGTCGGCGAGCAACAGCAGGACCCGCTTGGGGGCCTCGCCCGCCACCCGGTCGATCACCGGGCGGTTGGTCATCCCGCTGAACCACGGGTAGAGCCATGGGTAGATCAGCGGGATCAGCTTGTCGCTGGCGGCGACCCAGGCCAGGTTGTCCAGGCAGTGGGTGGTGTCGGCCAGCACGTTGTTGGTGAACACGCTCTTGCCGCCGCCGGTGCTGCCCACCATCACCGTGTGTACCCCGAACATCCCGATCTCGACGTCGGTGCCGTCCTGGTAGATGGCGGGCCGGATCGGGTTGCGGATGGTGCCCACCGGACGGTCCAGCGGATAGGGGATCGAGGTGGCGAAGTAGTTGGTGGTGGCCACGTGCAGCAGGAACTCCGAGGCGCTGTCGGTCTCCTCGGGCCGGATCTGCTCCGCCGACAGCCGCAGGCCCAGCCGATGGGAGGCGGTGTTGGCGATCTTCTCGCGGGCCTCCTTGAGGTCGCTGAACCTGATGCCCTCGGTGGGGTGGTTGCCCAGCCGTAGCGTGTATCCGGCCTTGGTGGTGACCTTTTCGCGCACCGTGAGCCCCGGCAGCTTGGCGTCGGCGAGGATCTGCTCCCACTCGTTGAAGGCGCGCTGCTGCTCGACCTGCTCGACCACGGCGGCAACCTCGGCCTGGCGCTCGACGCGGAGCTGCTCGACCTCGGCCTTGCGCACCGGCGCCTGGGTCTTGATCAGCGCGTACGCGCCGCCGAACAGGATCGCGCCGAGCACCAGGGCGCCCAGGGCGAGCAGGTTGGTCGGCCGCACGTTCGCGGCGAACACCAGCCAGGCGGTCGCGGCCACGCCGGCGGTGACGGTGAGGATCAGGGCGTTGCGCCGCTGCGCCTGGCCGTAGAGCCGGACCGGGTAGCCGCGGCGGGCGGCGACCACGCCCAGCGCGGTGCCCACCGCGCCGACCACGGCCAGCGTCCAGGTGGGCAGCCCGGCCCAGATCGGCACGGCGGCCAGCACGTACAGCCACACGGCGGCCTGGACCGGGTGGAACCAGCGCTGGTCGGGGTTGAACGCCCTCAGCAGCGCCCAGATCGTCGGCCGGTCCGCGTGGGGCACGGCGGGGGCGTCGGGACGGTGAGAACGCCGCGCCCGCCGCGCCGCGACCGGGCGAACAGGCTCGGCGGACTCCGTCTCGGCGACGGGCCGGGTGGTGGTCGGCGTGCTCATGGTCCTGCTCTCCTCACGGTGGGTCTCGAGGTGCCGGTGCGCCCGTCCGGCCTGATCAGGGGCCGGACGGGCACCACCGCAGCTACGGGCGGTTCTTGCTGATGTCCCACTTGTCCTCGCCGGGCTTGGGCTCGTTGATCCGGCGCAGCTCCTCGGCGTGGGCGCGGCGGAACGTGGTGCCCACCTCCCGGATGCGCTCGGCCTGGCGGGCCTGCGTGGCGGCGAAGTCGTGCAGCGCCTCGGCGAACTCGCCCGCGACGAGGATCTGCTCCTGGATCTTGTGGGCGTGCCCGTTCCACATCGCGGCCTGCGTCTCGGCCGCGCCGGGCGCGTTGTCGACCCAGTCGATCAGCGCGCGGGCGTTCTCGATGTCGAGGTTGCTGGTCGCGGTGGCCAGCGCCTCGTTGTGGCTGTCGAAGGGGTTCGGCATGGTGATTCCTTCCCAACTCGTGCTTGCTGCTGCCTCCGGCTCCCTGGCGGAGCCGAAGTTGTCGGTGCTCGTCGCGTCGACCGGCACCCGACGCCATCCGGCGTCCTTGTTGCCCCGGACACGGGTCTTCTCCCAGCCGCGCGGGTCGCGGTCGCAGACCAGCACCTTGTCCTTGCGGGGGCGGCGCTTGAGCAGACCCGGACCGCGCTTGCCGCCACGGCCGCCGCCGGACCCGCCGCCAGTCCCGCCGGTCGACCCGCCCTTGGGCTTGCGCCGACCGAACAGGCCGCCGCCCTTCTTCCCACCGGTCGGCCCGGTGCCGCCGGGACGTCGGCCGGTTCCGGCCGGACGACCGGTGCCACGGCGACGCCCCGCAGGGCCAGCGCCCGTGCCGCGGCCCTTGCCGAGCAGCCCGCGGCCCGCCGGCCTGGTCGACGACCTGCCGTTCGGCCTGGTTCCCCGGCCGAGCACACCGCGCTTCGGCCCGGCGCCCTGGCGGCCGCCGAGCAGACCCCGGCGACCAGCCGCGTTGGCCTCGGCACCACGCCGAGGAGCGCCACCGGCGATCCGCCGGTTCGCGCCCAGCAGGCCCCGGCCGCCCTTACGCTCACCGCCCGCGCCGCCGCGCCGACCGGCCCGGCCGCCTGCCGCCGACCGGGACGGCGTCCCGGTCGGACGACGCAGGCCCAGCCGCTCGGCGGTGCGCGGCGCGAACCGCCGCACCGCCGCCGCGCCGACTGCGGTGCCGGCGGCGACCGCACCGGCCACGACCAGCCCGGTGGGCCCGAACTGCAGGCCCACCGTGGTCGCGGTCGCCGCGGTGCCCGACCCGGCGGCCAGCAGCGACGCCCGTGACGCCACCAGCCCGCCGCTCGAGTTCTCCTCCGCAGGCCCGGCCTGGGGCCGCTCGTCCACCTGGGTCACCGGTCACCACCTCCTTCCAGCGGGTTCACTCGTTGATCGGGCTGCTACTGCCAGCGCGGCTGACCCTGGGGCGGGTAACCGCCCTGCCCGTTGCGGTGCACGACCTGTACCGCGCCGTGCGGCTGGTACTGCTGGACCAGCGTCTTCTCGTGGTGCAGCACGCGGGCGTAGGCGCCGAGGACGGTGTCCATCGCCAGCCGGGCCTGCGTGAGCGCCTCCTCGACGTCCTCGCGGGTGTCGCCGGTGATCGGGGACGCGCCGTCGACGATCTGCGGCAGCAGGTCGTCCAGGTCGGACAGCATCCGGTCGATCCGCGCGCCCTCCGGGGCCCAGAAGTTGACGGCCTCCTCGGCCGTGGTCAGCTTGCTCACAGTTCGTTCCTCCTGTGTTTGTGCTGATCAGAGAAGTTCAGTGCGGCCGGTGAGGCAGCGGTGGACCCGCTGGGCGAGGCGGGTGCCCGGCCCGGTCTTCTTGGCGTTGCCCCACGCTTCGAGACGGCCGCCGTCAGCGACCCAGGCCCGCAGCTCGCGCTCGACCTGGACGCGGGTCGGGTTGACCGGCAGCCGCTTGGCGACCATCCAGCCGCGCACCAGCTCCAGGGCCTCGACCAGCTCGGGATCGGCCACCGGGCCGCCGTGGTCCAGGTCGGCGAACCCTGCCCAGATCCGGGGCAGCGTGTTGACGATCAGCACGGCGAGGATCGGCCAGACGCCGTGCGCGACCAGGGCGACGGGGTCGAACGGTTCCAGCTCCACGCCGATCAACGGCAGGTAGTTCCAGGTATTGAGGGTGAAGGTGGTGGCCAGCAGCGCCTTCTCTGCGCGCCGGATCCACGGGTCTTCCACGACCTCGCCGCGCGTGGCCATGAACGCCTGGTAGGCGAACAGGCTCAGCAGCAGGATCGCGATGGCCGGCTCGACCGTCCACGCGAACAACCACCGGCCGCTGCCCGGCTCGGCGTCGCCGGCGACCGTGTCCTGCACGTTCGCCGTGGACACCGACAGCGCCAGCACCAGGCCGAACCCGGCGGTCAGGGTGATGTTGCGCCGCCACCGCGCCGCCGTGAGCGCCTGCCGCGCGGGGTGACGCTGCTGCTTGTGCAGCCGCTCCGCGTCGGCGGACTTCATCCGCTCCCGTATCGCCCGCGGCGACTCCGCCTCGACCCACACCGAGTCGCCTTGCATCATGCGCAGGTCATGCCGTTCGGCCTGCTCCGCCCGAAGCCGGCGCACCCGTCGGGTCGGCTTGGTCGCGCCGGGCTCGGCGGCTCGGGGCGTGCGCCGGAACCAGCGTCGCCCGGACCGCTCGACCCGATCGGTCGGCACTGCGTCCGGTGCCGTGTCGGCCGCCACCGGGGTCGGGGCGGTGTTCTCCCTGAGCAGCGCCTCGTCATGGCTGCCCTGCTGCTGCGGCAACCCCGTCACGGCGGGCGCAGTCGCCGGAAGAACGCCGTTAATGGTGCCGTTGCTCATGTCGGCTCGTTCTCCTCGGCGTCGGCCTGCCCGATGTACGGGGAGCCGGAACCGCACTCCTGGCGGCATCGCTGGGCGATCTGGGCCCCGAGGTCGCGCAGCGACTCCATCGATGCCACGGACGCCCGGCTGCGCAGCCGGGCGTCGCTGGCAGCCGCCAGCAACTCCATCTCCTGCATGTGGGAGCACCCGGTCGTGGTCATGTCCGTTCCCTCCCGGATGCCTCGCCCTGGGTGTCCTGATCAGCGCGATGCGTGGACTTGGTCGACGGCTGTCCGCACAGCCCCAGCACGGCCCCGGCGAACGACGCGCCCGCCACGGCCAGCAGCACCGGCGACGGGGTGCCGTAGCCCAGCCCCAACACCGCCAGAACGCCTCCCATCAGCAGCAGCCCCAGCACGATCAGCGCGATCCGGCGGGCCTGCTGACGCTCCGAGGGCACAGGGAACTCCTGTGCCGCACGGCTGCGCGAGTGCCGCGGGCTCATGCGGACACCGCCTGAGCAGCGGTTTTGCTGGGAGTGGATCCCTGTAGGAACTCGGTCACCGTTCGGTTGATCAGTCGTCGTGCCAGTCGAACGGCCAGCCTGTCGCGGCGGCCACCGGCGGCGGCGATCCCGGCCTCCAGCAACAGCAGCGACTCCAAGCGCCGGTCCAGCGCCGCGTCGAGCTGCCCGCTGTGCACCGAGCCCATCTGCTGCAAGCGAAGGTGCAACGTGAGGGCTTCGAGGTCCTCGAACGTCGGTTCGACCCACGGCAAGGACTCCGCGGGCGAGTCCATCGGGTGTGGCTTTGTGCTGATCACACGACGTGCACGTCGTACTCCTTGACCTGCGATAATTCGTTCCACGGCCGATCTCTCTCCAAGGTGGCGGTCGTACTGAGGCCCCATCGGTTGCCCCCGATGGGGCCTCTTGCGTTGTGATGTATCCCGTGTAGCTTGTGCATACACAACAACAGCAAGCGGCCAGGTTGTCAAGCGCGAAGGGAGGTGCTTGTGTATGCACAAGGCTCGAAGAGGTGATCACGAGGGGAACCAGGTGGCTCGGCACGCATACGAGGTGGTCATGGAGACGCTGCGCGAGCGCATCGCGAACGGCGTCTACCCGCCGGGAACCGCCCTACCCCCCCAAGTCGATCTCGCCGACGAGTTCCAGGTCAGTCAGATCACGATTCGTCGCGCTATCAGCGAGCTGACTACGCAGGGCCTGCTCTACACCGGCTATCTCGACGGCAAGCGTGGCACCATCGTGCGCTCCACCAGCCGGTTCACTCACTACGCCACCGACGCGCTAAGGCCCGATCGCCCGATTCAAGGCCGCGACACCTTCGAAGAATCCGCGATCCGCAACGGGCGCACGCCGAGCAAGCGGTTCCACATGAAGATCGAAATCGCGCCACCGGACGTCGCCGACCGCCTAGGCGTCGCGCACGACGAACTCGTGGTCCATCGCACCCTGCACCAGCTCGTCGACGGTGAGCCCTTCAGCCGTGAGACCAGCTACTTCTCCCTCGACTTGGCCAAGGAAACCGGCATCGACTCCCCCCACGACATCGCCGAAGGCACCATGCGGCGCCTGCGTGACCGGGGTGTCATCGAGGTCTCCATCAGCGACGAGATCGCTTATGAGAGCGCCGGCCCCGAGGACGCGGCTGACCTGTCGGTCACCGTCGGCTCGCCTCTGCTCGTGCAAACCCGCACCGCGGCGACGACTGAGCGCGTGACGCGCGTCGTGCGCGTCGTGCGCCTCGGTGAGCGCGTTCGAATCGTGTGGGAGCAGGGCGACGAAGCCGGTCTCGTCGTCATCCGGAACACTCAAGCGCAGAACACGAAGGGCGAGGTCAAGTGAGCTTCGACATTCGGCCCGCCATCCCGGCAGACCTGGACGCCATCGTGTCCATGCGCCAGGAACGCATCACCTGGCTTGCCGGTCGAGGATCCGACCAGTGGCAGGTCGGACTGACCGTCGAAGGCTTCGCTGACCGCGTGCGCGCGAGCATCGCCGCTGGCCAGACCTACGTGGCTGTCGACGAGCAGGGTGAGCTCTCGGGAACCATCGCCGTCGACACCTGGACTAACCCCGGCCTGTGGAACGAACAGGAACTCGCCGAGTCGGTCATCGTGCACCGCATGATCACCTGGCCGCGAGCGACGGGTACCGGTGTTGGAGCCCTCCTGCTCGAACACGCCAACAAGATCGCATTGCGCGAGGGACGTGCCTGGATTCGACTGGACGCCTGGACCAGCAACACCGACCTGCACACCTACTACGAGCGCGCCGGGTTCCAGCACGTGCGTACGGTCGAAGGTCACAGGAGCAAGTCGACCGCCCTGTTCGAGCGGCAAGCCAGAGTCACCCTCCCCTCAACCCCGAACCATCCGGTTGACCTTGGCTTGGCCTTCTTCGGCGTAGGAACTCACCAGCGCACCTACGAGATCGAGGATCTTGCCGTCGACTACGCACCGGGCCAAGGAGTAGGAAGCACTCTCCAAGTTGTCCCTGGCCTTCCGTGGCGGCTTTGGGCAGACGGCGACTCCTGGTTCGCTGCGGCCGCGGGCACAGGCCTGTCGAAGACGGCCCACGTGCTCGGCGGCGGTCCGTTGAGCTGGTTGAACCCGGCCTGCGTCTACAGCGTCACGGCGGACATGCCGGACCACAGCGTCGTGATCACCCTGGACTCCCCCAACGCCTAGCTGACGTCGTTCCGATAGCAATTACCTGTGTTATAGAACGCCGTCAATTCGGTGTTCTACATATGACAACAGGCGGTCCTGTTTCACTAGACGAAAGCTGCCTGAGCTGCGTAGATGGCCTGCTCGGTTACGCAATGTATAGGGGATCGAAAGAACCGGCGTGTCGCTGGCTACCTGCCACAGGGACGGTGTTAGATGTTCGGCATGAGCACGAAGCGGCCGCTCGGTCGGCCCAGCAAGGGCGACCGGGCCTCCGCCCGCACGAGGCTTCCCCAGCCGGTGCGGGCGGACGTCGACGTGCTCGTGTCTGCTCACCCTGGCCTACTCGGCGAGGTCGTCGCCGCGTTGGCTGTGGCAGGACTCCGGCACGTCAACGAGGCTGTGTTCGCGTCTTTCCCCTCGCAGAACACGGTGACCACCTGGACGCGGCTTCCCCGGCCGGTCCGGAACGTGGTGGACGAGTTGGTGGCCAGCACTCGGCATTCGATCGGCGAGGTGATCGCCGCCTTGGTCGCGGTCGGCCTGCGTCACGTCGACGAAGCGCCGCTGCCCCCACAAGTTCGGCAGGGGGCTCTCATGACCTAGCAACGAGAAAGGCGACCCCGTCCCCACGGAGTCGCCTTGAAGCCCGCACCGGCTAGTTGGACTTCCCCATCCAACTCTGCCGATGAGGAGAGGACAGGTCCCCACCTGCATCTCTCCTGTATGTCCCGGTGATCAAGCCGGGTTGTTTGCCCCTCGCCAGGAGCACTCACGAGAACGGAGGTCCCGTTTCGTATGCCCAGGATAAGCCCTGGGCCAGTCCCGCACCAGCAGGCATCACCCGGTGTGTCGTTCGACGGCCCATGCGTGACGTGTCACGTGCAGCCCGGTCGCAAGCGTGCGACCAGGCTTTTTGCTGTGGTCTGCGGTCCGTGCTGGGCCGCTCACGGTGGCAAGCCGTCGGCCGAGGAGATCGGGCCGGTGCCGCGCGATACCGCGCCCTTGCGGTATCCGTCGGGCCAGAAGCACTGGCGGCAGTCGCTGAAGCGGGCCGAGTGGGTGCAGGACATCCGCGTCGACGGCCGCGACAACCTCCTGGACATCGCCCGCGTCCTGGCCCTGCACGCCGATTGGGACACCCTGGAGACCTGGCCGGGCTGGGACACGCTGATGGTCAAGACGGGCTTGTCGGAGACCACCATCCAGCGCTGGTTGCAGGAGCTGCGGGTGCGCGGGTGGCTGGAGGTCATCGAGACCGGCTCGACGCCGATGACCAGGCCGATGGTGCTGACGCTGCCCAACGGCCACGCCCTGTCCCGCGACGAGGGCAACCGGCGGGCCGTCTACGCCCTGCGCATCCCGCTCTCGCCCGACGAGGCGCTGCGCTGGGCTGCGGAGTCCATCGCCGCGCAGGCCGCCCAGGAGGCCGCGGAGCAGGCCGAGAAGAACGCCGCCGAGCTGCGCGCCCGCGTCGTGGCCAAGGTGCGCGGGCTGTTCCTCAAAGCCGGCTCGACCGAGTTCGACTGCGAACGCGACGCCCTGACGGAAAAGGCGCGACAGCTCATCACCGCCCACGAGTTGACCCCGGTCGAGCTGACCGACGTCGACGTCGCCCGGCAGCAGCGGTGGGAGCAGGAGATGCGAACCCGGCAGGCCCGTGAGGCCGAGATCCTCTACGACCGCATCATGAACGACCCCGGCTTCCGGGAGACGCATGAACGTCGGGTGCGCGTTGACAGGGAGGCGGCCGCTGACCTGCACGAACACGCTTCATATGGGGACAAAAAGGGGTGGCCTACTAGTCTTTTTTCCGTAGGAAAAAAGACTTGGGTAGGTGGTTACGCGCGCGAGGCTCGCGTTGTGGATGACTGTGGCGCACCCGTCACCGACCACTGGGGGGGAAACGACCAAACGAGCGCCCTTCGGGCGCCTGGCTTTGACGAAGAAGCGTCTCGGGTTTGGGCGACCAAGGTCCCGACCAGCGGGTTCGAGATGCTTGTTGCGGCCGCCTGGCTTCGCTGGAGGCTGCCGATCTTCGGCCGGTTGACCCGGAAAGCCGTGCGGGCCGCGATCAGGCCGTTCTGGACCGCTGGGTGGTCCAACCTCGACGTGGTGCACGCGATGGACCACCGCCCGGCCGCGTTCGGCCTGGCCGGCGGCACGCCGATCGGGCGCGGCGACGCCGACGCCACCGACTCCCAGTCCGCCTGGTGGTTCATCAAGGCCCGGCTCGGCATCTGGCGCGCCGACGGCCGCCCCCGGCCCGGCTTCTACCAGGGCCGACAACGCAACCGCGCCGTGCGCCAGGCCGTCGCCGAGCACCACGGCCGCGCGGCCGCCAAGCTGCTCAACGACCACGACGCCGAACTCACCGTCGCCCACATCGTCGCCCACGGCCGCCGTGTCGCCCGCGAACTCGGTTCCCCCGCGGTACCGCACCCGAGGCGACCGCGCCTCACCACCACAGCCACCGCACCCGACGCAGAAGTTCGCGCAGCGGCGGCCAAGCAGCTCGAACGGGCACTGGCAGCCAAGCGTGCCCGCGACGCCAAACGCGTCCACGACGAGCTGCAGAGGAAGTTCGGCCAGCAGCTCGACGCCGCCCGATCCGAACTGGCCGCACGCACCGCACCGGTGCCGGTACCCCTCACCCCTGCACCGAACGGCGACGGACTCAGCACCTACGACCGTGCCTTGCACGTCACCGGCGTGTACCGCCGCACGACCGGCAGCAAGAACCCGACAGCCGGCAAGCGACGCAGGTCGAAATAGCCGACCGGACAGACCCGCCCGATTCCGGCTTCCCTCTCCGAGCCGGACTACAGTGGCCCCCAACCACAACCCTGTGATCAGGGCCGACGCAACCGGAATGACGGAGGTCCGATGGAGGAGGCGCTACCCCCCGAGCGCTCCGTCGCGGCGAAGATCATCACCGCCGAGCTCCTCAAACTCCTCGAGCCCTACCCCGCATTCCGCGGCCGCCTCCAACCCTGGATGTACAAGATCCGCGAGTGGCCGGGCAAAGTCGTCCCGGAAAGCCCTGAGCAGGTCCAGGCCGCCGTGCTCACCCTGATCAGCCGCACCCTGTGGCCCCACAGCGAACTCCGCACACTGATCGCCGTACTGACCCCGCTCTACCAGCACGGTTGGTGCAACGACGCGATCGTGCGGGCCATGGACCTCAACCCCGACGGCAGCAAGGCGCTGCCATGGCACGCAGGAACCGGCGACGGCAAACACCGCGGCGAGCTGGAGAGCTTCATCGACAAGCGGCTACGGGTCTGGCGTCGGGCCGACCCGGACAGCCTGGCCAGCAACAAACGACACGTCCCCCCCAGCCCCGTCCTCAGCGGCAAACCCTTCCACGAGTGGGCGGGCGCCATGCACCGTGTCTACGGCGACGGCCAACGCGACACCCCGACGAATCCCATGACCCCCGAGCAGATCACAGCCGCCTACGACCGCAACCACCGCCGCTACGGCACACCCGTCGCCCGTGCCCGTGCCCGCGAAGCCCGCATCAACGAGGTCTCCAACCAGCTCTCCGGACTCGGCGGCACCATCGCCGACGACCCCACCCGCGATGAACACCAGTACCTGGACTCGTTCGACAGCCTCAGGCTCCTGGCCGATCCCGCCGTTCACCGCGCGCTCTGCGAGTTCGCCGCCGCCGAACCACGGAGTCACCATCACCTCACGGCGCTACGCGGAGCCGTCCGCAACGCCCGCCTCTACCGGACGGCCCGCGGCCGACTTTCGGTCGGCGCCGCCGCCGAACTCGCCGCCGCCGTCACCCGGGCCGACGGCACCCCCGTCCCGCAGCAGACCCTGCGTTACCTCCTCGACAACGCCCGCTGACCGAACCGGATTCAGGTCCTAGTCATCCAGATCCGACCCCACGGCCGGCAGCGCACCCAGCGGACCCGCTGACCATCGCCGCGCCACCACGTCCGAGTTCTCCGGACCCAAGGGAGCCGTGTAGTCCGCTGGCAACGCCCGCGGACGTACCCCCCGACGACGCGGATCGTCGATCATCCGCAGCACCCGCACATCGCTGCGCTCCGCCGTCTGCCTCGTGCCGTCCTTCAGCACCAGCACGACGATCTCCCGCGCCTCGCAGTCGGAGTTGCCGCAGTACACCTCCACACGCCCCGTGTCCCCCGGCTGATCGGACATCGACACGATCGCGCTGATCTCCCCGCAGAAGTAGCACAACACCGGCGAACCATCACCCAGCCGGCGAACCCACGGCTGCGTACCCGCGTCCCAGACGCCTCTCTCCCACACCACGGCCGCGACCCTAGCCCCCCGCAAGCCTGCTTAGCAGGCTCCCGCCACCGGCGAACCATTGTCCTCTACAGCCCTCTACAGCCTCCGCGTGGAGATAGTCGTAGGTTGAGCCACCGTGGCCTACTTCGACCTCTCACAAGGCTTCTCAGGCGAAAAAATCGACTTATGATCATAATTGAATGGTTCTGTTTCGTTTCGACGTATCAAAGTTATGAAAAACATATCACTGAAACTAATCGGCGAGTTTGATCGGTGGTCGCCCGCACGGGCTGCTGGGCCTGTCCCAAGGTCGCCGTAGTATTGGCTGAATTTGGGCCGGATATACCCCTGACCTGCGGGGATGAGGCGCTACCTGGTGGCGGGAGAGGGCACGACTCGACGCACTCCGGCCGGCGTCGGCCCGCCTCCCATCTGGCCACGTGCAGCGCTGATCGTGGGTTGAGGTTCGTCCTCTGGGTACGTCGGCTCTCGGAGCACCGGGCCCGGCCCGCACCGGCTGGCCACCACCGACCCGGCCGGCCTCTGCCCGGAGGCCGGGCACGCCTGGGCTACGACCGCGCCCGCATCCTGCTCGGCCACTACGCCGACGGACTCCAACTCCACCAGCTCCGACGCCACACCTCGGCGAGGCGAACACCGCCGCGAACGTCATCATGGCCAAGACCGGCCACAAGTCCCTGCGCAGCATCCAGCGCTACGTCAAACCCGGCCTCGCCGCCGTCCACCAGGCACCGAAGCCCTGTCCTCACCCCGGCGCGGCTGACGACGGCACGGCGCAACCCACCGCGCACAAGTCGGTGACCAGCACCAACCCCGGCTAGACGTTGTTTTCTGCACGCCTGCTACCGGAAGGCCTCCACAGGCTAGGCCGGATGTGCCACCATTTCGCCGTGCGCAGTCAACTGATGACGGTGGGTAGCCGCAGCCTCCGTTGTCGGACCATCGAGCCGTATCGGGGCCGCCGATCATGAGCGACGAGAACAGCAGCGATACGCCACCGGCGTCGCCCGGACCCAGACACGAGGCGTCGGGGCGGAAGCCCCTCCACGATGAGGGTGGATTCTTCGGCAAGGAACTGGTGCCCAGAGGTGAAGGGCCCTCGGGCATCGTGCAGGCCCGCAGAGACGGCGGGTCGACCGCAGTGAAACAGTGGAAGGCGGGCGGAGACCGTCCCGACCAGACTCCGTCCCGGTCGGTTGGAGTCCCGCCTAGGGTGGTGGCCGTGCTCCTGGTCGTGGCCGTCGCCGTGACGGCGTCGGTCGTCTGGTGGTTCACCCGGCAACCGACGAAGGATCTCGCCGAGACACGTCCTTCCGGCGACCGGTCGGCGACCACGAGCCCGTCCTCGACACCTTCCTCCGGACCCACGAACGCATCACCCTCCGGCTCCGGATCGCCGTCACTCACCAGTTCCGCGGCTGTCGGATCCTTGCCCACCAGCGCGCCGAAGGCCCAGCCCGTTGCGGCGATGACCTTCGATTTGACGGTTCCTACGCCGGGTTGTGGGGCGAGCGCGGGGGTCGACGTGCACCTCGATGATCTCCCGCGCAGCGTTCCCGGCGAGAAGGAGAGTCCCCAGGCAGATCTGGAGTACGACGACTGCGGAGGAAACATCTACCCCGGTTCGGCAGGCTCGGTCGGCCTCTTCACGGCCGGTACCACTCCCACAAAACAGGAGTGCGAGGCGGCGGCGCTGCGCAATTCGATCGGTAGCGAGCGGTCCATCCACACGATGAAGGTGGGTGACGTCCTCTGCGTGGTGACCGACGAGAAGCGCGTCGCCGCAGCCGTCATCGCGGCACTGGGCGCACCGTGGGGACCTCCAGAGGACAAACCCCAGCCGACGATCAGCTTGCAAGTGACCAGATGGGAGGCGGGCTGACACTGGAGTGCCGGCGCGTCGGTGGGCGAACGCAGCATTCCGCCTAGCGCTGGCCTTCGTTCCGATGTTCCCGAACCCCGGACTCGCCCTCGGCGACCACCGGCCGCACGTCAAGGGCAAGATCCGCGAGTACCTGCCACTGTAGGGGCCCTCGCAGGACGTGCTGCCCTAGCGAAGGCAGGGTGCGTATCGGCTACAAAAACGCCCGTTTTTGTAGCCGATACGCACCTGGACGCGCAGCAGCCCCACGCCCGAGGACGGCCGGGATTGGGGGCCGCTGCCAGTGTTGTGCCTGATCAGAGGATCGGATGGAGCCGTACAGGTCAGTCCGTGGGCTGGTGCTCGCCAGCCGTGACGGGCGACCTGCGGTCGCGTTCGGCTTGCACGGCGTCCAGCTCGCGTTGCACGGCGTCCAGCTCACGGTGGGCCGTGGCGGCCGCGTCGGCGGCCTCGGCGAGCTTGGCCTGCAACTCCGTCTTCTCGGCGCGGTCGCGTTCGGCCGCTTCCTCGAGGGTCTGGGTCCGGCCGCGGGCGGCACCGAGCTGGTCGCGCAGCTCGTCGACGTGCGCCTGCAACGTGGCGTTGCCCTGTTGTACCTGATCACGTGCTTCTTCGACCGCCTTGATCCGGGCGCGGAGGGTGGTCAGCTCCTCGCGGTGCCGCTCGGCCTGCTCCTCCAGCTCGGCCACGCGGGCCTGCGTCCGGCCGGCCTGGTCGCTGGCGGTGTCGCGGTCGCGCTCGGCGGTCTCGGCGCGGGCGGTCTCGGCGCCGAGCTTCTCTCGCAGCCCGTCCAGCTCCTGGCGCAGCGTGGTCATGGCCGCGTCGTGCTCCTGGGCGGCGCGCGTGGCGCCCTCCTCGGCGGCCCGGCGCTGCTGGTCGAGCTGTTCCTCCAGGCGGGCGACGTCGGCGAGCCACCGCTCCTGCAACTCGTCGAACGCGGTCTTCTGTGCCTTGGCCTCGGCTTCCAGCCGTGCGTTATTCCTGGTCAGCTTCTTGTTGGCGTCGGTGAGCTCGTTGGCGCGCGTGGCCAGCTCGTCGAAGCGCTCGATGTAGGCGCGCAGGTTCGCCTTGGCCTCGTCCCGCTGCCCCTCGGCGGCACCCTTGGCGGTCTCGGCCTCGATGACCTTGCGCCAGGCCGCCGTCGTCGACTCCTCCAACTCCCGCTCGGCGTCGCGGACCCGGCGCTCGGCCACGGCCAGTGCCTCGCGGTCGGCCTTGGCCTGGCGCAGCGCGTCGGCGCGCCGATCCTCCGCGGCCTTCTGCGCGGCCTCGGCGGCCTGAGCCCGGCCGATGGCCTCGCTCATCGCCTCCTCGGCGTCGCGGACCCGCGCCAGCGCGGCGGTGTCGACGTCGGCGGCACTGATCAGCACTCGGTCGATGCGGTCGCGCAGCTCGGCCAGGGCCGGAGCGCTGGCCAGACGCTCCGTGGCGGCCTGGTACGCGGCCAGCGGCACGTCCAGGCCGGCGGCCCGCTCGGCCCGCTGCTCGGCCTGCCCCATCTGCTTGCAGGTCTTGCCGTCCTCCCACCGGCGGTCCTCGCAGTATTCCGGTTTGCGGCCGGGGCGCGTCACGACCGGCAGCGGCCGCCGACACCGGCTGTACCGGCAGTGACGCACAGTCTGATCCTGTCCAGTGCTTCCTGCGGTCTCTGGGGCCTCAATTGGGTCCGTCATGACGGCCAGTCTAGCGACTGTTTCGTTTCGACGTAACACGTATCGTTTCGTCATTTTGAGTGAATGCAACTCGGACCGGCGAGCGGTGTGCGGTGGCCGCCGCCATGCACCCCGTTCGGGACGCCCTCCTCGCCGGGCGACCGGAGGCACGGGAGCCCCCTCATGCTGCTGCCCCGCCGTGGCGGAGACGCGGTTGCCGGGTGGGTTCCTCCGGCAGCTCCCTTCCCGCGGTGGCGCCCCCGGCTCGCAGCGTTCGCGGCGGTCGCAGTCCTATCGGGGCTGCGACGCCTGCGAACGAGGTGGTTGAACTACGGCTGATTCCAGTGTTCAACCTGATCAGGTGCCTGACCTCTCGCAGGGCTGCTAATGCTGCGAGGTCTGCTAACGCTGCGAACACAGCACACGGCATATGGGGAAGT
>NZ_JAHXGQ010000021.1 GCF_019375475.1 Saccharothrix obliqua | reverse complement strand
CGGTGCTGGCCCAGCTCGTGGGCAACACGGTGGAGAAGTTCTGCCACACCGCGGACATCGAGATCACCACCCACCATGTGCCCAAGGTCAACGGCGTGGACGGCGCGGCGCGACAGGACCTAGCCGAGTGGGTCGTGCCGTACGCGCAGGCGATGTGGCGGGACCTGCAAGGCACGTCCGGCCGGCTGAACTTCCGGCACGACCACTACCTGAAGATGTGGGCGCTGACCGAGCCGAGCCTCAACGCGGACGTGATCTTCTTCGACGAGGCGCAGGATGCCGACCCGGTCATCGCCAAGGTGGTGCAGTCCCAGCGCGACGCGCAGCTGGTAGCCGTAGGCGACAGTAACCAGGCTATTTACGGATGGCGAGGCGCGATTGACGCCCTGGCCAACTGGCCCGCCCAGGCCCGGCTGCGGCTGACGCAGAGCTGGCGATTCGGGCCTGAGATCGCGGACGAGGCGAACAAGTGGCTGACCGCGCTGGAAAGCCCGTTGCGCCTGACCGGCACGCCCGGCATCACCTCGAACCTGGCCCCGTTGTCGCACCCGGACGCCATCCTCTGCCGCACCAACGGCGAGGCGATGGGGCAGGCGATGAAGGCCCTGGACCGGGGCGAGCGGGTCGCCCTGGTGGGCGGTGGCCGGGCCATCGGAGACATGGCCAAGGCGGCGCAGGCCCTCCAGTCCGGGAAGGCCACCCAGCACCCCGAGCTGGCCGCGTTCACCACCTGGGCCGAGGTCCAGGACTACGTCGAACAGGACGACGCCGGGTCGGACCTGCGGGTGTTCGTCCGCCTGGTCGACGACCACGGTCCCGACGAGCTGATCCGTGCGACCCGCCGCCTGGTGGGCGAGGAGACCGCCCGGCTCACCATTTCTACTGCACACAAGGCCAAGGGCCGCGAGTGGCATCGGGTGCTCATCGGCGACGACTTCCGCCAGCCCACGGCCACCGACGACGGCAAGCCCGGCAAGCTGCCGAAGGCCGACGCGATGCTGGCCTACGTGTCGGTCACCCGCGCCCAGCACGTACTCGACCGCGGTGGCCTGGCGTGGATCGACGACCACCTGGCTGGTGTTCCCGGCCCGCCGCCGCGCCGCGCTCGGCGCATGACCGACGACGACGCGATGGCCTGGTCCTGACCACAACCGGACACCGTCATGCGGAAGCGTCACGTCACACCGGTGTGACGCTTTCCGTGTTCCGGGCGCGATGCGCGGGCCGGTCTATCCTGACCTGCGAGTACAGCGTGCGAGACGGAGGTCGGGGGATGGCGGACGAGGACAAGGGCACGGCCCGCAGGCCGCGCAAGAGCGCCGCGACGAAGGACGTGCTGGCCCGGTTGCTCGAAGGCCGGGACAAGGCCGACGCCGACGCGGTGAAGCGGCGCCAGGAGGAAGAGGCGGCGCTGACTGCGTTCGCCGAGGCCGAGGTCGAGGCCCAGGAGATCGCCGCCGAGACCGATCGGCGGGTCAAGAACCTGGAGGCGCAGTTGGCCACGGTGCGCAAGGACGGTGAGCGCAAGCTGGAGGGCGTCGAGGCACGCAAGGCCGACGCCCTGCTCACGCTCCAGGTCACCGGTCTGCGACGCAGCGCCGAGGAGCTGTCGACCATGACCGGCATCGGCGTGAAGCGGGTGCGGGCGATGCTGCGTGACGCCCGCGAGGCCCACGAAGCCCGAGGACAGGGCGTGGCTGAGGCCGAGGACATGCCATCTGCGGACACCGAACCGGGCACGGATGCATCTCCTGATGTTGTGTCCACCGCGCTCCAGCTCTCGCTCGCCAGCGACCGCGAACCGGAGCCCGAGGAGGCCAGCGCCACGCCCAAGGCGTGAGCGCTCCGGCTAGCCGCGGGGCTAGCCGGTTCACGGCACGGGTCCGCGCCGTGGGCACCGCCCGACGGGCGACGTGCCAGCGATGCATCACCTGATGTTGTGTCCCCTGACCTACGTTCCCCGGTCGCCAGCGACCGCGAACCGGAGCCGAGGTGAGGAACATAAGCGCGCCCTGTGAGGGCCGCGTGACGAAAACCGGGCGGAGCGGTGCCGGGCAGGCGCTGTTCCGCCCGGTCGCGTTTCCGCTTCCGTAGGTCTGGGGGAGAAGGCTCTCCCCCAGACCCCCTCACATCGTCCGCCGCCGGGTGGAGCGCCGCTGGCGGACCGCGTGGCACCGGCGAAGGATGCATCGCGGATGTCGAGTTGTGGAGGCCCCTGGCCGCGGCACGGCCAGGGGCGAGGTGTGGCGGGGCGCGTGGCGGATGATGGGTGGTCGCCACGGCAGAGCCGAGCGGACGGCCGGGAGGCGAACCCGGCCGCGTGTTCATGACCGGGCACGAGCCCTGGACGGCCTCCTGCCCGTGACCCGGTCACCTTCCTCCGTGGTCACCACAGGCTCACCCGGCACCTTCCTTCTCCTACCGCACTTCCTACTCCCAGCCCACTCGACTCAGCCTTCCACTTACTCCTCTGCCCACTCACTCGCTGTCACCTCACCTCGTTTACTTGCCGCAGCCAACCATCCACACACCTATGCATTAGTTAATGATCATGGTTGGGTCGTGTCCCGTTCCTGTCCACTTTCTGTCATGATCTACCCATGCTCCGTATCACTGCGGTCGGCGCGAACGCGGTGGATTACCTCGTTCGCGGCTCGGGCTGCGCGGAGCACGAGCACGGCCGCGAGCCTGGTCAGCAGGCCGGTCCGGAGCGCGATGGAGCCGACTACTACCTGTCCGCCACCTCGCACGGCGAGGCCGCCGGCCGGTGGATGGGCAGCGGCCTGGCGATGCTCGGTGTGCGCGACGGCGACGTGGTGGACGAGGAGGCCGTGCGCGCCGCGTTCGGCCGCTTGGAGCACCCCACCGAGGTCGACGAGAACGGCGAAGCCAAGGCGTTGGGGCGTCGGCCGCGCCGGTTCAAGGACTACGAGCAGCGCCTGGCCGAGGCCCTGGAGCGCGAGCCCGACGCGACGCCGGACCGGCAGCGCGAGATCGCCGACCAGGTGCGCGGCGACGCCCGCCAGGCGGTGGCCTACTACGACTGGACCTTCTCCCCGCCCAAGACGTTCAGCACGCAGTACGCCGCGTTGATCGAGGCCGGTCGGATGGAGGAAGCGGCCGTGCTGCGGCGTGTCCAGCACGAGGCCGTGCAGATCACCATGCGCTACGCCGAGGGGCACGCCGCCTACACGCGCACCGGCTACCACGGCCGCACCAAGAACGGCCGCAGCGTCGGCAAGTACGAGAAGGTCGACGGCCTCACGATGACGGTGTGGGAGCACTCGACCAACCGCGAGGGCGAGCCGCAGTTGCACACGCACGTGGCCGTGTTGAACCGGGCGGTGACCAGCTCGGACGGCAAGATCCGCGCGCTGGATGGCAGATCGTTCCGGCCGATCAAGGAAGCCGCTGCCGCTGTCTACGAGCGGGCGGTGGAGGACCTGTCGCGGTTGTACCTGGGGTACGAGTGGGTCACCCGACCCGACGGCAAGGCCCGCGAGATCGCCGGCGCGGACCTGGAGTTGGCGAAGCAGGCGAGCACGCGGCGCGAGCAGGTCGAGGAGCGCGCGGCCGAGCTGGTCGAGGCTTACATCGACCGCCACGGTGTGGCGCCGTCGGCCGCCGCGTTGAAGGCCATCCACCAGGCCGCGACGCTGGAGACTCGCAAGGCCAAGCAGGCCGAGCAGGGCCCGGCGGCGGTGAAGACCTGGGCCGAGCGGCACCGCGGCGCGCTGCTGGCGCAGCTCGACAGCGTCGAGGCCGCCGCCGCCGAGATCGCGCTGACCGGGCACCCCGACGCACGGTGGCTGCCCGACCAGGCCGACCGCGAGGCGATCCTGGCCCGCGCGGTGTCGGAGGTGCAGCACCAGTACCCGACGTGGACCGTCGGCAACCTGGTCGCCGCCATTGACAAGCAGCTCCTGAGCGTCCCCGGCCTGCCCGAGAACCGCTTCAAGGTCCTGGAAGCGATGGCCCGCGAGGTTCTTCAGCCGGGCAACAAGTTCGGCGTGCTGTCGCTCACGCCGCAGGACCCGGTCGAGGTTCCGGCGGTGCTGCGCCGTACCGAGGACGACCGCAGCATCTACCGCCCGCACATCGACGAGGTGTACTCCACCGAGGAACACCTGTCGACGGAGCGGCGCATCGTCGCCGGCGCCGCCCAGCGCACCGCGCCGAGCATCACCGGCCCCGAGCTGGAACTGCTGCGCACCGAGGTCGAAGCCATCAAGATCGGCACCAAGCCCATCGGCAGGGACCAGGTCAACGCCATCCTCGGGATCGCCTCCTCCGGCCGCGCCGGTGACGTGCTCATCGGCCCCGCCGGCGCGGGCAAGTCCACGGTGGTCGGGGTGCTGTCGAAGACCTGGGAGTCCCGGTTCGGCGGCCGCGTGCTGGGCCTGGCCACCTCCCAGCGCGCCACCCAGGTCCTCACCGAGGAGGGCCTGGAGGCCATCAACACCAGCCAGTTCCTCATGCGGTTCGCGCCGGACGCCGACGGCGTCGCCCAGGACTACGTGCGCCCCGGCGACCTGATCGTGGTCGACGAGGCTGGCATGTCCAACACCTACGAGCTGGCCAGGATCTCTCGGCTGGTCGAGGCCGGTGGCGGCAAGCTGCTGTACACCGGCGACCACCAGCAGCTCAGCGCGGTGGGCGCGGGCGGGATGCTCAACCTGCTGGCCACCGACAACGGCAAGTTCGAGCTGGACGAGGTGCACCGCTTCCGCGACACCAAGGACCCCAGCAAGCCCAGCACTTGGGAGGGACAGGCGAGCCTGCGGCTGCGCGCCGGCGACACCTCGGTCGTCTCCGAGTACGAAGACCGCGGCCGACTTCACGGCGGCACCATCGAGCAGATGCACGCCGAGGCCATGCGCGCCTACCTGGCCGACACGATCGCCGGACGCGAGTCACTGCTGATCGTGGGCACCAATGCCGAAGCCGCCGAGCTGTCCCAGGCCATCCGCCGCGAGCTGGTCATGATGAACCGCGTCGACCCGGTGCCGATCGCGGAGCTGAAGGACCGCACACCGTTGAGCGTCGGCGACGTCATCCAGGCCCGCCGCAACGACTGGTCGATTCAGGTCGACGGCGAGGGTTTGGTGACCAACCGGCTGACCTACAAGGTGCTGGGCCGTGACGAGCGGGGCCGGCTGCTGGTCGAGGACTCCAACGGCGTCACCGCGCACCTGCCCGACTCCTACGTACGCGAGCACGTGACCCTTGCCTACGCCTCGACCGTTCACGCCGCCCAGGGCCGCACCGTCGACACCGCGCACGCGGTGCTGGACGGCCGGTCGCTGCGCGAGGACGCCTACGTGGCCCTTACACGCGGCAAGGCGCAGAACACCGCGTACCTGGCCACCGAGCGCGCTCCCGACGCGCACGAGCAGGCGCTGGACGTCACGCCGGGTGAGATGATGGCCACGGTGATGGAGCGCACCGGCGCCGACGTCGCCGCCGAGCTGGAGATGCGCGCCAGCCAGGACGAGGGCAAGAGCCTGGCGTGGATCGGCACTCAGTGGGACTTGGTGGCCAAGGAGTACAGCGCCGACCGCTACACCGACGCCCTGGCCAGCCTGGTGGGTCCGGAGAAGGTCGACGAGCTGCTGGCGGAGGAGGCGTACCCGGCGCTGATGCGCGCGGTGCGCTCCGCCGAGCTGGCTGGCCACAACGCCGAGGCGCTGCTGGCCGAAGTCGTCACCGAGCGGGAGCTGGGCACCGCCGACAGCTTGTCGGCCGTGCTGCGCTACCGCCTGAACAAGCAGGTCGACCAGCGCACCCCGGAGCAGCAGGTCGACGGCCGCGACTGGACCACCTTCCAGGCCCCGGTGGACGGCCCGGTCGGTGAGTTCATGCAGGGCCTGGCCGTGGCCAGCAGCGACCGCCAAGACGAGCTGGCCGCGCAGGTCGCCGCCGACATGCCCGCGTGGGCCCAGCAGTACCTGGGCGACGTTCCGGACGAGCCGGGGCAGCGCGAGGAGTGGATGCGCCGCGCCGGTGTCGCCGCCGCCTACCGCGAGCTGCACGCCATCCCCGACGAGCAGGTCAGCATCGGCCCCGCGCCGTCCCCGGAGAACGAGTTCCACAGGATCATGTGGCGCGAGGCCCACCGCGCGCTGGGCAACCCGGCCGACGCGATGGACTTCCAGTCCGCCAGCGAGGCGGAGCTGCGCGAGACGCGCGCCCGCTGGGCCCGTGAGCAGAACTGGGCACCGCGGTTCGTGGCCGAGGAGCTGCGCGAAGCCAACCAGCAGGCCGCCGAGTTCAGCCAGGACGCGGTGCTGTTCCGCGCCCGGCTCGACTCGCTGCCCGCCGACAGCCCCGAACACGCGCGCACGCTGGCCGACGTCGAGCGCGCCGAGCGCCTGGCCGCCCACTACACCGAGCTGGCGTACCAGCTCGACGAGGTCCACCGCGCCCGTCAGGGCTGGTACGCCGCCACCGAGCCCTATCGGGTGGCTGACCAGCTCGCGGCCGAGGAATTGGAGCGGCGCAACCTGCCGCTGAATCCCGAGCCCGCGCCCGAGCCGGTGCAGACGTCGTTGTTCGACGTCGTGACCGACGACGAGGTGGGCTCGGCTCCGGAGCCCGAGGACGTCGAGCCGCCTCGCGCTTGGGAGCTGGACCCGGTCAACCAGCCCGGTGTCGACGCCGAGCCGATCGAGCACGTCCGGTGGTGGCAGCGGTGGGCCGAGGCCCTGCGTGGCCCTTCCGTCGAGGAGCCCGGCGTCGACCCCAACCAGGGCGTGCTGTTCCGCGTCGAGCGCCCCGCCGGTGTCGCAGCCGTGACGGCCGTCGAGCCCGTCGCCATCGAGGACCAGGCCGTCGCGGTCGACCAGGAGCAGACGGCGCTGTTCACCGCGGCCAAGGTCGAGGAGGCGACCCGGACCTGGGACTTCACTCCGACTCCCGAGTCGGACCCGCAGCTGCGCCTGTTCGAGGTCGACCAGGCCGTCACCGCGAAGACCGGCGAGGCCGAGCAGGAGCTGGCCATCGACCAGCCCCGGGCCGAGGTGGACCCGGATCAGGGCGCGCTGTTCGACGACGAGGTCGACCACGCTGCCGACGCGCAGGGCCCGCAGGCAGAGGTCCCAACGTCCGCGTCGGTGGTCGACGTCGAGGTCGACCAGGACCAGCAGCTCGCTGTCGACGATCCCGACCAGATCGACCTGTTCGCCCTGCCCGAGTCGGCGGTCGTCGAGCAGCGCGTGCTCCGCCAGCCCGTGGACGACGTCCAGGTCGAACGGGTCGAGGTCGCCGCCGAGATCACGGCCACCGTGGACGAGGGGATCGAGCCTGCGGCCACGCCGGAGCCGACGCTGGAGGAGCGCGTCACCGTGGCCGAGGCGCTGCGCCAGGCCCGCGCCGCCGACGCACAGCGGCTACGCCGTGAAACCGCCGAGGCCGCACGCCAGGGCCGCCAGGAGCAGGCGGAGCACACCGCCGAGCAGCAGGCCGAGGCCGAGCGCACCCGCTACGACCGCGACCGTACGCAGGACCCCGGCCCCGAGCGCACCCGCCAGCCCGAGCGCGAGGTCGACGAGCCGCAGATCGAGCTGGTTCCCCAGCCAGCCCCGCAGCGCGAGGACCCGGCCCAGGCCGCCTCGCGCGAGCGCACACGTGAGCTTCAGCGGACCATCGACAACCAGCGCCGCCGGATCGACTCCGAGCGTGAACGCCGCCTGCGCGATGACTGGCACCGCCCTGGTCCCGGGCACGGCGGCCCCGGCATGGGCCGCTGACCGGTGCCATCAGCCAGCCTGGCGGCGCTCCGCCTGAACCCGGACCTGGGACTCGGCGATGCCGATGCGCCACTGATGGTCGGCCAAGACACGCTCCAGCGGCCCGTACCGGCCGGGGCACACCACGGCGTTCGGCACGGCGTGCTGCGCCACGTGCGGCGCGAACGGCGGCTCGACGATCTCGCGATCCGCCGGATGGTTGTCGGGCAACGCTCCCCAGACCAGGCCGAACTCCTCCGACGTGGCCTCCTCCAGCTTGCCCAGGTAGGTCGTCCACACGTCACGGACGAACTGGCGCAGCCAGGTGAGGTTCACCGGGTGCTGCTGGCCATCGGCCAGCGAGGTGGCGGTGCGGCCGACGTAGAGGTGGCCGTGAATCCGCATGATCGACTCATTGGGCACGGAGTTCTCGCTGATCGCGGTGATCGCCAGGCGAGCCGCGGCGCGCTGGCCGTAGGTCGGGTGCACCACGTAGCCGCAGACCCGCTGGACCTGCACCACCGTGGCCAGCAGGACGTTCTCGTAGACCTGGCCGAGCTTGGGCAGCAGGTGAGCCATGTCCGGGGTGCGCGCGACCGCGTCGCCGAACAGCGACAAGCTGGTCGGCACCGGGAAGTGCAGGTCCAGCGCGTCGGCTGGCGGCACTTCATGCTGCGGGTCGAACAGCCGCACCGGGTCGACGTGGTTGTCGCCGTACACCATCGGACCGACCTCCTGGTGGCACCGTGGCGGTCACGGGCTGGCTACTGATGGTACGGGCACGTCCAGTCCTCGCCGAGGGTGAACCAGAAGGCGCGATGCCGAGAACCGCAGGTCAGCCCGTAATAATGCGGGTTGGTGCCCCTCCCCCGTTGGTCACGGTGCGATGACTGTTGGGCACACTCTGTTCCCATGACCGACTCCCCACCGGCAGCCGAGCAGCAGACGCTGCCGTTCGAACTCCAGCCCACGACCCGGTTCGGCCAGTGGCCGTCGGTGCGCAACCGCGTGCGCGACGCTGTGACCTGGCCGGGCCTGTTGTCACCCACCACCGGCATCCACCCCGAACCCATCGGGCTCGCCACGCCGCACGGGGACCTGTTCGGTCTGGAGTGGTTCCTCGGGCAAGCCGAGGACTTGCGCGTCGGTGTCGTCTACGCCCAGGTCGTTCCCCCGCCGGGAACGAGCCTGGACCCTGACGAACAAGTCGTGGTCGGGCAGGACCTGGTGGTGCAGTTCATGTACGCCGGGGTCGTGCACACCTGGTCCGGGGCACCGCACTACCGGCTGCCCAACACCGCAGCCGAGGCTGCCGTCGACCCGCACCCGACCGGTGAACAGCAGGAGGTCATCGACCGCCTGGTCGCCCAACTGGTCGACGACCCCGAGTACCGGCGTCAGCACCGCAAGGGTGTGCGCGACGGCTACGCCCGCACCACCCTGCCGGACCTGGCCGAAGCCGCTCGCGGAATCCACCCCATCCTCCCGGCCCGGCTGGTGTGGCGCGTCCTGCAGGGCGCGCACGACCAGGTCGAGCACGACACCCGTCAGGCGTACACCGACGCCGACCTGGACGGCTTCGCCCAGCAGCTCGACGACGACCGCGACTTCCGCGCGCTCTACGACAAGCCCGCCCGTCGCCAGTACGTCCGTGACGCCCTGTTCGAGCACACCGGGTACGCACCCACCCCGGCGCTGGTCAGCCAGATCCTCGACGAGACCACGCCTCCACTGCGGCGCTGACCCGAGCATCCGCCGGACCGGCCTAGAACGGTGGTTCGGTCTCGCCCTTGCGACGCGGTTGGAGCGCGGCCTGGTCAACGTAGTGCTGCACGGGCACGGTGTGCAGGTTGGGCGAGGGCGCGTCGTAGGTGACCAGGCCCAGCCAAGTCCCCGCCACCGTGCAGGCCCATGCGTGCAGCTCGCCACCCGCCTGTCGGTCCGGTGCGCTACGGTCGGCTCCGGCTGCCGCACGTCGCTGCCGGAATCCGAGACGCCCGCTTCCCCACGCGGAGCGACGTCGACGAGGACAAGGGTCGATGCCCACCAGGTGGTGCTGGGGACTCACGTGCACATCGTGACCGTCCTGACCGTGGTCGATCGTGCCGGTTGGATGGCGTGGGTTCCGACCGTGGAGAGGCGATCATGACCAGCAACGCGGGCAGCAAGCGCAGGCGGCGGGACCGGGCGCGCGGCTCCGACGTGGCCTACAGCCAGGCCCGACCGAGCACCGCGGCCGAGAACGGCACGCGAGTGAACTCGCTCCTGTCCGGCCTCTCGCGGGAGGACCTGGAGCAGCGCCTGGACCAGGCCGAGGCCGCTTACGGGCAGGCCGACGACCCGTGGCGCAAGCAGGCCGGGTACGACGCAGCGTCCACGCTCTACGACGAGCTGGCCGTGCGGGCTCAGGACCCGACGACCAAGCACGCGATGAAGCTGGCCGGGCTCATGATGCGCACGTTCGGCGCGCGGACCCGGTGGGCCCACGGCATCCCGACCATCCACCCGCAGACCGAGGCCCACCTGCTGGGCCTGGCGTGGTGCACGAGCTGCGGGCGGGCGAGCAACGCTGTGGACGGCACCACGCCGTGCGAGAAGTGCCCGCAGCTCCGGTTCGGGCCGACGCCGTACGACGCACAGGACGCCGATCAGTACGGACCAGGCACGCCGGTGGACCTGGAGGCGGTGCTCACCGCGCTGTCCGGCCACGGCCGCCCGGCCGAGGAGAACTGACCGCCGCGCCCCTGGCGACCCTGCTGGCATCCAGGTAGCGCACGCGGAAAACCAACGCTTCGCTGGTTTACGGTGGCGAGTTCGGCCGTCCGCGTGGTCTCGTCGTGGCGGTGCGGCCAGCGCGGCCCCGACGAGGTCCGCGGGTGGTCGGTCAGGACACCGGCCGGACCGACCACCCGGACGGTCAGGACACCAGGCTGCGACGCCACCCAGGGCGGCGGGTCACCTGAGGCTCCTGGACCTGTTCGAGATCGTGTGTCCGCCAGGGAGACCAGTGCAGAAGGTGGCCCCGCGCGGGCCGTCATGCTTTCCCACCTGTGATCAGGAGAAGCGCGATCGTCTATCGAGCGCCTGGCGGAGGTCGGCGGCGAGTGCCCGACCCTTTGAGTGAGGGACCAAGGTTCCGCCTGGCTGGTGGTCCATCAACTCGGCGAGTGTGCTGTACATGGTTTCGGCAAGGGGTGCAGGCCAGGTGAGGATGGCCGAGGTAGCGGTGGCGTGATCGACGTCGAGCAGGTGTCTGGAGGCGCTGTCGAAGTAGCCGAGGTCCGACAGGAAGCGGGCAGCGAGAGGCGACGGGAGCGTCTTCAGGGCGTGGACGCCCCACCAGCCGTAGCGAGCTCGCGGGTTTCTGCTGAGCCGCAGTTTCCTGTTGTCCTTGTCCCCGATGCGGTACGCGAGGGCGATGTGGTGGCGGTTCATGGCGAGCATGAGCACGGCGACCCTCGCGGGTTGGGCACAGTTGTCGAGGATCGCGTGGACCAGGTGCGGGTCGGTGCTGTCGAGCAATCGGGCGGCCCATGCGGTCGGCAGGGACTCGACCAGTGCCGCAGCGGTGCGGGGTGTGGTGCGGGCGATCTCGGTGAAGGGCCAGACGGCGTAGTCGAGTCCCATCGGCTGGAGGCGTTCGGCGGCCGCGACGGGGTTCATGGCCTGGAGTACGAGAGCGGCGGTTCCAGCGGCCAGGGGCAGCAGGTGCTCTGCGGCTTGGAGCGGCGGCAGGCGGGCCAGTGCGGCGGCGATCTCGACCGGGTCCTTGGTGTGCAGCTCGTATCCGAATGCGTGGTCGTCCCGTTGTGCCCGCGCGGTGTCGAGTTCGGCGCGCGCTGACTCCAGCTCGCCGTCGACGTGTAGTAGCCGGACCTGCAGGTCCGTGACGAGGAGGCGCGCCTCGGCGAGTTCCCGCCGGGTGTCGTCGTGCCGATCGCGTTCCTCGTTCAGCTCGGCCAGCACCTGGTCCGCGGTGACCCGCAGCGGCAGTTCCCTGGCCAGTCGTGCCCGCACGGCCAGCCACGGGCCAGCCTCCTGCTCGCAATTCGTGACGATCTTGGTGACGGTGTCCGCGCTCGGCCGGTGGTTGGTCCCGCCGTCGGGCCGATCGCTGGCCTCCAGTGCGCCCAGCGCCGACAGCGTCGTGAAGGAGACTTTCACGAGAGGGGCCAGGTCGCGCAGCGAGAGGTGGCCATGAAAGCCGTGGTAGAGCCGCCGTAGTTCACGGGCGAACGCCGGCCAACTGGTGGCCGCCCTGTCCAGATCCGGACGTTCCTCGTCCCCCTCCACCACGCCCCCCAAGCAACCTCTGACCCGCTGTTCGACGCCGTTCGACGGATTCGTCGAACACCGTACCCGACCAGGCACGGAGCGTGTTCGAGGTTGGATCCCGTGCGATGTCGATCGAGACCGCGACTTCTCCGTGCCCAAGGGGCGACTCTCGTGTCCATGACCAATAACGACGCTGGCGGGGCGCGGAGCAGCGGCCGGGACACCGCGTGCCCGTGCGGGAAGGAGCACCCGCACGGCTGGCTCGGCTACGTGGTGTCCGACCCGTATCGCACGGCCAACACGGTGCGCCTGCTTCGCCCGCTGGTCGTGGTGGCGGTGGTACTCGTCGTGGCGGCGGCGGGGACGATGGTGGTACTGGGCATCGCCGCGCCGATGGCACTGGTGGGCCTGGCCGGCGGGGGAATAGTCGGCACCGCCAGCCACGTCGTCATGCGGGCACGACGCGCGGCCCGCGGGACGCGGACGACTCGGCGACGCGGGTAGGCCCCAGGACATAAACCCGCTCCCACAACGGGACCGCACGCGGATCGGGATCACTTGGGCCACCCTGACGACACCGGCGCAACACCGCCCGCAAGTCGATAGCCAGCACCAACCCGGCTAGACATTGTTTTCTGCACGCCTGCTACCGGAAGGCCCTGCTGGCCGTCGATCACCGGTTCGGCCGGTGGCCGTGCAGACAACAGGCCCTCGACCGGTGACCGGTCGAGGGCCTGTTCGTGCTGGTCCGGCTACGTGCTGGACGGGTCGGCGACCGCCGCAGCGGCCAGGCGGGCATCCCGCTCGCGCCGCCAGGCCAGGTCCAGTTCGCGCGCCTGGCGCAGGTACTCACCCCAATACTTCGGGTCGGTGACCTCGTCCTCCGCCGCCACCCCGGTCCAACCCGCAGCCTGACCCGCCGTGGCCGCGGGCTGCGCCGCCGTGCCTGCCGTTCCCGCGGCGTACTGGGGGATCGAGTACGGACTGCCCGCACCCGGTTGCCCGGCCGCCGCAGCCGCCGCAGCAGCTTCACGAGCCTGGCGGGCCGCCTTCATCGCTTGGGCCTCCGCGATGACCTGGGGAACCTTGCGGGCCGCCGCGATCCGCGCCTGCTGTTCGGCCTGCTGACCGGCCACCAGGTGCTGACCGGGTCCGCCTGCCACCGCCCGGCACATCGTGTCCGGGATGGCGTCGGCGATCTTCTTCAGCGCCGCGTCCAGCCAGCGGGTGTTCCACTCGATCATCCCCAGCGGCGAGGCCCGGCCGCTGGTGTGCGCGTCCTCGTACATCAGCCGCAGCGCCCACAGCTGCAACAGCGCCGAGCGGTGCAGCGGCCAGCAGTCCGGAAGCTGCTTGCGGGTGACCTCGAACCAGTAGCCCATCGTGGTGTGGACCCACTGTCCGAGCTGGTCCCAGGCTTCGGCGGCCTCGTCGGCGGTCAGGTCGGGCCAGTGCAGCACGACCTCTTCGGCCGCGCCGCCGGGTTCCTCCATGAGCGCGTCGACCAGGCCGCGCAGCTCCGCGACGTCGGCGCGCAGCGTGCCCAGGTCCGGGCCGATCACCTCGGACACGTCCCGCACCAGCCGGCCGTGCTTGTCCTGGAACTCGCGCAGCTCGGTGCGCATGGCGCGCAGTTCCTGACCGAGGTCGATCAGCAGCCGGTCCCGGCTGGGGACGCCCGGACCGGCGGTTCCGGTGTCGGGACCGGTCATGCGCGGACCCCCGCGCCCAGGCCGTGCTCGTCGACCAGCTCCACCTCGCGCGCCGGCGCGTCGCCCAGCGCCCGCCGCAGCCGCCGCTTCTCCCGCGCGACCCGCTTGTGCCCCAGCTCGAACCGCACCACGCCACCGCGCGCACCCTCGTACGCGCCGTGGACGAACGCGTAGCCCAGCGGCATCCCCAACAGCACGTTCTCGTGCATCACGGGCTCCTCGACCGTCTGGGTGTGCCGGCTACGGGACTTGATGATGCCCTTGCCGTGCGTCGACTCGCCCTCGCTGGTCCGCGCCACCCGGCGCGTGCCCGCCAACGCGGCGGTCTCCCGCCGTGCCGCCGGGTCGGCGATGCCGCCCATGAACACCTTCGTCGGCAACGACTCCTTGATCGTCTGCGCCCCGTCCGGACCCCAGGTGATGCGCGGCTGCGCCTCGCTCTGGAACACCGCGGCGATGGTGATGTTCGCCCCGCGGCTGTCGGCCGCCATCTTGTCCAGCTCCACCGGGGTCTGCTGCGCGATCTCGTCCATCAGCATCGCCGCGCCCAACGGCAACCGGCCGTCCTTACCGATCGCCTCACCGTGCTTGTTGCGCGGCGCCACGTACTCCGCCGCCACCCGCTTGATGCCGTCGAAGATGTACTCCGTCAACGCGGTGAGCAGCGGTGCGAGCTTCGTGCTGTTCTGCGAGCCCACGGCGTAGAGGGTGCCGCGCTGCGCGATGAACTCGCGCACGTCGAAGGAATCGGCGGCCCGTGGCCGGCACGCCGCCGCGACGATCGGGTTGTCCATGAAACCGACGCAGGAGGTCACGGTGGCGATGTAGCCGGTGCGGGTGTTGTGCGAGGCGTCCATCGAGGACTCCAGCGTGCTGACCCAGCCGTGCGGCACGTGCATCGGGTGCGCCTGGAGGATGCCGACCGGGGTGCGGTCCTCGAAGTTCGTCGCCCAGTAGTGCACCGCGCCCATGTCGTAGCCCGCCAGCGCCGCCGCCATCAGGTAGCAGCGGATGATCTCCACGCCCTTCTTCGCCCAGAAGTCCGACCGGTTGATGCCTTCCGCACCGCCGCCGCCCCGGACCAGCGCTTCCGCCCGTGCTTGGGCGACCTCGCCGTTCATGCAGCCCGACACCGGGTCCCAGCCGAACGTGCTGGGCACGTTGCCCAGCCCGGTCGGGTTGAACAGCCACGTCGGGCCGAGCAGCCCGCGCACCGCCGCCGTGGCCTCCCACAGCTCCAGCTTGGTCGACGTGATCACCGCCGCGCCCGGGAAGTCCAGTGCGAGGTTGGTCAGGTACTCCGACTTACCCGAGCCGGGCCGGCCGATGATGCGCACGCCCCGCCCGTAGGGGCTGTAGATGTGCTGGCCGTGCCGCCCCAGCGGGTGCCGCCAACACCGGCCGGTGTGGCCGCTGACCAGCCCGCCCAGGTCGAACCCGTACTCGGTGGGCACCTGGTGGCGGCGGAACGACCGCCGCGCCGGCAGCTCGGGCCGGTGGTACGACGCGTTGCGGTACAGCGCCGCGGCGCCGACGGCCGCGCGCAGGTCGTGCTGGTTGATCCACCCGTCCTCACCCAGCGCCCGCACCAACTGCTGGTGTTCACCGAAGTACCAGCGCCGGTGGGCGTAGGCACCCGCGATGGCCAGGCCGCCTGCGGTGTAGCCGGGCACGACGAGGTAGTCCAGGGCGTTCTCGATCCCCGAGCCGTCCTCGCCGATGGTGTCGAGCAGGTAGGCACCCGCAAGGCCCGCGACCCCCAGGGCCGTAGTCTTGCGTTGTCCCCACCTGACAGACTTGTCCGTACGCACGTGGAGTCCCTTCGCTTTAGGACGTGCTCCGTGTGCCAGCGGCCGGGGACGGGAGGCCGAATCCTGTCCCCTGCCGTGCTCCTGGCCGGTGCAGGCGCACCCGGCACGGTTCCCCCGGTCAGGGGAACCGCCCCGCCTACGCCCAGTCCAGTGCACTCGTTCGCACCGTACGTGCCGACCCCGACACCCCGCGGCGCTTTTCACTCGGTGACCAGCGCTGATCACGAGACGTGTGCGGGTCGTCACCATGATGCCAACGCCACCAGCCACCTGAAATATGTCCAGGTCCGGAGGCGAACAGCCCAGCCGCCCGCCCCCACCGACCTATAGGCGGTCAGGCCCGAGCCGGGGCCGGTCGGTTGATCACTTCGCGGACCAGACCGGCGTCGCCCTTGCGGATGTTGAGGTATGCGGCGATCTTCGTCGCCGAGGGCGAGACCTTGCCGTCCTCCGGCTTCAGCTCGCCCCGCTCCACGGCCGCCTTCACCAGCTCCACGTTGTCGAGCAGCCTGGCCGTCTCGTCGCCCAGCCGGCCGCCGTCGACCTGGCCGGGGAACAGGTCGACCAGCAGGCCGCTGAAAAACCTGTTGGCCAGCGTCATCAGCACCACCGCGACCACGATCAGCATGGGCGGCAGCAGCTTGCCCAGAAACACCGGCGTGCCCCCCCAGGTGCCGCCGACCAGCGGGAGGACCGGGCTGACGTTGACCGCCACGATCGCCACGCCCAGGCCGATCTCCAGACCGTGGACCAGGATCTTCTGGCCCGTCTCCCCCTTGGCGGGGAACTGACGGCCGAACATGGCGGCGATGGCGTGCAGTGCCATCAGGACCAGGAACGACACGCTGGCCAGCGGTTCCACCACGTAGGCCACCGGGTTGCCGCCCTCGCCCACCAGGGCCACCTTCACGCCGTGCGCGGTCCAGGCGATGCCGCCCAGCGCCAGCAGGCCCAGGGCTCCCATGACGATCCACTGCGTGCGGTACAGCAGGGCGAGCTTGCTGGCCGGGTCGGTCAACCGCTCCCACTGCGCGGCCGCCCGCGCCTTCCACAGCTCCACGCCCAGCGTCAGGTCCGCCATGCGGTCGTCGAACCGCTGCCTGCGAACCTCGCGGCCGATCTTGGCGTTGTCGGAGGCGACGTCCTGCTTGGTGCGCTTCTTGCGGACCTTCTCCTGCTTCCCGATCCGCGCCAGGTCGACCTTCTTCTCGCTGGCGATGCGGGCCAGCTCAACCTCCAGTTCGGCCGCGCGCCGCGCGTCCGCGATCTGGTCCTGGACCTTCCGATCCTCGTCGAGTTCGTCGTCCAGCTCCTGGCCCCAGCGGGCTTCGCGCAGCGCCTTGTCGTTCTGCAGGGCGACGCGTTCCTGCGCCGCGGTCACCCGCTCCCGCAGCCCTTCGTTGTCCTCGCGCAGCGAGGACGTCGGCTCCCCCTGCGTGGTCACCACCCGGCCGCGCGCCGCCGCCTTGTCCACCGCCTCGAACGGCGCTGTGTCGTCCAGCGTGGTCACGTAACCGCCGGGGCTACCAGACGGTCCCCCGTTGGTGACCAAAGGAGTGCTGTTTGCGGTGGCCCCGAGGGCCCTACCATTGGTGTCGGACATAGGGTGTCAAGATCCAATCTTTGTCCACTCGGCCCCGGCCGGTGTTCGCCGCACCGCCCGGGGTCGCTTTGCTCTAACGGTCCTTCTGCCTGCTGTTCTTCCTGGTCCCAGCCTTACGGCCGGAGACGCGGACCGGCGCGATCGTGTAGATCCACGCCTTGGTCACGCTCCACATCTGCGCCAGGTCCTCCGTGGAGACCCCGGCAGCCCTGGAGTCGAGGATCGCCTGGAGGTTGCCTTCCGCGATCTCCTTGTCCAGCCGGGCCCGCAGCCTGCGCTTGCGGGCCAGCGCTTCCCACGTGGTCTCCCCCGCCACCGGCACCGCGTCCGGCTCGACCCCACCGACCGCGGCCTCCTGGTCGAGGTCTTCCCCTCCGTCCGCCGGCTGGTCGCCCACACCTACCCCCTCAGTTAAGTCAACTTATCTTATGTGTACTCGCCGGGGTGAATCGCGCAACCGCCTAGCGTGCCTGCCGGCGTTGCCCCAGCAGCGCCCGGACCTGCGGCGAGAACGACGCACCGGCCCGCGCTTCGGCCTGGACCAGCGCGGCCGTGATCAGCTCGACCGGCGTCCCCGCGGCCAGCGCCTCGCGGATCGAGTCCATGACGTGCTGTTCGCGTTCCGCGATCTTCCGGACGCTCGCCGCCCAGCTCAGCGCGTCGACCTCGACCTGCTTGCGCTCCTCTTCGCCGCGCAGGCTTACCACCGCACCCGTGGCCGGCGCCGGTTGACGTCCTGCCCGACTCCGCCCGGCCGCCGTCGTCCGTCGCCGTCCGCCGTCGCCCGCGGTCGGGTTCGGGACCTCCGGCTTCGGCGCGGGGATCTCCGGCCTCGGCGGCGCCGGAACCTCCCTGGTGTCCGGTGCCGGAGGCGACTCCTCGACCGGGACCGCGGGCTGCTCGACCACCAGGACCTGGGGCTGCTCCGCCGAGCCCGGCGTCCCGGTCGTGTCCGCGTCGGCGGTCTCTGGTGAGGCCGGCGGTTGCTGGCCGGCCGGCGGGTCTTCCACTTCGCCCTGGTCCGGGCCGGTGTCGGTCCGGGGGTGACGGGGCTTCGGCTTGTTCCGGGCCCGCTCCGCGCGCTGCTGGCGCATCTTGTCCAACCCGTTACCCGACACGGTCGGCCACCTCCGTCGTCACGGCCAGCATGGCCCGGATGAACGGCTCGTACCGCGGCCCAATCTTGCCCTCGCCCCACAACGACATCGACGACACCGCCGTGCGCGCCCGCCGCCGCTCGATCGCCACCGCGTGCGGTACCGGCGAGGTCACCGGCAGGTCGTGCTCCTTGGCGATCTTCTCCAAGTAGTCGAGCTGCCCCGCTGGCGGCACGCGCGGCACCATGTTCGGCACGACGATCAGCGGGTAGCCGGCCATCAGCCGCACCCATCCGGCCAGCGCGTCCAA
Source organism: Saccharothrix obliqua (assembly GCF_019375475.1). Lineage (GTDB taxonomy): Bacteria > Actinomycetota > Actinomycetes > Mycobacteriales > Pseudonocardiaceae > Actinosynnema > Actinosynnema obliqua. The sequence continues at coordinate 32,714 of NZ_JAHXGQ010000021.1, read as the reverse complement.
CTCCTTCTGCCGCAGCGGGACCGGCGTCACCACCGCGTGCGCGGCCTCCGCAGCGCCGTTGGCGGCCTCACCGCCGCCCGGGTGGGTGTCCACCACGATCGGTCGGCCGTAGCTGGCCGCCCACGCCGTCAGCGCGTCCGCCATCACGGACGCGGGCGGCTGGTTGTGCTCAAGCTCCGGACCTGCGGCGACAAGGTCCGGCCGCATCGTGCCACCGCTGATCGGCCGCGGCACGAAGCCGCCCTCGATCGCCCGCAGCATCGGCGACTGCGCCCTGGTCTCGTGACGCCAGCCCAGCGAGCGCGCCGCGTTCCCGTCGTGCCAGTCCGCGTCCACCAGCACCGCGTCCAGGTTGTAGGCGAGTTCCACCGCGATCGTGGTCTTCCCCAGCCCGCCCTTGTCCGACTCGACCGCGAGGATCTTCCCCGCCAACGCCGTGCGGAAATGGGCCCGCATCGCGGGGACCAGCTCGAACAGTGGAGCCTCCTCCACCTCGAAGGTCTGCATCCGGGCCCGCCCTCCCACTCCGGTGCCCGTCCGACCGGGGGCACGCGTGCACGTACCTACACCCATACGTGCCCGCGATCAAGCACGGACACGCGCTCGGGCCCGCATTCGCGCCCGGACTCGGGCTTGACCCCAGGCCCGCAACCGCGTACCCGCGCGGACGCGCGTACGGGCGCGCGTACGGACGCGCGTCCGTACGCGCGCCCGAAGGCGTACCTGGTCGGGTGTCCGTAGTTGACCAAGGACGCTATATAACCTAACTCGCCTTATATATCCGAGAACAGGCCCGGACCAGCATCTTCCCGCTAAGAACGCCACTGGCCGGGCCTGGACCCCTGAAAGAGTTCGACACATGTAAATCACCGCCACCCTTCTCGTCACCGCCGCCCCGACCGCCAACGACGACGACGACGCGATCGGCTGGACGGCCACGGCCGAGATGCTGGGCAAGAAGATCGACGAGAACGGCCTCACGGCCGACTGACCGCGGATCCGGTGCTCGGGTCCGGGGGACGACCTGGCAGTGGACGTCCCCCAGACCCTGCCGCAAGTGCCCCGGACCAGCGTAAGGGGCCCGTCTGCCCACGCCTCCCAGACCACCTCGCGGGTGCGGCCGGCGCAAGCCCCCGACCCGCGCCGGACCCCGGGAACCCCCGGGACACCTCCCCCGCACCAGCTCATTGAAACACCCGAACGGACGAAAATCTCTCGATCACGTCCGGCGTGCCTCCGTCGTTCCTGACGTCAACCACGGTATGAATCCGCACATGGCGAAGAAGAAGACCTACAAGGGAGAGCGCGACAGGCACACGCTGCGCCTGCCGGTCGACTTCTCCGCAGCCGTGCGCGCCAAGGCCAGGGCAGCGGGGATGTCCCTGAACGACTACATCGGGACCCAGCTCGCCGGCGTCGTAGGCGTGCCCTACGACCCGCAGGAGGGACTTCAACTGAGCGCCTGACAACCAGCGCCTAGACACGACGAAAGGCGCCCGGCGGAGTAGCTGCCAACTACCCCACGTGCCGAACGCCTTCGTCACAACCGAATACGACCGTTGCGACGTCCTGTGGTTTAACGGGCCCAGACGTCGCGGTGGTCAGTTCCACTGGGAGAAATCATCGCACAGGTCTCCCGGTGCGGCGAAGCACTGCCTGGCGACACGCCGGCCGTGTTCACCCCACCGGTCTCATCTTCACCCGCTCGGAGCAGCGTTTCCGCTGGTCCCGACGTTTCCTCGCGTTCGCTGCGGGCCCGCTACCTCAAGCTCGACGTGTCCTTGTTCACGGGACCGTTCGTGCTCATCGACCCGGACAACCGGGCTGTCGGCACCGCCGGCGGTCGCGCGCTGCGCGACCTGTTCGACGCCCTGGCCGCCCTGCGCAACTCCCGGCTGGCCGTCGCCCTGGTCGGCACCCTGCGCAGCGAGTTCGCCGGGGTCGACGTCGACCTGCGCCCCGACGCCGAGCCCGTCGCCGGCCAGGCCGCGATGGACCGCCTGGTCGCCTGGTGCGTCGACCACGACGCCCCATACCTGGTGCGCGAATCCGGCCGCCCCGGCAATGGCCACCTGATCGTCCACCTGGGCCGGGACCAGGCCAAACGCCGCGCCCTGCGGCTGCTGTGCCGCGAGCTGGAACGCGCCTTCCCACTCACCGCCGAGCCGCGCCGCCCGCTGCGCGTGCTGTCCACCGGCCACCGCCACGGCCTGCCCGACCGCGTTCTCGGCGGAACCCTGACCGCCGCCACCGCCGCGGCGTTGCTCGCCGACGTCGACGAGCACCAGGACCACAGCCAGGAGCACGTCGACCGGCCACGCCGCCGCAGCCGCGCGGGATCGTCCCGGCCGCGCCGAACCGCCCCGGACCAGCAACGACAGGCCACCCGAAGCGCGGCCGCGACCCAGACCCGCACGCCCGTGCAGCCGGCCGAGGACGTCGAGTTCGTCGAGCCCGCCCCGGACGACACCCCGTCCGGCGAGGCGTTCGGCATCGCGTGCGCGATGCTCCGCGCCGGGTTCACCCCGGCCGAGGTCTGGGCCGCCACCGAGACCTCCGGCGTGGCCGAGCGCGGCGAACGGGACTGGCGCGACTACCTGCTGTTCGCCGCCTACACCAAGGTCGCCGCCGAGAAGGCGCTCAAGACTGGCCGCGACCTCGACGGCACCGCCGCCTGGACCTGGCTGACCCGCGAATGCCCAGGTAGGACCGCCAAGGACACGGGGGAGTGGGTCGCGCGCACCTGGCCGCTGGCCCTGGCCGAGGCCCGCAGCGAACGCCGCCGCCGCTACCGCCTGCCCGGCACCGCCCAGGCCCTCCGCCCCAGCCACCTGGACTCCGTCCAGCACGAGCTGGTCCGCGAAGCCGTCCACCAGGCCGCCGCTGCCGACCCCGAGCTGGCCGCCCGCCGCCCGCAGGCCCGCCGATCCCTCGCCGCGCTCATCGACACCGTGGTCGAGGCCATCGCAACCACCGCGGGCCGCATCAGCCGCCGCCGCATGGCCGTGGAGAGCCGCCTGTCCACCACCACCGTCCAGGCCCGACTCGCCGACGCCATCGCATCAGGGCTGGTCCGGGTGGTCGCCAGCCACAAGCTCGACGGCCAGGACTGCGACGTGTTCACCCTCGGACCCGCCGCCCAACGAGTGCTCAACAGACTCCGCGAGCAGGCCGCTGGCGAAACCTGGCACAGGTCTTGTACACCCCCCCGCCCCCGCACCCACGGGCACTCCGACCCCTCCCGCCTAGCCGCCCGCCACACCCTCGAACGCACCCGCTGGCCCTCCCCGGCCCCGACTTCAGCTCACTCTGAAGGAATCAAGGCGACTTACCCTGAAGCCCCCCGCGAGGTGGCCGCCGTGGCCTCCAGTCGATTGCGCCAACGTGCCTGGTGGGCGGCTCTGGCCCCCGGCGAGCAGGAGCAACGTCGGCAGGTGTGCCGCGACCGCCTGGAGGCCATGAGCCCCGACGACGTCGACACCTGGCGGGCCTGGCTCGCGCGCCGCGACGAACTCGACGCCACGATCGACCGCTTGGTCGACGGCACCGGTGACAACGACGACCTGACCACCGTGGCGAACGCGCCCATGACCGTCCACCACGGCCGCCAGGACCCCCTCTGGCGCGTTGGCGGCACACCCGCCCGGACCAGGCACGCCAAGTCCTCAGCGGGTCGCTCAGGACGTCCGCCACGAGCGACCGCACCCAGCGGCCGATAACGTCACAACGAACGCCGTGACGCTAACCATGCAGGTCGTACGGACGCCCCGACGCCGCCAAGTCGACCAGCTTCACCAGGTGAGCCACCAGCGCGTCCATCTCGTCCCACAGCTGCGGATACCGCTCGCCCTGCCGATGGGCGTTCTGCGCCAGATACTCCAGTTGGCGCCCCATCTCCGGCGCGACCAGGTACGGCCGGTGGTGGGCGTTCCCGACGCCCGGGTGCATCGCGTACAGCGGGAACCGCCGCGCCGCCTCTACCAGCCGCTCCATCTGCTCCGCGGTCGTCCGCAACGCCGTCGCGGCCCGACCCTCGCCCAGCTCGGCCGCCTTGGCCAGCGACCGCTTCGCACGCCGCGCCCACGAGTTGACCTCCGCCAGCTCCGCCTTCGTGAACGCACGCTTGCGTTTGCCCAGGTCCGACCGGTTGCCCTGCCCCGGCCGAGCGGCCAACGCCGCCTCCGCCTGGTCCCGCGAGTACAGCTTCGCCCCGGTCTCCATGTCCCGGTCGACCGCCGCCAGGCCCAACGAGCGCACCAGATCCCGCGCCGACTGCGGCGCCCGCCCGGCCGCCACCGCGACCTGCTTCGCCGTCCACGTCTCCACGGCCCCGGAGAGTACGACCCCCCGTAGGGAAGTCGCCGGGTGCCGACCCGGCCCGCCCAACGGCCGCTCGGTGAATCGCACTGCGCCGATCTGTTCCGGCCGAACACCGGCGCACGACTAACACCGTTCGGGCAACGGTCAACCCGTTCCCGTCGGCCGGCCCGGTGGCCGAGGGTGAAGCCATGGCCCGACCAATCACCGCGACATGCTTCCCGACCCCGCACCTCGCGCTCCGCACAACCTCCCCACAACGCCGCCGCCTGGTCGCCGAGTTCGCCCAGCACCAGGCCACCGAGGCCGAACGGCTGCGCGTCCGCCTGGCCAATGATCTCCGCGACACGACGTCTCCCCAGGCCCGGGCCATGCTGCTGTGGACCGCCTACGCCGAGGCCCACGCCTGGCGCTACTCGCTCGCCCTGAACACCCCCGACTCGCGCGGCACCCTCCTGGAAGCCCAACGCGTACTGCTCAGCCTCGACAAGGCCGGCTCGAACGCCGACCGGTTGGGCTACGTCGGCCGCCACCGCGACGGCGCGGACTGGGACGACCAACTCCGCCAGTACGTGGGCGGCACGCCGACCCCCGCCCACGACGTCCTGCTCCACTACGGCCAACTCGCCCACGCCCGGTTCGCCGCCGAACACGTCCACCGCGACGTCCTGCGCAACCCCGTCCAGCTCCCCGACGGACACACGATCACCGGAAACGCCCTGGTCCGAGGCCGCGTCGCCACCCGGATCGCCGAGCACCTGGCCGCCCGCCGAGCAGCCCGCGGCCACGACGTCTCCCGCATGGAGACCGGAGGCCAACCCATCTACGCCGTCAGCGCGCCGACCTGGTCCCGCGACCTCTGCTGGGGCGCCGGGATGGGCCTCCTGGGCGCCGCCGAGCCGGAGGACACCACCGCCTGGTGGAACGCCGCCTACCTGCTCTACCAGGGCATCCGCCACAAGCGCGGGTCCGACGCGACGCTGCGCGTGTTCCTCGTCGCCGCCGGCGCGGTGCTACTCGACCAGCCACCCGTGCTGCCCCACGACCTCGACCTGCGGTGCATGGTCCTCGACCAGGAGACCGTCACCTCCGATGGCGCGTTCGCCCAGGTAGACGCCATGATCGGTTAACGTCACGGCCGGTCGCGTGACGTCGGCGAGGCTTCTCGAACCTTCCAAACTCAAGATCTTTATTGGCGTACTACCAGCCCACCGGACCGGCGTCGCTCCCGCCGTCTCCCGCGCCCGGCAACACCGGACGGCACCACTGCCCGCACCCGTCCCGAACGTGGCGCGGCCGGTCGACGCGGCCGGCGGCGGGCGGACCGCAACGCCCACTGGTTAGCGTCACACGGCATCCGGTGACGCTAACTGTGCTGGTCCCCGCGTTGTGCACGCAGCTCCGCCAGGGCTGCGGGTCCGCCGAACACCGCGGCATCGCAGTGGCGGCACAGCAGCCGCACGCGCCGACCCCGGCCGGGAAGCCGTTCCCCGGCCACCGCCGGCCGCCCGTCCATCCAGCACCGCCCGCCGGCGCTCACCTCCACCCGCACCACCCCGGCCACCCGACCGTCACCTCCCGCCCCGAGCCCGTCGACCACCACGGCGATCGTCCCCCGCCCGACGCCGCCGACCAGGCCGCCGCGCGGCACAACCACCCGGTCCGGCGACACCCGCCAACCCACGTCCGCACGGCCGGGACCAGGCAATACACCGACCATCCACAATCCACGGACACCGGTGTGCCGCGACCCGGGCCGGTGCACCGGACGACCGCGGCCACGCGATCACCGTCGCGCGAAGCGGAGCTTGCGGCGCCGACCTGCGCGGTACCAGGGGGCTCAGCGCCCCCTGGACCCCGCCAGGCCCGGCGGCACGGCCCGCGCACCCCGCTGCGTAGCGGCGCAAAACCCGTCGCGCGGGCCGCACCACCGCGAACGCAACCACCACCAGTCACCTGGACACCGACAGGGGAAGAACCCGTGGGCCCTGCCGCCGTCGGGCGCGGCCGATGCGGTGCTCACCGGTCGACACAGCAGGGGACCAAGGAGGTTCCGGCAAAAGGTTCCCGCTGGTCCGGGGCTTGAGCAGCGTCCTGCCGGCCGGGAACGAGCGTTCTGCAGGAGGAGGTCGACGAACGAGCCGGGAGCCCCACCGGCCAGGCGGGCGGGCGCGGCCGAGCTGGTGGTCGGCGGCGGGCACACCGGAACGGCAGGGCCGTCTCCCCGCGGCGCAGGCGAGCCTGCCACACCCCGGACCGCTCCACGCCAGGGAACGCGCCTGGCGCTCCGGGTCCGGGCCGCGGCAGCCCCTTCGGGGTGCGCCGCGAGGAGACGACCCACCACACACCACCCCGGTGTGCCCGCCGCCGGGTTCAGGACACCGGCCTGCCGGCCGGACGGGCTCTGCCCGAACCCGCCGGGCGCGGCCCGGACCCGACACCGCTCGAAGACCCCCAACCCATCCCGCGACCCTCGGGTCGCCCGACCGACGTCACCCGTTCGCGCACCCCTGACCCGCACTAATGCGTTCATGTTCAAACGCTAAAACCAGTAGACTGGGGGCTACAACAGGAACACCGCCGAGATCACCGGGAGAGGCCATGGCCACCAGCACCGCCACCCGCACCGCCACCCGCACCATCGAGGACATCCTCCGCATCCGCCGCCGCGCCGCCGAGGTCCGCGTGGTCGAGCGCGCGGCCGCGGCGGCACGGATGCGGCAGCAGGTCGAGACGGCCATCGTCAAGGAGGACCGGGAGAAGGACCTGGTCGAGCTGGTCAACGCGCTGCGCGTCGCCCGCGAGGCCCTGGCCCTGGTCGACCGGGAGATCGCCGCCCAACAGGGCCTCGACGTCGAGCCCGTCCCGTACTCGCCCGCCACCTCCCAGAGCGTGGACCGCTACGCGGGCGTGCTCATGCTCGACGACCCCGAGCTGCCCCTGGACCAGGCCCGCGCCCAAGCCCAGACCGACGAGAACACCCGGTTCGAGGACTACTACGCCCGCTACCACGCCGACCGCGACGACGACGAGGACACCGAGAACGACGAGGTCTGACCACCCGTCGGGGGCGCGCCGGAACGACCACCGGCGCGCCCCCGACGCCGGACCAGCACGAACACCCACACGAGAGAGGCCCGCATGAACACCACGATCGTGCCGCCCGCGGGGCACAGGGCGGCCGCCGCCCTGTACGCCACGCTGGTCGGCCTGTACCTGTCCGACCAGGACGACGCCGCCCGCTACCTGCTCGGCCGGCTCGACCCCGACCTGGTCGCGCAGCTCAACGCCCTGGCCGACCGCGACATCGACCGCGGCCTCGCCAACGCCGTGCGCGCCGCGTCCGCGACCGACACCGCGGGCAACCCCGCCCCGCACGCCGCCGCCGGCGAGCCGACCTGGGAACAGCGCACCCGCGACGCGCTGCGGCGGGTGCTGACCGGCATCACGCCGGAGACCGTCACCGGGTCCGCGGCGTACGGCGCGCTGGTCCACCGGGTGCGCGAGGCGTGCGACCGCGACGACGTCGACCCCGCCGAGGTCCTGACCCGGCTCGGGACCGGCAGGCTCGCCATCGCCGCCAGGGTCGACGACCCCGCCGCCTACCTGGCCGCCAAAATCCGGGACTGGCACCCCGACGACCCCGACAACGCCTGAGCAACCGAGGAGGAACGACATGTCCGTGCTGATGGCCCTGACACCGCCGGCGGCAGCCGGTGTGGTGCTGGGCGGGGTGATCCTGTGGGACCGGCTCCGCGAACCGCACCGCGACCCCGCGAAGCCGTTCGCCGTGGTCGACGCGCGCACCTTCCGCGACGGCCGCCGCCGCTACGACCGCCTGGTCGCGGCCGGGGACTGGTCGCACGCCCACGCCGTGGCCACGGCGATCTGCGTGTGGCTGCGCCACGAACGCCACCACGGCCGCGCCGCGCGCAGGCGACGCCTGGACGCCCAGTTGGGCGTCTGGACGGCCCGCGCCCAGGAAGCGAAACCCTGGTGACCGCGCGGGAGGGGACGGGCCAGGGACTAGCTGGCCCGTCCGTCCGCGAGTCTAGGACCAGGACCGACGCCGGACGACGCCGGCGACCGAGGACGGGGAACACCCTGGGCGCCCAGGGCGCGGACAACCGGGCCGTGCGGGCGCTGGCCGTGTACGCCGCGGTACAGGCCACCTGGTCGGACGTCCACGCCGCCTGCGACCAGATCCTCCAACGCGACGCGGATGCCCGGCTCAAGGGCGGCCACGGATGGAGCGCCCGGAAGGCGTGTGCCCGCCACGTCGCGACCTACTGCGCCGGGCAGGCCGCCGCCACCGTCGCCGTGACCCGCGCGCTGGGCTACCGGCTGCCGTGGTCCGGCCTGATCGTCGGCACGACGATCAACGGGCTGACCCACTACGTGATCGACCGCCGCGAACCCCTCAAGCGGCTGCTGCACTGGGCCGGGAAAACCTCCTACCTGCGGCACGCCACCGTGCAGCGCCGACCGGGCGTGGTGGACGACGCCGGACCCGGAACCGCCCTCATGGAGTGCGACCAGGCGGTCCACCGGATCATCGGCGTAGCCGCCGCGGCGGCCGCCACCTGGTGGTCGATGCGGCGGCCACCATCATCCTGACCACCCCGCGTCGTCCCTGGTCCCGATCCGATCCAGGGCCGGGACCAGGGACGACACGCCCCGGCCGACCGGGCCGGCGACGAACGAGGGAGAAGGACACCGCGATGCGATTTCGTGTCACCACGGTGAACGAGGCCGGGAGCACCATCACCGAGCACGACTCGGAGACCGACGCGTACACGACGAGGGTCACCCCCGCCGAACGGGGCGGCACCGCCGTGCGCGTCGAGCAGGACGTCCACGAGGACGGGCCAGTCGGTACCTGGCCCGTCCTCCCGGCACCCTACTGTCAGCCAGAACGGGAGAACAGCATGATCAGCAACGTGTGTCGCCACGTCGACGAGATGCAGGTGCTCGTGGCCACCAGCAACTCGCGCCTGCGCCGGCGCGCGCCGGTCGTGTCGATGGAGTCGCTGGTCGACGTGGCCGAGGAGGTCCGGCGACGGTGCCGGACCGAGTGCGGCGACGCCAGCCCGTACCTCGCCGACATCCGCCACGTCGACGAGGGCCAGGGCGACCAGGCCGAGCAGGAGGCCGGGCGATGACCAGCGACGACACCCTGGAGACGCTGCGCCTGGCCCGCCACCTGATCGCCGAAGGCGGTGCCGAGGCGCTGCTCGCCTAGCCCGACGCCAGCGCGGCCACCGGCCCGGCGATGCGCCACCAGGTGCCGCCTGCCGGGCCTGGTGGCCGACATCCGCACCGCGCCGGCTCTGATGGTGCAGCAGGGCACCGCCCCGCGGTTCGCTGCCACCGAAGCTGCGCGACATCCGACCCCGAGGAGCACAGGTGACCCCGACCCCCGAGACCCCGGTCGCGCCGGGGGAGTCGGTCAGCGAGCGCCTGGTCGCCGCGCTGGCCGGCACCTGGCGCGCCATCCAGGCCCGCCACCCCGACGTGCCCGACGTCGCCATCGTGATCGGCTCCGGCACCGGCGGGCGCCGCAAGGTCGCGAAGTTGGGCCACTTCGCCAGCCGCAGGTGGCTGCGCGCGGCCCAGGCCGGGCGGGACCAGGCCGCCGGCGTCGAGGGCCAGGAGCAGCCCGAGCAGTACGTCCACGAACTGCTCATCGGGGGAGAGGGCCTGGCCCGGGGCCCGCTGGCCGTGCTGGCCACCTCGCTGCACGAGGCCACGCACGCCCTGGCCGAGGCCCGCAGCATCAACGACACCAGCGGCCGGGGCGTCTACCACAACAAGCGCTTCAAGGTGCTGGCCGAGGAGCTGGGCCTGGAGGTCGCCGAGGCCGGCCACCGGGGCTGGGCCGTCACCAGCGTCCCCGACACCACCGCCGCCCGGTACGCCGAGCAACTGGCGGCCCTGGAAGCCGCCCTGACCGTCTACCGGGTGCCCGAGACCACCGGCGCCCCCGGCGACGCCCCCGTCGGCCGGTCGCTCGCCGCGGTGTGCGCGTGCACGCCCGTTCGCCGACTGCGCATCGCCCGCGCCACCTTCGAACTGGGACCGATCATCTGCGCCGTGTGCGAGCAGCCCTTCACCCTGACCGGATGACGCTGTTTGCGCTGGTCCCAGCCATGCGATAGCGTCAACGACCACACCACGGCGGACCACCGCGAACGCGGCTGACACGCCCCACAACTCCACACGCGCGGCACACCGACCGCCAGGACGTCGACCACCACGTCGACACCGGCGAGTCACCGGAACCGCGCACCAGGTCTCTTCGAGAAGCCCCCTTGCCACCACCCGGCGAGGGGGCTTCTTCGCGTCCCAGTTATGGCGTTTAAACACTAGATCCGATTCATTACATTACTTACATTCGTTTGATAACATGAGTGAACGTAATGTTTGACATGTTTGGTATGATTTGGCCATGACGATGAGCCCGGTTGCCCCTCCGGTCGACACCTGGACCCTGGACGCGGCCCGCGCGGCGGTGCTGCGGGCCCTCTCCGACGCCCACGAGGCGGGCGCGGTCACCGACGACGCCGCCGAACGCTGGCGCGAGCAGGTCGAGCAGGTGGCCGACGTCGTCACGCTGCACACGCTGGTCGGCCAGCACGCGGCCCTGGACCAGCGCATCTGCCGCTACCCCGTGTGCTTCCACCCGCCGAAGCCCTACTCCGGGTCCGGCCGGCGGGCGAACTACTGCGAGGTGGTGCGCGACGGCAGCGGCCACGACGCGCACACGCCGCAGACCTCCCTGCGTGAACGTCGCCGCCTGGAGCGCGCCGCCGGCTCCGGTGTCGAGGTGGCGGTGGTCAAGCCCGCCGGGCCGGTGGAACCGGTCACCGCGGCCCGCCGGACGCTGCCCGAACGGGCCGCGCGCCTGGAGGCCGTGGTCCGAGACGCGGTCACCAGCATCAGCGGCGGCATCGAGGAGCTGAAGACGCTGGTCCGCACCATCGGCGACGAGGAGTCGCTGGTCGAGGAGATCGAGGCGATCCGGGAGCAGGCCGACACCAGGGTCAAGGACGCCGAGACCAGGGCCCGCGCCGCCGAGCGCCGGCTGCGCGAGGTCGAGGCGGCCGCGCAGGGCCTGGCCGGTCAACTGGAGGAGGCCAAGGGCGCGGCCGAGGAAGCCGACGAGACGTCGCAGCGCATCGAGACCGAGGCCCGCGAGGCCGCCGAGCGGCACGCGCGGGAGATCGACGCCGCGCACACCGCCGTGCGCACGGCGCACGACGAGGCGCAGGCGGCGATCGAGCAGGCCGCGCTCGACCTGGAGCAGCACAAGGCCGACCTCGACCGCGAGTACCGGCAGAAGCTGGACCAGTGGAAAGCCGACCACGACGCCAAGATCAAGGAGATCCGGGACGACGCCGACGCCAGGGCCAAGCAGGCCGAGGAGACGGCGTCGCACCGCGTCCGGCAGGCCGAGGACGCCGCGGCCCGCAGGGTCGAGCAGGTCGAGCACGACGCGGAGGCGAAGGTGGCGGCCGCCGAAGCCGACGCCGCCGACGCCCGCGGCGAGGTCGACCAGGTCACGCAGGAGATCCAGCGGGTCCGGGAGACCGCCGCCGCCGACCGGGCCACCGCCCAGGCCGCCCACGACCTGGCGGACAGCCTGCGCGCCGAGCTGAGGACCACCCGCGAGACGCTCACCGACCTGCGCGAACGTCTCGACACCCAGGCCGCCGAGCACCGCGCGACCGTCGACCGGGTCGAGCAGCGATACGAGAAGCAGCTCACCGACCTGCGGGAACGCCTCGACACCCAGGCCGCCGAGCACCGCCAGACGATCACCGCCCTGGAGACCCGGCACACCCGGCAGATCGAGCACGAGCGCGCGGCGGCCGAGGAACAGCGCGCGCGGGTCGACACCGCCACCCAACAGACCCTGGACGCGCTGCGAGCCCAGGTCCGAACCCTCACCGAGGCCCTGGACACGGCCCGGACCAGCGCGGACGCCACCAGTGGCGGGCCGGAGAAGAAGGGCGCGAAGCGATGAGCCGGACCGTGACGATCGCCGAGGAGGTGGCCGGGCAGCTCGGTGACGAGCAGGTCGCCCGGTTGCGCGGCCCGCAGTGGGCCCGCCGCGTGCAGTGCTGGGAGTGCGCGGAGTGGCTCGCGGCCGACGAGGACGCCGCCGTGCTGCTGCTGCGCGTGGCCGATCCGGAGAACACCGGCACCGGTGCCGGGGCGTCGTTCGTCCTGCACGTACACCCGTCCTGCCGGTCCTCGCAGGTCCTGGAGCTGACCCGGGACCAGATCGCGGCCCGTGCGGCCGCCGCGCCGACGCACCGGGACGACGACCCCGGGCAGGTCGACGTCGTGGCCACCGTGTTCGACACCGGCCGTGGTTCCGCGTTCCCGGTGGTGATGCTCAGCTATCGCGCCGACCTCATCGCGGACCGGCCCGGCGCGGACCGCGTCGACCTGCTGGCCGGCGAGCTGCTCCGGATCGGGTGGCACCCGATCCGGAGCCTGGACGAGCCCCCCGCGGCCGGTCCGGCCGGGTACCGGCTGCGGTTCCGGCACGACGAGCCCCACGCCGCCGCGCCGGGCGTGCTGGAGGTGCTCGACCCGCACGGGCGGGTCGAGACCGTGGCCACGGTCGACCCGGCCCGGCTGTGGCGGCCCGCGGTGGTCCGCACCGGACGGTGCGCGCTCATCCAGGGCAGCCAGTACCTCACCGACTGGGCCGCGCGCGGCCGGGCCGGGGTGAAGCGCGCCGTGCGCGCCGGCCTGTTGGTCGGCGGGTCCGTGCCGGTCCACCTGCACGGACCCGGCAACGCCGTGCGCGGGTCGGTGTACCGGTGAGCCTGACCGGCCAGCTCCACCACGGCGAACTGGGCCGCTGGTGCGAGACGACGTTCACCGGCACCGCCAGCGTGGTCAACCACGTGCGCACCGTCGCGGCCGCGGGGGGACCACCGGTCCGCCCGGTCGGCGCCGTCGGCGAGGACCACTGGGCGGACGTCGGCGGCGCGGCCGGCCAGCGCCTGGCCGACCTGGTCGACCCCGCCCCGCCCTACGGCGCGATGCTCGGGATGATCCGCGCTGGCTGGCTGTCCTGGCCCCAGGCCCACGCCCAGGCCGCCGCCTACCCCAGCCACGCCCGACTCCCCGCCCCGCAGCGACGCCGGGCGCTGGCCCTGCGCCGCACCCCCGACGGGTGGATGGACCTGGGAACCGCCGAGCACCGCGACCCGGTCGACCCCCACGCCGAGGCGGTGATGGTCGACCTGCTGGAACGCACCCGCGCCTACCAGGCCGCGCACGCCCCCCACGGCCGGTGGGGCGCCTCCCCCGGCGTCGAGGCGGGCCTGGCCCGATCGGCGTGGGTCCTGGGCGTGTGCGAGGGCGTCTACCGCTCCGGCCGCGTCGACCCGCGGCTGGCGTCGGTGCTGCGCGCCGGCGGCGGCGTCGCCGAGCTGCGCGCCCTGGCCCCCGACACGGCGGTGGCCGACCTGGTCGACCTCGCCGCCCGCGCCCGCCACGCGCGCCTGGTCGACAAGCTGCGCGCCACCGGCCACCCCGACGGTCGCCACGACCTCCGCGCACCGCTCGGCGTGGCCGCTCCCGTGCTGGTCCCCGGATGGGCCGACGGGGACCTGCTGGCCGGCACACCCGAGACCACCATGCTGATCGACGTCAAGACCGTCCTCACCCTCGGCGACCCGCGGCGGGTGGCCCGATGGTGCTGGCAGATCCTCGCCTACGCCTGGCTGGACACCCTCGACCTGCACCACATCCGGTCGGTGGCCCTCTACCTGGCCCGCCACGGCACCCTGGTGACCTGGAGCGCCCGCACCCTGGCCGGCGCGCTGCTGGGCAACAACAACCCGGAGTTGGTCGCCCGCGCCCGCGACGCGTTCCTGCAGACCGCCACCCGCGTCATCCGCGCCGAAGGCGGCACGTTCCCCATCGCATAGGAAGTCCGCGGTGACGCCGCACTGGTCCGCACGGGTTGCTTCGCCGACACGCCCGACGCCCACACCCGGACACGTGTAATAAAGCCACTTGTCGTTCGCCGGTGACGTGGCGGTTTCGCAGGTGACGTGACGGTCCCCGAGGGACTGGCCCGCCCTGCCGAGTTGGCGGTGCCAGCGGACGGAGTCTCACGCGCCGGCGACGCCGCCACCGGCACCCGCCTGCCCGGTCGCGGGTGGGGCTCAGCCGTCGGCGGGGTCGGTGGCCGAGTCCTGGACGCCCGACGGGAACGTCTCGCGGTCGACGTGGACCAGGCGGTGCCAGACACCCTCCAGGCCCTCGAGCGGACCGTGCTCGCTGGCGGGCTCCCAACCGCGCGGCCAGGTCGAGCGCTTTGGCACCGGATGGATGACCAACGCCTCGTCGAAGATGGCGTGCCCGGTGAACGTCGCCTCGCCGAACACGGTGTGCCCGGTGAACGTCGCCCCGTCGAACACGGCGTGCCCGGTGAACGTCGCCCCGCCGAACGTCGCCCCGTCGAACATGGCGTCCTCGGTGAACGATGCCCCGCCGAACATGGCGTGCCCGGTGAACGTCGCCCCGTCGAACATGGCGTGCCCGGTGAACGTCGCCCCGTCGAACACGGTGTGCCCGGTGAACGTCGCCCCGTCGAACACGGTGTGCCCGGTGAACCTCGCCTCGCCGAACATGGCGTCCTCGGTGAACCTCGCCTCGCCGAACATGGCGTCCTCGGTGAACGTCGCCCCGTCGAACACGGCGTGCCCGGTGAACCTCGCCCCGCTGAACATGGTGTGCCCGGTGAACCTCGCCCCGCTGAACTGGGTGTGGCGTGGTTGGCAGTGGCTTAGGTCGAGGTTGATGAGGGTGGCGCCGGTGAGGTCGAGGTCGGTGTCGGGCCAGAAGGTGTCCGCGGGGTGGTCGGGGTCGTTTCCGGGGTGCAGGTGGGTGGCGAGGATGCGTTGGGCGGTGAGCCGGACCTCGCGTTCCTGCACCTGCTGCTCGTGGCGGGTGCGGGTCGGCTCGTCGGCGTCGTCGGCGGGTGGGGCGCCCGGCACGGCGTACGGCATTCTGAGGTAGGCGCAGAGGACGTCGACCACGGTCTGGCGCAGCATGGGCCGGTCGAGGTTGTCCTGGGTGGCCAAGCGTTCCAGAGCGTAGAGGCCGCCGAGGCGGACCGGGGCCTTGTCCGAGCCCAACTGCTCGACGCCCTTGCCATACAGCTCGGTGACCCGGCGCGCGGCGGCGTCCCGCTCGGTCGCGGCGGCGACGCGTTCGGCGTGGGCCCGGTTGTGCTCGGCGACCTGCTCGGAGTGGGCCTGGACGCGGTCGCGCTGGGCCAGTTCGGCCTCGCGGTGGGCCAGTTCGGCGTGCCGTGCCCGCAGCTCCAGTTCCTGGGTGCGTTGCCGCCGTGCCGCGAGGTAGAGGGCGAACAGTCCGCCGCCGCCCACCGCGATCGAGGCCGCGAGCTTGACCGCGTCCAACTGCGCCGCGGCCCGGTCCTTCTGCCCCGGGTCGGCCAGTGCCAAGCCGTCGATCCACCGCCACAACAGCCAGCCCGCTGCCGCCGCCGCGAGCAGCACGACGGCGGCCACCACCGGCACCGTCCAGCGCGGCAACGGCTCCCGCTGCGACGGTGGTGTGGGTCGGGGTAACGGGTCGGGGTCCGTGGGACGGCCGGCGTTCATGGTGGAGATCATGGCCGCCGTCCCGCTTGTGCGTCCCGCACCACGCCGGGCCCCGCTGACACTGGAAGTTCCGCACCACGCCTACTGGTACCTCGTCGTCGACGGGTACGACGACGACATCACCGTCACGTTCCGGGAACTCGACTGACCTGCGGGATCGGCGCGCCGGGTCGGGGGTCTGCCCGCCGCTCAGGTACGCAGGTCGCGGACCTCGGCGAATCCTTCGCGGTGGAGCCGGTCCGGTGTGAGCGTCCGCACGGCACACCACATCCGCACCAACACCAGCGTCGGAACCCGCCTTTCCCGACCGCGGTTGCGACGCAGCGCAGTCCACAGAGGACACCGTAGACGGATCGCGACCGGCACCGCCCCGTGCGCGGCGGCCAGGACAAGCCATCGGGCACGATCCCGGCGGCGGGCGCCGGTGGCGTCGATCGTGACGTCCCGCCCGGCCGCCAGGTGCTCGGCGGCGCGCGACGCCACGAGATCGAACACGCGCGCCGAGACACCTTGGTCGTGTTCTCCGGCACCGATCTCGGCACGGGTCCGGTCGGTCGACAGCACCACGCCCAGGAGAGTGTTCTGCCTGCCGCACCACGTGGTCTTCCCCGTCGCGGGCGATGCGACCAACACCCTCAGCCGAACCACATCGGTGCCCTCTCCGTTCGCATCCAACGTTCACTCCGCAGTCCGAAGCCGACGACGATCGAGCATGGCCGCCTCTTGCCCGCGGCTGTTCGTGGTGGGCGCACAGCCACCTGTTCGTGGTGGGCCGGGGCGTGGATCACGCCACGCGGGCCGAGTGCGGGACGTGCAGGTGACCCGCGACGTCGCGCAGTTCGGCCAGCAGGCTCCGGCAGGAACCGCAGATCGGCAGGTGGCCGTGGACGACCGCGGCGGCGGGTCCGACGAGGCTGCGGCGGACCAACGTGCCCAGTCGTTCGACCACCGGTCGACACGCCGTGGCGGAAGCCGCGGCGCGATCGAGGTGGGCTTGCAGGTATGCCAGGCGCAGGCCCTCGCGGGCACGGTGGGCCAGCGCGGACACCCCGTTGGCGCTCAGCCCCAGCACCGGGGCGATCTGCGCCGGTGTGCGGCCCAGCACCTCCACCTGCCACAGCACCGTCTGCCAGCGCGGTGAAAGCCGGCCGAGCGCGGCCGCCAGCAGCGACCGCTCCAGTTCTCCGATCAACCGGCTGTCGTCGAACGGCACCCGCACCGCCGCCGGTGCGGCCAGCTCCAGGTCCTCGACGGTGTCGACACGGCCGTCCAGGCGCGCCCGGTCACGCAGGGCGTTGCGCACCACGGTGAACAGGTAGGCGCGGAAGCCCGCGTCGTCGGTCGGTCCGTGGCCGCGGCGCAGCGCGTCGAACACGCGGAGGAACGCGTCGGCGACCACGTCCTCGGCGTCGGCCGCCTGGCGTGCCTGCCGGCGGGCATGTGCGAGGGCGGCGGACCGGTGCAGCAGGTACAACTGCGCGTAGGCCGCGGTGCTGCCCGCCCGTACCCCGTCGACCAGTTCGTCGTCCTCGCGCGCCTGCTCGGGCGTCCGGGGCATGACGACCACACCTCTCCACTCGATCCGCAAAAAAAGGGGGGGCGGCACCCGATTCCGAGGGGGTCGGTGGAATCGGGTGCCGCGAAAGGAGGGGGCGCGTCCGGCGGGAGCGTCGCGCTGCCACACCCTCCGGGTCAGACTGGGTGGCCGCGCCGGCGCTCGGGGTTCACGTCCCACCCCGAGCCGTGCGTCCACCTGCTGCTCTCCGGACGCATGACGCCCGGTTTGGCAAGCCGCTGTTGCAACATCGCGGTCACCGCGGCCGGGTTCTCCTCCAGCGCCTTGAGCAGCGCTGCGGCCTGCTCCTCGGCGGGCATCTCGTCGAACTCCGCCAACCCGCCGTTCACGACGTCGTCCCGTCGTCGCGCTGCACCGGCGCGAGAGCCAGGCCCGCCAGGTCGACCAGCCGACCGGGTTGCCACACGAGCATCTCGCCCAGCAGCCGGCTCGGTTCCTCCGGCACGCGGAGCACCTCGGTGCGCAACCACGCGCACGGTCCGAACGTCGGCACCACGATCTTGTCCACCACGTCGGAGCGCCACCGGAACAACCCGAGCGCCACACCGCCGTTCCAGAACACCGGTGCGGGTCGGAAACCGTGGGCGCCCAACCGTTGGATGGTGCGGTCGCGCCCGGTGTGCGGTCTCGGCCGGGGCACGGCCGCGTTCACCGGGTCACCTCGTCGGTGGACGCCGTCGCCGCGGCCTCCTCGGCGACGAGCAGCTCGGCCGACTCGAACAGCGCCGCTTGGAGGCCGGCGCGCAACCGGCCGACTTCCAGGGGGCTCAGGATCAGCACCCCCAGAGGGGTTCGCAGTTCGACGCCACAGCCGCCTGATCTCGGTACCGGGATGATCACACCCCGGTACCCGTACTCGTCGCGGCACGCCACCTTGGTCCGCCGGGCGCGCCACCGTTCACGCAAGGTCATGACCGCCTCCGATCCGCTTCGGAGGGACGGACGGAACGGGCCGCGTCCCGCACGGCCCAGGCACCCGCCGCGAGGGCGAGCGCGAGCGCGGGCCAGTGGTGGACCACTGCCTGCCACATCCCCACCACCTCCAAGCCGTTGTCGGTGTGGAGGCGGGCCCCGCCCCAGGGGGAGATGGAGCGGGGCCGCCAGCACGTTGCGCGACCCCGGCTGACCGAATACCGGGCCGAAGCCCGAGCCGGGGGCGCTCCCCAGGGACCGGGACGGCCGCCCTCTGCCCCTGAGGGAGGATGAGCGGCACGTGTGGTCGGACATACGAGCCGCGCGAGGTCGACCGTCCCGGCCAACTGCGCCGGTACGGGCGATCCCGTCCGGCGTATGTAGACACTACAGTTAGGGAGTGTCTACAGGTACGCGCCCGTTTGGGTGGAGTCGTGCTACTGGGAGTGACGTCTGCTCTGTCGGCTCCCGGGAACGGCGCTGCCTGGCTATCGGAAGGGGTGAGGGTGGGAGAGCAGTCGGCGACACCGACGTTGTGTCGGCGCCGCGTGGCGATGGAGCTGCAACAGCTGCGAACGGCCCGAGGGCTGAAACTGTCCACGGTCGGCACGGAGTTGGGCTGGTCGAAGTCCAAGGCCGGGCACTTCGAGACCGAGGAGCGGCTGCCCTCCTACGAGGACCTGGAGAAGCTCACCAGCCTCTACCGCGCGCCCGAGGGACGGCTGGAGGTGCTGTGGCAGCGCGTCGGTATCGCCCAACGCCCCGGCTGGTGGGAGGACCAAGGCAGTCCCGACCAGTACGGTCCGGCCAACTTCGGCCGGTTCGTCGGCCTGGAGCAGGGTGCCGAGCAACTGCTGATCTGGGAACCGTTCGTGGTCTCCGGGCTGCTCCAGACCCAGGACTACGCCTGGGCGATCATCCGGGCGCTCAGCCCGGACCAACCCGAGGTCGTGATCGACGACCGCACCGCGCTGCGGATGCGTCGTCAGGCCGTGTTCGACGTCGCCCGGGTGCACGTCGTGCTCGGCGAAGGCGCGTTGCGTCTGCTGGTCGCGGACCCGGCCGTGATGCGGAGCCAGCTATCGCGCCTGGAGGAGCTGCTGGGGCACCCCAACATCACCATCCAGGTGCTGCCCTACTCCACAGGACCGCATCCCGGCCTGCACGGACCGTTCACCGTCATGGCCTTCCCCGACGACCCCCAACTCGCCGACCCGGGCGTGGTCTACCACGAGGGGCTGCTGCGCGCGTCCTGGTACGACACGTACCAGGAGGTCAAGCGCTACACCGAAACCTTCGCCGAACTCGCCGACAGGGCCGACAAACCCGACCACACGGCAGCCACCATCCACAAGGTCATCAAGGAGCTGTCGCAGTGAGTACCGCCAACCCCAACCCCGAAGGCGCCACCGGCAGCCCCACTGCCGCCGACTTCGCCGCAGCCCGATGGCGCAAGAGCAGCCGGAGTTCCACCGGCCAGTGCGTCGAGGTCGCCGTCCTCGACCACCACGGCCGCACCTACATCGGGGTAGGCGACACCAAGGCCCACGAACCCGATCACACGCCCGCCGAGGTGCTGGCGTTCCCCAGGGCACAGTGGGCCCGCTTCATCGCCAGCCAGCAAGAGCGCTGACCGACACGGCGACGACGGCCGCTGCTTCTCCAAAGAGGGCCGCGGCCGTCGCCTTCCCGCCGGGCGTCGTCAGGTGGACATCGGTCCCCAGCGCCCGTCGAGGCGTTAGGTTGCCTGAGGCGGGTCGGATACCGGATTATCCGGGTCGAACCCGATCTCCAGGTTGAGGGAGTGTCGATGCCGACCGTGCGTCCGCAGGCCAAGCGCCGTCGCGAGGACGGCCAGTGGGTCTACGACGCGCGCATCCCGGCGGAGGTGACGTTGGAGCAGGCGGCGACCGCGATGGCGCTGGTCGAGGGCGCGCCGACTCGGGCCCGGCTGGCGGCCGACGCGCTGCCCCGCGCGCTCCAGGGGATGGTGCGGCTTCTGTTGGCCGGTGAGACGGTCGCGCCGCCGCCGTCGCTGGTCGAGGCGTGGTGTGAGCGCCTGGTCGCCGCCGGCGTCTTCCCCGGCCCCGGCTCCTGACCCGCTCCCCGCGGCGACGATCTCCACTCTCGCGGCCCCGACCTGTCCAGGTCGGGGCCGTCGCGCGTCCGGGGGTCGGCTTCACCCAATCTAACTAGGGTTCAACCCTGGTTTTTCGGGGTTGAACCCTAGTTAGATTGGGTTGTCGGTGGACCCCGCCCGGCTTCCTTGGCCGGATCGGGCGGGGTCCTTCTCCCCTCACGAGGAGCAGGAGATGGGTACCAGGAGAACCACGGAGTTGACCACCGGGGACCGGGTGACCACCCCGGACGGCGGGCGGACCGGGATGGTGCGCCGCGTGCACGAGGGCGGTCCGATGGGCAACCAGCCCGGGCGGTCCGCCGTGCAGTTCCAGCGCGGGTCGGTCGAGGTCCACGACCCGGACACGGTCGGCGGGACCCGCCACTGGGTCACCGAGCCCGACGACGCCGAGTGGACCGTGCGGTGAGCGCCGGCCGCGTGACCGGGCCCGAGCAGCCCGACGCGGGCGAAGCGGCCGAGGGCCGCGCGCTCACCGACGGCATCACCGCCGACCAGGAGTCCGGCGACCTCTACGAGTAACCCCGCCCACCGGCCCGGCCGTGTGGGCGGGCCGCCCCCGAACGGAGAACACGATGACCACCTCCCGTCCCGGTGCTGCGGAACTGCGCGCCGCGCTCACCAGGGCTGGCAACGCCACCGGCGCCGACAAGGCCCGCGCGGTCTCCGACGCCGGCCGCCTCGGCATCGAAATCACCCGCGACGTCCAGCAGGCCGCCGGCCGCGACACGGCCAGGCAGTTCAGCGACGCCTTCGAGGACGAACTGCGCCAAGCCTGACCGGCGGACACGCCGGCCCGGCCGCGCACCACCACCCGGCGGGGTGCGTCCTGGATGATCGGGAGGCACCCCAGCCGTCGTCGCATCCCGGAGGCCCCGTCGTGGACACCCCCATCGAGGTCGGGCCCCGCGACGACGCGCCCTTCGGCATCACCGAGATCCGCGAGCAGGTGGCCGCCCTGCGCCTGGCGCACCCCGACAGCGAGCCCGTGCAGGACGTGCTCAACGTCGTCGACGCCATGCTCGCCCTGCACGACTGCGACCATCCGGAACCTCCCCGCCACGGCCTGGCCCCGGTCCTGCCCCTCCATCGCGCCTGACCGGCCCCCACCGGCCGCCCGTCGACGTCCACCGCAATGCCACCACCGCGGTCCGCGCCCCTCGCCTGCCCCGCGCTCGCCCCGCACTTTCCCCGCGCCGTGCGGCGAGGCTGACCTTCGCCCGTCTCGCCGACCCGGCGTACCGACGACTCCGACCCCGGAGGACACCGTGGACACGTCCACCACCACGCCCGAGCACGTCAACCCGTTGATGAACCCGTCCGCCTGGCCGTCCGCCTGGCCGTCCGGGTGGCCGCCGCTGCACCTGGTCGCCGACCACCACATCGAGCCCGCGGTGCGCGCCGGCATCCAGGCCCGCGCCGCCGAACTGGCCGCCGTGCGCGACAACCCCGAACCTCCGTCGATGGCCGATATCGTGGCCATCGAGCTGGCCCACGACCGGCTGTGGACGACCCGCCAGGTGTGGTCGGTGCTGTTCAAGACCGCCGCCACCCCCGCCCGCCGGGCGGTCGACGCGGTGGTGTCGCCGCTGCTGGCCGACGCCGACACCGCCGCCTGGCTCGACCCCGCGCTGGCCGCCCGGGTCGCCGAGGTCCACGGCCGCCGCGACGAACTGGGCCTGAACCCCGACGACGTCCGCCTGCTCGACCGCGTGCACCGGCAGTTCCGCCGCCACGGCGCCCACCGCGACCCGGCCGCGCGGGAGCGGCTGCGGGAGCTGACGACCCGGGCCGACGAGGTGGGCGCCGAGATCGAGGCCCGCCTGGCGGGCGCGCTCGACGCCGCCGCGGTGCACGTCATCGACCCCGCCGAACTGGAGGGCCTGGACGACACGGAGCTGGCCCGCGCCGTCCGAGCCGCCGCCGACCACGGCCTGGCGGGGTGGCTGCTGCCCCTGGCCGCCACCACTGTCCAGCCGGTGCTGGCGCACCTGGCCGACCCTGGGCTGCGCCGCCGTGTCCACACCGCCTCCACCACGCGCTGCTCCCGAGGCGACGAACACGACACCCGCGAGCTGGTGGTGGAGCTGCTGCGGTTGCGCGCCGAACGAGCCGACCTGCTCGGCTACCGGCACCACGCCGACTACGTGCAGGAAGTCCAAACCGCCGGATCGGTCGACGCGGTGCGCCGGCTGCTGCACGAGCTGGCCCCGCACGCCGTGCGCCTGGTCGCCGACGCCGACGCCGCCCTGCCCACCGGCGGCCGGCAGGTCACCGCGTGGGATCGGCCACGCCTGGCACACCTCGCCGAGCGAGTCCGCACCGGCGAGGACGACGGCACACACGGCGTCGACGCCCGCGACCACCTCTCGTTCGACACCGTCCTGCACGGCGTGCGCGACGTGCTCAGCGACTTGTTCGACGTGTGGTTCCGCGAGCGCAGCGACCTCGCCGCGCACGTGCCCGACGCCTGGGTATGGGAAGCCGTCGACAGCGACGACCAGCACCTGGGCCTGGTCCTGGTCGACCCCTACCGGCGCCCCGGCAAACGCCCCGGCGCGTGGACCACCGAGATCGTCGCCCAGTCCGGGCTGCTGCGCCGACGCCCCGTCGTCGCCCTCAGCCTCAACCTCCCCGAGCCCGACTCGACGCTGTTCGGGGACGTGCTGCTGACCCCGGCGCAGGCCGCGCAGGTGTGGCACGAGATGGGCCACGTCGCCCTCGCCATGCTCTCCAACGTCCACTACCCCGGCGACGCCGGCCACGCCCGCCTGCCCTGGGACATCGTCGAGGTCCCGTCCGTGGTGGTCGAGACCTGGGCAATGGAGCCCGACGTGCTGCTCGACTACGCCCGCCACCACACCACCCGCGACACCATCCCCGCCGCCCTCGCCGACCGCCTGGGCGCCGCAGGCCCGGCCCGCGGGCTCCAGCTCCACCAGGACGTCGCCGCCTCGCTGGTCGACCTGGAGCTGCACAGCCTCACCCCCGACCAGATCCCCAGCGCCGACGAGCTGGACGCGTTCGCCGAGCGGGTCCTGGCCGAGGTCGGCCTCGACGCCGTCGACGCCCCGCTGCGCTACCCGCTTCCCGCCTTCCGGCACGTGCTGGTCGGCGGCTACGACGCCTCCTACTACAGCTACCTGTGGGCCGACGTCCTGGCCGCCCAGATCCACGGGCACCTCGGGCCGATCGACGTCCCCGCCGGCGAACGCCTG
Organism: Saccharothrix obliqua; assembly: GCF_019375475.1. GTDB lineage: Bacteria > Actinomycetota > Actinomycetes > Mycobacteriales > Pseudonocardiaceae > Actinosynnema > Actinosynnema obliqua. The sequence continues at coordinate 8,897 of NZ_JAHXGQ010000021.1, read as the reverse complement.
CACGCCGTCCTCGCGCAGGGCAGCGCCCGGCCCGAGCTGTACCTGGGCCTGGCCGGCGGTCGACTCGACCCCCGTCCGCTGCTCGCCCGACTCGGCGCGACCACGTAGCACCGCCGACCTGCTGTTCCCCGGCTGGGGCCGCCACGCGCGGTCCCAGCCGCCGCGTCTCTACCGCCCCGGCCGGAACCGCCGCCCGCGCAGCACAATGTGATGCTCATGATTACCTCAGTGTTGACCAAAATTACGCGGCACCGGCGACAACCGCCGGTGCCACACCACCTAGCCCTGCCGGGCCTGTCCGGCAGGGGCGATGCTGACCGGCCCGAGGTCCAGCCGAACCGGGGCGACCAGCATCAACGTGACGAGCAGACCCGCCACGACGACCAGGACCAGGACCAACCTCAGCGTGCCCGGCCACGTGCCGAGCTGGCGGAGGACCGTCCGACCTGGGGATTCGCCGCGACCGATCGGAGCCTGCCGGTCGTCGCACACAGGTGTCGCGTCGGCGCACCGACAGGTGCCGCGGCGGCGGGGTCGACCTAATCTCATTCTCGCGTCCTCGAATCGTTGATCGGTGAACGCGGGGCGACCGGACCTTCCTGAACCGGTTGACACCGGCCGCCCCGCCGGTACCCGGAGACGCGACCGACCGGCCCGTTGCAGCGGGTCCGGATGGCAACGGGCGGCTCCCTCGCGGGGCCGCCCGTTGGCGTTGTGCCAGGTACCGGAGTCGACGCTAAGGCCGGCGCGCGCGGTGACGCAGGGTGGTGGCGTCCGGCGGTCCCCGTCCCACGGTAAGCGGTCAACGGTGTTCGGCCGGGCCGATGACGATCGTGCCCACCCGACGCTCGTGAGCGTATTTCCCCTGGTGGCAGGCCGAAGTGCGCCCGCGACGGGGATGACGGTGGGCCACGCGTGCGATCGACCGGTCGCGGTCGCGGCCGCTGCCCCGCGGTGCCCGTGGAGGGCGGGTCATCGTTCGAGGGTGGCTGTGTCGACCCAGCGTGCGAGGACGCTCAGGGCGGCGAGTTGTTCGAGGGCCTGGTCCTCGGTGAGGTCGCCCTTGGTGTGGGCGACGGGGTTGCGGATGGCCGCGTAGCAGCCTTCTGCGAAGCATCGCACGCCGCGGTGAACGCTGGAGAAGGTCTTGGAGCCGTCGTCGGGCAGGACCCGCAGGCGCGGCTTGCCGGGCTGGGCCGGGTCGACGCTGAACGCCTGGTTGAACAGGTCGGTCTCGGAGATGTCGCGACGGTCGACCTTGTTCTGGGTCTCGGCGTTGAGCTTGACGCAGGCCGCGTGCACCGCCTCCCGGTAGTGGCCGCTCTGCCAGAGCGAACGCGCTCCCTCCCAGATCCAGGGGTGCAGGCGGGCGGCGTCGAGTTGAGGCGCGTTGTCGCCCAGCCTCTCCCGGATCTCGTCCTGCCGACGCAGGGCCGTCCGCGCGCGTTGGGCGGCTTCGATGTGCTGGCACCAGCGGTTGACCGACTTGTTCCGGCTGTCGGGCACCTCCGTGCGCCAGTTCGGCAGGACCCGGTCCAGGATCTGCTCGACCACCTGCGCCGACGCCACGATCTCCTCGAGCCGGCCCCGGTTGCCCTTGGCGGCGCCCATGAACCCCGCGTACGGCTGGAGTTCCGCGAGCGTGAGAAAGCCGTCCAGTTCCTGCATCGCCCAGGTGGTGTCCATGGTCATGAGCGCCATTGTGCGCCGTTTCCCGGGCGGGCGGAAGCGCGGTCCGGGCGTGTCGAAACAGGCCCACGCCCGGACCGGCTCGCCTTTGACGCGCCGAGATTACCCGGCTATTCTTCGGTTGCGCGACGACCTGCCAGGAGGCACCCTGGTCAGGCCATCGGGCTGGGTTCGGTTACGCGCCGAGCGCCCAGTCCCAGCCGTGGCCCTCGGCCAGTTTCGCCAGCTCGTGAAGGAGGCGGGCGAGGGCGCGAGCGGCTGAGCACCAGCGTGTGAAGCGTCGCATGCGAGTCCTTTCGCTAGTGATGTCAGAGATCAGGGTCGACCCTCCCGCTTTTCCCGGAAGGGTCGACCCTCCCCGCTTTCAAAGAAAGTCGGGGAGGTGGTCCAGTATAGCGCGCGCGAAACCCCCGCCCCTGCGGGTATTCACGAACCGAGTTATCTCGGTAATTCTTTCCGCGCGGAGCCTGGCGCTTTTGTGAGTGTTCCTGTGCCATTCGACGGCCGACCGAGTGCGGGTGTGCTCCGCGCAGGGCTTTGATCAGCGGCTTCGCAGGCCCGTGGCGGGCCCGCGGTGCGGACGCGTGCGCCTGGCAGGCCGCGCTCTACCGGGGTGCGCGGTGACTCGGAGTCGGGGCCGGCCGTGAGCGGCCGGGTGGAGCGGAGCGAACCTGCGGGTGTGATCGCCTCAGGTGGCTAGGCTCTGCCGCATGGCTTCGTCACTGCACACCCTGGAGCTTCGGATCCAGGCGCTCGAAGCCCGTCTCGGGGAGATCGAGACCGGGTACGGGTCGAGCCTCTACGACCTGCGCAGGTCCAGCGTGCGCACCGACCTGCGGCTGGCCAGGCTGCTGGACCACTTCGGAGTGCCCGACGTGACCGACGCCGAGGTGGACCAGGTGCTGGACGAGGTCGAGGACTCGGACCCGGCCGAGGAGTAGCCGGTCGGGCCGGTGCCTGGGGCGGTCCGCCGCGGTGCCGGCCTCGGACTTCGCGGGTATCCCGACGGACTCCGGGCAGGGAGGCGACGGCCCGGTGTAGCGCCGCCGGGCGCAGGGTCGATCGTGACGGGTCGCCAGGTGGTGGGGCCCGTTCGGGTGCACCTGTCGCGGACCCGTCGGACCGGGCGCGGGTGCCGGGCAGGATCTGCGGCGTGCCTGACGACCGCGTTCCCGCCGCCTCTTTACCCGTCGATCCGCCGGTGCGGCGGCCGCCGCTGCCCCGCTGGGTGATGCCGGTGGTGGCCGTGGTCCTGCTCGCGGCCGCCGGCACGACCGGGTGGCTGTTGTGGTCGTGGATCGAGGGCCGGGGCCTGGCCGACGTGGACCGGAGGACGACCGCGCAGTTGGACGCGGTGAAGATCGCCGCGTCGGTCGCCGCAGGCGGTGGCGCGCTGTTCGCCCTGTACCTCGCCGCGCGGCGGCAGCGCACCCAGGAACAGGAACTCGACCATCGGGAACGCGCGCAGGCCGCCACCGAGCACGACGCCGCCGCGCGCCGGGTGACCGAGCTGTACACCGCGGCCGCCGAACAGTTGGGATCGGACAAGGCCCCGGTCCGGCTGGCCGGCCTGCACGCCCTGGAACGTCTGGCCCAGGACAACGAGCGCCCCGCCTACCTGCGGCAGACCGTGGTCGACGTGCTGTGCGCCTATCTGCGGATGCCGTTCACCCCACCCGGCGACCCCCCTGACGACCAGGCCGACGACACCGCCCGCGCCCGACACGACCAACGCCGCCAGGAACAACAGGTCCGCCTCACCGCCCAACGCATCCTGCGCGACCACCTCCGCCCCCGCACCGACACCGACCACCCCGCCGACACCTTCTGGCCCGACACCGACCTCGACCTCACCGACGCCACCCTCGTCCAGGTCGACCTGTCCAACTGCCACATACGCAACGCCCAATTCGGCGGGGCGTCGTTCGCCGGGCATACCGGGTTCGACGGGGCGTCGTTCGCCGGGCCTGCCGGGTTCGACGGGGCGTCGTTCGCCGGGCGTGTCTGGTTCAGCGGGGCGTCGTTCGCCGGGGAGGCCGAGTTCGAGGGGGCGTCGTTCGCCGGGCCTACCGCGTTCAGCAAGGCGTCGTTCGCCGGGCCTGCCGGGTTCAACGGGGCGTCGTTCGCCGGGGAGGCCGTGTTCCGGGGGGCGTCGTTCGCCGGGCCTGCCGGGTTCAACGGGGCGTCGTTCGCCGGGCATACCGCGTTCGGCGGGGCGTCGTTCGCCGGGCCTGCCGGGTTCAACGGGGCGTCGTTCGCCGAGAGTGCCTATTTCGGCGGGACGTCGTTCACCAGGAAGGCCGACTTCCGGGGGGCGTCGTTCGCCGAGGCTGCCTGGTTCAACGAGGTGTGGTTCGCCAACGGTGCCGGGTTCATCGGGGCGTCGTTCGCCGGGGAGGCCGGGTTCAGCGAGGCGTCGTTCGCCGGGGAGGCCGAGTTCGCGCAGGCGTCGTTCACCGGGCCTGCCAGGTACGGCGAGGTCTCCCCTGCGGGCGTCGACTTCCGTGGCGCGTCGGTCGCCCACCCGCTGTCGCCTGAGTCGATGTGGCCGCCGAGGTGGCGGCCTGCCGACGAGCACCAGCCCGTCGACGACCGCGAGGGGACCTGGCACCGGCTCATCCGGATCGACGACCACCCAGCCCCGGAACCCCCGGACGCCCCGCCCGGCGAACCATCGCCGGTGCGCGGCCCGCGGTGACCCTGCCTGGAGCCACCCGCGTCGCCGCCGCCGAGCCTGGTTGTCAGATAATGGCGTATTATCTGACAAAAGCGCCCGCGCGGGTCGCCGGCCCCGCTGGTGGCCGGTTCCGGGCGGCGCACCTTTCACGCGTGTTATCTGACAAAGGGGGGTCCGGGTGGCCGAGGACCGACACCTCCACGCCGTCGCCGACCCCGGCGCCGGGGTGTCCACCGCCGAGGCGCTGGCGTCGTTCCTGCGGCACCTCGCCGCCCGACGCGGCCGGTCCGGGCGGATCACCTCCCCGGAGACCGTCCGCTCCTACACCTCCGCCCTGCCGGTCGCGTTCGCCGGCATCGCCGACGTGACCGACCTCGACTCCCCCGGCCCGACGCGCGAGCGGCTGCACGCCAACGTCCGCACCGCGTGGGGAGCCAAGGCGCCGTCGACGTTCAACGCCAAACGCGCCGCCGTCGCCTCCGCGGCGGCCTACTTCGCCGAGCGGGAGTGGATCGGCGACGCCGCCGCGGTGCTGCGCGGGCTGCGCCGCGAACACCAGCCCAAGCCCGACGGCGAGCGGGTGCGCGACCGCGCCGCGATCGACCGGCTGATCGGCGACCGCCGGTGGCCACTGGAGGACCGCACGCTCTGGTCGATGCTGTACGCCACCGCGGCCCGCTCCGAGGAGGTCCTGCGCCTGGACGTCGAACACCTCGACCGCGCCAACCGCCGCGCCCGCACGATCCGCAAGGGCGGCAAGCACGACACGCTGCTCTACGACGTGCGCACCGCGCGGATGCTCGGACAGTTCCTCGGCCGCCGCCGCACCGGCCCGGTGTTCCTGTCCACCCGGACCGCGCCCGACGACGGCACCGTCCCGGCACACGACGTCGACCCGGCCAGCCGACGCCGGCGGATGACCTACCGCACCGCCGAGCGGCACCTCGGAGCCGCGACGAAGGGATGGGACCCGCACGACCTGCGGCACTCCCGGCTCACGCACGCCGGCGAGGACGGCGCCACCGAGGCCGACCTGATGAACCTGTCCGGGCACGAGGACCGCCGCACCCTCCAGCGCTACCTCACGCCCTCCAAGGAAGGCACCCACCGCCGCCTGGACGAGATCGACGCGCGCCGCCCGGAGCACACGCCCGACGCCGCCGAACTCGCCGCACGGATGGCCGGTCGCTGAACCGGCACCGGCCGGCGGACACGGCGCACGCCTGCCGTCTGCGGACGACCTGCCGGTCCGGCTTTCCGCGGACCGGCCTTCCCATAGGAACGTGCCGACATCACCGCCGAGCGCGGTAGCCGGCGGCGGGCGGCACCGCGTGGAAGGCGCCAACGATCAGCCGACCCGCGCGACCAGGAGTCTGGACGCGGCACGCGCGGCGAACCCACAGGTGATCTACACGGTGATCCCTGGGATCAACAGAACGGCCTGAGGCATCCGCGTCGCAGACCTTGCAGAGTGGGACAACCCAGGCGGCCGCCCCCGACGCCCCTGAAGCCGCCCGCAGGCCCGGGGCAAACCTCGACACCCGACACGAAGAGTTGGGTTGTTGCAGGTCAAGGCGCCTCTGCGCGACGTCTCTACTCTTAGAAGAGAGGAACCGGAGATGCACCTCTACCCCCCGCTTGATCACGGGGGGTGAGCTACGCTACGATTCCTCGTCAGCGCGCCTGTTACAGCAGGAGCGCTACGGGCACCGCGAGCGGTGGTCTTCAATTGCTTTCTCGGCGATTCGAAGGCTAGCCAACTCAACTCGGTGCGTCAAGTCAACAGCCCCAGCTCAGGAGGTCCGACGACACGCGTTCCCCGAGGGCGCAGGGGGACATATCCCTCTGCGCCGCGGTGCTCCACCTACATCAGGATGTGGAGTAACCGATGTACGACAACGAAAGCACGCCCGAGTACGCCCAGACGGCAGACTGCGGCGTCTGCCAGACGACGATCAAGATCGTCTCCGACGCGGGCGAGTGGAGGACCCAGTGCGGGCACCGGACCTGGCGCAGGCGGCCGCGACACACCAGTCGTCCGCCCCGCACCAGTCGCTAAGGCCCAACGCTGCACCGCCGGTCCGCCCTTCGGGGCGGACCGGCTCCACTACGCGTAGAACCGCGAGGCCGTCCTCGCCAGGTCGCGTGCCCCCTCCCCCCGACGTGAGGCACTCCTGCCTCGGCACACCGGGTCGTATTCCTACGCGTGGGGCGGGACACCCGACCGTCGTCGGGGTCCGCGCCGTGCGATCACTCGGGCGGCAGCAGCCGTTCGACCGCGAGCGCCAGGCGCTGGACGACTGCGGCACGGTTCTGCCCGGTGGCCTCGGCCAGCCAGTCGATCAACAGGCCCTCGACGAGCAAGGTGACCCCGGCCTGGCGGGAGCGCACGTCGGCATACCAGGCCAGCGTCTCGTCCAGGACCCGCGCGTCCTGCGCCGAAAGCCGCGTACGGAGCCGTACCCGCACGGACTCGGGCTGGTTGACCTGGTTGACCTCCGCGACCAGTCCTCCGCGAGCGTGCGCGACGACGGCCGCGGCACCGACGATGGTCCCCCCGCACCGGCCACGCGACCGTCGTCGGAGCCCGATCGTCGTCGCCACCACGTCATGGCCCCACCGTAGGGCCGGACACGCGGAAAGCCCGGCACGTCGAGGGAGCGAGCGTGCCGGCCCGCGGCCTCACCCCGACCGGCCACCACCGGGAAGCAGCGCCTGGTATGAGGTCCGCACGACCATGAAGTACGGCTCGCCGTTGCTCGCCAGCAACACCGCCTCCAGCACCCGCCTGAGGGACGCGGACGACAGCCCGGCCGCGTCCCGCTCCAGGCGCACCGGCACCCCAGCCGCCCACCCCGCCGCCAACGCGACCAGACGCTCATCCTGACCGGTCAAGACGTCCAGGTTCTCGTGTCGGGCCAGGCGCTCCCAGTCCCTCACGAACGCCCCCAGCTCCGTACGGCCGGACAGGTGTGTACCAACCCGGATCTCCACGTGCCCGGCGAAGTCGCCCCGACCGGGCAACGCGGTGAACGTGAGCAGGTGGACCGCGGCGTGCACCCCAGCACTGCCGACCGTGTCCGCGCCCGTGAGCAGCAGGTGGCACAGCTCGTCACGGCCGTAGCCCCGGGCATCCACGAGGCGAGTGTGACGCCGAACCCCCGCCCCGGCAGGACGAACGGCAACGGCACTCGCGTGAAACGCGTTGATACGACTCGTTGAATGCCCCTTATAAGACGAAACCTCGGAAGTTCACCGTGGCTGAAGGCTTCTCGGCCGGAACACCGGCCGAACTGCCTGCCGCTTAGCCGCCCATCGTCACACCTGCCGATGTGACGCTTTCGGTCGATCTTGTGTCAGCGGCCTCTCGGTTCAGTACGGCTTATCCGCAACCTGGAGTGCCAGTCGCGTCGGCCCTGCACCGGCCTGCGCTGTGGTTCTCGTCGTGACCCCTGGACGCCAGCGACCCGCACTGTGCCAGGGCTGCCCGCCTTGATCTCCCACAGCCGGTGAACACTACCCACTTCCGCAGTTCTGCGGTTGCTTGGTCACTCGATCGCGGCTTGTGGCCGAGCACAGTTTTTCATCACAATTATCAGTGTGAGGAAAAACGCAACGGTGCGGGCCGGTGCTCCGGTGAAGCGCGAGTGCGTGCGCTGCGGGACGTCGTTCGGGGTGCGGCTGTCCGGGCCTGGCCGGACGATGAGGTACTGCTCGCGGGCGTGCCAGCAGGCCGCGTACCGAGCGCGGCACGCAATGCCAGTCGAGGAGCAGCGGCGCGAGGTCGAGGCCGCGCTGCGCGAGCTGGGGTTGCGCATGGCCTCCCTCGGGGTGGACGCGATCACAAAGGACAAGCTGCCCGCAGTGACCCGGCAGGTCCGCGCGCTGTTGGACGTGCTCCCGCCGACTCCGAGCACTGCTGGCGGTGCGGTGGTGGCACCTGTGCGCACCGCACTGCAGGCCGTGGTCCATGCTGAGCCGGTCACCGTTCCCCGGCAAGCCGAGCGAGTCGAGGCACCGGTGGCGACGGACGTGGAGCCGCTGGTTCCGGACGTGTCCGAGGTCGACGTGACGCTCGCCGAGCCAGACGACGACCCGGCACCCGATGCGCTGTTCCCCGAGCCCGGTGCTCGGCCTGCGGCTCCAGCCTCGCTGGTCGGTGGCTTGAGCCCGACCGGGGAGCAGACTGCGATCATCGAGGCGTGCGCGGCAGGGAAGGACCTCGTGATCGAGGCCGGCGCAGGTACGGGCAAGACCTCCACGCTGCGCCTCGCCGCGCTCCAGATGCCAGCACGCCGGCGCGGCATCTACATCGCGTTCAACCGGTCCGTCGCCAACGAGGCCAAGAAGAAGTTCCCGCGCAACGTGCTGTGCTCCACCGCGCACGCCTTGGCGTTCGGGGCGCTGGGCAGGCAATACCGCCACCGCCTCGACGCGCCGCGCCTCCCGGCCCGCGAGGTGGCCAAGATCCTGCGCATCGCCGGCGACCTGGAGGTCACCACCTCCTGAGACCGGCGGACGTTGTCGCCGT
>NZ_JAHXGQ010000020.1 GCF_019375475.1 Saccharothrix obliqua | reverse complement strand
CGTGACCGTGATGGCGACGCCGGGGATGTTCACCGAGTTGTCCAAGCAGGGCGGGTTGGCGTCCGACGGGTTGTGCAAGTCCTTCGCGGCCGGTGCGGACGGCACCGGCTGGTCGGAGGGCGTCGGTGTGCTGGTGTTGCAACGGTTGTCGGATGCTCAGCGCGACGGTCGGGAGATCTTGGCCGTGGTGCGTGGTTCGGCGGTGAACCAGGACGGTGCGTCGAACGGGCTGACCGCGCCGAATGGTCCGGCTCAGCAGCGCGTGATCCGCCAGGCGTTGCGCAGCGCCCGGCTTGATCCGTCCGATGTGGATGTTGTGGAGGCGCACGGCACCGGGACGGTGTTGGGTGATCCGATCGAGGCGCAGGCGATCCTGGCGGTGTACGGGCAGGAGCGGGTTCGGCCGTTGTGGTTGGGCTCGGTGAAGTCCAACCTCGGCCACACCCAGTCGGCGGCCGGTGTCGTCGGTGTGATCAAGATGGTGTTGGCCATGCGGCACGACCTGCTGCCGCGCACGCTGCACGTGGACCGCCCGACCGACCGGGTGGACTGGTCGACGGGTGCGGTGGAGCTGCTGACCGAACCCGTGCCGTGGCAGGCGAACGGCCGTCCACGGCGAGCCGCCGTGTCGTCGTTCGGCGTGTCCGGCACGAACGCGCACGCCGTGCTGGAGGAAGCACCCGCCGTCGAGCGCGAGCCGGTCACCGAACCGGACGGCCCGTTGCCGCTGGTGTTGTCCGCGCGCAGCGCGTCGGCGCTGGCCGCGCTGGCCGCGCGGCTGGCCGACCACCTGCCGCCGTCGCGAGCCGGCGCGGCGTGGACGCTGGCCACCGCGCGGGCGCGCTGGGAGCACCGCGCCGTGGTCGTCGGTGCCGACGCGGTCGCCGGGCTGCGTGACCTCGCCGCGGCCCGGTCCTCGCCGGACGTGGTGACCGGTGTCGCGGCGGAGAACCCGAGGACGGTGTTCGTGTTCCCGGGCCAGGGTGCGCAGTGGGTCGGGATGGGGCGGGAGCTGTGGGAGTCGCAGCCCGTCTTCGCCGCGCGCATGGAGGAGTGCGAGCGCGCGCTGTCGCCGTACGTGGACTTCTCGCTGCGGGACGTCGTGCTCGGCGCGGGTTCGCTGGACCGCGTCGAGGTGCTGCAACCGGTGACGTTCGCGGTGGTGGTGTCGTTGGCCGCGCTGCTGCGTTCCCGCGGGGTCGAGCCGGACGCCGTGGTCGGCCACTCGCAGGGCGAGATCGCCGCCGCGTGCGTGGCGGGCGCGTTGACGCTGGAGGACGCCGCGAAGGTCGTCGCGTTGCGCAGCGCGACCGGTGCCGAACTGGGTCGCGGTGGCGGCCTGCTGACCGTCGCGGTGGGCGTGGCGCGGGCCGAGCGCGACGTGCGTGACTGGGACGACGTCGAGATCGCCGCCGTGAACGGGCCCGATTCCGTGGTCCTCGCGGGCGGCCACGACGCGATCGCCGAGGCCGAGCGGCACTACCGGGAGCGGGACGTGCGCGTGCGCCGGGTGGCCGCGTCGTTCGCCTCGCACACCCGGCACGCGGAACCGATCGCGGCGAAGGTGGTCGAGCTGCTGGCGGACGTGCGTGGCCGCACGCCCACCGTGCCGTGGCTGTCCACTGTGGACGCGGAGTGGGTGCGGACGCCGATCGACGCCGGGTACTGGGGGCGCAACCTGTGCGGCCGGGTCCGGTTCGCCGACGCGATCGACGTGCTCGGCGACCAGGGCTTCGGCCTGTTCGTCGAGGTCAGCACGCACCCGGTGCTGACGGCGTCGATCTCGGGCACGCTCGCGGACACCCCGGCCGCCGTCGTCGGCACGCTGCGTCGCGACGACGGCGGGGTGGACCGGTTCGTGCGGTCCCTGGCCGAGGTGTTCGCGCACGGCGGGACCGTGCACTGGCCGGCCGTGCTGCCCACCGCGGCACCGGCGGCCGTGCCCACCACGGTGTTCGAGCGCGGCAGGTACTGGCTCGCACCCGGCCCGGCCGCGACCGGCGACCTCGCGCGGGTGGGCCTGGACGCGGTGCGGCACCCGGTCCTCGGTGCCGCCGTGGAGGACCCGGCGGCGGACGGCCTCGTGCTGACCGGGCGGCTGTCCCGCGAGCAGCACCCGTGGCTGGGCGACCACGTGATCTCCGGCGCGGTGTCGGCGCCCGGGTCGCTGTTCGTGGAACTGGCCCTGCAAGCAGGCCAACGGGTCGGCTGCCCCGTGGTCCGGGAACTGGTGGTCGGCAGGCCGCTGGTGCTCGGCGACGCGGACCAGCCGCTGGTCCAGGTGGTCGTCGGCGACCGCGACGCCGCCGGGGAACGGCCGTTCGAGGTGCACTCCCGCGTGGACGGCGAGTGGACGCGGCACGCCACCGGAACGCTTGCCGTGCAAGGCGATCCGCCGGTGGCGCTGACCGCGTGGCCACCCGCCGGCGCGCGGGAGGCCGATCTCGGCGACTTCTACGCGGCGCTCGCCGACGCCGGGTACGACTACGGCCCCGCCTTCCAGGGGTTGCGGGCCGCGTGGGAGGCCGAGGGCGCGTGGTACGGGGAGATCGCCGTCGACACCGACCCCGCCGGGTACGCGGTGCACCCGGCACTGCTCGACGCCGCGTTCCACCCCGCGTTCCGCGTCGGCGGTGAGCCCGGTATCGGGTTGGCGTGGAACCGGGTCACGGTCCACGACCGCGCCGGAACGGCCGCGCGGGTGCGGCTCTCGACCACGTCCGACGGCCTGGCCCTGGCACTCGCCGACGCCGACGGCGCGCCGGTCCTGACGGTCGGGTCGGTGGTCATCCGCCCGTTGGCGAACGCGCCGACGCCGTTCGTCGTGCGGTGGGAACCGCTGTCACCCGCGCCCATCGGCACGGTGCGGATCCCATCGGTCGCCGACGCGACCGGTGACGAGCCCTGGGTTTTGCTGCGCGTGCCGCACGGCACCGGTGACGAGCCGACCCGCGCCCGTCAGGTGCTCGGTGAGGTTCTTGTTGCGCTGCAAAGGTTCCTGACCGGGCCTGCGCGTTTGGTCGTCGCCACGACCGACGCGTGGACCGACCCGGTCGCCGCCGCGGTGTGGGGTCTGGTGCGCAGCGCGCAGGCCGAAGCACCGGAGCGGTTCCGCCTGGTGGACCTGCCACTCGCGGCGGAGTTGCCCGCCGTGCTCGACACCGCGGCCTGGCAGGTCGCGGTGCGCGACGGCCGGGTCCTGGTCCCGGCATTGTCCCGGTCCGCGCCCGCCGACCGCGTCCCGCGCCTGGACCCCGGGGGTGCGGTCCTGATCACCGGCGGCACCGGCACGCTCGGCGGCGTCGTGGCCGAACACCTGGTCGCGCGGCACGGTGTGCGTGACCTCGTTTTGGCGTCCCGGCGGGGCGAGCACGCGCCGGGTGCGGAGTCGTTGCGGGAGCGGCTGGTGGCTGCCGGGGCACGCGTCCGGGTCGTCGCGTGCGACGTCGCCGATCGGGCGGCGGCGCGTGACCTGGTCGCCGGTGTGGACCGGTTGACGGCGGTGATCCACACCGCGGGCGTGTTCGACGACGCGTTGATCGGCGACCTCGACGGCACGCGGCTCGACGCCGTGCTGCGGCCGAAGGTGGACGCGGCCGTGCACCTGGACGAACTCACCCGTGACCTCGACCTCGCCGCTTTCGTGTTGTTCTCCTCGGCCGCGGGCGTGCTGAGCAGTCCCGGCCAGGGCAACTACGCCGCCGCCAACGCGTTCCTGGACGCGCTCGCGGCCCGCCGCCACGCCGCCGGCCTGCCCGCCACCTCCCTGGCGTGGGGGCTGTGGACCTACGACGGCGGCGACGAGCAGCGGGCGGCACGCGAGGCGCAGTGGACGGCCCGTTCCGGTTTGCGGCTCATGGCGTCCGACGAGGCGCTGCGGGTGTTCGACGCCGCGTTGGCCTCGCCGGAGCCGGTGCTCGTGCCCGTGCTGCCCGACCGGCGGGCGCTGCGGGAGCTGGCGCGGTCCGGCGGGCTCGACCCGGTGCTGCGTCACCTCGCGCCCCGTGCGACCACGCCCGGTGCGCCCGTCCTGACCGGGTTGGACGCCGGTGCGAAGGTGGAGGTGTTGACCGACCTCGTGCGGCGGGAGGCGGCGGTGGTGCTGGGGCACGCCGCGGACGCCGGCGGGCTCACCCCGACCAAGGCGTTCCGCGAAGCGGGCTTCGACTCGCTGACCGCCGTGGAGCTGCGGAACCGGCTCAGCCGGGCCATCGGCGTGCCGTTGCCGGTGACGTTCGTCTTCGACCACGAGACACCGCGTGCGGCGGCCCGTGACCTGCTCGATCGCGTGGAGCGCCGCGAGCCCGCGCCGAGCGCGAACCGCGATCTCGTCGCCGTCTACGCCGAACTGGTCGGCCGCGGCCTGCACCCGGCCGCCACCGCGCTGGCCGAGGCCGCGGCGGCGGTGCGCACGCGTGGGGAGACCCGGGCCGAATTGGTCGCCGGTGTGCGCGTGGTCCCGCTGGCCGAGGGTGACGAGCTGCCGAAGCTGATCTGCCTGCCGTCGATCTCGACGTGGGAACCGGCGTTGAACTTCAGCTCCCTGTCGGCCGAGTTCACCGGCAAGGCCGACGTGACGGTCGTCGTGCCGCCCGGGTACGAGACCGACGCCCCCGTGGCGTCCTCGTGGTCCGCGCTGGTCGACGTGCTCGCCTCGGTCGTGCGCGACCAGGCAGGCGGCAAGCCGTACCTGCTGGTGGGTTACTCGTCGGGCGGCGCCCAGGCCCACGCCGTCACCGCGGCCCTGGAACGGTCCGGCAACCCGCCGCTCGGCGTGGTGCTGGTGGACACCTACACCAGCGACCGCATCCCGTTGCGGCTCCAGGCGTTCTTCCAGCGGCAGTACCAGGCGGTCACGCGGCCGGAGAACTACTCGTTCGAGAAGATCACCGCGTCGGTGCTCTACATCGGACTGCACAACGGCGAATGGGAGGTCGACCAGGACCTCACCACGCCGGTCCTGATGCTGGAAGCCGCCGACCCGCCGGAGACCCCGGAAGGCGAGCAACCGCTGGCCGACGACGAGTGGCGACACGAGTGGCCGGGGCCGCACGAGCGGATCACCCTGCCAGGCGACCACTTCACCATCATGTCCCGTCACGCGGACCACGTCGCGGAGGCCATCGTCACGTGGTGCTCGAAGGTCGGTGGGCGTGGAGTTCCGGCATGACGGTGCCGGCGCGGTTCGCCGGTTTAGGTGGTCTCCAGGAGGTCGAGCCGCCGGCAGAGGTCGGCCGTGCGGGGGTCGCCGAACTTCTCGAAGATCGCCAAGGCCGCACGCCATGACCGGATGGCGAGGGAGGTCTCGCCGATGCGGTGAAGTGAGGTGCCCAAGGTGTAGAGGATGGCGGCGTGGTCCTGGGGATGGGAAGGGTGGTGCTCGCGGTCGAGGGCTTGTTCGCAGAGGGATATCGCTTCGTGGTGGTCGCCGGCGCTCAGTCGGGCTTGTGCCAGCCGGAGCAGCACTTGGGACTCGTCGCCGAGATAACCGGTCCGCCGTAGCAGGGCGAGGCTGTTCTCGATGTGCCGGCTTGCTTTGTCGTGGTCCCCCAGACCGCTGTGGGCCACGCCGAGGTGACACTCGATGAGGTACTCCACCCTGCCGCTGTGGATCCCGGGATCGAGTGCCGCCGCGGCCAGCAGGTAGTCGACGGCGACCGTGTACCGCTTGCGGTCCACGGACAACCAGCCCAGGTGGAACAAAACCTCGGTGATCAACCGATGGTCGTCGAGGTGGTACGCCAGCGCCAACGCGGTCTGCATCGTGCTCTCGGCCTCGTCCAACTCGCCGGAGTGCCAAAGCAGGTGCGCCGCGGTCTGCACCAGTCGGCACTCACCGACATGGTCGCCGAGACGGCGGGCCGCGGCCAGACCTGCCTGGCAGATCGCGAGTGCTTCTGCCCACAACCCCCGCATGGACAGCAACACTGTGAAGACCCGAGCCATCGCGGCGGTCGACCAGTCCAACGCATGGTGCTCGGCCGCGCGGGTGATGGTGAACGCGTTGACCTCCTCGCGTTCGGCCCAGGCCCACGCCTCGGCAGCGTCGGCGAACCGGATCCCGGGTGTGACGACGGAGTTCGGTGGGGCGGTGTCGAACCAGTCGGTGAGCACCGGCACGATTGCCTTCGCCGCTATGACGGAGTGGTGGACGTACCACTCGACCACGGCTCGGATGGCCTCATCATGGTCCTTCGGGGATTCATCGTGGTTCATCCGCCCGGCGGCGTAAGCACGCAGCAGGTCGTGGAGGCGGTAGCGGTCGCGGGCGATCGGCTCGATCATGTGCGCCTCGACCAGGGCGTCGAGCAGCCGCTTGGCCTCGGTCACCCCGGTACCGGCGAGAGCCGCGGCGGCGTGCACGCCGATCTCGGGGCCGGGGTGCAGGCCGAGCCGGCGGAACATCCGTGCCTGGGCCGGGCCGAGCAGGTGGTAGGACCAGCCAAACACGGACCACACGGCGGTGTTCTCGTCGGTCGGGACGCTCAACGCGTCCCACCGCCCCGGGTCGCTGCGCAACTCGGTGACCAGTTCGGCAAGCGTCAGGTGCGGGCGCGCCGCGACGCGTCCGGCCGCGATCCGCAGCGCCAGCGGGAGCCGAGCGCAGGTCTCGACCAACTCGGCCACCGCCTCGGGTTCGGCGTCGGCCCGCGAGTCACCGAGGACCGTGCGCACCAGCTCAAGCGCTTCGGCAGGGGTGGGCAGGTCCAGCGTCACCGGCGTCGCGCCCTCACCGATCACCAGGCTGGTCAGGCTCGCCCGGCTGGTCACCACGACCAGGCACCCCGGCTCGCCGGGCAGCAGCGGGCGCACCTGCCCGGCGGAGCCGGCGTTGTCCAGCACGACCAGCACCCGGCGGCCCGCCAACGCCGACCGGTAGAGCGCGGCCCGTGACTCCAATTCCGCCGGTACCCGCTGCACGCCCAGCGCGTCGAGGGACCCACCCAGCACGTCTCGCGGATCCGCCGTGGCGTCGGGGCCGTAACCACGCAGGTTCACGTACAGCGTGCCGCCGGGGAACCGGTGTTGGACGCCGTGTGCCCAGTGCACGGCCAATGCGGTCTTCCCGACACCCGCCGTGCCGTCCAGCGCCGAGATCAACACCGCGCCGCGGCCGCTGTCCTCGTCGCGGGTGAGCAGGGCATCCAACGCGGCGAGGTACTCCCCCCGTCCGGTGAAGTCCCGCACTGCCATCGGCAGTTGACGTGGCACCCGCACGCGGTCGGACGACTCGCGGACCCACACGTGACCGATGGAACCGGCCTGCACGATCGGTCCCACGCTCCCACCGCCGGTGACATTCCGAACGTCCGGCAGATCGTTCACGGCACCGATTCTGTCGTTCCCGACGATCGCGCTCAAAGCCACGCGGTGAACACCACTCTCACGGACGAACACGACGCTTCAGCCGCAGCGCAATGCGGCGGACACGGACGGCTATCCGAAATCGAGGTCTGCTCGGCGACACCGGCTTCCCGGGAACCGGACCTGGACGCCGGTACACAGGCGGGGCTGCACGGCCGGCCCGATCACTCGGCAACTGCCACCCTGTCGCCGGGCGACGAAGGCCGCAGCCGCATTCGCCGCCGTGCCCTCCCGGAAAGAGCCGCCCGTCGGCGCGGTGCTCACCATGGGCCGGCCGCCCCATGCGAGATTCGCCGCAGCGTACGTGAACGGCTTGGAGCGCGAACCGCCACGGCCGGTGCCGAGCCGTTCCGGTCGGCGGATCTCGTCAGACGTCGTTATCGAGCAAGTCACGGACGAGGTGGATGCCGGTACCCAATACCTCCTGCACGTGGAATGACTCGAGGTCGGAGTCCAGCGCTTGCAACCAATCCCCGACGGACTCGAACGAGTACAACACGTGCCACGGGTCGCGGTGGTTGGGGCGTTCTCGCTGCTGGGTGGTCAGAGCGATGGCAAAGGCAACTGCGGCGGGCCACACACGTTCCAGGGTCTCCTCAGGGACCAGCCACGTGTACGGCTCATCGTCCGCGTACTCCTCGACCACGAGTTCGTCCCGCTCGAGCGCCCGGTAGGTCTCCCGGAGGTTCGGGTGGACGTGGTCGAAGTGGGCGATGATGCTGCCCAGCCTGGCACCGCACCCGAAACCGGCCAACACAGGCGGCCTGAGGTCAGCCGGTGGCAGCCAGATCCACATGTCTGACGGGGTGTTCCAGTGCGTGTACGGGAGGAACGTGGCACCGTTGTCCCACCACATCCGTCGTAACCGGTCACCAAAACCCGGACCAGCCAGACAGGCGACCAGGGTGCCGACGGCAGCCCAGCCCGCGGGTAGTGCCAAGTCCTCGTCCCGTGTTCTGTCCAGGTGCAGCGCGAGCCGGGCGGGGTACGGGTTGAGCAAGTCGCCGTCGAACACACAGCACGGGCACACCATGATCTCTTTGGAAGAGGTCGAGGGAAGCAGCGCGCTGCTGTGGTAGGCGTCTCCGCACACCATGCACTCGTCGTCGGTGGGCGTATCGGCGAGATCGCGGGCACGGGCGGCGGCAACAGCGGTGTCGACCTGCTTCAACAGGTCCAAGGCCGACAAGCCTGAGGGCAGGATTTCTCCGTCGATGCCCGCGACTCGGCCCAGGTGATCGACGACGTCGGCGGTCAGCGGTGCCCACAAGGCCACCTCCAACGGGGAGTCGAGGTCGAACACCGACGGGTCGTCGGGGTGTTCGTCTCCACGACGTGCCCGATGCGACTGGGCTGCCCGGCCCACCTGGAGGGTTGCCGGTCCCGCATACAGGCGAAGCCCGCCGGCTTCGGGATTGGGCTCGACCTCGACCGGCCAGCCGGCGACGCGAAACACCTCGGCCAGCTCGGCCTGCAACCGCGATGCGGACAACTGCCCTTGTGCTTCGATCGCGCGCAGTGCCCTGGCTGCAGTCATGTAGTTCTCGCCGGTGGCGGACATACGTGCGCGAACGCGCGTTTTGAAGGGATCGTTGACGGTCACGCCGGACTCCTCGCGCGGCACGGCTTCCCACGCTCCGTGCCGGGGTGACCGGACACGACAAGAACTGCGCGCGATCGAAGACCTTGACCGGGTGGCGTCGGCACGGCGTGGGCGCAACCGACTCGGCTCGGGCGTGGCGCGTCTGCCCATGCGTAGTCTAACCCAGCACAGGGACGTTCAAGGTCGGGTCCGGTGCCGAGAAGTCCGCGTCGCGCGAAAGCAGGCGAGACGGCCGCCGTGCGGTTCAGGTGAACTGAGTGGCGTCGGTGGCCTCCACCCTCGGCTGTGGTGAAGATGAGGTGGCGAGCCGCGACCGTCCCGCCTGGACAGAGGGCGGGACGGTCGCCGGTGATCAGCCGCTGGCGCGGAGGCGGGGTGTGGGCGGGGGAGCGGGTTGGCGCACTTCGTCGCGGGAGGTGGCCGGTTGGTCGATGGTGAACTCGAAGTCCCGGTGTGCCTTGGCATCCGGGGCCATCGGCAGGTGAAGGCGGCCGTCCGCGACCATGCGGCGCACCTCGCCGCGGCTGATGCCGAGGCCGAGGGTGAGCAGTCGTTCGACGCGGATCGGTGCGGGGAGTTCGAAGGTGATCAGCACCGTGCGCGACGGGCGGGCGGTGCTGACCACCAGGTCCCACGTGCCGGTCCAGTCGAGGCGGTACCCGTTCTTCGCGGCCAGCGACGGGCTCATGGTCAGCGCCCGCACGGCGGCCGGGTCGTTGGCCTCGTACGCGACGAGGAGAGCGGGCTCCAGGGACTGGACGTGGACGCGTTCGTGGACCGGCGTCTTCCAGGTCCGGTCGCACGTCGCGCAGCTCATCAGCAGCCAGACGTCGAGGAGCTTGCCGTTGGCGTTGACGCGGAACTTGCCCGAGGGGTGGTGACGCGTGCCCGAGCAGTTCAGGCAGGGCTTCACGACGGTGGGCAGGGCGGTTTGACGCACGGCCCACCGGGCCGCGCGGTCGATATTCGTCACTGTGGTTGTTTTCCGGGCTCGGCGGAAACGCGGATCACGCCGCGGTCCTGGGGGACTGTGGGTGCACACGAGTGCGCGTCACCACCTCGGAGCCGGGTCTACCGGCTCCGAGGGTGCGCGACAGGTCGAATCGTGTTGGCAGCCGTCACAGGTACATAGGACGCATCATGATCGGGACCGCGAGCCCGGACAACCTAATTTCCGCCGGTCCGCCGCCGGGGCGGGTGCGTGCTGGTCACGCGCCCGCCCCGGCGACGTCCACCTTCTCCCAGTCGACGAGCCGCATCGGCACCCGCCCAGCTCGACGAAAACGGTCCCGCTGAACAGTCCGCCGTCGGTACGGGATATTCTTGCTCCGTTGACGCTCACGGCTGCGAAAGAGCAAGCCACCCGTTCCCCGTGAGGGGTCGCATTCCGCCGCCGATCACCAATCGGCGGCGGAATGCGGTCGACCACGTGAACCGCCCGAAGCCCTTTCGCCGCGCGAGGCGAAGCTCAAGGGGCGGGGTTGTGCCGGACCGCCAGCAACGCGATGTCGTCGGACGCGGCCTGGTCGCCGACGAGGGCGGCCATGATGCGGACGCAGGCGGCCTCCGCCGGTATCGGGGCCACGGTCTGCCGAAGCAGCTCCAGGCGCTCGTCCAGGTCCTCCTCGCGGCGTTCCACCAACCCATCGGTGTACAACGCGACCAACGCGCCGTCGGGCACGTCGACGGAGGTGCCCTGCCGCCCGGTGACGGCCAGGTCGTAGCCGATGGGCGGGCCGACCGGGACGTCCACGAAACCGGCCGGCCGGCCCGGCGCGGCCAGGACGGGTGGCAGGTGACCGGCCAGGGCGATGTCCATGCGGGAGATCGCCGGGTCGATGACCGCGTAGGCGACCGTGGCCATCGTGTGGCTCTCGAAGTGGCTGGCCTTGCGGTCCAGCTTGCCGAGCACGTCCGCCGGGTCGGGGAACTCCAGGGCGTAGGCGCGCAACGCGCTGCGCAGGCGTCCCATGACGATCGCGGCACGCAGGCCGTTGCCGACCACGTCGCCGATCACCAGGCCGATGCGCCCACCGGGCAGGTGGAAGACGTCGTACCAGTCGCCCCCGACGCCGCTGTCGGTGCCGGGGACGTACCGGCCGGCCATCTGCCAGCCCTCGGTGGTCGGCAGCAGCCCGGGCAGCAGGCTCTCCTGGAGGATGGAGGCCGCGGCCCGCGCGGAGCTGGACCGGTGCGCGTGCGCGGCCGTGGCGAGCCGGTCGGCGACCAGTTGCAGCAGGTCGACGTCCTCGTCGGTGAACCGGCGGGACGTGGTGCGGCCGACGTGCAGCACGCCGGTCAGGTCGCCGTTGGCCACCATCGGCACGCCCAGCAGGACGCGCAGTCCCCGCTGCCACAGCAGCGGGCTGACCACGGTGGACTCGTCGACGTGGTCGATCTGCACCGGCGCGCGGCGCGCGGCCACCTGCCCGGAGAAGCCGGTGCCCACCGGCACCCGGACGCCCTGGAAGACCTCCTCCTCCAAGCCCGAGGCCGCCGTGGTCACCAGCTGCTCGCCGCCGGCGTCGGTCAGCATGATCGAGACGGTGTCGACGGAGAACAGGTCGCGCACCTGCCGCAGCAGCACGTCGAAGAGCTTCCGGAGGTCCAGCTCCCGCAGGGCGCCGTCGGTCACGGCCTCCAGCACGCGGGACCGAACCCGCGTGCTCCGCGCCTCATCCATTCGTCAGCCCCGTCCCGATCCTCGCGTGCCAAGTGAACAGCCCGACCGCGTGACGGGTGCCATGCCGGTTGGCGCCGAACGGGCAGCCCACACTACCTCTGCCCGTGGCGCGCCGGTTCGACCAGGTGCACGTCAGCGCCAGCCCAGGGCGGGTGCGACGTGGGTGAGGATGCTTTCGAGCACGTGGGCGTTGTAGTCCACGCCGAGCTGGTTGGGCACGGTCAGCAGCAGCGTGTCGGCCTCCGCGATCGCCTCGTCCTCGGCGAGCTGACCGATCAGGACGTCGGGCTCGGCGGCGTAGGTGCGGCCGAAGATCGCCCTGGTGTCGGCGTCGATGTAACCGACGTGGTCGGAGCTTTCGCCGTCGTGGCCGAAGTAGGCGCGGTCGAGGTCGGAGGTGAGCGCGAAGATGCTGCGCGACACCGAGACGCGTGGCTCGCGCTCCCAGCCGGCGTCCGTCCACGCCTTGCGGAAGGCCCGGATCTGCTCGGCCTGCTGCACGTGGAACGGCGCGCCGCCCTCGTCGTTCTTCAGCGTCGAACTCATCAGGTTCATGCCGTTCTCGGCCGCCCAGACCGCGGTGGCGTTGGAACCGGCGCCCCACCAGATCCGCTCGCGCAGGCCCGGCGAGTGCGGTTCGACGCGCAGCAGCCCCGGCGGGTTCGCGAACATCGGCCGCGGGTTGGGCTGGGCGAAGCCCTCGCCCTTCAACACCGTGAGCAGCACGTCGGTGTGCTTGCGCGCCATGTCGGCGTCCGTGTCGCCCTCGCTGGGCCGGTAGCCGAAGTAACGCCAGCCGTCGATCACCTGCTCCGGCGATCCCCGGGAGATGCCGAGCTGGAGCCTGCCGCCCGCGATGAGGTCCGCCGCGCCCGCGTCCTCGGCCATGTACATCGGGTTCTCGTACCGCATGTCGATCACGCCGGTGCCGATCTCGATGCGCTCGGTCTTCGCGCCGACCGCGGCCAGCAGCGGGAACGGCGAGGCGAGCTGCCGGGCGAAGTGGTGCACGCGGAAGTAGGCGCCGTCCGTGCCCAACTCCTCGGCGGCCACCGCCAGGTCGATGGACTGCAAGAGCACGTCCGACGCCGTCCTCGTCCGCGAGTGCGGGCTGTCGGACCAGTGCCCGAAGGACAGGAACCCGATTTTCTTCATACCCGTGGAACGCGCCGACAGTCTGGTTGATTCCTCAACTACCCCGCTCTGTCGTCTTCGGACCTGCTGTGACGACGGGCACTGCCGAAGGTGTCGGGCGGGCGGCCCCGGTCGGAAGTCGACCCGGACCGCCCGCGGGACCCGGCCTACCTGCTCACGAACCGGCGGGCCAGGTTTCGGGCCACGTGCACGCCCGGACCGCCGAAGCCGATGATGTCCAGGGTGCCGTCGCCGGTGATGTCGGCGAGGAAGCGGGGGTGCCGGTCGACCCGCCACCCGCCCGCGCCCTCGTCGTGGCCGAAGCCGCCGCAGACCAGGCGGGCCTGGTCGAACCGGCCGCCGCCGCGGCCGGGGGAGACCCAGACGCCCTCGTCGCCGAAGCCGACGATGTCCGGGTTGCCGTCGCCGGTGAGGTCGGCCAGCAGTCGGAGGTGCTTCTCGCCGGACCACCCCTGGGCCTGCCCGAAGTCGTTCAGGACGAGTTCCGGCTCCTCGAAGGTGCCGTCGCCCTTCCCGCGCGCCACCACCACGCCCTGCGGCCCGAAGCCGACGATGTCCAGCGCCCCGCCGGCGGTGGTCCTGACCAGGTGCCGGGGGTGTTCCGCGACGGTGCGCCAGCCCCGGTCGACGCCGAAGTCGGCGAGGACGAGCCGGGGTTCGGCGAACGCGCCCGCCTCGTCCTGGAGCGACACCTGGACACCGCTGTCGTGGATGCCGACGATGTCGACCCGCCCGTCGCCCGTGGTGTCCACGAGGAAGCGCGGGTGCTTGTCGGTGCGCCACGCGCCGGCCTGGTCGCCGTGGCCGAACGCCCGGAGTGCCGGCTCGGCGCCCACCGGCGCGAACCTGCCCTGCTCGTCCTGCCGGGACACCCGGACACCGATCTCGTGGAACCCCACGATGTCGACGCGGCCGTCGCCGGTCGTGTCGACCAGGAAGCGCGGGTGCTTCTCCGCGCGCCACCCGCCGGCGGGGTCGCCGTGGCCGAACGCCCGGACGACCGGCTCGGCGCCCATCGGCGCGAACCTGCCCTGCTCGTCCTGCCGGGACACCTGGACGCCGTCGGCGCGGAACACCACGGCGTCGAGCCTGCCGTCACCGTTGACGTCCACGAAGGACCACAGGTCCTCGCGGCGCGCGTCGTTGACCGCGATCGTGAACGGGAGCAGCACGCGCTCGACGTCCTCGAACGTGCCGTCACCCCGGCCGGACACCGTCACGACGCCCTTCGCGGACCTGAGCGCGACGATGTCCGCCCGCCCCCGGCCCGTGACGTCGGCGATGAACCGCGGGCTGGTCCCCGCCCGCCAACCCGGGCCGCCGCTCGGCGGGCGGGACACCCCGTCGCTCCGCCAGCTCCCGGCGCCCTCGTCCCAGCCGAAGCGGTCGAGGACCAGCCGCGCGTCGCTGAAGGAGGGCGTCGCGTCGGGCGTGGGCCGCCGCGTGGTCGAGGGGGCCAGCCGCCACGACTGGCGGCCGTTCCAGTGGCTCACCGGCGTCCAGCGCAGCACGGGTTCGGAATCGCGCTCGGGTGCGGCCGGGGTGAACCGCCACCGCTGCCCCTCCGCGCCCTCGTCGTGCTTGCGCAGGGTGACCCGGGTGCCGTCGTCGTTCACGGGATCGGCCAGGTCGAGGACGGCGCCGTCGCTCACGCACTCGATGCGGTACAGGTCCGCCTCGCCCTCCACCGGGATGACGCGCCACTGCTGGTTCTTCCCGTTGTTGGCGGTCCACTGGCGGACTTTCCGGTCCGCGGTTCCGGGGTTGTCGAGCACCTTCCCGCTGCGCGCGTTGCGGATGACGTACGTCCGATTCGCCTGCGCGACCGGGACGAGCTGCCACTGATCCGGGCTCGGGCCGCCGTCCGGGTGGTCGCGGACGATGAGGACGCCGTCCGCGCTCGACGGCGTTTCCACGCCCAAGGCCCGCTTGGCGGCGGCGTTCACGATCTCTGCTTTGATGGTTTCCGTGGGCACGGGCATCCTGATGCCCCTTCCGGGCCGTTGGCTTCAGGCGGGTTTTCGGTGCGGCCTACGTGAGGACGTGGTGGTAGGGGACACCCCACTCGTTCGGCAGGCGCGGGTAGAAGGTGTTGATGACCGTGCCCGTGAAGTCCCCGCCCCAGTTGTAGGTGACGCGGGCCTCGCTGTTCGCCGTCACCGCGTGGTCCTTGAAACCGAGAATCGCGTCCGGGTGGGTGATCGGCACGAAGGTGACCCCGCCCCACGGCGTCACCGTGACCACCCAGAGCTGGGTGTCCTCGGGAGCGCCGTTCTTGCCGCGCCACTTCTCGCCGACCTTGCCCGGCAACCCGACCTGGAGCGCGTCGGCCTGGCTTTTCGGCGCGTCCTGGTGGACGGTGATGCGCCGCCGCCGCGGTTTCGGCGTGCCGTCGTCACCGCGACCGGTGGCGTCCGGTTTGTCCGTGACCTGGCCGGCGGCGCTCTCGAGGAAGTACAGCGGTCGCTGGCCGAAGAAACCACCGGGCGTGATGTGCCAGAGGTGGCCGTTCCGGTCCTTGGTGTCCGGGTCGAGGGTGGTGGCCAGTTGGAGGCCCTGGTCGTGGCTGTCCTCCTTCAGGTTGACGGGCTTGAGGTACCCGCCGTTGAAAGCGTGGACGAGCATGACCGGCCGGTTCTCGACCAGCGCCGCGACAATGGCGTTGTCGTGGCTGTTCACCGGCACCGGGCCGCCGACCACCAGATTCGCGAGCGGCGTGCGTTCCTGGGTGTACATCCCTGATACCTCACCTGTTCCGGATGTGGAGAACAACGCGGCGAACGCCCGACGTGGACCCGCCGAAACCCGACACTCAAGCAGGTGTCACCAGGTATACCGCACCCGGCTCTGCCGACGGCCAGGCAATTCACTCGTTCGGCGGGGAATCGGAGACGAACGGCCGAATGCGCCGCGGCGGTCTCACGCGACACGCCGGGAGGATCGGCGCAAACACCTCGACAACGGGTCCGGTAGCCGTCATTCGGGTGATCGACAAGCGAAGGCAGGTGTTTTCTTCGTCAATCAAGTGCAAACGCCGGGAGTGTGTTCCGCCGATTCGGTGTGAAGCATGGTCGCGGCTGGTACCCGTCGTCGTACCCGTGCTAGCGTCGATCACGGGTGCGTGCCGCCTCAGTTTCTTCCTCAAGTACGGTTTCACCACATCGGGCGAGGGTCGAGGAATGCCTGCGAACACGTACAACCTGGAACGGGTAAAACGACAGCCGCTGACCAAGCGCAATCTGCGGGAACTCAACATCGAGCAGTCCTGGCAGTCCGTCCTGAACCACCCCGACCTGGTCTACGTGGACCAGTACGGCACCAGCCACAAGCCCATCGGCTTCTCCGTGAACAAGTCGAGCTTCGGCGACTTCCAGGGCACCGCCACCCAACTGGGCTGGCTCGCCTACCTGCACCTGGGCGAGCCGCTGGTCGAGGAGCGGGGCGACGTCGACCAGCCGCCACCGGACACGTTCTCGTCACGCACCTACGTCAACCGGAGCCAGACGACGCCGCTGAAGTTCTCCGACACGGTCAACTTCACCGTGTCCAACGCGGTCACGTGGTCGCTCCAGGGGCAGTCGCAGCTCACGTTCGGCGGGAAGGCCAGCGCGTCGTTGCAGTTGCAGCTCCAGAACCAGCTCCAGTTGCAGCTCCAGAACAGCATGCAGAACAAGAACGCGAACACCGTGACCAACAAGAACAGCAAGGACTCGGTGGGCGTGGACAACGCCAACGCCAGCGAGACGGCCGCGACGAACACGGTGACGCACGGGACGACTTTCACGACCCAGGGCAGCGCCACCGGCACGGCGGAGCTGCACGCGCAGCTGATGCTGGGCATCACCGCGTCCGTCGGCGGTTCGCTGACCACCAGCTGGGCGTCGACGTCGCAGATCTCCGGCGACGTCGCGCCGAACTCGCGGGTGCAGACCATCGCCACGCAGCGGCGGACGCGGAAGCAGTACACCTACGAGATCCCGGTGACGTTCTCGGGTTTCATCGCGGTGCGGTACGCCGTGCCGGTGGCCGTCCTGTCGCCACCGCAACCCGCCGCCTACCCCGGCCTGGAGCACGTGGTCGCCCGCGACATCGGCGACATCGACCTGGTCAACGGCGGCGACTTCCGCCTCAAGGGACGGGCGGAGGTCGTGTCCTCCCTCGACGTGCACCACACGATGTTCGACAGCGAGGACCTGCCGTACAGCCAACGAGCGCTCTACAAGGCGCCCTGACCGGGCGACCGGTCCCGACGATCAGGGGTGGACAGCCATGGTGTTCGAGAACATCTTCAACTTCGCCAACAAGGGAGCGGCGATCTTCTCGGTGACCCGCGACGGCACGAAGCCGCGGCCGGGTGAGGGCGTCGACTTCGAGGACGCCGACGACGACACCTACGACGACACCCACGGGAGCCTGTTCAGCAGCGCGATCCACGGTGCCTCCGCCCGGTCGAAGGTCGTGCAGGAGCAGTCACCCGAGGCGCGGGCGATCCTGGGGTTCCTCGGCACGTTCATCCAGACCGCGCAGACGACCGCCGACGAGCAGTCCCGGTACGCCCAGGACCCGGCCTCGGTGTCCGAACCGGCGTCCGCCGGTATGCGGCAGTCGAGCACGACGGTGACCGAGGACAGCGCCCTCCAGAAGGACGAGGACCTGGAGAACCCGCCGAAGAAGAGCGACTTCACCTCGGCGCCCAAGGCTCCCGGGGCGTCCGCCGAACGCCCGCCGCGTGCGTCCGATACCGAGAAGTGATCCGCTGCTCGACGTGGTGTTCCGCGAGCACGCCCAGGGGACGTGCCAGGTCGACCGCGCGGGCGCCGTGCCACACCAGCCGGAACGGTGCCCGCGCGCCGAACCCGCCGCGGTGGAGCCGATGAGCAACCAGCGCGGGCCGGTCGGGACTCCCCTCTCCACCCCGGCGCCGCCGCTCCGGTGGGAGGGCGGTCGGCATCCCGCGACCCCACTCGTGGGAGAGCGGTTGCCCGATGGACACCTCCCGGCCCATCACGTCGACCGCCGAGGCGGTCATCCACAGTTGAGGACTGCTTCAGGTCGATCGGCCGGCCCGGCACGACATCGCGCCCCCTAAGCACGCGGTGGCTCGTGCTTAGGCGAGTCGGTGACGAAGCGTGCCGCCCATGCCGTCGCCGCGGCGACCACGTCGGCGGCGGGCACGACCTCGTCTACCAGGCCGATCGCCAGGGCCTCCGCCGCCGACACCACGCGGCCGGTGTAGATCAGGTCCTTGGCGACCGCGGGTCCGACCAGGCGTGGCAGCCGCTGCGTGCCGCCCGCGCCCGGGATGATGCCCAGGCGCACCTCGGGCAGGCCGATCGTCGCGTCCTCGGCGATGACGCGACGATCGGCGGTCAGGGCGAGTTCGCAGCCGCCGCCCAGGGCGAAGCCCGTGATGGCCGCGACCACGGGCTTCCCGATCGCCGCCACCGCGGCGAACGCGGCCTGCAACACGGGCGCGTGCACGCGCATCACCTCGTGCGTGCTGGTGGCCATCTCGGCGATGTCGGCGCCGGCGCTGAACCGGCCGACGCCGCGCAGCACCACGGCCCGCACGTCGTCCCGCCGCGTCATCTCCTCGGCCGCCAGGCGCAGCAGGCCCCGGGCGTCCCGGTCCAGGGCGTTGACCGGAGGCCGGTCCAGCAACACGGTGCCGATCCCGTGCTCGACGCGCACCGACACGGCGGGCACCGCCTACCACCCGACCGGGAGCGAGCGCAGACCGCGCATGGTGCGGTTGGGCAGCAGCTCCACCGAATCGGCCGGCACGGCCAGGCGCAGGCCGGGCAGGCGGCGGACCAGTGCCGTGAACACGGCCCGCAGCTCCAGCCGCGCCAGCGGAGCGCCGATGCAGTGGTGCGCGCCGTACCCGAAGCCCACGTGCGGATTGACGGCACGGGTGAAGTCGAGCCGGTCGGGGTGGTCGAACACCGCGGCGTCGCGGTTGGCGGCGGCGAGCCGCGGGATGACGGCCTCGCCCGCGCGGACCACGCCCCCGTCGAGCACCACGTCCTCGGTCGCGACGCGGGTGAAGAAGCCGACCTCCGCCTCCAGCGGCGTGTGGCGCAGCAACTCCTCCACCGCCGCGGGCACCAGGTGCGGGTCGGCGGCCAGCTCGTCCCAGCGCTCCCGTTCGGACAGCAGGGCCAGGGTGAAGTTGCCGATGTGGTCGGCGGTGGTCTCGTAACCGGCGATCAGCAGGGTGACGATGAACGCGATCAGCTCCTCCTCGGTGAGCCGGTCGCCCCTGTCACCCGCGTGCGCCAGAACGCTCACCAGGTCGTCCGCGGGGCGGATTCGCCGCTGTGCGACCAGATCGGCGAGGTAGGCGTCCAAACTGCCCCGTGCGCCCGTGATGGTGGCGGGGTCGTCGGCGGTCAGCGCGACCAGCCGGCCGGCCCAGCCGCGGAACAGGTCCTGGTCCTCGACGGGCACGCCGAGCACCCGGCAGATCACGGCGATGGGCAGCGGCCAGGCCAGTGCGGCGACGAGGTCGGCGGGTGGTCCGGCGGCGACCATGTCGTCCAGCAGCGCCGTGACCGCGGCCTCGACGTCCGCCCGGTGGGCCGCGACCCGGCGGGCGGTGAACGCGCCCGCCGCCAGCCTGCGCAGCCTGGTGTGGTCGGGCGGGTCCAGGCCCAGCAGTGAACCGCCCTGGTGGTCGACCGGCGTGACGCGCGGCGCGGCGGTGCCCACGGCCGCGGCCCGGCTGAACCGGCGGTCGGACAGCACGGCCCGGACGTCCCGGTGGGTGGTGGCGAGCCACGCGTCACCGCCGTGCGGCAACGTCACCCTGACCAGCGGGCCGACCTGGTACGTCGTGGCGTTCATGCGTCGGGTGACCTCCCGGTCGACGGCCCGGCGGAATCGCGCGGACCGGTTCGTGAATTGATTGTCCGGGTTCACGGTACGTTCTTCGGGACATCTCCTGGCAAGTGTCTTGAACAACTCCTGGAGTAGTTGTGGAGATCTTCGCAATAGCCTCACGGGAACGTCACATGGGGGCTTGACCTGGGGTTTTGTGGCTGGACGTGCCTTGCGTTCCGCTGTCGGGATTCTTTCGAAGTCTTGTCGGTGACCGGTTGGGCGGATCGCGGCGGGGCAAATAGGCTGAGTTTTGCGCCCGGTTCGGCGCACACCTCGGAGCGGTTCGGAGAATCATGGAAACCACGGTTGTCGGCACCGGAGTGGACGGGCACGTCGTCGGCGGGCGGGGGCGCGGTCGCGCGGTCGCGGGAGGCGTCGGCCTGGTCGCTGGAGCGGGTGGGTCTGTCGGCGCGGGGTGGGGGCGCGGACGTGTGGTGGCCGAGGGCGTCGGTGTGAGCGGACATGTTGGCGCGGTCGCCGGAGCGGGTGGGTCTGTGGTCGCGGGGCGGCCTCGCGGACGTGCGGTGGCCGGGGGCATCGATGTGAGTGGGCGCGTCGCTCTGGTCACCGGAGCGAACAAGGGCATCGGGCGGGCGGTTGTGCAACGCCTGGCGCGGCTCGGGATGCGGGTCTACCTGGGTGCGCGGGACGAGGCCCGTGGTCGGGCGGCGGAGCGCGAACTCGCCGCGGCGGGTGACGTGCGGTTCGTGCGCCTGGACGTGACCGACGCCGGGTCGGTCGAGCGGGTGGCGCGCCGGATCGAGCGCGAGTCGGACCGGTTGGACGTGCTGGTGAACAACGCGGGCGTGGGCGGCCCGCCGACACCGCCGAGCGAGACCTCCGCCGCCGACGTGCGCTTCGTGCACGAGACCAACGTGTTGGGGGTGATCACGGTGACCAACGCGGTGCTGCCCCTGCTGCGCCGATCACCCGCCGGCCGGATCGTGAACGTCAGCAGCGTGCTCGGCTCGCTGGCGCACGCCGCCGCGAACGCCGACCCGACCGGTGTCTTCCCGCCCGGGAACTTCCCGGTGATGTTGGCCTACAACACCTCCAAGGCCGCGCTCAACGCCGTGACCGTCACCTACGCCAACGAACTGCGCTGCACCGGCATCCTGGTCAACGCCGTCTCCCCGGGCTTCGTCGCCACCGACGCCAACGGCCACCGCGGCACGCTCACCCCCGAGCAGGGCGCCCGCGTGCCGGTGCTGCTCGCCACGCTCGGCGAGGACGGACCGACCGCCGCCTTCTTCGGCGAGAACGGCACGGCCACCGGGCAGGTGCTGTCGTGGTGACCACGACCCCGGCCCGGGACGCGACCGGGAAGCTGCCCGTGCTGCCTTCGTTGGCGGGGCTGCGTTTCGTCGCCGCGGTCATCGTCTTCCTCAACCACGTGATGGTATCCGCGTCACCGATCCCGCCCCACGGGCCGCTGACGCCTTACGCGGACCCGGAGCTGAACCGGGCGTTGGCATGGGTGCTCATGCCGGTCGGGTACACCGCGGTGGTCTTCTTCTTCGTGCTGACCGGCTTCGTGATCACGTGGTCGGCGCGGCCCGGTGAGCGGCCGACCGCGTTCTGGCGGCGACGTGCGTTGAAGCTCTACCCGAACCACGTTGTGATGTGGGTGCTGACGATGGTCCTCTACGCCGGCGCGGTCACGCCGCTGTCGTCGTGGTTGCCGAACCTGTTGCTGGTCCAGGCTTTCTTCCCGTCGTTCGCGGTGTTCTTCAGCGTCAACGAGCCGTCCTGGGCGCTGTGCTGCGACCTGTTGTTCTACGCGTTGTTCCCGCTGCTGGTGGTGCTCGTGCGGCGGTTGCCCGAGCGCCGGTTGTGGCTGTGTGCCGGGGCGGTGGTCGTCGCCGCGGTCTCCGTGCCGTTCCTGGCCGCGGCGTTGCTGCCCGAGGCGCCCGGGCTGTTCGGGTCGTCGGTGTCGGTGCCGCGGTTCTGGGCCGGGTTCGTGTTCCCGCCCACGCAACTGCTGACGTTCGGCCTGGGCATGGTGTTGGCGCGGATCGTCATGACCGGTCGCCGGCTGCCGCTCGGCGTGAAGGGCGCCGTCGTCGCGGTGGTGCTCGGCTACGCGGTGTCCCAGTCGCTGCCGCTGGAGTTCCAGTTCGCGGTGGCGCCGCTGGTGCCCGCCGGCCTGCTGGTGGCCGCGGTCGCCGCGGCCGACGCGCGCGGGCGCCGGTCCTGGTTGGGCAGCCCGCTGATGCGGCGGCTGGGCGACCTGTCGTTCGGCTTCTACATCTGCCAGGGCGTGCTCCTGTACTGCCTGCGGCCTTTGCTCGGGGCGGACACCTTCTTCAGCGTCCCGGTCGGCACCGCGGTCCTGCTCGGGCTGCTGGCGGTGAACCTGGCCGGCGGCTGGCTGCTGTTCACCTTCGTCGAGACCCCGGTCATGCGCCGCTGGGCGCGGAAACCGGTGCGGCGCGGTCGCCCGCAGTCCGGTGTGGACGGTACTCGTGACCATGGACGGGAGGAACTCGGTGCCCCGTGAGAAGACGACGTTGACCCTGCTGCTCGCCGGTGCGGGGGACGGGCGCGCGGGCTGGGCCGTCGCGGAGTGGCTCGCCGGCTGGGCTGAGGTGCGGTCCGACGTGGACGCCCGCCTGGTGGACCTGGCGGATCACCCGCCACCCCGCGGCCCCGCCCGCTCGCCCGTCACCCGGGACGCGCTGCCGACCAGGCTGGCGGAGGCGGACGCGGTCGTGGTCGTGACGGCGGACCACCACGGCGGCATGACCGCCGAGCTGAAGAACGCGGTGGAGCGGTCGGCGGACCGGTGGGCCGGCAAGCCGGTCGGGTTTGTCTCCTACGGCGGCGGGCACGCCGTGGCGTGCCTGGGACAGGTCATGCGTGGCGTCGACGCGGTGGTCGCGGGCGCGGTGGAGGTCACTGGTGCCACTTCGGAGGCACTGGCGGGCCACGTCGAGGCGGTGAGCGCGCTGATGGACGTGTTGGCGTGGTGGGGTCGGGAACTGCGCTGGGCGCGGACCGGGACAACGCAGACGGTGAAGGGATGTGCGTGATGGGTGTGAGAACGTGGATCGGACCGGATGTGCGGCGTGACGACGCGGCGGCCGTGTTCGTCAGCCACCGGCACGTCCCCGACCGGGAGACCGGGCTCGCGGTGCTGGCGGGTGCGGTGGCGCGGTGGGAGGAGCAGCGGGGGCTGCTGCACGCGAGCGGCTACCTGGACAGCGAGGGCGAGGCGGTGCTGGCGTACGCGCAGTGCGCCGACTCCGCCGCGCACCGCCCGTTCGCCGGGCTGCCCGGCGCGGCGACGGTCGAGTACCGGTTGCGGCGCAGCGTGGTCGTCGCGCCGGCGGTGCGGCCACCGGGCTGCGTCGTGGTGGCGACCTTCGACGTCGACGGACCGGAGCGGCAGGCGCTGATCGTCGACTCGTTGGCCGACGCGCTCGACGGGACGCCCGCCACGCGGCACCCGGGCCTGCTGGCCGCGCACTTCCACGTCAGCGTGGACGGTTCCAGGGTGTTGAACTACGCGGAGTGGACCTCCGAGGAGGGGCACTCCGCGTTCCTGGAGGGCTCGACGCGGGCGATGACGTTGCGCGTCTCCACCAGCCTGCCCGGTGTGCGGCCGATCGGCTTCCGCCGCTACCGCCTCCAGTGCGGCACCCGCGCTCAGGCCGGCGCGGTGAACGTGACGTCGTGGCGGTAGCGGCGACCCACGTCGCCGTCGCCGATCCCGGCGAGGATCGGTTCCCACACCTGCTCGATGTGCGCGACCGCCTCGGCCTCGGAAACCCATTCGGACAGCACCAGGACGACCCCGCCGTCCACGCTCACGTGGAAGTTCGCCGCGAGCGCGCCGGGGTAGGCGCGATCGGCGCCCTCCGCGTCCTCCTCGGCGGCCAGCAAGCCGTCCACCCAGGCCCGTGCCCGTTCAGGTTCCGCCATGGTGAACGTGGCCACGGGGAAGCACGTGGGCACGGGCGCGG
This sequence comes from Saccharothrix obliqua, assembly GCF_019375475.1. Lineage (GTDB taxonomy): Bacteria > Actinomycetota > Actinomycetes > Mycobacteriales > Pseudonocardiaceae > Actinosynnema > Actinosynnema obliqua. The sequence goes on along the minus strand of NZ_JAHXGQ010000020.1, from coordinate 28,502 downwards.
GCGTGGTCACGGCGGAGCCGCGGACCACCCGGTAGAGGCGGAACGGCACGGACTCCGGCGTCGCGGCGCCGGGGACGTGCCGGTCGCCGAGGACACCGGCCGGGTCGTCGGCGAACGCGCGCGCGGACGCCTCCGCGCCCCACTGCGAGTACACCAGCACCGCCTCGCCGTCGGTCGAGCGGAAGCAGGTCAGCGCGAGCAGGTCGCCCGGCCAGGCCGCGGTTCGCCACCGCTCCGCGACGGCATCGGCCACGTGGCGCTGGACATCGGGCTCAGGGGTGGTGATCACGCTGACGAGCACGGTGTCGACGTCGGGTCGGTCGATGGTGGGCAACGCACCGGTTTCGACGGGCATGTCGGACTCCTCACGGCGTGGCGGCGATCGGCTTACGCTCCATCGTCGGCGCAGCGGCGGACCCGGGACAGGGCTGCTCTCACAAGATCGTGTGAAGTCGTGCAGGTTTTCTGCCCTGTCGTGCTCGGCACCCCGTGAGTGCTCCGGCCAGGGGCGACCGGAGCACTCACGGCGGCGCGCCGCGCGGCTCACCCCGCGGTGGGCTCCCGCTCCTCGACCACGGGGCGGTCGCCGCCGGTGGGCGTGGCGCGGTCGGAGATGAGCAGCGCGCCGATCAGCACCACCACGGTCGCGCCGAACGCGAACCAGTAGGTCGCGTGGAAGCCGCCGATCGTGGTCGAGCCGACGGTCTGGAGGATGAACGCGGCGGCGGCGATGCCGACCGACGCGCCGAGCTGGTTGAGCATGTAGAGCACGGAACTGCCCTGTGGCACCAGGTGTGGCGGCAACGTGCGGTACATGGCGCCCATGGCGGGCGCGCCGACGAAGCCCATGCCGAGGCCGCTGGCCAAACCGGCGACCACCGTCCACAACTGGTTGGTGTCACCGTCAATCTGAGTGAACCCGAACACCGCGACCAGGGCCACCAAAGCGCCGGCGACGGCCAGGGTGCGCGAGCCCAGCTTGTCCGACAGCCGGCCGGCCAGCGGCATGGCCGCCGCCGCGCCGAGCCCGAGCGGTGCGATCAGCAGACCGGACTCGGACGCGCCGGTGCCGTGGATCTTCTGGTAGTACAGCGGTAAGGCGAAGAAGACGGCGAAGTTCGCGATGCCGGACAAGCCCATCACCGCGACGCTGACGGTGAAACCGCGGTGCAGGAACAACCTCAGGTCCACCAGCGGGGGGATCTTGCGCGCGCCGAGCGCCTTGACGCCGTAGCCGACCACGAGCACGAGCCCCAGCACCAACGGGACCACCACCTGCCAGGCGCCGAACGCGCCGCGCTCGGCCGCCTGCGACAAGGCCAGCACGAGCAGCGCGATACCGGGACCCACCAGTGCCAGGCCGACCACGTCGAGCCGGTCGCGGTGCTGCTCCGCGCCGGGCTGGTCCTCGGGCACGAAGCGCAGCGCCAGGAGGAAGGCGATCACGATGATCGGCAGGTTGATCATGAACATCGAACGCCAGCCGAATCCCTGGAGGACCGCGCCGCCGAGCACCGGGCCGAGCACGGGGCCGAGCGAGAGCACCAGGCCCATCAGCCCCATCACGCGGCCGGCCCGCGCCGGCCCGGCGGCGCGGGCGAGCAGCACCAGGACGAGCGGGTCGAGCACGCCCGCGCCGATGCCCTGGACGACGCGGAAGAAGATGAGGCTGCCGATGTCCCACGCCAGCCCGCAGGCGACGGAGGCGGCCAGGAACAGGACCAGGCTGCCCAACCAGAGCCGCTTGCCGCCCACGCGGTCGACGGCCCACGCGGTGACCGGGATCGTCACGGTGAGGGCCAACAGGTAGCCGGTCGACACCCAGCCGAGCGTGCTCACGGAGCTTCCGAACTGGGTGGCGATGGCGTGGTTGCCCACGGTGACCATGGAGCTGTTGAGGATGCCCATGATCCCGCCGAGCAGGACCACGCCGATCTGGACCAGCAATGTGGCATCCGTCCGGTCGGACGGCGCGTGCGTCATGATGGATCTCTCTCTGGAGGCCAAGAACTTGAACCGACGAGTTCAAGGTAGAGCCGCCTCGTGCTACGGTGCAACAAGCAAGTCCAGACAAGTGAACCGCAGAGTTCAATAAGAGAGGCGCTCGGGTAGGCTGAGGGAGTGACGGACACGGCAGCTCCAAGCACACGAGGTCGGACCACCCACCGCGGGCGCATCGACAAGCGGCGGGCGATCCTCGATGCCGCGTTCGTGGTCTTCGCCCAAGCGGGCTTCGAGGGGGCGTGCGTGCGCAAGATCGCGGCGGAGGCCGGAGTGGCCAAACCGACCGTCTACAACCACTTGGGCGACAAGGAAACGCTGTTCCGGCACTCGATCACCGCCGTCGCCGAGCGGGAACTGGCCGAGCACCTGGAAGCGGTCGAGTCCCTGGTCACCGCCGGCGGCGACGTGCGCGAGGCGTTGACGGACCTGGCCCTGCGGCTGGCCCGCAACTTCGGCAGCGACCGCGCTTCCTCCCTGCGCCGGCTGGTCGTCGCGGAGGTGTCCCGGTTCCCGGAGCTGCTCGACGCGGTCTGGGGACCACGCACCAACCGCGTCGAGGAAGCCCTCGCCGACCGCCTGGCGCGGCTCGCCCTGGCCGGTTGCCTGAACATGCGCGAGCCCGTGGAGGCGGCGGAGCAGTTCATCGCCCTGCTCTCGGGTCCCATCGAGTCGAGGTCGCGGTTCGGCACCCGCCGCCTGGCCGACCAGGAACTCCAGGGCATCGCGGTCGCCGCGGTCCGCACCTTCCTGCGCGCGTTCGGGGCTCCCGCCACCGAGGGGGAGCGCTCGGCGCCCGAGGCCCCACGAGGGGAGATCACATGAAGACCGTCGTCGTCTCCGGTGGCACCGACGGGATCGGCCGGGGCATCGCCTCGGCCCTGCTCCGCCGCGGTGACACCGTGGTCGTGATCGGCCGCGACGAGCGGAAGGGACAGGCGTTCCTCGACGAGGCGCGGCGACTCGGGGCGCCGGCCTCGTTCCTGCGCGCGGACCTCAGCCTCGTCGCCGAGAACGACAAGGTCGTCGCGCGGGTCGAGGCGGAGCACCCGGTGGTCGACGTGCTGGTGCTGTGCGCGCGGCACTTCCGGTCGACCCGGGCGGTGACCCCCGAGGGTTTCGAGTACAACTTCGCGTTGCTGTACCTCAGCCGCTTCCTGCTCAGCCACGGCCTCGCGGACCGCCTGACGGCGTCGACCCGGACGCCGGTGGTGGCGAACGTCGGGGGACCGGGCGGCGACCTCGGCGAGTTCCGCTGGGACGACTACGACCACGTCCGCGACTACAGCGGCGTGGGCGCCATGATGCACGCCGGTGGCCTGGCCAACGACATGCTCGGCGCGGCGTTCGCGCAGGCGCACGACGCCATCCGGTACCTGCTGATCAACCCCGGGCCGACCGCGTCCAGCTTCGCCGGCGAGTACGACGCGGCGACGCTGGGCCACATCGAGATGATGAAGCGGTTCGGCAAACCGGTGGAGCAGGCCGCCGCGCGCGTCCTCGAGCACATCGACCACCCCCCGGCCGCGCCGCTGAGCGCGTTCTCCGACAGCGGGCCCATCAGCCTGGCCCACCGCAACTTCGCCGGTGAGCCCGCGCGTCGGCTGCACGAGCTGACGCTGCGCGCGTTGTCGCGCTGACACCACGCCGAACCGGGGGCGCGCCGGGCCTTGCCGGGGCGCACTCTTTGCGAGAACTTGTAACTGCGTCGACCGCGGCTGCCCGGGTGTCCGGCCTAGGCTCGTGAACGCGTCGACTAGACGGGGCAGCGCGGTGCGCCACCGCGTGCGCGATTCAGAGGGGGCCTCTACGTGAATTCGCAGTCGGTACGGGTTTCGGAAAGCCAGGACGTCGGGCACATCATGGCCCTGGTGTCCGGGCATTGGCAGACCAGGCTGCTGATGACCGCCGTCGAAAGCGACCTCTTCACGCTTCTGTCGCATTCACCGGCGAACGCCGCGGAACTCGCCGGGAAGCTGGGATTCCGGATGCCGGGCGCGCGTGACTTCCTGCTCGCGCTGCACCGGCTGGGCCTGCTCGAACTGGTCGACGACGTCTTCCGCAACACACCGGTGGCCGACCGGTACCTGGTGCACGGCCGACCGGAGTACATCGGCGGGTACCTGCTGTTCTGCGACCGGGAGCTGAACCCGGCGTGGAACGGCCTGAGCGGGACGCTGCGCACCGGCGTGCCGAGCAACCCGGCCGCCGTGACGGGCAGCCCCTACGAGGCGCTGTACCAGGACGACGAACTCGCCGACTCGTTCCTGAGCGGCATGGACATGTTCAACACGCATGTGGCGGTGGCGTTGAGCGAGTTGGACTGGACGCGTTACCACACGTTCGTCGACGTGGGCGGCGCGCGCGGCAACCTGGCCCACCACCTGGTGCGGGCCAACCCGCACCTGTCGGGCGTGGTGTTCGACCTGCCGCACGTCGAGCCCGTGTTCACCCGGCACATGGCCACGTTGGAGACCAACGGTTCCGTGACGTTCCAGGGCGGCGACTTCTTCACCGACCCGCTGCCCGCAGCCGACGTGCTGATCCTCGGCCACGTGCTCCACAACTGGTCGCCCGCCGACCGGGTCCGGTTGCTGCGCAACGTCCACCGGGCCGTCAACCCGGGTGGTTCGGTCGTGGTCTACGACCCGATGGTGGGCGACCGCACCCCGCCGCTGTACTCCCTGCTGGCCGGTCTCAGCATGCGGGTCTGGTCGGCCGGTGGTCAGGAATACTCGGTGGAGGATTGTCACGGCTGGTTGCGCGAAGCGGGGTTCCGGCCGGACGACGGGGGTTCTCGCCGACTCGGGGACGACAGCCTGGTGATCGCGCACAAGGACCGCTGAAGGCGTTCGGGAGCGGGGGTGGTCGCGGTGTGGTGACCCCCGCCCGTGGTCGCCCCCGGTGCGTGGAAAGCGTGGGCGGCGGTTCGGCCGACTCTTGACGGCCGAGCCAGGATGGGTGTTCACAGGGGGACTGGGTAAAGCCGCACATACGCCGATGATGTTGTCGCACGACGTCGAATTCCTTCTCGAGTGGCTTGACGGGGGGTAGTGCGCGCACCTCGGCACGATCCGGGACGACAGCCGACCGGCGCATTCCGCCCGGCTGCGCCATGCCGGAACGCCCGGTCGGGAAACGCGTGATGGGGGGTCACATGCAGATCTTGCTGGTCGAGGAACAGGAGGGAGCGACGCACTCGCCGGCCTCGGAACTCCAGCGCTACGGTCACGACATCACCACCGTCGGGACCGGCGCGGTGGCACTGGAGGTGTACGAGGACGCCGACATCGTCCTGCTCGACATCAACCTGCCCGACATCGACGGGTTGGAGGTCTGCCGCCGGATCAGGGCGGCCGGCGACAAGCCGATCATCGCCTTCGCCCGGCGGGGCGCGGAGCTGGACCGGGTGCTGGGTCTCCAGGCCGGTGCGGACGACTGCCTCGACAAGCCTTACGGGGTGCGGGAACTCCAGGCGCGGATCGAGGCCGTGATGCGCCGGATCGAGCGCGGCGGGTCGCGGTGCGCGCGCCTGAAGTGCCCGGAGACCGGCAAGTTGTCCATCGGCTCGCTGTGCATCGACCCGGTATCCCGGGAGGTGAAGCTCAACGGCGGCCCGGTGCAGTTGACCCGCAAGGAGTTCGACCTCCTGTTCTACCTGGCGGAGCGCTCCGACACCGTGGTGACCCGGCCGAGGCTGATGCTGGAGATCTGGCACGACACCACACCGCACGCGCTCAACAGCCGGGCGAGCCGCACCATCGACACCCACGTCAGCTCGCTGCGCGGCAAGCTGGGTCGGGAGTGGATCCGCACCGTCCGCGGCGTCGGGTTCCGCCTGAGCCCGCCGCACGTGCGGGTGCGGTCGATGTCCCGCGCCCGGGACTGAGCCGGGTTCGCCGCGGGTCCGCGTCGTGGCGTGGTTCCGGGCACCGCCGACCACGCCGCCCGGCGTGGTCGGCGGTGCGGTGGCGTTGCCGGAGGTCGACCTCGGCGGTGTGCGGGCCATGACGCGCGCGAGCGGTTTTGTCGGTGTCGTCTGGTGTACTCGACCGCAGGTCCGGGGCTATCCACTCCGGACGGACGCGGTTCGGAGGAGACGACGACATGGGTGTGCTGACCGATTACTTCCGCGCGGCCGACGCGGCGGACGTGGTGCGGGTGGTGGAGCAGGACCTGCACCCGCTCGACGGGTGGCAGCCGGGGTTCGACGGGGTGTCCGCCAAGCAGATCGACCCGGTCGTGGTCCTGGGCATCCTGGTGGCGGCTGTGCGCGACGTGCCGTGGGAGCCGGGCGTCGTGGGGCAGCGCGCGGTGTGGCCGACCACGCCGAAGCCCGAACGGGGCGTGTACGTCGAAGACGACCCGTGGCTGGAGGGTCCGTGGGTGTTCGAGCTGGACACCGCGACCCGGGACGTGCTGGCGGACGTGCCGGACGCGGCGTTGCCCGGACTGGGGGAGCGGTGGTCCCGGTCGGAGGAGGTCATGTGGTCCGGACCGGAACTGGCCGAGTTGGCGGGTGAGTTGTCGGCGCTCGCGCGGCGGGCGCGGGAGGCGGGTGAGCTGCTTTACTGCTGGACGTGCCTCTGACACCCGGCGTTGATCCGGGGAATGGCCGGAACGCGGGTCGGGTTCGGCCGGTGTGGTGAATCCGCCGGGCCGCGTTCCGGCCGTTTTCGCTGGTGGGTGCGGGAATCGCGGAGCCGGTTATGAGGGGTGCTCGGAACGCACGAGTCAGATTCCCCCTGATGGCACGCAAGTTCACCTGGTTGTCGGGCATGACGACTGCTGCGTCTGCGTGCCAGGGTGATGTTCTGTTCACGCGGAGTGAGCGGGGGGTGCGACCCCCGAACACCTCACCTGCGAGAATCATCGGCCTGGCTCGGGGAGGGGCGTAGACGGTGCCGCACAGAACGCAATCCGCTCGTGTGCCGGCGGCCGACTTGTCGGAAACGCTGACCAGGATCGTCGCGGAACGCGACTGGAACGCGCTGGAAGTGCTGTGCGACCGGTACGTCTTCGCCGCCGAGGGCGAACTCGCCGGCCGACTGCTCTCGGCGCTCAGCCAGGTGCCGGACGAGGAGTTGCGCGCCCGCCCGCGCCTGATGCTCTCGTGGACCGGCGCTTACTACGCGATGGACGAACTCCAGGTCCGCGAACTGCGGCCATTCCTGCGCCACTACGCGGAACTCGGCACCCGGCTGGCGGCGACGATGGACATCGCGCGCGAGACGTCGGCCGCGACGCTCGTCGCGGTGGGCACCGCGGCGATGATCGGGCTGCGCATGAAGGGCGCCTGCGCCGAGGCCGAGGAGCTGGGCGAGCGCCTGTCCACCCGCGCGGCGCAGCTCAGCTCGCTGCCCGGCGCCGACGTGGTGGCGCACCCCGGGTGGCTCGCCGTGCAACGTGGACTGACCCGCTCCCTGATGGACGACTTCCCGGCCGCGGTGGAGCTTTACCGCCAGGCGTACGAGCGGGCGACCGTGGGACCGGGCACGGCGGCCACCGCCCTCAACGCCGCCGCGAACCTCGCCATGATCTTCGGCCACCTCGGTCACGGCGCGCTCGCCCGCCAGTGGCTCGACCGGGTGCGTGGTGTCGAACCGCCCTCCGAGCGGGTCCGGTTCCTGCTCACCGCGGGCGGCACGATCGCCGAGGGCTGGGACGCGCTGGACCGCCACGACAGGAGCGGGCTCGCGCGCTGCCTGGAGGAAACCGGGGACGGCACCGGGCAGCTGGAGGTCTGGCCGTTCGTGGCGGCGCTGGTGTTCGCGCACGGGCTGCACCTCGGCGACCCGGCCACGTCGCTGGCCCACCTCGGCGTGCTCCGGCTCAACCACGCGCCCGAACTCGTCGCGCAGGGCACCGCCGCCCAGGTGGTCCGGCGCGCCCACGTCGAGCTGCTGATCGCCACCGGCCAGGCCACCCGCGCCCTGCGGTTGATCAAGGAGGCGGATGCGCAGGCGTCGTGGTCGGCGTTGCCCGCGGCCCGGCTCAGGCTGCTCAACGGCGAGTACGAGGCGGTGCGCGCGATGGCCTCGCGCACGTCCTGGCACGAGACCACGTCCCGCCGGGACGCACGGCAGATGTTGCTGCTCAAGGCGATCGCCGCGCTGCGCATGGGCGACCGGGACGAGGCACGCCGGACACTCCTGCCCGTTCGGCGCCTGCGCACGCCGGACGAAGTGCTCTCGCTGGCGTCGTTATCCCCGGCCGACCGCGACGAGGTGATCCGGTTGGGCGACCTGCCCCTGTCCGACGAGGCGGCGCACCGCCTGGCCCGCGCCCGGCCGGTGTTCCCGGACCGCGTCGAGCTGGTCGAGCTGACCAACCGGGAGCAGGTGGTGCTCACCGAGCTGGACGCCGGGCTGACCGTCGCGGAGGTCGCGCGTAAGCTCGTCGTTTCCGTCAACACCGTGCGCACGCAGATGAAAAGCGCTTACCGCAAGCTCGGTGCGTCCACTCGGGAGGGTGCGCTGATGCGTGCTTACGAGACCGGGGCGCTCTAGCGCCCCGCCCGACCGCCGTCCTCGCTGCGCCGGCGGGGCGGTCGGGCCGCGCTCCGGCTTCGAGGACCGGCCCTACCGGAAGAGCGTGGAGCCGAGCGGGCGTTCGGGGGAGAAGCCGGGGAGCACCAGGAACGTCGCACTGGCCGTCGTCGTGGTGAACGGCAGCAGCGCGTCGCTGTTGTCCATGCGCGTCAACGTGTTGGTGAACGTCCGGATGTCGTTCTGGAAGCTGATGAACAGCAGACCGGGCGCGGGTTCGTCCATGCTGTAGGAACGGCGCAGCATGTGGCCGACACCGACCACGCTGGAGTGCGCCCGCCGGACGTGGGAGTCGGCCGGGATGAGGTAACGCCCGTCCGGCGTCTTCGCGCCGAGGTCCGGGTCGGCGGCGATGGTCCCGCCGGAGAGCGGCGCGCCGGTGCTCCGGCTCCGCCCGAACACCGCCTCCTGGTCGGCGACGGGTAACGCCGCGAACCGCCGCAGATCCAGCTCCATGCGCCGGATCACGGCGATCGTGCCGCCGGCGACCGGCGCCGGTCCGGGCAGCCACAGGTCACGCTCCTGCTCGGCCTCCGCGTGCGGGCCGACGATGCCGTCGATGAAGCCGAACACGTTGCGCGGCGCGGTGACCGCGGATTTCACCGGAACGGCCGAACCACGCCGACCGGTCTGCCGCCAGCGCTCGCGCACCCCGGCACCGGCCCGGTCCAGCAGCGCGGCGGCGACCACCGGCGGCACGACCGCGTCGCTCGCGCAGACCTGCACCAGCAGGTCGCCACCACGCGCCCGCGGTTCGATCCGCTCGTGGGCGAACGGCGGGAGGTCCGTCGCGCCGGGCAGGGCGGGGTCGACCGCGCGCACCAGCCGGGGGCCGACCCCGATCGTCACGGTGAGGTCGCCCGGCGGCAGGCCCAGCAGTCGCGCGTCGGTGCCCGCGACGAGCCCGCGGACGGCCTCGCCGAGCCCCGCCAGCAGCGGGCCGACCGCCACCCCGTCGTCCACGTCGGCCACCAGGACCAGCAGGTTGGGCTGCGCCTCGCGGGGTAGCACCACGCCCGCCTGCCGAGGTCCCACGGGCGACACCGGCGCGGGCCCGTCCGGGCGGGAGCCGCCCGGTTCGCACCCCGCGGTGACGCCGGCGGCCAGCGCGGTGGCGGTGACGCCGAGGAACGCGCGGCGGGACGGTCGGTCTTCGGCTCGGCGCACGGTGTGGAGAGTGCCAGACCCGGCCTACCGCGGGCGAATCCGGCAGTCCAGACTGGGCCCCATGCATCGTTCAGGTCTTGTCGCGATCGCGGCGGTGCCGGTGTTGGCGCTGGCCGCCTGTGGCGCCGACGACGGCGGGTCGGCTGCGGGCGAACGACCGGACGGCACGCAGGTGACCATCCGCGTGCCGGTCGACGCCCCGACGATCTCCGCCGCCGTGTCCCTCGCCGAACCCGGTGACCTGGTGCTGGTCGCACCGGGCGTGTACCAGGAGTCGGTCAAGGTCGACAAGGCCTGGGTGACGCTGCGCGGTGAGTCGCGGGATGGCGTCGTCATCGACGGCCGGTTGCGGCAGCCCAACGGCATCGTCGTCACCGCGCCCGGGGTGGCCGTGGAGAACCTGACCGTGCGGAACAACACCCAGAACGGCGTGCTGCTCACCGGTTCGGCGGCGGCGGCCACCGGGTCGCCGGGGCGCGGCGGCTACGACACCGGCGACGAACCGGTCACCTTCCTCAAGTCCTTCCTGGTCTCCCACGTGACCGCCACCCGCAACGGGCTGTACGGCATCTACGCGTTCTCCGCCCAGGACGGCGTCATCGAGCACTCGTACGCGTCCGGATCGGCCGACTCGGGCATCTACGTCGGGCAGTGCAAGCCCTGCCGCATCGTGGTGCGGGACAACGTCGCCGAACTCAACGCGGTCGGCTACGAGGGCACCAACGCCGGCGGTGACATGTACGTGGTGGGCAACCGCCTCGTCGGCAACCGGGTCGGCCTCACCACCAGCTCCGACCACCAGGAGAAGCTGCTGCCGCAGCAGGACGCCCTGGTCGCGGGCAACCTGGTCGCCGACAACCAGCAGCCCTCGACCCCCGAGCAGGCCGACGGCGGGTGGGGCGTGGGCATCGGCGTCGACGGCGGCAGCGACAACCGGTTCGTCCGCAACCGGATCACCGGCCACGTCAACGGCGGGCTGGTGATCACCGCGACCGCCGACGTGCCGCCCAACGGCAACCAGGTCCTGGAGAACGCGTTCGCGGCCAACGCGGTCGACGTCGGCTGGACGTTCCCCACCGCCACCCGCGGCCAGGGCAACTGCCTGCGGGGCAACGACCTCGCGACCACGGTGCCCGACCTGCTCGCGACCACCGCGACCTGCCCGGCCGCCGAACCGTCGCCGTCCGGCACGTGGTCCGCGCCCAAACCGCCGCGCGGCATCCCGTTCACCGACGTGGCCGCGCCCGCACCGCAGCCGCAGCTGCCGAACGCCACCACCGCGGGACCCACCGCCGTACCGGCCACCCCCGCGCTGCCGGACACCGCGAAAGTCGCGCTGCCACCGGCGTCGCTGCTCGCCGACCGCGCGGTGGTGCGGACGTCCTGACGCTACGGCGTCGGGACGACCCCTGGCGCGGGCCGCACCGGCACGTACGGCCGGGCGTCGAAGTCGATGACCACGGACTGCGGCTCGGACGCCACGTCGGCCTGGACCCGGTGCATGGTGCCGTCCGGGTCGAGCCAGTAGCGGACGTTGCCCGCGGTGTCCGGCTTGGCACGCGCGGCCGGTCCGGACATGATGTCGACCCGGCGGCCACCGATCTCGTCCCGACCCACCCAGGCCGCGCCGTTCTGCGGCAGCAGCTCGGCGTTGTCGGGTCGGTCGCTGCCGAGGTCGAGGGCGATGAGCAGCGCGCTGTCCAGCGAGCTGCCCGCCGTCCGCAGCGGACGGCGGTGCCAATCGGAAGCGGGTGGCGTCGCCGGAACCTCCGCCGGGGCGTCCACGACCGGATGGAGGAACACGGTGGTGGTGTTCCACTGGATCAGCCCGTCGCTGGACGTGCCGCGCCCGGCGCCACGCACCACGCCGTACCCGATCTTGGCCCGGTAGTCGACGGAACCGGTGACGACCAGCCCGCCGGAGGTGGTCGGCACGGTGATCGTCACCGCGCGACCACCCGCCTCGTAGTTGCGGAACCGCGTGACCGCCAGCAGATTCGCCTCGTCGGCCGTCAACGGGCGCGGGCCGGCGGGCTCCCGGTCGACGGCCAGGAACGCGGTCACGCCGACCGCCGCGACGACCACGACGCCGATGGCGGTCACCACCCAGCGGGACCGCGGGCGGCGTTGCTGGGCTCGGATGCTCGGCACGCGGCGGGATGCTAACAGGCCCCCTGATTCACCCCCTGATTCACCCGATCCAGCGGCACACCGGAGGACATCGTTCTGGTTGTCTGTGGCGGTTCACAAAGACTTCATCGAGGGGACAGCGATGAGCCGGAGATCCCGGACGCGTATCGGGCGGCGGGCGCGGGTCGGGCTCGCCGGCCTGCTGCTGGCGAGCAGCGCCGTCACCGGAGCGGCGACGCCGTCCGCGGCGGCGCAAGAGGACGGCACGCTGACGGTCCAGGTGTTGCGGGACTTCTTCGGCACCGGCGTGATCAACGCGACGATGGACGTGCCGCAGCAGGGCATGAACGTCGACGTCAGCGACCCGGCGGGCCACCACGTCACCGGCACCACGGACGCCACCGGCAAGGTCGTGGTCCCGCCGTCCAACGTGCTCATCGGCGGTCACTACCGCGTGGACGTCACCGTCCCGGCTCCCTACAGCGACTACCTGCGCGCCGCGCCGGCCTCGACGGCGACCAACCACTTCGACAGCTTCACGACCTTCGTGGACGTGTCGAACGGCAAGGACGACTCGGTGATCACCGGCGTCTGGAACGCCGCCGACTACGCCCTGCCGGACACCCGGTACTTCGTGCCGATCCAGAACGGCGCGCGGGGCCGCGACACCCGGGCGCTGGTGGCGTTCGGGACGGACGCCAGGGGCACGTGCCCGACCGTGGCCTGCCCGACCCCGCTGGTCACCCAGGACAAGGTGGGCACGACGTACGGGCTCGCCTACGACAAGGCCCGGAACCGCTTGTTCCAGAGCGCGTTCGCGCGGCGGTTCACCGCCTACGGACCCGGGGGCGGTGACGCGATCTACACCGTGCCGCTCGACGGCAGCGGCACCGCGCCCCTGTTCGCGAAGGTCCCGGGTGCCGCGGTGACGCCCCACGACACCGCCAACCTGATCAGGGACGGCGGTTTCACCGAGGCGCCGGGCAAGGAGGGCATCGGCGGCATCGCGTTGTCGGAGGACGACAGCACGCTGTACGCGGTGAACCTCCAGTCCCGGTCCCTGGTGAGCTTCGACGCCACCGGGGCCACGGCCGCCGCGCCGCTGGCGACGGTGCCGATCCCGGACCCGGGTTGCGCGGCGGAGGGCGACTGGCGGCCGTTCACGGTCACCGCGCACGACAGCACCCTCTACATCGGTGGTGTGTGCAGCGCGGAGAGCACGCAGAAGCGGACCGACCTCAAGGCCGTCGTCTACGCCTACAAGGGCGACAAGTTCACCGTGGTGCTGTCCCAGGCGTTGACCGGCGAGCGCGGCTACGTCCTGTCCGGGCTGGGTGGGGAGCAGGGCACCCACTGGAACCCCTGGGACACCAGGGTGTCCACTTGGGACAAGCACGACGTCAACGGCAACGGCGCGCTGATCGACCCGCAGCCGCAGGTGGCCGGCATCGTCTTCACGCGTGACGGTTCGATGGTCCTCGGCTTCCGCGACCGGTTCATGGACGCGGCGGGCTGGGGCGGGCTGGACCCGCGGCCGGATAGGCCCGGTACCGAGAACGGGTTCTCCGGCGGCGACATCAACATGGCCTGCGTCAACCCCGCCGGTGGCTACACCTGGGAGGGCACCGGGAACTGCCCCGACCACGCGAACGGCAACAACGACGGTGGTCAGCCCGCGGGCGTGGTCGAGTTCTTCCCCGGTGAGTTCTTCGCGCCGGGTGGTTCGCCCGGACCGCACCAGGAGACCGCGCAGGGTTCGATCGCGTACATCCCCCAGCAGGACTGGATCGTCAGCACGCAGATGGACCCGACCGTCAACGTCGCCACGGGTGGCACGGGCTACTACCACTTCGCGACCGGTGAGGGACCCGGCAACAACCCGAACCGCAACGCGTACGAGTTCGTCAACGACGCGCAGAACGGGTTCGGCAAGGCCGGTGGTCTCGGTGACGTCGCCTACCAGGCCGCGAACGCGCCGATCCAGATCGGCAACCTGGTGTGGTTCGACGGCGACCGCAACGGCGTCCAGGACCCGGGCGACGTGCGGCTGCCGGGTGCGACGATCAACCTGCTGGACTCGACCGGCAAGCAGGTCGCGACGACCAAGACCGACGCGGCGGGCGAATACTACTTCGGCGGCGTGGGCGCGGAGTACGAACTCACCCGCGGCGCGAAGTACACGGTGCAGTTCAACGTGTGCACCGCGGACACCAGCAAGGTCCCGGGTCGGCCGCCGGCCAAGGACGTGGTGTTCACGCTCTCGCAGGTCGGCGACGACCGGGTGCACGACTCGAACGTCGTGCCGCCGACCAGCGGCGAGCTGTGCAACGGGTACGCGCCGGTGACCGCGCCGGCCAACCCCGGCGAGGTCGACCACACGATCGACGCGGGCGTGCACATCCCGCAGCCGGCGCCGACCACGACGACGCCCCCGGTGACCACCGAGCCGCCGACCACGGCGCCGACCACGCCGGCCGCCCCGCCGCACAAGCGGACGGATTCGTTGGCCGACACCGGTGTTTCGGGTCTGCCGTGGGTGATCCTGCTCGGTGTCCTGGTCCTCGGCGCGGGCACGGCCCTCGTGGTCCTGAGCCGGAAGCGGCGCGCCAGGCAGGAGTGAGCGACGAACGCGGGTGAAGCCCGCCCGCCCGGTTCCACGGGCGGGCGGGCTTTTCCGTTCTCACCATGGGTTTTCGCGGCGCACCGCGGTCAGGTCACCACCAGGGGGTGGAGTTGCCGTCGGTGCAGGTGCCGTTCGAGGCGGCCACGTAGCAGGCCCGGAACGCGCGGTTCGGGCTCGGGCTCGACGGGTACGCCTTCGTGTAGTTGCGGTTGCCCGCCGTGTAGGTCGAGAAGTCGTCCGCGACCCGGTCGCCGTTCAGGTCGACCTCGAAGCGGATGAGGTCCTGGGCCTGGTAGTTGAGGATCCGGCCCCAGCCGTACTGGATGCCGCCGCAGTTGCCCTGGCGGACCTGGACGATCCGGCCGTCGACCGTGCGCTCCACCGCCGTGGACGGGTTGGCGCACGTGGCGGGGTTGTCCCACCACGGAGGAGCCGCCGCGGACTGGGCCGCGGCCGTCCCGCCGATCAGCACGGTGCTCGCGGCGGCCGCTGTCACGACAGCCGCGATCTTCATGGTCTTCCTCATTGTTCCCCCTTGTCGCCGATCCAGCGGACGCGGTCGGCGCTCCAGCCCGGGTGTGCGTGCCGAAGCTCCGGCCCGTTCGGCTCGGGCGGCACCCCGTCCGAGGCCGTGCGGAGCCGCCAGGCGGTGTCCTTCGGCGTCAGGTGTTCCGGCACAGCTCGGTGTCGTCACTCCCCGCCGACACGAGCGCCTCGCCGTCCGTGCCTCATGGTCCCACCGCAAGTGGAGGCAGGGCATCAACCCGATCGGGTGAAGCGAGACCCCGCTGGTTTGCGGAGCGCGAACCGTGGTGGAGACGGGTGGGCAGCCGCTTTGGGGCGTGGCTCAGGCGCGGGAGGGTGCGCCGGGGCTGGTGCCGGTGCGTGGACGCGGGAGTCGGCGAGCTGCGGTGGAGTGGTGCGGGGCGGTGCTGATAGGTGTGCGCGCGGGGCTCGCCGTCACCGGCCCGGAGGCGCGGGGGCCGGCCCGGTCGGCGGGTGGCGAAGGCGGTGGTGCTCAGTTCAAGCGGGCGCGGAGGAGGCAGAACTCGTTGCCCTCCGGGTCGGCCAGGCAGTGCCAGGACTCCTCACCGGTCTGCCCGACGTCGACCGGTCGCGCACCGAGTGCCAGCAGGCGCTCGAGTTCGGCGTCCTGGTCGCGGTCGGTGGCGTTGACGTCGAGGTGCATCCGCAGCTTCTCCGTCTTGGGCTTGTCGCTGGGGCTGAAGACCAGCGTCGGCTGCAAGCCGCCGAAGCCCTCCTCCGGCCCGATCTCCACGGCGCCGTCGTCGTAGGTGGCGAGCACGTGGAAGTCCAGCACCGCGCACCAGAACTCCGAGAGCTTCTGCGGGTCCCGGCACTCGACGACCATCTCGGAGATGCGGCAAGCCATGATCGGCATCCTAACGGCGCGACCACCGCCGGCGACAACCGGTCACCGGCGATCCGCATGACACACTCGGTCGGTGACCACTCCCAGAGAGGAACGCCACCACGAGCTTTCGGCCTCGCTGGGCACGCGAAGCGATGCGGAACTCGCCGCGCTCCTGGACGCGGCGCGGGACACCGGGGTCGGTGTGGGCGGCGGGTCGGTGGTGCTCGACGTGGACGGCGTGCCGGTGTTCGCGAAGCGCGTCCCGCTGACCGACCGGGAACTCGCGCACCCGCGCTCCACGGCCAACCTGTTCGACCTGCCGGTGCACTGCCAGTACGGCATCGGCGGCCCGGGGTTCAACGCCTGGCGGGAACTGGCCGCGAACCTCGCGGTCACCGAGGCGCAACTGGCGGGTGGCCCGCCCTCGTTCCCGCTGCTGCACCACTGGCGGGTGCTGCCGGGACGCGCGCCGGTCGCGGCGGAGCACGGTGACGTCGACGCGGTCGTCGCCTTCTACGGCGGCGACCCGGCGGTGCGTGCCCGGCTCGACGCGCTGGCCGCCGCGTCGAGCAGCCTCGTGCTGTTCTCCGAGTACATCCCGCACGCGGTGGTGGACTGGCTGCGCGTGGAGCCGGCGGGCAAGGCCGCCGAGGTGGAGCGCCAGTTCGCGTGGATCGTGGCGGTGCTTCGTGATCAGCGGCTGCTGCACATGGACGGGCATTTCGGCAACATGCGCACCGACGGCGAGCGGATCTACCTCGGTGACTTCGGGCTGGCCACGTCGCCGCGGTTCGACCTGTCGGCCGCGGAGCGTGCCTTTGTCGAGCGCAACGCCGCCCATGACGCTGGCTACGCCGCCATGCGGTTGGTCAACTGGCTGGTGACCGACGTCTGCGGGGTGCCGACGCCGAGCGGCGGCGGTCCGGTCGCCCGCAACGAGTACGTGGCCCGGTGCGCCGCCGGCCACGTCCCGGACGACGTGCCGCCGGTCGTGGCCGCGATCCTGGCCCGGCACGCACCGGCCGCCGCGAAGATGAACGCCTTCTACTGGCGGCTGTTCGACGGCGACTTCCAGGCGGAGCACCCGGAGCTGTAGACCCGTGTTCGACTGCGGAAAGCAGCAGTCGAACACGGCCGAAGTCGTTGCACCGCGAGGTTTCCGAAATTGACACACCGGCACCGGGCGTTCGACGGTGCGTGCCGGACGCGGGAACTGCGATGGGAGCGGGGCTTTCGTGACACGGTTCGACTACGTCATCGTCGGCGCGGGGCCGGCCGGGTGCGTGCTCGCCAACCGCCTGTCCGCGGACCGGGCGGTCGAGGTGCTGCTGATCGAGGCAGGCGGGCCGGACACCAACCCGCTCATCACCATGCCGGGGGGATTCCCCGCGCTGCTGAGCGACCCGGACACCGCGTGGCACTACCGGACCCGGCCGTTCGGCCCGGCGCGTCAGGTCGAGCACTGGGTGCGCGGCCGGACGCTCGGTGGCTCGACCTCGATCAACGGCATGATCTACAACCGCGGCGGCGGCCCGGACTACGACGCGCTCGCCGACCTCGGCAACCCCGGGTGGGGCTGGGCCGACATGCTCCCGGTGTTCAAGGAGATCGAGGACAACCAGCTCGGCGTGTCCGACGTGCGCGGCGAGGGCGGGCCGCTGCACGTCTCGACCACCGACCGCACCGAGCCGCTGCTGGAGGACGTCCTCGCCGCCGGTGTCGAGCTGGGGTGGGAGCGGGCGCGGGACCTCAACGAAACCGACGGCGAGCGCATCGGGTACGCGATGGCCACGATCCGCGGCGGCGAGCGGGTCAGCGCGGCCACCGCCTTCCTGCGCCCCGTGCTGGACCGACCCAACCTGACCGTCGTGGTCGACACGACCGTCGACCGGGTGGTGGTCGAGGGCGGCCGTGCGGTCGGTGTGCGGGGACGTCGCGACGGGCACGCCGTCGAGTACCGCGCCGCCCGGGAAGTGGTGCTGGCGGCGGGCAGCATCGCCACGCCCAGGGTGCTCCAGCTCTCCGGCATCGGTCCCGCGGCGACGCTGCGCGCGGCGGGCGTCGAGGTCGTGGTGGAGAGCCCGAACGTCGGCAACCGGATGCGCGAGCACCGCATGTTCCGGTCCCAGTTCCGGCTCACCGAGGACGTCGGCTACAACCGGCTGCTCGGCACCGAGGACGGGCGACGGGCCGCGGAGGAGATGTACCACGCGGACCGGCGGGGGCCGCTGGCCGCGCCTTCGTTCGACATCATCGGCTTCTTCAAGACCCGTCCCGAGCTGAGCCGTCCCGACGCCCAGTTCCAGGTCGCGCCGTTCTCGATGCGGCTGCCCGAGCCCGGGAAGTTCCCGGAGGTCGAACGCGCGCCGGGCATGTGGTGCATCGCCTACGCGCTCCACCCGGACAGCGAGGGCAGCGTCCACATCACGTCGGCCGACCCCGACGCGCCGTTGGCCATCGACCCCAACTACTACGCCACCGAATCGGATCGCGCCGCGGCGGTGGCCGTGTTCCGGGGGGTGCGCCGCTTGTTCGCCACCGAGGCGTTGTCGCGGTGGATCGACCACGAGGTGGTGCCCGGCCCCGAGGTGCGGACCGACCGGGAGATCGTCGAGCACGGCATGGCGGAGGGGCTGTGCGGCTACCACGCCATCGGCACCTGTGCGATGGGGCCGCGTGACGACGACGTCGTGGACTCGCGGCTGCGGGTGCGCGGCCTGGCCGGCCTGCGCGTCGTGGACGCGTCCGTGCTGCCGACCATGCTCTCCGGCAACCCCACCGGTCCGGTCACCGCCCTGGCGTGGCGGGCCGCCGACCTGATCGCGGCCGAGGCGTGACCGCGGCTCCGGCGACAGCACCGGCCGCCGAACTGGTCGGGAACGAACACCGGCTGTTAGCGTCGCGCCATGATTCCGAAAAAGTCGGCGATCGTGACGGGTGGCGGTACGGGTATCGGGCGCGCGGTCGCGGAGGAGTTGCTCGCGATCGGTTTCGAAGTGGTCATCACGGGTCGTCGCGCGGACGTGCTGAAAACCACCGCGGCGGAAATCGGGGCGGTGCCGCTCGATTTCGACGTGACCCGGCCGGAACAGGTGGAGGCCGCTCTCCGGGAATTACCGGCCACGGTGCACGTGTTGGTGAACAACGCCGGCGGGAACACCGACATCGGCCGCCCGCCGGCGGCCACGCTCGCCGACCTACGGGATTCCTGGACGGCGAACTTCGAGGCGAACGTGATCGGCGCGGTGCTGCTGACCAACGCGCTCGCGGAACGCATCGCCGACGGCGGTCGGATCATCAACATCAGCTCGATCGCCGCGCGCAAGGGCGTCGACGGCTACGGCGCGGCCAAAGCGGCGGTCGAGACGTGGACCGGCCAGCTCGCCCGTGAGCTGGGGCCGCGCGGCATCACCGTGAACGCGATCGCGCCGGGCCTGGTCGACGAGACGGGGTTCTTCGGCGGCGAGCTGCCCGCGGCGCACCGGGACGTGGTCCTCGCGCACACGCCGACCGGGCGGTTGGGGCTCCCGGCCGACATCGCCGCCGTCGCGGGTTTCCTCGCCGGCGACCGGTCCGGCCAGCTGACCGGCCAGGTGATCCCGGTCGACGGCGGGGCCGAGTAACGACACCCGGTCCGAGCGACGACGAGGTGCGGTCGATGAGCGATGTCATCCACTACGCGGCGCGGGCGCGGGTCTGGGTCCTCGACACACCCTCCACCTCCTACGCGTTGCACCTCACCCCGGGAGGCCGCCTGGTCAACCTGCACTGGGGTGAGCGGATCTCCCCGGCCGACGCGGCGCACCTCGCGGAACAGCTCGGCGACGACTGGGTGGGCGGCGCGGAAACCGCCTTCGACGGGATCGAGGAGTACCCCGTCGAGGGCGGTGTGCGTTACCGCGAACCGGCGCTCTCGGTCCGGTTCGCGGATCGGACCCGCGGCGTCGAGCCGCGTTTCTCCGGAGCGGAGACGGTCGACTCCGGCACGACGCTCCGGTTGTGCTTCGAGGACGAGCACTACCCCCTCCGCTGCACCCTCAACTACCGCGTTCTGCCCGATTGCGACGTCGTCGAGCGGTGGGTGGACCTCGTCCACACCGGGGACGCCGCGGACGGTGGGATCGAGGTGCTGGTCGCGGCGTCGGCGACCTGGACGGCGCCGTTCCTCACCGGCTACCGGATGAGCCACCTGCACGGCCTGTGGTACGGGGAGAGCAGGCTGGACCGCGCGGAGGTCGCGCCGGGCTCGGCACTGGTGATCACCAGCCGGACCGGTGCGACGGGCCACTTCGCGAACCCCTGGTTCGCCGTGGACGACGGCACCGCGCTGGAGGACAGCGGCCGGGTGTGGAGCGGCGCACTGGCGTGGAGCGGGTCGTGGCGGATCGCCGCGCACCGGTCGCCCAACGGCAGGCTCCAGGTCGCCGGCGGCCTCGGCCACGAGGGCGTCCAGGTCGGGGTGCTCACCCCGGAGCGGCCGTTCACCACCCCCGTCTTCGCCGGCCTCCACTCGGCGCGGGGGTTCGGCGGCGCGAGCGAGCAGTGGCACGCGTACGTGGCCGGGCACGTCCTGCCCCGGCCGGGGTACGTGCGGCCGGTGCTGTTCAACTCCTGGGAGGCCACCGGTTTCGGCATCGACGAGGAGAACCAGCTCCGGCTCGCGGAGACGGCGAGCCGCCTCGGCGCGGAGCTGTTCGTCGTGGACGACGGGTGGTTCCGGGGCCGGACCGGCGACCACGCGGGCCTCGGCGACTGGACGCCGGACCCCGGGCGCTTCCCGCGGGGCCTGCGCCCGGTGGTCGACCGCGTGCACGAGCTGGGGATGGGTTTCGGCCTCTGGGTCGAGCCCGAGATGGTGAACCCCGACAGCGACCTGTACCGGGCGCACCCGGACTGGGTCTACCACTTCCCGCACCGCGAGCGCGGCGAGTCACGCCACCAGCTCGTGCTGAACCTGGCCCGCCCGGACGTGGCCGAATGGGTGCACGCGCAGGTGGACGGGCTCGTGCGGGAACACCGGGTCGACTACCTCAAGTGGGACATGAACCGACCGTTCAGCGAAGTCGGCTGGCCCGCCGAAAACCACCCGGACCGCGTCTGGGTCGACCACGTGCGCAATCTCTACGCGATTCTCGACCGGTTGCGGCGGGAGCACCCGGGTGTCGCCTTCGAGACGTGTTCGGGCGGTGGCGGGCGACTGGACCTCGGGATGCTCGCCCGCAGTGACGTGGTGTGGGCCAGCGACAACACCGACGGGCTCGACCGGTTGGCGATCCAGCACGGTTTCACGCAGGTGTACCCGCCCCGCGTCATGCTGGGCTGGGTCACCGACGACCACCTGAACCGGGGCGGCACGCCGCTGCGCTGGCGGTTCCACGTCGCGATGGCCGGCGTGCTGGGCATCGGCGGCGACGTGGCGGCCTGGGACGAGGAGCGGCTGGCGGAGGCGGCTCGGCACATCGCCCAGTACAAGGCCGTCCGGCCGGTCGTCCAGCAGGGGCTGCTGCACCGGCTGGAGGCGCCCGGCACGGGCGACCACCGGACGGCGGTGCAGTACGTCTCGGCGGACCGGCGGGAGTCGGTGGTGCTCGCCTGGCTGCACGCCCGGCAATTCCGCTCCGCGAAACCACCGTTGCGGCTGCGCGGACTGGAATCGGGCGCGGTGTACGAGTTGGTGGGCACGGGCACCACGTGGTCGGGGGATTTGCTGATGAATCACGGTATCGCCCTGCCGCTGACCGGCGACTTCGACAGCCGGCTGCTCCACTTCGTCCGCCGCTGACCGGTCGGCGCATTAGCGCCGGAGTCGCGAATTGCCGAGTCGGCGAATTCACCGCACCCGGTGGTGATACGCTGCCGTTCCGGTGTCAGTGGTGACGCCAAAAGCACCCCACACGAACAGGAGGAATACTCACATGTCGACGAACGCGGGGCGCTCGTTGCGTGAGATGGCCGGATTGGCGACGCCGATGTCCCTGCGGGTGGCGGCCACCCTCGAACTCGCCGACGCCGCGGGCACGACCGGCGCCACCGCCCGGGCGCTGGCCGACAAGGCGGGTGTCGCGGAGGAGCCGCTGCGACGGGTCCTCGACCACCTGGTCACCATCGGCGCGTTCGCGCGCGAGGGCGACCGCTACGTGGCCACGCCGGAGGGGCGGCAGCTCAGCCGCGACGACCCGAGCGGCATCTGGCCGATGCTCGACATCAACAGCGCGATCGGCCGCGCGGAACTGGCGCTCGTGGAGCTGCTGCCCGCCGTGGTCGACGAGTCCTCGGCGTACGCGCGCCGGTACGGCCAGGACTTCTGGCGCGACCTCGCCGAGCGGTCCGAGCTGCGGGAGTCGTTCGACCGGACGATGGCGGTCCGGTTCCGGGACTTCGCGCCGCAGATCAGCACGCGGTACGACTGGTCGCGGTTCCCGACCGTGGTGGACGTGGGCGGCGGCGCGGCCACGCTGCTGGTCGAGATCCTGCGCGCCCACCCGGCGGTGACCGGCCGGCTGGTCGAACTCGCGCCCACCGCCGAGGCGGCGACCGAGGCGCTGGCGGCGGCGGGGCTGGCCGACCGCGCGGAAGCGGTGAGCGGGAGCTTCTTCGACCCCCTGCCCACCGGGGCGGACGCCTACGTCCTGTCCGACATCCTGCACAACTGGAACGCGGCGAAGGCCCGGGAGATCCTCGCGGGCTGCGCCCGTGCGGCGGGGCCGGGCGGCCACGTGATCGTCGTGGAGCAGTTGCGGGAGGAAGCCGCCGACACGGCGATCGACCTGTTCATGCTGAGCACGTTCGGCGGCCGGGAGCGCACCAGCGCCGAACTGGCGGAACTGGCCGAGCCGTGCGGTCTGGTGCTGCGCGACACCGTGCAGGTGGCGGACGCCCGCACCCTGCTGGAGTTCGAGGTCGCCGGCTGACCGGCGCGAACCGGTCGCGGGGCGGGTGCGCCTACCCCGCCAGCCAGGAGTCCGACCGGGGGTTCTCCTCGGCCTTCTCCACCTCGTCGAGGTAGTCGACGAAGTGGTTGAGCATCTCGGCCATCGCCCGGGTGACCTTCGGCATCAGCTTGACGCAGTGGGGCGGCAGGCCCGCGATGAACTCGTGCGGGTCCCGGTGCACCCGGATGTTCAGCTGCACCCACTGGATCAGCACCCGACCCGCGTCCGTGCCCCGCAGGGCCGGGTCCCGGGCGAGCGTCTCGGCCACCGACATCGACAGCCGCAGCGGGTCCGCCCGCTCCACCTCGCGCCGGGCGCCGGACCGCTGCCCGCGGTTCGCGCCCGGCGTGGCGCCGTCCGGGTCGAGCGCGAGCTTGCGCACCGCCTGCGCGGTGGACACCGAGATGCCCGCCGCGGCTGCGATCTCGCGGATCGTGGCCTTCGGGTGGGTGGCGATGTAGGCCATCGCGGTGCGGCGGCGCTCCTCGGAGTTCGTCGGCCGCACCCGCCCGTCCGTGCCCACCCGCGAGTCGCCCGGCTCGTCCAGCCGCGACCGGGTCCGGATCGTGCCGATCGTCTTGGCCGACAACCCGGACAGCCGGGCCAGGGAGCGGTCGGAATACTGCGGGTACAGGCGGATCAGCTGCTCGGCGGCCGTCCGGCGGTCGGCCCGGCTCAGGGGCAGGCCGTGCCGGGTGTTGGACTGCACCGCCAGCAGGTACGCCGACCGCTCGTCGCCGTCGAAGTAGTGGGCGGCGATGGTGGACTGCCCGCCCAGCTGGGCGGCGCGGAGCCGGTGGGTGCCGTCGATGACCCGCATGGTCGCCCGGTCGACGACGATCGGCGGCAGGTCGGGCAACGCCTCCGCGAGCTTCACCACGTGGTCGACGTCCACACCGGACAGTCGCAGGCACTGCGAGGGCAGCAGGGACGCCACCGGGATGAAGTGCGTCTTCGAGCGGTCGACGCCGGGCGTGGGCGTGGTGCCGACCCTCTGCCGGACGACGTCCACGTTCGCCCGGCAGAGGGTTGGTTCACCACGTCGGTGCCCGGACAGCTTCTCGACGCGATGTCGGTGCAGGTCGTCGACCTTCTTCTGGGTGGACAACGTTCCTCCGTCTCTGGTGGATGAGCGCGCGAGCCGGTCCGCGACCGCCCCTCCGCCCGCGATCGGTCCCGGCCGCGCGGGGACGCCGCGGACCCCGGCCGGCGCGACGCGCTGACGCCGCCCGCGGCGGAGCCCGGTGGTGGCTGCCTTTCCCGCCGTCACCGGTCCATCGACGGTGGTGGACCGGTGACGCGGTGATGCGCCGATCCCGCGGTCGCCGCCGCCCGGGAGCGGGCGGCGGCGATCAACCGGTGAAAGGGGGATCGGCGGTCACGGGGGAGCGGTCGCCGGTTCAACGCGGCGGTACCCGTCGGGCGCGGAAGTGCCGGCCGGCGGGAGTGGCGGTGCCCGAGGACGGTGCGGCGTAGCTCGGATCTTTGCCTGCATACGAGAAGCCGGACACCGTTTCCCCCGTGATGTGAGCGATGGCGGTAGCGCCGCAGGCGACCCGCCTGGCCTCGTTGATCAGTCTCGCGGGGCATCCCGACGGGGACAAGAGCGCCTGTCGGCTAACCCCCGAACAGACCAAACGCCGCACCGGGGACGGGACACGCGAACCACGCGACCTCCAGCGCACCGCGGAAGAACCCCCGTGAAATCCCCTGTGCGCGGCCATCCGCGCATAGACCCGCGTCGGCAATTCACCTGCGGCATGGTCAATCGGAATGGTTCACGCGCGTGGTTCGCGGGCACTGTCCGCAGCGGACCGGAACGCCGGCGCGGTCCGCGCGTCAGCCGGCGAGGACGTCCGCGAACCGGTCGACCAGCGCCGCGGCCTGGTCGGGGTTGAGCCGGGGGTCGCACGCCGAGGTGTACCGGTGCGGGTCCGGCCCGGTGCCCAGGTCCTCGTCGGTGTCCACGCACTCGACCACCTCGTCCGGGGTGACCTCCAGGTGCAGGCCGCCGGGGTGCGCGCCGTGCTGCCGGAGCACGGCGCAGAACCGCTCGACCTCGTCGGCCATCCACCCCAGCACGCGCGTCTTCAACCCCCGCGCCGAGCGGATCGTGTTGCCGTGCATGGGATCGCTCAGCCACACGACCCGGTGCGCGTCCTCGCCCAGCGCCCGCACGACCGGTGGCAGCCGCTCGCCGACCCGGTCGACGCCCATCCGGACGACCAGGCTCAACCGGCCCGGCGTCCCGTTCCCGAGCAGGCGCGTCACCAACGCCACCACGTCGGCGACGGCGGCGTCCGGCCCGATCTTCACGCCGACCGGGTTGGTGATGCCCGCGGCGAACTCGACGTGCGCGCCGCCCGGGTCGCGGGTGCGCTCGCCGATCCACACCGAGTGCGCGGAGGAGGCGAACACGCCGCCGCGCACCTGGTCCGGGCGCAGCAGGGCGCGTTCGTAGTCCAGCAGCAGCGCCTCGTGGCTGGTGTACGTGGCGGGTCCCGCGGCGAGCGTCCGGAGACCGCGGGCCGCGTGGTCGTAGGCCGCCAGCAGCCGGCGGGGGTCGGGCCGCCGGGCCTCACCGGTCGCCGTGAGGTCGTTGACCGCGTCGCCGAGGTAGACGGGGATCTCGACGCCGTCCGCCCCGGTCTCGACCTGGTACGACCGGGGTTTGGCGTACTGGCCCGCCAACCGGCCGACCACGACCGGCGCCCGGCCCGTCCGGCGCAGCCGCCCGCCCAGCTCGTGCAGCTGCCCGGCCTTGGCCCGGACGCGGTCCGGCGCCGAGTCGGTGAACAGCTCGGCGCAGTCGCCCGCCTGGAGCACGACCTTCTCGCCCCGCGCCACCGCGGCCAGCTCGTCCACCAGGTCGGCGCAGTCCCGGGCGTCCACCAGCGGTGGCGACCCGCTCAGCCGGTGGAGCACTTCACGCAGGGTGTCCGGCTCCGACCACGCCGGCTGGTGCGCGGCGATCAGCCCCGATGCAGTGGTCACGATCGTCCTTCGGTGATAGGGCGGAGGGCGGCGGCGCGCGGGGCGCGCCCGTTACTCATGCGCGACGACCCGGTGCAGGTAACGCCGGTAGAGCCGCAGCGACGGCCCGTCCGGGCAGTTGTCCTGCCAGGGCTTGTGCCTGCCGCTGAAGTGCAGGATCGACGCGCGGGACTCGTCCTGGAGCAGGGAGCGCAGCGGCTGCACCGACTCCGCGCGGTGCACGTAGTCGGGCCGGGCCGCGATCGTGGACATCGGGAAGGTGTTCCAGCGCGGGTTGAGGCGTTCCCAGCCGCCGTCGGCCGCCCAGTTCAGGGCGTCCTGGTCGTGGTGCACCGCCAGCTCCGGGTACCGCACCAGGAACTCGTCGGCCCGCTCGAACAGGTCGGTGTCCGCGCACGCCTGGAGGTCGAACAGGATCAGGCCCGCGTTGAAGTATTCCCGGTCGACGGGCACGCCCAGCTTCCGCCACCGCTCGGACGCCTCCCGGTAGCGGAACCGCGGCCCGGTGGGGTCCACCACCGCGGCCAGCGGGTGACCGCCGGTCGACTGCGCCAGCAGCGGTTCTATGTCGCTGAGCACGACCATGTCCGCGTCGACGTAGAGAACGCGTTGCTCGTCGGGGAACATGTCCCCGATCCGCAACCGCAGGTACGTCGCCTTGGTGATCCGCGACGAGACCGGGAGGTCCTGCCCGGCCACCTCCGCGCGCCGCAACTCCAGGTGCAGGCCCAGGCGCGTGGCGTGGAAGCGCAAGCGCTCGATGCTCTCCGGGCTCAGGTCCTCGTGCAGCACGATCACCCGCATCACGTCCAGGACGTGCGCGTTGGCGTCGGCCAACGATTCCATGAGCACGCACAGCGGTAGGACGAAACGGCTGTCGATGGCGCAGACGATGGGCGTGGAACCGGTGCGGGACTGCATTGGGCGGGCCCTGGTGCGGAGGCCGCTGCTGTCCGTCGGGGTCATTGCGTCCTGTCCTTCCTCAGCCGGCGATGCGCACGATGTGCTCCGCGAGCAGACCGATCGACCGGGCGTCGCGGATGACGTCGTCGCGGTCGCTCAGGGAGATGTCGAAGTCGTTCTCGACCTTGGTCAGCAGTTGCAGCAGCGCCACGGAGTCGAACCCGGCGACCGACACCAGGTCGTCGTCCTCACCGGGGGGCGCTCCGTCGTGGTCGGGCAGCAGTTCGCCGACCCACGTCCTGAGCCGGGCAACCACCGTGGATCTGTCGGGCATCGCGTCCTCCGCGCTCGGTCGGGTCCGGGCGGGACCCGGGTCGTGGTCGGGTTGCCGGGTCACCGTCCGCTGTGGACGAACGCGTCCCGGAACTGCTCGGCGGCGGGCGCGGTCGGCACGCCGGTCGCCATCCGCACGGCGAAGTCCTCCAGGGCCAGCAGGACCGGGTGGGGTCCGGGCACCGGGACGTGCCGCCGGTCCAGCATCACCACGGGTTCGGGACCGCCGGGGCTCTGCCGGATCTCGACGTAGAACCGGTTGTCGTAGAAGTCGATGACCTCCGTCGGCCTCAGTTCGGTGCGCGAGCGCAGGTCGGCGAGCCGCTCGACCGGGTGCGCGGGTGGCCGCGGGCCGCCCGTCGCCAGGTCGCGGAAGTCGTTGTGCATCACGTCCAGCCGGGCGGGGTCGAGGATCGCGTCCAGCTCCGGGACGCGGTACCGTCCCATCGCGTAACCGCGGATGCCGGCGGCCATCGACCGCTGCACGACCTCGTCGAACGGCGCGTCGTCCACCGCGACGTCGAACGCGCAGGCTTGGGAGATGTTGCCGATGTAGCTCCGCTCGGCGGGCGTGAACCGGTTGGAGACCATGCACCGCAACACGCTCACCGGCCGCCCGGAGAGCGCCGAGACGGCCACCGCGGTGAGCGCGATGTAGACCGTGGGGGTGGTGACCCGGTTCCGCAGCGCGATGTGGTCGACGGCCGCGCCCAGCGCCGGTGAGCACATCGAGGAGCGCAGCCAGCGCCCCGGCGGGTCGAACGGCACCTCCTCGGCGAAGTTGGTCACGTCCACGCGCTCGATCAGGTCGCGCCACCGGGCCAGGGCACGCCGGTTGAGCGCTTCGCCGTCCGGGCCGTTCTCCTCCCGCGCCCGCGACACGGGCGTCAGCGGCGGCGGTTCGGCGTCGACCTCCGCACCGGCGAGCCGCGCGGTGATCTCCTCCACCAGCCGGTTGCGGCCCAGGCCGTCGATCGACAGGTGCGAGATCACCAGCAGCAGCCAGGTCGGGCGGTCGCCGTCGTGCAGGATCGTCGCGCGCACCGGGAGTTCGGTGTCGTGCCGGAACGACCGGGCCGCCAGCTCGTTCGCGAGGTCGGTCGGCGCACCGTCCGAAGAGGACCGGACCCGCACGGTCAGCTCGCCGGTCGCGGCGACCCGCTGCGACACCGTCCCGTCGGGCGCTTCGGCGTAGGTCGTGCGCAGTGCCTCGTGGCGCGCCAGCAGGTCACCCAGCACGGTCCCGACGGCCGCCACGTCCGGGCCGGGTGGCACGGGCACCGCGAACCGCACGTTCAGGTACGCGTCGTGCGGCTGGAACTTCCGCACGGCCAGCCAGATCCCGAACTGCGACCAGCTCAGCGGCGCGGTGGCCGCGGTGGACGTGAACGGGACGGTGACGGTCGACGGCACCGGCCGGGTGGACAGGGGCATACCGGTCAACTCCTCGTTCGGATCGCCGCGGTGGCTGTGCCGCGCGACCGGGTGGTCAGATC
>NZ_JAHXGQ010000002.1 GCF_019375475.1 Saccharothrix obliqua | reverse complement strand
CACCTGTTCATCGGGTGCCCCTCAAGGCTTTTTCGCGTTCACCCACCCAGCACGGCCGCGGCGAGGCGGGTGCCGGACAGCCAGGCGGTCTCCACCTTGGGCGAGCCCCAGGCATCACCGGCCAGGCCGATCCGCTCCCGCCCGAAGTGGAACGGGGCGGCACCGGGACCGTCCGGGCGGGCGAACGCCCATCGCACCACGTCGACGCGGAGCGCCGCCGGCAAGCCCAGCAGCTCCCGCACCGCGGCGTCGATCCCGGCACCCGCTGCTTCGGCGTCGAAGCGCTCGGCGAAACCGGCCGTGGTGTGGGCGACCAGCACGGGGCTGCCGTCCCCGCGACGGCTGCCGTCGTCCAGCAACGTCGCCAGCACGGGGTGGTCGTTCACGAAGGCGCCCCGGAAGTCCCACGTGCGTTCCGGGTACCGGAGGGTCGCGACGAGGGAGGGCAGCCACACCTGTGCGCCCGCGGCTCGGGCGGTCTCGGCCAACGCGGGGTCCAGCAGGCGCACGGCCTGCGGGCCCGGCATGGCGAGCACCACGGCGTCCGCCGCGACGCCGTCGACCCGGGGTCCCGGGTCGACGTGCCCGACCTCCCACCCGGTGCGCACGTCCAGCCCCTCGGCGAGCTGCCGCACCAGGGATCGCAGGCCACCGGCCGCCGCCCACCGCACCGGCCCGGTGGTCGTGCTCCACCCGTCCCGCGAGCGCACGGCGAACGTGTCCGTCCACTCACGTGCCAGACCGGCCGCGCGCCAGCCCTCGACCACCGCGGCGAACTCGGGCGAGGACACCGTGAAGTACCCCGCGCCCGTGTCCGCACGGCGACCGCCGTACGACTCGGTCGCCATCCGTCCGCCGCACACGTGCGCCCGTTCGAGGACACGGACCGTGACTCCGGCCGTGGTGAGCGCTCGTGCGCAAGCCACTCCGGCGATTCCCGCACCGACCACCGTCACCTGCATGGAACCCATCCTGCCGCCGCCGACCGCGGCACCGGTGGTCCGTACCGCTGTCCGGGCGTTCCCGTGCGGCGTCCGGGTGACGTGGAGCCGGTCTCCTTCCCCGGTCCATAGCGTTGGCCGCATGAACGGGATCGGGTGGGGTGCTGGGGAGGCGGCGGTGCGCTGGCTACCGCGTAGGCGACGGGGCAGACATGCGCGGGCGAGGCCGTCCGCCTCGCCCGCGTGGGTGTCCGCGTTCCTCGGGGTCGTCCTGCTGGTGGCGTTGGTCCTGCTGCTGCTGACCTACGTCTGACCCGCGGCCCTCATTCGACGGGGCGCAGGTCGCCGGTGGGGAAGCGCCGCTCGTTGCGGTCGATCTTGGCGAACGCGGCCTCCACGAGGTCGACGTCCAGCTTGTCCGCCAGGCGCACGAGGTAGTGCACCACGTCCGCGAGTTCGTCCCGCACGTTCCACGCGAGTTCCGGGTCCGCCATGGCGTTCGCCGCCTCCTCCGGCGTGAGCCACTGGAACAGGTCGGTCAGCTCGCCGACCTCCCCCGACAACGCCATGACCAGGTTCTTGGGCGTGTGGTAGGTGTCCCAGTCCCGTGCGGCGGCGAACCGGCGCAACGCGTCTCGCAGGTCTTCCAGGCTGTTGCTCATGCCCGCAGAGCTACCACACGGTGATCGCTCGGCCGCACGCCCCGCACCCGTTTGAACGCGGTGCTGAACGCGAAGCCGTCCGTGTAGCCGACAGCGCGTGCCACGGCGTGCACGGTGGCGTCGGGTTGCGCCAAGAGGTCCGCGGCGACGCTCATGCGCCACTCCGTGAGGTAGGTCAGCGGTGGCACGCCGACCTGCGCCGCGAACCGCTTCGCCAGCACGGCGCGGGAAACCCCGGCCAGCTCGGCGAGTTCGGCGACCGTCCACGTGCGACCCGGCTGGTCGTGGATGGCACGCAGCGCCGGTCCCACCACGGGATCGCCCAGCGCCCGGTACCAGCCGGGCGGGTTGGCCTCGGGCCGGTCGAACCACTCGCGCAGCGCGAACACCAGGAGCAGGTCGAGCAGCCGGTCCAGCACGCCGTCCTGGCCCGGCTGGTCCTTCGCGATCTCCTCGGCCAGCAGGTCGACCGTCTGGCACGGCCCGCAGGGCACGACGAACGCCTGCGGCAGGGCGTTGAGGAGGCGGTCGGACACGCTGCCGCGGACCTCGTAGCTGCCGGTGATCACCACGGCATCGCCGTCGGGACGCAGCCCGTACGTGCGGGTGCCGACGCGCCACTCGTCGCACTCGACGGTGGTGGGGTCGAGCTGGGGCGGTGTCGCGGGGTCGTCGGCCAGCACGAACCCGACCGGTCCGCGCACCAGGCCGAGGTCGCCTGCCCGCAGCCGCATCGGTTCGTGCCCGTCGGCGATCAGCCAGCCGTTGCCGTGCGACACCGTCACCAAGGTCAGCGGTGGGGTGGTGGAGTAACGCATGGACCAGGGCGGCGAGGCGAACGAGCGGCACACCAGCGCCCCGTTGGCGCGGAAGCCGCGCAGCAGATCGGTGAGAGCGTCCACGAAGACGATTGAACATGCGAACCGGCTTTTCGACCATGTCCGGTGCACCGGGGCACTGGTTGGCTCGGGGTATGACAATCCTGGTCCTCGGCGCGACCGGCAAGACCGGCCGCCACGTCGCCGCCGCACTCGGCACCGCCGCCCGTCCCGTGTCGCGCTCCACCGCCATCCGCTTCGACTGGTCCGACAAGTCCACATGGGACACCGCGCTGGCCGGTGCGACCGCGCTGTACCTGGTGCCACCCGCGAAGGACCTGGACACCGCGCTGGTGGAGGAGTTCCTGACGCGTGCCGTCGCGGCCGGGGTGCGGCGGGTGGTCCACCTCTCGGCACACGGCGTCGGTGCGGCGCGGCGTCGGGAGGACGTCGTCCGGGCGTCCGGGGTGGACTGGACGATCCTGCGGCCCCGGTGGTTCAACCAGAACTTCACGGAGGACTTCCTGCTGCCCATGGTGCTCGCGGGCGAGGTGGCGTTGCCGGTGGGTCCGGGCGCGCACCCGTTCATCGACGCGCGGGACATCGCCGACGTGGCGGTGGCCGCGTTGACCGGTGACGGGCACGCGGGCCGCGTGTACGAGCTGTCCGGGGCGGAGGCGATCTCGTTCCCCGACGCGGTGGCGATGGTCGCCGAGGCGGTGGGTCGCGAGATCCGCCTGGTCGACGTCCCGGGTTCGGCGGTCGCGGCGGCCCTGCTCGCGGACGGCTTCTCCCCCGAGTACGCCGACGACCTGGGCGAGGCGCTGGTGGCGATCCGCGACGGCCGGGACGCCGAACCGGCCACCGGCGTGCGGGACGCGTTGGGCCGCGCGCCGCGCCGGTTCGCGGACTACGTCAAGGAGTCGGCGGCGTCCGGGGTGTGGGGGTAGCCAGGACGAGGAACTGCTGCTCGGCCGGTCGGTCCGCGTGGGGCGCGAAGACGGCCTCACGCGTCTCGACCACCTCGAACCCGGCCTGCTCGACGTGGCGGAGCAGGTCGGGCGCGGCGAAGCTGGTGACGCGGATGGGGTGGCCGAGGAAGTCGGTGTCCACGCCCTCGACGTCCATCGGCACGGTGGCGACGGCGAGCAGGCCGCCCGGCTTGAGCCAGCGCGCGCCGCGGTCGAGCAGGCGAAGCACCTCGTCCCGGGTCATCTGGAGGAACGAGAAGAACGCGCACACGGCGTCCCAGGAGCCGGCGGCCGAGTCCCACTCGCGGATGTCGGCACGCACGAAGTCGGCGTCCGGCACCTGCTCGCGGGCGATGGCGACCATGCGGTCGGACACGTCGACCCCGAGCACCCGGTGACCGGCCCCCGTGAGCGCCGCCGCGACCGGCCGCCCGGTGCCGCTGCCGATGTCGAGCACGCGGGCGCTCTCCGGGAGCCGGTCGAGCAGCAGCCGCACGGCCACGTCGGCGATGGGCTGGTGCCCGAACGCCTCCTCGTAGTCGCGTCCCACGGCGTCGAACAGTTCAGCGGCGTCGAGCGGTCCCGTCACGGCGTTACCTCCATGGGTGGTGATCCACACCCATCGTGCCGTCACCGGCCGCGGCACGCACCTCCCCCGTGCGGGGTCACGAGCCCCAGACCTGGATCGCGCGCACGGCGAACGGCGCGTCGGGCACGTAGGTGCCGCGGCCGGGGTAGGTGGTGAACTCGGCCTCGGTGGAGCACGTGGCGCCCTGGTAGACGGAGGCGTCGCGGGTCAGGTTGTTCACGAATGAACGGGCCACGAAGTCGTGGAGGGGGATGCACTGGTTCGGGTTGGCGGTTTCCAGGTCGTGCCGTTGCACGGTGCCCGTGTAGTTCGCACCGGTCCACGCGCAGAACTCGCCGCGGTCACACGTGGGGCTCTGCGGTGCGGTGCCGGAGATCAGGGCGGCTGCCGTGAGCGTCACGGCGGTGAGCAGGCCGTTGGTCATCGCCTTCACCGGACGGATTGTGCGGCCGGTGCGGTGGCCCCGCTACTCGGGCCGCAGGCGGTCGGCGAGGGCGAGGGCGTCGCGTGGGGCCATGACCTTCGCGTCGTTGTCGAAGTACGCGTAGACGTCGTGCGTGGCCGACCAGCCGCGGATCTTCTCGGCCCACCGGTCGAGGGCCTGGTCGCTGTAGCCGCTCGTGTACAGCTCCTCGTCGCCGTGCAGGCGGATGTAGACGAAGTCGGCCGTGACGCCTTCCAGTTCCACGAACGTGCGTGCGGTGTCCGCGATGACCATGGCGATGCGGTGCTCGCGCAGCAGCTCGGGGAACGCCGGGTCGCGGAACGACTCGTGCCGCACCTCCAGCGCGTGCCGCAGCGGGCGGTCGTCGTGGGTGCGGGGGAGGGCGGCGAAGAAGTCCGCGAGCAGGGCCGGGTCGAAGCGCATCGTGGGCGGGAGCTGCCACAGGAACGGGCCGAGCTTGGCGCCCAGCAGGTGCACGCCGGAGTCGAAGAACCTGCGCAGGGCCTCTTCGGGGTCGCGCAGGCGTTTCATGTGGGTGATGAAGCGGCTGCCCTTGACCGCGAACACGAAGTCGTCGGGCGTCTGCGCCGCCCACGTCCGGAAGCTGCTCTCCCGCTGGAGCGAGTAGAAGGTGCCGTTGATCTCGACGGAGTCCAGCCGGCTCGACAGGTACTCCAGCTCGCGCTTGTGCACCAGGCCCTTCGGGTAGAACACGCCCCGCCACGGCGGGTAGAGCCACCCGGAAGTGCCGATGCGGATCACCGTCACATTGACCTCCAGCGTGCTCGAACGTGCAACTTTGTACTCATGGACAACCGAACCATCGACGCCTACCTGGAGCGCATCGGCGCCACGCGGTCCAGCACGCTCGTCGAGCTGCACGAACGGCACCTGCGCTCGGTGCCGTTCGAGAACCTGAGCCTGCACCTCGGCGAGCCGGTCACGCTCTCCCCGGACGCGCTGGTGGACAAGGTGGTCAACCGGCGGCGCGGCGGGTTCTGCTACGAGTTGAACGGCGCGTTCGCCACGTTGCTCGGCGCTCTCGGGTACGACGTCCGGTTGCTGTCCGCGAAGGTGTTCAACAAGGGGGTGTTCGGGCCGCCGTTCGACCACATGGCGTTGCGCGTCGGCGACCAGCTCGTGGACGTCGGGTTCGGCCGGTTCGCCATGCGCCCGCTGGACCTGACCAGCCGGGAGGACCAGCACGACCCGATCGGCGTGTTCCGGCTCGCCGACGCGCCGGAGGGCGATGTGGACGTGTTGTTCGACGGCGAGGTGCAGTACCGGATGGAGCTGCGCCCGCGTGCGCTGGAGGAGTTCCGGGCCACCTGCTGGTACCAGCAGACGGCGGAGGACTCGCCGTTCCTCAAGGTCGCCACCTGCTCCATCGCCACCGCGCACGGCCGGATCACGGTGTCGGGCAACCGGCTGATCGTCACCGAGCGCGGTGAGCGGCGTGAGCGGGAGTTGACCGACGCCGAGGTGATCGCCGCGCACGAGGAGCACTTCGGCGTGGTGCTGGACCGCGTGCCGCGCCGCTAGCGGTCGGCGAGCCGGGCCGCGAGCGCGCGCGCGTCGTGCGGGGCGTGGCCGTGCATGGTGTTGTCGAAGTAGACGAACACGTCCCGGTCGGCCGACCACGCGCGGACGCGGTCGGCCCAGCGGTCCAGCGACTCGGGCGCGTACGCGCTGACGTACAGCTCGCGGTCGCCGTGCAGGCGGGCGTAGACGAAGTCGGCGGTCAGCTCCTCCGGTTCGGGGAAGCGGCCCGCCGACTCGGCCACCACCAGCGCCACCCCGCGCTCGGTGAGCAGGTCGGTCACCTCGGGCACGAGGAAGCTGGGGTGCCGCACCTCCAGCGCGTGCCGGACCGGTGGGCCGGGGAGCTGGTCGAGGAACGCGGCGAGCCGGTCGGGCCGGTGGGGCAGGGTCGGCGGGAGCTGCCACAGCACGGGGCCGAGCTTGTGGCCCAGCTCCAGCACCCCGGAGTCGAAGAAGTCCGCCACCGCGCCGGCGGCGTCCTGTAATCGGCGCAGGTGCGTGATCTCCTTGTGCGCCTTGACGGCGAACACGAAGTCGTCGGGGGTGCGGTCGTGCCACGACCGGTAGTGGGCGGGTTCGCGCAGGCCGTAGAACGGCCCGTTGAGTTCGACGGTGTCCAGGACGCGGGCCAGGTACTCCAGCTCCAGCCGCTGCTGGAGGCCGCGCGGGTAGAAGTCGCCGCGCCAGCCCGGGTAGTGCCAGCCCGACGTGCCGATCCGGATGTCACCCATGGTGTGAAAAAGATGCCCGGTCGGGTGAGAGCCGAAACGTGGCGCGCGGGCTCAGAAGCCCGCGCCGTCCAACGCGCCGGACACCACCCGGTCCACCCGGTCCTGCCGCGGGTCGCGGGCCAGGGCCGCGGCGCACGGGCACTGCGCGAGGTCGGTGTCGTCCGGGTGGGCGCCGCACAGGTAGACGCCGAGCACGCGCAGGCTGCGGGCGGTCTGCCGGAGGCGGGCCGCGCCACGCAGCGGCACCTGGCCGTACACGGCCTTGGCGAGCTGGTACGGCGTGCCGGGACCGGGGTCCACGCACGCCTGGCTGTCCAGCTCCTCGGCCACATGCGCGAGCGGCCGGCAGCCGGCCGCCTTCGCCGACCGGACCAGGCGCTGGTCGAGGCGGGCGACGAGGCGGTGGGCCACCTCCTCCCGCCACGCCCGGTCGGCGCGGAGGAACGCGACCAGCTCCTCCACGCGCACCGGGACGGGCCGGGGTCGGCGGGCGCGGGCTCTCCGGCGGTGCGGCGACATGCCCACCAAGATCGACCACGGGCGGCCGGTGTGAGGGTTGCTCACCCGCCTGCCGCACCGGGAGCACACGCCCGCAGTACGTCCCGTGACGCAGCGCACCCGGCCTCCGCGAACGGGAGGCCGGGTGCGTTCGCACGTGCGGGTCAGGCGGGCAGGGACGCCACGCCCGGCGGCAGGAAGCGCTTGCCGGTCACCTTCTCCGCGATGCCCGACCGGTCCAGGTACGGGGTGATGCCGCCCAGCCAGAACGGCCAGCCCGCGCCCAGGACCATGCACAGGTCGATGTCCTGCGCCTCGGCCACGACGCCCTCGTCCAGCATGAGGCGGATCTCCTCGGCCAGCGCCTCCAGGGCGCGGGCCCGCACCTGCTCGCCGGTGAGCGGCCGGTCGCCGAACCGCCACAGCTCCTGGACCTCGGGGTCCACGGTCTGCTTGCCGGCGGCGTCCCACTGCCACACGGCCTTCTTGCCGGCGGCGACGAACGCCTTCATGTTCTCCGACACGGCGAACCGGTCGGGGAACGCGCCGTGCATGGTCTCCGCGACGTGCAGCGCGACCGGCGGGCCGACCAGTTGGAGCAGCACCAGCGGCGACATGGGCAGGCCGAGCGGTTCGGTGGCGCGGTCGGCCACCTCGAACGGCGTGCCCTCGTCGATGGACTTCACGACCTCGCCCATGAAGCGGGTGAGCAGCCGGTTCACCACGAACGCCGGGGCGTCCTTGACCAGCACGCAGGACTTCTTGAGCTGCTTGCCCACGGCGAACGCGGTGGCCAGGGTCGCGTCGTCGGTGCGCGCCGCCCGCACGACCTCCAGCAGCGGCATCACCGCGACCGGGTTGAAGAAGTGGAAGCCCACGACCCGCTCGGGGTGCTTCAGGTCGGCCGCCATGTCCGTGATGGACAGCGAGGAGGTGTTGGTGGCGAGCACCGCCTCGGGGGAGACGAACTCCTCGACCTCGGCGAACACCTTCTTCTTGACGTCCAGGTCCTCGAACACGGCCTCGATCACGAAGTCCGCGTCGGCGAACGCGGCCTTGTCCAGCGAGCCGGTGACGAGGGCCTTGAGGCGGTTGGCCTGGTCCGGGGACACGCGGCCCTTGCCGAGCAGCTTGTCGACCTCGCCATGCACGTAGCCGACGCCCTTGTCCACGCGTGCCTGGTCGACGTCGGTGAGCACCACCGGCACCTCCAGCCGCCGCGCGAACAGCAGTGCCATCTGCGACGCCATCAGGCCCGCGCCGACGACGCCGACCTTGGTGACCTTGCGGGCGAGCGACCGGTCCGGCGCGCCCACGGGCCGCTTGGCCCGCTTCTGCACCAGGTTGAACGAGTACAGGCCGGCACGCAGCTCGTCGCTCATCACGACGTCGGCCAGCGCCTCGGTCTCCGCCGCGTACCCGGCGTCGAGGTCGTTGTGCCGGGCCAGTTCCAGCAGTTCCAGCGCCTTGAGCGCGCCGGGCGCGGCGCCCTTGGTCCGGCCCTCGACGATGGCGCGGGCTCGGGCGACCGCCGCGTCCCACGCCTCGCCGCGGTCGATCTCGCGGCGGGCAGGAGTCACCTCGCCGCGCACCACGGACGCCAGCCACCGCAGCGACTGCTCCAGGTAGTCGGCGGAGTCGAACAGCACGTCGGCGATGCCGAGGCCGAGCGCCTGCGCCGGCTTGAGCATCCGGTTCTGGTTCAACGCGTTCTCGAAGATCACGGTGACCGCGTCGTGCGCGCCGATCAGGTTCGGCAGCAGCTGCGTGCCGCCCCAGCCGGGGAACAGGCCGAGGAAGACCTCGGGCAGCGCGATGGCCGCCGCGTTCGACGCGAACGTCCGGTAGTGGCACGACAACGCCAGCTCCAGGCCGCCGCCCAGCACCGCGCCGTTGACGAACGCGAAGGTCGGGACCTCCGAGTCGGTGAACTTGCGGAACACGTCGTGCCCGAGCCGGCCGATGGCCAGGGCCTGCTCGCGTGACGACGCGTTCTCCACGGCCGTCAGGTCCGCGCCCACGGCGAACACGAACGGCTTGCCGGTCACCGCGATCGCGACCGGCGACGCGGCGGCGGCCTCGTCGAACGCCGCGCCCAGGCTCACCAGCGACTGCGGGCCGAACGTCGACGGGCGGGTGTGGTCGTGGCCGTTGTCGAGGGTGATCAACGCGACCTGCCCGGTCAGTCCGGGCACGGTCACCAGCCGCGTGCGCGCGGTGGTCACGACCTCGTCGGGGAACAGGGCCCTGGCCTCGTCGGCGGTCAACGTGGTCACTTGGCTTCTCCGTTCCAGTGCGGGTTCTCCCAGATCACCGTGCCGCCCATGCCGATGCCGATGCACATGGTGGTGATGCCGTAGCGCA
Source organism: Saccharothrix obliqua (assembly GCF_019375475.1). GTDB lineage: Bacteria > Actinomycetota > Actinomycetes > Mycobacteriales > Pseudonocardiaceae > Actinosynnema > Actinosynnema obliqua. The sequence continues at coordinate 880,545 of NZ_JAHXGQ010000002.1, read as the reverse complement.
CGTCGGGCCGCTCGGCGAACTGGCGGGAGAGCTGGGTCATCAGGCGCACGCCGGACGAGGCGAGCGGGTGGCCGGTGGCGATCGCGCCGCCCCACGGGTTGACCCGCGGGTCGTCCTCGGCGATGCCGAAGTGGTCGAGGAAGGCGAGCACCTGCACGGCGAACGCCTCGTTGATCTCGAACAGGCCGATGTCGTCGATGGTCAGGCCGGCGCGCTTGAGCGCCTTCTCGGTGGCGGGCACCGGGCCGACGCCCATCACCTCGGGCTCGACGCCCATGAAGGAGTAGCCGACCAGCCGCATCCCGACCGGCAGGCCCAGCTCGCGCGCCGTCTCCTCGTCGGCGAGCAGGCAGCCGGTGGCGCCGTCGTTGAGGCCGGCCGCGTTGCCCGCGGTGACCCGGCCGTGGGGGCGGAACGGCGTCTTGAGCTTCGCCAGGTCCTCGACGGTGGTGCCGGGTCGCGGCGGTTCGTCGGCGGTGGCCAGGCCCCAGCCGTGCTCGGCGGACCGGGTCGCGACCGGGACCAGCTCGGGGCCGATCCGGCCGTTCTCCACGGCGGCGGCGTACTTGGCCTGGGACGCGGCGGCGTAGGCGTCGGCGCGCTCCTTGGTGATGGCGGGGAACCGGTCGTGCAGGTTCTCCGCGGTCGAGCCCATGACGAGCGCGGACGGGTCGACGATCTTGTCCGACAGGAACCGGGGGTTGGGGTCGACGCCCTCGCCCATCGGGTGCCGGCCCATGTGCTCGACGCCGCCCGCGATGACCACGTCGTACGCGCCGAACGCGATGCCGCTCGCGGCGGTCGTCACGGCCGTCATCGCGCCCGCGCACATGCGGTCGATCGCGTAGCCGGGCACCGACTTGGGCAGGCCCGCCAGCAGCGCGGCGGTGCGGCCGATGGTGAGGCCCTGGTCGCCGGTCTGGGTGGTGGCCGCGATGGCGACCTCGTCCACCCGCTCCGGCGGCAGCTCCGGGTGCCGCCGCAGCAGCTCGCGGATCACCTTGACCACCAGGTCGTCGGCACGGGTCTCCGCGAAGATCCCCTTGGGGCCTGCCTTCCCGAACGGCGTGCGCACGCCGTCCACGAAGACCACGTTTCGAACGCGTGCCGGCGCTGCTGGTGCGGCCACGGCGTCTCCTCCACTTGTGGTGACGTTTCCGCCGACCGGGGCACTCCTACCGATCGGTAACTACAACTCTAGCCCCTGTTACTCACCGGTAACTACCGAGGTGGCCTTGTCGCCTGCGTCACAACGCGCCCGGATCGCCAGGAACAGGCCGAACCCGAACGGCGACAGCACGACGGTGAACGCCAGCAGCGGTCCCATCAGCAGCGGGTGCAGCCCCAGTCGTCGGCTCTCCCGGTACATCCACGCCCCGATCAGCAGGTCCCACGCGATCACCTGCGCCCACACCGCCGAAGCGCCCCACGGAGTGTCCAGGAACGCCCGCAGCGCGGCCAGGTCCGGCCTGCTCATCGTCGCCCACAGCTCGGGCAGGTGCCCGGCGGTCAGCACCGCGTAGACCACCAGCGGCGGCACCGCGATCAGCGGTGACGACACGATCCGCGGTGTCCACGACCAGCGCGGCGCGAACACCATCAGCCCCCAGAACGGGACGGTCAGCCAGAAGGTGATCCCGAACAGGAACCCGGTCACGCCGCCACCTCCTCGACCCGCCGCGCCGCGGCGGGCACGCGCACCGACAGCCGAGCCGCCACCGTCGTGGCGACGGCCAGGCCCAGCACGGCGAGCATGGTCGTCGCGTCCGGCTCGAACACCGGCTGCCCGCGCAGCGCCTGCCACAGCGCGAGCGCGGTCAGGCCCGCGTACGAGGCGGTCAGCGACCACACCAGCGGGCGGGTGGCGTGGCGGCCCAGCAGCAGGGTGGCCAGCGGGATCACCTGGAGGGCGTGGATGCCGACGAAGTGCGGCACGCGCAGGTCGCCGCCCGCCGCGCTCCAACCGGTGACCGGCAGGTACGGCCCGCCGTCGGGCAGGCCGACGGTGTGCGCGCCGACGATGCCGGCGACGCCGGTGGACCGCTGGGTCATCAGCGCGCCGAGGGCGAGCCCGACCAGGCCGAGCACCAGGCCGAGGCGGATCGCCAGGCCCAGCGCGCGGTCGGGGAACCGCGTCCACGCGAGCACCGCGGAGAGCACCGCGTGCGCCAGCCACACGACGGCGATGGTGATGCCCATGACCCGCCACAGCGTCGCGTCGAACGGCGTGGCCTGGTTGAAGTGGCTGCGCGTGCCGCGCAGCACCTGCCCGATGACGATCGCCATCTCGGCGGTGCCGCCCAGGGCGATCAGCGTGCCCGCCCACCGCGCGACGCGGGGGAAGCGGGTGACGTGGGTGAGCATCCAGGCGAGCGTCGCGCCGTACAGGGCGAAGGAGACGCCGAACTTGAGCGGTTTGAGCCAGATCGGCGAGCCCGCGACAATGCGTGGGTCGACGACCAGGCCCACCAGCGAGACGAGGGTGACGGCGGCCATCAGCAGGGTGAACAGCACCAACGGACGGTGCCACGAGAGGAAGCGGGTCACGGACGGCTCCAGGTATGGATAGCGGCACTTTCTACTATCAGATAGCTACAGTATCCATTCTGAGACTCCTCTCAGGAAGAGGGCCATGCGCATCGCCGAGTTGAGCCGTCGCACCGGTGTCCCCGTGCCGACGATCAAGTTCTACCTGCGGGAGGGCCTGCTCCCGGCCGGTGAGCTGACCAGCCCCAACCAGGCGCGGTACGGGGACGTCCACCTGCACCGGCTGCGCCTGGTGCGCGCCCTGGTCGAGGTGGGCGGGCTGTCCATCGCGGCCGTGCGGGACGTGCTGGGCGCGTTGGACGACCCGGACAAGTCCCTGCACAAGGCGATGGGCACGGCCGAGGCGGCGGTCATGGCGGCCGACGCCACGTCGGACGACGAGGTGGCGCGGGCGCAGGCGCGGGAGTTCGCCGAGCGGCAGGGCTGGCGGTGCCACCCGGAGTCGGACGCGTTCCAGTCGCTGGTGGCGGTCCTGGCGACCGCGCGCGAGGTGGGGCTGGACTCGTTCCCCGGGCAGCTCGACGGCTACGCGCACGCGGCGCTCGGCCTGGCCCGGCAGGACCTGGCGTACGCGTTGACCGCGCCGACGAAGGACGCGGCGATGGAGATCGTGGTCGTGGGCAGCGTGCTCGGCGACAAGGCGCTCGCCGCCGTGCGCAGGCTCGCGCGCCGGGAGCTGTCCCAGCGGCTCGACCGCGGTGAGCGGTCCGGGCAGGAGACCGACCCGGACTGCTGAGCGGGCCGCCCGCGGCGGGCGGCCCGTGACCTCACGCGGCGGCCGACAACGCCTTCGACAGCGGCTCCGCGGCCAGGCGGACCTGCCACGCGCGGGCGCCGCCCTCGCGCAACGCCGCCGCCACGCCCTCGGGCGAGGAATCGGCGGGCGGCTGCCAGCAGGTGCGGCGCACCAGGTCGGGCAGCAGCAGGTTCTCCACGGGCAGGGTGTGCGCCTCGGCCACCGCCGTCAGGGCGGTGCGTGCCGCGGCCAGCCGTGCCGCGGCGGCCGGGTCCTTGTCCGCCCAGCGGTTCGCGGGCGGTGGGCCGTCGTGTTGTTGCGCTGTCTCCGGCAGCTCGCCACGCGGCAGGGCCGCGGCGCGTTGCAACGCGCCCAGCCACACCGACACCACGCGGCGTTGCGCCCGTCCCCGGAACACCGGCAGGGCGAGCAGGGCCGCCTCGTCGGCGGGGTTGCGCACGGCCGCCTCGACCAGGGCGCTGTCCGGCAGCACCCGGCCGGGCGCGATGTCGCGCTCGCGGGCGATCGCGTCCCTGGTCTCCCACAGCGACCGCACGGCCGCGAGCTGCCGCGGGCTGCGGATGCGGTGGATGCCCGAGGTCCGCCGCCACGGTTCGGCCCGCGGCCTGGGCGGCGGCGCGGTGCGCGCCGCCTCGAACTCCTCCAGGGCCCAGTCCAGCTTGCCCTGGCGGGTCAGCTCCTGTTCCAGGACGTCGCGCAGCTCGACCAGCAGCTCGACGTCGAGAGCGGCGTAGTTCAGCCAGTCGGCGGGAAGGGGACGACGCGACCAGTCGGCCGCGCCGTGCCCCTTCTCCAGCCGATAACCGAGGAGCCGCTCCACGAGCGTGCCCAACGCCACCCGCTCGAAACCGGCCAGCCTGCCCGCCAGCTCGGTGTCGAACAACGCGCTCGGGCGCAGGCCGAGTTCGGCGAGGCACGGCAGGTCCTGGGACGCCGCGTGCAGCACCCACTCGGTGCCGTCCAGCGCCGAGACCAGCGGGTCGAGCCGACCGCCCAGGGCGATCGGGTCGACCAGCACGGTCCCGGCACCCGCCCGGCGCAGTTGCACCAGGTAAGCGCGTTGCGAGTAGCGGTAGCCCGAGGCTCGCTCGGTGTCCACCGCGACCGGACCGGACGCTCCGGCGAGCGCGTCAGCGGCACGCCGGAGCGCCTGTTCGTCGGCCACCACCGGCGGGACCCCGTCAGCGGGTTCCGTCAGCGGCACCGGATCAGCTCCGGTTGGTTCGGTTGGCTCGTCGGAGGGTACGTCCACGGCGGAAGACCCTACGACGAACGAACCACTCGCGGGTGTGTTCGGCCCGTTCAGCGTGGCGACCCGGTCAGCGGATCACGCCGGCACGCATGGCCAGCGCGACCATCTGAGCCCGATCCCCGGTGCCCAGCTTGCGCCCGATCCGCGACAGGTGGGACTTCACCGTGAGCGCGGAAAGGCTGAGCGCTTCGCCGATCTCCTTGTTGCTCTGGCCATCGGCGACCAGCTGGAGGACCTCGACCTCACGCGCGGAAAGCTCCCGCGGCGTGTTGTCGGTGCCCGGCACGCGGGTGCCCGCCGCGAGGACGGGCGCGACGCTCGGGTCCGCGTAGACGCCGCCGTCGAGGACCCGGCGCACCCCGTCGGTGACCACCATCGGCGAGGCCGACTTCAGGAGGTACGCCTGGGCGCCCGCCTGGAAGGCCGACCGGACCGCGTAGGGGTCGTCGGAGGACGCGAGGACCACGATGCGGGGCCAGCCCTGGGCACGGAGTTCCGTGACCAGGTCGATGCCGGTTCCGTCCGGCAGACCCAGATCGAGGATCGCGAGGTCGCACGGTCCGGTTGCGAGTGCCCGCGCCCGAGCCTCCGCGACCGAAGCCGCCTCATGCACAGTCCCGGCTCCCATCTGGGTGAGCCGGGCGCTTATCGCCTCCCTCAGCAGCGGGTGGTCGTCGACCACCAACACCAAAAAAGCTCCTCCCGCGGGTGCGGGACCATGTTCGCCGGCAACGAGCCGGCTGGCGTGGTACGAACGGCCTGACCTAAGCCGACGGCAGCCACGTCACTACCTCCCTGGAGTCGGTCGTGCCCCCCGACCGGCACCGGGACTTTCGTCCAATCAGCCGCGCCACTGATCGACCGAAAGTGGTGTCGTCTGGGGCAGCGTAGCCGCCCAAGCGGGTCTACGGGACGATCAATCGGGTATCTATCCCGAATGAGTTGTCACTGATGGCCCCTGTTGTCACACGATCGGCTGACAACAGGATGGGGCCCGTAACGCGAGTGCCTCTCATGACGACACATAGGAGTTGCCGGTGGCGAGCACCACAGGACGTGGCCGAGCCGAGGTTCTGCTGGCGGAAGCCCCACTCGTCGACGGGCACAACGACCTCCCGTGGGCGCTCCGCGACCTCGCGGCGTCCGGGCAAATCGGTGAAAAGTCAATGGCCGCCGGCGACTCTTCAGGCGTCCGACAGGTGGACCTGAGGACCCGTCAACCCGCCCTCCAGACCGACTTTTTGCGGCTTCGGCAGGGCCGGTTGGGGATGCAGTTCTGGTCCGTGTGGGTTCCGTGCCGACTGGCGGGCGACGCAGCCGTCACCGCCGTGCTGGAGCAGGTGGAGTTGGTCCGGGAGCTGTGCGACGCCTACCCCGACGTCCTCGGCTTCGCGACGACCGCCGACGAGGCCGTGGCGGTGTTCCGGTCGGGCCGGACGGCGTCGCTGCTGGGCGCGGAGGGCGGGCACAGCATCAACTCGTCGCTGGGCGTCCTGCGGTCCCTGCGGCGGCTGGGCGTGCGGTACATGACGCTCACCCACAACGAGAACACCCCGTGGGCGGACTCGGCCACCGACACCCCCGAGCACGGCGGGCTCAGCCCGTTCGGCGTGGAGGTCGTGCGCGAGATGAACCGGATCGGCATGATCGCCGACCTCTCGCACGTCGCCGAGACCACCATGAACGCCGCCCTGGACGTCAGCACCCGGCCGGTCCTGTTCACCCACTCCTCGTGCCGGGCGGTGGCCGACCACCCGCGCAACGTGCCGGACGCCGTCCTGGAACGCCTCGCGGGCAACGGCGGGGTGTGCATGGTGACCTTCGTGCCCGCCTTCGTGTCCCCGGCGTACGCCGAGTGGGACGCCCGGCTGGGCGAGGCCATGGCCGCGGCGGGGGAGCGGCACAACGACCTGGAGGCCCGCGAGCGCTTCCTCGCGACGTACGCCGGCGAACGGCCCGCGGTGACGCTGGACGACGTGGTGAAGCACGTCGAGCACGCCCGTGAGGTGGCCGGGATCGACCACATCGGCCTCGGCGGCGACTACGACGGCACCGCCGTGCAGCCGACCGGGCTGGAGGACGTCTCCACGTACCCGGACCTGATCGGCGCCCTCCTGGACCGCGGGTGGAGCGAGGAGGACTGCGCCAAGCTCGCGGGCGGCAACGCGTTGCGCGTCCTGCGGGCCAACGACGAGTAACGCGGCCCGCTCGGGCGGGCAGCGACGACCACCCGCTGTCCGCCTGCCACACCCGATCCCGGCTCACCGCCGGCACCCCGGTCGGCGTCCCCGCGGGTCAGCGCAGCGTCGACACCCCGACCGGCGGCAGGCCGACGGCCGTGGCCATCACCTCGTAGAACGCCGTGCCGTGGGCGGCCAGCTCGGCGTCCCGCGCCGTCCAGGACGCGCGCAGCTCCAGGTCGTCCGTCCGGGGCGGGCCGGCGATGTCGCCGAACCGGGCCGACGACGTCTGCGTCACGGTGCCGCCGAGGGCCAGGAAACCCGCGCCCGCCAGCTCCAGCGCCTCCACCAGCCACGACCAGCCCACCTCCGGCAGGAGGGGGTCGGCCGCCAGCTCCGGGTCCAGCTCCACCCGCACGTAGGCGACCAGCCGGAACACCCCGGACCACGCCTCGACGCCCTCCGGGTCGTGCAGCAGCACCAGGCGGCCGGTGGACAGCTCGTCCGCCGGGCCGGTCGCCTCGGCGGTCAGCGCGAACGCCCAGGGCGCGAGGCGCTGGGGCGGGCGCACCTCGGTGAACTCCAGCTCCGGTCGGGTTCGCACCGACTTGAGCGTCGCCACCGCCCGCCGGAACATTTCGGGCTCCGCCGCCAATCCGGTCACACCCCGGACCTTATGCCCCGGAACCGCGTCACGTGGGCGCGGCGCGCCGGGACCGGGCGGCACGCGGCCGGCCCGGCGTGGGAGCATGGCCGTCGAGATGAGCGACAACACCACCGCACCTCTGCTGGTCGCCGCGCGCGGCGGCGTCCCGGCGCGCACCCCGGTCTGGTTCATGCGGCAGGCCGGGCGCTCGCTGCCCGAGTACCGCGCGCTGCGCGCGGGCACGTCCATGCTGGACGCGTGCTTCGACCCGGAGATGGTCTGCGAGATCACCCTCCAGCCGGTCCGCAGGCACGACGTCGACGGCGCGATCCTGTTCTCCGACATCGTCGTGCCGCTGAAGGCCGCCGGCGTCGACCTCGACATCGTGCCGGGCACCGGCCCGGTGGTGGCGAAACCGGTGTCCGGTCGCGCCGACGTGGACGCGTTGCCCGTGCTGGAGCCCGAGCAGGTCCAGCCGGTCGCGGACGCCATCGGGCTGCTCAACGCGCGCCTCGGCGACGTCCCGCTGATCGGTTTCGCGGGCGCGCCGTTCACCCTCGCCTCCTACCTGGTCGAGGGCGGCCCGAGCCGGAACCACGAGCGCACCAAGGCGCTCATGCACGCCGACCCCGACCTGTGGCACGCGTTGCTGGCCAAGATCGCCGACATCACCGCCGAGTTCCTGCGGGTGCAGGTGGCGGCGGGCGTGCGGGCCGTGCAGCTGTTCGACTCGTGGGCGGGCGCGTTGTCCGAACGGGACTACCGCCGGTTCGTGCTGCCGCACTCGAAGCGGGTGCTGGAGAGCGTCACCGACGTGCCGCGCATCCACTTCGGCGTCGGCACGGGCGAGCTGCTGCCCGCGATGCGCGAGGCGGGCGCGGACGTCGTCGGCGTCGACTGGCGCACCCCGCTGGACGTGGCGGTGCGGCGGCTGGTGGCCGCCGCGCCGGACCGGCCGCTGCCGGTGGTGCAGGGCAACCTCGACCCGGCGCTGCTGTTCGCGGGCGAGGAGGTGGTGCGTGCCGAGGTCGACCGCATCGTCGAGGAGGGCCGGGCCGCCGCCGGGCACATCTTCAACCTCGGCCACGGCGTGCTGCCGGACACCGACCCGGACATGATCACCAAGGCCGTCGAGTGGGTGCACCGGTCGAGATGAGCGACGTCCACGTCGCGGTGGTCGGCGGCGGCATCTCCGGTCTCGTCGCCGCGCACCGGCTGCGCTGCCTGCTGGGCCCCGGCGCGCGGATCACCGTGCTGGAGCAGGCCGACCGGCTCGGCGGCAAGCTGCGCACCGAGGAAGTGGCCGGGCTCGCCTGCGACGTGGGCGCGGAGGCGTTCCTGCACCGCCGCCCCGAGGCGGGCGAGCTGGTCGCCGAACTCGACCTCGCCGAGCGGCTGCGGCACCCGACGGGCGCGCCGTCGACCATCCGCGCGGGCGGGGAGACGCGGCCGGTGCCCGCGCACACCCTGCTGGGCGTGCCGGCGTCGGTGGAGGCCGTGCGCGGTGTGCTGAGCCCGGAGGGGCTGCGCCGCGTGGCCGCCGAACCCCACCTGCCGCCGGTCGAGCTGGCCGGCGCGGACGTGGCGGTCGGCGCGCTGCTGCGCGAGCGGTTCGGGCCCGAGGTGGGCGACCGCCTGGTGGGCCCGCTGCTGGGCGGCGTCTACGCGGGCCGCCCGGACGCGCTGGGCCTGCGGGCCACCATGCCCCAGTTGGCCGCCGCCCTGGACGCGGGCGTCGGGTCGCTGCTGGCCGCCGCCGCCACGACGATGCCCGCGCCGCCGCAGCCGCACGGCCGCCGCCCACCGGTGTTCGGCACCCTCGCGGGCGGGCTGTCCGCGTTGGTGGACCGGCTGGCGGAGGTGTCGGCGGCCCGGGTGCGGCTGGGGCTGCCGGTGCGCGGGTTGGCGCGTCGCGAGCGCGGCTGGCGGCTGGAGATCGGCTCCGCCGCGGCGCCGGAGGCGCTGGACGTGGACGGCGTGGTGCTGGCCGTGCCCGCGCCCGCCGCGCGCAAGCTGCTGACCGCCGTCGCGCCCGCCGCCGCCGAGCGGTACGCGCAGGTCGAGGTCGCGTCCATGGCCGTGGTGACCCTGGCGTTGCCGCCGGGCACGGTGCTGCCGGAGCGCTCCGGCGTGTTGCTCGCCGAGGGGGAGCGGCACGCCGACGGGACACCGTTCGCGGCGAAGGCGTTCACCTTCTCCAGCGGCAAGTGGGCGCACCTCGCGGGCGGTCCGGTGCTGGTGCGCGGCAGCGCGGGTCGGCACGGCGACGTCGCCGTGCTCCAGCGCGACGACGAGGACCTGGTGGCCGCGGTGCGTGCCGACCTGGCCGAGCTGACCGGCGTGACGGCGCCGCCGGTGGACGTGCGGGTGACCCGCTGGGGCGGCGGCCTGCCGCAGTACGGCGTTGGGCACCTGGACGTCGTGCGGGGTGTCGAGGACGCGGTCGCCGGCCTGCCGGGCCTGGCCGTCGCGGGCGCCACGCTGCACGGCGTCGGCATCCCGGCGTGCATCGCGACCGGCGACGCGGCGGCGGCCCGGGTCGCGGCGCACGTCCTGGGCCGGGTGAGAGGATGAGGTCATGGCCCGCCTGAACTTCACCGAGTTGAACGACACCATCCGCTACACCATGTGGTCGGTCTTCCGCGTCGAGCCGGGCAGGCTGCCCGCCGACCGCGGTCCGGCCGCGGCCGAGGCGCAGGAGTACCTCGACGGCCTGGAGGCCAAGGGCGTCGTGGTGCGCGGGGTGTACGACGTGGCCGGGCTGCGGGCCGACGCGGATTACCTGATCTGGTGGCACGCCGAGGAGATCGAGCAGGTCCAGGCCGCCTACACCGGGTTCCGGCGCACCGCCGCGGGCCGCGCCTCGACGCCGGTGTGGAGCCAGGTGGCGCTGCACCGCCCGGCGGAGTTCAACCGCAGCCACATCCCGGCGTTCCTGGCCGGCGAGGAGCCGCGCAAGTACGTGTGCGTGTACCCGTTCGTGCGGTCCTACGAGTGGTACCTGCTGCCCGACGAGGACCGCCGCAAGATGCTCGCCGACCACGGCAAGGAAGCCCGCGACTACCCGGACGTGCGCGCGAACACCGTGGCGTCGTTCGCGCTGGGCGACTACGAGTGGATCCTCGCGTTCGAGGCGGACGAGCTGCACCGCATCGTGGACCTGATGCGCCACCTGCGCGGCACCGAGGCACGTCGCCACGTGCGCGAGGAGATCCCGTTCTACACCGGCACGCGGGTGCCGGTGGCGGAGCTGGTCGCGAACCTGCCGTGACGCGGGAGGGGCGCCCGCCGGCGGCGGACGCCCCCCGTCGTCACGCCTTGACCCGGTAGGCCCGGATCACGGTCTGCTCGAACGCGTTGCCCTTGCCGTCCGAGCCCTTCACCCGCAGCGACGCGAAACCCGCCGCGCCGTTGCGCACCAGCGCGGTCTTCCCGTGTACCGCGGCCTTCGTCCAGGTCTTGCCGTCGTCGAACGACACCTCGACGGTCAGGTCGCGGACCCGGCCGCTGTCGGCGCCCTGCTGCTGCCGCACGTCCAGCGGCACGCGCAGCACCCGGTTCGCGGGCGCGTTGCCCGCCTCGTCCAGCTCCGGCCTGAACTGCACGACGGTCAGCGGCAGCGGCTTGATCTCCTCACCGGGCGCCGTGTCGGACCGGAACGTCCAGGAGCCGCCGATCCGCGTGCTCAACGAGGTGGAGCCGGCGACCGGCACGGCGTCGGTCTCGATCTTGAACCGCGCCGCGCCCGGGTCCACGCGGAACACGCCGTTCGCCGGGCTCGGGAACTCCCCGACCTTGACGCCGTCGCGGTAGAGCGTGGTGCGCGCGGACTCGGTGTTGTAGCCGCCGCTGTTGCCGTCGTGGTCGTTCCACAGCGGCACGCCGAACCCGATCTCGTCACCGAACCGCACCAGGTGCAGCGCGCCCGCGGTGGGCGAGAGCCCCGGCCCGAGCACCGGCTGGAAGTAGCGCTGCCGGTGCTCGCTGCCCGCGCGGTAGGTCAGCTCGCCCGACGCCTGGCTGCCCTCGGGCTGGTCGGCGGCGTTGTACTGGAGCACCACCCAGCGCCAGCCCACGTCCTTGGTCAGGACGTGGTCGACGGCCTCGCCGGTCGGCCCGGTGTGCAGCAGCAGCGTCGCGCCACCGCCGCCGGACTTCGACACGGGGATGCCGCCGTACCGGTAGGTCCTGCCGTCCGCGCCGCGCACCACCCGGTGGTTGATCTTCGCCAGCTCCTTCGCGGCGGGCGCGCGCTCGAACCCGGTGGGCACGTTGCCGGGCACGTCGTAGGACGCCCGGTAGCTCACCGGCGTCCCGTCGACCGGCGTGGCCTCGGCGTGCGAGGCGAACGACGTGGTCACCTGGTCGGCGGGCAGCGGCGCCCCGACCTGGGCGACCAGCGCCCGGTCGCCGAAGCCGTCGAGCAGGAGCGCGCCGACGATGTGGTGGCGGCCGTTGTGGGTGCGGTCGACGGTGATGCCGCCCGTGCGGTCCCGCGCGGTCGGGTCGGGGAACTTGATCCGCACCGGTTTCGCGGTCCGGGCGTCCACGTCGACGGTGGTCTTGGCGTCGAGGTTGAGCCGCGGCTGCGGCAGGTACGCCGTCCGGTCGCCGGTCCGCACGTCGTGGACCACCAGGTACTCGCCCTTGGGCAGGCGGGCCGTGGCGACGCCGCCCACCCGCGGCGGGAACGCGACGACGTTGGTGTCCAGCCCGATCACCAGCGACGACGCCAGCTCGGCCGGCTTGCCGTCCAGGTCGGTGTACTTGATCGTCAGGTCGTGGCTCTCCACCTCGCGCTCCAGCGCGACGGGCGTGCGCAGCCCGGTGGACGTGACGACCACGCCGGTGTACCCGCCGTCGGCGGTGCCCGCGCGGCTGTCACCGGTGACGGACACCTCGGCCGAGCCGCCCGCCGGGACGGTGACCTTCGCGGGCGTCACGGCGAACACGCCGGCCAGCGCGGGCTTGCCGTCGGGGCCCTTGGCCTCGACCGACAGGTCCAGCGCGACGGGCTGCGTGCCGGCGTTGCGGTAGGTGAGCTTGCGCGTCACCGGCACGTCGTCGTCGTGCGGCCACGGCTGGAGGCCGAGGCCGACGCTCACCGGGTCGGTGGTCAGCGTGGTGGTGATGGCCTTGGCCAGGTCGACCCGACCGGCGCCCTGGTCGTAGGCGCCGAGGTCCGGGTTGGGCTTCGCGGACGCCACGAGGGCCGCCTTGAGCTGCGTGCCGGTCCAGTCGGGGTGCTGCTGGGCCAGCAGCGCCGCCGCGCCCGCGACGTGCGGGGTGGCCATCGAGGTGCCGGAGACCGCCACGTGCGTGTCGTCCACCGGCGCGCCGATGACACCGGCGGACGCCTTGGCCGCAGCGATGTCCACGCCCGGCGCGGTCACGTCGGGCTTCACGCCCGCGTCACCCGTGCGCGGGCCGCGGCTGGAGAACGGGGCGAGCCGGTCGTCCCGCGCGACCGCGCCGACGCTGAGCGCGGCGTCGGCGGTGCTCGGCGAGCTGACCGTGCCCGCGCCGCCCGCGTTGCCCGCGGCGACCACGAACAACGTGCCCTTCTCCGCGGACAGCCGGTTGACGGCGGCCTCCAGCGGGTCCACGTCGGGCGTGTCGCCGCCGCCGAGGCTGAGGTTCACCACGTCCGCGCCCTGGTCGGCGGCCCACTGGATGCCCGCCAGGATCCACGACTCCTCGCAGCCCGAGTAGACGCACACCTTGCCGTCGAGGATCTGGGCGTCCGGTGCGACACCGCGGTACTTGGCGTGGTTGGAGGCGATGATGGACGCGACGTGCGTGCCGTGGCCGACGCCGTCGGTGTTGTCCGGGTCGCTGGTGAAGTTGGCCTGCTGGGCGACGTGCCCGGCGAGGTCGGGGTGCGCGGCGTCGACGCCGGTGTCCAGGACGGCGACCTTGACGCCCTTGCCGGTGTGCCCGGCGGCCCACGCGGCGGGCGCGTTGATCTGCGCGGCGCTGCGGTCCAGGCTGGTCGCGCGCTTGCCGTCCAGCCACACCTTCGTCACGGCCGGGTCGGCGACCAGCGCCCGGAACGCGTCGCCCGCCGCGGCCTTGTCGGCCTTGGCGGCGACCACGCCCGCGGCGGGCAGGTCGAGCGTGACCCGGACGCCCGCGGCACGCACGTCCGGTCCGCCGTCGCGGGCGAGCAGGAGCGGCACGTCGGCGCGGTGCGCGTCGTCGTAGCCGGCCTCGACCAGGCCGGTCACGTCGAACAGGCGCGGGTCGAGCCTGCCCTCGGCGAGCGGCCCGGCGGCGTCGCGCGGGACGACGTGGACGCGGTCGTCGCGCACGTAGGTGTAGAACGCGGCGTCGTCCCGGCCCGGCCCTCCCGTCACCGAGGCCAGGCGTCCGCCGTGCAGCACGACGCGGTCACCCGTGATCAGGGTGACCGACGTGGTGCGGCCGGCATCGGTGGTGTTCGTCGGACCGGTCGCGCCCGGTGCGGCGGTGGCCGCCGCGGTCATCGGGGCGAGCAGTCCCACGGCTAACGCGGCGGCTCCCCATGCGCCGCGTTTTCCGGTTCTCCGCAACACGGATATACCTCCCGGGTGTGGTGGTGCGCGCTGTGGATCGCGCAGTCGGAAGGCACGCCGAAGACCGGCGGCGGCGGATAACCGGAAGTGACGAACCCCCCACAACTTTCGACGCTAACCACCCCTCCGGGTGAGATCAGCGTCTCATTGAGGGATGTTCTGCCACCGTATCGGCGGTTCTTGGGGTGACGCTCAGTTTGTCCTTGCTACGAAAAGGTGTCCGGAGAGTGACGCCCGCCACTGCCGAACGCCCCGTCGACGGCGGTCCGCACCACGTCGGCGTCCGTGCCGGCCCCGAAGGCGGCCTCGTCTCGATTCGGGCCGCGTCAGGTCGCCGTGACCGACCCGTCCGCGGCGACGGCGAGGTTCAGCTGCGCGCCACCGCCGCCGCATTCCGGGCCGCCGGGTCGGACGAGCTTCGGGGTCGCCTCCACCTGCCGGTCCAGCACGGTCGCCCCCGTGCCGTCGGCCAGCCGCAGCTTCACCACGACCGGCCGCACCGGCAGGTCCGGCACGTCCGCGTAGCCGTGCAGGCCGCCGTCCGGCTCGGCGCTCGCCGAGCACACGTCCTCCGGCGCGGTCCCGGCGCACGTGCCGCCGACCACCCGGCTCGACGGCCACAACGCCAGCGGCCGCGTCGTGCACCGGCCGTCCCAGCAGACCTCCAGGGCGCCCGTCGCCACCCCCGCCGACCGCACGTCCACCCCGACGCCCACCGGCACGCCGATCGCCGTGCACACCTGCTCGGGGGTCGACCCGCAGGCCGTCACGAGCAGCAGGACGGCCGCCATCGCTCTGCGCATGCCGGTGGGACGGAACGGCCGGGCGGTCGGGTTGCGCGGACCCGTCAGGTCCCGCGCCGCCACCAGCGCCGCCTGCGCGGCGGCGTCAGCTCACCGCGGGCGGTGGCCCACTCGGCGAACGCGGCGGCGTCCTCGCGGAACCGCGTCCCGTCGCGGCGGGGGTGCGCGCGGGCGTACTCGTCGAACAGCGGGCGGAACCGGTCGGCCAGCTCGGCGGCCACGTCCGGCCGCAACGCCGCCACCACACCACGCCGCTTGTTGAGCAGCGACCGCGCCTCCACCCGCAGCCGCTCCGGGTCGAACCCGGCGGGCGGCGTGCCGTCGGCGAGCAGTGCGCGCAGCAACCCGGCCTGCGCCGCCGCCAACCGCTCCCGCTGCGGCTCCGTCACCCCAGCACCGCCCGGATGGCCGCCAGCTCGCCCGCGAGGTCCGCGTCCGACGGGTAGTCGTCGTCGCGCTCCAGCAGCACACCCGGCGGGTCCACGCGCTCACGCAGGCGGGCGAGCACGTCCAGCACCTCCGGCAGCACGGCGTGGGCGTGCGTGTCGTGGTAGACGCCCTGGTGCTCGACACCGCCCGCCACGTGCACGTACGCCAGGCGCTCCAACGGGATCTCGTCCAGGAACCGGTCCACGTCGGTGCCCAGGTTGCGGGCGTTCGCGTACAGGTTCGCCACGTCCACCAGCAGCAGGCAGCCGGTGCGCTCCACCAGCTCCGCCAGGAACTCGCCCTCGGTGAGTTCGCCGTCCGGCCACTCCAGCAACGCCGCCACGTTCTCCAGCGCCAGCGGCACCGGCAGGTCGGCCTGCGCGGACCGGACGTTCGCCACCAGCACGTCCAGCGCGTCGCGGGTGCGCGGCAGCGGCATCAGGTGCCCGGAGTCCAGGCCGCCCGCGCGGACGAAGCACACGTGGTCGCTGACGAACGGCGCGTCCAGCGCCTCCGCCAGCGCGCCGAGGTGCGCCACCCGGCGCGGGTCCACCGGCTCCGCGCCGCCCAGCGACAACGACACCGCGTGCGGCAGCACCGGCACGCCCCGCTCGCGCAGCAGCAGCACCGATTCCGGCAGGTGCCCGACGTGCAGGTTCTCCGCCACCACCTCGACGAAGTCCACGTCGAGCCGCTCCACGGTCAGGTCGATCTCCGCCCGCCAGCCGATGCCCACCCCGAGCTTCACCCGCACCCCTCTCCCCGGCGGTCAGTCACCGCCGCCACCACCGCACCCGCCACCGCACGAGGAATCGCCGCCACCGCACGACGAGCCGCCGTCCGAGGAGGAGCCGCAACCACCGCACGACGAACCACCACCCGAGCGGTTCGCCGCCCGGCGCCGCTTCAGCGTCGCCGACGCGGTGCGCGCGATGCCCACCACCTCCCACACCGGGCGACCGCCGTACCGGCCCAGCAGACCGTGGCAGGCGACCAGCACCCGCCAGTCGCGGGTCGTGACCGAGCCGCGCGACCACCGCACCGCCGCCCGCCCGGAGGCGGTCAACGGCCGGGCCACGCGTCCCAGCACGACCACGGCCGTCAGCGAGGCGATGAGCCCGGCGAAGAACACCCAGGGCGCCACCACGTCGGCCATGGCCAGCACGAACAACACGAAGGCGTCCACCAGCACCAGCACGCGCACCGCCGCCACCGCCGACCGCACCGCCGCCGACCGCGCCAGCCCGCGCTCGACCAGCCCGCGCCGCAGCGACCCGACTTCCGGACCACGCGCCACCGCCGCGACCAGCTCGCCCAGCGGACGCGGCAGGGACCGGAGCACCAGCGCTTCCAGCGGCGTGCCGGGCACCACCTGGCGCACCGGGCTGACCAGGCCCTCGCGGGACACCCGCACCGAGCGCGACGCGAGCAACGACACCACGGCCACCTCCGCCGCCCGCCCCGGCCCACCCGCGAGGAAGCCCAGCTCCTCGGCACGCAGCCCCACCGCCGGGTTCACCGCTGCCGACACCCGGGAAGCAGCCACCACGGTCCCCTTCCGCCCGCTCGGCGACCACCCACCGGCCGCGCCCCGCTGGGACGCGCTGACCAGCCCGATCGGTTCCGCGCGTGCCGGCGGTCACCACGCCGCCGCGGGTCTCAGCCGCCGCCACCGCCGCCACACCCGCCGCCGCCACCACCGCACGACGACCCGCTGCCGCAAGACGACCCGCTGCCGCAGGACGTCCCGACCGTGGTGCCCGCGATGAGCACCGGCGAGCCGTCGGCGGCCGACCTGGCGCGGACCCGCAGCCCGACCACCCGGCGGGCCGCCGCGCGCAGCGGGATGTTCGGATGCGCCTCGAAGCCACCGAGGGCGACCGGCCAGGACTCGCCGGCCTGGCCGGCCGCCGCACCACCCCCGGTGCGCGCCGCCGCCACCGCGCGGTTGCCCAGCACGGTGCGGTGGACGGATTTCGTCTTGCGGCCCAAGGCGATCAGCACGCCGGTGAGCAGGAGTTGCAGGGACAGCCAGCCGACCGGCGCGCCGATCGCGACGCCGTTCACCCAGCGCACCACGCCGACCGCGGCGACCAGCGCCATCGGCGCCAGGCTCCAGCGCACCGCCCGGCGCACCACGCGCGGCGCCACCAGGTAACCCCGCTCCACCAGCCGGTCGCCCACGAGGCGCGGCGGGTCCTGGTCGGTCACCGCGGCGATCAGCAGCGCCAGCGTCCGGTACCGGTAACGGCGGGCGTCGGCGAGCACGGCCGCGTCCACCGGGTTCGACGGGACGGGGGAGCCGACCACCCGCACCGCGCCGTCCCGCGCCGGGCGCAGCGCGCCGGACTCGATCAACGACGCCACGGACGTCTCGACGACCCGGCGCGGACCGCCGGTCAGGAAGGCGATGTCGTGGAGTCCGGGCACGTCCGCGGGGGAACCGACCGGCGCCCGCCGCGGGCGCACCCGGACGAAGATCGCGACCGCCACTGCGACGGCCAGCGCGATCCAGTACAGCTCAAGGAATTCCGGGCCTGACAGACCCCACGGTCGCTCCACGGTCCACCCCCTGCGAGCCCTGCCCGGCGATACCGGCGCAGGGGGTAATCGTGTGGGTCAGGCCACACCCCGACAAGAGCGCTTTAGCAAACCTTAGGGTTGCCGCCGCGCGGGGTCAGGACGACGACGCGCCGTCCACGCCGCCCGAACCCTCGCCGTCGGTGCCCTTGAAGATGCGCATGATTCCTCCCTCGGTGGATACCTTCGTCGTTCGGACCAGCGCCCTCAGTCTGTCGGACCGCCGGTGGTTTCGACCAGACGCAAACTGACGCTGTTGATGCAGTAGCGCTGATCCGTCGGAGTGGCGTAGCCCTCACCCTCGAAGACGTGGCCCAAATGGCTGTGACACGTCGCGCACAGCACCTCCGTGCGCGCCATTCCGTGTGAGCGGTCCTCGCGCAGGATCACCGAGTCCGCGGCGAGCGGGGAGAAGAACGACGGCCAGCCGCAGTGCGAGTCGAACTTGGTGTCGCTGCGGAACAGCTCCGCGCCGCACGCGCGGCACGAGTAGACGCCCTCGGTCTTGGTGTCGGTGTACTCGCCGGTCCAGGCGGGTTCGGTGCCCGCCTGGCGCAGCACGGCGAACTCCTTGGGCGAGAGGATCTCCCGCCACTCCAGCTCGGAGCGGACCACCTTCGGGGTGGCGCCGACGACAGGTTCCATACCTCCACGTTAGTCGAAGAACGTGGACAGGATCTCGCCGAGCCCGAACCACACGGACACCGCGACACCCAGCAGGATCAGCAGCACGACGGCGACCGCGGTGAGCCTGCGCAACCCGCCCGCGCGGTTCGCGGAATCGGCGAAGTTCTCCACGCCAGCCAGGTAGCCCTCGACCGTGAACGCGGGCTGCTGCCGCTGCATCCGGTCCAGGTGCTCGGCGAACGCCCTGGTCTCCGGGTCGTCCGGGTCCAGGCCGATCAACTCGTCGTCGATGTTGGGTTGCCGCTCGTCGGACCGGCCCGTCGGCCGGTCCTCCTCCGGGGTGTCGGCGGCACGGGAACTGGCCATGCGGCCAGCGTAGTGGCCACTTCAACCCGCGGCGGCCGGTACACCGCAGCTCCGTCGGATCGGGTCGCGCCGCCGTTCGGCCGTTCAGCGCACCCGGTGACCGGCGCCCTCTCCGCACCGGCGGCGGGCGCCGATCGCCTCAGCGGGTCAGGGCGGCGGCCGGGCGGATCGCGCCCACCGGGCGGCCGTGGCCCAGCACCGGGAACGTGGCCAACTCCTCCGGCGCGGCCACGCCCAGCGCGCGCAGCGCCGCCACCAGCACCACCGCGCGGGCCCGGCCCGAACCGTCGCCGATCTTGCACGCCACGGCCTCACCGGTCGGCAGGCCGATCGCGTAGACGCCCTCCGCCCCGTCCTTGGCCACCGCACCGGGGATGGCGCGCATCAACGCCGTGACGTCCCGACCGGTGCCGCCCACCCACTCCGGGTGCGTGTTCATGGCGCGGGCGACGCGGCGCTCCAACGGGTCGTCGGACGTGGCGATCCGCCGGAACGCGCGGGCCAGCCCCAGCAGGCTCACCCCGAGCAGCGGCGCGCCGCAGCCGTCCACGCCCTGCGCGCCGACCGGTTCGCCCGCCGCCTCCTCCAGGGTGTCCCGGATGGCGGCCTGGAGCGGGTGCGCGGGGTCCAGGTAGGTGTCGGTGGGCCAGCCGTTGGCCACGCAGGTGGCGAGCATCGCGGCGTGCTTGCCGGAGCAGTTCATGTAGATCGGGGCCTTGTCGCGCCCGGCCGCGAGGTGGGCGCGCAACGCGTGCTCCCCGATCGGCAGGTCGGGCGTGCACTGGAGCGCGGACTCGGTGAGCCCGGCGGCGGCCAGCAGGCGGCGGACGCCGTCGACGTGGAAGTCCTCGCCGGAGTGGCTGGCGCAGGCCAGGGCGAGCAGTTCGCCGTCCAGGTCCAGGCCGCGGCGCAGCATGGCGAGGGCCTGCACCGGCTTGTTCGACGACCGCGGGTACGCCACCTCGGCGGGCTGCCCCACGGCGAGCGCCACCCGGCCGTCGCGGTCCAACGCCACCACCGAGCCGTGGTGCACCGACTCCAGGAAGTCGCCCCGCCACACCTCGGCGACCAGCTCGTGCGCCATGCGCCCTCCTCCGCTGCCAACTGTCGACAGTTAACAACCCGCGCCCGGTTTGTGCTAGGGAGACGTTCGTGACACCTCCCGTGCACCTGAGCCTCGCCGGCCAGGCCGTCGACGTGCTGCGCGACCTGGTGCTGAACGGCGAGATCCCGCCGGGCACGCGGGTCAACGAGGTCGAGCTGGCCGCGCGGCTCGGCATCAGCCGCGGCCCGCTCCGGGAGGCCATCCGCCACCTGGCCTCCGAGCAGCTGCTGGTCCTGGTGCCGCACCGCGGCGCGCACGTGCCCACCGCCACCGCGGCGGACGTGGCGGCGTTGTTCGAGCTGCGCACCGCGCTGGAGTGCGCGGCGGCCGAACTCGCCGCCGCCCGCCGCACCGACGCCGACGTGGCGAGGTTGAGCGCGGTGTGCGCGGAGTCCCGCCGTACCCACCACTCCGGCGAGCGCTTCCCGCACCACCTCGACCTGGCGTTCCACCGGGCCCTGCTGGACGCCGCCCGCTCGCCGCACATCGCCGAGCAGGTGCGGCTCGTGCAGCAGCGGGTCGTGCTGCTGCGCAGCGGGCTCGCCGACGACCCGCCGCACCAGCGTGCGTCGCTGGACGACCACGACGCGCTCGTGACGGCGGTCGCGGCGGGCGACGCCGAGCAGGCGACCGCGGTGATGCGCAAGCACCTGGCCCGCGTCCGCGCGCAGATGCTCACCGCGCTGCGCCCGTGACCGGGTTAGGCTCCCCGACGTGGCCCAGGCTGTTGAGCTGACCGTAGGCGACCGCGTGGTGCGGGTGTCGAACCCCGACAAGCCGTACTTCCCCGAGCGCGGCATCACCAAGCGCCAGGTGGTCGAGTATTACGTGGCGGTCGCCGAACCGCTGCTGAACGTCCTGCGCGACCGGCCGACCACCCTCAAGCGGTACGTGGACGGCGTCACCGGCGAGGCGTTCTACCAGAAGCGGCTGCCCAAGGGCGCGCCGGACTGGGTGCAGACGGCACGCGTGGCGTTCCCCTCCGGCCGGCCCGCCGACGAGGTGTGCCCCACCGAGCCCGCCGTGCTCGCGTGGGCGGCGAACCTGGGCACGTTCGACTTCCACCCGTGGCCCGTGCGCAGGCCCGACACCGACCACCCCGACGAGTTGCGGGTGGACCTGGACCCCCAGCCCGGCACTGATTTCGCCGACGCCGTGCGCGTGGCGGAGGTGTTGCGCGAGGTGCTGGACGACCTGGGCATGACCGGCTACCCGAAGACCTCCGGCGGTCGAGGCGTCCACGTCGCCGTCCGCATCCGGCCGGAGTGGGACTTCATCGACGTGCGGCACGCCGTGATCGCCCTGGCGCGCGAGGTGGAGCGCCGCGTGCCCGACCTCGCGACCACGTCGTGGTGGAAGGAGGAGCGCGGGGAACGCGTGTTCCTGGACTACAACCAGGCCGCGCGCGACCGCACCATCGCGTCGGCGTGGTCGGTCCGCGGCACCCCGCGGGCGACCGTGTCGACACCGGTGACCTGGGACCGCCTGTCCACAGTGGACCCGGACGACTTCGACGTGCTCACCGTGCCCGCGTACCTGGCCGAGCACGGCGACCCGCACGCGAGCCTGGACGACGAGGCGTTCGGCCTGGAGACCCTCCTCGACTGGTACGCGTCGGACGAGAGAGGCGAACTCCCGTACCCGCCGGACTACCCGAAGATGCCCGGCGAGCCGCCGCGCGTGCAGCCGAGCAGGAAGCGCAACTAGGTCGCGAAAAAGGGCCACCGCGTCTCACGCCGCGAGGCCGGTGGCAGTCGTCCGGCGTCGCCGCGAGCGTCCACCGTTCGCCGCAGCGCGATCACCCGATCACCGCATCATGCGACCTGCTTCGGGCGGGTGACGGTTCCCGCGTTGCCCGGTGTGCGTCCGACCTGCGGGTTTGGTCCGACCGGCTAGTTGTCGCGGCCGGTCGGACGCGATCCCGGCGGCCCTCTCGTACCATGAACGGCGTCATCGACGGAGAGGGAAGCAGGCCATGGCGGATGCCTACGTGGTGCGGTTCGTCGGCGGTCCCCTCGACGGTCGCGTCGACTCGGTGGACATGCCGGACGACGCGCCCAAGCCGACCGTCACCCACGTGCACCTGCACGGCGGCCCGAAGATCGTGCACCACTACGACCTCCAGTACGCCGTCGAGTACGGCTGCGAGTACCGGCTGCGCGTCGAGGACTGACCGTCCACAGCGGACTGTCCACTGTGGACTGAAGAAGCCGGCGCGGCGTCCCGCGCGCGGGCGGCGCGCGGAATTGTCGGTCCCGTAGGGCAAGCTGCACGCGACGGATCTTGATCGGCAGCGGAGGTGCCCGATGGCGAAGGCCAAGCAGAATTCCTTGTCGGCGGAGGACCTCGACCACCTGCGCCGGGAACTCGCCGAGGGCCGCCCGCCCGCGGTGTGGTTCACCTCGGCGGCGGTCGGGGTGGAGGAGGGCAGATCGGCGAAGGTGCTGGCCTTCACCGACCCGCCGGAGGGCGACTACATCCAGGTGCGGCCGACCGGGTCGCGGGACGAGCTGTCCTTCTCGCCCGCCGAGCTGACCCTGGAGAAGCCCGCGCCCCGCAAGAAGACGCCGCCGCCACCGCCGCCGCCCGCGCCGACCCCCGTCGAGCACATCTACACCCCGGAGCCGAAGCCCGTGCCCGCCAAGCCGAAACCGGCGCCCGCCAAGCCCGATCCCGCGCCCGCCCGCCCGCCGGCGCGCAAGCACGCCAAGCCCGCCGAGGTGACCGTCACGCTGACGTCCTCCGCGGAGGGCGAGTGGACGGTGGACGTGCAGTCCGGCGCCAAGCGGGTCCTCCGGGGCGCGCCGATCGCCGCGTCCGCCGTGTCCCGCGCCGCGAAGCTGCTCCTGCCGGAGGTCGACGAGGCGGTCGAGACGGTGCTCAGCGCCGCCCGCGAACGCCACCTGGCCCGCGTCGAACAGCTCCGGGCGGAGCTGGAAGCCGCCCAACGCGCATTGGATGAGCTGACCGGCTGAAATACGGGCACGTACTGCGACGTTCCGCTGACAAATGCCCGCGATCGGGTGACGGGGCTTCCCTCGCCCGGCGGCGGGGCGCATTGTGGGGGCCGTCATACCTTGCCAGTGCTCGAAATCCGCGCGATCACCGGGAGGACATCATGGCGGTAGAGATCACGACGGTCGAACAGCCCCAGGCCGCCGGCTGCGGCTGCTGCGGCGGCTGCACCGGCCCCGGCTGCGGGTGCTGTTCCAGCTGCTGACCCGCGTGCACGACCCGGCACGGCCCCCGGTGGGAACACCCGCCGGGGGCCGTACCGCGTCACCCGCCGGAAATGTGCGGTTAATTCGGTTCCCGACGAGCACGCGCAAACCGGAAAAAATGCTTCGGCGATTAATCGGAAACCGCCGTCACGGCGGGCAGACGGTGCCGTTCGTGGGCAGCACGGCGTCCACCAGGAATTCGCGCGCGGCCGTCGCGGCGCACGACGACTGGCCGAGCGCGCCGTGCCCGCCGCCCTGCCAACCGACCACCACACCGGCCGGCAACGCCTGCGCCGCGCGCTCCGTGCCCGACCGCGGCGTCACCGGGTCCGCCGCCGTCGTCAGCACCAGCACGGGCGGCGCGGAACCCACCTTCGGCGTCTCCGGCAGCGGCGGCACCGGGAACGGCCCGCACAGCAGCATCCGGCGCGCGAACCACCCGCCGAACAACGGGTGCCTGCCCCGCCAGTCCTCCGCGATGCCCGCCACCCGCTCCGGCGGCACGCGCGTCGTGGTGTCGTTGCACGCCGTCACGAAACCCGCGTCGAACAACGCCGGGTTCTCGTCCCGGTCCACCACCTGCGGCCGCACGAACTCCAGCAGCGGACCCGCGTTGCCCGTCTCGGCCGCCACCACCGCGTCCGCCAGCGCCGGCCACCGCGGCCGGTCCGCCAGCCCCGCCAGCACCGCCGACACCGCCGCACCCGGCGTCAGGTCCACCTCGCCACCACGCAACGGCCTGTCCCGCAACGCCGACAGCAGCTCCGTGAACCGCCTCGTCGCGTCCGCGCCCAACGCGCACCCGCGCACCACGCAGTCCTTCTGGAACGCCTCGAACGCGTCCTCCGCGGCCGCCGCCCGCGCCTCCGCCGCCGACGGCACGTCCATCGTCGGGTCCGGCGCGCCGTCGAACACCAGGCGGCCGACCCGGTCCGGGAACCGGCCCGCGTACAGGGTCAGCACCTTCGACCCGTCACCGACGCCGATCGCGTTCAGGTGGTCGGCGCCCAGCGCCTCGCGCACGGCCTCCAGGTCCGCCGCCGCCCGCCACGAGTCCACCGCCGGCAGCCGGTTCTCCAGGTCCAGCACGCACTCCTGGCTGGCCCGCCCGACAGCCGCCAGCAGGTCCTCCTGCGACGGGTCGGCCGGGTCGGCCTCCACGATGCCCGCCCGCGCCACCTCCGGCACGCACTGCACCCCGTCCGACTTGCCCGTGCCCCGCCGGTCCACGCCGATCAGCGAGAACGTGCTCAACAACGCGGGCGGCAGCGACGCCGCCAACCGCGCCGCCTTCACCGTGCCCGGCTCGCCACCCGCGTCACCCACCACCACCAGCGCGCTGCCGCCCGTGCCCACCTTCAGCAACGACAGGCCGAGGTTGCCGCGACCCGGCCGGCTCGGCGCGTCCAGCCGCACCACCAGCCGCGCGCACTCGTACGACTGGTCGCCCGCCGGCGCCGTCGCACCCATCCGCAGCCGCGTCGACTCGGTGCACTGCGACCACGTCAGGTTCGACTTCATGGCGCCCAGCGGCGGGATGTCCCGTGCGCCCGCCGGGGCCTGGGTCTGCGTCTGCGCGCCGTCACCGTGCACGGCGATCACCGGCCGTGACGACGGACCCGCGCTGCACGCGGCCAGCGCGCTCAGAGCCACCAGCAACAGGGCGGCGTGACGCCGACGCGGCACGATCTTCCCCACTCTCTCCCGACGGTCGTGCAAAGCCTCACACAACGCAGGTGAGACTTCGGTGAGCGGAGCAAGATGGGCGACGTGGTCATGGTGCACGTGGAAGGCATCCCCGAACGTCGGTTCCGCGACTCCGGTCCGTTCGCCGCCGCCGCGCGCGCGTTCGGCGCGATACCCCCGCCCGCGCTGGTGCTGGTGGGCATCGTCAGCGTCCAGGTCGGCGCGGCCGTCGCCAAGCAGCTGTTCACCCTCGCCGGCCCGGCGGGCACCGTCACGCTCCGCCTCGTGCTCGCGGCCGTGCTGCTCGTCGCCGTGTGGCGGCCGTCGCTGCGCGTGGACCGCCGCACCCTGCTGGTCATCGCGGGCTACGGCCTCGTGCTTGGCGCGATGAACCTGACCTTCTACCAGGCCATCGAACGCATCCCGCTCGGCGCGGCCGTCACCATCGAGTTCCTCGGGCCGCTCGCCGTCGCGGTGCTCGGGTCACGCCGCTGGCTCGACGGCCTGTGGGCGTTGCTCGCCGCCGCCGGCGTGCTGCTGCTGACCAGGGCCGACGGCGGCCTGGAACTGACCGGCGTGCTGTTCGCCCTCGCCGCCGCGGCCTGCTGGGCCGGCTACATCCTGCTCGCCGCCGCGCTCGGCAGCCGCACCTCCGACGGGCGCGGCCTCGCGCTGGCCATGGTGTTCGGCGCCGCCCTCGCGCTGCCGTTCGGCATCGCCGACGCGGGCGCCGCCCTGCTCGACCCCGTGGTGCTGATCGCCGGCGCGGCCGTCGCGCTGCTGTCCTCCGTCGTGCCCTACTCGCTGGAACTGGAGGCGCTGCGCCGCATCCCGCCACGCGTGTTCGGCATCCTGATGAGCCTGGAACCCGCCGTCGCCGCCCTCGCCGGGCTGATCCTCCTGCACGAGGCGCTGCGACCCGCGCAGTGGGTCGCCGTGTGCTGCGTCGTCCTGGCCTCCATCGGCGCGACCCGGACCGCCCGCCCCGACGTCTAACGCCCGCCGGCCGGCGCCTTGCCCGCGGCGTCGGCCTCCGCGCTCAGCTTCCCGTCCACCAGGTCCCGGCCACGCGCCTCGAACACCGCCGCGTACTGCGCCGAGTACCGGTCGTAGACGGCGACCACGTCGTCGGCCCGCGCGACCTCCGCCCGGAACTGGTCCCGCAGCCGCCGCATCGTGTTCACGTCCGCCCGCCGCTTCTGGCTGTGCACGTACGGCTTGAACGTCACGTTCAACCCACCCACCACCGCCGCGACCAGCAGCAACGCCTTGCCGATCGCCGTCTCCGACGACGTGAAACCGACCGCCAGCACCGCGGGCACCAGGATCAGCACCACCGTGTAGACCACACCCGTGGCTCGGTGCACCCAGCCCCACTTGGTGAGGCGCGTGCAATCCCGCAACATCCGCTCGTCCAGTTCCCGGACGAGGACCTCGACATCCCCCACGTCCGTGCACGGTACGCGATCACGCCGTCACCGGCCCGGGGTTCGGTGCACATCAGGCCGGGCGGACCTCGCCCCGCAGCACCGACTCCACGTCGTACCGGGCGGGCTGCTCCAACTGGTCGTAGCCGCACGACTCGGGCGTCCGGTCCGGCCGCCACCGCCGGAACTGGCCGTTGTGCCGCAACCGCGCCGGCGCCGCGCCCTCCGTCTGCGCGTAGGCGATCTCCAGCACCCGTTCCGGCCGCAGCGGCACCCAGTCGGCGTGCTTCCCGCGCCACCGGTTGATCTCACCCGGCAACCGCCTGCCGTCCGGCTCCACCAACCACGGGTGCTCGCCCTCGGTGATCAACCCGCTCAGCTCGCGCGCCAACTCCCGCCGTTCGGCCGCCTTGAACGACCCGACGACACCCACGTGGTGCAGCACGCCGCGCTCGTCGTGCAGGCCGAGCAGCAGCGAGCCCACCGCCGTGCCCGGCTCGGTGTCCTTGTGCCACCGCAGACCCGCCACGACGCAGTCGGCCGTCCGCGCGTGCTTCACCTTCACCATGGTCCGCTTGCCCGGCGTGTACCCGGCCTTCGCCGGCTTGCCGATCACGCCGTCCAGGCCCGCGCCCTCGAACAGCTCGAACCACTGCGCCGCCACCGCCGCGTCCGCCGTCGCGGGCGTCAGGTAGAGCGAGTCACCCGGCGTCACCAGGCTCTCCAGCCGCTCCCGGCGGCTCGCGCACGGCACGTCCAGCAACACCTCGTCACCCGCGGCCAGCAGGTCGAACGCCACGAAGCTCGCCGGCGTCCGCTCCGCCAGCAACCGCACCCGGCTCGCCGCCGGGTGGATGCGCTCGGACAACGCGTCGAAGTCCAGCCGGTCGTCCTTCGCCACCACCAGCTCGCCGTCCACCACCACCCGGTCCGGCAACGCGCGACCCAGCGCCGCCACCGCCTCCGGGAAGTATCGGTTGAGCGGCTTGCCGCTGCGGGACTGGAGGAACACCTCGTCCCCGTCCCGGAAAACCAGGCAGCGGTAACCGTCCCACTTCGGCTCGAACACCCAGTCCGCGCCGGTCGGTATCTCGTCCACCGCCGTCGCCAGCATCGGCTGCACGGGCGGGTTCAGCGGAAGCACCACGCGGCACATCCTGCCTGGTGGTCGTGCTCAGCGCACGCGTTGCCGGGAACGCGCCGCCAGGTCGAGGCGCACCGCGGTCGGCAGCGTCGACACGCCCAGCGCCTCCCGCGCCCGGCCCAGCACCCCGTCCAGCTCCCGCCACACCACGCGCACGTCCGCGCCCTGCCGCAGCGTCAGCTTCATCCGCAACGCCGGCTCGCCGATCACCTTGACCCGCGCCGAGGACACCCCCTCGACCGCCTCCGCGTCGGCCCGCACGGCGTCCGCGAGCGCGCCGGAGGTGACCACCACGTCCCGCTCCAACGTCAGGTCCGGGTGCCGCTCCGGCGTCACCGCCCGCCACACCCACCGCAGGCCGATGACCACGAGCAGCAGCCCGAGCAACAACAACCCGACCCGCACCCACAACAGGTGGTCGCGCGCCCAGTCCAGGGCTGTCGGGTCCAGCACCGGTCGGTTCACGTGGCGGGCGTGCAGCACCACCGCGCCGACGCCCACCAGCAACGCCACCAGGCCCAGCAGCGTGGCGCACACGCGTTCGGTGCGGTACGAGCGGGCGATCACCGCGCCACCTCCGGCTTGCCGACGGGGTTGCCGACCGGGCGGCGGTCCTTCGGCGAACTCACCACCACCGAGACCTTCGGCGTGCGGGCGATCGGCAGGCCGCGCACCGTGTCGCCCACGACCTCCAGCAGGCGTGGGCGCAGCGTCGCCTCGTCGTAGAGCGCGCTCGTCGCGCGGACGTGCACCTTGCGCCGGGACACCGTGACCGATGCGGACGACACGCCTTCCTCGGCACGCACCCGGTGGCCGACGACGCGTGCCAGCGCGGTCGGCGAGGTGGTGACCACGACGCCGTCCGCCGGGTCGTGCAGCCGGACGTACCGGAAGCGGGCGGCCGCGGCGATGACCAGCAGCACCAACCCGGCCGCGGCGGTGATCAGGCCCGCGGTGCGCACCCGGTCGTCGGTCCAGGCGAGGTCGCGGGGCCAGGGGACGACGTGCCCGTTGCCCGCCCAGTGCCACAGGACGTCGGCGATCACCAGCCCCCCGAGCGCCGCGACGGCCAGGCCGAGGAAGGGGGAGAGGAACCGGAGGAAGCCACGCACCGGCGCTCACCCCACCCGGGGTCGGGGAGCGGGGCGGAGCGCCGCCACCGTCACGGTCACGTCGCGGACCCGGTAGCCGGTGATGCGCTCCACCTCGCCGGCAACGGATCGCCGCACCGCCGTGGCCGCGGGCAGGACGGGGGACGGGTAGTGGAGCGCGATCCGGACCGCGACGTCCAGCACCCCGCCCTCGTCGTGCACCTTGACCGAGGGGCCGTGCCCGACACCGTCCACAAGCGACACAGCCCGAGTGGCGACTTTGCGCAGCACGCCGGGCCGGATGTCCAACGCCCCTCGCGAGCCAACTTCGTCATCCACCCCGGGAACCATCGCCCCGCTCACCGATCCCGCCCCCGCCCGAGCAGGTCGCCGAGGTCGAGGTCACCGTCCAGCACACGCCCGACAACCAACCCCACCACCCCCAGGGCGACCGTCACGAGAAACGCCGTGAACCCAACGGAAGCCGCAACCCCCAACACCAACCCGGCCAACAAGCCAGTCCGAGTCCAACCCATCCCAACCCACTCCCAACACCCGTAGCCGCTACCCAGAACCCCGCCTTGCGCTCAATCCCTTGCCCCTGCTCCCCGCTCACTCCCGCACCCTGCTCCGCCCGGTAACCCGCCCACCACCCACCTGCTCCCGCAACCCACCCGCTCCCGCAACCCGCCCTCGGCGTCTCACCCACCGTGCCCCCGGCGTCCCACCCGAGCCAGCCGAGCACCCAACCTCAACCACCCGCTCCAGCCCGATCCGCGCTACTCCAGCCGACGCCGAGGCCGCCTCCAAACCCAACCAACCACCCGCCGCCACCGCCCCCCGGCCACGAACACAACAGGCGCATCCCACCGATCCACCCGCTCACAGCCAGGCGCCCCACCAGCCCCGTCCCGACCGTCCTCCCGCAACCCCCGCCGCAACGCCTCCAACCCCCGCACAAACACCTCCGGATCACCCCCGACATCCGGATGGTTGGCCCGAACAAACGCCCGAACCTCCGCCCGCCGATCCACGAACCCACCTCCACTCGCACCTTCCGCCCCGCGCTCCAGCCCCCACCCCCGACCCAAACCCGCCACTCGCCACTCCCTGCGCCCGCAACCGTCCAAGGCCCAGCAAGCCCCCGCGGAACGGAAAGCACCGCGAACACAACCCCTCCACCGACCACGTCGCCCGACCTCGAACGATCGGCGGAGCCGTGAACGGGGAAACGCTCGCACGCCAACAAGTCCCGACCGTCCACACCGGGCGGTTGGGGTGACGCAGCGCTGCGGAGGGCGACGCAGCGACCGGCGGCCAACTGGTTCGCGAGCGATCCATCGCGGTCCGCGATCCGAGGTGAGCCTCGCGAACCCAGGCGAACCCGGCCGCTTCGATCCCCAGCCAGCGCCGCGAATGGGCGCGCGGGTCGGCGCGCGGTGACCAGGCGCTGGACGGGCAGGCGCTGGGCGACCAGGTGCTGGACGGGCAGGCGCTGGACGGGAGATCGGCGAGGCAGGTGGCGAGACGGCGGGTCGGCGGTGGGCTGGGTTGGCGGGGCGACGAGGGGGACGGGGGAGCGGGGCGGGGCTGGGTAGGGCGGTCGCGGGCCGGGCGCGTTGCTTCGCCGGGGTGGCCGCGCTCCTTGTTTCCGGCAACGCGATTCTGCCCCCGAAAATGCCCGAAAAAGCCACCATCGCCGCAGGTACGCACGATGGGGCGGATCATGTACGAAATCCGCCCCCTCGAAAAAACGACCCGGCTCACGGCTCCTCCAGATCGGCCACCTCGACGTCCACCGGCCGCCCGCCCGCGTGCTCCGCCACCGCCGCCCGCAACTCGTCGACCACCTCGGGTATCGGCCGCCCCGGGCGCAGCACCACCGCCACCCCGACCCGCTCCTCCACCCGCACCCCGACCACCCGCCGGCCGGGCAGGTACGACGCGTAGCCGGCCCCGAGGCGGACCACCGACGGGTGCGCCAGCAGCACGGCCTCGATCCGCTCCGCGACCTCCGCGACCGTCATCCGTCACTCGACCCGGGACGGGTTCGACTCCTCGGCGCCCTCCCCGTCCTCGTCGGGCAGGTGGATGTCGTTCACGGCGATGTTCACCTCGATGACCTCCAACCCGGTGATCCGCTCGACGGACGTGATCACGTTCCGCCGCACGGCCCGCGCGAGGTCGACGATCCCGGCCCCGTACTCGACCACGATGTCCAGGTCGATCGCCGCCTGCTTCTCGCCCACCTCGACGGTCACGCCGGACGTCGCCGACGTCCCCGCCCCGGGGATCCGCTCGCGCAACGCCCCGAACGCCCGCGACACGCCGCCGCCCAGCGCGTGGACCCCCGAGATCTCGCGGGCCGCGATGCCGGCGACCTTCTGCACGACCGACGACGCGATGGTGGTCTTGCCCTGCGCGGTGTCGTCGGCCAGGCGCGCGGGGGAGGTGGAGGTCTCGGGCTTGGTGCTGGGTGTGTTGGCCATGGCGGTCCCTTCCCGGAGAGGAGATCGGTCTGCACTGGTTCGGATGCGGACCGTCGCCGGACCATCACGGCAATGTGACCTCTATCACTCAGTGGACGTCGATCAGGTGAACGTGCACGACCAGGGCGACACCCAGGCGGGCGCGGAGTTCGCGGTCCAGGGCGGTGCGCAGGTCGTCGGCCGCCACGACGGCGGGCGCGGGGTAGCGGGCGGTGACCAGCACCTGCAACTCACCGTCCTCGACGGCGGTGGCCCGCACGTGCAGCCCCAGGTCGCCCGCGAGGTCCACGGCGGCCTGCCGGCACACCGCCAGCACGGCCCGCTCGGCGACGCTCGTGCGCCCGCCCTCCCGGTCGACCTCCACGGGCGCGCCCGCCGGCCTGGGTCGCACGCCGCGCACGGCCGCCAGCACCCGCTCCACCAGACCGGGCGGCGTGGGCACGGGCGTCACGGCCGTCTCCCGCACGGCCGACCACCGGCGCTCCAACTCGGCCAGCCGGGCGGCGCAGTGGGGACACGCGGCGACGTGCGCGGCCAGTTCCGGGGCGTCGCCCGCCAGGTGCGCCACGAGGTCGTCGACCGAGTGCCCGCAGGGCAGCGGGCTCACCGCTGCTCCGCCAGCTTCGCCATGAGCGCCACCCTCGCCCTGTGCAACCGCGCGCGCAAGGCGGGTACCGGGATGCCCAGCACCTGGGCCACCTCCTCGTAGCTCAGCCCCTCCAGCTCACGCAGCACCAGCGGCACGCGTTGGGAGGGTTCCAGGGTCGCGATGGCCCGCGACACGACGTCCGCGGTCTCGTCACGCAGCACCGACGCCTCCGGCCCGCCGGGCGCGGGGAACTCCGGCGCGGCCTCCAGCGGCACGGTCGGCTTCTTCCGCCGCAGGTGCGCGAGCGCCGCGTTGGTCACCACCCGGTACAGCCACGTGGCCGGCGCGGCCTCGCCGCGGAACCGCGGCAACGCGCGCCACGCCGAGATCCACGCGTCCTGCACGACGTCCTCGGCCTCGACCGGGTCGCCGACGACGCGCAGCGCCACCCGGTACATCCGCCCGGTGTTGCGGCGGACGAGTTCGTCGAACGCGGCGC
Source organism: Saccharothrix obliqua (assembly GCF_019375475.1). Taxonomy (GTDB): domain Bacteria; phylum Actinomycetota; class Actinomycetes; order Mycobacteriales; family Pseudonocardiaceae; genus Actinosynnema; species Actinosynnema obliqua. Next base: position 848,553 of record NZ_JAHXGQ010000002.1, on the reverse strand, counting down.
CGTCGCCCCGGACGGCCGCGGCCAGCAGCTGCTGGTCCGAAGTCATGCGCGCCGGTACCGCAGCAGCAACGCGCTCTCGTGCCGCAGCACCGACGCCAGCTCCAGGTCGCGCGGCGCGGCGGGCAGGGGACCGGTGGCGATGCGCCCGGCGTCACCGCCCGCGAGCATCGGCGCGTACGTCACGCACAGCACGTCCACCAGGTCCTCGGCGATGAGCGCGCCGAACAGCGTCGGCCCGCCCTCGCAGTCGACGCGCCGCAGCCCGCGCTCGTCCAGGGCGCGCAACGCGCTCGGCAGGTGCACCGCGTCGCTGCCCGCGACGACGACGTCCGCGCCGGCGCGGGCGAGCGCGTCCCGCCGCGACTCCGGCGCGGCGGAGGTGGTGAGCACGATCGGCGGCACGGTCGTGTCGGTGATCAACGGCGACGTGGGCTCCACCGAGCAGCGCGCGGTGACCACGGCGACGGGCGGCACCTCGGACAGGCCCAGCCGCGCCCGCCGCTCACGCCGCACCTCGCCCGCCTTCACCCCGCGGTAGCCCTCGATGAGCGCGGTGCGCGCGCCGACCAGCACCACGTCCGCCAGGTCGCGGCCGAGGCCGAACACCTTCTTGTCCGCGGGGTTGCCGAGCCCGCCGGACTTGCCCGCCACGGTCACCGCGCCGTCGGAGCTGGAGACGAAGTTCACCTGCACCCAGGGCCGGTCCAGGCCCGTCGGGTAGTCGTAGAGCCGCTCCAGCTCGGCATCGGTGATCTCCGCGTCTTCCGGGGCGCGTGGCGGCCACAACATCTGCACGTCACCATCCCAGCACGCCGTTAGGCTGCGGGCATGTCAGCCCCGCGCCTGTCCGACCGCGACCCCCGGGTCGGGGCGGACGAACTAGTCGGGGCGCTGGTCCCGCCGCCCCGGTTCGACGCCGTCCGCTTCGACACCTACCTGCCCAACCCGGACGAGCCGTCGCAGGCCGCCGCGGTGCAGGCGTGCCGGGCGTTCGCGGAACGCGTGTCGGAGGGGCCGAAGGGCCTGCTGGGCGGCCTGTTCCGCCGGTCGGCGCCGGCCGGGCGGCCGGGCCTGTACCTGGACGGCGGCTTCGGCGTCGGCAAGACGCACCTGCTCGCCTCGACGTGGCACGCCGTGCCGGGACCCAAGGCGTACGGCACGTTCGTGGAGCTGACGAACCTGGTGGGCGCGCTCGGGTTCGGCGAGGCGGTGCGCCGCCTGTCGGCGCACAAGCTGCTCGCCATCGACGAGTTCGAGCTGGACGACCCGGGCGACACGATGCTGGTCACCCGGCTGATCAAGGAGTTGACGGCGGCGGGCGTGGCGGTGGCCGCGACGTCCAACACGCTGCCGGACAAGCTGGGCGAGGGCCGGTTCGCGGCGGCGGACTTCCTGCGTGAGATCCAGTCCATGGCGGCGAAGTTCGCGGTGGTGCGGGTGGACGGGCCGGACTACCGGCACCGGGGCCTGCCGGACGCGCCCGAGCCGATGCCGGACGAGGAACTGGTGGCGAAGGCGGAGAGCACGCCCGGCGCGACCCTGGACGACTTCGCGGAGCTGTGCGCGCGGCTGGCCGGGCTGCACCCGTCGCGGTACGGCCGGCTGCTCGACGGCGTCACGGCGGTGCACCTGCGTGGCGTGCGGCCCGCGGCGGACCAGGCGGTCGCCCTCCGGCTGGTCGCTCTCGGTGACCGGCTCTACGACCGGGACATCCCCGTCGCGGTGTCCGGCGCACGCCTGTCGGAGCTGTTCACCGACGAGATGCTGCGGGGCGGCTACCGCAAGAAGTACCTGCGCGCGGTGTCCCGCCTGGTCGCCCTTTCGAGGTAGTGGAAACGTCCCTTCGGGTGGCCCCCGGGAGCCTGTTTGCGCTGGTTTTGGGGGGTGCGGCGGGGGTATCCACAGCTCGTGATGAGCGATGCGGAGCGGCGGACGCTCAAGGAGATCGAGCACAGGCTCTCGGTGGAGGAGCCGGGGCTGGCCGACGCGCTGGTCGCCGGCCGCCCACGGCACGCGGCGCGCACCTACGCGCTGGTGATCACGTTCGGTGTGCTCGGCGTGCTGCTGCTGGTGCTCGGGTCGGTGGGGCCCGGCCTGGCGTCGCTGGCCTGCGCCGCGGCCGTCTACCTGCTGCGGGGTTTCACGCTCCGTTAGGAAACACGTTGGCGTCCGAAGGCCCGTCCGGGCGACCATGCGCGGTGTGGGATATCTGGACGCGAACGGGCTCGCCTACCGCCTGCCGGACGGCCGTGAGCTGTTCCGCGACGTGTCGTTCAAGGTGGGCGCGGGTGCGGTGACGGCGCTCGTCGGCGCCAACGGCGTGGGCAAGACGACGTTGCTGCGCATACTCGCCGGTGAGCTGACCCCGGCGGCGGGCGGTGTGCGGGTGCAGGGCGGCCTGGGCGTGATGCCGCAGTTCGTGGGCTCGGTGCGGGACGGCAGCACGGTCCGGGACCTGCTGCTGGCGGCGTCGCCCGCGCCGCTGCGGGCGGCGGCGGCCGAGCTGGACGCCGTGGAACTCGCCCTGATGGAGTCCGACGACGAGGCGACCCAGCTGCGGTACGCGGACGCGCTGGCCGAGTGGGGCGAGGTCGGCGGCTACGACGCCGAGGTGCTGTGGGACACGGTGACCGTGGCGGCGCTGGGCGTGCCGTTCGACCGGGCCCGGTTCCGGGAGGTGCGGACGCTGTCCGGCGGCGAGCAGAAGCGGCTGGTGCTGGAGGCGTTGCTGCGCGGTCCCGAGCAGGTGCTGCTGCTGGACGAGCCGGACAACTACCTGGACGTGCCGGGCAAGCGGTGGCTGGAGGAGCGGCTGGCGGAGTCCGCCAAGGCCGTGCTGCTGGTCAGCCACGACCGGGAGCTGCTGGCGGTGGCGGCGACGCACGTGGTCACGGTGGAGGCGCACTCCGCGTGGACGCACGTCGGGTCGTTCGGCACCTGGCACGAGGCACGCGCGGCGCGGATCGAACGGCTCGCCGAGCGGCACCGGCGGTGGGCGGAGGAGCACGACCGGCTGGTGGAGCTGGTGCGCACGCTCGGCGTGCAGGCGAAGATCAGCGAGGACATGGCGCAGAAGTACCGGGCGACGCGCACCAGGCTGGCGAAGTTCGAGGAGGCGGGACCGCCGCCGGAGCTGCCCACCGACGAGCGGGTCGCGCCGCGGCTGCGCGGCGGCCGGACCGGGGTGCGCGCGGTGACGTGCGCGGACCTGGAGCTGACGGGTCTGATGAAACCGTTCGACGTCGAGGTGTTCTTCGGCGACCGGGTGGCGGTGCTCGGGTCCAACGGCTCCGGCAAGAGCCACTTCCTGCGGCTGCTCGCGGGTGGCGACGTGCCGCACACCGGGTCGTGGAAGCTCGGCGCGCGGGTGGTGCCGGGCCTGTTCGCGCAGACCCACCAGCACCCGGAGTGGATCGGCCGCACCCTGGTCGACGTGCTGTGGCACGGCGAGGAGGGCAGGGCGGGCCGGGACCGCGGCGCGGCGATGGCGGCGCTGGACCGCTACGGCCTGGCCAAGTCCGGCGACCAGCGGTTCGAGACGCTGTCCGGCGGCCAGCAGGCCCGGTTCCAGGTGCTGCTGCTGGAGCTGTCCGGCGCGACGCTGCTGCTGCTCGACGAGCCCACCGACAACCTCGACCTGAACTCGGCCGAGGCGCTGGAGGCAGCGCTGGGGCAGTTCACCGGCACGGTGCTCGCGGTCACCCACGACCGGTGGTTCGCGCGTGGTTTCGACCGGTACCTGCTGTTCCGCTCGGACGGCGAGGTGGTCGAGGTCGGCGAGCCGGTGTGGGACGAGCAGCGGGTGCGCCGCGCCCGCTGACCGTCACGGGCGCGGCACGCCGTGCTCCAGGTAGCGGGTGGTGGCGGCGTGGCGCGCGGCGAGTGCGGCGGTGAGCCGCCGCACCAGGCGCGGGGTCAGGTGCTCGCCGAGGGCGTCGGGCCGGGTGAGGTGCCACGCCCGGATCTCGACGCCGTCGACGCGCAGGGCCGCCAGGTCGGGCTCGTGCAGCACGCCGCCGTCGAACACGAACAACACCTTGTCGCCGTCCTCGGCGGTGGGCGCCCAGTCCACCACCAGCAGCGGTCCGGGGGTGAACGCGAGGCCCAGCTCCTCGGCGACCTCCCGCGCGCACCCCTCGGCGGGTGTCTCGCCGGGTTCGACCAGGCCGCCGGGGATGCCCCAGGGCTCCTGGTAGGTGTGCTCCACCAGCAGCACCCGGCCGGCCGGGTCGGTGAACAACGCGCCCGCCGCGGTGGCGGCCCGGCTCACGGTCGTCATGCGCCCATCCAACCAAGCTAGCCGTCGACCGCGGTCAGCCGGCCGGACCGGACGGCCGCGGTCAGCTCCTCGTGGTCGGCGGCGGTCCGGTCGGCGTAGTCCACGGCGTACCGGGTGAACGCCTCGTCCAGCCGCTCGCCACGCGCGCAGTACCCGGCGAGCAGGCGCGGGTCCAGCGTGCGGGAGTGGGCGCGGGCCAGCAACGCGCCCGCGAGCCGCCCGTAGTCGTCCAGGTCGGACCGCTTGAGCGCGGTGGGGTCGATCCCGCCCTTGCGGTTGCGGAACTGGCGCACGATGAAGTGCCGGCCGGCGACGGTGGTCCAGCCGAGCAGGATGTCGGTCTCCGCCTGCACCAGCCGCGCGCCGTGCACCACCCGCTTGCCCTCGTGCGCGGCCCCCGGCACCGCCAGGAACGGCGCGAGCGCCGACCGTCGGGCCTCCTTCACCTGGAGCACGAGGGCTTCGTCCCCGTTGCCGTGCAACAGGACCAGGTAGTTGCGCAATCCCACGCTGCCGGTGCCGACGACCCGGAACGCCACGTCGGACACGCCGTAACGCATGATCAGCTCGTGCCGCGACTCGCGCAGGGTGTCCACATAGGACGGGAGCGCGGCCACGACGGAACGGGCCTCCTCGTCCGGGATGCGCGTGAGCACCGGCGGGTCGGCGATGAACCGCCAGTGCCCGTCCTCCTTGCGCGTCCACTTCGCGGCCAGCCGCGCGCTGGTGTTCCGGCGTGCCTTGGCCGCCGCCTTGTCGAACTCGTCCAGCAGGTCGCCCGCCCTGGCCCGGGACAGCACGGACTCGTCGCCCAACGCGCTCCACGACTCCAGGAACGGGATCTCGGCCAGGTGGCGTGCCGCGGCCCGGTAGGCGCGCACGGCGTCGCCCGCCGCGTCCCGGCAGCCGTTCTCCGACACGCCGCCCTCGCGGCCCGCCAGCACCAGCGACGTCGCCAGCCGCTTGAGGTCCCACTCCCACGGGCCGGGCAGGGTTTCGTCGAAGTCGTTGACGTCCATGACGATCTGGCCCTCGGGCGTGCCGTACAGGCCGAAGTTCGCGGCGTGCGCGTCACCGCACAGCTGGGCGTCCAGCCCGCTGCGGGCGCCGGCGGCGAGGTCGCCCGCCATCAGGCCGGCGCCGCCCCGGAAGAACGCGAACGGCGAGGCGAGCATCCGCCCGACCCGCAGCGGCGCCAGGTGCGGCAGCCTGCCCTCGTTGGTCGCCTCGACGTACTCGACCACCGACGGGCGGTCCGGCGCGAGCGCCACCGCGCGGTGCGCCTCGTGCGGCGTGGTCGCGCGCAGCGCCCGCCCCCGCGCCAGGACCTCCTCCGGCTCGGTCCACCGGCCCAGCGCGCGGGCCGCCTCGGCCCGCCTGTGTTCACCCATGGCGCGCATGATGCCCGGCGGAAGTCGTCCGCCGCGAGGCTGTGACCTGCGGTATCGGGCGGAACGCGCATAACGGGCACGGCCGTCGCCGACCGTGCCCGAGCGGTCGCGGCGGGTCTACCGCGCGAGCACCCGCGCGATGGCGTCGACACCGCGGTCCAGCTCGGCCTCGGTGATCACCAGCGGCGGCGCGACGCGCAGCGTGGTGTCCTGGGTTTCCTTGCACAGCACGCCCAGCCGCGCCAGCTCCTCGGACGCCTCCCGCCCGCGCGGGCCGCCGGGGGCGATCTCCACGCCCGCCCACAGGCCGCGCCCGCGCACCTCGGCGACGCCCCGGCCGACCAGCTCGCCGAGCGCGCCGTGCAGCCGGGCGCCCAGCTCGCGGGACCGCTGCTGGAACTCGCCGGTCGCGAGCAGCCGCACCACGGCGCGGCCCACCGCGCACGCCAGCGGGTTGCCGCCGAACGTCGAGCCGTGCTCGCCGGGCTTGAGCACGCCCAGCACGGCACGCGAGCCGACCACCGCCGACACCGGCAGGATGCCGCCGCCCAGCGCCTTGCCCAGCGTGTACAGGTCGGCGCGCACGCCCTCGTGGTCCAGCGCGAGCAGGTCGCCGGTGCGGCCGAGCCCGGACTGGACCTCGTCGGCGATGAGCAGCGCGCCGTGCTCGTCGCACAGCTCGCGGATGCCCCGCAGGTACCCCGCGGGCGGCACGACGACGCCCGCCTCGCCCTGGACGGGCTCGATCAGCACGGCCGCGGTGCGCGGGCCGATGGCGTCCCGCACGGCGTCCAGGTCGCCGTACTTGACCACCCGGAAGCCGGGGGTGAACGGGCCGAAGTCGGCACGCGCGGTCTCGTCGGTGGAGAACGACACGATGGTCGTGGTGCGGCCGTGGAAGTTCGAGCCCGCGACGATGATCTCCGCGGTGTTCTCCGGCACGCCCTTGACCCGGTACGCCCACTTGCGGGCGACCTTGACGGCGGACTCGACGGCCTCCGCGCCGGAGTTCATGGCGAGCACCATCTCGGTGCCGGTCAGCTCCGCCAGCTCGCGGCAGAACGCGCCGAACTGGTCGTGGTGGAACGCGCGGCTGGTGAGCGTGACGCGGCCCAGCTGCTCGACGGCGGCGGCGACCAGCGCGGGGTGGCGGTGGCCGAAGTTGAGCGACGAGTACCCGGACAGGAAGTCGAGGTAGCGGCGGCCCTCGACGTCGGTCACCCACGCGCCCTCGCCGTGCGAGATCACGACCGGCAGCGGGTGGTAGTTGTGCGCGCTCCACTGCTCGTCGAGCGCGATGAACTGCCCAGTGGTGGGTGCGGCGGTGGCGGTCATGTCACCAGGCTAAGGGGCATGTCACGGCGATTTCATCCGTGAGGTGTTGCGCATCGGGTGCGTTCATTGCGCAATTGGTCGAACCAGCGGAGAAACGTTGCGCGCCGTGCAGCGCGCCGGCGCCACCGGTCCGGGTGCCGCGAGGGGCCGGTGGTCGTGGCGCACTCGTACGATCCCCGGGTTGGAATGGTTCGCCCCCGGAACGCCGAGCCGTTGCACCAGGCGCAATATCGGTTGCACCTATTGTCATCCCGTAGTGGTCTAGTCCACTGTGGGAACCGCCGCGGGCACGGTGCAGCGGGAGGTCTGGCGTGACAGTGGACAGGCGGCGGTTCCTGGGGGCCGTTGGCGTTGGAGCGGGGTTGCTGATGACCGAAGGTGTCGCCGAAGCACGCGCGGAGGCCCGCGTCTACCTGGGCACCTACACCAGTTGGGCGGGCGGCGGCCAGGGCCTCGGGCTCGGCGCGTACGACGTGACCACCGGCCGGCTCCGGTCGACCGGTGTCGTGCGGGGCGTGCCGAACCCGTCGTTCGTCGTCACCGCGGGCAACCGGGTCTACGCGGTCAACGAGCAGTCCAGGGGCACGGTCACCGCGCTGGCGGTCGGCGCGGACGGCGTGCCCAAGGTGGTCAACACGCAGAGCACCGGCGGCGCGGACCCGTGCCACCTGGTGGTGCACCGCGGGCACGTGCTGTCCGCGAACTACAGCTCGGGCAGCGTCTCGGTGCACCCGGTGCGCGCGGACGGCGGGCTCGGCGCGCGCACGGACCTGGTGACCCACCAGGGTTCCGGGCCCGACCCCGACCGGCAGGACCGGCCGCACGCGCACCAGGTCGCGGTCGACCCGGCGGGCGAGCACGTGCTCGCCGTCGACCTCGGCGCGGACGCGGTGTTCAGCTACCGGCTGGGCGCCAACGGCAAGCTCACCCGGGTCGCCACGGCCAAGCTCCACCCCGGCGCGGGCCCCCGGCACCTGGCGTTCCACCCGTCCGGGCGGTACGCCTACATCGCCAACGAGCTGGACTCCACGGTCGTCGTGGCGTCCTACGCCAACGGCGTGCTCACCCCCGTCCGGAAGCTCGGCACGCTGCCGCCCGGCGCGCCGACCACCCCGCGCAACTACCCGGCGGAGGTCGTGGTGTCGGCGGACGGGCGGTTCGCGTACCTGTCCAACCGGGGCCACGACAGCGTGGCGGTGTTCGCCGCGGAGAACGGCGGCGCGGACCTGCGGCTGCTGGAGGCCGTCCCGGTCGGCGGCGACTTCCCCCGGCACATCGCGCTCGACCCGTCCGGGAAGCTGCTGTTCGCGGCCAACCAGAACTCCAACTCGGTGACCACGTTCGCGGTGGACCAGGCGACCGGCGGGCTCAAGCTCACCAGCACCTTCCCCGCCCCGATCCCGGTGTGCGTCGCCCTGTAGGCGTCGCACTATAGGGGCAACATCGGCGTCTCGACCGACGTCGCGCCCGCCCGCGGTGGTACGCCGGTTGCATGAACCTGCTGGCAGCACTGCTGGTCGCGGCACTGGCACCCGCACCGACCCCCGTCGCACCCGAGTACGTCGCCCTCGGCGACTCCTACGCGGCGGGGGTCGGCGCGCACCGCGCGGAGTGCGGGCGCAGCGACGCCGCGCACCCCGCGTTGTTCGCCGCCGCGCGCGGGATGGAGCTGCGGTTCGCGGCGTGCTCGGGCGCGACGACGGCCGAGGTGGCCACCCAGGCCGAGCAGATCACGCCCCGCACGTCCCTGGTGACGCTCACCGTCGGCGGCAACGACGCGGGCTTCGCCGACGTGATGACCAAGTGCGTGCTCGGCGGCGAGAACTCCTGCCGGCAGCGGGTCGAGCAGGCCGAGCGGTTCACCCGCGACGAACTGCCCGCCAGGCTCGACGCGGTGCACGCGGCCATCCGGGCGCGCACGTCCGCGCCGGTGGTCGTGCTCGGCTACCCGCGCCTGTTCGCGCCGACCGGCCGGTGCCTGCTCACCGAGGCCCAGCGCGCGGCGGTGAACCGGGCTGCGGACCTGCTCGTCGACGTGGTCCGGACGCGGGCCCAGGCCGCCGGGTTCCGGTTCGGCGACGTGCGCGAGCCGTTCGAGGGGCACGGCGCGTGCGGCCCGAACCCGTGGGTCAACGACCTGTCCTTCCCGGTCGCCGACTCCTTCCACCCCAACGGCGCCGGCCACCGCCTCGGCTACCTGCCGGTCCTGGAGCGCGTCACCACCGGCGGGTAACCCGTTGGCGGTACCCGGCCGCCACCGACGATGATGCCCGGCGTGGAACACACGAACGGGCTGCGCGCGGTCGCGGCCACCCGCTACGTCACGCCCCTGCGGGAGGGCGGTTCCCTGCCGGGCCTGGTCGAGGCCGACGACCTCGGCATGTACGTGCTCAAGTTCCGCGGCGCGGGCCAGGGCGTCAAGGCCCTGGTCGCCGAGGTCGTCGTGGGCGAGCTGGCCCGCCGGCTGGGCTTCCGGGTGCCCGAGATCGTCCTGGTCGACCTCGACCCCGAGCTGGCGCGTGCCGAGCCCGACCAGGAGGTGCAGGAGCTGCTGCGCGCCAGCGGGGGCGTCAACCTGGGCCTGGACTACCTGCCCGGCTCGTTCGACTACAACCCGGTGGTGCGCGAGCCGTCCACGGAGACCGCCGCCCGGCTGCTGTGGCTGGACGCCCTGACGCTCAACGTCGACCGCTCGTGGCGCAACCCCAACACCCTGCTGTGGCACCGCGAGCTGTGGCTGATCGACCACGGCGCCGCGCTGTACTTCCACCACTCGTGGCGGCCCGACCGGTTCCCCGCCGCCACCTACCGCTTCGACGCCGCCGACCACCTGATGCTGCCGTTCGCCGGCCCGCTCGCCGAGGTCGACGCCGAGCTGTCCGCCCGCGTCACGCCGGAGCTGGTGCGCGAGGTGCTGGCGCTGGTCCCGGACGAGTGGCTGGCGCGGGACGAGGCGTTCGGCACGCCCGATAAGGTCCGCGACGCATACGAACAGTTCTTCGCCGCCCGCCTCGCGCAGCCGCGCGCCTGGGTGGACGCCCTGGAGGCCGCCCGTGCCGCACGTGTTTGAGTACGCGCTGCTGCGCGCCGTGCCGCGGCAGGAGCGCGGCGAGTTCGTCAACGTCGGCGTCCTCGTCTACTGCAAGGACCTGGACTTCCTCGGCGCGCGCGTGCACGTCGACGAGGAGCGCCTGCGCGCGCTGGACCCGTTCCTGGACGTCGAGCTGCTGCGGGCCAACCTGGCGCACCTGGGCGTGTCCTGCGACGGCGACCCGCAGGCGGGTCCCGTGGCGGGTACCACGCCGGGGCAGCGGTTCCGCTGGCTGACCGCGCCGCGCAGCACCATCATCCAGACCTCGCCCGCGCACACCGGCCTGACCGACGACCCGGCGGAGTCGCTCGACCACCTGCTGCGCGCGCTCGTGCTGCCACCCGAGCACTAGGCTGGCAACCTCTCGACGCGCACCGCGTCATTAGGTGTGAGCTGTTGCCGAAAGATGGGATCGGGGTCGCTGACATGAGCGCCGGCTACCAGCAGGGCTACCAGCGGGCCGGCTACCGGCCCGCGCCCAAGCGCCGCAAACCGCGGATCGGCCGCGTCGTCCTGGTCGTCCTCGTGCTGCTGCTGGCCTTCGTGGTCGGCATGTGGGTCTACGTCGACTCGTCGCTGCGCCGGATCGACGCGTTGCCGGACTACCCGGACCGGCCCGCCGACACGCCGGGCACCAACTGGCTGCTGGTCGGGTCCGACGCGCGCGAGGGGCTGACCGAGGAGCAGAAGGCCGCGTTGTCCACGGGCGACGCGGGCGGCCGGCGCACCGACACCATCATGGTGCTGCACATCCCGTCCGGGTCCGGGAAGGCGACCCTGGTCAGCGTGCCGCGGGACTCCTACGTGGACATCCCGGGCAACGGCAAGAGCAAGATCAACGCCGCCTTCGCGATCGGCGGCGCGCCGCTGCTGGTGCAGACCGTGGAAGGCGCGACGGGGTTGCGCATCGACCACTACATGGAGATCGGCTTCGGCGGGTTCGCGGGCATCGTGGACGCCGTCGGCGGTGTCGACATGTGCATCAAGGAGCCGATGAACGACCCGTTGGCGGGCCTGGACCTCCAGGCGGGCTGCCAGGAGCTGGACGGCGCGCAGGCGCTGGGCTACGTGCGGACCCGGGCGTTCGCCACGGCGGACTTGCAGCGCGTGCAGAACCAGCGCGAGTTCCTGGCCGCCCTGTCGGACAAGGCGACCAGCTTCGGCACCCTCGCCAACCCGTTCCGCGCGTTCCCGCTGCTGTTCTCGGCGACGGACTCGACCTCGATCGCCGACGGCGACCACCTGCACCACCTGGTGGGCATGGCGTTCGGCATGGGCGGCGGCGTGGACAACGTGACGGTGCCGGTCGGCGCGACGCCAACCGTGCCCGGCGCGGGCTCGGTCGTGCAGTGGGACCGGGAGAACGCCCTGCGCCTGTTCGGCGCGTTGGAGAAGGACGAGCCGGTGCCCGCCGACCTCGTCAAGCAGCCCGGCTGAGCCGCGCGGTGCGGACCCGGTCCCCGTGGTCGGGTCCGCCGCGGTCGCGTCGGGCGACCGCGTGGCGGTCAGCCCTCGGCGTCGGCGGGCGCGTCCTCCGCACTGGCCGCCTCGACGTCGGCACTGGCCTCGATGATGCCTTCGAACTCGCGCAGCAGGTCGTCGTAGATCGGCGTGAGTGACACTTGGTAACCCCCAAAGTCCGGTTCATCCCCCGATCGGGCCAAAGCAGACTACTCACGCCACGCCGTCCGCTTCACCCGGTATTGAAGATCCCACAGCGGCGCGGGCTGACCACCGGCTGAACCCCCGCCGAACCCGCAGGTCCCGCCCTCGCTGTCCGGACTCAAGTGGCGCACGCCACCCACTCCCGCGCTCCTGCGCCGCGCCGCCACACCCTCTCCACCGCGCCCGCGCCGCCACACCCTCTTCCCCGTGCCCGCGCTGCCGCGCCCTCTCCACCGCGCTCGCCCTGCGCGCCCGCCGTGTCCGCGCCGCCCTGCCGCGCCGCGCCACCTTTCACCGTCGCGCCCTGCCGCCCCCGTCGCGCGCCAAGCCGCCCTGCCGCGTCCTCCCCGCCCCGCACCCCGCCGTCCCGACCGCCGAACCACCCGCTCGCCGCCCCGCCTCGCGCCAGGCCCCTGTCGCACCCCGGTCCCACCGGCCCCTCTCCACCCCCCAGCGCCACCTCACCACCGTCGCCCAGAGCCCGGAAACCGGTGCGCGGCAACGGTTTCCGCCGATCCGCCCAGCCCACCGCCGTCACCGTCCGGCACCACGCCACCAACCACCCCGTCACCCCCGCCGCCCACTGTGAACAGCCCGAACACCCGACCCCCGCGCCCCGTGCCCGACCTGGTGGACGCCAACCCGGGCGACCCCCACCCGAGCGACCCGACCGACAACACGTCACCAACAACCCCAACCAGCGCTTCACCAATACGGGTCACGGCCAACCGGCTGATCCCCGAGGCACGCCTCCCGCAACCCCGCCACCCACCGCCTGAGCACGCGAAAAGAAATCCCGCACCACCCCGCGAGCCGGCGCACCAACGGGTCTCGGGTAGCACGTTCGGGGCATTTCATCCGGGCACGCCGAAACCGCCGGGAGGCTCCGGTCAGGTTCGCACTCCCAGGTGATTTACCTTCACCCGGCGTGAGGTGAACGCTTCCGGGGTGACTGAGCAACGGCGCTCTTTGCCCACCGACGGGGAATCGGACCTCATCCGGCGCATCCAGAACCTGGCGTGCCGCGCCGAACGCACCGCGTTCAACCGCTCGAACCTGGTGGGTCCGCCCCCGTCGCAGGAACACCTCGACATCCTCGCGGAGATCCGCTCGCTCACCGAGGAGGCGGTCGCCGCGCGCCGCGGCAGACCCGCCGCCGTCCCCCGCCAGGCCGAACCCGTGGACGACGCCGTCCCCGCGCGTTAGCGACCAGGCCGTTCCCGCAGGTCAACCGCCGCGCCGCCGGGGGAAGTCGCAGGTCGCGGGCGACGCGGCCGGCGGTGACCGTGAACGGTCAACCGGGTGACGTGCGGAACGTTGCCCGCGTGCCGTACGTTGCCCGACCGTGACCACTCTTCTCGGACGGTTCAAGCAGCGCCTGCGCCGGTTCGCGCAGAAGCCCGGCTCCGCCGACCTGTCGCCGTACCGCAAGCTCCTCGCCGACGTGAACGAGCAGGCGGACCGCGTGGGCGCGCTCAGCGACGAAGAGCTGGCCCGAGCGGCGGCCGACCTGCGTGAGCGGTCCGAGTTCGGGCGTGCCGAGCTGGTCGAGGTGTGCGCCCTCGGCCGCGAGGCGGCGGACCGCGCCCTCGGGCTGCGGCCGTTCGACGTGCAGGTCCTCGGCGCGCTCGGCCTCCTGGAGGGCCACGTAGTGGAGATGGCCACCGGTGAGGGCAAGACCCTGTCCGGCGCGATCGCCGCCGCCGGGTTCGCCCTGCGCGGCGACCAGGTGCACGTGGTCTCCGTCAACGACTACCTGGCCCAGCGCGACGCCGAGTGGATGGGTCCGTTCTACGAGCTGCTCGGCGTGTCCGTCGGCTGGCTCAGCCAGAGCAGCAAGCCCGAGGAGCGGCGCGCCGCCTACCAGGCCGAGGTCTGCTACGCGTCGGTGTCCGAGATCGGCTTCGACGTCCTCCGCGACCGCCTCGCCACCGACGAGGCCGACCGCATCGTCCCCGCGCCGCGCGTGGCGCTGGTCGACGAGGCGGACTCGGTCCTGGTCGACGAGGCCCGCGTGCCGCTGGTGCTCGCCGGTTCCACCGCCGGACCGTCCGCCGACCCGGCGCTCGCCGACCTGGTCAAGCGCCTGCGTCGCGACCTGCACTTCGAGGTGGACGACGAGGAGCGCAACGTCTACCTCACCGGCGCCGGCTCCGAGCTGGTCGAACGCGCCCTGGGCGGTATCGACCTGTACTCCGACGAGCACGTGTCCACCACGCTCAGCAAGGTCAACGTGGCCCTGCACGCGCAGGTCCTGCTGCACCGCGACGTCGACTACATCGTCCGCGACGGCAAGGTCCACCTGATCAACGACACCCGCGGGCGGATCGCCAAGCTCCAGCGCTGGCCCGACGGCCTCCAGGCCGCCGTCGAGGCCAAGGAGAACGTGCAGACCACCGACTCCGGCGAGGTGCTCGACTCGATCACCGTGCAGGCCCTGCTCAACCGGTACCCCGAGGTGTGCGGCATGACCGGCACCGCCGTCGCCGTCGCCGAGCAGCTGCGTGACTTCTACCGGCTGGAGGTGCTCGTCATCCCGGCCAACGTGGAGTGCGTGCGCGAGGACGAGGCGCCCCGCCTGTACACCACGCTGGAGCTGAAGGAAGCCGCGATCGTCGCCGAGATCGAGGAGGTCCACGCGACCGGGCGGCCCATCCTGGTCGGCACCCTGGACGTCGCCGAATCCGAGCGCCTGTCCCGCAAACTGGCCGAGGCGGGCCTGGAGTGCGTGGTGCTCAACGCCAAGAACGACGCCGAGGAGGCGGCGATCATCGCCGACGCCGGCTCGTTCCAGCGGATCACCGTGTCCACCCAGATGGCCGGTCGCGGCACGGACATCCGCCTGGGTGGCCACGACTCGGCGGACCGCGAGCGCATCGCCGAGCTGGGCGGGCTGTACGTGATCGGCACCGGGCGGCACCCGTCGTCCAGGCTGGACGACCAGTTGCGCGGCCGGGCCGGCCGCCAGGGCGACCCCGGTGGTTCGGTGTTCTTCTCGTCGTTGCAGGACGAACTCGTGGCGCAGTACGTGCCCGACCACGAGGAGCCCGGCGAGGTGGAGGAGGACGGGCGCGTCACCGATGTCGGGACGCTGCACACGGTCGAGCACGCGCAACGCGTCGCCGAGGGCGTGCACCTGGAGATCCACCGGAACACGTGGCGGTACAACAAGCTGATCGAGCACCAGCGCCTGCTGCTCCTGGAGTTCCGCGACCGGCTGCTCACCACCGAGGCGGCGTGGGAGGAACTGTCCAAGCGGCGGCCCGAGCGGGCGGAGGAGCTGGCGGAGATCGACCACGAGGTGCTGGTGAAGGCGGCGAGGTTGATCGCGCTGCACCACCTGGACCAGCGGTGGAGCGACCACCTGACGTTCTTGACCGACCTGCGGGAGGGCATCCACCTGAGGGCACTGGCCAGGCAGAACCCCTTGGACGAGTTCCACCGCGAGGCGATTCCCGCGTACCACAAGGTCGTGCCCGACGCGTGGGACGAGGCGGAGGAGACGTTCGCCAAGGTGGAGATCGACGAGGAGGGCGCGCACCTGGCCGAGGCGGGCGTCCAGCGGCCCAACACGACCTGGACGTACCTGGTCAACGACAACCCCTTCTCGTCGGGGCTGGAGGAGACCTTCAAGAGCTTGGTCAAACTGGTCCGACGCAAGTAGCAGCGCTCTTTCAGCCCTCTGACCTGCGTATTCGCCTCGATTTGATCACTCGATCGGGCGAAGTGGGTGGATATCGGGCACTTCGGGCGTGATCATTTCGTTGCCGGGAGAGAAGGAGGCGGCACGGCGGAGGGAGCAAGGCAGGGCACCCAGCAAGGGCACCCCCATGCCCAAACACGGACCGCCCCACCACGGCCCCGCACCCGCCTCCGCCTCACCACCCCGCGGCCACCGCGCCCCACACCCGCCGCCCACAGCGCGGGGATGAGGAACAGCGCTCACCGCCGCCCGCAGCCGGACGACCACGCCGACCCGCATGGCTGCGCCAACCGAATCACGCCGCAAAAGCGGGCCGACCCCACCGGGACGGGCCGACCCCATCGGGCACGGGTCCGGTCGCTTCCGGTCTCCGCGCTCGGACGCCTTCCCGCACGCCACCGGCGTCCGCAAGCCCGCGAGCCGCGGAAGAGCAGGCCGCCGGAGGCCCGTGGGTCCCCGGTGTGCCGGCTGGCCGCCGCCTTGCGGTCGATGTGGCGCTGTTCGACGCTGCGCGGGTCGGCGTTTCGCCTGCCGCGGGCCTGTTGCGTGGCACCTGCCGCGTGTCGGCCGAGCGCTGGCTGTCGAGCCGCCTGCTCGCCATGTCACCGCTGTTCGCCCATCCGCCGTCGCACCGCCCGCGCCGTCGCACCGCCCGCCGCGCCTGCACAGCCCCCGTGGCCCGCGGGGGCCTTCTGGTCGGCCGACGCGCCTCAGACACCGGTGCGCCCGTCAAGTCCACTGTGGATGGACAGCCGAGGGACGACGGGGTGGACGGGCCAGCGCGACCACGCGCACTTCGCCGAACCATCCACCGGCGAGGTCGCATCCGGGACCCGGCCGGCCGCACTTGAACCGTAAGCACGTCGCGAAATGACCCGATCGGGCGCAGTGTATGTCGCACGATGAGGTGATCCGCGAGCCTGAACGCACACCCCCGGCAGCAGCCGCGCCCGAGGCACCGAGAGGCGATCTTCGCACGCGAAACCCGGTTTCCCACCCGACCGGACGCGGCCGATCGCGGGCGAACCCGCCCCGCACGCGGCTCTCGCGGGCGCTGCGGCCCGGACTTTCGGTGGGATGATGGCCGCAGGCCCCCGACGGGATCGGGGGCGACTAACCCGCAGGAGGCATCGTGGGCATCGGCGGTGTGATCAGCGCGCTGATCGTGGGTCTCATCATCGGGTTCCTCGGCAAAGCCGTGGCACCGGGCAAGCAGAACATCCCGATTTGGCTGACCATCGTCGTCGGCATCGTGGCGGCCTTCATCGGCACGTTCATCGCCCGCCTGTTCGGCGTCGAGGACACGCCCGGCATCGACTGGATCGAACTCATCCTCCAGATCGCCGTCGCGGCGCTCGGGGTGAGCCTCGCGGCGGGCCTCTGGGGTCGCAAGCAAGTTCGTTAGAACACCGGCGACCGACACCCCGGAACCCTCCTTGACAAGCGGCCCCGGGGCGATCGAGGCTGAGCGACGCCTGAGCAACCGCTTCGCCCGGGAGGGCCAGTGCGCCGCACGCTGTTCGACGCCGACCACGACGCGTTCCGCGAAACCGCCCGCGCCTTCGTCGACCGCACGATCCGGCCGAACTACGACCGCTTCGTCGAACAGCGCCACATCGACCGCGACGTCTGGCTGGAAGCAGGGCGCCAGGGCCTGCTCGGCCTGGAGGTCCCGGAGCAGTACGGCGGAGGCGGCGCGGGGGACTACCGGTTCAACGCCGTCCTGGGCGAGGAGCTGTGCAAGGTCAGCGCGGGCGTCGCGAGCTGCCTCGGCATCCACGCCGACGTCGTCGCGCCCTACCTGGTGGACCTCTGCACGGAGGAGCAGAAGCAGCGGTGGCTGCCCCGCTTCTGCACCGGCGAGCTGACCACCGGCATCGCCATGACCGAGCCGTCGGGCGGGTCGGACCTCGCGGCGCTGCGGTCGACCGCCGTGCGCGCCGGCTCCGACTGGGTCCTCAACGGCGCCAAGACCTTCATCACCAACGGCCACTCGGCCGACCTGATCGTGGTGGCCGCGCGCACCAGCCCGGAGAAAAAAGCCAAGGGCATCACGCTGTTCGCCGTCGAGACGGGCATGGAGGGCTTCCACCGCGGCCGCAAGCTGGACAAGGTGGGCCAACCCGAGTCCGACACCGCCGAGCTGTTCTTCGAGGACGTGCGGCTGCCCGCGGCGAACGTGATCGGCGAGGTCGACCGCGGCTTCATCCACCTGATGGAGCGCCTGCCGCAGGAACGGCTCGGCGGCGCGATCTCGAACCTGGCGCACGCCCGGCAGGTCCTGCTGGAGACGATCGAGTACACCAAGGAGCGCAAGGCTTTCGGCCAGTCCATCGGCTCCTTCCAGCACAACAAGTTCACGCTCGCCGAGCTGGTGACCAAAGTGGACGTCACGCAGGCGTTCCTGGACCAGTGCACGCTCGCCCACACCCGCCGCGAGCTGACCGCGGTGGACGCGGCCAAGGCGAAGTTCTGGAGCGCCGACGTGCAGAACGAGGTCATCGACGCGTGCGTGCAGCTGTACGGCGGCTACGGCTACATGACGGAGTACCGCGTGGCGCGCGCGTGGATGGACGCCCGCGTGACGAAGATCTGGGCCGGCTCCAACGAGATCATGAAGGAACTGATCGGCCGCGACCTCGGCCTGTGACCGTCCACAATGGAGTGAGCATGGGTGTCCTGGACATGTTCCGCCTCGACGGCCGGGTGGCGATCGTCACCGGCGCCTCGTCGGGACTGGGCGTGGCGTTCGCGCGCGGCCTGGCGGAGGCCGGCGCGGACGTCGTGCTCGCCGCCCGCCGCGCGGACCGGTTGGCGGAGACGGCGGCCCTGGTGGAGCGGGCCGGGCGGCGGGCGCTCGTGGTGCCGGCGGACGTGGCGCGGCCCGAGGACTGCCACGAGGTCGCCCGCGCCGCCGCCGGGTTCGGGCGCGTCGGCGTGCTGGTGAACAACGCCGGGGTGGGCACGGCGGTGCCCGCGTCCCGCGAGACGCCGGAGGAGTTCCGCCGCGTCGTGGACGTGAACCTGCACGGCGCGTACTGGATGGCGCAGGCCGCCGCCGCGGTGATGACCGACGGCGGGTCCATCATCAACGTCTCCAGCGTGCTGGGGCTGGTGTCCGCGGGTCTGCCGCAGGCGGCCTACTCGGCGTCCAAGGCCGCCGTCCTCGGCCTGACGCGCGACCTGGCGCAGCAGTGGACGGGCCGCAAGGGCATCCGGGTCAACGCGCTCGCGCCCGGCTACTTCGCCTCGGAGATGACCGACCAGTACCCGCCGGGCTACCTGGAGTCGCACGTGGCACGCCTGCCGATCGGCCGGCTGGGCGACCCCGCGGAGCTGGCGGCGGCCGTGGTGTTCCTCGCGTCGGCGGCCGGCGGGTACACCACGGGCGCGACGTTCGTCGTCGACGGCGGCGCGACGATCGGCGGGGCGTAGCGTCAGGCGACGTAGAGCACCACGGTTTCCGCGACGCACGCGGGTTTGGGGTTGCCCTCGATCTCGACCGTCACCCGCAGCACCGCCCGCTTGCCCGGCGGCACGTCCTGGAACCCCACCAGTTCCGCGGCGGCACGCAGGCGGGAGCCGACGGTGACCGGGCTGGGGAAGCGGACCTTGTCCAGGCCGTAGTTCACGCCCATCTTCAGCTTCTCGACGGTGAAGACGTCACGCATCAGCCGCGGGATCAGCGACAGCGTCAGGAAACCGTGCGCGACGGGCGCGCCGAACGGTCCCGCCGCCGCGCGCCGCGGGTCGACGTGGATCCACTGGTGGTCGCCGGTGGCGTCGGCGAATAGGTCGATCTCCTGCTGGGTGACCTCGTGCCAGCCGCCGCGGCCCAGGTGCTCGCCCTCGGCGGCGCCCAGCTCGTCCAGGTTCGCGAACCTCCGCACGGCCTAGTCCTTCGGTCCGCCGGCGACGTAGAGCACCTGGCCGGACACGTACCCCGCGCCGTCGCTGACGAGGAACGACGCGGTGTGCGCGATGTCGTCGGGGGTGCCGACGCGGCCGACCGGGACGTTCGCCGCCACGGCCTTCTTGAAGTCCTCGAACGGGATGCCGAGGCGGGCGGCGGTGGCGGCGGTCATGTCGGTCTCGATGAAACCCGGCGCGATGGCGTTCACGGTCACGCCGAACCGGCCCAGCTCCAGGGCGAGGGTCTTGGTGAAACCCTGGACGCCCGCCTTGGCCGCGGCGTAGTTGGCCTGGCCGCGGTTGCCCAGCGCGCTGGTGCTGGACAGGTTCACGACGCGGCCCCAGCCCGCCTCGACCTGGAACCGCTGCACCGCCCGGCTCATCAGGAACGCGCCACGCAGGTGCACGGCCATGACCGCGTCCCAGTCGTCGTCGGTCATCTTGAACAGCAGGTTGTCGCGGAGGATGCCGGCGTTGTTCACCAGCACCACGGGCGCGCCGAGTTCGTCCGCGACCCGCGCCACGGCCCGGTCGACGGAGGCGCGGTCGGTGACGTCCACGCCCACCGCGAGGGCACGCCCGCCCTCGGCGGTGATGCGGGCGACCGCGTCGGCGCAACCGTCCTCGCCCAGGTCCAGCAGCGCGACGGCGAAGCCGTCCCGGGCGAGCCGCGCCGCGACGGCCGCGCCGATACCGCGCGCCGCCCCGGTGACGATCGCCACCCGCGCGTCCGATCCGATCACCTGGCACCTCCTCGGCACCGAAGCTACCGGCCCGCCGGCCGGGGAACCATGTTCCGGATTGCTCGACGCGCGGCCGGCCGCGTTCGCGGGCAGGATCGTCCGGGTCGCCCGGTGCGGGCGGCGATCGGCACGACCGAGGAGGTCGGATCCGTTGCGCGCCATCCAGATCACCGAGTTCGGCGGCCCCGAGGTGTTGCGCGAGGTCGAGCTGCCGGACCCCGTCGCGGGTCCCGGCGAGCTGCTCGTGGCGGTCAGCCGCGCCGGGCTGAACTACGCCGACACCCACCACACCGAGAACTCCTACCTGGCCGGGGTGGAGCTGCCGCTGGTGCCGGGCAGCGAGGTCGTCGGCCGCACGCCGGAGGGGCGCCGCGTGGTCGCGCTGACCGATTCCGGCGGTTACGCGGAGAAGGCCGCGGTGCCCGCCGCCACGGCGTTCGACGTGCCGGACGGCATCGACGACCTGACCGCGTTGAGCATGGTGGTGCAGGGCGCGACGGCGTGGCTGCTGCTGCGCCGCAGCACCCACCTGGAGCCGGGGGAGACCGTCGTCGTGCACGCCGCCGCGGGCGGTGTCGGGTCGATCGCCGTGCAGCTGGCGCGGAAGTGGGGCGCGGGCCGGGTCATCGCCACGGCCGGTTCGCCCGAGAAGCGGGCGCTCGCGCTCGAACTGGGCGCGGACACCGCCGTCGACTCGCGGGCCGAGGACGTGACGGGCGCGTTGCGGGAGGCCAACGACGGGCGGCCGGTGGACGTCGTGCTGGACATGACGGGCGGTTCGGTCACCGACCAGAGCATCGCGGCGCTCGCCCCGTTCGGGCGGCTCGCGTTCTACGGGATGGCGAGCCGGGAACGGCCGACGCCGATCGGGCTCGGTGACCTGCTGGCCCGTTCCACGGCCGTCGCGGGCATGTGGCTGCCACACGCGTTCCGCCTGCCCGGACGGGTCGTGCACCGGGCCGTGGCCGAGTTGTTCGAGCTGGTCGAGGCGGGGGAGCTGCGGGCCGTCGAGGGCGGGGAGTACGGGTTGTCCGAGGTGCGCCGGGCGCACGAGGACCTGCGGTCGCGCCGCACCACCGGGAAGCTGGTGCTGGACCCGGCGCGCTGAGGGGTGGGGCCGCGTGGTGCGGCCCCACCACGTCAGTCGTCGCTCAGCTCGGCCAGCGCGGCCTTGACCTTCGCCAGCTCGGCCTCCAGCTCCTCCATGCGGGTGCGGTGCTGGGACCGGGCGGCCTCGATGACCTCCTCGATACCGCCCGCGATGTCCTCGTGCAGCTCCTTGGCCGCCTTGGACACGGCCGCGGCCGAGATCACGAGGCCCTGCACGACCCGCCTGGTGCCGTGCACCAGGTCCGCCTGCCACTCGCCGTCGGCGGTGCCGGTGACGGTCAGCGTCAGCTCGACGGTGCGGGTCTTCTTCGCCGTGCTCTTGGTGGCCCGTGCCTTCGCGGGCTTGGGCGCGGGCGCTTCCTGCTGCTGGGGCGCGGGCGTCGCCGCCGGCTCGGCGGCCGGCTTGGGCGCGGCCTCCGGCTGGGGCTCGGCAGGCGCGTCCTGCCGCACCGCCTCGACGTCCGCCTGGTCCTGCTGATCCACGAGCGTGTCCGCCTCCACGATCCGGTCTCCCTCTCTGCGTCCGGCTCGACCCGGCGTGATCCTAGAACACGTGTTCGACGTCGGGTCGGTCGCCCCGCACAGCGTAGGGTGTCGGCCTTGTGAGCGGATGGTGGGACATGTCCGCCCGCCGGTTCCTGGACCGGCTAGGTGGCGATATCGGTATGGCGATCTCCTTCGGCGCGCTCCCGGTCGGGGTGCTCGCGGCGGTGGACCAGCACGCGGCGGCGGTGCGGGACATCCTCGCGGTGGGCGCGCCCGCGGCGGCGGCCGCGGTGCTGCTCGCCGGGTACGCGAAGGGCGTGCTCGACGAGGCGGCGGCGGTCGGGTGGCGGCTGCCGCCCGTCGTGGAGTGGCCGACGGCGGACTGGACGACGTTGCGGCTGGCGGCCGTGTGCGCGTTGGCGCGAAACGCGGACGAGCCCGCGATGGAAGCGTGATGAGGGGGCGACGGCGCCGAGCGCCGCCGCCCCCTCCCCGAGCCGTCCCTACGACCGCGGCGGCTGTCCCGGGTACTGCTGCTGACCCGGGTACGGCTGGGCAGGCGTCCCGACCGGCGAGGTCGGCACGTCCGCCGTGGCGTCCGCGCGGGTCGCCGCGGTGTGCGCGGGCTGCTGCTGACCCACCTGCTGCTGCTGGCCCGCGGCGGTCGTCTCGTGCGTCCGGCGCACGTCCTCCCGGCCCCGCTGGTACGCCTCGGCCTGCGCCTTCGCCTGCGGCACCTCGTTCTCGGCGCGGGTCAGCCAGCCCTCCCAGCGCTGCTGCATCGGCCGCACCAGACCGCCGCCGACGCCGACGACGAGGATGCCGCCGACGGTGGCCAGGACCGCGACCAGGACCGGCGTGGTGACCGTGGTGGCGACACCGATCTGGTTCAGCGCCGCGATCACGCCGAGCGCGATGATGAACCACGACGAGATGTTGGCCAGCAGTCGCCCGTAGGACGCGCCGCCCAGCGCCCGCGAGACGATGTCCCGCACGGCACGCGCGATGGCGGCGGCCACCACGATGATCACGATGGCGACGATCGCCCTCGGCAGCCAGGCCACGATCTCGGTCAGCAGCACGCTCACCGGGTTCGTCCCGAACAGGCCGAACGCGATCTGCAACGCGATCAGCAGGACGGCGTAGTACACGATCTGGGCGACCAGGCCGGACGCGTCGAACTTGGACCTCGCCATGGCGTCGCCCAGGCCGCCGCGCTGCACGGCCCGGTCGAAGTGCACCCGCTCCAGCAACTTGGTGACGACCGTGCGGAGCAGGCGTGCGACCACCCACCCGATGAGCAGCACGACGAGGAAACCGACGAGCTTGGGCAGGAACGTCACCACGGACCTCAAGGCGTCGCCGGTGGCCTCTCCGACGCCCTGGGCCTGCGCCGTCTGCGCGACGAGCAGGGCATTCATGGGTGGACCTCCTCGGGGGAGTGGTTCATGTCACGCCCCGGTTACCCCGACCGGACCTGGCCAACCCAGGGTCAGGCGATCGGGTTACCCGGCGGTGGGACACCCACGCCGCGCTGCCGCTCCACGCCGGTGACGCCGGGCACGGTCCGCAGCGCGTCGATCGCCTCGGGGGCGACCGACCCGGTGACCACGCCCAGCACGTCCAGCACGGCGTCCACCACGAGCCCGGCGGCACGCAGGTCCGCCACGACGGTCGTGGTCCCCACCCGGTCGTCGGCGATGGAGACCACGACCCGCGCGTCCGGCCCGGTCAAGGGGCCTGCACCAGACCCGCGCCGACGTCCGCGGAGGACCAGCCCAGCCGCCGGGCGGACTGCATGAGCCGCGCCCACAGCTCCCAGCCGCGCGCGTTGTACTGCTGCGCCAGCAGTGCGGCGAGACCCGCGACGTGCGGTGTGGCCATGCTGGTGCCCTGGATGCGCTTGTGCCGCGTGTCGGGGGTCTTGCCGTTCCAACTGGAGTAGACGTTCACGCCCGGCGCCGTCACGTCGACCTGGCCGACCGCGTCCACGGTGCCGCAGGAGAAGAACGCGACGCCGCGCTGGTCGTCGACCGCGCCCACGGACATGATCGACGGGCAGTTCGCGGGGTGCCCGACGGGCGCCACCTTGGCCGGTCGGCGGCTCTCGTTGCCGGCCGCCGCGATGATCAGCGTGTTCTTCGCCAGCGCGCGCTGCGCGGCCTGCTCGAAGATCTGCGAGTACGGCGTGTTGGGCCGCACGGCCGCGCCGAGGGACATCGACACCACCGCGCAGCCGTTCGCGACGGCCCACGCGATGCCGTTGAGGATCCCGCCGTCGTCGCCGTACCCGGAGTTGGACAGCACCTTGCCCGCGTAGACCTCGGACTCGTGGGCGACGCCGTAGCCGGGGCCGCCGCTCGCGGGTTTGCGGGGACCCGCGGCGGTGCCGATGCAGTGCGTCCCGTGGCCGTGCGCGTCGTCCACCGTCTCGCCCTTGATGAACGAGTTGGTGAGCACGGTGCGACCGGCGAAGTCCGGGTGGTCGACGGTGAACCCGGTGTCCAGCACGGCGAGCCGGACGCCCGCGCCGGTGGCGGAGCTGAGCGTGGCGCCGATCGCCTGGAGCCCCCAGGTGAAGACGCTCTCGTCGACGGCGGTGGGTCCGGCCGCCTCCTCGGCGGCGGGCGCGGCGAGCGCGTGCACGATCCGTTCCGGCTCCACCACGGTGATCGGGCCGGGTTCGTCGGCGGCGCGGGCCAGCCGGGTCACCTGCTCCGGCGCCGCGTTGACCACGGCGATGCCGAGGTCGTGGAAGATGACGCCGTCCGCGGTTTCCAGGTCGGCGGGTGACACGGACTCCACCGCGCTGGCCGCGTTGATGCCGGCGACGCGGTTCATCTCACGCGCGCCGGCGGTGATCGAGCTGTCGTCGAGGAGCACGAGGTAGCGACCGGTCGTGGTCTTGGTTTCCTCTGGCATGACTGACCCCCTCCGGGGTAGGGCGGCAATCCCGGTGTAACCCCGCAGGTCGCCCTGGTACAAGCGGCCATAAGTGGTTTGTTGCGCGTGAACCGGGGATTGCCACCCGTGACCGGGAAAACCTCAGGCTGTCGCCGTGCGGGTGTCACGCTTCCGGGTCACCAACCGGGCCAGCGGCTCGACCACGCGTGCCGCCACCGGACCCAGCACCGCCATCAGCAGCACGTAGGCCGTGGCCAGCGCCGCCATCTCGCCCGCCACCGCGCCGGAGGCCACGGTGAGGCTCGCGATGACGATCGAGAACTCGCCGCGCGCCACCAGCGCCGCGCCCGCCCGCGCCCGGCCGAGCTTGCCGATGCCCTGCCGCTGCGCCGCCCACCAGCCGGTCGCGACCTTGGTCAGGGTGGTCACCGCGGCCAGCGCCACGGCCAGGCCCAGCACCGGCGGTATCGACCGCGGGTCGGTGTTCAACCCGAACACCACGAAGAACATCGCCGCGAACAGGTCGCGCAGCGGCTCCAGCATCCGCGTCGCGTTCTCCGCCGTGGAACCGGAGATCGCGATGCCCAGCAGGAACGCGCCGACCGCCGCCGACACCTGCAACTGCGACGCCACACCCGCCACCAGCAGGGCGGCGCCGAGCAGCTTCAGCAGGAACACCTCGGGTTCGGGGCTGTCCACCACCGCCGACACGTACCGGCCGAACTTCAACGCGATCACCAGCACCACGGTGATCGCGAGCAGCGAGATGCCGACCGCGCTCAGCCCGCCGAGGAAGCTCACGCCCGCCAGCACGGCGGTCAGGATCGGCAGGTAGACCGCCATCGCCAGGTCCTCGAACACCAGCACGGACAACACCACCGGGGTTTCCCGGTTGCCCAGCCGGCCGAGGTCGCCGAGGACCTTCGCGATGATCCCGGACGACGAGATGTAGGTGACGCCCGCCATCGCCAGCGCGCCCACCGGGCCCCAGCCGAGGATCAACGCCGCCACCGCGCCCGGCGCGGCGTTGAGGACGATGTCCACGACACCCGCCATCCACGACCGCTTCAGGCCGGTCACCAGCTCCGCCGCCGAGTATTCCAAGCCGAGCAGGAGCAGCAGCAGGATGACGCCGATCTCGCTGGAGATGTGCGAGAAGTCCTCGATGCCGTGCAGCGGGACGAGGCCGCCCTCGCCGAAGGCCAGGCCGCCGATCAGGTAGAGGGGGATCGGCGAGATGCCGATCCGCCAGGCCATCTTCCCCAGCAGGCCCAGGCCGAAGAAGACCGCGCCGAGTTGGACCAGGGCGATCGCTGTGTCGTGCAACGGCTCAGCCGTCCAGGATGTCGGCTGTCTTGGCCAGGCCCTCGGCCGTGCCGACCACGACGACCAGGTCACCGCCCGCGAACACGAAGTCCGGTCGCGGCGACGGGTGCACGGCGCCCGCGCGCACCACGGCCACGATGGACGCGCCGGTGCGGGTGCGCAGCTCGGTCTCGCCGAGCGTGCGGCCGTCGTAGGTGGAGCCCGGCACCACCGGGAACTGCCTGGTCGAGATGCCCGCCACGTCCCGGTGCTGCTCCTCCAGGTGCGCCACGAGCTGCGGCGCGCCGAGCAGGCCCGCCAGGGTGCCCGCCTCGACCGGGGTGAGCGCGATGGACGCCGAGCAGTCGTCGGGGTCGTCCTTGCGCGAGACGATGAGTTCGAACTTGCCGTCGCGGTAGGTGATCACCCCGATCCGGCGGCCCGCGCGGATCATGAAGTCCTGTCGGGTGCCGATGCCCGGCAGGGGCGTGACCTCCACGTTCATGAACGGGCATCATAATCGTCATGACGGGGCGGGCGCGCGCGATTCGCGGCGGTTGGGTGGTCAGGGAGCGCGTCCCCGGTCCCGACGTGGACGAGTTCGCCGAGCCGGAGCGGGTCGAGGCGGCGCTCGCGCGGGCGCGCAACGGGACGCTGCTCGCCGTGCAGCACCCGCACCGCACGCCCGCGGCGCTGGCCGCCGGGCTGGACCTGCGGGACGCGTTGCCGGGCGCGCGGGCCGAGCTGGGCTACCTGCGCCGCAGCGCGTACCGGCAGGTGTCCGACGTCGTCGCGCCGTACCGCGTGGACGGGCCGGACGGCACCGCCTACGGGCTGCTGTGCCTGGTGGACCCGGCGGCCGTCGGGCACACCGAGGAGGTCTACCCGGAGGTCGTGGCGGAGCGCGCGAGCGTGCTGGCCGGGCTCGGCTGTGTGACCTCCGCCGCACTGCTGGTGCCGGTGACCGGTTCGCCCGAACCGTCCGAGTTGACCCGCCTGGTGGCGGAGGTGGACGACGAGCCCGCCGCGTCCGTGGTCGACCCGGGCGGGCGGCGGCACTGGCTGTGGCTGGTCGGGCCGGGTCCGCGGCAGGACGCCCTGCTCGCCGCCGCGGGCGCCCACCCCCTGCTGGTCGCGGACGGCAACCACCGGGTGGCCGCCGCCGCGGCGGCGGGGCTGACCGGCCTGCTCGCCCTGGTCACCGCGGGCCCGGACCTGCGGGTCGGCCCCATCCACCGCGCCCTGGTCGGCACCGGCCTGGGCGTGGACGACCTGGCCGCGGCGTGGCGCGGCATCGGGCTCGACGTGGTGGAGGTCGACGCGTCCGAGCGCCCGGCGCCCGGTGTCGTGGTGGCGGTGTCCGGCGGGCGCGCGTTGCGCGTGACGCTGCCCTCGACGGGCGTCGACCACGCGTTCGTCGAGTCGGACCTGCTGGAGCGCGCGCTCGGCCTGGACCCGGAGAGCCCCCGCGTGCGGCCGGTGACCGACGGCGTGCCGCTGGACGCCGACGCGTTGCTGCTGATCGCCCCGGTGCCGGTGGCGGACGTGCTGGCGGTGCACGCGGCGGGCGGCCGGATGCCGCGCAAGAGCACGTACTTCACGCCCAAGCCGCGCAGCGGCCTGCTGCTGGCCGATCTGGACTGACCGGACGCGGTGCGGGTGCGCGCGTCCGCACCAGGCACAATGTGGGGTTGACGGGCACGGTCGCGTTCGAGGAGGAAACCCCGGTGGGACACGGTGAGCTGCGTGGCGTGGTGGCCCTGGACGGGCCGTCCGGCACCGGCAAGTCCTCCGCCGCGCGCAAGCTGGCGAGCGCGCTCGGCGCGCGTTACCTGGACACGGGCGCGATGTACCGCGTGGTGACGCTGGCCGTGCTGCGCGCCGGCGTCGACCCGGCCGACGCCGCGCGCGTCGCCGAGGTCGCCCGCTCCGCCCGGTACGAGCAGGCCGCCGACCCCGGCGCGTCGACCACCACGCTGGACGGCGTGGACGTCGGCGCGGACATCCGCGGTCCCGAGGTGACCCGCGCGGTGTCGCCCGTGTCGGCCGTGCCGGAGGTGCGCGAGCTGCTGGTGGCGCGGCAGCGGGAGATCATCGCGGACGCCCTGGCGCTCGCGGGCGGCATCGTCGTCGAGGGCCGCGACATCGGCACGGTGGTCGCGCCCGACGCCGGTCTCAAGGTGTACCTGACCGCCGACGCCCAGGCCCGCGCCCAGCGGCGTGCCCGGCAGGACCACGCGTCCGGCCGGGCGGCCACGGTCGACGCGACGCTCGCCGACGTGCGGCGGCGTGACGCGTACGACTCGTCGCGCGCCGTGTCGCCGCTGCGGCCCGCCGCGGACGCGGTGGAGCTGGACACCACCGAGCTGGACCTGCCGGGCGTGCTGGCGGCCCTGCTGGACCTGGTCGAGCAGCGCGGGCTGCGGGTCGCGGCGGTGCGTGGGTGACCGCGGCGCTGCCACCCGGCGCGTCGCCCCGGCTGACCGACTTCGGCCGCTGGATCGGCCGGGTGCCGTTCGCCGCGGCGTTCCGGGTCCGCTCGACCGGCTGGTCGGCGCTGCCCGCCACCGGGCCCGTGGTGCTGGTCGCCAACCACAGCTCGATGGTGGACGGGCCGATCCTGTTCGGCGCGGCGCCCCGCCCCGTGGTGTTCCTGGTCAAGCAGGAGATGTTCCGCGGCCCGGCCGGGTGGTTCCTGCGGCGGATCGGCCAGCTGGCCGTGCGGCGCGGCGAACCCGACCGCGAGCCGCTGCTCGCGGCCCAGCGGGTGCTCAAGGCGGGTGGCGTGGTCGGTGTCTTCCCGGAGGGCACGCGCGGCGCGGGTGACGTGTCCGAGGCGCAGCGCGGCGCGGCGTGGCTGGCCCGGTCGGCGGGCGCGGTGGTCGTGCCGGTCGCGTGCCGGGGCACCCGGCGCCCGGAGGGTTCGGGCCGGCGGTTCCGGCCCGTGGTGGACGTGCTCGTGGGCGAGCCGTTCGAGGTGCCCGCCGAACGGGGCAGGCAGGCGCTGGAGAAGGCGACCGAGCAGGTGCGCGACCGCTTGGCCACGCTGGTGGCCGAGCTGGACAGCAGGCGAAGCACGAGTGGAGAAGCGTGATGACGGACTTGGACGGCACCTGGGCGGACGAGTCCGAGTGGGCCGCGTTCGACGACGGGTCGGCCGGCGGTGACGAGGGCGGCGGCGCCGTGCCGCAGCCCGTGCTGGCCGTCGTCGGCCGGCCGAACGTCGGCAAGTCGACCCTGGTCAACCGGATCATCGGCCGCCGCGAGGCGGTCGTGCAGGACGTGCCGGGCGTGACGCGGGACCGCGTCGCCTACGACGCGTTGTGGAACGGGCGGAAGTTCACCGTCGTCGACACCGGCGGCTGGGAACCCGACGCGACCGGCATGATGGCGTCCGTCGCGACGCAGGCCGAGCTGGCCATGTCGACCGCCGACGCGATCCTGTTCGTGGTGGACGCCACGGTCGGCGCGACCACCACCGACGAGGCCGCGGTGAAGGTGCTGCGGCGCTCGAAGCGGCCCGTGCTGCTGGTCGCCAACAAGGTGGACGACGAGCGGCTGATGGCCGACGTCGCGGCGCTGTGGTCGCTCGGGCTCGGCGAGCCGATCCCGGTCAGCGGCCTGCACGGCCGCGGTTCCGGCGACCTGCTCGACCGCGTCCTGGCGGCGCTGCCCGAGACGCCCCGCGACACGTTCGAGCCGACCTCGGGCGGTCCCCGGCGGGTCGCGCTGGTCGGCCGGCCGAACGTGGGCAAGTCGTCCCTGCTCAACCGCCTGACCGGCGAGGAGCGGTCGGTGGTCGACGCGGTCGCGGGCACCACCGTCGACCCGGTCGACTCGCTGGTCGAGCTGGACGACGAGGTGTGGCGGTTCGTGGACACCGCCGGCCTGCGCAAGCGGGTGAACTTCGCGTCCGGCGCGGAGTATTACGCGTCGCTGCGCACCAAGGCCGCGATCGAGTCGGCCGAGGTGGCGATCGTGCTGCTGGACGCGTCCGAGCCGATCAGCGAGCAGGACCTGCGGGTGCTGACCACGGTGGTCGAGTCCGGGCGGGCGTGCGTGCTGGCGTTCAACAAGTGGGACCTGGTGGACGAGGACCGGCGCAACGCCATGGTGCGCGAGCTGGACCGCGGCCTGGTGCGCGTGCCGTGGGCGGAGCGGGTCAACATCTCCGCGCTCACCGGCCGCGCGGTGCGCAAGCTCGCGCCCGCCCTGCGCACCGCGCTGGACTCGTGGGACACCCGCGTGCCCACCGGCAGGCTGAACTCCTGGCTCGGCGACCTGATCGCCGCCACCCCGCCGCCGGTGCGCGGCGGCAAGCAGCCGAAGGTGTTGTTCGCCACCCAGGCGGGCACCCGGCCGCCGACGTTCGTGCTGTTCACGACCGGTTTCCTGGAGGCGGGCTACCGCCGGTTCGTCGAGCGGAAGCTGCGCGAGGAGTTCGGCTTCGAGGGCAGCCCGGTGCGCATCTCGGTGCGGGTGCGGGAGAAGAAGCCGAAGAAGTGACCTGTTGCCCCGGCCGGGCGGATGCGGTTGCCTGACCTCGTGCCGGTGCGATTGGTCCTCGCGGACGACGAGGCGCTGCTGCGGCGGGGGCTGCGCGTGCTGCTCGAAGCGGGCGGCCGGGTGGAGGTCGTCGCCGAGGCGGCCGACGGGGCGGGCCTGCTCGACGCCGTGCGCGGGCACCGCCCCGACGTCGCGCTGGTCGACGTCCAGATGCCCGGCGTGGACGGCCTGACCGCCGTGCGGACCCTGCTGACGTGGCCCGACCCGCCCGCCGTGGCGATCCTGACCACGTTCGACCTGGACGACTACGTGGCCACCGCCCTGGACATGGGCGCCCAGGGCTTCCTGCTCAAGGACGCCGAGCCGGAGGCCCTGGTCCGGGCCGTGGTCGACCTGGCGGCCGGCGGCGCGGTGCTGGACCCCAGGATCACCGCGCGGCTGCTGCCGAGGCTGCGCGGCGCGGTCCGGTTCCGCGGCAACGCCCACCTGGAGGCGTTGAGCGCCCGCGAGAAGCAGGTGCTGGCGTTGCTGGCGAGCGGCCAGTCGAACGGGGCGATAGCCGGCGCGCTCGGCCTGAGCGAGGCCACGGTCAAGAGCTACGTGTCCACCGTGCTGACGAAGCTCGGCGTGGAGAACCGCGTGCAGGCGGCGCTGGTGGCCCACCAGGTCGGCGCGTGGTGATCCTGGTCGAGGTGGCGGCCGTGGTGCTGCCCGCCGCCCTGGTGCTCATGGCGGACGGCGGCCCGTTCCCGTGGTCGCTGCCCGCGGCCCTGGTCGCGTGCGCCCTGCTGCCCCTGCGCCGGTGGCGGCCCGCCGTGGCCGCGGCCGCCTGCCTGCCCGCCCTGGCCGGCGGCCTGGGCTGGCCGCCCGGCGTGGTCGCCCTCTACCGGGTGGGGCGCAAGTCGAGCGCCCGCGCCATGATCGCCTGGGTCGCGGCGACCACGGCCGTGCCCGCCACCCTGGTAGTCGCGACCCAGCACCTGACCCCGGGTGCGATGGTCCTCACCTACGCCTTCAGCCTCTTCCTGTCCGGCGCACCCACCGCCCTGGGCGCCCTCATCACCACCCGGCGCAGGCTCACCGAGAGCCTGTCGGAGGCGTCCCGCGCGAGGGAGGCGGAGGTCCAGGCGCGGGAGGCGAACGCCAGGTCGGCGGAACGCGCCCGGATAGCACGGGAGATCCACGACGCCGTGGGCCACCACGCGACGTTGATCGCCGTGGAGGCAGCGGCCCTGGCGGCGACCACGGACGAACCGGAGGTCCGCGACACGGCGCTGCGCCTGAGAGCCCTGGCGAAGGAGTCGCTGTCCGAGATGCGCGCCGCCCTCGGCCTGCTCAACCCCGAGCCGGCCCAGGGCCACGAAACCATCCCGGCCCTGGTCGAGCGAGCCAGGGCAGCCGGCCTGGCCGCCACCCTGGAGTCCACCCACCCGGGCCCCTTGCCGCCGTCGGTGAGCCGAGCCGCGTTCCGCGTTGTGCAGGAAGCGCTGACCAACGTGACGAAACACGCGCCGGGCGCCCCCGTCCACGTGCGACTGTCCCACCGGGACGGCCACCTGCGGATCACGGCGACCAACCCCACCCCCGCCCCCGCTCCCCGAACCGGCACAGGCGGCTCCGGCCTACCGGGCCTGTCCGAACGCGTGGGCTTGGTAGGCGGCGTCCTGACCGCGGCGTGGGAGAACGGCGCCTGGGTCCTGGAAGCCGACCTACCCACGGGTCCGTCGAAAGTTGGCGGAGATGACTCGACTTTCGGCGGTAGCACCCCCACCGGCGTCACCGCATAGTGGGGCCCGTCGATCCGGGGGAACGGCATCGACCAGGGAAACCCCGGAGGCCCGCTCGACGGGCCTCCGGCCCAGGTCAGCCCCTTGAGATCGACAATGCGGGGGGCCGTGTCGGGGGCCCGTTGTCGGGTGCGCTAAGCTGTGCGCGCACCCCACAACGGGATGCGGCCGGGACGTGGCGCAGTTTGGTAGCGCACTTGACTGGGGGTCAAGGGGTCGCAGGTTCAAATCCTGTCGTCCCGACGGTCGCGAAAGCCCCGCTGATCTAGGCATCAAGCCTGGTCAGCGGGGCTTTTTCGTGTGCGGGGGTGGATCTTGCCGAAGGTCATCCCGGGGCGTTTTTGTGGACCGTTCGTGGACCTGGGAGAAATTTGGGAGACGATCAAACCGCCCGCAGCCGTGGTGTTCCCCCGGGTCGTTGGAGGTGCTGGGAGAGCAGTGCGCCGGCGTCGGTGACGGATCGGCGGTCGGGGTGCAGGTAGCGCTGGGTGGTGGTGAGCGAGCCGTGTCCGGCGATGCGCTGGAGGTGGTGGACGGGGACTCCGGCGTCGGCCATCCAGGTCAGGCCGGTGTGGCGCAGGTCGTGACGGCGCAGGTGTTCGTAGCCGAGTTGGTTGACGACCTCGTCCCAGTGGGTGGCGTCGCGCAGCACGGCGGTGGTGATCCGGCCGCCGCGGGGGCCGGTGAACAGGCGGGCGTCGCCGGTTCCGTCGGTCTCGCTGATTCGGCGCTGCACCAGGTCGCGGATCTCTTCGATGATCGGGACCTTGCGTGCTCGTTTGCCCTTGGTGCCCTTGTCGATCAGGCCGCCGGGTCCGCTGGTGGTCTGGCGTCGCACGGTCCAGGTCCACTCGCTGGTGTCGATGTCCTTCACGCGGCATCCGGACACCTCGCCGATGCGGGCCGCGGTGCAGGCGGCGAACAGCACGACATCGCGCCACCCCGGGTACTCGTTGGACGAGCGGTCCACCAGCGCGTCGGCGAGGCGGGTCAGCGTGGCCCAGTCCGGTAGCGCCAGCGAGCGCGGGTCGTCCAGTTCGTCCTCGGCGCGTGCGTACTCCCGCTGCCACCCGCTGATGCGTGCCGGGTTGCGGTCGACCAGGCCGTCCCGTAACGCCTGTTCCATGACGCGTACCAGGACGGCGATGCTGTTCTTGACCACCGAGCGTCCGCACTCGTCGGCGATCCACCCGTGCACGGCGCGGTCCACCACGCCGTAGGTGATCGCCTGCACCTCGATGTGCCCGATGGTCGGCACGACGCGTTTGCGCCAACCGGCCAGGTAGGGGTCACGGGTCTTGGCTTCCAAACCTCGCAGCGCCAACTCCATGTTGGCGTTGCCGTAGTCGGTGAGCTTCATCGCTCCGGCGTCGGGGTCCGTGCCACCGGCCACGTAGTGCTTCATGTCGTCGATCCAGGCTTGCGCCTGGTCTCTGGTCTGGCACGACTCCGACAGCGAGAGCCGCTTGCCGGTCGCCGGGTCGGCCCACCGGACGCGGGCGCGCCATGGCGTCGGCCGGTTCGGCAGGTACTCGATGTCGTCCGACAGCTTCACCCCGAGTGGTGGGCGGCGCTTGCGGTGGTTCGTGCTCATGGTGTCCGTTCGGTCGGGCGCGGTTGACGCGGTTACGCGGTTCGGCGTTGAGCTGGGCTTCCCGATCAGAGCAAACCGCGTAGGTACGCGCTTCGCGCGTGGGCACTTGCCTGTTTGTGCTGGTCAGCGGGTTTACGCGTTACCGCGTCAACCGCGTGGCGGTGCGGTCGCGGCGTAGACCTCGGTGGGCCTGCCGCCCCTGCCGCCGGTTGCCGGGCGGGTGGTGCGGGTGACCTGTCCGGCGTCGATGAGCTGTCCGAGCAGGGTGGTGACCTCGTTGGCGTTCTTGTTGCGCTTGAAGAAGTCTGAGCGGATCTCTTCGCGCGTGCGGCCGGTGTTGCCGGCCTCGCTGATCCAGGCCGTGAGGCGGGTCAGGGTCGGGTCGGCGGTGAAGATCGAGCGGGCGGACGCGATGGAGTAGCGGACCAGGGCGGCAGCCGCGGTGAGGTGGTGGGTGTCGATGAGGTCGGTTCCGTCCAGGGCGGCGTGGACACCGGCGATGCGCAGGCAGTTCGGGGCGGTGCGGGACAGGAACTGCTCGACCGGGCCGCCGTCGCCGTGGTCGATGCCGAATTCGACGTAGAGGCCGCGCCACAGTTGCGCGCCGCGTTCGGTGAAGCCGAGCGCACCGATCCGCGCCCCGTCGCGGAGCCGTTCGGCGAAGCCGCGGCCGAGGTCGGCGACCAGGGCCGGTGCGGCGCCCGTGGCCAGGGGCAGGAACTTGGAGCGGGCGACCGCGATGGGCAGGAAGCGGTTGTAGGTGCCCCCGGCGAGGTCGGAGCTGGAGACCTTGGCGCGGAACTCGTCGGGGGTGATGTGGGCGAGCAGGCCGACGTGGGAACTGGGTGCGATGCGGGCGGAGACGTTGAGGGTGGACAGGTCCCCGCCCTCCCACGCCTGGCGCAGGGTGGCGGACAGGGCGTTGCCCTCGCGCTTCATGCGGGACATGACACCCGCCCACTCGGGCTCGAACACCAACAACCGCAGGTCGCCGGGCGGCAGCAGCCCGGCACCAGCCGGCTTCCGGCCGCGACCAGTGGCCTCCTCATCCGGTTCCTCCGCGAACACCGCCGCCAGGCCCTCGCCGGAGGTGAGGCCCGAGCGGATGTTGGTGCTGGTGAAGTCCGGATCGGTCGCGGCGAGCAACCGCTTCGGCGTGGACCAGGACGCGCCCTTGCGCCCGCCACCGGTGCGCCCGACGATCAGCGGCCACACCAGCAGCGGGTGCGGGTCGTCACCGGCCCGGATGTGCGGGCGCTGTCCCATGTGGACTCCGGCGGCGCAGATCAGGGAGGCGAGGATGCCCACGGGGTCGCCCTCGGTCGAGGCGGCGAGCTTTTCGACGGCGTCACCGAGGTAGCACTCGTAGACCGCCGGGTCGAGCGGCGGCAACTCGGCACGGGCGCGGGCGACTTCGACGTGCGCCCGCGCTTCGGCCGCGTCCACGTCCGGGTCGGTGACTGCCCGAAGCGGTCGGATCGAAGTGGTCATGCTGCTTCTCCGTCGAAAAGCCGCAGCTGCGCGGGGGTTTCGCTTCCCTGCGCGAGTAGGCGGGTGCGCCATTGGAGCGCGTAGGGCAGGCAGTTGGCGCACGTTTTGCCGCCGCGCGGGTGGACCGTGCCGCAAATGACGCGCTTCTTGCGGCGTGCATCCTCAGACCAGGCCAGCGAGTCCGCCGAGTCCAACAGATCGCCGAACATGGCCAGTCCTTTGGTTTTGACTCCGAACCCGTGTAGCCGGTGCAGGCCGCGCTCGCGTAGCGCTTGGATGATGTCGTGCGCCTCTTTCATGCCTTGGCGGCGGCACACGCTGCCTACCCCGACAAGGGATTCTTTAGTGAGGTCGATCCCGGCGCGTTCGTAGAGGTCCGCGCAGCGGAGGTAGTCGTCGCGCTTGTCTCCTTGCACCACCTTGAGCCAAGGCAGATCCGGGGCGAGCATCTCCAGCTCGACCGCGTTGTACACGGTGCGGTTCTGGTGCTCAGGAACCGACAACTTGGTACCCACGAAGAACATGCGTCCGGCCCGGCCACCGGAAATCACGATGGACTCACACATCCAGTCCTGGATGGAGGCGAACTCCATGCGCCCGACTTCGTCGCGGTAGCGCCGGACCCGCGCCACGTACTCGCGTGGCGGCACGGTCCACTCCCCGTACTTCTGCAACTGGGTGAAGCCACCGGAGTCCAGAGCCCACGGCGCAGCCGCGCGCGGCAGGGTCTTGTACTCCCGAAGCCTGGTGTCGGACACGAACAGCGGCACCCCGGCACGAGCCAATCCGGCTGGCTGGTGGAAGCCCAAGAAGAACCGTGCCCTCACGCGACACCCCGCTTCGACGCGGTTCGGGGCTTGTCGTGTCCGGCTTGCAAGCCGCGGGCGATGACGCGCCGGACTTCGCGGTCGGTGCATCCGCACTCGCCGCTGATCATGTGCGTGGCGGCGGAGTAGAGGGTGTCTTCGGCTCTAGACGAGGGGAGTAGTCCCCCGGCGACGAGCTGCCCGAGGGCGACGGCGGCGGTGTACAGCACGATGTTGTGGGCGTTAGGGGTGGCCCTGGCGACCCGGTCAGCCTCGCCGCGCAGTGCGGCGCCCACGTAGGCGGGCAGCCGGTCCGTGGCGATCTGAGCGGGCGCTGTGGTGGCCGTGGAGGGCCGAGCCGCGAGGCGCTGGACCAACCAGGTGGGCAGTTCCGCCACGGGCCGGTCGTGCACGAGCCGGTAGAGGCCGCTGGGAGTGGTCGAGCCCGGCGCGACGACGTAGCCGCCGGCGGAGCGGGTGTCGACCTTCCAGCCGAGTGCGCGTCCGCGGTTGCCCTGGGTGTTACCGAGGCGGACGCCGGCGGGCGCACGGAAGTACAGGTGCAGGCCGCCGGACGGCGTCTGCACGGTCAGGGTGTCGTGCGGGAAGGGTTCGCCTGCCCGGTCGCAGACCAAGGCGAACTCGTCCAGCCCGTCCCGGACCCCCTCCCGTCTAGAGCCCTCCGGTGGGAGGTCGTCCGGCGAGTCGGGCGTGTCCAGGTCGACCACCAACAGCCCACTGGGGCCGGTGGCGACGGCGACGTTGCTGCCGCTGTAGCGACGGCTGTTCCAGTACCAACGGACTTCGCGAGGGTCGTTGGTGGCCCGCTGCTCCCAGGTCTGGTGGGTGGCGGCGCAGATGCCGGTGTGCGGGCAGTTGTCCTCGCTGTGGAACGCCGGTGGCTTCTTGGAGTTCGCCCGCAGCGGGAAGACGTGCCAGCCGCGCGCCACGGCGTCCAGCGCGACGGCGAGCATCGCGTCGCGGTGGGCGGTGGGCTGGCCAGTCATGGCGACCTCCGTAGTGGGTGTCCTGGCACCGCTTTGGTGACGGTGCGTAGTCATGTGCAGGTGTGCGTGGTCGAGCCGCGCAGTGGCGGCCTGGCGGTCGGGAACGGGTCGGGTGTGCAGGTGTGCAGGTGGTTGGCACCCACCCCGGGCGTCAGGGTTTCGCGCTGGTGACGGGGGTGTCGGCTGCACACCTGCACAGGTGCACACCCGGGGTGTGCCGTACCGTGTCGGCGCTGGTCAGAGCCCGTGTGTCACGGGTGTGCCGGTGGGTGTGCAGGTGTGCTGACCGGCACACCCACGGCACACCCGAGGTGTGCCGGTCAGGCGGCGGTGTCGGGCGTCCACGTGGCCACGTCGGCGGGCACCGCGATTTCGCCGCGACGGATACGCTCCGCGACCGTGTCGAGGTCGGCGCGGGCGTAGCCGCGGTTGCGGTCGGGGCCGACGTAGAAGGCGTTGGGCAGGGCTTGCACACCGATCTGCGGCAACAGCTTGCCCAGCACGGTCGGCGTGGTGCCGATCTCGGCGGCGAGCGTGGCGGTGTGCAGGCGGTCGTGCCCGCCGCGCGCGAACACCTCCAACAGCCGGGTCAGCAGGGCGGGTGGTTCCACGGCGGGGGGTATGCCGACGCCGGGGACGTCGATCGGCGGCCAGGTGCTGGGGTCGAGCGGGTCGAACCCAACCGCTGCCGCCGTGGTGAACACGGCCGCGCCGGCGTGCAGCTGGGCGAGGTCGAACCCCTCGGGAAGGGCGTGGTCGGTGTCGGGGGCCTCCAATGCGTCGGGACGGTCGGGGGCCATGGCCTTGTCGGCGACCAGGTGGGCGGCGCGTTCCCAGCGGGTGGCGTAGTCGTTCCCGGCGAGGCGGGTGCTGACCGCGTCCAAGCCGGGGCGGAGCGCGGCGACGGCGCGGGCGCCGGTGGCCAGGGCCGTGCCGACGAGCCGATAGCCCTTGAACCCGGTGGGCTGACCGCTGGTGTCCTGCAAGTACAGGCCGCAGCCCTCGTAGGGCATGTCCTGGGGGTCGGCCTTGCAGTTCCAGCCGAACAGGTAGTTCAGCTCCTCAGGATCGGACACGCGCATGGAGATGCGGGCGCGGGCCTGCTTGCGGACGTTGGTCGAGCCGATCACGTCGGCGGTGGCGGACAGCCCGCAGAAGACCAGGTTGACCGCCATGGCGCGGGCGATGCGCTGGATCTCCTCCAAGTCGTCGCGGAGTTTGGGGTGCTTGGTGCTCTGGCCCATGATCTCGGCGCACTCGTCTACCACGATGGTGATCTGCGGGATATCGGGGGAGACGGGAAGCTTGTCGGTGCCGTGCTGCTCGCACAACTGCTGGTACTCGACCTTGCGCCCCTTGGCGATGCGCAACGCGGCCTCAGTCATCTTCTTCGCCTCGCCCGCGGTGGACGCCACCCAGTCGACCGCCGGGGCGGGCACCTGGTCGCCGGTGTCCGCCAGCCAGGCGCGTACCCAGGGCAGGGACATGCCGCCGCCGTTGAGGTCGATGTGCCAGACCAGGTTGTCCACGCAGCGCACGAGTCCGGCGTTGAGCACCTGCAACTCGTTGGTCTTGCCGCCGCCCTTCTGCCCGGTGAGGATCACGGTGTCGCTGCGCAGTTCCAGCGAAGCCACGGAGGCGTCGCGGTGCTCGCCGATCGGGATCGGGTTGAGGATCGACAGCGGCGACCAGTCCTCGGGATAGGCGATGACCTCTTCCCAAGCGTCCTTTGTGGCCACTCGCAGCAGCGCCGCCCGCCGCGACAAACCGGGCTTCGCTTCGACCGTGCAACCGTTGGGCAGGTCAGCGTCGGCCGCGAGCTGACCCTGGAACTTGGCCAGGTCGCGCCAGGAGTGGCCACCCGGCGGCAGGTTGATGTCCAGGGTGTAGCCGGTGCCCTGTTCCCACTTCTGCACGCCCATGATCTGCACGTTCTTGATGCCGCACACGCGCTCGATGCGGGCTTCCCACTCACCGGCGGCGCGGGCTCGTTGGCGGGTGAAAACGACTTCGCGCTTGATCTCCTCTCGCTTGGTCGTGGTGGAGCGGACCAGGGTGGCGGTCATCCCGCCGGCCACGCCGAGCACCGCGAGCGACGACACCGACGCCAACGACCAGGGCGAGGTCTCCAGCGCCCACACCATCCACCCACCACCGGCGACCCACCCGGCGGCGCGGGCGAGCACACCGGGCCGGGAGGTGCCACGGCCGGCGGCGGTCACCGCGTGGGCGACCGCGCCGACCGCAGCGCCACCCAGCGCCCACGTCGGCGGCATGTCCAGCAGGGAACCGACCATGCTGGTGGCCAGCACACCGCCGGCGGTGTTGACCGTGCCGGTGATGGCGTTGTGCTTGCCGGCCCAGTCCAGGCCGCCTCGCGTGGTCCTGGCGTTCATGGTCGGTTCCCTCCCGGAATTGTTGTGCCGCAACGGTTGGTGGTGCTTCGGATCAGCGGGCGACGTTCCACAGGTGCTCACCCGGGCGCGGGGCCTGGTGGCGGGCGAGGTCGATGGAGTGCGCTCGGGAGAACAGGCCGGGGACCTCGTTCGCGGCCGACGCCGCGACACCGAGCGCCCGGTAGACCTCGGCGAGCTTCTCCATCACCACCGGGTGCACCGGGTACTCCGCGCTGCCCCTCTTGACGAACGTGGACAGCGCCAACGCCAGGTGGCCGATCGCCTCGGGCCACTGCTGGAGGTCCCCGCCGAAGTAGGCCATGGACTCCGGCGCGTAGCGCGCGGCGCGGGCGGCCTGCTCCATGGCCAGGTCGGAGATGTTGAAGCGGGACACGGTCGTACCTCCTGTGCTGGTGGGGATGAACGACTCCGGCGCTGCCGGGTTGTCGCTGGTGGTGCGGCGTAGCCACGCGGGCCGCCGCAGGGGCAGGGGCTTGGGCGCGGGCACGGAAACCCGGATGACGAACGGGCCGCTGTGGGCGGGGCTGAGGCGGACCCGGTCGGCCACGACGTAGCCGCGGTGGACGTCGGCGGACCCCAGCGCCAGTAGTAGCTGTGCCTGCCAGTGCTGTTGCCAGGCCGCGTAACCGGTGGCCGCGACCCATGCTCCGGCCGCCCAGCCAACCGCCCGCGCCATGCGCACCGGCGCGAGCATCGGCGGCCGGTCGAGGACAGCGGTGCGGCCGTAGACGATCCGGTAGGTCGCTGACGCTGCGGCGCGTGCGGTGGACGCTTCGGCGATGACCTCGCGCACCATCCGCCGGTGGCGGCGGGCTCGTTCTGCTTCCTGGTACGCCCGCCGTGCGGTGTCGTGCAATGCCGCACGCTCACCAGTCACCTGGCGCAGCACGCCATGGGCGGCACGTGACCAACCGCGTACGGCGCCCGCCGCCGCGCCGCGCCAACCGCGCCGACTCCGCAGTCCCGCGCCGTTGCCGCCGGTAGCGGCGAGGCTGCTGCTCCGGACACCGTGCTTGCGGCCCGTCGCGACACCAGTACCGCCGCGACCACCCAGGCCACCAACGGCACGACCAGCGCCGCGCCGGCGACCCGGTAAGCCACTTCCACCGGTGCCATGGCCGATCGCGCCACGCCCACCGGCGCGGCCTGCGCCGAACAACCGCTTCAGCGGCCCGCGCCGGTCGGCGACGCTGCCGTTACGTCCACCGGGCGGGACCGTCTTCTTGGCCGCCTGGGAACCACGACCGGCCTGCTGGGCATAGGCCGCTGCCGCGCGCCCGCCCGGTCCGGTCCGCTTCCCGGCGACCCCGGCGGCACCACGGCCAGCCGCAGCAGCACGGCGGCCGGCCATCGCGGCACGTGCCCTGTTCACGAGTCCCGCGACGCCGCGCCCGGCGTGGCGAGCCCCGCCCCGACTGCCCGCACGGCCGCCCGCACGGGCGGCGGCGGTACCGGCAGCCCGGGACCGGGCGGCCCGCCGGGCGCGGCTCCGCCGAACACCGGCCACGGCGGCGGTCGTCCCCGCCACCGCGCCGGCGACCAGCAGCCCCGGCACCCCACCCGCGTACGCGGCGGTACTGCCCGCGATGGTCGCCAGTTCCGCAGCCGTCACGGCCGCGGGTACTCCCGGCACCACCAACGGCGCGGGCGTGGACTTGGTACCGGCTGCGCCGCGTGAAGCGGTACGGGCGGGCGACGCGGTGGCGATGCCGGGCTGTTCCCGTTGGACCTTCGGAGCTTCAGTACCGGTGTTCGGTACCGGGCGGTTGGTGTCCGGTACCGCGTCGACAGTCTGGGCCATGTGGATCACCTCCTCTTCGGTCGGTTGTTGAACTTGTCGTCCTCGCAAGCCGTCCCGGTCAGGCGGCGGGCTGGGAGAGCAGGTGGGCCAGGACATCGCGGCGCAGCGCCACGGCGCGGTTGCGGCCGATGCCCAGCGCCTGGACGTCGTCCACGCGCACGTGGCTGCCGTGCTGGTCGTGGTAGTCGCGAGCGGTCCGCACGGCGCGGTCCCACAGCTCCGGCCCCCACACCTCACGCGGGTCGCGGTCCTCCGCGTGGGCTTGGTCGGTACCGGTCGGTCGGTCCTCGGTGGGCGTGGCCTGAACCGAGGTGGCGGCCGGCTGGTCGCCGGCCGGAGCGGCGGTACCGGTGGTGAGGGCCGCCCGGTGATCGGTACCGGAGAAGTCGGTACCGGCATCGGCAGTACCCGATTCCCGCTTGGCGGAGTACCGCACCGGCACCGGTTGTGACGACGGGGCCGGTACCGAAACCAGCACCGGCGCGGTAGCGCTCACCGCCAGCGACACGAGGTGCGACAGCAACCCGGCCAGCAGTACCGGCCCGGCACCGACCGCGACCGCCGCGCCCAACGGCAGCGCGGGTACGGTTCCACCGTCGATCAACAGCGGCCGTCCCTGGTCGTCCAAGGCGACGCTGGTGACCGCGTGCCAGGTGTTGAGCCCCAACTCCATGCCACCGGCGAACAGCAGCACCGCCCATGCCCAACGCCGTACCGGGCCGCTGCCGTCGATGACGTAGTTCAGCGCCAGCAACGTGGACACCGCGAACACCAGGGCCAGCACCACGCCGAACCCGA
Source organism: Saccharothrix obliqua (assembly GCF_019375475.1). Taxonomy (GTDB): domain Bacteria; phylum Actinomycetota; class Actinomycetes; order Mycobacteriales; family Pseudonocardiaceae; genus Actinosynnema; species Actinosynnema obliqua. Next base: position 806,422 of record NZ_JAHXGQ010000002.1, on the reverse strand, counting down.
CACCGAGCATCGGGGCGACCGCGCGCACTTCGCCGTTCACGGTCAACGCCAACGCGCCGGTCATCACCGCGAACAACGCCGCTTTGCGCCAGTCCTTGCGCCGCCTGGTCACCGCTGCACCTCGCCGGTGACCGGGCCTGCCGCGGTGACGCCGTCGAACTCGTCATCGTCGCGAGCACGGCGGGCTTCACGGGCGGCGGCGCGGATCTCCGAGCGGGTTACCGCCCGCGTGGCGACCATCCGCACGACACCGCCGTGCGAGGCCCGCGCCGCCCACCTCACGCACAGCAGGTAGAGCAGCGCCACCAGCACCGCGATCACCGTCCACCCGAGCGGGGCCAGCCACCACATCACGGCCACCAAGAGCACCGGGGCGATCACCAACTGGGCCAGGCCAAGCGCGATCCACAGCGGCAGCGTCAACATGCGTCCGAGCGTCATCACCGCTCCCCGTCCTCGTCGGAGTCGTCCTCGCCGGCGGTGCCCCAGACAACGGCCTCGCCGCTGCCGTCGCAGACCGCGCAGTCGGCGCGGCCGTCCGACGAGGTGCCGGAGCCGCCGCAGGTCGGGCAGTCGGTCGTGTAGCCCTCGGCGCTGGCCGGGTCGGTCCACAACCAGCCGCGCGCGTCGCAGGTCGAGCAGTCCACGTAGGCGTTCTCGTCCCACTGCTGGCCGCTGCCCCGGCAGTCCCGGCAGAACACCTGGACGAGCGGGCCGGTCGGGAACCGGTCGAAGGTTCGCCCGCCGCACTCGCAGACCCAGACCTCGTACGTGCTGCCGGTCAACTCGTTGATCCCGCGTTGCCCGGTGTCCGAGAAGTTGGCGTGCTCGTCCCACTCCGGGACGCAGCCGCCATTCCCGCCCGTCTTCACGATCGGCTCCCTTCGCTCGACTCGATCGCGGGCGCGATCTCCACTTCGGTGCTCCCGATACGGATCTTCATTGGTTGTCCCCTCACCGACTGCGCTGGTTGTCGGGGTTGCGCGGGCAGCTGAACGAGTGCGAGTTGGACACCTTGCAGCCGCCGCACTTCGGGCAGTGGTTGCGGGCCTCGACCAGGCCGCAGTTGACGCACTTCGGGGCGACGGCCACGCCGCCGGCCTGGTCGTCGGGCTTGTTCTGCGCGGCCATCACGCGACCTCCCGCGTGCCGGGAACCGCGGGGCGGTCGCGGTGAACGAGGGTCAGGCACCGCTCGCACCAGGTGAACTGCCTCGTGCACCGGCCGTCGTCGTCCTGGTGGTGCCCGGACGACTGGGAGCACTCGCAGTCGGCCCAGTGCCGGGTGACGTGCCCGTGCTCGGCGCACGTGCGCTCAGCCACGCACTGCGCGCAGCTCAACGCCCGCCCGTTGCCGGTGACGTGCCACCCGGACCGCGACAGCCACTCCAGCGCCTCGGACTCGGTGCCGAAGTAGACGGTGCGCCCCCGCTCCTCGTCGCGGCACGCGTCACCGCAGGTGTCGCAGCTGACCGCGATGCACACGGTGGTGGTCATCATCAGGCAGCCCTCCCCACGGATTCGTTGGCGTCAGCGAAGAAGCAGGCCGAACACAGCCTGCGCGGACCGCGCACGACGTGGTCCACGTAGCCCTGGTGCGCCTGGCAGAAGCGGCGAGCCCGCATCGCTGCCTGGTGCGCCCTCCACATGCCCGGCGTCATCGCGCGAACCGGCACCGCGATCTCCTCGCGCCACAGCTCGCACACCTCCTCGGTGCGCGCCGGAACGCGGTGCCGGAACACCAACAGCGCGTCCGGGTCCGCCGTGCCGGGCTGCAACCCCTTCGCCCTCAGCTGCCGCCGCGTGTAGAGCCCGGCGGGAACCGCTCCCGGGCGGCCACGCCACCCGAACACCGGCAACCCGTCCCGGACACCGCGGCTGACCACCGCCATCCCGTTCCACGGCAACACCACCGTGCGGAACTCGACCCGCGACCGACGACCCATCACGCCGCCGCCTCGCTGGCCCGAACCACCTGCGCGGCCTCAAGGAACACCGGCCCGCTGTCCGGGGACAACGTCAACTGGAACTGCGAGGCGACCCTCGGCGCGGCCTTCCACACGTCCAAGTGCGTCCACACCTTGACCTGGACAACGCCCACCGGCGTCTCGACCTCGCCCCGGGACAACACCCGCACGTACTCCCGCTGCGGCTCCAGCGAGACGTGAGAGATGCCCAGCGCCAGCGCCCAACGCGCCACCGTCACCAACTCGTCACCGTGGTGGTCCAACTGCAACGTGATGTCGGTGCTGGACCCGCCACCGTTGGTCACGAACACGTCCGGCAATTCCGCCGCCAGCTCCGCGTGCGACCGCACCAGGTGCGCGGCGGCAGCGATGTTCTTCGCGAGGCTCATCACGCCACCTCGCCCCTCGATCGGCCAGCCGCCTTGCGGCGTCCGCGCAACAAGGCCACGCGCTCTTTCGCGGTCAGCCCGCCCCGCACGCCGTACTGGTTGTCGGTGCCGAACGCCAGTTCCTCCTCCAGGCACTCGACCCGGATCGGGCACCCGGCGCAGATCGCCTTGGCCGTCCTGAGACGCAAAACGATCTCGTTGGGCGACTCCCTCAAGTGGTCCGCCACGTTCGACGAACGGCCGAACCACAACTCCGCCTTGGTGTTCCTGCACGGCCGGTCCGGCCAGCCCGTGAGGCCCTGCAACGTCGTAACGCCCATCACGCCACCACCGGCAGCTGCGGCGTCGACGCCAACGCGGCCTCCTGGCACGCCTTCACGTACTCCGCGATCGCGTCCTCCGGGATGCGCAGCGCGCCCTTCCCGGTACCGACCTTGAGCGCCCGCAGGGCGCCGGACTCGATCGCCCGGTAGATCGTCGCGGCCGAGACGTCCAGCAGCTCGGCCACCGCCTTCACCCGGAACATCCGGGGCGTGTTCGTCTCCACGTAGTGCTCCTGTCTGCGACTCCTGAGAGACAAGCAACTAGTGCTAGTGCTGACATTAGTGCTGAAACTAGCAGTGTCAACACGCGGCTGAGCCGGTGGAGGAGGCGAGCGATCGGCAAGCGCTAATGTTCGTGCTGAAACCAGCAGCTCAGGAGGGTCTGTGGCCAAGGATTGGGCGGCCGTCGCAACGGCCATCACCACCCGTATGGCGGAGCTGGACATGAAGCAGGCGGAGTTGAAGGCGGAGTCCGGCCTGTCGTTGCAGACCGTCCGGGAGATCCAGCAGAACCTCCAGCCGCGGGATCGCAGCAAGCGGACGCTGGCAGCGTTGTCGGAAGCGCTCAAGTGGCCCCGCGACCACCTGTGGCTGGTGCTCGAAGGGCACGACCCTGGCGACCCGGATGCCGACGACCCGGTGCTGAAGCAGCTCGCGGAGTTGCGGGAGCAGGTCAACTCGATCACCGCCCGGCTCGAAGCGATCGAGCGGCGGCAAGCTGACGGCGACGCGCGATCATGAGCTTGTCGATCGCAGCCGAGAGGGCGTTCGCGCTGGCCCGAAGGTCCGCCAAAACTGTGCTCTTGGTCATGCAATGATCACAGCAAGTAGTCGCGAGCCCTTCGACCACGGCGATCGCCCGATCTGAGGCCAGACGGGGGACATTGAGGGGACATCGCGGGCTCGGGGCCGCTCAAGGTCCTAGCGTGACCACATGGTTGTGGCCCCTGACGCCCGAACGCCGAACCTCGCGCTGATCGCACTGCGGGAAGACGCGGGCCTCTCCCAAGAGGACCTGGCCCGCGAGCTGAACGACCGAGCAGCGCGCAAGCACGGCAAGCACCCCAACATCACCAAGAAGACGGTGGGGCGATGGGAACGCGGCGAGGTCGACTGGCCGCAGCCGTTCTACCGCCGGCTGCTCGCCGAGCACTTCGACCGAGCGGTGGACGAACTCGGCTTCCGTCGCCCGCAACGAGCATCCGCGCCCGCGATGACGACGACCGACGAGCTGCTGACGCTTGTGGCCGCGCCAGGCGCCCTCGATCCAAGAGTTGAGCAGGACCAGAAGCGTTGGCAGGAAGCCCGGCAACTGCTGGGCGGGCACCGCCGTGCCCTGGCGGTCGCGGCGCAGCAGCTTTACCCCGACGGCCAGGTGCCGGGCCTGGAAGGAACAGGCGTCATCGCACACCCGTCGTGGATTCCGCCGAAGCCCGTACCGCTCGGCAAAGTCGTACTGGACCTCGACACCCACTCGGACTCGCCGGCCGTCAATGGCTCCGAAGCCGAGAGTGCCCAGGTCCGCCCGCTGGCGTCGGCCGAACATCGCTACCGGCGCTACAGCCACGCCATCCGCGACCTGGCGTCCCCGCGGCTGTTCGAGAACCGCCTGTGCTTCCGCCTGGTCGGCATGGACTGGACGCTGCCGGTCATCCAGTTCCAGTTCGGTGTCATGGGCTTCTTCGACTCCATGGACACGAACGAGGCGTTGGCGCACGAGATGGCGATGCACCACCTCTCGCGCGACCAGCACGGCGACGTAACCCTGACCCGCCCGTCGTGGCGGCGGCTCGCCTTCCGCAAGCTGATAGGAGACCCGTTCGACCTCACCCGCCGCCCGCTCATGGGTGCGATCGGCACGCTCACCATCAGGGCGGGGGAGAGCCCCAGCATGATCCTGCATCAGCGGGACGGAGGCCGCGTCGCGGGCGGCGGCAGCATGGCCCACCTGCTTCCCGCAGGGATCTTCCAGCCGTCCAGCGTGCTCCCCGAGTCGGTGGCGAACGACTTCTCAATCTGGCGCAACATCCAGCGCGAGTTCGCGGAAGAGCTTCTTGGGCACGCCGAGTACGACGGCAGCGGACAGCCCATCGACTACGAGCGTGTCGAGCCGTTCTCTTCGCTTGACCAGGCGCTGACAGACGGCCGTATCCGCGTGTACTGCCTGGGCGTGACGCTGGATGCACTCACGCTGACCGGCGACATCCTCACAGTCGCGGTGATCGAGCCGACCACCTATGACGAGATGTTCAGGGACGCTGTGGACAGCAACGACGAGGGCACCATCCCTGCCAGGGCGTTGCCGTTCGAAGGCAACACGATCGAGCGGCTATGTCAGTCGGGGCAGTTGTCCCCAGGTGCCTCTGCCGCGATCCACCTCGCGTGGTCGCACCGCAGGGAGATTCTGCACCGGGATGCGAGGTAGGGGCACATGGCCGTAAGAGACACCGATCCGTACGAAGAAGAGCTTGAGGAGTTCCGGCGGAAGATCAAAGACAAGGCGAGGTTACGTGATGAAACCAGCTATAAAGGGTCGGTCTGGTTGAGGCTTCAGGACGAGATTGACCGGCTCACTGAGGAGATGCTGGAGTTTGAGGCAAGCATCCCTGAGCTTCGGAGGGCTGACCGGACAGAGGCACGGCAGCTGCGAAAATTCGGGGTCATGCTCCTGCTCGCCTCTGGTCTGATCTTGACAGCCGTAATTCTGGGCTGGTTCTCGCCGTGGTGGCTGATCGGGGTGGCGGTGCTCGCGTTCTTGGGTATTGGCGGGTTGTTGCCTGACTAATAGGCTTCGCGCCGCGCGAGAGCAAGGCCATCCCCGCGTGCGCGGGGAAGACAGGCCGGGCGGCGTGCCGCGGGCCTTGGCCTCGGGACCACCCCCGCGTGCGCGGGGAAGACCTTTGCCCGTCGGACTCGGCGGGGTGGTCGTGCGGACCACCCCCGCGTGTGCGGGGAAGACTGCGTGGTGCCCGTCTGCCCGAGCGCCGGGATCGGACCACCCCCGCGTGTGGGGGGAAGACGCCGGGGAACGACATGCCGGGGTGTCGAGCCCCGGACCACCCCCGCGTGTGCGGGGAAGACACTTCTTGACCTGGCACTTTACCTGGTAAGTAAGCCGTTTTGATTCGGTTCACCACAGTCTCTTTATTGAGATGGTGTTCAGCTACCCATCTTGCCGCGTTGCCCACCCAGGGCTTCGCCAGGGGAGACGTCCGTGATGTTGGACGCCGTAGTGGCGTCCCTGAGGCGGGCCGGGTCTGGTCTACAGCCAGCAGTAAGAGTGTGCAGCTTGCGATGGGGCTGTGTGTCTTGCTCGGGAGACGCAGCGCCCATGCTGATCACTTGACGTTCGATCAAGTCCAACGGCTCGCGTGGACCGCGCGTGGACCGGAACCCAGCGATTGCAGCAAGACCTGAGATCGTGGCGCACTTGAGTGTGGATGTCAGAGACCATGTTTTCCCAGGTATGGCTACATGGACGTCCGCGAATCAAGTGAGGCGACGTCGGCCGCGCAGCTGTGCTCACCTGACAGGCCATCAAGCGGACCGTGGCACCTCGTGTCGGCAGCGATGTCACGAAGCGTGATCAGGAGACCGGGAGCGCCATCCAAGATCGTTGGGAGGTAGATTGATCTATAGGCGCTGCGCATCTTGTACAGGGGAGAGCGATGCTTACACCTGCCGACCAAGGGCACTTTCGAAAGTATCTAACGACTCTTGGTGTAGCCATCATCGTTGGATCGATCGGATTAGGCGGTTTTTTCTGCAGGCTCAAGGAGACCTGTCGATTGAACAGGAAAAACTATCGAAGTTGACTCCGGCGGCACAAGAGGCCATACGACGAAAGCAAGGAATAATTCTCACCGTAACGAAAGTCGTACCGTACGCCGTTGTGGGTCTCACTTTAATGGGGCTCACGCTTACAGTTTTCGGCTTAAGTGGATGGAGCAAAAGACAGAAAGTGCAGGACCGGAGGGATGATATTGAACTTGACAAGCTATCTGTTGAATTTACCCGGTTGACGCAAGAAGAAAAAGAAGAGAAAGCCGAGACGGAAGCGAACGACTTGGTGCAGGAACAAGGGGTCGACCATGAGGCTTCGGCCGTTGTTGCACCAACTAACGATTCGATTTCGTCGACTGGTGAACAGCCTAGAGAGGACCCACTTCCGAAAATAAATCACCAAGCGGACCAGTCAACAGGGCAAGCTTCACAAAATGCCCCCTTCGAACGAAGGCAAGTAACGGTACGCGAACTGCGAGACAAGATGCTCGCCTTCGAAATAGAGTTGACCCGCAAGCTCTCAACAATTTTCAAATCCGACGAGATCTTTGCTGGCGTTCGGATTGGTCGCACGAATGGCCCGGCGCTTGAGGCCGATGTCTACGTGCGGCCCGCAATGAGTCATGATGCATACGCATTCGAGGTGAAGTACGTAGATCCGAAAGTTTCACCCCGGCCGGTAATTGCTCGCGCCTTAACAAAATTGGCACTCGTTGCCGATAGCCTGAATGGCATGCGCAATAATGCAAACCGTGATGTTATTCCCGTCCTAGTGCTAATCACTAAAGGTGATCCAAAAATTCTGGATGACGCAATCCTGACCGAAGTTGCGGCCGCGCAAAAACTGCTCCCCCGCCTGCCTGTTGCACTCCGGTACCGTGAAGATGTATTTCAGAATCTCACAGGACCGGAGATGATGGAGGGCATTCGAACGGGATTAAAAAACTTGCCTTGAGTCAACGGTGCGCTTGCCGCCGGATCAAGTGGCGCGGCGCTCGTGGACCACGCGTGGACCAGAAACCCAGAAATGACAGCGAAACCTGAGACGGTAGCCTGCGTGAGTCGACAGTGGAGACTGTCTTTTCCCAGCTAGATGGCTACCAGGACGTCCTGGGGGTCAAGGGGTCGCAGGTTCAAATCCTGTCGTCCCGACGGTCTGAGAAAGCCCGCTGGCTCTGGAGCGAAAGCCCAGGTCGGTGGGCTTTTTCGTGCGCCTGTGTCGATCTTGGAAGTGGTCACGGGGCGGTAACGAAACGATCTTCATGAGGATGGTGGAGGAGCGAATCGGGAGCGACTCGCTCCTGATTTTTTGCCAGCACCGAATGGGGTCGCCACCCGAATGGGTGGTTCTGTTGAACCTGCCTGGACCGGGTCTGACGTGCGCGGATCGACGTGAACCGACCTGGTTCGGAGGGTTCCGTGGGTGGGTGTTGGTCGTAGGGTCGTGGGGTGGTCGACAGTGGTGGGGTGCGGCGTCGTTTCAAGGTGACCGCCGAGGTGCTGGTCGAGGTGGTCGGTGAGGCGCCGCTGGAGCGGTCGGCGGTGCGGTCGGTTGTTGGGTCCGTCTTTGTGGTCGGTGGCGGTTCCGGTGGGACCGTGGTGCGGTTTCGTCGGGACGGGTCCGAGGGTGTGCGTGGTGACCCGGTGGCGGCGTTGGAGGCCGTGGTCGACCCGGTCGCCATCGTGGACTGCGAGGGTGTGGAGGTTGTCGGTGCGCGGTACTGGGCCGTCGAGGCCGATGGTCAGGGGGAGGTGTGGCCGGACTTCGCCGCGTTGTTCCCGGAGTGCGGCTGTGGTGGCGGGGACTGCGAGAGGTGCGCGGCGGGGATGCTGACGCCGCGGACGGTCGCGGTGTTGTGGTCGGCCGCGGGGATGTTGGCGGATCTGGCCTACGGTGACGTGCTGGAGTTCGGTGACGGCCCGGTGGACCCGGCGGGCGGCTTGTGGTCGGTATTCGGCGAGTTCCCCCGGATCACCTGGCGTCAGGACGCGCTGTGGCGGCGTCAGGCGGCCCGTTCGTTCGACGACCTGGCCGCCGACCTGGCGGCGGGGGAGTGCCCGCGACCCCGGTGCGCGGCCGAGGAGATGGCCCTGCACCTGATTCTGCGCTACGCGGAGTCGGCGGTGGACGACGGTTGGTCCGGCCTGGACACGCGCTTCGCCGGGCTGCCCGAACGCGGCGACGACCTGGACTGGGCACTGCTGTCCGACGTGCTGTTCACCGACCACGACATCCTCGAACTGTTCGATCCCGGCCGCGACGGCATCGAGGACCCCGACGACGACCACAACCGCCGTCTCGACATAGGCGACTACCGCCCCAACGCCTGGTTCACCACCTTCGACCACGCGCAACCGCGCGACCCCAGGCGACCCTTCCGCCGCTGAAGCCCGCTCGGCGGTGTGGGGCCACGACCGGCGTCAGCCTCCGTTGAGACGACCGAGGCACGAAGTGTGCGTTCGTGTCCCCGGCAGGAGCACCAAAGGATGGGAACAGGGCTGACCAGCGGATTCGTACCGGCAGTCTGGTAGTTGCGGCGCGATTCGCGCTGTGACGTGTCGCAGACCGGCGTGCCGTGGGAAGTCCCGGGGCCGCATGACGGACCAGGCCATCACTGGTGGTCTAGTTCACCGTGCCGCGAACACCCGCTATTGCCGATGAGCGGTCGCGTTCTCCACGTCCAGCCCCGTCGGGTGGATGCGCCTATGAGAACCAGGACGCTATTCAGAATTCTCGGTTTCGGAACTACTTCCGGCGCTTTTTCTTGCTCCGTCGGCGGCGTGTGGTGCGCCGCGTAGACCACGAATCTGGTGACGAGGTATAGGCCATGGTCCTCAAGCCAAGATCTTCGACGAGTGCATCGAGTTCGGCGTCTTCGCCAACCGGATGGTTGTTGTAAACGACGAGCTCGAGGTTGCCGGCTTCGTTGAAAAGCAGGCCGTATGACCGGTCCGACTTCATCTGGTGGCGCTTGACGTGTATGTACGCTTGGAGGCGCTGTCGGGCTGGTTCCAGAGAGATTCCACGTGGGCGGGAGCCGATGAACACAGTTGGATGGCCCCAGGTTCCTGCCAAGGAGAACATGCCGTCGTGTAGTCGGCCGTCGTTGCGGGCGCGGCGGATACACTTGTCGATGGTATTAAGAAGACGTTGCTGGCCGCTGCCGGATAGGGCGAGGAGGTCAGCGCCGAAGCGAATCATGCCATTGCTGTGAGCGTCGACTACGTCGATGAGCTGGAGGACGCGCGGCAGGGCGCTATAGGTCGGTTTCAAGAGGTGAACGTCGTCGGCGGAGTCGTAAGTTTGATCGCGGGCCATCCAGGCGTTGAGGCGGAGGCACTGTTCACCGACTCTTGTGGGGATAGCGCTTCGGACGCGCTCTTTCCGATCACGGTTTGCGACCCGGCCGCTCGTCGGGTGTTCCTCGCGGAGTTTGTCGGGATCGGGTTCGACGTAGAGGTCGGCGTTCATGAAGAGCATGAAGAGGTCTAGTTCGTCGGATGCCTTGTAGTAGGTGGCGATATCGGAGTCAGTGCGGCGGCGTAGGTACAGGAGGAACTCGGAGGGGCGGTCGCAGACCTGAGCGATGGTTTCGAGGTCGTGCAGGGACGTGACCCAGGGTGTGCGTTCGGCGGGAAGTAGTCCGGTTTTGCGATGGTCGCCGAGGCTGGTGCCGAGAGGGCCAATGTCGTCGAGGAGTGCGACGACAGAACGGACTTCGCGAATTTCGGACAAGTCGAGCCAGGAGCCGTCTTCGAGCCAGAGGCCAGCATTGGTCTCAATGAGTGCTTGGAGGCGTGCGGCTTGCTTGCAGCCGTCGCCGATGGTGGCCTTGAGGTCGCTCCAGAGTCGCCTGACGTCGCCTCGACGTGCGGCTGACGCCATCGACTTGCCTTTGACTTCGACACAAATGGCGACGTCGCCAACGACGAACAGGCCATCTCCTTCGACCGGCTTCCCGACGGACTTCAGGCTTGCACAATCGCGACTGAGGAGGGTGTGGGTTTCGTTGTCGTTGGGTGCGTAGTACGTGAACCCAGTGAGCCTCGCCGGGGTCCGCAGTACCCTTTCGAGCGAGGAGGTTGCAAGTCGTTCGCTGACGACCTGACGGACTTTCTGGTCGTAGCGGTGGAACTGCTTCGTACCGGCCAGAGCAGTCTCCACAATCCGTCGGAGCGAGTCGAGTCCCACACCGGTCGCAGTCTCCACGTAGTTGCCGGCACCGTCCGAAACCAGAGGCGTGATCTGAAACGGGTTGCCACTCGTGAGGAGGTCGTAGACCCGGCGGGCGGGCAGGATGCTGTTGTCGAACGTCTGGGCGTAGGACTCCAGGACTGCCCGGACCACCTCCACGTCGGCGCCAGTGTCAGCGGCGATGTCCTCGGCGGTGATGATGGCTCGGTCTGCGGGCAGGAACATGAAAGAGACCATCGCTGCCATGAACTCTTGCTTCACCCCGTCGGGGATCTGGTCTGGTGGCGTCCCGTGGTGCTGCATCACGATCGCGCCGGTGTCGTCACGCAGTCTGGTCATCCTGGAGCTACCGAGCTGGCCCATGGAGTTGCGAACCGCGATTACGTCGGGGTAGGTGTAACCGAGGTGCTCGGCCATGAGTGGGGCGACGATAGCGTTGTCGAACAGCTGTCTCTCGTGGGCCTCGCGGATGGTGTCGTACTGGAGGTTGCGAATGTGGAGAACCGCGCCCTGGTACTCCGCGGCCAGCGGCGCGAGCGGATCGTCGCTGATGTGCGCCTCGAACTGCTGCCGGTAGATGGACAGCCGCCCGAGGCGTTGGGCCCGGCTATGGAGATCGCTGATGGCTTCGTGCGGCCGGGTATCCATCCTGGGCGTGTCTGTGGGCTTGCGGGCCCCGCGGCCGAGCAGCATCGCAGCGACGATCTCAACGTTGAGCGCTGCCCCGTCCCATTGGAGGTTCGGGTCCGGGACCGGCGGGAACTCCCGCATGCGCATCAGCTCGACGACGTCGAACGCGTCGGCATCCTCGACGAGCTTGAGCATCTCATCGACCTCAGCGACCACCTCACCGTGAAGTACCCCGCGAGCATCGGCGACGGTCCTACAGACACGGAACAGGCCGATCTCGGTTGACGGATCACCGAGATGTGCAGGATCGAGGTTGCCCAGGAACCGGGCAGCGGGATTGCGCCGTGCCATCCCTCACCCCCTTCTTCTCGACGTCGAACCTACGAGCAGATACCGTCAGTTCTTCCTCCGCCACGCTGGGGAACTTCTACCCCCACCTCGACGCGAGGCACGCCCAACTACTTCCGTAACAGGTGATTCTTGTTCATCGCAGTGGAGACGTGTTCCGTAACATATGACTGGCTTGCGTTCGGCGAGACTAGGCCCAAACGCACTCTCATGCCGCGGAGCGAGTGTTGGAACCCTTGGGTGCTCGTGCAGTTGGAGTTGGCCGATGTGTGACCAGCGCGCCCTCACCTCTGCGGGAGATCGACGGGCTGGAACTCGCCGGTAGTGGCGTGACCGGGTCGGTGCGCACGATCGGCCGCCTCGTGGCCTGCCTCGGTGCAGGTGGGAGCGAATAGCCCGGCTGGAGTAGCCCTCGGGTGCGCGAGGTGCTCGACAGGCACTACCCCAACAGGATCGCCCGCGTTGTCGACCATTGGGGTGACGAGGACGACTGACCGTTCCCTCCCTGCGGCGCCGGCCGGTGCCGCAGGGAGGACCTGGCGGGCTACGACGTCGCAGTCCGGTCCACCGGTGTCGTCACCCGTGCGGCGTTGGACATGCCGCGCATCCGGGCGCGCGTCGCCGATCTCGGCTTGGTGCCGCACGGCCTGGACGCCCGGCTCGGCGTGACCCTGAGCGCTCTGTCCCGCGCCCCCAACCACCGCACGGTGTCGCTGACGACGCTCGTGCGCCTGTCCCGGCTGCTCGACCTGCCACTAGACGACCTGGTCGTCGCCCTCGACCCGCTCACGCGCCCACCCGGCGCAGGGCAGCAGTGCTCGGCGAAGCCGCGCGGGAACTGCCGGGCGACGAGATCTTGGGTGCGTCCTCGATCGAAGTGGGCGTGGGCCTCCACGTAGCGCCAGAACGCGGCGTGCTCGGTTCCCCGGCGTCGGCGAGTTGGGCTGCGGCTTCGCTGGCCTTCTTGACAGCACCCGCATGCTCGCCGAGCCAGAGGTCGGTCGCCGCCGAGACCTCGGCGCTGGCACTGGCGACGTCGCCGCCTCCACCGGTGCTGCGGCCGGGGCCCGCCCTCCGGCGAGGCCCCGCCGCAGTTGTTGCCCCGGCCAAAGTGACCCCGTGCGTTTCTGGTTGCCAGAAGGCAGCGCAGGCACGCAGGGTGCCTTCCCAGCCGTGGTCGTACGGCGAACGGCGGCCCACGGGCAGTGCCGAGATGCGCGGTGGTGCGCACCAGTCGCACGGACAGAACGGCATTTTCGATGCTGCTTGACACTTGGTCGTTCTCACACCTACCGGAGACCGGACGCACATGAAAGTTGAGGGTGGTTCGCATCGAACGGCGCGGCAGTCGCGATCCCTCGTCCAAGTGCGCCAAAGCGCGCTGGCAGTATCCGGAGGGTCGGACCCGACAGTTGCGCTTCGCTGTCATGCTGGGCACGTGGACCATCAGCCGAGTACGTCAAAGGCTCGTCGCCGCGCACGTCTGAAGCCGCTTCGATGGTGGTGGGTCGGAGCCTCCGCTGTGATCGTCGGTTGTGTTGGTATCGGTATCGGCTGGTGGTTGTGGGAGCAGACGGGCGATCTAAGCGGTCCCGACTTGATGCGGGCCAGGGCAGAGGCTGTACGCATCGCTCTGACGGCCTCTGCAGGGACCGGTGGTGCGCTTGCCCTATTGCTGGCAGTGCGGCGTCAGCGCTCCACCGAAGTGGCGTTGGAGTTGCAAGATGTCGATCTCGAACAGAAGAGGGACGCTGCAACTGATGCTCGCCACGACGCGGCAGAACGCCGAATCACCGACCTCTACATCAAGGCGGTCGAGCAACTGGGTTCGAACAAGGCGCCAGTGCGGCTGGGTGGACTCTATGCATTGGAACGCCTCGCCCAGGATTATCAGAGCCACCGGCAGACAATCGTTGATGTCATTTGCGCCTACCTGAGAATGCCTCACGAGGCGTCCGGCAACCTGGAAAAAGGTGATGTACCTGCCCCCGTGGAGGATGCAGATGACGCGGCGGTGGCAGCCCTCCCGGACCGGGCGGTGATCACGACCATACGAGGTCAGGAACATCAGGTGCGACTCACCGCTCAGCGGATCCTAGCTGCCCATTTGAGGCCGGATTACGACCGGAATGGTATTCCTGTAAATCCGAAGTATTGGCCTGACACGGACCTCGATCTAGCGGGCGCTACACTCTTTGCGCTTAATCTGAATCGATGTCACGTGCGCCATGCCAATTTTGGATCTGCCCGGTTCGATGGGAGCGCCGTATTCGAGAGGGCCAGGTTCGGGGGAAATGTCAGTTTCCGGGCAGCAGAATTCACGCGCGACGCTCGGTTTGCCCAGGCCAGACTGAGTGCATACTCCGACTTTCGTGCGGCAGTGTTCGGTGGAGATGTGAGGTTTTCCAAAGTCAAATTCGGCGGATACGCCGACTTTCGTGGGGCAACATTCGGTGGCCGAGCCGACTTCGAGGGGGCTGCTCTCCCGAAAGGGTCAGGATTTGGTGCTGCTCGTACCCGTGGCGGCGGCGATATTCCCTCCATATGGCCAACTGGATGGGTACTGTCGCCAGCTGGCCGCGATGGATGCCTCCCTGGAGATGAAGGCGGCTGGTACTGCCTCATCCGTGCTAATGGAAGTATTGCATCGGAATAGCTTATAGGGAGGTTTCTTGATCTGATCGGTGTTCCTGGGAGTCTGAAGCACTTTCTCAAGGCGGTGAGGCTTCGATCAGGAGAGATGGTCTTCGGAACGTCAATGGCCCACCTGTCCGCGGCGGGAAGTACACCAAGGCCGAGAACACTGCGTTCTCCGCCGAGCACCTCTCCGCCCAAGCGATCTGCGCCCACAAATCAGGTAACCTCACGCAGTCACCGGGCACCGTCCTGCTCGACGGCCAGGTCCTCCTACCTGTTGAAAGCGGGAACGAGCTGGAGTGCTCGATTGGCCAGAAGCTTGATCAAGGCGGGTGTGCGCAGCGCCATGGTGGCGGCTACGTGTGACAGCTAGCCAGGCGCCCTCTACGCACGTGGCGCCCGTCGAATCCTGAAAGACGATGAATCTGCCTGACAAACAACCTCGCCGCTGGCTACCTCGACACCCGGCAATGCCTTGTGGCACCCAGGCCCGCTTCACCCTTCGCGCGGACGGACCGCTCCTTGCGGCCACCCCACGTGACGCTGCGCCTGTCCAGCGTCTGCGCTCCGGGCGCGGTGGGGGTGGAACAGGAATACGCCCCGGCAACCCGCTTCGAGTTGACTCTGCGTTGGCGGCGACGCGAACGCCGGTTGCAGGGCTAGCTTGAGCGTGCTGGAGGTTAATCTTCGTCCTCGTCATAGTCCGCGATGGTGCTGGTCCGCCACAGCAGGATTCGGCAGTGTCCGGCGGTGTTGGTGACGTGTCCGGTGTAGACGCCGGCGCCGCCGGGGAGTGTGAGGTCGGTCTGTTCTCCGGTCGGTGTGCCCAGCACGATCAGTCCGCTGGGGCATTCGACTTCGAAGGTCGGGGAGTGGGGTTGCGATGGTTGGGCGGTGACGGTGAGCGTGATGGTGATCGGTTGGGTGTCGGTGGGGCAGTGGATGTACAGCTCGGAGCCGGTGGAGTGGATGCCGTCGCGGCGGGCGGCCGTAACGGCGTTCGCGCTGTCGGTTCCGGCGTCGTTGTCCGCGTCTCTCAGGGTGATCAGCTTGTAGGCGGGGATGAGGGTGAAGTCGAGGTGAGCGATGGGTTCGGTCATCGGTGCCTCCAGGGTGAGGACGGGTCGGGCATGGCCCGCCATGTTGACGGTAGCGGGCCACGCGCGGCGGTCGGGTCCTCGGTCAGGGACTGACCTTCACGTAGAAGGCGTCGTTGTCCAGGATGCGGTTGGCCCCGTAGAAGTTCGCGAGCTTGGTGCCGCCGGCACCGTTGTGGTCGCCGTTGATGGGTCGGGCGGATCCGTTCCACGTGTAGGGCTGGTTGTTGGTCGAGGTGGCCGAGCCCTCGTAGGTGGATTGGAACGGGTACTCGTCGCATTCCTGTCCACCCGCGGCATATCCGTCGCCCCAGATGTTGCGGCAGATACCAACCGAAGCGCTGTGGTTGCTGGAGCGCTGTGTGGCGTCCATCAGGCGGTGCAGGGGCCTGGTCTCGCCGGGGACGTTCTTGCCCAGCGAACTGGGGAAGGTGCGCTCGGTGTGGTGCAGGGCGTCGTCGACGTGCCGGGCTTCCTCGTCGATTCCGGCCCCGGTCAGCGGAAGGACGAGGGTCGGGGTGTGGTCGAGGAAGACGGTGCCCTTGTACTTGCCGTTGCCCAATGCCGAGCCGGCGGAGTCGAACCGGACCCTGTTGACCTGAGAGGAGGAGTCGACCAGAGGACGGGTGCGGCCATCGCGGTACTCGGCCACTATCCCGATGGAAGCGTCGAAGCCGACGGTGGCGAAGGGCGCAGCTCCCGCCGTGTCCGGAGAGGTGACGCTGATCGTGTCGATGTGCGGCTGGTAGTACCAGTCACCGATGGTCTTCTCCACCTCCTGCGGGCCGGTGCAGGTCAGGTCTGTGCGGCTTGCGCAGCCGGTGAAGGTCACGGTCAGCAGGCTCCATTGGTCGTTCAACTGTTGAGACTGTTTGGCGTTCTCCACCGAAATGACGTAATCCACGCGCCTGGTGCCGTCGTAGGCGAAGGCCAACGTCCACAGGTCGAACTCGAAGTGCCCCTTGGGTTCCAGGGTGTTCGTGTCGTACAGGGTGATGTACTTGGATTGGCGGTGGCACTGCTCGAAGCGGCTACGTGCCCAACCGCGCTGCCCGGCCGCCTCGTTGCGGTGCGCTTCGCAGTCCTGTCTCAGGTCCGCAGCCGCGGCGGCGGTGATGGGCCCAGCGGCCGGAGAAGCCGCAGAAGCGGGGACGATCGTGCCGGTGATCAGGCAGAGGGTTGCGACAAGGGAGTACAGGAGCTTGCGCGTCACTGGTGTCTCCAGGATGTCGAGGGCACGCCGGTAAATGCCGTGCCGGTGGTCGGTCGGACAGGCGGGTTGGCGTGCGGCGGATCAGCGGCGGATCTTCAGGCGCTGGTCGACGATCTGCTGGGCCCGCTCGACGAGTTGATCGGTCTCGTCGTCGGCGTCCTGCGCGGCCCTCTGGCCGGCCTCGGGGGCAGTGGTGGCGAATGTCCCCGGCTGCACCATCGGCTTGGTCACGTCCCAAGAGGTGACGTACTGGGCGGTGCCGCCGGATGCCGTCGACACGGCTGTGTCGAAGCGCCAGCAGTAGTCCGGATGGGCGCCGATAGAGCAGTCGCCTGCCGGCGCGCGCACCGACGTCGCTGCCCGATCGAACCGCACGAACTGGTAGTTCCCGTCGAGGAACATGACCCTGTTGCGGGTCTGCGGGAACGAGGAAGGCCCATACATTCCCGTCAATAGCCAGCCGGTCATCAGGTGGTGCGAGGATGGCGACGGCTGCCCGCCGGTGGTACCGACGTGCACGTAGTCGTAGAAGATGTCCCAGGTGGTGCAACCGCTACACGACGGGATCGCCATGAAGGTGTGCACTTTGAGGTCCGAGCCGCCTGCGGCGGTTCCGATCGACCGGTAACCGGAGAAGTTCGTGTAGTCGATCCAGTACGGTTGGTAGGTCGTCGCTGTACCCTGTCGCCGCACATCAAGGCCGAAAGCGAAGGACTTGGTCATCAGGTCGTCGGTGAAAAATTCGGTTTCGTTGTAGAAGTCCACCGGCCAACTCGCCGCCCCGCCGAAAGTAACTCCGGGATAGGCGAATGTGGCGAACACGCCGTACATGTACTGGGACTGGTCGGCACACATCTGCGCCACCGCGTCCCGTGGCTGGCGCTGGCAGGCACTGGACTCCGCCGCCGCAGCTGGCACCGTTGTGGTCGCCGGCAGGACTGTCGCGAGCGCCACTGCGGCAAGCAAGGACCGCGTACGTGTCAACAACCGCATCCATCCCCCAAGGAAGCACGGACTTTTCCACACGGCCGTGTGGGTCCCACAACCTTATGAAGAATTCTCACGTACCGAGTCGGCTCGTAGGCGGTCTACCGAATTGCCCAACCTCCGGTGCGCCCTGTGAGCAACAGTCGAACGCTCGACCGTTGTGTCTAAGTCGACCTACAACATTCGAGTGAGAGGGACATCCCGTACTTACCGACCGTGGCTGGCGGCTCGAGCTAGCGCGGCGATCAGGCGGTCACGCGCCGCGGTCCATCCGGGATCGGTGCGCGTCGTGGACGTGGAGCTGTCGGGGGAAGGGTCCTCAAACGGGGAACCAGGGGTGGTCTCCATCGTTTGCTCCTTCACGTAAGGGGGACGGTCCGCACCAGGGGCTCAGGTGGTGCGGACCGTCGGGGCCGGCGACGGCGCTTCGACGGGGGCGAGCCCGGGGAACACGCCTCCCCGCGCAGCAATCGCCGGCCGGCGGGCACGGTGCGTCCACACCCTGGACTGGGGGGTGGCGGTCGCACCGGGCATGGCTGAGGTCCTTTCGCTGGAGACTGGTAGGGCGACCGGTTCGGTCAGCCGCCGCCCAGCTCGGGTCGGTTGAGCGTGCTGCCGTTGGGCAGGTCGAGGAGTTGTCGAACGCGTTGAACGTCGGGATCTGGCAGATAGGGCAAGGTGCGGCGGAGTCTGCGTCTGCCGGCGGCTTCGTCGCCGCCCAGCCACAGTGCCCGGCCCAGGTCGACCTGCACGCGGGCCCGTTCCTCCTCGGCGTCGAGGGTGCCGAGCGCCTTGTCGGCGCGGGTCAGGTAGTTCACCGCCGAGTCCAGGCGACCCACTTCGGTCATCAGCGTGCCGAGCCGGGCCAGGGCACGTGCGATGCCGTCGGGGCGGGCGTGGCGGACGTTGAGTTCCAGCACCTCGTCGGCGCACTCGATCACCCGGTGCATCCGGTGCTGCGCCCGGTAGGTGGCGGCCAGCGAATGGAGGGCGTCCGTGTGTGGTTGTGGGTCGTCGAGCAGTCGCCGGATGGCGAGTTCGTGTATGCCCAGTCCGGCCGCCGGTCGCAACCAACCGCGGTGGCGCAGGACTTCCGCTCCGGCCCGGAGCGCGCCTGCCAGCTCGCGTGACGACGGGCGTTGCACGGCCAGAGGTGCGGCGCACTCGTAGAGCCGACGGGGCCAGCTCTCCTCCACGTCGTCGGGTAGCGCCCGCCACACGTGACCCAGCAAGGCGATCCCGATGTCGTCGGCCTCCAGCACGGCGGCGACCACCTCGTCCCCGTGTTCGGTGATCCACCGCCGAACACCTTCGGGTGTGTCCGGGCCCAGCAGGGGACCGGCGCGGAAGGAGCCGGGGCCACCGGGCCTGTCGGTCGGTGTGGGCCAGGCAGGCCCTGGGGTGACGACGTCACGGACATCGTGACCGAGCATTCGCCGTGCGCGCACCACATCCCGCAACAGCCGCCTGGCCTGCTCGCTCACCTGCCGCCGTCCTTCCCAACGGGCTGTGCCCGGTCCGCCTGGTCGTCTCGTCCGTGTGAGAACTCCGGGGGTGCAAGGGCGTATGTCTTGCACCCGGAGAACGCGTTCCGGTTGGTCCAGCGCGTCGTGTCAGGTCGAGGCCCGGTTGCCGGCGGGCCCCTCGACGGGCGACTCCGCCGGCCGGTGCACTCGGTACTGAAGGGCGTCGCGGATCGAGGGCGCGTAGATCAGACTCAGCCGGGTCTGGCCGCCTTCGGCGAAGAACCGCAGCGAGTCCTCAGGCCGGACGGTGCTCACCGTGTGGCCGTCGTCCGTCGCTACGACCCTCGTGGAACCCGGGAAGGAGATACCCCACCCGATGATCCACGCTTCGTGGGTCCCGAGATCCTCGGCCCCGATCGCGAACAGCGTCGGCACGTCGTCCGCGGCGAAGATCGCCAGCCTTTCATCTCCCCACAGACCGGAGACGGGTATGTCCGCAGCGGTGGCGGGGTTGGTCTGTTCGCATCGTTGACTCACGTGTTTCGCCTTTCACGGTTACCGTCCTGCCCGCGCGGGAGCAGGCCGATAGTCCAATGTGGTCAGACGCTGTCGGGAACCGTCCGGGTCGGTAACCACAGACGTTCCGCGGCCGAGTGCCCGTTCGTGGGAGCTTCGATGACGAACCTGCGGCCGTGGGTGGTCGGCCGATTACGCGCACTGCCCACGTCGCTGCGACAGCAGAGGGCACGGGCGACTTGACGCATAGGGGTTCGGCAACCTCGACTTCGCACAGGGCACTTGCACCACATCCAAAGGTCCGGGAAGCGGGCCGGCCGGACATGGGTGCGGCGACCCCGGTGCTTCCATGACGAATTCCACCCAACATTGATCGGCAGCCAACGTCCACGTCGGCCACCGGTCGACTTCACGGCGTCGACACGTCGGCCGCCTCGTTGACCTGCGAGAACGCGAACCGGGTGCACGTACGCCGAACGGGTACGTCTGCCCGGACGTTCCGCGAGAGGCCGGTCGGGGACGGGTTCGGTGGGCCTGTCTTTCGTGCAAAAGCTCGCCGTGGACGTGGGATGCCTGGTGTTCCGCAGGTGCAGTTCAGGCCGAACATCGCCCGAGCGTTGAAAGCGCCCCTCGGCGAGTTGGATGCGCTCCTCGAAGAAGGTCCACGGCCGCGCCTGTATTGGTGTCCAGAGCGGTGACGTGGTTCCGCGCCACACGGCGGCACGCCGTTCTTCCGATCTGGTCACGATGAGCCGTCCGAACTACCCAGGGGCAGGGACAAACGACAGCGCTGACACCCATCAGTCCTGTCTTCCAAGTTCTTTGCTCGGGAACACTCCGGAGCTGCTGCCGGACACACCCGTCCGGGTGACGATTACATGACCTCTGACGTGGGTTAATCGGTACACGCTATGGTGGAAAGCCGACGGGGGTGGCGGAAATGGCACGTAAGCGAACGCGTTTGGTGAACAGACGTGCAGCTCTGGGCTTCACGCAGGAGACGTTCGCCCGCCGCGTCAAGGTGGAGCCGTCGACGGTCGGCCGATGGGAACGAGGGACGCAGGACCCGCAGCCGTGGATGCGTCCCGCAATCGCGAAGGCGCTGGGGGTGTCGATCGAGGAACTCGACGCTCTGTTGGCCGGAGAACCTCGGTCGCCCGTCCTGCCGGAGACCGGTGAGACGTTCGGTCCCGCGGTCGCCGAGCATGTACGGCGAAGCCAAGCGGAGTGGCTTCGCATCCGCCGCGCTGCCGGTGCCCGAGGGCGCGAGTTGGCCGAACTGGCCGCATGGCTTTACCCGGCTGGACAACGGGCGCCCGGTGGCCATGTGCTGGTCGGGCCGGGCTGGCTGTTGGACCAGCCTGTGGAACTGGAATCGGTTCGCCTGGAGTTCTCCGACGCCGAGCACCCGGTGCCTCGGCTCGATCCGGTGGATCACGTGTTGCCGCTGACCGCCCGAGGTGATCGCTACGCCGGCTACAGCCGGGCGGTGCGGGACCTCGTCCGGCCTCGGCTGCTGGAGAACCGGCTCAGCTACCGCCTTCTCGACGTATCCGCGTCCGACGGGCTGACGCTGACGTTCGGGACCACCACGTTCTTCGAGGTGTTCGACGTCAAAGAGTCTCTCGCTCACGAGTTCAAGAGTGCGTGGTACGCGGCGGGCGGTGCGATACCGCACTGGGACGCGCTGCCGCTGAGGTCGGCGATCGGCGACCCGTTCGACCCGTCACGGCTGCTGATGTCCCCGGGTATCAACACCCTCACCATCCGACGAAGCAGCACGGGCGACCACAGATTCGTCCTTCACGAGCGTGACGGAGCCGCTGTCGCCGACGGTCGCGACATCTGCAGTCTCATGCCGGCGGGGGAGTTCCAGCCCTCCTCCGTGTCCACTGTCGACATCCGCAACGACTTCTCCTTGTGGCGCAACATCATGCGTGAATACTCCGAGGAGTTCCTCGGCAACCCCGAACACGACGGCAACGGGGCCCGCCGCATCGACTACGGGAACGAGGAGCCGTTCGCGTCGTTCGAGCGCGCGCGCAACGAAGGGCGTTTCCGGCTGTGGCACTACGGCCTGATCATGGACCCGCTCAGGTTGGCGGCGAGCCAACGCACCGTCGCGGTGATCGACGGTGACGTCTTCGACCGGCTCTTCAGCGGCGTCGTCGACGCCAACGACGAAGGCCGCGTGGTGACGATCGACGGCAGGATCGGCGTTCCGTTCACGGCCGAGGCCATCGACCGGCTTGAGACGCGCCTGTCCTCCGGCGCAGTGACCCTGCTGCGCCTGGCCTGGCGGGATCGCCTCCTGCTCCTCCGCTGAGCCGCGGGGTGAAGAAGAGACGCCTCCTCCCGGCCAAGGCACGCTCCGCGGCGGGAGAACCAAAGGATAGGGACCGGGTTGAACAGGGGTTTTGCACCGGCAGCCTGGTAGTGGAGGCTTCTTTCCGGCTGTCCGCGCCCGAGTAGCGCCCGTCGGGCCGGGCTCCGTCCCGGCCCACTTGGGGTGTTCCCTCTCCGTACGGCCAGCGCGCCTACGAGTGGCGAGGTGATCGCGGCGGCCAGGCTGATGCTCGGGTCGGCGACCGGGGACGGGGTGCGGGCGTGGGTGGGCGCACCGGCCGCTGACGCGGTCGGGCTTGGTCAACCAGCGGGCGGTGGTTCCGGCTGTGGGGCGCCTGTGCGTGTCCGCGACGGCCTGCTCGACATCCCTGTCGGGCAGGCCATCGACGACGGTCCCAGCCGGTCCGCGCCTCGACGACGTCAACGTCACCTTCGTACCGCGGACACGGGCGCGGTACTTCGAGTACGCGCCGCTGTTCCACCTGCTGTCCAAGCGCGTGCCGGACATGTTCGGGCTGCCGTTGCTGGGCTCGCAGATCGGTCGGGTGATCGAGCGGCAGCGGGAGTGGACCGTGCCGGCGGCGGTGATCCGCGTGTCGTACGAAATCGGGCCGGGCAATCCCGGCGCGACCACCACGGCCGTCGCGTTCGTCTGGTGGGGCGACAGCGACCCGGCCCAGCACGAGAAGTGACCACGCCGTATTCTGCCAATGCCGTCACACAGGTCAGGCGTCCTGTTCGATGCGTTCGAAGATGTCGATGTCCGTGGCCTTCTGCCAATCGGGCAGGTCACTCCAGTCCGCGACGTAGGACGGCTTTGGGTCGGGGAAGTGCTTGTAGATCTGGCCGATCCAGCACAGCGCGACGAAGCGGCCCTTCTGGTCCGAGGTGAGCTTGGCGGTGGCGCCGTCGGTGGCCTTGATGAAGGCGAGGACCTGGTCGTACACGGCGGTCGCGGCGTCGCGTTCCCAATCCGGGGTCTCCTCCCACGGGGTGATGTAGCCGGGCTTGGGCTCGCCGGGGTAGTGCTTTGTGACTCCGGCGATCCACGCCTGACGGAACACGCGGCCACGGTCGTTCTGCATTCTGTCGTCCTCCATCATGCGGCGCGGTTGCCGACGAGTTCGGTGATCTCGGCATCGAGTCGCTGGATCTGCTGGTCGGTGAGCAAAGGGGCCAGGTTCGGCTGTAGGCCGCGCAGCTTGCGTGCGATGACTCCGGAGCCGGTCTGGCGGGCGGTGACCAGGGCGGCGTCGACATAGGTCGCGACCCGGTCAGGATCACGCCGGTGCACTCCGATCATCGCCAGGTCGGTGAGCACACCGGCTTTTCGACGGGCGGTCAGGTTGCCAGCCAGGGCATCGGTCAGGGCGGCCTCGGCGAGGTCGTAGCGGCCCAGATTGACGTAGCAGGTGCCGCGTTCCTCGGCTAGGCGTGAACCGTCGAATCGAAGCCAGCCACCGTTGTGAACCGGCCCCTGAAGGTGCTGGACCTCGGCTGCCGTGTCGAGTGCGCGCTGGCAGGCGTCCACGTCGCCGAGACCGGCGAAGGTTTCTGCCTGCACGGCTGCGATCCATTGCCGGGTCGAGAGTGCCGGATCGCCTCGGCGGGCCAGGGCGGCGGCCAGCTCCAGTAGCGGAGCGGCCTCATCGAACTGACGCTCGTACAGGGCGATGAAGGCGTGCCTGGTCAACGCGCAAGACCAGAGGTCCGGGGCATCGGCTTCCTTGCCTGCTGTCGCGGCAAGGGTGTAGCAGTGGGCGGCGTCGGTGTATCGGTCACCGTCGAAGAAGATCTCGCCCGCCAACTGGAAGAGGTCGGCGGACAGCTCACAGAGTCGCTGCCGGATGGCCGGGGTCTGCGGGTGCCGCAGGCCCGTCGACAGCACGTCGAGCTGTGCGCGGACGAGGGGAAGTACCTCGCTCTTGGTCGGCGCGAGTGCGTAGACCCGCCACAGGTGGCTGTTGAACTGGGCGAACTCGGCTGCCGCCGCGGAATCCACCGCGCCGGTTCGAGCCACCGCGGCAAGCCTGTCCACGTCGTCGAGGACAGGTTCGATCGCAGGCAACGCCAGCAGGGCACCGCTCATGGTGAACAGGCGCAGCAGGTCGCGACGGTCCATGTCGTCTGTCTCCGCGAGGTAGGGCTGAACAGGGACGGCCTCCCTTTCGGACAGCCTGCCACCCGTTCGTGGCGCTGCGGCTTCGAGACGGGCTTGAGCGCCACCGTGCGCGGTGGGCTGCGTGTCGAGCGGGCCTCCTGCGCCGGCATTCGCCGCTCGGGCTGGTACGGCGGCCGAGGGCGGAGCAGTCATCTGCCGGGATGGTGCCGGCGTAAGCAACGTGCCCAGCTCTTCGAGGCCGATCCCCAGCGCTTTCGCGATACGTGGCCTCCGGTACGGTAGCGGAGTCAGATCACCGCGCTCCCAGCGGCCCACGGTCGAGAACTCCACACCGACGGCTGCTGCGAGGCTTTCCTGGGTGTAGCCCATCAGCTCACGCCGCGCCGCGAACGCCTCTCGCCGGTCGCCCATGAACACCACCTCGCTCCGTCGGCCCGATGCCACGATAACCAGCTACCGGTCAAGTCTGATCACTCGCTCGGCGAGCAGCACCCGTTCGGACTACCGCCGCGCAAAAGGTGTTTCTGCAGGTCAGAGGCGGTGCCGCCTCGTTGCCGCCTCGTTGCCGCCGCGTCGTCGCTCTGGCAGCCGTTGATCATTGGAAGTTGACTGAGGTCGCTGCGGTCTGGGCGGGGTGCTGTCTCCAGCGACAGCCCGAGTGACTAGTAGTGCCTCACCAGAACGTGCGGCTCTGGATGTCCGATGGTCAGACCACCCTCCCTGTCGATGGGGAGTTTCCCGTTCACGCGGACGTGCTGGTGGGCGCGCTCGATGCGCAATCGTCCGCACGAGGCGAACATCGCTCGGGGCACCGGACTGGTCGACAGATCGCCGCTGGTGCCACTCCACCCTCGAACTTTCTGGCCGCTGCGTCGTCCGGCCCGGCATGGACGGCTCCGCCGCCAGCGCAGATCGTCCGAGTGCCGTTCGGCATGGCCGGATAAGGAGGGCCATATGAAGGCCAATGAGGAGAAGTGTATGGCGGACGGCCAGATCACCATCTCGCAGTCGTTCCGCTTCAGTGCCAGCCACGAGCTGATGCAGTTGCCGGCCAGTCATAAATGTCGCCGCAACCACGGCCACAACTACACGGTGACCGCCTCGGCGCTCGTGCACGATGACGCCCCCGGTGATCTGTCGCATCTCCGGGACTTTCTGGCCGCGACGTTTGACCACCGGTTGCTCAACGAGCAGGTCACCTTCCACCCGACGAGCGAGCTTCTCGCTGCTCACCTTGCCGGGTGGTTCCGGGACAACGTTGAGTCGGCGATGTCGGTCACGCTGGTCGAGATGGTGGTGTCGGAGACCGCGACCACGTCAGCACGCTGTGACGACGTCACCAGCCAGGTCACGATCTCGAAGACCTTCAAGAGCAGCCGCAGCGACGTCACGCTGGTTCTTAGGGCGGACGGGCTCAACAAGGTTGGGTTCATCACCGATTTCGGCGACTCGAAGCCGTTCGAAACATACCTCCAGGCGTCTGACGCCGACGCGGGGCTACGTGCTGCTGGCCCTGCGCTGGTGGCCCACCTGGCTGGATGGTTCGTCGACAACGTCGAACCGGAGACCCGCGGCCGACTCGTATCCGTACGGGTCGACTCGGGGATGACCACCGGTCTGTGGGAGCGAGGCGATGCCTCGTGAACACGCTGGCCTTGACTCCCGGACGTGTAGAGGGTTCCGCAATTCTCACGGAGAAGTTCGAGTCGTTCCAGGGCGAAGGCCCGTGGGCCGGGCAGCGCTGCGTGTTCGTCCGGTTCTCCCGGTGCAACCTCCGGTGCGGCTACTGCGACACCCCAGAGAGCTGGGACTGGAGCAGATACAACCCGGCCGACGTCAGCGACAGAGTCCCTATCGCCGAGCTGGTGTCGTGGGTGCTTGAGCGCGGCGTGGACATGGTGGTGATCACCGGCGGGGAGCCGATGTTGCAGCAGCCCGCCATGGCTGCACTGGCCCGCGGCCTGCCGGATGTTCGGGTGCAGGTCGAAACCAACGGCACGATTGCGCCCACACCGGAACTTGCCTCCTTGGTCGATCTCTGGGTGGTGAGCCCAAAACTTGCGAACTCCGGCATGGCCTACTCCACCCGAATCAAGGCCGATTCCTTGTCGGCGTTGGTTGCGACGGACCGCGCGGTGTTCAAGTTCGTGGTCAGCGAGCCTGACCGCGACTTCGACGAGATCGCCCAGCTCGTCGAGGAGCACCGGCTGGCTCCGGTGTGGGTGATGCCGGAAGGCACCACCCAGGAGAAGGTTCTGGCCGGCATGGACGCGCTCTACGGCCCGGCCACTGAACGTGGGTGGAACGTCTCCACCCGCCTGCACATCCTGACCGGCGCGAGGTGACACCGACTCCCAGACCGAGCACTGAATCAGGCGTTTCCCAGTGCCAGCACCACAACCTCGGTGACGTCCCTTGGGGGCACGTGTTCCCAGGGCCTGACTGAGACCGCCCTGATGCTCGTAGTCGCCCTCGCTGCGTTGGCAGGTTGCCCAGAGCTTGCGTGCCGGGGCTCACCACCAGCCTCCGCTACTGACGTCCTTCACCCACTTATCAAATTCGGAAGCGAGGCGGAATCCGCGACCAACACCCTCGACAGACCGGCACCCAGCAAGGCGAGGGCGTCAGCCCGTAGACCTCGATGTGCTGCGCGGGGTGCTCGACCAGTCGCGTGTCACCGCATGGTCTGGAACGACGATCAGCAGGACCGAATCTCATGACGGACTCTGGCTCCGCCTGACTGTGACCGACCCGCGTGTGCCGAACCGAGATCCACGCCGACGTCCCACCCGAGGTGTGCGATCCAGTAAGGGGATGGTGGCGCATGGCGCTGGTCGACGGCGACACGCTGGTCTACCTCACCGCCCGCCAACTGGAATCCGGCGACGAGGTGCGCTGGGAGTTGGGCGCGATCGACGTTCGGCCGCCTCCGAGCAGCTGTGCAGGCCATAGGGCCCTCTGTGGCGCGGCGTTTGTGGGTGACGTAGGAGTAGAAGCATGGTGACCGCGGTGGTGTTCGACGTGGGCGAGACGTTGTTGGACGACTCGCGCGAGTGGGGTGCGTGGGCCGACTGGATCGGCGTGCCACGTCATACCTTCTCGACCGTGCTGGGTGCGGTCACCGCTGCCGGACGGGACAACGCCGAGACGTTCCAATACTTCAAGCCGGGCTTCGACCTCGCCCGCGAACGGCGGCTACGGGAAGAGGCCGGACTGGGTGAGCGCATCGAGGACGGCGACCTCTATCCCGACGTCCGGCCCGGCTTGGCGCGGCTGCGGGAGCTCGGCTTGTGGGTGGGGGTGGCCGGGAACCAGACTTCCCGCGCGGCGGAGCTGCTGCGTGCGCTGGGCCTGCCGGTGGACCAGGTCGCGACCTCGGGCGAGTGGGGTGTCGCCAAGCCCTCGCTCGAGTTCTTCGCGCGCGTCGCGGAGATGGTGCCCGACGGACCCGGTGAGACCGTGTACGTGGGTGACCACCGGGACAACGACGTGGTGGCGGCGAAGGCGGCGGGGTTCCGTACGGCGTTGATCCGGCGCGGTCCCTGGGGGTACCTCTGGGCTGACGATCCACTGGTGCGTCGCGATGCCGATTGGGTGATCGACTCCCTGCACGACCTGCCCGACCTGCTGGCTCCGCACTAAGCGTTCGGTCGGGCATCAACGAGCACGGGCCCAGGCGGCGAGTTCGAGCAGTCCCGTGCTCGGGGCGCTGTGAGTACGCAGCAAGGTCGACAGCGAATGGCGGACCTGGGGATGGGTGCGGGTGTGTTCGGGCGCGGCCTGGCGGGCGGCCTGCAGACACAGGTAGGCGTCCTCGTGACGGCCGAGCGTGAGCTGGGCGCGGGCGAGGTCGATGAAGTAGTGGGAGCGACGTTCGGCGGGCAGGGTGTCGGGCGGGTGCCAGGCCGCCGCCCGTTCGATCCCCAGGGGATCGCGCAGTTCGACGGCGACGGCCAGTTCGTGGATGCGGAGGGAGGCAGGGCCGAACGCGGTGCCCTGGTAGACGCCTTCGGGGACGGCGGTTGCGGCGCGGCGGGCTTCGCGCAGGTGGTCGGCGGCGCGATCGGGCTTGCCGGCCCGGCCCGCGACGACCGCCGCGCGCATGTGCAAGGCGCCGAAGGCGGCCAAGGCCGAGGCAGTGTCGAGGTCGGGTACGCGGTCGGCGGCAAGTTCGAGGGCGCGGATGGCAGCGTCCAGGTCTCCACTGGCGAAGAAGTTCTCGGTGCGCACGTACGCCACCGCGGCAAGCAGCAGTGGGTCCTCGGCGAGCCGGGCGGCCGAGCGCATCAGGTCGATCAGCCGTGCGGACAGGTCCAGGTAGCCGAACTTGAAGGCCACGCCGTCGGCGGCGCGCAGCGCCAGGGTGAGCAGGGCTGCGGCGTGGCGACGGTCGGCGGTGGCGCCGAGCTGACGGGCACGGGCGAGTTCGGTGATGAGGGCGGGTAGGCGGCGGGCGAGGCTGCCGTAGCGGGATTGCAACCGGTCGTCGCTGGCGCGGGCGATGTCGCCGTGAAGGTCAGCCGGGGTCCTGGTGAGCCCGTCGTCGGGCAGGTCCAGTCGGTCGAGGGCGCGGCGCAGGCGCGGGATCGCGGCGTGGATGACGTCGACCTCGGCGACGGGTTCGCGCTCGTGGCTGTCGCTGGTGGGTGGTGCCGGCGGGATCAGCTCAACGCCGATCGGTGCTGGGGCCAGGACCGCAGCCGAGGTGGGCTTGCTGGAGCGCCGGGCAGTGCGGCGCAACAGGACGTCCAACTCGTCCAGGGAGACCTGCAGGGCTCGGGCGAGACCGGGTCGCTGCCACGGCTGAGGCGATTGGACGCCGCGTTCCCATCTGCCGATGGTGGTGCGCTCAACCTTCAGCGTGACGGCGAGACTTTCCTGGGTGTAACCGGCGGCTTCGCGAGCAGCGGCCAGCGGAGTGAGTAGCCGTGCCACCATCGCGCGTCCCTTTCCTCCGGTCCCTCCATAGCGCACGGTACTCGTTCGTTTCCGCAGCGTCGGCCGGTGTCGGCCCATGCGTGCTCACCCGCCAGGGAAACCCCAAATCCCTGATCAGGCGGGGTGCCGCCCCGTGGACGCCTCGCAGCCGCCGCACGGTCGCTCTGGTGATCGCGGTGGGCGAGCCCGTTGACTGGCCTCGGGCCTGCGATGGCCCACCCGACGACCGGTCACCGCAGGCCGTTCTCGATCACGGACGCCTGACTTTGCGGGAAGTGAGCTGGGTTCGGTGCAGATGCACGAGGTGATACTGCCGCAACCGCCCCTGTCGATCGACTGGTCGAGCACGGTGGTCCGCTGATGGCGCACAAGATCACCGTCGAGCACTCGTTCGAGTCCGGACACCGGCTGCCGCACCTGGGTGGCAAGTGCGTGAGCCTCCACGGCCACTCCTGGTCTGCCTCAGTGACGGTGACCGCCCCGGAGCTGAGTCCCGAGGTGACCGTGGTGGAGTTCGGCGCGCTCAAGGTCGGGCTTCGGCGGTGGATCGACGAGCACCTCGACCACGCCACGATGCTCGGCGCGTGCGACCGGCTGATCGAGCCGCTGACCGCGGAGGGCAGTCGAGTGTTCTGCTTCGGGGTTGAGCGCCCGGCGGACGTTGCCGAGCAGTTCGCCCGCGGGCTGCCGTGGCCCACCGTTGAGGCCGTCGCGGTCCTGCTGGGGCGGGTCGCCGAGAGCGTCTTGACCGGGCTTCCTCGCGCTGACGGCGCGAGGGTCGAGCGGGTCTTGGTCCGCGAGACCCGGCTCAACGCCGCCGTCTACGAGCCCTCGGTGCCGCGATGAAGTACCGCAGGCACCGACCGTCGAACACGGCAGGCCCGACCTGACGTGCCCATTCGACACTATCAAGCCAGCGGAAGTCCGCGAAGGTCAGAGGGTGACCGCGGCGGGCAGGCGTCCGAGTACGGGCAGCGGGACGAAGTTCTCGGCGTGGTCGACGCCGATGCGCGCGCCCCACAGCCGGGCGAGGTTCTCGGCCATCGGGCCGAAGTGTTCGGCGATGGGCTGGGAGGCGTGCACGGTCAGGGCGCGTTGCTTGGCGGTCCAGGTGGTGGTGATGTCGACGGTGGTGTGCGCAGGAACGGGGCCGTCGAGGGTGAGGCTGTTGTAGGTGTCGGTGGCGTAGACCCGGCGTGGTTTTCCGGTGGCGATGACAACCTCGGGAAGGGCTTCCAGCACGGCTTCGGCGATGCGCCGGTGGTCGGGGTGCACATCGCGTAGCGGGTGGGTGAGCACGACTTCGGGGCGGGTGTCCAGCAGCAGTTCGCGTACGGCCGCCGCCGTGGGCTCGTTGATCTCGTGAAGCCCCGCGCCGAGTACCGCGGCCCCTGCGGCGGCCTCACTGGCACGCGGCTCGGGGTGGCGTGGGACGGCGATGGTGACGTCGGCTCCGGCGGCGGTGCAGAGGGCGAGCGTGCCGCCTGCCCAGAGTTCGGCGTCGTCGGGATGGGCCATCACGGTCAGGACCGAGCCGGGCGGGATGAACGCGGTCGCGGTCACCGGCGTCACCACAGTCCAAGCTTGTCGATGACCTCGGCGGGCGTGGGCAGGGGCCGGCTGCTGTGGCCGGTGGGCAGCAGGGGCAGGGCGAGGTCGGTGCGCATCCTGATCAGGTCGCGCCAGTCGAGGAGCTGGTCCCAGGCTTCGGCGACGGCCTTGCCCTTGGCGCCGGTGAGCCGCCCGGCGTCGGCCAGTTGACCGAGGGTGAGGCCGCCGGCCAGGAGCTTGGCGGCGGTACCCGTCCCGACGCCGCGTACGCCGGGGATGTTGTCGGCCGGGTCGCCGGTGAGGGCTCGGAAGTCCGCCCACTGGGCCGCCTGGACTCGGTAGCGGTCGAACACGGTGTCGGGCTCGATGTGGCGGCGGCCTCGCTTCATGGTGGTGTTGAGCACCCGGACGCGGTCATCGATGAGCTGGTAGAAGTCGCGGTCGCCGGACATGATCCACACCCGGCGCTCGGGGTCGTCGCGGCGGACGTGGGTGACGAGGGTGGCGATCACGTCGTCGGCTTCGGCCGTGTCGATCTCGATCCACGCCAGCTCGTAGGCGGTCAGCGCTTGCTGGACGTGCGGGATGGCGCGGATGGGTTTGAGCGCGGCCTCGTCGAGGCCGCGGTTGGCCTTGTAGTCGCTGTCGGTGGCTTGGCGTTCGGCAGCGCCGTGCTGGCCGTCGAATACCACGATCACCTCCGGCGGGGAGGTGAACTCCTCGCGTATGGCTACTCGCAGTAGCGCGAAGAAGGCGAACTCGGCGGTCAGATCGCGGGTCTTGTCGCGCGAGTGGATCGCGGCGGGGAAGCCGAAGGCTCCGCGCCAGAGCAGGTTGTGGCCGTCGACCAGCAGAAGTGGGACATCGGTCATCACCGCACCGCCTTGAGGAAGTCATGGGCGACTGTGGTGGGCAGATAGTCCCGCGAGCGGTAGTACGCAGCCCGTGATAGCGCTGAGTAGCGTACCGGATCGTCGAGGAGGACTTCGGCGGCAGCCCAGAGCCCGAACTCGCCGTGGGCGCGGGGCACCACGATTCCGCCCGCTCCGTCGTCGGTGCCGATGAGGGTGGGAAGGTTGTCCACGTCGAAGGCGACGACCGGGGTGCCGACGCTCATGGCCTCCAGGGCGATGAGGCCGAAGGTCTCCTTGGTCGAGGGCACGATGACCACGGCGGCGTTGGCGAGCCACGGCTGAACCTGGTTCCAGGGCAGGCCGTCGTCGCGGACGCTGCCCATGAGCAGGTGGGCGGCGGAGTGGGCGCAGTGGCGGTACTCGGCGGCTTGTGCGCCGGCGGTGTGCTCGAACCCGGCTTCGGCGAGGACGACCTCGATGCCGCGGTCGACGAGGCGGCCTGCGTCGAGCAGGGCGCGGACGTTCTTCTCCGGCCCGAGCCGGGCCAGCACACGTACGGGTCCGCCCTGCCGTAACGCCTCGCGCTGGCGGGTGTCGGGCGCGTTGTGCTCGTCGAGCAGGGCGTTGGGCACGGTTCGCCAGCAGGTGCTGTCGTAGCCTCGGGCGTGGGCTTGTCCGAGAACCGTGGTCGACGGCGCGACCACCAACTCGGCGCGTTGCAGTGCGGGCACGAGGTCCTGGTCGTGGCCGACGACGTGCATCGCGAGCACCGTGCGTACGCCGTCGCACTCTGGGGCAAGGCGTCCCAGCCCCCACAGGGCGTCGACGTAGACGGCGATGTCGACGCGGTGGCGGTGGTAGAGGGCGCGCAGGTCGGCGGTGATGATCTCGTCCTGGCCGTGGGTGCTGATCGCCTCGCGCAGTTCATCGTCGTCGGCGGGGAAGGTGACCCCGACCGAGCTGAGCACCACCCCGTCCATCTCCTCATCGGTGGCGTGATCGGGTTCGGTGGCGGTGATGATCAGGGCGCGGTGTCCGAGCCGGCGGAGACCGTGGGCGAGGGCGGCGGTGGCGCGTTCCATCCCGGCCGGGGCGTCGTGGGTGTAGGAGGCCAGGACGAACGCGATGGTCAGCGGTTTGCCGGCGTCAGGCATGGCTGGTCGCCCGCTTCGGAAGGGGTATGTCGGTGGTCGGCTGATCGGGGCGTTTCTCCCAGGGAAAGCTGACCCAGTCCGACACGGTCCACACCGAGTAGTCCGGGCAGGTCTGCGCCCCGGTGTTCAGGCACAACGTCGCGGTGATCACGCGGGCGTCCGGGGCGAGGACCGGGGTGAGGAGGTTGCGGAGTTTGTGCAGGGTGGCGCCGCTGCCGCAGATGTCGTCGACCACGAGGATGGTGCCGTCGAGCTTGCGGCGGCTGAGGCCGAGGTCGCGGCAGAAGGCGTCGAAGTCGACGGTGACCCTGCCGGTGGCCTGCCGGTAGAGGCCGTCGTCGGCGTTGTGCCGGGCGTGGACGCTCCTGGGTTTCACGCGGAGTCGGCCGGCGAGGATGCGGGCGGGGGCGACGCCGCCGTTGGCGATGCCGATGACGTGGTCGACCTTCGGGTGATCGCGGCTGATGGCGGCGAACAGCAGCAGGCAGGCGTCGCTCAGGGCCTCGGGGGTGACCCTCCAGATGCGCTGGTGCTCGAACACGCGCTGTGCGGTGCGGTTCATGCTGAACCGTCCCGTTCGGTCACGGCCAGGCTGACCGGCCCGGTCAGGGGGCGCAGGGCAGCGATGGTGGTGGTGTTCTGGGCGTTGCGCCAGACCTGTCCGTCGGCGCGCACGACGGTGAACCCGGCGGCGTCGGCGCGGGTGCGGAGCCGCACCGGGACCGGAGTCGTGCCGAGCGCGGCGACCAGGTGGCGGGCGTCTTCGTCGGGCACTTGTTCGGCGGTGGCGAGGGGAGCGCCTTCGCCGAAGGGCAGGTACTGCAGGACGGTGACGCCGTGGACGCCGAGACGGTCGGCCAGCTCGACCAGCGCGGGTAGTCCGGCGGCGGTGGAGCGCATGAGCACGGTCTGGATCTGGGTCGGGATGCCGTGGGCGAGGGCGGCGCGGGTGCCGGAGACGGCTTTGGCGAAGCTGCCCTCGCCGCGCCACCGGTCGTGCCGCTCGGGGTCGGGGCCGTCGAAGCTGACCCGGATGGCGTCGACCCGGCGGGCGAGGGCTTCGGCGCGGCGGGTCAGGTGGGTGCCGTTGGTGGTGACGCTGACCGCGCAGCCGCCGTCGACCAGCACGTCGAGCAGGGTGGGCAGGTCGCGGATGAGCAGCGGTTCGCCGCCGGAGACGTCCACGCCGAGTACACCGGAAGAGGCGATCCTGGCGGCGACCTCGGCGCGCTCGCCGCGGCCGAGTTCCGGGACTGTCTTGTCGTCCAGGCACTGCGGGCAGGCCAGGTTGCAGCGCACGATGGGCGACCAGCACACGCTGACCGGCATCACGTCGCCCAACTCGCCGGGGTGGACTTCCGGTAGCGAGGTGATGCCCTCGTGGGCCAGGGCGGTGCGTCCGGTGAGGATCGGCTGGCCGGTTCGGTGGGTCAGACCGGTGAGCGGGTCGTAGACGACACCGGTCCCGCCGCGCGTGCCGGAACCGACCATCCGGCGCGCCGAGGTTCGGCCTGTGGTCGTGGTTGTCGTGGTCATGGGCGTCCCTCGCAGTGGGTGAGCAGCTCGGACATGGATGAGATGAAGGCGTGGGTGCGGCCTCGCGGCGCGGGCAGCTCCAGCAGCTCGCGGTAGCGGGCCAGCGTGTGCGGCCAGCCGGCGAGCTTGTGCTGCCACTGCTCAGCTGCGTCGGGCGGGTCGAGGTGGAACCCGACGGCCTGGCGCAGCGGGATGACCAGCAGCCCGGCGGCGATCAGGCACGCGCCGAGGTAGGTGTCCTCCATGCCCCACCCGAGGCGGCCGAACTCCGGGTCGAAGCCGCCGACGTCCAGCACGGCGGCGCGGGGTACGGCGACCAGGGCGGTGACGACCATGCGGGGCAGGTCCCAGTCGTAGTAGGACTGCCCGTACCCGAGGTCGATGAAGTCGTGGGTGTCGTCCAGCGGTCGGCCGTCGAGCGGTTCGGGCAGCGTGATCCCGCTGTAGGGCAGCACGACGTCCGGCGGTGGTCGCCACACGACCCGGTGGTCGGCGGCGAGGTTCGGGATGCGGCCCAGGATCGCCGCGTCCTGCGAGTGCACCTCGTAGCGCAGGTTGTGGCGGAAGCCGACCAGCACGCTGGTGTCGGTGGCGCGAGTGGCGACGTCGTTGATCACGTGCGGCGGGATCACCATGTCGCCGTCGAGGTAGAGCACGGTTCGCCCTTTGGCGAGGGCGGTGCCGACGTTGCGGGCGGTGGCTGCGCCCATCCGCTGCGGCAACCGCACCAGCCGGTCGACCACCCGGTGCCGAGCGGCGACGTGGGCGGTGTCGTCGGTGCTGGCGTCGTCGACGACGATGACCTCGAACTCGTACTGATGGTGTTGGGCGTCCAGGGCGTCGAGCACGGTGGGCAGGCAGTAGCCGACCTGGTGGGCGGGAATGACCACCGAGACGGTGCGTGCGGACGCCAGCCGGCAGTCCGACGGGGTGGGCTCGTGCCAGCCGACTCCGTCGGCGAGGGCCTCCCACGTATGGGTGGTGGAGCTGTGGTTGTTGCCGTGCCGCAGCAACTCCTCCCGCAGTGGCAGCTGGCCGGGGGCGAACTCGGACGTGGTCACAGCCAGCCCCAGCCGGACAACACGGCGCTCGTCCCAGCCCAGTCCACGGGGTCGGGTAGCAACGTCAGCGACAGCGGCGGCGCGTGGTCGAACAGGCACTCGGCGGCGGTCAGGTACAGCGGCTCCAGCACCACCAACACGTGCCGCAACGCCTGGTCCCGCAGCTCGGTGGTCAGGCGCTCGGACACGCGAGCCTGAAGCCCTTGCGCTTCGCCGCGGGTGCGGAGCTTGCGCTCGTAGGTGCCCACGAGGTCGTCGGGGTGCAGCAGGCCGTGCGCGCCGGACAGGATGCGCAGCCGTGCCCGGTGTTCGGTTGAGAGGTGGTTGCGCAGGCGGGGCGTGAGCGCGCCTTGGTACAGCTCCAGCGCCGGGACCGGGGTCGTGGTGACCAGCTTCTCCCGACTGCAGGAGACGATGATCAGCCCCTGCTCGGGATCGAGTCCGCTGCTGGGAGTCACGGCTGGCGCACCACCCGCATCCCGATGCCCGGCGAGGCCAGCTCGGCGGGCGCGGCGTTGAGGAAAGTGGTGCGCGCGTACAGCGCGGGCGAGGCGTAGGAGCCGCCACGCAGCGTGACGCCGCCGCCCATCCTGGCGCGGGCGGTCCACTCCCACACATTGCCCGCCACGTCCAGTAGTCCCTCCGGGGTCGCCCCATCGGGGTGGGCGTCGACCGGGCTGGTGGTGTCGAGGCCGCGGTCGCGCAGGTTCGCCAACTCGGGTGTCCAGTCCTGGTCGCCCCACGGCCAGCGTCGCCGGGCGGTTCCGCCCGCCATCCACTCCCACTCCGCCGAGGTCGGCAGCCGCCCGCCCAGGGCGCGGGCGCTCTCGGCGGCCTCGGCATGGGTCATCCCGGTGACCGGGTGCAGCCCGCTGTCACCACCGCGCTCGCCGCGAAGCTGGGCGTAGGTGATCGGGGTGCGCGTCCACAGCAGCGTGCGGATCTCTACTGGCCGGGCGTCGTCGCCGAACCGGCATGTCCCGCCGGGTACCTCGACCCACTCGATCTGCATGGTGGTCAGCCCCCGATCAGGAACAGGTCTTCGACGTTGGCGCGTGCCCGCACGCGACTCTTGGATTCATTGGGACGCAACCCGAATCGGGCGAGGGCCTCGGCGATGGCGGTGAAGGCGGCGTGGGCCTCGGTCTCGTCGGCGGCGAAGGCGGCGTAGTTGTCGGCGAACCGCACCACTCGTAGCCCGCCCAGCAGGGCGTCGGAATTGGACAGGCGCAGGTTGATCAGCAGCGGCGCGAGTCCGGAACCCGGCACGAGCGGGTACGGCATCGCGGCCAGCGCGGTGCGCACCCGGTTGAGGAAGGTGCCGTCGTGGATGTGCTGGGCGCACCAGTCGACGACCTGCTCGACCGTGGCGTTCTCGGACACCGAGGCGACGTCGACGTCGGCGACCGCGCGCAAGCCGGCCGCGATGTGAGCCGCGGCGTGGCGTAGCGCGGTGATGCGGTTGCGGCGAGGCCGGTAGCCGGACACCCAGTCTGCCAGCACTTGCGTCTCCAGGATCGGCTCGATCGCGTTGCGCAGCGCGCGGTGTACCAACCGGTCGATCATCGTGGGCACGCACACCGTCATCGGCTTGCCGGTGTAAGTCGGGAACAACACCTCTCGCACCGGGCCCGGCTGCCAAGTGCCCTCGGCCAACTGCGCGGCCAGCTGGGGCAGCAGTTCGGCGGAACGCCGACGCAATTCCCCAAGCGTCATCCGATCCGCACCAGGAGCCGAGGTGCGCCGTCCGCACTGCCGCAACGCGGTTCGCAGATGCTTCTCGTCCAGCAACGACATCAGCGAGTGCGCCTGCGGGGCAGGGGTTGGTGGCACGGCACGCGGGTGCGCTAGGGTGGGCCCAGCTTGAGCGGCAGGCACGCTCCCTCGATCACTGAGAACAGGCTCGCAACCCAACACACGCGAGCTGTGAACGAAGGAAAGACGGCCCCGTTCAAGCCCAGGGTTCGCAGGCTTCGCGTCCATGATCTTCACGCCCCTCAGGTGGCCCTGTACACGGTGGGGTCGGTCATGCCGTTGTCGCGGAAGGCTTCTTGGCGTTCAGTGCACGTTCCGCAGGTGCCGCAGTGCACTGCCCGGCCTCGGTAGCAGGACCACGTGCGGGCGAACGGCACCTGAAGTGCCTCGCCGACGCGCACGATGTCGGTCTTGGTCAGCGTCAGGAAGGGAGCGAGCACCTGAAACCCCGGCACCAGCAGCCCTTCGTTGGCTGTCTGCACGCTGCGGGCGAACCGCTCCACGAACTCCGGCCGGCAATCGGGGTAGATGGTGTGATCCCCCGCGTGCGCGCCGAAGGCCACCGCGTCCGCGCGCACGGCGATGGCGACCGCCACGGCGATGTCGAGCATGATCGCGTTGCGGTTGGGCACCACCGTGGCCGCCATCGACTCGTCGGTGTAGTGCCCGTCGGGCACCGCCACCGAGGTGTCGGTCAACGCCGAACCGGTCAGCAGTGCGCCCAGGCTCGTCAGGTCGATGATCCGATGCGGGCTCAAGAGCAGCCGTGCGATCTCGGCGGCGTGGTCGAGTTCGATGCGATGGCGCTGCCCGTAGTCGAACGAGACCAGCGTCAGTCGGCAGTGGCGGGCGGCCAGCCAGTAGGCCAGCACGGTGGAGTCCAGGCCGCCGGAGGCGATGACGACCGCGTGCTCGGGGTGGCGGTGCTCGAGGCAGTCGATCTTCATGGCCGGTCACCACGCTCGCGTGAAGGTGCGCCGAACCGCGCCGACAACGGCTCCCCAGCTCGGAAGTTCCTCGCCCGCCTCGGGGCGCTGCAACCAGCGCAGGCCGTCCTCGGTCTCGCCGAAGGCGGGCAGCGCGACCGTGTCGCCCGGCTTGTACCAACCGATCTGGGCGGCCATGAGGTCGTCGAGGGTCGACTGGCGCATGTGCGTGCGCGGTTGGGTCAGGAAGACCCAGTCGACTGCCTTCTTGCCGGGCGCGACGATGATCGGAGCGCGCATCATCGCCTGGACGAGTTCGTGGTTGACCTCGCCGCCGAACCCGGCCCGCATCACCAGCGCGTCGACCGTCTCGCCCAGGCACAAACGGACTTCGCCGGTTTGCGAGTCGATCGTTGTCGGCCAGCTCAGCAGGTTGGTGTAGTACCGCCGGAGCACGCTCGGCTCGATGTCGTCGTGCCGCTCGGGGTCGGTCGCGGTTGCTGTGGTCATGGAAAGGCTCCCGTCGTGCAGAGGTTGGTGCGGCGGAGCCGAGGCGCGCCTCAAGGGAAAACCCGGCCCCGCCGTGATCGAGGACGCGGCACTCATGGCCGCGCGGATCGCGCTGATCAACGGTCGGCGCGAGTTCGAGAATCAGGGGGACGTCAGGCACCGCCCTGACCCTGTGCCGGCCGACCGGATGCGGAGCGCACGGTTGTTGGCCGGTTGTCGAGACGGCTCACGCGGCTTCGCTTTCCCTGATGAAGCCCAAGCCGTGCGTGCCGACCGTCGCCAGCGCGTGCGACAACACGGGTGACGGTGGCTGCTTCGGCTCGCGCCAATGCCTGCCTACGTAGGACGACACGGCCTGGCTGTGTCTGCCGGAGGTGGTCTCGGAGCGCCGTCGCCGGAAGGCCCGCGACCGCAGGCAACTGACGAACACCACAGCGGCGATCGCCGTGATGACGAGAGCCAACGACATCACGCCACCCCACCTCGCAGGGCGGGGATCGCGGCGGAACCAGCTATCGGGGTCGTGGTTCCGCCGCGACATGACGGCGAAGCAGGGCGTCCCGCGACGGCCGGGGGTCCGCCGTCGCCGTGCTGCTTCACCGTGCTCGCTGTGCCGATCTCCTCGGAGAGGCCGGTCCTACCGGGGGCAGGGGTGGCGGCCACCTCGACAGCCGTGGCGAACACGGAGCGGAACTGCTCGGTCTCAGCGGCGTCGAGCCTGGCCACCTCACCCGGAGGAGCCATCACTACGACGTCCGAGCCACGCACGAGCACCGTCAAACTCCGAGGGCGGCCGGCGATATCCCGGCACGTCACCGCCCACGGTCCGCGGTCGTTCATCGCGCGTCACCGCCTTGTGCGGTGGTCCAACTCCGTACCCACACCGGCTGCGCGAGGAAACGCGGCACAGCGAGCTTTGTTTGTGGGCATCGCGGAACCGCAGGTTCCGCGAATCGCTGGGAGAGTGTCATCATCTACTCCGTAACTCAGCGAGTCCCGATTTACTTTTGTCCAGAACTTCTGCTACTCCCATAGCGTCGAGCATTGGGCTATCGGTCGGTCGGACCGGGAGGGGTTGCGGGTTCCGGTGCATCGGTGCCGGTAGAGCCGCTGTGAAACCCGCCCACGCATCTAAACGTCCGCGACGCGCGCCGAACCAGAGCGGGCGCGCGGCGGCGATGGGGCGGCAACGGGGCGGCAACGGTAATGACCTGCGGAAGTGACAACAGAACCGCGATATGCCATCCGGGTGAAACTCAATGCCACCGCCTGTATTCCCCGGAAAAGCGGAGACACGTTGGCGCGGGTTGTGGTAGCGGCCCTGACCCGTCCGGGGGAACAGGCTGACGAGCTGCGGGCGCGGAAAGTAACCGTCGATCCCCGCCGGGGATGATGCTGCCGGCACGGTCATGCACCTTGGCCTGCTAAAACAGGGACGAAAGCATCAGCCTGGTCGACCGCTACGAACGTGGGACGTGCATGACGCCGCGAGGAGGCAGCCTTGGCCTCGGAGGGGAGCATTCCCCCGCCGAGAAGGTCGCCTCCATCCCGGCTCTGCCTCCTGCGACCTGAGTCGGCGACGCGGCTCGAACGGGCTAGGGACGGCTAGCTGCGTTGGCGCACAGTGCTCCCGACAAGAACCCACGCAGGTCCAACAGCTAGGGCGCATGTCGTACGGAGCCGTGGCTCGCTCGATCGGTCGAACCATCGGCCCGGCGGGTTGCCCTTCGGGAGAATAAATGGACGTCATTGCGATCTTGGGGAACCTGGTGTACGGGCGCCGAGCGCCACAGTGGCGATAAACTCCTGTTCGGGCTGATCATCGACCAGGGGTGGAGCGATGGCGACGGACTGGCTGTTGGTGGAGACGTTCGGTGGCAAGCGTCGCGAACCATCGGTGTTGGCCTTGGGGCGCAGTCCGAGGAACATGGTCCCGCTCCGGACGGTTCTCGGCCGCGGCCCCTTCCTCGCGGACTCCTTGGCCTTGATCGCGCGTGTGGTCGAGACGGGGGAGAGGGTGGAGGTCGCGACTTCGACGGGGAAGCGTCGTCTGATCGGGTATCCCGTGCGTGCCTATGGCGGCTGCGCTCACGGTGCCTACGTCTGGGTGGGGCGAAGAGACGAGGAACCTCCGCCGCGAGATCCCGCCGGTGCCTGGCACATCAACCTCACGCGGCACATCAGCAGCCGATCGGATGATCTCCTTCGACTGTATGGGACAAGTGCTCAGAACTGGAGGAACGAACACGACCTCGCCGAGCTGTTCGCCTACGGGCGGTTGCAGGCGAACTCGGACGAGTCGAAGGCTCTCGCTCTCCTCGTCAACGCGACCGCGGGGGCCGAACACCAGGCGACGTGGACGGTGAAGCGCGACGATGGCGTGCGACGCGCAGTCCACTTCGCGTGTCGTTGCGTCGAGGTTCCGGTTAGCAGGGGTCGGGTCGAGTTGGTGGTTCGCGGGATCACCCACGACATCGGGCCGGCCGAGAGCGTGCCGGCCGCTCCGCCGTCGATGCCGGTGCTGTTGGCCCAGCAGGTCCTCGCCGCCGAAGCGACACCTGGTCGATGGCGTGCGATCGTGGACCTGCGCACGATGAGGTTGTTGCGGTGGCTCGACGACGCTCCGCCCGGCATCGCCTGGAAGCTCGACGCCGCGCACCGCCCGGCGATTCACCGCATGGATCTCCGCACCGCTGTCAGGATGTCCGAGGAGCTTGCCTCCAGCGGGCGGGCCCGTGGTGCCCTGCGTCTTCGCGGTGAGGACGGCAGTTGGGTGGAGGTGGTCGTCACGGCGTCGCTCATGCTGCTCGACCAGCACACCACGGCGGCCCTGGTGACGTTGACCGCTCCCGGTTGAAGCACTCCCGGCGAAGGCACCGGAGACTATGAACCGCTTCGAACACAAGGTTTCCGTGATCACCGGTGCCGGCTCCGGGATCGGGCGGGCGCTGGCGGTCGAGCTGTCGCGGCGTGGCGCGCACGTGGCACTGCTTGACCACGACCATCAGGCACTGGAGGAAACCGCTCGTCGATGTGAACCGGCCGGGGTGCGCGTTCTTGCTCAGGCTGTCGACGTGACCGACTGGGCTGCCGTGCAGCGTGCCGCGGTCGTGGTGAACGATGAGCTTGATGGCATCGATGCGGTCTTCTCTGTCGCTGGGATAATCCACCGGGGAGGCTTGCTCGATTCGGATGTTTCGCATTTCGAGCGGGTGATGTCGGTGAACTGGTTGGGCACCGTGCACGTGGTGAAGGCATTTTTGCCTTACGTTGCCGCCTCGCAGGGTCATATTGTGACCTTCGCGAGCGCCTTCGGTCTGGTGGCGGCCCCGAAGTACGGGGCATACAATTCATCGAAGTTTGCCATTCGCGGGTTCAGTGAGTCGTTGCGACAGGAAGTGTCCTCTTCGGGGCACCGGGTTGCCGTGACGTGCGTGTACCCCGGCGGTGTCCGAACGCCGATCGTCCGCAACGGCCTCTTCGCGGCTGGTGAGAACCCGGACGCGGTCACGAAGAGCTTCGAGACGCGGGTTGCGCGCACCGAGCCGGAGCAAGCGGCGATGATCGTGCTGCGAGGTGTCGAACGTAGGCGGGCGCGGGTCTTCGTGGGTTCCGACGCGCGCCTCGTCGCGGTGATCGCACGCGTCGTGGGTGGCCACTACCAGGACCTGGTGCCGGCGCTCGCGCGACTGCTCGGAGGCCGTCGGAGGGGCAGGGCCAGGCGGTGGTGACCTACTGCGGTGGGTTGTTCACGCACCGGGGTTGACGCGTCTGGCATCGCTGCTTACGCTAGGCCAATCGGCTCAGTGCCGATTGGGTTGGCTTTGTCGCCATCGAGCTGATCCCTGAATTGCTTCGACGAGGCTGCCTGAGGGTGGCCTCCAGGCGATCGGGGACACCGTGTCTCGGCGACCATCAAGTCTCGGTAGTCATCGTTCAGCATGTCGGATCGTGGCGGTCCGTCCGATGTGGAGCACAGTGGTTGCTTGCCCCGTCGGGGGTTGTCGTGACGATCTTGTATTTCTACGGGCTGCTGGGCGTGGTAGTAGGTCCTTTGACCATGATCTTCGGCCACGCGATCGCGTGGAGCGAGGCGCTGTCGTGGAAGGTCGTCGCGGAGGTCGGCTGGATACCACTGCTCGCGGCGAGCGCATTCCTGTCCGGATCGCTGACCTACGTGGCGCACATGGTGCCTGCGACCATGACAACGGTCGTTGCCTGGCTGGTGATCCTCGGTCTCTTGCTCGCCCTGATCGACTGGAGCTGCCACCGCCTGCCCCACCGCATCGTCGGCGCACTGCTGGCGGGAGGCATGGCCCAGTTCGGAGTTCTCGGTGTCCTTCAGCGCGACGCAGGGCCGTTCATGCGGGCAGGAGCGGCTGCGCTCCTCGTGTTCATCATCGGTTCGATCATCTACCTGCGACTACAGCCGTTTCTGGGATTCGGCGACGTCACCTTGGCCGCCGCGGGAGGGGCCTACCTCGGCTGGTTCGGGTGGCACTACGTTCTCTCCGGACTCATGACCGGGCTTGTGTTCGCAGCCGCCACGACCCTCGTACTTCTCTCCTTCGGGCGCATCCGCCGTGGCGACCACGTCGCCCTCGGGCCGGCACTGATCGCAGGTGTCGCCCACACGGTTCTTCACATCTGACGGTGCACCAGCGAGTGAGGCAAGGCATGAGGATCTTCCACAGCACGGCATCGGTCCTTGTCACGGCGCTCGTCGTCGCTTCCTGCGCTCCCTCCACTGTGGACTCGCCCGCAACGTCGGGCGTCCTAGCCGGTGTGGACGCCTCCTTCCCCTCCGAGGCGTCCACACCGGTGCCCACCACCTCCGACGAGGTGGGCTCGGCACTGGATGTCTACCGCGGCATGTGGCAGGCGTA
The DNA here is from genome assembly GCF_019375475.1 of Saccharothrix obliqua. Taxonomy (GTDB): domain Bacteria; phylum Actinomycetota; class Actinomycetes; order Mycobacteriales; family Pseudonocardiaceae; genus Actinosynnema; species Actinosynnema obliqua. Next base: position 763,233 of record NZ_JAHXGQ010000002.1, on the reverse strand, counting down.
CGCCGACGCCGGTACGACCTCGGATTGGCGGTCTGCGGCCTTGGGCAAGTTCGCGGTGGGGGAAGCGCTCACGAGCCTGACCCAGGGCTTGCACGCCGCGTATGAGCAAGGAGTGGTCTCGCGAGGACAGCCGAACCTCGCCCCCGTTGCCACCACTGCCGAGCCCGCCGAGGCGCCGACGACGGTCGTGGTGCGGGACTGCGGGGACTCGACGAACTGGACCCGGCACCGGGCCGACAACGGCGAACGCGCGGCCGACGACCCGACCGGGCGTCGACGGATCGAGGCGTTGGTGACCAGGCAGTCGGATCGGTCGTGGAAGGTTTCCCGGTTCGTGGTGAGGGAGATCGGCTCATGCTGAGGCAGGCAGCGGGTTTTGCCACGGTGTTGGTGCTGGCCGCGGCCTGTCCGGCGTCGGCCGACCTGTGGGGCAACGTGGAATGCGGAGTCGGGTCGGCGGCTTGTGACCTGAGCGCCGCCATGGAACAGCACCAGGGGCAGGTAATCGGTCGGCCCGGTGAGGTCGGCTACTCCGACGAGATCGACCCGGCACAGGCGGCCTGTCGATACGTGCCGGTGAAGAAGGAGCCGCCCGGCGGGGATGCCGGTGATGGAGATTGGTTCATGGTGCGGTGTTCGCCCGATGGCAAGGACCCGTTGTCGCATGGGCCGGTCTGGGTGAAGAAAGACGAGGTTCCAACGTTTTCCCCGGCCGAGTTGGCGGACACGGCACGCAGCAGGTTGCAGTTGCCCTCTGTGGTCATTGCGGCAAGCCCGGTCGGTGACCAGTTGGTGCACCTGCCGACGTGGTTGTGGTTGTCGAGCGGGTGGAGCGAAGTCTCAGCGACGGCGTCGGTGCCGGGTGTCTCCGTGGCAGCGACCGCCAAGCCGATCTCGGTGTCCTGGTCGATGGGCGATGGCTCGACGGTGACGTGTGCCGGTGCGGGAACGCCCTACACAGCGGGTGCCGATCCTCGGGCGACTTCGCCTGATTGCGGACATGTCTACCACCGTTCCTCGGCAGGGCAACCGGAAGAGGAGTTTCCCGTGACGGTGACCGTGCGCTGGGTGGTGACCTGGTCAGGGGCGGGCCAGGGTGGAACGTTCCCGGACATGACCACGACCGGTGGCACCAGTTTCCGCGTGGTGGAGTCGCAGGCCCTGAACAACGGCGGCTGACCGGCGGCTCGCCTTCGTCCAAGAACACAAACGGCAGCAACACCCTTGACCGCTCGCTGAACGCTTCGACGACGCGGCGCGCTTCCCCTATGCCTTCAGGAGGTTCCGGCATGAGCACGAACACCACGGCCAGGACAGGCGTAGACCGCCCCGTGACCGCAGGCGACGGTCGATGGGTCGGCAACGGCAGGAAGCGGTTGCCCCTTCACCGCAGCGTTCCCCACCTCCTGCTCGGGGTGCTGCTCGTGCTGGCGTGTGCGGGCGGGTTCGTGGTGATCTCGCTGCATTCCGGTGACCGTCGAGCGGTGCTTTCGTTGGCTCGCGACGTGGCGGTGGGGCAGGTGCTCGCTATGCAGGACCTGCGGCAGGTCGACGTCGCGGTCGACCCTGGTGTGGCGGTGGTAGACGCCGACCGGGCGGCCACGGTGGTGGGCAGGCCGTTGGCCACCAGCCTGTCGGCGGGGACGCTGCTCACGCCGGGTGCGGTGGGTGGTGCGGTTGTTCCCGTCGAGGGTCAGGCACTCGCCGCGCTGGCGCTGAAACCGGGCCAGTTCCCACCCGAGGTCACCGCGGGTGCGCGGGTGTCGGTGGTGTTCGTCCCCGGTCAGGCGGGCTCCGCGACCGGTCCACCCGCCGGCGGTGGCATGGCGTGGCCCGCTGTGGTGACCGGCGTGACCGCGGCGGTGAACGGGCAGGCCGCTGTGGTGTCAGTGCAGATGGCGGAGGCCGCCGCACGGCAGGTCGCCGCGGTGTCCGTCGGGCAGTTGGCGATCGTGTTGCTCTCCACCGCTGCGGGAGGTCGTTGATGTTGGTGTCGGTGGTGTCGTTGAAGGGGTCGCCTGGTGTGACCACGTTCGTGGTGGCGCTGGCCGCCGTGTGGCCGGTGCCCGCCCGTGTGCTGGTGGTGGAAGCCGACCCGTCCGGTGGAGATCTCGGTCTGCGGTTCTCTTTGTCCTCGGCGCCCGGTCTGGTGAGCATGGCCGCCGCCGCGCGTCGCGGTGGCGACGCCGGTCTGGTGTGGCGGCACGCCCAACCGCTGCCCGGTGGTGTGCCGGTGGTCGTCGCACCGCCGGATGCCGAGCAGGCCAGGGCGGCGTTGTCCGCGCTCGCCCATGATCCGACCGGTAAGCCGGAGGTGTTGCGCGCGGTGGCCGGTGAGCCAGGCGTCGTGGTCATCGCCGACTGCGGGCGAATGGATCCGGGGTCACCGGCTTCGCCGCTCGTGCGGTCCAGCGACGTGGTGGTCTTGTTGTCGCGGGCTCATGCCGACGATCTCGCGCACTTGCCGCGCAGGCTGCCCGCGGTCGGCCGGTGGTGCCCGAACTGCGTGCTGCTGTTGGTGGGGGAGGGGTACGGCGAGGCCGAGGTCGCTCGTGAACTCGGTGTGGCACCGCTGGGGCGTGTGCCGTACGACCCGGTCGGCGCGGCCGTGCTGTGCGGGCGGCTGAACAGGCTCCGCCGCGGCGCGCCTTCCCACTCGGCCTTGGGTCGTTTTGCGTACCGGGTCGCGACCCGACTCGCCGCGTGTGACCGACCGACCGCGTCGTCGGCACAGCACCCTCACGAACGGCAGGGAGGTCGTGCGTCATGACACACCCCATCAGTCACCACCCGGTGGCCGAGCAGCCGCTGGACGTCCGTCGGCGGCTCGACGGGCCCGGTCCGTTCGACAACAAGGACGAGGCCGACCGCTCGGCCGCCACGCGGTTGCGTCGGTACCTGCGTGAGCGGCTGACCGACGATCTTCCGCGGCAGGTGGCCGACCAGCGGGAGCGCGGCGGTGTCACCGTCACCCACGAGGCCCGCCGGGAGTTGGCGCGGAACGTCCTGGACGAGGCGCTGCGGGTGCACACCGAGAACGAGTTGGCCGCGGGTCGGCAGTTGTTGCTCCACGAGGCCGAGCAGCGGGTCGTGAGCGAGGTCGTCAACGAGGTGTTCGGCATGGCCGGGTTGCAGCCCCTGCTGGACGACCCGTCCGTGGAGACGATCAACGCCAACCGGTACGACCGGGTGTTCGTGCAGTACGACGACGGCCGCCGCGTCCGGGTCGGGCCGATCGCGGGTTCGAACGAGGAGCTGACCGATCTGGTGAGGCTGCTCGCCGCCCGCGCGAGCAGCCAGGAGCGGCGGTTCGACCAGGGGTCCCCGGCGGTCAACCTCCAGCTCCCCGGCGGTGAGCGGCTGTTCGCCGTCATGGGCGTGACAGCGGGTGGGGTGACGGCGTTGTCGATCCGCCGCCACGGCTACCTCACCGTTACCCTGCCCGAGCTGCGGTGCCGGGGCACCCTGGACTCTGGTGTGGAGGCGTTCCTGCGGGCCGTGGTGAAGGCCCGCAGGAACGTGGTGATCACCGGTGGAACCGGCGCGGGCAAGACCACCCTGCTGCGTGCGCTGGCCTCGGAGATGGATCCGCTGGAACGTGTCGTCACCGTCGAGGACGCCTTCGAACTCGGCTTGGACCACGACCCGGACATCCATGCCGACGTGACCGCGTTCCAGGCCCGCGAACCCAACGTGGAGGGCCACGGCGCTATCAGCCAGGCCGATCTCGTCCGATGGGCATTGCGGATGAGCCCAGACCGGGTGATCGTCGGCGAGATCCGCGGCCCCGAGGTCATTCCGATGTGCAACGCCATGAGCCAGGGCAACGACGGCTCGATGTCCACCCTGCACGCCAGCAGCTCGCGGATCGCGTTCACGCGGCTGGCGTCCTACGCCGCACAAGGTGTCGAGCGGCTGCCCGTGGAGGCGACGAACCTGCTGGTCGCCTCGGCGGTGCACGTCGTGGTGCACCTGGCCCGCGCCGCCGACCGCCGGACCCGGGTGGTGTCCTCGATCCGCGAGGTGGTGGGTGCCGACGGCCCCCAGGTGATCTCCAACGAGGTCTACCGCCCCGGCCCCGACCGGCGTGCCCGCCCGGTGGCCGGGGCCCTGCGTGGCGACACCCTCGACGACCTGGTCGACGTCGGCTTCGACCCCGCCGTGCTGGAAAACCCCGAAGGCTGGTGGGCCCCATGAACTCCACGGCGGACGTCGCTCTGGAGACCACCACTGCTGTGGCTGCCCTGCTCGGCGTGGGCACCGGGATCGGCCTGCTGCTGGTCGTTCTCGGCCGGCGCGGCACCGATCCGAACCGGCCCCGCACGCGCGGCACCGGCGCGGTGGGCCGGCACCGGACGCCGCGCTTGGCATTGACGGTGGCCGCTGCCGTGGTGACCGGTCTGCTGACCGGGTGGGTCGTCGGCGCGGTGTTGGCCGGGCTCGCCGCCTGGGCGCTGCCGCGGGTGCTGGGCCGCGACCCCGAGCACGCGAGCCGGGTGGCGCGCACCGAGGCCGTCGCCACCTGGACCGAGATGCTGCGCGACACCTTGTCGGCCGCCGCCGGGTTGGAACAGGCCATCCTCGCCACCGTCCCGCTCGCCCCCGCCGTGATCCGCGGAGAGATCGACGACCTCGCCGCCGGGATCGAGAACGGCGAGCGCCTGGCGCCCGCCCTGCGTCGCCTCGGCGAGCGCCTGGACGACCCGGTCGGCGACCTGGTCATCGCCGCCCTGCTGCTCGCCGCCGAGCAGCAGACCCGCCGGCTGGCCGACCTGCTCGGCTCGCTGGCCGATGCCGCCCGCGGCCAGGCCGCGATGCGGATGCGGGTGGAAGCGGGTCGTGCCCGCACCCGCACCTCGGTGCGGGTCATCGTCGGCACCACCCTCGTCTTCGCCGCCGCCGTGGTGCTGCTCAACCGCTCCTACATGGCCGCCTACGACAGCGCGACCGGGCAACTCGTGCTGCTGGGCATCGGAGCGTTGTTCGCCGTCGGCTTCGCCTGGCTGGCCCGCATCGCCCACGTCGCCCAGCCCGACCGGTTCCTTTCCCTCGACGGGCGGAAGGCGTTCCCGGGTGACCGGCAGGCAGGAGTGGCATCGTGATCACCGTCGTCGCCCTGGGGGCCGGGCTCGGGATCGGGATGTGGGCACTGGCGGTCTCCCTGTTCCCACCGCGCCCCGCCCTCGGCGAGGCCCTGGCCCGTGCCACCGCGTCCCCGACACCCGTGCCGATCCTCGCCACTGACGCCACCGGCCGGGCCGCGCGGCTGGGTCGTCCTGCGGTCGCGCTGTTGTGGGCGCTCGGCCTGCCCGGACCGCGCCTGGCTCGCGACCTCGCCGTCCTCGGGAAGGCGACCTCGACCCACCTGGCTGAAAAAGCCGCCCTCGCCGTCGCCGGACTGCTCGTGCCCGCCCTGCCGGTCGTGGTGCTCGCCGTGGCCGGCGCCGGTCCCGGCGTCGAGTTGCCCGCCGTCGCCGGCCTGGTGCTCGCCGCCGTCGGATTCGCCCTACCGGACCTGCGGGCCCGCTCCGCCGCCGCCAGGCTGCGCGTCGGAGTCCGCCACGCCCTGTCGGCTTATCTCGACCTGGTGTGGATCTCGCTGGCCGGCGGCGCCGGAGTGGACAGCGCCCTGGGCGACGCGGCGAACATCGGCCACGGTGCGGCGTTCGAGCAGATCCACCGCGCCCTGGACACCGCACGCCTGACCCGCACGACACCCTGGTCCACCCTGCGCCGGCTCGGGGAGGAACTGGACGTCACCGAGCTGACCGAACTTGCCGCCTCGATCAGCCTGGCCGGCACCGAGGGCGCCAGGGTCCGCGGCTCGCTGGCCGCCAAGGCACACACCCTGCGCACCCGCCAGACCCTCGAAGCCGAGGGCAGCGCCCAGGCCGCGACCGAACGCATGTCGCTACCGGTCATGGCTCTGTTCCTCGGCTTCCTGGCATTCATCGCCTATCCCGCGCTGACCCAAGTCCTGACCGGACTGTGACACCCGGCCCGACACCTTGGAGGAGAACACCATGCACCCGCAGATCGAAACGTTGCGGACCGTCGCGCGCGCCCGGTGGGAACAACTGCGCCGGCAGCCCGACGCCGGATACTCCACCGAGACCGTCCTGGTGACCGCGCTGCTCGTGGTGACCGCGCTCGCGGTGATCGCGATCGTGGCCGCCAAAATCACCGAGAAAGCCAACGGCATCACCATGTGAACCCCATGAACGGCCACCGCATACACCGGGTTCGACGGGCTTTGCGCGATGAGCGGGGATCGGTCAGCGCCGAGCTGGTCATCGCCACGCCGCTGCTGATGCTGATGCTGCTGACCACCGTGCAGTTCACGCTCTGGTCGCACGCCACCCACATCGCCCAAGCCGCCGCCTCACACGGATTGGCCGCGGCCAGAGCACAGAACGGGACCTCGGCGGCGGGAACGGCGGGCGCCCGGCACATTCTCGACCAACTCGCCGCCGGCCCACTACGCGACACCACCGTCAGCACCGACCGCGGCATGACGTCGGCGTCGGTGCGCATCACCGGCACCGCGACCTCGCTCGTGCCCTTCCTGAGCCTGCACGTGCACGCCGAGGCCGCTGGACCGGTCGAGCGTTTCGTCCCCGACCCGACAGGCGGGTGAGAGCCCATGACCACACCGACGACACCATTTCGGCACGGCCACGACCACCAGGAACGGCGGAAGTGGTGGCGGTCCGACGACGGCTCCGTCGCCGCCGAACTCACCATCGCCACCCCGTTCCTCGTCATGCTGCTCGTCTTCGTGGCCGTGCTGATCCACCGCGGCGTGGACGCGCGTATCCGCATCGACGACGCCGCCCACCAGGCCGCCCGCGCCGCCGGCATCGAACGCGCCCCGACCGCCGCGACCACCGCCGCCCACACCACCGCCGCGAACGCGCTGTCCAACGCCGGCGTGACGTGCGCATCCCTGGCCGTGACCACCTCCACCGGCGACCTACGACCCGGCGGCACCGTGACTGTGACCGTGTCCTGCCAAGTCGACCTCGGCGACGCCCTCATCCTCGGCGTGCCCGCCACCACGACGCTGAAGGCCACCGCCGTCGAACCCGTCGACCTGTGGCGATCCACAGCGAGCACCGGGAACCCGACATGACCCGCCGACGCACCCGAGGCCGCGGCAGGCCGAAACGGTGGTGGACCCCGTGACGGCGTTCGTCGTGGTGCTCACCACCGGCATCCTCGCCCTGGCCGGCCTCACCCTCGACGGCGGCCTCGCACTGGCCGCGAAGACCCGCGCCACCGGACAGGCTGAAGCCGCCGCCCGCGCCGGCGCCCAGGCCATCGACCTGACCGCCTACCGCGCCAACGGAACCGTGCGGCTGCTACCCGCCCAGGCGATCGCCCACGCCCAAGCGCACCTGGCCACCGAGAACGCCACCGGCACCGTGACCGTCGCCGGCGACACCGTCACGGTCACCGTGACCACCACCCGCACCACCCAACTGCTGGCCCTGGTCGGCATCGACACCCTCCAGGTCCACAGCCACGGCAGCGCCCGGCCGCGACACGGGGTGACCGCGACCGACCCATGACCACACCACCCACCCGAAACGAAGCCAGGAGAAGGGAAGCGTCATGGCAACGCCCGAGGAGATCCGCCATCGCATCGAGCAGGCTGACACCGCCCGCAGCGCCCGCAGAGCCGCCGCCGCACAGCAGATCGGTGAACTCGCCCAGCACCGCGCCACCATCCTCGACCAGCTCGACAACGTCGAGCGCGCACTCGGCGATGTGCTCGCCTCCGCCCAGGACGTCATCGACGTCGACGAACTGGCCGAGTTCACCGACCTCAAGCCCGCCGACCTCACCACGTGGCTCGCGGGCCGCAAGACCGGCCGCGGCAAACGCAGGAAAGTCACGAACCCGCGGACGGCGACACCCGACCACACACCCGCTCCACGCGTAGAGCGGGACTCCACCGGTACGGAGCACGCATCCGCCTGAACAGCCGCTCCGGTGAACTGACCCACCTGTCCGTTGCCGCGCCGGGTCGACCCTCTGCGCGAAGCCACGTGCCGGCACCCCCCTCGGACGGCGAGCACGAGGGTTGCTGTCCTGTCAACGAAACGAGTACGCCATGGCCGCAACGCACCCCCCTGGCCAGGTGCCGATCCGGCCGCGGCGAGCGCGCGGTGCAGCACGGCGCCGCGCGAGGCGCGTGCTCGGGTTCGCCGTACGGCTGGCGCGTGGAGTGCCGGCCGCCGTCGTCCTGACCGCCCTGCTGGCGGGGCTGCCATGGGCACTGACGCACTTCGTCGGCTGGCCGCTGCCCGACCATCCACCCTCCCCGGCAGAGATCCAACGCGTGCTGCTCAGCCCGATGACCACGACGTTCCTACTGAATGTCCTCGCCTGCCTGGCCTGGCCTACCTGGGTCTTCTTCACCCTCGACGTCGTCCGCAGCGCGATCCGCATCGCCCGCGACACGAGACTGCCGAACCTGACGGCGGCCGGACCGGTGCACCGGACCGCGGCCGTGCTCGTCGGCGCGGTCCTGATCTCCGTTCTCGGACAGCGCATCCACTCTTCGGCACCATCCACCCCGACTGGCAGCGCGGCAGTAGCCACTGCGGCAATCCCCGCGTTGCTCAACACATCCGACTACCCGACCATCCACCACGGACCGCACCGGACAGCCCAGACCGCCGCCGACACACAGCCCACTTACGCGAAGACCGCCGTGGTGCTCCCGCGCGATCCCGAAACCGGCGTTCACGACTCACTGTGGCGCATCGCCCAACGCATCCTGGGCGACGGCACCCGCTGGCCGGAAATCTACGAACTCAACAAAGGAAAACCCCAACCCGACGGCGGAACCCTCACCCGACCCGACCTCATCTACCCCGGCGAAGAACTGACCCTGCCCGATGACGCCACTCCTCCCACGGCACCACCCGTTCCACCGCCTCCGACACCCCCTCGCGCCACCACGCCGCCACCCAGCAGCCAGGTCGTCCCACGACCGCCCACCACTTCCGCTCCGCCGGACACGGCCGCGCGCGGAGAGCCGGGGTTCGGCGGGACGGAGTTCTTCGTCGGCCTCGGCCTGGTCGCAGCGGTCAGCACAGCCCTCGTCGTGGCCCGTCACCACAACCGACGCCGCTACCGCCCCGGCAGCGGAGACCGCGGCGACCTGCCCATCGCCCCAGTCGTCTACCGACTGAGGTTGGCGCACCTGCCCGCCGACCACGAATGCCCCGAGCCCGATGCCGACTCTGACCAGTTGGAGCCGCGCACGCGGTTGGTTCCGACACCACCGGTCGTGCTCGGCCACGACGACAGCACTTTCGACGGCAGGGAACCCGTCCTGCCGGTCGGAGTACGCGACGGCCGCGAGATCGCCTTGGACCTGGCCGCTGTACACGGCCTGGGACTGCTCGGCGCGGGTGCCACCGACGCCACCCGCGCACTGCTCGTCACCATCCTGACCGCCGCGGACGGAGACGCCACGGTGGTCCTCCCGGCACAGCACCTCACAACACTCCTGGGCCGACGCGCGGCGCAGGCACCGCGTCCAGCGAACCTGCACGTGACGACCGACCTCGACACCGCGCTCGACATGCTGGAATCCGAAACCCTCGTGCGCATAGGCCAAGCTCCCGCGGCGGGCCGCCAGAGGAAGCCGCTCGTACTGGTGACCGCCACGCCCACCGGGAACTCCCGCCGGCTGCAAGCCGTGCTGGACAACGGATCGGCCGTCGGCGTGGCCGGCCTGCTGCTGGGCCAGTGGAATTCCGGCGTGACCGCCTACGTCCGTGACGACGGCGTTATCTCCGCCACCAACCCCGGCCCCGGCGAACCACTGCGCGGCACCCGCGTCTACCACCTCGGCGACGACCACACCGCCGACCTGCTCACCCTGCTGCACAGCGCCGAACCCGCCACCGCCGGCCAGGCCCAGGAACCCACCGCAGAGCACACGGTCAACGAACCGACCGGCGACACCCACCCCGAGCCAACCACACACGACCAAGCCGGGCGACAAAGCGATCACCCGCACCGCCTGGAAATCCTCGAATCCACGACCAGACAACCCACGCCTCACATCGACCAAGCCGTACCGACCACCGCCGTCCCCGAACGCGAAACCGCGCCCGCACCACTGCGCATCACAACCCTGGGACCGCCGCAAGTGTGGTGGCGCCCCGACCCGGCAGACCCTGAACGCGAGGTCACCGCAGCCTTCCAACCCCGCCTGCGTGAACTACTGCTGTTCCTCGCACTACATCCGCACGGCACAACCCGAGAAGCCCTCACCGCCGCCCTGTGGCCCACAAGCCCGCCAGAGCGCACCACCAACGCGATGAACACCAGCCTCACCCGCCTACGCCACGCCTTCACCACCGCGACCAAAGGCACCCTCACAGGCACCGCAGTGGTAGTCGCCGGCGAAGGCCGCTACCACCTGGCCCCCGACCTGGTCCAGGTCGACTACTGGCACTTCGCCACCGCCGTGCACGCCCGCCGCACCGCGACCACCGACCACCAGCGAATCGAGGCATACCGGCGCATCGTCGACACCTACTGCGGCCCACTGGCCGACGGCATGAACACCGAATGGATCGAAACCGCACGAGAAGCCACCCGCCGCGACGCCATTGACGCCGTCGCCGCACTCGCCCGCGCCCTGGTCACCCACGACCCGCAACAGACCCTGGACCTGCTGGAGACCGCGCGCGCCTTCGACCCACACAACGAACTGATCTACCGCGACATCATGCGACTACAGGAACGCCTCGGCCACCTCGACGCCGTCCCACGCACACTCACCCTGCTGACCACCAGACTCGCCGAACTCGACGACCGACCCACACCACAGACAGTCGGCCTCGCCGAGCGGCTATGCCGGCGCCACGACCCACCGTAGACACCCGAACCATCTTGGCCATAAGCCCGCTGCCCATCCCAGCCTTCGGCTGACGCGGCGGTCGGCGGGGTACCGCCCTCCAAGACGGATCGCCATGAAGACCCCCAAAGGGAAGCGGGTCCTGGACCTAGCCTGATTGTTGTCTTGTATACGCTTCGTAGCGTCCAAACAGGACAGTTCATTCGGGGTACCATGGAGCGGACGTGCGCTGCTACGGCCGGTATCGCCCATCATTCGCAGTGGCGGTCTCGATTTCTATCGCGCCAATCGGTGAAGTCGTCCTCCGTACTCCAAGCGTTTCGACCTGGTCGCATCACGGCACAAGTGACGGTCAGTGCGGTAGCGAGGGTCCTGTGGCGGTGCACATGGAGGATCACATGGAAGGACAGGTTGGGGGACCTCTTAGGTCGGTACCCCTGTGGACGGCAAAGGTGGCGGTCAGGGGCAAGGGATCGGGCTGCGGTCGACCCAGACTCGCTTGCCTGCAAGTCGGTGAACACATCGCGGGGCCTTGTGCTCGGCCTGCTCGGCCTGCTCGGCGCGCCGCTTGACACGACCGCCCGCTGGCCGTTCGGCTCCTCGTGCCGCGAGTCCGGTGACAATGGCTGTAGTACGTCTGTGGGGCACTGGGTGCGTGAAAGCTTGTCGCCATGGACTCCCTCCCGCCGGCGGCCCGCATACGGCAGGAGTGACGACACCTTCGAGGCAGTCCGGACCCCGTCCTTGTTGCGGGCAGTCGTATTGAGAATGGGAGGTGGGAACAAGTCTTCGGCATGGTGCAGACCGATACGTGCGCCTCGGAGTCCGGCCAGGCTGCCCATACCAGCCGAGCAGGGCACCCCGCGGGTGTCGCGCGCGGCTGTGTTGCGAGACCCTGCTCACCGTCGAACCGGGCTGATCCGGATGGATGAGCGAGGTGACCGCCCACCGAGACGATCTCCGGCGACTGCGCTGCGGCGTTGAGGTTGTCGAGCGCAGTGAGATCGGCGAATTGGGCAGGTACCCGTGGGCAGCGCTGACGACGTTCGCCGCCGGGCATCACGCTGCGGCTCCGGTTTCTAGCGATGAACGTGTTGGAAGCCCTGCTGTGCGCGATCACGTTGCTGGCCACCGATCGAAGCGACGGCAAGGGCAGCCAGGGAAGGCATCCGGGCGTCTACAAGAGGTTCGCCCAGCGGATCCGGCACATGGACGCCGAGAGCCGTGCCCCCAGGTGCCGTGAGTGTCCGCCTGCCGTCCGGTGCCCGTGGTGTTGCAAGGGGTTCTGGCCCGACCAGGGCGACGACGTGCCCATGATCGCCACTGGCACGCGACCGCCCATGCGGGTGGTCAGCGGACTTCTGGGCGGTGTCCGTAGACATCGCCCTCCTTGTCCGCGGTGATCACGCTCTTCTCATACTGCGGCGAGTTGCGGGGTCAAGGAGTTCTGGTCGAGTCGAGGTCGTCGAGTTGCCGTTGGATGCGGTCGGCGTCGTCGTCGCGGCCTTGGGTCTGGTACAGATGAAGCGACTCTCGCCACACTGCGCGGGCTTTGCCGCGTTGACCGAGGGCGGCGTGGGTGTGGCCGAGGTTGTCGAGGATGTTCGCGACCTGATAGGAGTGGCCGAGGGTGCGGAGCAGAGTGAGGCCCTGTCGGTAGTAGTCGAGAGCCTGCTGGTGCTCGCCGGTGTGGCGGGCGATGAAGCCGAGGCTATCCAGGGTGGCCGCCTCGCCGCCGAGGTCATGGTGGTGGCGGTGCAGGGCAAGAGCGGTGTGGCAGTGTTCGCGGGCCGTGGTGAAGTCGCCCAGCTGTGCGGCGTACCAGCCCACCAGGTTGAGCGCGGCGGCTTCTCCTACCGACTGGTCGAGGGCGCGGTGGAGGTCGAGGGCGTGGCGGGCGTGCTTCAAAGCTCGTCGGTAGTCCCCCCATTGCCCCCAGGAGATCGCGAGCGCCCGGTGCGTAATGGCCTGTTCGGTGGGGTCGTGGTGCTGTTCGGCCAGGACGAGGGCGCGGTCCAGGTGGCCGATGGCCTCGTCGTGCCGACCCAACAGGTCGCAGGCTCGGCCGAGATTGCGGTGAGAGCGGATGCGGGTGGTGGGGTTGGGCAGGTGGTGGGCGGCTTCCAGCGCGGCCTGCCATACGGCCACTGCGTCGCGTCGGTGTCCCAGCCGGAAGTGGAAGGTGTCCAGCGCCGCGGCCAGATGCCACACCACGCTGTGGAGGCCCAGGGTAGTGGCAGCACGTTGAGTGGCCAGCAAGGTGGCGTGCTCGGCGGACAGCCAGGCCATCGCAGACTCGGCGTCAGGCAGTGAGTGCGGGTGGACGCCGAGTGCGGGCGGCTCGGGGTGTGCCAGCGTGCGGTTGGGGTCGAGGAGACGCCCGGCGGTGTGGGCAGTGTGCAGGTAGAAGTCCGTCACCCGTACCAGGGCCGCCTCCCGCACGTGTTCGGGCAGGTTGTGTGCGGTGGTGGCGGCGTAGGCGCGGATCAGGTCGTGCATTGCGTACCGGCCACTCGGCCGCCGGTCGAGTAGTGCGGCGTCCTCCAACGCCAGGAGTGCCTTGCGGGCAGACTGGCCTGCTAGGCCGGTGAGGGCGGCGGTGGCGGGCAGGGTGGTGTCGGGTCCGGGTGAGATCCCGAGCAGTGCGAACAGGGTGCGTTGTTGATCGGTGAGTCGGCGTAGGGACCAGGACAGGACGGTGGGCAGGCTGGCGGCCAGGTCGGTGTCGTGGTCGAGCATTTCCAGTCCGAATTCACGAAGTTCGGCGGCGACCTCGGCCAGTGGGACTGCGGTGCGGGTGGCGCCGATGCGGGCGGTGATCGCCAATGCGAGCGGGTGGCCCCCGCACAGCTCGATCAGCTCGTCCACGGCATCGGACTCGGCGGCGACGCGGTCGGCGCCCAGCCGGGCGGTCAGCAGGGCGCAGGCTTCGTTGTGGGACAGGACGTCCAGGGGCAGGTGGCGGGCGCCGTGCCGGTCGATCAGGGAGGCGAGCCGGTGTCTGCCAGTGATCAGCACGGTGCAGGTCGGCGAGCCGGGGAGCAGTGGGACGACCTGCTCGGCGGTGGCGGCGTTGTCCAGCACGACCAGCATTCGTTTGTTCGCGACCAGGCTGCGGTACAGGGCGGCCCGCGCGTCGAGGTCGTTCGGGATGCGGTCGGGGCTGACGCCGAGAGCGTCGAGGAACCCCCGCAACGCCACCGTGGGCTCCACCGGATCGCCCGCGGGACTGAAGCCGTGCAAGTCGACGAACAGTTGACCGTCGGGGAACCGCTCTAGGTTGCGGTGCGCCCAGGTCAAGGCGAGCCACGTCTTGCCGATCCCGCCCAGGCCGCCGATCGCCGATACGAGCACCGCCGCCCCTGTCGCCTGTAAGACGTCGGGCGGCGCGTCCGGCGGGTTCGCGCCCGGTCCGCTTTCCAGGGCGGTGTCATCCAGTCCGGCCAGTTCGATGTCACGGCCAAGGAAAGGTCCGGGCAAGGCGGGCAACTGGCGGGGCACTACCCGTGAACCGTCCTCTACCTCCGTCGGTTCAGCCAAGACGGGATCGGCAGTGAGGATTTGCTGGTGGAGGCGCTGGAGTGACGGGCCGGGGTCGGTGCCGAGTGCGTCGGTGAGCCGGGCGCGGAGCTGCTGATAGTGGGACAGCGCGTCGGCTGGGCGTCCGTTGCGGTACAGGGCGAGCATGAGCTGACCGGCGAGGCGTTCGTCCAGCGGATGACGGCCAGCTTGCTCAGTCAGCGAGGGCAGGAGATCGCTGTGCCGGCCCAAGCGCAACGCGATATCGGCGTGGTCAAGCTCTGCGGCCAGGCGGTGCCGCTCCAGAGTGGCCCGCAGATCCTCGGCCCACGAGCTGTCCAGTTCGGGCAGCGGCTCGCCTCGCCACAGGTTGAGCGCCTGCTTGTACAGCGCCGAAGCCTGCTCGTCGTCCCGCGTGGCCCTGGCGCGCGGGTGAGCAGGTCGCGGAAGCGGTGCAGGTCCATGGTGTGTTCGTCGAGGCTGAGGCGGTAACCGCCGGAGTGGCGCTCCAACCGGACCCCGTCAAGGCCAGCCAATGCTCCGCGCAGGCGGGCCAGGTAGCTGTAGAGGGTGTCGCGTCCGCGCCGCGGCGCGGGTTCACCCCACACCCGGTCCAGCAACCGCTCGACTGGCACGGATTGGTTGGCCTCGGCCAGCAGCACACCCAGGACCCCGCGCTGCCGGCGGTGCCCCAGGTCCACCGGTGTGCCGTCCCGGTGCGCCCGCACGCCGCCGAGAAGCCTGAACTCCACCACCATCCCGCGCCCCCTGGCCACCGCTCTCACCGGGCGGGTCCGGCATACCAGGACGACCCGCGGCTCCGGGTCTGTTCGCCAGGTTTTCCCTCAGTCGGCCCTCCACCGTGAACCCCGCACTGGTCCCCCCGGAGCGGTGGTGATTGGAGGCCACCAAGACCGACGGAGGAAACCTGGTCCGCGACTGCCTACCTGCCGAAGAACACCAACAGGTAGCTATGGGTGCGCGTGCCACGCCGCCATGACGCGGTGTTCATTCACGTACGGCCACCAGGATGACGGTGCCTGTGGCTCGCCCAGCTTGCCGCCTCCCAGCAGCTCCACATCCCGGCCAGGTACGCGGCGAACGCGTCGAGCTGCTCGCCGGTGACGTCGTTGTAGGCGGGAATGCTGCGGCACGCCCAATTCTCCGCGGCCCGTGGCGTGTGGCCGGCTTCGGTCAGACGCAGCACGAGAACACGCGGGGGTCCACCCAGACTGGGTCGGTGCCGTGGAGGGCCCAAAGCTGCAGGACCACTCCCGCTGCGGGGGAACGGCGACGACGGACGGCGCATCATCCGGGATGCGGGACCACCTCTGCTGCACAGGGGGAACGAGCCCAGCCGGATCGTAAGCACGCCCGGTTTGGACTACCCCGCTGCGCGGGGAGAACTCCGACAAACCACGGGACGGAGTCCCACATGACGGGACCGCCCCCGCTGCGCGGGGAGAACGGAGAACGACGCTGTCGACGTAGACGCGGTAAGGGACCCCCGCTGCGCGGGGAGAACCGGATCGCCACGAGGGCGGTCGCGTCGTCGCTCGGACCACCCCCGCTGCGCGGGGAGAACGCTGGCGCGCCCATGTCGATCGGGGCCAACGGAGGACCACACCCGCTGCGCGGGGAGAACCGGGCCTGCTCGTCGGGCAGCCCGGGGACCAGCGGACCACCCCCGCTGCGCGGGGAGAACCCGCTCACGGTCGCGCTCGGCTACACGATCCGGGGACCACCCCCGCTGCGCGGGGAGAACGATGCGGGCGGTGTCGGGGTCGGCGCTGGTGGTGGACCACCCCCGCTGCGCGGAGAGAACTCACGCCGCAGGCCCGGGATCTGCGTGACGCGGGGACCACCCCCGCTGCGCGGGGAGAACCCGACGTCCACCGGGTCCGACTTGCCCTCGTCGGGACCACCCCCGCTGCGCGGGGAGAACGCGTCCAGCCGAGCACCCCACCGCTCCGGGTCGGGACCACCCCCGCTGCGCGGGGAGAACAACGCCGTGCCCGCCACCCGCGCCACGCCAGGCGGACCACCCCCGCTGCGCGGGGAGAACCTCCAGCACTACTCGCCACAGTGCGTCGGGGTCGGACCACCCCCGCTGCGCGGGGAGAACTGGTCATCGGCTGCCGCCTTCCTGGGCCGGGAGGGACCACCCCCGCTGCGCGGGGAGAACGACGCCACCGGCGTGCTGTCCACGCTGATCTGGGGACCACCCCCGCTGCGCGGGGAGAACCTGACCTCGGTGGAGACCGGCGTCCAGGCCGTGGGACCACCCCCGCTGCGCGGGGAGAACGCTGCTCACCGCCGGCGGCGCGCTGACCGCGTGGGGACCACCCCCGCTGCGCGGGGAGAACCCGAACTCCGAGCCGCCCTGCCGGGAGACCTTGGGACCACCCCCGCTGCGCGGGGAGAACGGCGGCGTCGACGAGGCCGTGGCGGTGAACGTCGGACCACCCCCGCTGCGCGGGGAGAACAAGCTGGCTGAGCAGCGAGTAGAGCCGGTGCTGGGACCACCCCCGCTGCGCGGGGAGAACCACCCCTGGCACCTGCCCGGCGGCCGAGCCCGGGGACCACCCCCGCTGCGCGGGGAGAACAGCGGCACCGGGGCTGACTGTGTAGAGGTCGACGGACCACCCCCGCTGCGCGGGGAGAACGCCTCGGCGGTCGCCTTGACCTTCTTGACGTCGGGACCACCCCCGCTGCGCGGGGAGAACTCGGGGTCGACCGCCTGGGCCACCTGATGGACGGGACCACCCCCGCTGCGCGGGGAGAACCCCGCCCTCACCGAACCCGACGACCCCCGCACCGGACCACCCCCGCTGCGCGGGGAGAACGCTCCCTGAACAGGCACGATACGGACCGGTTACCGTTCCGTGATGTTGCTGGATGGTGTGTCCTCGAAGACGGCGGACTCCGTATCTCGGCTGTTCTGCCATGGTTTGGTGCGCCCGGCGGGGCCGCGGCTGCGCCGCGTTCGTAGCTGCGAATGTCTCGTCGTGCTGATTGTTCAGCCGTCCGCATCCCGGACACAAGTCCAGGTTTGACCAAGTGCACGTGCTGAACCGGACCTTGCGTGGCGGGCCCCTACGGCGATCGCGGCGACGTTGGATACCGGACGACGAGGGTTGCCTGGTGGTAATGCGGGAATTGTGCTCCGACGAAGATCGCCCCCCCACAACCTGATCGCCTCGCGCGCCGAGCATCCTGTTGCTGAACGAGGCGCGCGTCAACTTCCGTGCGCCAAGCGGTCCAGACTGTCGTGCAGGGTGACAGCGAGGACTCGCCCCCGCTGTGCGGGGAGACCACTACACCGCATCGGCCGCCCACCTCTCCGGAGGACCCACCCCCGTTGCACGGGGAGACCGTCGGGTACCTGGCTCATGCCGCCACCTCCAGCGACCCACCCCTGCTGCGCGGGGAGACCCCATGACCACATCAGGAGATAGAGCCATGAGTCGACCCACCCCCGCTGCGCGGGGAGACCGGCCTTCCGAGCGTCGGCGCGATGCAACGCGCGGACCCACCCCCGCTGCGCGGGGAGACCACACCCTTCAGCTCGCCGCCAGTGCCGCTGTAGGACCCACCCCCGCTGCGCGGGGAGACCAGGTTCGCGCTGTTCAGCTCCGCGTTGGTGAGGGACCCACCCCCGCTGCGCGGGGAGACCCAGGCCGAGGTCGACCCGAACCAGCTCGCCCTGGACCCACCCCCGCTGCGCGGGGAGACCTCCTTGCGCAGCACCCCGCGGTCGCCGTACGGGGACCCACCCCCGCTGCGCGGGGAGACCTGACCGGCGAGCGCTACCAGCTCGTCTACGAGGGACCCACCCCCGCTGCGCGGGGAGACCCTGGGAGCCTGGCAGGCCCGGCGGTCAACATAGGACCCACCCCCGCTGCGCGGGGAGACCGAGTTCGTGGCGGTGCGGCATCAGGCACCTGCCGACCCACCCCCGCTGCGCGGGGAGACCGGCCTCGTAGTCGGCGACCTCGGCGGCGCGCTGGACCCACCCCCGCTGCGCGGGGAGACCAGCCCTCGGGCCTCCCTGGCCTCTTTGATCATCGACCCACCCCCGCTGCGCGGGGAGACCGATGTACTCGCCGCGGAAGCGGGGATGGGCGAGGACCCACCCCCGCTGCGCGGGGAGACCTTGGCCTGCTGGAGGCCGTTGAACAGCGCGGTGGACCCACCCCCGCTGCGCGGGGAGACCACTTTCTGAACAGGCACGATACGAGCGGGTTACCGTTTCGTGATGTTGCTGAGTGGCGCCCTGTGGAATGGTGGCCTCCGCATCTCGGCCGCCCTGCCATGGTCGGTGCCTGACGGTTGCGGCCACTCCGCGTTCGTAGCTATCTGCACATGTCTCGTCGCGCCGATTCTTCAGCCGTCCGCATCCCGGACACAAGTCCAGGTTCGGCGTCCGGTTACCGTCGCCCTCGTACGAGCACCGGAATCGTGGCCTCACTGACCTCGTTACCCGGACGGTTCCGCGCCTCGGCCTCCGAACACCGGCCCTATCCCGGCACACCGGACTGGCACCGCCGCTTGGTCGTCGGCCGCTACGCCGACCAACTGCTCGACTATGCCCCCATCGACCTGACCGACGTCGGTGTCGAGGAGTCCATGCGCGAGCGCGACGAGCTCAACCGCTCGATCAACATCCAACTTCCCGAAGCGCTCATCGACCACGTTCGCGCGCACATCGTCGCCCTGACTCGCGCGCAGCAGGTCCGGAAAGCCACAGCAGCATGACCGGCCACCGGGACCTCTTCACCGCAGCGGTGGATCATCGATCCCCACAACGAGCAGGTTCAAGTCGCTGGCACCGCCGTCGCGAGCTGAGGTTGAAGGTGAGCGGCTCTGCGGTGCCAGGCAAGCCGTCCTGGACTCGAACGGCAGCCCCGGCGGACCCACGTGCACCGCCCGATCACCGAGTTCGCCTGTCCGTCCATCCACAATGGTCGGACAGCTCGGTCGGTCACGCCGTCGCGCCTCATGTCGGGCCTGCTGTCGCACGACCAAGCAGGCGGCTCGCACACCGTGACCGCGAAGGCCATGCCCGTCTCGGCGCTCCTCCTGCGTGTCGGAATCGAGCTGGCTTGCCGCTGCCGGAACCACGGTCGACACCATCCTCGGCGGTTCCGAGAGCCGCGACTCGGCAAGGTGACGGCAAGCTCGGTGGCGTCGGAGCAGGGCCGAGCTTCCTCTCACGAGAACCGCGCGAGTGCGGTCGGCACGGAGGCACTGTCCACAGAAGACGGACATCTTGTTTGAGACCTGGCTTGACTTCTCGTCGGTACGGAAGCGTCCATAGTGGTGTGACCCAGTAAGCCCGACCGAACCGGAAGAAGCACACGATGACCACGACTGCCACTCCCGCCTCCCGCCTAACCCGTCCTGTCGACCGCGAGCACTCGCAACGAACCCCCGCGATGACTATGTCCACCCCGACAACCGCCACGCCGGCGGGCACGCGGAAGCGGCTCGGCAGCGGTGAACTGCGCGCGTTGGTCGCCAAAGTCCTCGCCGACAACGCGGGCACCGACCTCACGCCGCGCACCATCGCGCACACCCTGAACCGGTCATCCGGGGCGGTCGGTAACGCGTGCAAGGTGCTCGCACACCGAGGGGAGGCGGAGGTCGCCACCCCGTCGCCGTTGGCTTACCGGGCGACCGCGACCACGGCGTCCGCCGCCGCGTCCGCAACCACCCCCGGCGCGCCGCGCACGCCCCGCCCGAGGACACCGCCCGCCAGCCCACCGAATGGCACTCCCGCCGGGTCGGCGCGCGTGGTGACAGGTCCGGTGAAACGTCCGAACGGGGTGGACTACCACCCCCGGATGTTGGCCGGAATGCCGGATGTGACCGCGCTGCGGCGGTTCCGGGACGCCGGGGTCGCCGCGCTGTTGTACGGACCTCCCGGTACGGGGAAGACCTCGGTGGTGGAGGCTGCTTTCCCGGATCTGGTGACGGTTCAGGGCGACGGGGACACCGCGGTCGCGGACTTCGTGGGCGAGTACACCCAGACCGACGACGGCCGGTACGTGTTCGTGCACGGTCCGCTGGTCCGCGCGATGCGGGAGGGTGTGCCGCTGTTCATCGACGACGCCACGCTGATCGCGCCGACCGTGCTCGCGGTGGTCTACCCCGCGATGGACGGACGTCGCCGGATCGTGATCAAAGCCAACGGCGGTGAGGTCGTGGATGCCGCGCCGGGGTTCTACGTCGTCGCCGGGCACAACCCCGGCGCGCACGGCGCGATCCTCACCGATGCCCTGTCGTCCCGGTTCTCCGCGCAGATCCAGGTGGTCACCGACTACGACCTCGCGACCCAACTCAAGATCGACAAGCGCGCGGTCAAGGTCGCGCGCAACCTCGCCACCCGACAGGCCAAGGGCGAAATCGGTTGGGCACCGCAACTTCGGGAGTTGATCGCTTTCCAGAAGATCGCGGGCGTGGTCGGCGCGGAAGCCGCCGCCGGCAACCTCGTGGGCATCGCACCGGAAGAGGACCGCGAGATCGTCGCCGCCACCGTGCAAGCCGTCTTCGGCACCGCTGTGGCACCCCTGGCACTCGGTGCCCGCATCTGACCCCGACCCGTTGCCAACGCATCCGACACCGCCCACCGTCCCGAAAGGACTTTCGTGATGAACAGCCACCTGACAGTCGACCCCGACGCCGTCGGTGCCGCCGTGTTGCCCGCTCGCCCCGAATGGTTGGCACTGTCCACCGCACTCGTGGACGAGGTCGAGATCATCGCCGACCGCGAGGACCTGTTGGTCACCATCGCGCCTGGTGCCGGCGGCGGTGCCCCGGCGTGTTTCTACCCCGCCCGCGCGCTGATCGAGGTCGACGGCAACCACCTCGGGGTGGATCCCGCCACCGTGGATCCCGCCAGCCTCGCCGACCGGACCCGTTACGCCACCACGTGGGGACTGCTCACCCATGAGTGCGGGCACGCCAAACACACCGCGTGGGAACCACCCGACGACGCGCCGCCCGCCGTGGTCGCCGCCGCCATGCTGCTGGAGGAGCCACGCATGGAAGCAGCTCAGGTGCGCCGCCGCCCCGATGACCGGCACTGGCTGCGCGCGTCCGCCACCGACCTGATCCTCACCGAAACCGATGCCGCCGACCCCGCCCGCGCGCCACAGATGACCAAGGCGGACGCCGCGCACACCGCAGCGCTGTTGTTGGCACGGGTGGACGGCGGCATCCTCACCGCCACCGAAACCGCCCCGGTCGCCGCCATGGTCGAGAACATCCTCGGCGCGGACCTGTTGGCCGAGTTGCGCGGACTGTGGCGCGAAGCGTTGAACACCACCGACGACGACGCCGACGCGATGATCGACCTGGGACGGCGGTGGTGTCAGGCCATCGGCACCGACCCCGACAACCCCGACGCGAACCCCGGCGTCCCCGCTCCGTCGGGCGTGCCCTCACCGCTGACCCAGGCCATCGGACAGGCATTGGCGAACGTCGCGCGGGCGGTTGCCGAGGAAGCCCCGCCGCCGGACCCCGCCACTGTGGCGGCGACACGGCAAGCCGTCGACAACGCCGCCCACGAGGCCAATGAGGCAACCGCCCGGACAGTGTTCTCCGGCGCGCACTACAACCCCAGGGGCTACGGTGCCACCGCCACGGCGGGCACCCGCGCACCGACCGCCGACGAACGCACCGCCGCCCGTGTCCTCGCCCGTGCGTTGTCCACCGCCGGGGTCCGGGAACGGGTGGCGGTCAAGTCCACCTCGCCGATCCCACCGGGACGGCTGCGGATGCGCGGCGCACTCGCCGCGGATGCCCAACGCGCCGCCGGCGCGACCGTGACCGCCGAACCGTTCACCCGCACCGCCCGACTCATCACGCCCGCCCCGCCGCTGCGGTTGGGCATCGCGTGCGACGTGTCCGGCTCGATGGGCCACCTGCGCCACCCTGTCGCCTCCACCGCATGGATCCTCGCCCACGCCGGACACCGCGCGACCGTCCCGGTCACCACCGCCGCCGTCATCTACGGCGCGCATGTCCGCCCGATCACCCACCCCGGAACCGCACCCGACCTGGTAACCGAATTCGAAGCCGACGACGGTTCCCACGACATCGCCGCTGCCACCGCGGCACTCGACGGCGCGCTCGGACTGTCGCACCCCGGAGCGGCGCGGTTGCTGGTAATCGTGTCCGACGGGCACTACGACCGCAACGAACGCGCCACCGGACGAGCCCAGGTCGACCGCCTGCGCGCGTCGGGATGCGCCGTGCTGTGGCTGACCACCGACGACCGCGACAAACCGTTCGACGGGGTCACCGTGCACAAGCTCACCAGCCCGACCACCACCGCCCAAGCCATCGGGCGCGCCGCCACGGCAGCCCTGCGCGCCGCCCGCTGACAAGCGGCTACGCGAACTCATCCTGGGCGACCTCCGTGCCGCTGCACGAGGCACCGGCACGAGCGGGGAGTGCCGATCGCCGACGACGTCGTACCTCTGCCGCGATCAAACGCGAACCGCTCGCTGGGTCGCCGCCGCAGGACATCGTTCAACCGTCGAACGGTTTCCCCATTACCGCACGGCAGGCTGGTGGAACGGTCAGTCGGTGAGGGTGAGGGGAGTGGGGCTGAACCGGTCGGCGAGCAGGTCCTCGACCAGGGTGGGCAGTTGGGCGGGCAGGAGTTTGTCGTGGCACTGCCGTAGCCGGCTGGCAGGCCACCAGCGGTGTTCGATCAGGCCGGCCCTTTCGTTTTCGGTGGGTTGGGGCGTGATCTGTGGTGTGGTGTCGGGGGTGCGGCCGAGGAATACGTGGTCGATGCGGTGGTGGTCGCGGTTCTTGTAGCGGAAGCGGGATTCCCGCACCCACAGTTTCCGGTCGAGGGTGGTGAGCAGGATCCCGGTTTCCTCGGCGACTTCGCGGCGGGCCGCGGTCTCGGGGTCTTCGCCTTCGTCGAGGCCGCCGCCGGGTAGTTCCCACCAGTGGTGGGTGGGGTCGTCGGGGTCGAGGGCGTGGATGAGCAGTACGCGGTCGTCGGGGTCCAGCAGGAGGACTCGGGCGCCGATGCGGGGTTTGACGGTGCTGGTCGGTGAGGCGGTCATCCTGCGGCTGGTCCTCGCGGTCTCGTCCGACGGGGCATGTGGTCCGGCGGCCGGGAAGGGGGACCGGCTCGTCAGAACAGGGTGGGTTCCGGCTCGGCCGGTGTGGCCACCGTGGCGGGGTCCGACGTTAGCAGCGTGGTGGTGGCGGTCAGCGCCAGGCGCACGGCGAGTCCCGAGTGGTCGGTGAGCCGGGAGCCGTCCGCGGCGGGTTGCCGGGTTTCGTGGATGTATTCGCAGTGGGTGAGCCGTTCGGCGAGGCTGTGCGAGCCGTGGGCATGGTCGTAGCGGTAGCCGAGGTCCGGCCGTCGTGCCCAACTGTGTTCGACCTGGTCGGGGTGCAGGTGCCGGAACAGGTCGACCAGGTGGTGCCGATCGGTGAGATCGGTGTAGAAGGCGTACTCGAACGGCGCGAACTGGCCCCTGTGCGCCGGGGTGTGGCCGGGTTCGAGCACGTTGAGATCGCCGAGCAGCAGTAGCGGCACGTCGTGGGCGGTGGCGTCCAGGGCGTGGTTGAAGCGTCGGAGCCAGGTCTTCTTGCGTTCGGTTTTCTCGGCGGTGGCGTCGCGGGAGGGCGCGTAGGCGCCGATGACGCGCAGCGGCCCGTCGGTGGTGTCGACCACGACCCCGGCCGCGCGGGCGGGCAGGTAGTCCAGTGCCGCGCCGAGCGGGTCCGGAGTGGTGCGCAGCCTGCTGACGATCATGACGCCGAGTTCGCCGGGCGCGTGGTCGGGGAAGGTCACCGAGTAGCCGGCGGCGGTGAACGCCTCGGCGAGGAACCGGCTTCCCGCGGTGGCTTTGGTCTCGGTGAGCACCAGCATGTCCTCGGAGCGGGCGGCGAGCCAACGGAGTTGGCGGTGGGCCCGGTCCAGTGAGGGGGCGCCGACATTGACGGTGATGACGCTCAGGGACATGCCGCGCTCTTCTCCTTCAGGACGTGCTGGATGAGGGACACGATCGCCACGGTGATCGTGTCGGGCGGGTCGGCGGTGGTGTCCAGGGTGGCGACCCGCCAGCCCCGTCGTCGCAGGTCGACCACGGCGCGGACGTACAGGTCGGCCTCTGCCTCGCTGCTGTCCTCGGCACGCTCGAAGCGGCTGTGCCCGCCGCGCATCCGAAGCCGGGTGCCGATCACGCGCGGGTCGCCGGTGAGGACGACCGTCAGATCCGGCCGGTAGACACCGTGGTTGAGTTGCCACACCACCTCGGCGGGCAGCCCGTCGAGACCTTGCAGCACCAGCGAGGACGCGACGTAGCGATCACAGACGACGGTCGCGCCCGCGCGCAGCGCTGGCTCGATCTCGGTGGCGAGCTGGTGGTGCCGGTCGGCGGCGCACAGGCAGGCCAGGGCCATGCCGTGGTAGGTGTCGGTGCCGTGCCGGGCCAGCTCACCCAGCGGTGCGCGGGACGGCTGCGTGGTGGGGTGCACCGGCACCCCGGCCGTGGTCAGCGTCTCGGCGACCAAGCGGGTGGCAGTGGACTTTCCCACCCCGCCGGGGCCGTCCAGGGTGATCAGCGTGCCCGGCAGGCGGCGCGGCTCGTCCGAGGGCCGGCGGGTCACGCGGGCATCAGCGGCAGCAGCCGGTGGCCCTCGACGTGGTCGTCGTCGACGACCGGGCACTGCTCGGCGTCGATGTCACCGATCCGGCCACCGGCGGCGACGACCGCGGCCGGGCAGCCCTTGCCGCAGCCGGAGTTCAGCGAGCACGCCGTGCAGGTGGCGCTCGCGCCGACCCGGTAGCGGTCGTGGAAGCGGTAGTCGTCCAGCCGCTGCGCGATGTCGGGGTCGGTGAAGACGTTGCCGACGATGAACTCGGTGTCGGTGTGCCGTGATCGCGGGGTGCGGGCGGCGAACACCAGGTACGGGCACACCGTGACCTCGCCGGGGGTGAACACGTAGATGATCGTCCCGGCCTCGCATCCGGCCAGTGGCCGTGCTTCGGTGTTGGGGAAGCGGATGTGGGCGAGGTCAAGCTCCGGGCCGTCGAACGGTGCGGTCAACTCGAAGATCTCCCGCATGTGCAGGGTCGTCTTGGCCAGTCTGGCCTTCGACTTGACGCCGCGGCCCATGCTGCCCAGTGGGTTGAGCAGCACGTAGCGGGCCCCGTTCGTCCGGGCGAACGCGCACAGCCGGGCGTACTCCTCGTTCTGCGCCAACGTGTTGGGCGTGCACAGCAGCCCCTGCAGAATGCCGGCACGCCCCAACTGCTCGACCGTGGCCACGGTGACGGCGAAACTGGCCCGGTCGCCCCGGAACCTGCCGTGCGAGTCGGCGGCGAACCCGTCCAGTGAGACGTTGCAGTGCACGCCCAGCTCGACCAGGGCCGTGATCTGGGCCGCGGTCAGTGCGGTGGCGTTGGTGCAGATCCCGACGTCCATCCCGACCTCGCGGAACGCGCGGACGATGTCCAGGAAATCGGGGTGGATCGTAGGTTCCCCGCCGGTGAGGGTCACCCTGCGGACACGGCTGTCCACCAGGCGTGGGATCACCTTCTCCACCACCTCGGTCAGTGGCATCTGCCTGCCGACCCTGGTCGCGGACACGAAGCAGTGGGCGCAGCGCAGGTTGCAGTCCTCGTTGATCTGGACCAGTGCCTTGCGGAACGGCTGTTCGACAGTGGTGCGGAAGTAACAGGACGACGCCACCCCGTCGGTGGCGATACCGCGAGCGGTCACCAGCGCGACCTCCGTTCCCCAGGCGCACCTCTGTCGGAGGCCGCCGCCAGGGCACCAGGTCAGGCACCCACCCGAGATGTTCGGTCGAACAACCTCGTGACTTGAGATGTTCGGGCAGACATTTGTGGGATAGTTCGGCGGGAACTGCGATCAAGGACAACCGCACTGTCCAAGCGACCAATTCCATGTCAAGTCGTGCCATCGACAGGTCAGGGCGAAGGAGGGCGCGGTGCCGGAGAAGACACGCGACGACGAAACGGCGGAGACCCTGGCGGCACTGCTGGCCTTCCCACCGGGAATACTCGACGTCAGCCTGGACCAACTACGCACCCTGGCCATCGTGCACGCCACGGGCACGGCGCAACGCGCCGCCCGCGCGCTGGGGCGGGAACAGTCCAGCGTGCAGAAGCAGCTCGACAACCTCAACAAGGCCGCGACCCGCCTGGTAGGCGAAGCGCTGGTGGTGAAACAGGGCCGCGGCAGGGACTTCCTGTTCACGCCGTCCGGCGAGGAGATCGTCGCCTTGGCGCAGCGGACCCTGCTCTCGTGGACCGACAGCCTGCACCGCAGCCGTCGTCGGGTCGGGTCCACCGTCACCTTCGGCACCACCGAGTTCACCGTGCAATTCCTCGGCGCCGTGTGGCCCGCGGTGCGCGAGGACTTCGAACGCCGCGGCGTCCACCTCAACATCGAACACGTCCGCACCCGCGACCTGTGGCGAAAACTCGACGCAAAAAAAGTCGACCTGGTGTGCGGCAGCTTCGCCGCCGAAATCGGTCAGCCGCCCACACTGGACTACGACTTCTCGGAATGGCACCGCGAACGCGTCGCCCTACTCACCAACCTCACCACCCGCGAACTGCCCGACACCCCGGTCACCGCCGATCGACTCCCCGGACTGCCGCTGCTCGCCCCGACCGCCGGCCTGCTCGCCCAATTCCTCAGCCGCTGGTACAGCCCCGACTACCGCGGCGTGCTGCGCGTCATCGCCGACATCGACTCACTCAACTACGGCCTCAACCTGCTCACCAGCCGACTCCTGCACGGGTGCCTGCTCACCACCGAACGCGTCGCCGACGCGGCGATCGAGGGCCGCCTGCCCGGCCAAGGTCTGCGCAAGATCGACCTCGGCGACGACTACAAGCCCCGCTTGGAGATCGTCACCGGCATCTTCTCGCGCAAGGGCGAACGCGACCGCTACGCCGCCGACCACCCGCTCAACCTGCTGTGGAACGCCTTCGCCAACGCGACACCCGCCCACACCGTCACCGCTGCTCTACCCGGGTGACCTACCCCCACCGCGGAGACACAGTTGTAGGCCGCGTACTGAACCGAGGCCCCTTGCATGGCGGGCTCCTACCGCGATCGCGGCGACCTGATCGCCTCGCGCGCCGAGCATCCTGTCGGTGAACGGATCGAGTCTGAGCTGACCGGACGGACCGGGTCGACCGTGGCCCAGGCGACGTAGTCGCCGTGAAGACCGGTGGAATGCGTGTCCTGCATCCGCAGCAGCACGCAGCCGGTGAGCCGAGTCGCGAGCGGCCTCCGGAAGCTACCGTTGAACGGTCTGCTCGGAATCCGGGGCCACCCAGGTGTGGCGTTCGGAGTCCCATACTGCTTGCGTGTAGAGGCGGTTGAGGTCGGGGAAGCCTGGCGCGAGCATCCAGCCGAGCCGTTCGCAGTCGGTGTGGCCTGGCCACCACCCGGTCCAGATGTCCTGTCCGCAATCGTGGTCGAGGTCGCACATGAGGCGCTGGTGGCCGGTCGCAAGGCAGCGTGCGATATCGCAGCCGCCGTCGTATTCGTCGTACTCGTGAGCTTCACCGACCGCAACGCCGCAGTCCGGGCACCGCTCCTGTGGACCCATCAGCGAGGACAGCGACGTGGAGCGCTGCGGGGAGGGGGTCGGCGTGCGGTCGTCACTTGTACTCATCGTGGCCTTCTCTTGTTGCCGAGTAGTCCGTTGTCGTCGGGCCGACGGTGACTGCGGGGGTTGCGACAGCTGGACCGAGGCCGGGCATGTCGCTCACTCGGCCGGCTTCTGCCGCTCGTGTCACCGGTGACGGTCCGTGGGCATAGTGGGTAGCGGAACGGAGGGCGGGGCCGCGGGCACGCGCAACCAGTGTTCGAAGTCGGTCGGTCCGATCCCGTCGGTGTCCGGTTCGCGGGGGTGCTGCGGGTTGATCCGTTCCCATCGCACGCCTCCGCCGATCGTGGCGTACACGCCGTTGTCGCCGGGATCGAAGGTGATGATCCAGTCGCTGACGTGGCTGGTCGGCCACGGCCAGGGCCATCCGGATCGGTAGGGGTAGGCCGTGCCGATGCGTTCGGTCTCCCAGGCAACGAGCAGGTCGGTCACGGCGGTGCGGTAGGTGGACTCGTCGGTCGCGGTCAGGGCGAAGCGTCCGGGGGGAAACCGCAGGAGGTTCCGGGGTTCACAGTTCCACTCGAGTGAACCGATCCAAGCTGTGGTGTCGCGGTCACGTCCGATGTAGAAGTCGGTCTTGGTCGACATGGGTCCTCGCCTTGCAGTTCAGGAAGAGGGGCGTTCCCGGTGGGGACCAGGCGAGGGGACTGGCGAGAGTGCTACGCCGAGGTCAGGATGACGTGGCTGCCGGCTCACGCGTTCACGGTCGTGATCTGTGGTCGATTACGGTTACGGTACGGCGCATCCGACCGTGCGCAACCGGTCGGCTGGTTCGCCTCCGGTGGCGGCGGGTGATCGGACGTGTCGTAACGCCACTGCCGACGCGGACACCTTCACCTCACCGTCCTGCGTTGTGCAGTTTCGCGCGGAGTTCGTCGAGTGCGCGGTTGTCAGTGGTGCGTCGCCACATCCTCCAACCGTTCCGGTGCCCGCCACCGAGCGCCGTCAGCGCGGCGGAGGGGTTGGAGTAGGCGAGTGTGTTGGCGAGGACCAGTGTGCCGCTGGAGTGGATTCGGGCGGTGTGCCGGGCACCGCACCCAGGCCGATCCCAGATGAACTCGTCGCCGGGGCGGACCAGCCCGGCGGCGAGGAGGTCCGCCAGACCACCGTAACCGGGGACGGGGCGATCAGCGGTCGCACCCGAACCTGTGGAGCCGGCTTCGGTTGCCTCCCCGTGCAGCTCCAAGGTCGCTGCGGCGGTCACCGCGACAGTCCACGGCCAACGTGGGTCCAGCCGGCTCCATCGACCGACGCACAGCCACCCGTTGCCGTGGGCGAGCCGCATCTCCACATCGACCAGGTCGTCCGAAGACGACCGTCCGTCCGGTGCGGTCAGCATGAGAACGAGATCGCCCTCGTGGAGGGCGGCCGGTGGCTGCTTGGGAAGCCAACACCCGGCGAACAAGACGACTTGGTCATCGCGGTCGGTGTCGGAGTCGATGTCGTCCAGGACGTCTACGGCCAACACCAGCATCGCCCAGGTGTCCTTAGGATGCCGCATCGGCGTGACGGCGACCGATGGCACGAGCACCACCCCGTCGGAAGGGAGCCCCTCCCACCACAGGGTCTCCGCCTCCTGGTCGTCTTGTGCCGTGAGGGAGAGCGGTGCGTGCGGATCAGAAGGTTCGGGCTGTATCGGCGAGGTGGTGTCATCGGTCATCGCTGTCGTATCCCTTCCGGTGTATGAGATTCGGCTCCCGTTCGACAGGTCGAACGATCGACATTCATGGACGCTTGGTGCTCGCCGAGTTGTCAATACGCGGTGCGCGTCCGCCGGTGAGGTAGGCCCTTGTGGGTTAACGGTTACTGCGGCAGGCCGCGCACGTCCGGGTGCAACCCCGGAGGTTCTCGGGAGCGCGGGCGGTTTGGTCACCCTGTCCAGGGTGCGGCCAGCTGCGTCAACAGCCATACGGCACCGGCGTGGTCGATCTCCGGCAACCGGCCGCGGTAGGTGAGGTGGTGTGCGTCAGCCGTGATGACGCGCCAGTCCTGTTGCAGGAGGCGGTCGGCGCAGTAGTAGCTTCCGACGAGTACGCCCTGACGGGTGACGGTCCCGTAGAGAATCTGTTGGGCGTCGGAGGGGTCAGCGACGATCGAGGTCACGTCGCAGCCGTTGTAGGTGAAGCCGCGTACGACGATCTCGGTTGCGGACGGGGTGTGCGGTCATCCATCTCTCCTGGTATGTGCATGTGCCACTACGGAGTTGGACGTGCGGTCCGGTTCCGCGCCACCGGTCGACTTGACGGTCGGCCGGTGGCGCGGTCATCGACAGGCTGCTGGCATCGTGCCGCCCGCCCGCGTCGGCTACTGTCCCGTCCCGGTCTTCGTGCCGGTGGCGGGCGCGAGGGAGTATTTCTTCGGTTTGTCGTTCGTGCGCTGGGCGTAGCCACTCGTGACCAGCTTCTCCAGCGCGTTGTGCACCGCACCCGAGGATCGGCCCAACGCCGTGCCGATCGCGTTCGGGCTGAACTCCTGGCCGGGGTTCTCCCGAAGGTGGTCCTCCACCATCCCGCGCAACGCGCCCGGTGGCAATCGCGCACCTGCCGGTTCCACTTCGTTCTCGGTGGCGGGAAATGGTTGTGCCTCAACGGGTTGGTCGTCGATCGGCTGGCCGTCGTTCGTGTGCCGGCCGTCGGTCGTGACGGACCAGCGGTCGGCGGAGTAGGTTCCGCCGTCGGCTATGCCGGACGTTCGCATGACGATGCCTTCCTCTGCCCAACGGGAGAGGATCTTCGAGGCGGTGGACCTGCCGATGCCGGCGGTGGCCGACAGCGTGGCGGCGGTGCCGCCTGCGTTGTCCAGCAGCGCTTGCCAGAGCTTCTCCTCGGCTTCGGTGCGTGGCTTCGCCGGGTCGGTACTGGTGGTGGACATGACTACCTCGCATAGTGCGACGGGTTTGTGTTGGTCATGCCCCGGCCGGAGCGTGTGGCCCCCGGTGCGCATCCGGGTGGGGTGGGCCACACGCCTATGGACGCTTCCTTCTCCGGCGAAGTCAAGCGGCTGTTGCCACACGGGATCGGGCGCTTCATCGGTTCCTCGCCGCGCGCTGAGGCGATGCTCATTCGCGTGTGACGAGTACCGCGGGGCGAGTCGCTCCGGCGTAGTCGTCGCCGTCGTACCGGTAGGGCTCGATCTTGACTTTCTGGCCGAAGTCGGGTGCGTCGATCATGAGTCCGCCGCCGAGGTAGAGGCCGACGTGGTGAATGTTGTCCGATGTGCCGTAGAAGACGAGGTCTCCTGGCAGAAGCGGTTGTCCGGCCGGGACACGGGGACCGGTGTCGAACTGTGTCTGGGCGGTGCGTGGCAGCGTCACCCCGGCGGCGGCGTAGGCGGCGTGAGTCAGTCCCGAGCAGTCGAAGCCGGCGTGTCCGGCGTCGGGCCCGTTGCCGCCCCACACGTAGGGCAGTCCGCGTTGTCCGCAGGCGTAGTTGATCGCCGTGAGGGTGACGGTGTCGGGTGCGCGGACGTTGTCGCAGTCGCCGGTTCCGGCAGTGTTGGCGGCCTTGGCGTACTCGGCGGCTTGTTCGAGGACCATGGCCACGTACCAGTCGGCGGGGTTGTAGGCGAACAGCGCCGCAGGAAGGTCACCCCGGCGGACTCCTTGGTCGCACAAGAGGAAGGCCGCGGCGTGGACGGCATCGTGCGGGTTGTACCGCGACGGCGGGGTGGCGCCGCCAGGCGGGATGCGGTGTGCGGCGATGATGCCGTCGAAGGTCGGGGCGAGGAACTGCATCGGACCGCCCGCCCCGGCGGAGTTCTCGCCGTCGGTGATACCAGGTGCCGTCAGCCGGCCGTGATCCGTTTCGATCTCGCCGATGGCCGCGAGAACGGTCCAGTCCAGTCCGGGGCAATTCGGTGCCGCGGTGACGTAGAGCAGGCAGTACCGGGTGGGGATGTCGGCGACCGGCTGGGCGCAGTCGAGGGTGGCGGTCGGGCGGCCGAACAGGGCGTCGACCGCGGTCTTCGCACCGTGGCCGAGGAGGACGGGGACCAGCAGCAGAACCGCGCCGGCTCCGATGGCGATCCTGGCGAGCACGGGGTCACCGGCTCCGCTGTGCTTGTTCCGGGCCGGATGACGCCGGTGGAGGTGGCATCGGCGGAGGAGGAAGTGTCAGAGCCGATAGGGGCGCGACGTCGCTGTCGGTGGCGGTCGGTGGCCGGACGTGCGGCCAGGCATCGCAAAGTCCGGACAGGGACCTCCGCGTGCTACCGGCTGTGTTGAGTGGAAGCCAGACCTCGTCGGCCGGGCTGGGCCGGATGGCCTGGGGGTCGAGGAGGTCGGCCGCGGCGGTGGCGATCGGCACTTGGCCGGGAGTGTCCAAGTCCAGCCAGACGCGGTGGATCAGCTTGCGGGCGTTGGCTTCCCGTTGTGCCGTCAGCAGCCACACCAGCAGCGGAGTGGTGATGCCGGTGGCCTGGGCCAGGGCCGCGTAGCCTGTGATCTTCCCCGCGACCTTCGGCAGTGACTCGGTGCCCAGGTCGTACTCCAGGAACCACTCGACCTGCCGGTCGTCGGCGCGCCAGCGGCCGTAGCCGTCGGGTTTGACCATGTCGCCGAAGTGCCGGGCGCAGCGGGTCTCCGACCACCACGCCGTCAACGCGACATCTTCTCCGGGCAGGGGGTGGCGTGCCCGGTCGACCAGGGCGGTGAACCACTCGTTGACGCCGACGGTGTGGGCCAGGCGCAGGCTGTGGGCGATGCCGAAAGCCCGTTCGTGACGGTAGCCGAAGTCTTTGACGTCCACGCCGTTCTCGGCGGCGAGCACAGTCGCGCCCGCGGGAGCCAGGACGTAGTGCATGGGCGCGGTGCCGGTGGCGACGAGTGGGCGGAACCGGTCGACGACGCCCCAGCCGTGCAACTCCCGCAAGCGTTGGCGTCCGGACCGGAACGACGGGAAGGCGAGCGCGGTGATCTGGTGGGAGGTGAGGACCCGGTGCTCCCAGAGCATGCGGCAGATCCACCTGTCGCGTGGTGTCAACCGCCGCGCCAACATGGCCAGGTGGTCGGCGGAACTCGCCGCACGCGGTGTGGGCCGCGCAGGCGTGTGGCCGCGCAGAGCACGCTGGCGGGTGGGATCGGTGATCATGGAGAGGGCCTCCTGACGGGTAACGTGGGGACGTCTCCGCCGCGGCGGTTCGTGCCGAGGTGTGGCTGTAGTGGACGTCAGCTGTTGCGGCGTGGATCGGTGCTGCGCGGACGCGCGACGGGCTCCGTCCAGCGGGGTGTCGCGGTGGGCTCGCTGGCCTGGGTTCGAGCCGCCCGGCGCGCCATGGCGCGGATCTGCCGGGCGCGGCCGGGCACTGCGGGCGGGAGGGGCCGGGTACGCATGGTGAACGGCGCGGCGTTCCCACCGTTGAGCACGAGGCGAACTGCGGCGTGGTAGGCGCCGAGGTGAGTGAGGTCGTGGTCGGACAGTTGCGGCGCGGTGTGGCGGGACAGTTCGCGCGCGTCTTCGGGGCCGGCGTTGAAGAAGATCTTCGAGCGGGCGTTGGTCGACATGCCCTCCCGCAGTTCGCGGGGGAGTTGGCCGAGGTGCTGGTTGGCCAGGGTCATCGCGACCCGGAAGCCGCGAGCCTCGGCGAGCATGTCCTCGATCGGATAGGGCAGATTCAAGAAGTTGTGACACTCGTCGATCACCATCGAGGCGTCCCGGCGTTGCCGTTGCGGGATACGGGCCCGACCGGTGGTGGCCTGCCACGTACGGGCGACCACCAGCGACCCGACCAGCCGCGTGGTCTCCTCGCCCAACGTGCCCTTGGGGATGCGCACCAGGCAGATACCGCCGTCGAGCACCCGCCCCATGTCCACTGTGGAGTGGCCGCCCGCGATCGCGTCGCGGACGAACGGCCTGAGCAGGAATGCGCGGAGTTTGTTCATCAGCGGACTGATGACCTGCGAGCGGGACGAGTCGGTGAGATCCTCGTACCAGGACCAAAAACCTCGTAGCACCGGGTCGGTGACGGCGGCGGTGACGCGGCTGCGGAACGACGCGTCCCCGAGGAGCTTGGGCAGGTCGGCCAACGTGGCGACACCGTCCTGGCCGCGCAGGGTGAGGCAGGCGGCGCGCATGACGTCGTCGGTGCGTGGTCCCCAGAACGCTGAGTACACCCTGCGGAACACCGACACGAGGTTGTCCACCACCAGGTCGGTCTCCCCGCCGTCGAGAGGATTCAGGCACGGCGGTCGGGACTTGCTGTCGGCGTCGAAGAGCACGACGCGGTCGGCGGCCGACTTCGGCAGGCGGGAGAGGACATCGGTGACGAGGTCACCCTTGGGGTCGATCAGCACGATCCCGCGGCCGGCCTCGGCGTCGGACAGGACCATGTTCCCGAGCAGCGTGCTCTTGCCGGAGCCGGTCGCGCCGAGGACGTGCAGGTGGTGACGGGCGTCCGGGACACGTAGCGCGACGGGCCGCTGGTGGCCGGTGTCGGCGACCCCGATCGGCTTGGCGTCCGGCCCTGGTGTGGCGATGCCCGGCGGCGGTGCGATGGCGCGGGCTCCGGCGCGTTGGACGCCGGGGATGGCCTCGTCGGTGGGCAGGTGCGCGATCGCCGCCAGTTCGGGAACCGACAGCAGGTCGCCACGTCCGAGCCGTCGTGAGCCCACCACGGCGCCGGGGTGGCGGAGGCGGTGTCGGGTGTAGTGGTTGTGCTCGGTGTAGGAGGCGAACGAGGCCGCCAGGGCGTGGGCACGTCCGCGGGCGACCTCCCGCGCCTGGCGGACCTCGCCATCATCGGCGTCGGCGGGCAGCAGGGTCGCCACGGCGTAGCGGACGACCGTCTCGAACTGACTGCCGCGTTGCTTTCCGACGATCGCGCGGTTCTGCGCGGAATATTCCAGTGAGGTCTGCGGGTCGCTGCGAGAGGACGCCCTCGACCTCGCGACACCCGCACGTCGTAGATGGCTGCCGGTGCAGGGGGTAAGCGCGTCGAGCAGTCGGCCGACCAGCCGGGTCGAGCCGCCGATGTGGACCCGTCGGGCGGCGCGGCGGGCTTGCTGGACGCGGCGGCCGGTGACCGGGCGGGCCAGCACCTGCACGCAGGCGTAATCGTCGCGCGCGAGCCCGACCGGCGCGCCGATCAGGGCACGCAGGGGGTCGGCGTCGAAGTCGCTGCGCAGGGGCAACGCCTCGGGGCGGGCCAGTCGCAGTTCGCCGCCGACCACCAGCCGCCGTTGCCCCTCGCCCGGTGTGGGCAGAGGCGGTCCGGCCGGGCCGACACGGGTGTGCGCGCCGGGCCATGCGGCCTCGATGGCGCGTTCGACCAGTCCGGGCGGGATGAGTCCGGGTATCCACCACCGGATTGCGACCCCGGCTTCGGAGAACACGTACTCGCACGCCACGTGGGGTTGACCGGTCAACGCCCGCCGCCACCCGGGGCGCAGCAGGCCAACGAGGTTCGACCACAGCGCGTCCCCTCCCGCGGGGTCCACGGTGGGAGGGGCGAGCACGGTGACCTGCCGGGCGTCGGCCAGCAGCAGTTCGTGGCAGCGCCGTGCCCACCACCGCCGAGCGATCACGATCGCGGTGACGAGCACGGCGAGAACCGGGACCGCGATCGGGCCCCAGTCCGACGCGAGGGCACGCAGCCGGGCGAGCAGCGTCAGCAGAGCGCCACCGGGGTCACGCAGGTAGTCCTCCAGCCACTCGGCCACCGCGGCGGACGACTCGGCGAGCGGGGTGTTGGTGGGGGAGAGCGGACCGGCTGGGCGATCAGGAACAGCCGGTATCCGAGACAGCATGATCGAGTCCCTTCATGGGCGAGGCGCGATCGGAGCGCGGGCGGCGAGGAGAAGCGCCACGGTTCAGGCAGTGTCGAGGTGGATCTCATCGGGGTCGGATTCGTCGTCGGTCTGGGAGCTGTCTTCGTCGAAGCCCAAGTCGACGAATGCGGTGTCGGCGTGGTCGACCGGTTCGGTGGTGTCGGCGTAGGCGGCGAGTTCGGCCGGGTCGCTGGTGACCAGGTAGTGCTCGGTCGGTGAGGCGATGCTCTGGAACGCCACCCTCTGTGTCCCGGCCGCCAGCAAGCCCTGGCCACGGTCGGCCGAGAGCAGGAACGCGCGTTCACCGCCGGAGAGATCGAACGTTCGGGTGATCTCGTCGATGGCCTGCGACGCCTGCCGCAGCAGGATCTGGGTCGCCGCGTTGGCCACGACAGCCTTGCCCAGGTCGCTGCCGAGGACGTCGGCGGTGTCCTGGGTCGCCACGGTCAGCCCGGCCCAGTGCTTGCGGCCGGCTTTGGCCATGCGGAGCAGGAACTCGGCGCCGGAGGGCTCCTTCATCAGCAGCCACGCCTCGTCCACCACGACCAGCCGTGGGCGGCGGATGGCCGGGTTGGACACCCGCCGCCACACCGCGTCCAGAGTCAGCAGGGTCCCGATGCCTTTGAGTTCGTCGGGCAGGTCGCGCAGGCTGAACACGACGAGATGGCCTTCGGGGTTGACGCTGCTGGGCCCGTCGAACAGTTGCTTGAACGCGCCCTCGACGAACGGGTGCAGCTTCGCCGCCAGCTCGCCCGCGGCCCGGTCGCCCGCCTGCCCGGCGCCGCCGAGGCGGTCGCGCAAGTCCCGTAGCGTCGGCGACGGGCGGGTCCAGGTCCGGGCGTCGGCGGTGATCCCCACGCTCTGGTAGGTCGCGGCGATCGCCCGGTCCAACGCCGCCCGCTCCGCCGCCTCCGGCTCGCCGCCGAGCAGGACGTCGAGCAGGGTGTGCAGGAACAGCGACCGGCGCACCAGCGCGTCCTTGGGCGCGGTGCGGTGGCCGTCCGGGCGGGTGTGGACGGGCAGGTCGAACGGGTTGACCCGGACACCTGGCGCGCCGAGGTGAAGATAGGTGCCGCCGACCGCGGCGGCCAGGCGGGCGTACTCGTCCTCGGGGTCGACGACGGCGATCTCGACGCCCCGGTACAGGTTGCGCAGCAGCTCCAGCTTCACCAGGTATGACTTGCCCGCCCCGGAGCGGCCGAGGACGACCGAGTTGTGGTTGTGCATCCCGTCGCCGAACCGGTCCCAGTGCACCAGCCCCTGCGAGCCCATGTTGTAGCCGTAGAGGACACCCGAGGGCGCGGCCACGCTGGTCGGGTCGGGGGCGGGCAGGTCGGGGCTGGTGAACGGGAACGCCGCCGCCAACGCCGAGGTGTCGAACGTTCTGCGCATCCCGATGAGGTCCAGGCCCATCGGCAGCGTCGACACCCAACCCTGAAGGGACCGGTAGGTGGTGTGCTTGGCGTCGAGCAGCAGGCTCGCGCACAGCGACCGCAGCGCGGCCACCTCGTCGGCCAGCGTCTTCTCCGAGGCGGCGTGGATGGTCAGGTACAGGCCGACCCGGAACAGCTTTCCCTCCCCGCGGGCGACGCGGGAGGACAGGTCGTAGGCGTCCTCGGTCGCGGCCTCGACTCGGGGGTCGAACAGACGGCCGTGTTCGGCGGTGTGCCGTCGCCCCGCCTCCAATTTCGCGAGCTGCTTCTGCAACCGCGAGGCGGCGGTGGCCGGGTCGATCGGCTCGATGTGCACCGACACGTCCAGCCGGCCGGGGTAGGTCAGCAGCGGCGTAAGCCAGCCGGGATGCACCTCACGGGGAAACCCGACGACGGCGAAGCTGGCGACCCACTCGCCGCCGACCTCCAGATGCCGCGCGGCCACCGACAACGCGTCGGGAGTGAACGCGGCGGCTGCCGTCGGAGCGGCCGGGCGGTTGCCGCGGGTGGTGCGGGCGCGAGCGGCCATCAGGACTGTCCCCTGCCGTCCTCATAGTCATCCGGGGTGAGGTCGGCGCCGAAGGTGGTGATGACCTCGTCCGCGGCGGCCAGCCCCGCTGACGGCGGCAGCAGGCTGTCGGGGTTGCATGCCGAGGCCAGCACCGCCGTGGCCTGCCCCGCGTCGAGCGGGGTGACCACGATCCCGGCCGGGGACAGCAAGTCGATCGCCTCACCGAGACGGCGCACCAGCCGTGACTCCGCTGCCCGGCGGGCCCCGGCGTCGACCCGTCCGCCCGCCTGCTTACGGCGCGCTGCCATCGACGTGAGCACCGCCAGCGGGCCGGGTCCGCCCAAGCCGTCGGTCAGGGTCGCGACGTCGAACGGCTCGCGCAGCACGAGCAGCACCTGACGACGCAGCAGGTCGGACTGCTGCCCGAGCTGGACCAGGTAGTCGGCGTGCTCGACCGCGGCGGCCTCCAACGCGGGGTGTGGCAGCCCACCCGCGCGGTCGCGCAGCTCGGCGATCCGGGGGGAGAGGTCGAGGCGTTCGGTGCGCACGAGAACCTGCACCGGCGCGGTCAGCGAGTGCAGGTAACGGCCGAAGCCTGCTACCAGGGCTTCCTGTTCGTTCGGGGTCCGCAGCGCGAAGTTCACCGTCGAGGCGACCGCGACCACCGCCAAACCGTCGGCACCGAGGTCGACCACGCCGGTCTCGGTGACCGCCTCGGCCGGAAGCCGCAACGCCGCGGGCGACACCTGTTCCGGTTGCCCGACCCGGCCATTGCGCCGGTTCCCGGCCCGGTCGGTGCCTGGGGTGAGCCACGCGGGCGCGGGACGCACGCCCTCGGGCGCGGCGACCCGGTGACGGGGCGAGATCCGCTGGCGGATCGCGGCGACGAACAGCATGTCCAGTGGCACGCCGTCGCGTCTGCCCAGGGCGAGCATCGCCGCAGCCGCGCCGACCGGGACGGCGAAGGCCAGGAACACCGGGATCGGGACGACGGCACGGGTGGCCGCCCAGATCAGGTAAAGCACCGCCCCGGTGGCGGCGAGGATGGCGAGTTGCCGTGCGGTCAGTGGCCCGAGCACACGGTCGTGCATGTCGACATCAGCCGGGATACGAACGGGAGCGGTCACGACGTCTTACCCCCTGGCTTGCGACCCGGCCGCCCCGGCGGCGATGGTGGGCTGGAGCGCGGTGGCTTGGTGGGTGTGGGCAGGTCCAGCGGCAACCGCAACTGCCGTCCCGCGCGCGGGATGGGGCGAGATGAGGCGGGCGCTGGCGGAACGGAAGTGGGCGTGGGAGTCCGGCGCACGCCGTCCAGCGGCAGCGGGTACTGGCCGTCGCGGGTCGCCCGGTTGCCCGTGTACGGGTCGGAGGGCAACTCCGGTTGCACTCCCAGGCGTCCATTCGGTCGCGAACGTAGTGGGGGCGGTGGACCGGCCGGACGCGGCACCCGGCGTACGCCGTCCAGGGGCAGCGGGTACTGCCCGGACCGGTTGGGTCGGTTGCCCTGGTAGGGGTCGAACGGCAACTCAAACTGCTTGCCGCCAGCAGTGCGGGTGCGACGACCGCCGGTGTCCGTCCCGGTGGATGCGGTTGACGGTGGTGTCGTGCGTCGGACATCGAGGGGGAGCCGGTACTGCCCGTCGCGGCCGAGCACCGGCTTGTTCTCCGGCCAGTCCCCACCCAGCGGCAGTGCCAGCTGGCGGCCCCGCGGCCTGGGTTGTCGCGAGGCCGTACCGGGCTTCGCCTTCGGTGTGGGCCCGCCTGTCGGGCGGGCCCGGCGCACACCGGGAAGCGGCAGGACATACTGCTCGTTCGCCGTGGCGCGCGTGCTGGAGTACGACATCGACGGACCGCTACCGCCACCGCCGTCCCGACCGCCGCCCAACGGGAGCGGCTTCGGGCGCGCGCCGCCGCGACCGCCGAGTAGACCGAAGGTCTTGTAGGCGAGGAAGCCTTTGACCACCGACCCGATCAGGCCGCGCCTGCCGCCACCGCCGCGCACCGACGACAACACCCAGAACGGGACTTTGAACAGGATGTACGTCAGCGCGAGCGCGACCAGGAGGTTGACCAGACCGGACACGGTCGGGCCGAAGACGGTGAACCCGCCGGGGGCGAGGAACACCTTCATCGCTGTGATCAACGTCAGGCTCTGGCCGAGTTGGACCGCGAGACACCCGCCGTAGGCTTTCCACCACCAGTAGGCGATGCCCTCGGTCTGCGGCAGGGCGTGGAACATCAGCGCCAGCGGCGCCCCGGCGATGAGGATGATGGTCAGCGCGACTCGCACGACGTAGGTGATGAGCAGCGCGACGAGCATCCCGACGAGAACGATGCCGATGAGGATGATCCAGATGCCGCCGTTGAGACTGCCCAGCACGAGGTTGCGCAGCGTCTCGCCCGCGGCGTTCGCGTCGACCCCGCCGCCCATGATCGCCGCGACGAGCGCGTTGGCGATCTGGATGCCCTTGGTAGCCACCCACAGGCTCAGGGCACCGGCCAGGAACCCGACCACCAAGCGCGGTGTGAGTTCCTTGATGGAGTGACGGGCCTGGACGGTCTGGTAACCCATCACGATGGTCCCGGCGATGAGCACGAGCAGGCCGTAGGAGACCAGCAGGATCTGCCAGGAGTTGTCCCACAGTTCGCCCACCCGCGGCAGCGAGTCCGGCGTCGGCGTGGTCAACAGCGTCCTGGACAACAGGTCCAACAACGGGTTCAGCGCGTCGGTGACGATGCCCCGGAAGAACGCGATGATGCCTGCGTTGACGCAGGCGCCGATGTCGGTGATACCGCAGTCGGTCTCCTTCCACTGTCCGGGCTGCCCGGCACCG
This sequence comes from Saccharothrix obliqua, assembly GCF_019375475.1. Lineage (GTDB taxonomy): Bacteria > Actinomycetota > Actinomycetes > Mycobacteriales > Pseudonocardiaceae > Actinosynnema > Actinosynnema obliqua. The sequence goes on along the minus strand of NZ_JAHXGQ010000002.1, from coordinate 722,600 downwards.
GGGCTGGTCGACGGCGCGGCGGTGGTGCCGGGCCGCGGGATGCAACCCTCGCCAGTGCACGGCGGCGTGGTCGGAGGCCCGGTGAGGACAGGCAGCGGCAGCCCGGTGGACGTCGTGGGCAGAGGGCAGGTCGGCTGCGGTAGAGAACCGCAGGGAATCGGGTCAACCGCCGGGCTCGGCAGCAGTGGCACGGCGGCGGCCGTCGCGACCGAGTCGGGCGTGGACACCGCGGCAAGGGAACCGCCCAGCAGGACGACCAGGCTCGCCAAGGCCACCAGCACCCGGCGGGGAAGACGCACCGCCCGTACGGCCCACCAGGGGTTCGCGGTCGAAGGCGCGTGGCTGTGGCGGCTGCCCTCCGGGCCGACTGTGTCCGACGTTCCGTGATGAGGCGGGGTGATGGTCAGGTCGACCCGCGCGCGCCGCGTGGTGGACCTGCTCGACGGACACATCAGGCCCCCACGATGCCTTTGAGGACGGTGACGACCAGTGGGGCGAGCGCGGCCAGGCCGTAGCCGATCCCGGCGGCCTTGAACGCCTCCTTGGCCTTCTCCTGCTCACCGGGGTCGCCACCGCCGAACACCCGGCGAACGCCGCCGATGGTGAGGAAGACCGTCGCCAGTCCGGCGAGGATGCCCATCAGCCAGTTGCGAATGTTGGTCAGGACTTCCTCGACGCTGCCCGCGACCGCGAGCACGACCGGGTCCGCGTGGGCGGTCGCACCGGACATGAGCAGGACCAGCACGACCAGCCCGGTGAGCATCGCCGCCACAGCTCCGCGACCGCCACAGGTCGGAGGTATCCCGGTCCCACGCCGGACCGCTGGGCGGACGCGGAAGGCGGTATCACGGCCGCCCGGTGGGAGACCACGGACGATCCGGAGGCCGAGGAGCCCACGGCTGGTGCGAGGACGAACGGTCAGGCGCATCGCGGCACTCCCGGTGTCGAGCCCGGCGCCGGCTGCGGCGGCGCGGGCGAGGAGGTGGTGTGCGCGGGAGTGACGGGACTCCCGCATCCCTGAACTCCGCGAGATCGGCCCTGCGGGGACATGCGGTCGCCGGATTTCCGCGCCGCGCGTGCCCGAGTGGCGGTGACCGAGCGCGTCGGCTCGGCGGTGGCGACCACGTGTTCGGCGGCTGCGGTCATGGCCAGCGCATCGGCGACCCGGTTCACCGGATCGCCCTCGTACGCACCGGGATCGGCCGCGGCGTGAGTGTCGTCGAGCAGGTAGGCGACGAGGCGGTGCTCGGCACGCCGGCGCGCCTTCTTCGCGGCCTGGTAGGACACGCCACGCGTGGTGGCGGCGTCCGCCAGCGGCACACCTTCCAGGCGGGTCGAGCCGATGAGTTCTGCCTCGGCGGCGGTGATCGCGCCCTCGGCGACGGCGCGTGCCAGGACGAAGTCCGGATGACCCCACGGCGGCTGCGGCAAGGTCGAGCGGAGTCCGTGCCCGACGGGCACCGGGGCGGTGAGCGCTTCGCGGACCGCCGCGTGACCGCCGCGGTAGGCGGCCCACCGCAGCCGCAGCATGATGCGCGGCCGACGCAGGTCGACCTCGCCGAGTGCGGCGACGAAACCGCTCAGGACAGCGGCGTGGACGTCACTGGGATCACCGGCGAACCTGGCCGAGAGCCTGGCGGCGACGGAGGTCAACGCCGGCAGTGCGACACCGACCGCGCCGACTGTCCACACAGCGCCCTCGGTGCGGGCGAGGAGGACCAGGTGCGCCCACACCGCGTCGCGCGTCGACTGCGGGCACTGGCGGCGCAGCAGTCGGTCGCGCACCTCGTTCAGCGGCACCCGCCGTGCCGGGAAGTCGGGGAGCAGTCGGCCGTCGACGGCCACCGGGTGCGGACCGGTGATCAGCCACTCGAACGCCGAGCGGGCGGCGTCCAACGGCATGGAGTGCTCGAAACCCGAGCGCGAAATAGCGTCATGCGAACCCATGGGAATGGCTCCCGAAGCAAGTCGGAAACAACGACCCGCTCAGGACGCCACAGTGGGTGTCACCAACCGCCTACCGAACCGGCACCGGATTGGTACGGCCAAGGCACCGACGACGTACCGGCACGCTCCGGGCTTCCGACGCGATCACCGGCGGCCGTGCGTCAAGGTCGCCCAGGGTGGGCGGTAATGGCGGTTCACCTGCTGGTACCGGGGGTGGTACTCGACCGGTACCAGTGTGGTCGCGGGCGCGCGGCCGATGGTCCCGCCCGACCGCCGCGCTCAGGCAGACGAAGTCGGCGAGCCGCCGAAACGGCAACCCGCTCCGCCTGGAACCGTTTTCTCCTATAGCACCGGGTCACATCGGCGACGACTCCCGTCGGCCGAACCGCGCGGCGACCTTTTTCGAGATATTCGCCGACCGAGTGTCCCCTCATGGCCGGTATCGCGGAGTTCAGGGATGTCGTCAGCGCCTCGCACCACCAAGGCGCACCGCCCTCGCGAAGGGGACACCCGTGACGCAACCCGACCACCGCGCACCCCGACGCCGGTCCGACACCACCCACTCCACCTCGACCCGCCCCGGCGGACGACGGAGTGGGGACCGACGCCCCTGGCCGACCGCCCCGTTCACCACTCGCCTCAGCCCCGGCAAGCCCGCCGACAGCACCACCCGTCGGCGGTCGCGCGACTCGACCTCGACACCCACCCCGGCCACCGTCTGGACCGCCGGAACGCACCCCATCGACCTCGACGCCACATGGCCCACCGCGCTCGTGGAGAAGGTCGTCGTGTCGTTCAGTGCGCCTGCCGCGCGAGTCGTCCTGGTGGACTGGCCGACCTCGACCGCCGACCCCGCGTCGGCGACCGAGTTGGTCGACGCGGCGCGCGCGGTCGAACGCCTCGACCGAACGGCGCGTGTCGCGCGCGTCCCGGTCGAGAGCCCGCCGTCCAACTCGGCCTCGACTCCGGCCCGCGCAAACACCGGGCCGCTCCCCACTACCATCCCGACGGCTCCGGTCGCCCCGCGAACGGCAACGCGCCACCGTGGCACAACACACCCCGGCACCGCCGACCTGGTCGTCACCAGTTGGCGCCCGTCGCTGCCCTGTGGCATCGGTGCCGCGGACCTCGTCGCCCTGTTCGCTGCACGCCTGCTGCGCCTCGGCGGAATCCTCGTCGTGCTCACGCGCTGCGACTGGACGAGCGGCGAACTGCTCGACCTCACCGGCGCCGCGGTGACCGCCGGACAGAACGCCGACCTGCTCTACCTCCAGCACATCGTCGCCGTCCACACACCTGTCCACGACGGACGCTTTGAGCTGCCCGGTGCCCATCCGGGCCACCCGCACAGTGCGGACAGCAAGGACCCGCGGACCCGCGCGCGCCGCATCGCGTCGGAGCATCGCCGAGCCCCGGAACCACACCGGCGGATCCATTCCGACGTCCTGGTCTTCGCCCAGCCACACGACCACCAGCCACCACCCTCACCGCACCAGGACAGTCGCCTTCGGAGCGGAGACCTCCGATGACCGCGTGCGAGGCCGTCTTCATCCAGCCCATCCCGTGCCCCCGGAAGAACACCGCGGCGACACCCGACCACGCCGCTTCGCCCTCCGCCGGCGACCAGCCGACCCGGCGCACTCCACCCGCGCTTGTCGCCGTGCCCGAGATCCCGCCCGCGCTCTCGGTGTGGACCACCGCGCAGACGTCACCGGCCGCCCAGCGCAAGGACTTCTACGTCCCGGAGTCGACCGCGCACCCGGCCAAGATGCTGCCCGAGGTCGTCCGCCACGCCGTCGCCCACTACACCGAGCCGGGCGAGCTGGTGCTCGACCCGATGTGCGGCATCGGCACCACGCTCGTCGAAGCAGTCCGGCTCGGTCGACGCGCCGTCGGCGTGGAGTACGAACCGCACTGGGCCGACATCGCGACCGCCAACCTCGCGTTGGCACGCGAGCGGGGCGTCGACCACGACGCGCGGGTCATTCGCGGCGACGCCCGCCAACTCGTGACCCTGCTGCCGGCCGAGTACGTGGGCCAGGTGGCGCTGGTGGTCACCTCACCGCCCTACGGACCGTCGACCCACGGCCAGGTGTCCGCCACCCCGGCGGGGGTGCAGAAGTACCACCACCTCTACGGCAGCACCTTGGACCGCGGCAACCTCGCCAACATCGGCCACCACCGACTGCTGGCCGGGTTCACCCGCGTCCTCGCCGCCCTGCGCACCTTCCTACGGCCGGGCGGACACGTCGTCATCACCGCCCGCCCGTGGCGCGAACACGCCGAACTGATCGACCTGCCCTCACAGGTCCTCGCCTGCGGCCACGCGGCCGGATTGGTGGCCGTCGAACGCGACGTCGCGCTACTGGCCCGCGCCGCCGACACCGACCTGGTGGCGCGCGGCAGCTTCTTCCAACGCGACTTCATCCGCAAGCAGCGCGAGTCGGGACTGCCCCTGCATCTGATCGCCCACGAAGACGTCCTCGTCCTCCGCACGCCGCCGCACTCCGCCGCCGTGCAGGCAGCAGCACGGCGCCATCCCGCCTCGCAACCGGATGCCGCGCGCGGGTCCGCCTCAGCGAAGTCGGCGGCATGAACACCGGGCCCCTGATCGGGTCGTTGTGCACCGGGTACGGCGGACTCGACCTCGGCGTGCTCGCCGCGCTGGGCACGGGACGCATCGCCTGGTGCGCCGACAACGACCCCCACATCGCCACCGTGCTGGCCGCCCGCATGCCGGGCGTGCCCAACCTCGGCGACCTTCGCGCCGTCGACTGGACCGCGGTGCGCCCGGTCGATGTGGTGACCGCCGGGTTCCCCTGCCAGGACATCTCCGCTGCCGGCAGACGCGCCGGCATCGAGAAAGGCACCCGCAGTGGACTCTGGCGCGACATCATGGCAGCCCTTCGCGTACTACGACCGCCGCTCGTCGTCGTGGAGAACGTCGCCGCCCTCAGGTGGCGCGGCGGCGGACTCGACCGTGTACTCGCGGACCTGGCCGAAGCGGGGTACGACACTGTCTGGCGCAGCGTTCGCGCCGCCGACGTCGGAGCCCCGCACCTCCGCGAACGCCTCTTCCTCCTGGCCTGGCCCCGACTCGGACCACCCGCTGCTGCCCACACCCCGCGCCAGCGACACCGGCACCCCCGGCCGCCGACCCGGCCCCGGTTTCCGGCCACCGCTGTCCCACCGGATCCTCCCCTTCGCCCGTTCCTCGGTGCGACTGCTGCCGACGCCACGGGCTTCGGATGGCGTGAGTGGTTCGCCCAACTACCACGACAGCAAGGGCCACCCCTCCCTGCCCGCGGCGGCCCACAGCCTGCTCCCGACACCCCGGACGGGAACCAAACGCACCAGCGCCCGTCGGGCACGCCGCCCGGCCGCACAAGGCGGCGCGGCCGGGGCGAGCCTGGAGCAGGCGCTGGAGTTGGCTCGCGGTGTCCTGCCCCACGAGTTCCGCGACTGGACCGAGGTGCCCGCGTCGTGGATTTCGGCGGCTACGAACCCGCCATCCAGCGGTGGGAACACCGCCTGAACCGCCCAGCTCCCGACCCGACCACGACCGGCCAACGCCAGTCGACGGTCCTCAACCCCGCGATCGTCGAATGGATGATGGGCCTGCCCGAAGGCTGGGTCACCGCCCTCCCACTGCCCCGCACCGCCCAACTCCACGCCCTCGGCAACGGCGTCGTCCCCCAACAAGCGGCCCACGCCGTCGACCTCCTCCTCGACGACCTCGCCGCACTGCTCCACCACGACGCCCTCTCCCGCACCAGGCGGGAGGCGACCGCCGCATGAGTTCACCACCGACCCTGCGGCTGCTGTCCCTGGGCGCCGGAGTGCAGAGCACCACCGTGCTGCTACTGGCCTGCGCCGGTGACATCACGCCCTTCGACATGGCCCTGTTCGCCGACACCGGCTGGGAACCCCGCGCCGTCTACACCAACCTCGAACGCCTCACGACCTACGCCGAGAGCAAGGGAATCCCGGTGCGCCGCGTCTCCGCGGGAAACATCCGCGCCGACGCCCTCGACCCCCGCCACCGGTTCGTCTCGATGCCCCTGCACACCCTCAACCCCGACGGCTCCCGAGGACTCGCACGGCGACAGTGCACCAGCGAATACAAGATCACACCGCTGAAGAAGGCAGCCCGCGAGCTACTGGGCTACCCGCACCCACGGCGGATTCCTCGCGGAATGTACGCCGAGCAGGCCATCGGCATCAGCACCGACGAGATCGGCCGCGCCAAGGACTCCGGCGTGCGGTTCCTGCGCAACGTCTTCCCCCTGCTCGACCTCGGCTTCGACCGAGCACGATGCATCGAGTACCTCGCCGAACACGGCTTCGAGAAGACGGTCAAATCAGCCTGCGTCGGATGCCCGTACCACGGCAACGCCGGCTGGCGCTGGATCCGCGACAACGACCCGCACGGCTGGGCCGAAGCGGTCCAGTTCGACCACGCCATCCGCCACGGCTACCCCCACGCCACCACACAGGGCCAGCAGTTGCACGGGCAGTACTTCCTGCACCGGTCCTGTATCCCCCTTGACCAAGCCGACCTCGACACACCCGCGGCAGGCAAACGACACCTGCGGCTCATCACCGCCGAATCGACACGCGAGGAAGACGACGACCCGGACGGCTGCTCACCCTGGTCATGCCGCTCCGGCCACCCCGCCGCCACCACGGACACCCGTCCAGCGGAACGCGCGGCATGAACGCCACGACCGAACCGGGCGCCCACCGCCGCCGCATACCGTCCCGGAGAAGAGAAACATGGTGCACCCGTCACGCCGAATAGCCGGCCGCCCGCACACCCGCCGCGTCCCACCGCCCGCTCACCATCCCGGAGAACCACCGCCCGGCGACTCCACTCCGGACACGAGCCGTGCCGAACCGCCACCGCAGCAGCGAGTCCCCGGCGAGAAAACACACGATCCCGGCGCCGCACCGGAACTTGTGTTGTACACACCGGAACAAGCCGCCGCGCTGCTCCAGGTCCGACCCTCGTGGTTGCGCCGCCGCGCCGCCGCCCGCGCGGTCCCCTGCCGCTTCCTCGGCAAACACCTCCGCTTCACGCGACAGGACATCGACGACATCGCCGCCGCGAGCAAGCACACACCCACGCGCCACACCCCGTAACCCGATCCGGGTAACGGTACGTACCAGGCTTGATCGCCTCGACCCGACGATGCGTCCATCAACCCATCACGCCACCCGAACCACCGCCAGCAGGGAGACACGCGGATGGCCTACTACGAACGGTCCGGCAGGAACTCCTGGCGAGTCCGGTATCTGCGGGACGACGGAAGCCTCGGATCCAAGACGGGTTTCACCACCGAGGAAGCCGCCAGGAACGAAGCCCGGCGCATTACCGAGCGTCGGCACGGCGGCACACCCACCAGTGAAGCCACCACGGCTGATCAACGGTTCGGCACCTGGATCGAGCCTTGGTTCGACTCACTCGACGTCGCACCGGCCACCTTGGCCCAATACCGAAGCCTGGTCCGCAACCACATCGGCCCCCGCTGGAGCGCGGTGCCCTTCAACACCATCAGCAACCTCGCCGCCCACACCTGGGCAGCGGAACTCCGCGCCGGCGGCCTCGCTGACAGCACCGTCAAGACCATCATGAAGCTGATCACCATGATGCTCGCCGACGCCGCCGACGAAGGCATCATCTCCACCACTCCCATACGACCACGTCGGCGTGGCCGGCGACGACCCCGGCGCAAACCCGACGTCGTCTGGGCAACACCCGAACAAGCACTGCTCGTCGCTCTCCAGGCCGGCGACCTCGTCGGAGAATGGGCCGCGGTCGTCATCGTCAGCGCGGCCTGGACCGGAGCCCGCTGGGGTGAACTCACCGGCCTGCAACGCGGCAACATCCACCTCGACGACGGCTGCTTCGTCATCGACCCCGACACCGGGGCCCTCCACGAAGTCGGCGGCACCCTGCAACTCGGCCCGCCCAAGACCGACTCCTCCGCCCGCACCGTCACCCTCCCACCCTTCCTGATCGACCTGTGGCGTCACCACCTCACCACCCACGACCACCCGCACATCTTCGTCACCTCCGAACGACAACTCCTGCGCCGCTCCAACTTCGGACGCCGCGCCATGCGCCCCGCCGCCGACGGCAACCACCACCGCACCAACCCCGCCGTATCCGTTCACCCCGTCGCACCCGGCCTGACGTTCCACGGACTGCGCCACAGCCACAACACCTGGCTCATCGCCGACGGCATCCCCGACGTCGGCCGCGCCCGCCGCCTCGGCCACCTCCTCCCCGATAAGATCCGGGAGATCTACGAGCACGTCGCGCCCGAAGTCGAAGTCACGATCCTCCAGCGTCTCCAACAGCGTTGGGTCGACGCCCTGGCCACCCTCGCCTCCCGCGCCACACCATCGACTCCCCACTGCGGGCCCCGCCCGCTCAGCCCGCCCGCCGCGTGATCCGCACGACCCACGACCGGCAACCGGCCGCGGCGAGAGGCAAACGCATGCGGTACGACCACGACAACGCCGAACCGGACACCGAACTCGTCAGGCAGGTGGAAGCGGGTAACCACCACGCCTACGGCACGCTCTACGCCCGTCACCTCTCCGCGGCCACCGCGACAGCACTCCGGCTCTCGCGATCCCGGCCCGACGCCGAGGACCTGGTCTCCGAAGCCTTCAGCCGGATCCTCGCCACATCGAGAACACGCCGGGATCCGATCAGGAACTTCCACGCCTACCTGCACACCACCCTCCGCCACCTGGCCTACGACCGCACCCGCCGGGAACGCCGCACCGTCCTCGTCGACGACATGGCCCACCTCATCGACCACGACACCCCCAGCCCCGAGAACGCCCAGGCAGTCGCCGACGAACATGCCCGTCTCGCAAAGAGCTTCGCGGAACTGCCCGCACGCTGGAGGGCGATTCTGTGGCTGATCGACATCGAGGGCCAGCGCCCCGCCGACATCGCACCCCGCCTGGGAGCCAGCCCCAACGCCATCTCGGCACTGGCCTACCGGGCACGGTCGGGACTACGACGCGCACTGGGCAGCGCGACCGGTGACACCGACAGACCGCCCGCAGTCCGACAAGCCTGAAGACGTGACGGTTTCAACCGGATGTCACCGGCCAGCGCGATACCCGACCGGCCGTGATCATGGCGACCGTCATGGCGAAGACCGCTTCGGCGAAGGAGTCGGAGTTGACGCGGACGGTCCAGAGCTACACGTCGTTGGCCCGCTCCGAACCAGTTGAATTCTCGCCGCTCGCCTCCGGACCGGATCACCAGCACGCACAGCATTCAGCGGGATGGCTCAGGGAACCGCCGGACGAACCCACCCGCGCTGCGCGGGAAGAACCCGATCCGCAACGTCCGCGGTGGGTGTCTGGAGGACTCACCCTTCGCTGCGCAGGGGACGATTCCCCGCCGCCGGAGAGCAGCAGCAGCGATCTACCGCGCTGCTGCGCGGGGGGCGGGGGGCCAGCACCTCGCGTGGTTCGATGGGCAGGAGCACGGACCGACTCCCGCTGCGCGGGGAGAACTGGTCACCTCGGACCCCGTGCCGCGCTGGTGACGACCCACCCCCGCTGCGCGGGGAGAACATGATCGCTTTACCCAGGGGGCTCAGCATCAGGGACGCACCCCCGCTGCGCGGGGAGAACGACGGCCCGATCACCCCGGATGAGCTGACCACGGACCTACCCCCGCTGTGCGGGGAGAACTGGATCTCCAGGTGGTGCAGGCTCGCGTCCAGGGACCCACCCCCGCTGCGCGGCGAGAACGCGGCGCGAACACGGAAGGTGAACGCGGGGATCGACCCACCCCGCTGCGAGGAGAACCGAGCAGGAGCGGGTCGCCACAGCGTCGGAGAAGACCCACCCCCGCTGCGCGGGGAGAACCTCCGCTGCGGCGACCTCGCCAGCTACGAGACCGCCCCACCCCCGCTGCGCAGGGAGAACCACATCACCCCCTATCCCAAGGCGGAGCCGAGGACCCACCCCCGCTGCGCGGGGAGAACCGGTCCGACAGCGGCTTGCCGAGCCGGGGATGGGACCGACCCCCGCTGCGCGGGGAGAACACGGTGGTCGGGAACCTTGTCCAAGACCCAGAGGACCCACCCCCGCTGCGCGGGGAGAACAGTTCCACGTCCGCATACGCCGCGGGCCTGGTGGACCCACCCCCGCTGCGCGGGGAGAACGCCGACGTCGGCTACTCCCGCACCCACCCAGGGGACCCACCCCCGCTGCGCGGGGAGAACGGGGCACCGCGCGCCTCCGCATCCACCACTGACGACCCACCCCCGCTGCGCGGGGAGAACGACCCGGCCAAGCGGACGGCGTGGAACCTCTGGGACCCACCCCCGCTGCGCGGGGAGAACAGCCCCGCGAACAGGTCGGCGGCCATCGCGTAGGACCCACCCCCGCTGCGCGGGGAGAACTCTTCGACCTCCTCGACCTGGTCGGGGTAGGTCGACCCACCCCCGCTGCGCGGGGAGAACGGACCGCGCGCCGCGGGGCCGTTCCGGCTCCAAGACCCACCCCCGCTGCGCGGGGAGAACGGAGCGGAGAGGCTGTAGGTGTAGGACGCCATGGACCCACCCCCGCTGCGCGGGGAGAACCCGACCTCGGCGGCGCCGAGCCGCTCGACGATCGACCCACCCCCGCTGCGCGGGGAGAACCTCGGCTCGACGCCCTGCGCACCGGGCTGGACGGACCCACCCCCGCTGCGCGGGGAGAACTCTTGCTGACCTGGGCTGATGTGGTGGCGTTACCATTCTGTTGTGTTGCTGGTGGTGTTGCGGGGCCAGGCGACGAGGGTGAGTCCGTCGAGGTTGGTGAGTGTTCGTTCGATGTGGCGTTGTCCGTGTGTTTCGACCTGGTAGCCCTGTTCGGTGGGTGCGTTGTAGACGATCGCGGCCCATCCGGTTTGTTGGTCGATGCTGTCTTTGACGGCTGTCCAGAGGTAGGTGCGGACTCTGGTGGTGAGTGTGCCGACGTAGACGCCGGGTGCGGGTTCGATCATCCAGCGGGTGATGGCGCCGCGGGTTCCGTCGGGGATGCCGCTGGTGGTGATGACGGCGAAGTGTGCCATCAGAAGCCCGGGTCCGGTGTGTCGTGGGTGCCGTAGTTGACGCCGGCGGGGACGTTGCCGTCCGGGTCCCAGAGGTCGACGACGCCGGTGGCGGGGTGGTCCGTGGGTGGGGGTTGGTCGTTGTCGTCGAGGATGTAGTGGATGTCGCGGATCATTCGGGGGATCAGTTTGAGCAAACGTAGGTCCTCGCGCAGGCGGAGGCGCATGTCGCGTTCGGGGTTGGTGCTGTGGGCCAGGGAGAACGCGGTGGGCAGGACGTATTCGGTCTTGTAGAGGTCGGCGATGTCGTAGCTGAAGGCGCGTTGGTTGTGCTCGTGGATGATGCCGAGCGCGGGGGAGGCGCCGAGGCTGAGCAGTACGGCGGTGCAGATGCCGTACAGGGCGGTGGTTCCCGCGGTGAGTGCTTTGTTGACGGGGTCGCCGGCGTCGAAGTCGTGGGGGTCGTAGGACCGGCGGAACGGGCCGACACGGTGTTGGCGGGCGAGGATCTTGTAGGTGGTCTTGACGCGGGTGCCTTCCATGCCCCGTAGTTGGTTCAGGGTGGTGTCGGGTGGTGGTTGTTCGCCGAACCGCAGGTGGAAGTGGCGTCGGGCCGCGGCTTCGCGCTGGGTTGGGTCGCCCACGAGCCGGACTTGGCGGTGCAGCAGCTCGGTGGAGGTGCTGTCGTGCAGGAACGCCGAGTAGCAGCGGACGCCGCCGCTGCCGACGAAGCCGAGTACGGTGCCGTCCCTGGTGAGGGTGGTGACCGCTCCGTGGGTGATGCTGGTGCCGGGGCCGAGCAGGACGCAGGCCAGGCTGGCGGTGGGCAGGTAGACCCGTTGGAGTTCACCGGTTTCCGGGTGTTGGGCCTGGGCGCACACTCCGTTGCGGTCGGCGACGACCCGGACGGTGTCGAGGTAGAGGTAGGTGATGCGGTCCTTGACCGGGTGCAGTCCGAGGACGCTGGGCGCGCCGAGGGTCTTGGGCAGGCGTCTGACCATGTCTCACCTGTCGTCGGCGGGGGCGAGCGACAGCAGTCCGCATCCGTAGGAGCGGGCGCGGCCGATGCCGTTGAGCGTGGCGTGGCGCACCGCGTCGGGATCGGTCACGGTGGCCAGGCCCTCGAAGCGTGACGTGCCGTGGGGGGTGCCCCTTTTCTTCGGGGTGGACGACGCGTAGGTGAGGGTTTCCCGGACGAGGGCGGCGGAGACCAGGGTGAGTCCGGCGGCGGTTGCTCGGCGTTGCCACCAGGCCAGTGCTTCGTCGCCGTGGAGCCATCGACGTGCCTTGTGGTTGTCGGTGGTCTTGATGGCGACGGCGTTGGCGTCGATGCGGTAGCGCACCGGTGTGTCGTGGTCGAGCAGGTCCAGCAGTGGGTCCAGGTCGGTCGTGTCGACGGTGGCGTAGTCGTCGGGCAGGCGCGTGGTGTCGGGGCGCATGACGGATTGGGCCAGGATGGTGACATGGTGGCGGTCGTGTTCCACCCGGTAGAGCAGACCTGCCTGTTCGCGGGCCTTGTCACCGAGGTCGTCGGGGAACAGGCTCATCAGCCGTCGGTGCATCCGGTGGGCGTTGGCCAGGTCGGCTGTCGCGCCGTGGTGGTGCGGGTTCAGGCGCAGCCGGGTCAGGGTGGCGGTCGCGGTGGCGTTGGTCATCGGTGGTTCTCCAGGGCCGCGGTGACGGCGTCGAGGTAGTCGATTCCGTGCCCGGCGCACAGGGATGCGGGGAGGTGCTTCCGGTAGCGGTGGACGGTGCGGTCGCGGTAGGCCCGGTTGACGGGGTGGAAGGTCACCGGTTCGTCGGGCACCGATTCGCTGTGCGGGACCGCGTCGTCGGGCGGGGTGTCGGTGAGGAACTCGACCGCGACGTCGTTCCCGTCCCGCGGGCGTGGCCTGGCCAGGGGGAGCAGGGTTTGCAGCCAGCGTCGGCCGTCGTCGACCTCACCGAGGACGAGGGGGCCGTCGGGTGGGCAGGAGCGTCGACCGAGGTATGGCGCCCAACGGGGATTGCGCAGCGCGGAGCGGATGTCGCCGAACAGCGTGTCGTCCTCACAGGACAGTGCGACGGCGAAGACCGAGTCCGGGAGGTAGTGGCGGCGGGTGACGACGGTGCCCTGTCCCGCCGGCCGGTGGCCCCCGGCGGAGATCGGGACGGTCTCACGGGCGGGGCGTCCGCCGCCGACCGTGTGGAAGTCGACCCTCGGTTCCACGACGCGGTCGACGCGGATCTCGAATCGCAGTGGGCGGTAACGGGCGGGGTCCGCCTCACGACCGCGGCCCTCGGCGGCGGCGATCATGCCGATCAGTCCCGACCGCGTGGGGAAGGGCAGCGTGAAGCGTTCGTTCCTGACCGCGAGCGCGCCCCAGGACTGCAGGGGGCCGCCCAGCCGCAGCAGCAGCGCGGTCACGCCCGGTCCCCGGCCTGGTTCATGGCTTCGGTGACCAGGTCGTGCAGGGACTCGTGTCGTTCACCGAGCCCGGTGTGGTCGTCCTCGATCGACGCGTAGCCGTGCCACAGCAGGGCGTCCCGCCCCAGGAACGTGTGCACCTTCTCCGCGTACTGCGCCAGGCGTTGCCGGGACGGTGCGGCATGGCCGCCGCCGTGTCCGGCGGGCACGGGCTTCTCGAACGCGCCGGCCAGTGACAGCGGGGCGTGGCGCAGGGCCAGGTGCACGAGGTCGGGCGGGGTGACCGCGCCGGTGGTGCGCTGTTTGCCGCTGGGCATGGCCGAGCAGAACGCGCGCAGGTAGGTGTCGGTCACCTTCAGGGCGTCGTCGATGCCGCCGACGTTGGCGGCCAGGTCGGTGATGTTGACGCTGCTGTAGCGGTAGAACACGCCGCTGGCGTAACGGGCGGTGTCGAGGTGTCCGGATCCGGTCGAGGGACGCAGGTCGTCCACGGCGGTGAAGAAGTCGAAGTCGACCGAGGTCTCGTGGGTGGTGAACGCGTGGGCGAACAGCGTCGCGCCGTCCACGTTGTGGCCCGGCATCTCCGCGAGCATCCGGCCGAGGAGGTTGATCGTCGCCGAGCGGCGGCGCAGGATCTCGTCGACCCGCTCGGACGGCAGCACGACCTCGACCTTCGCCTTGGCCGCCTTGCCCTTGCCCTTGGCAGGCTTGGTGGCGGGTTCGCCGTCGGGGACGTCGCCTTCCGCGGCGGCCTCGGCGGCCGGGAGCGCGGTGGCGTCGATCGCGTCGCGGTGCTGCTCGCACAGGTCGGCCAGTTCCGACAGCGCGGCGGAGGGAACCCAGAACAGGACCTTGGACAGATCGCTGTCGTCGGGGGTCACGCCACCGGCCTTGGAGTCCGACCGCTTGGCCGCCGCGTCGGCGCTGTACAACACGGCGCGGCCGGCTTTGCGTGCGGGGTCCGCGGCCCATCCCCGGTCGACCAGCAGGTTCGCGACGCCTTGGGCCACCGCGCGGGTGCGCACGGTGGACTCGCCGAGGAGGGTCTCGACCTGGTGGCGCACGGCGCGCTTCCACGACTGGCTGGAAATCCTGGTTCGGATCTTGCCGCCGTAGACGGCCTCCTTGGGGGAGCCCATGTTGTCACGGTTGAGGTTGCTGTAGGGAACGGCGTGCAGTGCGTGGATGTCGAGGTGCACGATCGGCCTTTCAACGGTTTCAAAGATGCCGGGAGCTGTTGTCACAGGTCGGGGTCGTGGTCGAGGCGGAGGAAGAAGGTCTGCTGCCAACGGGTGCCCACGTCCCGCTGGTCGTAGGGCCAGTTGATCAAGTCGCGTAGCAGCAGCGCGAAGTCCACGGGGACGTCGCTGCCGCGCAACGGGGCCACGACGTTGGCGATGTGTGCGCAGATGGTGTCGGAAGTCTGACGTGCCAGGCGTTGCACGGACTTGTCCATCGTGTTCGTGGCGAAGGCACCGGTGTTCGCCGCGTGCGCGAACGTCGCCCCCAGGTTTCCCGGTGACAGCCGGGGGATGGCGGTGTCGGGCCGCAGCGCGATGAGCGAGGCGATGGTGTGCAGCGAGTGCTCGAGGTGCCGCGGTTCCAGCGGGCGCCGGACGGCTTGGAAGATGTAGCGGTGCATGGGCGCGGACGCGAAGTCCTGGGGCGTGCGGCCCAGTCCGGAGCGCAGTGCGGATCTCGCGCCTGGGTAACGTTCGCACAGCGACACGATCCTGGAGACGAACGCGGCGGAGTCCGCTTTGCGATCCTTGAAGTCCAACCGGGTCGGGATGTCGGCGGTCATAGGTCCTTGTCCTCGCGGGGTTCCTTCTTCGCGGCATGGTTTCGCAGGTAGCGCAGGATTCTCGCCTGGGCGCGGGCGACAGGGGGCTGATGTGCCTCGTGGTCGGTGGCGGCGGCCATCGACTTCTCCGCGATGCCGGTGAACGCGCGGACGGGCTCGGTGAAGTCCTGGTCGTGGAAGCGTTCCCAGAACAGGGTCTCAGCGTGTGGCCAGTAGTGCGTCATCGCGGACGCGACCCAGGGCGCGTCCCGTTTGCCGGGACCACCGCCGCCTCCTCCGGTCAGCATCCGGAACTGTGTGTTCAACGCGCTGCGCAGCACCCCGGCGACCGTTTCGGCGGCGGTGCGCAGGAGTTCCGCGCCCCGCGCGTAGTTGCGGTCCTGTTCGGCCAGCCACGCGAACAGCGGTGGTGTCGTCGCGGTGAACCATTGCCGGTCGGTCGCCTGGCGGTCCTGGTCGACGCCGTGCACCCGGACCCGCAGGCTGTCACGCACAGCGGGGGGAAGGTTGTGCTGGATCATCCGGACGGTGTCGGGGCGGGTGCGGTGGTCGGAGTCGGCCAGCAACGCGTCCAGGTCCCGCCACTGCGCCCGGTCGGCGTCCGCCTGCCTGTCCTGCCAACCGCCCTGCTTGTCGCGCTGCCGGATCGTGTAGGGATCACTGCCGACCAATTCGACGTGGGGCTGCTTGAACGCCCACGTGATCCGCGCGTCCACCACGTACTCACCGGTGGGGTCGGGGTGCAACAGCACCGCGTGGCGGCTGCGGCCCAACAACAGACCGGCGGGCGAGGTGATCGGCGGTGGTGAACCGAGCGGGTCGGGCAACTCGTCGTGTTCCCACGGGGCGCGGTCCTCGCCGCGTTCGGGCGGGTTCACCGGATCGGGAAGACCGGCGATCAGGGTCTCGAACAGGTTGCGGCCCAAGGGGTAGTGCGTCAGCGCCGCCCGCAACGGGCCCGAACTCATGTACTGGTCCGACACCGTGGCCGCGGTGCCGTCGGGCAACGTGCCGGTGACGGTCCGGGTCCCCCCGCCGCCTCCCGGCCCGTACAGGTGGGTGGTGAGCAGCCACAGGATCGCCTCGGGAGTCTCGATCGCCGGCGCGTGCCCGTGGTAGGTGTGCTTGAACCACACGGGGGAGTTGTCCCGAGGCCGAGTGGGATCTAGCCGGTTGATCCCGATGGGACGCGCCTCGGTCCGCAGCCGCGAGTCCTGCATCCAGGGTCGCTCCGCACAGAACAGATCCCACTGGTATCTGGGGTCGTCGAAGTAGGCGCGCACGTGCGTCGGGTCGAACTCGCCCTTCTCCACGGCGTCCCGGCGCAGCGCGAGCCACCCGGACGAGTCGACCGAGCCGCGTTCGACGGACTTCAGGTCCAGGTCGGTGATCCGGGCCGTGATCACGTACAGCAGCCGCAGCACCGCCGACGCCGCGGGCGGGACAGGTACGGCGATGTCGCGCAACTCGTGCGCGCGCAGGAACAGGTCGCGAAGCGACAGCGGCTCGCACGTGCCATCCCCGGTGAGCACCGGAACCCACGGCCTGCTGTCGACGGGGTACGACGGCGAGGACATCGACTACTTCTTCCCTTCCCGGAACAAACCCAAGTCGCGATCGAGGCGCAGATCCCCATGCGCCGGCGCGGGCAGCACGAGCGCGTCACGCAGCACCGAACTCCGCTTCCATCTGGGATCGGGAGCCAGTCGGCCGGCCGCGACCGCGTCACGGACCCACGCGTCCGGGCAGGTGACCGAGTGGCGGATCAACAGCTTGACCTCGGTGACACCCGGCCGGCCGGTTGGCCACTCCACCGAGCACGCCGAGTCCAGGAACCACTTCCCGTCCGGTCCGGTGTAGCGGGGAATCAACCGGGCGGTGTCGATACCCAACCGCGTGGACACGTCCAACTCCGACACCTCATTCTTGCTGAGTTGCGCCAGGTCGACGAGTCCGCTGACCGCGCCGACACCGGCCACCGCGGCGAACTGGACCTGAGTTCGCTCCTTCGCGTACTGCGTCAACCACGCCTCGCGCAACGCCGCGGGCACGCCCTGCATGGTGGTCGAGTGCACCTCCTGGACGAGGGCGTCGACATCGTGGGGCACCCGCAGCTCGGGTCGCCTGCCCGCCAGCACCAGGTGGGTCGCGGCCAGCTCGAACTCCGGATACACCTCACCCCACTCCGGCGGACACGGTTCAGACGATTCGAGATCGACCGGATCGAGGACGACCAGACGTGGAACGACGCACCACGACGGCCGAGCCGGACGACCGTCCACGAGCAGGTCGTGACGCCAGCACCGACCCAAACGCTGGATCAGCAACGCGATCGGCGCCAAGTCCGACACCATCAGATCGAAGTCGAGATCAAGGCTCTGCTCGATGACCTGCGTGGCCACTACGATCACCGGGCGATCGCGACGCCCGCCTTTGCCCAACCGCCCCTGCAACTCCTCGGTGATCTCCTGCCGCTGATACAAGGGGAAACGGGAGTGCAGCAGGACCAGATCCACCTCGGCGTCCGCGAGCCACGCCCGCAACCGCGCGAAGGTCTGCTGCGCGGACGCCACCGTGTTGCACAGCACCGCCAGCGAACCACCACCCGCCCGCACAAGCCCGGCGTACTCGGTGATCACCCCGAACCGGCTCTCCGCGGACCGGGCGTGCCGCCGCACCTCCACCACCGGAACCGGAGACTTCTCGACCGCCATCGCCGCCGCCGACTCGACCGAAGGCGACAGGACCGAACCCGAACGCCCGACGAACACCCACCCCGGATAGGCGGCCTCGGGACCGCCGGAGCGGTCGATGCCCGCGCCACCCAGATAAGCGGAGACCAGACGGTCGCTGATCCTCTTCGGCAGGGTCGCCGACAACAACACCACCGGCGTGCCCAACCGCCCACACCAGTTCAACAGACTCGCGAGCAACTCCAGCATGTACGCGTCGTAGGAGTGCACCTCGTCGATGATCAACGTCTTGTTCGCCAACGCGTGGACACGCAACGCGTTGTGCCGAACCCGCAACCCCGCCAACAACGCCTGGTCGATCGTGCCCACGCACAACCCGGCGAGCAACGTCGTGTTCGGGTCGCGCAACCACGCGGTGACATCGGCATCCTGCTCGTAGCGCTCACTGAACCGGGCCATCGAATGCGCCAACGTCACCGGCACCCCACCGACGGTGCACCCCGCCACGAACTCCGCCACACGCGCGCGCATCGCGTCCGCCGTGGCCATCGTCGGCAACCCGAAGTACACCCCGCTGCGCCCGGTCACCCGCCCGAGACCATGCGCCGCCAACAGGGCCGCCTCGGACTTGCCCGAACCCGTCGACGTGCTGACGATCAGCAGACCCGACTCGGACAACCCGGGCAGCCACTCCTCCTGAAGCGACCGCTGCAACGCGTTGGGCGCGAAACCCCACACCTGCTCGGTCGTCAACGACTCGACGAACGTCGGCGCACGCAGCCCGACCTCGACGACCCGACGCCGCACCACCTCCAGCGTGTACCGATACCGCTCCTCCAGGTCCTCGGGCGCGTTCGCCTGCTGGTGCGGGATGAAGTCCTTCACGTCGGACACCACCCAGTCCGCGACCACCACAAGGCCCGTCAACACCGTCGCGGCCTCGACGCTCAGCGACTCGGGAAGCCGCGGCCCGCCCAGCACACCCCGGATGGCCGCGACCAACTCGACCCGTACCCGGTGCCACTCCTCGCCACCGAGCCGATCGTCCTCCAACGGCCGCTCGACCTGCCACGCCTTGGGCGAAGGGAAGACACCGTGATGGCCCGCCAGGAGTTGCCCGATCCGGCAGGCGACCAGGTCGGGCTTCGCCTCCTTCGCCACCTCCGAATCCAGCAACGTCGGCAGAATCAGGTACGCCGCCTCAGCATGGTGAAGGTAGCCATGGGCGCCCGGCCGGAGCTTCTGCTCCTGAAAGCACGGCATGGCCTTGCCGATGTCGTGTAACCCGGCCAGGAGTGCCACGAACGAACCGGTCTCGTCCTCGGACATCCCCAGCTCCTCCGTGAGCCACCGTCGCATCCCGGGTGTCGCGTGCAGCTCCCACAAGGCCCGCCCCGCCGCAGCCGCATCGAGCAGGTGATGAACCAGGGGATACCGAGGATCAAGGTCCTTGTCCTTAGCCCATGGAGCGTCGATCCTCACGTTCCTCCTTAAGCAACCAGACTTCAGAATCGAAGAGAAGGACCCTACCAGGCCGCTGTGGCCTGCGGCACAGCGAGGTGCCGGCTAAGGTTTGCCCTTGTCAGCGGCACCACCGAGTGACGGTGACGCGGCGGCACTGGGCAACCGGACTCCGGATGAGTCCAACTGCTCCTCGCCTCGGCGAGGGTGAGTCATCTGGGTGCTTGAGAACCCGGTCGACGTGCCGCGCTCCTCGCGACAGCGCAACCTCCGGCTACGGTCCGTATACCTGGCCGCGGGTGAGCTCCTAGCGAGGGCCCGCTGGCTTCGCTTACAGCGAAGCCAGCGGGGAACGGCAACCCAGACGACGAGAGCGACCCACCAGCGACTTCACGGTAGGCAGGACTTAACGGGGGCGGGTTTCCACCGAGCCAGTGGTTGAAGCTCGCGGGACCCACCTCCGCTGCGCGGGGAGAACCTGGCCGGTGGACCGGCCCAGCTTGCGCTCCAGTGACCCACCTCCGCTGCGCGGGGAGAACTACGAGTCGCTGGGCCTGTCCGCGGACGAGATGGACCCACCCCCGCTGGGCGGGGAGAACCCTCGAAGACGTGAAGGCCAACCGCCCCGCTGCGCGGGGAGAACGAGGCACCCGAACCGACCCACCCCACTGGCATCGACCCACCCCCGCTGCGCGGGGAGAACGCGGAGACGCTACTGCTCATCGGCGCGGCGAAGGACCCACCCCCGCTGCGCGGGGAGAACAGCGCCCTGGTGGTCGACGGCGACCACGCCACGGACCCACCCCCGCTGCGCGGGGAGAACGGGGAAGACCAAGGCATCACCACTACGACGCCCGACCCACCCCCGCTGCGCGGGGAGAACGGCGATCGAAGTGAAGATCGATGACGCGACGAGGACCCACCCCCGCTGCGCGGGAGAACACCCGCGTGTCGGTGGGGTGCTGCCACGGCGAGGACCCACCCCCGCTGCGCGGGGAGAACGTCGGCGGCGTGGTCGAGGCCAAGACGTGGGAGGACCCACCCCCGCTGCGCGGGGAGAACATCGACTCCGAGCGCGCCATCGCTGCCGACTGCGACCCACCCCCGCTGCGCGGGGAGAACCCTACCGCGAACGCCCGTGGGCTCCACATCGAGGACCCACCCCCGCTGCGCGGGGAGAACAACACGGTGTCCGCGAACAGCGCCCGCGCCGCCGACCCACCCCCGCTGCGCGGGGAGAACCGGAACACCTCGGCCCACTCCCGCTACTACGCGGACCCACCCCCGCTGCGCGGGGAGAACGCAGGACCGGGAGAGGGCCGCAGAGCTGATCAGGACCCACCCCCGCTGCGCGGGGAGAACGCGGACGGCGACGGCAACGTGTGGGCGATCGAGGACCCACCCCCGCTGCGCGGGGAGAACACGCGCCTCGGGAACGCGGTGCACGTGGGCACGGACCCACCCCCGCTGCGCGGGGAGAACGACCTCAACCGCATCAAGGTCGAGCAGTGCACGGACCCACCCCCGCTGCGCGGGGAGAACTAGCTCGCGGCCTTGTTCTCCCGCCGGGGCGACGACCCACCCCCGCTGCGCGGGGAGAACGGGCTGGGTGTAGCCGTCGGAGCGGATGGAGTGGACCCACCCCCGCTGCGCGGGGAGAACCACACCGCGGTGTGGTCCGTGATCACGGACCTGGACCCACCCCCGCTGCGCGGGGAGAACATCGCGTCGAACGTCGCCCTGTGGCGCGTGCGGGACCCACCCCCGCTGCGCGGGGAGAACAGATGGAAATCTCGGAAGCGACGAAGAAGGAAAGACCCACCCCCGCTGCGCGGGGAGAACTCGACACCACCGAGACCGCGGTCGACGTGCAGGGACCCACCCCCGCTGCGCGGGGAGAACAGCGTCGCCAACCTGCTGGAACTCATCGCGGAGGACCCACCCCCGCTGCGCGGGGAGAACCGCTACGCCTGGTCCGCAGAGGACTGGGCGCTGGACCCACCCCCGCTGCGCGGGGAGAACTCGAGCGTGCCGACCGCGGTGTCGGTGTACTTCGACCCACCCCCGCTGCGCGGGGAGAACTCCGCCACGCACGTGGGGCCCGGTGCCTACACGGACCCACCCCCGCTGCGCGGGGAGAACGCCGCGAACGAGTCGGTGGCCGACCTGGAGGCAGACCCACCCCCGCTGCGCGGGGAGAACAGTCGAAGTGCTCATCGGATCTTGGTCTCCAGGGACCCACCCCCGCTGCGCGGGGAGAACTTGATGTTGCCCTCGTTGGCCTCGGCGGTCGCCGACCCACCCCCGCTGCGCGGGGAGAACCCGCTCGCGCCGCCGGCGTTGCGGGTGGAGCAGGACCCACCCCCGCTGCGCGGGGAGAACAGGATGCTCACCGATGGCGTGCACGAGCGCGAGTGACCCACCCCCGCTGCGCGGGGAGAACAACTGCGTGCCGTCGAAGAACTCGCCGTCGGTGGACCCACCCCCGCTGCGCGGGGAGAACCCGGTCGGCTTCGGCGCGGGCGCGGCGGCGCAGGACCCACCCCCGCTGCGCGGGGAGAACCTCCTCGCCGGTCTGCGACGGGTCCTGTGCGGAGGCGTCCTGTTCGGGACCCACCCCCGCTGCGCGGGGAGAACACTTCCTGAACAGCGACGATGCACAGGGGTTACCGTTTCGTGATGTTCCCGGATGGTGTCCTGGAAGACGGTGCCCCCGCATCTCGGTTGCCCTGCCATGGTCGGATCCCGACGGTTGCGGCCACGCCGCGTTCGTAGGCGTACACACCTTGTCCCGCTGATTGTTCAGCCGTCCGCATCCCGGACACAAGCCCAGGCTTGACGGTCGTCGTCACCCCTCGGACGCGCGCCGGGGCTCTCGCCCCGAGATCAGTCGCTAGGAGTGGGCGGGTTGCAGTTCACCTGTCAGCCACCATGCGGGTGCCTCGGAACGGGCCGGCCTTGCTCGGTCGAGGTGCAGGAGGGAGGTGCGTGCTGCCCGCTGCCGACATGTCCAAGCAACAAGTGCTCTCAACTGCTCCTTAATCGAGGGCGAACTCGCTGTTTCCGCAGGTCAGGACATGATCTGGGCGACCGGGTCAAGGGGTCGCAGGTTCAAATCCTGTCGTCCCGACGGCTGTGACCAGCGGGTTCACCATGATGGTGAACCCGCTGGTTTCGTTTTGAGGTTTATGTGGTCGCGGTGTGGTCTCCTTCGGTCAGGGTTGCGTCGACGGCGTTGAGGGCGTTAGCGACGACGTCGGCGGCGTCGTGTGCGACGTGGCGCAGCAGGTGGCCGTAGACGTCGGTTGTGGTCGAGAGGTGCGAGTGGCGCATCGCCCGGGAGATCACGGCGAGTGGCAGGTTCGAGTTGAGCATGGTGGTCGCGGCGAAGTGCCTCAGGTCGTGGACGCGGATCTTGGGCAGTCCTGCGGCGGTGGTGAGGTGGTGGAAGCGGTGGAGTACGTGTTCGGGTCGTAGTGGTTTGCCGTTGCGTCGGCTGAACACGAAGTCACGGCCGGGCTGTCGGATGAGTTGGTTGCGCAGGGCGGTGACGACACGGTCGGACAGGCCGATCCAGGCCCGGCTGCTCCTGGTCTTGGGCGCCGTCAGTACAGGTGTGGTGTTGTTGACGTTGGACAGTGTGTAGCGGATGAAGGCGACGTGGTCGTCGAGGCTGATGTCGTCCCAGTGCAGCGCGAGTGCCTCGCCTTTGCGCAGTCCGGTGCCGATGACGACCTCGAACAGGTCTGCCAGCGGATCGTCTTGTTCGTGACAGTAGCGCAGGAACCGCGCGGCCTCGGTGGGTGACCAGCAAGTGGGTTCGTACTTGGGTGGTCGGGGGACGAGTGCGTAACGGGCGGGGTTGTGGGGGAGTC
Organism: Saccharothrix obliqua; assembly: GCF_019375475.1. GTDB lineage: Bacteria > Actinomycetota > Actinomycetes > Mycobacteriales > Pseudonocardiaceae > Actinosynnema > Actinosynnema obliqua. Next base: position 699,340 of record NZ_JAHXGQ010000002.1, on the reverse strand, counting down.
GTCGTTGTCGGACGGCGTCGGTGAGCGCGCTCGACAGAGTTGCCACGCACCGCCGCAGGGTGGTCTTGCCGCGTCCTTCGGCGACCTGGTTGGCGATGAACACCATGACGTGGTGGTGGCTGAGCGAGTCGAGCCGGATCGAGCCCAGCGCGGGGACCAGGTCCTTGGTGACGTAGCCGCGGTAGAGGGCTGCGGTGGTCGGTTTGAGTGTCCGTGACTTGTCGTGCAACCAGTTGGTCAGGTAGGCGGCGACGGTCTGCCTGTCGTCGGTGACGATGCCGATCCGTTCGTACTCCAGCACCCTGCCCAGTTCGTTCTGTGCAGCGGACTTGGATGCGAACCCGCCGCGCCGCTTGGTCCTACGTCGTCCGTCCAATGACGGCATGTCGACCGCGAAGGTCCACCGTCCATGCTTGCCGCCGGCCAGTTTGGGGCACTGGGCGCCGAGTTGCCTCCCTGCGGCGTTGCGGCAGCCGCAGCGTCGGTACACGCGCCCGCGTTGGGGATTGCTCATCACGACCTTCTTCCGTGTTCCTCGCCCAGGGGTGGGTGAGGGGCACGAGCGTGCGCCGGACGCGACCACATCGCGACCACAGGTCATGTCATTGCAGGTCGAACGGCTGGCAGTTGACGCCACGACAGCGCTATCGGCGCGGTGGGACTGCCTCGATCACTTCAAGTCCCCAAAGGTTTCCGGGTCGTGCCGCGGGTCTGTCGCGCAAGCGGACGGTGACCGCGCATGGACTAAGCTCAGCCGCCTCAGAGGGACGGTTGATGTTTTCAGTGCTGGAGGAACCAGCTGGCCTCACGGGTGTTCAGTTCCAGCTCGTGCCGTGGTCGCGTGCCTACCAGAATGCCTGCCCTGGTTCGACGTCGCTGCGGCCCTGGTATAGGGAAACGTGGCCGTCACCGGATTAGCGGGTGAGATCGGCGATGCCTTCGTCGGTGCCGATCGGGTCGGCCTGGGCGGGGGAGTGCGCGTCGCGGCGATGGTCAAGCCGGCGTGAGTTGAGCCAGGATCGTCCTCGAGTGGCGGTGCTGCGGGTGGTTGCCGACGCCTCGAGTTTTCCGGTCGCGGGGAATGCGGTTGGCGTGGTCTCGTCGACTTCGCTTTTCGGGCGAGTCCCGGTGGGATACGAGGTCCACCAGGCACGACTGTCGCCCGGTGGACCTGCGATCCGCTGTTCCGCTCAGCGCTTGGCGGTCGCGCCGGTGAACGTGGCACCGGGGTTGATGTAGGACGTGAGAATCAACCCCTGAGGCGAGCGCCAGGTGAAGATCGGGTCGCCACTGGCGAGGACGGTTCCCGTCGGGTCGGTGGCGGTCTCCTCGAAGTAGCGGACGCTCCACGCGCCGAAGCCCGCGGACGGTGCCAACTGGCTGGCCTGGTACACGTAGTTGTCGGTGCCACGTGCGGCGAGTTCGACCAGGCCGTTGCCTCGAACCACCGCCGCGGGTGAGCCTCTGGTGGTGAGGCTGCCGAGCGCGGTCCACGTTCCGGGGAACGTTCCGGCTGACTCCCGCTGCGTGTGCACCACGCCGTTGCCCCGTCGGGCGAAGACCTGGAGGTCGCCGTTCGGATGGGCGACCGCGGCCGGTCGGTCGGTGGTATCGGTTCCGACGGTCCGCCAGGTGCCGACAACACCGTTGGTGACGCGTGCGGTGTTGACGGAGTTGTCGGTGAATCGGGCGACCAGGTCGACGTTGGTTCCGTTGCGCACTGCGGTGAAGTCTGTGGTGACGCCACTCGCCACGACTTTGAGCCAGCCGCTGTAGGGCCCGTTTTGCGCGACCTGCGCGCGTCGCCACAGCGCGCCCGCGTCATCCACCGCGTACTGGCTCAGGGTGTCGTCGGATTCCCGAACCAGCACCGGATCGCTGCGCATCCACCCTTCCTGGTTGGTCAGGGCAGTGCCCCAGACGCCGTTCTTCACCTGCTGGGTCTTGCCGCGGAAGGAGGCGTCGTCGTAGCTGTTGGCCAGTACCTCGAACCGGCCGTCCTGGCGCAGTCCCGCACCGGGTTGCCCGGTGAACTTGTGGTACTCGGCGAACGTGTTGTATTCCAGGAAGGTGTAGTCGCCCACGTACCGCTGGGTGGCCACGGTGAGGCCGCCCGAGCTGTTGACGTAGAACCAGCTCACCTTGCCGTCCGGCCCCTGCCGGACGGTCGTCGGGGCGTCGAAGCGCTGAGGAACGGCGGGACGGGACGGGACCGGGTAGCCGGTCAGGCGGCAACCGTTGCTGTCGGCTGTTACGTCGAGTTCCCCGTACCACCGAACGCCGACCTTCTTGCCGACCCCGCTCGCCCAGGAGTTGGTGTCCTCGTAGTACCGGTACCACAGGAGCGGGCCGTCGCTGCCCGGCCACGTGCCGTAGAGGATGTCGCCGCCGACCGAGAGGATGTGCTTGGCCTCGGCCCACCCGGTGCCTACGCGTAGCCCGTGTTGGGTGAAGCGGTCGGAGCCGAAGTGGTAGCGGAAGCGGAACAGGTCGCCGTTGGGCTTGCGGGCGTAGAGCACTCCGTCGCCTGCGGCGATGATCAGGTTGTACTGGTTCCAGCCGGTGCCGAGAGCCTTCCCTCCAGCGCTGGTCTCCGGGGTCCAGTTGCCGGTGGCGTCGTCGCCCGTCCAGATGCGGACCCGGAGTTCACCTGCGGCGTTGATCTCGTACAGTCGGCCCTTCTCGTCGACGGTGACCTTGTTGCGGTGCTCGGTCTGGGCGTAACGACCCCAGCCCGTGCCCACCATGCGGAACTGGGCACCGTTCCACACGTCCCAACTGGCGCCGTTCCACCGGAACCGGCGCAGATCGCCGCTGCTGCCGACCAGGCTGTAGACCACTCCGTCCGGACCGGCCAGCGTGCGGCCGACGTGCCACTGGGATCCCACGGTCCGTTTCGTGGACCAGTCGTAGTTGCCGATCTCCGGTTCGTTGTGCGGAAGGATCCAGAAAGTTCCGTCCTGGCTCGAGCCGACCAGGTTCACCGCAGTTTTGCAAGTCAGAGTGGAATTCTTCGTGATATCGGATCGTGCTGTCGGGCTACTCGTGGCGGCCAATCCGACGATGATCGCGGACGATGTCGCCAGGAGTTTTCTGGACATGGTCGTTCCGGTTGTCGGCATGATCTCCCCCGTGTCCGCTCGCTGGACGGATGGAGGAAAGGTAGCCCACCTTCGCAGGCCAAGGCCAGTGTCAGTGGGTGGCGATCGGTGCTTGATCGGCTGTTGGGCAGTGTTGCGGACCAGTGTGTTCGACTGTTCGGGGCAAGTGGGTAAATGTCGTCTTATTCCATTCGAAGCCTCTCTTGCCTTTTCAAGATCGGTCGCGGATGCTACGTCGCGTACCGGTCCGGGATCGGTGTCGGCCGGGACTGCCACGGGAGTTCGGCGCGGGGGGATGCAATGGTCGAACGGCGTATTCGGCGTGCCCGTTTTCCGTTTCCGCGTTCCCGCGCCGGGCGGGTGGTCGGCGCGCTCGGACTGATTCTGGTGCTGGCGCTCGGCGTGGTTCCGGCGGATTTGATCGAGCCGTTGCCCCCGTTCGGGTCGTCCTCAGCGCCCGCGGTCGATCCGGGGGAGTCCGCCCCCGATCAGGTATGGGGCTCCGCCGAGGGGCAGCCACAAGAGGAAGCCGGCTCGACGGCCAACCGCGCGCTCCCGCGGTCGGAGTCCGCGAAGCATCCACAACCGAAGTTCCCCTCGGAACAGCCGCGCCCGAACGAGGCACGCGAGGTCGCATCCGAGACCAGACCGACCGGCTACGACCCCGCGTCCAGCGAGGAGGACGCCGGGCAGCGGCAGGCGAACTCCCGCACCTACCGCAACACCGACGGCACGGCGACCACCGAGTTCAGCCAGTCGCCGGTGCACTACCGGGCGGCCGATGGCTCGTGGCAGCCGATCGACACGCGTGTGGTCGCCGACGGCGATTCGTTCCGCAACACCGCCGACGACGTGCGGACCCGATTCGCCGCGACCGCGTCGGAGGACCCGTTCGTGCGGTTGACGCTGTCCGGCGGACACGAGTTGGCCTTCGGTCTGGCGGGCACGGCCCCGGCGCGGGCACGGGTCGAGGGCAGCGGCGTCACCTATCCCGGCGTCGGCAAGGACACCGACCTGCGGCTGGAGGTGCTGCCCGGCGGCGTGAAGGAGACCCTGGTCCTCGCCTCGCCGGACGCCCCGCGCACCTTCGTGTTCCCCCTGCGGCTCAAGGGTCTGACCGCGAAGCCGGACAACGGCGACGTGGCCCTGCTGGACTCCGCCGGCCAGGAGAAGGCCCGCATCCCCGCCGGGTTCATGACGGATGCGGATCCGGAGCAGCCGAACGTCTCGCACGGTGTCCGCTACGAGGTCACCGGCGACGCGCTGACGATGACGCTGGACGACGCGTGGCTGCGCGACCCGGCGCGGATCTACCCGGTGTCGGTGGATCCGTCGGTGCACGGGGCCAAAGCGAACGCCGCGGTCGTCACGTCCGGCGGTCCGCGGACCGGCGGCTCGGAACTGCTGGTGGGCAACGGCAGTGCGATGTACCTGAAGTTCGACGGCGTCTCGTCGGCGCTGGCCAACCACCGGATCTTCGGCGCGCAGCTCTACCTGACCAGCTTCGACGCACCGTCCTGCCGTCCCGAGCCGATCACCGTCCACCGGGTCACCGGAAGCTGGGCACCCTCGGGGTCCGGCCACCCGTCGACCGGCCCGACGCTGGGCACGGCGTCGTTCGCGCACGGCTACGTGGCACTGGGCCAGTCGCACTCGGCGTGCCCGGCCGCACCCGACTCCATCGACCTCGGTGACGCGGGCCGCGCCGCGGTGCAGGACTGGGTGCGCGGCGGCGCCAACAACGGGCTGGCCGTGAAAGCGGTGCGCAGCTGGAAGAAGTTCACCGGTGCGGGCACGGCCAATCCGCCCCGGCTGTTCGTGACGCACACGTCCTACGACGCGTCCTACCGGATCGAGCGGGGTGTACCCGAGCCGCCGGTGCACCGCCGGCAGGACGGCAAGGTGCGGATCGCGGTCACCAACCGGGGTGCGCAGACCTGGACGCCGGGCGCGTTCAAGCTGGCCTACCGTGCGTTCACCTCCGCCGGCCGCCCGGTCGATTCCCGCGAATCGGCAGCGCTGCCCCGCAACGTGCCCCCGGGCGACACGATCACGCTCGACGCCACCGTCTTCCGGTTCGCCAGCCCCGGTGACTACCTGCTCGACTTCAGCATGGTGCACAACGGCACCTACTTCACCGACGAGCAGATCCCACCGGCGCGGCTGTCGCTGACGATGTTCGAGCTGCCGCCGGTGGTGAAGGCGCAGTACCCGCCCGCCGGGCACTCCGCGCCGACGCTCAACCCGCAGCTGTGGGCGGACGCGGTCGACGTGGACGCGCCGCCGAACACCTCGGTGCGGTACGAGTTCGAGGTCTGCGGCAGCGCCGTCGACGGCTCGCCGGACACCGGCAACTGCACGCTCGGGCCGCGTTCCACGAGCAAGACCTGGACCGTCCCTGGTGGACGGTTGCACTGGAGCGAGACTTACCACTGGCGGGCGTGGGCGGTCGACCCGAGCGGCACCCGCAGTGAGGCGCTGCCGTTCAGCGCGCTGCTGACCGCCGTGCCGCAACCGGACATCACCTCGCACCTGGGCGGCGCGCCCTACAGCGCGGGCGATCTGGACTTCGACCCGCAGATCGGCAATTACAGCACCGCCGCGGTCGATGCCTCCATCGTCGTCACCGGACCGGAACTTACAGTCGCGCGGACCTATAACAGCCTCGACCCGCGCAAGGACTCGTTGTTCGGCGCGGGCTGGTCGACCCGGTACGACATGCGCGTCGTGCGGGACGACGACGGCAGCGGCAACGTCGTCGTCACCTACCCGGACGGTCAGCAGGTGCGGTTCGGCCGCAACGCCGCCGACGGCAGCTTCGACCCGCCCGCCGGCCGGTTCGCCACCTTCTACCAGGACGTGGGCCAGCCGAGTCGGCCGTTCGTGTTGGTGGACAAGGCGAACACGGTCTACACGTTCCGAGAGTTCGACGGACGGCTCATCACCATCCGGGACAACGCCGGTCGAGCGGTGGAACTCGACTACGGCCTGGACAGCAAGATCCGACGCGCCGTCAGCATGACCAGTGGCCGCACGCTGTACTTCACGTGGGCCGGCAACCACGTCACCGAGGTCCGTACGGACCCGCCGGTCACCGGCGGCACCCCGATCAGGTGGACGTACAAGTACCTCGGTGACCGGCTGACCGAGGTCTGCGACCCCAAGAACGGCTGCACCAAGTACGAGTACGAGAACGGCTCGCACTACCGCTCCGTGGTGATCGACTCGAAGCCGGACTCGTACTGGCGGCTCGGTGAAGGCAGCGGCGACGTCGCGGTCAGCCAGGTCGGCACCAACCTGGGCAAGGACAACGGCGCGCACCGCAACACGCAGCTCGCCGAGCCGGGTGTGCTGGACGGCACGGACGACGCCTCCACTGGGTTCAACGGCACCTCGTCGTACGTGACGCTGCCCGACGGCGCGATCAAGAAGTCCCGCGACCTGTCGATCGAGCTGTGGTTCAAGACCGCCTCCGGCGGCCCGCTGATCGGCTTCCAACACGCACCGTTCGACCGAACCCAGACCGGCGCGGTGCCGGCGCTGTACGTCGACCGCGACGGCAAGCTGCGCGGCCAGTTCTGGCACGGCCGGGTCGACCCGATCACCAGCCCCGGCACCGTCAACGACGGCAACTGGCACCACGTCGTGCTCACCGGGTCACTGGCCGTCCAGACGCTCTACCTGGACGGGAACAAGGTCGGCACCACCAACGGCGAGATCGACGACAGCCTGCTCAACTTCGGCCAGGTCGGCGCGGCCCACGTGGTCCCGCCGTCGGCCTGGGCGCCGGCGGGCTGGTGGCCGGGCGAGGGCAAGAAGCACTTCGCCGGCCAGGTCGACGAGGTGGCGATCTACCAGCAGCCACTCGGCCACGCCGCAGTGCAGGCGCACTTCCGCGCACGAGAGCACTCCGACCAGCTGACCAAGGTGACCACGCCGAGCGGTCGGGTGGCCGCGCAACTGGCCTACGACACCACCAACGACCGCATCCGCGAGTACACCGACACCGACGGCGGCCTGTGGAAGCTGAGCCTGCCCTCCGTCAGCGGCACCGAGGAGCAGGACGCGCAGGGTCGGACCGTGCGCAACCTCGTGCGCACCATCCAGGTCACCGACCCGGGCAACCGGCAGCACTTCTTCGACTACGACCCGATCCGCGGCCGGATCACCCGGTTCGTCGCACCCCTGGGCATCGGCCTCCGCCTGGAGGACAGACCCGACCCCTCGGTCGTGCCCACCACCCCCTCCACCGGACCACCGTGCACCGGGCCGACCACCAACCCCGACGGCACACCCGTCTACTGCGGCGGCCAAGGCGTCAACAACCCGAACTGGCAAGGCGGCCCCGTCCAAGGAGTCGGCGTCCGCACCTACGACTACGACCCATCCGGCTTCCAACAGACCATCACCGACGAGAACGGCAACCAGGTCGAACTGGTCCACGACGAGCGCGGCAACGTGCTCTCCCGCAAGACCTGCCGCGCACCAGGGGTCTGCGACACCGAGCGGTTCACCTACCACAAACCCGAGCCGGGCAAGGTCAACGACACCGACCCGCGCATCGACAAGCAGCTCACGGCCCGCGACGGACGCTCGACAGACGCCAACGACAACCGGTACCTGACCACGTCCACCTACACCGACCGCGGCGAACTGCTCACCCAAACCATGCCGGACGGCACGTCCGTCACGCACACCTACACCGACGGCACCACCGCCGCCTACCCGAGCGGCAACGAACCCCCCGGACTTCTCAAGACCACCAAGGACGCACGCGGCAAGGTCACCACCTACCGCTACTACCCCAACGGAGACCTGTACTCGACCACCGAACCCGGTCGAACCGACGCCGAGGCCGAAAGCCGCGTCACCACCAACAAGTACGACCTGCTGGGCCGCCAGATCAGCGAGACGGAGTTCTCCGACACCTACCCGGCGGGCCTGGAGACCAAGTTCGTCTACGACGAGCGCAACCAACCGACCGAAGTCACCGACGCACCCGTCACCAACGCGATAACCGGCGTCAAGCACACCAAGTTCACCAAGACCACCTACGACCCGGACGGCCGCCCGGAGAAACTGGAGGTCTCCGACCTCACCGGCGGCGGCGAGACCCGCACCATCTCCTACACCTACGACGACCGCGGCCGGCAGGACTCGGTCACCGACCCGGAGGGTGCGAAGACCAGCTACGGCTACGACGTCTTCGGCAACCGCACCTGGGTCGTCGACCCGCTGGGCACCCGCATCGAGTACGCCTACACCGCCCGCAACAAGGTCGCCGAGGTGCGACTGCGCGGCTGGCACGGCAAACCGGTCTCCGGCGGCATCAGTACCGGCGAACCACCGGGTGACGGCACGTTGCTGGTGATGGAGGCCAACACCTACGACCTCGGTGGCCGACTGATCCGCAGCGTCGACGCCATGGGCCGCAAAACGAGCTACGAGTACACGCCCAACGGCCTGGTCTTCCGGGTGGTCGCCGAAGTCCCGTCCGCCAGCGGAACCCGACGCGTCGTACTGGAACAGAACGAATACGACGGCGCGGGCAACCTGATCAAGCGCATTGGCCCCAACGGCAAGGTCACCACGCACGCGGTCAACGAAGTCGGCCGCATCAGCGAAACCGTCGAAGACCCGGCCGGGCTCGCCCGCCGCACGGTCTACCAGTACGACGCCAACGGCAACGTCACCCGACTCACCCGCTCCGGCAACGGATCCAACACCCCGGGTGTACAGACCTCCGCCGTCACGACCGTCGACTACACCTACGACAACGTCGGCAACCAGATCGCCGAAACCGTGCAGTTCGGCGCGACCCCCATCACCACCACGCGACGCTACGACAAACGTGGCCTGATGGTCGCCGAGACCGACCCACGCGGCAACGCGGCGGGCGCCGACCCCGCCGCGTTCACCACCGAGTACCGCTACGACGAGAACGAACGCCAGATCGCGGTCAAGAAGCCCGCGGTGGTAGTGGAAACCGGTGGCGGCGCGCCGGTGACCACCCGCCCCGAAACCTTGGTCGGCTTCGACAATTTCGGCGACCAGACCGCCGTCCGCGACGAGAACGGCCACGTCTCCCGCTGGGCCTACGACAAGACCGGACGCCCCGTCCGCGCGGAGTCCCCGGACTACACCGCCCCCGGCTCGTCCACACCGGTCAAGAACACCACCGCGACCAAGTACGACGCGGCCGGCAACGCGATCGAAGTGACCGGCCCACGCGGCGAGATCACCAGATTCCGCTACGACCAGATCGGCCGGGTGATCGAACGCCAGGACCCCAAGCCCGACAACGGAACCGAAGTCGGCGGAACGTGGCGCTACACCTACACCCACAACAACGAACTGCTGTCGACGACCGACCCGACCGGCGCACGCCGGGAAGCGACCTACGACGCACTCGGCCGCAAGATCACCGAGACCGCGCTCGAACGCAAACCGAGCGCCGCCGCGTACACCACGACCCTGGAGTACAACGACGCCGGCGAGCTGCTGAAGACGACCGCGCCGTCGGGCGACGTCACCACGTTCACCTACGACGCCCTGGGCCAGCGAACCAGCACCACCGACCCCGCCGGGATAGTGCTCCAACTCGGCTACGACGGCCTGGGCCGCCCCGTGTGGCAGCGCGACGCCCTGGGTCGCACCAGCTACCTGCGCCACGACACCGCAGGCAGGCTCACCGGCCAGTTCAGCCTCAACGGCCAAGGCGCCATCCTGCGCCGCACCACCTACACCCACGACCCGTCCGGCAACGTGCTCACGGCCACCGACGCCCTCAACCGCACCGCCACCTACTCCTACGACGCGCTGGACCGTCCCACCCGCCAGGTCGAACCGGTCTCCGACACCGAAACCATCACCACCTCGCTCGGCTACGACGCCAAGGACAACCCCACCCGCTACACCGACGGCCGCGGCAACAGCTTCATCACCACCTACAACTCGTGGTCTCGCCCCGAATCCGTCGTCGAGCCCGCCACCACCACCCACCCGAACGCCCCCGACCGCACCTGGACCTCCGCCTACGACCAAGCAGGCAACGTCACCAAACTGACCGCCCCCGGCGCCGTCGTCCGCGAACGCCAGTACGACCTGCTCAACCGCCTGGTCCGGGAAACCGGGTCCGGAGCCGAGGCTCCCACCACCGAACGCGTCCAGACCTATGACGAAACCGGACGCCTCAAAGAAATCGACACCCCCGGCGGCCGGACCGCCTTCGACTACGACGACCGCGACAACCTGCTCACCGCCACCGGGCCGTCCTGCACCTCGTCGTACGCCTACGACGGCGACAGCAGGCCCACCAGCCGAACCGACGCGTCAGGAACCACCGGGTTCGCCTACGACAAAGGCCGCCTCAAGTCCGTCACCGACGGCCTCACCGGTATCGCCGTGACCTTCGGCTACAACGAGACCGGCCAACTCAAGTCCATGCAGTACGGCCCCGACCGCGCCCGCACCTTCGACTACGACGGCCTCGGCCGCCAGAAGTCCGACGTCATCAGGGACTCCTCCGGGGCAACGATCTCCTCGCTGACCTACGAACACGACCTCAACGACCGCCTCACCCGCAAGACCACCACCGGCCTGGCAGGCGCGGGCGACCACACCTACACCTACGACTACGCCAACCGCCTCAAGTCGTGGTCAGTCGGCGGCCATACCACCGAGTACGCCTGGGACGCCTCAAGCAACCGCACCCGCAACGGCACCAAGACCGCCGTGTACGACGAACGCAACCGCGTCCAGTCCGACGGCGACTACACCTACAAGTACACCGCCCGCGGATCCATGGCGTCCCGGACCAGCTCAGGCTTGGAAGAGAAGTTCAACTTCGACGCCCACGACCGTCTGGTACAGGTCGGCTCCACCAAGTACGAGTACGACGGAGCGGACCGCCTCGCCAAGAGGGGCACCAAGTCGTTCTGCTACGCGGGATTCGACATCGACCCCGTCTCCGACGGCGACACCCTCTACGGCCGCGGAGTCGCCGGCGAGCTGCTCTCCCTGAGCCAGGGCCTCAACAAGCGACTCGTCCTGTCGGACAAACACGGCGACGTGATCGGCGGCATCGACCCGACCACCCCGGGCATCGCCGACTCCACCGCCTACGACCCGTTCGGCAAGGCAACGACATCCACCGGAACCCCACGCCAAGTCGGCTTCCAAGGCGACTGGACCGACCCGACCACCGGCCTGGTCAACATGGGCGCCCGCTGGTACCAACCCGGCACCGGCGGATTCACCTCCAGAGACACCGTCTCCGCGTCGTCGGGCCCGTCACCCCTGTTCAACCGCTACACCTACGGCGCAGGCCGACCCCTCGACCTGATCGACCCGGACGGCCACTGGCCGAACTGGGGCAAAGTCGGCAAGGTTGCCCTCCGAGTCGCCAAGGAAGTCTCCGGCTACAACGACGTCGCCAACTTCATCCGCAAACCCAGTCTCGGCAACTTCCTCTGGATGGCCTCGAACTTCGTCCCGTTCGGCAAACTCGCCAAGGGTGCCAAATACCTGTTCAAGTACGGCGACGACATCGCCGGAGCCTTCCGCCGCGGCGACCGCCTCGCCGGCTCGAGCCGCTACGCCGACGACCTGACAGGCGGCGCACGCAGATTCGGCGACGATGTACGACTCGGCCGCAACATCCCAGGCTTCAGCAAAACCGCCGCCCTTGAAGCAGCCCAACAAGCCGCCAAACGAGCCGCTGCCGCAGCAGCCGCCAGGCACGCCGCAATGGAAGCCGTCACCAGACGTGCCAAGACCGCCATCGCCTACGCCGCCAAACACAACCCCATGCCAGTCCTGCGTGCGGCGCTGACACCACGGATCGCCAGGAAAGACCTGGTGTCGTCTGTGTCCAGCGCACCTGCCCGGAAGGTCTCCGCGTTGGCGGAGAACGTCCAAGACGTCAACAAAGTCTGGGAAACCGTCAAGGCCACCATCGTCAAGCCAGGCTTCAACGTTATCCAGACAGTCGGCGAGCAAGCTGTCTCGGACTTCGCCAACAGTCAAGTTCCAGGTCTGGGTGACGGACTAGGCATGCTCAATCCGCGCCGCAAACGGGGCAACGGTTCAGCGAAGGATGCAGGGGACAGGTCGAGGAGCGAAGCAAGCGGTAGCTGCCGGGTCAGCTTTGACCACAATAGCTTTGCTGGCGACACCCCGGTACTGATGGCTGACGGCACGAGCAAGCTGATCAGTGAAGTGAAGGTCGGCGACGAGGTCCTGGCTGCTGATCCGACCACGGGTGACTTCGGCGTGCGCGTCGTCACTGACACGAGGTCGCACGAGTCGGAGCGGCTGAACTATCGGGTGACTCTCTGGACGGATGCGGGCCCAGACACGGTCACAGCCACAGACGAACACCCGTTCTGGGTGGAGTCCCTCCAGCGATGGGTCGCCGCCGAGGATTTGATTCCGGGCTACTCGTTCGAGACGGCGGACCACCGTCCCGCCACGGTAATCAGCACTGTCGCGTTCACTGACGTCCTGCGAGTCCACAACCTGACCGTGGACGGTTTGCACACGTATCGAGTCGGCAAAGCAGGACTTCTGGTCCATAACGACGACTCGAAGCGATGCGCTGACGGACTCCCCCCGCCGCAGCCGGGCGTCGCTCATGGTCGATGGACTGACCCTGAAGGTAATGTGGTGCCGCTAGAAAGCGGTAGCAAGGGTGAGTATTACGAGGCGGCAAGGCGGCGAGCGGTCGAGTTGGGGCTGACTCGCGGCCACCTCAACGCTGAGGCGGGGATCGCGCGTCACGTAGAGATTCAGTTTGTGGAGAGAATGAGGGATCTTGGCATCGAACACGCCGAGATTGAGATTAACCGGCCGGTGTGTGGTACAAATCCACATGATGAAGGCTGGCCCAACACGTGTGACAAGCAGTTACGCCGATTCCTGCCGCAGGGGTGGACATTGGTGGTTCACGATGGATCTCGCCAAGGAGGACGAAAGTACGTTGGCAGATGATGACCGAATGAGTGTCACCGTAGGTTGGTCGGTGATACACGCCGATGGGTGCTTCGAGGGGTTGAAGGCGACATTGCGAACGGCGGTTGATGTTGCGGCATGGGTGGAGCGATTCGCAGACCCGCTAGCCGATTCTGCCCGGCTGGTGCACAACGCACGTCCACTTTGGATTCCGGAGCAGAACTGGCCTGATCATGAGATGTACGCGGCCGTGGTCGACGGCTATGGTTACCTCGCCTATCAGGATAGATACCAGAGCACGGTGTACTCAGTCGGTGCGCCAGAGTCGCCAGGGTTCGAGTCCGACGATGCCGGATATCCGCCCGGCTCCGGTCTCTCGTTGCACTGGTTCGAAACCGCAGTCGCGGAGTGGCTGCGGACTGCGGAACTGCCGACAGTAGTGGAATGGCGTAATAACACTGGGTGACCGTGTCGGTGCTTGCCCGCAGTTCGCAGATCCGTATAACCGGCTGGGCCTCTGCTGGCACCATTGATGCCGGGTGCTGCTGCGACAGCGCCGACTGGTTTTTCGGCACCGTCGGAGGGTGGAGCGCGACCGACGTTCGGTATGCCGTTCGCGGCAACGTTACCCAATGCACAACAAAAATAGGCATGTCCCGTTGGCGTGTATCTGAGATCGGGGGACGCGGGTTCCTGGAAGGATGTTCCGTCATGGAGCCTATGGGTGGAAGGAAGCGCGGCCTCGTTGGTCGTTCACCTTAGAATTCAAGGCTGATGTCGTGGGGCTGTGCCGGCAGGGTGGTCGGTCGGTGCGTCAGATCGCACGGGATTTCGACTTGACCGGGACCGCGCGACGCGGCAATGCGTAACGTAAGGCGACCGCGACGCCGAAACCTGCACCGACGGGCTGACCAACGACAAGCGCCAGGAGTTGGCCCGGTTGCGGCGGGCGAACCGTCGTCTGGCCGAGGACGTCGAGATCTTCGGGCCTGCGGCGGCCTTCCTCGCGAACGAGACCCGGTGAACCGTTAACCGGTTCAGTGGGGCGGAGTAGCCCAGCGGCGGCAACGTCACACAGGCGTGCGCGCTGCTTCAGGTTTGCCGAGTCGCCTACTACGTCCACCGAGTAGCCCACCCGCGCCCGAAAGGGACTCCGACTCCACCCGCCGGGTTGCCCCATTCACAACGAATCAACCGCCGTCGGACACCGACATGACCCGTGTCGAGGTTGTGGCGAACTGCTGCAACCGTTGATGGTACGTCCACACCGAGACGTTCGGCCATGGCTGCATCGACTTGTACCCGTCGTTCAACAACAGCGCACGTAGATACAACTCGCCCTTCCCGCGCCTGGCGAACCCGCTGAACACCTCTGCGGACGAACTCTCGCCCGCTGGCTGAAACTTGTACGGCGTCATCCGGCAAGACGAGCACACTGTCACTGGATACACCCAACCGGCTTAACAAGGTCCCATTAGACATGGGGACACCTTGCGTGCTCGGAGTCAAGGCCAGGCGCGCGGAAGGCGTCGTCGAGGTATTGCGGATGTCCCTCGCGCGCGGGGTCGAGCATGGATCGGCAGTTATGCGGTGTGGCAGTGGACCGTCGCGCCGGGCTGGCGGTCGATGTGCGAAGGATAATCAATAAGGATCCGATGGTGTACCGTCCGGGGTTACTCCCCAGCGAGTCAGCTTCTCCGCCTCCTCTGACCGTCCCTGGCGATGCAGCAGTTCGACAAGTGTATCTGCGGCTTGGTGGATACCGGCGTGCAGTTCGTACCACAGCGCGCGCTCGTCGCCGTTACTCTCCAAATGGCCGACCAGGACGTCGGCGGCAACATCGTCGTCGGCCTCGGCATGGGCGCGTAGTTCGTCGAGCCTGCCTTCCCGAAGGAGAATACTAATAAATTTCAGCCATAATTCGTCGTGGTCACGGTGGGCATGGATGCGCAACGCCTCTAGGGCCTGTTCGTTCTGACCTTCGCTCTCCAGGTGATCAATCAATGCCTCGGCCGCTGTGAGATCGCCGTGTTTGGTGCGGTGGCGCAACTCGTCGATGCGCCCTTGCCGTACCAGCAGGTCGGCCAACACGCTGGCAGCGGGCACGTGACCGGCGTCAGCATGGGCACGCAACACAGACAGTGCCTCGTCGATTTCGCCTTGGCGGCGCAGGCGGGTCGCCAAGCGCACAGCTGCGTCGTGGTCGTGATTGGCGCGTGTGCGCAGATCTTGCTCCCGCCCGTCCTGTTCCAGCAACTTGTTCAGCAGGCGCGTGGCGGGCTGGTGTCCGGCGTCGGCATGGGGACGCAAGAGCTCCAGTGCCTCGTCGACCTTGTCGTCGTCGGTCTCGGTTTTGCCGAGCAAGCGAGTTGCCAACCAGGTGGCGGCTTCGCCGTTTCCGTTGGCGGCACGGGCACGAAGTTCCTCCAGCCTGCCCTGTGCAGCCAGGAGCCGGTTCAACTGGGTGGACAGCCGTGGATCCTGGGCGTGGGTACGCAACACGGTCATGGCTTCGTCAATCTCGCCGTGTTCGATCAACAACTTCGTCAGATGTTCGACGGTTTCGCGGTGCCCGTTGCAGGCGTGGAAACGCAGCACGTCGAGCGCCTGGTGGAGCTGTCCGCTTTGGATGAGCCGGTCGGCTAGCCGGACTCCGGCCTGGTGGTCGCTGAACCGGGCGATGGCCCGCGCTTCTGCCAGCCTGCCCTGGCCTCCTAGGAGATCGACCAGGTTGGTGGCAGCGCTGCGATCGCCAGCCTCGGCTCGGTCACGCAGTTCCCGCGTCGCGCCTAGCTGCTCGAGCCACCTGTTCAACCAGGCGGCAGCCTGCCGGTCACCGTCGGCGTGAGGTCGCAGCACGTCGCAGGCGTGCTCGAGTTCTCCACGTTTGGCCAGCAGGTTGGCCAAACCGATGGCGGCGACTGAGTCACCGCCATTGGCACGGACTCGCAACTCGTTCTCCCTGCCCTGCATGGCCAGCAGGTTGACCAGGCGCCTGGCCGCGAGGTTGTCTTCGACGACGAGAGGACTGTAGAGGTGCTCGGCCTGTCGGTACTGCAGGCGACGAAAGGCGCCGTCAGCCAAGCGCCAGCGATCATCGGGATGGCTGACGTGGTGGATGAGGGCCTGCCAGGTCGTCTCGGTCAGCAGTTGACTGCGGCGCTGGCGCAGGAGTACCTGGAGGAGGTAATCGGTGACGGTGTAGCCGAGGACGCCGCGCCGGTCGGCGGTGGGAACGATCAGGAGAGGCGCGGTGGCGGCATCCTCGCGGCGATCATTGCGACGCAAATCGTGCAAAGCCTCGTCGAACCAGGCGTCGTCGGGATGAATGTCGGTGAGGTAGCCGCGGGCGGCCTCGCGCAACAGGTCCTCGGTCAGGGGGCCTTGGATTCCGAGGCGGCGGGCGTCAACTGCGGCGTGGACGACGGCCAGCCGGCTGGCGGAGGCTTCGTCATAGCGCTGCACGATGCGTGGTGCGCCTGCGAGGGTCTCGGTGACATTGAACTCCGCGTTCGACGCTGCCGTCATGGCCAGCCGCGGATCCTGAACGCCCAGCTCGCGTGCCCGTCGTTTCTCCGTCTCGGTAAAGGTGTTCACCCGTAGCTGTGTCGGTTGCAGCGCCAGTACGTCGGTGGAGCCAGGGTGGCGGGGTCTGGTCACGTTGTCGACGGTGTCGGTGGCGCGGAGTTGGTCGAGGTAGTCCGGCCACAAGGTAGCCAGCACGACCACCGGCGTGTCGCTGTCGAGCAGGCGGCGCAGTGCCCCGGCAGTGACGGGCTCGTGCTGGGCGGTGTCGGCGGAAACGAAGTAGGGACCGGGCAGGAAGCGTTGCAACTCGTCCAGCCATACCACCACCGGCCCCGGCGGCACCGTCTCGGCCAGGGCGTTGACCGCCCCGCCGTCACCCAGGTCCGGCACCAGCACCCGGAAGGCGCTCAGTTCGCGGCGGGCGGTTTCGAACAACAGCCGGGTCTTGCCCACGCTGGAGGTGCCCACCAGTAGCAAGAATCCGCCCTGCTCCCGTGCCCGCCGCATCCATGCGGTGACCTCGTCGGACAGGTCGCGTGGCACGAACAGCGGCAGGTCCGGGTCCAGCACGACGCCGGTCGCCCACCAAGGGGTCCGCCACCGATGCTGCGGCCGGTCGTGTCCGGTCGGCAGCGGCAGCGCCATGTGCACCCGGGCTCGGCCAGCCGATAGTGTCCTCATCCGCGGCAATGCCGTGGGCCGC
This sequence comes from Saccharothrix obliqua, assembly GCF_019375475.1. Classification (GTDB taxonomy): domain Bacteria; phylum Actinomycetota; class Actinomycetes; order Mycobacteriales; family Pseudonocardiaceae; genus Actinosynnema; species Actinosynnema obliqua. The sequence continues at coordinate 682,057 of NZ_JAHXGQ010000002.1, read as the reverse complement.
AGGCGAGCGCCTGCGGCCAGCGCTTCGTCGGGGAGGGCAGGGCCGACATGGGAGCGGTGCTTCTGTCGCGTCGAAACCACGGACAACACGAGTCCGGGCACGCCGAGGACAACCGTGACCGCCAGGCTCAAGACGCTGGCACGCTGGTCGCGCTCCTCCCAGGACAACGACAAGAACGAGCTCAGCGCCTGCAGCACCGCGGGCTGCCACCACCACGAGGTGAATCCGACCACTGCCAGAGCCAGCCATAACCACAGCAGCCCAGGCCGCCTTCTCCCGCTCACGACACCACCCGCCACCACGTCCCCGTCATCGCGCCCGCCGATCCTGACGACCCTACGACCTGCTCGGCACCCGGCGAGTGTCATCCCGAGGCGTGTCTCCGCTGCCGCTCATTGGTACCGCCGGGGGTGCTGTTCTGGACCCGCCCAGTCGCGACCCATCCCCATTGCGCGGAGAGAACGTCTACGAGTGAATGGAGGGCGAGGACGGCCAGAACCCCCGCTGAGCGGGGAGAACACTTCCTGAACAGCGACGATGCACATGGGTCACCGTTTGGTGATGTTCCTGGATGGTGTCCTGGAACACGGTGCCCTCGCATCTCGGCTGCCCTGCCATGGTTGGATCTCGGCGGTTGTGGTCACGCTACATTCGTTGGTGCACGTGCTTTGTCGCGCTGATTGCTCAGCGGTCCGCATCCGGACACAAGCCCAAGCTCGAGGTCGGTTGTCGTCACCCTCGGCCACACGCCGGGCTCTCGCCCCAAGAACGGTCGGTAGGAGTGGGTTGGTTGGCATTGACCTGTCAGCCGCCATGCGAGTGCCCCGGAATGGGCCGGTTCTGCTCGGTCGGGGGTGCAGGAGGGAGGTGCGTGCTGTCCGCTGCCGACTTGTCCAAGCAATAAGTGCTCTCAACCACTCCTTACTGGAGGGCGAACTCGCTGTTTCCGCAGGTCAAGACATGATCTGGGCGACCCTGGGTGTCGAGGGGCCGCAGGTTCAGATCCTGTCGTCCCGACGGTCGGAGGAAGCCCGCTGTATCGGCGCGATAAGCACAGGTCAGCGGGCTTTCTCGTGCGCTTGTACCGATGTTGAAATTGGTTACGGGTCGGCAGCGAAACGATCTTCGAGGGTGCTGCGAAGGAGCGGATCGGGAGCGACTCGCTCCTGATTTTTTGCCAGCACCGAATGGGGTCGCCACCCGGACGGGTGGTTCTGTTGAACCTGCCTGGACCGGGTCTGACGTGCGCGGATCGACGTGAACCGACCTGGTTCGGAGGGTTCCGTGGGTGGGTGTTGGTCGTAGGGTCGTGGGGTGGTCGACAGTGGTGGGGTGCGGCGTCGTTTCAAGGTGACCGCCGAGGTGCTGGTCGAGGTGGTCGGTGAGGCGCCGCTGGAGCGGTCGGCGGTGCGGTCGGTTGTTGGGTCCGTCTTTGTGGTCGGTGGCGGTTCCGGTGGGACCGTGGTGCGGTTTCGTCGGGACGGGTCCGAGGGTGTGCGTGGTGACCCGGTGGCGGCGTTGGAGGCCGTGGTCGACCCGGTCGCCATCGTGGACTGCGAGGGTGTGGAGGTTGTCGGCGCGCGGTGCTGGGCCGTCGAGGCCGACGGTCGGGGGGACGGGTCGCGGGTGTGGCCGGATTTCGCCGCGTTGTTCCCGGAGTGCGGCTGTGGTGGCGGGGACTGCGTGCGGTGTGCGGCGGGGATGTTGACGCCGCGGACGGTCGCGGTGTTGTGGTCGGCCGCGGGGATGTTGGCGGATCTGGCCTACGGTGACGTGCTGGAGTTCGGTGACGGCCCGGTGGATCCGGCGGGCGGGCTGTGGTCGGTGTTCGGCGAGTTCCCTCGGATCACCTGGCGTCAGGATGCGGTGTGGCGGCGTCGGGCGGCCCGTTCGTTCGACGACCTGGCCGCCGACCTGGCGGCGGGGGAGTGCCCGCGACCCCGGTGTGCGGCCGAGGAGATGGCCCTGCACCTGATTCTGCGCTATGCGGAGTCGGCGGTGGACGACGGTTGGTCCGGCCTGGACACGCGCTTCGCCGGGCTGCCCGAACGCGGCGACGACCTGGACTGGGCACTGCTGTCCGACGTGCTGTTCACCGACCACGACATCCTCGAACTGTTCGATCCCGGCCGCGACGGCATCGAGGACCCCGACGACGACCACAACCGCCGTCTCGACATAGGCGACTACCGGCCCCACGCCTGGTTCACCACCTTCGACCACGCGCAACCGCGCGATCCCAGGCGACCGTTCCGCCGCTGAAGCGTGACAGCGCGGTGCGTCCTGGAGGAGAAGGAATACCCGTGGTGGACGTCGCTTTCACACAGTTGCAGCCGTGGCGTTGACGCCCGAATCGCCCAAGACCGACCGCAAGGCGGCGCGTGAGGAGCGCGACCTGTATGCCGAGCACTTCCGCTACCGGCGCATCGCCCGACTACCGGTGGACTGCCCTCCCTGGGTGATGGGACAGGAGCTGGGTTGGCTGGTGCGCTCCCCGATCACCTTCGACCCTGCTCCGGTGAACGACAGCGAACTCTCCGTTCCCGGGGGGAGGAGGTCGCCGACGTCGCCCGCAAGATCGGCACGGCCGAGTTGTGGCGCCGTGACGGCTCCTGGATCGCCACGGCTGGGAGGGCATGTTCGTCCCCAACGGTTCAGGCACGGTGGAATGGCGTCTGGGCTGGGGCATCCGGATACCCGACCGCTACCTCCTGCTCGTACTCGGCGCCGGTCATCCGGGCTTGGAGATCCCCCTCGGGATCCTCCTTGCCCGAGTGGTCAACGCCATGACCGACCGAGGTGGCTTCAGCCTGGCCGTCCACCCCACCGAGCCCACGACAGTCCGCAGGGGCGATCCGGTCGCCCGCGTGGTCCTCCTTCATCCCGATTCGGTCCAGGCCCACGCCTGAATCGACCCGCCGACCCCGGCTGAGCTTTCGTCGACCCCGTCGACCGGCGGCCAGGCACCGCCGGCACCCTGACTGTCCGCGCTGAGCGGTCGGTTCTGTTGTTGTCACATGTTCGTGGAGGATCACGATCCAATGCAGGCCGACACCTCTGCGGTCAGGGTGCTCACCCGCCCCCGCGTGCTCAACCTGCTCGCCATCGCCCTGGTCAGCCGCACCGTCGTGGCGGTGCTGCCCATCACGTTGCTGGTCAGCCTCGCCCAGCCCTACGGCTACGGCATCGCCGCGCTGGTCAACGGCACCATGGTCCTGGCGTTCCTGGGCCCGCCGCGGGCCGTGTGCTCGACCGTGCCGGCCAGCGACGCGCACTGGTCGTGATGGGTGCTGCGGCCATGACGTTCATGTCGCTGGTGGCGGTCAGTGTCGCCTTCTGCTGGCCTTGGTGGGTGTCGCTGGTACTCCGTCCGCTGTGGCTGCTCGCAACGCTCCTGGTGCTGTCGGGCCTGTTCGTCACTCCGGTGTTCATCAACGCCTTCCTCCTGGTCGACAGCAGCATCGACGAGCGACTGCGCCACGAGGCCAACACATGGGTGGGCGCCAGCACCGACGTGGCCAATGGCATCATCGCCATAGCGATCGGCGCACTGGTCACCGGTCAGAAATGGGACACCGCGCTCGCCCTGCTCAGCGGCTGCGCGATCGCCGGACTGCTGATCGTGCTGGCCTTGAGCCGTACCGCCACCATGCGTCGAACCGTCTCGCCGTCCGAGTCATCGATCAATACCGCAGCGTAAGGGGTACCGCCGCGCATGTCCCCCACCACGACCGGTACGGAACTGACAGTTGACGAGGTCAGGACGATCGCGATCAACAGCGCCCGCCTGGACCGCGTCGACAACGATCCGGGCCGAGCGCTGCGCGATCTCGGGATCGTCCAACTGGACTCGATCAACGCCCTGGCCCGCGCGCACCAGTTGACGTTGGCGACCAGGACCACGAGCCTCACCGCACGCCAGATCGACGAGGCGTTGTGGGGTGGGCCCGAGCCGATCGCCTTCGACTACCCGGCCCACGCCTTGGCGTTGCTCCCCCTGCGTGACTGGCCGCTGTGGGCCTTCCGCCGCCGCGCGACCCGTCGACGCCCGGACTACCCCGACAGCGCCACCGCACGTGCGCTGCTGCGCCATGTCGAGCAACACGGCCCCGTGACGATGAAGGACCTCCGCGGCGACGGTGACGCCGGCGACGGCTGGAACTGGAGCCCCACCAAGACCGCGGTCGAGTACCTGGTCTGGTCCGGTGAGCTGGCCTGCACCCGGCGCACCAACTGGCAACGACTGTTCGACCTGCCGCACCGCGTCGTGCCCGCCGAACTGCTCACCGACGCGCTCGACGACCGGCAATGCCAACTCGAACTGCTCAACCGAGCCGGACGCGTCCTGGGCGTGGCCACCATCGACGACCTCGCCGACTACATCCGGATCCCCAAGCCCCTTACCCGGCAGTTGCTGCCGGACACGGTCCTGCGGCCGGTCGGTGTGCACGGCTGGAGCGCACCGACCTGGGCACATCCCGACGCTCTGGAACGCACCCGACCGCCCGACCGCGCCACATTCCTCGGCCCATTCGACAACCTCATCTGGCACCGGCCACGAGTCGCCCGGCTCTTCGACTTCACCCACACCCTGGAGGCGTACAAACCAGCGGCACAACGTGTCCACGGCTACTACGTCTGCCCACTGCTCGTCGGCACTCGACTGGTCGGACGCGCCGACCTCGCTCGGCGCGAGCAGACGATGACCGTTCTGCGACTGACCCTCGACGACCTCACGCCCAACACCATCGACGGCTTCGTACACGCCTGCCACGACTTGGCGCGCGCTGTCGGATGCGCAGAGGTCACCATCGCCCCAAACGCCACCGACGACCACCTCCGCCGAACCCTCCTGCGCAGCCTGGCCGGACCCTCGTAGTAACCCAAAAGTCGCTTGCCAAACACTTACGCTCGATGGCCGGTCAGCGCGTTGCCGTGACCGCTGGCCCCGACCGGGCCAGAGTCTCCCGCCCGGTCCAACTGATGTTGTCCGCAACGTCGGCTACGGAGTCGCCGAGGCGACGATGATCGTCCACTTTCCGTACCGAGGCTCCGCCGGTGGTTTGTCAGGCGTTGCCATAGTTCTGGTTTCAGCCGCAGTGGCTCAACGGCGCTACCTGGACCAAGGCCAAAGCCTCCTAGCCCGGCGAAAGCCGGCACGAGAACGGCTCGCGACACCAGCCCAGCCGATCCGCGAGCGGAGATCACGATGCCCGGACCGGTCTTGCGGGGCTACCGCCTGGGAACACCCACCGGCGAACCGGATCGCGACGCACGGCCGGCGCCGCGGGTGCAGGGCCGCTTCGCGTGCCGCCGAGGGCACGAGTTCACCGTGCCGTTCTCGACCGACGCCGAGGCCACCGCCGCTGTCGAAGTTGAACCGTGCGTTGACCGAGATCCCTTTTCGTGCCGAGAAGTGGGACATGAACGCGCTACGCGAAACGTTCGAGTCGACTCGGGCGTCGCCGAACCCTTGGGACACGGTCGATCACCACATCCTCTTCAGCCGACGAGGCACCGGCAAGGCACAGGCCGTGTCCTACCTCGTCGCCGAAGCCAACGCCAAGGGTGACATCGCGCTCAACCTCGACCTGCGCACGGTCGGATCACCCGACGGGCTCCTCGACCCCGAAGCCGCGCCGCTCGCGCTGGTCCTGAACCAGGCCGTGCGCGACGCACCGGCCGACTTGTCCAGCGCGGCGCGGATGACGGTACGGTCCCGACCAGGCCGTCGATGAACATCCCCGAAGGACGATGGAATCGTCCCGTGCGTCCAGACGGTCGTGCGACGGACGTCAAGCACCGTCGTGCCGGGAAGAGCCCCTCCTCAGGTATCCGACGGCGGCAACGGCGATCGCCAGCAGCGCCAGCCGGGTGAAGGTGGGGTTGGCCCCGGGACCGTTGCCGGACTCCACCGGCAGTTGGAGTTCGCGGTCCGCCAGGTCGCGGAGGATGCCCCGCGCCTGGTTGTAGCTTCCGTCTGCCGTCAACAGCAGCTCGGTCATGGTGCGCGCGATCTGGGCCTCGGACAGCGTTTCGCACGCCAGGTCCACCATGATGTCGGTGAGCTGGTCGCGGAAGACCTCCGCGGCGGAAAGCTCGGGGGCCAGGCAGCGGATCGAGCCCTCCATGTTGGCGAAGGACTTGCCCAAGAGCGGCACGGCGGGGTTGGTCTTGATGCCGCGCAGGGTGGAGTGGCGCAGCACGGCGGTCAGCGTGAGCCCGAAGTCGAGTTCCGCCAGCGTCGCGGTCGCCGCCTTGGGCACCAACGCGGCGACGTCGCTGGTGAATCCGCCGATGTCGGCCCGGCGGGTCGGCTTTCCCATCTCGATCCACGCCTTGGCCGCGCCGTCGCCGTCGTTCTGCACGATGTTGATCAGGGTGAGCGCCAGCTTGAGGCTGAGCGGCCGGTCCAGGCGGCCGACCATGCCCCAGTCGATCAGGGCGGCGGGGTGGCCGGGCGCGACGAACACGTTGCCGGGGTGCGGATCGGCGTGGAAGATCCGCTCGACGAAGTACCCGCGGTACATGAACGCCATCAGGTCGTGGGCGATGGCCAGCCGCTCGTGCCGGGTGAACTCGTCGGGCACGGCGTCGCGGATCGAACGTCCCGGCGCCAGGTCCTGCACCAGCACCCTCGGTGTCGCCCTGACGACCTCCGGCACGGTGAGGTGGGCGAAATCCCCGGTGGCCTTCCTGCCGATCTCCATCTGCCGCGCTTCGACGGTGAAGTCGAGTTCGCCGCGCACGGCGTCGAAGATGAGGTCGAGCATCGCCCTGAAGTCGATGACGGCGTTGAACTCGGGCCACAGGCGCGCCGACCACCGCGCGGCGCGGCGCAGCACCGCCATGTCCGCGTCGACGACGGACCGCACCCCGGACCGCTGCACCTTCACCGCCACGGGCCGGCCGTCCGGCATGTCCGCGCGGTAGACCTGCGCCAACGACGCCGAGCCCAGCGGGCGCTCGGCGTCGAAGCACCGGAAGCCCCGACGCCACCCGACGCCCAACTCCTCCTCCAGCACCCGTGCGAAGCCGTCGAACGGGGCGGCGGGCACGTTGTCGTGCAGGGTGGCCAGCTCATCGGTCATGGCCGCGGAGACGAGGTCGGGTCGGGTGGACAGGACCTGCCCGAGCTTGATGTACAGCGGACCGAGCGCTTCGAGGGCTCGCCGCACCGCGACGGCACGCCGCCGCGAGCCGGGGTGCTGCTCGCGGCCGGAGCGAACCACGCGTGCGAGCGTCACGGCGACCAGCCTCGCCCGTGCCGGGTTCAACGCGGATCGCAACCGGGGCGACGCGAGCCGATCAGTCCCTCCGCGAACTGCGCGAGGGGCGAGCGCGTGTCACGTCGTCCGCTCAGGCCGAGCGGCAGTCCCAGCACGCGGGCGAGGACCTCGATCGTGCAGTCGGCTCCCGTGTCACGCCGGTGAGCCCGGAACGGCCGCCCGGCGCGGAGGTCGTCGAGGACCTCCGAGTCCGTGACCGGTCGCCGCCTCGCCACGTCGGTGAGGCCGCCGTCCCGCTCACGCACGAGCACGCGCCTTGCCCCCATGCCCATCCACTCCGTCCGAGCCCGCGTCGCGCGCGTGGGCTTCAGCTGGTCCGCGCCTGCTCCTCGGCCGACGACAGCCGGGAGATCTTCTCGGCCAGCTCGTCGAGCTGTTCCCGCAACAGCGCGAGTTCCTGCCGGTCGTCGCGGCCACGTGCGGGGTCGCGCTCGTCCTCGCGGAACGTCCGCCGGGCGGTACCGCGCAGGTCGCGCTCCACCTCGCCGCCGCGGTCGAGCACGTCGTCGATGAAGTCCTTGGTGTCGTCGACGAGGTTGCCGAGGAACCTCGTCAACCCGGGCCTGGTGGTCCTGCTGGTGGTCACCCTCATCACTTCCCTGGCTTTTTCCCAGTCGTGCGAACTTTCCGATCACGCCGGGCACGACGAATGCCGGAGTCCATTTTGCCCGCGTCCCGTCCCGGCGACCACGGCACTTTCGTGCTGCCCCTATCGGTAGGGTGGCCGAGTGGGGCGGCATATTTGCGTATCGTTTGGTCCCGCCCTTCCGGGCGGCCCGCTGCCGGCTTGGAACCGCTCCTCCGCACGCAGTGTCACGGCACTTGAACCACCGTACGGCCACCCGGGCGTCGCCGTTAGCCGGGATGGCTTCACACAAAAGTACCTCTCCCGGTTTGCGGTGCCGACCGGAGGTGTCACACCAATGGGGGTACACGTGGCCGGTGAATGTATGTGAGATGAAAGTGTCGAAGCGCGGCTCGTCTGCGAATGCCGCTCAATCTGCTCGATTCCCCGTCGACAAATTCCAGGGGGAAGCATGGCCGAACGCGGAACAGGGGCACCCGCCCGCGCCGTCTGGCGCGCGCCGGTCGAGATGAACGCCCTGGAGACGTTGTTCTGGCGCGCGGAGAACCACCCGGGGATGCGGTCGAACATGCTGGGTGTCTTCGTGCTCGACCGGTGCCCCGACTGGGGGCGGTTCGTGGACAGGCACGAGTGGAGCACCCGGATCGCGCCCCGGTTGCGGCACCGGGCCCTGGAGCCGCCGCTGAGGCTGGGGCGGCCGTTCTGGGTGGTGGACCGGACCTTCGACGTGCGCAACCACGTGCGCCGGGTGCGGCTGCCGGAGCCCGGCACGACCCGCCAGTTGCTCGACCTCGCCCAGGCGGTCGCTTCCACGCCCCTGCCACCGGAACGCCCGCTGTGGGAGGTGACGCTGGTGGAAGGGCTCGACGACGGCCGCGGCGGCCGGGCGGCCTACCTGCTCAAACTGCACCACAGCCTCAGTGACGGCCTGGGCGCGGCGCAGTTGGCCGCGGTCGTGCTGGACGACGCGACGTCCTCGGTGGGCGAACCCGCTCTGCCGCCGGTGCCCGAAGCGCGGCCCGCCGTCGCCGTCGCACTGCTCACCGGCCGCCTCGCCAAGAACCTGTCCAGGGTGGTCCCGGCACTGGTCCGCGCCGCCGGTGGGATCCGCGCGAGACGGGGCAACGCCAAGCCCGGGTTCGCCCTGCCGCCGGTCGACCGCGTCGCCGACGGCTTGATGTCGTTCGCCCGGACCACGTTGCTGCCACCGGTCCCCGCGTCACCACTGTTGCGCGCACGCAGCCACGCGATGCACTTCGACGCCTTGGAGTTCCCCGTGCGGGCGCTCAGGGCGGGGGGAAAGGCCGGGGGCGGCACCTTGAACGACGCCTTCGTGGCAGGTCTCATGGGCGGCTTCGAGCGGTACCACCGCCACTTCGGGCTGGACCTGCCCGCGGTCCCGTTCCTGATCCCGATCAGCGTGCGCCGACGCGACGACCTGCCGGCCGGGAACCGACTGGCCAGCACGAGGTTGGCCATGCCGGTGTCGGGCCTGAGCCCCGTCGAGCGGATCGCCGAGTCCCGCCGGCGGGTGGCCGCGGTGCGCACCAAACCGGTGCTGCGCGCGTTGGACCTGCTCACCCGCCCGATCACGCCGCTGCCCGGACCGCTGGTGAGGTTCGTGTTCACCCGGATGTTCCACGGCAACGACCTGATCGCCACCAACTTCCCCGGTGTGCCGGGGGAGTTCCGCCTGGTCGGGGCGAGGGTGCTGGGCGTCTCGCCGTTCCCGCCGCTGCTGCGCGGGGCGACGAGCATCGCGTTGACCACGTACGGGGACCGCTGCCACATCGGGATCACGCTCGACACCGGCGCGTTCACCGATCCGGACGCCTTCGTCGCCGCGCTGCGTGACAGCTTCGAGGAGGTCATCGCCCTCGCCCCGCGGGCCGACGCCCCGGCCACGACCGCCTGAGCACCGCCACAACCGACCCGCGAACCGGAGGACCCATGGCGTCCGCGTTGGACCTGTTCGACCTGAAGGGCAAGACGGCACTCGTGACCGGGGCGTCGAGGGGGATCGGCCGGGCGGTCGCCACCGGGTTGGCCGAGGCGGGCGCGGACGTCGCGCTGCTCGCGCGCGGCACGACCGCGTTGGAGCGCCTGGCCGGGGAGGTGGAGTCGCTCGGCCGCCGGGCGCTCGTCCTGACCTGCGACGTCAACGACAGCGACCAGATCCGCCAGGCCGCGCGGACGACGTTCGCGGAGTTCGGCGCGCTGGACGTGCTGGTCAACAACGCGGGCGGGATCGGTCACGCGGGCCCGTTCCTGGACCTGGATTTCGACGACTGGAGGCGGGTGCTGCGGCTGAACCTGGAGTCCACCGTCCACGCCTGCCACGTGTTCGGTGCGCACATGGTCGAGCGGGGCGGCGGCTCCGTCATCAACATCTCGTCGATCGCCGGGCTCGGCGGCACGCCCATGCTCGCGCACTACGCCGTCACCAAGGCCGCCGTCATCTCGCTGACCCGGACGCTGGCCGCCGAGTGGGCTGCCGCGGGTGTGCGGGTGAACGCCCTGGCGCCCGGATGGGTGCGGACCGACCTGACCCGCGCCTTCCTCGCCGACCCGGACGCGAGCGCGGGTCTGCTGGCGGCGGTGCCGTCCGGCGCGATCGGCGACCCGTCGGACGTGGTCGGGTCGGTGGTCTACCTGGCGGGCGACGCCTCGCGCGGCGTCACCGGCAGCTGCCTGGTCTCCGACGGTGGCACGACCTGCTTCGTCGGCGGGCCGCAGCTCCTCGGCTTCCTCCAGCACGGCCGCATCCCCGTCTGAGCCCACACGGATACCTCCGGAGGCCCCATCAGTGTCCGATCGTCCCGTGCTCCTGTTCCCCGGTCTCGGCGCGTACTCCCCGGGAGTGCTCCGGCAGGCCAGGGCCTCCCACCGCGAAGTCGACGCCGTCTTCGACGAGATCGACGCCGCCGCCGCGCGGCTCGACGTGCCGCCGGTGTCGGCGGCCCTGTTCGACGGCGAGCCGCGCCCGATCCGCGACCTGCTCGCCGAACCGGCCGAGGTGCTCCAGTTGGCCATCTTCGGCGTCTCCGTGGCCGTGCACCGCATCCTCGTCGCGCGAGGGGTCACGCCGCGGCTGCTCGTGGGCCACAGCTTCGGGGAAATGGCGGCGCTGGTCGCGGCCGGGGCGTTCACGCCGGCCGACGGGGTCCGGCTGGTGTGCGCCAGGGCCGCGGCGCTGAGGCCCTGGGAAGGCCGGGGCGGGATGGCCGCGATCGGCGTCGACGAGGCGACCGCCGGCCACGTCGCCGGGGTGCTGGACGAGCCCGACCTGGTGGTGGCCTGCCTGAACGCGCCTCGCCAGACCGTGCTCGCGGGTCCGCTGCCGGCACTGGACCGCGCCGAGCGGCTCGCGGCGAACCTCGACGTGCTGTTCGCACGCCTGCACCTGCCCTACGCGTCGCACCACCCGTCGATGCGACCGGCGGTGGCCGACTTCCTGGAAAGGACGGGCGGGATCCGCCAACACCCGTTCGAGCAGGCGGTCTACTCGCCCGTCCACGGCCGCCGCTACACCGACGACGACGACCTCAAGTGGGCGCTGGCCGAGTGCCTGGTGCGCCCGGTGCGGTTCGTCGACGCCGTTCGGGAGCTGCACGCGAAGGGCCACACCACCTTCATCGAGAGCGGCGCGCTCAACGCCCTGGTCAAGTGCGTCGAGCAGACTGTGCCCGACGTGCGGGTCGTCGCCCCGCTGGTCGACCCCGAGCAGGAGGACGCGGGCCTGCGCGCCGCCACCGACCCGGCCGCACCGCCACCGGCGCGCGCGTCCCGCAACGGGCAGCCGGCGCGGACTTCCCCGCCCGCCGAGGCGCAGGTGGTCGGCGTGGTCGGTGAGCCCGTCCCGGTAGCGCCTGCGGCGGCGGACCGACGCCGGGTCCTCGCCGAGTTGCGCGAGCTGTACGCCGCCGCGCTGGAGTACCCGGCCGACCTGCTGACCGAGGACGCCCTGCTGGAGGCCGAGCTGGGTGTCGACTCGCTGAAGCAGACCTCGCTGCTGGGCCGGGTCGTCGAGCGGTTCGGCCTGGCCGATCGCCCGGCGGAACTGCCGGTGTGGGAGTTGCCGACGCTCGGCCGCATCGCCGACTACGTCACCACGGCCGGGGCATCGCGGTGAGCGGCGAGTTCGCGGGCCGGGTCGTCCTCGTCACCGGAGGCGCGCGCGGGGTGGGCAGGGCGGTCGCCACGGCGTTCGCCCGCCGGGGCGCACACGTGATCGTCAACTACTTCCACGCCACCGCCGAGGCCCCCCGGGTGGTCGAGGAGCTGACCGCCCGGGGCTGGTCGGCGGAGGCGGTGCGCGCGTCGGTGGCCGTCGCGGACCAGGTCGACACGATGTTCGACGCGGTGCGGCAGCGGCACGGCGCGGTGGACGTGCTGGTGAACAACGCGGCGTCGGGCGCGTTGCTCCCGATGGACCAACTGCACGAGTCGCACTGGCAACGGGCGGTGGACACCAACCTGCGCGGCAGCCTGAGGTGCGCCCGGCGCGCGGCGCGCCTGATGGTCGGCCGCGGTGGTGGCGCGATCGTGAACCTGTCCTCGATCGGCAGCTCGCTCGTGATCGGGGACTACGCCACCGTGGGCACCACGAAGGCCGCCGTGGAAGCGCTGACGCGTTACCTGGCGGTGGAGTTCGCCCCCGACGGCATCCGGGTCAACACGGCCTCCGGCGGCCTGCTGGACAGCGCGGTCGCCGGCCTGTTCCCCGACGCCGAGCGGTTGGCCGAGCGGGTGCGGGAGGCGACGCCCCTCGGCCACCGCCTCGGGCGCGAGGAGGAACTCGCCGAACTGGTGGTCTTCCTCGCCTCGCCGGCCGCGTCCTGGATCACCGGGCAGACAGTGGTGGCCGACGGTGGGCTCTCCCTCGGCGCCGCGATGCTCGCGCCACCGCGCCGTGAGGGCGCCACGGACCCGCCGTCGCCGGAGCGCAGCGCGGCCGGGACGGCGGCACAGGAGAAGCGGGTGGCCCGGGTGCGGGCGCGGGACGACGCGGTGGCGGTGGTGGGCGTCGGCGTGGTGACCCCCGGCGCGAACGACCCGGGCGAGCTGTGGCGGCTGCTGTCGGACGGGCGGAACGCCTTCCGCCGTCCCGTGCTGTTCGACGTGACGTCCTTCCACTCGACCGATCCCGATTCCGAGGACCGGACCTACTCCCCGGAATCGGGGTTCATCACCGACTTCCGCCCCCACCCGCGCCTGGCGGCCGAACTGGCGGGCGACCCCGCGCTGAGCCGGGAGGCCACCACGTTGTGGCTGCGCCACTGCCTGCACGCGGCGCTGGAGGGCGTCGGCAGGTCGGCGGGCGACCGCTGCTTCGCGGCGTTCGGCTACACCGCCGACGGCAGCCAGGACCTCGAAGCGCACCTCGTGCTGACCGGCTACCTCGACCGCGTCGCCGACCGCCTGCCGGAGGACGCCGTGCGCGTGCTGCGGGAGCGCTACGACCGCCTGGGCCAACCGCCGCACGAGTTCCTGCCCCACCGGGTCGGCCGCAACGCCATCGCGGGACTGCTGCCGGACGACACGGAGCTGGTCATGGTGGACACCGCGTGCTCCTCCTCGCTCTACGCCCTGGACCTCGGGGTCAAGGCGCTGCGGGAAGGCAGTGCCGAGCTGGCCGTCTGCGGCGGCGCGTTCGCCTACAGCGCGCGCAACCTGGTGCTGTTCTCCAAGCTCCAGGGGCTTTCCCGGTCGGGCACGGTGCGCTGCTTCGACCGCGCGGCGGACGGCGTGCTGTTCTCCGACGGGGCCGGCGCCGTGGTCCTCAAGCGGCTGGACCGCGCGCACGCCGACGGCGACCGGGTGCTCGGCGTCGTGGAGGGCATCGGGCTGGCGGGCGACGGCCGGGGCAAGGCCATCTACGCGCCCAACCCCGAGGGCCAGGCCCTGGCCCTGCGCCGGGCCTACCGCGCCGCCGGGGTCGACCCGGCCGACGTGGGCTGGGTCGTCGCCCACGCGACCGGGACCCGTGCGGGCGACAGCACGGAGGTGACCGCCCTGCGGGAGGTCGCCGGGCAGGGCGGTCCGGCGCTGCTGTCGTCCAACAAGGCCGTGGTCGGGCACACCGGTTGGGCCGCGGGGCTGGTCTCGCTCAGCCAGGCGTTGTCCGGTCTGGCCCGCGGCGAGGCGCCCGCGCAGCCGTACCTGCGCGATCCCATCGACGCCGTCGCCGAGGGCCGGTTCACGCCGCCGACAGCGGGGGCGGCACGTGCCGTGCGCGCGGGACGGGACGGCACCCGCCGAGTGGGCATCTCGTCGTTCGGGTTCGGCGGCACCGACGCGCACCTCGTGCTCGGCGAGGACCGGCCCGACCGGCCAGGCGGCGGCACTGCCGCGGCGGCGGAGGAGGTCGTGGTCGTCGGGTGGGCGGTCGACGTGCCCGGCGGCGACGCGACCGGCTGGCTGCGCGGCGCCGCGCCCGCGCCGCCCGTGACCTTCGGCGACGACCACCCGTTGCCGGGGTGGCGGGAGGTGAGGCTGCCACCCGCCACGCTGCGCGGCATGGACCGCACGCAGGTCATGGTGCTGCGCGCGGCGGCGGCGTTGCCCCCCGAGGTCGACGCGGTGCTGGAGGAGTTGCACGACACCACCGGCGTCGTGGTCGGGCACATGGGCCCCACGCGCCGCGCGGTCCACTACGCGCTGCGCTGCTACCTGGGCGACCTCGACCGCGCGCTGGTGGACCACACGGCTGCCGACGCCGACCTGGCCGAGTCGCTGGACCGGCTGGCCGCCGACGTGCGCTCCCTGGTGCCCGCCGCCACCGAGGACTCCTTCCCCGGCATCATGCCGAACATCATCGCCTCGCGCCTGGCCTCCGTCCGCGACTTCCGCGGCCTCAACGCGACTTTCGACGCCGGCCCCGACTCGAGCCTGGACGCGCTGCGCGCGGCCGAGCGCTACCTGCGGCACGGCGACCTCGACGCCGCCGTGGTCGCCGGCGTCAACGGCAACACCACCGCGGAGTACCGGCGACTGCTGTCCTCGGCGGGCGTGACCGACGCCCCGGCCGAAGGCGCTTTCCTGGTGGTGCTCGTCCGCGAGTCGACCGCCCGGCGGCACTCGCTACCCGTCCTGTGCCGGCTGCGCACCCGCTTCGGCCCGACCGACCCGGCCACCAGGCCCCGCCGGCACACGCCGCTGGCCGGCTCGGGTCGAACCTACCCGGGAGCCGATGCGCTGCTGGCCGTCGTGGCCCGGCTGGCCGGCGGGCACGCCGAGGCGACGGTGGGTTCGGCGGCGGACGTCGGCACCTGGGTCGACCTCACCACGCCGTCCGAACCCGAGGCCGCCCCGGGCGGGTCCGCGCCCACCGGGACGACGCTGACCCGGGTGACGCCTCGGCTGGTTCCGGCCGCGCCGCGTCGCGTCCGGTCGCCGCTGCCGTCGGTGCCGCCCGGCAGCCTGGTCGTGCTCTCGCACCCGGAACTGGTGGACGGCGTCGAGCTGCCACGGGACGCGTGCGTCGTCGTCGCGCCCGCGTCCGCGGGAGGCGGCCTGCCGACCACCGCGGAGCTGACCGCGCTCCTGCCGCCCGACGAGGCGCCGTTCGAGCACGTCCGCGTCCTGATCCGGGTGGACGCGGACGGCCCGGCGTCGGCGGACCTCTCGGCTCTCGACCGGCTTCGCGTGGCGCACGACCTCGCGTTCCTCGCGGCCAAGAGGTGGCGCGGGCGGAGAAGCTCGTCCTACGCGGTCCTGATCACCGGAGCCGTCCGCTCGGCCGCGCCCCACCCGGCGGCGGGCCTGTTCACCGGGCTGGTCAAGGCGCTGGCCCGCGAGACGCCGAACGCCCTGGTGTTCGCCGTGGTCACCGACCTGACGGACCCGCCGGCGGGCCTGGACCTGCTGGCACGGGAATCGGCCAGGGCGCACGACCTGGCCGTGGTGGTCCACGCGGCCGGGCGGCGCCTGGAGCACCGGCTGGTCGAGGACCCCGGACCGGCGGCCGACGGGGCCCTGCCAAGCGGCGGGATCGTCGTGGCGGCGGGCGGCACCAGGGGGCTGACCGCCCGGCTCCTGGCGCGCCTGGCCGAGGAGAGCGCACCGGAGGCGGTGTACCTGCTGGGCCGCCACGCCCCCGAAGCCGGGGAACCACCCACCCGCGCGGAGTTCCTGTCGCGGCGTCGCGGGGAAGACCCGACGTCGTCGGTGGCGAGCCTGTCGGCCGAGTACGACCACCGCGCGGCGGCGGCGGAGACCGCGCGAACCGTCGGTGACCTGGCCGCGATCCTCGGCGGCGACCGGGTCCGCTTCATCCGCTGCGACCTCACCGACCCCGCGCAGACCGCGGCGGCCGTGGACCGGGTGTTCACCACGCACCACCGGGTCGACCTGCTGGTCAACGCGGCCGGCAGGCACGTCGGCGGGCGCGTGGCCACCACCTCCCTCGACACCGCTCGCGCGGTGCGCGACACCAAGGTGCTCGCCTACCTCAACCTGTGCGCCGCGTTCGCGCACCGCCGTCCCGACCGCTGGCTCAACATCGGCTCCCTGCTGGCGGTCCTGGGCTGGCCGGGTGAGGCCGACTACTGCTCGGCCAACGAGGTCCTCGGCCTCGCGGCGCACTGGCGGGCCGCCAGCCCGGGCGGTCGTGAGGCCACGTTCGCCTCACCGCTGTGGGAGCAGTCCGGGTTCGCCGCCGAACCGGTCGTGCGGGACCTGCTGCGCAGGCAGGGCGCGCTCACCGGCTTGTCGGACCGGGAGGGCGTCGACCTCGTCCTGCGCGAACTGCGCCGAGGTCTGCCCGACCCGGAGGTGACCCACCTCGGGACCGCGGAGCGACGGTTGCTCGTCACCACCCGCCGGCACGCCGTGGAGGTCGCGCCGGAGCCCGGCGGGCGCGCGCTGCTCTGGCGTCCGGACCCCGACGAGGACGGCTACTTCCGGCACCACCGGCTGCACGGCGCGCCCACGCTGCCGGGTGCGTGGATCGCCGAGCTGGCGGTGGCCGCGAGCCTGCGCGGTGACCGCGGCGGTGTGCCGGTGGCGGTGTCCGACCTGGAGTTCCGCGCTCCGCTGACCGTCCTGGGCCGAGCCGGGCGCACGTGCTCGGTCGAGGCGTCCGACACCGGTGACGGCCGGGTGCGGGTGCGCGTGCTGGCCGACGTCGTCGCGCCCGACGGGCGGCTGCTCGTCGGCGGGCGCCCGCACGCCGCCGCCGTGGTGGAGTTCGCCGCGCGGCACCCGCGCCCCGCGGCCGGCAGCGCGCCGGGGGCACCTCCGCCGGAGACGGGGTTCCGCTACGGCACGACCGGTCCGGTGGTGCTCGACCCGCCGTTCGCCTGCCTCGCGGAGGTGCGTGCCGGCGCACACCGCGCCCGGGCGCGGTTCCGCCCCTCCTTGGGGCGGTGGGCCGAGCGGCTGGCGGGGCTGCGCCTGCCGGTGCTGCTGGTCGACGCCCTGATCCAGTGCGCGCTGATCGCCGACCGACGCGACGAGGACGATCCGCTGCCGATCCCGACCGGGGTGGAGCGGGTGGAGTGGTACACGGGTGCCAACGACGTCGAACTGCTCGACCGGCACGGCGACGGCATCACCGTGGTCGCCGCCGACGGTGACGCGGTGGCCTCGGCTCCCGACGGCACGCCCCTGGTGCGGCTGACCGGGGTGCGCGCCGCGGGCATCACGTCCTCGGAGGAGGTGAGCCGTGCCGGTCGATGACGACTTCCGCGACGTGCTGGCGACGTTGTTCCGGCACGAGGTGTTCCGACCCCGCGGCGGCATGGACTACCAGGAGCGCTGCGAGTTGACCTACGAGAGGCTCCGCGTCGTCGGCGGGCACCTGCCACCGGGCAGCGCCCTGCTGCGGGACCTGCCCAAGCTGTTCACCACCCTCGAGTGGGCCGCCGTGGCCGATCCACCGCTGTTCCTCGCGCTGACGTTGCACGTGTGCCTCAGCCTCGGCGCGATCGTCGAGTTCGGTGACGAGCGAGCCGAACAGCACGTGCGCGAGCTGGACGACATGTCCAGCTTCGGGGCCCTGCTCGTCACGGAGCTGGGCCGGGGCAACAGTCACCTCGGCATCCGGACCACCGCCGAGCACGACGTGGCCACCGGGGAGTTCGTGCTACGCACCCCCGACGAGGCCGCGCGCAAGTTCATGCCCAACGTGGGGCTGGCGCACGTGCCGAAGACCGGCGTGGTCTACGCCAGGCTCCGAGCCGGGGGACGCGACCACGGCGTGTTCCCGTTCGTCACACCGATCCGCACCGCCGACGGCACACCGGACGGCGTGCGCGTGGTCCCGTTGCCGGAGGCTCCGTTGTTGCCCTTGGACTACGCGCTCATCGAGTTCGACGGCCTGCGCCTGCCCGGCACCGCGCTGCTGGCCGACAACGCCCGCTTCGACGCGGACGGGGCTTTCGCCGACCCACTCGGCGGTGCGGACCGCCGGCTGAGGCGGTCGCTCGACATCCGGCACAACGCCTGGGTGGCCTCGTCGGCGGCGCTGGCCGCCGTGGCCCGTGCCGGTGTCGTGAACGCACTGCGCCACGCCCGGAACCGGCTCACGGTGTCGCGGTTCGCCGGCGAGCGGGGTGTCCTCGACCACCGCGCCCAGCAGCGACCGCTCTTCGGCGCGTTGGCGGACTGCTACGCCCTGACCCGCCTGGTCGAGCGGGTCAAGGCGGCGCGCACCCGGTCGCGCGAGCACGCCCCGGACGGGTCCGCCTGGTCGCCCGGACCGGCGTTGAACCGCACCTACGGCCTGGTCAAAGCGGTCGCGAGCACCCTGACCGGTGACATCGTGACCACGTGCGCGCTCCGTTGCGGGGCGCACGGCGTGTTCGCCACCGGCCGGTGGGTCGACTACCAAGGGCTGGCGCACATGCTGGGTCCCGCCGCGGGTGACGGCTACCTCATCGTCCTGGAAGCCGCCCGCGGCATGGCCGCCGGCGACCACTACGAACCCCCGCTCCGCGAAGGCGCCCTCGACATGGACCTGTCCGATCCCGCGTCGTGGCCCCGTCTCGCCCGCGCACGCGAGCGCCTGCTGTACGAGCGACTGGCGGACCGGATGCGCTTGGCCGCCAGCCGCGGCCAGCAGGGCTTCGAGGCGTGGAACAACCGCAGCCACCTGGGCGCGGAACTGGCCGAAGCGCACGTGGCGCGCCTGATGCTCGAAGCGGTCGCGGAGGCGCCCGCGAGTTCGCCGGCCGGCTCGGCGACACGCCTGGCGGACGCGCTGAGCGCGATGCACGCGGTGCGCGAGCTGTCCCGGCACGCCGCCTTCCACCTCCGCGAAGGGCTGATCACCGCCGAGCAGCTCGATCGGCTGGCCGAGCGCGAGCACGACCTGTGCGACCGCGTCCTGACCGACCTCGACGCCGCGCCACTGCTGCTGGACGTGCCGGAAGAACTGCTCCACCACCCGGTGCATCGGTGAAACACAATTCCTCCGCGCCGCCGTCGACGGTTGACTGTATTCCGCTCGATATGTCACACGCGACCCGCTTCACGGCCGAACGGGGGATTCTTCCGAGATCGAAGACATGAGAGGATCTCGCCTGGAGAAGGGTTTCGAAGTCTCGGTCCGTAAGGAGTTCCTCGTATGTCGACCGCCTCCTCCGGGGAGGGTGAGAAACGAAGTCAGGACATAGTGGAACTGCTCCGTCGTTTACAAGCGCACCAGCAGGAGGCCCAGCAGCTGCTCGACCTCGCAGAGCAGATCAGCAAGTTGGCGCCCGTGGCGGGGCAGTCGGCGATCTGCGGTCGGAAGGTGGCGCGCGCCCAATTCACCGAACGTGAGCAGAACGTGGTCGACCTGCTCACCCAAGGCATGTCGAATCGCACGATCGCCCGGTCGCTCGACATCTCGGAGCGGACGGTGAAGAACCACCTCAACTCGATCTTCCACAAATTGGCTGTGGCCGATCGGACCCAAGCGGTGATCGCCCTCATGCGCGGAGCGGAGGAATAACCGGGCTTCCTCGGCCGGTTCGGAGGTTTCGCGGACCAGGAGGAGCCGGTGACCGCTGGGGTGGTCGAGGCGCGGAGTGGCGTGCGGGACTGGATCTGGTGCACCGGCTGGTCAACGCCGTAGTGGTATTCGACGGTGCGGTCGCTGTGACCGAGACCCCGTCCACACCAAGCTCTGGTCAACGCGATCACCGGAATGATCGGCGATTTGTCCCTCTGGCGTCGGACGTCGACAGTGGGGATCCGGGAATCGGCCGGCAGAGAAAGCCGCCAAGAAGGCGGTGGCGGCCAAGGCGAATGGCGGACCCAGCGATGATCTGCTGGACTACGCCGACCTCCACACCGACGACGTCCGCACTTGCAGGGGGAAGTTCGAAGTGCAGCTCGGCGTCCCGAACCGGATTTTCTGCGCTGGTACCTCACCTGGACTCAGTCGGCGAACCCTTCCTCGGCCGCTCCGCGATCCGAAGGGGCACTGTTCGCGCTGATGTCGAGCGCCGACGATGCGGAGAGAGTCCTTGCCGTGCACGAACTCGGCGCCCTGGAAACGCTGTCCCGGGAAACCGTCCGGCGGATCGAGTCACCGGCCTTGAGCGACCCCGCGTCGAAAGTCCGGCATCAAGCGGTCGACGTGCTCGGTGAGTCCGGCACCCGCTCGGCCGACGTGTTGGCGAGGGCGGTGCGGGACGAGAAGCGGTCGATCAGCCGCCGGGCCCCGGTCCACGTGATGAGGCCGGCCGGAGCCTCGCGTGTCTGGCAGGAGGCGTTGCAGGCCATGCGTTCGGGTGAGGACCGTGTGGAGATGCAGATCGCCGACGACCTGGAAGCCCGCCGTCTCCGTGGCGTGGTGATACCGGGCGTGTGAATCGACGTGGTGCGCCCACTGCACGCGCCACCCCGCTGCGGCGTGGACCAGCACCCGGACCCATCCCCGCCCGGGGTCACACTTCGTCGTTCGCCCTTGGTGGTCGGTTGCGGCGTGGTTGGTGTCGGGTGGTGAGCCGTGCTGTCTGCTCGTGGAGCACCTCGACGGTCCGGGTCACCCAGTCGGCGATGAGCTGTTGCTGTTCGGGGGTGTAGCGGGCGGTCAGTTCGCCCATTGCCGCGTTGAGCCCTGAGAAGAGGTCGCCGAGCACGCCCCCCACGGCGGTGACGAGGACGCGGCGGCGGTCGGCCGGGTCGGGGTGGCGGCGGGCGAGGCCGGCTCGTTCCAGGCGGTCCACGACGCCCGTCACCGCGCCTGGCGTGAGGTTGATCCGCTTGGCGAGGTCGCCCGCCGTCATCGGGCCGTGGCGGCCGATGAGGGCGAGTGCGCGTTGGTCGACGGCGGTGACCCCGAGGTGTGCGCCTACCGCTTCGTGGAACGCCACCACGGCGGTGCTCAGCTCACGTCCCAGGTCGCTCATGGGAAGCACTTTACCTCGCCTGATATTTCAGTACACTGAACTAAAAGGTTCGACTGGGGAGGGAAACGTGGGGATCTGGGGCGCTGAGCTAAGGGTGGCGCTGGAGGTGCCGCGGTGGACGTGGCGGTTCTACCTGCGGCACCTGCCGTTGATCGTGGGGTTGTCACTGGTCCCGTCCGTGCAGCGGCTGGTCGCCGTGAACTGGGGCATCCCCGGTGGGTGGGCGGCGGCGTCGGAGATCGTCGTCATGGCGGTGCGGGTCGGGCTCGTGCTGGCCGTCGGGTGGCTCGCGCTGCGCGGGGGGAGGGCGACGTGGGGTCGGTTCACGGCGTTCGCGACGGCACACTGGCGGAGCCTGGTGTGGCAGGGCGTGCTGTTGAGCGTCGCGTTCCTGGTGTTCGACGTGGTGGCGGAAAGCGTTGTCGGCGGGCTGCTGCCCGAGGAGGCGCGGCAGGGCTACAAAGCGGTGCTGCTGTTCGTGAAGAACCCGACGATCATCGCGTTGACGCTGGTGTGGTGGGTCGGGCTGGTGCGTCGGACCTCCTGGGTGGCGCAGGACCGACGCGTCGCGGTGTGAGAGTCGGTGAGCGGCGATCGCGGGTGTGTTCGAGGTCGGACGTGGCCGCACCGCGCGAACCAGGTCGAACGCGCTGCCGCTGCCCCATCAGCGCTCCTGCGCGACTGTTCAGACGGCACCCCTCGGTCTCGGTCGATCTTTTCGTAGAGCGGTGCGATTCGCGCGCGTAACTGTTCCCCTGTGGGTTTCTTGAGCGTCGCCTACAACGGCCGCGCCCTCGGCCGGTAAAGGATCGGGTTTCGGAGTCACTTGACGAACTTCTCGTGCGCGCCGCGTTCCTGACGGAAGTAGGGAGCCGAGTCGTGATCGACCATGACCTCGACCTGGCCACACTCGACCACGCCTATCCGTCCGCACGACAGTCGAGTGCGGCACGGGAGAACTCTGCCTGTACGCAGACCTGCGCCAGGTCGGGAGGGCCGACCCTCTTTCGGCAAGTGGTCACCTTCGAAGACGGCCGGGTCCAACTCGTATTGGAGGAGAACATCGCCTCAGTGGCATCTCCAAGGGCGAACTGAACGGACAACCCGTCGGGGCCAATCATGTCGTTGCTGTTCGTGTCACCGCGTGTCCGCCTGTCGTGTGCTCAACATCGTCCGGGATGGCTGGGAGCAGTGGTGTGGGCGTTGTGGACGCCACCGGACCGTCAGACCGGGAGCCTACGATCTGGCCATGCTGGATCACACGCGCAGCGCCAACAACCTTGCCGTGCTCTTGGGGCAGGCGGAGGGGCTGGTCGAACTGGGTAGGCGGGCGCAGCACGAGGAGGAGGTGGAAGGCGAAGCAGCGGCGCGTGAACTTCAGGAGCGCTACCCGGTGTGGTACTCGGCGGCACTCGCGGCTCTGCCGGACGATCTCCGCGAAAAGTTCACTGCCCAGTACGATTCCACGCGTCCGACGCTCAGCCCGCGGATCAAGCAGTTCGTGGCAAATCCCCGACAGCCCTGGGTGCTGTACGAATCCATGCCCCGGTTCCTCAAGGGTCACGGTCGCTGGCAGTACGCGTTCAAGCGGAGCTTCGAGGAGCCGCTGCGCGAACAACGCCGTCTCCTGCTGGAGGCGAAGGGACGGCTCGGAGTCAATCCCGACCTGCTCCGGACCACCGAGCAGCTCGTGAGCCTGTTCCGCAGGTTGCCGGCGGCGTTGGCCATCCTCGAACGCGGCAACCGCGACAGGGCGGGCTTGGAGGTCAACGACGAGTACGACCTTCAACGGGTGCTCCACGCGGTACTCCGATTGCACTTCGACGACGTCGAGGCGGAAGAGACGACACCGCGCCGGGCGGGCGGCTCCTACCGGATCGACTTCGTGCTGCGGCAGGAGAAGGTAGCGATCGAGGCCAAGATGACCCGCCCTTCGCTGAGCGCGAAGGAGATACGGCGCCAGCTCGTCGACGACATGTTCGGGTACCGGCGGCAGGAGAACGTCGCCGCACTCGTTGCGGTGGTCTACGACCCCGGACGGCGCATCGACAACCCCGCCGGGTTCGAACAGGACATCAACACCGATGACTCCGAACTCCCGGTCCGCGTGGTCATCGCACAGGGCTGACCACGAGCGAGGTCACGGTATCGAGCCGGACCGCCCTGCAGAACCGGTACTCCGATGCACCAGCCTCGCTCGCCCGCGGCCGCCGAAATCGTGGAACTGCTGAACCTCAGCGCGGGCAGCGCGCAACGGCTGGCCGCATGGGCGAAACCCCTGTCGGCGAGCCGCTCGCAGACACTGTTTCGTCAAAGTCTCGGGACGGAGACCAGGCGTGGCGGACCGCACGATGACGTGCAAACGGGGTGGGGACTGCGATGGGCGGGGCGACCGCCGCAGTATGACATCGACCAGCGCGACTTCGGCTTGGGCGAGCGCGGGGCGTTGTCGACACCGTCGCCGACCATAGCGACCTTGCAGCCCTCTCGCTGTCGAATGCGTCGCGTGACTTCGCCCGCGCCTCGTCGGCCAACGAGAGCCTGCCGAGTAGTACGCCATCCGCCCGACGTGCAAGATGGTCACTCCGGCGCCCAGTTCGGTCGCGCAGACCTCATCGAGTTCCACGCCAGGGCTCTCAGACGCAGCGCCGTGTCACGGACCTCCGGTTCGTCCGTGGTGGCCGTCAGGGCCGCGGCTTCCACGACGATCAACGCACCAGCCACCTACAACACGACCGGCAAGTGGGCAGCAGATGTCGCCGACACCTACGTCTCAGAAGGGTTCGAGCCGCGCCTGCCTGGACAGGGGAACAGCCTCGTGTCTGACTACCCTTGGAATGTTGCTATTGGTGCTCTGTCATGGCTGCTACCGCTTGCGTTTAACTGTTCCGAAATTCTAGAACTGGGTGCCAGTGCGGCATTCGGTCATATCTGCACTACGTCGAAGGGCTGTTTCCGTAGGTTGATCGGATCTGGTCCCACAAACCGAGTGGCCTTGTCGCTCAAGGTGGCCTGTCCGCAAAGTGCGGCGTGTCATCGTAACGGTGTGGTGTCGGATGTATCGCTGCGCGCCTCGCCGGCGATGAGCAGCAAGATCAGTTCGGTGGTGAGAAGGGGGGACGGCTGTGGCGAACAACGGCGCTGCTCCGAATCCGCAGGACGCGGCGGTTGGTCGAGCGGTACGGCTTTTTGAGTTTCTCGCGCGGAGCCAGCAGCTCAAGTCGAACCCGCCCCGCACCACCGACAGCTACGACTCGGTGCTGTGGTTCGGGCAGTTGCCGGACCACCCCGCCATCCGGTCCGGGCACCGGGAAGACGCGCCGGAGCCCGATGCCGCCCTGCTCACGGTCGAGCGAATCGCGCACGAGGAGCCGCCCGAGCCGGCGGCGGAACTGCGGTCCTGGCTGGACGGGGCGTGGGATGATCCGAGCACGCCACCTCGCCTGCGCCAGGTGATCGGCGAAGATGAGCAGCGCGCCGACGCTCCCGGGATTCGGGACGCCCACGTCGAGTGGGAGGCGCGCTGGTCGGAGTGGGCCGAGCGCAAGCGGGCCGATCGACCGGCGCGCAACGTGTACAACGACTTGTTCTCCGCTTACGTCACCCGCGGCCGGGCACGCCGAAGAACTCGAACTCGTCGTCGGTGTCGGCTGCCTGTCGTTATGCGCCACCTGGGGCCGCAGTCCTTCGAGGAGGTGCCCCCGAGCGAACTGGCGGCGCTGCTCGACCACGTCGCCGAACGGGACGGGAACACCGGTGAGGAGGCGTTGCGGCGCGCCGTGCTGGAGCTGCTCGGCTTGAAGCGGCTCACCGACAACGTCAAGAACCGCTTCGCGGCGGTACAGACCCTCCGGTCGTGATCGCCTGAACCGGCTCGCCCCCCGATCTTGGCCGGATCGGGAGGCGAGCCGTGATGCCGGAACCTATGTGTCATACGGGCGAATTCCGGGCGGAAGGACTTCATGGCACGCACCGCACTTCGCCACTCGACGCCCGACGCGTTGCCGGTGCGGTGTCGCGGTCAGCTCTCCGCCGACAGCGCCTTGTCCGGGTTGTCGAGTGGGAGGGTGATCGACAGGTTGGACGTTGAGGTTGCGGTGAGGTTCGATGCCTCGACGGTGAGTTCGTCGAACGGGTTCGACTCGGACAGGTAGCAGACCCAGATCAGGGTGCGGTCCTCGTCCAGCCGGGCGAAGAAGCCCTCCGAGCCGTGCGAGCCCTCGCCGGCGCACGCGTAGCCGCCGGGAACGCGGATCTCCCTCGTGATGTCGATCGAGGTCAGCCACTCGGGATCTTCGGCCAGGAGTTCGCCCAGGTCGAAGCCTTCGACCAGGCGTAGACCAAGCTCGTCGGCCTCGACCGCGTAGGAGCGGCCGTCGGCGAAGTACAGGCCGTCTTCGATGGGCAGACGGGCGGAAGCCCACAGGGTGGTGATGTCGCTCATCCGCGCCTCCTGCGCCGTCGTCCGCCACAGCCCGGCGGCAGGGCGGTCGGTCGTTCGTCCAGGCCCGTGTTGGGAACCGGCTCGCCGTTGAGCCTGTTGCGCGGGTCGCGGAAGCGTTCCTGGAACTTCTCGGCCCACGTCTTGCCGGTGGTCGACTCGGGGTGCGGGGCGTTGGGGTCGACTCGCTGAACACCTACGGGCACGCCTGCCTCCCGTGCGGCGTCGAGGCGGCGGTTATCGTAGCTGACGAGCTGACCGTCGATCTCCATGACGTGCACCGGTGATCGACTCCAGTCCCACTGGCCGTTGCGCATTGCTTCCGCGTATTCGTTCTGCGTGATGCTGCGTTGGGAGAAGTTGATGTCGTTGGGGTCCAGGAACTCGATGTCGCTGGTCTCGGTGAGGCCGAGCGCGTCGCTCCACCCGGTGGGGTTGTGCACGTACCCGTGCGGTGACGGCCCGCCGAACAGCCCCAGCGGGTCGGGGCTGGTGTAGCGGGCGGCGAGCGGGTCGTAGTAGCGGAGGTAGTTGTAGTGGAGCCCGGTTTCAGCGTCGTGGTACTGGCCGGGGAACCGCAGCGGCGTGCCCGCGGAACCCGTGTCGGCGGTGGGCAGTCCCCACAGCGTCGCCTCCTGCCGCCAGGCGAGTGTTCCGCGATCGTCGACCAGTTCCGTCGGCGTGCCCACGATGTCGGTGACGATGGCGTAGAAGCGCTGGTCGACCCACTCCTGGCCAGTGTGCGCGCGTTCGGTCTGGGTGAGCGGCCGGAAACTGTCCGGGGCGAACTCCCAGGTCGTCGCATGTCCGGCCGAGTGGGTTTGTTCGGCCAGGACCGAGCCGTCCCACGCGAAGTCGACGCGTTCGGCGACCGACCCGTCAGGAGCGAGGCGCAGCTTGGCGATGCGGCGGCCCAGCGGGTCGTACCGGTAGGACCACCTCGTGCCGTCCGGTGTGGTGACCGCGACGAGGCGGTCGTCGGCGTCCCACCGGTAGTGCCAGGTGTCGGGTTTGCGGGACAGCCGCTTGCGCTGTCGCAGCACGACGCGGCCCTGCGCGTCGTGCTCGTAACGGGCGTCGCCCGCGGTGCGCACCAGGGTGCCCGCGTGCGTGGTGTCCGATGCGGTGACGTTGCCCGCCGCGTCGTAGGCGTACCGCTCGCGCCAACCGGGACCGTCGACACCGGTGACCCGGCCGAGGGGGTCGACGCGGTAGTTCCGTGACGAGCCGGTCGAATCGCGGACCGCGGCGAGGTTGTCGTCGGCTTCGTAGTGGTACCGGCGGTGCGCCAGTTCCCGGCCGCCGGCGAGCAACGCCTGCCCGATCAGCCGGTGGTTGGCGTCCCAGGACTGGCCGAGCACCAGTTCACCGGTCGAGCGGCTGATCTCGTGGCCTGCCGCGTCGTAGTCGAACGCCATGACCCGGCCACCCGCCGAGAGCCGGGTGGGCCGAGAGGTGGCGTCGTACTCCCAGGAGGTGGTCGCGCCAGTCGGGGTGTGCCTGCGCACACGCCTGCCGAGCGCGTCGTACGAGGAGACGACAGCACGCCCGTTGATCGTCTCGGCGAGCACACGGCCCAACGGGTCACGGGTGTAGGACAGCTCCGCGTCGGCGTTGCGGGCACGAGTGATCCGACCGAGTTCGTCGTACTCGATGGTGGTCACCGCATCGCCGCATCGCCGCTCGACGATGTTGCCCAAGGCATCGCGGGAGAAACCGGCGGTCTGGCCCGCGCCGTTGACGCGTTCGACGAGCCTGCCCGCCGCGTCGTGCCGGTAGGTCAGCACGCGGCCGTTGAAGTCGGTCTCCCGTACCAGGTTGCCGGCCGGGTCGTACTCGTAGCGCCAGACCAGCCCCAGGGCGTTGGTGACGGTGGTCAGCCGCAGGGTGCGGTCGTAGTCGAACTCGATCCGGCTGCCGTCGGGCCGGACCTCGGCCGCCGGCAGGTTGAAGTGCGTGGTGACGACCCTGCGCACCCGCCCCAAGGGGTCGACGTGCTCGACTTCGTTGCCCTCGGCGTCGTAGCGCCACCGCTCGGTGGCACCGTCCGGGCGGGTGCGGGTCAGCGGTTTGCCCTCGACGGTCCAGGCGTACTCGGTGCGCCCGCCGAGCGGGTCGATCACCGCCGTGGCACGGCCGAACGCGTCGCGGATGTACCGGGTCGTCGCGCCTGCCGCGTCGGTGACCGCGATCGGGATGCCCGCGCCGTTGGTCTCGATGCGCCGCACCGCGCCGAGGGCGTCGGTGACGCCGCGTCGGTGACCACGGTCGTCGTACGTGTAGCTGGTGACCGCCCCTGTCGGGTTGGTCTCGGCGAGCAGGTTGCCGCGTCCGTCGAAGAGCTGTCGCCACACCCCGCCGTCGGGGGCGATGAACGTGGTGACCATGCCGTGCTCGTCGTACTCGGCGATGGCCTGGGTGCCGTCGGGTCGGGTGGTGGTGACCAGGTTGCCCGCTTCGTCGTAGGCGAAGCGGGTGGTGTGCCCGAGTTCGTCCACACGGGTGACCAAGCGGTCGCACTCGTCCCACTCCTGGACGACGACGTTGCCCAGCGGGTCCGTCCTGGCGGTCAGGCGTCGCCGGTCGTCGAACCGGTACGTCGTGGTCGCGCCGAGCGCGTCGGTGAACCGGGTCGTGCCGTCACCGTATTCGAACGTGCCGTCGAGGAACCCGCCTGAACCCTCGTTGCCGACACACCGGCCGTGCGCGTCGTAGTGGTAGCGGTACCACTCGCCGTTGCGGTCGGTCCACTGCGTGATCCGGCCGGCGTGGTCGTAGTCGAACCGCATCGGTCTGCCGGAGGAGTTGACGACCTCGGTGAGCCTGGTGTCGTTGTAGCCGAACCGGACGACGGTGACGTCGGCGCCGCGCAGCCGCAGTTCCGTCACCAGCCCTTGGTCGCTGTGCACGTCGACGTGGTAGCCGCCGCTGTGCCGCACCGACGTGACGGTCCCCGTCGCGTCGCGGTCGAGGTCGATCCGGTTCCCGTTGCGGTCGGTCACCGCCACGAGCGGGCCATCGGCGTCGAACCACAGCGTGCGGCCGGTGCCCCGCTGGCTGATCGTGAAACCTCGGCCAACCCGCGACAGCGGCCACCGCGGTCCCGCCACCGGCAGCACGGGGTGCTCGGTGGGCTCCGGGTAGACCAGCACCATGGCGTCCTCTGCGAGGAACAAGACACCACGCGCGTCGAACTCCAACCGCTGGTCCAGTGTGGACGCCCAGGACGGCCCGAACGAGCGGCCTGCGCGGTAGGACGACACGTGGGTCCGGCCCAGCACCAATGGCAGCACGCCCGGTAGGTCGAGATCGGTGTGGGCGAGGACCATCTCGCCGCTGACGACGTCGATCGGGTCGTTCTCGCAGACGCGCTCGGACTCCGGTGTCCTGGTGTCGTTCGGGTCCGCGGGTCGGTTGGGGCTGGTATCGGTCGAGGTCCCGCTCGGGGACGTCGTGCCGGAAGGTGATGTGGTCCCTGATGGGGATGTGACGTCGGTGGCGGCGCTCGATGGCGTCGTGGGGGAGTCGGCGTCTCCGATGGTCGGAACGTCGGTCCTCGGGGTGTGCGGGGCGCTGGACGTGGTGGTGGTGCCGGGTGAGTCGGCGCGTCGGCCGAGTTTGCCCAGCTTTTCCATGATTTCGCCGAGTTTGTCGAGGACTTTGCGGATGCGGGGGGTGACGTTGCCGATGGTTTTGACGAGTTTGCGGACGAGGTCGGCGATGCGGTTGCAGACTTTGGCGATGGTGGAGGTCGCCTGGGCGACGATGAGCGGGGTGGCGAGGCCGAGGGTGGCGACGGCTTCCAGGGCCCAGGTGATGAGTTTGCCGACGACTTCGGCGACGAGGTCGCGGATGAGTTCGCGGACGGCGGCGACGACCTCGCCCATGATCATCACGCCGGTGCCGACGCCTTCGGCGAGCGTGCCCGCGCCGGTGATGGCGTCGGCGGTCTGGGTGGCGTGGCCGCGGTAGGCGTCGGCGGCGGCGCCCTGCCAGCCCGGTGCGTCCTGGGTGCCCAGTTCCTGGGCGATGCGGGTGACCTCGGCGGCGACGTTGGACCAGGTTTCGCTGAAGGAGCGGATGACCGGTGGGTCGCCGGCGAACCAGTCCAGCGCGTCTTTCAGCGGTTGCACGTGTTCGATGAGCCAGGACACGCCGTAGGAGGCGACGGTGCCGACGGGGTCGAGCACCATCGAGAGGACTTCCAGGCCGACGCCGACACCGCCGAGCCCGGCCGCGACCCAGCTGCCGTCGGAGATGCCCTGCGCCAGGTCGTTCGCGGACTCGGCGATGCCGATGCCGGTGACCGCGGTCGTGTCGCTTTTCGCCGTCGCGACCAAGGGGTTGCTCACGTGTTCATCCCGTCGAACCGCGCGGACTCGCCGCTCTCCCGGGCGTCGTAGGCGCGGGAGGTCTCCCGCAGTTTCGCGGCGTTGTCCGACACGGTCTCCGCGGCCTTGGTCAACGCCTGCACGCCCATGTCCTCGAACGGCTGGAGCAGCATCGCGAACGGTTGGCACACCACGCCGTAGGCGGAGTCGTTCATCGCCACCGTCCGCGCCGCGTCCGCGGCCGTGCGCAGCCGGTCGGCCAGTCCCTCCACCCGGCCGGCCAACGCGTCGATCTCGCCGGTGACGGCCTCGTACCCGGTCATCGTGTCACCTCAGGTAGCTCTCGTCGGTGAAATCGCCGTCATCGCCCTGCCTACGGGGCCGTGCGGGAGGTGGCGTGTCCGATTCGGGCCGCGGGAAGTTGTGTTCCGCCACGGCGACGATGTGTTGCCCCGACGGGGTCCGGCCGACCGTCTCGTCGACGATGCGTGCCAACTCGGCCGGGTAGCCGGCCTGGGCCTTGCCCATCGCCTCCATCACCGCAGCGGCGATCTGCTCCGGCCGCAACCGCGACACGCCGTCGGTCATGGTCACCGCGCTGGGGATGCCGTTCGGGCCGACGGTCACGCTCACCGCCCCACCCGCAGCCGAAGCGGTGATCGAGATCCGCTCGACCTCCTGCCGCATCGACTCGTACCGCGCGGCCTTCTCCTCCGCGTCGCGCTCCCAGTCGTCCACCAAGCGCTGCACGTTGGCCAACGGATCGGTCATCGGCTCCCCCTCCGGTGACATAGCGATGGGCCAAGCTACTGCGCCTGCGCCGATGCTCCTTGCCGATTCGCTCCCAAGATGACCGGATCGGCCCAATCGCCTACCCCGACCGGTGGCCTCGCCCTCGGTCTGCCGTTCGGGTCAGCAGACGTCGACGTCCTTTCGCAGACCCGGTCACTTGTTCTGTGGAGGAGCGAGTGGAGGAGAGTTCGTCGTGCTCCAACGGTTCCGGCCTGCGTCGAACTGCGCCTGACTGGCTTGGGCTGATTCAGGCGAAATTCCTGGTCAGCGGGTTCTTCGGCTTCGAGGCTCGATCATCGTTTGATCTCGCAGTCCTCTCACACGCTGGTGAGTGACCGGCGGGGCTGTGCCGGCCGACTGCGGGTCGGCTTGACTGTCGGGGGTGGCCCCTACCCTGTCTGGTCATGGCGTGGAACGACACCACCAGGGAAGCCGTGCTTGCCGCCATGGCGGAGTGCGACGAGATCGGGCAGTAGTAGTTTTTGGTCCGTCAGCCCGTCCTGGAGAAGGGGCGATCCATCGCGGTCGCCCCTCGATCATCACGGGCACGATTTGGCACCGGTAGACCGCTTCAGTGACCGCTGTGCCCCACTGGGCGTGTCTGCCGGATCTGTGCGCCAGTCGAGCAGGCTGATCAGGTTGAGTGCGCCGGGGTAGTTGCGGGCGAGGTGGTCGTAGCGGTTGGCGATGCCGTGGTAGGTCTTGAGCCGGTTGAAACAGCGTTCGACCACGTTGCGGCGCTTGTGTGCTGAACCTGTGGGACGGCCACCGGCCGAGCCTCGGCGCAGCCGGTTGGCGATCTGGTCGTCCTTCTCCGGGATGGTGGCCTTGATCCGCGTCGGATCCGGATGGTCGCGGTTGGCGCGGCTGGAGCAGCCCTTGTCCGCGATCACCCACCCCGGATGCCGGCCAGGACGTCGACGAAGACAGTGGTGTCGTTGACGTTGCCCACGGTGAGCACGATCGACAGCGGCCTGCCCCGACCCTCGACCGCCGGGTGAATTCCGGTGGTCAGGCGCCGCTGAGCGGCCGACGGCGTGGTCAGCCGGTTCCGCGGTCAGATTCTTGTGATTCGACCAGGCCCCCTGTGCCATGTGACAGGGCCGCGCCGTGCTGGTGAACCTGGACCGGGCTGGAGTCCGCCGACACCACTCAGTCCAGCTCGCCGACCAGATCGGCACGCGCCCGAACGGCGGCGACCAGGGCGGCTCAGGTACCGCCCGCGCTCCACCGCGACAACCGCTCGTACAACGTCCACCACGGCCGTATCGCTCCGGCGCCTCCCGCCACGGCACCCACCCGGTACCTGTAGGCGTTGCCCTCGATCAACTCCCCGCCCGCGGACCAGAACTCGCCCGACCCGAGCAACAAGATCGATCAGGTACGCCCGGACTCTGGACCTCGGACCAGAGGAAACTACGACAGCGTTTCCATGAGGAACCGGCTTTCCGGCGGATCACATGAGGGAGAGCAGGCTCGGACTTCGCCCATTCCGGCCGTCGCTTTCCATGACCCGGTGAGGCAGGGCCCAGCGGTCGTGGCGGAGATTTCCGATCGATGAAGCCGATGGCAACAGCACGGCGCTACTGGCGGTCGTCGTACGCCGCGCGGGCGGCGTCGATGTGGGGCAGGTGCGTGATGCTCCACTCGAGCAGCGGCGCGGTGGCCTCGCGCAAGGTTCGGCCCATCGTGGTCAGCTCGTAGCTGACGTGCGGCGGCATGACGTTGTGGACCGTGCGGGTCAGGATCCCGTCGCGTTCGAGGTCGCGCAATGTCACCGTGAGCATGCGCTGGCTGATCCCGTTGATGGACCGCTTGAGTTCGGTGAAGCGCCGCGGGCCGTCTTTGAGCATGCGCACGATCAGCAGCGCCCACTTGTCCCCGACGATCCCGAGGATTTCGCGGACCTGGCACGGGTCCTGCATGGTTACCTCCTGGGAACCGGGGCACCGGAAAGTGCCGTATTGCCCGGCGCGCGCGGTGTGGATCAAGATCGATTACCGAAGGGTACCGAGGCACAAGGGGGAACCACCCGATCATGGCCACATTCCTGCTGGTACACGGCGCCTGGCACAACGGGCGGAGCTGGGACCGGGTGGTTCCGCTGCTGGAATCGGCTGGGCACCGGGTGCTCGCGCCGTCGCTGACCGGTTACGGCGACAAGGCACACCTGCTGAGCCCCGCGGTCGGGCTCGGCACCCACATCGACGACATCGCCGGCCTGCTCGACGACGAACGTCTCGACAACGTCGTGCTCGTCGGGCACAGCTACGCCGGAATGGTCATCTCAGGGGTCGCCCACCGGGTTCCGCAACGGATCGCGCACCTGGTGTTCCTCGACGCGATGGTCCCCGAAGACGGCGAAACCGCGGTCGACGTCCTCCCCGTCACCAAGCAGCTCATCGACCTCGCCGCAGACGGCTGGCGGGTGCCGCCGATGCCGGAACAGCCACCGCCGCTCGGCCTGTTCGGGGTCACCGATCCCGAGGACATCGCCTGGTTGCGCCCGATGCTGTCGGACCAGCCGGTGCAATGCCTGCTGGAGCCGGTCCGGCTGAACAACCCGGCCGCGCGCATGATCCCGCGCACGCACATCCACTGCGTCGCGGACCGTCCGGCGGGCATCACGCGACGCCCCGTCCCGGTCGGTGAACGGGTGCGAGAACTGCCCACCGGCCACGACTGCATGATCACCACGCCCGCCGAGCTGGTCGAGCTGCTGATCGAGGCAGCCTAGCGACGTTTGGGACGGCTCGTGGTTGTACAGGGTCTTTTCTGGGAGGTTGTCCAGCCTGCGAGATCCGTGCCGTCGGCCATCACTCCGCGGCGCCGTGCTCGGACAGGTATGCCGCGCAGACAGGTCGAGTGCGCTTGGCGTAAGACTTGGCGGCTGCAACCAACCCGAGGCCGAGGCCGCCGAAGGCGAGGCCGCCGAACGCGATCATCCAGATGATCCCGGCACTGGTGGTGAACGGCGGCGTGATCACCGGACTCGGCAGCACGCCCGCGGCGGTGAGCGGCGCGTAGATCAGGAGGAAGACCCCGTACACCGACAGGCCGACGGCTGCGAGCCACGCGGGGAGCAGGGGCAGCAGGCGTGGGACCCGCCGCCCGGCGAGGATCGGCGTCCAGCGCGGGAACACCTGACCCCACGGGTACATCAGCCCCAACAGCAGGAAAACCCCGGCCATCGCGGCCAGGACCGTCACATCGATGCCCACCGCGGCCAGCACCTCACCCGCTCCCGACCCTCCGGCCTCCCGCCACCCTTGGGCGGACACGCCGAGCGCGTCACCACCCAGCGTCCAGATCGTCTTGACGCCCGCCCACGGCAGCAGCCCGCACATGAGGACGTAGACCGCCAACCGCGTCCGCTTCGACGCGATGCCGGCGCGGGGGTGGGCGAGTGGACCGTCGCCGGTGCCCGGGTGCGTGTGTCCGCACCTCGGACACCGGCCGCGCAGGCGCCGGCGGTAGGAGATGACGACGAGTACGAGAAGGACCGTGCTCACCGTGCTCATCAGGACCTGGGCCAGGCCAGTGGCGCTTTCCACGCCGGCGAACGACGCCAGCGTCACGACGTGCGCGGGGAGGCTGGCCATTCCCGCGGCGAACACGGGAATCGCGGCCCCCAGCGACACCAGCAGCACACGTCGCCCGAGTTCTCGCGTGGTAGCCAGGCAACCCAGCGCGACGAGCACGGCCAGCGCGGCCAGGAGCAACTGGACTGCCGGCGGGTACGACACGTGAGGTGCCCACCGCACGTCGACCCCCGCCACGACCCAAGCGACCTGAACGGCGGCGTACAGCGCTCCCCAACCCCCGGCGGCGAAAGGCACCCACTCGGGCCACCGCCTGGTCCACACCGCCCGGCTCACACCCCCGGAACTCCCGCTCACGTCGCCCCCGTTCCCATGATCTCTCCACCAAGATCATGGCCACCGCTACCTGAGACGTCTCTCAAGAGTCGCGGCTTGGCTGCTGGAGTTCTTATGAGACAACGTGTCACCGCTACGCGACCGAGATCGGACAGCTCCAGTGTGGGCAGGCCGAGAAGCGGTGCAGTGAACTCTGGAGGGCGTGCGGCTGCTGTGGCGACCCCAGGCGAGGACGTTCCCGGTCACATCACACAGACCTCCGTCGTCGCGCACGGTGTGCTGTCGGCCGAGGGGAATCTTTTCTGGGCATTCGAGCACAGCAATAACGGTTTTCTCTAGCGCGGTGAGCTGCTGCTACTGGGGCAAGAACCTCCGTGCACCTGTAGTACCTCGTAGGACCTGGAGGATTTCGTTCCGTGCCGATAGGCAGAGCGATCTCGACCCTGTAGGAAAAGCACTTCCGTCGTCCGAAGTCGATCGCTGCACCAGAGGAGGTCTCGCCAATGTGGTCTGCGGTAGTTTCCGCAGGTACGGCTGCTACTGGTGAGCCGCGTGCTGACGTCGTTGATCGTCTTGTGTGGCACCACAGCGAACCTGATGAGCCGTGTCAGGGGTTCCGGCACGAACCCGGAGCTGGCGTTGCGCAGCGCGCCGCACCGGAGGGGACTGAGCTTCGTGGACCGCTCGCCACCTGGGGGCGGATCGCCGCAGGCGGGTGGACGTCCTGCTGCGCGCTGTCCGCTACCGCAGACCGACCGAACCTGGAGGCTGCAGCTGAGAGGATCGCGATGCGCGACCGCGAGACGGATGCCGACTTGCCGTGGAAACACGAAGGCCCCACAGAGGCCGTGCAACGCGTGCTCGAACTCGTCGCGATGCGCACCGCAAGGACGATCGACAAGGGGAACCGCGTTGAGTGGCTATGACTACAACGGCTGGCGCACCGCGTTGACGGGTGCGGTAGACGACCTGCTCCGCGGCTTCGAGGCCCGGTTCGGCTATCCACCGGGCGAGCCCACCCTTGGCGGCCCGGTGGGGCCAGAGGAGTTGGCAGCCGCCGAGGGGGCGGTGCCTGTGGTGCTGCTGGAGTTCCACCGGCACGTGGGCGAGGTGGCGCTGCCGGACGCGTACAACGGGTTCTTCATCCACTCGCTGGGTTTGATGCTGACAGGTCTGTCCGATCCGTACTCGCCGAAGCGCGCGCCGGCCCTGACCGACTCGGACCTGGTCGTGTTCGGCAGCGACGGTGGGGGCACGCTGTTCGCCCTCGGGGTGGAGGGCGCGCCGGTGTACCTGCTGCCGGTCGGCGCGATCGAGGACGGCGTGTACCTCGGTGAAGGGCGGGAGCTGTTCCCGAGCTTCACCGCTTTCCTCGACTGGCTGCTGACCGCCGTACGTGGAGCTGCCGCGGGCGACTTCGAGAAGGCGGTTTATCCGCTCTGATGGGGGACCGGCACGACAGGGGGCAGCATCGTGAGGCGCAGGCACAGAGGGGTGGGCGTGGTGTAGGCCGCCACTTGGAGCAGTCGCCGCGGTCGGTACGCTGCTCGCGGGAGGAGGGGACGAATGGACGGGCAGTCCAGCCCGGTGCCGCGCACCTTGCCGGAGAAGGTCGACTACCTGATCCGCAACGTGCACCCGCGCGGGCGCAAGCCGTACACGCACCCGGAGATCGCCGAGCAGACCGGTCTGTCCACCGGGCTGCTGTCGGCGTTGCGGTCGGGCAAGAACCAGAACCCCACCAAGGACACCCTGGAACGGCTCGCGCGGTTCTTCGGCGTGCCGGAGGCGTTCTTCTTCGACGAGCAGACCGCCGACCAGGTCACCGCGCAGGTCGCGCTGGCCGCCATGCTGCGTGACGCGGGCATCGCCCAGGTCGCCGCCCGGATGGTCGGGTTGTCCCAGGGCAGCCTGGAGGCCGTGCAGGCGATGACCGAGCAGTTGCGCAAGCTGGAGGGCCTGGAGGCGGACGACGCCTGATGTGGTGGTCGACGCGTCGGGCGCACCGCCGTTGCCGCCGCCTGGTGGCGCGGCTGGACTTCCCCGATCCCTTCGACCTGACCGAGTTGTGCCGGCGGGCGGGGCGGGCCCGCGGTCGGCCCATCGAACTGGTGCCCGCGTCCCTGTCGGCGCTGGGCGTGTCCGGGTTGTGGCTGGCGGCCGACCGCCTCGACTACATCTGGTACGAGCAGAACACCTCGGCGCCGCACCGGGAGCACGTGGTCCTGCACGAACTCGGGCACATCCTCTGCGACCACGGCGGGTCGGGGCCCGCGGCGCAGGTGCTGGCCGCGTTGTTCCCCCAGCTGGACCCGGAGGTGGTGGGTCGTATGCTGGCCCGCCGGCACGACGCGTACACCGGCGTCGAGGAGCTGGAGGCCGAGGCGTTCGCCCACGAGGTGCGGGTGCGCGCCGACCGCGCGTTCCGGCCGCGCGAGGACGACGAGGTCACCGACCGGCTCGGCCGAGTGCTGGGTGACTGAGTCGCGGTGACGCCGGCCAACTGGGTTCAGCTGGGGCTGATCGCCGCCTCCGGGCTCGCGTGCGCGTACCGGTTCCGGTCGCTGCGCCGGCACGCCGGTGACCCCACGGCGAGGGCCATCTTCCTCGGCCTGCTGTCGTTGACGTTGGTGTTCCTCATCGGTCTGCCGCAGTTCTACTGGCCGGTGCACCGGTTGCTGGGCGGCGTTCCGCTGATGCCTCAACTCGTCCAGCACTGCTTCGCGATGCTCGTGGCGTACTACGCCGAGGTGTTCATGGTCCGCGTCGCCACCACGCGTCCCGATCGGGCGGTGCGACGGCGGCAGCGGTTGTTGTTGATGGCCTTCGTGTTGCTGGGCGTCTGCTACGTGGTGGGACCGCTGCGGCTGGGACTGCCCATCCTGGCGCCGGACGGCCACGCCGACTTCACCATCACGGCGTACGTGTTGGCGTGGCAGAGCTACGCGTGCCTGGTGCTGGTCGACATCGTGCAGCTCTGGTGGCGTCGGCCCGCGATCACCGGGCGGTACCTGCGGATCGGCGTCACCATGATGGCCGCCGGCGCGGCGGTCGCCCTGTTCCAGGTGGCGCACAAGGTCGCCTACCAGGTGACGGTGAACGCGGGCGGGCGGTTGCCGTGGCAGGAGAACGGGTCGTACGGCATCCAGGCGGTGCTGCTGGTCCCGGCGACCGCCCTGCTGATGGTCGGTGTCACGCTGCCGTCCTGGGGTCCCCGGGCGGCTCGCCGCTGGGCGCGGCTGCGGTCCTACCGGCGGATGGCGCCCCTGGCGCGCGCGGTGCGCGAGGCGTGCCCGGAGATCGCGACCGACCGCCCGCTCCGCTTCCAGGTGCGTTACCAGCAACGCGTGATCGGCATCCGGGACGCACTGATCGGCCCGCTGCGGCCGTTCCTGCGTGAGCCGGAGCCCGGTGGCGACGCACGCGCCGAGGCCCGCGTCATCGCCGAGGCCATCCGGCTCAAGCGCGCGGAGGGCCTTCCGGTCGGCGGACCGGCGCCCGTGTTGACCGCGGGCGCGGACTTGGACGCCGACGCCGCGTGGCTGGCGCGCGTGAGCGACGCGTACCGCCGTCTTCAGTCACCAGACTGATCAGAGTCTGCTGTCGAGTTAACTTGTTGACCGATGCTCGCGATCGTGGTTACGCTCCGTCCGATCACTAAAGTGATCCAAAACGGGGATGAAGCCAGCTTCAGTGATACACGGGGGAATCATGTCAAGAGCGAGAACGGTGGCGCGCGCCGTCATCGGCGTCGTCCTGGCGGCGGTCGTCAGCGCCACCGTCGCACCACCGGCCCACGCGGCACCGCCCACGCCGAACTTCGGTCCGCAGATCGACCCGTACGCGGCGGCCGAACCGCAGCGGACGTGCGACCCGTCGGCCAAGCCCGGTGTCGTCGACATCCAGAACCTGCTCGTGTCCACCTACGGCCGCCCGAGCAAGGGCATCATCCGCGCGTGCAACGACGGCGGGGCCAGCGAGCACAAGGAGGGGCGTGCGCTGGACTACCCGTTCAACGCCAACGACCCCGGCCAGCGGGCGCAGGGTGACGACCTGGTCAACTGGCTGCTGGCGACCGACCAGCACGGCAACAAGCACGCGCTGGTCCGCCGCATGGGGATCATGTACATCATCTGGAACCGCCAGATCTGGTCGACCAGGACGTTGAGCTGGACGCCGTACAGCGGCCCCAGCCCGCACATCGACCACGTGCACCTGAGCTTCGGCTGGAACGGCGCGTTGCAGAAGACGAGTTGGTGGAGCCCGCTGAAGCCGGTCGACCGGTCCCAGGGCGACATCACCGGTGATGGTTACGCCGACCTGACCACGGTGACCGCCGAGGGTCGGTTGGCGGTGTTCGGCAACGGAATCCTGGTGCCGGGCAACAACGGCGTGCCCTACCACGGTGTCCTCTGGCAGACCGACAACACCAACTGGGGCCAGGACGCCAAGTCCATCACCACGGCCGACGTGACGGGGGACCACTTCGCCGACTTCCTGGTCCTGACGAGCGCGGGCACGTTGCAGATCTACGGCAACCAGTTCCTGATGAACCCGGACCAGTCGCCGTTCACGGGCGTGTGGCGGCAGTACGACAACTGGTCGGGCTACCGGAAGATCGCGGCCGGCGACATCAACCACGACGGGTTCGCCGACCTCGCCGCGGTGACGACGAGCGGCAAGCTGGAAATCTTCCTCAACACCAAGCAGGTCGGTGACGGCCAGTCCCCGTTCTCCGGTCCGTTGAAGGTCTACGAGAGCGGCTGGGGCGCGGACGTCATCGACATCGCACTGGGCGACGTCACCGGCGACGGCTACGCCGATCTCGCGGCCATCCGCACCAACGGAGCGCTTGAGGTGTACGGCAACGGCATCCTGCTGCCTGGCCGTGGGGACACCCCGTTCTGGGACATCACCTGGCAGATCACGAGCGCGTGGCACACCGTTCACGACATCAGCCTCAGCGATGTCACCGGTGACGGCTACGCCGATCTGTCCGCGATCACCGACACGGGCGAGTTGCAGGTCTACGGCAACGTCATCGGTCACACGAAGACCGACTACTACACGGGCGCGCACTGGCGTTACCCCACCTGGACCGGCGTTCACCACGTCGCCTGAGCCGGAAGGAAGTCCTGCGATGAAGTGGGGACACAAAGCGCTCGGAGTCGTGGCGCTGTCGATCGGTCTCGCGTGGCCGCACACGGCCGTCGCCGCGCCGCTTGCCGACGCTCCCGCCGACCTGTGCGCGACCGTCGGCGAGAACGCCGGGTTCACCAGGACCGGGACCCTCGTCACGGCGGTGGCGATCGCCCTCGCCGAGTCCGGGTGCAACCCGTCGGCGACGGGGCACAACACGAACGGGACGATCGACCGCGGCCTGTGGCAGATCAACTCCATCCACACGCAGTTCTCGAACGCCTGCACCTACGATCCGCAGTGCAACGCCAACGCGGCCTACGCGATCTACTTGGGGCGCAACAGCACTTTCCAGCCCTGGGTGACGTACAAGACCGGCAAGTACCGCCAGTACCTCGACCGCGCGCAGGCCGCCGTCGACCGGCTCGGCACGCCCCCGACGCCGCGGGACCGTTCCGAAGGCGACATCACCGGTGATGGTTACGCCGACCTGACGACGGTGACCGCTGAGGGTCGGTTGGCGGTGTTCGGCAATGGGATTCTGGTGCCTGGTAACAACGGCGTGCCGTATCACGGCGTTTCGTGGCAGACGGACAACACCAACTGGAGTCAGGACGCCAAGTCCATCACCACGGCCGACGTGACGGGGGACCGGTTCGCCGACTTCCTGGTGCTGACCAGTTCGGGCGCCTTGCAGATCTACGGCAACCAGTCGCTGATCAACGCGGACCACGCTCCGTTCACCGGTGTGTGGCGGCAGTACGACAACTGGTCGGGTTACCGCAAGATCGCGGCCGGCGACATCAACCAGGACGGGTTCGCGGATCTGGCCGCGGTGACGACGAGCGGCAAGTTGGAGGTGTTCCTCAACACCAAGCAGGTTGGTGACGGTCAGTCCCCGTTCTCCGGTCCGTTGAAGGTTTACGAGAGCGGGTGGGGTGCGGACGTCATCGACATCGCTTTGGGTGACGTCACCGGGGATGGTTACGCCGACCTGGCGGCCATTCGCGCCAACGGGACGCTTGAGGTGTACGGCAACGGCATCCTGTTGCCCGGTCGCGGGGACACGCCGTTCTGGGATGTCACCTGGCAGGTCACCAGCGGGTGGAACACGGTCCACGACATCAGCTTGAGCGATGTCACGGGCGATGGTTTCGCCGACCTGACCGCGATCACCAGCTCGGGCGAGTTGCAGGTCTACGGCAACGTCATCGGTCACACGAAGACCGATTACTACACGGGTGCGCATTGGCGTTACCCGACTTGGAGCGGCGTCCACCACGTCGCCTGACCGGGGGGTCACCGAAGGCCGCTGGGGCACTGTCCCGGCGGCCTTCGGGAGATGAGCCGTTCCTGTTGGGCCTTTCGGGTATCAGCAGAAATACTGGGCCAAGACGAAACCCCGGTAGGGCGAATTAATCTCCCACCACACACCGTCGCGGAAATCGATCACGTTGACGGTCTGGCCGCGGTACACGAGCCGGCCGGTCGGGCTGCCGCCGGGCGTCCAGCGCACGTCGACGTCGTTGGCGTAACACAGCGTCCTGGCGACCTGCACTCCGACGTCGGTGGTGGGGGCGGCTTGCGCTCCGGTGGTGGCGACACTTGTCGCGAGTAACGCGAGGGCGGCGACCAGGAAAACCCTCAGCCTGTTCAACATCGTTTCTCCGATTCCGTGAGAGTTCCTCGAAAAGAGCCCGGTGGTCCCGTTGCTCACCGTAGCGGTGCGGGTGCTTCGCGCAATGAAGTCGCGTCGACGTTCTTCGCGGTTCCGCAGCTCGCCGCACAAGTGCGGCGCATTCCATGCGCGCTGAAATTCGCATTGATCGCGAGGAAGGTTCACGCGAATTGGCCGCCGGTAACACCGTTGGCTGTGGTACGGCGTGCGGGAAGCTGTTGGGT
This sequence comes from Saccharothrix obliqua, assembly GCF_019375475.1. Classification (GTDB taxonomy): domain Bacteria; phylum Actinomycetota; class Actinomycetes; order Mycobacteriales; family Pseudonocardiaceae; genus Actinosynnema; species Actinosynnema obliqua. The sequence continues at coordinate 640,356 of NZ_JAHXGQ010000002.1, read as the reverse complement.
CGCAGCAGGTTCGGAGAAGGGGAGTGGAGCTGTGGATCTGGTTGCTGGAAGTGCCGCGAAGCTCGCGTTGCTCATCGACGCCGACAACGCGAAGCCCGCGATCGCCCAAGCGCTGCTGGCCGAGGTCGCCAAGTACGGCACCGCGCACGTCAAGCGTGCTTACGGTGACTGGACGGGCACGAGCCTGAAGGGTTGGAAGGACAAGCTGCTGGCGTTGTCCATCCAACCGGTTCAGCAGTTCGCGTACGTCACGGGCAAGAACGCCACCGACGCGGCGATGGTCATCGACGCCATGGACCTGCTCTACACCGGTCGCTTCGACGGGTTCTGCCTGGTCTCCAGCGACAGCGACTTCACCCGCCTGGCCGCGCGTCTGCGTGAATCAGGACTGACCGTGTACGGCTTCGGGGAGCACAAGACGCCGAAGCCGTTCGTCGCCGCGTGCGACAAGTTCGTCTACATCGAGAACTTCTCCCGCACCGACGTCGATGCGGCGGACACCACGTCGCCGCGACCCATCTCAGCGCCCGTGGCACAACTGGCGGACAACGCGGTGCTGGTAAGCCTGCTGCGCAACGCCGTCGAGGCGGCGTCCGGTGACGACGGGTGGTCTCCGCTGGCTTCGGTGGGACACCTCATCACCAAGCAGCGCCCGGACTTCGACTCCCGCACGTACGGCTACGCCAAGCTCAGCGACCTGATGGCGGCGACCACCCTGTTCGAGTTGGACCGCCGAATTCCGGGTGACGGCAAGCCTGGCGTCCTCTACGTCCGTCGAGGCTCCTGAACCACCGCGGTCGTCCAGTCGTCCGTCCGCGGCGAGGCGCCAGGGGAGTCATGCGTGCGTCGCATACCGACGGTCTCGGGTGCGGTCTCCACGAAACCGTGGCGGCGGTAGAGGCGCCAACCGGGTGGGTCGCCGAGCAGGCTGACCGCAGCACCCGCGCCCGCCGCGGCGTCGATGGACGCGAGCAGGGTGTCGAGGATCGCGTCCCCGATCCCCCGCCGCTGGTGGGCGGGGAGGACGGCCATGTCGATGATGTGGAAGTAGGTGCCGCCGTCGCTGATCACCCGGCCCATGCCGACGGTTTCGCCGGTGCCTCGGTGGATCACGTGGACAGCGGTCCACGCGCCGTCGATCCCGAGTTCCGCGCGCTCCCTGGTGGGCTCGGACAGCCCGGCCTCACGACGCAACCGGAGGAAGTCGTCGACCGGGGGTGGACCGGGCTGAAGGGCGTAGGAGGCGTCCATGCCGATCATGGTTCCCGGTGCGCCGCGCGGCGGCAAACCAGTTGAGCACGCAGTTCGGCACATACCGAGCCGCCGAGCGGGGTGAGGCAGAAGGAAGCCGACGGCGGGGGGAGGCGCTGGGATCCCGGTCCAACGCCGTCCCCGTGCGTGGTCTGGCACGGGTCGATGTACCTCGCTCCACGAGCCGCAGGTTCACGTTCCCCGCGACCACTGCGGAACCACGCTCTCCTCGGCGGCGGGCGGTGGGGCGCTGGGCCGTTGGGGTGTATCCGGGGTGCTTTGTCACCACCGGTCCGGGACTGGCGTTATCACTGGTGACTCGGGGAGAGGGGGACCGTTGACGTCGGAACTGGAGCAGGTTGGGCAGTGTCGGGTGGTTGACGTCGTTCGCGACGTCGTCGGGCGGGTGGCGCCGGAAGAGGTTCCGGTCGTCGACGCGCTTGCCGCGCTTGATCCCGGGGTCGTCTCGCGGCGGGTCGTGAGGGCTGGTGCCCGGCGGGAGCCGTTGGGGTTCGGGTTGGGTGACGTGGCGGTGGTTGTCACGCCGGTGGTGTGGGTGGCCGTCGAGCACATCGTCACCAGGTTGACCGACTCGGCCGCCGACAGCCTTGTCGACCGCCTGCGGCGGTTGGTGAGGCGGCGGAGGGCTGTCGAGCCCGTTGTCGTCTTGCCCTTGTCCCCCGAGCAGTTGGCCGAGGTGCGGCGCAAGGCGGTGGAGATCGGGGTGCGGCGGGGGCTTGCGGTGGCGGAGGCCGAGGCGATCGCCGACGCCATCGTCGCGCGCCTGGCCCTGGGCGACGAGCCGGAGTAGGCGGTGGCCCCGCGGATCGACGAGCGGGTTCTGGGCCCCGGCACGACGGTCCGGTTCACGCTGCTGCTGGTGCTGCTGGCGGTCGCGTCGGTGGTGGCGGCGTCGGATTTCGCCTCCTGGTGGGGAGAATCGGATCCCTGGTCGTGCTGGCTGGCCACCGGCTGGGACCCGGACCGCGAGGACCTGGCCGTGCTCGGCAGCCGGCTCGGCCAGGCGGGCCCGCTCGAAGCGTGTCTCGCCCGCTACGCGCCCCCGCCGCCGTGGTGGCTGCCCTTGCTCGGACCCCTTGTGCTGACCGCGGTCGCGGCCGGCTTGTTCTTCGGCACCACCGCTCGCAAGGCACGTCGTCTCGTCCCCGTGACGCGCATCGACCACGACGGCGACCTGACCGCCGCGCTCGACGACCTGGTGGTCACGGCCGGGCTTCCGGCGGCACCGGCGTTCGCGGTGGACCCGACCGCCACGTCCACCGGCGCGGTCGTGTTCGGGCGCAACCGCAAACCCGTGGTGAGCCTGCACATCGGGCTGCTCGTGCGCCGCCCCGCCGACCCGGCCGGGTTCCGCGCGGTCGTGCTGCACGAACTGGCGCACATCCGCAACCGCGACGTCAGCCTCACCGGCGCGACCGTCGCCCTGTGGCGGGCGTTTCTGGTGCTGGTGCTGCTGCCGAAGGTCTTATGGCTGGGCACGCGGTTCGTGGACGGCCCGGACTCACCGCTGTGGTCGTCCTACCTGCCCGGCCTCGCACGAGACATCGTGCTCGCGGTGGTGCTGGTCCTCCTGGTGCACCTCGCGCGGGCGGACGTCCTGCGCACCCGCGAGGTCCACGCCGACCTGACGGCGTTGCGGTGGGGAGCGGACCGGCGGGGCTGGGACACCGCGGACACCGGTCCGCTCGGCGCGTTCGCCGAGTTGTGGCGCACGCACCCGCGCGGGGACCTGCGCCGCGCGTCGCTGGACGACCCGGCGCCGCTGTTCGGCGTGCGGGCGCTGCCGATGTTCCTCACGGGCGTGGGCGCGGCGCTGATCAACAACTCCGTCTGGCAGTACCTCAAGGACTACCGGATCGCCGGGTGGTGGGTCGACCAGTTCGTCGCGCTGCTCGCGGCCGGGCTCGTGACCGGCGTCGTGGGGATCGCCCTGTGGCGCGCCGTCGTGCACGCGCGGTTGACCGGCATCACCGCGCCGAGCGGTGTGCGTGCCGGCCTGTGGCTGGGCGCGGGGGTGCTCGCGGGTGAACTGGTGACCGGCCAGAACGTCGTCCACGACTGGGTGCCCGGCCGCTGGTGGCTCCTGTCGGTGGTCGTGGTGGCCGGTGTCGGGTTCGCCTGGTGGATCGCCCGGTGCGCCCGCCTGTGGGCCGGGACGTGGTCCGGGCGCACCCTGCGCCTGCCGATGCTGCTGGTGCTCGCGGCCGGCTGCGTGGTGTTGTCGACGTGGTTCGCGTGGTGGCTCGGCGGCGGCGCGGTGCTCGTGGTCGGCTGGCCGATCGGCACGGACGCGATGGTCGCCGAGTTCCAGCGCAGGATTCCCGGCGTCGGGCCGCCGTGGCTGGTGGAGGTCGTCGTGGCGAACGTCCCGCTGATAGCCAGCGTGACGAAGGTGCCGCTGCTCCTGGTGGCCGTCGCCCTCGCCTGGGTGGTGCCGCTGCTGGCCTGGACGGTCCGGCCGGCGACGTTGCGCTGGGTCCGCGAAGCCGATCCCGACCTGCCCGACCCACCACCGCGACCGCTGCCCCGGCTGCGCCGCGTCGTGACGCCCGGCCTGCTCGCGGGCGCGGTGGCCGCCGGGGTGCTGGTCGTGGGCCGCGACCTGCCGGAACTGGGGTTCATGGCCGCGACGTTCGCCGCCGTCACGGCCGCCGCCCTCCTCGCCGCGATCACCGCGCCGGGCCGCCACCACCTGCCGGTCCTGCTCACAGCCGCGCAGGTCGCCGCCCTGACCACCCTCGCGACCGCCGTCGTCCTGCGTTCGTGGCCGGTCCTGGGGCCGATCGTCGTCCCGTCACTGGTTTCGGCCGCCGTGGTGGGGGCGGCCGTCGCCGCGGTCCGCGCGGCCACCCGCCGCCGCCCGGCCCCCGCGCCGACGCACCCGGTGTCCACCGCGCCCCGCCGCGTCGCCGTGGCCGTGCTCGCCGCCGCCGCGTTGCTCGTGAGCGGGGCCGAGGTGATGCGCGGGGCCGCGGTCCCGTCCGGGGAAGGGGACCTGGGGCCCGCACCGGAAGCGGCCTCCGCGCCGTCCGCCCGGACGACGCGGTTGCAGCTCGCCGCTTGGACGCGCGTCGGCGGGCGCGCGGTCCTGGGCCACGTCACCGGTGCCGCGACGTGTGCCGACATCTCCGCCGCCGCACGGGAAACCGATGCGTTCTTCCGCGTACCCGACCGTCGTCTGCGTCCCTTGTGGGACGCCGTCGTCATGCGTGCCGACCGCGCCCGCACGAACTGCGCCACCGATCCCGGCACGGGCCTGGCGTGGGCACGCCGGGCCGCCGACGCCGCGACCGCGTTGCGCACCGGCCTGGACGCCGTCGCACGCGGCGACGAACCGGTCGTCGCCGTGCCCGGCCTCGGTGACGCCCTGGCGCCCGCGCAGTGGGCGGACCGCGGCGCCCGCGATCTGCTGGCGCGCTTCGACACCGCCGCCCAGCGCCTGTTCGCCTACATCGAAGAGGTGCGGGGGAAGGTCGAGACGACCGCGCTCATGCCGCACTGCGCCGAGGTGACCGAGGTGGCCAAGGACGCGCGGGACTTCTTCCCCGTGGACGACCCGTGGATGCAGGAGCGGTGGGAGGGATTCGTGCGCTCGGCGGCCAAAGCGGGGCTCGGGTGCGCGCAGTCGCTTGTGGACCTTGACGAGGACGCCTTGCGCGCGGCGCTGGAGGAGATCGAACGGCTCCAGGACGTCGTGGTGTGCCTGGAGAACCGGGTGGGCGACGTGACCGGCGACTCCTGCTGACCAGTGGGTCAAGGGGTTTCGGCCGAACCGGTGCGGTCGAGGTCGTCGAGTTGGCGTTGGGTGTGTGCGGCGTCTTCGTCGCGTCCCTGCTCCCGGTAGAGCTGAAGCGCTTCCCGCCACGCCGCGCGGGCCTGCCGGCGGTGTCCGAGGGCGGCGTGGGGGTGAGCGAGGTGATCGAGGATGTTTGCGACGTCGTAGGTGTGGTTGAGGGCACGGCGCAGGGCGAGGGCCTGCCGGTAGTGGTCGAGGGCCTGGTGGTGGTCGCCGGTGCGGTGGGCGATGAAGCCCAGGCTGTCCAAGGCGTCCGCCTCGCCCTCGGGGTAGCCGTGGTGGCGGAACAGGGTGAGGGAGGCGTGGCAGTGCTCGTGGGCGGTGTCGTACTCGCCCAGCCGCGCGGCGTACCAACCCACCGCGTTGAGCGCCTTGGCCTCCCACACCGGGTGGTCGACCGCGCGGAAGAGGTCCAGGGCCTGACGCGCGTGCTCCAGCGCCCGCCGGTCGTCGCCCCGCCGTTCCCAGGCGATCGCGAGCGCATCGTGAGCGTGTGCGTGTTCGACGGGGTCGCGGTGTTGTCGGGCCAGGGCGAGGGACTGCTCCAGGTGCGGGACGGCCTGCTCGTGCAGGCGCAGCCTGGAGTAGGCGGTGCCGAGGTGGCGGTGTGCGCGGCTGCGGGTGGCGGGGTCGGGCAGGTGGTCGGCGGCGTCCAGCGCGGCCCGCCACGTGGCCAGCGCGTCGTGCCGGTGTCCCCGCAGGAGGTGGAAGGCGTGCAGTGCCCAAGCCAGGTGCCAGACGACGCGGTGGCAGCCGAGGGCTGCGGCGGTGCGCTGGGTGGCCAGCAGGGTGGCGTGCTCGGCGTCCAGCCAGGCCATCGCCGTCGCGATGTCGGGCAGCGGGTGCAGGCGGACGCCGGGTGCGAGCGGGCCGGGGTCCGCGAGTGGGCGGTGGGGGTTCAGCAGGCGGCCGGCGACGACCGCGGTGTGCAGGCGGAAGTCCAGCACCCGCACCAGGGCCGCCCTCCGCACGTGCTCGGGCAACTCGCGGCCGAGGGTGGCGGCGTAGGCGCGGATCAGGTCGTGCATCGCGTACCGGCCGCCCGGCCGTCGTTCCAGCATCGACGCCTCTTCCAGCGCCGTGAGCGTCCTGCGCGTCGTGGCGGGCGGCAAGCCACCGAGAGCGGCGACCGCGGGTGCGGTGGTGTCGGGGCCGGGTGCGATCCCGAGCAGTGCGAACAAGGTGCGCTGCTCCTCGGTGAGCCGGCGCAGGGACCAGGACAGCACGGTGGGCAGGCTGGCGGACGGGTCGGTGTCGTGGTCCAGCGCCTCCAGGCCCAGCTCGCGCAGCTCGGCGGCGACCTCGGCCAGCGGGGCGGTGGGGCGGGTGCCGACGTTGCGGGCGGTGATCGCCAGAGCCAGGGAATGGCCACCGCACAGCCTGATCAACTCGTCCACCGCCCTGGGGGCGCTGCCGACGCGGTGGGTGCCCAGGCGGGCGGTCAGCAGGGCGCGGGCCTCGTCGCGGGTGAGGATGTCGAGGTTCAGGTGGCGCGCGCCGTGCCGGTCGATCAGGGAGGCGAGCCGGTGTCGGCTGGTGACCAGGACGGTGCAGGTCGGGCTGCCGGGCAGCAGGGGGACGACCTGGTCGACGGTGGCGGCGTTGTCCAGCACGACCAGCATCCGCCGCCCCGCCACCAGGCTCCGGTACAACGCGGCCTGGGCGTCGAGGCCGGTCGGGATGCGGTCGGGTTCGACGCCGAGGGCGTCGAGGAACCCGCGCAGGGCCACCGCCGGCTCCACCGGCTCGTCCGCGGCGCTGAAGCCGTGCAGGTCGACGAACAGCTGCCCGTCGGGGAACCGGTCCACCCACCGGTTGGCCCAGGTCAGCGCGAGCCAGGTCTTGCCGATGCCGCCGGTGCCGCCGATCGACGAGATCACCACCGTCGCACCCGACACGTCGTCCGGGGTCGTGGTCAGGGCGCGGTCCAGCTCGGCGAGTTCGGTGGCGCGGCCGGTGAACAGCCTCGGCACGGCCGGCAGCTGGCGGGGCACCACCCGGGAGCGGTCCGCGCCCTCCTCCGCCTCGGCCAGGCCGGGGTCCGCGGTGAGGATGCGGTGGTGGAGCTGTTGGAGGGGTGGGCCGGGGTCGGTGCCGAGTTCGTCGGCGAGTCGGGTGCGGAGTTGCTGGTAGTGGTCCAGGGCGTCGGCCTGCCGTCCGTTGCGGTACAGGGCGAGCATGAGTTGGCCGGCGAGGCGTTCGTCCAGCGGGTGCCGGCCGGCGCGTTCGGTCAGGGCGGGCAGCAGGTCGGTGTGGCGGCCCAGGCGCAGCGCGGTGTCGGTGTGGTCGAGTTCGGCGGCCTGGCGGTGGCGCTCCAGGGCGGTCCGCAGGTCGGCGGCCCACGGGGTGTCGAGTTCGGGCAGCGGTTCGCCCCGGCACAGGTCGAGCGCCTGCTCGTACAGCCCCAGGGCTTGGTGGTCGTCACGGGTGGCCCTGGCGCGGGTGAGCAGGTCGTGGAAGCGGTGCAGGTCCGCGGTTCGCTCTTCGAGGGCGAGGCGGTAGCCGCCGGAGTGGCGCTCCAGCCGGACACCGTCGAGGTCGGCCAGCACGCCGCGCAAGCGGGTCAGGTAGCTGTAGAGGGTGTCCCGGCCGCGGCGCGGCGGCTGTTCGCCCCACACGCGGTCCAGCAGCTGTTCGACGGGCACGGGCCGGTTGGCCTCCGCCAGCAGCACGCCCAGGACCCCGCGTTGTCGGCGGTGCCCCAGGTCGACCTGGTCACCGTCCCGCCGCGCCCACACGCCACCGAGCAGCCCGAACTCCACCACCACCATGATCCCCCACCCCCCGTGTGCTTCCGGGATACCAGGAAGACCTGTGGGTTCAAGGTCGTTCGACGGGGTTTCCCTCGATCGGCCCTGCACCGCGGGTGCCGCGGCGTTGGTGCAGCATGTGGTCGCCGGCGTCGAGGTAGGCGGTGAAGAAGTCGGCGACCTCGGTGAGCCGGGCCCGGGCGTGGTCGGCGTCGGCGAGTCGGGCGCCGTCGCGGAGGGTGTCGACAAAAGTGCGGGTTCGCGCGTGTGACGCCGCGAGGAGCCGCTCGAACCCGCCGGCGGCTTCGACCAGGAGGCGGCGGCTGCCCGGTTGCGGGATGGTGCGGGCCAGCCCCCAGGACACCAGTTCCCGGACCGCGGTGCTCACCGCGCCCTTGCTGAGCTTGAGGTCCTGGCCGAGGTCGTCGAGCGTGACGGGGTCGGCGTTGAGCAGCAACTGCCCGTAGACGCGACCGGTGGCGCGGGGGAGGTGCCACGAGGCGAGCAGGTCGCCCAGGGCCGCGACGAACGCGGCGCGTTTGTCCGGGGCGGTCATGCCGTGTGCTCCCACCGGTCGAGGAGCGTGCTGATCACCGCGGTGGTCGCGGCGGGGGCGTCGAGGGTGACGTTGTGCCCGGCGTCGGGGATGACGTGCTCGCTCACGCCCTCGGCGGCGGCCCAGCGGGGCATGGCGGTGGCGATGTTGCCGGTGCGGTCGTGTGCGCCGCGGACGAGTCCGAGCGGGATCGGGGTGCGGTAGGCCGGATCGGGGTCGACCAGGGATGTGGTCGCGCGCCACACGTCCAGGAAGACGTGCTTCGGGATGCGTGCGAACGTGCGCTCCGATTCCGCGATGCCACGGGGTGTGGTCGCCGAGGCACGCGCCATGAGCCGGGGCAGGCGGGACGCCGGCACCAGCGCCAGCGCCGGAGCGGCGAGCCCGAGCAGGAACCGCTCGGCCGTGCTCAGCGGTCCGGTGTTCCGGGTCGCGTCCAGGACGATCAGCCCGTGCGCGTGGTCGGGCAGGCGGCGGACCAGTGCCTGGGCGAGGTTGCCGCCCAGTGAGTGTCCGATGAGGACCGGACGTCGCACGGCGAGGTGGTCGAGCAGCGCGACGAGGTCGTCCAACGCGGCGGTGGCGGTGAACCGCGTGTCGAGGGTGGACGCGCCGTGACCACGCAGGTCCCAGAGGACCACCCGGTGCCCGGCCCGGTGCAGCGCGAGCGCGGGCGCCTCGAACATCCGGTGGTCCATCCCGGCGCCGTGGACGAAGACGACCGGACGCCGCGGGCCGGGGAGGTCGCGGTACCACAGCACCGCGCCGTCCCGGCGCAACACGCTCTCGGTGTTCACCATATTCAGAATCTAGCAAATCTGGGTCGTGCCGCGCGCCCGTCGGGCGAGAGGCCCTCGGGCCGGTCGGCCTCCGGTGCGTCGACCGGTGTCCAAACGGGCCGGGGGAGAATGCGCGGGATTGCGGCCTGCCGGTCGGGGATTGCGGTGTGCGGGACCGGCTCGCGGTCGACGCCGTGGCCGGCCGACGTGGGGCGGGGATTTCCGCGCGGGCGGCCCGACAGGTGGACATCGCCCGTTTCCCGGGCGTGAACACCGTGTTTCCGCTGCGCGACACCCGTGCCGGCAACTTCGGTTTTCCCCAGTGGCGCAAGCGAAAACCATGCGGAGCCGATCGGTGTCGAAATGGGCGTGGAGTCCGATCCGGATCGTCCCGCACCGCCTGACCTGCGTCGCACCGACCGCTGTTGCCGCGGTCGATCACCATGGCGTCGATCACCGAATTCCGCGCGACGACGCCGAATGGCGGACCTGTGCGACGCCTCTACGCGACTCCCGTTGCGCCGCAAGGATGAACGCGGCGAGTGCCGCGCATCACTTGTCGGCACGAGCCGCTTCGGGTGGGCGACGCTCCGTGTCCATGCCCTTGCGGGCAGTCCATGCACATGCCAACATTGCTTACGTCATTAATGACTGGTCATGTATATCCTTGGCTTCCTTGGAGAGCGACCGCATGTCCATCATCTCCCCGGAGTTCGAGATAGAGGTCGTCGCGAGCGGCCTGGCGGACGGGTACTGGATCCACGCGGCCGACCTCAACGGAGACGGGCGGGCCGATCTGATCGTGTCGGGCGTCGCCGAGGGGCGGATCGCCTGGTTCGAGAACCCCACCTGGACCGAGCGGGAGATCGCCGTCCTGCACCGGCCGGTCGCACTGGACACCGCCGACCTCACCGGTGACGGCTCGCTGGACATCGTGGTGTGCCACGACTACGGCGAAACGCTGCGCGCGTGCGCGCCCGACAGCGGCATGGTGTCGTGGTTGCGCAACCCGGGCGCCGAGGGCGCGTGGCGGCAGTTCGACATCGGGCAGCTCTGCTCGGCGCACCGCGTGCTGGTGTTGGACGACCGGGTGCTCGCCGCGCCCATGGTGGGTCCCGGCGGCGGTCCGGGCGCGGTCGCCGAACCGGTGCGGCTCACCTCGTTCGTGCGGCCGGAGAACCCGGAAACCGTGCCGTGGCACGAGGAAACCATCGACGTCACGTCCTACTCGGTCGTGCACGAGATGGTGCCGGCCAACCGCACGCGACCCCGGGCCGGGCAGCCGCTGCTGCTGTCCAGCGCCGAGGGCGTGACCGAGCTGACCCGGGCCGGCGACGGGTGGGACGCCGTCCCGATCGGTGCGGGCGAGGTCGGTCAAGTCGGGCGCACCGGCTACCGGGGCGGCAACACCGCGTCCCGGGGTGTGCTCGCGAGCAGCGGCACCACGTACGTCGCGTCGCTGGAACCATTCCACGGCAACACAGTCGCCGTGTACACGGAGGACGGTCGCCGGACCGTGCTCGACGTCTACGGCGACCCGAACGAACTCGGCGAGGGACCCGGTCACGACCTGGTGTGCGCCGACTTCGACCAGGACGGCGACGACGAGTTCCTGGTGGCGTTGCGCGGGCCGAGCCCGTGGCAGGGCGTCGTCTACTACAAGGCGGTCGACGCCGCGAAGGGGTTGTGGACCAAGAAGCTGGTGTCGACCGAGTCCGCCGCGCGCATCGCGGTCGCGGACTTCGACGGCGACGGCGTGCTGGACTTCGCCACGATCGGCTACTGCACGCCGGGGTACTTCCTCGCCGAGGACCCGAAGGTGGTCGTCGCCTACAACAGATCTCTGCGCTCCTGACACGCATTCACTGGGGGAACGATGTCACGACTGCTGTACCTGTGCGGGGGTTGGCCGGGGCACAAACCCGGCGAGGTGGCGGGTTGGCTGATCCCCGAGCTGCACCAACGGGGTTTCGAGGTCGAGCTGACCGCCGACCCGGCGCGGCTGGGTGACGACCTCTCGGAGTTCGCCGCCGTGCTGCTGGGCTGGACGCAGAGCCACCCCACCGAGGACCTGGACCCCGCGGTGGCCGAGCGGTTCTCCGCGTCCGTCGCGAGTGGACTCGGCGTCGCGGGCTGGCACGGCATGGGCGCGTCGTTCCGCGCCAGCCTGCTCTACAACATGATCGTCGGCGGGAACTGCGTGTCGCACCCCGGCGGCGAGGGCGTGCGCGTGCCCTACACCGTGCGCATCGTCCACACCGGACACGAGGTCACCAAGGGCGTGCACGACTTCGAGGTCGCCTCGGAGCAGTATTACATGCACGTCGACCCGGCCAACGAGGTGCTGGCCGAGACCACGTTCACCGGCGAGCACATCCCGTGGATCGACGGGCACACCTCGCCCGTCGCGTGGACCCGCAACTGGGGCGAGGGCCGCGTCTTCTACACGTCCGTCGGGCACTACCTCGCCGACCTCCGCGTCCCCGACTCCACCACCCTGCTGTTGCAGGGCATCTCCTGGGCCGCCACCCGGCCCTGACCACCCCCGCGCACCGCGCTGGGTGAGATCCGACGGACCGCACGCCGGTCCGGCGCTCCGACGCGCGACGAGCCACCCCGGAGGGGCGTGGCCGGTCGCGCGCACCCGAAACCGGCGCCGCGCGTCGCGGTGCCGCCGAGTTGCAGAGGGTCACACATGACTTCCCAGGAACCCGTTCACGTCCCGTCCCGAGTCGGCATCGGGCCGATGTCCCGCAACGCCGTCGACGCGACCATCGCCGTGGCGGCGCGGCACGGGCAGCCGTTGATGTTGATTCCCAGCCGCCGCCAGGTCGAGGCGGCCTCGCAGGGCGGCGGCTACGTCGAGGGGTGGGACACCGAGGCGTTCGCCGACTACGTCCGGTCCCACGACCCGAACCGCCTCGTGCTGCTGTGCCGCGACCACGGCGGCCCGTACCAGTCGGTGCGGGAGCGCACCGAGCGCCTGTCCGGCGACGCCGCGATGGCCTCGGCGCTGGAGTCCTACCAGGAGGACATCCGCCGCGGTTTCGACCTGCTGCACATCGACACGTCGATGGACCTCGACGGCGTGGCCGACCCGGACCTGGCGGTCCGCCGCGCGGTCGAGCTGTACGGGCAGTGCGTGGAGTACGCGCGGTCCATCGGCGCGGCCACCATGTTCGAGATCGGCTTCGAGGACCAGGGCCACGACACCAACCACCCCGGCGAGTTCGAGGAGCAGCTGGACGAGGCGCTGGCGCTGCTGGCCGCCGAGCGGCTGCCCAAGCCCACGTTCGTCGTCGCGCAGACCGCGACGAAGGTCCAGGAGACCCGCAACGTCGGTGCGATGATCACCGCGCCGGCCGCCGTCGCGTTCACCGTGCGCGCGCTGGTCCGGGCCACCGAGCGGCGCGGCATCGCGCTCAAGGCGCACAACTGCGACTACCTGGACGAGGCCACGATCCGCACGCTCGACGCGGCGGGCGTGCACGCGATGAACATCGCGCCGGAGTTCGGCGTGGTGGAGACCCGCGAGTTCGTCGCCGTGCTGGAGGAACTGGGACTGCGCGTCCAGCTGGAACGGTTCCTGGCGCTGGCCTACGAGTCGCGCTCGTGGTCGAAGTGGATGTCGCCGGACACCCGCGCGTCCGACTACGACCGGGCCGTCATCGCCGGTCACTACACCTTCAACACCGAGCAGTTCCGGGAGATCAAGCAGGTCGCGCACGAGGTCGCGCAGGCGCGCGGCTTCGACCTGGACACCCGGCTGCGCACCGCGGTGGAGCGGGCCGTCGAGCACTACACCACGCCGCTGCGCACCGCCCCCGCCCGGACCGATGCCGTCGCGTTGACCGCGACGGGCGTCTGAGAGGTACACGATGACCACGATCGCACCACTCGCGCACGACACCGGTGCGCAGGAGGACGCGCTCATCGCCGAGCTGAGCGCGGAGTTGTCCGCGACCGTCGAGGCGGAGCTGACCGAGGGCGGTTCGCCCGCCCGCCTCGTGCGGCTGCGGATGCGTGACGGCTCGCTCCAGGTGCTCAAGCTGCTGGTCGACATGCCGGGTGCGGTCGACGGGCACGACCTGGACTCGTTCCGGGTGAAGCTGCGCCAACTGGACAAGATCCGCGCGGACGCGCCCGACCTGGCCGCCGTCTACACCGAGAAGCTGCGCGAGTTCCACGGCCAGAACTGGGCGGCGTACACGATGCCGTTCTACCCCAGCGAGGACGTCGCCGCCTGCCTGCGGTCCGACACGCCCGACGTGGACCGCTTCTTCACCCAGCTCGGCACGACGTTGACCGCGCTGGCCGACCACGGCTGGCTGCTGGCGGAGTCGGAGGTGGGTCCGGGCACGATCGCCGACATCCACGCCGACCGGCTGGAGCGGCGGTACTGGCTGCTGAGCAAGCACCTGCCCGCGGAGTACGTGGAGGGCGACCGGATCACCATCAACGGGCGCTCGTGCCGCAACCCGCTGGCGATCGCGAAGCTGCTGCGCGACCGGCCCGAGCTGACCTCGGGCATCGACCCGGCGCGACTGCACTTCCCGGCGCACGGCGACCTCAACACGCGCAACGTGCTGATGACCGCGCCGGCCGACCCGGCGCTGCGCATCATCGACCCGCGCGGCTCGATCGCGAACTGGGACGTCGTCTACGACCTGGCGAAGTTGTTGTTCAGCCTCACCGTCTGGGACGTCGGCCTGCGCGAGGGCTTCGTCATCGACTACGGCGCCGACGAGGCGGTGTCGGTGGCGCACCGGGGCGGTCTGTACCCGGCGTACCGGCGCAGCGCCGAGGACCTGGTGGAGTTCCTGGAGAACCACGCCGGGGTGCGCGCGGTCGTGGCGCACGACCCGGGGTGGCGGGACAGGTTGCTGCTCTCGCACGGCTTCCACCTGCTGGCCGAGGCCGCGTGCCGGCTCTCGGACATCAAGAAGCGCGCGGGCGCGGGCAGCGCGGTGGACCTGAGCCCCATCGAGCTGGCCGCCGGCCACTACCTGTTCGGCGTGTTGTTCCTGGAGGACGCCGTGGCGCAACTGGAGGAGCACGGTCGGATCGACCCGCGCCGACACCTGTCCCTGCTGCCCGCCTGACGCCGCCGAAAGGACACCGAGATGAACCTTCGCTGCACCGCCGTGCTGTTCGACCTCGACGGCGTGCTGGTGAACTCCGAGGCGGCGATCCAGGCGATGTGGCGGCGCTGGGCGGTGCGGCGCGGGTTCGACCCGGAGGAGGTCGTCGCGCTCACGCCGGGACGGCCCGCGGTCGACACGATCCGCATCGTGGCGCCGGAGCTGGACGCGCCGGCGGAGGCGCTGGCGCTGGAACCGGAGCAGATCGCCGACCTGGCCTCGCTCGAACCGGTGCCCGGGGCCCGCGACCTGGTCACGAGCCTGCGCGCGGGCACGTGGGCGGTGGTCACGTCCGGCAGCCGGCTCGTCGCCACGACCCGGCTGGACACCGTCGGGATACCGAAGCCCGAGGTGCTGGTCACGGCCGACGACGTCACCGCCGGGAAGCCCGCGCCGGAGGGCTACCTGTCGGCCGCGCGGCTGCTGGGCGTGCCGCCCGGGGAGTGCGTGGTCGTCGAGGACGCGCGCAGCGGGGTGCTGGCCGCGCGGGCGGCCGGGATGCGGGTGGTGGGCATCGCGGGCCCGCAACTGGGGCCGGTGGCGGACGTGGAGCTGACCGTGCCCGACCTCGGCGCGGTGCGTGCCCGGTACGAGGACGACGGGCTGGTGCTGGCCGTCGACGGGCGGGTCACGGCGGTGTGACGCGTGGTCGCGACGTCCGGCCCGGGTGCTGCCCGCGGCCGGGCGTCACTCCGCCCGGACGGCGAACAACGCGGTGAGGAAGTCGTCGGCTTCCTCCTCGGCCAGCGCGTCGCGCAGGGCGTCGAGGTAGACCTCGCGGGCTTCGTCGACCTTGCGCCGGCCCTTCTCGGTGATCTGCGTGTAGACGCCGCGCCGGTCGTTGAGGCAGTGGTAGCGTTCGGTCAGCCCTTCGCGCTCCAGCCGCGTGACGAGGCGGCTGAGCGAACTCTGGTTGAGCGGCACGGCGTCGGCCAGCACCTGCTGGCGCAGGTGGCCGCCGTCGTCGGAGAACGCTAGCGCGGACAGGGCCGTGTACTCGGACAGCGACAGCTGATGGGTGCCGAGCGCGCGTTCGAGGCGGTCGTTGACCCGGCTGACCGCGAGCCGGAGGCGGTGCCACTGGCGCTCGGTCTCCGTGGGCAGCTCGATCCTGGGCTGTGGCTCCGCGGCCTGCGCCATCAAGCACCTCCTTCACGGATCAGTTTGCATCAGCAGCACTGCGCTGGACAACATGCGTGCCAGCATAAGCTTGACACGCATATTAGTTCTGCACAAACTATGCACATACATACTCTTTGGCCGCTCAGTCGTGACGGCCGCGTCCGGTGAAGGGGGCAGTGCGGTGCCACTCGCACTCGTCGCGCTGATGATCAGCAGTTTCGGCATCGGCACCACGGAATTCGTGGTCATGGGCCTGCTGCCCGAGATCGCGAACGACCTGTCCGTCAGCATCACCTCGGCGGGTCTGCTGATCTCCGGCTACGCGCTGGGCGTCGTCGTCGGCGGCCCCGTGGTCACGGCGCTGGGCACGCGGCAGTCCCGCAAGACCATGCTCGTGCTGCTGATGGGCCTGTTCATCGTCGGCAACCTGCTGTCCGCCCTCGCGCCCGGCTACGGCCTGCTGATGGCCGGCCGGGTGCTGGCCGCCGTCTGCCACGGCGCGTTCTTCGGCATCGCCTCCGTGGTCGCCGCCGACCTGGTGGCACCGGACAAGCGCTCCCGCGCCATCTCGCTGGTGTTCACCGGGTTGACCGTGGCGAACGTGGTCGGCGCGCCGCTGGGCAACTGGATCGGCCAGGACCTGGGCTGGCGCTCGACCTTCTGGATGATCACGGGGATCGGCCTGGTCAGCCTGGTCGGCGTGGTGACGATGGTGCCGGCCACGCCGAAGCCCGTCGACGCCCGCATCGCCAGCGAACTCGCCGTGTTCAAGCGCCTCCAGGTGTGGCTGGCGCTGGCCACGGCCGCGTTGTCGATCGGCGCCCTGTTCGCGTCGTTCAGCTACATCGCACCCCTGATGACCGAGGTCACCGGCTTCTCGTCGGGTGCCATGACGCCGCTGCTGGTGTTGTTCGGCGTCGGGCTGGTCACCGGCAACCTGATCGGCGGGCGCTTCGCCGACCGCGCCCAGCTGCCCACGCTGTACGTGGCGCAGGCGGTGCTGGCGGTGGTGCTGCTGGTCTTCGTGGTGACCTCCGCGAACAAGGTCCTCGCCGTGATCACGCTCGTGCTACTGGGCGCGGCGGGCTTCGCCACCGTGCCGGGCTTCATGACCCGGGCCATCGACAAGGCGGCGGGCGCGCCCACGCTGGCCTCGGCCGCCGCCGCGTCCGCGGCGAACCTGGGCATCTCCGTGGGCGCCTACCTCAGCGGCGTCGCGATCGACGCGGGTGGCGGCTACACCGCGCCGAACCTCGTGGGCGCGGCGATGGCGGTGGCCGCGCTCGCGGTGACGCTGGTGTCGGGGTCCTTGCAGAAGCGCACCGCCCCGGTGCCGGCGGAAGCCACCCCGTGAGGGCACCCGGTGTGCTCACGTTGGGCGTCGAGCTGCCGCTGGACAACGACTGGTCGCCGGACGCCGTGCCCGGTGGCCGGCTGCCCGGCGAACCCGACCTCGCCGCCCACCACGACCGCGCGGTCCTCGCCGACCGCCTGGGCTTCGCCGCCCTGTGGCTGCGCGACGTCCCGCTGTACGACCCGTCGTTCGGCGACGCGGGCCAGGTCTTCGACCCGTTCCCGTACCTGGGTTACCTGGCGGCGGTGACGTCCCGGATCGTGCTGGGCACCGCGGCGATCGCCCTGCCGCTGCGGCACCCGTTGCAGGTGGCGAAGATGGCCGCGACGGTCGAGCGGCTGTCGGGCGGCCGGCTGGTGCTCGGCGTGGCGTCCGGCGACCGGCCGGTGGAGTTCCCGGCGTTCGGCGTGGACCACGCCGCGCGTGCCGAACTGGTCCGCACCGGCGTGGCGGCGTTGCGCTCGGCGTGGGCTCCGGGCACGACCGCGGTGCTGCCCAAGCCGTCCGGCCACCTGCCGCTGGTGATGGCCGGGCGCGGTGGCCAGACCGTCGCGTGGATCGCCGAGCACCTCGACGGCCACTTCACCTACCACCGCCCGCCGGCGGCGATGGCGGAGGTGGCCGACTACTGGCACCACGCGACACCGGTGTTCAAACCCCTGCTGACGACCATGCTGGTCGACCTCGCGGAGGACCCGAACACGCCGACGCACCCGATGCGGTTCGGCGCCCGGCTGGGTGCGAAGGAACTGGTCGAGTACCTGGACCGGCTGCGCGCGGTGGGCGTGAACCACGTGGCCCTGAACTTCCGCCCGTCCCGCCGCCCGGTCGAGGAGGTCATGGAGGAGATCGCCCGCGACGTCCTGCCCGGCTTCACGCCGTGAGGGGTGCTGTCGGTCGTTCGACCGACAGCGCGCGGGCGTGTCCGCGGTTAGCTTGCCGCCGACCCCATGACATCCATCCGGAGGAGCACCATGACGACCACCCGGCGCGTTCTCACCGGTCTGGCCACCGCAGGTCTCGTCGTCTCGGTACTCGGCGTGGGCTCCGCCAGTGCCGCGACCGGCAAGATCTTCATCTCCAACAACTGCGGCAAGGCGGTCTCCACCACGATCCACCGCACCAACGGCTCGATGATCGCGGGCACGGGGGCCGCCCCGGCGGGCAGCTACCTGGGCTACCCCGTCAGCCCCGGCACCTACGAGGTCCGCGTGCCCGCCGGCAACCGGCAGGTGCGGATCCTCGACCTCGGCAGCAAGGCCCACACGGCCGTCGTCAGGGCCTGCTGATCGGTCCGGGAACGGCCGGTGCGGGCGCGGTGGGCGGGTCGGGTTGCCCGACGGGGAGTCCGGCCGTCCACTCCGGCCCCGGAAGCCCGTTGAGCCGGACCTCGTTCCCGGACGACCCGGTGGTCCAGCCCCGGGTCGTGACCGACTCGCCGGCTCGGGCCGGTGCCCTGCCGGACGCTCCCGGCAGGGCACCGGATTCCTACGCCACGGCCGCGTACGCCACGGCCAGCAGTGCTCCCGGTCCGATGATGAGGCCGAGGCTGTAGACGCCGAGCAGCGGCTTGTCCTTGGCGAACATCTTCACCTGCAAACCGATCGCGGTCACCAGGACGGCGATCAGCAGAATCATCACGACATAAGACATCTACGGATTCCTCACGAGGGCGTGGGCGCACGTCGGCGCCACCGTCCGCAGTCGCTGGTACGACCTCGCTGACGGCGCCCGGATTTCCGACACCTGGTTCGCGTCAGGAGATCGGCGGAGCCCTGCTGGACCAGGGAACCGCCGCCACGACCGCCGGTCCGGAACGCTCCGCCCCGCAGAGCCACAGCCGTCCCGGTCGGGGAGGCGTGCCGAACGCCCACGGGCACACGGCCCACCAGGTGTCCGCTTGCACCTCGGCCGGCGCGTACCGCACCGCGGACGACACCCGCAGCCACAACCCGCGGTCGTCGTGCATGGACGGTGCGGACGACACGCCGCCTTGGGGCAGCTCCCCGAGCCCGGCCGGGCCCGTCGCCACGCCGAAGACCATCAACGCCGACGCGAACAGCAGCCCGAACCGGCTCGCCCACGTCACCGCCCGCACGTCGCCAGGTCCCCTCGTCGTTCTGAGTCCCCACAGCCTACGCACGGCGGCCCGGCGTGCCGAGCTGCGCATTCAAGAAGGCTGCAAAGAATTGCCGTACCGGTTCGGTGTACTCCGGCGCACCACGAATTCCCGGGGCGGGAAGCGGATGGCGGAGCGCTCGTGCGTCGAATGCTCCTCCGTTCTGCGGCATCCGGGTACACCGATGGAACAGGAGCAGGTAATGGGACGATTGGGCCGAATGATGTCGTTGGCGGGCGTGGCAGCCCTGGTCGCCGGCACGTTCTTCCTGCCCGCCGCGGCAACGGGGAGAACCGACCCCGTGCCCGCCGCGGCGTCCGCACCGGACCTGGCGCGGCCGACGATGCTGAACATCAGGTCCAACTACAACAACCGGTGCCTCGAAGTCCGGGACGGCAACCCCGGGAACGGCGCCATGGTCACCATGTGGGACTGCACCGGCTGGCCGTCCGAGCTGTTCGACATGGTCAACGGGCAGATCGTCAACGCCATCAACGGGAAGTGCCTCGACGTCGTGGCGTCGAACGGCGAACTCGGGGGAGCCGTGAACATGTTCGACTGCCACCGCGAGTGGCCCTCCCAGCAGTGGTGGTGGGACGGTTCCCAGATCCGCACCCGGTTGACCGGCAGGTGCCTGGAGATCTCCGCGGCCAACCCGGGACTCGGGGCGACCGTCCAGCTGTGGAACTGCACCGGCACCGCGAACCAGCAGTGGCGGCACGGCTGACCCGCTGACCCAACCGGCGGCCTCGGGTACCACCCGGGGCCGCCCTGTCGTCGGACCCCTCCGGCCGCATCGGAGGTGCACCTCGCCGTGGGTGAGCAGTTGCGCGCACTCCTGGCCCGGTGGGACGTCAGTCCGGTGAGTACCTGCGACTCGCGGAAGCGTTGCCGCACGCCGAAGACGCGCGCCTCGACATCGCCAACGCCCCCGACGCGATGAAGGCGGGTCACGTGCTCGCCGAAGGGGCGTCGCGGATGGCGAGCAACACCGCATGACACGCCACGACACCCGGGAGGGGTCCCAACTGCGGTCGACAGGGTGAGGTTCCTGACGAAAGGAGACCTCATGCGACGACGCAGGAGTCCTGTCATGGCGGTGTTGTTCACCTTGGCCGTGACGGGTGTGGTTCAGCCGGTGGCGTGGGCCGCGGAACCGGGGGTGCCGTTCGCGGGTGATCGGACGCAGGCCGCGGTTCGCAACGGGTGGGGATCGCCGTTGCCGATCTCCGACGAGTTCGACCGCGCCGGGGCGGTGGACCCCGCGAAGTGGGCGGTGCCCAGCGGATCCGAGGGTGGCACTGCCGGGTGTTGGCCGGGGCACGGTGGGAACGGCCGCCGGTGTGCCAAGAACACCTCGGTGGCCGACGGCGTCATGACGATGCGCGGGGAGGCCAACGGGGACACCGGGTGGCTGCGGCAGAAGCTGGACCGCCAGTACGGCCGTTGGGAGATCCGGTCCCGCTCCCACAACACCGGCCCCTCCGGCGGGCTCTACCACGTGCTGCACCTGATCTGGCCGACCTCGGGCAAGCGGTTGGTCGACGGCGAGTACGACTGGGTCGAGTACGGAAACCCGGACGCCCAGTGCCTGGAGGGGTTCCTGCACCACCCCAAGAGCCCCAAGGACAAGAAGATCCACCTCGAACGCTGCCCGGTGGACATGACCGAGTGGCACAACTTCGGTTTCGAGTGGACCTCCTCCGGGCTCGTCGGCTACGTGGACGGCGTGGAGTGGTTCCGGCGGTCGGGTGGGGCCGGCTCCGATCGCGGTGACATCCAGGCGATGCCGTCGGGTCACCTCAACATCCAGCTCGACAACTTCACCGGTTCCGGCGGCCTGCGCCCGGCCGTGTTCGAGGTCGACTGGGTCCGCGTCTACGACGCCTGATCCGCCGCCGCGGGTGCCACCGCACCGAGGGGTGTGGCACCCGCGGCCCGCTGGTCGGGAGGGGTCCTGGGCCAGTGGTGCCACGCTGCGCGCCATGAGCGATTTCGACGTGGCCATCGACACTCTTCACGAGGTGGTCGGGAAGCACGGCGCGGTGCGTGACGACCTGGTCGCGACCAACCGGCAGAGCCGGTTGCTCGCCCGGATCGAACCGCCGATGCCGGACCCGGCGACCACCTCCTTCACCACCGCGGCCTCCCGGGCGGGCCAGGCGCACCTCGACTCGGTCGCGGGGATCGAGCGGGAGTTGCAGACGCGGATCGAGGAGTTGAAGGCGTCGGTCGACCAGTACGCGCGGACCGAGCAGGCCAACCACCGGCGGGTGGGGGGATGACGATGGGGCTCAGCGGGTTCGAGATCTACCGGATGGTGTCGCAGGGCACCGGTGCCGACGGGTTGAACCAGGCGGCGGACGTGTCGAAGGACGCGCGCACGCGGATCCAGGGCCTGGGCGACGAACTGGGTCGGCTCACCGCCGAGATGCTGACCGCGTGGCGCGGCAACGCCGCGGACACGGCGGCGCGGGCCGTGCGGCCGATCGAGCAGGCGCTCCAGCAAGCGCAGGAGACGCTGGACAAGACCGACACCTCGTTGCGGACCCAGGCGCAGACCTACGACGTGCTCAAGCAACAGGTGCTGCCGATGGCGACGTCGCAACCGCCGGAGCTGACGCTCCTCGACGAGTTGACGCCGTGGGACACCGACAACGAGGTCGCGCGCAAGGAGTGGTTCGAGGCCGACTCGAACAACCGCCGCGTGTACCAGGAGTACGTCGCGGCAACGGCGCGGAACGAGGCGATGCTGCCGGTCGCGCCTCAGGGCGGGGCCGGCGGACAGGGCGCGGCCACCACCGTGCAGGCGTCGAGCGGGGACGGCGTGCGACCCGCGGGGTCCGCGCCGCCGCAGGTCGGCAACGCGGGCACCACCACGCCCTCATCGGCTGGGTCGGCTGGGTCGGCGGGCGGCGAGGCGGCCTCCGCTCCGCCGTCGACCGGCGGCGGTGGCAGGACTTCGGGCAGCAGCGCCGGCGGCGACGGCGCGGCCGCGGGGCGGGTGCCGATCGGTCAGCCGACGCCGAAGCAGCAGCGGGGTGACCGGACGGCGGTCGCCGACTGGTCCGCCGGTGTGCCCGGTGGAGTGCCGCTCGCGCCTCGCCCGCTGTCGGCTGTGGACACCGCGCACGTCTCGAACGTCCCGAAGGGCGACCACCTCGCCGGCGGCGCCGCGGTGCTGCCGGGTGGGATCGGCATCGGCGATCCCACCGGTACCAGGGCGCAGCGGACCCCACTGGCCCCGGGTGAGCGCTCCGCCGTGCTCGGCAAGACGCCCGAGACCCCTGCCGCGGCGGTCGTCGCGCGCGGCACGACAGCGGCTGCCACGGGCGGAATGCCGGGCATGGGTGGCGTCACGCCACACGCCGCACGCGCACGGGAAGAGGACAAGGAGTACAAGCGCGCGGTGCACCTGGACGAGAACTCGGAAGCACTCATCGGCCGGCTGCCCGACAGCGTGGCGCCCGTGATCGGGGAGGACTGATGTTGCGCGAGCCGGTGGTGTTGTCCGACACGGCGTTCGACGTGCTGTGGCACCGCGAAGACCTCGGCGAGCACCACACCCTGCTGCACGTGCCGCCCGCCGAGGCCGACGCCCGGGAAGTCGAGCAGTCGTTGCACCGCGAGGGCGTGCGGGTGGACGACGTGCGGGAAGCGTTGCGGGTGCTCGCGTTCGCGGACTCCGAGTGCTTCGGCTGGATCGCGTACGACCACGAGGTGACGTTGCCGGTCATCGCGGCCAAGGCCGGGCGGGACGGGGTGTTCGCCTTGCGGGACAACGGTCACGTGCGGATCGGCGCGCTGGACGGCGATCCGTCGGACACGCTCGCGGCCTGCCTGCCGGAGGTGCCGCCCGGCCGGGGATCGTCCATCAACGCCCGCGCCGAGGAAGCGCCGGGGTCGCGGGCGCTGGCCGAGTTGATGCGACGTCCCCGGACCGGCGTCGCGAAGCTCTTCGCGGCCAAGCGCGAGCGGTACGGTCGGCGCAGGCGTTCGGAGTCGTTCGTCACGACGATCGACTGCCCGGACGGTCGCTGGCTGGTCGTCCGCTACGTCGACGGCCGCGGGCAGCGCTGGGTGCACGCGACCCCCGCGACCCGCCCGATCGTCAAGGAGTGGCTGCGCCGCATCGGCGACTGACGCCGGCGGCGGGCCGGTCGCGCCACCGGCCCGCCGCCCCGGTCAGCACAACTCGTCCAGCACCGCCAGATCCGGTGGCACCAGCGTGGTCGAGAGCACGAGTTCGCTGAGCAGGTTGTGGTTGAGCGAGTTGCCGACCGGCTCGCCGACCTCCTCGCGGCGCAGGCCGTGCACACCGGCCGCCGACAGCCGCTGCCGCACGTCGGCGACGACGCGGTCGACCCGCTTGACGTCCCACCCGCGGTCCGGCTGTAGCTCCGCCATCATCTCCGCGACGTGTTGCCTGCCAACGGGTTGCGGGTTCGCCTCGTGCAGGAGGTAGCGCTGGCCGAGCACGACGAGCAGCCGGTGCTCGTCGTCGCTGAGCCGCCACCGCTTCGGCTGCACCGTGGCGGTGCTGTGCGCGGTGGTGGGTTGCCTGCCGTCGTCCCCGGCGACGTAGACCTCCAGCAGGTGCTCGCGGTCGCGGGAACCACGCACGAACAACGGCGTGTAGCCGTCGGGCAGCAACAGCGGGTCCTCGTCCTTGAACAGCAACCGCGTGCGGGGCAGGCGGATCGGCAGCTGACCGGTGTTGCGGACCCACCACCGGCCCGCGTGCCGCGTGAGCAACCCGTGCTGCCGGCTGACCCGGAGGTCGGTCTCGCCGACGCAGACGTCGACCTCGGGCCGGTTGCGGCCGAACCGGATCGTCCTGCCCTCCACCGGTTCCGCGCTGACCCGGCCGCTCACCGCGAGCACGACGACCGCACCCGGGTCGGTGTGCGGCACACCGCGCACCAGGCTGTCATGGTTCATGAGCGCTCCTCGAAGTCGCCTGGGTGAACCAGTCTGACGACCCGCGACGGGACCCCTCCCGGTCAGCGGTGCATGTTGTCCGCGGCCGTTTTCGTGAGCTGTTCGGCGGTGGCGCACCGCTGCTCCGCCGGCTGGTCGTTCTCCACCGTCACCAGCAACACGTCCACCAAGGCGCGTTCGGGTTGGTTCGACGGGGGATAAGGCACCCGGTAGGTGCACTCGTCGCCGGACACCTCCCAGTAGGCCACGTGGCCGCCCACGGTTCTGAGCTGCCCCTCGACATCGGATCTGCTGGCGTGCTGGTCGTAGCGCACGTGGACCTTGGAATTGGTGATGGCCGTGTACCACTTGCACGACCAGCCGCCGAAGACGTCCACACCGGCGGTCAGGCCCGGCAGCGCGTCGTCCGGCAGCAGCTCGCAGGCGTCGATGTGCGCCGCCGACCCCGGCGGGAAGTTCTCGGCGCGCCGGGGGATCGGGCCTTCCCGGAGCACCTCCCGCACGGTGCCCACGGCGATGTCGGCGATCCGGCACAGGTCCTGCGGCGAGTCGGCCAACCCGGCGGTCACCCGGACGCCGTACCGGTCGTCGACCAGCACGACGCGGTTGCACTCCGAGTCGCCCGAGGGGATGTCCAGCACCTCGAACGGCGGCGTCGCGATGGTGCGCCAGGTCTGGGCCCGCGTCTGCGACGCCATGGTCACCAACTGGACCTCGACGTCGAGCTTCTTCTCCCGCCGCACGTCGATCAGCACGTCGCAGCGGTTGAAGTTGGCCCAGCGGGGTTTCAGCTCCGGCGGGCCGAACTCGGCGAAGTCGCTCGCGCGGAGCAGCGCGCACGGCTCGGCGGTGCGCTCGTCGCCGATCAGGCCGGGCGGGTCCGATCGCGTCATGGCCACGACCGCGACCGCCAGGCCCGCGATGACGACGCCCGCGCCGACCAACTGCGCGCGCCGGCGGCGCCAGGGCGGTTCACGGGCGGGCGGCGGGGACGGCGGAGCCCAGTCGCCGACGATCTCCCGCAACCGCCGCCGCACCTCGTCCGCGGTCGGACGCCGATTCGGCCGGTGGTCCAGCATCCCGGTCATGAGCGGCGCCAGCGGGCCGTCCGGCACGGTGATCCGGCTGTCGCGGGCACGCGCGAGCACGGTGACCGGGTCGCCGGTGCCGAACGGCGGTGCGCCCGTCAGCGCCGCGTACATCGTCGCGCCGAGCGAGAACACGTCCGACGGCTCGCGGGCGGGTGACCCGGCCGCGACCTCCGGCGCGGTGTAGGCGGGTGTGCCGCTGATCCGGGCGTCGTCCGCGCCGGTCGCCTCGTGCCAGACGGAGATGCCGAAGTCGGTGAGCTTCGCGAGGTCGTGGTCGCCGAGCAGGATGTTGCCCGGTTTCACGTCGCGGTGCACGATCCGATGCGCGTGCAGGGCCGCGAGCGCGCCCGCGACCTGCATCCCGATCCGCGCGACCCGCTCCACCGGCAGCGGTCCGCCCACGACGACCTTGTCGAGGCTGTCCGCCGCCATGTGCTCCATGACCAGCCAACCGTCGTCCACCCAGTCGTGGACCGCGATGAGGTTCGGGTGGTGCACCTGGGCCGCGATCTCGGCCTCCCGCCGGAGCTGCCGGTTCTCGTCCGTGCTCACCGCCTCGTGCGGGCGCTTGAGCGCGACCTTCCGCTTCAGCTTCGTGTCGAACGCGGTCCAGACGGTGCCACCCGAACCCGAGCCCTTCGCGTCTTCCAGCCGGTAACGGCCGTCAACCACATCGCCCGTGCGCACTCTGCGCAGCCTAGCCAATTCGGCGGGTGCCCACTATGCGCCAATGGCGAGAAGAAAGTCGATCAGGAGTGCGTGACGGTGAGCCCGTACACCGTTACCTGCCCGAAGTTCTTGCTGCTGCACGGTTTGGAATTGCCGCAGTGGGCCTGGGTGTAGGCACCTGCCTTGAAGTAGCCGCCGGTGAAGTCGGCGTCGATGGTGTCGATCAGCCGCCCGTTGTAGAACGCGCGCACCTCACCGCCGCTGACCTCGAACTTCGCCTCGAACCGGGTGCCGAGCACGTAGTTGTCGGTGATGAGCTTGTGGTTGGTGGTGTCGCCCTTGGTGAGCCACAGTTTTTCGCCTTCGAGGCGGAATACCGTCACGTCGTCGCTGGAGTCGTGGATCTGACCGGCCACCACGTACGGGCGCTGCTTGGGCAGTTCGGTGATCGCCTGGTCGATCACCATGGTGTGCCTGCCGGATTTGGCGGACCAGCTCGCGAGGCGCGAGCCGTTCATCTCCCGCAGTTCGGAACGGGGATTCTTGCTGTTCGGCGTCGTCACGCCGTTGACCGGTGCGCGGAACCGGACACCCGCGCAGTTCTCGCCGACGACGAACCACGGGTCGAGCGCGTAGTCGTCCAGTTGCGGCTGGGTGATCTCCAGCGGCTGCGTGCCGTCCTTGTCCGGGTTGTCGATCGGGAGCGTGACCTTCCAGTTCCGCAGGTCGAGCACCCGTGCGGGCTTGTCACCGCACGGCTGCGGCGCGCCCGCCTCCCGGACGTCCACCTCGGTGATCGAGTTCCAGCCGTTGCCGGACGAGTTGCCGTGCCCGACGATCCGCACGTACCGCGCCGAGGTGTCGGGGATGTCGTAGCGCTCCTGCCGCGACGTCTTCCGGCTCGTCACACCCGATGCGCGGGTGTCCCAGGCGGTGCCGTCGCCGGAGGTCTGCACGTCGAACAGCGCCGTGCGGGTGTCTCCCTTGTGCCACGCGATGTCCAGTCCGGACACCGTCTTCGCGGCGCCGAGGTCGAACCGGATCCACGCGCCGTCGCCCTGCGCCGACCACCGGGTGTTCAGATCGCCGTCGAGGACGTTCGCGGCCACGTTGCCGTCGTCGCCGCTCGCGATCACCCCGCTCACCGGCAACTCCGCCGCCGCCGTGCCGGTCGCCAGCAGCGAGAGCACGGCGGTGAGCGTCAGGATCTTCCTCATCAATGCCTCCCAAGGGGTTCGGCGCACCCTAGGAAGCCGTGCGCGGGAGGGGTCCCGCTTCGTCGTGCCGGCGCGGAATAGGCTGTGGTCCGACACGAGGGACGGCGATGCGACCACTGACTTTCCACGACGGCGGGGGCGACGAGCGGAAGTGGCTTCCGGGCGGGGCGCAGACCGCCCTCGAAGCGCTCCAGGAGTTCGTCGACGAGCACGAGGGTGACACGTCGGTCTCCATCAAGGGCGAGGACGACGAGGCGCTGGTGTTCTCGTTCGGCGCGGGGAGCATCAGCCGGACCAAGGGGGCGCGGACCGAGTACCGCCTCGTCACCAACCGGGGCGATTACCGGACCCAGTTGGCGAACTTCGCCCGCGGTGGTTTCGCCGCCCTCGACCGGCACGGTCCTTGGTTGCCGGACGTTCCCGGCCTGGAGCGCGCGCGACTCCGGTTCGAGTTCGACGGTTCCGTGCTGCGCCGAACGCACCCGCGCGAGCTGCGTCGTCGGTTGGCGGTCCTGACGTACGCCTCCGGCCGGGAGCCCGTGTCGGTCGACGGGGTCACGCACTGCGGTTTCGGCACCGTCGACTCCTGGTTCGCCGATGACGGTCGCGGGCTGGTGGTGACGTTCGACCCAGCCAGTGCGCTGGTCGATGCCGCCGGGTTGTACGACGGGGTGCCGGCGGACCTCCTGGGTCTGGTGCCGCACGGTTCTTCGGTGCCCGCGACGGGCGTCTTCACCTTCTCGGGCCCGTGCGCCATGGCGGAGGGCCTGGTGTCCCGCTTGCAGGAGGCCGGGTTGGGCGTCGAGGACACCGGGGTCGGCCTGCTGGAGGGTTTCCTCGCGATGGAGGACTTCACGCCCGCCGCGGTGGCGGAGGCCGTGGAGGGGTGGAGGGCCGAGGACGTGGCGCGGGGTTTCGCCGCGGTCGCCGAGCCCGCGCGGGCCGCGCTCGACCCGGGTGCGGTGACGAGCTTCTGCCGGATCTGGGCGGACTCCGGGTACAACGACCGCTGGGACGTGCACTACGTCTTCTTCGACGGGGACGCGGTCGAGGACGTGGGCGAGGAGCGGGACGAGTTGCTGGGGCTGGTGCGGGCGCTCGGGCTTGAGCGCGTGGACGGCCCGCCGGGCGCCGGTTCCGGTGAGGTATGGGTTCGCACTGATCCCCGTGTGGACGCGGAGCTGGCACGCTGGTCGTGACGGAGCCGCGCGGTCGAGCCGGTGCTCAGGGCCGGCTGTCGTCGGGCAGGCGGGCGCGCAGGGTGGCGGCGAAGTCCTCCGCACGGGCCAACTGGACGCGCAGCCGGTCGATCTGCTCGACGGCGACCCGCTCGTAGCCGCGCACGCGCTCCACGAGGGCCTCGCGCTCCCCGGCGTCGAGGCCGCCCCCGTCGAGGCGGTCGGTGGCGGCCAGCAGGTCGCGCATCTGGTCCAGGCTGAAGCCCAGCGGCTTCATGCGGCGGATCACCATCAGGCGGGCCACGTCGGTCTCGGTGTAGAGGCGGAAACCGCCGGGGGAGCGGGCGGAGGGCGTGACCAGGCCGGTTTCCTCGTAGTGGCGGATCGTGCGCAGGGACAGCCCGGTGCGCGTGGCGACCTCGCCGATGCGCATGCGCCCGTCGCCCACGTCCGCCGTCCTTCTCGTGCGCGGGATGTCCGACACACCCCGGCCAAACCTACCCTAACGTCAGGGTAGAGTCGGCGAGCGGCCTGCCGCGCCGTCGTGTCGGGGTCGGTGTCGCCTCCGGTGGGACCACCACGGAGAGCGCGACCCGGCACCGCCGTCCCACCCCGCACACCCCGGCCCGGCCGGAGGTGTGCCCGAGCACGACGGGTACCTGCTCCCTTGTCCTCTCCCACACGCGCGTCGGTCCCCGCCTGGCTGCGCGACCCCAAGGTCTGGCGCACCGAGGTCCTGGCCGGCCTCGTCGTCGCGCTGGCGCTGATCCCCGAGGCGATCTCGTTCTCGATCATCGCCGGTGTCGAACCCGCCATGGGCCTGTTCGCCTCGTTCACCATGGCGGTGGTGATCTCGGTGGTCGGCGGTCGCCGCGCCATGATCTCCGCCGCCACCGGTGCCGTCGCGCTGGTCATCGCCCCGCTCAACCACGAGCACGGCCCGGGGTACCTGGTCGCCGCGGTCATCCTCGCGGGCGTGTTCCAGGTCGTGCTCGGCGTGCTCGGGGTGGCCCGCCTGATGCGCTTCATCCCGCGCTCGGTGATGGTGGGCTTCGTGAACTCGCTGGCGATCCTGGTCTTCCTGGCGCAGGTGCCGGAGATCCGCGACGTCCCGTGGCCGGTCTACCCCCTCCTCCTCGGCGGGCTGGTGCTGATGGTGTTCTTCCCGAAGATCACCACCGTGGTGCCCGCGCCGCTGGTGTCGATCGTGGTGCTCACCGCCATCACGGTCGGCGCGGGCATCGCCGTGCCGACCGTCGGCGACAAGGGCGCGCTGCCCTCCTCGCTGCCGGTGCCGGGCCTGCCGGACGTCCCGCTCACCCTCGACACCCTCACCGTCATCGCCCCCTACGCCTTCGCCATGGCGCTGGTCGGGCTGATGGAGTCGTTGATGACGGCCAAGCTGGTCGACGACATCACCGACACCCGCTCCGACAAGACCCGCGAGTCGATCGGCCAGGGCGTCGCCAACGTCGTCACCGGGTTCTTCGGCGGCATGGGCGGTTGCGCGGTGATCGGCCAGACCATGATCAACGTGAAGGTCTCCGGCGCGCGCACCCGCCTGTCGACCTTCCTCGCCGGCGCCTTCCTCATGGTGCTGTGCATCGTCTTCGGCCCGATCGTCTCCGACATCCCGATGGCCGCGTTGGTCGCCGTCATGGTCATGGTCTCGTTCGCGACGTTCGACTGGCACTCCATCGCTCCCCGCACCCTGCGCCGGATGCCGCTCGGCGAGATCACCGTCATGGTCGTCACGGTCGCCTGCGTGGTGATCACCCACAACCTCGCGGTCGGCGTCGTGGTCGGCTCCATCACCGCCATGGTCATCTTCGCCAAGCGCGTCGCCCACGTCGCCGAGGTCACCGCCGTCACCGACCCGGACGGCGCCACCGTCGTCTACCGCGTCACCGGGGAGCTGTTCTTCGCCTCCGCCAACGACCTGGTGGACCGGTTCGACTACGCGAGCGACCCACCCCGCGTCGTGGTGGACCTGAGCGCGGCGCGCATCTGGGACGCCTCCTCGGTCGCCGCGCTCGACGCGGTCCGGACCAGGTACGCCCAGCGCGGCAAGGCCGTCGAGATCACCGGCCTCGACCCGCGCAGCGCGCGCCTGCACGGCAGGCTCACCGGTGAGCTGAGCGCGAGCCACTGACCGCCGCTCAGGAACCCGCCGCGACGAGGTCGTCACCCGGCAGCTCGATGCTCATCTCCCCGCCGGGGTTGACGATCAGCGTCGTGCCCGCCAGCACGGGCAGCAGCGCGCGTCCCGGCACCTGCGTGGTCCGCACGCCCGCGGGCAGGTAGGCCGGTGACGAGTAGACGGCCAGGAACCGCGTGCCGGACGGGGTCCGGCCCAGCCGGAGGTTGCCGCGGGGATCGGTTTCCGCCAGGAACCGGCCCTCCAGCACGGCTTGGAGCACGCGCTCCTGCGGCAGCCAGCCGGCCGCGACGAAGCCGAGCACCGCCTCGAAGTCCGACTGCGGCTCCGGGTAGCCGCGCCGGCGGGGGGAGGGGCGGTAGGACGGGTTCAGGTGCGTTTCGCCGGTCAGCTCGCCGGTCGGGCCGACGCGGTACGCGCCCAGCAGCGCGAAGTCCGGCACGCCCTGGATGAAGCGCGGGTCCACGTCGGGGTCGGCGCACCACACCCAGCCGCCCGGGTTGCGCAGCGCCTCGGCACGCAGGGCGTCCGTGACCGGTGGCAGGCCGGGGTGGTTCGGCGTGACCTCCTCGACGTCGCCCGACGCCAGGTAGTCCGCGAACGACCGGGGCAGCACGTACAGCCGCCCGCCGGCGGGCGACACCGCCGTCACCACCTTCCACGGACCGCGCAGCCGGTACCGGTGGTACTCGCGGCCCGCGTGCTCGGCGGGCAGCCCGCGTTGCTCGAACGGCGTGTCGGCGGCGTAGCCGGTGTTGCCGTCCGGCGTGCCGTACCGGTCGACCTCCAGGTCGACGGCCATCGTCAACGCCACCTCGCCGTACTCCGACAGCGGTGGGTCCACTTCGGACGCGACGGTGAACGGGGCCTGCCACCACGGCAGCTCCTCGTCCACGTCGTACCGCAGCGCGTTCTGCTCCAACTGCACGTGCCCGGCGAAGCAGGCGACCGCCTCGCGCACGTCCGCGAACCGCACGAGCCGCTGTTTTTCCTTGCCCTCGGCCCAGTACACGAGGTACCAGTCACCGTCACGGACCAGGCACCACGACTGGTCCTGGTGACCGCCCAGCCGGTAGTGCCGGGGACTCGTCTGGCACGTCCGCAGCACGTCGAACAACGGCTCCAGCGCCCGCTCGTACGCCTTCTCCGCCCGCGATCCGTTGTCGTACCGGCCCATCGCCAGGTCCGCCGCACGTCCCAGCGCGATCGACGGCACCCGCTCGGGCAGCCGGTAGCGCTGCCGCCGGATGTGGTCCACCAGGGGCAGAACCGGGGGCACGTAATACTTTTGCAGGTAGTACGCCACGGAGGTGTGCCACACCCACCGGCCGTCGGTCCGGTAGCCCACGGGCACCATGGGTTCGTCGTCGTCGCTCAACCGGTCCGCGGCCAACCCGCGCCCCGACAACGCGAGCGGCGCGCCGTCGAGGTACCGCAGGATCGCGGGCAGTTCCCGCGCACCGATCATCGGCCGGTACGCCGCGGGGCGGCCGTTCCCGTCGACGCCGTCGAAAACAGGCGCGATCAACGCCGCCGGCTCGGTTTCCGGGTCCACGAGGTCCGGGTACGCCAGCGCGCGACCAGCCGCGTGCTGCTGCACCTTCGCCGCCGCCTCGTACAGCCACGGGAAGATCGCCTCCGGGCGGCGCGGCAGCAACCGCAGCTCGTCCGCGTAGTGGTCCAGCTCCTCGCGGAACGTCATGGGCACGACCCACGCGGGCTTGGCCTCGATGTCGAAGTGCCGGCGCACGGGCTCGTCCCGGCTGAACTCGAACCGCGCCGTGGACCACACGCCGAACGTGGCCTTGTAGTCCCGCATCCGCAGCCGGTGCAGCCACTGCCCGACCAGCGGCGGCGGTGACCACGCGCGTGGCACGCCGTCGTCGGGCGTGACGGTCGCCTCCAGCTCGACGCGTCGCGCCGTGGCCCGGCACTCGACCGTGAACTCACGCCACCCCTCGGGCGCGAGCTTCGGCAGCTCCTCCTCGAAGGCGTCCAGCACCGACTCGTACCCGCGGGGCCACGAGTCGCCGGCGGGCACCACCGGGTACGGCGGCCACAGGCCCGGCGGTGGTGCGGCCTCGCGCACCTGCACCAGTCGTTCACCGACCGCCAGGTGTCCCTCGAACGGGTCGATGTCGGTCTGCTCCGGCACGCCGTCGGCGGGCACCCGCCACGTCCGGATCGACACCACCGACTCGAACTCCGACAACGGGATCCGGCGCACCGGCCGACCGCCCAGGTCGAACGGCGGCCAGCTCTCGTCCGCCGTCGCGTCGGGCGCGACGTAGGCCGTCGCCTCGGGCGCGTGCTCGAAGCGGAACGCCTCCGCGCCCCGGATCGCGATGTCGAACGGCTCGCTCACGCGGAGATCTCCCCTGCACTCGGTGCACCCGACGATATCGCCCGGCGGTCGGCGGCCGTCGGCGGAACGGCGGGAAACCGGTGGCGCGGCTGGTAGCGTTCGTCCCGCGGGCGCGCCCGGCGTCGACCGGGTC
Organism: Saccharothrix obliqua; assembly: GCF_019375475.1. Lineage (GTDB taxonomy): Bacteria > Actinomycetota > Actinomycetes > Mycobacteriales > Pseudonocardiaceae > Actinosynnema > Actinosynnema obliqua. The sequence continues at coordinate 607,715 of NZ_JAHXGQ010000002.1, read as the reverse complement.
CCGCTTCCGGAGCCGAGTCCGACGAGGTGCGCCGATGGGGCAGGACCACCGCGACGTGGTGACCAATGAGCAGGGCACCCAGATCCGGATGATCCTGCGTTACGAGCACCGGCGGGACAGCCAGGACGCCCACTGCCTGGCCCGGCTCGTCCTGCGTGAGCCGCCGCTGCCGCCGGTCGCGGTGTTCACCGAGATCCGCAGCAACCCCCGGGGCCGAACGCTGGGCTACTTCGACCGCCCGGCCGAGGCCCTGCGTGCGGCGGTGGGCGACTCGGTGGACGTGCCGTGGGACGAGGTCGTGTGGGTGCAGCACTTCGGTGAGTTCTCGGCCTGGTACGTCGACGGCGCTCCGGAGGAGTTCGTCGTCGCCGACCTGCTCTACTTCAACGGGCACTACCACGACGAGGTCAAGAGCCACCGCGACTACCGGGCGGCGGAGTTCCGGGAACGCTACGGCGACCTCGGGCTGGACCCGGTGCCCGAGACGGTGCGGGCGCTCGGCTGGAAGTTCTGACCCGGTCACGGGCGCACCACCCGCCACGGCGGCAGGTCCGGGTCGACGTCCCGGCGCACCAGGCGGTCCAGCAGCACCGCCATCTCCACCGGCCCGATGCCACCCGGCACGGGCGTGACCAGCCGGGGGATCGCGGACGCCTCCTGCCGCACGTCGCTGAGGATCGTCTTCGTGCCCGGCTGGGGCACGAACCCGGAGTCCACCACCAGCAGGTGACCCTCGTGCAGGTGCTCCGGCCCGAGGATGCGGGGCGCGCCCGTGACCGAGACGACGATGTCCGCGTCGCGGACGCGCATCAGGTCGTCGCCGTAGTCCAGCAACACCATGTCCGCGCCGCGCTGCTCCAGCAGCCGCACCACACCGCCGCCGACGAACCCGCCCGAGCCGACCACCGCCACCGTGGGCCGCCCCTCCAGGAACGGGTCCACCACGCGGACGATGCCGTCCGCGGTCGCGCATGCGTCGTGCGGCGAGGTGTTGTTGTGCAGCAGTGCGTCGATGTCCTTCTCGGGGTTGATCTGCTCGACGAAGTCCTCGAACCGCTCCGGCGCGGGCATCTGGAGGATGATGCCGCTCACATCGCTGTCATTGTTGTACCGCGCCATCAGGAGTTCGAGGTCGCCGCGCGTCGTGTTCGGGGGCAGCAGGTGGTGGTGCACCTGGTACCCGAGCGCGCCGATGTTCTTCTCCTTCTGGTCGGCCGAGGCACGCGAGGCGTCCATCTTGGCCTTCCACGAGTCCGGGTCGGACGGCTGCGGGTCGAACCGGATCACCGCGACCTGCTTGCCCTGCTGCTCGATCCGGTCGCGGTAGTCACGCACGTACTCCTCGCGCACGTCCTTGAGGATCGAGCGGCCGGACACCTGGTTCGGCTCCAGGACCTTGAGTTCCGACACCACCGCGCCGCGCTGGGTGGCGTGCGACGGCGCTTCGGCCGGCAGGTCGTCGCCCCACGTCGGCGGGTGGCCCGGCGGGTAGGGGCTGTCGTCGACGTGGTGGGAGCCGTCGGGGCCGAAGGTGTGCCACTCGCCGTTCGGCGGCCAACCCGGGCGGTCGCCGTTGGGCGTGCCGTGCGTGTCGGACGCGAACATGTTGCCGTCGTAGTCGACCCACGCGTCCGTGGTCGGCGCGGTGACCGGCACGCCCGTGCGCTCCGCGAGCCGGGCCGCGAAACCGTCCGGCAGTTGGCCCGTCCGGCAGCCCGCGAGCGTGATCGGCGTCCTGCGGTCCCAGTCCGGGTTGGCCATCAGGATGTCGGCGAGGTCGTCGGCGGACAGGTTCGAGCGGTCGACGCGGACGGAACCGGCCGCGCCGTGCACGTCGACCACGAACCTGCCGGGGATCTTCGGCACCTGGTTGGCCGAGTACCGCTCGCCGCTCTCGCCGCTCGGGAAGATCGACATGCCGGCGGGCGTGGCCTGCATGTGCTTGCGGTGGCGGTCCAGCCGCTCGTCCGGCAGCTCCCGGAGCCGTTCGCCCAGCGGGCGCTGGGGACGGTGTTCCCGCGTCTCGAACCCGCGTGGGCGTTCCTGCTCGACGGTCGGCTGGGGTTGCCGCGCCTGCTGGGCCTCCGCCTCGCGCCGCTCCCACGCCTCGCTGCCCATGGGACCGAACGAGGGCTGGGTTTGGTCGACGTGCGGCCTGGGCTGGTGGTGTGCGAGGCCGGTCGTGTCGGGTGGACGTGCCGCCGGGTCGGGTCGGTCGCCGATGTAGTCCGGGTTGGGCACGAACGGGCCGGGCACCAGCCTGCCCGCACCGGGGTCGTACGCGACCTCGTGCCACCCGGCGACGTACCGCCAGTCCACCCCGCCCGGGAACAGGACCTCCGACTCGCCGTACCCGCGGGGGTCCCCGTTCGCGCGCATGGTCGGGTCGGTCAGGATCCCGCCCGGTGCCTTGATCACGTAGACGGCGCCGTGCCCCGCCCGCTCCACGCCGACCTGCCGGTCGGTGGACGTGCTGACGAACGCGTTCGTGTCACCGTGGACGTGCCGCCGCAGGTCGGGCGCGTCCGGCCGGTGCGGGTGGAACCCGCCCGCCGCGCGGATCTGCTCCGGCGACCGGGTGTCGCCGCGGTAGAGCGCGTTCTCGTCCCGCGTCCACCCGGGGACGTCCCGTACGGCCACTCTGGACACGCCGTACGACGACGGGGCGACGTGGTGCAGTGCGACCGGTGGGTTCGGGGTGCCGGCGGGTGTTCCCGGTTGGTGGGGGCGTTGGCCGAAGTCCGGTGCGTGCGGTGGGCGTGGGTGCTGCCCGCCGGGTGGCGGGGTGAACGCCCGAGGCGGGTGGGTTCCGTTCGGTGGGGCGTAGCGGGGCGGTGGCGCGGCGAACGGCGGTTGTCCGGGCCGCGGCGGTTGTCCCGCGGGAGGGCGCGGAGTGCGCCCGAGGTGGGGCGGTCCGGGGAGGGGATGTCCCGCGGGCCGCGGTCCGGTCTGCGGTTGTCCGGGCCGCGGGGGCATTCCGGGCTGCGGTGGCTGTGCCGGGTGCGGTGGCCGGCCGGGGTTCGGCTGCTGCCGGGAAGGTGGGAGCGCCGGGTGCGGTGCGCTCCCGGCCGGTGTCGGCCGCGTTCCCGGTGGGGTGCGGGGAGCGTCGTGCGGGCCGCCCGGTCGCGCGTTGCCTTGCGGTGGCATCCCGCCGGCGGCGTTGACCGGCCGCGGCGCACCGCCGGGAGGACCGCTCGCACGTGGTGCCGGGCCGGGCGTTCCGCCTGGGACCCCGCCGGGCCGAGGAACACCGCCGGGCACACCACCCGGTCGCGGCCCGCCTGCCGGGAGCCCGCTCGGCACGTTCCCGGGGCGAGTCGCCGCCTGTGGTCCGGTGGCGTGCGAGGTGGGCGGTGCGCTGCCGGGACGTGTCGATCCGGGAGCCGGACTGCCGGGACCACCGGGGGTGGTCGGTGGACCGCCGAGGCGGTTGCCCAACGACGGTGGCGTGCTCGTGGGCGGTGCGGCGGTGCCGGGGCGGGTCGTCGCGGGTGTGCCGGTCGGGCCACCGGGCGGTGTCGGCGGGGCGGATCGGCGGCCGGCTCCGGTCGAGGTCGAGGACGGCGTGCCCGTGCCCGTCGAGCCGGACGGCGTCGCGGCCGGGGGACGGCTTTCGATGCGGCGCAACGATTCCGCCGCCGCACGATCGGTGTCGCGGGCCGTCTGGGCGGTGGCCTTGGTCTTCGCGCCCGCGTGGTCCGCCGCCTCCGCCGCCTTGTCCGCGCCGGTGCGCGCGGTCGCGATGGCGCGGTCGGCCTGGATCATCGCGACCTGCCCGAACACGCCCGCGCTGCCGGCACCGGCGTTGATGTTCAGCTTCGCGGCGACGCCCGTCCGCAACTGCTCACCGCGGTTGGTGATCCGGCCGCCGAGGTCCTCGACGGCGTTGGTGTCCATCCGCGTGCCGCGGCCACTGACCGATCCGCCAGTGTCCGGAGTGGACGGTGGTGGGGACGCGGGCCTGCCGCTGTCACCGCCGTGGTGCGAACCGCGACCGGTCCGGTTGCCGGCCATCAGGCGTTGGCCGGCGGCATTTCGTACGGCTTGACCGCGTCGTAGGCCGTCTTGGCGTACCCGCCGTACTCGGCGAACCGCTCCAACCCCTTGACCAGGCCCTGCATCTTGTCGGCCAGCTCGGCGATCCGACCGCCCATGCGCGCCATGGCCGCGCCCAGCTTCGACAGCCGCGTCGCCATCTTCGTCGCCAGCATCGCCGCGCGGGTGCCCGCGAACCCCGCGTACGCCGCGATCGACCCGCCCGCGGTCACCACCGCCGACGCCGCCGCGATCAACGCGCCCGCGATCAGCTCGCCGATCAGGTCGGAGATCCACCCGAAGACCAGCGCCCGCAGCTCGCACACCAGCGCGCCGGACAACGCGTAGATCGCCGCGGTGCCGTCCATGGTCGACCCGAGCGCCTCGTACTCGGCCGCCATCGTGTCCATCTCGGCGCGGAACGCGTCGCCGGACCCGCCCTCCCAGTCGGACACCGAACCCAGGTCCCGGCGGTGCTCCTCGGCGATCGCCTTCATCTCCAGCGCCGCCTGCTTGAGCTGGTCGACGTTGGCGTTGATCTCGTCCGGGTTGCCCAGCAACGCGTCCAGCGGTTCCCGGATGAAGTCGACGTGCTCCAGCAGCCACCCCACGCCCGCCGATGCCAGCACGCTCAACGGGTTCGCCGCCACGCCGACCAGGTCCACCACGACGCCCGCGCCACCCAGCGCGACGTCGATGACGTCGACGCCCTCGCCCTCGGACTCCGCGGTCAGCGAGGTGACCAGCCCGTTGACGCTGTCGACCACACCCGCGCCCGTCGACCAGGTGGTCGTGCCCTCTGCCTCTGCCACTGCCGACCTACTGGTTCCGGAAGATGGACTCGCTGCTGAAATCGCGGTCGTCGTCCGCCGGGCGTGGCGGCGCGGACCGGCGTGGCGGTGGTGCCGGCTCTTCGAGTTCCTGTTCGAACGCGTACCGCGGCCGTTCCGGCTCGTCCTCGACGGGCGCGGGCAGGTACTCGGTGATGACCCGGTACGTCTCGGAGTCCGTGCCCTCGACCGCGCCGAACGCCTCCGCGACCCGCACCGCCGCCGCCCGCTGGGCCTCCCGCGCGACGGCCACGACCTCCGCGGCGAGCTGCGTGTGCGACCGGCGCATGACGTCGGCGGTGAACTTCAGGTCGGTCAACGCGCCGTTGGGCGCGACCGTGACGGTGATCGACCCGTCTTTCGAGGTCGCGGCACCCTGGGCGCCCGCGAGCCCCTCCTGCACCGCGGCAGCCTTGTGCTGCGCGTCGGCGATCTTCGCCTCGAACTCCCGCATCCACTCGTCGGGCGTCTTCACCGCGTACTCCCGCCCCCCTGGCGACAACAGCGTCGAGGAGCATGGCACAGCCCGGACGCGGATGAGGTCGAAACCGCCGCGGTCGGCGCGACGAGTTCCGCCGGGCCCCACCGCTGTGCCGGATGAGCGGGCAGCGTCGAAGTGCTGCCCGCCCGGTGACGACCTGTCCGCGGTGACTGCGGTCCCGCCGGCCGGTGCGGCATCAGCACCATGCGCCCGCGGAGAAGCCGGGCCGCGCGACACGGGCGGCCCGACAGGGGTTTCAGCGCCAGGAGAACCACTTGGCGCGCTGCACGGCTGTCGGTTGGCAGATCGCCGTGTAGGCGTAGGCCGGGGTGGTGGAGGTGTAGATCGTCAGGCAGGTGCCGGAGGCGTAGTGGAAGATCGTGTCGTCACTGCTGTAGCCCCATTCCTGCTGTGCCGACCCGTCGCACGGCTTTACGTAGGTGTTCGCGCCTATCGTGCCACTCGCGGTGAGGCAACCCCCGTTGCTGTTGTAGAGCCTCATGTGCTGCCCGTCGTTCGTGCCGGCGTTCCACAGGTCCGCCCCCAGCCCCTGCGGGCCGACGGCCACGGTGCCGTACAGGTCCGTCACCCGGAGGACGTTGTTGCCGGCGCCGCGGTTGGAGATGTGGCAGGTTTCGTGCCAGTTCTCGCCGTCGTAACACCTGGTGGCGACCTGCGCCGGTGAGATCACCCCCGCCGGTGTGCGCCTGGCGGAGGCGTGCGGTGCCGCGACCAGGCCCGCACCCACCAGCACTGCCGCGGCGACCGTCGCCGCCCTGCTCGAAGACTTCCCCATGACGTCCTCCTCTTGCTCGAAGCGGACGTCGATTCGTAGCACCGGGTTGCTGTCCGGACGCCGGGTCAGGGCATCCGGACATCGGATTCCGGACAACGGGTGTCGGCCGCGCCGTTGTACGCCGCGAGGACTTCGTCCAGCGGGCCGTGCATGTGCACCCGGCCCTCGTCCATCCAGACGGCGGTGGTGCAGAGGGCGCGCAGCAACTCGTCCACGTGCGAGGCGAACACCAGCAGGCCGGACCGCTGTGCGAGGTCGACCAGCCGCCCGCGTGCCTTGGTGACGAACGCCGCGTCGACCGCGCCAAGGCCCTCGTCGAGGATCAGGATCTCGGGGTCGATGGTGGTCACCACGCCGATCGCCAGGCGCACCCGCATACCGGCGGAGTACGTTCGCAGGGGCAGGCCGAGGTAATCGCCGAGTTCGGTGAACTCCGCGATGTCGTCGACGCGCTTCTCCATCTGCTTGCGGCTCATGCCGAGGAACAGGCCGCGGATCATGACGTTCTCGTAGCCCGAGACCTCCGGGTCCAGGCCGACGCCCAGGTCGAACACGGGGGAGACCCGCCCGACGATCCGCGCGCTGCCGCGGGTGGGCTCGTGGATGCCGGACAACAGGCGCAGGAGCGTGGACTTGCCCGCGCCGTTGTGCCCGACCAGGGCCACCCGGTCGCCCTCGCGCAGGGACAGGGTGATGTCCCGAAGCGCCTCGATGACCGGGACCTTCGCGTCGGTCCCGATCTTCCCGCCCACCTTGCCGAGCACCTGCTTCTTCAGGGAGCGGGACCTCGCGTCGAAGATCGGGAACTCGACGTGGGCGCCCCGCACCTCGATGCTCGCCATGCTGACTCCGTCCTGCGCCGTCCGGTGGATGCGAATGCAAGTTATCATTCGCATACGAGGTCGGGGCGCGGGCGCCCGTCCGCGGGAGGTAACGTGCGATCGGTGCGTGAGCGATCCGTCGGCTTCCGGCCACCGCAGCAAACCCGCAGCCAGGAGTCCCTGGAGAGGGTGCTGGCCGCCGCCGAGCACGTGCTGGCCAGCCGGGGCCTGGAGGAGTTCACCATCGCGGCGGTCGCGGAGCGGGCCGGCAGGTCGGTGGGCGCGATCTACCGCCGGTTCTCCGGCAAGGAACAACTGCTGCGCGCGGTGAAGGACCAGGTGCTCGGGCTGCTGGAGACCAGCGTCGCGGAAGCTCTCCGGTCACCGGCACCCGGCCTGCGCGGGGTCGTCGACGCGTTCACCGGGGCGCTGGCGCACACCTTCACGCGGCACGACCGGATCTTCCCCGAGCTGCTGGAGGGTCAACGCGCGGACGCGCGGGAACGCAGCTTCCAGGCGTTGGCCACGATCCAGCACGCGTTCGTCGAAGCCGCCCGACCGTGCATGGGGGAAGTGCGGCACCCGGACCCCGCGATGGCGATCCGGATGGCCTCCCGGACCGTCATCGGCTCCTGCGTGCACCGCGCCGCGACGTGCCGGTTCTGGCCCGACGACATGACCTGGGGCACATGGGCCACCGAGACGACCGAAATGGTGCTCGCCTACCTGCTCGCACCGGAGCACGCTTGAGCCCTGGCCGATTCGCCGCGGCGCCCGGTCCCGACCTAGGGTGACGCTCATGATCACCGAGGAAGAACGCTCCGCCCGCACGCGACGTGCCTTCGACGCCACCGTCAACGCCGCGACCGCGCTGGGCCTGGACGCGTCCGGGGCAAAGGTCCTGTACGACGTCTTCTCGGTGGTCGTGGACCTCGCGCCGTCGCCGGTCGTCGCACGCGTGCCGGTGGTGTCCCCGCGCGGCACGACTTCGACGGGTTTCCAGCGCGCGGAGCTGGACGTGACGAGGTGGCTGGCGTCGCGTGGTGAGCCGACCGTCGTCCCGAGTGGACTCGTGCCGGCGGAGCCCGTCGAACGGGACGGCTTCACGATGACCTTCTGGGAGAAGGTCGACGGCGTGCTCCCCAACGACTACGACGTGGTGAAGCACATGCCCGCCGTGGCCCGCCTCCACTCGGTCCTGGCCGAGTACCCGGGCGAAGCCGGCTTCTTCCCGGGTATCCAGGGCTACGTCGACCTCGCCTTCGCCGACCTGGAGGGTCGCGAGGACCTGCTGCCCGCCGCCGACCTGGCCCGCGCCCGCGCGGAGTGGGCCGTCCTCTCGCCCGCCACCACGTCGCCCGCCGCTTTCGCGCGGATGTTCCCCGGTGTCCCCCTCCAGGTGGTCCACGGCGACGCCCCGTACTACAACATGATCGAAACCGCGGATTCCACGCTGTACTCGGACTTCGAGCACGTCGGCGTGGCGCCGGTCGAGTGGGACCTCGCGCACACCGGCGAGGAGGCGGTCGCCGCCTACAACGCCGCCGCGGTCGACCTGGGCCTGCGTGCCGTCGACACCGGCGTGCTGCGTGCCATGGAGCGCTTGCGCGACCTCCAGGTGGTCGCCTGCGTGGCACTCGTCCCGCAACTGCCGCTGCTGGCCGACGGCTTGTCGACGCCGCTGGCGAACTGGCGGGCCACCGAACCCTGGCCGGCGACCACTATCGGGTGAGCAGATCGGGCGGGGTGCGCCGGTCGGCACTACAACGGGGCGTGACACCACGAATCCCGAGCGCCGAGGAGGCATCCGATGTCCGTCCGGACGATCGACCACACCTCGACCGGCTACAGCACGCGGCAGGCGTACTGGATGGCCGAGGCCGCCAAGCTCGCGTACCGGACGCCGGAGGAGATCGAGCGGACGGCCCGTGAGTGGGGTTTCGACCGCGTCCGCCACCACGAGACCGTGTTCACCCCGCCGTTCCCGTTGGAGGACACCCAGGCGTACACCGCCGCCTCCGACCGCATGATCCTGGTCGGGTTCCGCGGCACCGAGCCCAGGAAGATCCAGGACTGGCTGTCCGACGGCAGCACGCCGCCGTGGCCGGGTCCGGCGAACAAGGGCTACGTCCACCACGGCTTCGCCCAGGCCCTCCGGTCGATCTACCCCGAGGTCCGCGACGCCGTGGTGGAGTTGCGCGACAACGACCAGACCATCTGGTTCACCGGCCACAGCCTCGGTGGCGCCCTGGCCTTCCTGGCCGCGCTGCACCTGTACTTCGAGGACCCCCGGCTGCTCGCGGACGGCGTCTACACCTACGGGCAGCCCCGCGTCTGCGACCGCAGCCTGGTCGAGGCGCACGACGAGGCGTTCGCCGACCGCACGCACCGGTTCGTCAACAACAACGACGTGGTCCCGCTCGTCCCACCCGCGCCGGTGTTCAAGCACGCGCCCACCCTGCACCACATCGACGCGGAGGGCCGGTTGCGCGACCAGCAGCCGTCATTCGTGGGCGGCCTGGCCGACCGCGCCAAGGGGCTCGGCGCCGACCCCTTCGCCGCCACCTCGGCCGGGGTGCGCGACCACTCCATGGACCGTTACCTGGAAGCCCTGCGTGCCAACGTCCGCTGAGCGACGAGCCCGCCCGGGAGCGGGCACGTCGCATCGGTCGGGAACACGGTTCCGGAGGAGGCGTGGCTAGGCGAGCGCGTACGTCACGTTGACGCTCGCGATGGCGACGTTGCCCGTGATCACCAGCAGGCCGCTCGACGACTTTTGCAGGGCGAGGCCGGTCGGCGCCACTTCCAGGTGCACGCCCTCGGTGCTCACGTGCACCGCGGGCACCTGGTACAGCGAGAACGTCTTGCCCAGCACACCTTCCCGCACCTTGGACGTGATGTAGCCGGAGAGGCTGTTCGCCGCCCACACCAGGACCCCGTCACCGAAGTCACCGCGGTGGTTCTCCAACTTCACCTCGAAGTTGCTCAACCCCGAGACCACGCCCGACAGCTCGGTCCCGTGGAGGCTCAGCCGCACGGTGGCCGTCGGGTCCGGGTGCGCGACGATGTCGAAGTGGCCGTCGATCGACTTGTTGAGGGGGAATTTGATGCCCGCGCCGCCGTTGCCGTTGATGGTCGCGGTGACGTCGGCTTCGAGGTTCGACGAAACCTGCCCGCTGGACCGGACGTTCCGAATGGTGACCCGGCCCTCGTAGTAGCCGGTGCCGATGCCGAAACCCTTCTCGCCCTTGTCGCTGAACTCCCTGCCCTCCAGGTGTTTCGCCGTCAGCTCCACCGCCGCCCGGACGGCGTCGGGACCCAGCAGCACGAAGAACGGGTCGGGCGGCCAGTGGCCGCGGAGCGGCTGCGGCGGCACCGGCCTGCCGGCCAGGTTCGCCTGGCACACCAGGACGTTGTCCGACACCAGCGCGTTCGGCGTGGTCAGGTGGATGCCCTCGAACTCCAGCGCGGGCAGCTTGATCGAACCGAGCACGTCCCCGAGCGCTTCGAGGACCGCCGGCACGACGGCGCCGTTGTAGAAGGCGTCGTCGTTGGGGTCGCCGGTGGACACCTTGGCGGACAGGGGTTTGATCGCGAGGCGGTTGCCCGAGATGTCGATCACGGCCACCACGGTGATCTTCGCGGTAACGGGTTGGGGCGTGGCCGTGTTGTCGAGCTTCAGCACGAGGCTCACGTTCTCCAGGAGCACTTCGAAGGAGCGTCCCTGGTAGACGTCCAGGATGCGTTGCGCCACCCCCTCCGGCAACGTGCCTTCCGGGAAGTCGACGGCGTCGTGCCCGATGGCGTTGCCCTCCTCCTTGAGCACCAGCACCGGTGGCGACGCCGCGTCCCAGGACAGCTCGCCCTTCACGCCACCGCGCTCGATCTTCTTGGAGTCCCGGAAGTGCTTGGGGTAGAGCTGCTTGTGCACGTTGCGGACGATGTCGTTGAGGGTTTCGGCCGAGAGGCCGAACGTGACGTCTGCCATGGCGAGGGTTCCTTCCCGTCGGTGAGTGCCGTTGTCAGTCGTCGAGCTTGGACGCGATGAGCTTGCGGATGTTCTCGGTGAGCGACTTGTCGATGCCTTCCTTCTCCTTCAGGATGTTCTTGTTCAGCTCGTCGACGACGCGCTGCTTCGCGTCCTTGCCCTGGAGCCAACTGTTGATCAGCGTGCCGAACTGGCCGCTCATCTTCAGGTCGATGTCCAGGTGCTCCGGCGCGATCTTGAGCACCACCGCGCGGGCCTTGACCTCAAGGGTGTTCAACGAGTTCTCGGTGCCACCACCGGTGTCCAACTCGATGTGCGCGTCCGAGTCGCGGATCCGGGCCGTCACCTGACCTTTCGCGGTGCCGCCCGCGTCGAACTCCACCTCGATCCCGCAGGTCAACGTGATCGGGTTGCGCACGTGCTTCGTCTCGCCGCCTTTGCCGGGCAACCGGATCGCCGTCCCGTCCGGCAACGTCCCCAGCCGCACCTCCGCCCGGACGCCCGGTGTGAAGACGATGCCCGGCGCGGGTGCTATCGCGTTCGCGAGCCCTTCAAGGGTGATGCCGGTGAGCCGGACGTTCTTGACGTGCAGGTCCGAATCCGGGCCGAGGTTCGCCTCCTTCATCGCGTACGGGTCCAGCGAGGGTTCCTTGACGCTGAACACGCCGACCGGCAGGTACCACGGGCTCTGCTCGTCGTTGACGGCGTGCCGCACCCGGTCGAAGAGGTTGTCGTCGACCGACTTGGCGGTGCCGGTCGCCTTGCCGAGGGAGCCTTCGAGCCGGTCGTTGAGGAGGTCGCCGAAGGTCTTGCCGAGCCGGCCGAGGTTGTCGGCCTGGTTGAGGGTTTCCCTGAGCTTCTGGTCGAACTCGGCGCGCGCGTCCGGGGTGTCGAACGCCTTCTGCGCGGTGTCCAACCAGTCCTTCTTCGCACCCTCGGGCAGGTTCATGTCGATGGTGAGCTTGTCCCGCAGCAGCGAGAAACCGGGAGGCTGCCCGCTCTGCTCGCCCCGGGTCTCGATGTGGCGGACGGTGACGGCGAGCCTGCCGTCCGGTCCGGGGTCGACGTCGCAGTCGATGTCCGCCCACAAACCCTTGATCTCCATGACGAACGAGCCGTTGCCGACGATGTCGTGGACCGGCCAGGAGAACAGGCTCGTCTTGACCTTCCGCTCGGTGGGCGTCTTCTTGCCCTCGTCGGCGATGGCGATTCGTTGGCGAAGCGCGTACTTGCCCGCGACGTCGACCGCCACGGGCTCCTTGTCGGTGTAGTGTCCGAACTGGACGGTCAGCCGCAGGTGGTAGCCGCCGCCGGCCGCGGTGACCTCCGGACCGGGCCGCACCCAGGCGTTCTGGAGTCCCCGGACCTCGATGTCCGTGGTGTCGAGCCGGGGCGCCTGGGCGTCCGGCGCCGGGACCACCTCGAACTCGGTCGCGTTGACCGGTGGGTCGAACTCGGGCGGCTGGGTCTTCCTGGCGTGGAACTGGAAGTAGGTCGTGAACCGGGTGATGAACGGCTCGCGCACGGCCTCACCGCTGGAGCCCCGGAGGTCACCGACCTGCCACGCGCCCGGCCTCAGCGGCAGGATGCGCTGCCCGGTCGAGTCGGTCATCTTCTCCAGCTGGGTGGGCAGCCACAGCTTGTGCCCGGGGTTGTTCAACCTCGTCAGCAGGGTGTTGAAGACGAATCGGAGCAGACCTTCGCTCATGGCGCTCTCCCGGTGGGTGTCAGGGACTCCGGTCCACGACGTGCAGTGCGACCCGTTCCAGCGCGGAGCGGTAGCGGTTGCGCGGGAACGGGCGCAGGTACTCCAGCGCGTCGAGGACCTGGCGGCGGGCGTCGGCGTAGGCGCGGACGAAGCCGCTCGTGTCGCGGATGTCGTCGATCAGCGGTGCGAGGTCGTCGGGCACGGGCTGGTCGCCGCGCATCACCCGGCTGACCGGGTGCGCCGGCCCCAGCTCGGCCATCGCGTACACGATCGGCAGCGACGGCCTGCGCCGGGCGAGGTCCATGCCGCGTGGTTTCCCGGAGGCGGCTTCGTCCTGGACCAGGTCCAGCAGGTCGTCCATGACCTGGAACGCGCGGCCGACCCGCCTGCCGTAGAAACCGATCCGCCGCATGTCCGCGGTGCGGCCGTCGACCAGGCTGATCCCGGATTCGCACGCCAGCGCGAACAGGGCCGCCGTCTTGCGGTCGATGGTCTCCCAGTAGCGCTCCCTGAGCACTTCTTCGTGCCAGGAGGGGTCGACGCGCAGTTCGTCCAGCTCACCGCAGCAGATCCGGAACGCCACGTCCAGCACGGTCTTGACCAGTTCCATGTCCCGGTCGGTGTCGATCGACTCCACGAAGCCCCGCACCGCCTGCACGAACTGCATGTCGCCGAGGATGACCGCGGCGCCCGGACCGCGTGCCGCGTTGACCGACGGCACACCGCGGCGGACCGCGGAGTCGTCGATGACGTCGTCGTGGATGAGCGTCGCGACGTGCAGCATCTCCAGCGACACCGCGCCGCGGGCGACCTTCCGGGGAAGCTCGCCCGGCCCGTGGACCAGGCGCGCCGACAACACCATCATCAGAGGCCGCAGCTTCTTGCCCCTGGTGTAGAGGCCGCGCTCGGTGGCGGTCAGGTACTCCGCCTGCGGTTCCAGCGCCGCGTCGAGGATCTCGGCGTACTGGCGGAGGTCGTCGGCGAGCAACGTCCGCCAGGTGTCGGTCACCGGGTCCCCGGCGCCGCCCGCGCCCAGGACCAGGCGGGGCGGCCGGGGTTCGACGGCGGTCATCGCGCCTCGACCGCCACTACGCGCGGGTCTTGGCCGTTGACGGCCTCGCGGAGCCGTTGTGCGACCAGGCCGCGCAGGAGGTCCGGCAGGAACGCGCCGGCTTCGAGGTGCTGCCGGGCGACGTCGCCCGCCGGGCCCGTCCACGCCGAGTCGTCCACCTCGACCGCCAGTTCGGGCAGGTCGACCCGGACCGCGCCGTCCGCGCCGATCACCGCGGTCGCACCGGTCACGTGCGCGAAGCACCCACCGGAGAACACCTCCTTCGGCGTATCGGCCGCGCGCAGCGCCGCGCGACCCTCGATCGCGTTGTTGTGGTGGAACAGGAGTTCGTCGTGCTGCCCCTCCTCCCATGCCGACCACGTCGTCTCGTGCGGGGCGAGGTAGGCGTGGAGGAGTTCGGGGCCGACCTCGGGGAGGCCGCCGGAGTGCTTCTCGACCGCCTCGTACACGGCGCCCGACCGCATCTGGGTCACCGCCTTGTCGGTGTTGCCGGTGTCGTTCCGCACGGCCGTGCGGAACTGGAGGCTGGCCTCCACGGCGTTCTTGTACTTGGCCGCGACGTTGTCCGGGTCCAGCGGGTCGTAGTTCGGGTCCAGCGCTTTCGTGTACTGCGTCATGGCGTCGTGACGGGCGAAGGCGGCGGCGTTGTAGCTGACCTGGTCGTCCGTGCGCAGGCTGGGGTACTCGCCCTGGTTGACGACGTCGTCCTGCTTCACCGCGCCGTGGGTGTGGGCGGCCATCTGCGTGGTCCCGCCCTTCTTGGACCAGACGTCCCGGACGAAGGTGCCCTTGTCCGTCTCGAACAGCTCGCCGTAGACCTCGTTGTGCTCGTAGTAGGTCTTCACCAGCTTCTGCCCGTTCGGCGTCTTGTTGAGCTTGTCCTCCTGGGCCTTGGCGTTGTCCACCCACTCGTCGCGGTCGTGGTCGGTGATGTCCCGGCCGGTGCGCGGGGCGGTCGCCGAGTCCGGCAGCTCGGACAGGTCACCGCCGCCGTCGACGGTCGCCACGGCATCACGGGTGGCCTCGACCCGGTAGCGGGCGCGCACCTCGAAGGAGGGGAGCGCGACGGTCGTCCCGCCGTCGACGGCCACCGGCCGCGCCGCGGGTGCTTCGACGGGGAGGATCTCCAGGTCTTCCAGCCGGAAGCCGAGGGCACCGGAGTCGTACTCGAAACCGTCGGGCATCTGCACGGTCCGGGCGAGCGGGATCGCCGGCGGGGTGGTGATGGTGAGGGTTCCTCGGTGTGCGGTCATGGCGATTCCTCACTTGCCGCTCTGGATGTGGAGATCGCCGGTCACCAGGAGGTGCTTGTCGTGCTGGGCGAACTTCAGGTGCTGCGCCTGGACCGGGATGCTGACGCCCTCGACCACGATGGTGTAGCCGATGCCCTTCTCCAGCTTGACGGTGTGCCCGTCCATCTCCTTGACCTTCTTCTTGACGATCCCCGGTGCGCTGTTCGCGACCTCGTTCGCGATCGGTTCGAAGACCTTGGAGTCGAATCCCCCCTTGGCCTTCAGGTGCACCTTGAAGTCCGCCACGTCGATCGGTTTGATCAGGAATTCCTGGTCGGCGCCGTCCTTGACCGAGACCTTGACCGTGATGACCGGGAACTCCGGGTCGGTGGTGACGTCGTAGTCCATACCTGCTCCCTTCAGGGCACAGCCCGGGTCATGATTTCTTGGCGGCCTTGGACAGCGCGCACTTCGAGCCGAGGAGTTTGGCGGTCAGGTCGAAGGACACGTCGAGCCCGGCCGAAGCGGTCGTCGGGTCGTCGAGGATCTTCACGTTCTTGATCGCTTCGAGCTTGGCGCTCCCGGAGATGGACCCGGCGGAACCGCCCTTGTCGAACTTCCCCAGGTCCTTGCCCTTGAAGTTCGCCGCCGCCGCGCCGACCAGCGCGCCGAGGTAGTCCCGGTTGACCAGCACGAAGGTCGACGCCGTCGGCCACGTCGCCGGCGCCGCCGCCCCGTTCGACTTGTCCGCGAGCGCGGCGATCAGCAGCCGGCCGCCGCCGAGCGTCACCTCGGTGATCCTGAGGTCGATCGGCACGCTGCCGGCCGCGAAGTGCAGCGGCGGGATGTCGATGCCCTTGAGCACCCCGCCGACCTGCTTGAACACCGCGGGCAGCACGAAACCGGCCACGAACGCGCGGTCGTTGGGGTCCATCTTCGACTCGTCGAACCAGACGGCGAGCGGTGTGATCGTGAGCTTGCCGCCGGACACCGCCACCTGCGCGTAGATCTCGACCGGGCCTTCCACCGCCGGCTGCGGTTTGCCGCCCGAGTACAGCACGATGTGCAGCTTGGGCAGGTGCAACCGGAAGGTGTTCCCCGCCGGCGGCACGGGGCCCGCGGGGTGTTTGCCGGACCCGTCGTAGGAGGCGGCCCACTTGCCCGGGTCCGGTGGGCCGAAGACCACCGCCGGGGCGTCGACAACGTTCCAGTCGCACTTGAAGGGACTCTTCTCGACCGTGCCCTGGAAGAATTTTTTGTGAGCATCCTCGCGTTTGTGCAACTCCGCGACGCCCAGTGAGAACGACTTCTCGTCCATGCCGACCACAACATCGAATTTCATCTTCAGCAGACCTTTCGCCGCAACCGGTGCGGAACGTGCGGGCAGCTTCGCCGAGTCTGCTGAGGTGCGTGTCTGCCGGTCAAGGAGGCGCCACGATTCGGCTGCCCCGTAACACTTCCAGGGCACGGTGGCGCTCTATCTCCACCCAGTGTCACGGCACTTCTGCGGATTGCGCCCCGAAACCACCCTTCGGCGTGCGAATGGCCGATTCGAACTCCACCGTGCGGGGAAGCTACCCGGAATGGCTTAGAGGAACGGCGGGAACACGCTCACCTGTCCGCCGGAACACCCAACGGCGATAGCATTCGCCGACTCCGGCACGGACGACTCGTGCCGCACTCCCCACCGCCCTCGGGGCGTTCGCCAGAAGGTGTTGGCCTGTATGCGAATCGACGCGGTTGAAACACTCCTGCGCAATCACGTCACGGCGGGAACCCTGACGCTGCCCGCGACCGCGCTGGAGCAGGCGGGCGGTGACCGGGCGGCACGCCTGGTCGGCGCGTGGTTCGGCGACGCGCTCACCGTCGAGAAGGCCGAACTCGGTCGGTCGGGTTCGGTCGTCACGGTCGCCGGCACACCGCACCTGCCCGGACTCGGCGCGCTGGGCCCGGTGACGATCGAGGTGGGTCTGGTCGACGCGGGCGCGGGCACGCCGGTCGACGACGGCGTGCCCGGCCTCTACCTGCCGCTGACCCTGCCCGCGAAGTGGACGTTCGCCGCCTGGTTCCCGGCCACCCGGGGCAGTGCGCTCGACACCTTCGCGTTCCCCGACGGCAGCCGCCTGTTCCTCACCTCCGAGGCGCGCCCCGCCGGCTCCGACCACCCCGCCCTCGCCGCGGGGGCGTGGCTGGCCGCGAAGAACGTATCGGCGCGGCGGCCCCTGGCCGATTTCCTGCTGCTCGACGGAGGAGCGCTCGAACTGGCCGGCACGATCACGCCGAACGGCGAGGCGGGCGACGGGTCGGCGCACCCGGTGCTCGACCTGGCCTCGCCACCGGCCAAGTCGTCCACAATGGACATATCGTTCGCCGTGGCCGTGGTGACCGAGCCGCTGGAGGGCGCGGTCACGCCGGAAGACCACCACGTGCGGATCACCGCCGGCCTCACCCCGCCCGGCGTCTCCCGCGCGATCGTGTTGACCGGCGAGCTGCCCGGTCCGGACCCGCGACCATGGTTGGAGCTGACCGCCGACGCGCCGCCCACCGCGGAGCACCGCCCGCTGGACGGGTTCGCGAAGTGGCTCGGCGCGGACGGCGGGCTGACCGGCGCGGTCGGAGGCGGGTTCGACCTCGGTGACTCCCCGGTCGTCCGGGGCGCCCGGATCGTCCTGCGGCCGGGCACCTCGCTCGCCAAACTCGTGGAACGGGTGGAGATCACGGTCGGGCTGGCGGGCGACTGGAGCGTCCTGGACGGCCTGTGCACGCTGACCGACCGCACGGCCTCGTTCCAGGTCGTCAACCCGTTCGGCGGCGGGACGCGGCAGGTCGTCGTCACCGGCGGCGCCGAGGTGGACCTCGCGAGCGCCGTTTTCCAAGCCGTGGTCACGTTCTCCGGGTCCGGGTCCGCCAAGTCGGCGTCCCTCGACCTGGAGACGGTGGGGGTGGTCAACATCGCCGACGTGCTCAAGGCGCTCAAGGTGGACGTCGGGCAGGACGTGCCGAACGTCGTGCTCTCCGGGGTGGGGCTCACCGCCACCGTGCCGTCCGGGGCCTGGCGGGTCACCGCGCAGGTGGGCACCGGGAAGTGGCGGCTCGGCCTCGGCGGCGCGGCCGTCGAACTCACCTCCGCGTCCATCGACCTCGACCACCCCGGCAAGAGCGGCAAGCTCACCGGCCGCCTCGACGCGCGGGCCGCGATCACCCCCGCCGACGCCGGCGAACCGGCCCTGGCGTTCGGCGCGCGCTGGGACATCCCCGGCCGGTTCACGCTCGGCGGCGAGGTGCGGCAGGTTTCCCTGACCGCGGTGCTCGACGCGCTGGCCGGGAAGCTCGGGCTCCCCGACGGGCTGCCCGCGATCACCGTGAAGCGGGTCGGGGTGACCCTGGAGCTGGAGTCGGGGCAGGCGACCAACAACCCCACCGGCACCGAGTTCACGCTCACGCTGCGCGGCACCGCCGGCATCGGCGTGACCGACGTGTCCTTCCTGGCCCACGTCAAACGCGGTGGCGCCACCGGGAAACCGGTGACCGCGCTCGCCGGCGCGTTGTGGCTCAAGGACTGGACGTGGTTCCCGGAGCCGTTGGCCGTGCTCGCCGACCTCGTCCGGTTCGGCAACACCGGGCTCGCGTTGTGCACGGTGGACGGCACCCCCATCCCGGACGGCCTGCTGCCCGCCACCGACAACCTGCCCGCGAGCCTGAAGGAGCCGTTGGCCAAGGGCGTCACCCTGTTCGCCCGCGTCGGGTTCGCCGGGTCGCTGGAGGAGGCGATCAAGCCGTTCTTCGGCGCGCGGGCGGGTGTGGAGCTGACGGCGGTCCTGGCGTCGCCGCTGGCCAAGTCATCGCTCTCGATCCGGCTCGCCGAGGGCGGCAACGGCTTCCGGGGCGTGTGGTTGCGGGTCACCGCCGATCCGGTGGCGGCGGACCTGCGTGCCGCGTTCACCGTGCCGGTCAAGGACCTCAACGGCAACCACACCACGCCGGTGAAGTGCGCGGTGGGCGGGCGGTTCGCGTTGAGCAGCCCGCCGACCGCGGAGCTGTACTTCGTGCTCGCCGACAGCCCCGAGCAGCAGGAGCAGTGGCAGCACCAGCTCCAGCAGGGCACCGCGCCGCCCGTCGGTTCCGGCGCGTGGCAGGACCCGCTCGGCATCAGCGGTGTCACCATCGAGAACTTCTTCGGTTCCCTCGGCCTGGACGGGGCGGGCGGGGTGGACATCGGCGGCGGCGGGAAGCTGACCTTCTCCGGTGGCGGCACCACGATCTCCCTGGACCTGTTGCTCGCGGGCGGCCTCCGCGACGGCGTGCCGTTCCTGGACGCCTTCCGGTTCCACCTCGTCGCGAGCCGGGTGGTCACCCTCGGGGACGTCGCCCGCCTCATCGCGGGCCAGGACGTGCCGAAGTGGCTGGGCGACGTGCTGGACGAGTTCGGGCTGGACGACTTCCTGCTGTCGATCGTGCTCAAGCCCGGCGGGTGGTACGACAAGCCGACCAAGCGCACCCTGCCGCAGGGCTACCACAGCCACGGCCACCTGGTCGTGCTCGACCACCAGGTGTGGTTCGATGTCGAGGTCGTGCCGAAGACCGGTGTCAAGGGTTCCGGGAACATCGACAAGGCCATCGTCCTGGGCGGTCCCGGGGTGTTCGCCCTGACCGACGCGGACCAGCACGAGAAGGGGCCCTCGGCGAGCCTGAACACGCTGGTGCTCACCGGCGGCGACAGCGGCGACCTGCTGTACCTGTCGGGCAGGCTCGTGCTCCTGGCGGTCGAGGCGAAGGTCAAGGCGAAGGCGAACACCAGCGGCGGGTGGGACTTCACGTTCACGGTCACGCCCGCCGACCTCGGGCAGCTTGCCGTGCGGAGCAGTCTGGGCAAATCCGGTTACGCCGGTTCCTGGGACGTCGAGCTGAAGGCGATCGACCTGACCACCGCGGCCGACGTGCTCCACAACGCGGTTCCGGTCATCCCCGGCGGGCAGGTGTTGCGGGGCGTCGGGTTCAGCGCGGGCGCGAAGCTGGTCATCGGCGCGGCGGTTGCCCTCGACCTCAAGGGATCGGTCACCGTCGCCGGCGAGAAGCTCGCCGTCGACATCGCGCTGGGCGCCGCGGTGACCGACTGGAACCGGTTGTCCGCGGCGATCGTGGACTGGTTGGCCAAGAACCCCGGCAGGTTCCTGGAAGCCCTCGTCTCCGACGTCGGGAAGTGGGCGGAACTGGTCGGCAAGGGCGTCATCTCCGTCGGCGGCAAGGTGGCCGACATCCTCAAGAACGCCTACCACGTCGCGGCCGAGCAGGCGGCGGAGCTGCTGAAGCGGGCGGGTGTCGCCGCCGAGCAGGCCGCCGCCTACCTCAAGGACGTGTGGAACCTCTCCCGGGAGGCCGTCGCCGACGCCCTGCACAAGGTCTGGAACCTCACCGACGACACGATCAGGAAGCTCCTCGACGGCCTGTTCAAGGCGTGTGCGCTGACGAAGGCCACCCGTTCCCTGTGAATCAGTGGACGACGCCGAGGAACGTGAACGAGCAGTAGTGGTCGTCGGTGTAGTAGACCTCGTGGGTGACGTTGTTGCGGACCAACCGGTCACGCCCGCGCCCGGTGCCCGCCCACTGCAACTGACCGGAGCTGACCTGGACCTGCACGGTGCCGACGTCGTACTCGGAGTAGGCGTTCGCGCCGTACGGGTTGGCGAACTTCCGGACACCGCGTTGGCCGGTGGGGAACCCGGGCGTCCCGGGCCGGTAGTAGAGCAGTCGCACGGCGTTCGCCGCGGTGATCGCAGCGGTCAGCGTGGTCGGGATCCCGCCGGGAAGCGTTTTCCAGTCGTTGCGGGAGAAGGAATCGTTGAAGCAGCGCGTGAAGCTCTTCTCGTCCAGCGCGCCGTTGGTGTGTTCGCCCCCGTAAGCCGCCCGGTGGTAGGTCGGGGGGTTGGTGGTGTTGTCCTCCCAGTAGAACTGGTAGAACGGCTGGGCGGTCCCGAACATGGGGAGGCGGGGTCCGGTGGGCCACCGCTGCGTCGCCGACAGCGTCGGCGACATGACGCTCGTCGGCGGGTAGCCGGCGGGCCGCGGGAGGTTCGTCGTGACCTGCGTCCGCCCGGCGGCCGGTGCGCTCCAGAAGGCCACCGCGTCGTGGGCGGCTTGCGGCACCTGCGCGGCGGTCCGGGTGACGCCCGCGCCGGCGGGGTCGGACCGCACGCGCTCCGTGGCGGCGTAGAAGGCGTGGTTGATCGCCGCGCCCGCCTCCGGAGCGGTCCCGACCGCGATCGCCGACGAGAGCGCCACGACCTGCGCCGCCGCCACCAACGCGCACCGCAACCGCCGAACCCCGGTTCCCGACATCCCGCCACCCCCTGACTCCGCTGTCCGTGCTCCGATGGTGGCGAAGGACCAGGTCGGTTGTCGGCGTGCGTCAACCGTCCGGAACCGGGATGCACCCCGGCAGGTCACGGAGTACGGCGTGACCGTGACACCGCGCTCAACGCTCGTTGCCCGCGTGCAGCCATGCGACGTAGTCGGCGGCCGCGCGTGTGGTGTCGTAGCCGGGCCGGTAGCCCGTGTCCTGCTGGAGCCGGCTGATGTCCAGGTGGCTCCGGCGGCCGGCACCACCGGTGGGGAGGCTGATCCGGGCGTCCGGGACGGCCTCCTTGATCGCGGCGATGACCTCGGCGTTGGACGTCGCACGGCCGGCGGCGACGTTGTAGGTGCGGTGGTTGAGCCGTTCCGCGACCTGCAGGAGCGCGATGGCCCGAGCGCAGTCCTTCACGTAGCACAGGTCGACGGCGTCCTCCGCGTGCATGGAGCGCAGTGAGGAGGGGTCCGGCGTGGTGCCGCGTGCGGCGGCGTGGACGAGTTGCGGTGCGGCGAAGAACGGGTCCGCCGCGTGTCCGCGTGGGCCCCAGATGGCCGAGATGCGGTAGTTGACGATCTCGGTGCCGGTGGCGTCGGCCAGGTGGCCGTTGAGCAGTTCGCCGATCTTCTTGAAGGTCGGGATCGGGTGTGGCGCCGTCATGGGCAACGGCATGTCCTCGCGCAGTGGGCCGTCGTTGGTAAGTCCTGTGTAGACACCGATCGTGCTCGCGACGCCGACGCGTGCCACGCCCCAGCTCCGGGCGGCCCGCACGACGTTGAACAGGCTCCCGATCGCCTTCCGGCCGGCTTCGACCGGATCGCCGGCCTCGACCGGCCAGGGCATGGAACCCGCGAGGTGCACGATGCCGGTGATCTCGTGCCGGCGGCCGATGTCGAGCAGCGCGGGCAGGTCGGTGATGTCGGCCCGCTCCACCGCCACCCGTTCGTCGGCGAGGTCGGCCGGCGGTGCGGCGCTCCGCCGCTGGACCAGCACGCAGCTCTCGCCGACGTCGAGAAGTGCTCGCGCCGTGTGCGAGCCGATGAACCCCAGACCCCCGGTAACCAGGATCAACGTGTCTCCTGTAGTTCGACTGATTGTCAGTAGTGCTGACGATCAGGCTAGCGGTAGGGTGGGCGGGTGTCCAGGACTGACGGGCGGAGCCCCGAGTTGGGCGGGAATCTGGTCTACCTGCTCAAGCACGCGCAGGCGCGGATGGCGGAGCTGACCGCGGAAGCGCTGCGACCGCACGGCATCGACGGCCGGGAGCTGGGTGTGCTGCTCTCCGTGGCCGGGCGCGTGCCGAGGTCGCAGCAGGAGGCGGCCCGACGGCTCGGCATCGACCGGACGACGATGGTCGCGATGCTGGACGCGTTGGAGGGCAAGGGATTGGTGTCGCGCCACCCGGACGCCGAGGACCGGCGGCGCAACGTGGTCGAGCTGACCGACGCCGGGCAGGACGTCCTCCGGCGGGCGACCGAGGCGAGCGACGAGGCGGAACGCCGGTTCCTCGCACCCCTCGACCCCCGGGCCGCGCGGCAGTTGCGGGACTCCTTGCGGATCGTCGTCCCCGGTCCGGACGACCACTGACGCGCGGGTCGACGGACCCCGGCGTGGTGCGTCCAGGCGCGGACGCCGGATCCCGAGTCACGCCGCACCGCTCGTGCCGGTGCCGGATCACGCCGTTGACGCCCACGGCTCGGTCGGGTGTCGCCCGCTCCGGCCGACGACGTCGTGGTCGGTGGGCTCGCTTGCCCCCGCGGGGCCGTGGTCGGTGCACCGCGCGGTGCGAATTCCTTGAACCCGCGGCTCCGCTGCGGTATCACCGGGGAGGGAGCGGAGGCTTGGGGATGCGCGATGGCCATCGAGTTCCGCTTGTTGGGCCCTGTGGAGGCGTTGATCGACGGTGAGCCGGTGGACCTGGGGTCGCCGCGGCAGATCTGCGTGCTGGCACTGCTCCTGGTCGAGGCCAACCACGTCGTGCCGACCGGTCGCCTGCTCGAACGGGTCTGGCCCGACCGCCTGCCGCGCAGCGCGCGGGGCACCCTGTCCAGCTACCTGTCCCGGCTGCGCAAGCGCCTCGCCGGTGCGGTGTCGTTGACCAGGAGGTCCGGCGGCTACGTGCTCGCGGTCGACCCCGGATCGGTCGACCTGCACCGCTTCCACGCGTTGCTGGGCCGGGCGCGGGCGGACGACGGCCACGCGCCGGCGCTGCTGTCCGAAGCGCTGGGCCTGTGGCGGGACGACGCCTTCACCGGCGTGGACTGCGCGTGGCTGGACCGGCTCGGGGGAACCCTCGCCGCCGAACGCCGCGCGGCCCAACGGGACTGGACCGATCTCCAACTGCGCCTGGGGCACCACGGCGCGCTCGTCCCCGGACTGGTCGACCAGGTCGAGGACGACCCGCTGGACGAGCGGCTGATCGGTCAGCTGATGCTCGCGCAACACCGAGCCGGGCGGCGGGCCGACGCCCTGGGCACGTTCGCGCGGGCGTGCCTGCGCTTGCGCCGGGACCTGGGCATCGGCCCGGGAGGTCCGCTCCGCCGACTCCACCGCGAGATCCTGTCGGCCGGGGAACCCGCCGGCCGACCACCGCGACCCCGCCGCGCCTGCCAGGTTCACCGGGCGGACCCGTGAACTGGCCGACCTCACCGGGACGCGCGCCGCCCTGACCACGATCATCGGCCCGGCGGGCGGGGGCAAGACGTGGCCGGCCCTGCGCTGGGCGCACGACCACGCGCGTCGCCGGCCGGGGAACCGGCGCTGGAACCCGATCGCCCCGACGCGTTCCACACCAGCGACCTGAACGCGGACCTGCGTGCGGTCTTCCACTGCTCGTACCGCACCCTGCCGCCCGAGGCGGCGCGGGCCTTCCGGCTGCTCGACCACTACCTGGACACCGCCGCCGATGACGAGCACCCAGAACCGGGTCGGAGACCTCACCCGAGCCATGACCGCGAAGCACCTCGCGGGCGCCTACCCCGGCAGGGTGACCACGACGAATCCCGTGCCCGGTAACGGAAGACGCGGCGACTGGCCCTCCGGCCCGGTGACCGCCGGCTGGAGGCGGCGGCGTACCCGCGGGCCCTGGCTCGCCCGCACCCGGCCGTTGGACGCGCCGCACCGCCGGGCTGCGGCGTACGACCGGCCCGGCGAACCTCAATGACCGCCACCGGGAGGAGGCGTGGTCAGGCGGAAGTGGTGGGACAGGTGGGTGGCCACCGCGTCGGCGGTCCGGGTGCCGTCGACGGTCAGGGTCGGCAGGTCCAGTTCGGTCGCCTGGCGGCGGAGTTCGGCGTCCCAGAGGGTGTCGCGTGCCAGGCGGTTGGCCAGGGCCCGGGTGTGGTCGCCGGAGCCCCAGTTGGCGTGTGCCCGGGCCGGGTCCGCGAAGCGCGTGGTGAGGGCGTGCCGGCGGAACCCGGGTGTGGGCAGCAGGAAGATCGCCTGCGTTCGCCGGGTGAGCAGCGGGGCGATGTCGCGTGGCGTGTTGCCGAAGTAGTCCACCAGGACCGGGCGGTCGTCGGGCAGTGCCAACAGGTCTGCCACGAGGAGGTCGATGGTCTCGCCGTGCAGGCTGGGCATCTCCCGGTAGGTCTCCTCGGGCGTGCGCTGGGCGCGCTGCTCGGGCGTGAGCCGCAATGCCGCCCACGCGCGGGGATGGCGGTCCGGCGTGAAGCGGGGTACCCAGGCCCGCTCGGCCGCGTCCCCGTCGTAGACGACGGCGCCGTGCCGCTCGGCCAGCAGTCGCGTGACGGTGCTCTTGCCCGCCCCGGTGCCGCCCGCGATCCACCGCACGTGGGCCAGGCGCCGGCGCAGATCACCGCGGTTCGTCACGGAGATCATTGTGGCCGATGCGGCTCAGCTTGTCCGGGTTGGTGACCGAGTAGACGCCCCGCACCCGGTCGCCGTCCGCGGTGAGGTCGAGGACCAGGACGGCGAACGGCGACGCGTCGGTGAACAGCAGCGCGGACGGGTCGCCGTTGACGTGGCGGTACCGGATCTCGACGTTCTCGGGAGCGTTCCGCGCGACGGTGGTGAGCAGGGTGGCGACCCGACCCCGACCGCGGACGGGGTGCAGACTGGCTGCCGGTCCCTTGCCGCCGCCGTCGGTCCACAGCGTCACGTCGGGGGCGAGGACGTCCATGAGCGCGTCCAGGTCGCCGCCCAGGGTGGCGGCGATGAAGCGTTCGGTCGCCTGTTGCTGCACGCGTGCGTCGACCCGGTAGCGGGGGCGTCGGGCCCGCACGTGCCGCCGGGCGCGGTGGGCGAGTTGCCGCACGGCTTCGGGGGTGCGGCCGAGCATGGCGGCGATGTCGGTGTGCGCGTAGCCGAACGCCTCGTGCAGCACGAACACCGCGCGTTCGGCCGGGCTGAGGGTTTCCAGCACGACCAGCAACGCCATCGAGGACGACTCGGCCCGCGCGAGGGGATCGGCGTCGGTCACCACCGGTTCGGGCAGCCACTGGCCGACGTAGGTCTCCCGGCGGCGGTTGAGGGCGGCTCGGCGGGCGAGGGCCTGGTTGACCGCGATGCGCACCAGGTAGGCACGCGGGTTGTCGACCCGCTCCCACTCCGCGCGCGACCACGACAGCCAGGTCTCCTGGAGCACGTCCTCGGTGTCGGACACGCTGCCGAGCATGGTGTACGCGATGGCGAACAGCAGTTCGCGGTGCTCCAGGAACCCCCGGGTAGCGGGATCAGTCACGACGCCTCCGATCGCTGTGCACCGACCAAGAGCGTCCCCGACGTGCGGGACGTGACGTGGCAGCACGGAATTGTGTCCCGCGTCTCACCGGACCGCGGCGGCGCTGCCCCACCGGACCGACGTCGGTGGGGCGTGCGCACGGGCGAAGCCGTCGGCTACCGGTTGCGGGTACGTGGCCGGTACGAGGGGCGGCGCTGCTCGTACTCCGCGATGCGGGCTTCGTGCTCCAGCGTCAGGCTGATGTCGTCCAAGCCGTGCAGCAGCCGCCATCGGGCGTTGTCGTCCAGCTCGAAACCCGCCGTGATCCCCGCGGCGCGGACCTCGCGGTCGAGCAGGTCCACGGTCACCTCGGCCGCGGGGTCGGCCTCGGTCAGCGCCCACAGCCGGTCGACGGTCTCCTGCGGCAGGGTCACGGCCGGCAGGCCGTTCTTGAGCGAGTTGCCGCGGAAGATGTCGCCGAAGCGCGCCGAGATGACGACCTTGAAGCCGTAGTTCTGCAACGCCCAGACGGCGTGCTCGCGCGACGAGCCGGTGCCGAAGTCCATCCCGGCCACCAACACGGTCGCGCCCCGGCGGGCGGGCTGGTTGAGGACGAACTCCGGGTCCTTGCGCCAGGCGTCGAAGAGCCCGTCCTCGAAGCCGTCCCGGGTGACCTTCTTCAGCCAGCGGGCGGGGATGATCTGGTCGGTGTCGACGTTGCCGCGGCGCAACGGGACCGCCCGGCCGGTGTGCGTGGTGAAGGGTTCCATGGCGGCTCAGGCTCCGGTGGTCGCGGGCAGGTCGGACAGGTCGGCGGGCGAGGCCAGGTGGCCGAGGACCGCGGTGGTGGCCGCGACCTGCGGGGAGACCAGGTGCGTCCGGCCGCCCCTGCCCTGCCTGCCCTCGAAGTTGCGGTTGGAGGTGGACGCGGCCCGCTCGCCGGGCGACAACTGGTCGGGGTTCATGCCCAGGCACATGGAGCAGCCCGCGTGCCGCCACTCGGCGCCGGCGGCGGTGAACACCTTGTCCAGCCCCTCTTCCACGGCCTTGAGCGCGACGCGCACCGACCCGGGCACGACCAGCATCCGCACCCCGTCGGCCACCGAACGCCCCCGCAGCACGGCGGCGGCGGCACGCAGGTCCTCGATCCGCCCGTTGGTGCACGACCCGAGGAAGACGGTGTCCACCGCGATCTCCCGCAACGGCTGGCCGGCCGTCAACCCCATGTACTCCAGCGCCTTCTCGGCGGCCAGCCGCTCGCCGGCGTCGGCGAAGCCGGCCGGGTCGGGGACGGAGGCCGACAGCGGTGCGCCCTGCGCCGGGTTCGTGCCCCAGGTGACGAACGGGGAGAGGGTGGAGGCGTCGATGACGACCTCGCGGTCGAAGGTCGCGTCGTCGTCGGTGCGCAGGGCGCGCCAGTCGGCGACGGCGGCGTCCCAGTCGGCGCCCTTGGGCGCGTGCGGGCGGTCCTTGAGGTAGGCGAAGGTGGTCTCGTCCGGGGCGATCATCCCGGCGCGGGCGCCCGCCTCGATCGACATGTTGCACACCGTCATCCGGGCCTCCATCGAGAGCTTCTCGATGGCCGGGCCGCGGTACTCGATGACGTGGCCCTGGCCGCCGCCGGTGCCGATCCGGGCGATCACGGCCAGGATCAGGTCCTTCGCCACGACGCCGGGCGGCAGCTCGCCCTCGACCGTGACGGCCATCGTCCGGAACGGGGACATCGGCAGCGTCTGGCTGGCCAGGACGTGCTCGACCTGGCTGGTGCCGATGCCGAAGGCCAGCGCGCCGAACGCGCCGTGGGTGGAGGTGTGGCTGTCGCCGCAGACCACGGTCATCCCGGGCTGGGTCAACCCGAGCTGCGGCCCGACCACGTGGACGATGCCCTGCTCGACGTCGCCCAGCGGGTGCAGCCGGACCCCGTGCTCCGCGCAGTTCTTCCGCAGCGTCTCCAGCTGGAGGCGGGACACCGGGTCCGCGATCGGCTTGTCGATGTCGATGGTGGGTGTGTTGTGGTCCTCGGTCGCGATGGTGAGGTCGGCGCGCCGCACGCGCCGGCCGGCCTTGCGCAGCCCGTCGAACGCCTGCGGGCACGTCACCTCGTGCAGCAGGTGCAGGTCGACGTAGAGCAGGTCCGGCTCGCCCTCGGCGCGCCGGACGACGTGGTCGTCCCAGACCTTCTCCGCCAGTGTCTTGGCCATGAGCTTCCTCCGAGCGGTGGGGTGGGAGCGGGCTGTGCTGTGTGGGTTGGGTTGGTCTGTGGGGCGGGTAGCGGGGGTGTCGCCGATCTGCGGGTGGGGGAGCGGTGGTGTGGTCGGCGGGAAGGCTCGACCCGCCGGGCGGGTGGGGGCGGTGGTGTGGTCGGCGGGTTGGGTGGGTTCGTGGGGCGAGTGGGGAGCGGTGGGTCGGGGGACGGCTCAACCCGCCAGGCGCGCGGCGAGCGCGTCGCCGACCTGCTCGGTGCCGCGCGCCGCCGCCGGGTCGCGCTCGGCCAGGTCGGCGGCGACGGCGGCGTCGACCCGGTCCGCCTCCCGGGCGTGGCCGAGGTGGCGCAGGAGCAGCGCGACGGACCGCACGGTCGCGGTCGGGTCGGCCCGGCCGGTGCCCGCGATGTCCGGCGCGGAGCCGTGGACCGGTTCGAACATCGAGGGGTAGGCCCCGGTCGGGTTGATGTTGCCGCTGGCGGCCAGGCCGATGCCGCCGGTCACGGCCGCGGCCAGGTCGGTGAGGATGTCGCCGAAGAGGTTGTCGGTGACGATCACGTCGAACCGCTCGGGCCGGGTGACGAAGAAGATCGTGGCGGCGTCGACGTGCAGGTAGTCGGTGGTGACGGCGGGGTGCTCGGCGGCGACCGCGGCGAAGGTGCGCTGCCACAGCCCCCCGGCGTGCACGAGCACGTTGTTCTTGTGCACCAGCGTCAACCTCCGGCGGGGCCGGGCTTCGGCGCGCTCGAAGGCGTAGCGGATCACCCGCTCCACCCCGTAGGCGGTGTTGACGCTCACCTCGGTGGCCACCTCGGCGGGGGTGCCGGTGCGCAGCGTGCCGCCGTTGCCCGCGTACAGGCCCTCGGTGCCCTCCCGGACCACGACGAAGTCGACGGCCGGGCCGTCGCTCGCGTGGCGCCTGCCGGGGCGCAGGTTCACGTAGTGGTCGAAGGCGAAGCGCAGCTTGAGCAGCAGGCCGCGTTCCAGGACACCGGACGGGACGGTGGGGTCGCCGATCGCGCCGAGCAGGATCGCGTCGTGCTGCCGGAGCGACCGGAGGTCGGCGTCCGGCAGGGTCTCCCCGGTGGCGTGCCACCGCTTCGCGCCGAGGTCGTACTCGGTGGTCTCCAGCTTGACGTCCTGGGGCAGCACGGCGGCCAGGACCTTCAGCCCTTCCGCCACCACCTCCGGACCGATGCCGTCGCCGGGTACCACCGCCAGGCGAATGCTCCTGCTGTGCGACATGGCATCCTCTCCTCACGTAGTGGTGCGGGACCTCTTGGGTGCGGGGCCGGTCGAGCACTCAGGCGACGGGCTCCTCGGCGTGCGGTGCGGCCCGCTGCTCGTCCAGGCTCCGGCGGGCGGCGGCGAGCGCGGCACCCCGGACCGCTTCCGCCTCGTCGGCGTGGATGCCCACGCCCCACAGGGATCGCCCGTGCACCGCCGTCTCGCAGAAGGCGGCGTACCCGGGGCGTCCCTTCAGCCGTTCCACGGTGACGCCCTGGACCGCGCCGGGTACCTCCCGGGCGTCGAACACTCGGCTCACCGAGTTCTTCCAGTTCCCGGGCGTCAACTCGGTGGCGGGGACCTCCAGGAGGTCTGCCGCCGACTCGCCCGGCG
This sequence comes from Saccharothrix obliqua, assembly GCF_019375475.1. Taxonomy (GTDB): domain Bacteria; phylum Actinomycetota; class Actinomycetes; order Mycobacteriales; family Pseudonocardiaceae; genus Actinosynnema; species Actinosynnema obliqua. The sequence goes on along the minus strand of NZ_JAHXGQ010000002.1, from coordinate 577,901 downwards.
TCACGTACCGCCGCGCGAACTGCTCCCACAGCTCGTCCGCGCCGACCTCGCCACCGCGCTGCTCGCAGAACTTCTGCATGACGTGGGCGAAGTCGATCTGCAACGGCCGGGGTAGCGGCAGGCCGCGCGTGCTGAGCAGCAGGTGGGCGATGCCGCCCTTGCCGGACTGGGTGTTGATGCGGATCAGCGCCTGGTAGCTGCGCCCGATGTCGCGCGGGTCGACGGCGAGGTAGGGCACGTCCCAGACGGCGTCGGGGTCGCCCGCCTCCTCGCGGGCCTTGAGGCCCTTGGCGATGGCGTCCTGGTGCGTGCCGGCGAAGGAGGTGTAGACGAACTCGCCCACCCACGGGTGGCGGGCGGAGATCGGGATCTGGTTGCACTCCTCGACGACGGCGCGGACGCGGTCCAGGTCGCGCAGGTCGAGTTCGGGGTCGATGCCCTGGGAGTACAGGTTCATCGCCAGGGTGGGCAGGCACACGTTGCCCGTGCGCTCGCCGTTGCCGAACAGGCAGCCCTCCACCCGGTCGACACCCGCGAGGACGGCCAGTTCGGTCGCCGCCACGGCGCTGCCGCGGTCGTTGTGCGGGTGCAGGGTCAGGATGGTCCGGTCCCGGTGCGCCAGGTGCCGGCACGTGTACTCGATGCGGTCCGCCAACTCGTGCGGGGGGAAGCACTCCACCGTCACGGGCAGCGCGATCCGCAGCGTGCGGTCCGTGCGGGGAGCGCAATACTCCTGCACCGCGTTGCAGATCTCCACCGCGAAGTCCGGTTCGGTCTGGCTCCAGGACTCCGGCACGTAGGACAGGTACAGCTCGGTCTCCCGCAGTCGCTCCTGGAGCCGCACGGCGTGCCGGGTGCCGTTGAGCGCCAGCGCCACGGTTTCCGCGCGGGTGGCGCGGAAGACGACCCGGCGCTGCGCGGCGGAGGTCGGGTTGATGTACTGGAGCACCGCCCTGGGTGCTCCGCGCACCGCTTCGACGCTCCGCTCGATCGCGTCGATCCGCATGGAGCAGAGGACCTGGATGATGACGTCGTCGGGGATGGAGTCCGTTTCGATCAGGTGCCGGACGAAGTCGTAGTCGTCCTGCGACGAGGCGGGGTAGCCCACCTCGATCTCCTTGAACCCCATGGAGACCAGGAGGTCGAACAGCACCCGCTTGCGGGCGACGTCCATCGGCTCCAGCAGGGCCTGGTTGCCGTCACGCAGGTCCACGCTGCCCCACAGCGGCGCGCGGGTCGGCTGCCGGTCGGGCCAGGTGCGGTCCGCCAGCCCGATGGGTTGGTAGGGGGCGTACTTGTGCACGGGCATCCCGCTGGGTTTCTGCGCGCCCATGTCGCGGGCGCGGAACGCGCGGTGCCGGTCTGGGGAAAAGCTCATCTCTTGCTCTCCTCGGTCTTCGTGGGGCCGGCACCCCGTCGACGCGGGGTCCCGGCACGAGAACGGGATGTGGTTCGTCCCCCGGGGTGGGTTCCGCCGGAGCGGGCGGAAGGGCGTCACCCGTTGACGAGTCCCGGCCGCCCGGTGTCGGCTCGGGCGCCGTGGTGCCGGTCGAGCCGCACGACGGGCAGCAGCCCGTGCGCGTACTGGTCCCGGATGGCGCCCTTGTCGTACTTGCCCACCGAGGTCTTGGGCACCGCGGGCAGGACCGCCCAGCGCTCGGGCACCATCCACGCGTCGAGGCGCTCGGCCAGGAAGTCACGCAGCTCGGCCGGGTCTGTTCCGTTGTGCCGCAACGACACCGCGGCCAACGGGCGCTCGCCCCAGCGGTCGTCGGGCACCGCGATGACGGCGGCCTCGGCCACCGCGGCGTGCTCCATCAGCGCGTTCTCCAGCCGTACGCTGGAAATCGACTCGCCGCCGGACTTGATGACGTCCTTCACGCGGTCGGTCAGCCTCAGGTAGCCGTCGGGGCTGATCGACCCCACGTCGCCGGTCCGCAGCCAGCCGTCCGCGGTGAAGTGCTCCTCGGGTGCGCCTTCGCCGTGGTAGGCACAGGTCACGTCGGGACCACGCAGGTGGAGTTCGCCGGTGGCCACGCCGTCGTGGGGCACCGGAGCGCCGTCGGGGTCGACGAGCCGGAACTCCACCGATGGCGGGAAACGCCCCTGGCTGAGGCGGTAGGCCCACTCCTCGTCGGCGTCCGCACCGCGGGGTGGCACCGCCGCGCTGACCAACCCCATGGTCTCGGTCATGCCCCAGCCGTGCAGGAGTTCGATGGCGTGCCGGTCGCGGTACGCGGCTATCAGGGCGGGCGGACAAGCCGAACCGCCCACGTAGACCCGGGTCAGGCTCGCGGTGTCGTGCGCGCGGGTGTCCAGTTCCGGCAGCAGCGAGGACCAGACGGTGGGCACGGCGGCGCTGAAGGTGGGCCGGCCCCGGTCGATCATGCGGGCGAGCGGCGCGGCCCCGGTGAAGCGGTCGGGCAGCAGCAACCCCGCGCCGGTGAAGAAGGCCGCGTGCGGGATGCACCAGCCGCCCGCGTGGTACATGGGCACCACCGGGAAGAGGGTGTCGTGCGGGCTGATGCCGTAGTGGCTCGGCGACAGCACCTGGTAGCAGTGCAGGAAGATCGAGCGGTGGCTGTAGACCACGCCCTTGGGCTTCCCGGTGGTGCCGGTGGTGTAGCAGATCATCGCGGCGGAGTGCTCGTCCAGGCGGTCCTGCCAGGGGTGGTCGCCGGGGAGGCCGGTGATCAGCTCCTCGTAGTCGTGCACCCCGCCGGTGAACCCGGACAGCGCCTCGTGGTCGCCGGGACCGGCGACGACGACGTGCCGCACGGTGTCCGGCAGCCGCGCGAGCACCGGGGCGAGCGGTTCCAACAGGTCGGCGTCCACGACGAGCACTTCGTCACCGGCGTGGGCGATGGTGTGGGTCATCTGGTCCGCGGGCATCCGCCAGTTCACCGTGTGCAGCACGGAGCCCATCGCGGGAACCGCGGCGAAGAGTTCGAGGTGCCGGGCGTTGTTCCACATGAGCGTCCCGATCACACTCTGCTCGTCGGTGCGGGTGCCCAGCCGGTCGCGGAGCGCGTGAGCCAGGCGTGCCGCCCGCTCGCCGACCTCCGCGTAACTCCTCGTGTCGAGCCCTTCGCCGTTCCACGTGGCGACCTGGGAGGAGGCGTGGACCGTGGTGGCGTACCGCAGGATGCGGGCGGTGGTCAGCGGGGCGTCCGGCATCGTGCTGTGCAAGGCGTGCCTCCCGGAGTTCAGCGCCCGCGTGCGGGGCGGCGGCTTCGAGGAGCGGCGGAAATCGTTGTCCTGGAACCTATTCCGGCGTTCTCGCCGGCGGCAACCACGTGCGGCGGTCCCACCTGGTCGACCCGCGGGACCGCGTGCCGCCGCTGTTCCCGCCGGTCAGCCGGGTAGCCGACCGGCACCGCGGTGGTGTTCCGGGGGCGTGGAAAAGCGGATCGGCGTAGTGGACCGGCCCAGGTGAACCCGGTTTCCCGGTCGGCTCCACATGAGATCGGTCGCATTGGTGGTGAACGGGTCGTACATCGCTCTCGGTGTGCGCACCGAGCACGTGGTGCGTGGCGGGACGACCCCCTTCCCGCCATCGCGCCCCCGACGTGTGTCCTGCGTCTCGCCGTGTCACGTGGGTCCGCGTCGCCGGGCTCTTGGTTGGCACGAGCCGGGAAGTCCCCGGCTCGCGAGAGGAGACGGCAATGAGGACCCTCATCCGCGGTGTCCGGGTGTTCGACGGCTCGCTGACCACGGCACGCGCCGATGTGCTCATCGACGGCGACCGGATCGCGGAACCCTACGGGCAGCCGGTCGACGTCCTGGTGGACGGGGCGGGGAAGACGCTGCTGCCCGGCCTGATCGACGCGCACACGCACGTCTTCGACGGGAACCTGGCCCAGGCGCTCGCCTTCGGCGTGACCACCGAGCTGGACATGTTCTCCCTGCCCGCGAACCTGGCCAGGCAGCGCGCGCTGGCCGCCGAGCGCGACGACGTGGCCGACGTCCGGAGCGCGGGCACGCTCGCCACGGCACCGGGTGGGCACCCGAGTCAGCTCATGGCCGCGCTCGTCGACGCGGCTTCCTTCGGTGACGCGGTCGGGCCGTTCGACACCGTCGCCGACGCCGGTCAGGCGCGGGCGTTCGTCGCGGCGCGGGTGGCCGAGGGCATCGACTACCTCAAGGTCGTCGTGGACGACGGCGCGGTGCACGGCGCGGACCTGCCGACGTTGTCGCCCGCGGTCGTGACGGCCCTCGTGGAGGCCGCGCACGCCGCCGGCCTGAAGGTGGTCGCGCACGCCATCACCGCGGCCGAGGTCCGGGTGGCGCTCGACGCGGGCGTGGACGGTCTCGCGCACGTCTGGGCCGACGAGGTGCCCGACAGCGCCGAGTTGGCCGCGCGTGTCGCGGCGCAGCGCGTGTTCGTGGTGAGCACGTTGGTGTACTTCGCGGAGATCAGCCGACACGGGTCCGGTGCGGCCGACCACGCGGCGGCCGGCAGTGGCGACAACGCCGTGCGCACCGCGCGTGTGCTGCACGAGGCGGGTGTGCCGTTGCTGGCGGGTACGGACGCCACGCCGTTCGCCCCGGCGCACGGCGAGAGCCTGCACCGGGAACTGGACCTGCTGACGCGAAGCGGCCTGGGCAACGAGGAAGCGCTCGCCGCGGCGACCAGCCTGCCCGCACGCCACTTCGGGCTGGCCGACCGCGGCCGGATCGCGCCGGGCCTGCGTGCGGACCTGCTGCTGGTGGACGGCGACCCCACCCACGACATCGCGGCGACCCGGTCGATCGCCGACGTCTGGCGGCGGGGCGTTCGCCAGTCGCGTTGACCGGCGCGACCCGCGGCCGGGCTCGGCACCGGGGTGGTGCCCGGTGCCGAGCGGGCGGCGGTTTCCACCGGTGGATCGCGCGGGTCAGCCGAGTCGGCGGTCCATCGCGCGGCCGGCCGCGCGGCCGGAGAAGACGCAGCCGCCGAGGAAGCCGCCCTCCAGGGCGTTGTACCCGTGCACGCCGCCGCCGCCGAAGCCGGCTGCCTCGCCGGCCGCGTACAGACCCGGCACGACCGTCCCGTCCGGACGGACGACCTGTGATTCGAGCGTGGTCTGCACTCCGCCCAACGTCTTGCGGGAGAACGGCCGCAGGATGATCCCGAAGAGGGGGCCGTGCGCGGGGTCCAGCAGGCGGTGCGGGCGCGCGATCCGCATGAACCGCTCCGGCAGGTACGCGCGTCCGTTCCGGACGGCCCACTCCTGCATGTCCTTCGAGTAGTGGTGGCGCACTTGGCGGTCGTGGGCCACCGCCTCCAGCGCCACGCGCTCGTGGTCGAGCGGCGTCTCCGGGGTGAGGTCGTTCATGGCCCGCACCAGTTCGGGCAGCGTCGACCGGATCACGACGTCCTCCTCGTAGTCGAGGAACGCGCGCACGGTCGGCATCAGGCTCTTCTTGAACTGCAGCAACAGCAGCGGCAGGCTCTTGCCGGTCAGGTCGGGGTTCTGGTCCGAGCCCGACAACGCGAACTCCTTGTCCACCATCGTCTGCGTCATGATGAGCCACGAGTGGGCGTTGCCGGCGCGGTTGAGGTGCCCGAGGGTTTGCAGGTTCGCGTGGCTGGGGAACAGCGGCGGTGGCAGGCGTCGCCCGGCGGCGTCCAGCCACAGCGGCGACGGGCCGGCCAGCAACCGCACCGCGTGCTTCGGCCAGACCGGGGTGTGCTGCTTCAACCCCTCGCTGTAGGGCCACAACCGGTCCAGGTTGACGACCGCGCCGCCGGCGCGCTCGGTGATGGCCAGCATCCGCCCGTCGACGTGTGCCGGCACCCCTTGCAGCAGCGAGGCCGGCGCGGGCCCGAGGCGGTCGACGGGCCAGTGCGCGCGGTACAGGTCGAGGTTGCCGCCGATCCCGCCGGAGGCGACCAGGACGGCCCGCGCCCGCAGTTCGAACCCACCCACCTCCTCCCGGCTGGACGGCACGCCCCGCGGCTCGGCCGAGGGGACCAGCACCGCGCCGCGCACGCCGACCGCCGCACCGCCCTCCACCACGATCTCGTCGACCCGGTGCCGGTGCTTGAACGTCACCGTCCCACGCGCGGCGGCGGCGAGCACCGGGTCGCGGAAGACGCGCACGACCTCCGGTCCCGAACCCCAGGTGTAGTGGAACCGCGGCACGGAGTTGCCGTGACCGGTCGCCGTGCCCACGCCCCGCTCCACCCAACCCACGATGGGCAGCACGCGCAGCCCGAGCCCGTACAGGTAGCTGCGCTTGTCGCCGGCCGCGAAGCGCACGTACGCCTCGGCCCACCGGCGGGCCCAGGCGTCCTCGCGGTCGCGGTCGAAGGCGGCCGAGGCCATCCAGTCCGACAGCGCCAGGTCGGCGGAGTCCTTGATGCCCAGCCGCCGCTGCTCGGGCGTGCCGACGAGGAAGAGACCCCCCTCCGACCAGTACGCCTGGCCGCCGAGGTTCGCCTCGTTCTCCTGGTCGAGGACCACGACGCGCCGGCCGGCGCGGGTCAACTCGTAGGTGGCGACCAGGCCGGCGAGGCCGGCTCCGACGACGATGACGTCCGTGACGTCCGTGACGTCGCTCATGACGGGTTCCCTCCTGCGGTGGCGGCGGTGGCGAGGAACGGGCGCACGGCGGCGATCAGCGCGGCGGGGCGCTCCAACGGCAGCAGGTGGCCGCTGATCAGGACCAGCTTCAGCCGCCCGTTGCGCAGCCGGGACCGGGCGAGGACGCCCTGCCACCAGGGGACCTGGAGGTCGCGGATGCCCCAGAGGACGAGGGTCGGCTGCGGCAGTTCGCGCAGCCGGCCGAGCACGGGGTGCCGCTGTCCCAGCAACCCGACGGCCGCCCGGTTGGAGTCCAGGGTGGTGTCCAGCGCGCCGGGGGTGGCGACCGCCTGTACCTGGCTCCGCCACCAGCGCGCGGAGATCCGCCAGGGGCGGACCGCGCCGATCAGCCCCACGGCGCCGACGAGCAGTTCGGGGCCGTACGGGAGCAGCGGGATCAGCCACCGCGTGAGGTCGCCGAGGGGCGTGACGGATTGGAGCACCATGACCGGGTTGACGGCGCGACCCAGGCCGGCCGAGTCGACCAGCACCAGGGCCGCTGCCCGCGTCGGCTGTCGCAACGCCGCGTGCACGGCCACCAGGCCACCCAGCGAGTGCCCGATGAGGGCGGGCCGGGACAGGCCCAGGACCTCGGCGAACTCCCAGACGAACGCGGCGAGCCCCTGCGGGGTGGCGTCTCCGACGGGTTCGGTGTAGCCGTAACCCGGCAGGTCCACGGCGATGGCCCGGTAACCGGAGCCGAGGCCCTTGAGCACGTCGTACCACGTCTCGGAGACCGAACCCTCGCCGTGGATCAGCACGACGGGGTGACCGCTCCCGGCTTCCAGGTAGCGGGTCGCCCGACCGTCCACAATGGTCCAGTGCTCCCGCACCGGCACGTCCCTCTCGGCGGTGGGTGTGCTCATCGGGATCTCCTGTGTGATCGGTGCCCGTGGGCCGGTTGCGGGTCGTGCGCGGCGCTCCGTCTTCGTGGGACGGGAGCCGGCAACGCGACGGTAGGCGCGCGTCAGGGGGTGCCGGGAGGCGCAACGGCGGCACCGGAGGCGTGTTCGTCGCCGGGTGCGCCTCCCCGCGCGCACCCGGCGGGAGACCGACCGGTGCGCACCTCACGGGGTGACGGTCGCGCGTGCCGCGTCGGCGTGTTTTCACGGCACGGCCCCCGCAAGGGGAAGGACAGGCGACGAACCGGCCGAAACCGGGCATCCTCTCGGCCTAGGCGGCTGTTGTGGCGCGCGGACCGGAGGGCCGAATTGCGACGCGCCCGGCAAGGGACTTCCCGATTCACCCCATCGGCTCCTACCCACGCCCCTCGTGACTGCACCTAGCATGACTCGTGCCGCCGAAAAAACAGACTGCCAGTGGGTGCGTCAAATTCGGAAAGGAAGGGGTTGAAGCCCCGTGGACACGGGGATCGGCATCCCTCAGGTAGCGTCGGCTCGAATACCGCACGCGGCCGATGCCGCCGGCGCGGACCACCCGGCAAGGTCTTCGCCCGCCCCGGGCGCGGCGCTCGACAACCTCGGAACACGCAGGAACTCGCCGTGCGACGACGCCGGCGTTCGGTCGAGCGGTAGTGGGAGTGCTTTGACCGCTGTCCGCGGTGAACGCGTTTTCCGCCCCCGTGGTGACGTCCGTCACTCACTTCGGAACGCCCGGGAAATTGCCCGGGAGCGCCACCCGTCGGCCGGGTGTGCCGGACCGCGTGGGACAGCTCACCGGAATATTAATTTGAGGCCACCTATTCGGTGTCGCCGCGTATTGCGCGGATGCCGGGAGGGGCGAGCCGGTGTCCGCCGACCGCTGGCACCGGTTTCGACCACGCTTGCGAAGGAGACGTGGCGCCATGGGCGCACGACCGCGTGCTGATCGGAAGGCGAACGACAGGTTGCGCGCTGTGATGGAGGAAGCGGCGTGCTCCAACACCGGCCTGGCCCGCCGGGTGAACATGTGCGGCGCCGAGCACGGACTCGGCCTGCGTTACGACAAGACGTCGGTGGCGCGCTGGTTGCGCGGGCAGCAACCGCGTGGCCGAGCGCCCGCGATCATCGCCCAGGCGCTGGGCCGCAAGCTGGGCCGGACGGTGACCGTGGACGAGATCGGCATGGTGCCCGCGCCGGGCACGACACCGATCCCGGGGCTGCGGTTCGAGCCGACCCTGGCGGGTGCGCTCCGGGAGGCGGGTGCGCTGTGGCGTGGTGACGCGAGCCGCCTCGACCTGCCGGCGGGCGAGCGGCTGTCCACGTCCGTGCTCGTCCAACCCAGCCGCGACTGGCTGATCGCCGAGCCGGACCCGTCCGTCGCGGGCGCCGGACCGCCCGGTACCGGCGCGGCGGACGTCGCGGTGGTGCGTGCGACGATCACCTCCTTCGCCGGGCTCGACCACCGGTTCGGCAGCGGTCGCCTCCGCCCCGTCGTCGTCCACTACCTCGACAGCGTCGTCCACTCGCTGCTCACCGGCTGCTCCGCCGAGTCCACCGGGCGGCAGCTGTTCGGCGCGGCGGCGCGGCTCACCGAACTCGCCGGCTACATGGCGGTCGACACCGGGCAGCCGGGTCTCGCGCAGCGCTACTACATCCAGGCGCTGCGGCTGTCCCAGGCCACCGGTGACCGCGGCATGGGCGCGTACGTGCTGGCCGCCGGCATGAGCCGGGTGGCGTTGCGGCTGGGCAGCCCGCACGAGGCCGTCCAGCTCGCCAGGGTGGCGCAGGAGGGCGTGCGTGGGCCGGGCGCCCCGACCGCCCGGGTCGCGTGCCACGTGGCCGAAGCACGTGCCCACGCCCTGCTGGGTGACGCCCGCGCCTGCGAGAAGGCGGCCGGGCAGGCGGCGGAGTCGTTGGCGCGTGGTGATTCCGGCGAGGTGCCGGAGTGGGGCGCCGGTGTCGACCGGGCGCACCTGGCCGAGGAACTGGCCCGCTGCTCCCGGGACCTCGACCGGCCCGAGGACGCGGCGCGGTGGGCGTGGGAGGCGTTGCGCGGCTGCCCGCCGGACCGGGCCCGGCGGCGGGCGCTCAGGCTGCTGCTGCTGGCCTCCGCGCGGCTGCGGCTGGGCGAGGTGGAGGAGAGCCGGGACACCGCGGCGCAGGCCGTGGAGCTGCTCGGCGAGCTGCGTTCCGCGCAGTGCGTCGACGACCTCAAGGACTTCTGCGGTGGTCTGGCCGCGCGGGGGGAGCAGGAGGCGGCCCGCGCGTTGCTCGCCGGGCTGGACGCGGGGTGACGGGACGGGGCCGGTCGACCGCGTCGACCGGCCCCGTCCTGGCCGCGCACCCGTCAGGGCACCCACCGCGCCCGGTCGGGCCGGTTGAGGACCAGGCGCTTGAGCGACGTCGGGACGTCGTCCTTGCCGGTGAACGCCTCGATGAGCACGAACCGGTCGGGGGTGGCCACCGCGCGGGCCAGGGCACGGTCCAGCGCGGCCGGGGTGTGTGCCGCCAGCACCAGCGGTCGCGGCACGCCGAGGGCGGCCGGGAGGTCGGCCCAGTGCCAGCGGGCGATGTCGTTGTAGACGGCGCGGAGGCCGTGGGTCACCCGCTCGATGGTGTAGCCGTCGTTGTTGACCAGCACCACGATCGGCTTGAGGTCGTGCCGGCCGATGGTGCCCAGTTCCTGCGCGGTGAGCTGGGCCGCGCCGTCGCCGACGACCAGCAGCCCGCGCCGGGTCGGGTCGGCGAGCTGGGCGCCGAGGAGGGCCGGGATGCCGTAGCCGATGGACGCCCACAGGGGCTGACCCACGAACCGCGCGCCGCTCGGGAAGCGGCGGTCCACGATGCCCAGCAGGGGCGTGCCGTCGTCCGCGACCACGGTGTTGTCGGGCCGCAGGGCGCGACCGACCGCCGCCCACAGGTAGGACTGGGTCAGCGGGAGCACCGACCCGCACACCTGCCTGCTGAGCGCGGTCGCGGACTCCTTGAGCCGGGCGGACGAGGTCGCGGCCAGGCGTGCCAACCCGGTCGGGCCGCCGCGGCCCGGCTCGCCGGGCCGGTCGCGTTCGCGGACCAGTTCGGCGAGCACCTTCAACGCCGCCGCCAGCGGCACGCCGGGGAACGTGACGCCGTCCACCGCGGCGGTCGTGGGCCCGAGGTCGATGGCCTTCGCGGGGTCGAACTCGTGGGTGAACTTGCCGGTGCTCATGTCGGCGAGCACCGCACCCGCCAGGATCAGCGGGTCCGCCCGGTCGATGGTGTGGCGGACCACCGTGCCGCTCATGGCGCCCGCGTACACCCCGAGGAACCCCGGGGTGCTCTCGTCCACCACCGTCTTGCCCGTCGGCAGGGTCGCGCTCGGGAGGGCACCGGCCGCCAGCAGGGCCGCCAGCTCGTCCCGGGCCTTGAACCGGTCGACCAGGAAGTCGGCCAGGACGGCGATGTCGCGCGCACCGGCGAGCCGGGCGCGGGCCGCGGCGCGGAACGCCTCCAGGCCGTCCTGGTCGGCGGCCTTCAGGTCCGGCACGTCCAGCGGGCCGGTCGGCGTGACGGGACCGAGCGCGACGTCGCGCGGCACCCGCAGGTACCCCGGCCGGCTCTCGCGCAGGCAAGCCCTGAGCACCCGGTCGACCTCCGCGGCGGCGTCCTCGGGCCGCAGCACGGCGTCGGCGGTCACCACCTGCCGGTGGGCGCGGGCGAACCGGTCGAAGTCGCCGTCCGCCGCGGTGTGGTGGACCTTCGCGCGTTCCCGCTCGGTGGCCCGGGTGGGGCCGACCGCGATGTGGAGCAGCGGCACGCGCTCGGCGTAACCGCCCGCCACGCCGTTGATCGCGCTCAGCTCGCCCACCCCGAGGGCGGTCAGCAGCGCGCCGAACCCGTTGACGCGCCCGTACCCGTCGGCGGCGTACGCGGCGCCCAGCTCGCTCGCCGTGCCGACCCACTTCACCTTCGGGTGGGCCAGGACGCGGTCGAGCACCTCCAGGTTGTAGTCCCCCGGCAACCCGAACAGGTGCCGCACCCCGAGGGCGCCGAGGCGGTCCAGGATGTGGTCCATGACCGTGGTGCTCACTGCCGATGAACCGGTCGTCATGTCTTGTGGTCCTTCCTCGCGCTCTTACCCGGGCGTCGGCCGGTCGACTGTGCGTTCGCGCCGATGCCGGGCGCGCGCGGGGAAGCGCGGCGATCGGTCGGCCGCGGTTCGTGCCGAATCCGGGCTTCCGGCCCCACCGACGCTATGTGCGGCGTGGGCGGGCACGGTAGGCGTGCGGAGGCGGTGACGGAGGCGTGCGGGGCGCGCGCACCGGGCGGTGCTCGCGCGCGGGGAGCCCACCGCGCCACCGACCGACCGCGCGGACGGGCGGGACCGGGCGTCATGCTGTCCCGACGTGGACGAGACCCTGTCACGCCGCCTGGTACCCGATTCGCTGTGGGCGCCGGCCGCGCCGCTGGTCCCGCGGTTCACGCCCCGGCCGCAGGGCGGCGGCACCGGCCCGCTCGACGACCGCGTCGTGTTCACCGCCGTCGTGTTCGTGCTGACCAGCGGCTGCGCGTGGCGCGGCCTGCCGTCGTGCTTCGGCGTCTCGCCGGCGACGGCGCACCGCCGCTTCACCGCGTGGACGGAAGCGGGGTTGTGGGAGGAGTTGCGCCGGAAGTGGGCGGGTCACCGGGCGCTCGCCGGTGACCGGGAGTGGGCGGCGGCGGTCGTGGCCGCCGCCCACTCCCGCGCGCGGGCGTACCGGCGCGGGTGATTCCCGTGCCCCGCCAAGGCGTTTCCGCCCGGTCGGCGCCGCGGCCGGCGCACCACCCGGCTCAGCGCCCGCCGCCGGGTCGCCGGTCGAGGAGCACGACGTCGAGCAGGTTCCGCGCGTACTGGTCCTGGATGCGGCGCTTGTCGTACTTGCCCACCGCCGTCTTCGGCACCGAGTCCACGACGGTCCACCGCTCGGGCACCATCCAGGACCGGACGCGCCGCGCCAGGAAGTCGCGCAGCTCCTCCGTCGGGACACCGCTGCCCGCGCGCAGCGACACGGCGGCCAGCGGCCGTTCGCCCCAGCGCTCGTCGGGCACGGCGACCACCGCCGCCTCGACCACGGCGGGGTGCTCCGCGAGGGCGTTCTCCACCTCCGTGGTGGAGATGAACTCGCCGCCGGACTTGATGACGTCCTTCGCCCGGTCGGTGAGCGTGAGGTACCCGTCCGGTGACACCTTCCCGATGTCGCCGGTCCGCAGCCAGCCGTCGGGGGTGAAGCTCTCGGCCGGTCGGACCCGGGGCGACCCGGGGCCGCCGTGGTAGGAAGCGGTCACGCAGGGACCCCGGAGCTGGAGTTCGCCGGCGCTCACGCCGTCGTTCGGCAGGACGGCGCCGTCGGGCGCGACGACCCGGAACCGGGAGACCGCCGGGAACTGGCCCTGGCTCACCCGGCGCGACCACTCCTCCTCGGCGGTCAGCCCTTGGCGCGGCAGCGATGTCGTCACCAGCGACGACGTCTCGCTCATGCCCCAGGCGTGCAGCAGCTCGACGGAGTGCCGGTCCTGGTAGGCGGCCATCAGCGCGGGCGGGCACGGCGCGCCGCCCACCATCCCCCGGCGCAGGCTCGACGTGCCGTGGCCGCGGGCGTCCAGCTCTTCGAGCAGCGCGGCCCACACGGTGGGCACCGCGGCCGCGAAGGTCGGCCGGCCCTCCTCGATCACGCGGGCGAGCGCGGCCGGGGTGCGGTGCCGGTCGGCCAGCACGATGCCCGCGCCGGCGAGGAACGCGGCGTGCGGGATGCCCCACCCGTTGACGTGGAACATGGGCGCGATGAGGAAGGCGGTCGCGCGGGCGCTGAGGTCGTACGCGTTCGGCGCGGCGACGTGCAGGGCGTGCAGGTACACCGACCGGTGGCTGTAGACGACGCCCTTGGGGTTCCCGGTGGTGCCGGACGTGTAGCAGATCGACGCGGCGGTGTGCTCGTCCAGGTCCTCCTCCCACGGGTAGTCGGCCGGCTGCCCGGCGATCAGCTCCTCGTAGTCGTGCACCTCGCCGGGGAAGTCCGCCAGGTGGTCGAGCCCGTCGCCGGGCGGGGAACCCGCGACGACGACGTGCCGCACGGTGTCCGACAACCCGGCCAGCACGGGGGCGATCACCTCCACCAGGTCCGCGTCCACGACCACCACCTCGTCGCCGGCGTGTCGGATGACGTAGGCGAGCTGCGCGGCCGACATGCGCACGTTGAGGGCGTGCACGACGGCGCCCATGGCGGGCACCCCGAGGAACAGCTCCACGTGGCGGGCGTTGTTCCACATGAAGGTGCCGACGACGCTTTGCCCGCTCCGCGGCCCGGTTCCGGTGCGCACGCCGAGGCGGGTGCGGAGCGCGTGCGCCAGGCGGGCCGCGCGTTCACCCACCTCCGCGTAGCTCCGGCGGTGGAAACCGGCTCCGTGCCAAGTGGACACGGCGGCGGAGCCGTGGACCGAGGAAGCGTGTCGCAGGATGCGGGCGATGGTGAGCGGGTCGTCCGGCATGGTGCTGTGCATGGTGATCCTCCGGATCGGTGTCGCTGCCGGGTGGGTCGGATCGCCGCGCGCCCGCGAATCCGCACCACCGGAAGATAAGCGCCACGTGCCGGCCCTGTCGTGCGGTCGTGCGGTCTCGTGTGGCCACCGCGGGATCCCGCTGCGCTGCGCTTCGGGGGCCACCACCCGGTCGCACCGCCGGTCCGCACCGCTCCCGGGCTCCCACGTGAGATGTGCCCCGGTTGTCGCGTTCAGTGGTGCGAACGGCCCCGTGCGCCACTGCCGCGCGCCTTGTACCCCTGTCCCGTGCCCGTGCGCCCCCCGATGCGCCTGCCCCGCGCGTGACGAGCGGTTCTACGTTGCTGTCAAACGGTTGCCGCACGGGTGGCCGTCGGCCGAGGAGTCGCGGATGGCGATGTCGTACGAACCGGACCCCGACGACCGCCGTTTCGACGACCCCGTCTGGAACTCCGTCATCGGCTACCGGCTCCTGCTCCGGGGTTACCTGGTGTGGCGCCGCAACGTCCTGGACGCCGCCCAGAGCCGGTTCGTGCCGGTGTGGCACCGGCGGCAGCTCCGGTTCCTCGCCCAGGTCTGCACCGATGCCCTGGCCCCGACCAACTTCCCGCTCGGCAACCCCGCCGTGCTCCGCCGCGCCGCGGCCACCCGCGGCGCGAGCCTGGTCCGCGGGGCGGGGCACGCCCTGGAGGACCTGGTCCGCCGGCGGGGCCGGCCCGCGAAGATGCCGTCCGGCTCCTACCGGCTGGGCGTGGACCTGGCGGCGACACCGGGCCGGGTCGTGCACCGGGACGACCTGGTGGAGGTGATCCAGTACGCGGCGCGGACCCCGGAGGTCCACCGGGTGCCGCTGCTGCTGATCCCGGCGTGGGTCAACAAGTTCTACATCTACGACCTCGCGCCGGGCCGCAGCCTGGTCGAGTGGGCGGTGCGCCGGGGTTTCACGGTGTTCGCCGTCAGCCAACGCGATCCCGGACCGGAGCACGCCGACCTGGGCATGGACGACTACTTCCGCCGGGTTCCGCTGCGCGCGCTCGACGTCGTGCGGGAGGTCACCGGCACGGCGTCGGCGCACCTGGTGGGCGTCTGCGCCGGCGGGCTGCTCGCCGCGGGGGCCGCCGCCTGGCTCGCGGCCGGCGGTGAACGGGGTGCGGCCTCGCTGACGTTGCTGATGTCCGCGCTGGACCACCCGTCCCCACCGGAGCGCGATCCGTGGCAGGACGCGGAGATCGGGCTGCTGACCCGGCTCCTGACCAACCACGCGGGCCTCGTGGACGGCGGGCGGATCGGGCTGCTGTTCGACCTGCTGCGGTCCCGGGACACCGTGTGGGGTCCCCTCGTCGCGGGCTGGTTCCTCGGCGAACGACCACGCCCCTTCGACATCTGGGCGTGGAGCGAGGACGGGATCGACGTGCCGCGCGCCCTGTTCGAGCAGACGCTGCGGATCGCGGCGGACAACACCCTGGCACGTGGTCGGTTGCGGCTCCAGGGCCGGCCCGTCGACCTGGCCGCGGTCGCGCAGGACGCCTTCGTCGTGGCCGGCGTCCGGGACCACATCGTCCCGTGGGAAACCGTTTACCACAGTGCTCGGCTGCTCGGCGGCGACGTCGACTTCCACCTGGTGCCCTCCGGGCACGTCGGCGGCATCGTCAACCCGCCCCGTCCCGGTGCCGCGCACCGCGTCGGTGACGGCCCGCTGCCCGCCGACCCCGACGTCTGGTCGGCCCGCGCAACGACGCGGTCGGAGTCGTGGTGGGAGGCGTGGACGCGGTGGCTCGCCGACCGCTCGGACGGGCTCGTGCCCGCGCGTGACCCGGGCAGCGCGCGGCACCCCGCCACCGATCCCGCGCCGGGGCAGCACGTCCGGTCGTGACCACCACCCCAGGAGGAAGCATGGACCCGTTCCACCTCAAGGCGTTGCCCGACGCGTTCGACCACGAGCAGGTCGTGTTGTGCCAGGACCCGGCCGCGGGCCTCAAGGCCGTCATCGCCATCCACTCGACCGCCCTGGGCTCGGCCCTCGGCGGTGCCCGCGTTCGCGCGTACGCCACCGATGAGGAGGCCGTTGCCGACGCCCTGCACCTGTCCCGCGGCATGTCGTACAAGAACGCGCTCGCCGGGCTCGACTTCGGTGGCGGCAAGGCCGTCATCATCGGCGACCCGGCGCGGGTCAAGACCGAGGAGCTGCTGCTCTCCTTCGGTCGGTTCGTGGCTTCCCTCGGTGGTCGGTACACGACGGCCTGCGATCTGGGCACCGACGTGGCGGACATGGACGTCGTCGCCCGCGTGTGCCCGTGGACTGCGGGCCATTCCCGGTCGACCGACGGCACGGACAGCACGACGAGCGCGACCGCCCTCGGCCTGTTCCAGGCGATGCGCGCCGCGGCGGGGCACCGCTGGGGCGAGGCGTCCCTGCGGGACCGCGTGGTCGGTGTCGCCGGGGTGGGCAAGGTCGGCCGGCTGCTGGTGCGGCACCTCGTCGGCGCGGGGGCGAGGGTGGTCGTCACCGACCTGCTCGACGCGCCGGTGCGGCAGGTCCTGGCGGAGTTCCCCGGCGTTGTCGCCGTGGACGACACCGATGCGTTGATCCGGACGCCCCTGGACGTCTACGCCCCTTGCGCGGTGGGTGGTGTGCTGGACGAGTCCGTGGTGCCGGTGCTCACCGCGGCGGTGGTGTGCGGCGCTGCCAACAACCAGCTCGCGCACCCCGACGTGGAGCAGCGGCTCGCCGACCGCGGCGTGCTCTACGTGCCCGACTACGTGGCCAACGCCGGGGGCGCGATCCACGCGGCCGGCGAGCTGCGCGGGCTGCCGCCGGACCAGCTCACCACGCGGGTGGCGGAGGTTTTCGAGACCACGTCGGCGATCCTGGCGCGCGCCGAGGCGGAGGGCGTCCTGCCCGGCGCGGCGGCCGACCTGCTCGCGGAGCAGCGCATGGGTGCGGCGGCGGGGCGGTGAGCCGGGACTTCGCGGGCCGGGTCGCCCTGGTGACGGGTGCGAGCCGGGGCATCGGTCGGGGGATCGCGCGGGAACTGCTCGCGCGGGGCGCGTCGGTGGTGATCACCGGGCGCAAGGCGGACGCGTTGGGCGCGGCGGCGACCGCGTTGGCCGACGCGGCGGGGGCGGCCGAGGTCGTCGGGCCGGCCGGCGGGCGGGTGCTGGCGGTGCCGGGCAACGCGGGCGACGCCGACCACCGCGCGGCGGCGGTGCGCGCGGCCGTGGAGGGGTTCGGGCGGCTCGACGTGCTGGTCAACAACGCCGCCGTCAACCCGCTGTCCGGGCCGCTGGTGGACGCCGACCTCGACGCGGTGCGCAAGGTCTTCGACACCAACGTGGTGGCGGCGCTGGGTTTCGTGCAGCTCGCCTGGCGGGCGTGGATGGCCGACCACGGCGGCGCGGTGGTCAACATCGCCTCCGTGGGCGGGTTGCGCTCGACCGGGGTCATTGGTGCGTACGGCGCGAGCAAGGCCGCGTTGATCCGGCTGACCGAGGAGCTGGCCGGGCAGCTCGGTCCGGTGGTGCGGGTCAACGCGGTCGCGCCGGCGGTGGTCAGGACGCGGTTCGCCGAACCGCTCTACACCGGCCGGGAGGAGGAGGCCGCTGCGGCCTACCCGATGCGGCGGCTGGGCGAGCCCGAGGACGTGGCGGGCCTGGTCGCGTTCCTGGCCTCCGACGCCGCGCGGTGGATCACCGGGGAGACCGTGCGCGTGGACGGCGGTCTGCTCGCCACCGGCACCCTCGGCTGAGCCGGTTCACCGGTCGAACGCCGTCAGCACCAGGCAGAGCAGGTTCCCGTCGTCGTCGGTGATCTCGTGCCCGTCGACGTTCTCCGCCTCCACCGGGAAGACGAGGGCGTTCGCGCCGGTTTCCCGGTCCAGGACCACGTTCGGCCAACCACGTCCGCCCTCCGCCGCGATCCGGTCCCGCGCGCCGGGGAAGAACGAGGGCAGGCCGTCCTCGTGCGGGAGCGTCGCGCGCATGGCGTCCTCTCCCCACAGGACGGCGTAGTCCTCGACGGGGTGGATGTCGTCGTAGCCGTGGCGGTTCCACCTCGCCGCGGCGATCCGCGCGGGTTCGGCCAGCGGGATCACGACCACGCTCACGAGGTCCCGGTCCTCGTCGGTGTAGGCGCCCACGTGCACCGGGTGCGTTCCCGGGGGCAGCGCGTGGCTGAACCCCCCTTCGGTCCACCCCGGCGTGTCCCAGCTGACCCGGCCGTCGCCCACGACGAGATCACCGGCGTGGTCGAACCGCTTGGGCCTGGCGTGGGGCACCAGTGAAGCCGGCGCGTACCTGTCCGCCAAGCGCCACAGCAGTTGCTCCATGTCCACGGGATCGTGTCCTTCCAGTCGCTGGAGTCGCCCATAACAGCACACGCGCCGGTCGGCCGGGGGAGGTTCCTGCCCGGTGCCGCGCGTGATCACGCCCTATAGTGCTGATCATGGGTGGTCGGCCGGATCGCTACGCCCGGGACGTCGCCGCCGAGGTGGCCGCGGTGCTCGGTCGGCGGCTGGTGGGTGCCTACCTGCACGGCTCCGCGGTGCTCGGCGGTTTCGACGCGCGGCGGAGCGATGTCGACGTCGTCGTCGTCTGCGAGACGCCGATGGCGGAGGCCGAGCGGTCCGCCGTCGCCGAGCGGTTGAGCGACGAGCGGCTGCCCTGCCCCGCACGCGGGTTGGAGCTGAGCGTCGTCACCCTGGCGGCCACCCTGCGCCCCGCGGCGCGGCCCGCGTTCGAGCTGCACATCACCACGGCGCCCGAGGACCGCAAGGTCGTCGACGGTCACGGGCACGAGGGGGACCCCGACCTGGTGCTGCACTTCGCCGTCTGCCGCGGTGCGGGACGCCTCGTCGGACCCGGCCGCCCGGCGACCGAGGTGTTCGCGCCGGTGGCCGCGGACCTGGTGCTCGCCCAACTGGCGGCGGAGCTGCGTTGGGCCGCCGAGCACGCGCCGGGGGAGTACGCGGTGCTCAACGCCTGCCGTGCTTGGCGATTCGCGGTGGACGGCGCACTGGTGTCCAAAGTGGACGGCGGCCGGTGGGCGCTCGGCCGCGTGACGGGACCGGATCGGGCGTTGGTCGGGGCCGCGCTGGACCGCCAACGGTGCCTGCCCGCACCGGAACCCGAGCGTCCCGCCGTCACGCGGTTCGTCCACCGGGTGCTCGAGGGGTTCCCCGCGTAGTCAGCCACGCGCCGCCCAGTCGGCACGCAGCAGCTCATACTCGACCTCGCCGTGCTCGGTGCCGGGCAGCGGGTCCTCGAAGTGCACGTGGAAGGTCCGCTGGTACCTCAGGCCCGCCTTCTCCATCACGCGCCGGGACGCCGTGTTGACCGCCATGGTCTGCGCCCAGACCCGTTGCACGCCGAGGTCGGTGAAACCCTTGTGGATCAACGCGCGTGCGCCCTCGGTGGCGTACCCGCGACCCCAGGCCGGGGCGATGAGCCGGTAGCCCAGCTCCACTTCCGCGGTGCTGCCGTCCGCCGGCGGCTGGAGTGCCAGCCAGCCCACGAACCGCCCGCCGTCCCGCTCGACCGCGGCCCACCGACCGGCCGGGCCGCGGTCGTAGTCGCGCAGGACCGCGGGCAGCACCACGTCGGCGATCTCGGCACGCGGCGTCGGTTCGCCGGTGAGGAAGCGCATCACCTCGGGGTCGCTGTCGAGCCGGACCAGGTCGTCGACGTCGTCAGCGGTGAACCGCCGCAGCAGCAACCGCTCCGTTTCCAGGAAGACGTGCATCCGCGGGCCTCTCTCGGTGGGCTCGGTCCGCCGCCCATCCTGACCCGCGCCACGCGTACCCGTCCAAGGCTTTTCGAGCCGGCGGCGGGCCGGGGAGCCGGACCGTGACGAGGAGACCGCCGGTGGGCCGGGAGGTGAGTTCGAGCGTCCCGTCGTGCGCCCGGACGATGCTGCGCACGATGGCCAGCCCGAGGCCGACGCCGGCGTGGTCGGTGGTGCGGATGCGCTCCGTGCCGCGCTGGAACGGTTCGGTGAGGGTCGGCACCAGCTCCGGGGCGAGGGGAGGACCCGTGTTCTCGACCCGCAGCACGCACGCGCCGAGCTGGGGTTCGGTGTGGATCGTCACCGCGCCGCCGGTGGGGAGGTTGTGGACGATGGCGTTCTGGACGAGGTTGACCACCAACTGGAGGATCAGCGGCGCGGAGCCGTTGGCCGGTGTCATCTCGCCGGTGACGTCGAGCGCGATACCGCGTCGTTCGGCCAGCGGCAGCAGCGTTTCGGCGACCTCTTCGGCGATGAGGGACAGGTCGACGGGCTCGCGGGCGAAGTCCCGGCGGTCGCTGCGGCTGAGCAGCAGCAGCGCCTCGGTGAGGTCGATCGCCCGCGTGTTGACGGTGTGCAGGCGTTCGACGAGTTCGCCCTGCGGCCGCGTGGGGTCGTTGCGGGCGACTTCGAGGAGCGTCCGCGAGATCGCGAGCGGGGTGCGCAGTTCGTGGGACGCGTTGGCGGCGAACCTCTGCTGCTCGGCGACGTGCCCTTCGAGTTGCGCGAGCATGGCGTCGAAGGCGTCGGCGAGTTCGCGGAACTCGTCGTTCCGGCCCTGGAGCCGGATGCGGTAGGACAGCGACCCGCTCGTGACCTGGCGGGTGACCTCGGTGATGCGGGTCAGCGGTGCGAGCATCCGACCGGCGAGGAGCCAGCCGCCCAGCAGGCCGAACAACAGCAGGAGCGCCAGCACGTGACCCATGAACCGGGTGAAGGCGCGCAGCATGACGGCGCGGTCGACCCACAGGTCGTCGGAGATGTAGATCGCGTCGTCGGGCAGGCCCCACAGGTAGAAGGCCACCACGGCGGTGAACAGCAGGACGCCCGCGAGCATGAGGAAACCCGCGTAGCTAAGGGTGAGCTTGAGCCGGACGCTGAGACCTTTCCGCCGGTGCACGGCGTGCTCCCGCATCCCTCAGCGCGCCGGGACGGGTAGGGGTCGGTCCACCGAGGGCGACCACCAGCGGCGTGACAGCAGTGCGGCGAGCACCGCGCCGGCGGTGTTGAGCAGCACGTCGTCCACGGAGGACACCCGGTCCAGGCGCAGGGCGTACTGCGCTGCTTCGAGCAGGACCGAGCACGCCGCGGCCAGCGCCGCGATCCGCGGTGTCGACGCGAACGCGGGGAACCGCAGCGGCACGAGGGCGCCCAGCGCCGCGAACACCAGCAGGTTGCCGACGACCTGGCCCGTCGACATGGTGACCAGGTCGCTCAGCGGCACCAGGCTCGTCCGACCGGTGGCGGTCCCGGCCGCCGCGCCCGGCAACAGGATCATCCAGGCCCACGGCACCGTCCCGTAGACGATGCCGACCTCGGCCGACGAGGTGCGCCACGCGGACGCCGGCGGGAACCCGGCCGCACGTCGTCGGCGTGCCCGCGCCCGGGTCACCAGCACCGCCAGGGGCAGCACGGCCACCGTGAGCAGCGCCACGCCGGTGAACGTGCCCAGCAACCCGTGCCAGTCCTTGATCACGCCGTCCCCGCTTCCGCTCGACCGTGCCGTCCAGTGTGCCCGTGGTGGCGCGTCAGCCGCCGCCCGGCGGGTCGACCGGCCGACCGGTGATGGCCTGCGCCTGCTGCTGGAGGATTTCCCCGAGCGGGATGTGGTCGTGGTTGCTCAGCAGGACGGCGACCCAGCCGGTGTCCGGGTACACGTCCCAGTTGGCGCTGCTGCCGCCGGTCACGCCACCACGTCCGAACACCCACTGGCGACCGTGCATGAGGTCGAGCGGACCCGAGTAGGCGGTGAACGACGTGCGCGTGGGCCCGGGGAGCTTGGCGCCGGTCAACAACTCGGCGAACGGCCGCTCCAGCACCGTGCCGGCACGCAGCGCGTGCGCGAACCGGACCAGGTCGGGCGCGGTGGCGAAGGCGTCGCCCGAGGCGTGGCCGATGAAGCCGCGGGCCGGGTTCCGCCCGGCCAACTGCGGCCCGTGGCCGCCCTTGTCCAGGTTGCGGACGGCGTCCACCCGGCTGCCGTCGGCCTGGAGCATGTACGAGTGCGCGATGTGCTCGTCGGCGAGCCACTGCGGCCGGGTGTAGTACCCCGAGCCGGTCATGCCGGAGCGGCGGAAGACGTGCTCGTGCACGTAATCCCAGTACGTCATGCCGGACACGGCTTCCACGACCTGCGCGGCGATGGCCAGGCCCGCGCCGCCGCCGGCGGTGTGGCTCTGGTCGCCGGAACCGGGCGGGACCACCAGCGCCGCCTGCCGGGTCCACCGCCGGTGGTGCTCGCGCACCTCGTCCCGGCTGTGGAACACGCGTTGCCAGTCCGGCATCGGGGCGGCCAATCCGGAGGTGTGGGTGAGCAGGTGGTGGATGGTCACCTGCTCGGCGACGTCCGCGGCGAAGCCCGCCAAGTGCGTGCCCACGGTGTCCGACAGCGCCAGCGCCCCCTGCTGGACCAGTTGGAGGACGGCCACCGCCAGGAACGGCTGGCTCGCCGAGCTGAGGTTCACCGCGACGCCCTCGTGGTTGCGGATGCCCCGTTCCTCGTCGGCCATGCCGTAGGCGCGGGACAGCACGGTCCGGCCCCGGTGCGACAGCAGCACGACGCCCGAGAACCTGCCCTGCTCGGCCAACCGCCCGATGTACTGGTCGTAGGCCCCGCCGGGCCGGGTCTCCGGCGGCACGTGCTCCGGCGCGGCGTCGGCGTGTCCCGCGCCCACCAGCGGCACACCGGCCGCCACCAGCCCGCCCCACCCGAACAGCCGTCGCCGGTTGACGCCACCCGCGGGAGCCATGACCACGATCCTTCCGAGAGCCGATGTGCGCCTCCACTGAACGGGGATGGGCGTTGCGACGGCGTATGCGGTTTTCGATACGTCCGCGATATGCCCGATCCGCTACGCGGGATAGCTCGATCAGGTGCGGGCCGTGATCCGGTGCCGCCGTCGCGGACCGTGAAGGCGTGGTGGGGTGTGGCCGCCGGGTGCGGTTCCGCGGTCACCGGCACGGCGGAGAACGGCCGCGTCGGGAGCACCGAGCCGGTCACCCGCGTCCGGTGGCCGTGACCTGCGCGGGTGATCCGCGGAGCGCCGGGCGCTCCGCGGTCGTGAGCACACTTTCGGGTTGACCGGCCGGATCCGCTGTTCCCCCGCGGGCCCCTGGTTGTGATTCTCGGTGGGGTTCCGACAAGCACCGAACGGTCCTCGAGGCCGGGATGAGGAGGCGCCACACCATGCCCGTCACCACACCGCCGACTCCGTTCAACATCGATCTCTCGGCCGACCCGAGCGGGTCGGGCAGCCACCGGGAGCAGGTCCGGGTGCACCTGCCCGGCAGCGGGGTGATACCGAAGATCGACGTCTACTTCCTCGTCGACAGCACGGGCAGCATGACGGGCATCATCAACGCGGTACGCGCCAACGTCGAGGACATCCTGAGCAGGTTGGTGACCGCCGCCGGCACCGTGGCCGCCGACCTCCACTTCGGCGTGGGCAACTACCGCGACCTGGACTTCCCGCTCGCCCAGCGCTTCCACCACCAGGTGTCGTTGACGTCCAGTTCGGCGGCGGCGGCCAACGGGATCCAGGCGTGGAGCGTCGCCGGCGGCACGACCACCGCCGAGGGCCAGTTCCTCGCCCTGGACCACCTCGCCCAACCACCCGGCGGCACGATCGGCTGGCGCGCCGACGCCAAGCGGATCGTCCTGTGGATCGGCGACGCGCCCGGCCACGACCCGATCTGCCAGGCGGTGTCCGGCCTGACCTACGACATCACCGAGCACTCGGTGATCCACAAGCTCCAGACGCAGGGCATCTCCGTGCTGGTGATCAGCACCCCGTCGGGTTCGAGCGGACCGGGGCTGGACGTCGACCCCGTGCCGCTGTCCAACGGCACGCCCTTCCAGGGCAACTGCTCCATCGGCGGCGCGGCGGGCCAGGGCAGCCGGATCGCCGCCGCGACCGGCGGCACCTACACCGACGGCATCACGCCCGCCACCGTCGTGAACACGATTATCACGTTGGGCACCACCGGGATCACCACGATCGGCAACGTCAGCCTCGTGCCCGGCACGGTGATCGCGCCGTTCGTGCGGGTGCACCCCGCGAGCTACGGTCCGTTCAGCGGCGTGAGCCCCCAGGACCTGGACTTCGAGCTGGAGTTCCCCAGCGCGACCGCCGCCACGTCGCCGCCGACGACCAGGGAGGTCGCGGTGGAGGGCGACGTCGACGTGGTCGTGGACGGCGTGAAGACCGGGTCGACCCGCGTGAAGATCACCGTGCCGGACCTGACCGGGCGCTACAAGATCCGGTGCACGCTGAGCGAACTGTACCTCCAGCTCGACGACCCGAACTGGACGGGCGACGGCGCCAACATCGACCAGAACGTGGACAGCGGCATCCCGGCGGTGGAGTGGGAACTGGTCCCGGTCCCCGGCGGCGGCTACCGGATCAAGAACTGCGACCCGGCCCGCGACCGCTACCTGGAGGTCGTCGGCATGTCGACCGCGAACGGCGCGGAGGTGCTGACCCGGTCCGACCCCAACGGTCCCCACAAGGAGTGGCTGTTCGTCCCCGCCGGCGCGCCCGACGCGGGCCGGTTGGTGGTGCGGATCCAGAACCTGCACTCCGGGCTGGTGCTGGACGTGCGGAACCAGAGCCTGGACCCCGACGCACGCGTGTCCCAGCAGGGGTACTGGGGCGACTACCCGACGTACCGCGAGAAGCACAACCAGCACTGGGTCCTGGAACGGATCTGACGCAGGCACCGCGCGGTTCACCGGGGTCGGGCGGTCGTGCCGTCCGCTTCGACGCCGAACAGCGGGAGAGAGCCGTCGTCGCGGATCTCGGCGAGCATCGTCACGGGGTTGCCCCACGAGTGGCGGTCATGCATGTTCAACGCCCGCATGACCAGCCGCTCGGCCCCGTCGAGATCCCCGTGCAGGAGCAGTTCGCGGCCTACCTCCAGCAATCCGCCGGAAGCCCCGAACGCCGCTGCTTTCAAGGCGAATTCCTCCGCCGTCGCGAACTCACGGCGCTTCGCGTGCCAGGTGGCCAACCTCGCATACGCCTCATCCACCCCGTAATCCGGGTCGTCGTCCTGCTCCTCCGGCTCTTTCGGCTCTTCCGGCGTGCGGTCCCGGGCGTCGAAGAGCCGGCGGGCCAACTCCTCCTCTTTCCCCTCGCGCAACGCATGAGCCAGTTGGGACAGGTCTTGAGGGTGCTTCGCGGCGAAGTCGGCAACGCGATCCGACAGGTTGTCGAACACCCGGAGTTGCCCCGGGGTGCCGGAGTGCTTCTCGATCGCCTGCCGCACCAGTGACGCGGCCTTGGCGGCCTGCCCCGCACGGGCGTGGCTCGCGGCCGAGCGCATCCGGTCTTCGAACGTCTTGGGGCGCACCATCTTGAGCAGGCGGCGGGCTTCCGCCGGGCGTTCCGCGTCCGAGTGGTGGTCGGCCAGCGCGAGGAGGGGGGACAGGTCGCCGTCCGCCGCCGCCGAGATCGCCGTCCGCTCCGCGCTGTCGAACCCGTCCGCGCTCGCCAGTTGGGAGACGAACTCCGTCAGCGCGGCCGATCTGTGCTCCGGCGGCAGGTCGCGGACGAGTCGCTCGGCCTCCGCCGGGTCGTCGATGTCGCGGAACACCGCGACCGAGACGGTGGGTTCCCACGAGCCCAGCGCGAGCGCTTCCCGCGCGGTCGCCTCCGCCGCGTGGCTCTCGCCGTCCAGTTCCAGTCGGGAGGCGAGGCGGTCGAACGCTTCGAGATCACCCAGATCCGCCGCTTGTCGCAAGAGTCGCCGCACGTCGGCCTCTTTCCCGTCACTGCCGGCACGTGTCATCGCCAGCGACGTCAACGCGCTGGGCAGACCGGCGGCCACGGCGCTCTTGACCAGGCGATCGGCGACCCGCGGAACGCCTGCCCGTTCGAACTTCAGCGCGATGTCGCACAGCCTCCGACCCGCTTGTTCGCCGCCCGCCGCCTCGTACAGGAGCACCGCGATCCGCAGGCGCATCCGTGATTCGGCGCTCTCCGCGAGCCGCAGCCGCCCGGCCGGGGTGACGTCGCCCTCCGCCGCGGCCGACCAGAACCCGGCGGGCGGGAACTCGAACCGGCGTGACCGGCGGCCCTCCTCGTCCAGGAGGTCGTCGAGCCGGTAGCCGAACGGGACGCGGTGCAGCGCGGGACCACTGGCCTTGCCCGGCCGGACGAGGTCGGCGGTGGCGTCCGCGAACCAGGACGGGTCGGCATCGGCGCGGGCGCGGTCGGCGTCGGTGAGGTAGCCGCGCGCGGCTTCCCGGAGGAAGCGTTCCGACAACACCCCGTCGTGCCCCAGCCGACGGGCGTCCATCGCCGCGTGGAGGACGGCGAGTTCCGCCGTCCCGGCGGTCGCGAGCCGGTGGAGGAGGTCTTCCGCGCCGGCCAGGTACCGGGTCACCGCGAAGTGCGCCGCCTTGCCCGCCGCTTCCGCGATCCGCCGGTCGCCCGACCGCCGGGCCGCGTCGATCTCGGCGCTGGTGAACTGCTCCGGCACCCGGAGGTAGCCGCTTTCCAGCAGGCGTCGTGCCGCGACGAACTCGTCGTTCTCCGGGCGCTTCCTGGTGAGGCTGCTCCAGAACTCGGGCCACAGCGTGCCCAGCACGAGCACCGGCCCGCGGGACTCGTCGGTGAGCAGTTCACGCAGCGCGGTCGCGATGTTCGTGCGTGTTTCGGCGGAGGGATCCAGCAGGTACCGCTGTGCTTCGTTGAGCCACACCACGGTTCTGGGCCCCACGAGAGGCAGCTCGTCCAGGAAGCGGCTGGGCGGCAGGGGGTTCACCGCGGGCCACACGCGCCACCCGCTCGCGACGAGGCTGGTGCTCGTCCCGCCGACGGCGACCGGCCGGTGCAGGGCCTCGAACAACGCCCGGGTCTTACCCGTGCCCGACGACGCGACGAGGACCGCGAGACCGGACCTCGGCGGTGTGCCCAGCGCGCCGCCGACCAGCTCGTCCAGCACGGCGTCGTGCGGTCGGACAAGGTACTGAGGGGGTTCCTCCGCATGGGCGCCGCTCCCGGACGTCGCCGCGTGGACCTCCAGGTCGGCCGCGCCCAGCCGACCGGCGGGCACACCCACCGACCGGTGGCGCACCCGCGCTTCCGCGGCCTCGCGCAACGGTGTGACGGCGGACCCGTCCACGACGTTGGTCCGCGGCACCCACACCTTCCAGGTGGCGCCGGCGTCCCGCCGCACGGTCGCCTCGGTGATCAACTGCCAGTAGCAGACCTCGTCGGCCATGTCCACCAGCACGACGGCCACCGGGATCGAGTGCCCCAGCCAGTAGGTGAAGTGCGCGGTGTTCTCCCGGAACCACCACCCGCCGTCACCGGGCTCCCGGAAGTAGCTCGGCCCGCTCTTGATCTGCAAGGCGACCAGCAGGCCGAGCACCTCCTCGCCGTCGACCACCTCGACCTGCGCGTCGATGCCGAAGTCCTCGTCCTGGCGGCGGAACAGCCACCCCACGCGCTGGAACGCCTGCTGGACCAGGGTTTCCCCCGCACTGGCGACCTGAGCCGACTTGAGCCGCCGCATCCGTGCGGCCTCCCTGTTCTTCCGCTGGTGAGCCGGAGGTGTCCTGCCGGAGCGCCCTAGGGTATTGCATCCGAGGCACGGGCGTGGCCAACGGCCGTGTATCGCCGACATATGGAAAAGCGGATACGGGGTCGGAACGTCGGGGTGGCTTGACTGAGCGCTGTGAGCTACCGCGAACCAGTACCGGCGACGGCTCGTCGCGCTCGATCGCCGGTGCACCCGGCCGCCCCCGAGGTGGGAGTCGCGGTTTACGGGTGCGGATCGGACGAAGCCGTTCTGTTCCGGGAGATGGCGCCTCGCTTCGGCGTCGTGCCGTCCATCACGGACTCGCCGCTGGGCGAGGACAACGTGGAACTGGCGTTGGGGCACCGGTGCGTGAGCGTCGACCACCGGACCCGGGTCGGTGAGGCCGCTTTGCGTGCGCTCAGCCGGATCGGCGTGACGTACATGTCCACGCGCAGCGTCGGGTTCGACCACATCGACGTGAAGTACGCGGAGAGCGTCGGCATCTCCGTGGAGAACGTCGCCTACTCGCCCGACAGCGTGGCCGACTACACGTTGATGCTGACGTTGATGGCCGTGCGGGGCGCGAAGGCCATGGTCCGGCGTGTGGACGCGCACGACTACCGGCTGGGCGACGTGCGGGGGAAAGAGCTGCGCGACCTGACGGTCGGGGTGGTGGGCACGGGGCACATCGGGGCCGCGGTCGTCGGCAGGTTGCGGGCTTTCGGCTGTCGCGTGCTGGCGCACGACAAGTACCCCAAGTCCTCGGTCGAGCACGTCCCCCTGGACGACCTGCTGCGGCAGAGCGATGTGGTCACGTTGCACACCCCGCTGAACGCGGACACGTACCACCTCCTGGACCGCCGTCGCATCGGGCGCATGAAGCACGGCGCGTACGTCATCAACACCGGTCGCGGCGCGCTGCTCGACACGGAGGCGTTGCTCTCGGCGGTGGAGAGCGGGCGGTTGGCCGGTGCGGCACTGGACGTGATCGAAGGGGAGCGGGGGATCTTCTACTCGGACCGCCGGGGGGAGGCGGTCGGGAACGAACTGCTGCTGCGGTTGCAGGAGTTGCCGAACGTCCTGGTGAGTCCGCACACCGCCTACTACACGGACCACGCGTTGCGGGACACCGTGGAGAACTCCCTCCTCAACTGCCTGAACTACGAAAGCGGGAAACGGCATGGCTAGGTCGCGCGTCGGCATCGTGTTCGGGGGGCGTTCCGAGGAGCACCCCGTTTCCGTCAAGTCCGCGCGGGAGGTCGCGAAGCACCTCGACACCGCGAAGTATGAGCCGTACTACATCGGGATCACGCCGGACGGCGCCTGGTTGCTCTGCGACGGACCCGGTGGCGACTGGGCGGCCCGCGGCCGGCCGGTCGTGTTGCCGCCGGACAGCACGGCACGCGGGCTGCTGGTGCTGGAGCAGGGCCGGTACGAGTCGATCGGGCTGGACGTGGTGTTGCCCGTGCTGCACGGGAAGCTCGGCGAGGACGGCGCGGTGCAGGGCCTGCTGGAACTCTCCGGCATCCCCTACGCGGGGTGCGATGTGCAGAGTTCCGCGCTGTGCATGGACAAGTCGCTCACCTACCTCGTGGTCGGCGACGCGGGGATCGCCACACCGGAGTTCCGGACCGTCCCGGCGGGTGCGGAGGCCGACCCCGACCTCTTCACGTACCCGGTGTTCGTGAAGCCCGCGCGCTCGGGGTCGTCGTTCGGCGTCAGCAAGGTGTCGCGCCCGGAGGAATTGCCGGGTGCGGTGGCCGCCGCGCGGCAGTACGACTCGAAGGTGCTGGTGGAGGCGGCCGTGGTGGGCAGCGAGGTCGGTTGCGCCGTGCTGGACGACGGCGCGGACCTGGTCGTCGGCGAGGTGGACCGGATCGGCCTGTCCCACGGTTTCTTCCAGATCCACCAGGAGGATTCCCCGGAGACCGGGTCCGCGAACTCGACGGTCACCGTGCCCGCGGACATCCCGGCGGAGGCGCGAAAGCGCGTCCAGGAGACCGCCAGGGCCATCTACCGCGCCCTGGGCTGCCGGGGGCTGGCCCGCGTGGACATGTTCCTCCGGGAGGACGGGACCGTGGTGCTCAACGAGGTCAACACGTTGCCCGGCATGACCTCGTACAGCCGCTACCCGCGGATGATGGCGGCAGCCGGGTTGTCGCTCGCGGACGTGCTGGACCGGGTCGTGTCGACGGCGTTGGGCGGGAAATGACCTTGCCGGACGGCTTCGCCTTCGTGGACGGGATCCTGCCCGGCGTCCGCTGGGACGCCAAGTACGCCACCTGGGACAACTTCACCGGCAAACCCGTGGACGGCTACCTCGTGAACCGGGTCGTCGGCACGACCGCCCTGTGCGCCGCCCTCGGCGCGGCCCGCGAGAAGGCGGCCTCCCTCGGCTTCGACCTGCTGCTGTGGGACGGTTACCGCCCGCAGCGCGCCGTCGACCACTTCGTGCGCTGGTCGAGGCAGCCGGAGAACGGCCGGACCAAGGCCCGGCACTACCCGCGCATCGACCGGGCCGCGATGTTCGCACGCGGGTACGTGGCCGCCCGGTCCGGGCACAGCCGCGGCGGCGCGGTCGACCTGACGCTCTACCACCTGAAAACCGGTGAACTCGCGGCCATGGGCGGTGGTCACGACCTGATGGATCCGGTTTCCCACCACGGCGCGGCCGGGATCACCGAGGAGGAAACGCGGAACCGCGACCACCTCCGCTCCATCATGGAGGATTGCGGCTTCCGGGCCTACGAATCCGAGTGGTGGCACTACGCGCTGATCGACGAACCCCACCCGGACACGTACTTCGACTTCCCCATCGCTTAGCCGAAACGGGCGTCGGTGTTCCCTACCGGCGCCCGTCACCGTCGCCCGGGTCGATCCGGTAGCCGACGCCCGCGACGGTGGCGATGACCCAGGGCTCGCCGAGCCGTTTGCGCAACGCCGACACGGTGATCCGCACGGCGTTCGTGAACGGGTCGGCGTTCTCGTCCCACGCCCGCTCCAGCAGCTCCTCGGCGCTGACCACGCCGCCCTCGGCCGCGACGAGCACTTCCAGCACGGCGAACTGCTTCCTGGTCAGCGCGACGTACCGGCCGTCCCGGTAGACCTCGCGGCGGAACGGGTCCAGGCGCAGGCCCGCGATCTCCCGCACCGGCGGCCGGTTGTGGGCGCGCCTGCGGTCCAGCGCCCGGAGCCGGAGCACGAGTTCGCGGAGTTCGAACGGCTTGGTGAGGTAGTCGTCCGCGCCCAGCTCGAAGCCGGTGGCCTTGTCGTCCAACCGGTCGGCGGCGGTGAGCATCAGGATCGGGGTGCCGCTGCCGGAGGCGACGATGCGCCGGGCGACCTCGTCACCGGACGGACCCGGTATGTCGCGGTCGAGGACGGCGATGTCGTAGCTGTTGACCCCCAGCAGTTCCAACGCGGTGTCGCCGTCACCGGCGATGTCGGCCGCGATCGCTTCGAGGCGGAGCCCGTCGCGGATGGCCTCGGCCAGGTAGGGCTCGTCCTCCACGATCAACACGCGCATGACTTCGATGCTACGAGCCTGCCGTATCGGCGGCATATCGGAAATCGCATACGGGCTGACGACGGCGCGCCTCCTTGACTGGGCGCATGAACCGGACAACAGCAGCGCGGAACGCCGAGCCGCGGACCGGCACGGGTGCCCTTCCCGGCGGGGTGACGGTGTTCGACGACGAGTACCCCGGTGTGGCGAACCTCCAGCCCGATCTGCTCCGAGCGCTCCGCGCCGCCGCGGCGGACGCCGCCCAGGACGGTGTCGTCTTCCACGTCAACAGCGGGTGGCGTGCGCCGGAGTACCAGCACCGGCTGCTCCGCGCGGCCGTGGCCGAGCGCGGCTCCGAAGAGGAGGCCGCGCGGTGGGTCGCCACGCCCGACACTTCACCGCACGTGTCCGGCAACGCGGTCGACGTCGGCTTCGCCGCGAGGGAGTGGTTGGCGGAACACGGTGCCGCGTACGGGTTGTGCCAGGTCTACGGCAACGAGCCCTGGCACTACGAACTGCGCCCGGAAGCCGTCGACGGCGGCTGCCCGCCCCGGTACCCCGATCCCACGCACGACCCGAGGATGCGGCGGTGACCGGTCGGCGGGCAAGGAGAAGCACCCGGCGTCGTCCAGGCCCGTGACCCGGAGCGGGGGCCGACGCGGACTCGTGAGCGCGGGATTGTCGGTCCCCGGTGGGAGCATCGACCCGTCCTTGACTCAGGGGGGTTGGAATCATGCGTTTCACGACACCGGACAAGCCGGTCGACGTGGCGGAGCTGTTCCCGGAGCTGGCCGGGCTGGCGCGGACGGCGGTGCGCCTGCACCCGAGGGCGGGTGCGACCACGGTGCGGGAGTCCTCGTTGGGCGGGCCGCTGCTGTGGCCGGCGGACGAGGCGTGGCCCGTGTGCGAGGTCGACCACCCCGATCCCCGGCCGCTGACCAGTGCGGAGGGGCGGGAGCTGGAGCGGCGGCTGGTCGAGGCGCACCGGGCGGTCGGCGCGTCGCCGCACGACGCGGCGCTCTACCGCGCGTACCAGGCGGTGGAGGCCGACATCCGGCGGGTGCGGCGCGTGGAGTACGCCGACGACCCGGCTGCCCGGCTGCCCATGGTGGCGATCGCGCAGTTCTACGCGCGTGACGTGCCGGAGCTGCCGTTCCCCGAGGGGACCGACGTGTGCCAGGTCCTGTGGTGCCCGACCGACCACGACCCGCACTACGCCCCGTTGCCGCGCGTGTGGTGGCGTGACGCCTCGACGGTGACCGCCGTGGCCACCGCGCCGGAGCCGGACCGCGATCTCAGCGAGGAGGAGTACCTGCCCACGCCGTGCCGGATCGCGCCGGAACGGGTGGTGGAGTACCCCGACTGGGACGACCTGCCCTCGGACGAGCTGCGTGAGCGGATCTCGGCGTGGGAGCGGGGGCAGGAGTGGCGGTACCGCGCGGACCTGGCGACCGCGCCGGGCACGAAGGTCGGCGGCTGGCCGGACTGGATCCAGAGCCCGGTCGAGCCCGAGTGCGACCGGGGGCACCGGATGGTCCCGCTGCTCACGGTGGCCAGCGGTGAGGTCGGCGCGTGGCGGACGTGGCTGCCGGTGGAGACGCGTGCCGAGGTGGCCTTCCAGAAGGAGGTGCGGTTCGCCACGGTCGACGGCGGCACCGGGCACACCGTGATCGAGCGGGACGAGGTGTTCGACCCCGCCGGGTTCAGGATCTTCGGTCGCGCCGTGGTGCCGGAGTCGGTGGAGGAGGAGCTGATCCCGGACTACCGCACCGTGCCGCGGGGGATGGACATGATGCTGGGCGACGTGGGGAACCTGTACATCTTCATGTGCCCCCACTGCCCGGACCGGCCCGTCGAGGTCGAGTTCCAGTGCACCTGATGCGGGACGCCCGTGGGTGTGGGGCGGGCTGCGCCTGATGCGGGACGCCCGTGGGTGGGGGGCGGGCTGCGCCTGATCCGGGACGGGACGCCCTGGGGTGCGTCCGATCCGGTCACTCGTCGCCGTGCGACTCCCGGTCCAGCGGTCCCCAGTTCGCCGGTCGGGAGGCGATCAGGTCACGTGCCTGGTCGAGCACCGAGTCGGCGATCCAGGCGACGGGCTCGTGGCACACGACGAGGGGTTCGTTGTCCGGTCCCCGGCCGACCTCCTCCCCGGCGAGCACCCACGGCCGCACACCGGCCCCGCGCACCCTCGGCAGGTGGTGGTAGTCGTACAGGCGTCGCGCGACCCACAGCCGCGGTGACCGGCCCGCCCACCACGGCTCGATCGCCAGGGCGTTGGCCGACAAACCGGGCAGCGGGACGCCGGTCAACGCGTCCCGACTGGTCTCGGGGTCGTCGGACGGGCCGACGGACCACCGGATGAACAACTCGTCGCCCCGGTCCTCCACCAGGGCCACGAGTTCGTCCAGGTCGGTCACCTCCCGCAAAGCCGCCTCCTGTGCGTCGTCGCTCCACCAGGGGTGGTCCGCGGTGGCCGCGTTAAACCTCGTGCGCGGAGCGGGAACCCCGCCCGGTGGTCAATCACCCGGCACCGGGCAGGGTTCCCCCGGCGGCGTGGTCGGCACGTCGGCGCAAGCGTTTTCCCCGCCATGCTGGGTGTGCGTTCCCCCGGGCGTTGTCCCACGGGCGTGTCCACAAAGGGCTCGGATGGCCCCGCAGGTGGTGCCGGTGGGTGATCGCGGCGTGGGGCGCGGAGGGTGACGGCGTGCTCCGGTCGTCGTTACGGTGCGGGGCGTGCCGTTCATCGACATCGTCCCGGTTGGTCCGGCGAACGCGGGCAAGAGCCGGTTGCTGGCCGCGATGGAACAGGGGCTCGCGGAGTGGGACGCGGCCCCGGCCCCGGCGCTCGTGCCCGACCCGGTGACCGCCCTGGTGCTGTCGGACGCGGGGCACGTGGCCGACCGCCTGGTCGACCTGTGGTACGAGGCGAGGTCGGACGGCGGCGCGTTGTTCGAGACGCGGCTGGTCGACTACGCCGGCGCGGCGGTGGCGGACAAGCGCCACCCCGCCGCCGGCGCCCTGGCGGCCAGGGCGCGGTCCGCCGACGCGGTGCTGTGCGTCCTGGACGGGGAACGGGTCGCCGGGTTGCTCGCGGGCGACCGGGACGGCTTCGAGGACGCCATGGCGGGCGTGTGGAAGCTGGTGCCCGGCCGGGGCAGGGCCGTGCGGTTCGTGGTGACCAAGTGGGACCTGCTGGAGGGGCGGGCCTCGTTGGCGGGGGTGCGCCGGGCGTTGGCCGAGCTGCCGGGTTTCGCGGCGGTCCTGCGGCGGGCGCGGGCGGGTGGCGCCGCCCTGATCCCGGTCAGCGTCGTCGGCCCGGACGCCGGGGCGCAGGCGGTGGTGCCGCTGCTGTCGGTGCTGCCGCAGGTGTTGCGGACGGCGGCCGGCCGCGTGGAACGGGCAGGGCGTGGCGGGTCGCTGGTGGCGGACGCCGGGGTCAACTGGCTGTCCCAGGCGGTGACCGCGGTGGCGGTGCGGCGGGTGCTGCAACGCGTGGTGGACGCCGTGCCGGACAGCCGCGTGGCACGCCGGTGCGCCGGGCCCGCGGCGGTGGGGGTGTCGATGCTGGTCGAAGCCGCCGTGCGGACGTGGTGCGACCGCACCACGCGGTCGGGCGGCGGTGCGCGGCCACACGTCGAGGGTCGGCTGCTGACGCGTGCGGCCGAGGCGTACGAGTGGCGGCTGCGCGACTTCCGCCGCCGGTTCCCGGACGCCGACCTCACCGGGCCGGTGCTACCGCGCCCGGCCGGCTGAGCGACGGCGGAGCACGCCCGCCGCCGCGGCGACCGCGGTCGCGGCCAGGACCGCCTTGCGCCGCCGGGACACCGGGGTCATCGCGGGCCGGCGCCCGTGCCGCCCGGTCCAACTGGTGAGGCGGCGGCCCAGCACCCACTCCCGGAACAGCCACCAGGCGGTCAGCGGTCCGGTCAGGTACTGGAGGGCCAGCCAGCTCGGCAGGCACCTGATCGTCGTGCGCCAGCCCAGTTGCCGCACGGCCACGGCGATCGACGCCGCGGCGACGAGCAACCACAGCGGGCGCCACCAGCTGCTCAACCCGCGGACCACCCCGTGCCGCACCAGGTAGGGCACCAGGGTGCAGGTGGCCAACCCGCCCACGAGCGAGTCGAGCACCTGGGAGGTGACCACGATGAACGACCCGCCGTCCACCATGGGCGCCCGGTGCTTGACCATGGTCTGCGCGAACCCCGCCGTCCAGCGGTGCATCTGGGAAAGGAGTTCGCGCAACGACGTCGGCTCACGGGTGTAGACGAACGCGTCGGGCGTGAACCCGACCCGGTGGCCGAGGCGGTGCAGCGTCCAGGTGAGGTTGAAGTCCTCGGTGATGTTGTCGTCGGGGAATCCGCCGACCTCGCGCAGCACGTCGACGCGGTGGCAGTTGGCCATCCCGCTGAGCACGAGCTGACGGCCGAACACGTCCTGCAACGGGCGCATCCAGCCGTTGGAGATCGCGTGGTACACCGTGCGGTAGCGGCTGTAGGGCGTGGTGGTGTCCCGGGGCAGCGCCGACGGGCAGGTGCCCGCGTAACCCCGGCGCAGCGTGCCCATCATCAACTCGACCGCGCGGGTGCTCAGCGTGGCGTCGGCGTCGAGCGCGACCACGGCGTCGCTGGTGATGTGCGGCAACGCCATGTTCTGCGCCGACGCCTTCGAGCCGCCCTTGCCCTCGATCACCACGACACCCATGCCGCGGGCGATGTCGGCGGTGCGGTCCGAGCAGTTGTCCGCGACGACGAAGATCCGGTCAATCGGGTACGTCTGCGCCCGGCACGACCGGATGGTCTCCGCTATCGACGCCTCCTCGTTGTGCGCCGGGATCACCAGCGACACGCTGCTCGGCGAACTCCGCGTGCTCGCCCCGCGAACCACGTTCGTCCCTGACCTCATGCGAGGACGTCCCCAATCCGATACGAACCAACGCCGACACCGTCAGCAGGACCGCACCGATACCGGTGCTGGCCATCAGAGACATGACCCTCCCCAAGTTCTGCCCCCACCTCACCGCACTTTCCACGACGGCGCAGCGACTGTGCCCCGTTCAGGTGAGGTATCGACGTCGCTCACCGTGAGAACGACTCCGGGCTCGGATTCCGGTGATCACCGGGTTGCCGGAACGACGGACCGCCGAGGCCCGGCAAGATCGCTGGGCAGGGTGGTTCGGCACCGACCTCCGATGCCCTGCGCGGGTGGTTCGGGGCGTCGGCGGGCGTTGTGCGACCAAGTGCACACGTTCGGGTTGAGCGTCCCGCCCGGTCATTCCGCTGCCGGCGCGGAATCGCAATCCTGGGCGGACGGTCGCGAGTCACCGAGCGGCCCGATCGCAGGACGAGGAGGCGTTCCACCATGCCCGTCACGGCGCAGCTCTTCCCGGCCACCATCGACCTCGCCACCGACCTCGAATCGCCCGGCGCGCACCAGGAACAGGTGCAGGTCCGGCTGCCCGGCAGCGGCGTGCTGCCCAAGATCGACGTCTACTTCCTGACCGACAGCACCGGCAGCATGGGCGGCGTCATCGGCGCGGTCCGCGACCGGGTCGAGGAAATCCTGAACCGGTTGGTGAACGCGGCGAACTCGGTGGGCGCCGACGTCCACTTCGGAGTCGGCGACTACAAGGACATGGAGGACCCGCAGCCCGAGCGCTTCCGCCACCAGGTGCCGCTGGGCGCGAGCCCCGCGGCGGCCACCGCGGGCATCCGCACCTGGGCCGCGGCCGGTGGCGGCAGCACGGGGGCGGAGGGCCAGTTCTACGCCCTGGACCAGCTCGCGCAACCGCCCGGC
This sequence comes from Saccharothrix obliqua, assembly GCF_019375475.1. GTDB lineage: Bacteria > Actinomycetota > Actinomycetes > Mycobacteriales > Pseudonocardiaceae > Actinosynnema > Actinosynnema obliqua. Next base: position 541,109 of record NZ_JAHXGQ010000002.1, on the reverse strand, counting down.
GGTTCGATCGGCTGGCGCGCCGACGCCAAGCGGATCGTCGTCTGGATCGGCGACATGCCCGGCCACGACCCGATCTGCCAGGCCGTGTCCGGGTTGACCTACGACATCACCGAGCACTCGGCGACCACGAAGTTGCAGGCGCGGAACATCTTCGTGCTCGCGATCAGCACCGGGGCGGCGGGACCGACCTCCGGGCTCAACGGCGACCCGGTGCCCGTGTCCGGCGGCACCGTCTACCAGAGCCTGTGCGGTGTGCTCGGCGGCACCGCCGGCCAGGGCTCCCGGGTGGCCGCCGCGACCGGTGGCACCTACCGGGACGGCATCACGCCGGCCACCGTGGTCCAGACGATCATCGACCTCGGCACGGCGGGCATCACCACGCTGGGCAACGTCTCCCTCGTGCCGGACCACGTCATCGCGCCGTTCGTCCAAGTCAGCCCCGCCGGTGGCTACGGGCCCTTCACCGGCGCGCACCCGGACACGCTCGACTTCCAGTTGCACTTCCCCGGCGCGACCTCGCCCGCGGGTGCGCCGGTGACCCGGGAGATCGCGGTGGAGGGCGATGTCGACGTGGTCGTGGACGGCGTGAAGACCGGGTCGACCCGGGTGAAGATCACCGTGCCGGACCTGGCGGGGCGTTACCGCGTCCAGAGCACGCTCAGCGACCTGTACCTGCAACTGGACGACCCGAACTGGACCGGCGACGGCGCCAACGTCGACCAGAACGACTACACCGGCCTGGAAGCACAGCACTGGGAGCTGGTGCCGGTCAGCGGTGGCGGCTACCGGATCAAGAACTGCGACCCCGCGCGCGACCGGTACCTGGAGGTGGTCGGCATGTCGTCCGCCGACGGGGCCGAGGTGCTGACCCGGTCCGATCCCAGCGGCCCCCACAAGGAGTGGCTGCTCATCCCGGTGGGCTCGCCCGCCGGCGGTGCGCCGGTGTTCCGCATCCAGAACCTGCACACCGGCAAGGTCCTCGACATCCGGGGCGGCAGCACCGAGCGCGACGCACCGGTCTTCCAATACTTCTACTGGGGCGACTACCCGACCTACCGGCAGAACCACAACCAGCACTGGCGACTGGAGCGCGTCTGACATGGCGTTGCCGCACAACGAAACCCACCGGCTCGTCAACACCGCCACCGGCAAGGCCCTCACCGCCGACGGCAGGCGCGTCCGCCAGGGCAAGCCCGACGGCGACGACCCCGCACAGCGCTGGCGGCTGACCCCCGTGCCCGCCACGCGGCACACCGTCGTCGTGCGCAACACCGCCGGCGGGATGCTGCTCACGGTGGCCGGGGCCGCCGGGCACAACGGCGCGGAGGTCGTGCTGGACGACGACCGGGGCGGAGCACCGCACCAGCTGTGGCGGCTGGTGCCGCTGCGCTCCGGCGAGCACGCGCTGGCCAACCTCGCCAGCGGCAAGTACCTGGACCTGTGGGACGGCGACAGCGGTGCCGAGCCCCGGCTCGCCCAGCACGACTTCTGGCACGGGCCCCAGCAGCGCTGGTCCCTGCGGCCCGCCGGCCGCCGCCGCAACACCCGCGCCGTGCTCACCCTCGTCCGCGACGAACCGGAGTTCTTCCCGATCTGGCTGCGTTACTACTCCCGCTTCTTCGCACCGGAGGACATCCACGTCCTCGAACACCAGCCCGCGCCCGACCTCGCCCCGGACGACCGGTTCCACCGCATCCCGGTCCACCACGACGAGTTCAGCAGCGACTGGCACCGCGACGTCGTCCAACAGCACCAGCACGACCTCGTGGACCGGTACGACGTCGTGCTGAGCACCGACGTCGACGAGATCGTCGCGCCCGACCCGCGTCACGGGGACCTCGGCCGCTACATCGACCGGTTCGACCAGGACTTCGTCAACTGCACCGGGTACGAGGTGCTGCACCTCGACGACCGCGAACCCGCGCTCGACCCGGGACGGGGCGTGCTCGCCCAGCGCTCGACCTGGTTCGCCAACCCGCTGTACGCCAAGCCCCTGCTCGCCACCGTGCCGATGACGTGGCTGGGCGGCTTCCACGAGCGCATCGACCACGCCACCAACCACGACCCCGACCTGTACCTGATCCACCTGCACCGCATGGACTACCAGATCTGCCACCGCCGCCACCTCCGCCGCACCACCCACCGGACCGCGCAGGACGACATCGACAACTACCGCGGCTACCAGAACCGCATCGTGGAGCCGGCGGAGTTCCGCCACTGGTTCCACCACGACCGGGTCAACGGCGACCCGGTCCGCCCCGAACCCATCCCCGAGCACTGGCGGGACGTGGTGTGACGGGCGCGGGCGTCACGCGCGGACCTTGCGGCGCAGCAACGGGTCCGTGAGCCGGGCGATGACGAAGTATTCGGCGGCCAGCGCGCTGACGAACATGGACGCCCAGGCGCTGGTCGTGTAGACGTCGGCGTAGTCGAGCGACGGGAACACACCCAGGAACGCCTCGCCGGTGACCAGGAAGACGCGCAGCAGGACGGCGGCGAAGCTCAGCGCGTAGTTGCGGATCATCCAAACGCGGTGCAGGCCGAGTTCGCCCGCCCGGATGGTGCGGTAACCCCGGACCGCGGTGTAGACCCACGCCGCCGCCAGCAGGTAGAAGGCGACCCGGGCCGGCAGGCCGCTGACCGAGAAGGTCGCCGCGAAGACCGCCGCGACCGCGGCGAAGGCGAGGCTCACCAGGTAGACGCGGCCGAGCACCCGGTGCGCCCCCGGGTACCGCACGCGCAGCCGCCGGGCGAACTGGAGCGGCCCGATCGCCAACAGCAGGACGCCGGGCAGGCCGTGGACCACCAGCGACAGGTAGTGCGCGGCCACCCCGGGGTTGAGCGGGATGCGGCTGCTCGCCGGGTCGAGGGTGAGGAACGGGAGCGCGGAGATCGCCGAGACGGCGACCGCGGAGACCAGGACCAGTGCCCACCACACGCGCTCGCGCCGTCGGGACCGGGTCCGCGTTCCCGGGGTGGTGCCGGTGGTGGTCGCTTCTGTTCCGGTTGCTTCCGGGTTGGTTGCTTCTGGGTTGGTCGTTTTCGGCGTGGTCACGGGGACTCCGTTCTCTCGCGGTCGGACGACTCCGAAGTTAGGGGTCACCGGGGTCCGCGGTCTTCGCCGCGGAGTGCCGTTCCCACCGGGTCCCCGGTACCACGCGGGCGTCGTGCCTCCTACCGGGGGAGGAGGCACGGGGGTGTGCTGATCTAGGATTCCGGGATATGCCCTCGCTGCCACGCGGTCGCGACCAGTTCGCCGTCGGGGCCGCCGTGCTGGGCACCGGCGCCGGGGTGCTCAACCTCGCCTACGCCGTCGACTGGGGCTGGGTCCTCGCGGTGGCGATCACGCCCGCCCTGGTGGTGCGGGTGTGGTGGCGCTCGATGCCCGGTTGGCTGCTGCTCTCGTGGGTGGCGGTCCCCACCGTCGTCGGTGACGCGCTGGTGGTCACCCAGAGCGCCTACCTCGTGCTGACCGTCGCGCTGGCCGTGGTCGCCGCCGACGCGCCGCGGCGGGTCGAGCACGTGCTCGTGGTGCTGTGCCTGGTGTCGCCGTTCGTGATCCGGCTCCTCGACACCAACGGCTGGCACGACGGCATCGGTGGCTGGATCTGGTTCGGCGGGCTGCTGATCGGCTGGGGCTTCGGCCACCTGGCCCGCCGGCAGTGGGCGTTGATCGAGGAGCTGGAGCGGACCCGCACGAAGCTGGCCGAGACCGCCGTGGCCGAGGACCGCCAGCGCATCGCGCGGGAGCTGCACGACCTCGTCGGGCACAGCTTCAGCGTCGTGCTCCTGCACCTGTCCGGCGCGCGGATGACGCTCGAAGCGTCGCCCACCGGGACCGCCGCGGTCGCCGACGCCCTGCGGCAGGCGGAGGACGTCGGCCGGCGGGGGATGGACGAACTCCGCCAGGCGTTGCTGCTCATGCACCGCGGCGCGCGGTCGCTCGAACCGTTCGAACCGGGTGACGTCGAGCGCCTGGTGGAGGGCTACCGCGCGGCCGGGATGCGCGTCCACGTGGAGATCGAGGGGGACATGGACCAGGTGTCGGCCGCGCCGCGCATCGTGCTGCACGACGTGCTGCGGGAAGCGCTCACCAACGTCGCCAAGCACGCCCGGACACCGGAGGCGGAGGTGCGCATCGACATCGTCGACGACCGGGTCACCGTCCGGGTCGAGAGCGCGCTCGGCACGACGCCGGGACGTGCCGGGATGGGGCTGACCGGGTTGGCGCACCGGGTGTCCGCCATCGACGGCACCTTCGAGGCCCGGCCGGACCGGGCGCGCTGGGTGGTCCGGGCCGGCCTGCCCCGCCGCCTCGCCGGAGCCGCCGCGTGATCGGCGTGCTGCTGGTGGACGACCAGCCGATGGTGCGTGCCGGGTTGGCGCTCGTCCTGCGCAGCCGGCCGGACATCGAGGTCGTCGGCGAGTGCGACCACGGCGGCGAGGTCGTGGCCGCCGTCGCCCGGTGGAAGCCCGACGTGGTGTGCATGGACGTGCAAATGCCGGTGGTGGACGGGATCGAGGCGACGCGCCGGGTGCGTGCCGCGGGCGGGCCGCCGGTCTGCGTCCTGACCACCTTCGGCGACGAGCAGATGCTCTGGTCCGCGGTCGACGCCGGCGCGGCGGGTTTCGAGCTGAAGTCCGCGACGCCGGAGAACCTGATCGAGGCGGTGCGCACGGTCGCCTCGGGCGGCACCTGGATCGACGGCACCCTGCTCGGCCCGATCCTCGACTCCTACCGACGCCTGACCCGACCCCCGACGCGTGCCGACGACCGCGCCGCGACGCTCACCGAACGCGAACTCGACGTCCTCCGCCTGATGGCGCGCGGCGCGTCCAACCGCGAGATCGCCGAACGGCTGCACCTGGCCGAGTCCACGGTCAAGACCCACGTGGGCGGCCTGTTCGCCAAGCTCGACGCCCGCGACCGCGCCGCGGCCATCGTCTTCGCCTACGACGCCGGCCTGGTGAACCCCGGGGGCTGACCGGCGGCACGCCGGTACGGTCCGACTGGTCGGGTGTCGGGCGGAGGGACGGGGACGTCGTGCGTGCCGAGGAGTTACGGGCGGAGTGGGATCACGTGCTGGTCGCGCTGGACGGGCCGGTCGCGGGGGCGTTGGCGACGGGGTCGGTCGCCGACCGGTTGCGGACGATGGTGGGTGAGGACCGGTTGCCGTGGGAGGTGTCGCGGACGCGCGACCCGTACGTGGTGCTCGCCCACGCGAGGACCATCGGTCCGGCCACCGAGCGGGCCGTGCGCGCGCAGTGGCGTCGGGTGGAGCACGCGGTGGTGGCCGCCGCGCAGCCGGTGCCCGGTGTGCGTGACGCGTTCGCTGCACTGGTCGCCGGCGGCGTGCAGATCACCGTCGTCGCCGCGCTGGACGTGGCGGCGGTCCGGGCGTTCCTCGTGCTGCACGGGCTGGAGGAGCACGTGCGCCGCCTGGTCGGGCGTGCCGAGTCGGATCGCGTCGCCCCGGACCTGGTGCCGTCGGCGGTCCACGCCGGTGCCCTGCCTGCGCGGTCGTGCGTGTTCATCGGCAGCGCGCCCGCCGACCTCGCCGCCGCCCGCGCGGCCGGTGTGACCACGATCCGCCACCGCCGCGCCGAAACCGGGACCGACGACTGGTTCGCGGCGTTGTCCACGCCGACGCGTGGCCGGCGGCGCACCCCCGCCGAGTGACGTCGGCGACCCGGTCCGCGCGCCGCTTCCCGTGGCGGGCCGTCCCGCGCCCGTCGGCAGTTCGCCGCCGCGAACCGCTAGGCAGGCACGGCGTGCACGCCCGGCGCGTGCGCCACCTCGTCCGCGATCCTGGCGAACGCCCGGATCAGCGGGGTTTCCTCGGCGGTGCGCCACACCAGCGCCACCTCGGAGTCGGGCAGGTCGCGGATGGGCACCAGCGCCACGTCGGGCCGCGCGTTGTAGCGCGACACCGACTCCACGACCGGCGCGACGCCCAGCCCCGCGGCCACTTGTGCCAACAACTCCTGGAACGTGGTCACCACCGGCCCGCGCGGGATGCGCCGACCGCTGGGCGTGCGCGCCGGGGCGTGGAACTCCCACCAGTAGCCGGGCGCCGGGCCGGCGACGTCCACCACCGCCTCGTCGGCGAGGTCCTCGACGTCGACGGACTCCCGGTGGGCGAACCGGTGGCCGCTCGGCACCGCGAGCATCCGCGGTTCGGACAGCAGGACCGGCCCCACGGTGAGGTCGTCCTCGCGCACGGGCAGCCGCGTGATGAGCACGTCCACGTCGCCCGCGCGCAGCGGGCCCAGCGGGTCGGCGCAACGCACTTCGCTGAAGGTCACCACGTGGTCCGGGTGGCGGGACCGGAAGCGGCCCAGGACGTCGGTGGTGAGTTCGTTGGCCGCGGTGCCGAGGAAACCCAGCCGCAGCGGGCCGTCCGCGCTTCTCGCGGCGGCCGAGGCGTGGTCGATCGCGCGGTGCAGCTCCTGGTAGGCGGGGCGCACCTCCCGGTAGAACCGCTCGCCCAGCGCCGTCAGCCGCACGCGCCTGCTGGTGCGCTCGAACAACGCCCCGCCGATCCGGCGCTCCAGCAACCGGATCGTCTGGCTCACCCGCGCCGGCGAGAGGTGCAGGCGTTCCGCGGTCCGCCGGAAGTGCAGTTCCTCCGCGACCACGAGGAAGCACTCGATCTCACGCAGTTCCACCGCTCTCCCCCTCGATGGTTCAGCCCAGTTCAACGAGCGTTGCGGACTCCGCCGTTGTTCGGCCGGCCGGCCGCGACCACGCTCGGCTGCGACAACCGATTCCGGCATGTCCGCGTCGCACACGTCGTCCGCCGTCGCCGGGAGGACGACCGGCCGCCGGTGGTTGGTGCTGGTGGCGGTCATGACCGGCACGTTCCTGTCGATGCTCAACGACTTCATCGTCAACGTGGCGACGCCCGCCATCCGCACCGACCTGTCCGCCACGTTCGCCGAGATCCAGTTGATCATCGGCGGGTACGTGCTGGTCTACGGGCTGCTGCTGGTGCCGGCCGGGCGGTTGGGCGACATCCACGGCCACCGCGGGCTGTTCCTCATCGGCGCGGCCCTGTTCAGCGTGGCTTCCCTCGCCTGCGGCCTGGCTCCGAACCCGCCGGTCCTGATCGTGTTCCGCGTCGTGCAGGCGGTCGGCGCGGCCCTGCTGTACCCGCAGGTGCTGTCCATCCTGCAACTGACCTTCACCGGCAGGCAGCGCGCCACCGCGTTCGCCGTGTACGGGGCCACCATCTCGCTGGCCTCGATCGCGGGTCAGCTCATCGGCGGCGTGCTGGTGGAGGCGGACCTGTTCGGGCTGGGGTGGCGCGCGGTGTTCCTGATCAACGTCCCGGTGGCCCTGGCGACGGTCGCCGCCGCCGCGGTGTCGTTGCCGCGCACCCGTGCCGCCGTCCGGCCCCGCCTCGACCTGCCGGGGCTCGGCCTGCTCACCGCGACCCTCGCGCTGCTGACGTTCCCGCTCATCCAGGGCCGGGAGTTCGGCTGGCCGCTGTGGCTGATCGCGCTGCTCGTGCTGTCCGCGCCCGCGCTCGCCGCGTTCGTCGCCTACGAGCAGCGGCGCACCCGGCAGGGCCGGTTCGCGCTGGTGCCGCCGTCGTTGTTCCGCATCCGCGGCTTCAGCGCGGGCAACGCCATCGCGCTGATCTTCTTCGCCGGCAACAGCGGCCTGTTCTTCCTGCTGCCCCTCCAGTTGCAGAACGGCTTGGGTCACTCCGCGCTGTACGCGGGACTGACGTTCAGCCCGCTCGCGGTCGCCTTCGGCATCGGGTCGGTGCTGGCGCCCCGCGTGCAGCGGCGGATCGGGGACCACGTGCTCAGCCTGGGGTACGCGGTCAACGTGGTCGGCAACATCGCCCTGCTGGTCTGCGTGGTCGTCGCGGGCGCGGACATGACCGGTTGGCTGCTCGCGCCCGCGTTGTTCGTCGTGGGCCTCGGCCAGGGCCTCGGCGTCAGCCCGCTGATCGGCGCGGCCCTGCGGGACGTGCCCGAAGGCGACGCGGGCTCCGCCTCGGGCGTGATCCAGACGCTGATGCAGATCGGCGTCGCGTTCGGTGTCGCGGTGATCGGGCTCGTGTTCTTCGCCGTGCTCGGCACGGCCACCGATCCCGTCGGCTACACGACCGCGTTCACCTGGTCGCTGGTCGCCGGTCCGGTCCTGTCCCTGATCTCCCTCCTGCTGGTCCCCGCCCTGATCGGCAAGTCCCACCAGTCCCGGTGAACGCGCGAGCACGGGTACGACCGGAAGGAACCCCGATGTCCACGTGGTGGACCGCGCGCACGAGGAGGTGCTGGAGCACTGCGAGCGGGAGGGGATCGCCTTCCTGCCGTGGTTCCCACCGGACACCGGCAACCTCGCCGCGGCGGAACGCCCGCGCAACGGGTGCCGGCGTGGCTGTTGCACCGCTCGCCCGTAGTCCTCGCGATACGGGGCACCGGGTCACTGGCGCACCTGGAGGAGAATTGCGCCGCCGCCACCAGTCGAACTGGACGCCGGAGTGGCTGCCGAGCTGTCCGCGCCGGCGCGAACCTGAGAACCAACCCGAACACGACGAGGGGACGAAACGTGCGCTACACCCTGTTCGGTCGGACCGGTCTGCGCGTGTCCGAGCTGTGCCTGGGCACCATGACGTTCGGCGAGGACTGGGGTTGGGGTGCCGCCCGCGACACCAGTGCCCGCATCCTGGAGCGCTACGCGGAGGCCGGTGGCAACTTCATCGACACCGCCAACGCCTACACCAACGGCACCTCCGAGACCATTCTCGGCGAGCTGCTCGAAGGCCGGCGCGACGAGTTCGTGCTGGCGACCAAGTACACCTCGATGACCCGCCCCGGCGACGTCAACTCGGCGGGCAACCACCGCAAGAACCTGGTGTCCTCCTTAGAGGCCAGCCTGCGCCGGTTGCGCACCGACTACGTGGACGTGCTGTGGGTGCACGCGCGCGACACGCTCACCCCCGTCCAGGAGGTGATGCGTGCCCTGGACGACCAGGTGCGCGCGGGCAAGGTCCGCTACGTCGGGGTGTCGGACTGGCCCGCGTGGGAGATCGCCCAGGCCAACACGTTGGCGGAGCTGAAGGACTGGACGCCGTTCGCGGGCGTGCAACTGCGCTACAACCTGCTCGAGCGGACGCCGGAGCGCGAGCTGCTGCCCATGTCCCGCGTCTTCGACCTGGCGGTGCTGGCCTGGGGACCGCTGGCGGAGGGCCTGCTGACCGGGAAGTACCTCGACGCGTCGGCCGCGGGCAGGCTCGACCGCGTCGAGTCGTGGAGCCCCAAGGGCGAGCACGTCGACAACATCGTCCGCGAGGTGGTCGCCGTCGCCGCCGAGGGCGGGTGGTCACCGGCGCAGGTGGCACTGGCCTGGCTGCGCGGCAGGCCCGGCTCGGTGATTTCCATGCTGGGCGCGACCAAGGAGGCGCAGCTCCTCGACAACCTGGGCAGCCTGGACGTTCGGCTGGACCACGAGCAGACCGCCCGGCTGGACAAGATCAGCGCGCCCTCGCTGGGGTTCCCGCACGACTTCCTGCGTCACCCGATAATCACCGAGGTCGTGTACGGGGACCGCTGGCGTGAGGTCGAGGACCGCCGCGACACGGTCCGCCGCTCGGTCAACGACGCCGGCTGACCGCGAGGACCCGAGCGGCGCCCACCCAGTCAAGCGCCGCTCACCAGCCGGGGCGCGCGGCTCCCCCCTGCCGCCGCCCCGGCGTCCGCGTGCGACAGGACGTCGCCGGTGCCGGGGACGCGCTGTCACAACCGGTGTCGCGAAGCGCCGACCCGCGCGGTGCTCGCGCCAGGGCGGGACCTCCGGGGAGTCCTGGTCGGGGAGGTCCGGGGTGATGGCCTACCCGCGGTCCGCGTCGCCGTCCGCGAGTGGTTTCGCGTAGAGGATGTCGCGGGCCTGCTCGGCGGCGCGGGTGATGGCCTCGCCGACGAAGTCCAGGAACCGCCCGATGTTCTCCAGGCGGGCGGCGGCCGGGCTGTCCGGGCCGAGGATGCCGACGCCCTGCCGCGCGGTTTCCGCGAGCTGGGCGTTGGAGCGGGCACTGGCGATCATCGACTGGTACCAGACGTCGTCGTCGACCGAGTAGCGCTCACGCCGGCGCTCGTCGCGTTCCCGCCGGACGAGGCCCTGGCCCTCCAGGAACGCGACGGCCTTGGAGACCGACGCCGGGCTGACCTGGAGGTGCCCGACGAGTTCGGCGGCGGTGAGGCTGCCCGCGTCGGTGGTGTAGAGGCACGTCAGCGTCCGGGCCATCATCCTGGGCAGGCCGGACTGCATGAGCAGGGCCGTGAACGCCTCCTCGTACTCGCGCACGGCCTCGGCGTCGCGCCCATGGGACCGCGGTGCCGCCGGCGTCCCGCGTGGCGTGGCCGGCCGACGCCGTTGGGCCCGGTGCTCGGTGGCGCGGTGGGCCAGGTCGGCGCGGTAGGCGGTGGGGCCGCCGTTGCGCATCACCTCGCGGGTGACCGTGGAGGTCGGGCGGTCGAGTCCTCTGGCGATCTCCGCGTAGGCGAGGCCGTCGGCCAGGCCCAGCGCGATCTGCCGGCGTTCCTGCTGGGTAAGCCTGCCGCCCGGCATCGTGGTCCCTCCAATGTTCGCGTGGTGCGCCCACGGTAGCGTTCACTCACAGGCCATTGCAACGCCGGACGGATGATCGTTGCGTTAGATTCCAAGCCCATTGCAATGATGTTCATGCGCTGAACAGCAAAAACGCTGTAAAAGTGCAACAAGCTTGTTGCCCGATCAGTGATCGCAACGTAGCGTTTCCGGTGTCAGAAACAACGAGCACCGGAGTTGAACACCATGTCGAAGTTCACCACCCCCGCCCCGATCTCCGCCGTCCTCGACATCCCGGCGGGCCTCGTCCGGTTCATCGCCGCCGACCGCGCCGACACCGTGGTCGAGGTCCTGCCCGCGGACGCCGCCAAGGGGCGGGACGTGCGGGCGGCCCAGGAGACCTCGGTCGACTGCGTCGACGGCGTGCTGCGGGTCGAGACCCCCGTGCGCAACCAGCTCCTCGGGGCCTCCGGCGCCGTCGAGGTGACGGTCCAGCTGCCCGCCGGTTCCCGCGTCGAGGCGAAGGCGGCCGGCGCGGAGTTCCGGGGTGTCGGGCGGCTCGGCGACGTCGTCTTCGAGGGCTCGCACGGCGAGATCAAGATCGACGAGGCCACGAGCGTCCGCTCCACCACCGCCGCCGGCGACGTCTCGGTCGGCCGCCTGCACGGCTCGGCGGAGATCAGCACCGCCAAGGGCGACATCCACATCGCCGAGGCCAGGGGCGGCACCCTCGTCCTGCGCACCCGGGCCGGTCACGTGTCGGTCGGCGCGGCGGCCGGCGTCTCCGCCGCGCTGGACGCCGGTACCGCCCGCGGTCGCGTCCACAACACGCTCCGCAACACCGGGGACGTCGACCTGGAGATCCGGGCGACCACCGACGACGGCGACATCACCGCCCGTGCCCTCTGACGCCCGGTGCTCAGCGCCAGGTGAAGGGCGGGACCTCCGGGGAGTCCTGGTCGGGGAGGTCGAGGGTGATGACGTCGCCGTTGCCGCCGACGGGTGCGGTGACGCGGCGCAGCGCACCACCGCCGTCGATCCAGTACCGGACGCGGTCCCGCCGGGTGTTGTCGGTGGCGGGACCGGGACCCGCCACCACCATGAGGTGACCGTTGCCGAGGCGTTCGGAGCGCAGCCAGCGCGCGTCGCTCCGGGCCAGCGACTGGGCGTTCTCCGGCCGGTCGGTGGCCAGGTCGAGGGTCATCAGCAGGGCGGCGTCGACGGTGTTGTGCCGGGGCGCGGGCGGGCGGGACTTCCACTCGACGGTGGCCGGTGGCTGGTCCGGCAGGCCGCCCGCCCACTCGTGCGCCACGGCGATGGCCGAGGACGTCCACTGGAGGAGGTAGCCGATGCGCTCACCGGTGGGCTCGGTGGCGTGGACCGTCCCGTAACCGCGGCGGTCGCGCCAGTCGACGCGGGCGTTCAGGTGGAGGTTGCGGCCCGCGCTGGGGATCACGCCGATGACGGCGCCGCGCCCGCGCTGGTGGTTGGCGAAGCGGACGAGGGCGATGCGCTCGGCCTCGTCGGTGGTGAGCGGTCGCGGGTTGTCGGCCGCGGCGGGTGTCGTGCCCGGCCCCGAGCAGCCCGCCAGCAGCAGCGCGGTGGCGACGGCGGCGAGCAGGCGGCGGGTCACGGTCGGCTCCTGTCGGCGAGCAGGGACGGATCGGGCAGCGTGACCCGGTCCAGCGGCGGCACCGGGGGCAGCCGTTCGACGGTGGCGGTGGCCGGGTCGGGCAGCTGGGGTTGGGCCGGGGGGAGCGGCACGTCGCGGAAGGACGTGCCGGCGGGCGCCCGGGGCGCGCGCGGCAGCGGCGCGGCGGGCAGGTCCGCGCCGGCGGGCGGGCAGTCGGCCACGGGCAGGTCCGCGGGGTGCGCCGTCGCGGCGGTGTTGCCGCGCAGGCAGTTGTCCCGGCTGGGCGCCCGTCCGGTGGCGGTGTTGGCGAAGTCGACGGCGTTGTCGGCGAACGCGTTGGCGTGGGCGTTGTTGCCGATGGCGGGGATGTCCTCGGTGGAGGTGAGCACCAGCCCGGCTCGCGGGTGCCCCCGGACGAGGTTGCGGACGACGGTGTTGCGCTGCCCGCCGCCGATGCCGATCCCGATGCCGAAACCGCCGTCGGCCTGCTGCGGGGTGCGCGGCTCGGCGTTGTCGGCGACGAGGTTGCCCGCGACCGCGGAGTCCTCCTGCGGTCGGAACGCCTCCAGGTAGTCGGAGCCGATGCTCATCCCGACCCGGTTGCGGGTGAACCGGTTGCGCAGCACCCACAACCCGATGCCGGCGTTGGTGCCCTCGTACCCCACGGCGTTGTGCTCGGCGACGTTGTCGGTCACCAGGACGTGACAGGGTTTGCACTGCCCCACGTGGAGCCCGGAGCCGGCGCTGCCCGAGGCGTAGTTGTGCTCGATGACGCCGTGGCGGGCGTTGAACGCGTAGATGCCGTGGAGGCCGTTGTTCGCGGCGGTGACGTACCGGACGCGGAACCCCTCCAGCGGCGGCGACCGGTCGGGGTCCAACCGCTGGTAGCCGTCGGCCCCGCGGGCGTCGGGTTCCCCGCCGTCGCGGGTCGCGCCGGTGAGCAGCACGCCGTTGAACAGGTGGTCGCGCACGGTCAGGTTCTCCACGACGACCGCCGGTGCGGTCACCACGACCCCGTGCCTGCGCCGTCCCTGCCCGTCGATGACCACGCCGTTGCGGTCGGTGCCCCGCAACGTCACGTGGTCGGTGCGGATGTGGACGCTCTCGTGGTACACGCCGGGTGAGATCAGGACCAGGCTGCCCGGCCGGGCGTCGGCCACCGCGGACCCGATGGTCGCCTGGTCCCGGGGCACGCGGATGACGCGTGCGCCGTCGGGCTCGGCCGCCTCGCCGGTGCAGGCCGCGATGAGGACGGCCGGCACGGCGAGGAGGGCGTGGAGGCGGGACACCGGGCGGACTCCTGACGCGGTTCACCGGAATGGGTACGGGCCGTGGACCAGCGGCCTGATCGTAGCGTGACAGAATCAGCACCGTGCGTGATCGACCGGAATTCACCCGACGAGGCGTGGTCGCCGGTGGACTGCTCGCCCTGGCGTCGTTGTCGGCGTGCCGCCGGGGCTCTTCCCCGGTGGCGTGGTCGCCCGTGGTCGCCCGTACGCAAGCGGGGGTCGACCGCCCCGACCCGCCGCAGGCGTTCCTCGGCCTGGCCGTCTACGACGTGCCCGGCGACGTGCGCCCGCTGCTGGCCCGCCTGACCGACGTCGTCCGCACCGCGACCGCCGACCTCACCGTCACCGTGGGGCTCGGGCCCCGCCTGGTCGCCGCCGTCGACCCGGCCCTGCCGGGCGCGCGGGACCTGCCCGCCTTCGACCGCGAGGAGATCACCACGCCGGCGCGGGGCGGCGACCTGATGGTCCAGGTGTGCGCCGGCGACCCGGTGGACGTCACGGCGACGACGACGCTCGTGGCCCGGGAGGTCGGCGCCGCGCCGCGCTGGTCCCAGCGCGGTTTCCGGCAGGCCGGGCAGCGCATCGGCCGCAACGTCCTGGGCTTCCTCGACGGCATCGAGGTGCCGCGCGGTGCGGCCGTGGACCGGGAGGTCTGGCTCTCCGCGCCGGCGGCCGTGGCGGGCGGCACCGTCGCCGTCGTCCGGCGGCTCCGCGTGGACCTGGCGGCGTTCCTGGCGCAACCGCTCGACCGGCAGGAAGCCGTCGTCGGCCGCCGCCGCGCCGACGGCGCGCCGCTCACCGGCGGCGGCCTGACCGACCACGTCGACCTGGCCGCCCGGACGCCCGACGGCCGCTACGTGGTGCCGGTCAACGCCCACGTCCGCCGCGCCAACCCGGCCGCCACCGGCAGCGGCGCCATGCTGCGGCGCGGCTACAGCTACGACAACGGTCCCGGCGACGCCGGCCTGCTGTTCATCTCGTACCAGCGGGACCTGCGCACCTTCACCGCCACCCAGCACCGCTTGGACGAGGCCGACGACCTCATGGCCTTCACCACCGCCACGGCTTCCGCCACGTTCCTCGTCCTGCCCGGCCCCGCTCCCGGCGAACCCCTCGGGCACCGGTTGTTCGGCTAGGCGGTGCCGGGCAGGTCGTTGTGGCGCGCGGGTCGTGGACCGCGGCGGCGGAGGAGGAGGAGCGCGCCGCCCACGAGTGCGAGTGCCACCGCCGATCCGCCGACGACCAGCGGGGCCGTCGACGGCCCGTCGCCCGCCTCACCGCTCGCGGTGCTGTAGCCGCTGGAGAAACCCCCGGTGTCGTACTCCGAGCCGGCCAGCTTGTCGGCGTAGCGGGACTTCACCAGTTTCTGGTAGTCGGCCAGTGACATGGACTCCCGCCCGCCCAGACCCTCCCGCGCCGGGTCGTTGAGCGGCGTGACCGTGAGGAGCCGCAACCGGTACCAGCCGCGGATCTGGGGTTCGGTGAACACCAGGTCGCCCACCCCGGCCATGCCGGCGTGGGCGAAGTCGCCGTCGCCCTCGCGCACCGCCGCCAGGTGCCAGCCACCGCCCTCGGTGCGGGCGAGCATGACGGTGACCTTCCGGTCGTTCACGGCGACGCTCGCCGTCGACACCAGGTGGCTCAGCCGCACCGCCTCGATCGCCGTGGGTTGGGCGGTTCCGGCGACGAACGCGGGCGTGATCTCGTTGACCGCCACCGGGTCCTTGAGCGTGAAGGTCGGCAGCGCCGCGCACGGGTCGGGTTTGTCGGGGATCTCCTGCGGTGTCCCGGTTTCGCCCCGGGGCAGCGGCACGCTCACGAAGCGGCAGACCGCTTCGAGCACGGGGGTCGACTTCACCAGGGTGAGGGCGGCCTGGTAGTCCGGGATGTCGGCCGGGAGCGGGTCCCGGGCCGCGGTGGCCGGCCCGGTGGCGCACAGCAGCGCGGACGCGCCCAGGGCCAGGACGGCGGTCAGGCGGGCGAGGCGCGACGCCACTGCTCCGCCGGTCATCGGTGTTGCGCGCATGTCGCCTGCCTCAACGGGAGATGCCGATCCGGGAGTGGGTCCACTTGTGCGAGTTGTTGCTGACGTAGTCGCTGTAGTTCCACCAGGTGTAGGTGGTGGCGTTCGGCCACGGGTCGGCCACGCCGATGGTGTTGTTCGAGGTGTCGAAGCCGTAGATGACGTTCATGTGGCCGCCGCCCGAGGACCAGCCGATGCGCGCGCCCAGCGGGCGGGAAGCCTTGACCTCGGTGAGGACCTGGTTGAACGTGGCCGCGCTGCTCAACCCCGTGCCGGTGTGCGTCATGCCCAGGCTGCCCCAGGCGCGTGCCATGTCGTCCAGCGTGGCGGGGTGGTTGTCGCAGCCGTAGTAGGGCTTGGCCCGCGTGCAGAAGTCCGCCTGCGTGCTGCCGTGACCGTGGTACTTCGCGATCGTCAGGCCGGAGGCGACCCAGCACCACTGGGTCTTCTCCTGCTTCTGCATGGAGATGTTGTCGTATGCCGCTTCCGCCCCGGCCGTGCCACCGGCCACGAGCAACACGCAGGCCGCCAGCGCGGTGGCCGCGGCCATTCTCGCCCTGCCCATTCGAGTGCCTTCCCGGTTGTGACTTCTCGGCTCGCTCACCGCGGGGCCGCACCACGCGACGGGCTGCTCCTTCCCGGCGTAGCCCGGTTTTGCGTCGCCGCTGCTGTCCTTGGTGACGTCGAGGTGTTGACCGTGCGGTGCTCCTTCCGGGCGCTCCTGCCACCAGGCAAGCGCACGAACCGCGAACCCGCGAGATCATCCGGACGCGGCCACGCTGACGAGGGTCACCCGCCGGGGCGGAGCAGCCCGGGATCGTCCGCGTGGAGCCGTCCTAGACGACCTCCAGGTTGGCCATCATCGCCATGTCCTCGTGCTCGGCGTTGTGGCAGTGGAAGAGGTAGCGACCGCGATAGCCGTCGAAGCGCGTGATGATCTCCGCAGATTCGCCGGGCCGCAACGACACGGTGTCCTTCAGGCCGGCGTCGTGGGGCAGCGGTGGCCGGCCGCCGCGGGAGAGGACCCGGAAGCCGACCAGGTGGAGGTGGACGGGGTGGTGCACGTCGGCCACCAGCCGCCACACCTCGACGTCGCCGAGGTTCGTGGTCACGTCGGTGCGGGCGGGGTCGAAGGGCAGGCCACCGATCAGCCACCCGTGGCGGCCGTGCACGCGGCCCGCGCGGAAGGCGAAGTCGCGGACGGTGACGGCGTCCTCCCGCCGCCAGGTCGGCAGGTCCGTCGCGAGCACGGGCGGGACGCGGCTGTCGTCGGCGGCCCGGCGCGCGACGCGGAACGCCATCACGTCCCGCGTGCGGTCGACGCCGAGCCGGTTGACGAGCACGACGCGGCTGCCGACCGGGACGTCCGCGAAGTCGACGACCACGTCGTAGCGCTCGGCCGGCGCGATCGGCAGCACCCGGTGGGTGACCGGCCCGGCCAGCAGGCCCTGGTCGGCCCCGACCTGGACGAGGTCGAGCCGCCGACCGTCCTCGGTGACCGCTTCGAGTTCGTAGTGCCGGGCGTTGGAGGCGTTGAGGAGGCGCAGCCGGTAGCGGGCCGCGTCGACCTCGTGCACGGGCCACGGAGCGCCGTTGACCAGGATCACGTCCCCGAGGACGCCCGCGACGTAGGGCTCGTGCACGCCCGGAAGCTCTCGCAGGGTCGGGTCGAGGGACGGGTAGGCGAAAGCGCCGTCGGCGGCGAACGCCCGGTCGGCGATCATCAGCGGCAGCTCGCGCGGACCCGCGGGCAGGCCGAGGGCGTCCTCGGCGTCGTCGCGGACGATGTGCAGCCCGGCCAGGCCGCGCCAGATCGCCGGTGCGGTGAAGTCCATCCGGTGGTCGTGGTACCACAGCAGTGCCGACCGCTGGTCCATCGGGAACGTGTACTCCCGGGTCCGCTCGGTCACCACGGCACGCGGGTCGTGCATACCGTGCCCGGCGTGCCAATCGCGGGGCAGCACGAGGTCGGTCGGGTACCCGTCGGAAGCTGCCGGCGTTCGCCCGCCGTGCAGGTGCACGACGGTCGGCACGGGTAGTTCGTTGTGGTGCGTCACGGTGATCGGCCGGCCGCGACGCGACTCGATCGTCGGTCCGGGGAAGGCTCCCCCGTACGTCCACAGTGGAGTCCTGACGCCGGGCAGGATCTCGGCGGTCGTCGCGCGCTGGGTGATCTCGTAGCGGTCGGCGCCGACCGGCGCCAGCACCGGCGGCACCGGCAGCGGCACCCGGAACGGCGGCGGCAGCGGCACGGCGCTGCGCAGCTCCGCGCCGGTCGTCGGCGGTCGACGTGCCATCCCGCCCGCGGCGGCCAGCCCGGTGGCGGCCATCAGGCCCAGCGCGCCGCCGATGCCCAGCACCCGCCGCCTGGTCAGGTCTTCACCGCGCATCACGGGCCTCCTCGCGCACGCGCCGGAGGGGCTGCCGCCACACGGCGATGAACTGCACGACAAGCGCGGCGACGGTCATCACGCCCAACGGGACGTGCAACCACAACGCACCGGCCAAACCGGCGAAATACTGCACCGTCTCCGCCACCACCACCGCCGCGGTCGACAGGAACGGACCGACCCGGCGCAGCCGGACCCAGACGGCGACCGCCGCGATCAGCTGGAGGTAGCCGATGGAGGTGACCACGTCCGCGCCGACCGCGTGCCGGCTCAGCCCGTCGAAGTCGCCGGTCAAGTACACCCCGGCGAACACCGGTTGGCCGACGATCGCCACCGCGTGCGCGCTGACCACGGCCCGGAGAACCCAGCCGACCGGTCCGGTGCGTTGTGCGGCGGATGACCCGAGGCTGCTCGTGACCATGAGCCGTCCCCCCTCGTTGGTGAAATCCGACGACCACGAACCTATGTCCGGCGGGTTATCCTGGCTAAGATCAATATTGCTATGACGCTATGACCGGAGAGGCATGGTGGAGCTGAACACGCTCCGGCAGTTCCTGGCGGTGGCCAGGCTGGAGCACCTCAGCCGGGCGGCCGAGGAGCTGCGCGTCGCCCAGCCGTCGCTGAGCCGCACCATCGCCCGGTTGGAGGGCGAGCTGGGCGCGCCGCTGTTCGACCGCGGTGGCCGGCTGCGGCTGAACGACGCGGGCCGGCTCTTCCGCGACCACGTCGAACGCGCGCTCGGCGAACTCGACGCGGGACGGCGTGCCGTCGCCGAGGCCGCCGGCGGTGGGGCGGGCGTCGTGCGGCTGGCGTCGGAGACCTTCCTGACCCTCACCGGTCCGCTGGCGGCCTACAAGCGGGACCACCCCGCCGTCGAGGTCGAACTCCACTGGTCGCCCGCCGAGGACATGGCGCGTCGCCTGCGGGCGCGGGACGTCGACCTGTGCGTCGCCTCGCAGCCGATCGGCGCGGACGGCCTGGGTTCGGCGCGGCTGTTCGAAGAGCCCGTCGGGGTGGGCGCGCCACGTGACCACCCGCTGGCCGGTCGCGCGGTGGTGAGCGTCGACGAACTCGCCGACGAGCCCTTCGTCACCGCGCGCGAGGGGCACTGGACGCGTCGGCTGCTCGACCGGCTCTTCGCCGCGCGTGGTCGCACGCCGCGGATCGTCTGCGAGAGCGACGA
This sequence comes from Saccharothrix obliqua, assembly GCF_019375475.1. GTDB lineage: Bacteria > Actinomycetota > Actinomycetes > Mycobacteriales > Pseudonocardiaceae > Actinosynnema > Actinosynnema obliqua. The sequence goes on along the minus strand of NZ_JAHXGQ010000002.1, from coordinate 522,030 downwards.
GCCCAGCGCCATCGCGGACCTGATCGGCGCGGGGCTCGGCATCGGCCTGGTGCCCGCGTTCGCCCGCCGCGGCCCGGCGCCCTCGCCCGTCGAGTGGATCGCCGTCGACAGCCCCGACTGCCGTCGCGTGGTCACGCTGTACTGGAACGCCGACAGCCGCCCGCCCACCGCCGCCCGCTCCATGCGTGCCGCGCTCACCGGCTGGGACTGGGGCGGAACCCGGCGGTGAGGCGCTCAACCACCGTCCACTTCGGACTGGCGGTGGGTGGCGCGGTCACGGTTCGCCGGGCCCGGTTCGGCCGGCTGTGGGACCGTGCCACCCGGGTGGTTGACTAGCGATGATGATCTTGCTTGGGTGCGTCCGACCCCGTACCGCCGATCGGGTACATCCCGGCCACGCGGCCGGGGATGACGGTCCGGGGGGCTCCGCACGCGGTGCCGGCGCGGAATGATCAGGGGTCGCGTCGCGACGTGGAGGCGGCCACCGGACCGGCCCAAGGGCGTGGTGGGACGACCGACGAGGGAGTTGTAGCCGGTGAATCAGGCACGGGCCGAAGCCGACGACCTGTCCGCGCTGTTCACGCTTCTCGATGTTACCGCCCTGCCGCCGGGCGTGGTGGCGCAGGTCACCAACCGGGACGTCGCCACGCTGTCCGGTGTGCCCGCCCACGAGCTGTTACCGCCGGGTGGTGAGCCGCGGTGGCGCTCGGACGGCTGGCTCGCGCGCGCACCCGCACCGGCACCGGAACTGGACCCGCCACGCGTGCGCGCGCTGGTCGAGCGCGCCGCCGCCGCGTTGCCGGGACCGGGGCGCGAGGAGATCGCGATCGCCGTGCCGGTGCTGCGGCTGGCCGTGGCGCTGGGCGTGCCGGCGGCGGCGGTCGCGCTGGCCACGCGGTTGTGGGCCTGGGCGGGCATCGTCGGCGTCGACTCCGCGGTCGCCGACGCGGTGGGCGACGCGGGCGCGGCGGCGGCCGCGGCGGTGCGCGACCCCCGTGCGCTGGCCGGTCTGCTGCGGTCGGCGTCGGAGTGGGCCGAGCGGCACGGCGACCTCGCGAAGGCCGAGGAGGTGGCGGCGGCGGAGTGGGAGGTGTGGCGGCGGCTGGGCGACCGGCCCGGGATGGCGGCGGTGCTGTGGCGGCGTGCCGACATGTTCGCCGCCCGGCGGCGTGGTGATCGCGAACTCGGGTGTTACGAGCGCTTGGAATCGCTGCACCAGGGCCAGGAGCCGCACGCGCGGGCCGGGTTGGTGCGCGTGCTGGCGGCGAAAGGCAGCGCGTTGCTGGCGTACGGCCGCGTGGAACCGGCCGCGGAGTCGTTGCTGCGCGCGGAGAAGGTGGTGCGGGCGTGGCCGGACTTCCCGCCCGGTGAGCAGGCCGTCGTGCTGGAGTGGGTCGGCCGGGCCCTGTGGTCCGCGGGCGAGCCGCGGTCCGCCCGGCGGCGGTGGTTCGACGCGCTGGCGTTGCTGGTCGACCACGACGAGCCGGCCGCCGAACGCCTGCGGCTGCTGCTCGGCCGGGAACCCGGCGCGGACCTGCCGCCGGCGCGTCCGGACCGCTTCCGCGGCCCGGACGCGACGCGCTCACCCGTGGCCACGCAGCCACCGGATCAGGCGGGTGAGCGCTGAGCCCACCGCGCCGTGCAGCAGCGGTCGCACGCGGGGCAGCGCACCCCAGCGGCGTCGGCGCGGCGTCGCGGGCCGCCGGGGCGGGCGGGGGCGGGAGAGGACCCGGCCGCGACGCGTGGTGCGGCAGGAACGGGGACGGCGGTGACGTGGCGCGGTCATGGTGTCGTTTCCTCGGGCGGTGCGGTCGACGGCGGGTCGGCAGGCGGCCGGAAGGCGTCCCGGACGTGCTCGGTGACGGCGGCGCGTTGCAGGGACAGGACGTCCATCGCGCGGTCGCAGACGAAGATCCGGAACGGGCGTTCGACCAGGGCGCGCAACGTGCCCTGCCGCTCCAGGTCGCGGGTGATCTGCGCGGCGGTCCGCTCGTAGAGGCCGTGCAGGTCGACCAGTGCCTGGATGCTGGTCACCGGCGCGGTGGGCAGCGCGTCGAGCACCTTGCGCAGCGACGGCGGGCCGCTGACGGATCTGGCCAGCTCCTCGCGGAGTTCGGCCTGGGCGTGGATGAGTTCGATGGTCGCCAACGCCTGTTCCTGGACTCCGCGCGCGAAGAACTCCACCCACGCCGACCACTCGCCGTGCTCGGCGACCCTCAGCAGGCGGCGGTGGTACTCCTCGCCGTGGTCGTCCAGCCAGGGCGACAGGGACAGCACCGGCACGTCCACCAGGCCGCGGCGCACCAGCTCCGCCGTCGTGAACAGCCGGGTCACGTGCCCGTTGGCCACCGGGTAGGGCTGGTTCAGCTCCAGCACCGCGTGCCCCACCGCGATCCTCGCCAGCCGCGGTCCCTCGAACGGGCCCGCCAGCCACTCGTCCCACGCCGCGAGCGCCGACGGCAACTGGTCCGGGGGCGTGGCGCGGGCATAGGGCGGACCGTCGGGACCGGCGGTGAGCACGCTCTCCGTGCGGCGCAACCCGTCGCCCGTCGACCCCGGCTCGTGCCCGGTCAGCACCGCGCTCACCCGGCCCAGCAGGGCGGCGTCGGCGGGCTCGCCCTCGGCGATCTCGTCGGCGAGCAACCGGGCCGCGCGGACGAACCGCGACAGCGGGTCGTCCCCCGTGGCGGCGTCCACGTCCGCGCGGGCGCGCCCGCCGGCGCCACGCGGGTGGTGCGCGATCAACGCCGCCTTCCACGTCTCGATCGGCGAGACCGTGTGCCCGGACAGCCGGGCGGAGCTGAGCACGTCGCGCAGCAGGAGGCTGTACACCAGCGCCTCCTGGTCCGGGACGGCGCGCACCGCGTAGCTCAGCCGGCCCGCGGCGTGCTCCGCGAGGGAGATCAGCGCGCTCGCGCGTGGCGACACGTCGACCTCCGCCGGTGGCCGCACCGGCTGGGAGGGCGGTAACCCGGCGGGGTCGGGCGGGTGCCCGCGGGTGCCACCCGGAGCGGGTGGGACCTGTGATTTCTTTGACATGAAGGTAAGAATCGCGCAGGAGGTTGATCAGGCGCAAACGGCCCTACTCGGGTTCATATGATCAACTTCGGCGGGTGTTCGGCGGCGAAATCGCCCGCTATCAGCGGAGAAGTGCGGAGACAGCCCGATCGCCGGATGTCAACCGGGAAGTCCGGGAACCTGCCGGTCCGGCACCCGCTCGCGTTCGACGACCTCGGGCTTTTCTCCTGCCGGCGGTAAAATTCCGGCACGCCTGGCATGAAAGGCGGTTCCGACGCGGTTTCGAATTTTCACTCGATCGAGTGGCGTCGGCCCGTGCTTCGCCGGCACCCCCGCCGGGCGGGGTGTCCCGGCCCCGTCGGCGATCGCGTGCCGGTGACCGGAGCGCAGCGCTCAGTGGTCGGTCGCGGGAATTCGTGGTGAGGACCACCGGAACACATGCTGGCCGGTGCCCCGCCTCATGAGGTGGAATGCGTTGGGTGGGGATGACTGGCCCCGCCGGACCGCGACGGGTGACCGAGGAGTGGGCGAGTGCCGATCCTGGACGAGAAGTTGGGCGACATCTACGACGAGGTGCTGCGTCGAAACCCCGGCGAGGATGAGTTCCACCAGGCGGTGCGCGAGGTCCTGGACAGCCTCGGTCCCGTGGTCGCGAAGCACCCGGAGTACGGCGACGCGGCCGTGATCCGCCGGCTGTGCGAGCCGGAGCGGCAGATCATCTTCCGGGTGCCGTGGGTGGACGACGCCGGCAACGTGCGGATCAACCGCGGGTTCCGGGTCGAGTTCAACTCGGCGCTCGGGCCGTACAAGGGCGGGCTGCGCTTCCACCCGTCGGTCTACCTGGGCATCGTCAAGTTCCTGGGCTTCGAGCAGATCTTCAAGAACTCGCTCACCGGGATGCCCATCGGCGGCGGCAAGGGCGGGTCGGACTTCGACCCCAAGGGCCGGTCCGACGGCGAGGTCATGCGCTTCTGCCAGGCGTTCATGACCGAGCTGTACCGGCACATCGGCGAGCACACCGACGTGCCGGCGGGCGACATCGGCGTGGGCGGCCGGGAGATCGGCTACCTGTTCGGCCAGTACAAGCGGATCACCAACCGGTACGAGTCCGGCGTGCTGACCGGCAAGGGCCTGACGTGGGGCGGTTCGCAGGTCCGCACCGAAGCCACCGGCTACGGCACCGTGTTCTTCGTGGAGGAGATGCTCAAGGCCCGCGGCGACTCCTTCGACGGCAAGCGGGTGGTCGTCTCCGGTTCCGGCAACGTCGCCATCTACGCGGCGGAGAAGGTGCGGCAGCTCGGCGGCACGGTGATCGCCTGCTCGGACTCCAACGGTTACGTGGTCGACGAGAAGGGCATCGACCTCGACCTGCTCAAGGACATCAAGGAGAAGCGCCGCGCCCGCGTCTCCACCTACGTGGAGGCCCGGACCGACGCCCGGTACGTCGAGGGCGGGTCGGTGTGGGACGTCGCCTGCGACGTCGCGCTGCCCTGCGCCACGCAGAACGAGCTGAACGGGCGCGACGCCGCGACCCTGGTGAAGAACGGGTGCGCCATCGTCGCCGAGGGCGCGAACATGCCGTGCACGCCGGACGCCGTCCGGCTGTTCGCCGACGCGGGCGTGCTCTTCGCGCCGGGCAAGGCGGCCAACGCGGGCGGTGTGGCCACCAGCGCCCTGGAGATGCAGCAGAACGCTTCCCGCGACTCGTGGAGCTTCGACCACACCGAGCGGCGGCTCGCCGACATCATGCACGGCATCCACGACCGTTGCCTGGAGTCGGCGGAGCTGTACGGCAAGCCGGGCAACTACCTGGCCGGCGCGAACATCGCGGGCTTCATCCAGGTCGCGGACGCGATGCTGGCCCTCGGCGTGATCTGACGCGCGGCGCGTGGTCGGGCGCGGAAACCCGTGCCCGGCCACCGTTTCCGCCTTCACCGCACTGGGGCGGCTTCCCGGCGCGATCCGCTATGCGTGCCGAGCGGGAATCAACTCCTTTCGGGTGAACGAGGAGCACCGGCTGTCGTCGGTCGCCTACGGTCGGCTCTGTCGTCCGGTGTGCCTCGAAAGGTTGGTCGGAGATGCGGGATGCCGCTGTCGAGCGCGTTTCTTTGGTCTTCTCCCTGTTCGACGCGAACGGCACGGGGAGGTTGGACCAGGAGGACTTCGAGTTGATGGCGGGGCGGGTGGTGGCGGTCGCCGACGGCTCACCCGAGGAGGACAAGCAGGCGGTGGTCGCGGCGTTCCGGGGCTACTGGGACGTTCTGCTCGCCACGCTGGACGCGGACGGCGACGGCGAGGTGACGTGGGCCGAGTTCCGCGCCTGCGTGCTGTCGCCGGAGCGGTTCGACGCGACCGTGGCGGTGTTCGCGGACGCCCTGTCCCGGCTGGGCGACCCGGACGGCGACGGACTGGTGGAAAGGCCCCGGTTCCTGGCGTTGATGCGGGCCATCGGGTTCGCGGAGCCCAACGTCCACGCGTTGTTCGACGCGCTCGGCCCGTCCGCCGCCGACCTGGTCGAGGTCGACGCGTGGCGGCAGGCGATCGTGGAGTTCTACGCACCGGACAAGGACGGCATCGCGGGGGACCGCCTCGTCGGCGAAGCGGTCCGCTGACGTGGGGGCGGTCGTCGGGCTGGCGGTCGGGCGGGGCACGGGAGCGGAGCTGGCGGCGGTTTTCGAGCGGGTGCTGGGAGTGCTCGCCGCGCGGCACGGGGTGGCGGTCGCGGTGGAGCGCTCGCCGCGGGTCTACCACTCGTACTTCTCGCTGCGGGACGAGGCGGACCTCGCGGCGATGCGCGAGCGGACGCGGGAGGACGCCGAGCACTACGAGGAGTTCTGCCGCGGGCTGGTGCGCCGGGGCGTGGACGTGGTGTTCCGCACGGCGGTCAACGCGCAGTCGCTCTACCAGGTCCGCGAGCGGTTGCGCGCGGTGAAGGTCGACGTCCTCGGCGAGCTGATGGTGGTGCGCGACCAGGCGCAGGGCTTCTACGCCGGGGAGAACGAGCACTCGCCGGGCGTGGTCGAGCGCACGACGGTGTTCCGGCGCGACGTCACGCGGGACGTGTTGTCCTTCGCGTTGCGCCGCGCCCGCGAGCGCTGGCCGGCCGGACCGGCGGAAGTCGTGCTGGCGTACAAGTTCCACCTGCTCGACGGAGCGTTCGAGCGGTGGGTGCGCGAGTTCGTGGCGGAGCACGGCGTCGCGGTCCGGTTGAGCCAGCCGGACACCGCCAACCGGGACCTGCTGGCGCGGGAACCGTTGCCGCGCACGCTGATCGTCGCCGGCAACGAGTGGGGCGACATCATGCACGCCGTGCTGCTCCACCGGTTCGGCACGCGGCGGCCGGAGGACCGGTGCGGCGAGAACGCCTACCTGCACCCGGACGTGGCCGGGTTGGTCGAGTACCAGACGGTGCACGGGTCCGCCGACGACATCGCCGGGCAGGGCGTGGTCAACCCCGTCGCCACGGTGCGCGCGGCGGCGGCCGTCGCGGAGCGCGTCGGCTGCACGGGCGCGGTCGCGGAGGTGGAGGAAGCGTTGGCGGCGTTGGCGCGCAACGGTATTCGCACACCCGACACCGGTGGTCACCACACGACCCAGGCGTTGGTGAACGTGCTCCTCATCGAGCTGGAGCGGCACGACGGCGTGCCCGTTGCCGGATGACGCCCGGCACGGCCCTGGTCGTGGTCGACCTCCAGAACGACTTCTGCGCCCCGGAGGTCGTTCGCGGTCGGCACGGCGCGACGCCCGAGGACCTGGCCGCGGTGACGACGCGCGCGGCGCGTGCGGTGGACGTGGCGCGGGCGAACGGGACCGAGGTGGTGTTCGTCCGGTTCGTCGGCGACATGGTGCACCAGGGTGCGAGTTGGCGTGCCCGCGACGCGGCGCTGGGCAAGGCGCCCAAGTGCCGTGACGGCAGTTGGGGCGCGGAGTTCCGCGGTGTGACGCCGGCGGCGGACGAGCACGTGTTCACCAAACTGGCGTGCTTCGACGCGTTCCTGGCCGAGGGGTTCGAGTCGCACCTGCGGTCGCGTGCCGTGGAGCACGTGGTGCTCGCGGGTGTGTACGCCGACGTCTGCGTCGACTCCACGGCGCGCACCGCGTTCCAGAAGGGCTTCCACGTCACGGTGTTGACCGATTGCACGACGAGCCTGCACCTGTCCGGTGACGACGTGTTCCGGTTCATGCGCCGCGTCTACGGCGCGCGGACGGTGCCGCTCGACGCGTGGTCGGCCGGACCGGGAAGGAGCGGGGCGTGGGCGGCGTCGAGAGCGGGGTCGGCCTGACGGCGTTGATGGTCGCCGCGGCGAGGGCCATCGAGAGCGGTCGGCCGGACGCGTTGGCGCACGACCGGTACGCCGAGCACTTCGTCCGCGCGGCGCGGGCCACCGCCCGGTGGCCGGTGCGCCTCCAGGACGTGCCGGGCGGCGACGCGCACCCGCTCTGGGGCCGGCTGTCCCGCTACTTCGGCCTGCGGACGCGGGTGCTGGACGATTTCGTGACCGGTTCGGTCGGCGAGGGCGCGAACCAGGTCGTGCTGCTGGGCGCGGGGCTGGACGCGCGGGCGTACCGCCTGGACTGGCCGCCGGGCAGCACGGTGTACGAACTGGACCGGGCGGAGGTGCTGGCGTTCAAGCACCGCGTGCTCGACGGCCTGCGCGCCCACCCGCGCCCGGTGCGCGTGCCGGTCGCGACGGACCTGCGGCACGACTGGGCGGGCGCGTTGCTCGACGCGGGTTTCAACCCCACGCGCCCCACGACGTGGCTCGCCGAGGGCCTGCTGCTGTACCTGCCGAGCGCCGTCGAGCAGGCCGTGATCGCGGGTGTCGACCGGCTCAGCGCACCGGGCAGCCGCCTGGCGTACGAGGTGAAGGCGCTCCGCGAGGTGCCCCGGGTCCGGCAGAGCGCCGTGTACCGGGTGGCGCGCCAGGAGATCGGGGTGGACCTGCTGGCCCTGTTCGACGACGACCCGCGCCCCGACTCGGCCGCCGCCCTCACCGCGCGCGGCTGGTCCACGGCGACCCGCACGCCGTTCGACTACACCGCCCTGCACGGCCGCGGTCCCCGTCGTGAACCCCACGACGCCTTGGCCGCCAACCGCTGGACGTTCGCGGACAAGAACACCTGACGTGCCTCAGGCCGCCGCGCCGAACCACCGGCGCAGGTGGTCGTCCAGGTCGCGTTGGTCGTCGCCGACCCACGCGACGTGGCCGTCCGGGCGCAGCAGCACGGCGGGCGGCTCCAGGTCCGCGCCGGTGTCCACGACGTAGTCGACCCGGCCGTGCCATCCCGCGGTGGTGAGCCGTGCCGTCCGGTCGAGCAGCAACCCGCGGCCGTTGCGCATCAGCTCGTAGAGGCGACCGCGTTTCAGGTGCAGGTCCCGCATCCGGCGGCCGAGGCGGTCGTCGCCGAAGTCGTAGCGGACGTCGAGGGCGGTGATCTTCTCGATCAGGCGGCGGTTCACCACGTCGATGTCCATCAACTCCGTCAACAGCCGCCGCACCGCCCGCGCGCCCGGCCCGGACGACAGCAACTCCACCTGGGCCCGGGTGTTGTCCAACACCGCCGCCGCCACCGGGTGACGCTCCGCGTGGTAGGAGTCCAACACCCCCTCCGACGCCCAGCCCCGAACCCGACCCGCCAGCTTCCACCCCAGGTTGACCGCGTCCTGCACACCCAGGTTCAACCCCTGCCCACCCGTCGGCGGATGCACGTGCGCCGCATCACCCGCCAACAACACCCGCCCCACCCGATACCGCTCCACCAACCGCGTCGCATCACCGAAACGCGACAACCACCGCGGCGAATGCACACCGAAATCCGACCCCGCCACCTCCCGCAACCGCTGCCGGAACTCCTCGAAGGTGGGCGGGCGGTTCCCGGTCAGGTCACGGGCGGGCACGATGACGCGGTGCGCCCCGTCCCCGAGCGGCATGACGCCGAACCGCTTCTCGTCCACGCGGACACGGGCCACCACGGCGGCGACCTCCGCCGGCGGCGTGGTCAGCACGACCTCGCCGAGCATCGTCTCGGCCCGCGCGGGTTCGCCGGGGAAGCCGACGCCGAGCAGCTCGCGCACGGCGCTGCGGCCACCGTCGCAGCCGACCAGGTAGCGCGCGCTCAGCCGCGCGCCGTCGGCCAGGTCGACGGACACGCCGCGGTCGTCCTGGCGCAACCCGACCACCTCGCAGCCGCGCCGGATGTCGGCGCCCAGCCCGGTGGCGTGCTCGGCCAGCAGTTGTTCGGTGGTGCTCTGCGGGATGGCGAGGACGTACGGGTGCGTGGTGTCCAGGTCCTCCGGCCAGGGCACGTCGATGGCGGCGAAGAACCCGCCGGCCACCACCTTCCGCCCCCGGGCGAGGAACCGCTCCAGCAGGCCGCGCTGGTCCAGCACCTCGATGCTGCGCACGTGGAGGCCCAGCGCGCGCGACCGGACGGACACCGCCGCTTCCCGCTCCAGCACCAGCACGCGCACACCGTGCAACCGCAACTCGGCGGCCAGCACCAGGCCGGTCGGCCCGGCCCCGGCAATGATCACGTCGAACATGAACCGCCCATCCGGTGAGTCCCGCGGCGGCCGGCACTCCCGTTTTCCGGCCGCGCACCGCCAACGGCCGCAGATTCTGCGCTACCACCCGGGCCTTGCCACAAGGCCCCCGGTGCGCTATACGTTGAACGTGGCGGGGTGGTGCCGCCGAAATCCCCTGTTGTTCTCCGGGTCCGTCGGCGTTCCGCCGAAAGCTGAACGGGTGGGTGCCGGAGCCGCGGGCTGTCAGGATGACCGGATGGCGGACATCCTTCCCTTCCACCGCAGGGCTTCTGCGGAACGTGAGCCGTTGTGGCGCGAGGTGCTCGGGCGGTGCCTGCGGGACGCGCGGGAGGAGCGGGGCGCCCGGCTGGTCGACGTGGCGGAGCGGGCCGGGGTGTCGCCGCAGTACCTGTCGGAGATCGAGCGGGGGCGGAAGGAGCCCTCCAGCGAGATGATCGCCGCGGTGTCCGGTGCGCTGGGGTTGGAGCTGGCGGACCTGCTGGTCGGGGTGGCCGGGGTCGTGCGGCGGAGCGCGGGTCCGCGTCCCGGGGGACCCGTGCTCATGGCCGCTTGAGTCAGGACCGGTGTTCCAGGACGTGGTCGGCCAGGCCGTAGGCGACGGCGCCGGCCGCGTCGAACACGCGGTCCCGGTCGGTGTCGTGCCGCAGCTCGGCCACGTCGTGACCGGTGTGCGCGGACAGGATCTCCTCCAGCTGGGTGCGCACCCGCACCACCTCGTCGGCCTGGAGGATGAGGTCGGGGATGGTGCCGCGACCCTGCGCCGCCGGCTGGTGCAGCACCACCCGGCTGTGCGGCAGCACGAACCGGTGCCCTGCCCGGCCCGCCGCCAGCAGCACCGCGCCGGCCGCGACCGCCTGGCCGACGCACGTCGTCGCCACCGGGGCCTTGATGAAGCGCATGGTGTCGTACAGCGCGAGCATCGCCGCCGGGTCGCCGCCCGCGGAGTTGATGTAGAGGCTGATCTCCTGGTCCGGGTTGTCCGCCTCCAGGTGCAGGAGCTGGGCGATCAACGCGTTCGCCACGCCGGAGTCGATCGCGGTGCCGAGGTAGACGATCCGCTCGGACAGCAGGTGCGAGTAGACGTCCATGATCCGCTCGCCACCCAGGCCGCGGGTGATGACGTTGGGGATGGTGTAGGTGCTCATGCGCGGACCCCCTTGCCCAGTCCCAGCTCGTGCCTGCGCACGGGTACCACCTGGCCGAGTTCCCGGACCACGTGGTCGATGAAGCCGTAGTCGAGCGCCTGCTCGGCGGTGAACCAGCGGTCGTGCAGGGAATCGGTGAAGATCTGGTCGAGCGGCCGACCGGTGTCCTCCGCGATGAGCCGGAGCACGGTGTCCCGCGTGTACCGCAGGTCGTCCGCCTGCACCTCCACCTCCACCGCGGAACCGCCGATGCCCGCCGAGCCTTGGTGCATCAGGATGCGGGCGTGGGGCAGGGCGAAGCGCTTGCCCGGTGTGCCCGCGGAGAGCAGGAACTGCCCGGCGCTGCACGCGAGGCCGAGGGCGAGCGTCGTCACGTCGCACGGGACGAGGCGCATCACGTCGCGGATGGCCAGCATCGCGGGCACCGAACCGCCGGGCGAGTGGATCCACAGGGCGATGTCCTTCTCGGGGTCATCGCTCGCGAGGGAGAGCATCTGCGTGGCGAGCACCGTCCCGTTGTCGTCGTCCAGCCCGCCGTCGAGCACCAACACCCGCTGGCTGAGGAAGCGTTCACGCAGCCGGTGGTCGAACAGCTGCCTGTCGTCATTGGTCATGCCCCGACCATGCCGCCCCGTCGCCGGACACGGGTGGCGTCGCTGCTGTGAGCGGATTCGCTGTCGGCGGACAACCGGGTGTCCGCTGTGGATGCCGGGGGGTGGCGTCGGCTCGACGTCCGCGCCCTGGGCCACTCGGTCGTCGTCGGATGGGGAACAACACCCATGCGAATTCCGGCGGACGTTTTCATTCCACGACCGCGCCGCTTTTTGCGGACTGGTGGCCCAGCGGTGCGGAGGACACTGCCGGCCTGGCTACCGGATGGAGGCGAGGACAGTGATCCGACATCGGTTACTGGCGGCGGCGGTGTTGTCGGTCGCGATCGCGGGGGTGGTGGTGGTCGCGCCGGCGCAGGCCGTGCCGGTGCGCGGGCACACGGGGTGGTCGGTGCTGCTGTGCAAGTTCGCCGACCGCGCGGCCGAGCCGCGGGCGCCGCAGTTCTTCCGCGAGTTCCTGACCCGGGACGGCACCGGGCTCGGCGGGCTCGCCGACTACTTCACCGACCAGTCGGGCGGCCGGATCACCCTGTCCGGCTCGGTGGTGCGTGGCTGGTACACCATGCCGTACACGCTCGCCCAGGAACAGGCCAAGGACCGCTGGACGAAGATCCAGGACTGCGTGGGCACGGCCGCCGCCAACGGGTACCAGGTGCCGGCCGGCCACCGGATCATCGCGATCCTCAACGACTTCGCGGACTCCGGCGCGGCGGGTGACCGGGTCGTGCTCGACCCCGGCGCGTGGAACGTCGGGTTCGCCGCGCACGAGATGCTGCACGGGTACGGGCTCGGCCACTCGTTCTCCGACGACCCCACCTACCGCAACGTGGACTGGGCGCAGATCGGCGAGTACGACGACCCGTGGGACGAGATGAGCGCGATGAACATCCACGCGTTCGGCACGGCCCGGTTCGGCACCAGCGCGGTGGGCCTCAACGGCTACTTCCGCGACAAGCTCGGCTGGCTGCCCCGCTCCCGGGTGCGGACCCTGGGCTCGGACGGGATCGGGACGCGCACCGTGACGCTCGCACCGCTGGAACTGCCCGGCAACGCGGGTCCGCAGCTGCTGCGCATCCCGTTCGACCCGGCCGACCCGTTCCGCTACTACACCGTCGAGTACCGCGCCAAGACCGGGTGGAGCGCGGGCATCCCGGCCAACACCGTGCTCATCCACGAGGTGCGCAACGGCACGCCGTACCTCCTGCGCACGCGTGGCGGCACGCGCAACCCGGTGCAGTCGTTGTACGCCAACGGTGTCTCCGTCCAGATCAACTGGCAGGACGCGAACAACGCCTCGGTCAGCGTCTCCTCGGAGATCACCGAGCGGTGCTTGCAGGGTTACGTGTGGCGCGAGGCCCGGCCGAGCGACCGGGTGTGCGTGGTGCCCGCGGTGCGTCAGCAGGCGTGGGCGGACAACGCGGTCGCGGCTTCGCGGTGGGTGAATGGCCCGTACGGGCCGCACACGTGCGTGTCCGGTTACGTGTGGCGGGAAGCGTTCCCCGGTGACGACGTGTGCGTGCTGCCGGCCAACCGCAGTCAGGCGTGGGCGGACAACGCGGCGGCGGCCGACCGGGTCAACCCCGCGCGGTTCGTCTACGGTCCGAACACCTGCAAGGCCGGGTACGTGTGGCGTGAGGCGGATGACGCCGATTACACCTGCGTGGTGCCCGCGGTGCGTCAGCAGGCGTGGGCGGACAACGCGGTCGCGGCTTCGCGGTGGGTGAACGGTCCGTACGGGCCGCACACGTGCGTGTCCGGTTACGTGTGGCGGGAAGCGTTCCCCGGTGACGACGTGTGCGTGCTGCCGGCCAACCGGAGCCAGGCGTGGGCCGACAACGCCGCGGCGGCCGGTCGGGTCGAACGCCCCTGACGACACGCGCCGGGTCGCCACCGCGCGGCCCGGCGCACCCCCGGCGGCTTGACGCGTGGTGGACAATGAAAAATCGGCGTGTCCTCCGTGTACAACTCGGAGAACCCGCCGCAACAACGCCAGATTAGCCGCTGTGAGGGGCGAGTGTCAACTCAGGGGTACGAAGAGGAATTGCGGTCCGAGCGGGGCTACGTGGCCGGCCTGCACGCGCGGCTCGACGCCGAGCGCGCGCGGGTCCGCCGGGAGTACCGCGCGGCGCTGCGGGGCAACGGCGGCACGCCCATGGAGCGGGACGTCGAGGTGCGCTCGCTGGGTAAGGAGGTGAAGCGGCTGGACGTCGCGGACAACGGGCTGTGCTTCGGCCGCCTGGACACCACCTCGGGCGAGCGCTCGTACATCGGTCGGATCGGGTTGTTCGACGAGGAGAACGGCTACGAGCCGGTGCTGCTCGACTGGCGTGCGCCCGCGTCGCGACCCTTCTACGTGGCCACCGCCGCGTCGCCGGAGAACATGCGCCGCCGCCGCCAGTTCCACACCCGCGGCCGGCAGGTGGTCGACTTCACCGACGAGGTGCTGGGCCGCCCGGAGGCGGGTGACCGGGGTGACGCGGCGCTGCTCGCGGCGGTCAACGCGCCGCGCGGGCCGGGTATGCGCGACATCGTGGCGACGATCCAGGCCGAGCAGGACGAGATCATCCGGCTCGACCACCCCGGCGTGCTGGTGATCGAGGGCGGTCCGGGCACCGGCAAGACCGTCGTGGCCCTGCACCGCGTCGCGTACCTGCTCTACACCCAGCGCGAGCGGATGGAGCGCCACGGTGTGCTGGTGGTCGGGCCCAACCCCGCCTTCCTGAACCACATCGGCCGTGTCCTGCCGTCGCTGGGCGAGTCCGACGTGGTCTTCACCACGACCGGCGACCTGGTGCCCGGCCTGCGCGTGACCGCCGACGACACGCCGGAGGCCGCGCGGCTCAAGGGTTCGCTGAAGATCCTGGACGTGCTGGCGGCGGCGGTCGCCGACCGGCAGCGGCTGCCGGAGGAGCCGATCCCGGTCGAGCTGGGCGGTGTCACGGGGCGCATCGACGCGGAGACCGCCGAGTGGGCGCGGGAGGAGGCGCGCGCGAGCAAGCTGCCGCACAACGAGGCCCGCGCGGTGTTCACCGAGATCATCACGTGGGCGCTCACCGAGCGGGCGATCGGGCGGATCGGCCGCGGCTGGCTGAGCCGCGACGACAAGCAGGCGTGGGAGCGCGTGCGCGCGGACCTGGTCAAGGAACTCGCGGAAGACGACCGGTTCACCGCCGCGATCGACCGGCTCTGGCCGGTGCTGACGCCGGAGGACGTGCTGGCGGGGCTCTACTCGTCGCGGGAGCGCCTGCGCGCCGCGGGTGCGGACGAGGCGTTGTGGCGTGCCGACGGCGCCGCCTGGACCGTGTCGGACGTGCCGCTGCTGGACGAACTCGTGGACCTCGTCGGCCGCGACGGGTCGGGCGACCGCGCCGCGGCCCGCGAGCGGGCGCGGGAGACCGAGTACGCCGGGCGGGTGCTGGACCTGCTCCACGTCGACCGCCAGGACATGATGGACGACGAGGACCACCTGCTCGCGCAGGACCTCGTCTACGCCGAGGACCTGGCGGACCGCGTGCTGGAGCGCGACACGCGGGAACTGGTCGAGCGGGCCGCGGCGGACCGGGACTGGACCTACCGGCACGTCGTGGTGGACGAGGCGCAGGAACTGTCCGAAATGGACTGGCGCGTGCTGATGCGGCGTTGTCCGGGCCGTTCCTTCACGGTGGTCGGCGACCTCGCCCAGCGCCGCTCGGTGGCGGGTGCGACGTCGTGGGACGCCGTGCTGGAGCCGTACGTGCCCGGTCGCTGGGTCTACCGGTCGCTGACGGTGAACTACCGCACCCCGGCGGAGATCATGGACGTCGCCGGCGCGTTGCTCGCCGACTTCGCGCCCGGTGTCCGCGCGCCGGAATCGGTGCGCGCGTGCGGTGTGCGGCCGTGGTCCCGGCAGGTGACCGAGGACGAGTTGCCCGCGGCCGTCGAGGAGTTCGTCCGGGACGAAGCCGAACGGGAGGGCACGAGCGTCGTGATCGGACCGCCCGGCGTGCCCGGTGCGGTGCCCGCGTCGGAGACGAAGGGCCTGGAGTACGACGCCGTGCTGGTCGTGGACCCGGACCTGATCCTCGCCGACGGTCCGCGTGGCGCGGCCGAGCTGTACGTGGCGCTCACCCGTGCCACGCAACGCCTCGGCGTCCTGCACCGGGGTCCGCTGCCGGCGGCCCTGGGCGGGCTCGTGCCGGTGGGCGGGGCCGCGCTCAGGGGATGAGCCGTGCCGCCGGGGGCAGCGGCGCGGCGTCCGGTGACGCGCGCAGCGCTTGGACCGCGAGCGCGGCGAAGCGCCGGGACGCCGCGACGCGGGCCTTCGGCGAGGGCGCCTGGATGCCGTTGTTGGCCATCAGGACGAGGAGCAGGTCGTCCGGGACGAAATCACGCCGGAGGTGGCCGGACGCCTTGGCGCGACCGGTCAGCTCGGTGATGGCCCGCAGTGCGCGGTCGCGCTCGGCGGCGAAGTCGATCGCCCTCGGGTAGGCCGCCATGAACGCCGCCGTGAAACCGCGGTCGCGCGCGTGCAGCTCGAAGAGCTTCTCGATGGCGACGCGCAGCCCGCGCCACGCGTCCGGGTCCGCGAGCCCTTCGTCCGCGATGTCCCGGCACGCCCGGAGCTGACCCGCGAACGCCTCGGTGACCAACGCCTCCTTGGTGGGGAAGTGCCGGTACAGGGTGGCGGGTCCGACCTCGGCGCGGCGGGCGATCGCCCGCATCGGCGTGCCCAGGCCCTCGGCGGCGAACACCGCGCGTGCTGCTTCGAGGATGCGTTCGCGGTTCTCCCGGGCGTCGGCGCGCGGCGTCCGAGTCACAAGGTCGTCCACCGCTCTCACTTTAGCGAAACGGACGGGTGCGTCCGTTAGCTTCGCGTCGCAGCAGGCGATCCTGAAGGAGGAAGCGGTGAAAGCGGTTGCGGTCAAGGCTTTCGGAGGTCCCGACGGCTTGGCGGTCGTGGACCTGCCCGACCCGGCCCCCGGCGCGGGGGAGGTGCTGGTCGACACCGAGGCGATCGGCGTCGACGGCGGTGACGCCCTGATCCGCAAGGGTGCGCTGGCCGAGTTCGGCTTCGCGGTGGGCTACGTGCCCGGCGGCGAGGTGGCGGGTGTGGTGAGCGCGGTCGGCGACGGTGTCGACGCGTCGTGGCTCGGTCGGCGCGTGTGGGCGTTCACGGGGCTGGGCGGGGGTTACGCGACGCGCGTGGCGGTCCCGACCACGGCGGTCGTGCCGTTGCCCGCGGGGCTCTCGGCCGTCGACGCGGTGACGCTCGGGAACCCCGGCACGGTCGGCCACTTCGCGCTCCGCCACGCGCGTTTCACGCCGGGCGAGTCCGTGCTGGTGCGCGGCGCGGCCGGCGGCCTGGGCACGGTGGCGGTGCAGCTCGCGGTGCTCGCCGGCGCCGCTGCGGTGGCGGTGACGTCGTCGTCCGCCGAGCGCGGCGACCGGTTGCGCGAACTCGGGGCCACGCACGTGCTGGACCGCGTCGGCGGGGGAGGGGGTCCCGCGGGCTACGACGTCATCGTCGACGTCGTGGCGGGTGGGGATTTGCCGTTGTTCTTCGACAAGCTCAACCCGAACGGTCGGCTGGTCGCGGTCGGGTTGGTCGGGGGTCACCCGCCGGCGGACTTCGGCACGGCGGTGTTCGCGGCGTTCCAGCGATCGCTGTCGTTCGCCACGTTCAGTGCGAACACGGTGCCCGAAGCCGACCGCCGCGCCGTGACCGCCGACCAGTTCGCCGCCGCGGACCGGGGGGAGCTGCGGGCGGTGGTGCACGAGGTGCTGCCCCTGGCGGAGGCCGCGGCGGCACACCGGGAGCTGGACGCCGGCCGGGTGTTCGGCAGGCTCGTGCTCACCGCCTGAACCGCCGTCACCTGGCGGTGGCCAACGGTTCCCCGTCCAGGTGACGGACCTTGCCGCCGGGTCCCGCGCTGCCAAGCTGGGTCACACCCGATCCCGGAAGGCGGCCCGCGGATGTCCCGGAACCCCACCTCACGCGTCGACAGGGCGATCCTCGACGCGATCGGCGCGGAACCCGCGCACGCCTCGGGCTACGGCACACCCATCGGCAGGGGTGACTCGCTGGGCAGCGCGGGCACCGGCTA
Source organism: Saccharothrix obliqua (assembly GCF_019375475.1). GTDB lineage: Bacteria > Actinomycetota > Actinomycetes > Mycobacteriales > Pseudonocardiaceae > Actinosynnema > Actinosynnema obliqua. The sequence goes on along the minus strand of NZ_JAHXGQ010000002.1, from coordinate 504,626 downwards.
CATCGCCACCATGAAGCTCTCGGTCGGCAAGGTCCTGGTCGGTGAGCTGGACGAGGGCACCGAGGGCATCGTGTCCTACGACCGGTGCGAGGCGAACGACGCCAACATCAGCCAGATCAACATGGTCACCGCCTCATCGTTCTGCGGTCTCAACGGCGCGCTGTGGGGTTACGACCTGGCCGTCGCCGACCTGCCGGACCAACCCCTCTTCACCTCGCGGGACCTGTTCAGCGACGCCGAGGTGGCGCTCTTCGCGGAACGCGGCAAGTCGATCGACCCCGTCGCGTTCCACAGCGCCGGTCCGCTGCTCGCGGCGGCCGAGCGGCTGTTCGGGCACAGCGCGGCCGGTGAGCGCCGCCACCCGCCGCTGCCCGGCGCGCAGGTGGTGTGCGCCAACAAGAGCGCGGTGCTGAGCGGTCCCAAGGACGGCCCGGGGTACGCGTGGGCGATCATCGGCATCGCCATCTCCCCGGACCGGGAGGCCAACGCGTGCCTGTTCATCGAGGACTGCGGCACCGCGCCCACCATGCCGCCGCACGAGATGGTCGAGTACCTCAAGACTCGGCGGGACGCGGTCGCCAAGAGCATGACCCTGTGCGGGCAGGACTACGACGGCGTCCGCTACCCCGTCGCCTACATCGCCGCCAAGGCGATCCACGCCGAACGGGACGAGGTGGCGTGCGCCCTGGCCTGCGCGCCCTACGTCCTGCTCGCGACGGACTCCGTGCCCGGCCGCGACCCGGCACGGCTGCGCGGCATGTCGCTCAAGGAGTGGGAGGAGCAGGTCTGGCCGGACACCGCCGCCTCCTTCCGCACCGCGGACACCGGCGTGGACGGCGTCCACGTGGCGGGCGGGCCGGTCGGAGAACGGTAGTCACGCTATTCCCGGGTCGTTCGGGAAAAACTCCCGGCCCGGTCGCGCGGTGAATTCGGTAGCTGGTCCGGTCGAGTGGCCGAATGGTTACCGAACCACCTGCCCGCTGGGTTCGGTCACGGCTGTGACCTGCGGCTGGTGGTGACGGACCGGACCTGTCCGGTTGCGGGCGGTAAAAGGGAACCCACCGTTGAACCACGTTCGGCGATGTGCATGTGCGGAAATCTCCAGCTGTTCATGAATGGTCATCCGGAGTTTGATGAGCGTTCCTCAACCGGCTGGGGTTGTTGTGCGAGCGTCGGCGCGCACCACCCCTAGCGAAGGAGCACTTCCCAGCATGTCTTCCCAGCAGAGACGCGGCGTCGGCGGACGCTCGCGCACCGTGGTGGCCGCCGCGGTCGTCGGGTCGGTCGTGGCGGGGGCGTTCGCCCTGGCCGGTCCGGCCGCCTCGGCCCAGACGACGAACACCAGCCGGGTCATCCTCACGCCGACCGCCACCCCGACCGACTCGCAGAGCTTCACCTGGCGCAGCACCGACGCGGCCGGCGGCAAGGTCCAGCTCCGGACCGCGGACGGCGGCGCGGTGGTGGACATCGCGGCGACCGCGGTCGACACCAGCAACCTCAACGGCGTCGACTACACGCACTACTCGGCCACGGCCACCGGTCTGACCCCGGACACCGCGTACGAGTACCGGGTGGGCAACGAGAACGACTGGAGCCGCTGGCGCCCGTTCCGGTCCGCCTCGAAGGAGGCGAAGCCGTTCGAGTTCCTGTACTACGGCGACGCCCAGATCGGCCTGGACTCCACGTGGCCGGCCGTGGTCGCCGCCGCGAACGCCAAGGCGCCGAACTCGGCGGGCAGCGTGCACGCGGGTGACCTGATCGACACCAGCAACCAGGTCCAGTGGACCAGCTGGTTCAACGGCATGGGCGAGAGCGCCGCCACCACGCAGGTGCTCGCCGCGCCCGGCAACCACGAGTACACCGGCGACGGTGCGCTGCGGAACTGGAAGATGAACTTCGAGTACCCGGCGAACCACCCCAACGTCAACAACATCGGCGCGCTGGCCGAGCGCGCCAAGGGCGACACCGACGCGGCCCGCCAGACCGCGGCGTACTTCGCCCACTGGGAGAACGTCGCCAAGGAGACGGTGTACTTCAGCGACTACCAGGGCGTCCGCTTCATCACGCTGAACGCCACCCAGAACACCGGCTACCTGAGGCCGCCGTCGCTGCCGTCGTGCGCGGTGGACTGCCCGGCCCCGGGCCCGCTGTGGGTCGAGTTCCAGGCGGCGTGGCTGGACACCGTGCTGGCCGAGAACCCGGGCAAGTGGTCCGTGGTGACCTTCCACCAGCCGGTCTACAGCACCTCGACCGGCCGTGACGAGCCCGTGCTGCGCGCCAACTGGGTCCCGGTGTTCGAGAAGCGCAACATCGACCTCGTGCTGATGGGCCACGACCACACCTACGCCCGCGGCTACAAGAACTCCGACGCCACCGAGACCCCCGGCATCACCACGGGCCCGGTCTACGCGGTGAGCAACTCGGGCGCCAAGCACTACACCCTGGCCCCGGCCGACGACAACGTGTGGACCCGCAACGGCGCCACGCAGGTCAAGCGCGGCCAGGGCGTGACCACCTACCAGGTCATCTCGGTGAACGGCGACACCGTCACCTACCGGTCCTACGTGGCCGAGAAGAAGGCCGACTCCCCGGAGCGCGAGCAGGTCGGCGACCTGTTCGACACCTTCACCATCACCAAGCGCAACGGCGTCAAGCACGTCACCGAGGCCAACGTCGAGGCCCCCGCGGGTGACGACGAGCAGCGCATCAAGGTCACCGTGCCCGAGCGCGCGCCGGGCGAGCTGGTGTGGAGCATCGACGGCGGCAACGGCGTGGTCGACCTCGGCACCGCGAAGCAGTCCGGTGACCACTTCGCCGCCACCGGTTCCCTGAACCCGGTGCGCGTCACCGACACCCGTCGCGACGCGCCGCGGTGGTCGCTGTCCGGTCGGGTCGGCGACTTCACGTCGGCCGGCAAGACGTTCAGCGGCAAGTACCTCGGCTGGGCGCCGTTCCTCGGTGAGAACGCCGGTGGCGCGGTCGCGGGTGCGGCGGTCGCGTCCGGGTTCCTCGGCGGCGACGGCCTGGCCCAGTCGGCCACGCTGGGTAGCGCGCCGGTGGGTCACGCGGACGGTTCGTCGGTCCTGCGGGCCGACCTCGACCTGCGGCTGCCGGTCAACGTGGCCGACGGCACCTACCGGGCGACCCTCACCCTGACCGCTCTCGGCTGAGTCGTCCTCTTTTCACCACCCTCGGTGGGGCGACGCGCTGCGCGTCGCCCCACCACCCCTCTGGAGAGATACCCATGCGCCGCCCCCTGTTCGTCCTCGCCGTGCTCGCCTGGATCGCGTTGACCGCCCCGCCCGGCGCGGGCGCCGCCCAGGACCAGGTGACCTGGGGGGTGCGCCCGGCCGCCAGCGCCGACCACGGCGACAGCCGCCCCAACTACAGCTACGCGGCCGACCCGGGCAGCACCGTCCGCGACGCCATCGCGATCGCCAACCACGGCGACCGGCCGATCAGCCTGCTGGTCTACGCCGCCGACGGGTTCACCACCACGAGCGGCCAACTGGACCTCCTGCCGCGTGGTGAGAAGTCCACCGGCCTGGGTTCGTGGGTGCGCCTCGCCGCGCCGCAGGTGGAGGTGCCGGCGAAGGCGACCGTGGAGGTCCCGTTCACCATCACGGTGCCCACCGACGTCGGGCCCGGTGACCACAGCGGCGGCATCGTCACCTCGTTGGCCGTGCCCGAGGCGGCGGACGGCGTGTCCGTGGACCGCAGGCTCGGCAGCCGGATCCACCTGCGGGTAGGCGGGGAAGCCAAGCCCGTGCTGGAGATCGGCGACCTGTCTGTGGACTACCACGGCACGGCCAACCCCCTCGGCCTCGGCTCGGCCACCGTGGGGTTCCGGGTCACCAACACGGGGAACCTGCGCATGAGCGGCGAGCAGACCGTGGCCGTGCGGGGCTTGTTCGGGCTCGGCGGCGGGGAGCAGAAGCTCACCGTGCCGGAGCTGCTGCCGGGCGCGCACATGGACTTCACCGCTGAGGTGGCCGACGTCGCGCCGCTCGTGCGACTGGAGGCGTCGGTGCGCCTCGTGCCGCGGGTCGAGGGCGGGGACACCGGTTCCCCGCCGGCCGAGGTGACCGCGACGGCGAGCACCTGGGCGGTGCCGTGGACGTGGTTGGCCGCGCTCGTGGTCATCGCGGGGATCATCGTGCTCGTCCGCCTGCGTGCCCGCCGCCGGAGCGCGGCGACGGAACGGCGGATCGCCGAGGCGGTCGAGGAAGCACTGCGCACGGACCGCGCGCCGAGCTGAACCGGGCGCGGGGCATAGCATCGGCCGGGCGGTGTCACCACGACAGGAAGCAGCCCATGCGCGCCATCGAATTCGCCGAGTACGGCAGCCCCGACGTCCTCCGCCCGCACGACGTCGCCGTTCCCGAGCCGGGGCCCGGCCAGGCCCGGGTCGCCGTCCGGGTCGCCGGGGTCAACCCGATGGACTGGAAGCTGCGCGGCGGTGCGATGGCCGACGTCATCCCGCTGCGCCTGCCGCACCGGCCCGGACTGGAGCTGGCCGGTGTCGTGGACGCGGTCGGGGACGGCGCGCCGGTCGCGGTGGGGGACGAGGTGTTCGGCTGGGCGCGAACGGGTTCCTACGCCGAGTTCGCGCTGGCCTCCGTCATCGTCCGCAAGCCGGAGTCGTTGAGCTGGGCGGACGCCGCCGCGCTGCCCGTCGCCGGTGAGGCCGCGCTGCGCGGGCTGCGGCTGCTGTCCGTGGGCGCCGGTGACGTGTTGCTGATCCACGGTGCCAGTGGCGTCGTCGGTGGTCTGGCCACGCAGCTCGCCGTTGCCCGCGGTGCCACCGTCATCGGGACTTCGGGCGAACGGGGCGCGGAGACCGTGCGTGCGCTCGGCGCCATCCCGGTCCGGTACGGGGACGGCCTGGTGCGGCGGGTGCGTGACACCGGGTTGCGGGTCGACGCCGTGCTCGACGCGGCGGGTTTCGGTGCGCTGCCGGACTCCGTGGCGTTGCTCGGCGGGACCGAGCGGATCGTCACGCTGGCCGACCCGGCGGCGTTCGAGCTGGGGATCACGTTCTCCGGTGGTGAGCCCGGCGACCAGAACACCGGTGTCCTGGCGGAACTCGGCGACCTGGCCGCGTCCGGTCGGCTGGTCGTGCGGCACGCCGCCGCGTACCCGCTGTCCGAGGCGGCGCGTGCGCAATTCGAGAGCGCCGGCGGCCACAGCGGTGGCAAGATCACCCTCCGCGTCGGGTAGCGGTGGGCGTGCGGTGCTGGGCCGGATGGCCCACCGGCGCCGGGTGATGGGGGTCGGGAGGAAGTTTCCGGTCGGGCAGACCGCCGGATTGCGGGACACGGGACCGCCTCAGCCGTCAGCATTGGATCACCGTCTCGACAGGCGCTCAGGACGTGCACCCGGAGAGGACCGCAGTGAACCAGTCGACGCCCGACCCGGAGGGCTTGCCGCCCGCCTCGGCGACCTCCCCGGCACCCGCGCCGGAGCCCGCGGGTACCTCGTCGGGGCCGCCGACCCCGCAGGAGATCGCGCCCGCCCCGGCGGAAGGGCCGTCGGCGGCCGGTTCGCCGGCGGCCGGGGAACCGGCCGCAGTGGAGTCGGCCGCAGTGGAACCCGCCGGGGTGGAATCCGCCGGGGTGGTGGACGAGCCGGTGGCCGCGGCGGAGGAGCCCGCGCGGGAGGAAGGGCGTGCCGCCGCGGAGGAACCGGCGGCCGGGGTGGAAGAGCGGGCCGTTGGCGCGGAAGCCGCACCCGCGGAGCCGGAACCGCCGGTCGGGGTTCCGGCTCCGGGTTCCGCGCCGGCGGGTGATCCGTGGGCTCCGGGTGCGTCCGAGGCGACCGATGCGATGGCGACGCCGGCGTACGGCATCCCGGTCGTCCTGCCGGTGGCCAACGCCGGATGGCAGCACGGCGAAAACCCGCCGGTGGCGGCGGAGGCGCCGGTGCGGGTGGTCGACCCGGCGGCTGCCGCGGTGGGCAACGCCTCGTTGTTCGGCGTCGGCTACCTGCTGCTGGGGCGCAAGCGGCTCGCGTTGTTGGCCGGGGTGATCACCCTCGCGTTGGTGGTGGTGCACGTCGCGGCGGTTCGCGCGTTGTGGTTGGAGATCGTCATCGTCCTGTGGTGGGTGGCGATGATCGCGCACGGGTGGCGGCTCGCCCGCGGGAGCGGGTCGGGTGCCGCCGCGCGACGGCAGCGGGTGATCGCGCTCGCCACCGCGGTGCCGGTGTTGCTGGCGGTGGGCTTCCTGCGCTTCGACGCGGCCGGCATCGAGGGTGACTCGGTGGCGGCGCGGGACGGGGGTGACTGCGGGCAGGCGGTGGCCGCGGTGGACCGGTTGTGGTTCGGGCACCGGGTCGCCAACGCGCCGCTCACCGTGCGCGGCGAGGACACCGTGCGGGCGTGCGGGCGGCTCGACGCGGCGTCCGCCCAGCTGCGCACCGCCCTGACCGGCGACACGAACGCCCTGGAGAACGGGTTCACCGGGCTCACCAGGGCGCTGGCCGAGCTGCCGGGTTACGAGCGGGTCGTGGACCGCGCGCTGGACGGCTTCCTGTCCGCCCTGCCGACCAAGGACGCCTGCGACACCAGCGACCTCACCGAGTGGCTGCGCGAGCGCGGCACGAAGGGCAACGCGCTGGACCGGGCGAACGAGGTGCTGCCGCGCGTCGCGCCGGCGGCGTTCGTGCAGTGCGGTGACGACCTCATGTCGGCGTCCTCGTTCACCGAGGCCCGTGACCGTTACCAGGAGCTGCTGGACCAGTACCCGAACCACGAACTCGCGCCCAAGGCCAAGGACGGCGTGCAGAAGGCTACGTGGGCGATCGAACTCGCCAACGTGCGCGCGCTGCTCGCCAGCCCGTCGGCGGACAAGCCGAAATACTGCGACGCGCCGGCACCGTACAGCGCCGCCGCGCCGTACGGTGCGCAGAGCCCCAACCGCGCGTGGGTGGCCGGCACGAACGAGCACACCAAGCGGCTGCCGGGCGACTGGCTGGTGAGCGACGTCGCCAACGCGACGCTGGTGATCTGCGCCGGCGCCGTCGCCCACGGTTCGGTCAAGGAGACCTGCACGTACCTGTTCTCGGGGACCTTCAGCGGGGAGAAGGACGTGTCGTTCCACCGGATCGCGATCCCGGTCCGGGCCTTCGAGGTGAAGACCGGGCGGCTGGTCGCGGAGACCACGCTGGAGATCGACGGCGAGAGCTGCCCGGCGGTGGTCAACTACACGACGTTCAACCGGCTGGACACCGGACCGGACTCCGACATGTACGTGACGGCGTCCGAGGGCGACGTGCACGGCGCGTTCAACTCGCTGATCAACCCCTGACGCTCAGTCGAGGCAGAACTCGTTGCCCTCGGGGTCGAGCAGCACGATGAAGCCGGCGCTCATCGGCGGTTCGGGCTCGTGGCGGCGCACCCGCGTCGCACCCAGCCCGACCAGCCGCGCGCACTCCGCCTCCAGCGCCGCCATCCGCTCGTCGCCCTGGAGGCCGGGTGCGGCGCGGACGTCGAGGTGCACGCGGTTCTTCGCGATCTTTTCCTCCGGGACGCGCTGGAAGAAGATCCGCGGTCCGCGTCCCTCGGGGTCCTCGATGGCCGACCTGGTGTCGCGCTGGTCCTCCGGCACGCCGATCCGCGCGAGGAAGTCGTCCCAGGCGGTCAGCGGGTCGACGCCCGCGGGCACCTCCACGCCGGGCGGGCCGGGGTGGACGTAGCCCAGCACCTCGCACCAGAACCTGGACAGCGCGCGCGGGCTGTGTGCGTCGAAGGTGACCTGGACGTGGCGGCTCATCGGAGTGCTCCTCTGGCGTGGTGCGCGGTATTCCGCATGTCGAGGCCACCCTGACACCCATCGCGGACAGGTACGGTCCTCATTTGTGGTCCGGGAGCGGTCCGACATCCGAGTGGCGCCCCGGGACCCGCCCCGCGTGCCGCTGACCGGGTCCCGGACCCCGGCGGGCGGCCAGCGCGTCGGCCACGAACCCGGTGGCGAACGCGTAGACCGCTTTGTGCAGCACGTCCACCGCCAACTCCTTCCGGGGCCAGGTCTGGGGCGGAGCGCCGACGCCGGTCGCGTTCTCCAGGATCTGGTCGTTGCTCAACCGGACGGCGGTGAACATCGCGGACGCGACCGGTCCGCGCACGCCCGCGTTCGCCATCAACGACCGGATCACGCCCGCCAGCGCGCCTTGACCGAAGTGCATCGCGAGGTTCGTCGCCCTCGACGGCCCGCCCGGTCGCTCAGGCATCCCGGCCAGCCGCTCCAGCACCCTGGCCGGCACGTAGGAGTCCGGCCGGCCGGTCAGCCGCTGCTCGACCTTCTCGCCCAGCGTCATCACCGCCGTCCCGACGGTCCCGGCGACCAACCCCTGCCACAGCGCGTGTTTCAGCATGACCGGCGAGTACCCGCGCCACGGGCCCGCAACCACCGGGTCCCCTGTGGACGAACACGGTGGATGTGGGGCTCGCGGGCGAGGGGTCTGCGGGTGCGGTGGTCGCGGGGCTCGCGGGCTGGGGGTCTGCGGGTGCGGTGGTCGCGGGGCTCGCGGGCTGGGGGTCTGCGCGTGCGGTGGTCGCGGGGCTCGTGGGCGCGGCTGGGCGAGGGCGCTGCGGGCGCGGTGGTCGCCGGGCTCGCGGGTGTGGCCACGCGGCGTCTCTGCCGCCGTGGGAGCGCTTCCCCGGTCGGCCCCCCGGTCGACCCCCGGTCGGCCCTACGGGCGCGGGTGGACGCGGCGCCACCGGCGACCGCCGCGCTCGGCGCGCGGGGTCGTGGCGGCGGCGCAGCGGGGGCACAGCCGCAGGTCCGCCGGAGCGGTCCGGGTGAGCCAGACCGCGTCCGCCCACGGCACGTGCGGGAAGCGGCCCAGACGGCTGCGGCTCAGCGCCTGGCCGCACAGCGTCTGGTTCGAGCCGGGGGTCCAGGCGTGCACGTCGCCGGACGGCTGCCGGACACCGTCCTCGTCGACCTGCTCGCTGGACGCGGCGACCCGCGGCTGCGTGCTCACACCGCTCGGGTACCCGCACGCCGGCCGGGTGAGACGTAGAACACCACGAACGGGGAACACCAGCGGCCCGCGCGCCGTTGTGCAGGGTGGTCGGTGCGGTCCGTGTCCCCCGGGCCTCATCTCATAGCCTTCGCGGAATACCGTTCGGCTGGAGCCGCGTCGTGCCACTCGCCGAGAGGCGACCGCCGCACCGACCACCTTCTTCACGAGGCCCCCCACACGTTCGGGTGGAGGTCGGCGAAACGCGGGTCGCGCCCGGCGCACGTGGCACCCGAGGGTGGACGAACCGAAGCGCTGGACACCCGCCCGGCACACCTCATGAGGAGGCACGTGATGCGGTACTTGATCGCCTCCATGGCCATTGCCGCGCTGACCCTGCCCGGGGGCGTGGGCGCAGCGCTTTTCACGACCCGCCACGCGTCCCCACCGGAAGCGAACCGCTGGGAGCACATCGCGACCTACCACGACGAGCCGCTGTGCACGTCCACCGGGCGCAGCGGGGTGGAGAGCGGTGCGTGGGCCGAGTACGCCGCCGTCTTCAACGAGGACTACGGGGCGTGGGACCTCCACGTCCTGCTGATCGGCTCGTGACCCGGCCCCTCACCCGGAGCGCCGACGTCGGGACAGCGCCGACTGCGCGACGACGAGCCCGCCGAGCACGAGCACGGACACGCCGATCACCCGGAACCCGGCCTCCGTGGCGGTGGTGAAGGCGGTGATGACGTCGTGCGCGCGGTCCGGCGGGGACGTCGCGAGCGCCTGTGCGACGGTCTTCGGGTCGTGACCGGCACGGAGGTCGGGCGGTAGCGCGGAGGCGAACCGGGCGGTGAGCACCGTGCCGATCACGGCGACGCCGAGCGCGCTGCCGAACTCGCGGGTGGTGGCCTGCAACCCGGTGGCCACCCCCGCCCGCTCGGGTGGCAGCGACCCGGCGATGACACCGGAGAGCGTCGGCAGCGCCAACGCCACACCGGTCCCGGTCACCACGAGCCACGCGGCGTACGCGAAGTACGGCGTCCCCTCGTCGCTCGTGGACAGCCCCAGCAGCCCACCGCCGACGAACGCGAACGCGAGGGCGATGGTGGCGTCGAGGCCGACCCGGCGCACGAGGCGGCCGACGTGCCGTCCGCCGATGATGATCGGCACGGTCAGCGGGATGATCCCGAGACCGGCCCGCAGCACGTCGAAACCCTTGCCGTACTGGAGGAACGACGCGTTGACGTAGAACAGCGCGAACATGCCGAAGAAGATGGCGGTCATGCCGAGGCAGGCGTTGCGCAGCGCGGGCACGCGGAACAGGCGGGGGTCGAGCAACGGGTGCTCCGCCCTCAGCTCCACCACCACCCACACCACGCCGAGCACGGCCGCGCACCCGAACCCGCCGACGACGATCGCGCTGCCCCACCCCGCTTCCGGGCCTTGGACGACACCGATGAGCAACGCCACCGACGCGCCGACCAGCAACACCGCCGCGAGCGGGTCGAGGTGGCGTTCGTGGCGCGGGGAGACCGGCGCGACGCGTCCCGCCAACGCGGCCAGGACCAGCGCGGCCGGCAGCGCGGCGGCGAACAGCCACCGCCACGACCCGCCCGACAGGACCAGCCCGCCGCCGACGTTGCCGACGATCCCGCCGATCCCCGTCATCGCCGCCCAGGTGGCGATCGTCGCGCCGTTGCGCTCGGCGGGAACGGCGTGCAGCAGCACGGCGAGCGTGTTGGGCAGCACCGCCGCGGCGCCGATGCCGGTGACGGCGCGGCCGACCAGCAGGACGGCCGCGTTCGGCGCGGCCGCCGACACCGCCGCGCCGACCGCGAACAACACCAGGCCGGTGAGCAGGACGCCCTTGCGCCCGAACCGGTCGCCGGCCGCGCCGCCCGGTATCACCAGGCAGGCGAAGAAGACCACGTAGGTGTCGACGATCCACACCAGCACCGACGCGGACGGGTGCGGGTCGCTCGCGGCGAGCATCGGCACGGCCAGGTTGACCGCCGCGACCATCCCGATGACGAGCACCACGCAGGCGCACATCACCGCGGTCAGACCGCGTGGCGTGCTTCGCCGCGGCGACCGGGCACGGTCGGCGCGCAGAACGTTCGATGGCATGGGGTCGACGCTAGGGACGGGCACAGCCCTCGTGCCACGCAACTCCTGGAAGGGACACTTGCGTACGCTGCAACTGTGCCTGTGGACCTCAACCTGCTGCGCGTGTTCGACGCCCTGCTCCGGGAGGGCGGTGTCACGGCGGCGGCGGAGCGCCTGAACCTGTCGATACCAGCGACCAGCCGGGCGCTGGGCAGGCTGCGGCGGGCGATGGGCGACCCGATCCTGGTCCGCGCCGGTCGCGGGATGACGCCGACGCCGTTCGCGCTGCGCGTCGCGCCACGCGTGCGGTCCCTGCTCGACGAGGCGTCGGCGCTGGTCAACGACGACCGGGGGATCACGCCCGCCGAACTCGACCGCACCTTCACGATCCGCATCAACGACGGCGTGGCCGCGACCCTGGCGGCGGCGGTGGTGGAGGCCACCGCGGCGGTCGCGCCGGGTGTCGTCCTGCGCTTCGTCCCGGAGGGCGGCGAAAGCGCCGAAGCACTGCGTGACGGCACGGTGGACCTGGACATCGGCGTCGGCGACGGCACCGCGCCCGACATCCGGTCGGCGCCGCTGTACCGGGACCGGGTGGTCGGGATCGTCCGGGCGGACAGCCCCCTCGGCCGCCACCGCCGCCCGACCCTGGCGCAGCTGTGCCAACACCCCCACGTCTCGGCGTCCCGCCGCGGTCGGGCACGCGGACCGCTGGACGACGCGCTCACCGCGGCGGGCCTGCGACGCCACGTCGCGGCCGTGGTGCCCACCTCGGCCCTCGCCGCGCTTCTGGTCGCCTCCAGCCACTACGTCGGACTCGCCCCGCAACGCCTCGCCGAGCAGCACGGCCGCGCCCTGGGCCTGCGCTGGTTCCCGGTGCCCGCGCCGCTGCCGGAGGTCGAGGTGCGGTTGTCCTGGCACGCGCGGTTGGACGCGGACCCGGCGCAGCGCTGGCTGCGCGAGACCGTCCGCGAAGCGCTCCGCTGACCGCGCGGGGTCAGTCGAGGTCGGCGAAGTGGACGCGGGTGTGGTCGGTGGTGTCGACGGCGCCGATGGTGGTCGGTGCGGCCCACTGGGCGGCGAACGCGTTGGTGTTGCGCCAAGCGGTGAGCGAGCCATCCGGTTCGACGCGCACCAGGTCGGCCTTGCCGTCCGCGTCGAGGTCGGCGAACACGACGCGGGTGTGGTCGCCGCCGCCGATCGCGCCGACCGCGCCGGCCGGGTGCCACTGGCCCGCGAACGCGTTGTTGTTCCACCACGCGGTGAGCGTGCCGTCCGGGTCGACCCGGATCAGGTCCGCGTGGTTGTCGCCGTCCAGGTCGGCGAGGTGGACGCGGGTGGGGTCCGCGCCGCCGGTGCCGCCGACGGCGGTCGGTGCGGCCCACTGGGCGGCGAACGCGTTGGTGTTGCGCCACACCGTGAGCGTGCCGTCGGGCTCGACCCGGATCAGGTCGGCGCGGTTGTCGCCGTCCAGGTCGGCGAAGTGGAGACGGGTGTGGTCCGCGCCGCCGACGCTGCCGGCGGTGACGGGCGCGTACCACTTCCCCGTGAGGGCGTTGCTGTTCCACCACGCGGTCAGGACGCCGTTCGACCCGATCCGCACCAGGTCGGCCCGGCCGTCGCCGTCGAGGTCGGCCAGGCGGAGGCGGGTGTGCTCGGTGGTGTCGACGCCGATGTCCGCGGGCGCGTGCCACTCGCCCGCGAACGCGTCGTCGTTGCGCGTGCCGCTCAGCACGCCGTCGGCGCCGACCCGCACCACCTCGGCGCGGCCGAAACCGACCAGCGAGGTCCACAGGTGCCGCGTGATCGCGACCGCGTCGTCGGCTTCCACGCCGTACCGGTACCGGTACTGCGCGGCGGGGCGTTGGACGTCGGCGGCGACGTCGCCGATCAACGCCGTGCTCCAGGAGCTGTTGGGGTAGAAGCCCTGCATCACGTCCAGGAACTTGTTGGTCGCTATCGGCGGGTCGGTGCGCTCGGCGAAGCTGCCCCACGTGGCCCGCTGCTGGAACAGGCCGACCGAGTCGAGGTCGCCGCCGTCGAGGTTGGCGATGCTCGTCTCCACGATCGTCGTCGCGATCGCGATCGCCGCGGCGCGCTCGTTGAGCCCCCGGGCCTGCACCGCCTGCACGACCGCGCGGGCGCAGGAGATGTTGTAGGCGTTGAGGTAACCCCGCATCTTGTTGCGCAGCACCGGGTTCAGCGCGGTGGCGGCCTCCTCGTCGGCCGACGTGGGCCCGTCCGGCGCGCACGGCAGCGCGGTGAGGCTCGCGCTGGAGTTGACCTGCGTCGGCCAGATCTCCTCGGGGTCCGTCGCCGGGTCGGCCGCCGCGCCGGTCGTGAACCCGCCGAGCAGGAGCGCCATCGCCACGGCGGGTGCCAGGCGGGCGACGGGTGTCGTCTTGCGGTGCACGCTGCTGCTCGTTTCCGGCGGGTCGCCTGTTCGGTGGTCCGGTCGATCCCGGCTGGGGGCTAAGCCCCGGGCGTTTCGATGATGTTCTTGTAGCGCCGGGGGAGGAACGTGTCGGCCCACTCCCGGCTCCACACGCGCTGCTCGGTGACGTGCGCCTGGCCGCGCTCCTCCCAGACGACGGGCTGCGTCCGCGCGGCGTCCGACCAGCCGACGAACAACGCGATGTGCTGGACCTCGTTGTCGTGCCGCCACAACGCGTCCCCGGTCCGCAGGTCCGACCTGTCGACGGCGTCCATGAACGGCCGCAGGGTGTCCGTGGTGTAGCTGGCGTCCATGCCCCACGCCATCGAGACGTAGCCGGAGCAGTCCTGCCGGTAGGTGCCGTGCTGGTTGGTGTGGTGCTGCTGCTGGCTGTACGGGACGCGCTCGTCGATCCACGACCGGGCGCGCTCGCGCACCGCGGCGCGGCTGATCGGCGCGTTCCCCGTGACGACGGCCGCCGGCCGGTCGGAGCCGCCGGGTGACGCGCTCGCCGGCGGCGCGCCGGTGGTCGCCGCGGCGGACGCCGCGATCAGGGCGACTGCCGCGCCCACCCTGCGGGCGTGCGCCCAGTTTCCGGTCATCGCTGGTCTCCTGCCGGTCAGGTGCGTAGCCGTGCCATGCCACGGTAGGACTGTCCTCACCGGACCGTTCGGATTTCCCGTGGCCCACGTGGGTGATTGTCGGGTTCTTTCAGGTGTACCGACGGCGCTCCGTGTTGCCATGCCGCCTCCGAGAGGGCACGCACGGCACGGCGCGATCATTCCGAGTCACGCGGAATGCGTGCGTTGGCAAGGACTTCGTCGGTTCGGCGGCAATGCGCCGGCGTGACCCGCTTGAGGCGCGCGAAAACCCGAACGGTGCTCATGTCGGGACGTTCCCGCTGTTCAGGGGAATATGCTCCATCGGTGGTGGATGTAGTCGGTCCTCGTGTCGAGCACGCACCGTGGCCGGTACATTACCGGCGTGGCAGAGGGCGAGGAGCGGTTGGTCGTCGGGCGGTACCGCCTGCGCCGGTCGCTCGGCCGGGGCGGCATGGGTGTCGTGTGGCTCGCGCACGACGAGTACCTGCACCGGGACGTGGCGGTCAAGGAGATCCAGCCGCGCGGTCGGGACATCAAGCACACCGATCCGGAGGTGCTGCGCACTTTGCGCGAGGCGAGAGCCGCCGCGAAGTTGAGCGAACACCCCGGTGTCATAACCGTGCACGACGTCGTCACCGATGAACGCGGACTCCCGTGGATCGTGATGCAGCTCCTGGCGGGCCGTTCGCTCGGCGAGGAACTCGACGCCGAAGGGCCGATGCCGATCGGCCGGGCCGCGCGGATCGGGCTCCAGGTGGTGCGGGCGCTCGACTACGCGCACACCAACGGCGTGCTGCACCGCGACGTGAAACCGGGAAACGTCATGCTGGTCGGCGACAAGGTGGTGCTCACCGATTTCGGCATCGCCCTGATCGACGGCGCGTCCGTGCTCACCGCGACCGGGCAGATCCCCGGCGCGCCGGAGTACATCGCGCCGGAACGCATCCTCGGCGAGGAAGCGTTGCCCGCGGCCGACATGTGGTCGGTGGGCATCACCCTCTACCGGATGCTGGTCGGCCGGACGCCGTTCCAGCGCCCGGACATCCAGGCCACGCTGGCGGCGGCGCTGTCCCAGGAACCCGACCCGCACCCGAACATCGGCCGCCTGTGGCCGATCGTGCAGGGCCTGCTGCGCAAGAAACCCGCCGAGCGCTGGACGGCGCGGCAGGCCATCGAGCAGCTGGCCGGTTTCGCCGCGGCACCCGACACCACGCCCGAAACGGCGGCGCGGCGCGGGATCACCGTGCCCGAGCGGTACCCGGGCGGCGCGACCACAGTGGTCGGCGAGACCACGCCGAACACCCGCACCCTGCCGCCGCCGCTCCCGCCGCCGACCACGCGTGCCTCACCCGGCGACCCGACGCTGGACCCGGTGCCGACCGGGCGCCCGGCCACGCGCCCGCCGCTGATCGCGGCGGGGATCATCCTCGCCATCGGCGTGGTGGTGGCCGTGGTGCTGCTGGTCGACCAGTCACGGGTGGGAGGGACGCTCGGTTCCTCCGCGCCGGGCGCGACCACCACGCCGGTGCCGCTGAAGAACCAGCGGGAACCGCGGCTGGACTTCGAGATCGGCGTGCCGGTGGACTGGCCGCGCTACTCGTCGGCGGAAGGCCCGCTCAGCGACGTGATCTGGGCGAGCCGCGAGGTCGACCCGAAGGCGGGCGGGGTGACCGTGCGGGTGTTGCGGGACACCACCAAACCCGGGGTGTCCGCGCCCGCGTACCTGGTCGACGAGGCCAAGGCGCAGCGGGAGAACCAGGACAACGCCGAGTTCCGCCAACTCGCCCTCACCGACAACGGTTCCTCGGCCGACCTGGAGTACACGCACCGCGCGGTCGTCGGCGGAACCTGGTTCCACACGCGGGTTTCCGCCATCCCGCGCGGGGAATCGGTCTACACCGTGACGTTCTCGCTGCACGCGGGCGACGCCACGGCGCTGCAAGACCGCTGGAGCGCCGTGCAACCGCTGTTCGCGCGCATCCGGGACAGCTTCCACCCACACCCCTGAACCCAGCGGCGGCGCTGACGGGGACCGGTCCCCGGCCGCCGTGGATAGGTTGCCCCCGTGACCACCAAGCCCTCGGCGTCACCGAAGACCGGACCGTACGCGGTGCTGGCGGTCCTGGTCGCGGCGGCGGTCACCGCCGCGCTGGTCGGACCCGCGCGCCCGCTGTCGGCCGCGCCGTTCGCCACCACCGGCCACTGGGTCTACAACTCCGTGCTGGGCGCGGTGTTCCACATCGACGGCGGGACGTCGAACGTCGACGCGCGGCTGCCGCTGGACGCCGAGGTGGGCAGCCAGGTGTTGCAGGGCGACAAGAGCGGCTACGTGGTGGGGCCGACCAGGATCACCTCGTTCGACAAGTCGACGCTGTCACCGGGTGGCACGACCACCCCGCCCACCGACGAGACGCCGCTGGGCATCGAGGTGGTCGGCGGCCCGTACGCGGTCTACCGCAACGCGGGCAAGGTCGTCCGCCTCGGCGACCCGACCGCGACCATCCCGGTCGGCGGCGCGGTCGGAAACCCGGTGGTCACCGACGACGGCACGATGTGGTTGCACCGCACCGGGGCCGGTTCGATCTGCACCATCGCCAGGGACGCCGTCGAACTCTCCGGCTGCCCCGTCAACGCGCCCGCCGACCACGCGGGCGCGTTGACCGTGGTGGGTGGGCGGCCGGGCTTCGTCGACCTGTTCAGCAGCGAGTGGCACACCGTCGACAACGGCGTGTTCGGCCCCGGCAAACCGCTCGGCGTCTCGCTGTCGCCGAACTCGCGGCCGGCGGCGCGGGACCTGGCCGGTCGGATCGCGGTCCTGGACCCGGTGCGGCGCAGCCTGCTGCTGGTGGACACCTCACCGCGGCCCGCCGACCCGGTCACGGTCGCGCTGCCGGCGGGCGAGTACGACGGTCCCGTGTCGACCGGCGAGGTGGTCGCCCTGGTGGACCGGCAGCGCGGCGCGGTGCTCACGTTCGGCCCGGACGGCGTTCAGCGCGACGAGAAGTCCGTGCGGAGCGAGGACGGCCGGCCCCGGCTGGCCCAGGGCGAGGACGCGCGGGTCTACGTCGAGGACGCGAACGGCACGCAGGTCCTCGTGGTCGCCAAGGACGGCCGGGTGGAGGGCGTCGACGTGGCCGGTAAGCCCGTGCCCACGGCACCGGTGGACGTGCCCGGCGGCGAGACCGGCACCCCCGACCGGCCGGGCGGGCAGGGCGACCAGCCGGACCGGGGCGAGGTGCCCGGCCGGACCGCCGAACCACCGGTGGCGCGGCAGGACCCGCCTCCGGAGACCCGCGTCCCGGACGTGACCACGCCGCCACCGGTGCCGCCCGGCCGACCGGGCGCGCCGCCGTCGGTCGTGGCGCAGGCGGGTGACGGCACGGCGACCGTCACGTGGGGCGCGGCGCCGGACAACCGCGCGCCGATCACGTCCTACCTGGTGTCCTGGCGGGGCAGCGGCGGCGGCGCGGGTTCCTCCGTGGTCGGCGGCGACGCGACCACGACGTCGGTCGGCGGCCTGGCCAACGGCGAGCGCTACGTCGTCACCGTGTCGGCGACCAACCAGGTGGGGGAGGGGCCCGGCACGTCCTCCAACCCGGTCACCCCCGTCGCGCCGGTCTCGCCCGCGGACCCGCCGGTCGACCCGCGGGCCAAGTACGACGTGGACGACCGACCGACCCGCAACGTCACGATCATGTGGGGCGAACCCGCGCTCAACGGCGGCGTGCTGGTGCACTACCTGGTCACCGGCGGCGGGCAGCCGGAGCAGACGACCACCGGGACCGAGGTGACGTACGCGCAGTTGGCGGCCACCACCGCGTACACCTTCACCATCCGCGCCGTGACCCGGTCGCCGGACGGGCGGCAGATCGACGGCCAACCCGCGTCCGTCACCGTCCGGGACGAGCCCGTGCGCACCGCCTCCGCCACGATCAAGCAGGGCGGCCCCTCCAAGACCGACAACTGCCACCCCCCGGCGTGCGCCTGGGTCGAAGCCACCATGACCGGGCTCGACTCGAACCAGCGCTACCAGCTCCGGCTGAGTTCCAACTCCAACGACGAGGTCCGCACCGAGGACTTCACCACGGACGCCAACGGCGCCGCCAACTACAACAAGCTGAACTACGACGTTCCCGGCGAGACCGTGTGGGTCACCGTGCTGACCTCCTCCGGCCAGGAAGTCGTCCACTCCAACACGATCACCTGGGAGTGAACCGTGACCACCCAGCCGACCCGCGCCGGCGAGGTCTACGAACGGATAGCCGCCAACGTCCAGCGGGTGGTGCGCGGCAAGCCCGACGTGGTGCGGCTGGCCGTCGCCGCGTTGTTCAGCGAGGGCCACCTGCTGATCGAGGACGTGCCCGGACTCGGCAAGACCACGCTCGCCCGCTGCCTGGCGCGCAGCATCGGCGGCACCTGGAACCGCATCCAGTTCACGCCCGACCTGCTGCCCGGCGACATCACCGGCGTGCAGGTCTACCACCAGCACGGCGAGGAGTTCGTGTTCCACCCCGGCGGGGTGTTCGCGAACGTGGTGCTGGCCGACGAGATCAACCGCGGCACGCCCAAGACCCAGTCGGCGCTGCTGGAGGTCATGTCGGAGCAGCGGGTCACGGTCGACGCGGTGCGCCACGACGTGCCGCGGCCGTTCCTGGTGATCGCCACCCAGAACCCGATCGAGATGGCGGGCACCTACCGGCTGCCGGAGGCGCAGCTCGACCGGTTTCTGATGCGGTTGCGGATGGGTTACCCGAGCCTGGAGGCCGAGGTGATGGTGATCATCAGCGACCGCGCCGGGGTGGACCCGGACGAACTGCCCGCCGTGGTGGACATCCCTACCCTCCAGACCGCCGTGGCCGAGGTGCGCGGCACCCGGATCGACACCGCGCTGGTCCGGTACGCGGCCACCCTCACCGCCGCCACGCGGCAGTACGCGGACGTCCGCTACGGCGCGAGCCCGCGCGGCAGCATCGCGCTCATCCGCGCGGCGCAGGGCCTCGCGGCGACGCACGGGCGCGAGTACGTCACGGTCGACGACATCAAGCAGGTCGCGCACCCGGTGCTGGACCACCGGCTGATCCTCACCCCGGACGCCGAGCTGCGGCAGCGCGGCGCGGCGGACGTGGTGGCGGACCTGCTGGCCAAGATCCCGGTGCCGGTCGCCGGCGCCGCGGGGGCCTGACCGTGCGGCTGACCCGGCGCGGCGCGGGCACGCTCGTCGGCGCGGTCGCGCTGGTCGCGCTCGGCCTGGTCGCGGGCCACCCGCTGCTGCTCGCGCTCGGCGCGATCGCGGTGGGCGCGGTCGTCGCCGCGTTGGCGGTGACCGCCCGGCGGCCCGGGGTTGAGGTGATCCGGGAGCTGTTCCGCGACCGGGTGGAACGCGGTGGCCGGGCGGGGATCACGTTGCGCGTCCACAACCCGGCCCCGCGCCGCCAGGCCGGTTTCACGGCGGTGGACCGGGTCGGCGACCACGCGTTGACCGTCACCGTGCGGTCCCTCGCCGCCGGCGCGGAGCAGTCGTACCTCAACGAGCTGCCGACCGGCCGGCGCGGCAGGCACGAGGTCGGGCCGCTGCGCCTGCGCCGGACCGACGCGCTGGGCCTCGGCCGGTCCGAGCTGCTGCTGGGCGGCACCACGACGTTGTGGGTCTACCCGCGCACGCACCCCGTGCGGTCGGTGGCGGGCAGCCTCCCGCTCCACCACCACGACGGGGCGGCCACCGAGACCTCGCCGCGCGGTTCGCTGGACGTCCGGGAGGTGCGCGAGTACGTGCCCGGCGACGAGGTGCGCCACCTGCACTGGAAGGCGACGGCCCGCACCGGCCGGCTGATGATCCGGGACTACGCCGACCCGCACCAGCCGCAGTTCACCGTGCTGCTGGACAACCGGGAGGAGACGCCCGCCGAGCCGGAGTTCGAGGAGGCCGTGGAGGTGGCGGCGTCCCTGGTCGTCGCGGCGGCCAAGGAGGAGCACCGCTGCCGGCTGGTCGCGTCGAGCGGCCTCGACGTCGCCGCCGCGCCGGGATCCGGTGCGGTGCGGCGGTTCCTGGACGAGCTGTGCGTCGTGGAGCGCGTGGGCCGGCCCGGTTCGCCGCTGGTGCCCGCGGCCCTGGCGAACGCGGGCGGCGGGATGCTCGTGGTGGTCTCCTCGGCGGTGTCGGCCGCGGACGTCGCGGTGCTCGCCGCGGTGCGCCCGCGGTACGTGGACGTGGTCGTGGTCGCGCTGCGCGGCGCCGCGCCGGTGATCCCGGGCGCCCGGGTGCTGCGTGCGACGGACGCGTTGGACGCCACGTCGCGCTGGCAGGCGGTGGTGGCGCGATGAGGACCCGCACGTGCTGGCTGCTGGCCGCCTCGGCGGTGCCGGGGCTGCTGTTCGCCCCGGTGTTCGGGCTGCGTGCCCTGGTGCTGCCGGTCGTGGCCGTGCTCGTGGCCTGCTGGGCGGCGGTGGAGCTGTGCGAGCGGCTGCCCGCGCTGCGGCCGGCGCGACCCGCGTTGGCGTTCCTGCTCGGTCTGCTGGCGTTGACCGGGGTTTCCTTGCCCCACACGACTTTCCACGGCCTGCCGACGGTGGACGGCGTGCGGGCGCTGGTCGCCGGGTTCACCGACTCCTGGCAGCTCACGTTGCAGTCGACGTGGCCGGTGCGACCGGAACCCGAGCTGCTGCTGTTCGTCCCGCTGCTGGTGTTGTTCGCGGCGATGGCGGGGATCGAGCTGCTGCGGTGGCCCGCGGTCGCCGTGCTGCCGAGCCTGGTGCTGGTGGCGTTGAGCCAGGCGTTCGTCGCGGTGTCGGGGGTGTGGGCGGCGCTGGTCGCGCTCGGCTACGCCGCGGCCGTGGCCGGACTGCTCAGCTCCCGGGCGGCGCGTGGCGCGGTCGTGCCGACGGTCGCGCTGTGCCTGGTGGCCGGCGTGGCGGGTGCGGCACTCGGTCCGGGGCCGGCGTTCTCGTTGCGGGACAGCCGGTCCGCGCCCGCGGCGCTGCCACGCGCCGCGAGCCCGCTGAGCGAGGTCGCGACCCGGTTGTCGAACCCGGACGAGGTGGTCTTCAGCCATTCCGGCGGTGTGCCGGTCGACCGCTGGCGACTGGTGGTGCTGGAGGACTTCGACGGCGTCACGTGGACGCCGCCGGACCGGTACCACCGGCTCGGCGTGGGCATCGGGCCGCCGCCCGAGGTCACCGTGCCGACGGCCGCCCACTCCGCGCGGCTCACCGTGGCGGGCTCCGGTCCGTGGCTGCCCAGCCAGGCCATGCCCGCGGCGGTGGACGGCGTCGCACCGCTGGTCGACCGGACCACCGGGGCGCTGCTCGCGCCGGACCGCGCCGGACCGGTGGAGTACGAGCTGCGGTGGTGGGCGCCGGAGGTGGACCCGGAACGGCTGCGGGACTCGGGGTTGTCGACCGACGTCGTGCCCGGCGGCCTGGGCATCGTGCCGCCCGGTGTCGCGGACCTCGCCCGCACCGCCACCGGCGGCGCGCGGCCGACGTTCCGCACGGCGCTCGTGCTGGAGCAGTACCTGAGCCGGGAGTACCGGGTCGCGACGGGCGCGGACCTGCCGACCGGCAGCGGTTGGCCGCAACTGCGCGACTTCCTGCTGGAGACCAGGCGCGGCACCAGCGAGCAGTTCGCCGCGGCGTACGTGGTGCTGGCGCGGATCGTGGGCATCCCGGCCCGGCTGGCGGTGGGCTACCGCGCGCCCCGGCCGCCGGCCGGCGGTCCGGTGGTGGTGCGCAACCGCGACGTGCTCGCGTGGCCGGAGGTGGCGGTGACCGGCGTCGGCTGGGTGCCGCTCGACCCCGCCGGCGCGGCCGGTGGCGACGACTCGGCGCGGTCGCCGCTGGAGCGCGTGACGGCGGCGGCCCGTGCCGGGCTGCCGCCGCCGGACCGGCTGCCCGACCCGCCCCTGCCACCGCCGACCACGTCGGCGGAGCCGGGGCCCGGGTTCGACCTGCCGCGCCTGGTGCCGCTGGTCGGGCTCGGCCTGCTGGCGCTGCTCGCGGTGGCCGTGCTCGCCGTGCCCGTGGTGAAGGCGGTCCGGACGTGGCGGCGCAGACGCCTCACCGGCACGCGTGGCGTGGTCGCCGCCTGGTGCGAGGCCCGCGACCTCCTGCGGGCGCACGGCGCGCCGGTCACGCCGGGCATGACCGCGCGCGACCTGGCCGCGGTGGCCGACCGGTCCGTCGTGGACGGTCTGCACCGGTTGGCGGCCGGGCTGGACGTGGCGTTGTGGTCGGGTGCGGGCGCGGGCGGCGGCGACGTGGCGGCGGCGTGGTCGGCGGTGCGGGAGATCCGGCGGGCACTCGCGCGGCGACCGGTCGGCGCGCGGCTCAGGGCGGTGTTCGCGGTTCGATGAGGTTGCTCGGTCGTGGCCCGGTCGCCGACGTGTACGACGTCGGGGGGAGTGCGCTGAAGGTGTTCCCCGGCAGGTTCGACCGGCGCGCGGTCGCCGCGATCGAGCGCGACCGGGACCGGCTCGCCCGGCTCTCGGCGCCGGTGCTGCCGGTCGAGCGCGTGGAGCTGGTGGACGGCAGGCACGCGTTGCGGATGGAGCTGTGCGTCGAATCGCTGGCGAGCCGCGTGCGGCGGGACGGCCCGCTGCCCGTGGACGACGTGGCGGCGCTGGGTGACGCGTTGTCCCGCGCGCTGGTCGCCGCCCGGCGCGTCGACGTGCTGCACGGCGGGGTGAGCCCGTCGAACGTGTTGTTCCGCGCCACCGGCGAGCCGGTGCTCGCGGATTTCGGCGCGCACGTGCGGCAGGCGTTCCGCCGCGACCCGCTGCACGGCATCGAGTGGGTTTCCCCGGAGACGTTGCGCACGGGCGTGGCCGACGCGCGGACCGACCTGTACGGGCTCGGCGCGGTGCTGCACTTCGCGTTGACCGGCGAGTCGCCGCACCCCAGCCGGATCGGGGAGATGACGGCGGAGCGGGTGTTGCGCGTGTTGTCCGACCCCGTGCCCGCGATCAGCCGGCCCGACGTCCCGGTGGCGTTGGCCACGGCCATCGGCCGCCTGCTCGCGCCCGACCCCGGGAAGCGGTCGCTGCCGGTGCGCGCGGCCGAGCCGGGGCAGCGGGCGCGGCGGCGGGCGTGGCCCCGGTGGCCGGTCGCCGCGGCGGGCGTGCTGGCGGTGTCGCTGGTGGCGGGCGTGTGGGCGGCGCGGCGGGTGGAGCCGCCGCCACCGCCGCCGGTCGCCGCGCCGCCGCCCGAGGTGGTGCTGGACGAGCCCACCGACCTCGGCGACCGGGTGTCGCTGACCTGGACCACGAACGACGACAGGCTGTTCTTCGCCGTAGTCGCCTGGCCCGAGGGCGGGCCGAGCACCGCCGTGCTGGCGGAGCGCGACCGCACGGCGAAGGTGCCGGTCGAGGTGGGCCGCAAATACTGCTTCCTGGTGCGCGGCACCAAGGGCGACCAGGTGGTGGAGAGTCGGTCGAAGGGCGTGCGCGGCGCGGACTGCCGCCGGTGAGGAGGTCCGGGTGGAGCCGGAACTGTGGTACGTCGGCGGTCTGGTGCTGCCCGGCGGGCACGACAGCCTGGCGCGTGGTGTGCCGCGTGCCATGGCGGGCGCGTTGCACGCGCTCGCCATCGGCGGCGGGTACGCCGTGGGTCCGCGCGAGGGCCGGATCGTCTACTTCGGCCGCAACCGGCCGGACGTGCACGTCTGCCTCGGCGAGGACGACCGGCAGGTCAGCCGCAGGCAGGGTGAGCTGACCCACCACCGGGGCCACTGGTGGCTGCGCAACACCGGGCGGCGGCCGATCCGCCTGCCGCGTGGCCGGTGGCTGTTCGGGGACGAGGGCGCGGTGCCGCTGGCGCCCGGCTACACGCCGGTGCACGTCCCGGGCTCGCGTGACCGCGAGCACCTGCTGGAGGTGTTCGTGACCGGCCCGGACGGCGACCGCCCCCGCGCCCGGCCGGACGACGTCACCGACCCGCCGCGCCCGCACCCGATCAACGCCGAGGAACGCGTGATGCTCGCCGCGCTGGGGTGGCACTACCTGCTGCGCGAGCCCAACCCGAAACCGCTCACGTGGAAGGAGGCCGCGCTGCGCCTGGCCGCCGTCCAGCCGCTGGTCGGCTGGACGGCCAAGCGGGTGGAGCACCGGGTGGCCGCCGTGCGCGACCGCCTGTCCCGGCGCGGCGTGCCGAACCTGACCCGCGAGGAGGTCGGCGAACCCGTCGGCAACGCCCTCAACGACAACCTGCTGCGGGAGCTGGTGAGGTCGACCACCCTGGTGCCCGACGACCTCGCGCTGCTGGACTGAGCCGCCGGACCACGCGTTCGGCGGTGATCGCGGACGTGATTACATTGGCGGTCGCTCTCCTCCGGTCGGAGTGACGTTCCTCATCGTTTGGCCGGTATCCGTCACCGGTAATCAAGGAAGCGCCGTGTGCGCTTCTCACCTGGAGGGAAACATGCAGGAGACAGACACCGGGCGGGCGGTCGCGAACCCGCGCCGGACGCGGCTGGGCGCGGACTGGACCGCCGGGTCGACCGGCGTGGCCGACCACCCGCGGCCGGTACCGAGCCCCGCGCCCGACGCCGGTTCCGGGACCGCCTCGTAGTCCCGACCGCATCGACCCGGTGGGTGGAACGCGGTACCGAGCAGGCGTCTTCCGCAGGACGAGCGCTCCACCCCGGGTCGGCCCTCCCGGGGTTCCGCGTGCTCCGCGGCGGTGAGCCTCGTGCCACCGCCCGACGACCCGGACGAAATCGTGCTGTCGGACCCCGCCCCGGGTCGGGTCCGGGAGACGGGGGCGGAGTCCAACGCCGCCGTCAGCCCGCCGCGAGGGGGTCCTCGGCGAGCGCGGCCAGGAGACCGGCCACCAGCGCGGCCTGGTAGGGCATCCGGTCGAGCAGCACGTGCTCGTTCCGCGCGTGCGCCCCGTCGCCCACCGCGCCCAGGCCGTCCAGCACGGGGCGACCGGTCGCGGCGACGAAGTTGCCGTCGCTCGCACCGCCCACCGCCACCTCGCCGAGGTCCCGGCCGTGCGCGGCGGCGACCTCGCGTGCTCGGCGCAGCAACTCGGCACTGCCGGGGTTCGGTGTCATCGGCGGGCGGTTCCAGCCGCCGGTCACCACCAGCTCCACCCGGGGATCGGTGACGCTCAGCGCGGCGATCTCCCGGTCGACGCGACGCGCCTCCTCCTCGGTGGCCACGCGGACGTCGACCTCGGCACGCGCGTGGCCCGCCACGACGTTGGTCCGCGTCCCGCCGGTGATCACGCCCGTGTTGACGGTCGTGCCCCGCTCGGGTGCGGCGATGTCGCGCAACGCCAGCACGACCTCGGCCAGCGCGGTCACGGCGCTCGCGCCCTTCTCCGGGTCCAGGCCGGCGTGCACCTCGACCCCGCGCACGTCCACCTCGAACAGCCCGATGCCCTTGCGGCGCGTCTTCACGCGGCCGTCCACGCCGGGCTCCAGCACGAGGGTGGCGGTGGCCCGCCCGGCGGCGCGCTCGATCACCTCCCGGGACGCCTTGCTGCCGATCTCCTCGTCCGGCGTGAACAGGAACCGCACGGTCGGCGCGGGCACGTCCAGGGCGCGCAGCGCGGCCACCGCCCACACCGACTGCACCAGGCCCGCCTTCATGTCGAACGCGCCCGGCCCGGTGGCCACGCCGTCGGCGACGGTGAACGGCCACTCGGCCAGGGTCCCGCGCGGCCACACGGTGTCGTAGTGGCCGAGCACCAGCACCTCGCCCGGCGCCGCGCCCTCGACCAGCACCTCCACCACGTCGCCGAGCGCGCCGTGCGCCTGGCGGCGCGTGGTCGCGGCGGGCAGCCGCTCCAGCGCCCACCGCTCCAGCAGGGCCGCCATCCGGTCCAGGCACTCGGCGTCGTCGCTCGGGGACTCGACGCCCACCAGCAGTTCCAGGTCGGCGACGAGTTCGGGCAGCCGTTCGCTCAACCAGTCCATCATCGGGGTGCTCATCGGACCGGCACCCCCGGGCCCAGCGGCAGACCGAGGCCCCACCAGGCCATCAGCAACGCCGTCCACACCACCAGCATGGTGGCGACCACGGGCAGCGTCATCGAGGTGAGCGTGCCGATGCCGACGTCCTTGCGGTACTGGCGCATGAAGCCGAGCGTCATCACGAAGTAGGCGCTCATGGGCGTGATCGCGTTGGTGCACGAGTCGGCGATGCGGTAGGCGGCCTGGCTCAGCTCGGGCGAGACGCCGAGCAGCATCAGCATCGGCACGAAGATCGGGGCGACCAGCGCCCACTGGGCCGAACCACTGGTCACGACCAGGTTGATGAAGGTGACCACGAGCATCATGCCGAGCAGCAGCAGCGGGGTGCTGATGTTCGCGCCGTCCAGCACGCTCGCGCCCTTGATGGCCAGGTACGGCCCCAGGTTGGTCCACTTGAAGTAGGCCAGGAACTGGGAGATCGCGAAGAACAGCACGAGCACGGGCGCCAGCGGCTTGGTGCCGTCCGCCATCAGCCGCGGCACGTCGGCGGAGCGGCGGATCTTGCCGACCGACAGGCCGTAGGCGAGGCCGGCCACGAAGAACACCAGGAAGATGACCACCGCCACGTCCTTGAGCAGCGGCGAGTTCAGGATGCCACCGCCCTCCCCGCGCAGCGGCGAGCCGGCCGGGACCAGCGCGACCACGCAGGCGGCCAGCACGAGGCCGACGGCGAGCCCGGCCCGGCGCAGCCCGCGCCGCTCCTCGGCCGCCAGTTGGACCGAGCCGGTGACGTCGGCGGCGGGCGGCGCGTCCACGGTGAGCGCGGCGGCCCGGCGGACCAGGACCTTCTCCGTGACCAGCGTGATCACGCCGGCCAGCACGACGGACGAGGCGAGGGCGAAGAAGTAGTTCGACAGCGGCGTCACCACGTACGTCGGGTCGATCAGCTTCGCGGCCGTGGTGGACAGGCCGGACAGCAACGTGTCGGTCGGCGTCACCAGCGGGCTGGCGTCGTAACCGGCGGAGATGGACACGAACGCCACCACGACGCCGAGGATCGGGTTGCGACCGCGGATGTGGAAGATGACGCCGCCCAGCGGCACGAGCACCACGTAGGCGCTGTCGCCGAGCACGTGCGCGGTCATACCGGTGAACGCGAGGGCGAAGGTCAGCCACCCGGCGGGCACCTTGACGATGCTCGCGCGCAGCAACGCGTGCAGCATCCCGGTCTCGGTGGCCAGCGCGACGCCGAGCATCACCACGATGATCAGGCCCAGCGGCGGGAACGACACGAAGTTGTCGACCGCGTCGCCGATCATGCTGCGCAGGCCGTCACCGGACAGCAGGGTGCGGACCACGATCGGCTTGCCCTGCCCCGGCGCGGTGGCGGTCGCGCCGTTCGCCAGCCAACTGGCCACGAGCAGCACGCCGCTGAGGATCCAGAACAGCCAGAACGAGTCCGGCAGGCGGTTGCCCGCGCGCTCCACCACGCCGAGGAAGCGCAGCAGCGCGGGTTCCCGCTCTCTCGTCGGCGTGTGGGCCATGCAGTCCTCCTGGGGCTGTCCGTACGATATGGACGCATACAGAAGCATTCACGTACGATTGCGTCAATAGCTCTGCATTGATCGTTCTAATCCGACGCGCTTCCGGGACTCTAGGATCAACGCATGGTGACTGCGGCGCGACCCGCCGAGAGCGAAGCCGCTCTGGACGACGTGGATTTGGACATCATCGCCGCGCTCCAGCTCGACCCGCGCGCCGCGTTCGACCGGGTGGCCGAGGTGCTGGGCACGACCGGGCGGACCGTCGCGCGGCGGGTCGACCGGATGACCGAGGCGGGCGTCCTGCGGTTCGTGTGCGAGGTGCACCGGTCGCTGGTGTCGGAGGGCACCCGCGTCCACAGCTGGATCAGGACCGAACCGAGGCTGATCCACCAGGTCGCCGAGACCCTGACCGCCATGCCCGAGGTGGTCTTCTGCTGCACGACGGCGGACAGCGCGGGTGTCTACTGCACGGCCGTGCCCGGCCGCGGCGAGCGCGCCGCGTTCCTCACCTCCCGCCTGCCCGCCGTGCCGGGCATCCTGGCCACCCGCAGCGAGATCGAGCTGCGCGTGGTCCGCAAGGCGTCCTCCTGGCGGCTGCCCCGGTTGACCGCCGGGCAACGCGCCGCCCTGGCCCGGCCCGTGCCCGACTTCGCCCAGCGCGCGCGCCCGTTGTCGGAGGAGGAGCGCACCGCGGTCGCCCTGCTGCGGGACGACGCGCGGCTGGCCTACGCCGACCTGGCCCGCGCCCTGGGCATGACCCAGCCACGTGCCCGCCGCCTGGTGCTGAACCTGCTGGACGAAGGACTGCTCCAGCCACGCGTGGACGTGGAGCCCGGCGCGCTGGGCTACCGGACCGAGGCCATCATCGGCCTGCGCACCCAGTTCGGCCACGCCACCGCCGTCGCCGAGGCGTTGACCCGGTACGGCGGCACCCGCTACCTGGCCCGCGTGGCGGGCACGTCGAGCCTGCTCTGCCAGGCCGTGTTCCAGGACGAACTGGCGCTGGCGGACTTCCTGGACGACCAGTTGTCCGGCGTGGACGCCGTGGTGCACGCCGAGGTCTCCATGATCCTCAAGGTCGCCAAGCGCCTCTGGATCCCGCGTGACGGCGTGCTGCTCGGCACCCCCCGGTTCCCCGACCTGCTGCCCGCGCCGCAGCCGTAGCACGCGGGCGTACGCTCGGGGACGTGAGTGAGACCAACGCGCACCCGGAGCACAGCACGGGCGGTACGTACTCGG
Organism: Saccharothrix obliqua; assembly: GCF_019375475.1. Taxonomy (GTDB): domain Bacteria; phylum Actinomycetota; class Actinomycetes; order Mycobacteriales; family Pseudonocardiaceae; genus Actinosynnema; species Actinosynnema obliqua. Next base: position 475,829 of record NZ_JAHXGQ010000002.1, on the reverse strand, counting down.
TGAAGGGCAAGGCGTTCACTCGCGACACCCGGTACATCACGACCCGGATCACGGCGGACGGGCGGGACGGCTTCACCCCCGAGCCCGGCCGGTACCGGCTGGTCGCCGCGCGTGCCTGCCCGTGGGCCAACCGGTCGGTCATCGTGCGTCGGCTGCTCGGCCTGGAGGACGCGATCTCGCTCGGGCTGCCGGGTCCCACGCACGACGCCCGCTCGTGGACGTTCGACCTCGACCCGGGTGGCCGCGACCCGGTGCTGGGCATCGAGCGCCTCCAGGAGGCGTACTTCAAGCGCGACCCCGAGTACCCGCGCGGCATCACCGTGCCCGCCATCGTGGACACCACGAGCGGCGCCGTGGTCACCAACGACTTCGCCCAGATCACGCTCGACCTGTCCACGGAGTGGCGTGAGTTCCACCGGCCCGGCGCGCCGGACCTGCTGCCCGCCGCGCACCGCGCGGAGCTGGACGAGGTGAACCGGCGGGTGTTCACCGAGGTCAACAACGGTGTCTACCGGTGTGGTTTCGCGGGCAGCCAGGAGGCGTACGACGAGGCGTACGACCGGCTGTGGACCGCGCTGGACTGGCTGGAGGACCGGCTGGCCGACCGCCGGTACCTCGTCGGCGACACCATCACCGAGGCGGACGTGCGGTTGTTCACCACGCTGGTGCGCTTCGACCCGGTCTACCACGGGCACTTCAAGTGCAACCGGAACAAGCTCGACGAGATGCCCAACCTGTGGGCCTACGCGCGTGACCTGTTCCAGACGCCGGGCTTCGGCGACACGGTGGACTTCGCGCAGATCAAGCGGCACTACTACGTCGTGCACAAGGACATCAACCCGTCGCAGATCGTGCCCAAGGGCCCCGACCTGTCGGGCTGGGTGACGCCGCACGGCCGCGAAGCACTCGGCGGCCGGCCGTTCGGCGACGGCACCCCGCCCGGACCGGTACCCGAGGGCGAGCGCGTCGACCCCGCCCACACACCGCTCTGACCGGTCAGCCCGCCGCGTCGGCGCGTTGCACCGGGCACTCACCGCCGGGCGTGGTCAGCAGCTCGAAGTGCCACATCTCGTTGGTGTACACCTGGCACAACCCGTAGGCCGCGCCCTTGCGGCCGACCCAGTCGGCGGCGTCGGTCGGGCCGATGTCGACGGCCTTGCCGGTCACGTGCGCCGAGGTGTCCGGCGTGCTGACGAACCGGCGTGCCTCGGTCACGCTGCCGTACCGGGTCACGGCCTGGTCGAGCAGGCGCTGCTGGTAGGCCCTGCTCCGCCAACCCGAGGTCACGGTGACCTTGATGCCGGCCGCCTTGGCGTCCTCCGTCGCCTGCCGCACGGCCGCCAGCAGGTCGGGGTCGAGCTTGCGGATCGCGGCGTGCTCGGACCGGTAGGGCGAGATGCCGGTGTTCTCCGGGATGCTCCCGTCCTCCTCCGCCGCGGGCGCCGACGGGCCGGACCCGCCGGGTGAGCAGGCCGCCAACGCGAGCACACCGACCAGCAGGACCTTCACGGACGCGCACGACCAACGGCGAAACATGTTCCCTCACAGGTGGAGCCGGAGCTTGACCCCTCCGACGGTGCCCGCGGGATGTCCGCGTTCGATGCGAGCTTTGTGCGCGTTGTGCGACAACCGGGTACTACCGTGACGGCATGGCAGCCGTTCATGCGACCGTCTTACCGGGTCCCGCCGACGCTCCTCCCGCGGTGTTCGTCCACGGTGTCCTCAGTTGGGGGTCGGACGACCTCTACGGGTTCGGCAACCAACGCCCGTTGGCAGTCGAGCGCACGCTGCTGCTGGTCGACCGGCGTGGTCACGGCGCGAGCCCGGACCTGGCCGGCCCGCACACGACCGACTACGCCGTCGACGCCGAGGACGTCGTCCACCTGCTCGGTTCCGGCGCGCACCTGGTGGGCCACTCCTACGGCGCGGTCGGCGCGATGCTCGCCGCCGCGCGCCGCCCGGACCTCGTGCGGTCGCTGTGCCTGATCCAGCCCGGCGCCCTGCGGGCCGCCGAGGCGCACCCGGTCGTGGCCGAAGCCCTGCGGCGCAACCGCTCCGCCACCGTGGCGCTGCCGCCGGACCTGACGCCGCACGACTACCTCCGGCTGACCGCGGAGGCCGTGGGCATGACGCCGGCCGAGCCGACGTCCGAGCGTTTGCGGGCGGCACGCGCGGCGATGGGGGAGCGGCCCTGCTGGGACGCGCCGACGCCGTTGGAACCGCTGGCCGACGCCCCGTGGCCGACCCTGGTGGTGCGTGGCGACTGGTCCGGCGCGCCGGCGGAGTACCGGCGGCTGGCCGGCGCGCCGCTGATGGCCGCGGCCGAGGTCATCGCCGAGCGGGTCGGCGCCGAGCTGCTGACCGTGCCGGGCTACTACCCGCACGTCCAGCACCCCGGGCCGGTCAACGCGGCGCTGAGCGACCTGTGGCGGGCCGCCGACGGCTGACGCGTCAGCGGGCGGGCGACACCACGCGGGCCGACCGGTCGAGCAACGCGACCTGGCGCTCCACCTCGGCGGGCAGGCGACGCCGCTGCCCGACGACCGCGGGCAGCTTCCGCAGCGCGCCGGCCAGCGCCGCCCGCGCGTCCTCGTCGCCGACCCCGCGCCTGCCCAGCGCCACCGCCTCGGCCAGCGCCACCCCGGGCGGGCGCCGCAGCCACGTGGTGAGCAGGTCGTTGCGCAGCTCCGCCCGGCGCCGGACGGCGGACGGCCCGCGCACCTTGGACGGCCGGTGGTGGGCCACCACGTCGTCCACGTAGCAGCACGCCCACCCGGCCGCGGTGAGGTCCCAGGAGAACAGGCGCTCCTCGCCGGGGAAGAACAGCACCGGGTTGAACCCGCCCACCCGCAGGAACGCCCCGCGGCGCACGACCGAGGCGCAGCACACGAAACCCAGCACCGAGGGGCCGGGCAGGTCGTCGGCGCGACCCAGCGGCGAGAACGCCATCTCGGCGCACACCGGGTCGACGCGCCCCTCGGGCTCGACCACGATCCGCGCCGCCACCAGGCCCAGCCGCGGGTACCGCCGGAACAACGCCTCCGCTTTGACCAGCGCGTCCGGCGCCCACCACGAATCGTCGTCGCTGAACGCCACGTACCGCGTGCGTGCTCGTCGAACACCGTGGTTGCGTGCCGACGCGCCCACGTTGTGCTTCAGCTCGATGACGTCCACCCACGGGAAATCCCGTCGCACACGGGCCACCGTGTCGTCGGACGACCCGTTGTCCACGACCACCACGGGCACCGACAGCTCCCGCAAGCGCTCCAACGTGTGCACCAACTCGTCCGCGCGGTCGCGCGTGGCGATCACCACCGTCGTCTGGGCCACCACCGGTTGCTACCCGGGTGGGTCCGCGTTTACGCGTCCCGCGGTGGCCGACGACTCGAACGGGTGACCAACGCAACTCGCGATCCGCCGGGTGCGGACACCGACCGGGTCGCCCGGCTGCTTCCCGGGGTGGTGTTCCGTGCCTGCGCGGGCCCGGAAAGCCCTGAGGTGCAGGCTGCACGACGCGTTTGGTCCACTGTGGACCCGAAATGAGCGGTACCGCGGACTCCGCTACTGTCATTCCACTGTAGACAGTCGTGCGGCGAATCGTCTTCGCCCCCGGCGAGTGGTCCGTCCTGCCGACCCGCCGCGGGGCCGATACGGTGGCCAGGTGGTCACCCGGACTGGAGGAAAGGGCTTGCGAAATCTGCTGTCCGCGAGGTCGCGGCGCTGGTTGGCGGGCGCGTCGGCGGCCGTGCTGCTCGCCGGGTGCACGATCGGCTCGGCGGATTCCACCTCGACGACCGGGGCGAACGCGCCCGTCGCCGAGGTCGTGGTCCCGTCCGGCCCGACGACCGTGCTGGACGCGCGTCCCGGGGTGGAGTCGGCGGTCGCGGCCAGCGCGGCGTTGTTCCGCAGCGCTCCGGTCGTGGTGGTGGCGTCCGCCGGTGACGAGAAGGCGGTCCGCACCGCGGGCGCCGCGGCCGAGCGGCTGGGCGTGCCCGTGCTGCTGACGGCCGCCGGTGGACCCGAGGAGGTGCGCCGCGAGGTGACCAGGCTCGCGCCCGGCTCGGTGGTCGCGGTGGGCGCGGACGCACGTCGTGAGGTCGAGGCGTGGGGTGGTCCGGCGTCGGTGGTCGGCGTCGACGCCACCGCGGACGGCACGTCGCCGGAAGGGCTGCCGGCGACCCGCGCGCCCGAGCCCGCCGGGGTCACCGTGCTGGTCGACCCTGACCGCGACGACGCCACCGCGATCGCGACCGCCCGCGCGGCGCGGGCCGAGGTGGTCACCGTGCGCGGCGCCGACCCGCGTGCCGACCCGGCCGTGGTCGAGCAGCTGCACCGGCGCCCGGCCGGCTCCGTGCTGGCGCTGGGCGGTCGGTTCGGGTCCGGTGAGCGCCTGCGTGCCCGGCTGGACACGGCGGCGCAGGCGCCCGCCCTGCCCGGCGGCGGTCAGCTCGTGCTGCCCGGCCGGCGGCTGGTCTGCCTGTACGGCCACCCCGGCGCGCCCGTGCTGGGCGTGCTCGGCGAGCAGGACGTGGAGGAGAGCATCACCCGGGCCAAGGAGCTGGCCAAGCAGTACGAACCCCTCAGCGACGTGCCGGTGACGCCCGCGTTCGAGATCATCGCCACGGTCGCGCAGGGCGATCCCGGCCCGGACGGCGACTACTCGGGCGAGGCGGAGGTGGAGACGCTGCTCCCGTGGGTGCGGCGGGCGAGCGAGGCCGGGCTCTACGTGGTGCTCGACCTGCAACCCGGGCGGGCCGCGCTGGTCGACCAGGCGAAGCGCTACGCGTCGCTGCTGGAGATGCCGAACGTCGGCCTGGCGATCGACCCGGAGTGGAAGCTCGGTCCCGACCAGGTGCCGCTGCGCCAGATCGGCGGCGTCGACGCGGCGGAGATCAACGAGGTCACGACGTGGCTGGCGGACCTCACGGCCCGCGCCAAGCTGCCGCAGAAGCTGGTCGTGGTGCACCAGTTCCAGCTCACCATGATCCGCGACGAGCAGGCGCTGGACACCTCGCGCGACGAGCTGGCCGTGCTGATCCACATGGACGGCCAGGGCTCCACCGCGCAGAAGGACGACACCTGGGCGGCGGTGGTCGGGGCGCGACCCGGTGACCTGCCGCTGGGGTGGAAGAACTTCTACGACGAGGACCACCCGATGCTCACGCCGGAGCAGACGATGACCCGTCGGCCGACACCGGTGATGATCTCCTACCAGTGACCGGCCCGAACCACCGGCGGGCGGTCGCGCGCAACGCGTCCTCGTCGGGGTGGGCATCGTTCGACGCCCACGCCACGTACGAGTCGGGGCGCAGCAGCAGGGCGGTGAGGTCGGTGTCCGCCTCGGCGCGGACCACCTCCACGCCGGGCACGCGCAGGCCCCCGGCGGTGAGGTCGACCAGCACCGGCCGCGCCCGCCGGACCGCCGCCAGCGCCGAGAGCCGGACCACGCCGTCGTCCAAGCGCAGGTCCAGCTCCGGTGCGGGCAGGCCGACCGCCGGGTGCTCGCCGATCGGGTAGCGGACGTCCGCGCCCGCCACCAGGTCGGCGAGCACCCGCACCACGCCGGGCTGGGCGAGCAGTTCGCCGAACAGCTCGCGCAGGCCCGTGACGTCGTCGCCCGGTGCCAGCAACGCACCCTGGGCGCGGGCGAACGTGACGGTGCGGTCGGCGGCGGGACGGCGCTCGGCCTCGTAGGTGTCGAGGACGTCGACGTCGCCCCGCACCGCGGCGGCGAGCTTCCAGCCCAGGTTCAGCGCGTCCTGCACGCCGACGTTGAGCCCGGTGCCGCCGGCGGAGAACACGTGGGCGGCGTCCCCGACCAGGAACACCCGCCCGTCCCGGTACCGCTCGGCGACCCGCGTGTTGCCGCCGTCGAGCCTGCGCAGCACGTGCGGGCCGGGTCCCGGCGGCGGCCCGAGCGGCACGTCCGCCCCGAGCACGCGGCGGACGCTGGTCCGCAGCTCGTCCAGGCTCATCGGCGCGTCGGACGCCGGCTGGTCCCACTCGGTGGTGGCGACCAGCGGGGGACGGCCGGGCAGCGGCGCGTACGAGAACCCGCCGCGCGCGGTGCGGATGGGCAGGAACGGCAGCACCGGCCCGTGGCCCGGGACGAGCAGCGCCCCCGACGCCGGGTCCAGCCGGTCGGCCGGCACGGTGACGTGCGCGGTGCGGTTCGTCGTGCGGTCGTGGGTGACGCCGGGGAACCCGATGCCGGTGGCCTTGCGGACGGAGCTGTGCGCGCCGTCCGCGCCGACGACGTACCGGGTGCGCAGCCGGTACGCGCCGTCGGGACCGTCGACGGTGAGCGTGACGCCGTCCTCGTCCTGCCCGAGCCCGACCACCTCGTGGCCACGCCGGATGTCGACCCCGAGTTCCCGCGCGCGTTCCGCGAGCACCCGGACCATGTCGGCTTCGGGCACCGGCAGGTTGTGCACGGGGCTGTCCGCGAGCACCCCGAGGTCGAGCGGCAGCGCGGCGAACATGAAGTAGCCGTCGTTGGCCCGCGGCGGCCCGTCCCGACCGGCCAGCCGCTCGTACAGGCCGCGCCGGTCGACCAGCCGGACGACCTGCCCGACGAGCCCGTTGGACCGGGGCTCGGAATTCACCCCCGCGTTCCGCTCCAGCACCACCACGCGAACCCCGCCCAGCGCCAACTCACCGGCCACCACCATCCCGTTCGGCCCACCACCGACGACCACCACGTCCACGTTCCCGCGCCTCCTCCTGATCCGAGGGCACCAGCGTAGCCAAACTTACGTGTCACGCAAGTTTTCGGATCGGAAACTTTGTGGAGCGCCTGCCGGTCAGGCGCGCATCACCGCCGCGATCGGGATGCGTGCCGCGCGGATGGCCGGGACCAGGCCGCCGAGCAGGCCCGCGGTCAGGCCGGCGACGACGCCGGCGACGGCCGCCTGCCACGGGAACGCCACGCCGGTCAGCGCGGGGTGCGCCAGGACGGACGCCGCCGCCCGCAGGCCGACCACGCCCACGCCGACAGCGGCGGCGGTGAGCAGGCCGGTGAGCAGGGTTTCCGCCAGGACGATGGCCGCGAGCAGGAGGCGGGGTGTGCCCACGGCACGGCGGAGGGCGAATTCCTCGACCCGCTCGCCGACCGCGGCCAGGCCCACGTTGAGGACGCCCGCCACGCCGATCAGCAGCACGAGGCCCGCCATGCCCAGGAAGATCCACCGCAGCAACGCCAACTGGTGCTCGACCTCGGCCCGCGCGTCGATCACGTCGATCGCCAGTGCCTCCTCGGCCACGCCCGCGGCGACCAGGCGGGCACGGAGGGTGCGGGCCAGTTCACCCGACGAAGGCGTGAACATGACCGTCATCCGCGACCCGTCCCCGCCGGGCACCCAGGTGCGCAGTTCGTCCACCCGCACGTACGCCGAGGGCTGCGGATCGCCGTCGGTCACCACGCCGACGACCCTCGGCGTGAGGTTGGCCGTCGCACCGGTCACCGCCATCTCCGCCGGCACCCGGTGCTGCCGCAGGCCCTTCGCCGCCTCCTCGTTCAGCACGACGCCCGGCGCGAGGGACGGCGCGGTGGTGAAGTCCAGCCACTGCCCGGAAACCACGCGCAACGGGCGGAACGCGCGGATGTCGCCGGTCAACGCCTTGAGCTTCACCTCGACCGCCTGGCCGTCCACGGCGCAACCCGCCGGGCACGAGCCGTTGGCACGCGGGCGGTCGAACGGCAGCGCGCCGTCGTTGACCGGCCGCACGCCCGGTTCGCCGATGACGGCCCTCGCGGTGTGCACGGCCGCCGCGTCGGTGCGCCCGGCCAACGTCCGCTCGACCACCTCGGGCGCGTCGCCGTCCCCCGGCACGCCCATCCGGAGCGTGCCGTCCGTCGACGCCCTGCGTCAGCTCGGCCCCGCTGAGCATCGCGCGCTCCGCGATCTCCGCGCCCGCCTGCACGGTCAACACCGCGAGGACACCGAGGAACAGGCTGACCGCCGACAGGAACGTCCGCAGCTTGCGCGTCCGCACACCCTGCCCGCCGATCACCAGCGCGGAGCGGAAACCGCCGGACATCCTCACGTGACCCACCCTCGTTCAGCGCCGGTCCGGCGCGCTCGGAAAGCAGTGCTCTCAGTGGTGCTCGGTGATCCCGACGCGCCGCAACGCCCACCCCGCCGCGACCGCCGCGACGAGCGCGACCACCGCGCCCGCCACCGCCGGTGCCGCGATCCACGGCGTGAGCACGGGTGCGGTGCCGTCCGGCACGCCCGACGTCACGCTCAGCAGCCCGACGCCGACCACGACACCCGCGCCGCACGCGAAGAGCGTGAGCACGCACACCGGCAGCACCACCTCCGCCCGCGACGCACGGCGCAGCAGGCGGGTCGGCGTGCCGGCCGCGACCAGGGCGGCGAGCACCCGGCGGCGGTCGAGCACGGAGCCGACCGCCGCCACCGCCGCGCCGCCCGCGCCGAGCGCGGCGGCGATCGCCAGACCGACCAGCACGACGCGTTCCAGGTCGCCGAGCAACGTCACGCCGACCGCGTCGGTACCGGCGCGGTCGGTCAGCGCGACACCGGGCAGCGCCCGCGCCAGGGCCGTGCGCCGGACGTCCCGGTCCTCGGGCGTGGTCACGACGGCCACGCTGTTGGGTCGCGTGGCCAGTGACGGCGCGAGTTCCGGGTCCACGACCACGAGCGGGCCGCCGCCGTGCCGCCGGACCGGGGCGTCCGGCGCGACCGCCGCGTACGAGCGGTCGGTCCGGTCGTGCAGCCGCAGACCGGGTTCCAGCGGCCCCGGCGCGTACACGGCGGGTCCCGGCGCGCACACCAGCCCGGTCAGCACCGTGGCGACGTCCGCGCACCGGCCCACCACCGCCGGGTGCGACCGCCCCCGCGACACCAGGAGCGCGGTGGTCATCGGCACGACGTCGGCCGCCTGCCGGGCCGCGTCCACCCCGGGCGCGCCGACGTCGTGCGCCACCACCGCGCCCGGCCGCCACGTGCCGTCGTCGAAGCGGACCTGAGCCTCCAGCGCGGGCGCCGTCGTCAACGCCAGGGACCCGGTGAACACCGCCACCAGCACACCCGCCGCCGCCCGGAACGCCGCCACCGGGCGGCCCGCCAGCCGGCGGCCGACCAGCAACGCCCACGGCCCGCGGCGCGAGCGCAACACGGCCCGGCCGACCAGCCACGTCCCCACCGGCCCGACGAACACCAGCGCCAGCAGCACCCCGCCGACGCCGACCGGCACCAGCAGCAGCCGGTGCCGCCCGGCCAGTTCGCCGGCGGCCACCAGCCCGCCGGCGAACACCCCGGCCGCCGCGAGCACGACGAGCAGCCGCCGCGCGGTGACCCGCCGGTCGCCGGGCGGGACGGGCGGGCGGCGGAGTTCCCGCACGTGCCCGAGCACCGCCGCGCCGACCGGCAACGCGGACCCGAGCACCGCCACCACGACCGCGGTCACCGGGTGCGGTGTGAAATCCGCCGGGAACCACGTGCCGCCGCCCCACGGGACCGCCGCCGGGAGACCGGCCGCGGGTGTCGCCAGGGCCACGCCCAGCACGCCGCCCGGCACCGCGCCGACCGCCGCCTCCACCGCCGTCATCCGCGCCGTCCACCCCGGTGTCGCGCCGGCCAGGCGCAACGCCGCGTGCCGCCGCGCCCGCCGGGCCTCGGTGAGCCTGCCCACCGAGGCCACCAGCACCAGGCACGGCACCACCAGCACCACCAGGCCGACGCCGGTCAACAGGTACGCCGCCTCGCCGCCGTCGCCGGGCGGCCCGCCGAGCAGGTCCCGGCGACCCGGTCCGGCCACCGCGCCGACCGGGTGGCCGACCACCGCGACCAGCTCGTCCGGGAACCGCAGGGCCGCCGCGCCCAGCTCGCCGACGACCCGGCCGGGGAAGCGGTCGCCGAGGCGTGCCGCGGGCGTGGTGCGCGTCAGCTCCGCCAGCGCGGGCGACAACAGCACCTCGCCCGGTCCGGGCAGCCGGGGGATGCCCGCCGCCACCGCCACCGCACCGGGGTCGGGCGCGGTGACGTCGAACCGCTCCACGAGCCGCCCGCCGAACTCGTCCCGCGTGACCGCGACGGTCAGGGCGTCACCGGCCGCGCCCGCCCGCCACGCGGACCGGGCCTCGCGCGCGTCGAGCGCGGCGGGCACGGCGAGCAACCACAGCACCAGCAGCACGCCGACGGCCGTCGCGAGCGCGTTGAGCACGACGGCGACCCGGCCGTCGCGGTCGCCGCGCAGCACCGCGAAGGTGAGCCGCGTCATGCCGCCACCCGCCCGTCGCGGAACTCGATCACGCGGTGCGCGCGTCGGGCCACGGCCGGGTCGTGCGTGACGACGAGGACCGCCGCGTCCGCGGCCCGCGCGGCGGTCAGCAGCGCGGTCACCACCGCGTCGCCCGTGCGGCTGTCCAGCGCGGCGGTCGGCTCGTCCGCGAGGACCAGCGCGGGCCCGTGCACCAGGGCGCGGGCGATCGCGACCCGCCGCGCCTGCCCGCCCGACAACGCGTCGGGCCGCCGGTCGGCCTGCCCGTCGACGCCGAGCCGGTCCAGCCACTCGCGGGCCGCCCGCGCCGCACCCGACCACGGCGCGCCGCCGAGCAGCAGGGGCAGCGCGACGTTCTCCGCGGCGGTGAGTTCGGCGACCAGCATCCCGGACTGGAACACCAGCCCGCACGTCGTGCGGCGCAGCACGCCGCGCTCCGCCTCCGACAGGCCGCCGACCGCCACACCCGCCACGCGCACCTCGCCGTGATCGGCGGTCAGCACGCCCGACACCACCTTCAGCAGGCTGGTCTTGCCGGCGCCGGACGGGCCGACCACCGCGACGACCTCGCCGGCCGCGATGTCGACGTCCACGCCGTCGAGCGCCACCACGTCCCCGTACCGCTTGGTCACCCCGCGAGCTGTCAGCACCATGGCCCCGATCCTGGGCGGCGGCCCGGGTCGCGCGCCTCGGCCGGAACGCCATTCCGGGTCGGCCGGATGACCGATGCGGCTCCGGAACGCGGGTCAGTACGGTGTCCACCGTGGACGGACTCCGCCGGCAGTGGCCGATCGTGGTCGGGCTCGGCGCGTTGTCGGCGGTGCAGCTCGACTGGGTGCTGCCGGGCTGGGACGGGCAGCTCCTCGCGTGGCTGCTGACCGTGCCGACGTGCGTGGTGGCCCTGGCGGCGCGCCGGTACCCGCGCGCGGCGAGCGCCGTCGCGGTCGGGTCCGTGGCCGTGACCTCGGTGGTGCTCGACATCGGGCACACCGGCCTGGACGGCTTGCTCAGCCCGTTGTCCGTCGTCGAGACCGCCGCGTGCGGCGTGGTGGTGGTCGCGGTCGTCCGCGGCGCGTCGCCGAAGGTGGCCGTGACCGTCGTCGCGGCGTTCATGGCCGTGGGCGCTCACGCGGCGTGGGCGCGTGGAGGGTTCCCCTTCACGCCGACCAACGTCGTCGGCTCGCTGCTGATCGGGTCGCTCGCCGTCGGCGCGGGCTGGTTCCTGCGCACGCGGGACGGGGAACGGGAGGCGCGGATGTCCGCGGTCGTGTCGGCGGTGCAGCGGGAGGAGCGGATGGCGTTGGCACGCGAGCTGCACGACGTGGTGGCGCACCACCTGACCGGGATGCTCGTGCAGGCGCAGGCCGCGCAGGAGGTCTCGGACGACGACCCGGGCGCGGCGCACCGGCTGCTGCCGGGGATCGTGCGCAGCGGGACGGAGGCGTTGGGCGCGATGCGCACGCTCGTCGGCACGTTGCGGGAAGGCGAGCCGGAAACCACGTCGACGGACCTGGCGGCCGACGTGCTGGCCGCCGTGGAGCGCACCCGGCGGTCCGGCGTGCCGGTGCGGTTGACCGTCGACCTGCCGCCCGACCTGCCGCCCGAGCTGGGCCGGTCCCTGCTGCGACTGGTGCAGGAAGCGCTCACCAACGCGCGCAAGCACGCCCGCCGGCCGAGCGCCGTCGAGGTGGCGTTGACCCACGCGCCCGGCGTGGTGCGCCTCGTCGTGGCCGACGACGGGGAACCCGGCGCGGCACGGGGGCCGGGCGGGTACGGCCTGGTCGGGATGCGGGAGCGGGTCGCCCTGCTGGGCGGCCGGTTCAGCGCGGGCCCGGTGGCGAACGGCTGGCGCGTGACCGCCGAGCTGCCGCGGGCGGGCCGGTGATCTCCGTCCTGATCGCCGACGACCAGGAGATGGTCCGGGTCGGCTTCCGCATGATCCTGGAGAAGCAGCCGGACATCACCGTGGTCGCGGACGTGCCCGACGGGGTGGCCGCGGTGCGTGCGGCCCGGGAACACGCGCCGGACGTGTGCCTGGTCGACATCCGGATGCCGGGGCTGGACGGGCTGGAGGTGACCCGGCGGCTCGCGCCCACGTCGAAGGTCGTCGTGGTGACCACGTTCGACCTGGACGAGTACGTGCACACCGCGTTGGAGAACGGGGCCGCCGGTTTCCTCACCAAGGACGCCGGGCCGGCCCTGCTGGTGGAGGCCGTGCGCGCGGCGGCGCAGGGCAGCGCGTTGATCTCGCCGCGGGTGACCGTGCGCCTGCTGGCCCGGTTCTCCCGCCGGCGGACCGGACCCGACCCGGGCCTGCTCACGGCGCGGGAGCGCGACGTCGTGCGGGAGGTGGCCCGCGGCCTGACGAACCAGGAGATCGCGGCGGGCCTGCACATGTCCCTGTCCACGGTGAAGACGCACCTGGCGTCGGTCCAGGGGAAGCTCGGCACCCGCAACCGGGTCGAGGTCGCGTCGTGGGCGTGGCGGTCGGGCCTGGTCGCCCCCGAGGAGCCGGTCAGCGGCGCTTGAGCATCACCGACGCCACCACCGCGGCGGCCAGGAGCAGCGCCGCGCCGATGCCGGAGGCGATGGCCAGGCCGTCGGTGAACGCCGCGCGGGCGGCGGTCAGCAGGCCCGCCGCCTGGTCGGCGGGCAGGCTCGCGGCCACGTGCGCCGCGCCGCCCAGCGACCCGGCGGCGACCTCGGCGGCTTCGGCCGGCACGCCCGCCGGGACGGTGAAACCGCGGTAGACGCCCATCACGAGGCTGCCCAGGACCGCGATGCCCAGCGCCAGTCCCAGTTCGTAGGCGGTCTCGGACACCGCCGACGCCGCGCCCGCCTGCTCCTCGGGCACGGCGGACAGGATCACGGAGCCGGCCGCGGTGAACGTCAGGCCGGTGCCCGTGCCCACCAGGAACAACGAGACGCCGAGCAGGGGGTAGCCGGTGTCGGGCGTGACGAACGCCGGGACCAGCATGGCCGCCGCGGTCAACGCCAACCCGCCGGAGATCGCCACGCGCACCGACGTGCGGCGCACGACCAGCCCGGTCAGCAGGCCCGTCACGGCCGACGCCAGCATGGCGGGCATCTCGGCCACGCCCGCGTGCAGCGGGCCGTAGCCCTTGACGAGCTGGAAGAACTGTGACAGGAAGTAGATCAGCCCGGCCAGGCCGAAGATCGACAGCAGGTTCGCGCCCACCACGCCGGTGAACGCGCGGTCGCGGAACAGCCGCACGTCGATCAGCGGTGACGGCAGCGTGAGCTGCCTGCGCACGAACAGGGCGACCGCGAGCAGACCCGCGGGCAGGGCGAGCACGGCGTCCAGCCGGGCGCCGTGCACCGCGAACTCCTTGATCGCGTAGACGACGGCCACCACGCCCACCGTCGACAGCAGCACGCTGGGCACGTCCCACGGCCCCGGCGCGGGGTTCTTCGACTCGGGCAGCAGCTTGACGCCGAAGACCACCACGAGGACCGCGATGGGCACGTTGATCAGGAACACGGAGCCCCACCAGAAGTGCTCCAGCAGCCAGCCGCCCAGCAGCGGACTGGCCGCCGCGCCGCCGGACAGGGCCGCACCCCAGACACCGACCGCCGTGGTCCGCTCGCGCGGGTCGGTGAAGGTGGTGCGGACCAGCGCCAGGGTCGACGGCATCAGGGTGGCCCCGGCGATGCCTTGGACGGCCCGGCCCGCGATGAGCGCTTCGGCGGTGGGCGCGTAGGCGATCAGCAGCGACGCCAGGCCGAACGCCGAGGTGCCGATCAGCAGCAGCTTCTTGCGGCCGATGCGGTCGCCGAGGCTGCCCATGCTGACCAGCAGGCCGGCCAGGACGAACGCGTACACGTCGCCGATCCACAGCAGCTGGGTGGCCGTCGGCCGGAGGGCTTCGCTGAGGAACGGCGTGGCCAGCGACAGCACGGTGCCGTTGACGGCGACCACGAGGACCGCCGACGACAGGACGGCCAGTGCCGCCCAGCGGCCGGGCGCGCGTTCTGCTCGGTGGTCCAGCGGCGGAGCGGTGCTCATGGTGGCTCGTTCCTCGGTCGGCGGTCCCTGGGTGCGAGGCAACTGTACATCGCATGAGACGTTTTTGTCTCACAGTGTGCCGGGCCTGGCCAGGGCGAGACGGGTTCATCGCCCTACCCTGTGCGCGTGACGATGAGCCGAGAGCAGATGCTGCGCGCGGCAGCCGACTTCCTCGGCCGCCGCCCGAACGCCACCCAGGACGAGATCGCCAAGGCCGTCGGCGTCAGCCGCGCCACCCTGCACCGCCACTTCGCCGGTCGCGGTGCGCTGCTCGCCGCCCTCGACGACCTCGCCGTCGCCCTGCTGGGCGAGGCGGTGGAGGCGGCAGACCTGGACGAGGGCCCGGCGGCGGAGGCGTTGCGCCGGCTGGTCGCCGCGTGCGAGCCGGTGTCGCCCTACCTCGCGCTGCTGTACTCGCAGAGCCTCGACCTGGACCTCGACCGCGAGCCCGCCGCGTGGCTGGAGATCGACGCGCGGATCGTGGAGCTGTTCCGGCGGGGCAGGCAGAGCGGCGAGTTCGGGCCCGACCTCACGCCCGCGTGGCTCACCGACGCCTTCTACAGCCTCGTGGTCGGCGCGGCGTGGTCCATCCAGGCGGGGCGGACGGCGTCCCGCGACTTCACGGCCATCGTCACCGACCTCATGCTGCACGGCGTCACGCCACGCGACCGCTGAGGCGGCTCCTACGCGGGCGGCGGGGCCACGGGCGTCAGCAGCAGCGAACCGGCGATCGCCGCCTCGTGCGCGACGGTGGCCAGCGTGGTGTTGTGCAGCGGCTTGAGGTCGCGCTGCTGCCACAAGGTCAGCGTGGTGCCCCACGCGACGTCACGGGCACGTGAGATGTCGAAACCCGAGACCACGTGCCGCAAGCGCTCGGCGTCGGCGGTGGCGAGCTTGCGGAGCCGCGGTTCGAACTCGGCCCGCACCTCGGCCCCGGCCTCGGCGAGCAGTTCGTTGACGCGCAGGTAGTCCGCGTGCACCGGCGGGGTGGCCGGCGTGGTGCCCCGCTCCCGGCAGGTGGTGGTGACGGCGAGCGGGAGGTCGTGGGCGATGTGCGCGTTCGCACCGGCCAACGCGTACTGGACCGGCCAGATGGTGCGGTCGTGGCGTGCGTCGAACAGCGGTTTCCACGGCACCGGCGGTCGTGTTCTCGCCCGCGCCGCGTCGACCGCGGTGAAGTATGGGCCCGCGAGCACGACCGCCAGGCGTGCCACGAAGTCCGGGTCCGCGAAGAACCCGTCGGCGATGTCGCGCCCCACCAGCTCGGTGACCCGCAGGTACGTCCGGTTGAAGCACGCGATGCCGTCCCGCGGGTGGAGTTCGGCGTCGATGGCCCGCATCCGCTCGATCACCTGCTCGACGGATTCCGGTGCCCGGACGGGTGTGTGCGTCATGTGCCAGTCCTCCTCGCACCCCGGTCGGCGGTCTGCCGGGGCCGGACGCGGTTCATGAGGCCGCCGTGCTCCGATCGTCGCGCTTGGCCGACCCCGCGAACCATGGCGCGAAACGTGGTTCAGCCCTTCACGCGGCACTGTCACCCCCTCCGGCGATCCCGTGGTCACGGCCGGCGGTACACGTCCGTCCGGACGGGTCCGGCGTGAGGGACGGCGTGCCCGACGTAGCGCCTCGGAAGTGTTGCGGCGTCACGCGATGTCCACGAAAACGGGGTGGAGCCGGGCGCACCGGCCCCACCCGGACGGCTCAACCCCACCAGATCCGGTGCAGCTTGCGGTCCCCACCCGTGGCCAGCACGTCGATCCGGCGGTGGCCGGTCTTCGCCGCGGCGGGCGAGTGGCGGATGTCGCCGCCCAGGTCCTCCGACCCCGACCAGCCACCGCCGGCGGTCCACCAGCGGTGCAGCAGGGTGTTGCCCGCGCTGCGGGCGAACACGTCCAGCCGGCCGTCGTCGAACGAGATCACCGAGGGCGCGGAGGCGATGTCGCCGCCCAGGTCCTCCCAGCCGGACCAGCCGACGCCATCGGTCCACCACTTGTGCCACAGGTGGGCGTCCTCGCCCCGGACGAAGACGTCCAGGCGCGTGCCGGACCGCCAGCTCACCGCGGCCGGGTGCTCGCTGAACGCGGGGCCGTCGAACTCCTCCCACGGCGCCCACACCTCGTACGCCGAGCCGTACCGCCAACTGTGCCGCAACCGTCCCTCGGTGGAGCGGGCGAACACGTCCACCCGGCCGGGGTGCAGGGTCACGGCGGCGGGTGTGCTGCTCGCCGTGCCGTTCGTGTCGCCGTTGTAGGACTCCCACCAGCAGCCCGCCCCGACGTGGCACATCCGAACGGTGTCGAGGTAGCGCACGTGCAACCCCGCGCCCCGGTAGTAGATCTCCGTCGGATCCGTGGTGCCGCCCCGACTGCCCTTGATCACCGAGACGTTCTCGTACGGCTCGACACCGGGCACCTGCTCCCACCCGCTGCCGGAGGTCCGCACCAACTTCGACGACGTGTCGCGCGCGTAGATCATGGTGCCCGGCGCGAACGCGGGTGCGCTGATCAGATCGATGCCCTGCAGGTTCTCCCACGGTTGCCAGTTCGCCAGAGCCGGTGTCGGCACGCCCACCACGATCGCCCCGGCCAGCACCGCGCCCGCGCCCGTTGTCGCCCATCGTCTTCGCATATCGGCTCCCTGTCGGCGAATGGTCCGTCCCGGGATCCTCCCGCCGGCGAGCGCGTGGGAGCAATGGTCACGCGAGCAGCGCCGCCACGCGCTCGAACACGTGGGCACGCACGTAGGCGTCCGGGTCCGGGCCGGTGGCGGCGAGGAGCGCCGACCGGTACGCCGCCGCGGTGGGCGGCGGTTCCCGCGGTGGGCGCAGGTCGTCGCCGTAGGGCGCGCCGGGTGGGATCTCGGCGTGCAGCGGGTCGTAGGCGGTGCGGGTGGATGGCAGGCGGTGGAACACGTCGCGGCGGTCGTCGCCGGTCGCCAGGTCGTGGGCGAGGGTCAACCAGATCGGCAGTTCCAGGCCCGGCGCGTGGAACGGTGCCACCACCAGCAGGTTCACCAGGTTCGCCGCGTCCATCTCGACCACCGCGCGGCGCGGCCGGTCGCGGCACAGTTCGGCGAGCAGCACCACGGCCAGGTCGGCGGGCAGCTCGCGCTTGCGGCCGACGACGAAGCCGAGGAACAACCGCTGCGGGATCTCCCGGTTGGCCAGGCAGCGCAGGCCCGCGCGCTCCTCCCAGAACTCCGGTCCGCCGTAGCTGCTGACGACCTGCCGCACCTGGTCCACGCGCAGGTCCACGTCGAGGGCGGGCACGGCGTTGTCGCCGGGCGCGGCCAGCGCGTTCTCGAACGACCGGCGCACGGCCGCCAGCCGTGCCCGCACGAGGGATTCCGCGGCACCGCCCGACATCACGCCTCCTACAGCCGCTCGGCCGCCCGGACCAGGAATTCAACCAGGTCGCGCTTGGTCGTGTCGGCCCCGAGGTGTGCGACCACCTCGGCCAGCGACATGCCCTCCCTGGCCTCGAACCGCCGCCGCACCAACGCGATCTCCGCGTCGGTCACCTCGGCGGGTGGCAGCCGCACGACGGAGCCGAGGTCGGCCAACGTCCGGTCGCGGCGCGCGACCGGGTTGTCCGAGCCGCCGCGCGTCATCGGCGCGTCGTCGTAGAACCGGCGGTCCGCGCCCTCTTCGAGCAGCAGCAGGTTGGTGATGTGCGCGTTGGGGTTGCGCTCGGCTTCGGCGACCAGCGCGGCCAGCAGCATGGTCCCGGCGTTCGGTTCCACCGTGCCACCGTACGCGGCGAGGCGGGCCAGCTCGGCGAAGCGGCGCCCGCTGTGCTGGTGCGTGGTGTACGCGAACTCCTCCAGCAGGCCGCGTGCCGGGTCGCCGTCGAGCGCGGCGCGGGACGGGACCACCGGCCGGCTCGACACGAACACCCGCCCGTCGAGCGCGCCGCGGTTCGGGCCGACCCGCTGGTCGGGGACGATGTAGTTGTGCTGGTGGTCCACGAAGTAGGTGGCACCGGCGAACCGGAACGTGTTGCCGCGGAAGCGGTGCACGTCCTCACCCGCGCCGATGGTGGCCCCGCCCGCCCGGCGGTAGGCGCTGCTGGCGTTGTGCATCAGGCGTTCGAAGCGCTGCTTCAGCCCGTCGTCGTCCTTGGGCTCGGTGCCCGCGGTGGCGGCGCGGCTGCCCAGCACGCGGTTGCGGGCGATGCCCAGCGCGTCGTGGACCACGCGGTTCAGCTCGATCTCGCCCAACCCGAGCGCCGCGTAGGAGCCGAGGTCCTGGAGCCGGAACCGGGTGCCGATCGCGACGAGGTCGGCGGCCATGTCACGCAGCAGGAGGTCCAACTCGCGCTGCTTGTTGTCGGCGCTGCGCCCGCTCGCCTCGATCGCGCGCATCTTCGGCTCGTGCTCGGCGGTGAACGCGGCGAGCGCGGCGGCGACCTCCGGCCGGTGCGCCTCGTCGGACGACCGGCGGGCGGCCTCGGCCTTGGCGAGCAGCGCGCCGGGCGTGCTGGCCATGACCACGCGCAGCCGCCCGCCCCGCAGGTCGGCGGTGAGCGTGTGCGGCCTGCCCGCCATCGCGAACGACCGCGTGCCGCTCGCCGCGCCCGGTCCGCCGGCGCCCGCTCGGCCGCCTCTTGCCTTGGCCCACAGCCGCTTCGCCGGCCCGACGACCCGGTCGACCACCCGGTCCACGACCTTGAGCACCGGCTCGGACAGCGACCGCACGAAACCGCGGACCTTCTCCGCGATGCCGCCGATGCCGAGGATCGCCGCCAGCGCGCCGATCAACACCGGCACGGACCGCGCGAGGGCGTTCTCGATCAACGCGGGCACCCCGCCCGTGCCGCCCGCGGCGATCGCGGTCACCGCGTCCAGCACGGCGTGGGCGAACTCCGCGAGCTGCGCTCCGCGCTCCACGACGAACGTGACCAGGTCGATGATCATCTTCACGGCTTTGACGAACGCGGACGCCGGGTTGAGGAGCGAGAAGAGCCACGTGACACCCGCGACCAGGACCGTCGGCACGAGGTATTCGGTGATCTTGCCGAACAGTCGTTCCCTGAGGTCGCCGACCTGCTCCCCGACCTCCTCCCACAGTCCGGAAACACCTTCCTCGCGGACCTTCCGCACCAGCGGCACGGATTCCTCGGCGGCCGTCACCGCCTGGTCGGGCACGCCCCTGGCGACGACCCGGCCCCGGATCGCGGCCCACGTCAGGCCCAGCACGGACGCCACCAGGTCGAGGACGCCGCGCAGGTCGAACCGGGCGGGCAACCGGAGGCCGGTGGAGGCGAGCGCGCCCAGCAGCCAGCCGAGCAGGCCCTTCCGCAGGTGGGTGGCGATGTTGCCGAGGAACGACCGCAAACCCGCGCCGACCGCGCCCACCAGCCTGCCGAGGAAGCCGATCGGGTCCCGGATGATCGCCGCCGCGGCGGTCGCCGCCCTGCCCAGCACCCCGAGCAGCAGCTCCTTGAGCCGCAGGACGGTGTCGACCACCGCGCCCACGGCCGCCACCGCTTTCGCCACCAGGCCCCGGTTCTCCGCCTGCGCGGCGGCGATCTCGTCGTCCGCGGACTTGAGCGCGTCCCGGTAGCGGGTGGCGAGGGTCTGCACGAGTTCGGCGCCCTTGGCGTCCACCGACTCGGCCAGCCCGTCGAACCGCTGCGCGAACCCGGCCGCCGCCTCGCGGCCGATCGACCGCAGTTCCGGCGCGAGCGACCGCACCGCCTCGGCCATCCGCGCGCGACCGGTGGCGATGCGCTGCTTGGCGTGGTTCAGCTCCACGCCGATCAGCTCGGCCACGTCGGAGATCACGCGCCGCATACCGGAGACGTAACCCTCGCGGGCCGTGTCGAAGATCCGGCCGGCTTCCGCGGGCAGACCGGCGAACTTGTCCTTGAGCCACCGACCCGCGCCGAGCAAGCCCGAGTAGCGCTTGTCCTTGTAGGCCGCCATGCGTCGCTTGTGGTCGGCGGTGAACGCGTCCCGCACGGCCTTCTCACCGGTGGTGAACTCGGCGTCCACTTTGGCGTCGAGTCCGGTCAGCACGTCCTCGACGTCTTTTTTGGTGGCGTCGAAGACGTTCTGGAGGGTGGCGGTGACCCGGGCGCGCCCGGCCTCGTGCCGGCCCCGCGCGTCCCGCTTGCCCGTCGTGACGTCCGCGCCCGCCCGCGTGCGCTCGGCGGCGAACGCGGCCATGGCCGCCGCACCGGTCTCCGCGGCCGCGGTTCTGGTGTCCCGCAGCGTCCGGCGCTCGGCCGCGCGGACCTCACCGGGCGCGGTGGCCGCGTGCCGTTCGCTCGTTCTCTTGTCCGCCAACGCGTCGGTGAACTCCGGTTCACCCGAGTTCGCCAGCAGGTCGTCGGTGACGTGCGCGTCGGCCATCCTCCGGTCGACCGCACCCGTCGGCAGGGCCACGGCGCCGGGCGGTGCCGGGTCGGGCGTCGCCATCGCCGGGTCGGGTGGTGCGGGTGCGGGCGGCGGCGCGTCCGGGCGCAGCGGCGTGACCGGTTTGCCCGCCACCGGCTCCGGTGGCGCGGCGGTGGTGCGCTCCACGGGACCGGCGGCGGCCTTGCCGTGCACCGCGACCTGCCCGCGCACGGTGTCGCGCACGGCGTCGGCTCGACCCGAGTCGCCGAACCTGTCGGCCTCGTCGAGGTTCTTCGGCGCGCGTGCCGCGATCGCCTCCCGCACCGCCCGGACGAACGCGGCCTGGTCGAACGCACCCGGCCGGGCGGCGTGCATCCGCTCCGCTTGCGCCGCCTTGCCCAGGGCTTCGCGGTCGTCCGGGGGAGGTTTGGCGGCGGCGTGCGCGGCACCCGCCTCCGCGGCGGCCGTCGGGTGGTGCGTGACGGCCTTCCGCTTCGCGGCGACGTCGGCCTCCAGCGCGCCCAACCGCGTGCCCCCGCGGACGTCCCCGGCGAGCCGCTGCGCGGTGGCCCGGTTGCCCGCGGCCTGTTGCAGGCGGTGCAACGCCGACGGGGTGAGCGCGCGGCGGGGCGCGGTGGTGCGGCGGTCCGATCCCTCGGCGGCGACCCGCTCGTCGCCTCGCGCTCTCACCGGTCCAGTGTCGTGCGCCGGCCCGCCGGCCAAACTGCCCACGCGGGCGTCCACGGGTGCGACATCCGCTGCCCGACCCGACGGTCGGGTCAGCCACCCCCGACCCGCGCCGCGACCCGGAACGCGTGCCGCAGCGCGCCGCGGCTCGCGGGGTGGGCCGCGCTCAGCGCCACGACGGCCCGGTGCCGGGCCGGCCACCGGAACGTCGGCGTGAGCAGCAGGGTGAGGTGCACCAGCCGGGCCGCCGAGGAATCCCGCAACCGCGCTTCGTCGGCCAGTTCCACCAAGCGCTCCACGGCGGCGTCGCGGCTCTCCGGGGCGGTCAGCGCGTGGTGCGCGAGAGCCCTCATCCGCGCGGGGTGCGCTTCGGTGAGTTCGACGGCGAGCGCGTACGGGTAGTAACCGGTGATCCACATCGCCAGTGGCAGGGCGACGTGCGCCAGGCGGCGGTTGGCGAGCCACGACTCGACGCGGTCCAGCACGTCCGCGCGGTGCTCCTCGGTGCGCAGCAGTTCCAGGACGGCGGCCACCACGGCGTTGCGCGGCGTCGCCTTGGCCGACCGGGCGATCAGCTCCAGCCGCCGCAGGGCTTCCGCGAGCGGCCGGGACTCGGACGGGGCGAGGCTGAACCACACCGCCGTCGCCTGTTCGTAGGCGGTGCCGGTGGTCCACGACTCGACCGTGCGCGACACCAGGTCGCGGTACCGCCCGTCCAGCCGGGCGACCACCTTGGCCGCGAGTTCCTGGTGCGCCACCGCGCCCCGGCGGGCCAGGTCGTGCACCAGCCGCAGCGGTTCGTGGGCCGGGATGCCGGTGACGATCGCGACCACCGCGCGTTGCACCGCGTCGGCGAACCGGGTCGTCATGTCGCGGTCGCTCATCCACCGCCACAGCACGTCGTGGGCGAGCGGGTAGTCACGCCACAGCTTGCGCAGCACCGCGTCCGCCCAGCCCTGGCGGGTGAAGTGGACGGTCTCCTCCGCCAGGCCCGGGTAGTCCGGGTGGTCGCGCACGGTCGTCGTGGCGGCGACCGCGGTCAGCACGTCCCTCTTGGACAAGGAGAACGCGCGCGGCGGCTCGTCGTCGGGACTGGTCGCGCGCAGGGCCTCGGCGAGCGTGAGCGCCCGCGCCACGACCTCGTCGTACGGCTGGTTCTCCAGCAGCGCCACGGCGAACGACAACGCGAACTCCAGGTCGGTGCGCTCCGCCAGGTGGCGTTCGACGGCCTGCTCGACGTGCTCGCGCAGCGCCTGGAGCGCCGTGTCGCGGTCCAGGCCCCGGTGCACGCGCACCGCCAGGTCGGCCGCCCGCACCGCCTTCTCGGGCGATGCGCCGTCCTCCAGTGCCAGGTCCTCGACGAGCACCCGCAGCGGCTCGGTGTGGTCGTCCGGGCAACGCCGCCGCAACTCCTCCCGCGCCACGTCGAACGCGGGCGGCGCGGTCAGCGGCACGACGTGGGCCGCCGCCGAGGACGGTGCCCGCACGGGCTCGTCCAGCACGATCACCAGTCGGCTCCCGGTCGCGCGCACCAGCCGCTCGACCCGCTCGAACTCGGCCCGGTCGAACGGGTCGCGGGCCGAATCACGCACGTCCCACACGTACCCGGTGTCGGCGGCCAGGCCGTGGAACGCGCCCAGCGGCAGTTCCGGGTTGGCCTCCGCCACCGCCGCCACCCCGGCCTCGACCAGCAGGCGGCGCGCGGTGTACGACCGGCCCGCGCCGTGACCGGTCAGCACCACGACGCCCCGTTCGAGCAGCACGCGCCGCGCGGTCCCGTACCCGCCGGGCGGGGTGAAGTGGTGGCGCACGTCGTCCAGTTCCGCGCTGGTGGCGCGCAGCACGACCAGGCGCGGCACGCGGTCACCGCCGAGCCGCACGTCACCGTTGACGATACCCACCTGTATTCCGGTGAACGGGCCGTCCACTGAATTCCCGGGTATGAACCGGATTTCCTCGGGCACTTCGTCTTCATCGCTCATCGGAACCGATCATGGCGGTACCGACCAGGCGGTTCTTCCTGGTATTGCGGACTTGCGGCAACTTCTTCCGACCGCCGAGCCAGGTGCTTCCTTGACCGCCGACCCGGGTCGCGAATACGGTTCGGCCCGCCGCCGCGCATTTCGGACCCCTGCTGGGGTTTGACTTCCGGAGGAGCCGGACAATGAGCCTGAAACGCAAGTTCGCGGCATTGCTCGCCGGAGTGGGCGTCGCGCCGTTCCTCGTCGTGGTGTCGGCGGCGCCGGCGAGCGCCCACGGCTACATCACCTCGCCGCCCAGCCGCCAGGCCATGTGCTTCGAGGGCCGCGTGTCCGACTGCGGCGACATCATCTACGAGCCGGGCAGCGTGGAGGGGCCCAAGGGCCAGCAGAACTGCCACGGCGGCGACGGCCGGTGGGCGCCCCTCAACGACGACCGCAAGGCGTGGCCCGCCACCCGGGTCGGCGACTCGGTCGCGTTCAGCTGGGCGATCCTCGCCAACCACTCGACCAGCACGTGGCAATACTTCATCGGCGGCACCAAGGTCGCCGAGTTCGACGACCACGGCCGCCAGCCCGGCACGACGGTCCGGCACAACGTCGGCCTCGGCGGGCGCACCGGTCGGATCAAGCTGCTGGCGGTGTGGAACATCGCGGACACGGCGATGGCGTTCTACAACTGCGTCGACCTCCAGGTCGGCTCCGGCCCGGCGCCGACCACCACGACGACCGAACCGACCACCGAACCGACCACGACCGAACCGACCACGCCGCCGGTGACCGGCCCGTGGGCGGTGGGCGTCTCGTATGCGGCCGGCGTCAGGGTGACCTACGGCGGCGCGACGTACCGCTGCCTCCAGCCGCACACGTCCCTGGCCGGCTGGGAACCGCCGAACACGGCATCCCTCTGGCAGCGGCTCTAGCGGTCGCGAAGGCGGTGTCCGTTGAGGACACGACGCGTGGTCCGCCCCGGTCGACGCGTCGTCGGGCGGCAGGCGGGCGGCGAATCGCGATATTCGGCCCGCGGGAATGCGCTATCACTCCTTTGGGTGATCAAGCGGAGTGGTTGGGGCACGCGCAATGCGCCATCGGGGGAGGGTGATTCGTCTCGGCGCGAGCCTCCGAAAAGGACAATTGACAGATCGCACCACGACTGGTTCAGTGGCCGATGTACTGGGGTGGGGATGGAAGTCCGCGTCGTGCGGTGGCCGCGGCAGTGGCGGTGACAACCGGGAGATGGGTGCAGAACCCGACCTCGGCGTGCGCGCGGAATCCCGTGGTGCCCCATATGGGTGACATATTCCGAGGGGGCATGGAATAGTGGCATCAGCTACGTGGTCTAGGTCCTTCCTGTCCAGAAAGGCGATGAGCTGGATGGCGGTCCTGGGCTTGACCGTGGGCGGCGTCGCGCTCACGGTCACGCCCGCCTGGTCCGCCGCCGAGCCCTTGGCCTGCGAGGTGTCGGCGAACGCGCCGTACGAGGACTTCTCGTTCGTCCACGGCGTGGTCAACCGCAGCGGTTGCGGTGACAACGTCGACCTCCAGTCCTGGCTGTTCGCGGACATCTCGTTCTGGCCGGACCCGCAGATCGGATACGGTTCGGCCCGGCTGGTGAACGGCTCGGTGAACGGAGCGGGCCCCTGCGACCGCGAGGGTCACGCGAACTACTACAACCAGGCCCGCACCGACACGGGCCAGACCTCCCCGGAGAGCCAGCGCCGCCTGCTGTGCTGACGGACGCGCGTCCCGGTGGCGTCGGGGGTGCACACCCGGCGCCACCGGGCGCTCGCGTGAAGGGGGAGCCGGAATGGAGGACCACGCGCACGTGATCGTCGCTTTCGAGGACGTTTCCTACTCGTACCGCCGCAAACCGGTGTTGACGGGCCTGAACTGGGCGGTGCCCGCGGGCATCACCGGGCTGGTCGGCCCGAACGGCGCGGGCAAGTCCACCGTGCTCGCCCTGCTGGTCGGGTTGCGCGAGCCGCGGTCGGGCCGGATCACGGTCGCCGACACCAGGGGCGGCGCGGGCGGCCGGCGCGTCGGGTACCTGCCGCAGCGGTTCTCGCTGGTGCCGTCGATGCGCGTGCGCGACACCGTCGCCTACGCGGCGTGGCTCAACGGCCTGGACCGCACCGCGGCCGGCGCGGCGGCGGACCGGGCGCTGGCGCTGGTCGACCTGGTGGACCGCGCGGACGCGCCGGTGCGCACGCTGTCCGGCGGCCTGCGGCAGCGGGCGGGCATCGCCGCCGCCGTCGCGCACGAACCCGAGATCGTCGTGCTGGACGAGCCCACGGTGGGCCTCGACCCCGGTCAGCGGGTGCGGTTGCGGCGCGTCGTCGAGCGCATCGGCGAGACCCGCACCGTCGTGCTCGCCACGCACCTGGTGGAGGACGTGGCGAACCTCTGCTCCACGGTGTCCGTGCTGGACGAAGGCGAACTGCGGTTCCACGGACCGCTCACCGAACTCGTGGCGGGCGCCGAGGTCACCGCGGCCGCCCTGGAAGAAGCCTACGAACGCCTGCTCGGTCGGGAGGACAGGTGATCCGCCGCATCGCGTGGCCGCTCGCACCGGTCACCGCCCTGCTGCCGGCGGGCCTCGTGCTCGCCGTGACCGCGGGCATGTCGGTGGAGCACTTCGGCCGGCGACCCGAGTGGCCCGCCACCTCGGCGCTGGCGCACGAGCACCTGGCGCTGGTCGGCCCGCTGGTCGCCGCGATCGCGTTCCACCGCTGGGCGACGCTGGCCCGCCCGCTGGGCCTGTTCGCCGCCGCGCGCCTGGGCGGCACCGGGAAACCCGAGCACTGGGCCAACTTCACGCGGGTCTGGGCGGTGTGCGCGGTGGCGTACACGGTCGGGCTGCTGCCGATCTTCGCGCGCACGGCCGCCGACGCGACCTACGGCGGTCCCGCCGCGGGCTCGATCCTGCTGGGCTACCTCGGGTTGGCCTTCGCGGTGGCGATCGGCCAGTTCCTCGCGGCCGTCGCGCCGCTGCCGGTGCTCACCGTCCTGGTCGCCGTGCTGGTGTTCCTGCTCTTCCAACTGCCGCAGGTGGTGCTCGACGCGTTCGGCGCGGTGCTGCCAGTCCAGTGGCACCCGTTGGCGGCCAACGAGCACGAGACGGCGACGGCGTTGTTGTTCCGCGCGTTCGCCCTGATCGCGATCGGCGGCGCGATGGTGCTGGCCTCGCGGCTCGGGCGGTCGCCGGACCGGCCGGCGCGCACGGCGCTGCCCGCGCTCGGCGCGGTCGCCGTGCTGGCCGTGTTCCTGGTCGTGGCGGCGGTGAACCCGGCCACCCGCGTGACGGCGGCGGCCGACCCGCCGCGGCGCTGCCAGCCGGTCGAGGGCGTGGAGGTGTGCGTGCACCCCGCGCACGACGCGGACCTGCCGGACCTGACCGCCACCGTGGCCGCGCTGGTCCGGGCGTACGGGCGCACACCCGCCGCGGTCGCCGGCGTGCACGACGCGGCGTCGTTGCCGCCGGGTGAGGTGCCGGCCGGTCGGGTGGTGGTCCGGTTGCTGCTCGACCAGACCACGCGGGACACGGCGGGGGAGGACGTGTCGACGGCGATGGCGGGTTTCGCCGGTTGCCTGCGCGGCATCCGGGTCACCGGCGACCGGGCCACGTACGAGGCGGGCATCGCGCGAGCCGGCGAGCTGGCGCGGTGGTTGCGGCACCAGGCGGGCATCACGCTGCCCTCCGAGGCGCCGTACCAGCCACCGACGACCGGGTTCTTCGCCAAGCCGCCGGACGAGATCCGGGCCTGGCTCGCGGCCAACGACGACAACGTGGCCCAGTGCCGGTACGGGGCGGAGTTCGCGTAGTGCGGTACCTGGCTGCGCACGGCGCGCGTGCGGTCGTCCTGCTGTGCTTGGGATCGGCGGTGTTCGCGGCGCTGGGCGCGCGCATCGCGATCCCGGTCGACCTGGCGACCTTCCAACCACCACGCGACATCCCGCTGATCGAGCTGCTGGCGACCGCGTGCGGCGGGGTGGCGGCGGGGCTGACCGCGCCGCGCATGGTGGAGTGGGAGAAGCTGGGCACCCGGCGGGTCGCCTGGTGGGCCGCGCTGGTCGTGCCCGCGGTGGCCGCGCTGGCGCTGCTGGTCGTGGCCGCCGGGGTCGCCGTGGTGGCCGCCGACGCGCCGTGGCACTACATGCCGGCCAACGTCGTGGTGCTGACCTCGGCAGGCGTCCTGGCCCGGGTGCTCCTGGGCCCGGTCACCGCGCCCGTGCTGACCGTCGTGGTGTTCCTGGCGTGCTGCGTCGTGCAGAACACCGTGCCCGACGTCGGCGCGTGGCTGCCGCTGTCCCGCCCCAACGGCGCACCGCTGCCGATCGCGGTACCACTGGTGGCGTTGGCGGTGGCCACGGCCACCGCGGCACGCACCCGCGGGATGACGACGTGGGCGCACGCCCTGGGCCGCGATTGACGCGCCCGCGGGTTGACCGCCCGTCGCGGCGGGCTCTACGTTCCGTTGTCGGACCTTCGACGGAGGGGCGATGTCCAGCGAAGCACCGCGGCGCAAGGGGTTCGCCCGGGTACTGGGCGCGGGCGTGGCCGGCACGACGATCGAGTTCTACGACTTCTTCCTGTACGGCACGGCCGCGGCGCTGGTGTTCGACAAGGTGTTCTTCCCCGTCGGCGACCCGCTCACCGGTGTGCTGTTGGCGCTGGTGACCTACGCGGTGGGTTTCGTCGCACGCCCGTTGGGCGGCGTGTTGTTCGGCCACCTGGGCGACCGGGTGGGTCGGCGGCGGACGTTGTCGCTCAGCCTGGTGCTGATGGGTGGCGCGACGGTCGCCATCGGACTCGTCCCGTCCTACGCCTCGATCGGCGTCGCCGCCCCGGTGCTGCTGACGTCGCTGCGCCTCGTGCAGGGGCTCGCGCTGGGCGGCGAGTGGGGTGGTGCGGTGCTGCTGGTCGCCGAGCACGGTTCGGCGGCCCGGCGCGGGTTCTGGAGCAGCTGGCCGCAGACCGGCGGCCCGCTGGGCAACATGATCGCCACCGGGGTGCTGGCCCTGCTGGGGTTGCGCGTCACCGACGAGCAGTTCCTGGCGTGGGGCTGGCGCATCCCGTTCCTGCTGTCCGTGGTGCTGGTGGTCATCGGCGTGTGGTTGCGTCGGTCGGTGGAGGAGTCCCCGGTCTTCCTCGCGGCGCGCGAGTCCGCCACCGACGAGGGGCGCGCGCCGATCGCGACGGTGCTGCGCCACCACCGCCGGTCGGTGCTCATCGCCGCGCTGGCCAACGTCGGGGAGAAGGCGACCTACTACACGTTCAGCATCTTCCTGCTGTCCTACCTGAGCCGGATCGTGCACATGCCCCGGGAGGAGGTGCTGGCGTCCGCCACGATCGCGTCGGTCTTCCAGGTGGTGGCGATCCCGGTGGGCGGGTTGCTGTCGGACCGGTTCGGGCGGCGGCCGTGCAGCCTCGTGCTGGCGGTGGTGATCGCGGTGTGGTCGCTGGTCGGGCTGCCGCTGGTGGACGGCGGTCGGTTCCCGGTGGTCACCACCGTGGTCGTGGTCGGGTTGGCGCTGCACGGCCTGCTGACCGGCTCGCAGGCCGCGTTCTTCGCGGAGCTGTTCCCGAGCCGCGTGCGGTACACCGGGGCGTCCCTCGGCTACCAGGCGGCGACCGTCGTCGGCGGTTCGCTCGCCCCGATCGCCGGTGTGGCGTTGCTGCAACGCTTCCCGTCGACGCTGCCGGTCGCGTTGCTGCTGTGCGCCACGCTCGCGTGCACGGTGGTCGCGTTCCTGTGGGCGGGCGAGACGCGGTCCCGCGATCTCCACGACATCCGGCGCGACGCGCCGACGACGCCTTGACCCGCGCACCGGGGGGAGGGGCCATGATGGCGGCATGACCGCTGCGCAGTTCGACCCGCGTGCACTCCTCGCCGAGAGCAAGCTCGGCGTCCTCGCCACCCTCAAGTCCGACGGCCGCCCCCAGCTCTCCCCGGTCACGCCGCACTACGACCGCGAAGCCGAGGTCGTGCTGGTCTCCGCCCGCGTGGGCACGGCCAAGGTCGCGAACCTGCGCCGGGACGCGCGCGCCGCGCTGGAGGTGACCAGCGCGGACGGCCGTTCGTGGGCCACCGCCGAAGGCGTCGTGACGGTCACCGGGCCGGGCGCGGACCCGCACGGCCCGGAGGTGGAGGCCCTGGTGGACTACTACCGCCGGGCCGCGGGCGAGCACCCCGACTGGGACGAGTACCGGTCCGTGATGGTGGCCGACCGGCGGGTGCTGCTGGTGCTGGCCGTGGAGCGCGTGTACGGGGCGAAGCTCGACTGAGCGTCCACTTCGGACGGCTCATGCGGTCACCGCGGTCAGCTCGGCGATCAGCTCGGACGCGGTGACCGGGTCGAGTTCGCCGAACACCCGCTCGCCACGCGGGTGCCACGTGCCGTCCCGCCGGGCGTCCACCCAGATCGCGGACAACCGCTGCTCCGGCAGCACGTCCACCGCGCCGACGGCGATGCCGGGGTCGAGGCTCGCCACCACCGAACCGCCGCCGGGCAGTGGCCGGGTGATCCAGCGCTCGACACCCCCGTCCTGCGGTGCGCCCCGCACCCAGCCGCGTTGGGTGAGGCCGAGGACGCGGCCGGTGGGCACGGGGATGTTCTCGAACCTGGTGAGGCGTTGGGCGGTGCGTTCGGTGGCGGTGAGGTGGTGGACGGGGCGGCCGAGTTGGGGGAACGGTTGGAGGATTTCGTAGTCGGCGAACAGTTCGGCCCAGGCGGGGAGGTCGTGGCCGAGGTGGAGGGGGTGGGCGATGCCGACGTGTGCGTTGTCGGGGAGCGTGTAGGTGTTGTCGTGGACGTCGGCGAGCGTGCGGTCCTCGGCGGGGCGGAAGGAGTGTCCGTCGGTGGTGGTCCACACCAGGCGGCGGACGATGTGCCAGAGCAGGGGGTGTCCGGTGAACAGCTCGCGGAACTCGGTCGCCGACCAGCGGCGTCCGCGCACCATCGCCGCTTCCAGGCGGGCGATCTGGTCCGCCGCCACGGACCGCACGTCCTTCTTCAGCCCCGCGAACCGCCTGTGCTCGGCGGGTGCCAGTTCCGGGTCGTCCTTCGCGCCGGGTTTCGGCAGGTCCTTGCGGCGTTTGCCGGTCTCGTCCACGACGTGGGGCTTGAGCTGTTCGTCGAACCCGACCAGGAACCGGCGCGTCCCGTAGTCGATGGTGAGCGTCGCCGCGTCGTCCAGGCCGAAGCGCGGCACCAGTCGGTCGGCCAGCTCCTCGGGGCCCAGGCCGCGTGCCGCGGCCAACTCGGCGATCTTCTGCCGCGCCCGTTCCCGCAACCCCTTGAACTTGGCCTTCAACGCGATGCCGTTGAGCTGCGCCAGGGCCGTGTCGGTGCCGATGGCGGCCAGCACGTCCAGCCCGGTGACGGCCCGCGCGTGCCCGCCCTCGCCCGGCCACACCCGGATCAACGCGGCGAGCGAGCGGGCCGCGTCGTCGTCGCCGAACAGGCCGAGCGCGGTCAGCCCCCAGCCCTCCTTCGCGGGCATCCCGACCTCGCGCCACCGCTCGAACAACGCCCACGCGAACTCCGCCAGCGATCTCGGGTCGCACAGCTCCCGCACCACCGGCACGCCCGCGTACACGTGGTCCGGGGCGGACATCGCGGCCATCGTCAGGACGTGCCCGACCGCCACCCGCGGCAACGCCCGCCGCCGCCCGGCGAGCAGGACCTGCGGAAGCAGCGCGGGATCGGCCCACCTGCCCGGCGTCGGCACCTTCGCGGGCAACGCGTCCAGCAGGTCGGCGGACACCACCGCGACCACCTCGGGGCCGTGCTCACGCGCCGCCGCCACCGCCTCGTCGGGGATGACGCGCAGGGCGGCCTCGGCGGCGCGGCGGGCCGGGCCGGGCGTGCCGACGGCGGTGGGCACCAGGTACCGCGCGGCGGCTTTCGCGTGTCCGCGCAGCCACCCGATCGCGGTGGCGCACACCGACTTCAGCCGGACCAGCCAGTCCGCCACCCGGTGCGCGACCCGGTCGTCCGTGAACGGTCCGAGCAGCCCGCTCACCGCCACCGGGCTGCTCTTGGCCAGGTGCAGCAGCACGGGTAGCGCGTCCAGCTCGTAGCGGGCGGCGACCAGGCGGCCCCAGCTCTCGACGTCCCACGCGTACCGGGGTTTCCAGTGCGCGAGCAGCGGCCGGGCCAGTTCTTCCGGGCCGCGGGCGAACAGGCTGATCACCTCCACCTCGGGCGCGGTGCCGTCGTGGAAGCCGCGGACGACCTCGGGCCAGTCCAGCCCGTCGGGGGTGAAGACCTCGGTGGCGAGCCAGTCCGCGCGTTGGCCGGGTGCCCACGACACGCCCGCCCCGGTCGGCGGTCGGAGCCCGTGCACCACCTGCCGGGTGCGGCGCGGGGCGAGCCAGGGCGGTTCGACCAGCAACGCCGGCAGCTCCGCCGGGTCCGCCTCGGGCACGCGGGCGTGCGCCGCCCGGACCCGCTCGACGACCGCCCGTGCCGCTTCGGGCAGTGCCGCGACGAGGTCCGGGTGGGTTTCGGCGTGCCCGAGCAGCAGCCGCTCGGCGGTGTCGGTCGTCCGGGCCTCGGTGAGCAGGCGCAGCGCGCGGCGGGGGAAGCGACCGGCTGCCCGGGACAGGTGCGCGGCCACCTCGGCGTTGTCGGCGCGGTCCAGCAGCAGCGTGAACGCCTCGTCGGTCGGGAGCACGGCGATCGTTTCCAGCAGGGCTTTGCGTGCCGCGCGGTCGGTCGGCCCGGTGGCGTCGAGCAGCCGCGCGAGGGTCGGCGCGACAGCGGCGCCGATGCCGTCCACGACGGTCCGCAGCGCGGTCGGGGTGCGCACGTCGTCCTGCGCGGACGGGTGCTCCGCGATCCGCGCGAACTGCTCGGCCGTGCCCAGGGCGGCGATCAGCGGCGTCCAGCCCACCCACGGCTGCCCGTGCCACCGGGACTCGTCCAGGGCCTCCGCCACCCAGTCGGCGCGGGAGGGGAGCAGGTAAGCGGCGATGATCCGGCCACCGGGGGTGTCGCGGAAGGCGGACAGCGCCTCGCCGACCTCGTCGGGCGCACCGGCCGCCGCGATGAGCGCGCGCGTGCGTTCGAGCGCGGGTGGTTCGGTGTTCCGGGCGAAGAGCAGGTCGGGCGGGGTGAACTCCAGGTGGGGGCGGGTGTCGGCCCAGTGCAGGCGCACGCGGCCGAGCGCGGCGGTGGCGCGGGCGGCGAAGGGCAGCCCGTGCTCGGCCGTCCAGGCGTCGGCGACCGGTGCGTCGACGTGGGACCTGCGCAGGTGCGCCAACACCACGGCCGCACCCGCCGCGCCGAACGGTTCCGGCGCACCGGCCAGGTACTCGGCGACCACCTCGGCGAGGCCGGGCTCGGTGTCGTGCAGGATGGCGCGTGCTTCGTCGTCGTCGGCGAGCGCGTTCCGCACGTGGCCGGCGGACCGCGGTGCCGGCCGGGCGTTCGAGGCGGTGCGCCCACCGGCCCGCACGTGCACGGTCTGCCGCCAGCGGGGTGGCAGGACGAGCTTGTCCTCTTCGGACTGTGCTGTGGTTTCCCGCGCGCCCACGTTCCGCCCCTTTCTTCGGTGGGGCCGAGCGTACGGAGGGGGTACGACAGTGGACGGGCTTCGGTCGCGGTGGGAACGCGCCGCCACCCCGCTCCCTCTTCCCACCGTGCTGCCCCGCCCCCGCCCCGCGCCTGCCCCGCGCCCGCCTCGCCTCGCGCCTGCTCCGCGCCGCGCCCGCCCTGCGCCTGCCCCGCCTCGCGCCTGCCCCGCCCCGCGCCGCGCCTCGCGCCGCGCCCGCCCTGCCTCGCGCCTGCCCCGCCCCGCGCCGCGCCTCGCGCCGCGCCCGCCCTGCCTCGCGCCGCGCCTGCCGCGCGCCTGCCCCGCCTCGCGCCTGCCCCGCGCCGCGCCTGCCTCGCGCTGGCCCCGCCCCACGCCCGTTCCGCGCTGAGCCCCCTGCCCCGCCCCGCGCCCGCCCGCGTCCGCCCTGCCCCGCGCCTGCCCCGCCCCGCGCCCGCCGCGCGTCCGCCCCGCGCCCGCCCCGCACCGAGCCGGATCGCGACGCGGCGGCGCGGCCCCCGCGCACCCCGAGCCCCGCCCAGAGGCCGCCACCGTCAGCGGCCGGTCCGCCCGCCGCCACCCCGCTCCCCGACGTGGAAGGCCGACTCGGACACTTCGAGGACCCGGTTATGCATCATCATGCAGCGTCGTGCATAATTCCGAACGTGTCCAAGGTGCTCACTTCCCTCCCCGCCGGCGAACGCGTCGGCATTGCCTTCTCCGGCGGTCTCGACACCTCGGTGGCGGTCGCGTGGATGCGTGAGAAGGGCGCGGTGCCGTGCACGTACACCGCGGACATCGGGCAGTACGACGAGCCCGACATCGCGTCGGTCCCGGGCCGCGCCGAGAAGTACGGCGCGGAGATCGCCCGGCTGGTCGACTGCCGCGCCGCGCTGGTCGAGGAGGGCTTCGCGGCGCTCGCCTGCGGCGCCTTCCACATCCGCTCGGGCGGCCGGGCCTACTACAACACCACCCCGCTCGGCCGGGCCGTGACGGGCACCATGCTGGTGCGCGCCATGCTGGACGACGACGTGCAGATCTGGGGCGACGGCTCCACCTACAAGGGCAACGACATCGAGCGGTTCTACCGGTACGGGCTGCTCGCCAACCCCTCGCTGCGGATCTACAAGCCGTGGCTCGACGCCGACTTCGTGCGTGAGCTGGGCGGGCGCACCGAGATGTCCGAGTGGCTGCTGGCCCGCGACCTGCCCTACCGCGCCAGCACCGAGAAGGCGTACTCCACCGACGCCAACATCTGGGGCGCGACGCACGAGGCCAAGGCGCTGGAACACCTCAACGCCGGCATCGAACTCGTCGAACCCATCATGGGCGTGCGGTTCTGGGACCCCGAGGTGGAGATCCCCACCGAGGACGTGACGATCGGCTTCGAGCAGGGCCGCCCGGTGACGGTCAACGGCGCCGAGTTCACCACCGCCGTGGACCTCGTGCTGGCGGTCAACGCCATCGGCGGCCGGCACGGGCTGGGCATGTCCGACCAGATCGAGAACCGCGTCATCGAGGCCAAGAGCCGCGGCATCTACGAGGCGCCCGGCATGGCCCTGCTGCACATCGCCTACGAGCGCCTGGTCAACGCCATCCACAACGAGGACACCCTCGCCGCCTACCACAACGAGGGCCGCAAGCTCGGCCGGCTGCTGTACGAGGGCCGCTGGCTCGACCCGCAGTCGCTGATGCTGCGCGAGTCGCTGCAACGGTGGGTCGGCACGGCCGTCACCGGCGAGGTGACGCTGCGCCTGCGCCGCGGCGAGGACTACTCGGTCCTGGACACCACCGGCCCCGCGTTCAGCTACCACCCGGACAAGCTGTCCATGGAGCGCACCGAGGACTCGGCGTTCGGCCCGGTCGACCGCATCGGCCAGCTCACCATGCGCAACCTGGACATCGCCGACTCCCGCGCGAAGCTGGAGCAGTACGCCGGGCTGGGCATGGTCGGCAGCCGCCAGTCGAGCCTGATCAGCGCGGCCCGCGTGGCCCCGACCAAGCTGATCGGCGCGATGCCGGAGGGCGGCGCGGAGGCGATCGCGTCACGCGGCAAGGTCGCCGACGACGAACTGCTCGACCACGCCGCACTCGAAGCGGGCAACGACTGACATCCCCCCTCACGCACCGGGCCGGCCGCGCACGCGACCGGCCCGGTCGTCGTCACGGGGTGTGCCGGTGACCACAGGCCGGGAACGCGAACCGCGTCCGGGGGCAGGTACCGGTGTGCGAAGCGACGTAGCGCCGATGGCGCCCACACGACCACCCGCCCGGGTGGTGCTGGACGAGCAGTCGCTGTTGACCCTCTACGAGTCGACAGCGGCGCGACTGCACCGGTACGTGGCGCGCCGGGTGGGCGCCGACACCGCGCAGGACGTGGTGTCCGAGGCGTTCCTGGCGCTCTGGGAGCAGCGCGCCGGCCAGGTGTTCGAAGCGGACACCCTGCGGGCCTGGCTGTACGGCGTGGCGACCAACCTGCTGCGCCGCCACGTGCGGTCGGAGGAGCGGAAGCTGCGTGCGTGGAGCCGTGAGCACGCGAGCCGCACGGACGTGGCCGACGTCGGCGACCGGGCCACCGGCGCGGCGGACGCCGACGCCCTCGCCGGCCCGCTCACCCGCTGGCTGACCGACCTGCGCGGCGAGGAGCGGGACGTGCTGCTGCTGACCGCCTGGGCGCAGCTCTCGCCCGGCGAGATCGCGGTGGCGCTGGACGTGCCGGTCGCCACCGTCCGCACGCGGCTGCACCGCGCACGGGCCCGCCTGCGCACCCGGCTCGCCGACCACCTCACCGACACGGGGGACGACCATGCGTGACCTGGACCTGCTGCTGGACCGGACCCTGGACCGCGTCGCCGCGGACGAGGCGGAACCCACCGCCGCGCGGCTCGCGGAGGGCCGGGCGGAACTGGCCGCCGCGTTGGCGGGCGGGCCGGCGACCCGCAAGCGCCGCCGGTGGGTGGCCGTCGCCGCCGCGGCGGTCGCGGTCGCCGTCGGCGGTGTGCTGGTGCAGGGCGTCGAGCAGGCGGACACGGCCGCCGCCGCGTCCCTGATCCGCGCGGCCGACCTCGCGACGTCGGTCACCGACCAACCCATGCGGCCCGACCAGTACCGCTACGTCCGCAGCCGGTACGAGGGCATCACGCTGGTCGACGTGGCCGGCACCGCCGCGTACGAGCAGGCGTTGCGCAACGAGAAGTGGATCCCGGCCGCCCTCGACGGTGAGTGGCTGGAGCGGCAGGTGGTGGAGGGGCCCGCGACGTGGCTGCCGGGTCACGAGGGCACGGGCACGCCGGGCGGCCCGTCGAACCGCGAGGGCGAGTTCCGCGCGCCGTGCGGCAACTTCGCCTACTTCGCCGCGGACCAGCCGGACCGGTGCGCGCACGGCGACTGGGGCAACCCGACACCCGCTTTCCTGGCGTCGCTGCCCGAGGACCCGCGGGCCCTCTACGACCTGCTGGCGAGCGACCGCGGCGACGGGCCCGGCGGTGTGCTGATGACCGCCCGGGACGCCCTGATGTCCGGTCGGCTGCCCGCCGCGGTGCGCGCACGCCTGTACCGGGCGCTCGCGTTGATCCCGGACCTGCGGGTCACCGAGGAGCGGGCGAACCTGGACGGCCG
Organism: Saccharothrix obliqua; assembly: GCF_019375475.1. Taxonomy (GTDB): domain Bacteria; phylum Actinomycetota; class Actinomycetes; order Mycobacteriales; family Pseudonocardiaceae; genus Actinosynnema; species Actinosynnema obliqua. The sequence continues at coordinate 439,396 of NZ_JAHXGQ010000002.1, read as the reverse complement.
CGCCGGCACCGCGCTCGGCGTGCGTTGGCGGGAGGACTTCGTGGAGGTCATCGTCGACCCGTCGAACGGTGACTTCATCGGCGGGCGCGAAGTGGTGGCCGAGGACGGTGGCCGGTTGCCCCGGGGCACGGTGCGTCAGTCCAGCTCCGCCACGACGGCCGTCGTGGACCGCCTGGGCGACGCGCCGGCGTGACCACCGGTCGGCCGGATCGGGACCGGCCGACCGCACCGGGGGTGCGGTCCACGTGCTCGGGGCGCGTGGACCGCACCCGACCATCAGCCGGCGAGACCGGCGAGCAGTTCCGCCGCGGCCCGCGGCCGGACCAGGAAGCCGACGTGGCTGCTCTCCAGCGACCGCACGTCGAACGGGTTGTCCGGGGTCAGCGCGTCCGCCTCGCGGATGAAGCGGTCCTGGAGCGCGAGCGGCAGCGATTCGTCGCGGGTGAGCCGGACGTAGGTGCGCCGGATGCGGCCCCACGTGTCGACACGCGCGCGGTCGGCGTCGCCGCCCGCGTCCAGGATCTCGTCCGGCTGCATGGTGCTCAGCACGCCCAGGAACTCCTCGTCCGTGCCGTCCGCGAGCAACGCGGTCTTCAACGCCGCCAACAGTTCCGGGTCGGCCGTGCGCCAGTTGATCCGCAGCGCCCCGATCTCCGCCGGGTCGGCGACCAGCGCGTTGCCGAGGTGGGTGAGCAGCACGCTGGTCGAGTTCTCCGGCGACCGCATGTACTCGTCGACGGACACGTCCACCGGGCACCACGCCGCGACGTACACCACCCGGTCCAGCAGGTCCGGCTCGGCGTTGCCGGCGGCGGTGACCGCGAGCCCGCCGCGGCTGTGGCCGACCAGCACCACCGGCCCGTGCTCGCGTGCCCGGCGGACGACGTCGAGCACGTGGGAGACGGCCTCGGCCAGGGTGCCGCCGGCGAGCGCGGACGGCGTGGTGGCCAGCGCGGTGGCGTCCTGGGGCGACTGGTAGGCGGTGGTGTACCCGCCGGCGAAGCCGTGCCCCGGCAGGTCGACGGCCAGCGAGCGTTGTCCCAGCAGGGCGAGTTCCCGTTGCAAAGGGGCCCAGCTGAACGAGTTGCTGCTCGAACCGGGCACGAACACGAAGGTCGGCTTCATGATCCCATCATCCCCCGCGCGGTGCGTCCTCCGTGGACGGTCAGCGGTTTCCGGGGTGGTTGACCGGTCCGGCGACGTCGACGGCCTGCTCGGCGGCGGCGTCGAGCCGCGGTTCGGCGCCGCGGTCGGTGGTGAGGTCGATGCGGAGCGCGGTGGCGTGGACCAGGTACCGGTGCGTGCGGCGGGTGAAGCTGCTCTTCACCGCGTCGGTGGTGTTGGCGCCCCGTGCGCACACCGACCCGCCGGGACCGTCGGGCGGGCAGATGATGCCCCACGTGTCGGCTTCGTAGGAGCTGTAAGCGGTTCTCGCGGTGGTGTCGTCCTTCATCGGCACCACCCACACCATCACCAGGACCTGCCCCGACCGGTCCACGAACGTCCCGGTGACGGCTTGCGCGCAGCCCGACCGCGTCAGCAGGGCACGCACCTTCGGGCCCAGGTAGTCGGTGACGCACGCCCGCGTGCCGCCCGCTTTCCGCTCGTACACCACGCCTTCGGCGTCGGTGAACGTCTCGGGCAGCAACGCGTCCGCCGTCACCGGGGTGTCGTCGGTGGACGCGTCGTCCAGGTCGGACGGTCCGAAGCCGTCGGTGGTGACCGTGGTCGGGGTGGCCGGCGGGGTGGTCGTGCGGGTCGCCGGTTCGTCGGTCGTCGGCACCGCTGTCGTGGTCGTCGTGGCGCCGGTCGCGTCGAGTCGCGACGCGGTGGAGGACAACTGGTCCCGGAACGTGAACAACAGCAGCACGATCAGCATGACCGCCGTCCACGCCACGGCCTTCGGCCACGTGCGCTTGGCGGGTGCGGGTCGTCGTCGTGGTGCGGCCGGCGGCCTCCTGATCACGCGGGTGGCCTTCAGCGGTGTGGCGAGCATCGCCCGCGCTTCGGCGATCGTGGGGCGTGCCGCCGGGTCGCGTTCCATCAGGCGGCCGATCAGGGTGGCCAGCCGACCCGCGCGGACCGGCCGCGGCGGCTTGGCCAGCAGGACGGCGGTGATCGTAGCGGTGGGCGTGTCGCGGTGGAACGGGGAGATCCCCTCCACGGCGTGGAACAGGGTGACGCCGAGCGAGTACAGGTCGCTCTCCGGTAAGCCGTCCTCGCCGTTGAGCCGTTCCGGCGCCATGTACTCGACGGAGCCGATCAACGCGCCGGCGGCGGTCATGGTGGTGTCGGTGTCCCGCACGGCGATGCCGAAATCGGTGAGCAGGGCGTCGCCGCCGGTGGACAGCAGCACGTTGGCGGGCTTGACGTCGCGGTGCACGATCCCGGCGGCGTGTGCGGCCTCCAGCGCGTCCAGCAGGTCGCCCGCGAGCCGGCGTGCCTCGACCGCGGTCAGCGGTCCCCGCGCGAGCCGCTTGTCCAGCGATTCGCCCGGCACCAGCCGCATCACGATCCACGGCACGTCGTCCTCGACCACCACGTCGTGCACCGCCACGACGTTGCGGTGGTCGCGCAGCACCGCGGCGTGCCGCGCCTCCCGCTTGGCCCGCGCCAGCCGCCGCGCGCGCTCGTCGCCCGTCACGCCGGGGGACAGCCAGACCTCCTTGACCGCCACGTCGACGTCGAGCACCAGGTCACGCGCCCGCCACACCCGGCCCATGCCGCCGGAGTCCAGCGGTGCCACCAGCTCGTACCGGTCGCCGACCACCCGCGCCATCGAACATCCCCCTCGCCGCACCCGCTGCGATCCGGATCATCCCGCACGTGGCGGGTCGACGGGAGCTTTCGACGCGGTCAACCCGCCCAGTTGCCGGAGACGAACAGCAGGAACACCGCGGCCTGCACCATGGTCGTGGCGTACATCCAGCCGTGCAGCACCGGGCGCAGCACGCGGCGGCGCTGGGCGGCCAGCACCATGGCGACGTAGATCACCAGGCACGGCAGCAGGTAGCGGTGCACCGAGACCACGTTGCTGTTCAGCGTGAACATCACGAACGAGGCCAGGCCGAACGCCGCCAGCGGGATGCCGTCCTTGCGCAGCGCCACGAACGCGTACACCGAGGAGGCGACCAGCACGACCAGGCCCACCATCGGCAGCAGGTGGCTGAGGAGCTGCCAGTTGGTCGGCCGCCCGCTCGCGACCGCGCGCCACGACTCGGTCAGCTCGCGCAGCACCGTGCCGGGGATGTTCGGGTCCGCGACGTGGTAGCCCCACGTCGAGACGGTCTCGTAGGCGTGGAACATGGCGAGCGGGTCACCGGTGACGACCTTCAGCACCACCGCGTACGCCACCACGCCCAGCCCCGCGGCCGGGAACCACAGCAGGTGCCAGGACAGCAGGCCGCGCCACCGCCAGTCCCGGGACCGCCAGAACTCCAGGAAGCACAGGCCGACGAACAGCACGGCCGTGATCCGGGTGGCGGTCAGCGGGATCAGGCACAGGCCCATCCACACCCACTGCCTGCGCAGCGCGAACAGGAACGCCCAGAACCCGAGCGCGCAGAACACCGCTTCGCTGTAGAACGCGTGCAGGAAGAACGCGGTCGGCGCGGTGAGGAACGCCGCCACGGTCAGCCACGCGGCACGCTCGCCCGCCGTGAAGTGCCGGGCGATCCGCAGCAGCGCGGTGGCCGCGAGCCACGTCGCCACCAGGTTGACCACCATGCCCGCGGCGAGGAAGCCGAGCGCGCCGAACGTGACCGTCTCCACCAGCCACACGCAGAACGGGAAGAACGGGTAGAACGCGTGCACCCACGGCGTCGCCGGGTTCGCGTAGCCGCCGTTGGCGATCTGGTGGAAGTTCTCGGCGTCCCACCGGTAGGTGTGGGACAGCAGCGTGGCGTCCGGGCCGAGCACCCGCACCGGGTAGCCCTCGCCGATCGGCAGGGAACCCTGGAACAACACGGCGACCGCGGTCAGCACCGCGTGCCAGGCGAGCACCAGCGCGAGGGTCCGCGCCCAGTCCGAGGCAGCCAGGGCGTGCCACCGCGTCGCGGGCCGGCGCGCTTCCGCCGCGGTCGGCGCGGGCGTGATCAAGTCCGTCATCAGGCGGCTTCCTTCGGTCTGAAGACGACCTTGCTGTAGAGGAGGTAGTTCCACGCCAGGCCGAAGACCAGCGCGCAGATCTTGGGGCCGGTGGTCGCGACCACCGGGTGTGCGCCGGTGAACAGGTCGGCCGTCAGGGCGATCACGACCGGGTGCACGAGCCACAGGCCGAACGCGGTGACCGCGAAGAACAACACCGCCTGCGCGCGCACGTCACCGGCGCGGGCGCGGAACGTGAAGCCGCGGTTCAGCGTGAAGCTGCACGCCATGCCCGCCGTCGTGGACACCAGGTTGGCCGGGAAGAGCGGCACGCCCGCCAGCGACAGCACCGCGTACAGGGCGAGGTCGACCAGCGTGTTGGCCACGCCCACCAGTCCGAAGCGGAGCTTGGTCGCGAGTCCCGGCGTCACGGCACGAGGCTTTCCGCGCTCACGGCGGGCGCGGGTGGTTTCGCCGCGGTCCACACGGAAGCGACGCTGTAGAGCGGTCTGCCCTGCACCTGCGCGTAGGTGCGGCCGATGTAGCTGCCGAGCACGCCGAGCATGGTGATCTGGATGCCGCCCAGGAAGAACATGCCGATGGTGATGAACGCCCAGCCCGGCACGGCCGTCTCCGGCGCGAACAGCTTCACCCCGGCCACGTACAGGATGCCGAGGAAGCTCAGGAACGAGATGAAGTAGCCCATGCGGCTGATCAGCCGCAGCGGCGCGACGGAGAAGCCGAGGATGCCGTCCGCGGCGAACCGCACCATCTTGCTCAGCGGGTAGCCGGTGACGCCCGAGTGCCGCTCGTCGCGGTCGAACAGGACGCCGGTCTGCCGGAACCCGATGTAGCTGACCAGGCCGCGCAGGAAGCGGTCGCGCTCGCGGAACTTGCGCAGCTCGTCCACGACCTTGCGGTCGATCAGCCGGAAGTCGCCGGTGTTGCGCGGGATGTCGATGGACGCCACCTTGCGCAGCAGCCAGTAGAACGCGCTCGCGGTGAACTTCTTGAACGCGGTGTCCTGCCGGGAGCGCCGCTGGGCGTACACCACCTCGTAGCCCTGCTCCCACTTGGCCACCAGCTCCAGGCTGACCCGCGGCGGGTCCTGGAGGTCGCTGTCCATGATGACCACGGCGTCGGCGTCGGCCAGGTCGAGACCGGCCGTGACCGCCATCTGGTGGCCGAAGTTGCGGGCCAGCTCGACCACGGTGACCCGGTCGTCCACGTCGGCCAGCGCCCGGAGGCGGGTCAGCGAGTCGTCCTTGCTGCCGTCGTCCACGTAGATGAAGTTCACGTGGTACCGGTCGGACAGCGGCTCGACGACCGCCGACACGGTCTTGTGCAGCAGGTCGATGTTCCCGGCCTCGTTGTAGATCGGGAAGACGTACGTGATGGTGCGTCTCTCGCCGGTCGAGGTCGCCTCGGCGGTCACAAGCCAACCGTCCTTCGTGTTCGTGACGTGGGGGGCGCTCGGCCACCAGGCCAGCGGAATCCGCCCGAACTATACGCAACAGCGGCGTGGCGGAAGGCCCGGGTCGGCGGCGGGCCACCCGCGTCCCGTCGATCGGGTGACCCGCCGCACACGCCACGCGACGCGGGTGGTGACGTGCCCGGGAAGCCCGGCTACGACCACTCCCAGCGGACGCCGTACATGCCGGCCGTGATGTCCTCCGCGGCGACCAGCGCGCTGTGCTGGTCCAGCAGGTCGATCTCCCGGTCGGCCCGCGGGTGCGCCCAGGTCGGGGTCTCGAACCGGTGGCAGCGCACCGGCAGCATGGACCGCGCGAAATCCACTTGCAGCACGTAGAGCGGAACCGGTGTGGTGAACGCCCGGAAGTATTCGGCGTCGAACACCGGCTGGCCCATGACCGATTTGTACTCGATGGTGAAGACCTCGCCCGCGCGGTAGGCGCGGTCCAGCAGCAGTTCCGCGCCGACCACCCGCCGGGCGTGGTCCCGGCGCACCCGGCCCAGCCGGCAGCGGTGCAGCGGTACGGTGCGCACCAGGTCCAGGTCGGCGGCGGAATCGGCGAAGTTCACCGCGAAGCAGCGGCGGACGCCGTCGCGCCGGGCCTGGACGACCGACCGGGTGGTGACCTCGCGCAGGGAGCGGTCCGGGTTGACCCGCACGTGCTCCTCCACGTACAGCAGGCGGACGCCGTCGAACCGGTCCGGGCTGATCTCGTCCACGATCGCGGTCACCGCGGCGGACTGCGGCAGCACGTCGACGCGGGGCCGCCCGGGTGACCGCCTGCCGCGTGGCCGGCGCGGGCCGAGCAGCGCGACCAGCTCACCGGGCGCGAGGCCGAGCAGGTCCTCCAGCTCCGCCACCGCGCGCAGCGAGCCCGGCCGCTCGGGCCGGTTGAGGCCGGACTGCCAGCTGCTCAACGCCGCCACCGACACCCGCGCGCCCCGACGCGCCAGCCTGGCCTGCACGCCGTGGAGGGTGAGCCCGCTGGCGCGGATGGCGGACCTGAGCGCGCCGCTGAACGCCGTACCGGTGTCCGGTCCCACGCCGCACCTCCGTCGCACCGATCCGCCCCGGAATTCCAGGGTTTTTCCGGGCAGCCGACCCGGAGCAGGGTAGCGGACCTGGGCCGACGGGACCCGCGCCGAACGGCCGCTCCGACGAGTCCGCGTGGTGGGAGCACGGCTCCTTGCGCCACCGGACCGGCTCGCTACGGTGAAGTCGTCCCTGCGTTTCCCGGTGGTTCCCGGCCGATTTCCCCGGCTGGTGCGGGAGAACCACCGGTGTCGATTCCCTGCAATGAATGGAGCCTGCATTGCTTCGCAGAGTTCTCGGTGCGGCGGTGGGCGTCGCCCTGGCGGCGCTGGTGGTCGTCGCGCCGTCCGCGTCGGCGGCGGCGCCACGCGCGATCACCGTCAGCGGCGGCGGCGAGTACGCCTCGTACTTGCCGGAGGCGATCCAGATCTGGAACAGCCACGTGCCCAACATCCGCATGTCGCAGACCCAGGGCAGCGGCAACATCAAGATCTACGTGGTCAGCGGTGGCGGGTCGCGGGCCTCCATCGGCCACGGCTCCGGCGTCATCTACCTGGACCGCAACCAGATCAACCAGGGTTACTCGCCGCTGCGGGTGGTCGTGCACGAGATGGGCCACTCGCTGGGCCTGCGCGACAACTACAACGGCGACTGCTCGATCCTGATGTCGGGCGGCAGCGCGGGCACGGCGTGCCGCAACCCGAACCCGAGCGCGGCCGAGGCGAACTGGGTCAACCAGAGCTTCGCGCGCGGCTTCGACGCGCGGGCGGCCGACGGGCCGGTGGAGTGGGCCGTCGACTCGTGGCCCGCGCCGGTGCTCGCCGCGGCCTGATCACGGCACGCGTGCGCGGGTGGGCTGGTGTCGCCCACCCGCGCACGCGTCGCGTCACGCCTGGTCGCGGCCGGCCCACGCCTTCGCCAGGGCCATCTTGCCGCCGGTGTGCATCACGGAACCGGCGTAGAGCCGGCTCGCCAGCAGCACGACGACCACCGCCGTCGCCGCCAGCACGCCCAGCGACACGACCGCCTCCCACGCCTGCGCCTGGCCCGCGAACATCCGCACGGGCATGGCGATCGCCGCCGAGAACGGCACGTGGGACAGCACGGTCATCAGGCCCGCGTTGTCGGACTGGAACATCACCGCGAAGTACGGCCCGAACACCAGCAGCATCACCAGGCCCATGCTGGAGCCCAGGTCCTCCTGCCTGCTGACCAGCGAGCCCGCGACCGCCCACATCCCGGCCAGCAGCACGAAGCCCAGCACCATGAACGGCACGAACCAGCCGAGCGCCGGCGCGACCAGGTGCAGCAGCTCGGCGTGCCCGCCCAGGCTCAACGCCACCGGTCCGACGACCGCGACCACCACCACCTGCCCGAGGGTGAGCAGGGTGTGGCCCGCGATCTTGCCCGCGAGCAGCGCGCGCACCGGGATGGTGGACACCAGGATCTCCACGATCCGGGTCTGCTTCTCGGTGACCGTGCTCTGCGCGATCGCCGACCCGCTCATCCCGAACAGCAGGAACACCAGCGCGAACACCATGATCGCGAGCTGGCGCTGCCCCTGGCTGACGGCGGACGGGTCGAGCAGGTCGACCGGGGGAGCGGTGCGCAGCGACGCCAGCACGTCCACCGGCGGGTCGTTCAACGCGACCACCCGCAACCCGGTCGCCGACTGCCCGGCGTCGTCCGGCACGACCGCAGCCACGACCTCCTCGGACCGCACCAGCTCCCGCGCGGCGTCGACGTCGTCCGCGGCACGCACCTCCAGCCCGCTGTCCGCCAGCACCGCCGCGGCCTTCGCGCCGACCGCGGCGACCTTCGTCGGCCCGCCGCCGAGCACGGAGGGCAGCACCGACAACGCGAACAGGCCGACCACCACCACGGCGAGGCCGATCCAGAAACCCTTGGCGCGCAGGAACGTCCGGACCTCGCGCTCGGCCACCAGCCGGGTCGCCGCGACGAAGCCCCGGTTGCCGTCCGCCATCTAGATCGCCTCCAGGAAGATCTCGTCGAGCGTCGGCACGACGGGGGTGAAACCGCGGACCGGTCCGCGGTGGCGTGCCGCGTCGAGCACGGTCTGCTCCGCGCCCTCGGCGACCACCTCGAACACGGCCCGCGGTCCGTCCACATCGGACACGGAAATGCCCGGGACGTCCCGCACCCACCCCGCGTCGGCCGCCACGACCAGCTCGTAGCGCGGCTTGCCGTACCGGGTGCGGAGTTCGTCCCGGGCCCCGGCGGCGGCGATGCGGCCGCCGGAGATGATGACCACGTCGTCGCACAGGCGTTCCACGACGGACAACTGGTGGCTGGAGAACAACACGGGCACGCCGCTCGCCGCGCGGTCGCGCAGCACGCCGAGCACGGTCTCCACGGCGATCGGGTCGAGGCCGGAGAACGGCTCGTCCAGGATCAGCAGTTCCGGGTCGTGCACCAGCGCGGCGGCGACCTGGGCGCGTTGCTGGTTGCCCAGCGACAGCTCCTCCAGGTTGTCCTTGGCGCGGTGCGCGAGTTCGAGCTGGTCCAGCAGCCGGTCGGTGTTGCGGCGCGCGGCGGCGGTGTCCAGGCCGTGCAGCCGGCCCAGCCAGGCGATCTGCTCCGCCACACCCATCTTCGGGTACAGGCCGCGCTCCTCGGGCATGTACCCGAACCGCTGCCGGACGGCGCCGGTGATCGGCTCGCCGCGCCAGGTCACGGTGCCGCTGTGCGCGGCGAGCACGCCGAGCACGATCCGCATCGTGGTGGTCTTCCCGGAACCGTTCGCGCCGAGGAACCCGGTCATCCGCCCGGACCGGACCTCGAACGACACCCCGTCCAGGACCCGGTGGTCGCCGAAGCTGCGACCGATCGACGTCACTGTGAGCATGGCCCGACGCTATGCGGCGGGTGGTGCTCCGCACGTCCGGCGCGCGATCGACACCCGGGGTCCTCCGCGCGGAGGACCCCGCCCGGTCACCGCTGCCCGGGAGCGACGATCCCGTGCTCGTAGGCGAACACCACGGCGTGCGTCCGGTCGCGCAGCCGCAGCTTCGCGAGGATGCGCGACACGTGCGTCTTGACCGTCGTCTCGCCGAGGAACAACGCGCTCGCGATCTCCGCGTTGCTCGCGCCACGCGCGAGGTGCACCAGCACCTCGAACTCGCGGTCGGTCAGCTCGTCGGGCCGCCGCCCCGCCGCCGGGCCGGGCGCGGAGAACCGCGCGATCACCCGCCGGGTCACCTCGGGGGAGAGCAGGGCGTCGCCACGCGCCACGACGCGCACCGACTCGACCAGGTCCTCCGGCGACGAGTTCTTCAGCAGGAAACCGCTCGCGCCCGCGCGCAACGCCTCGAACAGGTAGTCCTCCCGGTCGAACGTGGTCAGGATGACCACCTTGACGGGGTGCTCCGCGCCCGCCGGGCCGAGGATGCGGCGGGTCGCCTCCAACCCGTCCACACCGGGCATCCGCACGTCCATCAACACCACGTCGGGGCACAGCCGGTCGACCACGTCGACCGCCTCCAGGCCGTCCCGCGCCTCGCCGACCACCGCGATGTCGTCCTCCGTGCCGAGGATGACCCGGAAACCCGCCCGCACCAGCTCCTGGTCGTCGGCGAGCACCACCCGCAACGCGCTCATGCCGGGAACCTCGCGCGCACCCGGTAGCCGCCGCCGCGCCGCGGGCCGGCTTCCAGCCTGCCGCCGTGCACGGCGACCCGTTCACGCATCCCGACGAGGCCGAACCCGGCGCGCCCGGGCGCGCCCGACGGTCCGCGGCCGTCGTCGGCGACCTCCACCTCCAGCGCCTCCTCCAGGTACCGGACCCGCACGTCGGCCTTGCGGGCGTGCGCGTGCTTCACCACGTTGGTCAGCGACTCCTGCACGATCCGGTACGCCGACAACGCCACGCCCTCGGGCACCGGGCGCGGGTCGCCGTACACGCCGTGCGCCACCTCCAGCCCGGTGGACCGGGCCAGCGCCGCCAACTCCGGGAGCTGCGCCAGGCCGGGCGACTCGTCGGGGGTGCCGGGGTCCTCGTCCGGCTCGTCGCGCAGCACGCCGAGCAGGCCGCGCAGCTCGCCGATCGCGGTGCGCGCCGTCTCCTCCACGGTGTGCAGGGCGGAGCGGGCGAGTTCGGGGTCGCGGTCCAGCACCCGCCGGGCCGCACCCGCCTGCACGCCCATCACGGACACGTGGTGCGCGACCACGTCGTGCAGGTCGCGGGCGATGCGGACGCGTTCGGCGACGAGCGCGCCACGCGTGTTCTGCTCCTGGGACAGCCGCAGCTGCTCGGCGCGGTGCGCCAGCTCGGCCTGCCGCCGGGCGGACAGCCACGCCATGCCGCCGAAGTAGTACGCGGACAGGAAGAACATCATGTTGAACCCGATGCTGTAGAGCACCGAGGCCAGCACCGGGTCGAGCGGTCCGACCACGCCCTCGAACGGCGACGGCCGCACCAGGAACCGCACCAGCCCGAACCCGAGCCACGCGAACATCGCCACGATGACCGCGATCCGCACGCGGCGCGCGGCGACCCGGTCGGCACCCCACGCGCCCGCCGTGTAGATGGCGATGAACAACGCGATCGACGGCAGCAGGTTGTCGCCGACCTGCCGCCACTGCGCGGCGATGAACGCGATGCCGACCAGCACCGGGACCACCAGCGGGTAACGCCGGCGCACCGCCAGCGGCGCGGCCACGGCGATGCCGAGCAGCAGCTGCTCGGGCAGCGCGGGCACGGCGGTCGCACCCGTGCTGTTGACCAGCACGGTGGCCGTGGCGGACCCGGCCACGACGGCGAGCGCGAGCCACCCGTCACGCCGCCGCTGGGCGGCGGTGGGGCCCGGACGCCGCCACTGGCTCCAGTCGGGGTCGACGTCGGGGCTGGGCGTCATGACCGAGAACGTAGCTTGCGCCCGAGGTCGGGAGCCCGCCGGGTTTGCAGAGTTTTCTTTGCAAAGTGTACTTTGCGGTCATGGGTACCGAGGAGGACCTGGCCCGCGCCCACAGCCACCCGGTGCGGCTCGCGCTGCTCGACCTGCTCGCCGGCGGACCGCTGACCGCCACGCGCGCCGCCGCCGAACTGGGCACCAACAGCGGCGCGACGTCGTTCCACCTGCGTCGGCTCGCCCGGTTCGGGCTGGTGGAGGCGGTCGACGGCGCGGGTCGCGAGAAGCCGTGGCGGCTCGTGGGCGGTGCGGACGTGGCCGACGCCCTGGACGCCCGCGACGACCGGCGGTACGCGCGGTGGCGCGCGGACCGGGACCGCTACCCGGCGCGGTGGCGGCGGCAGGCGGCGACCGCGTACACCGCGCACCTCACGCCCGACGAGGTGGACGCCCTGGCCGCGTCGATCCTGGACCTGGTCGCGCCCTACTTCGACCGCGCCGACGACCCCGCGTCCCGCCCGCCGGACGCCGTGCCGGTCGCGCTGGTCACCCGCTTGTTCCCGCTCGTCACGCCCGAGGAGTTGCCGCGGTGAACCGGCTGCCCATCGTCCTGTTCGGCCAACCCGTCCTGCACACGCCCACCCGGCCGGTGGAGCGGGTGGACGACGGGTTGCGCCGGCTCGTCGAGGCCATGTTCGAGACGATGGACGCCGCGCCCGGCGCGGGCCTGGCCGCCAACCAGGTCGGTGTCGACCTGCGGGTGTTCGTGTACGACTGCGGGCCGGGCGCACGCGGGTGCGTGGTGAACCCGGTGCTGGAACGGCTGCCCGGCGGTCTCCAGGACGGCGAGGAGGGCTGCCTGTCCGCGCCCGGCCTGGCCTACCCGACGCCACGCGCGATGCACGTCCGGTGCACCGGCCTGGACCTGGCGGGGGAGGAGCTGTCGATCACCGCCGAGGGGTACCTAGCGCGGTGCTTCCAGCACGAGGTCGACCACCTCGACGGGAAGGTCTACCTGGAACGCCTGGGCGGCCGGGCCCTGCGCCGCGCCCGTGCGGACGTCGCCGCGTCCCCCTGGCACGGCCGGGAGGCGTGGCACGCCTGATCGCCGCTCATCGGGCGAGCCGGGCAGGCGGGGGACCGGGGGCGCGGAGAGGTTCGGCGCGGAGAGGTTCGGCGCGGGGGAGGACCGGTGCGGCCGGGGCCTGCGGTGTCGGCGGGGTCCGGCGTCGGCCGGGGACCTGTGGCGCGGGGTGGACCGGCGCGGGCGGTGAACCCCGTGTCCGCCGAGCCGGGCGGAGGGCGGGTGTCCGGACCGCCGGGAACCCCGCGGGGCGGCGGGTGGCCGCCCCGCGGGGTCCGTCCCGAGAACGGGGCGGGTCAGTACACGAAGCACTCCGTGCTCGCGTAGCCGGCCGCCCGGACGTCGGCGGTCGCGAGCTGGCCGCGGAACTTGCGGTCCACCTCGGCGCGCTCGGCGCTGTTGGGCAGGTCGTTCTTGCACGTCGCCGGAGCGCTCGAACCCGACATCAGGTCGGTGCACAGGCCGGTCCGCCGGTCGGGCAGGCCGAGGATGTGGCCGATCTCGTGGGTCGTGATGCGGGGCCGGTAGTGGCCCTGCTGGACCGCCTGGCGGCCCATGTACACGGTCCCGTTGCCGAGCGAGGTCGGCATCGCCCGCGGCCAGCCGTTGTCCGCGTAGATCCGGATGTTGGTCGGTGTGCCGGGGCCCTTCTTCGCCAGCTTGACGTTGCTGACCGAGTTGTTCCAGTTCTCCGCGGCCTTGTCCCAGTCGGCCACGAACTCCTGGGCCTGGCTGGTGTCGTAGTACAGGGTCCGCACCAACACCTGGGGCTCCGCCGCGTTCGCGGCGGGCGCGGTGACCGCGACGAGCGGCAACATCGCGCCCAGTGCCAGCACGGCCGCGCGCGCGACCTTTCGCACGAGCATGGTGATCTCCTTGTGGGCAGGGAACTGCTGGGAGCCCTTGCAACAGGGGGTGGCTCCCGGAGCCAAGTAACCATGCGTAGCAGTTGATGAACAGATCCGTACGTAGGGTTTACGGCCACCGCGCGTGGGAATGGCGACGGCGGTGCGCTGAACGGTCCAGGGCGGCTACGGCTGCGCGCCGGTGAGGTGCTGCTCGTAGGTGAGCCGGCCGTCGGTGTGCTCCGGGCACAGGTTGCCGCCCGCCCGCAACGCCTGGAACACCCGGCCCACCGCGGGCACCGGCACCACGACCCGCCGCCGCCCGCGGGCGTGCAGGAACGCGCGCACCAGGTCGTGGGTGTCCCGCACGGCCGGGCCGCCGAAATCCGCGACGCGACCCGCCGGCCCGGCCACGGCGAGCGCCACCAGCCGGTCCGCCACCTCGCCCGGGTCGACCGGTTGGACCCGCAGCCGCGGCAGCGGCACCGCGGGCGGCAGCCGGGACATGCCGTCGAACAGGCGGCTGAGCAGGTGGTGGAACTGGGTGGCGCGCAGCGTCGTGACCGGCAGCCCGGACCGCTCGAACACCTGCTCGGCGGCGAGCTTGCCCTGGTAGTAGCCGAGCGGCACGCGGTCGACGCCCACGATCGACACGTACACCAGGTGCGGCGAGGTGTCGTGCGCGGCGGTCACCAGGTTGCGCGCCATCTCGACCTCCACGCGCCCCCGCAGCCCGGTCGCGCAGTGCACCACGGCGTCCACGTCCGCGACCGCGCGCCGCACGCCCTCACCGGTGCGCAGGTCGGCGGTCGCCTCCGTGCCGGGCCGCCTGCTCATCACCCGCGTGTCGTGCCCGGCGGCACGCAGCCGGGCCGCGACCCGCCCACCGAGCACACCGGTGCCGCCGGTGACCAGTACCCGCATCGCCGCTCCTCCCGACGACCACCAGTATCCGGTCAACGGGGCGCGCCGCACCTCGCGCCGGTCGCCAGCGCGCGGCGGTCCACCTTGCCGTTCGCCGTGCGGGGCAGGGCGGGCACGACGCGCACGCGGTCCACGACCAGGTGGCGGGGCAGCCGGGCCGCGCAGTGGCGCTTGGCGTCCAGCAGGCCGAACACGCGGCCCTCGACCGGCACCACGTACGCCGTGAGCAGGGCGTCCACCCCGGTGCCGACGACGGCCACGGCCACCTCGCTCACGTCGGGGTGGGACTGCACCACCGCCTCCACCTCGCCGAGTTCGACGCGGTTGCCGCGGACCTTCACCATGCCGTCGCGACGGCCCAGGTAGTGGTAGACGCCGTCACGCAGCACCACGCGGTCGCCCGTCGCGTACGGGCCGCGGTGCGGCGGCGCGCCGTGGTAGCCGAGCATCACGGTCGGCCCGGCCACCAGCAGCTCGCCCTCCTCGCCCTCCGCCGCGGGCGACCCGTCGTCCCGGACGGCCCACACCCGGTCGCCCGAGCACGCCCGGCCGATGGGCGCCGGGCGCGTCCAGCCGTCCGGGACGTCGCCCACCTCGTGGTAGGTGCACACGTTCGTCTCGGTCGGCCCGTACAGGTTGAGCAGCCGCACGGCCGGGAAGTGCGCACGCAGGTCGCGCAGGTGGTCGACGGGGTACGGCTCGCCCGCGAACAGCACGGCACGCAGGTGCGGCAGGTCGGCGGTGAGCAGACCGCCGGCGCGGGCCATCAGGACGAGCACCGACGGCACCGAGTACCACACGGTGATCCGCCGCCGGGCCAGCAGGTCGACCAGCAGCCGGGGCGCGTAGGCGGTCTCCGGCGGCACCAGGTGCACCGACGCGCCGACCCGGAACGCCGCGTACAGGTCGAGCACGGACAGGTCGAAGTGCAGCGGCGCGTGGTTGGCGAACCGGTCCGCCTGCCCGGCCGCCAGCTCCGCCGCCGCCCAGTCCACGAACGCCAACGCGTTGCGGTGCGAGATGCGCACGCCCTTCGGCGTGCCCGTGGAGCCGGAGGTGTAGAGCACGTACGCGAGGTCGTCGGGCGACGACCGGACGTCCGGGAGCGGGTCGACCGGTCCGCCGCCCGGCTCCGGGCACAGCGTCGGGAACCCGCCGCCCAGCGCGGTCGCGCCGTCCGGTGTCGTGACCACCACCGCGGGCGCGCAGTCCCGGAGCACGCGCGTGACCCGGTCGAGCGGGCTGAGCGGGTCCACCGGCACGTACGCCGCGCCGAGCCGCAGCACGGCCTGCGTCGCGACCACGGCCGCCGGCGACTTGGGCAGCCACAACGCCACCCGGTCACCCGGACCGACGCCCGCGGCGGCCAGCGCGTGCCCGAGCCGGTCGGCCGCCGCGTCCAGCTCCGCGTAGGTGAGGCGGCCGTCCTCGGCGGTCACGGCGGTCGCGGTGCTGCCCGCGTGCGCTCGGACGAGGTCGTGCAGGAGCGTCACCACGCCGTCTCCCCGGCGATCTGCTCCAACTGCATCTCGGTGGTGCCGGAGAACGTGGTGGCGGCCATGGCGTCCAACAGGTCCTGCGTCACGCCGGAACCCGCGCGCACCCCCGCGCCGCCGAGCAGGCGCAGCGCGAACGCCGCCACGTCCACCGCCACCTCGCTCACCGCGAGCTTCGCCGCCGCCACGTCGAACACCGCCCGCTCGGCCCGGTCCAGCCGCGCGCACGCCCGCCACAGCAGCAGCCGCGCGGCCTCCAGCCGCACCCGCAGCCGCGCGAGGCCGTGCGACACGGCCTGGTTCGCGCCGATCGGCCGGCCGAACCGGCGGTGTTCCCGCGCGTGTGCCGCGCACCGCGCCAGCAACCGGTCCGCCCGGCCCAGGAAGGCGGCGAACAAGCACGTCCGCTCCCACCGCATGGCCGACTGGAAGACCGCCGCGCCCCGCCCCGGTGCGCCCAGC
This sequence comes from Saccharothrix obliqua, assembly GCF_019375475.1. GTDB lineage: Bacteria > Actinomycetota > Actinomycetes > Mycobacteriales > Pseudonocardiaceae > Actinosynnema > Actinosynnema obliqua. The sequence continues at coordinate 423,125 of NZ_JAHXGQ010000002.1, read as the reverse complement.
ACGTGGTCCGCGGGCACCCGGCACGCGGTCAGCCGCACCTCGCCCGCCGGGCACGTGGCCAGCACGGCCTTGTCGAACGGCTCCACCGACAGCCCCGGCGCGTCCCGCGGCACGATGAACGCCGTCACACCCAGGTGACCGAACGCCGGTTCCGTCGACGCGTACACCACCAGCACGTCGGCCAGGGGAGCGTTGCTGACGAACGTCTTCACGCCGTCCAGCACGTAGTGGTCGCCGGCGCGCCGCGCGGTGGCGCGCAGCGCGCCCACGTCCGATCCCGCGTCCGCCTCGGTGATCGCGTTGGCGCCCACCCACTCGCCCGACGACAGGCGTGGCAGCACCCGGTCGCGCACCGCCGGCGTGCCGTGCTCGGCGATCGGCATGGCACACGCGAACAGATGGGCCAACGCGGCGAACACCAGGCCCATGTCGGCGCAACCCGCGCCGAACGCCTCCATCGCGCGTGCGGTGTCGAGGAAACCGCGCCCGGACCCGCCGTGCGCGACCGGCACGCTGTAGCCGAGCAGCCCGGCGTGCCCGGCGCGCCGCCACCGGGACCGGTCGTCCGGCCACGCCGCGACCTCCGCCCGGATGCGGTCGTGCTCGGCCTGCGTCGCCGCCTGCCACCCGAGGTCCACGCGACGGAAGCGTAGGCGGGGCGGTCGGCGTTGTCCTCCACTGGAATAACGGCCCGCACCCGGCCGCACGGACAGGTGCCCGCACCGCCGAACGGCCGGCGTCGCCCACCACTTCGAAGGAAGACAACCGTTTTCCACACTGCATAGCATCCGAGGCCCATTCGGCGGTGCGGACACGGAGACGACGCGCATGGAACACGCAGAGGTGCTCGACGCGCTGACGGCGTTCATCCGGGAGCGGGTGCTGGACTCGCCCGGCGTGACGATCGGACCGCGCACCCCGCTGCTCGAGTGGGGAATCCTGAACAGCCTGACCACGACGGCGCTGGTGGTGTTCATCGGCGAGCGGTTCGGCGTCGACGTGCCCGCCGAGCGCATGGTGGGCCACCACTTCCGGGACCTGGACGGCATCACCCGGCTCGTGCTGGAGCTGGCGGGGGAACACCGCGGGATCCGGGGGTGAGGCGCGGTGCCGGAGTTCGACTTCGACGTCGGTGTCGTCGGCGGTGGGCCCGCCGGCTCGACCATCGCCTCCTACCTCGCCCGCGCCGGGCTGTCCTGCGTGGTGCTGGAGGCGGAGCTGTTCCCGCGACCGCACGTCGGCGAGTCGCTGATACCCGCCACCACGCCCGTGCTGGCCGACATCGGCGCCCTGGCGGAGGTGGACGCGGCGGGTTTCCCGCGCAAGTACGGCGCGGCGTGGACGTCGGCGACCAGCGGTGACGTCCCGACCCTGGGATTCCGGCTCGCGCACGGCTTCCGGGCCGCCGAGGTGGCGTTCCGGGAACGGGACCAGCGGGGCGTCTCCCAGGACTACACCTACCACGTGGACCGCGGCCGGTTCGACCTGCTCCTGTTGCAGCACAGCGAGTCCATGGGCGCGAAGGTGTACGAGGGCGTGCGGGTCCGGCGCGTCGAACCGGACGGGCGCGGCAAGCGGGTCGTGTTCGCCATGGGCCGGCGCGAGGTGGGGCTGCGGGTGCGCCTGGTGGTGGACGCCAGCGGGCGCGGCACGCTGCTCGGCAGGCAGCTCAGGCTCAAGGCGCCGGACCCGGTGTTCAACCAGTACGCCATCCACACCTGGTTCGAGGGCCTGGACCGCGCGGCGCTCGCGGTGGACCACGCGCGGGCGGACTTCATCTTCATCCACTTCCTGCCGATAACCGACACATGGGTGTGGCAGATACCCATCACGGACACGGTCACCAGCGTGGGCGTGGTGACGCAGAAGAAGCACTTCACCGCCGCCGGGCGGCAGTGGGGCGCGTTCTTCGAGCAGGCCGTGCGGACCCGGCCCGAGCTGGCGGAGGCGCTGCGCGCGAGCGAGCGCGTCCGGCCGTTCAGACCCGAGGGCGACTACAGCTACGCCATGCGGCAGGTGTGCGGCGACGGCTGGCTGATGGTCGGCGACGCGGCCCGGTTCGTGGACCCGATCTTCTCCAGCGGCGTCAGCGTCGCCATGAACAGCGCGCGCCTGGCGTCCCACGACATCCTCGACGCGGCGGAGACCGGCGACTTCGGCAAGCCCTCGTTCGGGCGCTACGAGTCGAAGCTGCGTCGCGCGGTCGGCAACTGGTACGAGTTCATCTCGATCTACTACCGCCTCAACATCCTGTTCACCGCGTTCGTCGCCGACCCGCGTTACCGCCTCGACGTGCTCCGGATGCTCCAGGGCGACGTCTACGACGGCGACGAGCCGGCGGCCCTGACCCGGATGCGGGAGATCACCCGGGAGGTGGAGAACAACCCGGACCACCTGTGGCACAAGCACCTGGGCACCCTGCGCGCGCCCAGCCAGGCGCCGATGTTCTGAGGGGACGTTGTTGGCCGTGAAGAAGTACCTGCTGTCCGAGGACGACCTGCCCACCCGCTGGTACAACGTGCTGCCCGACCTGCCCCGGCCGCTGCCGCCGCCGCTGCACCCCGCCACGCACCGGCCGGTCCGGCCCGAGGACCTCGCGCCGCTGCTGGCGGACGAGGTCGTCGCGCAGGAGTTCAGCCCGCACCGGTGGATCGACATCCCCGACGAGGTGCGCGAGGTCTACCGGATCTGGCGGCCCTCGCCGCTGGTGCGCGCCGACCGGCTGGAGAAGGCGCTGGACACGCCCGCCAGGATCTACTTCAAGTACGAGGCGGTGTCGCCCGCCGGCTCGCACAAGCCGAACACCGCCGTGCCGCAGGTGTTCTACAACGCGCGGCAGGGCGTGCGGCGGGTGACCACGGAGACCGGCGCGGGCCAGTGGGGCTCGGCGTTGTCGTTCGCGGGCAGCCTGTTCGGCGTCGAGGTCACCGTCTACATGGTGCGGGCGTCGTTCCGGCAGAAGCCGCACCGGAAGACGCTGATGGCGACGTGGGGCGGCGAGGTGCACCCGTCGCCGAGCACGCGCACGCGCGCCGGGCGGGACGTCCTGGCGCGGGACCCGGACTCGCCCGGCAGCCTCGGCATCGCCATCAGCGAAGCCGTGGAGGACGCCCTCGCCCACGACGACACCAGGTTCGCCCTCGGCTCCGTGATGAACCACGTGGTGCTGCACCAGACCGTGATCGGCCTGGAGGCCAAGCGGCAGCTGGAGATCGCGGACGACTACCCGGACGTCGTGGTCGGCTGCGTCGGCGGTGGCTCCAACTTCTCGGGCCTCGCGTTCCCGTTCCTCGCCGACACCCTGACCGGCACGCGCACCGGCACCCGGTTCGTCGCCGCCGAACCCGCCGCGTGCCCGACGCTCACCCGCGGCCGGCTCGCCTACGACCACCCGGACACCGCCGGTCTCGGCCCGCTGCTGCCCATGCGCACCGTGGGCCACGGCTTCATCCCGCCACCCATCCACGCGGGCGGCCTGCGCTTCCACGGCGACGCGCCCACCCTGTGCCTGCTGCACGACGAGGGCTACGTGGAGGCCCGCGCCTACGACCAGAACGAGGTGTTCGCCGAGGCCGTGCGGTTCGCCCGCGCCGAGGGCTTCGTGATGGCGCCGGAGTCGGCGCACGCGTTGCGGGGCGCGGTCGCCGAGGCGCTGGCCGCGCGGGAGGCGGGGGAGGCGCGCACCGTCCTGTTCGGGCTCTCCGGCCACGGCCACTTCGACATGGGCGCGTTCGACGAGTTCCTGGCCGGGCGGTTGGAGGACTACGCGTTGCCGGCGGAGCAGATCGAGGCGGCCCTGTCCGCACTGCCCGACGTCACGGCGGCGGGGGCCTGACTTGCCCGCCGGCTGGGTGGACGTGCACCACCACGCCTACCACGGGCGGCTGGCCGACGAGCTGGCCGCGCGCGGCGTCACCCACCTGGCACCCGGCGTGCCGGTGCCGCGCTGGGCGGCCGAGGACTCGCTGCGGGTCATGGCCGAGCACGGCATCGCCGCCGCCGTGCTGTCGGTGCTCCTGCCGGACCGGGCGCTGCTGCTGCCCGACGCGGCACGCCTGGTCCGCGTCGTCAACGGGTGGACCGCCGACGTGGTGCGTGCCCACCCGGACCGGTTCGGCCTGCTCGCCACCCTGCCGCTGCCCGACGTGCCCGCCGCGCTGGCCGAGGTCGCGCACGCGTTCGACGTGCTCGGCGCGGACGGCGTGGTGCTGCCCGCGAGCCTCGCCGACGGCGCGCTGCTCGGCGATCCCGGCCTGGACCCGCTGCTCGCCGAACTCGACCGGCGCGGCGCGGTCGCGCTCGTCCACCCCGACCCCGGCTACCGGTGCTCCTGCACGGGTGCGCCGGACTTCGCCACCGCCGTGCCGCCGCCGCTGGTCGACTTCGTCGCGGACACCACCCGCGCGGTGGCGAACCTGCTGTTCCGGGGCGCGCTGCGGCGGTTCCCCGGCATCCGGTTCGTGCTCGCCCACGGCGGCGGCGCCATCCCGTTCCTGGCCGGGCGGCTGGAACTGGCCCGCACCTGGGTGCTGCCCGACCGGGACGCGCCGGTCGCCGACGACCTCGCCCGGCTCTACTACGAGACCGCCCAGTCGTCGGCACCGGGCGCGCTGGCGTGCGTGGACGCCGTCGCCGCGCCGGGGCACGTGTTGTTCGGCACCGACTTCCCGTTCATGACCGCGCCCGTGGTCGAGCGGACCCGGCGCGAGGTGGCGGCGCACCGGCCGGGCATCGGCGCCGCCGCCGCGGCGCTGTTCCCGCGCCTGAGGGGTTGACGGTGCGGTACTTCGAGGACTTCCGGGTCGGCGACGTGCACGAACTGGGCGGCCACCGGTTCTCCGCGGCCGAGATCCACGCGTTCGCCCACCAGTACGACCCGCAACCCCGGCACGTCGGCGGTGCGGGTGAACCGCCTGTCGCGAGCGGGTGGCACGTGGCCGCTGTCTTCATGCGCCTGTACGTGGCGACCGTGGTGCTGGACTCCGCCGCCGAGGTGTCGCCCGGTGTCGAGCAGTTGCGCTGGCTGCGCCCCGTGCGGGCCGGTGACCTCCTGGTCGGGCGGGTGACGGTGCTCGGCGTCGCGCCGGCGCTGGCCCGCCCGGACCGCGGGGTGGTGCGGCAGCGCGGCGACCTCGCCGACGACTCCGGCCGCCCGGTCATGCGGTTGGTGTTCGACGGCCTGATGCGCCGCCGCGTCCCGGTGGCCGCGCCGGATATGCTCGGCCGATGAGCGGAGCCACGCCGGCGCAGATCCTGTCCGCCGCGGGCGTGCCGTTCGCGACCTTCCGGCACACCCCGATCCGGACCCACCAGGACGTCGAGCGCGAACTCGGGCTGCCCACCGCGCAGTTGCTCAAGACGTTGGCGTTCCGCGCCGACGGCCGGTTCGTGCTGGTGTCCATGCCGATGGCGCTGCCCGCGAACTACGGCCGGATCGCCAGGGCGGCCGGGGTGCCCCGCGCCCGGCTGCGTCGCGCGGACGAGGAGGACCTGGCGGTGCTCGGCATGGCGCCCGGCGGCATCAGCCCGCTGACCGAGGTCGCCGACCGCACCGTCGTGTTCCACACCTCCGTGCCGGACATGGGCACGGTGTACTGCGGCAGCGGGCGTGCCGACGAGACCATCGAGGTGGCGGCGGCGAGCCTGGTGGCACTGGTCGACCCGGTGCTCGCCGACGTCGCCGGCTGACCCACCTCAGACCGCGACCGGCTCCCGCTCCCGGTGCAGGAGCTTCACCAGCGGTCCGGTCGCCACCGTGGTCAGCACGGCCATCAGCACCAGTTGCGAGTACAGCGGCCGGTCCAGCAGGCCCAGTTGCAGGCCAATGCCGAGGATCACCAGCTCGGTCAGGCCGCGGGTGTTGAGCAACGCGCCGAGCGTCGCGGACCGCCGCCAGTCCAGGCCGCACAACCGGGCCGCGCCGACCGCACCCGCGAACTTGCCGCCCACCGCGACCAGCATGACGAGGCCGAACTCCGCGAGCCCCGACCACGTGGCGCCGGACAGGTCCACCTGGAGCCCGGCGATCACGAAGTACACCGGCAGCAGCAACACCTTCCCGACCTGCTCGATGCGCTGCGTCACGTGACCACGCAGGTCCGTGCCGTGCGGCATGATCAACCCGAACAGGAACGCGCCGAAGATGAAGTGCAGCCCCATCCACTCGGTCAACGCGCTCCACGCCAGCAGGCCGATCAGCACGGCGGCGAACATGTCGCGCCGCGCGCGGGCGAGCCGCGCCAGCAGCGGGCGCGCCACCAGCACGCTCACCGCCGCCAGCGGCAGCACCAGCAGCAACCGCCACTGGCTCGCGCCGCCCGCGCCGAGCACCGCGATCGCCACCGCCAGCATCGACCACGCCAGCAGGTCGCCCAGCGCCGCCGCGCCCAGCGCCAGCACGCCGACCCGCGTGCCGCCCATGCCCCAGTCGGAGATCATCCGCGCCAGCACCGGGAACGCGGTCACCGCCATCGCGGTGCCCAGGTAGAGCACGAACGCCACCCGGTCGTCCGCCGGGCGGATCGCCGTCGCCAGCAGCAGGCCCAGCACGAACGGCGTGAGCATGGAACCCAGCGACAGCGCGGTGATCGTGCCGACCCGGTCGCGCAGCAGGTCCCGGTTGAACTCCAGGCCCACCAGGAACATGAAGAACACCAGGCCGACGTTGGCCAGCGAGCTGAGCATCGGCCGGATGTCGACGGGGAACAACGCGTCCGACAACGCGCCGCCGAACAACGTCGGCCCCACCAGGACGCCCGCCACGATCTCGCCCACCACAGCGGGTTGCGCGACCCGCGTGGCGAGCCAGCCGAACGCACGCGCGAGCAACACCACCGCCGCCAGCGCCACCAGCAGCGCCACCACCTGGTGGGACGTCATGCGGCCACCGCCGCCCGCCGCCGCGCCGGCCGCAGGCCGATCGCCAACCCCACCAGCACCAGGCACGCGCCGACCAGGTCGGCGAACCGCGGCTGACCCGTGCCCAGCACGACCGCGGACACGACCGCGCCGACCGGCAGGAAACCGGAGAACAACCCGGCGCGGTCCGCGCCGAGCCGGGGCAGCGCGGCGTACCAGCACAGGAAGGCGAACACCGTGACCACCACCGCGAGGTGCGCCAGCGCCAGCGCCTCGGCGGCGGTGGGGACGCGCAGCACCGCCGCGCCGTCCACCACGACACCCACCAGCAGGAGCTGCGGCACGGCCAGCGCCGCCGAGTACGCGGACACCCGGATCGCGCCGAGCCTGCCCAGCACCGGCAGCGCCAGCAGCGAGAAACCCGCCTCGCAGGCCAGCGCGCCGAACGCGAGCAGCAGCCCCACCGGCGAACCGCCGCCGAACCCGCCGGTGACCACGACACCCGCCACGACCACCACGGCCGCCACCAGCACCCGCGGCGCGGGCCTGCGCCGCTCCACCGCCGGGCCCACGACGGCCAGCACGATCGGGACCGCCGCCACCACCGTGCCCACCGCGGCCGGGTCGGCGTGCCGGGTGCTCTCCACGATCAGCACGTTGAACGCCGTCAACCCGGTCAGCGCCAGTGCCGCCAGGAACAACACCTCACGCCGGGTGAGCCGGACGAACCCCTTGCCGAACACCCGTGCCACGACGAGCAGCAGCAACGCGCCCACCAGGTAGCGGACCGCTTGACCCCCGTAGACCGGGTAGTGGTGCAGTGCGGGCGACACGCCGGTCAAGGTGCCCACGCAGAACATGGCGGTCGCCGCGCCCAGTGCGCCGCGTTGCCCGTCGGTGAGGGTGACCAAGGCTCACCGCCTCCGCGCGGTGTCGGACAGCTCGCCCACGTTGATCAGGCCCGTCTCGTAGGCGTAGGCGACGGCGCTGGCCCGGTTGGGCAGGCGCAGCTTGCGCAGCAGGTTCTGCACGTGGAACTTGACGGTGCTCTCGGTCAGCGCGAGCTGCCGAGCCATCTCCGAGTTCGTCCGCCCGCACACCAGCAGGCGCAGCACGTCGGTCTCGCGACGCGTGATGCGCTCCGGCGGCGGGCGGTCGCGCGGGGTGGGCGCGGCGGAGAACGCGTAACCCGCGGCCAGCAGCCGGATCGCGCACAGGAACTCGTCCGGGCCGGACGACAGCGGCAGCACACCGACCCGCGGCGTGTCCGGCAGGTCCGCGTGGTCGTCCACCAGCAGGACGCTGGAACTCGGTCGGCCGGCCAGGAAGCGGCGGGCGGCCAGCGGTGGGCGCGGCACGTCGGCGAGGCAGCCCAGCACCACCACGTCGGGTGGTCGCGTGGTGTGCCGGGTGAGGCCGGCGAACGTGTCGACCTGGTGCGTCACCTCGGCCCACGGTGCTTCGTCGAGCAATTTCCGCATACCTATCCGGAAAAGCGTCCTGCGTTCCGCGAGGACTATCCTCGTGCGCGTGCCGATGGGCGCGTCGTCCACAGCGTCGGCCCCCCAAGCCCGAGGTGCGCGCGACACCGTTCAGGCAGGTCCGGGCGCATCACCGGGACCGCGCGCACGAGAGGTTCGATGTGCGGATGCCGTTCAGCGGGAAAGCTCCCCGTGTTCCGGCGAACGACGTCGTGCGGCCCGGCCCATAGCGGTCGACCCGGTGACGTCGTGTTCGCCGACCATGGTTCCCCCCCGAGTTCCCCGTGCCGGAATCCCCCTGGTGGAACCAATGGTTCACGTTCGGCGCGATCAACTCAACCTGCCCGGTCAGATTGGGCCGATCGGTGGACGTCAGTCCCGGAAGGTCTCGCGGAACGCGTCCGCCACCGCACCCGGCCGCGCGTCGCCGAGGAACAGCGGCTGAGTCAGCAGGTCACCCAGCACGCGCGGGTCCAGCCCGGACTCCCGGCCGGTCAGCGCGTGTGCCACTCCCGTGAGCCGCAACGCGCCCCGCAGCACCGCCGGGTGCAGCCCACGCACGCGGCGCGGGCGGCCGACGGCGTCCGCGACCCGCGCGAACATCTCCCGCCACGTGATGTCCTCACCACCGACCGGCACGTCCGCGCCCGACGCCTGCTCCAGCGCCTCGACCGCCGCGTCGGCCACCAGTCCGGCGCTGGTCACGGCCGTCCCACCGGGCGGCGCCACCAGCGGGAAACGCGACCGCGCCCACCGGGCCGGCGGAGCGGACCAGTTCGGCAGCCGGTCGCCCGCCCGGCCGAACACGAAGGGCAGCTCCAGCACGGCGACCGGGAACCCGGCGGCCACGCGCGCGGCCCGCGCCTGCTCCACCCGGCTGCGGATGTAGGGGTGGTGCTCCGCGAGCCGCCACCGCGGGTGCGCGCGGTGGAAGTGCGTGAAGTAGGAGCCGAGCACCACGCCCCGTGTCAGCCCCTCCTCCCGCGCCGCCGCGAACAGCCGCTCCACCGGCCGCACGTTGCCCCGGTGGAACACGGGGTAGGCGGGCCGGCGGGGCACGTCCCGGTCGTCCACCCCGGCGGCGAACACCACGCCGTCGTGCCCGGCGACCACCTCCCGCCACTCGGCGGTGGAGGCGGACGTCGCGTCCAGCACCCGGTCCACCCCGTCCCGGCTGGTCCGGGCGACCGCCGTGACCGCCCACCCGCGGCGCCCCGCCGCGGCCACCACGTGTTGCCCCACCAGCCCACTCGCCCCGACCACGACGATCCGCATGAAACGATCATGCCGCGTGGCACCCACCCGCCGCGGCACCCACCCGTCGCGGTTCCGGGGACCACCCACCCACCACCGCCCTCCCACCTCGGCCGGGGCACGCGGCACCGCCCCCGAAACGCCGCGCGACCACACGCGTGCTTGGCTTGGCCCGTGGCGGGCGGACAGCAGACCGGGCTGCGGCGATTCGTGGCCCAGATCGAACAGGCGGGCGCGGCGGCCGGGGCGCGGGTCCGGTGGCACTCCGACCACTGGTTGGCCGAACTGGTCGCGGGCGACCGGCGCGTGCTGCTCATCGGCCAGGTGTTCCCGCTCAACAACGCCGCGGCGGCGCAGATCGCCACGGACAAGGTGGCGACGTTCGAACTGCTCACCGCGGGCGGCGTGCGCGCCGTGCCGCACCGGCTGCTGCGGTTCGCGGGCCTGGCCGACCCGCTCGGCTTCACCCGCACCGCCGTGGGCCTGCCCGCCGTGCTGAAACCACACCGCGAGAGCAGCGGCGTGGACGTGCTGCGCGCCCGTGACGACGTCGAGGCCCGTGAGCACCTGCACCACCTGTCGGTCCGCTACCGGGCCATCGCGGTGTCGCCGTTCCTCGACGTCGCCGAGGAGTACCGCGTCGTGGTGCTCGACGACGTGGTGCTCCTGGTGTACCGCAAGGCCATCGCACCCGGCGAGTGGCGGCACAACCTGCGGTTCGGCGCGCGACCGGACCTCGCCGTGGACCCCGCCACGACCGCCGAGCTGAGCACCGTGGCGCGGAACGCGATGCGCGTGCTGGACCTGCGCTTCGCGAGCGTCGACGTGGTGGCGGTCGCGGGCGGGCTGTCGGTGCTGGAGGTCAACAGCGGGGTGACCCTGGAGCACTTCAGCCAGGCGGGCGACCGCCACCACGACATCGCGACGGCGGTGTACCGGGCCGCCGTCCGTGCCTGCCTGGCCTAGCAGACGCTGTCGGCGGGCTTCGGCACGCCGAGCCCGAACAACGGGCGCAGCCGCAGCCCGAGCCACGTGCCGCCGAGCGCGAACGCGCCCCACAACCAGCCGTGCAGGCTGCCCACCGAGATCCCGCCCAGGTACGCGCCGATGTTGCAGCCGCCCGCGAGCCGCGCGCCCACGCCCATCAGCACACCGCCGAGCACAGCCGCGAGCGCCGTCCGCCACGGGATGTCGCGGTGCGCCCGCCACGTGCCCGCCGCCGACGCCGCCACCGCCGCGCCGACCATGATGCCGATGTCGGTGAGGCTGGTGCGGTCGGTCCAGATCGGCGCGGCCAGCGACCGCGCGTTCGCCTGCGCCTGCCAGAACTCCCACGTCTCCGGGTGCAGCCCGACGAGTTGCAGCAGCTTCGCGCCCCACAGGGCGAACGCGAACGTGACACCCCACGTGCCGCCGGACACCAGGAACACCGCGCCCGCCAGCACACCCAGCACGACCGCGCCGACCAGCAGCGGCCACGAGCCGCGCACCACCCGCGCCAGACCGCTCGCGGTCGGCACGACGTCCGTCGGCGGCGGGTTGCGGCGGGCCTGCACGACCCGCGTCACGGCGACGATCCCGAGCAGCGCGACGACCGTCACCACCCACGAGCCGAACCAGCCGACGTGGTCCGCCAGCAGCACGCCCGGTATCGCGGGCCACCCGTCGAACACCGGGAACGCCCACGTGTAGAACACCGAACCGGCCACGAACCCGCCCAGGGTCAACACGATCGCCGACTGACCGGCCCCGACCGCGAACAGCGTGCCGGACGCGCACGCGCCGCCCAGCTGCATGCCCACCGCGAACAACACCGCGCCCACCAGCAACGCCAGCCCGAGCGGTCCCGCGGTGGCCTTCGGCGTCGCGCCGAACAAGCCCGAACCCGTGGACACGACGAGCGCGACCAACGTCGCCGCGGTGCCCAGCAGGAGGCTGTGCGCCCGCACGCCCTGCCCGTTGCCGACCGCCACGAGCTGCCGCCACGCGGAGGTGAAGCCGAAGCGGGAGTGGAACAACGCGAAACCCAGGCCCAGCCCGAGCGCCAGCAGCACGCCGTACCGGCCGCCGTGCGCGGCCCACACGTACCAGGTGAGGCCGACCGCGAGCACGCCCGAGACGGCGAGCGGCACGACGCGCACCGGTTCTTCCGGCTTCGGCACGGGTGCGGCGCACGACGTGGGTGAGGAGAGGAACCTGTTGACCGTCGCCACGGTTTGCTCCTTGGGGAGAGGCCCGGCCGCGCGGGGCGACCGGGCCGGTCTGCCATCAGTTGGGGATGATCCCGTTGGGCGCCTTCACCACCGACTGCACGAGCCCGAGCAGGGGCACGCCCAGTACCGGGGTGAACGTCCAGACGTTGTGCAGGTCGCTGGTGTCCGGTTCGTCGACGACCGCCGGGTCGGCCCACGCCGGGGCCGCGGCCCCGGTCAGCAGCAGCCCGGCGAGTGCGGCGGCGAGTGCGGCTTTCCTCACGATGGTTCTCCTCCCTCGGTGGCGGTTCCTAGCCGCCGATCAGCTTCACCAGGTCGAACACGGGGGCGAGCCCGCCGGGCACACCGGTCGTCGGGCCCAGCACACCGCCCAGGTCCACCCCGGGCAGCACCCAGACCGGGGTGTCGGCGCTCGCGACACCCGACGCGGCGAGGCACAGCGCCAGCACCGCGAAACCCACTGCCGTCACGCGTTTCACGTCGTTTCCCTCCTCAGGTGAGCAGTTCGCTGACCGGCACCACGGTCGCCTTCGGCACCCACTGGCCGGCCAGTTCCTCGGACATCGGCATCCCGGGCGCGTGCGGCTCACCCGGACCCATCGGCATCACGGTGACCTGCGCGGCGGCGAACACCCGCACACCACCGGCCGCCGGTCGTCCGCCCTGCCACGCGGTGAACCCCGCCGGGGTGGGGTTCGCGCCGCCGAACCCGTTGCCCAGCGCCACCGCGTACCCCACCGGAAGCGGCTCCCGGGGGTCGAACCGCAGTGGTACGGACACCGTCGTCACCGCGCTGACCAGCGGTGTGGTCAGCAGCCACGGCGCGACGTACAGGCCGTGCGCGTAGACGGGCCGTTCCGCCTGCTGGGCGGTGGCGGTGTCGAGTGCCGCGTGGGCCGCCTCCCACCCCGACACGACCAGCAAAGCGTTGTCCTCCTTCGGTTCCGCGTCGACCCGGATACCGGCTTCGGCCGCCGCGGCACGCACCGCGGCGGCGGCACGCGTGCCACGCGTGGTGGTGTCCGCGGCGAGCGTGACGCCGGGCGCGCCGCGGTCCCGGAGGAAGTCCACCAGCCGCCGCAGCGACTCCTCGTCCTCGGTGGGCAGTCGGTCGGCCGGGCACGTGGTGAGCGGTTCCCGCCGCCCGGCGATCAGGCCGCCCAACGCGGCGCTCGCGCACTCCGGGTCGACCACGACCGCCGGGCCGTCACCGGTGTCGACGTCGACCGAGGCGGAGTCGTCGCCCACCGACAGCACGACGTCACCGCGTCCCGCCGGCAGGTCCACCTCCGCCCACGTGCCCTCCGCGCCCACCCGGGGCAGCGCGGGCGAAGGTGGACCACCCGCCGCGACCCGGACGCCGTCGACCGCGCTCGCCGGCAGGTGCACCAGGTTGCGGCCCGGCCGGTGCGGCGTCACCAGGACCGGTACCCGTTGCCCGGCCAGGGTGACCTCCGCCAGCACGGGCACACCCGGCGTCGGCAGCTCCGCGGGCCGGGGCACCGCGGCCAACGCGCTCCACGCCACGAACCCGAGCACCACGCCGACCACCGCGACCCGACGTCCCCGCAGGGCGACCGCCACCACCGGCGACACCACCGCCGCCAGCAGCACCAGGCCCAGCGGCGTCGTCACGAGCCGCCGGTCCACCGCCACGCCGGACGTGACCAACCGCGTCACGCCCGCCGCCACCAGCGCCACCCCGAGGGTGAGCACGAGCGGCCGGGTGCCCGAACCGGACAGCGCCACCCCGAACCACGCGGCTGCCGCCGCCACGTACGCGGTGTCCACCACGAACTCGACACCCGAACCCCCGGCGGCGGTCTCGACCACCAGCAGCAACACCAGCAGCACCGCGGCTCCGCGCGCCAACCCGGGCCACCGCGACAACGCGGGCACCGCCACCACCAGCCCGACATGCACCGCCGCACCCGCGACGTGCACACCCAGCACCGCCACCGACACCACCGCCAACACGACCGCAACCGCCGCCGCGCCCACCGTGACGCGCACCGCGTTCCGTTGCAGCACAGTCGATCGCGCCGCGTTGGCCGTGTTGCTTCGCGCCATGGGCGGTTGCGCGGCACCGATGGTGTCCGGCACCGTGCTTTGCCGCGCCTCGGACGTTTCGCGCGTCTCGGTCGTTTCCCGCGCCGTGTTCCGCTTTTCCCGCGCCGTGTTCCGCGTCGTGGCCCCGCCCGGCACCGGCACTCGCGTGACCAGACCGGCACCCGCCACGAAAGCCGTCGCCAGCAACAGGACCAGGCGCAGCGCCAGCGTCCAGGAAGAGGTCCCGACCACGTCGAGACCGCCGTGGGGGTGCTCCATCACTTCACGTCGGCGTCGGCGACGACGAACAGCTCGGAGTGCGGCTTGGCGTTGCCGAACGGGCCGTGCGGCCAGTCCCGCCGGTTGAAGTTCACGCCTACCTGGCCGCTGAACTCGTCCCTGAAGTCGTTGTCCAGGGCCAGTTTCCCGTCCGGGTCCACCGACAGCACGTTCACCCGGTGGTCACCGTCCAAACCGGACCGCGCGACGAAGTAGTTCGACACGGCGATCCGCCGCGGCGACGACGTCTCCCGGTAGAGGCCGTCCGAGTCCAGCTCGAAGTTGTCGTACGCGCCCCAGTGCGGTCCCGCGGCCGGCTGCCCCGGGTTGATCGGGGCCGCGCCCGCCAACGTCGGGCAGTCCGCCTCCGCACCACCGTTGCGCGCCTCGGCCAAGGTGTCGACGCGGCACCGGAAGTCCGGACCGGCGGCCAGCAACCGCTGGATGTCCAGCACGTACACGCCGCCCGTCGTGCCCGGGTCGTTCGGACCCAGCGCGCCCTTCGCCCGTCCGGAGATCGCGCGGTACAGGTACTTGTCATCCGGGCTGGTCTGGATCCAGCCGCCGTTCGAGCCGCCGCCGTTGCTGTCGTTGCCCGCGTGGATCGCCTTGTTCGCGGCGCCGTCGTCGAACACCTCGTACCAGTGCGGTTCGGCGGCCGTGATGTCCGGCGTGTAGTGCACCGCACCGCCCTGCATGGTCTGCGCGAACGCGCCCTTGTGGTGCGGCAGGTTCGTCACCGTGGTCTCCATGACCGCACGCGACTCCGCGTGCAGCGGGTCCGCCGGATCCGCCCGCGGCCCGTCCTGGAGGTACGACACCGCGCGCAGCTTCGGGTTGTCCCGGTCGGTGATGTCCCACGTCCGCACGGTCGGGCGGCGCAGGTACGGCGACGGCTGCTTCACCGGGTCCAGGATGATGTTGCGCGGCTCGGCGTAGTCGCTGGTGACCAACGTGTTCAGGTCCTCGCGGGCCTGGATGCCGTGCGGGTTGGCGCATGTCGGCGCGGACAGCCGGGGCAGGTTCGCGCACAGCTCCGCGTTGTCGCCCTGCGGCGTGGCCGCCGAGGTCTGGGACAGCACCCGGCCGGTCCGGTCGAACCGCACCAGCGCGCCCGGACTGCCCGCGAAACCGTTGCCCACCACGGATTGCCCGTTCGCGTACACGTGCGGTCCGGGCACCACCGGGCCGCCCATGTACGTGCCGTACGCCGTGCCGTCCTTCAACGTCCAGTACGCGTCCGGGACCGAGCCGCCCAACGTGTTCGTCGGGAGGCTGATCCCCTTGAGCCGCAACTCGGGGAGCGCCGACACGTCGAACGCGTACGTCGCGGCGGCGAACAACGCGCCCGCGTAGACGGTGTCCCCCTTGTGCCACACGTACTGCATGTGGTGCGGCTCGTTTTCGACCAGCGGGCCGACGGTGGCGGTGTTGACCACCTTGCCGTACGACGGCGAGCCCTCGGTGGCGTCGATGACGGCCAGGAAATCGGGGCCCGGCAAGGCGTTCACGACCTTCCCGAGGCCGCCGCCCAGCGAGCCCGGCAGGTTCTTGACGTCCTTCACCAGGGTGTCGGCGACGTTCTCGTCACCGGCCCACACCAGCAACCACTTCTTCCGCTGCTGACCGGGCGCCGCCGAACCGCCCACCAGGTGGTTCTTCACCCAGTATTGCTTGCCGTCGGAGGCGGTCTTCGTGTCGGTCGTGGTCCGCACGTCGGCGTACGCGCTCGGCGTGCCGCCGGGGTAGGTCACCGCACCGGCGGCCAGCACGACCGCGACGGCGCTGATCAGGATTTTTCGCCTTGGCGGCGAGTTGGACAACATGCACACCCCTCGGTTGCCGAAATGAGTCGGGAAATGGGCGCGGCGAATGGCCGGAATAGTCGCGCCGGCCCTGCGGGGTGTCAAACGGCGACCAATGGGTGGGACGCCGTCCGGTGGTTGCGTGATTCCCCTGAACGGCGTACCGGGTTGGTGGTCGGTGATGAAACTTCTCGCAACGGTTTGTTAACTCCGCAGCTCGCGGGTGGTGCCGGTTGATCACCGTCGGTTAACAGCGGGTGGGCGCGCCGAACGTTCCCGAATGGAGGCCCGAATCCTTTCCGGCGCTCGGGCGGTTGTGCGGGTGCACCGACCGATCCGGAAAGGAAGCGGAGTGTCCGGTTACGAGTTCGCGGAGAGCCTGCGCGCCCTCCACGTCGAGTGCGGCAAACCCAGCTACGCGCGGATCCGCGAGCTGGCCGCCCTGCCGCCCGCCACCGTGAGCGAGGTGCTCACCGGGAAGCGGATGCCCAAGGCCGAGTTCGTGCAGGCTTTCGTGCGTGCCGTGCTGCGTCACCGCGACGGTGGTGACCTGCGGCGGCACGACGACGAGGTCGCCCGGTGGCGGCGCAGGTGGCAGCAGGCTGTTCTCCGTCCCCGGCCGACCCCTACCCCGTTGGACCGGGGCCTCGCGGCACGTGACGACGCCGGGCGGCGGTGGGGGGATGTGGAGGTGGGGTGCTTCGCCTTGTACGGGCCGGATGGGGAGGTCGTGTTCATCGGGCAGGCGGAGGGCACCCTGGGCGCGACCGTGCGGGCTCGCCTGGAGCTGCTGCTGGATCCGGTGGCGGAGGCCGAGTTGTGGCCTGCCGAGCCGCGCACCGTGGAGGCGTTGGAGCGTGCCCTCTACCGGCGGGCGTTGGGGGAGAGCGTCCGGTTGCCGCCGTCGCACCGGTTTCCGTTGGGCGGTGATGAGGGGGACGTGGCGATCGCCCGGCAGGCGGAGGAGTTGGCGCGGTTGGCGGCGAGGGTGGTGGACGGGGTGGGGGACCGGCGGGCGCTGGCCGTGGAGGCGACGAGGCTGGCCCGGCAGGCGATCGCGAGATTCGCCCGGTTGAGCGGCCAACCCGCGGCGGAGGCGTCCGCGGACGTGGCGGCGGAGGTGACGGCGGACGTGGCGGCGGAAACCCTCACCCCGGTCGACCACTAACGGTTCCCCGCACTTCCAGTTCCCCGCACTTCCAGTCGCGGGTCGGTGCACTTCCAGTCGCGGGTTGGTCAACCACTTGCGACGATGGCTGACACGTGGAGGGGGCGAGTCAGAGGAGGACCCGATGGCTTCCCGGCTGAACCCGTACATCAGCTTCGCGGGCAATGCGCGCGAGGCGATGGAGTTCTACAAGGAGGTGTTCGGTGGAGCCCTGACCTTGAGCACTTTCGGCGACTACGGCCCACCCGAGGCACCAGAGGCGAACAACATCATGCACGGCCAACTGGAGACCCCCAGTGGCTTCACGCTCATGGGCGCCGACACCCCGCCCGGCATGCCGCACAACCCGGGCGACAACATCACGATCAGCCTGAGCGGCGACGACGCCCCCGAACTGCACGGCTACTGGGACCAACTGTCCGCGGGCGGCCAGGTGACGGTGCCTTTGGAAAAGCAGATGTGGGGCGACGAGTTCGGCGCCTGCGTCGACCGGTTCGGCATCACCTGGATGGTCAACATCGCCGGCACCCAATCCCCGTAACCCACAACCCCACACCTCCCACTCCACCCCTTAGCCCCGCTCCACGCCGCACCCCCAGCGCCTCGCGTGCCACTCACACGCCACCGGCCATCCACGCCTCGCCTCCCGCCCAACACCCCCCGTCCGCCCTTCCGACCAACCACTTCGGGACGCTCGGGTCCCGTGCTGGACTCGTGCTGGACTTCGCCGCATACCGGGCACATCAGGGGACGCAAGCAGCCCGCACCACCGCGGGCTTCCTCATCGCGTGCCGCCGTCGCACCACACAGGCCCGTCGATCGGCAGCGCGCCGCAGCCACACCTGAGCCCAACCCGAACCCGGCCATGTCCATGTCGAACCGTGGCCCATGTCGGACCGCGCACGCCCGGTCGCGAGCCGCGCCCACCGGACGCGCCAGCCCGCCAACCGTGCGACCGGACGCGCCAGCGATGTACGCGGCGCCAATCGCCCACCGAGTCAGACCCCGGGCCACCCCAGCCCCGGGCCGCCCCATGCGCCCCCGACCCACACCTCTCCAGGCCGCGCCGGGCACCGGGCTGGACACTGCCCCGGACCGCACCGACCACGTCAGGCCGACCCGACCGCGGTCTCCGCGAGGCCGTGCCGACCGCGAGCCGCGCCGAGTCCCGCGAAGCACCGCCACTCCGGGCTGTGCCGCGGGCCGCGCAGCCCGGGTCGCGCCACCGTCACCTCGGGCCGCGCCGCCGATCTCTCCGGCCTCTCCTTCGTCCCCGTCCCCCGAGCAACCTCCCGCCACGCATCGGGCTCGCACGCGCCGATCCGAGCGGAGGGGGCCGCCGGGCCGCCGCGCCGTGTTTTTTCACCGGCAACGACCAGCATGGCCGAAAAGTGCCTGGTTGACGCCCCTTTCACCTCATGTAGTGAACCCTCCGCAACAGGTAAACCAGACGGGCCGCCCATCGCATTGGAGATGGGAAGTGGGTGTCGGAACGGAGACAATTCGGCGGAGGTTCGGCGACGGCGCGGCTCGGGAGCAACCCCGTGCGGGGGTGGCGCGTCATGTCGGTAGGTTGGCCGGACCGGCGGATTTTCTGGGTGGGGGTAAATCGGTGTCTCGTTTGGGGCTTGTGGTCGGCGTGGCCGCGGTGTTGGTCGCCGCGCAAGGGTGTTCATCCGGGGGCGGTGAGGCGGCCAATCCCGAATTCGCTCCCCGGGGCACGACGATGACCACCGCCAAACCGTCCCGCCAGGACCTCACCAACAAGGTGAGCCTCACCGGCAAGGTGACGATGAACCCGGTCTTCGGGCTCACCGCGCCCGTGGCCGGCCAGGTGCGCTACTTCGACGTGCCGGAAGCCAAGAGCACGCCGACGAAACCGACGCGCGTCGCCACGGTCTGGGCCGACGGCACGCCGAACTACGTCGAGGCCCCGGCCGGCTCGACGTTCGGCGGCCGGCTGGTCGACGACCGGTCGACGGTGACCGCCGGGATGCCGATCGCCTCCGCCAAGTACGCGGGCTACGGCATCGTCGCCGACCTCAACGGCGAGCAGGCGTACCAGATCTCCGACGCCTCGACGGGCACGATCCGCGCCCAGATCAAGAACGGCCCCGGGCCGTTCGACTGCGCGCTCCTCGGCACGATCGCCGCGCTGCCCGCCGGCACGGTGCCCGCACCGCCGCCGCCACAGCAGCCGGACCAGGAGGAGGGTGCCACGCCGACCGGCAACCGCCCGCCGTCGATGCCCGACCCGCAGCAGTCCAAGGGCGCTTCGGACCCGACCGGCCTGCGACTGGTCTGCACGGCGCCCGACGACGTGAAGCTGATCAACGGCGCGTCGGCCACCCTCGAAGTGGTGACGGCGTCGGCCTCCAACGCGCTCGTGGTCCCGGTGGAGGCCGTGGCCGGCGGGCAGGGCAAGGGCAAGGTGGACGTGCTCGGCGCGGACGGCGCGCGGCAGACCACGGACGTCGTGCTGGGTCTCACCGACGGCAAGGTGGTGGAGATCAAGGAGGGCCTGACCGGCGACGAGACGCTGGCGGTGCCCGGTCCGAACCTGCCGCGCGCGCCGGAGGGCCAGGGCAACCCCGAGGGCGGGTCGAAGTGACGCCGCTGCTCCGGCTCTCCGGGATCACCAAGACGTTGAAGGGTCAGCAGGAACCCCGCACCATCCTGGCCGGCGTGGACCTCGCCGTGCACAGCGGTGAGAGCGTGGCCATCCTCGGCCGCTCCGGGTCGGGCAAGAGCACGCTGCTCAGCGTGATCGGCCTGTTCGACCGGCCGGACGGCGGCGAGTACCTGCTGGGCGACCGGGACATCACCCGCGTCCCGGAGCGGAAGGCGGCGGCGTTGCGCAGCGCCGAGTTCGGGTTCGTGTTCCAGCGGTTCTTCCTCCTCAAGCACCTCACCGCCGCGCAGAACGTGGCCATGGCGCTGGTGAACGGCCAGGGCTGGCTGCCGCGCCGCAAGCGCCGCGCGAAGGTGCTGGCCGCCCTGGAGCGGGTCGGCATCGGGCACCTCGCCAAGCACAAGCCGCCGCGGTTGTCGGGTGGCGAGCAGCAGCGCGTGGCGATCGCGCGCGCCCTGGTGCGGGAACCACGCATCCTGCTCGCGGACGAGCCGACCGGCGCGCTGGACACCGAGACCGGCAACCTGGTGGTGGAGGCGTTGCGCGCCACGACGGACCGGGGCTGCGGCCTGGTGCTGGTGACGCACGACCGGCACCACGCGGCGAAGATGGGCCGCGTGCTGACGTTGTCCGACGGCCTGCTGCGCCCGACCCCGGAGCGGGTGGTCGTGTGATCCGGCTGTCCGGGCGGCTGCGGTCGTCGGTGATCATCGGCGGGCAGGGGATCCGCGCGCGGAAGCTGCGCACGTTCCTGTCCATGGTGAGCTTGTTCATGGGCGTGCTCGCGGTGGTGGTGGTGCAGGCGGGCTCGGAGATCGCGAACCGCGCGATGCTGGAGGACGTCGAGCTGTCGCAGGGCAAGGACGGCACCCGGCAGCTCTACCTGCCCCCGGAGGGCGGGGCGGTGGAGACGACCCTGGAGGTCGTGGCGGGCCGGTCCGACGCGGTGGCGCTGACCAACGCGACGGCGATCATCGGCGAGCCGGGCGTGAAACCGGTCAACGAGGGCGGCGGCCCGGTGGACCAGCCGGGCGGTTACGGGCCGCGGATGTTCTGCGACCAGAACGGCTGCCACGAGATCGACGATGGCACGCGGGGTTCACCCAAGGGTCAGGCGATCCAGCTCGAACTGGTGGGCATGACCGGTGACATCCGGGCGTTCCGCCCGTTCCGCCCGAGTTCCGGCAAGTGGCTGGACTTCGGCGGTGAGCCGTCGCTCGCGCCGCGCCTGGTGCTGAACAAGAAGGCGGCCGACGCGTTCGAGCGGTACCGGGTGCCCGCCGAGATGCGGGTGCAGGGTTCGGACGTGAACGCCACACCGCAGATCGTCGGCGTGGTGGACGACGGCGGCTTCATGCCCGCCGCGTACGTGCGGTCCGACGAGCTGCGGAACTGGTTGCCGGTGCGGGACATGGCTTCCGGGGACAGCGGACCGGGGCTGCGGGTGATGCTGTCGCCGAGTGCCACGGACGTGGAGCACACGCTGCGGGCGCGGCTGGTCGCGAGCGGCACGCCGGAGGACCGCATCCACTTCAACACCATCAACTCGTTGGAGCGCATGTCGTCCCAGTTGACGTTGATGCGGTGGATCTTCCTCGGCATGGCGGCGCTGGTGCTGCTGATCGGTGTCGCGGGCATCCTGAACGTCGGCCTGGCCACGGTGGGCGAGCGCATCGAGGAGTTCGCGTTGCGCCGGGCCGTGGGCACGCCACGCCTGCTGCTGGCGGGCATCGTGCTGGCGGAGACGTTGCTGACCGGGTTGTTGACGGCCGCGGCCGCGATCGGCGCGGGTGTGGTGGCGTTGCGCGTGGGCGGTGACATGTTCGGGTCGCGCTACCCGTCGCTGAGCGGGGTGGAGTTCCCGTGGCAGGCCGGTGTCGCGGGTGTCGTGGCGGGTCTGGTGGCGGGCGTCCTGGGTGGCCTGATCCCCGCGATCCGCGCGGCGCGCATCCCGATCGCCACGGTGATGCGGGCGTGAGGCGGTAACCGGATCGGCTCGGACTGCCCGGCGCGGGCATGGGTGCGATGCTGTCCCCTCGGGGGAGGGGACAGCTCATGGGTGCCGGGTTGCACGTGAAGCTCGCGCGGCGGTTCGACCTGTTCGACGCCAACGACGACGGCGTGGTGCGGCGGCGGGATTTCACGGGCACGGCGGAGCGCCTGGTGCGGCGGTTCCGCGTGCCGCCCGCACCCGCGGAACGGGTGCGGACCGCCTACGAGATGGTGTGGCTGTTCGTGGTCGCGAGCGGCGGTGCGGACCGGCAGGTGGAGCGGGCGGCTTTCGCGGCGGGCGGTGCGGAGTTGGCGCGTCGCCTGGGCGCGGCGGACGTGGTGGCGTTCCGGGAATGCGCGTCGGGCGGCGCGGGGCACGTCGTGGAGTTCGTCGTCGCGCTGGGCGCGCACCCCGGTGACGCTCCGCTGATCCGCGCGGCACTGGAGCCGCACGGGCCGTGGTTGCCGCCGGAGGCGGTGGGGCGGTTGGTGACGGCCTTCTTCGCCGACGACGCGCCGTCCGGGCTCTACGGCCGTTGACCGTCAGCCGATGCGCAGCCCGAGCGCCACGGCGATGGTGAGCGCCTGGTCGGGTTCGATGCGGGCCCCGGCGAGCTTCACCGCGGTCGGGTCGATGCCGGTGAGGTCGGAGCCGCGCAGGTCGGCCTTGCTGAAGTCGGCGTTGTGCAGCCACGCCTCGGACAGGTCGACGTGAGTGAACTCGGCGCCCTGGCAGCGGGCGCCGGTGAGGTCGACGTCCTGCATCCGGACTCCCCGGAACGAGGCGCGACGCAGGTCCAGGCCCGGCATCCCGGTGAACGACCAGTCGCCGCCGACGACCTTGAGCAGGTCGAAGCTGCCGCCGTCGAACATGCTGCCGACCAGCTTGCAGTCGGTGAACGCGGCGTCGAAGAACTCGCACCGGATGAACGTGCAGTTGAGGAACGCCGCCTCGGTGTGCGTGGAGGCGTTGAACTCCACGCCCCGGAACACGCACTCGGTGAACGTGGAACCCCGGTTCGCGAGGTCGGCCATGTCGACGTCCACGAACTCGGTGCGCTCGTGCTGCTCGCCGGTGATGTCGTTGGTGGTCCAGTCCCGGTCGCGGACGGTCCGGTCGGTGCTGGGCGTCGGGACGCCTCTTCTTCGTTCGGCCACGGGAGGACTATTCCACCCGGGAGCGGTGCGGGCTCACCCCACCACGACGCGGTCCCAGGTCGCCCGGTGGGCGACGAGGTGCGCGATGTCCCGCCGGTAGAGGTCGGCGTGGCCCTCGGCGATGTGCCGGGCGAAGGCGGCCTCACCGCCGGCCGCGGCGGCGTGCATGAAGTCGACCAGGGCGTGCAGGCGGGGCGCGACGGCGTCCACGACGTCGCGCCGTTCACCACGCGTGCGGCCGTAGGCGTCGAGGAACAGCCGTGCCCGGCGGGCTTGTTCCGCCACGGGTGGGGCGTCCTCTGTGGACATGGGTGCGAACCGGTAGACCGCGTGCGCCAGGTCCCAGGACCGCGGCCCGGGGTGGGCGGCGTCGAAGTCGAACACGCCGGTCGCCGCACCGCCCTGGAACACGCAGTTGTAGGGCGCGAAATCGCCGTGGCACACCACCTCCACCGGTTCCACGACCGGGAGCCGCCACCGGAGCGCGGTGGCGCCGGGCAGATCGGCGGTGGCGTCGTGCACGCGGCGCAGGAGCTTCGCGGCGCTCACCACGGCGCGGTCGGACCGCGCGTGCTCGGGGCCGGTCGCGCCGGGCAGGAACGTCAGCACCTCGCGGCCCTGGCCGTCCACGCCGTGCCAGCGGGGCACGCCGCGCACCTGCGCGCCGGCGAGACGGGCGAGCAGCCACTGCACGGCCTCGCTCCACGGACCCACGGGCCGCCGCACGGTGGGCCCGATCCGCACCACCTCCGCGGTGCCGCCGGTGAACCACTCCTCGTCCACCGCCCCGACGCTAGCGGACGTCCGGGTGGCGGCGAACCGAATTAGCGGGTGTCGTGACTGATCGGTCACTCACCTGGGGGACGCCGTCAGTAGTGGCGGATGCCCGCGGCGAGGGTGCGGGCCCACGGCGCGTCGACCCCGGTGGCGTCCACGGCCATCACCAGGTGGCACAGCATCCCGCGGGCGAAGAAGTCCTGCACCCGTGCCTCGTCCGCGCCGGACACGCCACGCACGTACTCCACGGTCCGCGCGTAACCGCGTTGCAGCACCTCGCGCACGGCGGGTTCGGAGATGGCCGCGCACTGGGCGTGCATCTGCACCAGCAACAGGGCCTGGTCCTGCGCGATGAGCCGCGCGTAGACGTCGCTCATCGCGGCCAGGACGGCTTCCGGCGAACTGCCCTCCGCACGCGCGACACCGTCGCCAAAGCACTCCCGGATGCGGGTGAAGCAGCGCTCCACCACGGCCAGGAACAACGCTTCCTTGTCGGGGAACAGCCGGTACACGTACGCCTGGGAGATGCCCGCGGCCTTCGCGACCTCGCCGGTGGTCGTGCCGAAGTAGCCCTTCGCGCCGAACGTGCCGAGCGCGGTGCGCAGCACCGTTTCCCGGCGTTCTTCGGCGGTGGAGAGGCGGCGTTCGGCGGCTGGCACGAGATTAACCAATCACTCACAGTCGGCCGGTGTCAAGCCGTGCACCAGGTCTGCCGGTAGTCGGTGGGCGACATGCCGTAGGTGTCGCGGAACAGGCGGCTGAAGTGGGCGGCGTCGGTGAAACCCCAGCGGGCCGCCACCACGTGCACCGGCTCGTGCCGCGCGGTCAGGTCGTGGCGGCTGCGCTCCAGCCGACGCCGGCGTATCCACGCCGCCACACCGGAACCCTGGCCGGCGAACAGCCGGTGCAGGTGCCGGGTCGAGATGTGGTGCGCGGCGGCGACCACCGCCGGGCTCAGCCCGGGATCGGCCAGGTGACCGTCGATGAACACCCGCACCTGCGACACCAGCGCGTTGTCGTGCGCGCCCGGCGGCAACCGCGCTTCCACCCGCCGCGCCAGCAACGCGGCCAGCAGGTCCAGCGAGATGCCCGCCAGGCGGGTGGCGTGCTCGCCCGTGCCGCCCGCCGCCAGCTCGCGCAGCGAACCGGCGAGCAACGCGCCGACACCCGCGTCGCCCGGCAGGCACGTGGCGAGCGCCTTCTCCACCTGCGCCGGTGGCAGGCACAGCAACGACTTCGGGAACTGGAGCAGCACCCGGCCGCCACGCCGCGCGCCGGTCCAGCCCAGGAACGGGCGCGACGAGTCGTAGAGCGTCATCTCGCCCGGCGCGAGCATCACCTCGCGGCCGTGCTGCGCGACCCCGAACCCGCCGTCCCGGTCCAGCAGCAGGTAGTAGCGCTCCGGGTCGTGGCGGCGGATCAGCCGGGGCGTCCGCTCCGTGCGCAGCGACGGCACCGTCACCTCGGCCAGGCGCACCGCGCCGAAGTCCAGGCAGTGCGCGTCGGCGCGGAAGTCCGCGGCCTGGTCCGAGCGCATCGCCATGGGCGCCAGGGACCGCTCGGCGATGCGCCGCCAGAACGCGAACCGCTCGGCCTTCGGCAGGTCCTCGGTGTGGTACTCGGCTTCGATCACGCGTCGTCACCCCCGGCGTGCGCCCGCCGCTTCCCCCGGCGGCGTCGCCGATCCATCGTTACCGAAGGGGCCGGACGGGCGTCAACCCCGCCGGCGGTCGGCGCTGCGGCCCGCACCCGCCCGGCCGCTACGTTGGACGCCATGCTGCTGACGACCGCGGTCCTCGCGGTGAGCGCGGTGTACGTGACCGCGGGCGCGTTCAGCCGCAAAGCCCAGCCGCGCAACCGGATCGGCCTGCTGCTGGTGCTGGCGGGCGTGCTGTGGTCGGTCGACCGCCTGTGGGACGGCCCGGCGTTCGCGCACCACCTGGTGGCGAAGTCGTGGCCCGCGGTGCTGGGGCACCTGGTGGTGGCGTTCCCGACGGGGCGGCTGCTCACCGCGCCGCGCCGCGCCGTCGTGTTGTCCGGGTACGCGGCGGTGGTGCTCGTGACGGCGGCGGCGCGGTCGCGGGAGGAGTGGGCCTACGTGGTGCGTGACGCGGAAACCCCGCTCACGGTGGCGATCGGGTCGGCCATGCTCGGGTTGCAACTGCACCGCTGGACGTGCAGCAGCCTGGCGCAGCGGCGCACCCTGACCGCGATGCTGGGCGCGTCCGTGGTGGCGGTGCTGGTGTTCGCGGCGTGGCGGCCGGTCGAGCGGGCCGGGTTGAACCCGCCCGTGGTGGCGTTGATGCTCGCCCTCACCGGCATCCCGCTCGCCTACCTCGCGGGCCTGTTGCGCCGCCGGGTGGACCGGGGTGGGGTGGCGGACCTGGTGGTGCGCCTCAACGGGCAGGGGCCGCGGGCGGGTGTGCGCGAGGCGTTGGCGGCGACGTTGCGCGATCCCGGGCTGCGCGTGGGGTACTGGGTGGCGTCGCAGCAGCGGTACGTGGACGCGTCCGGCGCGCCCGTGGTGGCGGACGGTTCCCGGGTGCAGACCCGCGTGGACCGCGGCGGGTCACCGGTCGCCCTGCTGCTGCACGACCCCGGGCTGGACGTGGAACTCGTGGACGCGGCGTGCGCGGCGGTCGCGCTGGCGCTGGACAACGAGCGGCTGACCGCGGAGCTGCGTGCCCGGCTGCGGCAGCTCGACGAGTCGCGTGCCCGGCTGGTGCGCGCGGCGGAGGCGGAGCGGCGGCGGTTGGAGCGCGACCTGCACGACGGCGTGCAGCAGCGGCTGCTGTCGGTGGCGATGACGCTCGGGCTGGCGGAGGCGCTGCCGCCGGAGCGCGCGCGGGACCTGGTGGGCGAGGCCAAGTCCGCCGTGCTCGCGACCATCGAGGACGTGCGGGCGGTGTGCCACGGCATCCTGCCGCCGGTGCTGGCCGAACGCGGGCTGCACGGCGCGGTGCGCGAGCTGGCGGCGCTCGCCGACCCGGCGGCGGAACCGGTGGTGGAGCTGGCCGGACCGGTGCCGCCGCAGGTGGAGACGGCGGCGTACTACGTGGTGGCGGAGGCGTTGGCGAACGTGACGAAGCACGCCGGGGCCACTCGCGCGCGGGTCGTCGTCACGACCCGCGCCGGCACCCTGGAGGTGCGGGTGGACGACGACGGGCGCGGCGGCGCGGACGCGCGTGGCTCCGGGCTGCGCGGCCTGGCCGACCGCGTGGCGGCGACGGGGGGTTCGCTGGCGGTGCTCAGCGTGCCGGGCGAGGGGACGAGTGTGCGGGTGGTGCTGCCGTGCGGGTCGTGATCGCGGAGGACTCGACGCTGCTGCGGGAGGGGCTGGCCCGCCTGCTGACCGAGGCGGGTTTCGCGGTGGCGGCGGCCGTGCCGGACGCGGACGGCCTGGTGGCGGCGGTCGACCGGTACCGGCCGGAGGTCGCGCTGGTGGACATCCGGATGCCGCCGACGCGCACCGACGAGGGGCTGCGCGCCGCGGTGTCGCTGCGTCGCCGGTACCCGGCGACGGGCGTGCTGGTGCTGTCCCAGTACGTCCAGGTCAGCTACGCGGCGGAACTGCTGGACGAGGGCGCGGACGGCGTGGGCTACCTGCTCAAGGACCGGGTGTCCGACCTGGCCGAGTTCACCGCCGCGGTCCGCCGCGTCGGCGCCGGCGGCTCGGCGTTCGACCCGGCGGTGGTGGCCCGGCTGATCGGCAGGCGGCGTGGCGGCGACGACCGGCTGACCGAGCGGGAGCGGGCGGTGCTCGCGCTGATGGCGGAGGGCCGCACCAACCAGGCCATCGCGTCGCGGCTGCACATCGCCGAGCGCACCGTGGAGAAGCACTGCACCGGCATCTTCACCAAGCTCGGCCTGTCCGCGAGCCCGCACGACCACCGCCGCGTCCTGGCCGTCCTGCGTTACCTCAACGGATAGGTGCGGTTAACCGCACCACGAGCGGGTGGTGGCACGGTTCCGGCGCGGGCGACCGGACCGGGAACCTCGTCCGCATGGTGCAACAGGAGCGGATCAGGGCTTCGTACCGCACGGACCTCGTCACCGTGCTGCTCGGCACGTGGTTCTCGCTGGGGCTGTTCCTCGACGCCTGGGCGCATTCGAACGTGCCCGAGCTGGAGACGTTCTTCACGCCGTGGCACGCGGTCTTCTACTCGGGGTTCGCGGCGACGGCCGCGTGGGTCCTGTGGGTGGTGTGGCGCAACGTGCAGGAGGGCAGGCGCGGCCTCGCCGCGGTGCCCGAGGGGTACGGGCTCGCGGTGCTGGCGCTGCCGGTGTTCGCGGTGTGCGGGTTCGGCGACTACCTGTGGCACACGTTCATCGGCATCGAGCAGGGCATCGACATCCTCTACAGCCCGACCCACCTCGGCCTCATCACGTCGATGATCGTCATCCTCACGACGCCGCTGCGGGCGTTGTGGTCGGACCGCGCGGTCGTCGCCCCGTCGCTGCGGCGGTTCCTGCCGGCGGCGCTGGCGTTGTCCTTCAGCACCGCGTTGGTTTTGTTGTTCGTGCAGTACGCCGATGCGACCGTCTACGGGCCGCAGGGCGTGTTGCGGTCGTTCAGCTTCGACAAGGCCCAAGGCGGCTCGGCCGCGGCGAACCGGCTCGCCGCCGCCATCACCATCACCAACCTGGTGCTGCTCGCGCCGCTGCTGCTGGCGGCGCGGCGGTTCCGCCTGCCGATCGGCGTCGCCACGCTGCTCCAGGTCGTCGTGGCGCTGCTCAGCACCGCCGTCGCCAACTACGAGAACCTGGGCACGGCGGCGGCTTTCGTGTTGTCCGGTGTGGTGGTCGACGTGCTGCTGTGGTGGTTGCGGCCGTCCGAGGAGCGGTTGCGCGAGTACCGGGTGTTCGCGTTCACCGCACCGCTGGCGACGTGGGTGCTCTTCTTCGCGGCGGCGGGGATCGGGGCGGGCGCGTTGCCGAGCGTCACCGAGATGTGGACCGGCGCGCCGCTGGTCGCCGCGCTGCACGGGCTGCTGCTCGCGGTGGTGCTCGTGCCGACGCGCCGGTGAGGGTGTTGCTGCTGGTGCTGGTGCTCCTGCTCGGCGCGGCGCCACCCGCGCACGCGCACGCCGGCGGCCTGACACCGCAGGACCACCTCAGCACCGTGACCGGGGTGGAGCCGCCGTTGCCCGGCGTGACCGCGCGGATGGTCAACCACGGCGCGCAGTTGGAGATCCGCAACGACGGGCCCGTGCCGCTGGAGGTCGCCGGCCGCACCGTGCGGCCGGGCGAGGTGTGGCGGTTCCGCGACGACCGCACCACCGCGCCCGAGTGGGAGGTGCCGCTCGGCCCGGCGGTGGTGCGCGGGCGGGTCGACGTGACGCCCGGACCGAACCCGCTGTGGTGGTTGGCGGCCACCCTGGGCATAGCGGTCGCCGCGTTCCAGTTGAAGCGCGCCAAGGGGTTGCTCGCTGCCGGGGTGCTGGTGGTGACGGCGGGCAACGTCGCGCACGCCGCGGGGTCGACGCTCGCCGTGACCGGTGAGCCGTTCGTGCCGCTGCTGGCGGGCGCGAGCGGGGTCGGGCTGGTGTGCTGGCCGCTCGCCGTCGTCGCCGTCGTCGCGGCGGCACGCGGCAAACCCGCGGCGGCGTTCGTCGCGGCCGTCGTCGGCGCGATGCTGGTCGTGGCGGGCATCCCGGACTTCGACAGCTTCCGCTTCTCGCAACTCCCGTTCGCCGGTCCGGCCGACCTGGACCGGTGGCTGGTCGCGCTGACCCTCGGCGGCGGGCTGGGCCTCGCCGCCGGCGGGTTCTCGTTCATGAGGAAGGAAATCGCCCGGTGATCAGAGTCCTGCTGTGTGTGTTGCCGCTCGTGGTGGCGGCGTGCTCGTCCCCGCCCGCCGCGCCGCCCGGACCGCTGGAGCTGGCGTTGTCCGCGGACGAGCCGTCGCCGCACCGGGTCGACGTCGTGCGCGGTCAGTCCGTTGAACTCACCGTGTCCAGCGGCAAACCCGTCGACGTCCACGTGCACGGGTTCGACGTGCTGGCCAAGGCGGAGCCGGACAAGCCCGCCGTGCTGGCGTTCGTCGCCGACGAGACCGGCACGTTCGACGTCGAGGCGCACCCGGACACGCTGCTGGTGCAGTTGGTGGTGCGGTGACGGCGGTCCTCGCGCACGGCGTCGGCGAGCGCCACGACCTGCCGCTGCCGCTGGACCTCGTGCTCCAGGGCGCGGCGGTGGCGTTGCTGGCGTCGTTCCTCGCGTTGGGCGTGCTGTGGCGACAACCCCGGTTCACCCCGCGGCCGGCGGGTCCGCCACGCGAGTGGTGGCCGTTGCGGGTCCTGGTCCTGCTCGCGTTGCCGTTCGTGCCGGCGAACGCCTGGCCGCACCTGGTGTTCGTGTTGTTCTGGGTGGGGGTGGCGGTGGCGTCGGTGCTGTTCGGCCCGGTGTGGCGGGTGGTGAACCCGTTGCGCCTGGCCGCGCGGTGGTCGCTGAGCCGGCCGTACCCGGAGCGGCTCGGCCACTGGCCCGCCGCGGCGGGCCTGCTCGTCTTCACGTGGGTGGAGCTGGTGGAACCCGGTGCGCTGCCGTGGTTCCTGGTCGGGTACGCGGTGCTGGGCGTGGCGGGCGGCGTGGTGTTCGGGCCGGTGTGGTTCGAGCGGGCGGACGGGTTCGAGGTGTACTCGACGTTGCTGGGCGCGTTGTCCCCGGTGCGCGGCAACCCGTTCCGGGCGCTGGCCGCGGTGCCCGTCCGGCCCGGCCTGGTGGCCGTGGCGGCGGTGTGCCTGGGCTCCACGGCGTTCGACAGCATCGGCTCGACGCCCGCGTGGGCGCGGTTGTCCCCGGTGCCGCAGTGGGTGGGCCTGGTCGCCGCGGTCGGTCTGGTCGCGGGTGGCTACCTGCTGGCGTGCCGGGCGTTCGGCGGCGCGCTGGCGCCCACGCTGCTGCCGATCATCGCCGGTTACGTGGTGGCGCACTACTACTCGCTGCTGGTGGTGGAGGGGCAGCGGGCGGTGGCGTTGCTGCTCGGCCGGACCGACCACGTGCCGGACACCACCCTCGCCGGTCCGGTGACCGTGGCCTGCGTGCAGGTCGTGGCCGTGCTCGCGGGACACCTCGTGGCCGTGGTCGCCGCGCACGACCGCTCGCTGCGGCTGCTGCCGCCCGAGCGGCACCTGACGGGGCAGGTCCCGCTGCTGCTGCTCATGGTCGGCTACACGGCGG
Source organism: Saccharothrix obliqua (assembly GCF_019375475.1). Classification (GTDB taxonomy): domain Bacteria; phylum Actinomycetota; class Actinomycetes; order Mycobacteriales; family Pseudonocardiaceae; genus Actinosynnema; species Actinosynnema obliqua. Next base: position 392,277 of record NZ_JAHXGQ010000002.1, on the reverse strand, counting down.
GAGGGCTGGCGCTGCTGTTCGCCGGGTAACACGACGGATGGTCACCGGAATGGTGAAGCCGGCGGACACGGTCGGGCCAAGCCGCTCGCCCGACCGGCGGTACAGGACCGCATTCGCGCGGATTCGCTCGGATGGGTGTCCTTCGATCAGGGCGATATTTCACCTGTCGGCTTGGCGTTCCCTGGCACACGGATGAACGGTCTTGTTGCCGGACCGCACCGCTCACTACCTTTTCGGAAGCGGTGAATTCGCGCGTCTGTGGAATTCATGCGGTGGTGAGAGGACCTCGACTCGATGAGCGTTTACACCACAGGACTCCTGTGGGTGGGCGGCGCCGCGGTGGCCGCCGCCGTGCTGGCGTACCTCATCCGGAAGTACGGCCCGGAGGAAGGCCGCGCGGCCAACAACGAGGCCGCCGGGCAGGTGTTCACCATCGTCGGCGGCCTGCACGCGGTGTTGATCGCCTTCGTGCTGATCTCGTTGTTCGACACCGTGAACAACGCCGACTCCGCCGCGTACAAGGAGGCCGACGGGCTGGTCGCGGCGACCTGGGCGGCCGACGCCTTGTCCCCGGGCACCGGCGAGGAGGTCCGCCGGCTGTCCCGCGACTACGCGCGCACCGTCGTCGACGAGGAGTGGCCGAAGATGGCCGCGCACGACAAGGTCGAGACCGACGGGTGGTCGCAGCTCGACCGCATCCGCCGCGTGGTGTCCGACGCGCCCGCGACCGACGAGTGGCAGGTGGACCGCAAGAAGGAGGCGGCGAACCAGCTCTGGCAGGTGTACCAGGCCCGGCAGACGCGGCTGGAGGCCGCCGACGGCGGGGTCAGCGCGGTGGTGTGGTTCGTCCTGGTGATCGGCTCGGTGCTGACCATCGGCCTGCCGCTGCTGTTCGGCGGTCCGCTGATGCGCACGCACGTGCTGATCGTCGCCACCCTCGCGGCCACGATCACGTTGCTGCTGTACGCGACGTACCAGCTCCAGAACCCCTACGGCGGCGGCGCGGAGATCGGGCCGCACGCCTTCCAGTCGGCCCTTGAGCGGTTCGGATGATCGAAGCCCTGGCCCTCGTGTGCTCGACCATCCAGGTCGAGGCGGGTCAGCCCGGCCCGTCCGAGGTGCTGGCGGTGAAACTGCCCTCCGGCGAGCGGGCGTCGCTGGGCGCGCTGGACGAGCGGATCAACGCGATCGGGTACTCCGCGCCGCAGGACAAGGTGTACGGCGTGGGGGCCGACGGGCGGGTGGTCGTCCTGGACAGCTCCGGGAAGCGGCTGGACGTGGTGTCGCACCCGTCCGTGCTGCTGCGGCACGGCACGGCGGGCGCGGTGGTCGGCGAGCGGCTGCTGGTGCGGGTCGGGCACCTGCTGCTGGCGGTGGACGTCGACCCGGCGAGCGGGCGGTACCTGGAGATCGTGGACAAGACCGCGTTGTGGTCGCACGGCGAGTCGATCGCCGTGGACGACTTCGACGTGAACCCGGCGGACGGCCTGCTGTACGGGGTGGCGACGTCCGGTCACGGCCACGCCCACGTGGTGAGCATCGACCCCGGCAGCGGCCGGGTGCGGCGGGTGGCCGACGCGGGGCGGCTGCCCGGTGGTTCCACGTACGGCGCGGCCGTGTTCGGCCGGGACGGCGCGTTGTACGCGACGAACAACGACGTCGACGGCCGGAGCGTGTTGTACCGGGTCGCGCTGGACGGCAGCGGCGGGGTGGCGGAGGTGTCCGTCGGCGCGCGGTTGCACACGTCGGACGCCGCGGGCTGCCTCTCCGTGCCGCCCGTGCCACCCGACCCGACCACACCGCCGACCCCGGACCCGCCGACGTCCGAACCGCCGACACCCCGACCACCCACGTCGGAGCCACCCGCGCCCGAGCCGCCGACGTCGGAGCCGCCCACCTCGGAGCCGCCCACCTCGGAGCCCCCGGCACCCCCGACGTCCGACCAGCCGCCCACCCGGGACCCACCGCCCCCGGACGACCCGCGGCTACCGGCCGTGCCACCCGTGCCCGGTCGGATCCCGCCGCCGGGCGTGCCACCCGCGGCCCCGCCGCAACCGGCGCCGACGCCGGAACCGACCCGGGACTCGACCCAGGACCCGACGCGGCCGAGCACGCGGATGCGGTTGCCCGAGGCACGTGCCAAGGCGGTGGCGAGCAGGCACCGCACCGTGCGCGACCAACGCCGGTGGAGCCTGGTGGCGATAATCCTGATCCTCGCCGCCGGCGCGATGGCCAGGATGCACGCCCGCCGCCGCTGATCCCCGAGGCGGAGCCGCCGCGCCGGGCCGCCCCACCCCGTTCCGCGCCGCCCCGGCTCCGCCGCTCCCGCCCGCCGCGAGGGGCGTGTCGACCGCACCACCGACCTCGGTGTCCTCCGAAGTGCGGACCCCGCGGCGACCATCGGCCGACTCGCGGACCGGGTAGCCGGCCCTAGCTTCGGGTGCGATCACACCCGAGGGGGGACATTGAGTCGGATCACGGCCCTGGACGTGCTGCGTGGCGTGGCGATCCTGGGCACGCTCGGCACCAACATCTGGATCTTCACCGACCCGGCCGGGCCGGGTGGTTTCCTCACCGGCGCGTCGGGGACCGGCGAGGCGCTGCTCCGGATGCTCAGCAACGGCAAGTTCCTCGCCCTGCTCAGCATCCTGTTCGGCATCGGGCTCGCCGTCCAGCACCGGTCCGCGGTGCGGCGCGGCCTGCGCTGGCCCGGCTGGTACCTGTGGCGGTCGGCGTTGCTGTTGTTCGAAGGGCTCCTGCACTTCATCCTGATCTTCGAGTTCGACGTGCTGATGTTCTACGCGTTGGTGTCCGTGCTCGTGGCGTACCTCGTGGGGCGCGGTGACCGGACGCGGTGGGGCTGGCTGGTCGGGGCGGCGGTGCTGCACACCGCGCTCGTCGGCGTGGTGACGCTGGGGCTGATGACCGGCAACGCCTCGACCGACGGCGGACTGGTGATCGACACGTCCTCGTGGCTCGCGCACGTCGGTTCGCGGCTCGACAACTTCGTCGTGTTCCGCCTGGAAGCGGTGTTCGTGCTGCCGTTGAGCACCGTACTGTTCCTCGCCGGCGCGATGCTGCTGCGCGGCGGCGCGCTGGAGGACTCACCGCACGGGCGACGCGTCCAACGACGGCTGATGGCGTGGGGTCTCGGGCTCGGCCTGCCGCTGAACGTGCTGACCGCGCTCGCGGGCAGCGGGTGGTTCGCCGTGGACCGCTACGTCTGCGCGCCGCTGGTGGCGTTCGGGCTGCTCGGCGCGATCACCGCGCTGGTCCACCGGATGCGTGCCGAGGCCGGGCCGCTGCGGCGCGGCGTGACGGCGGTCGGGCGGTCCGCGCTCACCTGCTACATCGCGCAGAACCTCGTGGCGTCCGTGCTGTGCTACCGGTGGGGCCTCGACCTGACCGGGCGGTTCGGGCACCTCGGCGTGTGGTTCACCGCCGCCATGTGGCTCGTGGTGTCCACGTTGCTGGTGCTCGGCGCGTCCTGGTGGATGGGCAGGCACGAACGCGGACCGGTGGAAACGCTGTGGAACTGGGCCTACCGGGCGCCGCAACGACGCCCGGCGGCCGTCTGATCACGCGAGGCGGTCCGGCACGGCGGCCAGCGGGTACTTCGCCCAGAAGTACGCGTCGGCCGCGTGCTGGTCCGCCGAGAAGTTGATCGCCTCCGCGATCCGGCCGTCCCGGATGCGGAACGCCAGCGCCCACGTGACGTCCAGGCCCTCGGGGTCGGTGCTCCACCCGCGGTGCAGGTCGACCACCCAGTCGCCGTCGGCGGCCAGGAAGATCGGCTCCGCCTTGAACCCCGCCTTCGCGAGCTGGCCGAAGAACGCCAGCACCTCCTCGGCGCCGACCTTCGTGCCGGCCAGCGGGTGGTGGCCGGGGATGGTCCACCGGATGTCGTCGGCGAAGAACTCCGCCAGCGCGGCCACGTCGTCGCCGCCGTACGCCTGGTAGAAGCGGTGGATCAACGCCACGTTGGGGTGCGGTTCAGCGGTCACGCGGCCACCCAACCAGCGTGGCGGGCGGCCGTCCAATAACCGCGGTGATAGCCGATCGGCATGACTGCTCCGTCCACTGTGGACGGATGCGGTGGGCTGCCGCTCGCCGGCGTCGCCGCGTAGCGTCGTGGGCATGACTGCTGCGGAACGCGGACGGGTGCGGGTCGAGACGGGGATCAAGAGGGTGCGGGCCTACTTGGCGGGCGCGCTGGTCGTGGACACGGTGCGGCCCGTGCTGGTGTGGGAGAAGCCGTACTACCCGACGTACTACTTCCCCGCTGGGGACGTGGTGGCCGACCTCGCGGCCACCGGCGAGTCGCGGCGCTCGCCGAGCCGGGGCGACGGCGAGGTGCTGGACGTGCGGGTCGGCGACGCGGTCGCGGCGGGCGCCGGGCTGCGTTACCCGGACTCGCCGCTGGAGGCGTTGCGCGGCCTGGTGCGGCTGGAGTGGGACGCCCTCGACGAGTGGTTCGAGGAGGACGAGCGGGTCTACGTGCACCCGCGCGACCCGTACACGCGGGTCGACGCGCTGCCCAGCAGCAGGCACATCCGGGTCGAGGTGGGCGGCGTGACGGTGGCCGAGTCGACGCGGCCGGTGATCCTGTTCGAGACCGGCCTGCCCGCGCGGTACTACCTGCCGCCGACCGACGTGCGGCAGGACCTGCTGCGGTCCACCGAGCTGCGCACGAGCTGCCCGTACAAGGGGACGGCCGAATACTGGTCGGTGGAGGTCGGGGGAGAGGTGCACGAGAACGTCGTGTGGGGTTACCGCACGCCGTTGCCGGAGAGCCAGCGGATCGCCGGGCTGGTGTCGTTCTACAACGAGAAGGTCGACATCTACGTGGACGGCGAGCGCGAGGAGCGCCCGCGCACCAACTTCGGCTGAGGCGTGGCGCCGGTCGTCGCGGGGTGGGAACGCTCCGCGACGACCTGATCCGCCCGGACGGAGGATGGTCGGCCGTGACCCTTCCGGTGGAAAGTCGCCTGGTGCCCACCAACGTGTTCCCGGCGTCACCCAAAGGCCACCGCGACCCCCGTCTCGTCGCCCGGAAGAAGGCCCTCCTCCAGACCCCGGACATGAAGCCCCTCACCGAGTTCGCGCAGAAGGTCGCGGGTGAGCGCAAGGCGGACGTCCCGCTGTTCGACCCGGCGAGCGGCGGCGTGAAGTCCAAGGTCCTGCTGCTGCTGGAGTCGCCGGGCCCGGAGACCGGGCGCGCGGCGTCCGGCCTCCACTCCCTGGACAACGAGGACCCGACCGCGGTCAACACGTTCACCGCGCTGAAGGAGTCGGGGCTGGCCCGGAGCGCGTGCCTGAGCTGGAACATCGTCCCCTGGTACCTCAAGGGGCACGCCCCGACGCCCGCCGACCTGCGTGCCGCGGTGCCGTACCTGGTGGAGCTGCTGCGCATCCTCAAGGAACTCAAGGCGGTGGTCGTGCTCGGCACGCCCGCCGGCACCGGCTGGAACCTCTCCGGGCGTGGTTACGGGTTGAAGGTGTTCAACGCGCCCCACCCCGCGCCGCACTCCATCAACCGCGACCGCGCCACGCGGTGGCCGCAGCTGGTGGAGGCGTTCCGGCAGGCGGCGGAGGCCATCAAGTAGCGGCGGGTAGTGCACGGAGTCGGGTGCGCCGCGCCGTTGGCGGCGCGCGCTGCGGCCCGCCTTCGGCAGGCTTGCGTCGTTCGGGTGAAAAGAGCACCCGAAGGACGGGAGTTCGCGTGCCATGACCACTCCGCTCACCCACCGCGACCGGGCGGTGCTGCGTGCCGTCGAGGCGGGCCGCTGCGCGTTCGAGGGCGGCACGCTGCTGGTCGACGGTATCGGCTGCTGCGACCAGTTCGCGGGCTCACGCCTGACCCGCGCCGGCCTGATCGCCGGAGCGGGCGGCCCGGCACGCCTCACCGCCGCGGGCCGAGCGGCCCTGGCCGCCTGAGGGCCCCGCCACGCACCGGGCGACCCCGTCCCGAGCCGCCCCGGGACCGCCCGACACCGGCACGACCCCGCGGCGGCCGACGCCGGGCTACCACCGGCCAACCTCCTCCGCCCACTGCCGGAACGTCGTCGGCGGGCGGCCCAGGGCGCGGGACACGTGGTCCGTCACGACCGCGTTGCGCCCGGCCAACGCCCACCTCAACCCGGCACGCCACCGGGCGTCCACCGCGTCCGGGTCGGCGTCCACCACGGGCACCGGCCGGCCACGCACCTCACCCAGCACGGCGGCCTGCTCGGGCACGCTCAACACCTCCGGACCGGTGAGGTCGTACACCTGCCCGTCGTGGTCGTCGGTGGTCAACGCGGCCACCGCCACGGCGGCCACGTCCCGCGGGTCGATCACGCCCTGCCGCGTGTCGCCCGTCAGGTTCACCACGGGGTCGCGCAGCAGGTTCGTGGCGAACGCCGACGGCCGCAGCACGGTCCACCCCAGGCCGCTGTCCCGCACGGCCTCGTCGGCCGCCAGGTGCCACGGCGCGATCACCTCGCCCTCCCACCGCTCACCGGTGGCGATGGCGGACAGCCGCACGATCCGCCGCACGCCCGCCTCACGTGCGGCGGCCAGCAGGGCGAGGTCGTGGTCCGCGTTCATCGTCGCGGTGACCAGGTACACGGCCTTCACGCCGTCCAACGCCCCGACAAGGGACGCCGGGTCCGCGTAGTCGCCGTGCACGTCGTCGGGCCGGGTGGGACGTCGGGTCATGCCGCGCACGGCCTCGCCCCGGGCGAGCAGGAGTTCGCGGACGAGTCCGCCGGTGGTGCCGGTCGCGCCGGTGATCAGGTACATGCCGGTGAGCATGGTGCCGAACGAACCACCGGGGCTTGGAGATTTCGGCGGAGTCAGCGGCCGAAGATCGTCGCCAGCTCGACCGGCGGCACCTCTTCGAGCTGCTGGTAGGTGCACGACTCCGGCGTCCGGTCGGGCCGGAACCGGACCAGGCGCGCGATGTGCCGGAACCGCATCCCCCGCACGTGCTCGTAACGCACCTCCGCGACCAGCTCCGGCCGCAGCGGCTCCCAGGTGAGCACCTTGCCGGGGGCCCACCGGCTCTGGCCGCCGCCGTGCTCCGCCCACGGGTGGTCGACCACGCCCCGGTACGGCGCCAGCTCGGCCACCAGCTCCCGCCGCCGGGCCGCGCTGAACCCGCTGGCCACGCCGACCTGCCGGAGCACGCCGTCGTCGTACAGGCCGAGCAGCAGCGACCCGACGCCCTCGCCGTCCTTGTGCGACCGGTAACCCGCGACCACGCAGTCCGCCGTCCGCTCGTGCTTGACCTTCCACATCACCCGCTTGTCCGGCATGTACGGCAGGTCGGTGCGCTTGGCCACCACACCGTCGAACCCCGCGCCCTCGAACCGGGTGAACCAGTCCTGTGCCACGTCCGGGTCGTCCGTGGCGGGCGTCAGGTGCAGTCCCGGCACGTCGCCCAGCACGCTCGCCAGCAGGCGGCGGCGTTCGCCGAACGGCTCGCCGGTCAGGTCGCGGTCGCCGAGGGCGAGCAGGTCGAACGCCACGTACGACGCGGGCGTCCCGGCGGCCAGCACGCGCACCCGCGACGCCGCCGGGTGCAGGCGCAGCTGGAGCAGGTCGAAGCTCAGCCCCCCGGCGGTGACCAGGACGATCTCGCCGTCCACCACGCACCGCTCCGGCAGCCCCCGCGCGAGCACCGCCACCAGCTCCGGGAAGTAGCGGGTGAGCGGGCGGTCGTTGCGGGAGCCCAGTTCGAGTTCCGGACCCGCGCGGAACACCACGCACCGGAACCCGTCCCACTTCGGCTCGTAGACCAGGCCCTCGCCACGCGGCACCGAAGGCACGGCCTTGGCGAGCATCGGGCGCACCGGCGGCAGCACGGGCAGGTCCACGGGCCGAGCGTAAGCCGGAACCGCGGCCCGCACTCGTCCGGAGCAATCAGGACCGGACCTGTCCGCGATGCGATCTAGGCTCGTCCCAGACCCGACGAGAGAACGAAGGCACCCCGATGAGCACCGCCGAACGCACCGACCTGCTGACCGTCCTGGCCCGGCACCGCGAGTTCCTGCGCTACACCGTGCGCGGGCTGACCGACGAGCAGGCCGCGGCCACGCCCACCGCGAGCGCGTTGTGCCTGGGCGGCCTGATCAAGCACGTCCGGGAGACCGAGGAGGACTGGGTGCGGTTCGCCGTCGGCGGCGCGGACGCGATGGCGAGCGGGAAGGGCGACTGGGTCAGCGACTTCCGGATGCACGAGGGCGAGACCCTGGAGGGCCTGCTCGCCGCCTACGCCGCGACCGCCCGCCACACGGAGGAGGCCGTCGCGGACCTCGACCTGGACGCCGAGCACCCGCTGCCCCCGGCGCCCTGGTTCGAGCCGGGCGCGTCGTGGAGCGTGCGGCACGTGCTGCTGCACCTGATCGCCGAGACCGCGCAGCACTCGGGGCACGCCGACATCATCCGCGAGACCATCGACGGGCAGAAGACCATGGGGTGAGCTGCCGCCACCGCCGGACCCGCGCGTTCTCGTAGAGTGCGGAAAGGGGATCGGCCACGAGGGAGCGGCAATGGGGTTGAAGATCGGCTACAAGGCGTCCGCGGAGCAGTTCGGGCCGCGTGACCTGGTCGAGTACGCCGTGCGCGCCGAGGAGGTGGGCCTGGACAGCGTCACCGTGTCCGACCACTTCCTGCCCTGGCGGCACGAGGGCGGGCACGCGCCGTTCGCCCTGTCCTGGCTGGCCGCCGTGGGGGAGCGGACCAGCCGCGTGCAGCTCGGCACCAGCGTGCTGACGCCGACGTTCCGCTACAACCCGGCGGTGATCGCGCAGGCGTTCGCCACCGCGGCGCTGCTGTACCCGGGTCGCGTGCTGCTCGGCGTCGGCACCGGCGAAGCGCTCAACGAGATCGCCGTGTCCGGCCGCGAGTGGCCGGAGTTCAAGGAGCGCTTCGCCCGGCTGCGCGAGGCCGTGCGGCTGATCCGGGAGCTGTGGACCAAGGACTCGGTCGACTTCGACGGAGAGTTCTACAAGCTGGTCAACGCCCGCATCTACGACCGGCCGGAGCAGCCGGTGCCGGTGTACGTCGCGGCCGGCGGCCCGACCGTCGCCAAGTACGCGGGCCGCGCGGGCGACGGGTTCATCTGCACCTCCGGCAAGGGCATGGAGCTGTACACCGAGCAGCTGCTGCCCGCCGTGGCCGCCGGCGCGGAGGCCGCCGGGCGCGACCTGGCCGAGCTGGACCGGATGATCGAGATCAAGCTGTCCTACGACCGCGACCCGGACGCGGCCCTGGCGAACACCCGGTTCTGGGCGCCGCTGTCGCTGACGCCCGAGCAGAAGCACAGCGTGGACAGCGCGGAGGAGATGGAGCGGCTGGCCGACGAGCTGCCCATCGAGCAGGTCGCCAAGCGCTGGATCGTGGCCTCCGACCCGGAGGAGGCGGTCCGGCAGATCAAGCCCTACCTGGACGCGGGCCTCAACCACCTGGTGTTCCACGGCCCCGGCCACGACCAGGAGCGGTTCCTCACCCAGTTCGCCGCGGACGTCGTGCCGCTGCTGCGCGAGCTGGGCTGAGGGGTCAGCACCGGGCGAGCCGGCGGATGCGCTCCGCGTGCTCCGGGTAGCGCGCGACGAGTTCGCCGGCCTCGCCGAACCGCACCGCGTCGTCCGTGTACGGCGGCACGACGACCGTGCCCACCAGGGACCACGCGCCGTCCGGTTCGGACGCCTGCCACACGCCCGGCTCCACGACCACCTGGGGCCGCTGTCCGGCGGCGAGGTCCGGGCCGAGCACCGGCTCGGTCACCACGCCGCCCGGGTGCAGCAGCAGCATCCGCAGCGGCGCGCCCGCGTGCCACGCGTAGATCTCCAGGTTCGCCAGCCGGTGCAGCCCGGAGAACTCGCCCGCCCGGAGCAGGTAGTAGATCGCGGACGCCTCGGCGGAGCGCCACGACTGCCCGAAGTGGCCGCCCTCCACCGGCAGCTCCACCAGGCCCAGGGCCCGGATCACCTCGTCCGGGGTCACGACAGCTCCGCCTCCACCGATCCGTGCACCACGACCAGGCCCTTGCCCAGCCGCTTCGCCGTGTACATCGCCGCGTCCGCGCTGCCCAGCAGGTCGTCCGCGCTCAGCTCCGGCCCGGCCGCGGCGCGGTGCGCGATGCCGACGCTGCCCCGGATGCGGTGCTCGCCCGCCGCCGTGCGCAGCGGCGCGGACATGGCCTCCAGCACGCGCCTGCCGATCTCGTCCGGCGGCGCGGGGTAGCCGTCGACCAGCACGCCGAACTCGTCGCCGCCCAGCCGGGCCACCGTGTCCTGCGGGCGCACGCAGTGCTGGAGCCGCTGCGCGACGATCCGCAGCACCTCGTCGCCCTCCGCGTGGCCGTAGTTGTCGTTGACGTCCTTGAACCCGTCCACGTCGATGAACAACACGACCAGCGGATCACCGCCGTCCAGCGCGCCGGTCAGGCGCTCCCGGAACAGCACGCGGTTCGCCACCCCGGTCAGCGGGTCGTGGTACGCCTGGTGCCGCAGCCGCTCCCGGCTGTCCCGCAGCTGCTCCAGCAGCCGCACGTTGTCGATCAGCGTGAACAGCTGCCGGGCGATCACCAGCAGCACGACGCCCAGGCCCACGTAGATCTCGAACGGGTTCAGCCGCACGCCGGTCGCCGTGCCCACCACGATGAACAGGCCGGTGACCAGCATCGGCAGGTACGGCACCAGGATGTGCAGCATCTCGCCCGCGCGCAGCCGGCCGGACGCCGACCGCTCCCGGCCGGGGCCGCTCGGCGCGATCGAGGACAGGAAGTACAGGCCGGGGCACACCATGAACCCGATGTCCGCCGCCACCGGCACGTCCGTCACGCCCTTGCTGACCAGGTAGGCGAACACCCAGCCGGACGCCGACTGGCCCAGGCCGGCGAGCGCCACGAACAGCATCGGCAACTGGCGCACCGACCGGTGCGACCACGAGGACACCAGCAGCACCACGAGCATGACCAGGTACGCCGCCGGGTGCGCCACCACGGTGGCGAAACCGGGGCCGGACGCGGCCCACGCGCGCACCATCGACTCCAGCAGCGACACCCAGGTGAGCACGAACAGCGAGCCGACCACGATCAGTCCGTCCAGCACGATCACCAGCCGGCTGCGGTGGTTGGGCAGCGAGCCCGCCGCGCCGTGCCCGAGGACCAGCACCGCGCACAGCACCAGCACCGGTACCAGGATGAAGCCCAGCGGCGCGACCGTCGTGGACGGCAGCGGCACGCCGAGGAAGACCCGGCCCCACGTCCACGTGCCCAGCCCCACCACGAGGCTCGCCATCGCGGCGGCCATCCACAGCCGCCAGCGGCGGGCCGTGCCCTGGCGGCGCAGGCCCGCGCGCCAGTAGCAGACCATCGCCGCCGCGGCGCCCGCGAGCTGGGTGAACTTGTCCACCGCCACGGCCGTCTGGCGGTCCAGCAGCCCGGACAGCACGACCACGACCAGCACGGCCAGCAGGGCGCAGACGGCAGCCGCGATGAGGCTGAACCGTCTCAGGGTCATGGCACCCCGCCTATGCCGCGACTGGAGTCGATCAGTGGACCGAGTCACTGTAATGACCCGGTAACGCTGTGTCGACCTGAGGGTATCCGTAGGTCACCGGCGCGTGTCGGTACGGGAACGCCCACGATCACCGGGTACGGTTCGAACTGGTGTTCGTGGTCGTGGGTAGGGGGCCTGAGGCGTGCGTGTGTTCGGAGTCGACCCGGGCCTGACCCGGTGCGGGTTCGGGGTGGTCGACGGCGGCCCGGGGCGCACCGTGCGCCCGGTCGCGGTGGACGTCGTGCGCACCCCCGTGGACGCCGACCTCGCGGTGCGGTTGCTGCTGCTGTCCAACGCGGTCGAGGAGTGGCTGGACCGCCATGAGCCGCAGGTGGTGGCCGTGGAGCGGGTGTTCAGCCAGTACAACGTGCGCACCGCGATGGGCACCGCGCAGGCCGGTGGCGTGGTCGCGCTCGCCGCCGCTCGCCGCGACCTGCCCGTGGTGTTCCACACGCCCAGCGAGGTCAAGGCCGCCGTCACCGGTTCCGGCCGGGCGGACAAGGCGCAGGTGACCGCGATGGTGACCAAGCTGCTCGGGCTGCGCACCGCGCCGAAGCCCGCCGACGCGGCGGACGCCCTGGCGCTGGCCATCTGCCACCTGTGGCGCGCGCCCATGCGGTCGCGCCTGGAGGAGGCGCGGGCGAGGGCGGCCGAACTCGCCCGGACGCACCGCGCGAGACTTGCCGAGGCCAGTGCACGCACGACCGGAGGTAAGTCCAGGTGATCTCGTCGCTTCGCGGGCAGGTGCTGTCCATCGGGCTCGACCACGTCGTGGTGGAGGTCGGCGGTGTCGGCTTCGCCGTGCAGGCCACGCCCGCCACGCTGGCCACGCTGCGCCGCGGCGAGGAGATCGCGCTGGCCACCTCGCTGGTGGTGCGGGAGGACTCGCTGACCCTGTTCGGGTTCGCCGACGCCGAGTCCCGCGAGCTGTTCGGCCTGCTCCAGACGGTGTCCGGGATCGGGCCGCGGCTCGCGCTGGCGACCCTCGCCGTGCTGGAGCCGGACAAGCTGCGCGCCGCGCTGGCGGACGGCAACATCACCGTGCTCACCCAGGTGCCCGGCATCGGCCGCAAGGGCGCGGAGCGCCTGATCATCGAGCTGCGGGACAAGGTCGGGCAGCTGCCCGCCGCGCCCACGGCCGGCGACACCGCGGGCCGGGTCCGCACGCAGGTCGCGGAGGCGTTGCTCGGCCTCGGGTTCGCCGCCAAGCAGGCCGAGCAGGCCGTGGACGCGGTGCTCGCCGAAGACGGCGCGCTGGGCACGTCCGAGGTCCTGCGCCGGGCGTTGGCCGCGCTGGGGCGCAAGCGGTGAGCGAACCACTCGACCCGTTGCCCGACCCGGCCGAGCGGGACGTCGAGTCGACGCTGCGGCCGAAGGACCTCCAGGAGTTCGTCGGGCAGCCGAAGGTCCGCGAGCAGCTGGAGCTGGTGCTGCACGGCGCGTTGCGGCGCGGCGCGCCACCCGACCACGTGCTGCTGTCCGGGCCGCCCGGCCTCGGCAAGACCAGCCTCGCCATGATCATCGCCGCCGAGCTGGGCGCGTCGCTGCGCATCACGTCCGGTCCGGCGCTGGAGCGCGCGGGCGACCTCGCCGCGATGCTGTCCAACCTGGTCGAGGGCGACGTGCTGTTCATCGACGAGATCCACCGGATGGCCCGGCCCGCCGAGGAGATGCTGTACCTGGCGATGGAGGACTTCCGGGTCGACGTGGTAGTCGGCAAGGGGCCGGGTGCGACCAGCATCCCGCTGGACATCGCGCCGTTCACGCTGGTCGGGGCCACCACCCGGTCCGGCGCGCTGACCGGTCCGCTGCGCGACCGGTTCGGCTTCACCGGCCACATGGAGTTCTACGCGCCGGAGGAGCTGGAGCTGATCATCCGGCGCTCGGCGCGCATCCTCGGGGTGGACCTGCGCGAGGACGGCGCGCGGGAGATCGCGGGCCGGTCGCGCGGCACGCCCCGCATCGCGAACCGGCTGCTGCGCCGGGTGCGCGACTTCGCCGAGGTGCGTGCCGACGGCGCGGTCACCCGGGACGTCGCGCGGGACGCCCTGGCCGTCTACGACGTGGACGAACTGGGCCTGGACCGGCTGGACCGGGCGGTGCTCGGCGCGCTGGTCCGGTCGTTCGGCGGTGGACCGGTCGGCGTGTCCACGCTGGCCGTCGCGGTGGGGGAGGAGCCGACCACGGTCGAGGAGGTCTGCGAGCCGTACCTCGTCCGGGCCGGTATGTTGGCCAGGACGCCGCGAGGCCGGGTCGCGACCGCCACCGCGTGGCTGCACCTCGGTCTCCAGCCGCCCGCCAAGGCCCCCGGCGAGGCCAACCGCACGCTGTTCGACGACGCCGGCGACTGACCCGGATGGCTGACCTGGCACAATCGGCGGCGGCACCCCAGAAATCCGGACGTTCCGGGCACACCATGTCCCGCGCGCCCGGTTGATCGGAGAATGATGGGCAACCTGTCTTCCTTGATGTTCCCGCTGCTGCTCGTGCTGCTGGCCGTGCCGCTGTTCCTCAGCGCGCGCAAGCAGAAGAAGGCGGTCGCCGAGCAGCAGGCGCTGCTCAACTCGCTTGAGCAGGGCGACCGGGTGATGACCACCTCCGGGCTGTACGCGACCGTCGCCGACGCGAGCGACGACACCACGATCGACCTGGAGATCGCGGACGGCGTGGTCACCACGTGGCTGCGCCAGGCGATCCGCGAGAAGGTCGCGGACGAGGTCGAAGAGGTCGAGGACGTCGTGGTGGACGACGTCGCCGACGTGACTCCCGCGGTCGCCGACGACAAGCCGGTGCAGCAGGACACCAAGAAGTAACTCCCGCCGGCGCGTTTCCGGCGTGGGAACGGGGTCGCTCCACTTCACGTGGCGCGACCCCGTTTTCGTCCGGCGGGAATCCGCCACGCGACACGACGGGCCGCGTGGCCATGACCCGCGCGTTCGGCAGTCGCGGCCCGGCCGTTCCTGATCAGCGACACCGCCCGCCCCGATCAGCGACACCGCCCGCCCCGATCAGCGACACCACTCGCACGGCGGCGGAATTGTTCCGGTTGAATTGCACGTCACCGAACGCGTGGTCAAGTGTGAACGCCGATCGGCGGGTATTGACCGCCTGGTGGACGGATTATGTCCGCCGGGTTGCGGGGTACGCGGCTTCGGGGCCATGGCGGAACCGGTGACAGACAACTCACGCGGTGCGGGGTACGCTGCGCAATCACCCGGCAGGGCAGTGCCGGGCGGGCAAGCGCTGCCCTGATCTGTGGGCCCCCTGACCTGCGGCCCGCGGACGCGGCGGCGTTCGACAGCATCTTCGGAGTTCTAGGAGACGGACGGACCGTGGCACCTCCGGCCGGGCAAATCCGCCCCATGAAGTACCTGGGCGCGTTTGTCCTCATCGTGGTCGCGCTGTACTCCTTGGTGTTCTTCACCGGGAACGGCAAAGCGACGCCCAAGCTCGGCATCGACCTCCAGGGTGGCACGCGGGTGACGCTCACCGCGCGCGCGCCGGACGGGGAGACGCCCACGGACCAGGCGCTGAACCAGGCGCGCGAGTTGATCCAGACCCGCGTGAACGGCCTCGGCGTCAGCGGTGCCGAGGTGCTCCGCGACGGCACCAACCTGGTGATCACGGTCCCCGGCACGGACGGCGAAAACGCGAAGCGCCTCGGCCAGACGGCCAAGCTGAACTTCCGCAAGGTCGTCGGCCAGCCGCAGCCGAACGCGCAGCCCGCGCCGACGACCGGTTCGGCCGCGCCCACGTCGGGTTCGGCCGCGCCGACCACGACGGCCGCCGGCGGCACCGAGACGGCCGTCGCGCCCACCACCGCCCAGGGCCGCCCGGCCCCGGCGCTGGCGGCCCAGCCGACGACCACGACGCCGCCCGCGTCCGGGACGACGCCCGCCACGACGACGTCCGCGCCGGCCAAGCCCGAGGTCGACTGCCGCAAGGTGTTCGCCGGCGAGTACGGCGAGAAGCCCGAGGACGCGATCCACGAGTCCAAGACCTGCCGGCAGGACCCGTCGCTGACGACGCTCGACGCGCAGACCGTGTCGCAGGCGCTCACCGCCTTCACCTGCCCGCAGAAGGACCCGCTGCTGGGCAACGACGACCCGGCGCTGCCGCTGCTGACGTGCGACCAGAAGAACGAGTTCAAGTACGTCCTCGCGCCGGTGACCCCGCCGAAGGACGGCAGCGTCAAGGACGACGACTTCACCCTGTACTCCCGGCTCACCGGTGAGGACATCAGCAACGCCACCTCGGGCACCGACCCGCAGGGCGCGGGCTTCATCGTCAACCTCACCTTCAAGAGCGAGGGCGGCGACAAGTGGGGCAAGTTCACCTCGGCGAACGTGTCGCAGCAGGTCGCGGTCGTGCTGGACAGCCAGGTCGTGTCCGCGCCGAACATCAACGAGCCGATCCTGGGCGGCAACACCCAGATCTCCGGCCAGTTCACCCAGAAGGACGCCGACGGCCTCGCGAACGTGCTGAAGTACGGCTCGCTGCCGCTGTCGTTCGAGGCGTCCGAGGCGGAGACCGTGTCCGCGACGCTCGGCCTCGCCTCGCTGGAGGCGGGCCTCATCGCGGGCGGCATCGGCCTGATCCTGGTGTTCGTGTACTGCCTGTTCTACTACCGGCTGCTGGGCCTGCTGACGATCCTGTCGCTGATCCTGTCCGGCGTCGTGGTGTACGCGGTGCTGGTCCTGCTCGGCCGGATGATCGGGTTCACCCTCGACCTGGCGGGCATCGCCGGTTTCATCGTCGCCATCGGTATCACGGCGGACTCGTTCGTCGTCTTCTTCGAACGGCTGAAAGACGAGGTTCGCGAGGGCCGGACGTTCCGCTCGGCCGTGCCGCGCGCCTGGGTCCGGTCGCGCCGCACCATCCTCTCGGCGGACGCGGTCAGCTTCCTCGCCTCGGCCATCCTGTACGTGATCGCGGTCGGCCAGGTCAAGGGCTTCGCGTTCACCCTCGGCATGTCGACCATCCTCGACCTCATCGTGGTCTTCCTGGTCACGCACCCGCTGGTCGCGCTGGTCTCCAAGTCGAAGTCCCTGTCCGGCCCGAAGCTGTCCGGTCTCGGTGGGGCCGTCCAGGAAGGCGCCCGAGACCGCGCCGCCGCGGCCGGCAAGAGCGCCGCCGTGAAGGAGGTCTGACCCATGGCGCAGTCCAAGGGCAACGTGTTCCACCGCCTGTACGTCGGCAACGGCGCGTTCGACATCGTCGGCAAGCGCAAGCGCTGGTACGTGCTGTTCGGCCTGATCCTGCTGGTCTGCATCGGGTCGATCGTGTTCCGGGGCTTCAACCTCGGCATCGACTTCACGGGCGGCACGCGGATCCAGATGTCGGCGCAGAGCGCGTCCGGCGAGATCTCCAGCGAGGCGGTGAAGGACAGCTTCACCAAGGCCCTCAACGAGGAGCCGACGTCGATCCAGGTCGTCGGCACCGGCCAGGCCGCGACCATCCAGATCCGGTCGGAGACGCTCGACACCGCCAAGATCACCGAGCTGAAGAACGGTCTCAACAACGACCTGAAGCCCAACGGCGGCATCGACAACATCAGCGACAGCGCCGTGTCCGCGTCCTGGGGCGGTGAGATCACCACCAAGGCGTTGATCGCGCTCGGCGTGTTCTTCCTGGCCGTGGCGATCTTCCTGGCGCTGTACTTCGAGTGGTCGATGGCCGTCGCGGCGCTCGTCGCCGTGCTGCACGACGTGATCATCACGGCGGGCATCTACTCGCTCGTCGGCTTCGAGGTCTCGCCCGCGACCGTCATCGGCCTGCTGACGATCCTGGGCTTCTCGCTGTACGACACAGTCGTCGTGTTCGACAAGGTCAAGGAGAACACCAGAGGACTGCTCGGCCTCACCAGGCGCACCTACGCCGAGGCGGCCAACCTGGCGGTCAACCAGACCCTGATGCGGTCCATCAACACCTCGCTCATCGCCCTGCTGCCCGTGCTGGGCCTGCTGGCGATCGGCGTCGGCCTGCTCGGCGTCGGCACGTTGAAGGACCTCGCCCTGGTGCAGCTGACCGGTATGGCCATCGGCGCCCTGTCGTCCATCTACATCGCGACCCCCGTGGCCGTGGACCTGAAGATGCGCGACCCGCGCTACCAGGCGCAGGCGGCCCGCGTCCGGGCGCGCCGCGACAACCTGGCGCGCAAGTCGGGTGGCGAGGTGGTGTCCGGTGGCGACATCGTCGAGTCGACCGACGACGAGGCGGTGCAGGCCGAGCTGCGGCGGGAGAAGGCGCTGACCGCGGCGTCCGGCGTCCCGGCCCGCACCGGCAAGGCGTCGGACGCGCGCAGGCGCCCGACCGGCAAGAAGCACCGTTGAAGCTGGACCGGGCCCTGGGGCTGTTGCGTGAGGTCCCGGACTTCCCCCAACCGGGGGTCGTCTTCCGGGACCTCACGCCCGTCCTGGCCGACCCGGACGCCCTGCGCGCCGTGGTGGACGCCCTCCAGGACAAGATCCACCCGGACACCCAGCTGGTAGCCGCGATCGAGTCCCGCGGCTTCCTGCTGGGCGCGGCCCTCGGCTACGGCTGGCGCTACGGCGTCGTCCCGCTCCGCAAGCCGGGCAAGCTGCCCGCGGTGGCCCACCGGGTTTCCTACGACCTGGAGTACGGCACCGCGACCCTCGAACTGCCGGCCGGCTCCATCAGCCCCGGTCAGCAGGTGGTGGTCGTGGACGACGTGCTGGCAACCGGCGGCACCGCGGCGGCGGCGTGCACCCTGGTGGAACGCGCGGGCGGCGTGGTAACCGGCATCGCGGTCCTGCTGGAGATCACCGACCTGGCCGGCCGAGACCGCCTACCAGGCCGCTCCGTAAACGCACTCTTGTCGATCTGACCAGGGCACAGCCCGCACACACCAAGCCCCGCTGCGTGTCATCCCCGTATGGCCTGCGCGCCAGCGAACCGCGCTTGGTCAGGGAGGGCAAGCACGCTTTTCGCTTGCCCTCCCTGACCAAGGGTGGTTGTCTTGACCAGGCCATACGGGGATGACACGCAGCCCTCAACGTCATCCTTGGCGGCCTGCCGCGCGGCGAGCGCAGTCTTTTAACCCAGAGCCCCCGTGCTTGGCCCTACCCCTGAGCAGAACTTTTCACATGCAACTCACCGTGTGAACTGCGCCGCTCATCGGCTGACATCCCAGCCTCCCCGCCACACGGAGCTATCCTCGATTCCTAGGGTCCCCCCGCCCTAGGCGCAACGCCCCGAGGAGCGCGGTTGAGCCAGGACACCGAACCCGCAGCGACGACGCAACCCGTGCCGGCACGGCCGCCGTCGGCCACCCGTCGTGTGCGTGCCCGCCTGGCCCGCCGGATCACCGCCCAGCGGGCGGCCCCGGTGAAGCAGGTCCTCGAACCCCTGGCCGCGGTACACCGGGACCTGCACCCCAAGGCGGACCTCGCCCTCCTCCAACACGCCTACGACGTGGCCGAGGAGAAGCACCGCCCGCAGCGGCGGAAGTCGGGTGACCCGTACATCACGCACCCGCTCGCCGTGGCCACGATCCTGGCCGAGCTGGGCATGGACACCACCACCCTCGTGGCGGCCCTGCTGCACGACACGGTGGAGGACACCGACTACTCGCTGGACCAGTTGCGGGAGGACTTCGGCAACGAGGTCGCCCTGCTGGTCGACGGCGTGACGAAGCTGGACAAGGTCAAGCTGGGCGCGGCGGCCGAGGCGGAGACGATCCGCAAGATGGTCATCGCGATGGCGAAGGACCCGCGGGTCCTGGTCATCAAGCTGGCCGACCGGCTGCACAACATGCGCACCATGCGCTTCCTGCCGCCCGAGAAGCAGGCCCGCAAGGCACGCGAGACCCTGGAGGTGCTGGCCCCGCTCGCGCACCGCCTCGGCATGGCGACCGTGAAGTGGGAGCTGGAGGACCTGGCGTTCGCCATCCTCCAGCCCAAGAAGTACGACGAGATCGTGCGGCTGGTGGCCAACCGCGCGCCGTCCCGCGACACGTACCTCAGCGGTGTGATCAACGAGCTGGCCGGGCAGCTGGAGGCCGCCCGGATAACGGCGAAGGTCGAGGGCAGGCCCAAGCACTACTACTCGATCCACCAGAAGATGATCGTGCGTGGTCGCGATTTCGACGACATCCACGACCTGGTGGGCGTGCGCATACAGGTCGACGAGGTACGCGACTGCTACGCCGCGATGGGCGTCGTGCACGCGTTGTGGCAGCCGATGCCCGGCCGGTTCAAGGACTACATCGCGCAGCCGCGGTTCGGTGTGTACCAGTCGTTGCACACGACCGTGATCGGACCGGACGGCAAGCCGTTGGAGGTGCAGATCCGCACCTACGACATGCACCGCACGGCCGAGTACGGCATCGCCGCGCACTGGCGGTACAAGGAGACCCGCGGCACGCACAGCGGCAAGGGCGTCGAGGTGGACGAGATGGCGTGGATGCGCCAGCTCCTCGACTGGCAGCGCGAGGCCGCCGACCCCGGCGAGTTCCTGGAGTCGCTGCGGTTCGACCTCGCGGCGCGCGAGATCTTCGTCTTCACGCCGAAGGGCGACGTGGTGACGTTGCCGACGGGTTCCACGCCGGTCGACTTCGCGTACGCCGTGCACACGGAGGTCGGGCACCGGTGCATCGGCGCGCGGGTGAACGGGCGGCTGGTCGCGCTGGAGCGGAAGCTCGAGAACGGCGAGGTCGTGGAGATATTCACGTCCAAGGCCGAGGGCGCCGGTCCGTCCCGGGACTGGCTGTCGTTCGCCGCCTCGCCGCGGGCCAAGGCCAAGATCAAGCAGTGGTTCGCGAAGGAGCGCAAGGAAGAAGCCATCGAGATCGGCAAGGACGCCATCGCGAAGGAGGTCCGGCGGGTCGGGCTGCCCTTGCAGCGCCTGGTGTCCGCGGACTCGATGGGCGCCCTGTCGAAGGAACTGCACTACCCGGACGTGTCCGCGCTGTACGCGGCCGTCGGCGAGGGCCACACGTCGGCCCGGCACGTGGTGCAGCGGTTGGTCGCGCAGTTGGGCGGGGTCGAGCACGCCGAGGACGAGCTGGCGGAGCGCTCCACGCCGTCCACGGTCGCGCGGCGCCGCGTCACCGGCGACGCCGGGGTCATCGTCAAGGACGCGGCCGACGTGTGGGTGAAGCTCGCGCGGTGCTGCACGCCGGTGCCGGGGGATGACATCCTGGGGTTCGTCACGCGCGGTGGTGGCGTGTCCGTGCACCGCACGGACTGCACCAACGCGGATGAGCTGCTGAAAACGCCTGAGCGGTTGTTGGACGTCGAGTGGGCTCCTTCGTCGTCGTCCGTGTTCTTGGTGGCGATACAGGTGGAGGCGTTGGACCGGCACCGGTTGTTGTCCGATGTGACCAAGGTGTTGGCCGATGAGAAGGTCAACATCTTGTCGGCTTCGGTGACGACGTCGCGGGATCGGGTGGCGGTCAGCCGGTTCTCGTTCGAGATGGGGGATCCCAAGCACTTGGGGCACGTGTTGAAGGCTGTGCGCAGTGTGGAAGGTGTTTACGACGTGTACCGGGTGACGTCTGCTTCTTGAGTCTTCTATTGGATTAAAAGCGTCCTCGCCGGACAGGCAGACCGCCAAGGATGACATCAAGAGCAGGCTGCGTGTCATCCCCGTATGGCCTGGTCAAGACAACCACCCTCGTTCCCAGGACGCAAACGAAAAGCGTGTTTGCGTCCTGGGAACGAGCGCGGTTCGCTGGCGCGCAGGCCATACGGGGATGACACGCAGCGGGGTTTGGTGTGCGGCGTAGCCGCTAATGCGCGGGGTATCTGTTCTGTCCTCTGCTACTCCGGTCCCGACGCACCCGAAGCCTGCATCAGCAAGGGGTCCGGCATCGCTGCGGAACCGCGCGCGGCCGACCGGGATCGAGTGGCAACCGGGCTGGAACTAGCGAACGCGGCCGTGGTGATCGCGTCGTACAGCGTGCCCCGGTCAGCGGATGACGCGCAGCAGGCAGCGCCGTGCAGCCGAGCCGCTGGTGTGTCGGCTCAGGAAGTCGTGATCGGGGTTTTGGTGCAGTTGCGGGAGGTTGGGGGTGCCGTCCAGATCGGTTGTCCGAACTCACCGATCGGCAGCAGTTTCGACGGTGGTTGGGGTATCCCGGCTTCTGCTGCTCGCATGAACGCCCGGACCTCTGCGGCGGTGTCCTCTGCGAGGTGTTCGAGGGCTGCGCCGAACCAGTGCAGGGCGGCTGTGGTGTTGCCTTGCCGGTATGCCAGCCTGCCCATCAGGACGTGGCATTCTGCCCGCTCCCGGCGGAGTTCGGCGGCGTCGCCCTCTTCGGCATAGATTTCATCCGATCGAGCGAACTTGTGGGCAGCGTTGTCCAGGTCGTCGGCGAGGAGTGCCAGAGTGCCCAGCTCTCGAACCGCCCAAGCGACGCCGACGCGGTTGTCGCCGATGAAGTGCCACTCGATCAGTTCGACCAGGCAACCGGTGACTTCGTCGGGCATCCCACGTGCGCGGTACACAGCGGCGAGCGTGTCGAGTGCGTGGGCGTGTCGGATCAAGGCGTCGCCGGTCGGGTCTGCCTGACATGTCGCCCGCCAGACCGACACCATCCGCGCCGCCGTCGAGGTGGCGGCGAGGAAATCGCCCAGCTGTGCGTAGGCAACCGTGGCGTGGTGCATGAGCATTGAAACGGGTTCTGCCAACGGGAATCGGTCGGCCAGTTCGATGCTGACGCTGTGCAGTTTGGCAACGTCGATGCCCCTGTCTCCTCTCGCGAGAAGCGCCCACAGGGCAGCCAACGCGTCGGCGGCTTCGCCGACCTCTCCCTTGATCATGCGTAGTCGAACGTCGGCAAGGACGTCGATCGGTCGCCTCATGGTGGCCGCTTCCTCCCGGTGCTTCCGAGCCCTTCGGATCAACCTGCGGTGTGCTCAGGGAGTAGCCTCTCGGATGCTGAGCGTTGCCGGAATCAATGACTCGTCCACAGCCGTCCACAGTCCCGGGGAGTCGGGCGTCATGTCGGAGACCGCAAGAGCCCTGCGTGCGGCCCGTGTGGCAGCAGGTATGAGTCTTGCGGACATGGCGCGACGGACCCACTACAGCAAGTCACTGCTGGGTATGGTTGAGAACGGGCAGCGGACTGCGACGTCTGGGCTGGTGGCCGCCTACGAACGCGTGTTGGACGCGCGAGGGCTGGGTGAGGATGTGAACAGACGGGAGTTGCTGGCGGCGGTTGCCGCTGTACTCGCCGGAGCGCACACGCCGGAGCCGGTGGCCCGGCTGCTGGACGGGCTCACGTCCGCCGGCGCACCCGGCGGGGTCGGACGGTCCGAAGTGGCGGCGGTTCGGCACGCCACGGCGGTCTACACCGCGATGGACCTCCGCTACGGCGGCGGTGTTGCCGCTGATGTGTCCAGTGGGGCGTTGCGCTGGGCGGTGAGCCTGCTGGACGCACCGATGCGCGAGGACACCCGAATCGCGTTGTCGGCGGCGGTCGGGGCGCTTGCGGATCGGGCGGCCTGGACGCAGTTCGACTCCGGGCACGGCTACGCCGCGCGCCGGTTGTTCACGCTGGCGCTGCGCACGGCGGACGCCGGGGGCGATCCGGACCTGCGTGCCCACGTGGTGCTCGACATGGCGGCGCAGGTCGGTGACGACCACCCGGGTGACGCGGCGAAGCTCGTGGAGTCCGCGCTCGCGGACAACCGGGTGTGCG
The DNA here is from genome assembly GCF_019375475.1 of Saccharothrix obliqua. Lineage (GTDB taxonomy): Bacteria > Actinomycetota > Actinomycetes > Mycobacteriales > Pseudonocardiaceae > Actinosynnema > Actinosynnema obliqua. The sequence continues at coordinate 369,063 of NZ_JAHXGQ010000002.1, read as the reverse complement.
GGCCCGAGCGCGCGAACCTGCACGGCGTGCTGGGTCGGCACCTCGCGCGGAGCGGTGACAAGCGTCAGGCGCTGCGGCACATCGCCAAGTCGGAAGCGCTTGCCGCGAAAGGCGGCGAAACGCCGACGTGGCTGAGTTTCGTCACCGACGCCCACCTCGACTCGATCATCACCCGGTCGCTCGCCGCGGCGGGGGAGCACGGGGAGGCGATCCGACGGCTGGAGGACCTGCTCCCACGGCTGGGCACCGAACGCTCACGGGCGCGGGCCGGGCGCATGATCGGACTCGCCGACCTCTACGCGCGCACCGGTCGGCTGGACGAGGCGCGTGCCCTGGCGGATCAGGCTGCTGCCGTGCTGGGTGATGTCCGCTCCGCGCGCTCCGCCGCGGCGCTGGCGTCACTGCGTCAGCGGATGCGTGGCACCACCGGTGGCACCATCGTCTGACCTGCGATTTCCCGGTTCTGGCACGAGTGTTGAGCCATCCTGACTTGTGTCTGTGCCATGTGTGTGCCAAAGTGGTGCCATGGACTTGACCACGTATGTGAGCAACCTCGGCCGGGAGTTCGCCACGCTCGCCGAAGCCGGTGGTGACGAGTCGCGTGCGCTGGTCGAGCGCCTGACCGGCTCGCTCGAATCGGCGATCCGGATGACGCTGCTCGACGCGCTCTCCGCCGCGGCCGACGAGATCACCCGGGAGATCGCCCCGGGCTCGGTGGAACTGCGCCTGCGCGGGCGGGATCCGGACTTCGTCGTCAGCACACCCCCCGCCGAACCCGCCGCCGAGCCGGCAGCGGCGGAGGGGGTGCCGGTCATCTCGGAGGACGGCCCCGCCGCGCGGATCAACGTGCGGTTGCCCGAGCAGCTCAAGGCGGCGGTCGAGGAGGCCGCTGCCAAGGAGGGGCGCTCGGTCAACGCCTGGCTGGTCCGGGCGGCAGCCGCGGCGTTGCAGCGGACCGGGGGCGAGCAGCGCCCCGAGCCGCCGGACCGGAGCGCGCGCACCAAGCAGCGCTTCACCGGCTGGGTTCGCTGACCGCCGCCCTCCTCTTCACCTCACCGTCCTGACCTGCACGGACGGCTCACCGACTCATCTTGTGGGGACAGCCATGCCTGAATACGAAACGCCCGAACCGATCTCCGTGACGCTCGACCTGAGCGTCGGCAACGTGCGGTTCACCGCGAGTGACCGCACCACGACCGCGGTCGACGTCCGCCCGACCGACGAGAACGACGAGTCCGACGTGGCGGTGGCCCGGCAGGTCCGGGTCGACCACGCCAACGGCGTGCTCCGGGTGACCGGCCCGAAGCCGCGCATGTTCGACTTCTCCAACAAGTCCCGGTCGGTCGACGTGCACATTGAGCTGCCCAGCGGCTCACGGGTGTCCGCCGACGCCCAGGCGGCCGACTTCCGGGCGACCGGGCGGCTCGGGGAGTGCCGCGTCAAGATCTCCGTCGGCAACTTCTCGTTCGAGCGCACCGGTCCGCTGCGCGTGCAGACGGTCGGTCACATCACCGTCGAGGACGTCGAAGGCGGCCTCGAGGCGTCGACCGGCACCGGCAAGGTCCGGATCGGCCGCGTCGACGGCACCGCGGTGGTCAAGAACTCCAACGGCGCGACGCTGATCGACACCGTCACCGGCGACCTCCGGGTCCGGGCGGCCAACGGGGACATCGAGGTCGAACGGGCCACCGCCGACGTCGACGTGAAGACGTCCAACGGCGCCATCCGCCTCGGCGAGGTCGTCCGCGGTTCGGTGGTGCTCGCGTCCGGCACGGGCGACCTGGAGGTCGGCATCGCCGAGGGCACCGCGGCCTGGCTGGAGCTGAACACCAGCTTCGGGCACCTGCACAACCGGCTGGAGAACACGGCCAGCCCCGAAGACGCCACCGAGACCGTCCAGGTGCGCGGGCGCACCTCCCACGGCGACATCACCGTCCACCGCGCCTGACCCGATCCGAAAGAGGAACCATGCCCACCAACCCATCCCGGTCGGCGATCACCGTGACCGGACTGCGGAAGTCCTTCGGCGACCACGTGGTGCTCAACGGTCTCGACCTGAACGTGGCCCGCGGCACGGTCTTCTCGCTGCTCGGCGCGAACGGCGCCGGGAAGACCACCACGGTCAAGATCCTGTCCACCCTGGTCTCCGCCGACGCGGGCGACATCCGGGTCGCCGGGCACGACGTCACCCGCGAACCCGACGCGGTGCGTGCCGCGATCGGCGTCACCGGCCAGTTCTCCGCGGTCGACAACCTGCTCACCGGCACGGAGAACCTGCTGCTGATGGCCAACCTCAACCACCTGGACCGGCGGGCGGGTCGGCGGCGTGCCGCCGAGCTGCTGGAGCAGTTCGACCTGACCGAGGCGGCCAAGAAGCCGGCGTCCACCTACTCCGGCGGTATGCGGCGGCGGCTCGACCTGGCGATGACCCTGGTCGGCAACCCGCAGGTGATCTTCCTGGACGAGCCGACCACCGGGCTGGACCCGCGCAGCCGCCGCGGCATGTGGGAGGTCGTCCGGGGCCTGGTGGCGAGCGGCGTCACGATCTTCCTGACCACGCAGTACCTGGAGGAGGCCGACGAGCTGGCCGACCGCATCGCGGTCCTGGACCACGGCCGGGTGGTCGCCGAGGGCACCGCGGAGGAGCTGAAGCGCCGCATCCCCGGTGGGCACGTCCGCCTGCGGTTCGTCGACTCGAGGGGTGTCGACGAGGCGCTGCGCGTGCTGGACCAGCCTTCGCGCGACAACGACGCGCTCGTCCTGCGCGTGCCCAGCGACGGCAGCATGCGTGCGCTGAAGACCCTCATCGACCGGCTCGACGACCGCGCCATCGAGGTCGACGAGCTGTCCGTGCACACCCCCGACCTGGACGACGTCTTCCTCGCCCTCACCGGCAACCCCGCCCACGAGAAGGTAACCGCCTGATGAGCACCCCGACCACCCACTCCCTCCGCACCTTCCCGCTGCGGGACTCGGCGACGATGTTGCGCCGCAACCTCAAGCGCCTCCTGCGGTACCCGTCGATGACCGTGCTGCTCATCGGGATGCCCGTCGTCTTCCTGCTGCTGTTCGTCTACGTGTTCGGCGGCACGCTCGGCGCAGGGCTCGGCGGTGCGACGCCGGCCGGCACGACGGGCGGACGTGCCGCGTACGTCAACTACGTGGCGCCCGCGATCATCCTGATGACCGTGACGGCCGTCGTGCAGGGCACCGCGGTCACGATCGCGATGGACATGACCGAGGGCATCATCGCCCGGTTCCGCACGATGCACATCGCCCGCGTCTCGGTGCTGACCGGGCACGTGCTGGGCAGCCTGATCCAGGCGGTGTTCAGCCTGGCCATCGTGATCGGCGTGGCCCTGCTGGTGGGCTTCCGCCCCGCCGCCGGGCTGGGCGACTGGCTGGCCGTGGCCGGTTTCCTGCTGGCGGTGAGCTTCGCCCTCATCTGGTTGTCCGTCGCGCTCGGCCAGGTCAGCAACAGCGTCGAGACCGCGAGCAACATGCCCATGCCGTTGACCCTGCTGCCGTTCATCAGCAGCGGCTTCGTGCCCACCGAGTCCATGCCGGCCGCGTTGCGCTGGTTCGCCGACTACCAGCCGTTCACGCCGATCATCGAGACCCTGCGCGGCCTGCTGATGGACCAGCCGGTCGGGAACAGCGCCTGGATCGCGCTCGCCTGGTGCGCCGCCGTCGCGCTGGGTGGCTACCTCTGGTCGAAGCGGCTGTTCAACCGTGAATCCGCCCGCTGAGGGCGACCGAAGGAACCAAGGAGATCCGATGAGTGAAGAAGTCCCCGTCCCGCACGGCCTGCCCATGGAGCGCAACGCGGGTCCCTTCGACCCGCCCCGCGAGATCACCCGGCTGCGTGCCGCCCGCCCGGTCAGCCCCATGGTGTTCCCGGACGGCCACAAGGGCTGGCTGGTCACCGGCTACGAGGAGGTCCGGCAGCTCCTGGCGGACACGCGGTTCAGCTCCCGCCAGGACCTCGGCGTCCTGCACATGCCGTACGAGACGCCCGGGATGCCGGTCATGACCGAGCCCTCCCCGGTGGTGCCGGGCCTGTTCGTCGCCATGGACCCGCCGGACCACACCCGGCTGCGCCGGATGCACACCGGCGCGTTCACCGTGAAGCGCATGAAGCAGCTCGAGGAACGCATCACCGAGATCGTCGAGCGGCAGCTCGACCACCTGGCGCACCTCGCCCCGCCGGTCGACCTGGTGGCGGAGTTCGCGTTGCCGGTGCCCTCGCTGGTGATCTGCGAGCTGCTCGGCGTCCCCTACGAGGACCGGGACAACTTCCAGGTCAACTCCGCCAAGATGATGCAGAAGGACATCACGTTAGAGGACAAGATGGCCGCGTACAGCGAGCTGTCCGGGTACCTGGCGGAACTGGTCACGCGCAAGCGCGCCGAGCCCGGCGAGGACATGCTCTCCGACCTGGCCGGCAACGAGGACCTGAGCATCGAGGAGCTGACGGGCATCGCGTTCCTGCTGCTGCTCGCGGGCCACGAGACCACGGCGAACATGCTGGGGCTGGGCACGTTCGCGCTCCTGGAGCACCCGGAGCAGCTGTCCGAGCTGCGTGCCGACCCGGAGCTGATGCCCGCGGCCGTGGAAGAACTCATGCGCTACCTGTCCGTCGGCGACATCTTCTTCCGCTACGCCGCGGAGGACATCGAGCTGGGCGGCGAGACCATCCCCGAGGGCTCCACCGTGATCGTCTCACTGCTGGCCGCCAACCGGGACCCGAGGCGCTTCGAGGACCCCGACGCGCTGGACATCCACCGCAAGGCACGTGGTCACCTGGCGTTCGGCCACGGCATCCACCAGTGCCTCGGCCAGCAGTTGGCCCGCATCGAGATGCGAGCCGGGTTCACCGGCCTGCTGCGCCGCTTCCCGGACCTGGCGCTGGCCGTCCCGGCGGGCGACGTGAAGCTGCGGACCGACATGAACATCTACGGCGTGCACGAGCTGCCGGTCACCTGGACGGACACGGCCGCCTAGGAGCTGCCCCGGACGGCGAAAGGGCCGCGGACGACGTCCGCGGCCCTGTGGTCGAGTCGGTGGTCAGGCGACCGTCACGGACTCGAACTTCACTTCCTTGTTCGGCTTGCCGCCACCGGGGGACGGGTCGAAGGAGCCGTCGTGACCACCGCGGGCCACCTCGTCGATGAGCTTGAGGCCCGTTTCGTCCAGGCTCCCGAAGACCGTGTAGTCCGGGGACAGCTGGGCGTCGCCGTAGACGATGAAGAACTGGCTGCCGTTGGTGCCCTTCTGGGTCTCCTGGTCCAGGCCGGCGTTGGCCATCGCGAGGTAGCCGCGGCCGTAGGTCAGCTCGGGCCACGTCTCGTTGTCGAACGCGTAGCCGGGGCCGCCGCTGCCGGAGCCGGTCGGGTCGCCGCACTGGAGCATCTGGAGGCCCTGGGTGCCGATGCGGTGGCAGGTCGTGCCGTTGTAGTAGCCCTGCTGGGCGAGGCTGACGAAGCTGTTCACCGTGCACGGGGCCAGGGAGCGGTCCAGCGTCAGGTGCAGGTCGCCGATGTTGGCCTTGATGGTGGCCGCGACGGTGCCGTTCGCCGGGACGCCGCTCGCCTCGGGGGCCTTGGTGCCCTCCTTGGCGGCCGGCTCCTTGCCCTGCCGGTACTCGCAGCTCGCGGGGTCGGCCAGCGGGGTCGGGCGCTTCGGCAGGGCCTTGACCTCGGACGGGATCTGGATCGGCGGCGGCGTGGTGCTGCTCGCCGCCGCGTTGTCGTCCCCGCTGCCGAAGTCGACCGTGGTCAGGAAGTACACGCCGCCCGCGACCACCACGACCAGGGCGGCCGTGAGGACGACGGCGACGATCCGGCGCCGCTTAGCGCGCTCCGCCCGGCGGACGATCTGGCGCTCCAGCTTCCGCTTGGCCTGCTCGCGGCGCTGCACGTTGGTCGGCACCTGCAACCTCCCTGTTCTCGCGTCGATCGGCGACGATCGGTGAGCAGTCTAGGGGCCTCGTATATGGCTGGCGTCAGGCGGATAGGCTGGTAGGTGAGGTCCACAGGCATCCGTTGCCATTCCGTTGCCGACGAGAGGTGTCCGCGTGCTGGTGCTCGGTTTCCCCACCGGCGCCCTCCAGGCGAACTGCTTCGTGCTCGCGGCCGAGGCGGGCGGCCCGTGCGTGGTGGTCGACCCCGGCCAGGACGCGACCGAGCCGCTGGCGCGGACGCTGCGGGAGCACCGGCTGTCGCCGGTCGCCGTGCTGCTCACGCACGGCCACTTCGACCACACGTTCTCCGTCGCACCGGTCTGCGACGGCAACGACGTCCCCGCGTGGATCCACCCCGAGGACCGGGTCCTGCTGTCCGACCCGATGCGGGGCATCAGCGCCGAGTCGCGGTCGTTCTTCGGCGGCGACCTGGAGATGCGCGAGCCGCGCGAGGTGCGGGAGCTGACCGACCGGGTCGAACTCGACCTGGCCGGGTTGCGGCTGACCGTCGACCACACACCGGGCCATACCGGCGGGTCGGTGATGTTCCGCGCCGGCACCGAGGAGGGCGGGCGGCTCGTGCTGTCCGGCGACACCCTCTTCGCCGGCTCCATCGGACGCACCGACCTGCCGGGCGGCGACCACCGCGCCATGCTGGCGTCACTGCGCACGAAGGTGCTGACGCTGCACGACGACACGGTGGTCCTGCCCGGCCACGGACCGACCACCACCATCGGCCGTGAGCGGGTCAGCAACCCGTTCCTGCTGGAACTGGGCGACGACGCGCCCGCCGCACCGCATCGAGGACTGTAGACACCGTGACCGCGTTCTCCGCCCCCAAGGGCGTTCCCGACTACTACCCGCCTGCCTCCGCCACGTTCCTGGCGGTCCGCGACACCCTCGTGGACTCGGCGCGCCGCGCCGGGTACGGCTACATCGAGCTGCCCGTCTTCGAGGACACCGCGTTGTTCGCGCGGGGCGTCGGCGAGTCGACCGACGTCGTCACCAAGGAGATGTACACGTTCACGGACCGGGGTGGCCGGTCCATCACGCTGCGCCCCGAGGGCACGGCGGGCGTCATGCGGGCCGTCATCGAGCACGGCCTGGACAAGGGTCAGCTGCCGCTGAAGCTCGCGTACGCGGGCCAGTTCTTCCGCGCCGAGCAGCCGCAGGCCGGTCGGTACCGGCAGTTCCACCAGGTCGGCGTGGAGGCGATCGGGGTGGACGACCCGGCGCTGGACGCCGAGGTCATCGCCATCGCCGACGAGGCGTTCCGGCGGATGGGCCTGTCCGGCTACCGGCTGGAGCTGACCACGCTCGGCGACTCCTCCGACCGCCCCGCCTACCGCGAGGTGCTCCAGGCGTTCCTCGCCGGGCTGCCGCTGGACGACGAGACGCGTCGCCGGGCGGAGATCAACCCGCTGCGCGTGCTGGACGACAAGCGGCCCGAGGTGCGGGCCATGGTGGCGGGCGCGCCGCTGCTGCGCGACCACCTGTCGGACTCCTCGCGCGAGCACTACGCGCGGGTCAAGGACTACCTGGCCGACCTGGGCGTGAAGTACGTGGAGAACCCGCGGATGGTGCGCGGCCTCGACTACTACACCAAGACGTGCTTCGAGTTCGTCCACGACGGGCTGGGCGCGCAGTCCGCGATCGGCGGCGGCGGGCGGTACGACGGCCTGATGGAGCAGCTGGGCGGGCAGCCGCTGTCCGGCGTCGGCTTCGGGTTGGGCGTGGACCGGTCGCTGCTGGCGTGCCAGGTCGAGGGCGTGCTGCCGGGCGACGTGACGCGTTGCGACGTGTACGGCGTGCCGCTCGGCGACGCCGCGAAGTCGAAGCTGGTCGCGTTGTCGGCGGCGCTGCGCGCGGCCGGCGTGCGGTTCGACCTCGCGTACGGCGGCAAGGGCCTGAAGGGCGCGATGAAGGGCGCCGACCGGTCCGGCGCGCGGTTCGCCCTGGTGCTCGGCGAGCGGGACATCGAGGCGGGTGTCGTGCAGCTCAAGGAGCTGGCCTCCGGCGACCAGCGCGAGGTGCCGCTGGCGGACGTGGTGACCTCGGTGCGGGAGGCGTTGGGCCGGTGAGCGAGGAGCGGATCCCACTCGACCTGCTGGACCCGGCCGCGGTGCGCAAGCGCGCCCGGACGGTCGGCATCGGCGCGCTGCTGGTGGCGGCGGCGTTCGGCGGGTTGCTGGGTCTGCTCGCGGGCCGCACGGCGGGCCTGGTGGCGGCGGCGGTCGTGGCGTTGCCGCTGTTGCTGCTCGCGTGGTCGGAGGCGCGGCGGCGGGTGTGGCTGGAGGGGCGCGTGCTGTCCGTGCGCGCCTTCGGCACCCGCTCGGTCGACCTGCACGCCGCCGACCAGCTCGACCTGCTGGTGACGGACATGCGTGGCAGCCGCACCGTGGGTCTCTTCGTGCGTGGCGGGGGCAAGGCGATCAACCTGGCCCTCGCCATCTACGCCGGCACCGGTGGCCGGGAGCAGGGCGTGTTCGGGCTGCGCAAGCTCGCGGACGTGCTGGCCGGGCGCGGTGACGCGGTCGGGCTGGTGTTCTCGGACCTGCTGGTGGCGCAGCTGCGGGCGGAGGCGCGTGGCCTCGCGGCGGCGGACCGGCCGCTGTACCAGCTCGGTTCGCTCGCGCCCACCGGGCGGCTCGCGCAGAAGCTCAACCCGGACGCGATCTCCCGGTTCGTGGCGACGCTGGACTGACCGGTTCGGCCGTCAGTCGCTGGACAGGCCCCACGTGCCCTTCGGCGGTGACGGCGACTGGGTGGCGGTCTCGTCGGTGGTGGGCGGCGCGCCGCCGATGAACCGGACCAGCGCGTCGCCGTGCTCCACCCGGCCCGGGAACGGGTCGCCCGCGGTGCGCCGCACCAGTTCCGCCAGCGGCAGGTCGGTGTGCGAGCCGAGCAGCACGAAGTTGCCGAACCGGCGTCCCCGGAACACGGCGGGCTCGGCGACCACGCACACGTGCCGGAACACCGCGCGCACCGTCGCCGCCTGGGCCTTGGCGAACCCGAGCCCGCCGCCGTCGCCGATGTTCGCCGCGTACACGCCACCGCCACGCAGCACCCGCGCGGCCAGCGCCACGAACTCGACCGACGTCAGGTGCGCCGGTGTCCGCGCGCCCGCGAACACGTCCGTCACCACCAGGTCGAACGTGTCCTCCGGCGCCTTCGACAACACCTCGCGGGCGTCGCCCTGCCGGATCTTCACCCGCCACGTCCGGTCCAGCGGCAGGTGCCCGCGGACCAGGTCGATCAGGGCCGCGTCGATCTCCACGACCTGCTGGGACGACCGGGGTCGGGTGTCGGCGACGTACCGGGGCAGCGACAACGCGCCGCCACCCAGGTGCAGGGCGCGCACCGGTTCGTCGTCGGGCGCGATCAGGTCGGCCACGTGCCCGAGCCGCCGGACGTACTCGAACTCCAGGTGACGCGGGTCGTCCAGGTCCACGTGCGACTGCGGGGTGCCGTTGAGGCGGAGGGTCCACGCACGCGGCACGTCCGGGTCGGGCACGAGTTCCGCGATGCCGGAGTCGACCTCCCTGGTGATGGTCTGGTCGGTCTTCCGGGTGCGTCCCACGGTTCGATTATCCCGGTGGGACGCGCGGGTGCCGCCGCCGGTCGGCCGGCGCGTCAGGCCGGTGGGCGGCGCGGGGCCTCGGTGCGCGCTGCGTCGCCGGGCGTTCCCATGGTCCCTTGGCCGGGTCGTAGCCGGTGCGCAGGTCGCCGGTGATGCGTGCCGGGGGACCCGGTTCGGGTTCCGGCTCCGGCTCGGGCTCGGCCGCGGGTTCGGGTTCGGGCTTCGGTCCGGGGTCGGTCGGCGCGGGTTCTCGGGTGGCCACGAAGGCGGCCAGGGCGGTGGTCACCGGCACCGCCGCCACCAGGCCGATGCTGCCCACCAGGGTGCGCACCACCTCCTGCGCCACCTGCTGCGCGGTGAGGATCTCGCCCAGGCCGCGCCCGGACAGCGCGAACGCCAGCAGCAGCGGCAGCGCCGCGCCCGCGTACGCCATCACGAGGGTGTTCACCACGGACGACAGGTGGTCGCGCCCGATCCGCGACCCGGCGGCGTACAGCTCGCGGAAGCCCAGCGCCGGGTTGGCGCGACGCAGTTCCCAGACCGCACTGGTCTGCGTGACGGTCACGTCGTCCAGCACGCCGAGCGCGCCGATGACGGCGCCGGCGAGCAGCAGGCCGCGGGTGTCGATGCCGTGGCCGAGCAGGGACACGAGGTTCGCCGTGTCCTGGTCCAACCCGGTGAGCTTGCCGAACGCCGAGAACGCCACGCCCAGCACGCCGATCAGGGCCAGGCTCACCAACGTCCCGAGCACGGCGGTGGACGTCCGCGCGGACACGCCGTGCGTCAGGTACAGCACCACGAACATGATCAGCCCGGCCCCGACGACGGCGACCGCCAACGGGTCTTCGCCGGCGAGGATCGCGGGCAGCACGAACAGCACCAGCACCACGAAGCTCAGCGCCAGCGCGCCCAGCGAGGCGAGCCCCTGCCACCGGCCGAGCAGCAGCACGGCCGCCACGAACAGCACCGCCAGCAACAGCAACGGCACGCCGCGCTGGAAGTCCGCGAGCTGGTAGGACTGGCTGGACGTCGGGTCGCCGCCGCTGAACGACAGCACCACCGCGTCGCCGACCGAGAACGACGGCGAGGTGGGTTCGTCGGGCACCGGGATGTGGATGTCGCGCCCCGCCGCGCCGCCGTCCGTCATCCGCACGGTGACCAGCACGCAGCCGGTCTGACCGGCCTGCCCGCCGTCCGGCCCGCAGCCGCTCCGCGCCACGGCCGTCACGTCGCCGCGCACCGGGACCTGGGCCAGGCCCGCCTCGGCGCCCGTGCGCTGGTCGTGGCCGAACGGGTAGAGCAGCAACGCGCCCACGACCGTGGCGAGCACCAGCGGGACGAGCAGGACGAGCAGCAGTCTGCGGACCGGAGCGGAGGCGGGTGCGGCGGGGCCGTGTCCGTGCCCGTGGCCGTGCGCGGCGATCAGGTCCTTGGCTTGCACGGCGCACATCCTGCCCGATCGGGCGAACCGGTCACGGAGCGGAGCGCGCCCCCGGAGCGGGGGCGCGCCACCCGGTTCAGTTGTGGCAGGGCTGTCCGGCCTGGAACACGAGCACCGACGTCACCGGGTAGTTGAGGAACCCGTAAGCGGTGCCGTCGAAGTACACGGCGTCCCAGTTGATCCCGTCGCGGAGCGTCGGGTACGCGGCACGCACCTCGGCCTCGGTGGAGCCGATGCCGACGCCGTCCTCCGTCCGCCCGTCACCTTCCAGGATGATCGACGCCACCCCGCTGTTCTTCGCCACCCACACGCCGCCCTCACCGGACCGCAGCCGGTACAGGTCGCACTCGCCGCCGGTCGGCCCGTCGGTACCGCTGGTGAGACCGGTCGCGACGAGCTGCTCGGCGGACATGCCGAACCGGATCGCGCCGAACCCGCCGCGGTCCAGCACCCGCCCCACCGGCGCGACCGGCTCGGCGACCGGAGCGGGTTCACGCACGTCCCGCGTCTCCGGCGTGGCCGGTTCGACAGCCGAGGTGGTCGTCACCGCGGTGGTCGTCACCGCGGTGGTCGTCACCGCGGTGGTGGCCGCCTGCGGCGCGTCGACCGTGGTGCAGCCCACCAGCGCGACACCCATCGCCGCCGCCAAGAGCGTCGCCTTCATCGCGTTGCGCATGTCTTTCCCCCTGTTCCCGGGCAGCCCGAATAAACGTCCTGTTCGGACTGAATCGCGACTGCTTCCCCCTGTGGGCGCGGTCCCCGCCGCGCCCACAACAAGAGATGCCGGACGGGTGCCGCGGGTTGCGAGGGCTCAGGTCACAGGTCGATCACGCGGGGTGACGACCGTGGTGTTCGCTATCCGGACACTTCGGTGCGAATTTCGGGTGCAGACCTTTGCCCGTGCGGGTGGCGGTGCCACAGTCCCTGGCGTGACCACTTGGACCCCCATCCATGGGCAGGACTTCGACCCCGTGCCCTACCGGCCCGCGCGGATGCCGGCCGACCAGTCCCTGCGCACCGCGGCCGAACTGCGTGCCCGCATGGACGAGCGGCGGACCGTGCGGATGTTCTCGTCCGACCCGGTGCCGACGCAGGCCGTGCTGGACGCCATCGCCGTCGCGTCGACCGCCCCCAGCGGCGCGCACCAGCAGCCGTGGACGTTCGTCCGCGTCGTGGACCCCGCCGTGCGCAAGGCGATCCGCGACGCCGCCGAGGAGGAGGAGCGGATCTCCTACGGCGGGCGGCTCGGCGACGAGTGGCTGGGCGCGCTGCGCCCGCTCGGCACGGACGACGTGAAGCCGCACCTCACCGATGCGCCCGAACTGGTCGTCGTGTTCCAGCAGCGGTACTACCTGGAGTCCGACGGCACCAGCCGCAAGCACTACTACGTGGACGAGTCGGTCGGCATCGCGGTCGGGATGCTGCTGACCGCGTTGCACCTGTCCGGCCTGGCCGCGTTGACGCACACGCCGTCGCCGATGAGGTTCCTCGGCGAGGTGCTGAACCGGCCGCGCAACGAGAAGGCGTTCGCCGTGATCCCGATCGGCTACCCGGCCGACGACTGCGTGGTGCCCAACCTGGTCCGCAAGTCGCTGGACCAGGTCCTGGTCACGGTGTGAGGCGGTGCGCCCGAGCGTCCACTGAGGACGGTCGGGCGCACGTCCGGGTAGGCCGTTTGACGGCAGTTCGAACGCGTGTTCGAATGTGGGTATGCGATGGGACGGGCAGAAGGACGGGGCGGACCCGCAGCAGGCGCTGCCGGGGTTGCCGGGGCTGGTGCGCAGCGTGCGCGCGCCGGACTTCGCCGACGTCGTGTTCCACGAGGTGCGCGCGAAGTCCGTCCTGAACGAGGTGCCCGGCGACCGGATGCCGTTCCGCTGGACGGTGAACCCGTACCGGGGCTGCACGCACGGCTGCACCTACTGCCTGGCCGGTGACACGCCCGTGCTGCTCGCGAACGGGCGGACGAAGCCGATCGCCGAGCTGTCCGTGGGCGAAGAGGTCTTCGGCACGTTCGAGGGGCGGTACGTCTCGACCCGGGTGAAGGCGCACTGGACGACGGTCAAGCCCGCGTACCGGGTGACGCTGGAGGACGGCACGCGGGTCGTCGCGAGCGGTGACCACCGGTTCCTCGCGCAGGACGGGTGGCGGCACGTCACGCCGGGCCGGTGCGCCGACTTCGAGGAGCGGCCGTTCCTCGGCAAGGGCACGCGGCTGGTCGGCACGGGCCGCTTCGCCGCGCCGCCGACCGTGAACGACTCCTACCGCACGGGTTACCTGTGGGGCGTGGTGCGGGGTGGCCTGCCGGGTGATCCCGACGTGCTGGCGCGGGCGCGGGACTACGGCGCGGGCCGCATTCCCCGGGACGGCGACCTGGTCGCGTGGCCGACCGCGCCGGACGACGACTGGTCGAAGGGCTTCCTGGCGGGGCTGTTCGACTCCCGCGGCACGGTGACCGGTGGCGAGCTGGTGCTGTCCAGTTCGGACGGTGCCGTGTTCGACGCGGCCGTGGTGGCGTTGGCACGCCTGCGGATCGGGCACGCCGTGGAGGTGCGCGGGGTGCGCGTCACCGGCGGCCTCGCGGACCGGCTGCGGTTCCTGCACCTGGTCGGCCCCGCGGTGTCGCGCGGCAACGCGGTGGAGGGGCTGCCGGTGCCGCGGAGCGGAGGGCCGGCCGTCGTGTCGGTGGAGTCGCTGGGCGTGACGCGGACCCTGTACGACATCACCACCGGCACCGGCGACTTCGTGGCGAACGGCCTCGTGAGCCACAACTGCTTCGCCCGCAACACGCACACGTACCTGGACCTGGACGCGGGGCGCGACTTCGACGCGCAGGTGGTGGTGAAGGTCAACGCGCCCGAGGTGCTGGCCACGCAGCTGAAGTCGCCGCGGTGGCGGCGGGAGCACGTGGCGCTGGGCACCAACACCGACCCGTACCAGCGCGCGGAGGGCCGGTACGCGTTGATGCCGGGGATCATCCGGGCGTTGGCGGACTCCGGCACCCCGTTCTCCGTGCTGACCAAGGGAACCGTGCTGGCACGCGACATCCCGCTGCTGCGGTCGGTGGACGTCCCGGTGGGTGTCGGCGTGTCGATCGCCCTGCTGGACCGGGAGTTGCAGGCGGGCCTGGAACCCGGCACGCCGAGCCCGCAGGCGCGGTTGGAACTGGTGCGGAAGGTGCGCGAGGCGGGGTTGCCGTGCGGTGTGTTCATCGCGCCCGTGCTGCCCGGCCTGACCGACGGGGCGGAGCAGTTGGACGCGTTGCTGGCGGAGATCGCGGCGGCGGGCGCGACGGGCGTCACCGTCCTGCCGCTGCACCTGCGGCCCGGCGCGCGGGAGTGGTTCGGGCGGTGGCTGGTGCGTGAGCGGCCGGACCTGGTGGACGGGTACCGGCGGCTGTACGCGCGTGGCGCGTACGTCGACCCCCGGTACCGGCGGTGGTTGGCGGCCAGGGTGCGGCCGTTGTTGCGGCGGCACGGGTTGGCGGTGAGCGGGCTGCGGGACGCGGTCGGCGTGCCCGGTGACGCGGCGGGCGGGTGGCCGGCGGGCAGCCTGCCGGCGGGCGCACCCGACCGGTCGGAGGTGGACCAGGAGCAGTTGACCCTGCTGTAGCGCCGCCCGGCCGCGATCCGCGGACCGGCGAGTGCGGAGCGTGCACGGGCGACCGGGGGAGGGGTGGCAGGCGCGCGGTGGCGGCGGACCCGTGAGCGGACAAGTGCGGTTCGGCTGGCGGCATGGCCCCTGAGCTGCGCATTCACCTCTACCGTACCACGTACGGTACAATGTACGACATGAGTGCTGTGCCGGGTTCAGGGGCTGGGTTCGTACCGACCGACGAGGACGTGCTGGGCGTCCTGGAGTGGTTCGCGCGCTGGGACGCGCTGGCCGAGGCGAAGGACGTGGAGGCGATGGCCGGGATGGCGTTGTTCCCGGTCAACGCGGTGACCGACGGGTCGGCCGAATCGTGGGACCGGGCGCGGTTCCTGACCGACATGGCCGCCCAGTTGGGCGACGGCGACGTGCAGATGGAATCCGTTCGCACGCCCGTGTTCGTCAACGCCAACCTGGTGTTCGTGATCACCGACGCCACCATCACGGTCGGCGAGTTCACCCAGAACGTGCGATACGGGGACCTGCTGGTGAAGAAGGACGGGCAGTGGCTGTTCCAGACCATGGTGCAGGGCGGGTGGTGAGCCGGTCTTGACCGTGCGCTGACGGCCCGGAACACTCCGCCGCGTGGAGACCGACGGGGGCGGCGGAGGTCGTCCGGTGATCACGGAGGTCCTGCGCGACCTGCGTGCCGAGAGCGCGGCGCTGGACGACCTGGTGGCGCCGCTGCCGGACTGGTCACGCCCGACACCCGCCGTCGGCTGGACCATCGCCCACCAGATCAGCCACCTGCGCTGGACCGACCACGTCGCGGCGCTCGCCGCGACCGACCCGGCGGCGTTCGCCGAGCGCTTCGGGACCGCGCCGGCGGACGTCGTGGACCGGGGTGCCGAAGAACCCGTGACGCTCGCCGGGTGGCGTGCGAGCCGGGACGCCCTGGAGCGCGCATTGCTCGCGGTGCCCGCCGGCGTGCGGCTGCCGTGGTTCGGCCCGCCGATGAGCCCCACGTCCATGGCGACGGCGCGCCTGATGGAGACGTGGGCGCACGGTCAGGACGTGGCCGACGCGCTCGGCGTGGTCCGCGCACCCACCGCCCGCCTCAAGCACGTCGCGCACATCGCGGTGCGTGCCTTCGGTTACGCGTTCCTGGTCAACCGCCTGCCCGTGCCGCGCGAGCCGGTGCGGGTCGAGCTGACCGGCCCCGCCGGCGAGCGTTGGGTGTGGGGCCCGGAGGACGCGGCGAACCGGTTGACCGGGCCGGCACTGGACTTCTGCCTGCTCGCCGTGCAGCGCAGGCACCGCGACGACCTGGCCGTGACCGCGGCGGGCGACGTGGCGCGGGCCTGGTTGCCGATCGCGCAGGCGTTCGCGGGCCCGCCCGGATCCGGGCGGGAGAGGACCTGATCCCTCCGGCGACTCCCGGCCGGGCCGAACCGGCCGGCGCGTTGGACCGGTCGGCGGTGCGCGGACTGGTCGCGAACCGCCGAGCGCGGCCCCCGCGGACTTTTTCCCGGCACGGGTGCGGGTTCGTCGGCGATGGCATCCGCCGATGTGCGGTCCGCCTGTTGGGAATCGTCGGACGAACCCACGGCTGAGGCGGCGGAATCCCGCATCGTGAACCCGAAAAACGCGGTGGGAATGCGAAACCACCACGCGACCGGAAGCGCGGACGCCGGGTTGGCCCAGCTGTTCGCCGGGCTCAACCCCAAGCGGGACGGCGTCGTTCACGGCAGGGCCCGCCGCGCACCGGCTGCCGAACTCGGAAGGAGCCGGCTCCCCACGACGTCGGAGAGGACCGGAAGCGGCCGACATGGCCGAGTACGCGGCGGATGAGGCGGTGGACCGGGATTTCCGGACGCACGGCGGTGAACCGAGTACGGATCTCGGCACCCCGCGGATCAGCCGCGGGGTGGTTCCGCGGCACGCGTCGGGGTTGCCGGGCCGGGTGTCAGGTCCACTGCCAGCGGAGGCCGACCACGCCGGGACCGAAGTCCAGCGCCACGGCGTACGCGTAACCCCAGGTGTCCACCGGGGTTTCGCGGACGTCGGCGGGTTCGTCGCCGGCCAGGTCGGAGGTGAACTGCTCGCAGCGCACGGGTCGGCACCGCGAGTCGTACCGGACTTCCAGCACGTACTCCCGAACCGGGTGCCGGAACCGGCGCGAGTGCGAGTTGTCGTAAGCCGGGTGGTGTGGTGCCACGTGGATCAGCTCGTACTCCACGGCGGTGCGCTCCCCCCTGCGCAGCGGCCGGTCGAACAGCAGTTCGGCGATCATCAGACCGTTGCGCGGGTCGGCGGACACCCGCCCCAGTCTGCACGAGCGCAGCGTGCCGATCACCGGCAGCGGGTCGCCGGGCAGCCGGGTGTCGTAACCCAGCAGCACGCGGTCGACGCCCGTGCGCTCGGCACGCAGGACCTGCCGGGACCGCACCCGGCGGGTGCTGCCGTCCATCGCCAGCTCCACCTGGTCACGCAGGCTGAGCCGGGTCACGTCGCGGTCGATGCTGGTGTCGACGTCGGCCAGCAGCTCGGCCATGGTCTCGTAGTCGCCCGCCCGCGCCCACCCGTTCGCACCGCCGGGGCGCGTCCTGGGCCTGGCCTTGCCCCGCGGCCGGGGCGGGCCCAGCAGGGTGCTCAAACCGCCCTCGCCGACGTCCAGGATCTCTTCGAGGTGCCCGACCGCGGCCAGTGAGTCGGGGCGTTCCGGACGGCGTCGGCCCGACTGCCAATAGCTCAACGCGGCGATGCTCACCGCCACGCCGCGTGACCGCAGCTTGTGCTGGATGCGCTCCAGGCTCAACCCTTTCGCCCGGATCGCCGAGCGCAATGCGACCGCGAAGGGGTCCGCTGCTGCGTCGTTGCGTCGGGGATCGCGTACCCGCGATTCCGGTCCGACGACTGGCGTAGGCATCTTCGCTCCGTTCTCCCGAGGACAAGGCGAGCGACGTTATCGTGCGAAATCCACCCGACGGTACAGCCGATCGGGTTTCCCAACGTGAATTTAACCGAATCGGCGGGCAAAATCCGGTCGGCCGTGGAATGTTTGAATTCTCATTAACAGCACCGGTGTGAAGGGGGCCGCCGCGCGATCGTCCCAGCGCTGGTGGGACGTCCGGCCGCTTCCAGGTGCCCGAACCGCACCATAGCCTCGAAGACGTGGGGTGACGTCGAGCACACGCCCCGCGCGGTCCGCGGTCCCGCTCCTGCCGCGTGCGGGTGCCTGCGGCCGTTCCCTGCGAAGAACGGAGCACACATGCGCAAGCCTGCTCTGCTGATCGGGGTCACCGCCGGTGCGACGGCCCTCGCGCTGGTGCACCCGCCCGCTTCGGCGGCGGAGGGCGTCATCCTGTCCGCCGGGACGCCCGAGGCGATCCCGAACAGCTACCTGGTGAAGCTGAAGGATTTCTCCGCGGTGCGCCCCGACTCGCTCGCCGCGCGCTTCGACGGGCGCGTCGACCGCATTTTCTCCACAGCGTTGAATGGGTTCTCGGTCACGTTGTCCGAGCGCGCGGCGAAGCGCCTCGCGGCGGCACCGGAGGTCGACTACGTCGAGCAGAACCAGGTGGTGCGCCTCGCGACGACCCAGAACAACCCGCCGTCGTGGGGCTTAGACCGCGTTGACCAGCGCGATCTTCCCCTGGACCGGGCGTACACGTACAACTCGACCGGCTCGGGGGTGAACGTCTACGTCATCGACACGGGCGTGCGCATCAGCCACCAGGACTTCGGCGGACGCGCGAAGAACGGCTTCGACGCCGTGGACAACGACAACGTGGCGCAGGACGGCCACGGCCACGGCACCCACGTGGCCGGCACCATCGGCGGCACGAACCACGGCGTCGCCAAGTACGCCACGATCCACGCGGTGCGCGTGCTCGACAACCGGGGCTCGGGCACCACGGCCGGTGTCGTCGCGGGTATCGACTGGGTGACCAAGAACCACGTCAAGCCCGCCGTCGCGAACATGAGCCTCGGCGGTGGCACGTCCTCCACGCTGGACAGCGCGGTGCGCAGGTCCATCGCGGCGGGCGTGACCTACGGCGTGGCGGCGGGCAACGACAACGCCAACGCCGCCAACTACTCGCCCGCGCGGGTGACCGAGGCGATCACCGTCGGTTCGACGGCGAACAACGATTCCCGGTCCAGCTTCTCCAACTTCGGCGCCGTGGTCGACGTGTTCGCGCCGGGCACGTCCATCACCTCCGCGTGGAACACCAGCGACACGGCCACGAACACGATCTCCGGCACGTCGATGGCGACCCCGCACGTGGTCGGCGTCGTCGCGCGCTACCTCCAGGGCGCGCGGGCGGCGAGCCCGGCCGACGCCGAGGCCGCGATCGTGCGGGCGGCCACCACCGGCAAGGTGACCAACCCCGGTTCGGGTTCCCCGAACCGACTCCTCTACTGGGCCCCGACGTCCTGACCCGGCCCCCGTGGAACCCCGGCGCGACCCGCGCCGGGGTTCTCCCGTTCCAGCGGAGGGAAGCGATGCGCAGACTGTTACCCGGCCTGGTCGCCGCCGCGCTGCTCGGCGCGGTCGCGGCCACACCGGCTTGGGCGGAGGGCGTGGTCCGGCACGCCGGCTCGGCGTCGGCGGTGCCCGGGAGCTACGTGGTGAAGGTGCGGGACGCGGGCGCCGCCCGCGCCCTGTCGGCCCGGTTCGCCGGGGTGGAGCACGTCTACACCGGGGCGTTCCACGGGTTCTCGGTGCGGTTGTCCGACCGGGCGGCGCGGCGATTGGCGGCGCACCCGGACGTGGAGTACGTGGAGCAGGACCAGTACGTCACGGCGAGTCCGGTCACGCAGCCCGACGCGCCGTGGGGTCCGGACCGGATCGACCAGCGCGGGTTGCCGCTCAACGGGACCTACCGCTACACGTCAACCGGTGACCGCACCACGGTGTACGTGATCGACACCGGTATCCGCATCACGCACGAGGAGTTCGGCGGGCGGGCGTTCTACGCGTGGGACGCGGTGGACCACGACACCACGGCCCCCGACGAGAACGGCCACGGCACGCACGTCGCGGGTGTGATCGCGGGGAAGGTGCACGGCGCGGCCAAAGGCGCACGGGTCGGTGCGGTCCGGGTGCTCGACCCGCGTGGCAGCGGCACCATCTCGACCGTCATCGCCGGTGTCGACTGGGTGACGCGCAACGCCGCGAAGCCCGCGGTGGCGAACTTCAGCCTCGGTGGCGCGCAATCCACGGCGCTGGACAACGCCGTGCGCGGGTTGATCGCATCCGGCGTGGGCGTTTCCGCGGCCGCGGGCAGCAGTGGCAGCGGCACCGTCAACACCTCGCCCGCGAGGGTCGGCGAGGCGTTGGTGGCGGGGTCGTCCACCCAGACCGACGCACGTGCGTCGTTCTCCAACTACGGAACGGGCGTCGACCTGTTCGCGCCGGGCGTCGGCATCACGGCGGCGTGGCACACCAGCGACACCGCCACGAACACGTTGAGCGGCACGTCGGTGTCCACGGGCTTCGTGTCCGGCGTGGCCGCGCGTTACCTCCAGTTCAACCCGACGGCGAGCCCCGCTCAGGTGCACGCGGAACTCGTCCGCGAAGCGACCCCCCTGTCCTGGGGCCGGCTCCTGTACTGGTCGCCGGACCGGTGACCGCTCGAAACCGGGGTGCTCGCCCCGGTTCACCTCCCTGCAAAGGAAATCACTCATGCGCAAGCTGTTGACCGGACTGGGCGTCGCCGTCCTGGCCGTCGGCGCGCTGTCGACCCCCGCCCAGGCGGAGGGCGTGGTGCGGCACGCCGGATCGGCGTCGGCGGTGCCCGGCAGCTACCTGGTGAAGTTGAAGGACACCGCCGCGGTGCCCGCCGTGACGTCGCGAATCGCCGGCGTGGACCGGGTGTACTCCGGTGCGTTCCACGGGTTCTCGGCGAAGCTGACCGACCGGGCGGCGCGGCGGCTGGCCGCCGACCCGGACGTCGAGTACGTGGAGCAGGACCAGGTCGTGCGGGCGTTCTCGACGCAGAACAACGCGCCGTGGGGCTTGGACCGCATCGACCAGCGGAAGCTGCCGCTGGACACCAAGTACAGCTACACCACCACCGGTAGCGGTACCACGGCGTACGTGCTCGACACGGGCATCCGGGTCACGCACGAGGAGTTCGGCGGCCGTGCCTGCAACGGTTGGGACGCCGTCGACAAGGACGACGTCGCCCAGGACGGGCACGGGCACGGCACGCACGTCGCCGCCTTGATCGCGGGCCGGACCTACGGCGTGGCGAAGCAGGCCGCGGTGTGCGGCGTGCGCGTCCTCGACAACAACGGCTCGGGCAGCACGTCCGGCGTCGTCGCGGGCATCGACTGGGTGACCACCCACGCGAAGAAGCCCGCCGTGGCCAACCTCAGCCTCGGTGGCGGCGTCTCCACGGCCATCGACGACGCGGTGCGCCGGTTGATCGCGTCGGGCGTGACCGCGTCGGTGACGGCGGGCGGCAGCAACACCGACGCGGTGAACGCCTCGCCGGCGCGGGTGGTCGAGGCGATCACCTCCGGCGCGGCCACCAACACCGACACCCGGACGCCGTTCTCCAACTGGGGCAAGGTGGTCGACCTGTACGCCCCGGGTCAGAACATCACGTCCGCGTGGCACACCAGCGACACCGCCACGAACACGATCTCGGGCACGTCGATGTCCACGGGCTTCGTCTCCGGTGTGGCGCTGCGGTACTTGCAGCGCAACCGCGCGGCGACGCCCGCGCAGGTGCAGACCGAACTGGTGCGTGAGGCGACACCGCTGTCGTGGGGCGCCCTGCTCTACTGGTCGCCGTCGCGGTAACCCGCGGGCGGCCCGGCGGGGGCGAGGTCGTGCCTCATCACGATCTCGTCACCCGCCGTCTCACCGGTCTCCACGAACCCGAACGCCTTGTAGAGGCCGTGTGCGACGGCGTTGCCGGGCACGAGGCGCAGGCTCAACGTGCGGCGGCCTTCGGCACGTGCGAGCGCCGCGATGGCGGCCAGACCTTTCCGTCCCAGGCCGCGGTTCTGCACCCGTCGGTCGATCATGAAGCGGACGACGTGCAGGTCGTCCGGCCGGTTGCGGCGCAGGAGGGTGAAGCCGACCAGGTCGTCGCCGGAGTAGAGGGCGAGCGGTTCCATGTGCGGCCGGTGAATCCACGCGTCCGCGATGGATTTGAGGTTGGTGGCGACGAAACGCCGCTGCTCCTCGTGGACTTCGAGTTCGATCACGGCTCGGTAGTTGTCCTCGTTGACCGGTGCCAAGCGCATGCCGGGACGGTAGCGCCCGGGTTGTACCACGGCTTTCGAGATGCGGGAAAGCGCAGGTCCGCGCTCTTCTTGACGCTCCCGTGATAACTGGCAATCTTTCACACTTTCCCTCGTGACGCCGGACTGCTTCAGTTGGTAACTGTCAGCGAGGGCATGGTGGCCCAGCGTCACTCCCACTCCCTGCGCATGTCCCGGTGGGTGTCGGCGTGGAGGTCATCGCTTCGAGAACGGATACTTGATGCGACAGTCACGACAGGTCCGGTTCCTGGCCGGCGTGGGTGCGACGACGATCGTCGCGGCCGCCGCGTCCACCCTGTTGGCTACCCCCGCCCAGGCCGCCGAAGGCGAGATCCGCGCCGCCGACGCGGCCGAGAAGGTCGAGAACAGCTTCATCGTCAAGCTGAAGGACGGGTCGACGGCGTCCGCCGACTCGCTGGCCGCCCGTTACGGCGGCCAGGTCGACCGCGTGTTCAGCAACGCGCTCAACGGTTTCACCGTGTCGCTGCCCGAGTCCGCGGCGCGCAAGCTGGCCGCGAACCCGGCCGTCGAGTACGTCGAGCAGGACCAGGTGTTCCACGTCGAGACGACCCAGAGCAACCCGCCGTCGTGGGGCCTGGACCGGATCGACCAGAAGAACCTGCCGCTCGACAACGCGTACAGCTACACCTCCACCGGTTCCGGCGTGAACGTCTACGTCGTGGACACCGGTGTTCGCATCAGCCACTCCACGTTCGGCGGCAAGGCCAAGAACGGCTTCGACGCCGTGGACAACGACAGCGTGGCGCAGGACGGCCACGGCCACGGCACCCACGTGGCGGGCACCATCGCGGGCAGCCAGTACGGCGTCGCGAAGGACGCCACCATCCACGCGGTGCGCGTCCTCGACAACAACGGCTCGGGCAGCACGGCCGGTGTCGTCGCGGGTATCGACTGGGTGACCAAGAACCACGTCAAGCCGGCGGTGGCGAACCTCAGCCTCGGCGGCGGCGCGTCCACCACGATCGACAACGCGGTCCGCAGGTCCATCCAGGCGGGCGTCACGTACGCCATCGCCGCCGGCAACAGCAACACCAACGCGGGCAGCACCTCGCCCGCGCGCGTCACCGAGGCCATCACGGTCG
Organism: Saccharothrix obliqua; assembly: GCF_019375475.1. Lineage (GTDB taxonomy): Bacteria > Actinomycetota > Actinomycetes > Mycobacteriales > Pseudonocardiaceae > Actinosynnema > Actinosynnema obliqua. The sequence goes on along the minus strand of NZ_JAHXGQ010000002.1, from coordinate 346,105 downwards.
GCGCGACCGAGCGCAACGACGCCCGTGCCAGCTACTCGAACTACGGTTCGGTGCTGGACATCTTCGCGCCGGGCTCGGGGATCACGTCGTCCTGGAACACCAGCGACTCCGCGACCAACTCCATCTCCGGCACGTCGATGGCGACCCCGCACGTGGCGGGCGCGGCGGCGCGCTACCTCCAGAACAACCGCTCCGCCACCCCGGCCCAGGTCGCCTCGTACCTGACCGGCCAGGCCACGCCGAGCAAGGTCACCAACCCGGGTTCGGGCTCCCCGAACCGCCTGCTGTACCTGGCGCCGAGCGCCTGACGGTGAACACGTGAACGCCGCCTCCCACCGGGAGGCGGCGTTCCGCTGTTCCGCTGCCCAACCTCGCCCGAGGGGCCGCTCGGCGAACCGCCGGGCACCCGCGCGGTACTCCCGGCCCGAGACCGCCCCGCCCGCCCACGGCCCCGCCGCCCCCGCCACCACGTCTCGCTCGCCGCCCGGCACCCGCCACCGGCCGCCCGCCGCGCGAGCGCCCCGCCGCCTCCCGGCAGTCGTCGCGTCAGGCGAACCGCGGCCACCGCCTCGCGCCACCGCCCGCCCCGCTCGCCCGCCGCCTCCTTCCGGCCGTCGTCGCGCCGGGCGAACCGCGGCCACACCCCCGCGCGAGCGACCCCCGACCCCGCGCCCACCCGCCGCCGCGGGTCGGCGGGCACGTCGGCACGTGGGTGGGCGGCACGCGCGGGAAACCTGGTGGCGGGTTCCGGGGGACCGTTGGCTAGCCTTGACGGCGAGTCGCCCTTCAGCTATCCGACCCAGAGGAGTGCAGTACCCGTGATGCGCACGCACGAGGCCGGGACGCTCCGCGCCGAGCACGCCGGGCAGTCCGTCACCCTGACCGGGTGGGTGGCCCGCAGGCGCGATCACGGCGGCGTGATCTTCATCGACCTCCGGGACGCCTCCGGGGTCGCGCAGGTCGTGTTCCGCGAGGGCGAGATGGCCGAGCGCGCCCACCGGCTGCGTGCCGAGTTCGTGGTCCGCGTCGTGGGCGAGGTGCACCGTCGCCCCGAGGGCAGCGAGAACCCCGAGCTGCCGACCGGCGACATCGAGGTGTACGCCTCCGAGCTGGAGGTGCTGAACGAGGCCGCGCCGCTGCCGTTCCAGCTCGACGAGCACCTGGAGGTCGGCGAGGAGGCCCGGCTCAAGCACCGCTACCTGGACCTGCGCCGCTCCGGCCCGGCCCGCGCCATGCGGCTGCGCAGCGAGGCCAACCGGATCGCCCGCGAGGTGCTGCACGCCGAGCGCTTCGTGGAGGTGGAGACCCCCACGCTGACCCGGTCGACCCCGGAGGGCGCGCGTGACTTCCTGGTGCCCGCCCGCCTGCGCCCCGGCTCCTGGTACGCGTTGCCGCAGTCGCCGCAGCTGTTCAAGCAGCTCCTGATGGTCGGCGGCCTGGAGCGGTACTACCAGATCGCCCGCTGCTACCGGGACGAGGACTTCCGCGCCGACCGGCAGCCCGAGTTCACGCAGCTCGACATCGAGATGAGCTTCGTCGAGCAGGACGACGTGATCGCGCTCGCGGAGCGCATCCTGGCCGGGCTCTGGCGCGAGCTGGCGGGCCACGAGATCGAGCTGCCGATCCGCCGCATGACCTACGCCGAGGCGATGGCCCGGTACGGCACCGACAAGCCGGACCTGCGGTTCGGGCTGGAGCTGACCGACCTCACCGAGTTCTTCCGGGAAACCCCGTTCCGGGTGTTCCAGGCGTCCTACGTGGGCGCGGTCGTGATGCCGGGCGGCGCGGACCAGCCGCGGCGCACGCTCGACGCCTGGCAGGAGTGGGCCAAGCAGCGCGGTGCGCGTGGCCTGGCGTACGTGCTGGTGAACGAGGACGGCACGCTCGGCGGTCCGGTCGCGAAGAACCTCTCCGACGCCGAGCGGGAGGGTCTCGCGGAGGCCGTCGGCGCGCGGCCGGGTGACTGCGTGTTCTTCGGCGCGGGCGAGCCGGACTCCGCGCGGGCGCTGCTCGGCGCGGCGCGGGTGGAGATCGCCCACCGGACCGGCCTGGTCCAGGAGGGCGCCTGGTCGTTCGTGTGGGTGGTGGACGCGCCCATGTTCGAGGCCGTGGACAAGATCGGCGACGACGTGGCGGTGGGCTCCGGCCAGTGGACCGCGCTGCACCACGCGTTCACCTCGCCGAACGCCGAGTGGATCGACAAGTTCGACACCGACCCCGGCAACGCCCTTGCCTACGCCTACGACATCGTCTGCAACGGCAACGAGATCGGCGGCGGCTCGATCCGAATCCACCGCGCGGACGTCCAGCAGAAGGTCTTCGAGATCATGGGCCTGGGCGCCGACGAGGCGCAGGAGAAGTTCGGCTTCCTGCTGGAGGCGTTCAAGTACGGCGCGCCGCCGCACGGCGGCATCGCGTTCGGCTGGGACCGGATCACCATGCTGCTGTCGGGCGCGGACTCGATCCGCGAGGTCATCGCGTTCCCGAAGTCGGGCGGCGGCTACGACCCGCTCACCGCCGCGCCCGCGCCGATCACGGCGCAGCAGCGCAAGGAGGCCGGTGTGGACGCCAAGCCACAGGTCGCCAAGCCGCAGGCGTAGGCGGTGCCGATGCTCCACCTGCGTGCCGTGTGCCCGGTCGACCTCACCGACCGGGTGCTGGCCGCGCTGAAGGAGCACCCCGGCACGACGCACGTCGTGGTCCTGCGCGGCGCGGCGGTCGACCCCGCCGGTGACGTGGTGGAGGCCGACGTCGCGCGGGAGGCCGCGGACGAGGTGGTCGACGCCCTGTGCGACCTGGGTGTCGACCACGCGGGCGGCGTGACGCTGGAGCAGATCGACACGGCGTTGTCCGACGCCGCCGACCGGGCGGAGGAGGCCGCGCCCGGCGAGGCGGCGGACGCGGTCGTCTGGGAGGAGCTGATCTCCCGGACCGGCGAGGAGTCGCGGCTCAACGCCACGTTCCTCGGGTTCCTCACCATCGCGTGCCTCCTGGCGGCGGTGGGCGTGGTGACGAACTCGCCGGTCACCATCGTCGGCGCGATGGTCGTGGGACCCGAGTTCGGCCCGCTGGCGGCCGTCGCGGTCGGTGTCGTGCTGCGGCGGTGGGACCTGGTGCGGCGGGCCGGCCTCGCGCTCGCCGCCGGTTTCCCGCTCGCCATGCTGATCACGTTCGGCGCCGCGGTGCTCGGCTCCTACACGGGCCTGTTCGACCGCGACATGGTGCTGGCCGCGCACGAGGTGGACTTCGTGTTCCAGGTCGGGCCGTTCTCGCTGATCGTCGCGCTGCTCGCGGGGGCGGCGGGGATGTTGTCCATGACGTCGGCGAAGTCCGCGGCGCTGGTCGGCGTGTTCATCTCGGTGACGACGGTGCCCGCCGCCGGCTACGCGGCGATCGCCGCCGTGCTCGGCGAGTGGGCCATCTGCGGCCAGTCCGCGCTCCAGCTCGCCGTGAACCTCACCGGTATCGTCGTGGCCGCGGCGCTGGTGCTCGCGCTGCGCAAGCGGCGCGGCCGGACCAGGGCGCCGGCGCGTCCCCTGTCCCGCGGCTGACTCCCACCAGGTGGGAGGTCGCGCCGGTGGACCTGGTTGGTTGCAGTATCGACAAGAGGTGGTTCGACCCCGCGCGTGGGCACTACCGTCACGGTGCCCGGACGGGTTCTGTCAGGACGGTGGCCACCGGGGTAGGGTCGGAGGGGATGAGCGTGGAGATCACCGCCGACCCGGCGGACGTCGCGGACGCGGACGACTCCGACCTGCTCGCCACCCTCGCCGCCGCCGAATCGGTCCTCAGCGGGCGCTTCGGCGCGGCGGTGCGGCTCGCCGACCCGGTGCGCCTCGGCGGTGCGGGCCGGTCGGTCGTCGCGCGGGTGCGCGTCGCCGCCACACCGTTCGCGCTGCCCCGCACCCTGGTCGTGAAGCGCTACCCGTCGGCCGTCGCCGACCGGGACCCGTTCGCGCACGAGGCGGTGTCCCACCAGCTCCTCACCGCGCTGCCCGGCGAGGACCGCCTCACCCCGGAGCTGGTCGCGCAGGACAGCGGTGAGCGCCTGGTCGTGCTGGAGGACCTGGGCCTGGCGCCGCGGCTCGCGGAGAAGCTGCTCGGCTCGGACGCCCGCGTCGCCGAGCGCGGCCTGCTGTCGTGGGCACACGCGATGGGCCGCCTGCACGCCACCACCGCGGGCCGGGACGCCGACTTCGACGCCCTGATGCGGCGGCAGGGCAGCCAGTGCTGCGCCGACCCGATCGCGGTGGACGTCCACACGGCGCTCGCCGGGCTGTCGGGCCTGCTGCGCGACGTGCTGGGGGTCGAGACGCCGACGGCCGTGCGGGAGTTCGCCGAGCGGGCGGTGCGCGGGTTCACCACGTCCCGGCGGCGTGCGTTCAGCCCGTCCACGTCCTGCCCGGACAACCACCTGGTCACCAGCCGGGGCGTGCGGTTCCTGGACTTCGAGGGCGGCTGCGTGCGGGACATCGCGTTCGACGCGGCGTGCCTGCGGGTGCCGTTCCCGTCGTGCTGGTGCGCGTACGGGCTGCCCGCCGGGATGTCCGAGGCGATGGTGGCGGCGTGGCGGGCCGAGGTCGCCTCGGTGTGGCCGGACCTGGACGACGACGACGTGTTCCTGCCGCGCCTGCTGGAGTCGCAGCTGCTGTGGGTGTGGCTCGGCACCTGGCGCGGCCTGCCCGGCCTGGACTCGGGCCTGCCGTCGACGCACCGCCCGGTCGACTCGCCGCCCCGCGCGACGATCCTCACCGCGCGGTGGGTGCGGTTGCGGGCGGACGCGGCGGCGCTGGGCGTGGCGCCGGTCGCCGCGCACGCCGACGCGGTGGTCTCGGCGCTGGTGGCCCGGTACGGGCCGGAGGTCGCGGAACTGCCGCTGTACCCGGCATTCCGGTAGCGTTCCGCCGCCTGTTCCCGGGTGGACACGTCGCTGCGCGATGGTCGTCGCGTGGCCAAAGCGGTGCGAAGCCTGGTGGTCCTGGGCGACTCGACCACGGTCGGTGTCGGCGACCCGGTGCCCGGCGGGTGGCGCGGGGTCGGCCCGCTGCTCGCGGCGTCCTTCCCGGGAGCGCGCTACCTGAACCCGTCGGTCACCGGCGCGCGGGTCGCGTCGGTGCGGTTCGAACAGCTCCCGCGGGCGCTGGCGGCGTGCCCGGACGCGGCGGTGCTCCTGGTCGGCATGAACGACACGCTGCGCGCGGACTTCGACCCGGTCCGGCTGCACGAGGACCTGGACGCCGTCGTGGGCGGGCTGGTCGCGGCGGGCGCGGCGGTGGTGACGGTGCGGTTCCACGACCACAGCCGCGTGTTCCGGCTGCCGGGCGCGCTGCGGCGGGCGTTGTCGGCACGCATCGCCGAGCTGAACGAGGTGATCGACGTGGTCGTGCGGCGGCACGGCGTGGCGTGCGTCGACCTGGACCTGCTCGACGGCGCGTACGACCTGGGCACGTGGGCGGTGGACCGGTTGCACCCGTCCGAGCTGGGGCACCGCCGGCTCGCGCGGGCGTTCGCGGACCGGTTGGCGGAGCAGGGCTGCGAGGTGGTGCGACCGGTGAGCCTGGTGTGCACGGGCGGCATCCGGATCACACCCGCGCACCACGCGGCGTGGCTGGTGTTCAAGGGCGTCCCCTGGCTGTGGCGGCGGGGTCGGGATTTCCTGCCGCTCGCCGCGACCGTGCTGTACCGGTCGTGGACGGGGCGGTCCGCTACCGAGGCGAACCACCCCGCCCAGCGGGTCAGCTGAGCCGGTGGACGGTCGTGCCGCCGACCTCCGTCGCCGGGAAGTTGTCGGCGACCCAGTCGGCGATGTCGCCGCCGCCCATGCCGCGCCCGGCGACGTAGTAGCCGATCCGGCCGTCCCGCACGTACCGCTGGAACTGCTCCAGCGTGGGCGCGGGGTCGCCGCCGCTCCAGCCGCCGATGCCGATCACGGCCTTGCCGCTGGCCAGCGCCAGCCCCGCCGCGCCCTGCGCGCTCTCGGTGGCGGCGGCCCACGTGCCCGTGGTGGCCTTGAGCAGTGCGACCAACTCGTCCGGCGTGCCCGGCTCGCCCACCGGGTCGGCCCGGTAGCTCTCCGGGCCGGACATCGGGATGGACCCGCCGTGGGGGGTTGCCGCGGTGGCGACGCCGAACGCCGCCGACGACAGCAGCGCCGTGCCCGCGGCGAGGGCGGCCGTGCGCCGCGCGCCCATCACGACCGCCGTGGTGACCAGGACGGTGAGCACGAGCACCGCCCACCGCAACCACGGCGCCCAGTCGGGGAACCGGGCGAGCAACGCGAAACCCCAGAACCCGGCGGCCCCGACCAGCACGGCCAGTGCCACCCGCACCGGCAGGTGCGCCCGCCCGCGCCACATCTCGCGGCCCGCGATGGCCACGATCGCGGCCACGCCGGGCGCGACGACCACCGTGTAGTACGGGTGCGTGATGCCGGTCATGAAGCTGAACACCAGGCCGTTGCCCAGCACCCACAGGCCCCATAGCAGGAGCGCGGCACGCGTGCGGTCGGTGCGCGGCGCGTGCCTGGTGAACCACAGCCCGGCGACAAGACCGACGACGGCGGCCGGGAGCAGCCACGACACCTCCGCGCCCATGCTCGCGCCGAACAGCCGGTCGACCCCCGTCGCGCCGCCGAACCCGACGTTGCCGGTGCCGACCGCGATACCCCTCCCGCCGCCGAAGATCCGGCCGAGCCCGTTGTAGCCCATGGCGAGCTGCCACAGCGAGTCGTTCGCCGAGCCACCGATGTAGGGCCGCGACCCGGCCGGCCACCACTCCACCAACGCGATGAACCACCCCGCCGACACCACGACCGCGAGTCCCGCGCACATCAGGTGCAGCACCCGCCTGCCGAGTGGAGCCGGGGCCGCCACCAGGTAGGCGACGGCGAACGCGGGCAGCACGAGCAACGCCTGCCCCATCTTGGTGAGGAAGCCGAACCCCACGGCCACCCCCGCGAGCGCCAACCACCGCCACGACGCGACTTCAACGGCCCGCACCGTGCAGTACGCACCCGCCACCAACAACAACACCAGCAACGCGTCCGGCAGGTTGAACCGGAACATCAACACCGCCACCGGCGTCAACGCCAGCACGACACCCGCGATCAACCCGGCCGCGAAACCGGCGACCCGTTTCACGGCGAGGTGCAGCAACCACACGGCCAACACGCCCTCGACCGCCTGCGGCCCCAGCACCGTCCACGACGAGAAGCCGAAGACCCGGGCGGCCAACCCGGTCACCCACAACGCCGCGGGTGGTTTGTCGACCGTGATCACGCCGCCCGCGTCGAGCCCGCCGAACAGCCACGCCGTCCAGCTCTCCGCGCCCGCCTGGGTGGCGGCGGCGTAGTAGGTGTTGCCCCAGCCGGAATCGGCGAGGCCCCACAGGTACAGCGCGGCGGTGCCGGCGAGCAGGGCGACCAGTGCCCACGACCGGCGCGGTGCGGTGATCGCGGTCATGAGCCGGCCCCCGTGTTCCGGAAGACCCAGTTGCGCAGCAACAGGAACCGCAGGACGGTGGCGAGCAGGTTCGCGCCCACGACGGTGACCACTTCGGCCGTGCCGCCGAACCGGTGCAGCAGGGCGAGCGAGCCGCTGGTCAGCGCGAGTCCCAACGCGAACACGACGAGCCCTTCGAACTGGTGGCGGCCGATGTGCCGCCCTCCGCGCACGCCGAACGTGAAGCGGCGGTTCGCCGCCGTGTTCGCGATCGCGGTCACCAGGAGCGCCACCAGGTTCGCGCCCTGCGCGCCCAACCCGCCCCGCAGCACCACGAACAGCAGCAGGTACGCCAGCGTGCTGGCCACACCGACCGCCGCGAACCGCACGAGCTGGCGGAACAAGCCCTCCGGCACGCCGGGCGTCGCGGGTTCCAGCGGTGCGCGGCCGAGCTGCGCACGCAGCTCGGCGATCGGGATGCGCCCGGTCAGCAGGCCGCGCGCCACCCTCGCCACGCCCTTGAGGTCGGCGATCGCCGTGGCCACGACGTCCACCCGGCTGTCCGGGTCGTCCACCCAGTCCACGGGCACCTCGTGGATGCGCGCGCCGGCCCTCTCCGCGAGCACCAGCAGCTCGGTGTCGAAGAACCACCCGGTGTCCTCGACGTGGGGGAGCAGCCGGCGTGCCACGTCCGCGCGGATGGCCTTGAACCCGCACTGGGCGTCGGAGAACCGGGCGGCCAGCGCGCCGCGCAGGATCAGGTTGTAGCAGCGCGAGATGAACTCGCGGCGCGGCCCGCGCACCACCCGCGCGCCCCGCGCCAGGCGGCTGCCGATCGCCACGTCGGAGTGGCCGGAGAGCAGCGGCGCGACCAGCGGGGCGAGCGCGGCGAGGTCCGTCGACAGGTCGACGTCCATGTACGCCAGGACTTGCGCGTCGGACGCCGACCACACCGCCGACAGCGCCCGCCCGCGCCCCTTGTCCGGCAGGTGCACCGAGACCACCTCGGGGTACTCGGCGGCGAGTGCTTCGGCGACCTCCCGGGTCCGGTCGGTGCTGGCGTTGTCGGCGATGGTGATCCGGAACCGGTAGGGGAACGTCCCGGTCAGGTCCGCGTGCAGCTTCCGCACGCACGGCGCGAGGTCGCGTTCTTCGTTGTAAACGGGGACCACCACGTCCAGCGCGGTGGTCAACGTCGCGAGTGGCATGGCGCCAGCGTCGGGTTCCCGGCTGGGCGGCACGTGTGTCACCGCTGTGCGCCTGCTGTGAGGTCGTAGACCTCGACGCCGTCCACTTCGACCGGTGTGAAGTTCTCCCGGACCCACGCCACGATCCGCTCCGCCGCGTCGCTGCCCGTCTCTGCGGGCATTCCGGCGCCGCCGACGAACCAGTGGACCTGTCCACTGTCGACGTACGACCGGAACTCGGCCAACGTCGGCGCGGGGTCGGTCCCGTTGAACCCGCCGACGGCCATCACCGGCGCCCCGCTGCCGAGCTGGTAGCCGGCCGCGTTGTTCGACCCGACCGCGGCGGCGGCCCACCGGTACCGGCCGCTGTTCTCCCGCAACAGCTCCACCAGCGCGGGTCCCGGTTCGGGTGCGCTCAGCAACCCGCCGGTGAAGCCGACGAAACCGACGCGCGGCCCGGCGCTCGGGATCGCGCCGGAGTGCGGCGTGGCGGCGGTGGCGACCGAGTACGCGCCGGGTCCCACCAGCGCGGCCACCATTGCCACCGGCACCACCAGCGCGGCAGGCGCGGCGGCGGCGAGGAACAACCCCACCGCGCCGAGCAGGCCCAGCACCAGCACCGCCACCGCCAGGGCGGTCGACCAGCCCAGCAACAGCAGGTAGCACTGCAACGCCGTCACCGCGAGCGCCCCGGCGAGCGCGGCCGCCGCGACCGGGTCCTGCCGCCGTCGCCACAACGCCACCGCGCCGATACCGATGACGGCGCCGATCGCCGGAGCGAGCGCCACCGTGTAGTACGAGTGGATGATGCCGCTCATGTAGCTGAACACGGCCCCGGTGACGACCAACCACCCTCCCCACAACGCGAGCCCGACCCGTTCCCCCCGCCCTCCGGCCGCCCGGAACCCGGCGGCCAGCAACACCAGGGCGGTCGGCAGCAGCCAGGCGATCTGACCGCCCATCTCCGCGCCCAGCAACCGGTTCCACCCGGTGACGCCCCACCCGTTGCCACCGCCGACGCTGCCGATCTCCTCACCGGTCAGGCGGCCCAACCCGTTGTAGCCGAGGGCGAGTTCCAGCACGCTGTCGCCCTGCGACCCACCGATGTGCGGCCGGCTGCCGGCAGGCGTCAACTCGACCGCGAGCACCCACCACCCACCCGCCACCACCACGACCGCCAACGCGATCCCCGAATGCCACACCTTCCGCGACCAAGCAGCCGGCGCGGCCACCAGGTACACCAGCCCGAACACCGGCAGCACCAGCAGGGCCTGCCCCATCTTGGTGAGGAAGCCGAACCCCACGGCCACCCCCGCGAGCGCCAACCACCGCCACGACGCGACTTCGACGGCCCGCACCGTGCAGTACGCACCCGCCACCAACAACAACACGAGCAACGCATCGGGGTTGTTGAACCGGAACATCAACACCGCCACCGGCGTCAACGCCAGCACGACACCCGCGATCAACCCGGCCGCGAAACCGGCGACCCGTTTCACGGCGAGGTGCAGCAACCACACGGCCAACACGCCCTCGACCGCCTGCGGCACCAGCACAGCCCACGGCGAAAGGCCGAACAGCCGAACGGACAGCCCCATCACCCACACCGACGCGGGCGTCTTGTCGACGGTGATCGAGCCGGCCGGGTCGGTGGCCCCGAAGAACCAGGCCGACCAGCTCTGCGCACCGGCCTGGGCGGCGGCGGAGTAGTAGGCGTTGGCCCACCCGGAATCACCGAGCCGCCAGAGGTAGAGGACCGCCGTAGCGGTCAACAGCAGCAGGAGGAGGAGTCGCGCTCGCATGTGCCGCAGCCAACCGCCCACACCCGGGTGCGCCTTGTGCCCGACCTGTGCCCGGCCTGTGCGCCTATCCCGGCAGCCGCACCGTGAACGCGGTCCGCCCGGACCGCCTCACCAACCCCACTTCCCCCCGGTGCGCCGCCACCACGGCCGCGACGATGGACAACCCCAACCCCGTGCCACCCGCCGCCCGCGACCGCGAGGTGTCCCCCCGCGAGAACCGCTCGAACACCGCCAACCCGGCAGGAACTCCCGGCCCGTCGTCGGCAACCTCCAACAAGCCGTCACCGCCACCCACCCGCAACGTCGTAGTCACCGTCGTACCCGCGGGCGTGTGCACCCGGGCGTTGGACAGCAGGTTCACCAACACCTGTCGCAACTTGTGCTCGTCACCCACCACGACCACCGGTTCCGGTGGCAGGTCCAGCTTCCAGTCGTGGTCCGGCCCGGCGATCCGGGCGTCGCTCACGCAGTCCACGACGACCCGCGACAGGTCGACCGGTTCCCGCGCCAAGGGCCGCCCCGCGTCCAACCGGGCCAGCAACAGCAGGTCCTCCACCAGCGACGTCATCCGGACGGCCTCGGACTCGACGCGCCGCACGGCGTGCGCGACCTCCGCCGGCACGTCCCCTCCGCGCCGCCGGGTCAGCTCGGCGTACCCCCGGATGGCCGCCAGCGGGGTCCGCAGCTCGTGACTGGCGTCGGCCACGAACTGCCGCACCCGCGTCTCACTGCTGTGCCGGGCGGCCAACGCGTCGCCGACGTGGTCGAGCATCCGGTTCAACGCCAACCCGACCTGCCCCACCTCGGTATCCGGATCGGTGTCGACGGCGGGCACCCGCTCAGCCAGGGCGACCTCCCCCCGGTGGAGGGGCAGCTCGGCCACCCTCCCCGCCGTGGCGGCAACCCTTTCCAACGGGCGCAGCGTCTTCCGAATGATCAACGCGCCCGCCACCGAAACCGCTACCACCCCGGCCAACGCCACACCGCCCACGATGAACCCCATCCGCAGCACCGCGGAGTTCACCTCGGCCAGCGGCAACCCCGTGACCACGCTGCCGTCGGGCGTCTTCACCGCCAGGACCCGGTAGTCGCCGAGTTCGCGGCCCAGGTCCACGCTGCGCGGGACGGCGTCGGTGGGCACGGCCGCGAGCGCGTCGACATCACCGGACGGCAGGTCCTCGGGATCGCCGCCGCCGGGCCGGATGCGCGCGCCGTCGACACCCGAGCCCCGGAAGAACACGACCAACGTGCCCGGCCCGAACCCGGGCCGGTCCAACGGGTTGATGCGCATCCCGGGCAGCGGCGGCGCCACCCGACCGGACACCTCGTAGAGCTGCTCGTCCAGCCGATGAACCTGGAAGTCACGCAACGCGAACACCGTCACGACCCCGATCCCCGCGCACACGATCGAAATGAGCACGACCTGCTCAACGATCAACCGGACCCGCAACGACCACCGCTTAGGGTGCAGGCTTGAGGACATACCCCGCGCCCCGCATCGTGTGAATCATCGGCGACCGCCCGGCGTCGATCTTCTTGCGCAGGTAGGAGATGTACAGCTCGACGATGTTCGCCTGCCCCCCGAAGTCGTAGCTCCACACCCGGTCCAGGATCCGGGCCTTGCTCAACACCCGCCGGGGGTTCCGCATCAGGAAGCGCAGCAACTCGAACTCCGTGGCCGTCAGCTCAACCGCCACCCCGCCCCGCCGCACCTCCCGCGTGTCCTCGTCCAGCACCAGGTCCCCGACCACCAGCTCCGACCCGGCGGAAGCCTCGGCGATCCCCGTGCGCCGCAACAACGCCCGCAGCCGCAACACGACTTCCTCCAAGGAGAACGGCTTGGTGACGTAGTCGTCCCCACCGGCGGTCAGCCCGGCGATCCGGTCCTCCACGGCATCCTTGGCGGTCAGGAAGAGAACCGGCAACCCGGGCACCCCGGCCCGCAGCCGCCGAAGCACCTCAAGCCCGTCGAAATCGGGCAGCATGACGTCCAGCACCACCACATCGGGCCGGAACCGACGCGCCACCCGAACCGCCGAAGACCCGTCCAACGCGGTCCGGACCTCCCACTTCTCCATCCGCAGAGCCATCGACATCAACTCGGCCAAAGTGGACTCGTCATCCACGACAAGCACCCGAACCGCACTACCGTCGGCCCGCCGAAGCTCAGGAGAAGGAACCGCACCCATAGCCAAACCCTGCAACCCAAGGTTGAACTTTTCCTGTGCCAACCCTGTGCACCACCTGTGAACTCCCCACCCCCACCGCCCACCTCCAGTGCAGTGCAGCCGCACACACCAGTCCCCCCGTCGTGTTCTCCCCGTATGGCCTGCGCGCCAGCGAACCGCGCTCGTTCCCTGGGCGCAAGCACGCTTTTCGCTTGCGCCCAGGGAACGAGGGTGGTTGTCTCCGACCAGGCCATACGGGGAGAACACGACGGCGCTCTTGAATGTTCTTCTTGGTGGTCTGCCAAGCGGCGAGCGTCGTTTTTCACCCACAGCCCTCTCCCACTCACAACACAGCCGTCTCACAGCAAGCCGGGCCACCGTGGGTCACATGACGACCGATCCCGAGACCCCGACCTGGGGCGAGGCGCAGGAAGCCCCTGAAACCGACAAGAACAACCGCTGGTCCAAGCGCAAGACGCTGGCGGCGATCGCGGTCGCGGTGGGCATCGCCGCCGTGGGCGGCGGGGTCATCTACGCAGCCGGCAACTCCGACGCGGCCCAGATGGGCATGACCGGCCCACGGGGCGGTGGCGGCATGATGATCATGGGTCCGGGGCCTTTCGGCGACACCGCTCACGGCCAGTTCCAGAACGGCGAGATCACCGAGGTCACCGACTCTTCCATCACGCTCAAAAGCACCGACGGCTACACCCGCACGTACCAGGTCAACAGCAAGACCACGGGCTTGGGCAGCGTGGCAAAGGGCGACTCCGTGATGCTCGTGGCCAACAACGAGGGTGTCGCGACGTCCGTAATAAAAGGGGGGTCGCGCCCGGGTGGTGCGGGGCAAGGTCGGGGTGACACAGACCAAAACCGCGAAGGGTCAGGCCAAGGCCGAGGCGACGCAGGCCAGAACCGCGAAGGGGCGGGCCAAGGTCGGGAAGAGGTAGACCAGGACCGCGAAGGAGCGGGCCAAGGGCAGGACCGCGAAGGGGCAAGCCAGGGCCGGGGTGACGCAGACCAGGACCGGGGAAACAGGTAGGGGTTTAACCACCGCCCAGGATGGGCAGGAACGCGGGGAGCGCCGGCAACGCGCTACAACTGTCCACCAATGAACCACACCCAAGACCCCCAGGTGATCATCCGATGATCCTCCCCGACGTGATCGCCCCCAACCTGGACGTCCTCTTCTGCGGCATCAACCCGGGCCTTCTGTCCGCCTCTCAAGGCCACCACTTCGCACGCCCGGGAAACCGCTTCTGGCCCGCGCTGCACCGCTCAGGCTTCACCCCCCGACAGCTGAAACCGGCGGAGCAGGCGGAACTGCTCACCCACAACCTCGGCATCACGAACCTCGCACCACGCCCCACCTCCCGAGCCGACGAGCTGTCGGCGGCAGAACTGCGGGCCGGTGCGGTGGTCCTCGCGGAGACCGCCGCCACGTACCGGCCGAAGGTGGTGGCGGTGGTCGGCATCTCCGCCTACCGCACCGCGTTCAGCCGGCCGAAGGCGCGGGTCGGTCCCCAGCCCGAGCGGATCGCCGAGTCGCGGTTGTGGTTGTTGCCCAACCCGAGCGGCCTCAACGCGCACTACCAGCTGGATGACCTGACCGCGTTGTTCGGGGAACTGCACGACACGGTGGTCAACACCCCACCGCTCGGCCCACCCGCACCCCCTGCGCGATGATGTGGGGATGCGCATCCGCGAGGTGGAGATCTCCGACGACATGATCAGGCTCGGCCAGTTCCTCAAGCTGGCCGGTCTGGCGGAGAACGGCGCGCACGCGCGCGAACTCGTGGAGGACGGCGAGGTCACGGTCAACGGGCGCGTCGAGTCGCGCCGCGGCGCGCAGCTGCACCACGGCGACGTCGTCGCCATCGGCGACGACAAGGCGCGCTTGATCACTTCTCCTCCTGCTCAGCGTTGACCGCTCTCCTCACCACGCCGGACCCCGGGTCCGATCCCGCCCTTCAACACCGCGTCGAACACCTCCGACCGACGTGAATCCCGTCACTCCACACCCGCCGCCAAATCATTCGGCCGACCTCCGGCCACGAGTGGGCGGCCCGTTGCGCCAAATAGCCGCACCCACCCCTTGAATGGGTGATGGCGCGTCACCTCCTGCCCACTCCGGACACCCGCGCGCAGCCCTTTGTGGACCGCCGCGCACCCAATTCGACTTCAATCGGAATGGACCTGTAACGCCGGCCGTTCCAAACCCGATGATCCTCTCCACCCCGCACGTCGTCCCACGATCCGGGAGCACGCGGCGCACCTCCGGACACTGTGGACGACCTCCACCGGTAACTTGCAGGGCTTTTCCCGGTTACTCGTGCGGTAACCCCAGGTCACCTCACGACGCTCCACCGTGCCGACCCGAGCGACCTCCGCTTTCCCGCCACGACAAGCGGTTCGCGCGTGTGTAACGCGCCGCCCCGGCAGGACGAATCACGGTTTGCCGAGGCGCGAAGAATGTGCGCCGACAGCGCTTTCTCCACCACACCACGCGCGGGATGCCCTGCGATGTTGCACGTCCGCCGATCCGGGGGAGCACAGTGATGAGCGAGCAGGTCCAACCCACGCGACTCGTCGCTGGGTCAGCCGCCACGCCAAGCTCTCACAGCTCAACCCACATGCAGAACACGACACAGACCACCTCTCGCCCCACCCAGCCCACCGTCAGCTCCTGGGAACCGGCCTACCGCTACGGCGTCATGGCCGCCGACGTGCTGTGCACCGTGCTGGTGGTGCTGCTGGCCGGTGCGATCCTCTCCGCGAACCACATCGGCTACGGCCCGCTGCCCCTGCTCGTGCTGGAAGCGGTGACGGTCGCCGTGGTCGTGGGATCGCTGGCGCTCAACCGCGTCTGGCACACCGCGGTGCTCGGCCAGGGCGCGGAGGAGTTCCGCCGCCTGGGCCGGGGCCTGTTCGGCTCGGTCGTCGCGCTGGGCCTGGGCGCTCTGGCGGCCGGTATGCCCGGCGCGCGGCTGTGGGTGTTCGTGGTCGGGCCCGCGGTCGCGCTGGTGGCCTTCCCCGTCCGGTACGCGTTGCGCCGCCCGCTGCACCGGGCGCGTGGCGAGGGCAGGTGCCTGCTGCCGGTGCTGGCGGCGGGCAACGTGGACACCGTCAAGGACCTGATCAGCCGGACCCGCCGCGCACCGCACCTGGGCTGGCGGGTGGACGCGGTGTGCACTGTGGACGGCCGCGCGGAGATCGGCGTCGAGCTGGACGGCATCCCGGTCGTGGGACGGTTCGGTGAACTGGCCGAGCAGGTCCGCCGGGGCGGCTACCGGATCGTCGCGGTCACGCCGGACACGTACTGGACGCCGCGCCGCCTCCAGCAGCTCGCCTGGGACCTGGAGGGCACCGGCACGGAGATGGTCGTCGCTCCCGCCCTCATGGACTTCGCCGGACCGCGGCTGCACGTGACGGGAGTGCTCGGGATGCCGTTGCTCCGGGTGAGCGAACCGTCGTTCACCGGGTTCCGCCGGGTGGTCAAGGCGTTGGTGGACAAGGTGGGGTCGTTCCTGCTGGTCTGCCTGCTCGCACCGGTGCTGCTGGCGGCGGCGGTGGCGATCATGGTCGACACCAGGGGGCCGGTGCTCTACAAGCAGCGGCGGGTCGGCAAGGGCGGCAAGCCGTTCACCATCCTCAAGTTCCGCACCATGGTCACCAACGCGGACAACCTGCGAGCCCGGCTCGAATCGGTGAACGAGGGCGCGGGGGTGTTGTTCAAGATGAAGCGCGACCCCCGGGTCACCCCGGTGGGCCGGGTGCTGCGGCGTTACTCGGTGGACGAGCTGCCGCAGCTCTTCAACGTGCTCGCGGGCTCTATGTCGCTGGTCGGCCCGCGCCCGCCGCTGCCGGAGGAGAGCGCGAAGTACGCCCCCGACGTGCGCCGCCGCCTGATGGTCAAGCCGGGGTTGACCGGGTTGTGGCAGGTGTCGGGGCGCAGCGACCTGTCGTGGGAGGAATCCGTGCGGCTGGACCTGCGCTACGTCGAGGACTGGTCGCTGGCCTTGGACGCGTTGATCCTGTGGAAGACCTTCCGCGCCGTCTTCGGCGGCCAGGGGGCGTACTGAGGTGGGGTCCGAACTAGAGGCCAAAGATCAGCCACCCGACGCAGCGGCCATGGGGCCTACCCGTACAGATCAGCCGGCCGACACAACGGCCGAGGAGCCACCCGGCGCAGCGGCCATGAGGCACACCGACACGGCGACCAAAAGGCTTACCGACATGAGGAGCGAGATGGACCAGCCGATCGGCATCGCCGTCATCGGCGCCGGCTACTGGGGGCCGAACCTGGTGCGCAACGCCCAGGCCACCCCCGGCCTGAAGCTGCGCTACCTGTGCGACCTGGACACCGAGCGCGCACGCCGGGTGCTCGGCGACTACTCGACGGTGCGGGTCTCCGGCGACCTGGAGGAGGTCCTGGCGGACCCGGAGGTCGACGCGGTCGCCATCGCGACACCCGCCGCCACCCACCTCCCGGTCGCCCTGGCGGCGTTGCGCGCCGGCAAGCACGTGCTGGTGGAGAAGCCGCTCGCGGCGGGCTACGAAGCCGGGCGGGAGCTGGTGGCGGAGGCCGAGTCGCGCGGGTTGACGCTGATGCTCGACCACACCTTCGTCTACACGCCGACGGTGCAGCACCTGCGTGCGCTGGTGCGCGGCGGCGAGATCGGCTCCGTGCAGTACCTGGACTCCGTGCGGGTGAACCTGGGACTGGTCCAGCCGGACGTGGACGTGTTCTGGGACCTCGCGCCGCACGACCTGTCGATCTTCGACGCGATCCTGCCGGACGGCGTGCGGGTGACCAGGGTGTCCGCGCACGGGTCGGACCCGATCGGCGCGGGCCGGGCGTGCATCGGGCACCTGACGCTGGAGCTGTCCGACGGCGTGCTGGCGCACGTGCACGTGAACTGGCTGTCGCCGACCAAGATCCGCACCATGATCGTGGGCGGCTCGCGGCGCACCGTCGTCTGGGACGACCTGAACGTGGTGCAGCGGCTGTCGGTGCACGACCGCGGCGCGGACCTGATCGAGGGCGACGAGGCACGCACGCAGGCGATCGTGTCCTACCGGCGCGGCGACACGGTGGCGCCCGCACTGCCCGAGCGGGAAGCCCTGCGCGGCGTCATGGCCGAGTTCGCCGCGTCGATCGGCGAGAAGCGGGCACCGCTCACCGACGGCTGGTCGGGGCTGCGGGTGCTGGCGATCCTGGAGGCGGCGTCGGCGAGCTTGGCCGCCGGCGGCGAGTTTGTCACGGTGCGGGACGTTCGTCCGGCGGAACTGGAAGAGGCGGTTGCATGACTGGGGTATCGACCCCGAAGCAGGGCATGGACATGACGGTCACGCCGACCGGCATCGAAGGCGTGTTCGTGATCCAGCCGGAGTGGTTCGAGGACGAGCGCGGCTTCTTCTTCGAGTCGTACAGCAAGCGCCGCTGGGAGCAGCACGGCCTGCACCTGGACTTCGTGCAGGACAACCACTCGCGCTCGTCGCGGGGCGTGCTGCGCGGCTTCCACTTCCAGACCGGCCTGGCGCCGCAGCACCGGCTGGTCCGCTGCACGGTCGGCGCGATCTGGGACGTCGTCGTGGACCTGCGGGTCGGCTCGCCGACGTTCGGCCGGTGGTACGGCATCGAGCTGTCCGCCGAGAACCGCACCCAGCTGCTGATGGGCCCGGAGTTCGCGCACGGCTTCGCGGTGCTCTCCGACGTGGCCGAGGTGCAGTACAAGACCACCGGCTTCCACAACCCGGCCGCCGAGGGGCTGCTGGCGTGGAACGACCCGGACGTGAACGTGCCGTGGCCGATCGCGGAACCCACGCTGTCGGCGAAGGACAGCGCGAACCCGAGCTTGGCCGACTACCTGTCCGACCCGGCTTTCCACTACGGAGAATCAGCGTGAACCTGCGTGACGCACGTGTCCTGATCACCGGCGGCGCGGGCCTGATCGGCTCGACCATCGCCGACCAGCTGCTCGACGAGGGCGTCGGCGAGATCGTCGTGCTGGACAACCTCGTGCGCGGCCGGGTGGAGAACCTGGCCGGGCCGCTCGCCGCGGGCAAGGTGCGGTTCGTCGAGGGCGACCTGCGCGACCTCGCGGCCGTCAAGTCCACGATGGACGGTGTGGACCTGGTGTTCCACCAGGCGGCCATCCGCATCACGCAGTGCGCCGAGGAGCCGCGGCTGGCCCACGACGTGCTGGCGACCGGCACGTTCAACGTGCTGGAGGCGGCGGTCCAGGCCAACGTGACGAAGGTGGTCGCGGCGTCCTCCGCGTCCGTGTACGGCCTGGCCGAGGTGTTCCCCACCGAGGAGAACCACCACGCCTACGCGAACCGCACGCTGTACGGCGCGGCGAAGGTCTACAACGAGGGCCTGCTGCGCAGCTTCAACGAGATGTACGGCCTGGACTACGTGGGCCTGCGGTACTTCAACGTGTACGGCCCCCGGATGGACGTCTTCGGCGTCTACACCGAGGTCCTGGTGCGCTGGATGGAGCGGATCGCCGCGGGCACGCCGCCGCTGATCCTCGGCGACGGCAGCCAGACCATGGACTTCGTCTACATCTCGGACATCGCCCGCGCGAACGTGCTGGCCGCGAAGTCCGACGCGACCGACGAGGTGTTCAACGTCGCCTCCGGTGTCGAGACCAGCCTCGCGCAGCTCGCCGACGCGCTGCTGGAGGTCATGGGGCGCACCGACCTGCGGCCGGAGCACGGCCCGGAGCGCAAGGTGAACGCGGTGCCGCGCCGGCTCGCGAGCACCGCGGCGGCCCGCGCCAAGCTCGGGTTCGAGGCCACCGTTCCGCTGCACGAGGGGCTGAAGAACCTGGTCGAGTGGTGGCGCGTGGAAACCGCCGCCGGCAACCCGAACCTGCGAGGAGCGAAGGCATGATCCCGATCACCCGCTTGTACGTCGGCCGGGAAGAGGCCGACGCCGCCGCCGAGGCGGTGCTGTCCGGGTGGCTCTCGGTCGGCCCCCGCGCGGCGAAGTTCGAGGAGCTGGTGGCCGAGCAGGTGGGCGCGCGGCACGCGGTGAGCGTGAACAGCGCGACGACCGGCCTGCACCTGGCGCTCGCGGCGCTCGGCATCGGACCCGGCGACGAGGTGATCTGCCCGTCGTTCACGTTCATCGCGACGCCGAACTCGATCCGCTACACCGGTGCCACGCCGGTGTTCGCCGACATCGACGAGCGCACCTACAACATCGACCCGGCGCACGTGGAACGGCTGATCACCCCGCGCACCAGGGCCATCATGCCCGCGTCGCAGATCGGCCTGCCCGCGGACCTGCCCGCGCTGCGGGAGATCGCCCGCGCCCACGGCCTGCACCTGGTGGAGGACGCCGCGCCCGCGTACGGCGCGACCATCGACGGCGTGCGGCTGGGCACGATCAGCGACATCACCGTGTTCTCCTTCGACGCGCGCAAGATCCTCACCACCGGTGAGGGCGGCGTGGTCACCACGGACGACGCCGAGGTGGCGGCGAAGCTGAAGGCGTTGCGCGCGCACGCGGCGTCGATCTCCACGCTGGCCCGGCACACCTCCACCGCGGTGATCGCGGAGAGCTACGACGAGGTCGGCTTCAACTACAAGATGACCGACATCCAGGCCGCGGTGGGCGTGGTGCAGCTGGGCAAGCTGGACCACGTCGTGAAGACGCGCCGCGCCCTGGCGGCCCGGTACGACGAGCTGCTGGCGGGCAACGAGGCCGTGATCCGGCCGCACGAGCCGGCCGGGTTCGGGCACGTGTACCAGTCGTACCTGGTGCGGTTGCCGAAGCACGAGCGGATCGACGTGATGAACGCGATGGCGCAGCGCGGTGTCGCCACTCGGCGCATCACGGCGTGCCACCTGGAACCCGTGTACCACGCGGGCGACGCGACGCCCTCGCTGCCGGTGACCGAGCGGGTGGCGGCCGACCACATCCTCCTCCCGCACTTCGTGGGGCTGACCGACGAGGAGCAGGACCAGGTCGTCGCGGCGCTCGACGAGGCCACCGCTTAAGAGCGTCCAGCAAGAAAGCACACACCGAGAAGCCACACACCGAGAAGCCACACACCGCGAAACCGCGCACCCAGCGGCCACATCGCACCGTCATCCCCCCGGTGGCCGGGAGCAGATCCCGGCCACCGGGTATCACCATGCCCGTCGTGATCACGCAGAGTCACCTACGGGATGGTGCTTCGGTAATGTCATCCAAATGAGATCCGTGCTGTCGTAACGGCTTAATGAGTTCAGGCGACGATCGGAGCAATAAGGTTGCACTACGGGGAGTAGTGCTGGCCGCACTACGGAGTGCGTTCGAGGAGTTGAGTGGTCGATGACGTCGCCGGTAAGACGTCTGGTCAGGGGCTTGTGCGCGGTGTTGGTGGTGACCGGTTGCGTCACCCCCCTTGTCGTCCTCACCGCCACGGTCGCGAACGCCGCGCCGTGTGACGCTCCGGTCGTCAACAAGGTGTTGTGCGAGAACACGAAACCGGGGACCCCGGACTGGCAGGTGTCGTCACGCGACGACTCGATCCTGGGCTACACCACGGACATCAGCGCCACCCCCGGTGGCCAGGTGGCGTTCAAGATGCTCACCAACGCCTCGTCGTACACGCTCGACATCTTCCGGCTCGGCTGGTACGGCGGTGTCGGCGCGCGCCAGGTCGGCTCGGTTTCCCGCCACACGCCGCAGAACCAGCCGCCGTGCCTGCGTGACACGCCGTCCGCGTTGATCGACTGCGGCAACTGGGCCGTGTCGGTCACCTGGGACGTCCCGGCCGACGCGGTGTCCGGCATCTACTACGCCCGCGTCACCCGCAACGACAACGGGCTCCGCAACGAGATCGTCTTCGTGGTCCGCGACGACACCAGCCGGTCCAAGATTTTCTTCCAGACGTCGGATGCGACGTGGGTGGCGTACAACCGGTACGGCGGGAACTCGTTGTACTTCGGTGATGGGCCTGGTCAGGGTGGTCAGGCGTACAAGGTGAGTTACAACCGGCCGTACACGGGTGGGGACGGGGATGAGAACTTCATCTTCAACGCGGAGTACCCGATGTTGCGGTTCCTGGAGCGCAATGGGTACGACCTGAGTTACACGACGGATGTGGACAGCGCGCGGCGTGGGCACCTGATCAAAAACCACCAGGTCTTCATGGCGGTGGGTCATGACGAGTATTGGTCGAACGAGCAGCGGGCGAACGTGGAGGCGGCGCGGGACGCGGGTGTGCACTTGGCGTTCCTGACGGGTAACGAGGTCTTCTGGAAGACGCGGTGGGAGAAGAGCATCGATCCGTCGCGGACGGATTGGCGGACGGTGGCGTGCTTCAAGGAGACGAAGGGCACGCAGAACGACGGTCTGGCGGATTGGACGGGTACGTGGCGTGATCCGCGGTACAGCCCGCCGCAGGATGGTGGTCGGCCGGAGAACGCGTTGTTGGGCAACATCTTCACGGTGAACGGTCGTCGGGACGATTCGCTTCAGGTTCCGGCGGCGTACGGGAGGATGCGGTTGTGGCGGCACACGTCGTTGCAGAGCATGGCCGCGGGCAGCACGTACACCTTCCAGCCCGGCACCCTCGGCTACGAGTGGAACTCGGTGGAGGACAACGGCTACCAGCCCGCGGGCGTCGGTCAGTTCTCCCGCACGACGGTCGCCATGCTCGACGGTCCGTACGTGCTCCAAAACCACGGCGACTACTACACGCCCGACACCAAGACCCACGCCATCACCTACTACAAGTACCCGTCGGGCTCATTGGTGTTCGGTGCGGGCACGGTGCAGTGGGCGTGGGGTTTGGACGATGAGCACGCGTTCCTGACCAACACGCCGACGTCCGATATCCGGATGCAGCAGGCGACGGTGAACCTGCTGGCCGACATGGGTGTCCAGGCCGCGTCCTTGATGCCGGGTCTGGTGCAGGCCGCCGGGATCACCGACAAGACGCCGCCCACCGTGACCTACACGAACGTCCCGGCCCTCTCGTCGGTCGGTCAGCCCTACACGTTCTCCGGCACCGTGACCGACAGCGGACAGGTGACCGGGGTCGAGGTGTCGACCGACGGCGGCGTGCGCTGGCACCCCGCGGTGTGGCAGGCCGGGCAGACGTCGTGGAGCTACACGTACACGCCGCCGCAGTCCGGTCCGGCGCAACTGCGGGTCCGCGCGGTGGACGACTCGCTGAACCTGTCCACGCCCGTCTCGGCGTCCCCCGGCGTGGCGACGCGAACCTGCCCGTGCGGCATCTGGACCGACGGCGACACCCCGAAGAACCTCGACATCCTCGACGGCTCCGCGTTGGAGCTGGGCGTGAAGTGGCGGGCGAACACCGACGGGTACGTGCGTGGCGTCCGCTTCTACAAGGGGCCCAACAACTCCGGCACGCACACCGGCACGCTCTGGACCTCGACCGGCCAGCAACTGGCGACCGGCACGTTCACCAACGAGACGGCGTCCGGCTGGCAGACACTGCTGTTCCCCGTGCCCGTCGCGGTGTCGGCCAACACCACCTACGTCGTGTCCTACCTGTCACCCACCGGACACTTCTCGGCCGACACCGAATACTTCAGCCGCCGGTCCAAGTACCTGGAACCGCTGACGGCCCTGCAAACCGGTGTGGACGGTCCCAACGGCGTGTTCCGCTCGGGCGCGGGCTTCCCCGACCGACCCGGCGCGGAGGACAGCAACTACTGGGTGGACGTGGTGTGGGCGCCGGACCCCGGCCCCGACACGCGCGCACCGGAGCTGGTGAGCACCAACCCGTTGGCCGGCGCGTCGAGCGTCGCCCTCACGCCGGCGGTCAGCGCGACCTACGACGAGGCCGTCAACCCCGGTTCGGTCCAGTTCACCGTGCGCGGCCCCGGCGGGATCGCGGTCGCGGGCACGCCATCGGTGACCGGTGACGGCAAGACCGTGCGGTTCACGCCGAACGCGGCGTTGGCCGCGGGCACGGCGTACACCGCCTCGTTGCGGGTCAAGGACGCGGCGGGCAACCAGACCGCGTTGTACAACTGGACGTTCACCACGGGCTCGAACCGGCCCGCCACGTGCCCCTGCACGGTGTGGGACGACTTCGCGGTGCCCGCCGAGCCGAGCGCGAACGACGCCAACCCCGTCGAGGTCGGCACCAAGGTCCGGTTCAACGGCAAGGGTGAAGTGCTCGGCGTCCGGTTCTACAAGGGCGCGGGCAACACCGGCACGCACAAGGGTTCGCTGTGGTCGTCCAACGGCCTGCTGCTGGCGACCGGCACGTTCACCGGTGAGACGGCATCCGGTTGGCAGACCCTGACGTTCCCCTCACCGGTCGTCGTCCAGGCGAACACGACGTACGTGGTGTCGTACTACGCGCCGAACGGCCACTACGCCGTGACACCGGGCTACTTCGACGGGCAGAGCGCCAGTTACGGCGCGATCCGCGCGTTGTCGAACGGCGCGGACGGGCCGAACGGGCTCTACCGGTACGGCGCGGGCGGCGGGTTCCCGAACGCGTCCTTCAACGCCGCGAACTACTGGGTCGACGTGGTGTACCGCAACGGGCTCAACGGCGACACGACGCCGCCGACGCTGAACACCCGCACGCCGAACGCGGACGCCACCAACGTGGGGTTGAACTCGTCGTTGGCGCTCGGGTTCTCCGAACCGGTGGACCCGGCTTCCGCGCAGGTCTCGCTGACCGACCCGGGCGGCGCCAGGCTGACCGGCGCGGTGTCCCTGTCCGGTGACCAGAAGACGCTGACCTGGACCCCGTCCGGCGCCTTGAAACCGAACACCCGGTACACGGCGAGCGCGTTGGTGGCCGACGTCAACGGCAACGCGATGACGTCCACGGCGACGTGGTCGTTCACCACGTCCACCAACGCGTCCTGCCCGTGCTCGCTGTTCAGCTCGGCGACCGTGCCGACGGTGACGTCGGCGGACGACGGCGGTGCGTACGAACTGGGTGTCCGCTTCAGCCCCACGCAGAGCGGGCAGATCACCGGCATCCGGTTCTACAAGGGCGAGGGCAACACCGGCACGCACACCGGGTCGCTGTGGTCCTCCGCCGGTGTCCGACTCGCCACCGGCACGTTCACCGGTGAAACGGCGTCGGGGTGGCAGACCCTGACGTTCGCCACACCCGTGACCGTCGCGCCCGGCCTGACCTACACGGCGTCGTACTTCGCGCCCAACGGGCACTACTCGATCGACCACGGCTACTTCCAGGCCACCGGCGTCGACGCGCCGCCGCTGACCGCGCCGCGGACCGGCGAGGGCAACCCGAACGGCGTGTACCAGACCGGCGGCGGGTTCCCGACCACGTCGCACCAGGGCAACAACTACTGGGTCGACGTGCTCTACACGCCCAACAGCGACACGACGCCGCCCGTCAGCACCGGCCACACGCCGCTGACGGACGCGGTCGACGTCCCGCCGACCACACCGGTCACCGCGACGTTCGACGAGCCGGTCGACCTGACCAACACGGTGTTCTCGGTCGCCGACCCGGGTGGCGCGACGCTCGACGGCACGCTGACCCGCTCGCCGGACCAGCAGACGGTGGTGTGGACACCGGCCGCGCCGTTCGCCCCGTCCACCAAGTACACGGTGCGGGTGCGGGCCGCCGACACCGGCGGCAACATCATGGCGACGCCGCTGACGTGGTCGTTCACCGCGGCCGGGGCGACGACGTGCCCGTGCTCGTTGTTCAGCTCGGCGACCGTGCCCACGGTGCCGTCGGCGGACGACAGCGGTCCGTACGAGTTGGGCGTGCGGTTCACGCCCGCGGTGGACGGGTTCATCACCGGGGTGAAGTTCTACAAGGGCAACGGGAACACCGGCACCCACACCGGAACGGTGTGGTCCGCGGGTGGGGTCGCGCTCAAGACCGGGACGTTCAGCGACGAGACGGCGTCCGGGTGGCAGACCCTGACGTTCGCCTCGCCGTTGGCGGTCACCGCCGGGACGTCGTACGTCGCGTCCTACACCGCGCCCAACGGGCACTACGCCGTGAACCACGGGTACTTCGCGGGATACGGCGTCGCGTCGGAGGTGTTGGCCGCGCCTGCCACCGCGGAGGGTGCGCTGAACGGTCTCTACCGGACCGGGTCGGGATTCCCGGACAACAGTTACCAGGGCAACCACTACTGGGTCGACGTGGTGTTCTCGACGGGGTGACCGGGGCACGGACCGGTTCGTGGAGCAGAGAGAGCGGGGAAGCGTGACACGGCCGTTGTTGTTGGTCGGTGGCGGAGGGCTGGCACGTGAAGTGCTGGCCGCCGTCCGCCTCCTGCCGGAGTGGCACCCGCTGGGCGCGTTGGACGACGACCCGACCCGGCACGGCGCGGACCTCGACGGCCTGCCCGTGCTCGGCGGTTCGGAGCTGGTGCACGACATGCCCGACGCCGCGGTGCTGGTGTGCGTCGCCAGCGCGCGGCGGCCCCTCGGCCGGATGAACGTGGTGCGGCGGCTGGGCCTGCCGGATGACCGGTGGGCCACCGTCGTGCACCCGGCGGCGTCCGTGCCGCCGGGCAGCGCGGTGGGACCGGGCACGGTCCTGCTCGCCGGGGTCGTCGTGACGACGCCGCTGCGCTTGGGGGCGCACGTCGTCGCGATGCCGCACGTGCTGATCACCCACGACGACGAGGTCGGCGACGGTGTCACGTTCGCCGGCCGCGCGTCGCTGGGCGGTGCGGTGCGCGTCGGGGAAAGCGCCTACCTCGGACAGGGTTCCGCGGTCCGGGAAGGCGTGGCGATCGGCGCGGGGGCGGTCGTGGGCATGGGCTCGGTGGTGCTCACGGACGTGCCCGCGGGTGAGGTCTGGGCGGGGGTCCCCGCCCGACGACTGCGAGAGGGGAGCGGTTCGTGAACGAGGTCCCGCTGGTCGACCTGCGTGCGCAACACGCGCAGGTCGCCGAGGAAGTCGCCGACGGGTGGGCCGAGGTGCTCAAGACGACGGCGTTCATCAACGGCAGGCAGGTCGCCGAGTTCGAGGCGGCGTTCGCCGCCTACCAGGAGGTCCCGCACTGCGTCGGCGTCGGCAACGGCACCGACGCCGTCGAACTGGCGTTGCGGGCGCTGGACATCGGCCCCGGTGACGAGTGCGTGCTGCCCGCCAACACGTTCATCGCCACCGCCGAAGCCGTCGTGCGGGCCGGTGCGACGCCGGTCCTGGTCGACTGCGTCGCCGAGACCGGGCTGATCGACCCGACCCTGGTGGCCGACGCGATCACCCCGCGCACCAGGGCGATCCTGCCCGTCCACCTGTACGGGCAGGCCGCGCCCGTCGAGGAGCTGCGGTCGTTCGGCGTGCCGGTCGTGGAGGACGCGGCGCAGGCCCAGGGCGCGCGGCGGCACGGCGTGGCCGTCGGCGGGCTCGGCGACATCGCGGCGACCAGCTTCTACCCCGGGAAGAACCTGGGCGCGTACGGCGACGGCGGCGCCGTGCTGACGCGGTCGGACGAGCTGGCCGCGACGGTGAGGCTGTTGCGCGAGCACGGATCGCCGCGCAAGTACGAGCACACCGTGGTCGGGTTCAACAGCCGGTTGGACACCCTCCAGGCCGTGGTGCTGTCGGCGAAGCTGCGTCGCCTCGAAGGGTGGAACGAGCAGCGGCGCGCGGCTGCCACGCGGTACACCGAGCTGCTGTCCGGCGTGGCCGGCGTAGCCACCCCGGTGGTGCTGGCGGGGAACCTGCCGGTGTGGCACCTGTACGTGGTGCGCGTGCCCGACCGGGACCGCGTGCTCAAGGCGTTGCACGAGGCCGGGATCGGTGCGGGTGTCCACTACCCGACGCCGGTGCACCTCACCGATGCGTTCGTGTCCCTGGGGCACGCCGAGGGCGATTTCCCGGTGAGCGAGGGTCTCGCCGACGAGATCATCTCGCTGCCGCTGTTCCCCGAGATCACGGCAGCGCAGCAGGAGCGGGTCGTGACGGCGTTGGTGGAGGCGGTTCGGTGAGCGTGTTCGTCCACCCCAAGGGGTTGTGCGAGAGCGACGACGTCGGCGACGGCACGCGCGTGTGGGCTTTCGCGCACGTGCTGCCCGGCGCGCGTGTCGGACGTGACTGCAACATCTGCGACAACGCGTTCGTGGAGGGCAAGGCGGTGCTCGGGGACCGGGTCACCGTGAAGAACGGCACGCTCGTGTTCGACGGGGTGGTGTGCGAGGACGAGGTGTTCCTCGGGCCGAACGTGTTGTTCACCAACGATCTGCGGCCTCGGGCGGCCATTCGTCGTGGTGGGGACGAGTTGTTGTCCACCGTGGTGCGGCGGGGCGCGTCGTTGGGGGCCGGGACGGTGGTCGTGTGCGGGGTCGAGATCGGGGAGTACGCGTTCGCCGCGGCCGGGTCGGTGGTGACCAAGGACGTCGTGGCGCACTCGTTCGTCGCCGGGAACCCCGCGCGGCACAAGGGGTGGGTGTGCTCTTGTGGTCAGCGGTTGGACGACGCGTTGGTGTGTTCGGGGTGTGGGGAGCGGTACGTGGAGGGGGACAAGGGGTTGGTGGCCGCGGGGTGAGTGTCAGCCCGTGCCTTCCGCGCTTTTCGCGTTTTGTCGGGTTTGCGCGGCTTCAAGCCGCGCGATCCGCAACATCGCCCCCGAGAGCCCGATCATCGCGAACACCATGCCGGTAGCCACGCTGAAGCCGAGCAGGTCGAACGTGATCGCCGCGATACCACCCGCGAGAACCGCCGACAGGACGCACGCCGCCAAACCCCGGAGGTGGTCGTCCCGGCTGATCATCCGGACCCGCACCACCGCGAAACCCGCCGCCAGGAACATGCCGATCAGGGCGAACAGGCCGAGGTAGCCGTTCTCGATCAGCGTCAGCAGGAACTGGTTGTCCAGGATCGTGTACTTCGTCGGCAGGAACGTCCCGAACCCCCGGCCCAACAGCGGGTTCTGGTCGATCTGCTCACCCGCCGCCGCGTAGTCCGCGGTGCGGGCCTTCACGCTCGGGTCGTCCTCGATGTTGGAGAACATGCCGCGCAACGTGCCGAACAAGCCCGGCACCACCAGGCTCGCGCCGAGGAAGAACCCGCCACCCACCACCAGCGCGGTGACCTTGCGCTTGCGCGGCAACGTGATGATCATGACCACACCGGCCACCACCATGCCCAGGATCGCGGTCCGGGACAGCGCGGTCATCGCGCCCAGGCCCACCAGGGCCAGGCAGACCAGCCACCGGACGTGCGGCGTCCCCTCGTCCCGCGCCTTGAACACGTAGTGCGTGCCGAGCGGCACGGCCATCGCGCAGATCAGGCCGAACTCGATGGGGTGGTTCGTGGTGCCGGTCGGCCGGCGGAAGATCGATCGCGTCTCCATCACCGCGTAGCCGTTCTCCTGCGCGCGGAGGCCCGGGAGGCTGACGTACCCCGCCAGGTCGATGCCCAGGCCGAACTGCGTCAAGCCGACGAAGGCGATCACCGCCGAGCACGTGAGGATCAGCTTGAGGACCTTGTCCAAGCGCTCCCTCGTCCGCACCGCGTCGCAGATGAAGACCGCCACGCTGAGGGAGGCGACGATCCGGATGATGCTCGAATCGGCGACCGTCAGCTCGTCGATCGGGAGCCAGCGGCGGGTCGCGACGCCGTACGTCGCGAGGTGCGAGGCCAGGTAGAGGGCCACCGCCGTGCGGACGATGTTGCGGCCCTTGCCCATGCCGAGCGTGTCGACCATCTGCGTCGCCAGCCACAGGACGCCCAGCAGCAGGGCGACCACCAGCGCGGGTGGCAACGTCATCGGCACGAACGAGAGGACCAGGCGTGCCGGGATGATCAGCAGCGCCAGCAGGTAGACGCAGACCAGGGTCGCGCCATCCGCCCGCTGTTTCGTCCTGAGCCGTTCGGTCAACGTCTGTCTTCGCTGCTCGGCCAGGTGGGTTTGTGGGGGGTGGTGGCGCGCGGCGCGTTGTTCGGCGGGACCGGTTGGCCGTTCTGGGGAGGTTGGCCGTTCCGGAGGGGCACCGCGATCTTCACGGTGCGTTCGCTGGCGGTGGGTTGCTTGGGTTGGACCTTCACCGTTTGTTCACTGGCGGTGGGCTGTGCGCGTTGCTCGCCGGCTGTGGGCTGTGCGCGTTGTTCGTTGGCCTTGGGCTGTGCGCGTTGGTCGCCGGCCGTGGGTTGTGGGTCGCCGGTGGCCTGCGCGCGGCCGGAGGAGCGCCGCTTCAAGTGGTTCGCGATGCTGTCGGTCCCGAAGGTCGCCGCGGTGGTGAGCAACAACAGCAGCACGAACGCCGCGCCCGCGTACCGGACCTTGCCCCCGATCTGCGCCTCGGCCTCGGTGGGGTTGACGATCACCTGGGACGTGATGAACGTCGACTCGGGCGCCTTGAGCTTGCGCTGCTGGTCGTCGAGCTGCTTCGCCGCGAACTCCATGACCGTGGTGACCATCTTCTCGGCCGCCGCCGGCGAGTCGCTGTCACCGGTCACGAACAGGAACGGGCCGTTCTGCCCACCACCGGTCGCCGTGTAGTTCTGCGGTGAGTCCTTGGTGATGCCGAGCTGCTCGCGGGTCTTCGGGTCGGCCAGGATCTGCGCCAGGATCTGGGACGTGGTCGACAGGCTGGCGTCGAAGGCGAGTAAAGGGTTGATCTTCACCGCCTCTTCGGGCGTGACCTTCTGCGAGAACGTGCCACCCGCCGCCGGCGTGGTCAGCACCATCACGCCCGTCGACTGGTACCGGGTCGGGATCGACAGGAAGATGCCCGCAGCCACCGCGACGGCGACCAGAGCTGACGGAACGGCGATGTACCAGCGCCTCCGCAGCGTCCGCACGGCGCCCCAGAAATCCATCCGCTCCCCGATCCACGTTCACCCCGAGCAGGTGTTGTTACTCTGAAATCGGCCGACTTGCGCCTTGTCGTTACAGGTGGTGATGGACTTTGGGCTCGCGGCGCGTCGCGCTCGCCATCGGTGCCATCGTACTGGTCGTCGCGGCCGGTGTGGTGTATGTGGCGTCGGTCGTTCGAGATCAACCGGTGGCCCCCGTGGCGGCGGCCGGGGCGGATCTGATGTTCGTGGAGCTGGCCGACGGCCGCAGCCGGGTCGAGCAGGCCGCGCTGGCGGCCCCGGAAGCCCGCAGCGGGACCGATCTGACGTGCCAGCGGGTGTACCGCGCGGCCGGGACGACGGTGTGCCTCAAGCTCGCCGGACCCGGGCCGACGTACGCCGCCGAGGTGACCCGCGGTGGCGAGGTGCGGAAGGTGCCCCTGCCGGGCGTGCCCAGCCGGGCGAAGGTCTCGTCGTCGGGTCAGGTCGTGTCGTGGACGTCGTTCGTCACCGGCGACTCGTACCTGGTGCCCGGCGGGTTCTCCACCCGCACGGGGTTCCTGGACCTGAGGACGGGGGAGGACGTGGAGTCCCTGGAGGGCTTCACGGCCGAGGTCGAGGGGAAGGTCCACACGGCACAGGACGTGAACTACTGGGGCCTGACCGTTGCCTCGGACGACCGGACGTTCTACGCCACCCTGGCGTCCGGCGGGTACACGTGGCTGGTCAAGGGCGACCTGGTGGACCGGAAGCTGACGTCGTTGCGGCGTGACGCGGAGTGCCCGTCGCTGTCACCGGACGGCACGAAGATCGCCTACAAGAAGCGGATCGGGCGGTTGGGGCCGTGGGATCTCGCGGTGCTCGACCTGAAGACGGGGGAGGAGCGGCGACTGCCGGGCACGGCGGGAGTCGACGACCAGGCCACGTGGTTGGACGACCAGCGGATCGCGTTCGCCGCGGTGCCCAAGGGGTCGAAGCTGTCGGCGATCCACGTGGTGCCGGTGGACGGGTCGGCGGCGGCTGCGCTGCTGATCCCGGATGCTGCTTCGCCGTCGCCGGTGTGAGGATGGAAAACGACGCTCGCTCGGCAGACCGCCAAGGATGACGTTACAAGCGGGCTGCGTGTCGTTGTTCGGGACGGGCCGGGGTGGTCATGGCCGGCGTACCTGCCAGTCGGTGACGGTGGGCCGGTTCCCACCCGTGGTCATGTACTCGTGGGCGGCCCGGCGCACCACGTCCAGCGGGATTTCGGAATCGGCCGGGTATTCGGTGTCCGAATTCATGTAGTAGTACAGGATTGTTTCGACCGGACTCCGGTCCGGGCCGGGAGCGCCCTGGCTGAACCACGCGCCACCGTCGCCCGAGTAGTAGAGCGCACCGCGCCCGGCCTCACCGTGAACACCGACGTTGAACACCGCACGCGCGGGATTCGCGGCCACGTACACGTCCACGATGATCCGACCGGGCCAACCGGCCACGATGTCCAGGGCGGCGTCCAACTCGGCCGGGTCGCGGACGATGGTGGGTTCGTCGCTTTCTAGGTCGTACCAGAGTTCCAGGTCCACCACGGCTGTGCTCCTCTGTAGCGGACGCGGGTGCGTGTCCCGTTGGCGTTGATGCCGTACACCGTCAGTGTGGCCCCCTCGGGGAGAAGGATCGGAACGAGGGTGTCACAGTTCATCCGGCCTTTGCACGGGACGTGGTTGATCACCACGGTTGCGTGTTTGATCCCGTTCGCGGCCATGTCTGCGGCCAGTTTCATTTCAACGTCACCGGAACGGAGGGTTCGGCTGGGCAGTCCTTTCGCCGCCAACTGTCGTTCGGCCAGGTCCGATCGCGCGTCCTTCCCGCTGGTGATCGGTCGGGCCTGGCCGTCCGGGCCTATCCACCGGCCGTGAGTCCTCTGCCCGGTACTGGGCACGACCGGCGGGGGCAGCTCGCGCCGTAGCTGTTCGATCCGCTCGGGCGGGTCGTCGGGTTCGGACTGGTGGGCCGGGGGTCGTTGGGGCGGTTGTGCCGGTTGTCGGGCGTCCAGCCCCGGTGTCGGCGTGCCCTGGGCCGTCAAGCGGTCCGCGTAGCCCTCAGCGGCTCTGATGGCCTCGTTGAGCAGCGGCCACAGGTACCCCTTGCACCCGTCCGCCACTTGCGTCAACTGCGACAGCATCGCGGCCACCTCGGACTCCAGGTGAGTCGAGCCTTCCAAGGCGCGGGCCAACATGGCGTGGGCTGCCCCGGCCAGGTCTTCTGCCCGTTCCAGTGCCGTCCGTGCTTGCTCGCCTTTTGCGCACGCTGCCTGAATCCGCGCGATCACACCCCCGACCGACACCACACCGCCCCCTCTCCCATGGCGTCACAGTGTCACGATGGGTGATCAGACAGCGACGCCCGTAGGATGGCGTGTTGCGTTGTGCTAGTAGTGACAACAGCGGCCAACCCGTGTTCCCGTGGGATCACCGCCCGGCCGCTACCCGCGACACCAGGCCACCCCTGGTCGTCACAGGACACGCTGACCAGCGAGTGCAGGTCGGCCCAGGTTACCCGAGCCGCCATACGGGGATGACACGCAGCAGGGTGGCGGTGTGGAGCTAGGCGTTTAGGTGCTGTCTGAGTACCTTCTCCAGTTTGTGGCCCGCGGTGTCCCAGGACCTGGTGGTTACGCTGGTTGCCGCTGTTTTGGCGGTTGTCGCGTGGTTCGGTGCGGTTACCACGTCGGACAGTGCGCGGGCCAGGTCGTGGGGGGTGGGGGGCGCGTAGCGGACATGGGGGTTGTCCAGGACGACTCGGTTGTGCTCCGCCTCGTTCACCACGGGGATGCAGCCCGCCGCCAGCATTTCGTGCGGCACCAGGGAAACGTTGGTCATCGACAGCGTCAGGCCCGCGTAGCAGCGGTTGTAGATGGTGTTGAGCTGGTCCGGCTTAACCAAGCCGTGGTCGATGTGGTTCCTGCCGATCGAGCCGATCTTCTCGCCGTAGGTGTGGATCTTGATGTCGGGGTGCCGCTCGGCGAAGACCTCCAGTGCCAGCAGGCCGACCTCGATGGCTCGGCGTGGTGCCAGGCGGCGCGCGTAGAAGACCACCCCGTCGCGCTTCGCGCCTTCCTGGAGGTGGTAGCGCTCGGTGTCGCAGCCGAAGTCGAACCAGTCGGCGGACATCCCGAGGTCCGCGTGCAGCTTCTCCGCCAGGAAACGGCCCGCGGTGAAGCCGTGGAAGCCCATCCGGTAGGTGTTCTCGGCCAGCGCCGACAGCCCGCCCACCGGGAAGAACCACGGCTCGTAGTCCTGCACCAGGTAGAACCGCTTGCCGGCGCACGGGTCGTTGAACGCGGGGTAGGCGGTCATCCAAGCGGTGGCGAAGACGGCGTGCGCGTCGGCCATGCCGGCGGTCACGTCCCGCACCTCGCCGCGGAAACCGGGGTAGGCGGCGCGGATCACCGGCTCGTGGTCGACCGCGCGACTGCCGTACACGTCGTACAGGTACAGCCGGCAGGTGTGGCCCGATCGCTCCAGGTGCTGGATGAGCCGGAACATCGTGGTGTGGCCGCCGGAGTTGGGTGCCGGCGGGGTGCTGATCCAGTTCACCGTCAACGAACCGTCCGGTGGGACCGGGAGGGCATGAGCAGGCGGCCTGGGACGGGTGAGGTCGGCCGCCCGCACGTCCTCCAGGCGCACCGGGAACACCTCGGCCTCCGCGCCCAGGCGTTTCGCCGCGTGCCGCAGGGCCCGTGCGCCCAGGTGCTTGACGCCCTGCTCGCGGACGATGCGCGACACCTGGTGCGCGCGCCGCTGGAATGCGCTCAACGCCGACCCCTTCGCAGCAGCCCCAGCGCCTCGTGGCGGAGGGGGAAGACGACGGCGGTGTAGGCCGCCAGTGACAACGCGCCGCCGATGACCAAGCGCCACAACGGGTCCGTCACGAACCACTGCACGGCCAAGGCGACGGCGACCATCGCCGCGCCGCCCGCCACCGGTCGGGCCACGGCCGCACCCAGGGCACGCGCCCGCAAGCCGTACGGCCGGAACGCGACGAGGTAGGCGGGCACGATGAAGACCAGCACCACGAAGCTCTGCGCGAGCGCGACGCCGCGGATGCCGTCCAGGTGCGCGCCGAGCGCCAGCAGGGGCGCCAGCGCCGCCAGCCAGATGACGTGGATCACCAGGATCGCTCTCGACCGGCCCGCGCCGGCCAGGTAGTCGTAGCCCAGTTCGAGCGCCACGCGCATGGCCCCCAGCAGCACCAGGGCGGCGAGCGCGGCGGCGGCGGGAGCCCACCGGTCCCCGTACACGGTGCGCACCAACGGGTCCGCGAGGGACGCCAGCAGGACGCAGGCCGGGACGGTGAACAGGGCGAGCAGGCCGAGCGCGCGGGCGAACGTCCGCCGGAACAGGTCCGGGTCGTCGCGCACCTTCGAGAACGCCACCAGCGACACGCTGCGCACCGGCTGGGAGAACGCGCCCACCGGCCAGTTCGCCAGGTTCGTCGCCAGCAGGTAGTACCCCAGCGGAACGGTGCCGAGGAGGCTGCCGACGATGATGCCGTCCACGTTGAGGACGCCGAACACCAGCAGCGACGCGCCCGCCAGCGGCAGGCCGAAGGCCAGCACCTCGCGGGCCCTGGCCGGGTTGAAGCCGGGGCGGTAGCGCTCCTTGGTGAAGGCGAACATGACCACCGCGGCCGTGAGGTTCGTGGCGATCCTCGACCACGCGAGGCTCCACGCGCCGAAGCCGAGGAGGGCCAGCACGACGACGACCGCGGTGCCCACGACGAACGCCGAGGTGTCCGCCGCGAACTTGTGGTCCTGGCGGAACTCCCGTTGCAGCAACGCGCCCGGCACCGCTGACGCGCCCGCGATCACCAGCGCCACCGACATGAGCTGGATGACGCCGGTCGCCTGCGGGGTGCCCATGGTGTCGGCGAACCACGGCGCGCCCACCACGCACACCAGGCACAGCAGGCAGCCGGACAGCACGGACAGGGTGGTGACGGTCGGCGCGATCTCCTCGACCGGCTCGTCGGTGCGCACGAGGGCGACGCTCACGCCCATCTCGCTGACGCTGAGCACGATGTTGAGCACGACGAGGGCCACGGCGAAGACGCCGAACTGCTCGGGCGCGATGAGGCGCGCGAGCAGGACGCCGACGCCGACCTGCGAGACCCGCTGCACCAGGCTGTTGACCGCGCTCCACCGGATCGCCCGCGTGACCTCGCCCTCCAGGGTGGTCACTGGCCGCGCCACTTCCAGACCTGCTTGCCGACCAGGCCGCGGCCGCGCTTGGCGAGGTGCGCGCCGACGAACAGCTGGGTGCGGCTGCACAGCTTGGGGCCCAGCGCCTTGCGCCGCCGCAGCGCCCGGTACTCGGGCAGGTGCTCGGTGTGCGCGTAGACCGCGCGGGCGAACGCCACCAGCTCCTCGGTGGGGATCTCCGCGAGCTTGTCCCGGTCGTACGCGCGAACGGCACGCCACAACGCGTCCTTCGCGATGGACCGGTCGGCCAGGTGCTTGAGGCGTGGCGGCAGGTCGGGGTGCTCGGCGAAGAACCGCTCGAACACCGCCCGCCGCTGCTCCAGGTCGGCGAAGACCGAGGAGAACTGCGTGCGGAACATGCTCTGCTGGTGCACGCGGTAGAAGGCAGCGGGCTTGCCGCGCACGTAGCCGATGTCGGAGACGGCGGCGATGCGCATCCACATCTCCAGGTCGCCCGCGTGCGGCAGGTCCGGGCGGTAGCCGCCGACCTGCTGCTGCACCGACGTGCGGACCACGGCTTCCGGTGACGACAACACGTTCTGCCCGGTGCGGCAGCGGTTCTCGATCCAGTCCACACCGGACCAGACGGTGTGGCCGGCGGGCGGCGTCACCACCGAGGGCAGGTCGTCGTGGTCGGAGTAGTACACGACGCGCCCGTACACCATGCCGACGTTCGGGTTGGCCTCGAACACCTCCGCCGCGCGGGCGAGCGAGCCCGGGGCGAGCAGGTCGTCCGCGGACAGCAGGACCGTGTAGTCGGCCTTCGCCCACTCCAGCAAACCCTCGTTGTAGGTGGCGATGTGCCCCTGGTTCACCTCGTGCCGGCGGCCCTCGACCCGGGGGTCCTCGGTGAGTTCGGCCATCACCTCGGGCGTCTCGTCGGTCGACGTGTCGTCGATGATGAGCACCCGGACGTCCACGCCCGGTTGGTCGAGCACGCTGCGCACACAGGCGCGGAGGAAGCGCGCGTAGTTGTAGCACGGGATGACGACGTCGACCGTAGGTCGTGTCGGGGCTTCAGTCACGTCCTACACATCGGTCCCCGCGACGGAGCGTTAGCAGGCGATCGGATAACGATGACCGCGCGATCCCGATGTACGGGACAACGGGAAGGGGACGTGATGGACCACGTCATTCTGACGCGCTTCAACCTGCCGTCCGTCGGGGCCGAGAGCGTCGTGCGGGCACGTGAGGGCTGGTTGACCGAGCGCGTCGGGTTGTTCGAGCGGTACTGCCTGCCGTCGGTGCGCGCGCAGACGTCCGCGAACTACCGGTGGATCATCTACTTCGACCCGGAGAGCCCCCAGTGGCTCAAGGACCGGATCGCCTCGCACGGCGACGCCTACACGCCGGTGTTCCGCGAGCAGGTCAGCCGCGACGAGCTGCTGGAGGACATCGGGAAGCTGTTCCCGGTCAAGGGCGACGGGCTGATCACCAGCAACCTGGACAACGACGACGCGCTCGCCGCCGATTTCGTCGCCCGGCTCCAGGCGGACCGCCCGACCGGTGGCCGCACGGCGCTCTACCTGGCCAACGGCCTGGTCAAGAGTCCCACCGGGGTGTACGCGCACCACGACAAGGACAACGCGTTCGCGTCCATGCGGGAGCCCTGGGACGACCCGGTCACCTGCTGGGCCGACTGGCACAACCGGCTGCACCGGCACGGCCGGTGGGTGTCGCTGGGTGGCGCGCCGGGCTGGCTCCAGGTGGTGCACGGCGGCAACGTCAGCAACCGCACGCGTGGCCGGCTGGTGTCGCCCGCGCCGTACCGCGCGTTGTTCGGCGACGCGCTGGACGACGTGGCCGAACCGGACCGGCGGGTGCTGGCGCGGGACCGGTACGTCGGCCACCCGAAGCGCGTCGCGCGTGACGGCGCCCGGTACCTGGCGAAGACCGCGGCGCTGAGGGTGCTCGGCGCGGACGGCTTCGAGCGGGCCAAGCGGATCATCGCGGCACGCGGTCGGGCGGGCTGACGTGTCCCGACCCCGGTTCCTGCCGGTCCTCGTCCTGCTCACCGCCGCGTGCACGGCGGAGGCCGAGCCGCCGCCCGCGCCCGTGCCCGCTCCGGTGGTGGAGCAGTACCGCAAGTGGCCCAACGGCCCCAACCCCACCGGCGACCCGAACGTGTTCCCGATCAACGTCTGGATGCAGGACCCGTCCTCGGTCGAGAACGGCGTGAAGCTCGGGACGGCCTACCCGGCGATCGGCATCGGCGCCGGCCTCGGGCTGTGGGAGGACGAGTGGTGGTACCTGCGGCGGGAAGGGCTGGTCGAGACCGGCTGGCGGGTGTACGTGGACGCCAAGCGCGTGGACGACGTGCTGCGGGACACCGAGCACGCGCGCAACTACGTGGGCTACCTCGTGGCGGACGAGCCGGACATGAACAAGGTCTACGGTGACGTGTTCCACCCGGACATGCAGCCGTCCGCGATCCTGGCCAAGGCGGACCGGACGCGGGCCCAGGACCCGACCCGGCCGACGTACCTGAACTTCGGCGTGTGGATGGGGACCCCCGGCGGCGGCGTCGGGTACGGCCACATCGAGAAGTCGTACGAAGAGGACATGCGCACGTACTGCGCCGCCGCGGACATCGCGTCCGCCGACTACTACGGGTGGACGCACCCGGACCGCGGTGACCGGGTCGGTGCGTTCAGCTACGGCGAGGTCCTCGACGTGATGCGGAAGTGGTGCGGCCCGGACAAACCGCTGTACGGGTTCGTGGAGACGGGGCACCCCCACGACAAGGGCGAGACCATCACGCCGGACCAACTGGAGTCCGCGGTGTGGAACACCGTCCTGCACGGGGCGACCGGCATCAACTACTTCGCGCACAGCTTCTACCCGGAGGGCAGGGGTGAATACTCCAGCGTGCTGACCAGGCCGGAGATCACCGAGCGGGTGAAGGCCGTGAACGCGCGGTTGACGTCGCTCGCCCCCGTGTTGAACGCGGCGAGCCTGCCGGGCGTGACGGCGAGGAGCGACCACGACGTCCCGGTGTCCGTGCTGCACAAGCAGGCCGAGGGCGCGCGTTGGGTGCTCGCGCAGACCGACGGCAACACCGCGCTGCCCCGCAGCGGCGCCGCCCGGGTCGAGATCACCGTGCCGGTGCGCTCCGGAACGGCCGTGGTGGTGGACGAGAACCGGACCGTGCCCATCGAGAACGGCCGGATCGTCGACGCGTTCGGCCCGTACCAGGTGCACGTGTACCGGTTCTGACCACGTCGGCTACGGGCACGGGTCGAGCCGGTACGGGTTCGGCTTGTGCCCCTCGACGGGGAGATCACCGAAGTTGGAGCGGAAGAACTGGTCCCACGCGCCGTTGGTGATGAACTCCTTGATGCCCTCGGTGATCCGCTCGCACAGCGCCCGGTCGCCCTTGGGCAGGCCGACGCCGTAGCGCTCCTGCGTGCCGAACGTCAGGTCCAGCACCTTGAGGCCCGGCGTCTGGTGGGCGAAGCCGCGCAGGATGATCTCGTCGGTGGACGCGGCGTCCACCTCCTGCCGCAGCAGCCGGTCCACGCACTGGCGGGTGCCGACCTCGCTGGTCGTGGTCACCTTGCCCTTCAGCGCCCCGCTGGTGAGCTGCTCGTAGGACGTGCTGCCCGCCTGGCTGCACACCGTCTTCCCGGTCAGGTCGTCGATGGTCTTGATGCGCTCGTCGCCCGCGCGGACCATGATGCCCTGCTGGGTCACCAGGTAGGGACCGGCGAACCCGATCTTGCCGCGTCGCTGGTCGGTGATCGAGAACGTGTGCACCAGCATCTGCACGCGGCCCAGTGCCAGCTCGTTGACCCGGTCCGGGATGAGCACGTCCACCTCGACCGGCTCGAACTTCGGCTCGGTGTTGTTGGCCAGCCACCGGTACAGGTCCACGTCGAACCCGCGCCGCTCGTGCGTGTCCGGGTTCAGCACGGCCAGGCCGGGGATGTCGGTGCCGACGCCGACGTTGACCGAGCGGATCAGCGCGCTGCGGCCCGTGGACGTCGGCGACGGGTTGATCGGGCCCTGGCACGCGGCCAGCAGGACCACCGCGGCGAGCACGGCGGGAACTCGGCGGGACATCCTGGTCTCCTCAGTTGTAGAGCACGGCTTCGGTGACGTCGAGGTCCACCACGCAGGCGGGGTCGGGCATGGCCAAGGCGATCAGCACCCGCGCCTCCCGGGCGGTGCCGTCGAGGTCCAGGCGGATCTCCCGGTTGGGCAGCAGGTCCTCGCGGACCGCGTCCTTGCGGCCGTCGCGGACCAGCGTCACGGACAGCCGCGCCGCGCCTACGCAGTCACCGACGGAGTCGTGGTTCACCAGCGTCGGGACGAAGAACAGGTACCGCCGCTCGGGCGGCAGGCCCGGCACCCGGAAACTGGCCTGCTCCCCGTCGGCCATCCGGTCGCCGTTGCCGATGTCGACCAGGTCGGTGACCGGCACGTCCGGTTTCACGACCAGGAACCAGAAGAACGCGCCGGCGATCGCGCCGACCGCGACGCCGACCGCGGCGAACACCCACCGCGGCAGTGGTTTGCGCGGCCTCTCCGCACCCTTGCGGACGGCGGAGTGCTGGAGGCCGAGCAGGGTCACGACCAGCGAGGCCGTGCCGACCAGCAACGACACCGCGTCGGCGATGCCCTGGCCCTTGTTGCCCAACAACAGCAACCACACGACGAACCCCGATACGCCGAGCAGCAGCGGGACCGCCCATAACAGTTGTCTGACCCACCACGGACGCTTCAATGGAGGCTCCGAATCGCTCCGCTGTGAAGCGACCACGATATAGCTTGGGAGGCCCCCGCCTCAGGACATTCGCCAAGCCAGCACGACCGCCACCACCAGTGCCCCGATGGCGGTGTAGACGGCCGTGCCGAACGCCGCGAACTGGAGCAGGAAGCCGAAGCCGACCGAGGAGACCAGGCGGGTGAGGGCCTGCCCCGTCTGGACCACGGACAGGCCCGACGCGCGCAACGACTCGGGCACCAGCGTGCTCACGCGTGCCGACAGCACGCCGTCCGTCGCGGCGTAGAACAGGCCGTGCAGCAGCAGTGCCGCGCCCATGCCGAAGTAACCGCTGCCGGGCGCGAGGAGCAGCACGTACACCGCGAGCAGCAGCACGTGGCCGCCGAGGAAGACCCACCACCGGCCGACCCGGTCCGCGAGCCGCCCGACGGGCGCGGCGGCGGCCAGGAACACCAGTGCGGTGCCCAGCGGCATCAGCGGCAGCGCCGCCTGCGGCACGTCGGTCGCCTTCTGCACCAGGATGAACACGAACGCGTCGGACAGCGTGGCCAGGCCCAGCACGGCCGCCGCGAGCGCCACCTTCCGGTAACCCGCCTCCTTCAACAGCGCCAACCCGGCGCGCACGGAGGGCTTGGGTCCCGGGCGCTTCTCGGCGCGGTTCTCCCGGACGAAGGCCACCAGCACGATCAGCCCGATGACGGCGAAGCACGCGCTGACCACGAACACCGGCCCGGCGACGATGCCCACCTGGTACAGCAGCAGGAACGTCACCAGCGGGCCGAGCAGCGCGCCGACCGTGTCCATGGCGCGGTGCAGGCCGAACGCCGCGCCGAGCCGGTCCGGGGGAGTGGCCAGGGAGATCAGGGCGTCGCGGGGCGCGGTGCGCAAGCCCTTGCCCGCCCGGTCGGCGGCCATCGCCGCGCCGATGCCGAACGCGTTCGCCCCGACCGCCGGGAACACCAGCTTGGTCACGGCGGACAGCCCGTAGCCGACGGCCGCGACCGCCTTGTGCCGGTGGGTGCGGTCGGACAGGTGCCCGCCGACGAGCCGGAGCACCGCCGTCGCACCCGTGTACAGGCCATCCAGGACACCGAATTGCGCGTAGCCCATCTGGAGCGTGAACAACAGGTACACGGGCATGAACGCGGTGATCATCTCGGCGGAGATGTCGGTGAGGAGGCTTACCGTGCCCAACGCGATCACGGTGCCCGGGACCTTGCCCTTGACCCGCTCGGTCGGCCGGGCGGACGCGACGTACATGCCCTCGTTATCGGGTGGGGCCGGTCGTCGTTACCCGAGGGGCGCTCGCGTTGTCGATCACACCGCCGGCCGGTAACGGCGACGCCGCGCAACCCGATGACGCGGTTATGCCGCAGATCCCACCGCCCGTGGTCCGGGTGGGTGCCGTCGACGTGTGGTCCGTCCGCGAAACCGGGGTCGCCGACCACGTCGTCGCGGCCTGGCGGCGGGGCGAGGGCGGCGCGATCGTCACCGCCAACGTGGACATCGTCCGCGCCGCCACCCGGGAACCCGGCCTCGCCGCGTTGATCGCGGAATCGGAGCTGGTGGTCGCCGACGGGATGCCGGTGGTGTGGGCGGGTCGCATCGCGGGTGTGCCGCTGCCGGAACGGGTCACCGGCGCGTCGCTGGTGTTCACGCTGTCCGGCGCCGCCGCGCGGGAAGGCCGCTCGGTGTACCTGCTCGGCGGGAAGCCCGGCACGCCGGAGAAGGCGGCGGACGCGTTGCGGGCGCGGTTCCCGGGTTTGCGCGTGGCGGGTGTGGACTCGCCGCCGTTCGGGTTCGACGCGGACGAGGCGGCGACCGCCGAGACCGTCGCGCGCGCGGTGGCGACCGAACCGGACCTGGTGCTGGTCGGCCTCGGATTCCCCCGGCAGGAGAAGCTGATCCGGTTGCTGCGCGCCGAACTGCCCGCCGCCTGGCACCTCGGCTGCGGCGCGGGCATCCCGATGGCGGCGGGCGAGTTCCGCCGCGCCTCGGGCGTGGTGCAGAAGATGGGTGCGGAGTGGCTGCACCGCCTCGCCCTGGAGCCCCGCCGGCTCGCGAAGCGCTACCTGCGCGACGACCTGCCGTTCGCGTTCCGCCTGCTGTCCGACGCCGTCCGCATCCGCTTCAGCCGGGAGAAGTGACCGTGCCGCTTGCCGTGGTCATCGTGACCTACCACAGCGCCGACGTGATCGAGGAGTGCCTGAGGTCCGTCGCGGTCGCCTTGGAACCCGTGCCGGACGCCGAGGTGATCGTGGTGGACAACGCGTCGACGGACGACACCGTGGACGTCGTGGCCAGGGTCGCGCCCGACGCGCGGATCGTGGCGCGGTCCACGAACGACGGTTTCGCGGCGGGCGTGAACGCCGGGTTCGCCGCCGCGCCGGACCACGACGTGCTGGTGCTCAACCCGGACATCCGCCTGGCGCCGGACGCGGTGCTCGCGTTGCGCGCCGCGCTCGCCCGGCCCGGCACCGGCATCGTCGCGCCGAACCTGCGCGGCGCCGACGGCGAACCGCACCTCTCGCTGCGTCGCGCGCCGAACCCGTTGCGGGCACTGGGTGAAGCCGTGCTCGGCGGCACGCGCGCGGGCCGGTCCGCGGCGCTCGGCGAACTCGTCGTCGACCCGCGTGCCTACGCCTCGGCGGGCACGGCGGACTGGGTCACCGGCGCTGCCTGGCTGGTGTCCCGCACGTGCCGCGCCGCGACCGGCGCCCTGGAGGAGCGGTACTTCCTGTACTCGGAGGAGACCGAGTACATGCTCCGCGCGGGCGACCGGGGTTTCGCCGTCCGCTACGAGCCGCGTGCCCGCGCCGTCCACCTGGGCGG
The DNA here is from genome assembly GCF_019375475.1 of Saccharothrix obliqua. Classification (GTDB taxonomy): domain Bacteria; phylum Actinomycetota; class Actinomycetes; order Mycobacteriales; family Pseudonocardiaceae; genus Actinosynnema; species Actinosynnema obliqua. The sequence goes on along the minus strand of NZ_JAHXGQ010000002.1, from coordinate 302,968 downwards.
CGAGCAGTCCACGTCACCCGTCCTGTGGTCGATGGCCACCACCAACCGCGTCCGCCTGGTCCGCGAGCGGCGTGGCCGGTTCGCCGCGATCGCGATGTGGTTGGCGGTGCTGCTGAACGAGCTGCTGCGCGTGCCGCGGGAGGCCAAGCACCGCCGGGCGATCGGCGACCTGCTGCGGTGGCGGCGCTGGCCCGCGCGGCCCGGCGCCGGCGGCGGTCCCGGGTGGATCTGCTTCTCCGCCCAGGACTGGTGGTACCACAACCGGGCGCACTCGGACTTCCAGCTCATGCGGTCGGTCGCCGAGCGCCGGAAGGTGCTGGTGGTCAACAGCATCGGGATGCGGATGCCGACGCCCGGCAACAGCACCCACGTGGCGCGGCGCGTCCTGCGCAAGCTGCGCAGCGTGGCGAAGTTCGTGCGGCGTCCGCTGCCGAACTTCTACGTGATGTCGCCGCTGCCGCTGCCGTTCTACGGATCGCCGTTGCTGCGCAAGGTCAACGCCGTCCTGGTGCGCACGCAGGTCCGCCTCGTCGCGCGGGCGCTGCGGATCAAGGCGCCCGTGATCATGGTCACCATCCCGACCGCGTGGGACGTCGTCGCGCCGATGCGCAAGCGCAGCCTGGTGTTCAACCGCTCGGACCGGCACTCGGACTTCCCGGAAGCCGACCGCACGGCCATCGAGGCGCTGGAGCACGAGCTGCTGACGCACGCCGACCACGTCGTCTACGTCAGCCACGCCCTGATGGACGAGGAACGGCACCGCACGGGCGACCGCGCGCACTTCCTCGACCACGGCGTGGACGTGGACCACTTCACCGCCCGCGCGGAGGACCAGTGGCCGGACGACATCCGCGCCGTCGACGGCCCGCGGATCGGCTTCTTCGGCGCGCTGGACGACTTCGTGGTCGACTTCGACCTGCTGGAGCGGCTCGCGGTCGAGCTGCCCGCCGCGTCGCTGGTGCTGATCGGCGACGCCACGCACCCGATGGGTCGGTTCGACCGGCTCCCGAACGTCCACTGGCTGGGTTTCCGGCCCTACGACGCGATACCCGCCTACGGCTCGGCGTTCGACGTGGCGATCATGCCGTGGCAGGACAACAACTGGATCAAGCACTCCAACCCGATCAAGCTCAAGGAGTACCTGGCGCTCGGCCTGCCCGTGGTGAGCACCGACTTCGCCGAGCTGGCCGCCTACCGGGACCGGGTGCGTGCGGCGTCCGGGGCCGCCGAGTTCGTGGAGGCGGTCCGCGTGACGCTCGCCGAAGGCGGGTTGCGGCCCGCGTCGGCGTTGCGCGCGTCGGTGGCGCGGTACTCGTGGCGGTCCCGCGCGGCGGAGCTGGTGGCGTTGGCGGAAGGGTGAGTTCGCCCACGGTGCGCGCGGGTTGTGGCCGCGTGCGGCGTCACGACCTCGCACACCCGGCGGACCGGGGCCGCGCGCGCATCTAGTGTGGGGGGCGTGCAGCCACTGCCCCCGAACGCCCCTGCGCGGATCGGCGACTACACGCTGCTCGCCGCCCTGGGCCGCGGGGCGATGGGCTCGGTGTACCTCGCCCGTTCGCCCGGTGGTCGCCCCGTAGCGGTCAAGGTCGCGCGTGCCGAGCTGGCCGACAACCCGCAGTTCCGCGAGCGGTTCCGCCGCGAGGTCGAGATGGCCCGGTCGGTCGGCGGCTTCTGGACGGCCACCGTGGTCGGCGCGGACCCGGACGCCGAGCGGCCGTGGATGGCCACCGAGTACGTGGTGGGCCCGACGCTCCAGCAGGCCGTGCACGACTACGGGCCGCTGCCGGAGCGCGCCGTGCGGCGGCTCGCGGCGGGCCTGGCCGAGGCGCTGGTGGCGATCCACGGCGCGGGCCTGGTGCACCGCGACCTCAAGCCGTCCAACGTGCTGCTGGCCAACGACGGCCCGCGCGTCATCGACTTCGGCGTCGCCCGCGCCCTGGAGCACTCGGCGTTGACCGAGGCGGGCATCGTGTTCGGCACGCCCGGCTACCTGTCGCCGGAGCAGGTCGTCGGCTCGGCGATCACGCCGCAGAGCGACGTGTTCGCGCTCGGGTCGGTGCTGGTGTACGCGGCGACCGGCGCCGGGCCGTTCGGCGAGGGCGCGACGTCCGCGCTGGTCTACCGGGTCGTGCACCAGGAACCGGACCTGTCCCGCGTGCCGCCGGGCCTGGTGCCGTTGATCGTGCCGTGCCTGGTGCGCGAACCGGCGCACCGCCCGACGCCCGCCCGGCTGCTGGAGCTGATCGGCCCGCCGTCCCACGAGCCGTCGTGGCTGCCCGCGCAGGTGCGCACGCTGGTCGAGCAGCGGCACACCGAGTTGCGCGAGCTGCCCGCGAAGCCGCCCACGCGGGTGCTGCCGGACAAGCCGCCGACCCGTGCGGAGAAGCCGCCGACGCGGGTGCTGGTGGAGGACCCGCCGTCCGCGCCGGACCGGGTGCCGCCGAAGCCGACCCGGGTCCAGGCCGCGTCGAGCCAGGTGCCGCCGGCGATCAAGCCCTACACGCCGCCGGCGCGCAGGACCGGCGTGCGGTACCGGACCTCCCGCCTGGTCGGGCTGGCCTGGGCCACCGCGCACGGCGCCGCCGCGGTGGTGTCGGGCGCGGTCGCGAACGCGACGTCCGGCGCGCAGACCGGCGTGCGGGTCGCGGCGGGCCTCGCGTTCCTGCTGTTCGCCCTGCTCGCGATCCGCCTGCTGGCGGGCGCCACCCGCCCGCCGCTGACCCTCGACATCGGGCCGGACGGGATGACCGTGTCCGGTGACGGCGAGCAGCGGCGGCTGCCCTGGTACGCCGTCTCCCGGGTCAAGGTCGAGGGCTCGGCGGCCCACCCGTGGGTGGTGGTGCGGCTGGTCAGCGCCGCCCAGACCCCGAAGACCCTGGGCCGCGGCAGCTTCCGCAACCACAAGGGGAACCTGCGGGTCTACCCGATCTCCCACGAGCGCTACCGCAAGCGGCGCGAGCGCGACGTGGCGGAGATCCGGTCCGCGCTCGCCTGGTACGCGCCCGACGCCTACGACGCCCGCTAGCGGCCGTTGAACACGGCGTGGCCGGGTCCGTCGGCCAGGAACGACCGCACGCCGTGCCGGAGGTCCTCGGTCTCGAACAGGTCCGCCGCGATCGCCGCGACGTGCTCGTTGGCCTCGGCGACACCGCCGCGCTCGTAGTGCTCCAACACCTGCTTGGTGGCCGCGTGCGCCATCGTCGGCCCGCTCGCGAGGTCCTGCGCGAACCGCAGCGCCGCGTCGTCGAAGCCCTCGTCGGGCAGCACGCGGTTCACCACGTTCCACCGCTCCAGCGTCACCGCGTCGTAGCGGTCGCCGGTCATCACCAGCTCCTTGGCCCGGCCGACCCCGGCACGTGCGGCGATCCGCTGCGTGCCGCCCGCGGCGGGCGTGAGCCCGATGACCTTCTCCACCAGGCCGAACGTCGCCCGTTCGGCGGCCAGCAGGACGTCGCACGCCACGGCCACCTCGAACGCCCACGTCAGGCACAGCCCGTGCGCGGCGAACACGGTGGGGAACGGCAGCGCCGCCACCCGGTCCGGCAGGTCCAGCATCTGGTCGAACAACGCCTTGGCCCGCGTCCGGGTCGGCTGCGCGGCGAACAGGTTGACGTCCACGCCGCCGCTGACCACCCGGCCCTCGGCACGCACCAGCAGGGCGCGGGCGGGCCGGTCCTCCAGGTCGCCGATCGCGGCGTCCAGCAGGTCCTGCAACTCGGCGGTGTAGAGGTTCAACGGGGGAGCGTCGACGGTGAGCACGGCCAGACCCGCCGCGTCCCGCTCGACGCGGACCTGTTGCGCTGCCACGGGCGTGGACTTTACACGCGTCCGGAATGGTGAAAACCAGGTGTCCGAACGGACCAATCGGGTTGAGAATTGCGCATGTGACGACTTGGACCGTTCAGCCCGCACCACCGGACGGCCCGGTGGCGCGTCGACTCGTCCGCACCTACCTGACGGACATCATCGGCCGCTACCACGGCCGCCCGGCGACCCCGGCCGAGGTGGATCAGGCGATCGCCGACGACCCGACCGACGACCTCCGGGCGTTCTTCGTGGGCGCGTTGGCGGGCGTGCCGGCGGGCTGCGCGGGGTTCCGCCTGGTGACCTCGGAAACCGCCGAGCTGAAACGGCTGTTCGTCCATTCGGACGCACGCGGGACGGGTGGCGGAGCAGCGCTCCTGGCGGCGGTCGAGGAGGCCGCCGTCTCAGTTGGTGCTTCCGCCATTCGGCTGGACACCCGCGCTGACCTGGTCGAAGCCCGCGCGCTGTACGCCCGGCACGGTTACCGTGAGGTACCACCCTTCAACAGCGACCGCTATGCGGACCACTGGTTCGAGAAGCGGCTATAGGAGCTATCAGGTTTCGGCATCAGCCGTGTGACCTCTCCCACTTGACAGTGAATAACGCCCCCAGTTGAGTGTGTGGCGAAAGTCGGCCGCGGATATGAAATGGGGATCAGTCCAGTGGCTTTCGCCGTTGAGTTGACATTTCGTGATGCGCGGCAGGTGCGTAGATCCATTCATCTGGCGCATCGCGAATACTGGCGCCCGCTCGCCGAGCAGGGCGTGCTGGTCGGCACGGGACCCTGGGCGGACGGCTCCGGGGTGCTGCTGATCTGCCAGGTCGCCGACGAGGCCGCGGCACGCGACCTGGTCCGCGGTGACCCCTACGTGCGGTCGCAGGCGATCGCCGAGGTGCGCATCCGCCAGTGGCACGTGCTGCTGGGCGTGCCGGAGGGCGAGCGCGTGCCGGGCATGGTCCGGCCGCGTGACGGGCAGAGCGCCGACGCCCGTGCCCGGGAGCCGCTGACGCCGCACGAGCACCGCATCGCGCTGATGATGCTGGAGGGCATGACCAACCGCCAGATCGCCGAGCACTTCTCGGTGTCGACGCGGGCGGTCGAGCTGCACATCACGCGCATCTACCGCAAGCTCGACATCGGCCGGCGGGCCCAGTTGGCCGCCGCCATGCCGTGGGGCCAGCGGTCCTACCTGTAGCCGCCGGTGGCGCGCGGGCGGTCGCCCACCCGCGCGCCACCGGTCACGGGCGCAGCTCGGCGCGTGACGCGACACCGAGCTTCCGCAGGACGCGGGCCACGTGCTGCTCGACCGTCCGCGGTGACAGGAACAGCACGTCGGCGATCTCCCGGTTGGTGCGGCCCCGCGCGAGCAGGCGTGCCACGTCCTGCTCGCGTGGTGACAGCGCGTTGCCGTAGCCGCGCCGCCCGCGCCGTGACGGGACCGCCACCCCCGCGCCACGCACCAGGTGCCGGCAGCGGGCCGCGTCCCGGCTCGCGCCGAGCACGTCGAACCGGTCGGCCACCTCGCCGAGCGCCGCCGCGGCCGACTCGTCACCCGAGCCCAGCCCGCACCGCGCGATCCGCTCGGACAGCACCGCCGAGTAGTAGGCGAGCCCGAGCCCGTCCGCCGCGCGCCGCGCCTCCCGGAACCGGCGCACCGCGTCCTCGCCCCGCGCCGCCGCGACCAGCGCACGGCACATCGCCAACGCCACCCGCGCCAGCGGCGCGTCCCGGTCGGCGATGCCCGCCGCCAGCTCCGCCACCAGCGCCACCGCGTCGTCCACCCGGCCCGCCACGCAGTACGCGTCGGCGGCGGCCGGCGCCAGCTCACCAGCCCACGCCCACACGCCCTTGCGGCGCAACAGGTCCAGCCCGCGGTCGGCCTCCGCGCAGGCGCGGGCCGGATCGCCGCGCTCACGCCACAGGCGGCACAGCGCCGCGAAACCGCCGAGCGCGATCGGCGTGATCGAGTTCTCCACGGACCGCACGCCGCTGTCCGCCAGCAGCCGCTCCGCGCCGTCCCAGTCGCCCCGCGTCACCGCCAGGCAGCCCAGCACCAGGGAGATCTCGCTGGCCACCGGCAGCAGCTCGCGGTACTCCTCCAGCAGCCGGCCGGCCCGCGCCGCCAGCGTGCCCCAGTCGCCGGAGTACCAGTCCAGGTGGATGCGCGTGGACTGGCCGGTGCTCGCGGTGAACGGCACCCCCGCGCCGACGGTCAACCGCAGGCCCTTGGCCAGGAACTCGCGGGCCGGTGCGAAGTGGCCGACCAGCATGGCCGCGTCGGCGACGTTGCAGTGGGCGCGTGCCAGGTGCCGCCGCGTCTCCACGTCGTTCGCCGCGGTGGGCAGGCGGCCCAACTCGGCCACCACCGCCGGGTCGCCGATCGACAGCCGGGAACCCAGTTCGTTGGCCAGCAGGGAGTACCGGACCTCGGGCTGCTCGCAGGACTCCAGGTACGAGTCGACCACGCGCATCCACCGCAGGTGCTCGTCGACCGGCGTGTCACCGATGAACGGCTGCCCCAACACGGCCCGCGCGCGCATCGCGAGGTCGGGCCGGTCGGCCAGCTCGTCCACCGCCCGCGCCAGCACCGCGCGGGCCTGGTCGGTGCTCTCGAACTGCCGGATCAGCAGGAAGCCGAGGTTCATCCGCACCTCGCCGCGTGCCGACCGGGACAGCCGCCGGTCGTCCAGCAGGCGCTCCAGCGTGGTGCGCGGGTCGTGCTGGTCGAGGCCGCCGCGCGCGACCCGTCCCAGCTTCACCGCGAGCCGGTCCACGTCGGCGGGCGTCAGCGACGCCTCGTCCAGCAGCCGGCGGTAGAGGCGGGTCGCGGTGGACGGGTCGCCGACCTCCAGCGCGCGGTCCGCGGCGGCCTCGCCGTGCCGCAACCAGTCCGCCGCCAGGCCCGCGTGGCGGCTGTGCTCGGCGAGCCGCACGTGGGGGCGCGGCACGACGTTCCGCAACGCGCGCAACGCGCGCAGGTGCAGGTTCTGCCGCTCCGGGCCGGTCAGCGTGTCGTACACGGCCTGCTGCGCCAACGCGTGCCGGAACCCGTACCGCATCCCGGCCGCCTCGTGCAGCACGCCGCTGTGCAGGGCGTGCGTCAGGGCCGACCGAGCGCGGTCCGGCGCCACGCCGCCCACCTCGGCCAGCAGGTCGGCCGAGGCCGGGACCTCCAGCACGGCCGCCGCTTGCGCGATGCGCCGACCCGTCACGGGCAGCCGGTCCAGCCGTTCCGCCATGGCGTCACGCAGCAGCGCGGGCACCTCCACCTCGTCCGGCAGCCGCCAGTCCGGGTCGCGCAGCGACCGCAACACCTCCTCCACCACGAACGGGATGCCCGCGGTGCGCTCGTGCAGCCGCGCCGCGAACTCCGCCGGGACCCCGGCCACCCCTTCGAGGATCGCCGCCGCCAGGTCGTGCACCTGCTCCACGTCCAGCGGCGACAGCTCCACCACCACGCCGGTGACGCCCGCGGGCGGGCGGTACGCGGAGCCCAGCGCCATGCCGCCGGGTGCGTCCTCGCGCCGGTAGGTGACCAGCACGGTGAGGTTCGGCGGCGGGTCGGCCATCAGGAACCGCAGCAGGTGGCGGCAGCCGTCGTCGGCCCAGTGCAGGTCCTCCACCACCAGCAGCGCGGGTCCGAGCGCGGCGCACACCTCGCGCACCGCGCGGAACAGGTGGTGCCGCTCGTGCCTCGGGTCCTCCGGGCGCGGCGGTGGTTCGGGGAGCTTGTCGGCGATCTCCGGCAGCAGCGGCCGGAGCACCCCGGTCACCGGGCTCAGGGGCACCCGGCCGAGCAGCCCGCCGACCGTGCGCAACGCGTCCAGCACCGCGCCGTAGGGGAAGGGCTCGCGCAGCGGCTGGCAGAAGCCGGTCAGCACGCGCAGCGGGGCGATCTCGGGCCGGCGCAGCAACTCCCGCACCAGGCGGCTCTTGCCGACGCCCGCCTCACCGGCGACGAGTGCCACGGAGGGCTGCGCGCCGACCGCGCCGATCAGCGCGGCCAACTCGTCACCCCGGCCGACCAGCACGGGTGAGCTGGTGCGCCGCGGCGTCATGCGGTGACGCCCGGCGCGCTCCCGGGTTCGGGCCTGCGCCGGGCGAGGGGCGAGGGTCGGGCGTTCGCGGTGCCGGGCGCGTTGTCCCGGGTGCCGGTGGGGGTGGACGGGATGTCGAGAAGCGGTGCGGAGCACATGCCGAGACCTCATTTCCCCGCGCGCGGTGCGGATGGTCGCGCGGCGGTCCGGGGACGTGGGACAGGTCACAACACTAGGCGACGGCGGGTCGCGTGCCGAGTGCCGCGTGCCCGGCGGCTCGTGTCAGCGGTACAGCAGGTGGTGCAGCCCGCGCACCGCGAGGCGGTAGGCGTCGCCCGCCAAACCGTTGCGCGCCAACGCGGCCCGCGCCGCGTTCGCACCCGCCGCGCCGTGCACGCCACCGCCGGGGTGCGCCGCCGCGCCCGCCAGGAACAGCCGGTCCACCGGGGTGTCCGCCCGGCCGAGGCCCGGTACGGGCCGGAACACCAGTTGCTGGTGGAGGGCGGCGGTGCCGTTGTTGACCGATCCGCCCACCAGGCTCTGGTTCCGGGACTCCAGTTCGGCCGGTCCCTGCACCACGCGACCGGTGATCAGCGCGCGGAAGCCCGGCGCGTGCTGCTCGACGAGCTGTTCGACGCGGTCGGCACGCCGCCGCACGCGGTCCGCCGACCACTTCTCGCCACGCGGCACGTGCGTGTACGCCCACGCCGACTCGGTGCCCTCCGGCGACCGCGTCGGATCGGCCGTGGTCATCTGGCCGAGGAGGAGGAACGGGGTGCGCGGCAGCTTCCCGGCCGCGATCTCCGCGCGGGTGGCCGACAGTCCGTTCAGGTCGCCGCCCAGGTGGACGGTCCCCGCGCCGCGCGCCTGCGCCGCCGTCCACGGGATCGGTCCGGACAACGCCCAGTCCACCTTCACCGTGGCGTCGTCCCAGTGGACGCGCGCGAGGTCGGCGACCAGCCGCGCGGGCAGGTGCGCCGGGCCGACCAGGTCGAGGTACAGGGCGGGCGCGGGCACGTCGGCCAGCACCGCCTTGCGTGCCCGCACGAAACCACCCGCCGCGTCCCGCACCCCCAGCGCGCGCCCGTTCGCCACCACGACCCGCCCCACCGGCCGGCCGCACTCGACCCGACCGCGGAGCCGCCGCACCAGCGCGCCGGTCAACTCGCCCGCGCCGCCCTCCGGCACCGGAAACCCCACGTCCTGCCCCAGCATGGACAGCAGCCAGCCGAACGCCGCGCCGCCGGCGTCGTCCGGGCCGAGGTCGGTGTGCATCGCGTTGCCCGCCAGCAGCAGCGGCCCACCCGCACCCGTGAACCGCTCGCCGCCGAACGCCCGCACCGGCTGCACCGCCGCCCGCGCGAGCCGCAGCAGGTCGGCCGAGCCCAGCGCGCCCGCCAGCCCCGCGCCCGCCCGCACCGGCGGGAACGGGCGCAGCAACGCCTCCAGCAGGTGGTCGCGGACGCGTTGCCAGAGCGCGTACTGCGCCTGCCACACCGCGCCGTCACCGGTGCCGAACGACTCGACGGACGCCGCCGTCCGGTCGACGTCGCGTGACAGCAGCACCGCCCGGTCGTCCGGCAGCACGTGGGCGAGCACCTCGGGCGCGTGCCGCCAACGCAGCCCGTGGCGCGCGAGGTCGAGCCCGGCGAGCACCGGCGACGCCGCGCCGAGCGGGTAGAACGCGCTGAACAGGTCGTTGCGGAAGCCCGGTGCGGTCAGCTCGGCGGTGCGCACCGCGCCACCGGGCTCCGGCGCGGCCTCCAGGACCAGCACCTCCCAGCCCGCGTCGGCCAGCAGGTTCGCGGCGACCAGCCCGTTCGGGCCGGCACCGACCACCACCGCGTCCACGTCATCCACGAGGCCCCCTCGGCTCCACGTCCGGTACGCGCCACGGTACGCCGGCCGACCTCGGATGCCGACCCCGAACCGCCGGTCCAGTGTGGACGGACAGCCGAGAACCCCGGCCGCCGCCCCGCCGGGTGGCCGGGTTGCGAGTGGTCGCGCCGATGTGGGGTGGAGGCCGTCTTTGATGGATAACCGCAGATCTATCAGGCAGGCTCCCTGAAAGATAATCGCCGGCCTCCAGGTCTCCTGGGGTTCGAGCGGATCAAGCGGGCGGGAAGACGAATCCGGCATGGCAGCCGCCGGGAGCGCCGAGGGGCAGAGGGTGCCGGGGGCAGAGGTCGCCGGGAGCGCCGAGTACGCCGGGGGCACTGAGCGCGCCGGGGCCGCCGGGGGCGTGCACGCCGTGTGCGACCAGGCGGGGCAGGGGGGCCGACGCCGCGGTGCGCCGCCACCAGGTCCGAGTGCCGGCGCTTCCCCCCGGTGCCGGGCCGGGCGAGCGCTGCGTGCCGCGCGAGCACCGCGCCTTCCCTGCCGCCCCAAAAGAGCAATCGGGAAGGCCGCGGGAGCTGCTTCCCGCCCCGGCGGGCGTGCGCCTGGTACCGAGTTCCCAGGCCGCTGTGGCCAGGTCGCGCCGATGTGGAGCGGGGGTGGTCTTTGATGGATAACCGCAGATCTATCAGGCAGGCTCCCTGAAAGATAATCGCCGGCCTCCAGGTCCCCTGGGGTTCGAGCGGATCAAGCGGGTGGGTAGGCGAATCCGGCATGGCCGTCGCCGGGGGTACCGAGTGCGCCGGAGGGCAAGGGGTGCCGTGAGCGCTGAGGACGCCGTCAGCGCTGAGCACGCCGGGGCTGCCGGGGGCGTGCACGCCGTGCACGACCCGAGCGACGGAGGAAGTCCGACGCCGCAGCGCGCCGTCGCCCGGTTCGAGCGCCGACGTCCCGCGCCTTTCGCCCGCTCGAAGTGGGCAACCTGGAAGGCGCGGAAGGCGGCAACGTCACTTGGCGAGAGGCGGGTAGCCCGGCTGGTCGGAGCGGCGGACTCATAATCCGTCAGGTCACGGGCGCACACCGTCCGCACTCCGCCTTCCGCGCCTCGCCGAAGCGGCGAGGCGCGGAAGGCGGCAGCTACTTCCCGAGGCCCGCGCGGCGCAGGGCTTCGGCCATCGCGTTGTTGGCGGGCGGGCGTTCCTGGCGCTGGGGGCGGTTCGCTCGGCCGCGTTGCTGGTCCCGCTGCTGCTGCGGCGCCTTGCGCCCCGGCTCGTCCCGCAACCGCAGCGTCAGGCCGATCCGCTTGCGCGCGATGTCGACCTCCAACACCTTCACCCGCACCACGTCACCGGACTTCACCACGTCCCGCGGGTCCTTGACGTAGTTCTCCGACAACGCCGAGATGTGCACCAGACCGTCCTGGTGCACGCCGATGTCGACGAACGCGCCGAACGCCGCCACGTTCGTCACCACGCCCTCCAACACCATGCCCGGCTTGAGGTCCGCGATCTTCTCCACGCCGTCCGCGAACGTCGCCGTCTTGAACGCCGGTCGCGGGTCGCGGCCCGGCTTCTCCAGCTCCCGCAAAATGTCCGTCACGGTGGGCAGGCCGAACTTGTCGTCCACGAAGTCCTGCGGGCGCAACGACTTCAGCACCGCCGTGTTGCCGATCAGCTCGGCCGCTGCGTGCTGCTGGATGCGCCGCACCACCGGGTACGCCTCGGGGTGCACGGCGGACGCGTCCAGCGGGTCGTCGCCGTTCGGGATGCGCAGGAAGCCCGCGCACTGCTCGAACGCCTTGGGCCCCAGGCGGGGCACGGCCTTGAGCGCCGTGCGGGTGCGGAACGGGCCGTTGGAGTCGCGGTGCTGCACGATGTTCTCGGCGAGCCCGGCGGTGATGCCGGACACCCGGGTCAGCAGCGGCACGGAGGCGGTGTTCAGGTCGACGCCCACCGCGTTCACGCAGTCCTCGACCACGGCGTCCAGCGAGCGCGACAGCTTCGTCTCGGACAGGTCGTGCTGGTACTGGCCGACGCCGATCGACTTCGGGTCGATCTTCACCAGCTCCGCCAGCGGGTCCTGGAGGCGGCGGGCGATGGACACCGCGCCGCGCAGCGACACGTCCATGCCCGGCAGCTCGGCCGACGCGAACGCCGACGCCGAGTACACCGACGCGCCCGCCTCGGACACGACGACCTTGGTGAGCTTGAGGTCCGGGTGCTCGCGCAGCAGTTCGGCCGCCAGCTTGTCGGTCTCGCGCGACGCGGTGCCGTTGCCGATCGCGATCAGCTCCACGTCGTGCGCCCGCGCCAGCGCCGCCAGCTTGGCGATCGACTCGGCCCAGCGGTTCGCGGGCACGTGCGGGAAGATCGTGTCGGTCGCGACGACCTTGCCGGTCGCGTCGACCACGGCCACCTTCACGCCGGTGCGGAAACCGGGGTCGAGGCCCATCGTGGCGCGGGTGCCCGCGGGCGCGGCCAGCAGCAGGTCGCGCAGGTTGGAGGCGAACACGCGGACCGCCTCGTCCTCGGCGAACTGCCGCAGCCGGGCACGCAGGTCGATGCCCAGGTGCACGAGGATGCGGGTGCGCCACGCCCAGCGCACGGTGTCGGCGAGCCAGCGGTCCGCCGGGCGGCCCCGGTCGTCCACGCCGAAGCGGGCGGCGATGCGCGCCTCGTAACCGGTCGGCTCGTCCTCGTCGGCCGGGTCGAACTGGAGGTCCAGCACCTCCTCCTTCTCGCCCCGGAACAACGCGAGGATGCGGTGCGACGGCAGCTTCCCGAACGGCTCGGAGAAGTCGAAGTAGTCGGCGAACTTCGCGCCGTCCTGCTCCTTGCCCTCGCGGACCTTCGACGCCACGCGACCCTGCGCCCACATCCGCTCGCGCAGCTCGCCGATCAGGTCGCCGTCCTCGCCGAACCGCTCGACCAGGACGGCCCGCGCGCCCTGGAGCGCCGCGGCGACGTCCGCGACCTCCTCGGTGACGTACGCGGCGGCCGTCTCGCGCGGGTCCAGCGACGGGTCGCCGAGCAACGCGTCGGCGAGCGGTTCGAGGCCCTGCTCGCGGGCGATCTGCGCCTTGGTGCGCCGCTTCGGCTTGTACGGGAGGTAGAGGTCTTCGAGGCGGGCCTTGGAGTCGGCGGCCAGGATCGCGGTTTCCAGGGCGTCGTCCAGCTTGCCCTGCGACCGGATGGAGTCCAGCACGGCGGTCCGCCGCTCCTCCAGCTCCCGCAGGTAGCCAAGCCGCTCTTCCAGCGCGCGCAACTGGGCGTCGTCCAGCGCGCCGGTCGCCTCCTTGCGGTAGCGGGCGATGAACGGCACGGTCGAGCCCCCGTCGAGCAGATCGACGGCGGCACTGACCTGTCCGGCACGCACGCCCAGCTCTTCGGCGATCCTCTGGTGGATGGCTGTGGTCACGGTCGGCCATTCTGCCCGCAAGCGCCCCGTGCGGGGGTGCAGGGGCGGATATGGGCGGGTCGCGCGTCGTCCCCGCCGTTCGGGTGAACGCGTTGGGCCGTTCGTCACACCTGGTGGCAAGCCGTGTCCCGCCCGGGGGTGGCGCATCCGCCTCCCGGGAAACATCATGGGAACGAGGGCGCTCACCGACGAGCCGGGGGAGGGTCATGTCGGCGTTACCGGACATCCCACCGCCGGACCGGCACGCGCCGAGCCTGCTCTGGTACCTCACCGAACCGACCCGCGCGGTGGTCGACATCGGGCAGTTCGCCGCCGCGCGCTCCCTGCTGCGGGCCGCGCCGAGCGGTGATGGGCACACCGTGCTGGTGCTACCGGGTCTCGGCGGTGGCGACGGGACCACGGGGCTGCTGCGCAGGTTCCTCGTCGGCCTGGGGTACGACGTGCACGGCTGGGGGCTCGGGCGCAACATCGGCCCGTCCGTCGACGCGGTGCGCGGGATGCGCGTCCTGCTGCGGGACCTGGCCGCCGCCGGGCCGGTGAGCCTGGTGGGCTGGAGCCTGGGCGGCATCTTCGCCCGGGAGCTGGCGCGTGAGATGCCGGAGCTGGTGCGCCTGGTCGTCACGCTGGGCAGCCCGTACGCGATGACCGACCTGCGGCAGACGCGCGTCAACCCCGTGTACCGCCTGCTGGCCCGGTTCTACGTGGCGGGTGCGGGGATGCCGCCGCCGGAGCACACCCGGCCGCCGTTCCCGGTGCCCGCGACGTCGGTCTACTCGAAGTCCGACGGCATCGTGGCGTGGCGGACCTGCGTGGAGGAGCCGGCCGCGCACCGGGAGAACGTGGCCGTCACGTCCAGCCACCTCGGGTACGGCCACAACGCGACCGTGTGGTGGGTCGTGGCGGACCGGCTCGCGCAGCCCGTCGGGCAGTGGCGGCCGTTCACGCCGCCTCCCGGCATGGCCCGCATGTTCCCGGCGGTCTGATCGCGGCCGTACCCGCTTCGGCGGTCCGCGTCGAGCCGGGTTGCCGAAGGTCCTCGGCACATGCCGATTTGGTTGCTCATCACGCGAACCGCTTGTGCCGACCGGTGCTCCGCCACAGGGTCTCGCGTGGTCCCGATGGGCCACGTTCCCGACGAAAGGCGAAGCATGTCATCCCCGTTACGGAAAGCGGGTGCGGTCCTGTGCGCGGCCGTGTCGCTGGCAGTGCTGACGGCCGCACCCGCATCGGCCACCGAGGACGCCGCGCTGGCGTTCCACTGGGCGCCGATCCACCACCAGGACACCGACTCCTCCGACCACGACGCCGACTACCTGTCCACTGTGGACTTCGACGGCGAGTGGAACACGTCGAACAACTGGGAGAACCAGGACGACGACCCGTCCCGCCTGACCGGGGCCGCGTACTACTCGGTGGTGGAGACGTCGACCCACTGGTTCATCACCTACAGCTTCTACCACCCGCGGGACTGGGTGGACTTCCCCGACCCGTTCGGGCAGTTCACGCACGAGAACGACATGGAAGGGCTGCTCGCGACCGTGCGCAAGGACGGCACGGCGTTCGGTCGGCTGGAAGCCGTCATCACGGTGGCGCACAAACACTTCTACTCCTACGTGCCCGAGGGCGGCACGTTCACCGGCGGCCGGGAGAACGTCGACGGCACGCTGCTCGTCCGGGACCAGCGGCCCACCACGCGCCAGGAGGCCAAGGGGCACGGGCTGTACGCGTGGAACGGCGCGGAGTTCCCCGGCGGCGACGGCGTGGTCTACGTGCCGAGCACGACCGGTGAGGCGCCCTCCAGCGGCAACGACCGGTCCGTGGGCTACCGCCTGGTGGACACCTTCGCACCCGGCGGCCTCTGGGCGCGCCGCGACGACTCGGCGACGTTCGCGGGCCGGGGCACGCTGCGCGGTGACAACGGCAAGGACAACGCCGCGCACACCGCCTGGGGCTGGGACGACACCGACGACGGCGACGACCTGCCACGCGGGTTGGCCGCCACCGACCCGGCGTACCTGGTGTCGGTGTACTTCGGCAACCGCGGCGCGTTCAGCCTGGACTACACCCGCAACGCGTTCCGGTGATCCACCGGGCCGTCACCCCACCCGGTGGCCGCCGGCCACCGCCGGCCCGTCCGGGCGGGACCGGCCCCGCGCTCCGGCCAGGACCGTGGTGCCGCCGCGCCCGGCGTCGTGAGGCCCCTCACGACGCCGGGCGCGGCGGTCCGCCCTACTCTCCAGCCATGACGTTGAGACTGGACACGACCGGCCCGGTCGCCACCCTGACCATCGACCGGCCGGCCAAGCGCAACGCCATGAGCTACGCCATGTGGTCGGCGTTGCCGGGCCTGCTGGCGCGGGTGCGGGACGACCCGGCGGTGCGGGTGCTGGTGGTCCGGGGCGGCGAGCACTTCTCGGCGGGTGCGGACATCAGCGAGTTCTCGACGTTGCGCAGGGGCGCGGACGGCGCCGCCCGCTACAGCGAAGCAGTGCACGGCGGTGAACGCGCCATCGCCGGGCTCGGCAAGCCCACGATCGCCGCGGTCAGCGGCTACTGCGTCGGCGGGGGCTGTGAGATCGCGCTGGCGTGCGACATCCGGATCGCCGCCGAGGACGCGCGGTTCGGCATCACACCGGCGAAGCTGGGCATCGTCTACCACTTCTCGTCCACCAAACGGCTCGTGGACGTCGTGGGACCGGCGTGGGCGAAGCAGATCCTGTTCGGGGCGGAGCTGATCGACGCCGCCACCGCGCTGCGGATCGGCCTGGTGAACGAGGTGCACGCCGATGTGGGCGCACGGGTGCGGGAACTGGCCGACGTGATCGCGTCCCGGGCGCAGGTCAGCGTGCGCGGGGCGAAGACCATCGTCGACCGCATCACCGACGGCCACCACGAGGAAGACGATGCCGTGCGGGCGTTGTACGACGAAGCGGTGCACAGCGACGAGTACGTGGAGGGCGTCGCGGCGTTCCTGGAGAAGCGGTCGCCGAACTTCTGACCCGCTTGGACGGACGCGCCGGCGTCGGGGGACACCGGCGCGCCCGGACTACCGGTCGACGTCCTTCGTGTCGCCCGGCCACTCGCCGGTGAGCTTGTCGTAGCCGACCGCGCCACCCCGGTCGATCGCGGCCTTCACCAGTCCGAACACCGCGCCCTGCACGGTCGCGGCGAGCAGCACCTCGCCCCAGCCGCGGTCCCGCTGCGTCGCGGCGGGCGCGACCCGGTCACCGCTGATCAGCTTCCACACCTGCGCGAACACCCGGCTCGCGGCGATACCGCCGAGCACGCTGAACAGCATCCCCAGCGGGCGGTACAGCAACCTGGCCACGACGGACCTCCTCTCGTCGGACGGGGGTTACCCGCGGACCGGGATGTGTACGCCCGGCGGCGCGGGGAACCCCTGCCGCACAGGGGTCGCCGGCCTACCCGTCAGGTGAGAGCAGGTCGCACCGGGTTTCACCGGCACGGCAACGGGCCGTGACGCCGGAAGCAGAGGGACGGGTGGACCCGCCTGCCGCCGGCGACCCCTGATCGACTCAGCCCGCGAGCACTTCGCGCAGCCGGACGTCGAACGCCTCCGGCACTTCGGCGAAACCGGCGTGGCCGCCGGGGAACAGCGCGGGTTCGGTGCCCAGTTCCGCGGTCAGGGCCCGGGACGTGCGGTCGCACAGCTGCCCGGCCGACTCCTCGCCCACGCCGACCACCACGCGGGTGGTCCCGCCGCGCAGCACCGCGAGGTCCGGTTCCCACCGGCTGGTGGGCCGCAGCATCCGGTGGTGCTGGTAGTCGGAGTCGGCCACGTCCTGCGGCGTCCGGTGGCTCATCATCCCGAGCACGACCTCCTCCGGCAGGACGATGTTCGCCGCCTCCAGGAACTTCCGGAACGCGGCCAGGTGGTCGCCCGCCTCGTGCACGGCGATGACCTCGTCGGTCATCGCCCACTGCGCGGCCCGGTCCGGCAACAGGTTCAGCAGCGGCGGTTCGTGCGCGATGACGGTGTGCACCACCGCCGGGTGCGCCTGCGCGAGCGCCAACGCGCTCACCGCGCCGCCGCTGGAGCCGAGCACCGCCGCCGGGCCCGCGTCGACGTGCCGGATCAGGTCGCGCAGGTCGCCCGCCCGCAGCTCCGGCGTCGAATCGCGTTCCCGGTCGTCGACGGTGCTGCGGTTGATGCCGCGTGGATCGGTGGTCAGCACCGTGTGGTCGGCGGAGAGCAGTGCGGCCAGCGGTTCGAAGGCCCGCGCGTCCATCGGCGCGCCGACCAGCACGACCAGCGGGCCGCTGCCGCGCAGCTCGTAGTACAGGTCGGCGTCGGCCACACGCAGGCTGCCGGCGGTGGTCATGGTTTCCTCCAGTGGGTTGTGGACCGTTCGGAGGTGATGACTCCCGGCGCGGTGCAGAATCGTCGCTTGTGGAGGAAGTTCTCACGGAACCGACCGAATTGGACCGTGCGCGTGGTGGTGACGACGCCGCGTTCACCAGGCTGGTGGAGCCGTTGCGTCGCGAGTTGCACGCGCACTGCTACCGGATGCTCGGTTCGGCGCACGACGCCGAGGACGCGCTCCAGGACGCGTTGCTGCGGGCGTGGCGCGGGTTGCCCCGCTTCGAGGGGCGCGGGTCGCTGCGGTCGTGGCTGTACGCGGTGGCCACGCGCACGTGCCTGGACCTCGTGGAGCACCGCGCGCGCCGCGCCCTGCCGGTCGACCTGGGTCCGGCGAGCGAGCGGGCCGTGCCGGACAACCCGGCGGTCGCGGACGTCGCGTGGCTCGGGCCGTACCCCGATGCCGGGCTCGCCGGTCCGGGCGCGCGGTACGAGCAGCGGGAGGCGGTGGAACTGGCGTTCGTGGCGGCGCTGCACCACCTGCCCGCCAACCAGCGGGCCGCGTTGCTGTTGTTCGAGGTGCTGGGTTTCAGCGCCGCGGAGATCGCGGACACCCTCGGCGCGTCCACCGCGGCCGTGAACTCGGCCCTAGCCCGCGCGCGTCGGGTGGTTGCCGAGAAGGCGCCGTCGATGTCGCAGCAGCGGGCGTTGCGCATGGCGGGCGACGCGCGGTTGCGTGCGGTAGTCAGCGATTTCGCCACCGCTCTCGAACGCGGGGACGCGGATTTGCTGGTCTCGCTGCTGACCGAGGACGTGACGTGGTCCATGCCGCCGATGCGGCACTGGTACGCGGGTCTGGAGTCGGTGCTGGACTTCGCGGTGACCGTGCCGTTGACGGCCTGCGGCTCGTGGCGGCACCTGCCGACCAGTGCCAACGCGCAGCCCGCGGTGGCCTGCTACCTGTGGGACGAGGAGGCGGGCGCGCACGCCGCTTGGTCGGTGAACGTCCTCACGCTGCGCGACGGGCTGATCGCGTCGATCACGTCGTTCGCGGAGGCAGCGCACTTCCCGCTGTTCGGCTTGCCGCTGACCGTCTGAGCGCGGGCGAGGCTGCCCGGCCCGCCGGGGGACGGTGCCGGCTGCGGCGGGCGTTGGTGCCGCCCGCCGTCGTCGGGGAGGTGTGGCGGGGCCGCCGTGTCGGCCTGCCGCCGGTCGGGGCGGAACCCGTGGGCGCGGCTGTAGGGGGTCGGCCGCCCGACCCCCTCAGCGCGAACTCGTCATGCCTTCTGCTCGGCGACCTGCTTGCGCACTTCCTCCATGTCGACGTTGCGGGCCTGCTGGATCAGGTCCTCCAGCGCCGACTCCGGCAACGCGCCCGGCTGGGCGTACAGCACGACGCCGTCCCGCACGATCATCAGGGTCGGGATCGACCGGATCTGGAACGCCGCCGCCAGCTGCTGCTGGTCCTCCGTGTCCACCTTGCCGAACACGATGTCCGTGTGCTTCTCGGCGGACTTCTCGTAGATCGGCGCGAACTGGCGACACGGCCCGCACCAGCCCGCCCAGAAGTCCACCAGGACCATGTCGGAGCCGCCGACCACGTCGTCGAAGTTCTCCGCGGTCAGCTCCACCGTGGCCATAGGATCTCCTCGCCTCTGCTGGGGGTTCGCACCCCTGGATACCCAGTCGAACGAACCGGACACCCCGGGAATTCCCCACCCCGTCGGTTGTTAGGTTGCGGATCGTGAGCGTTCCGGTGTCTTACCTGGTCGAATGCGTCGAGCCCGCCGGTTACCTGGACTTCGCCCGCTACGGTCCACCGACGCACGCGGCGGTCGCCGCCACCACCCGGCTGCTGGAGCGGTCGGCGCAGGCGGGGCCCGGCACGGTGGACGAGCTGATGGCGGAGGAGGGCCGGGCACGGGCCGCGGCGGCGTGGTTGTGCGGTGTCGCGGCCGACCGGGTGACCCTGCTGCCGAACACCAGCACGGGCCTGTTCCAGGCGGCGTTCGGGGTGGCCGGCGAGGTGCTGGTGTCGCGTGCCGAGTTCCCGTCGAACACGTACCCGTGGGTGCGCTCCGGCACCCGGGTGCGCTGGTTGGAGCCGGGCCCGGTGACGCCGGAGGCGGTGCGGGCCGCGTTGACGCCGGACGTGGTGGCGGTGTCGGTGAGCGCCGTCGACTTCCGCACCGGGTACCGGGCGGACCTGGCGGCGTTGCGTGCCGTTGTCGGCGACCGGCTGCTGGTGGTGGACGGCATCCAGGGGTTCGGCGTGGTGGACGAGCCGTGGCACGTGGCGGACGTGCTGGTGGTGGGCGGGCAGAAGTGGCTGCGCGCCGGGTGGTCGACGGGTTTCGCCGCGTGGTCCGACCGCGCGCTGGAACGCCTGGAGCCGGTGTTGTCGGGGTGGACCGGCGTGACCGACCCGACGGCGTTCGACGACCGGGTGCACCCGCCGGCGGACAGCGCCGCGGCCTGGTCGCTGACCAACCCGAGCCCGGTGGCGGCGGGTGCGCTGGCGGTGGCGCTGGAGCTGGTCGCGGCGGTCGGCGTGCGGGTGCTCGGCGACCGGATCGCCGAGGTGGTCGGCGAACTGGCCGACGTGGTCCGGTCGGCGGGTGGCGTCGTCGTGTCGGCGCGGGACCGGAGCGCGGGCGTCCTGGCGTTCGAGCTGCCCGGCGTGCCCGCGTCGGCGGTGGGCGCGGCGCTGGCGGCGGCGGGTGTCACGGCGACCGAGCGGTCCGGTCGCGTCCGCCTGTCGCCGCACGCTTCCACGAGCGCCGAGACGGTGGCCATGGTGGCGGCGGCGCTGCGTCGGGCGGGTGCGGAATAGTGGCGTGCGCCACGGCGTTGTGCGCAGCCGTTCACCCTCGACCACTGGAGAAAGCATGACGTTCGCTCTGCCCGACCCCGCGACCGAGTTCGGCGCCCGGGTGGCCCGCAAGCTGCGCGAGGACATGATCGCCTGGGTCACGTCGGTCGACCGGACGGGCACGCCGCAGCCGGCCCCGGTGTGGTTCCTCTGGGAGGACGACACCGTGCTGTTCTACAGCCGTCCCACCGCGAAGCGCCTGGAACGGCTGAAGGCCAACCCGCGCACGTCGGTCAACCTCAACGACGACGGCCTGGGCAAGGAGGTGCTGGTGCTGACCGGTGACCTCGCCGTGGACGAGTCCGCGCCGCCCGCCCACCGGCACGAGGCGTTCACCGCCAAGTACGGCGAACTGGCTGCGCGGACGTTCGGCACCAACGAGAAGTTCGCCGAGCTGTACAGCGTGGCGCTGGTGTTCCGGCCGGACCACCTGCGCGGTCACTGAGCCGTCCCTTCGTGGACCGCGGCGCGCACGGCGTCGCGGACCGCGTCGGCCTCCTCGTGGGCGTCCGGGTCGGGTGCCGCACACCAGGCGGGGCAACGCGTTCTTCTGCCCGGGGTGCGCGCCAAGCCGGGCGACGGGCGACAGGTCGGCCACGGGCGTCTTCGACAACCTCCTCTACCAGCTCGCCCACGACATCCCGCTCGGCACCGCCAACGGTCTCCCGTGCTCCGGCCGCACCGCCACCGACGCGTGTGGAGGGACACCGGGGCCGGGGAGCGGTGGCTGGCTAACTTTCAGGGAGCCTGCCTGATAGATAGGTGGATGGCCTGTGATCGGGGGCCCGAGCCGGCCTGCCACCGGCGACTCCGTCAGCGCCCGCCCCGAGCGGCTGGGGCCTGACCAGCGAGACCGGCGCGTCACGTTTTCCGTCGCAGAGCGGTCGTGCCGCATGATGCACCCATGTTGTCGACCAGAGGCGAGGACTTCCGGACGTTCTGGACGGAGTACCACCTGTGCACCCTGACCACCCCGCGCGCCGACGGCACGCCGCACGTCGTCCCAGTCGGCGTCACGCTGGACGTCGACACGGGGACCGCGCGGATCATCGCCTCCCGCGGCTCGAAGAAGGTGCGCAACGTGCTCGCCGCCGGTCCGGAGGGCGCGCCGGTGGCCGTGTGCCAGGTGGACGGGGCCCGCTGGTCGACGCTCGAAGGCCGGGCCGTGGTCCGCGACTCGGCCGAAGAAGTCGCTGACGCCGTGCGGCGGTACGCCGCGCGCTACCGGCAACCCCGGCCCAACCCGCAGCGGGTGGTGCTGGAGATCGCGGTGCGCCGCGTGCTGGGGACGGTGTGATCTCCGTCGTCGGCATCGGCGCGGACGGCTGGGCCGGGCTGCCACCCGCGGCACGTGCCGAGATCGCCGCCGCCGAGGTCGTGTTCGGCAGCGCGCGGCAACTCGCGCTGGTGCCCGGTGACTTCGAGCGCGTGCCGTGGCCGACGCCGTTGGTGCCCGCGTTGGCCGGACTGCTCGAAAAGCACGCCGACCGCCGGCGGTGCGTGCTGGCCAGCGGCGACCCGATGTGGCACGGCATCGGGAGCACCCTGGTCCGGCTGCTCGGCGCGGACGCCCTCCGCGTCCTGCCGCACCCGTCGTCGGTCTCGCTGGCCTGCGCCCGGCTCGGCTGGGCCGTGGACGACGTGGCCGTGGTGAACCTGGTGGGCAGGCCCGCGGCGCTGCTGACGCCGCACCTGCACCCCGGTCGGCGGGTGCTGGTGCTCGGCGGTTCGCCGCCCGAGGTCGCCGCGCTGGCGGGGGACGCCCGCGTGATCGTGCTGGAACAGCTCGGCGGACCGGACGAGCGCGTCCACCACGACGTGCACGCCGCGGACCCGTTGAACGTGCTGGCCGTCGAGTGCGGGCCGGGCGGGTACGCGACGACGCCGGGCCTGCCCGACGACGCCTACGAGCACGACGGGCAGCTCACCAAGCGCGAGGTGCGGGCGGTGACGCTGGCGTTGCTCGCGCCCCGGCCGGGCGAGCTGCTGTGGGACGTGGGCGCGGGTTCCGGCAGCATCGCCGTCGAGTGGTCGCGGGCGCACCCGGCGTGCCGGGCGGTCGCCGTGGAGCGGGACCCGGTGCGTGCCGAGCGGATCACCCGCAACGCGGTCGCGCTGGGCGTGCCGGGCGTGCGGGTCGTCGTGGGGGAGAGCCCGGCGGCGCTGGACCTGGAACCGCCCGACGCGGTGTTCATCGGCGGCGGGCTGACCGCGCCCGGTGTGGTGGAGCGCTGCTGGGACGCGTTGCGCCCCGGCGGGCGCCTGGTGGCCAACGCCGTGACGTTGGAGTCGGAGGCCGTGCTGACCCGGTGGCGCGGCGAGCTGGGCGGTGCGCTCACCCGGCTGTCGGTGCACCGGGACACCGAGATCGGGGGTTTCACCGGCTGGCGACCGCACATGCCGGTGACCACGTGGTCCGTGACGAAGGAGCTGTCGTGACCGTCCACTTCATCGGCGCCGGGCCCGGCGCGGCCGACCTGCTGACGCTGCGGGCCGTCCGCCTGCTGGAGTCGTCACCGGTGTGCCTGTACGCGGGCGCGCTGGTGCCGACCGCCGTGCTGGCGCACTGCCCGCCGGGCGCGCGGCTGGTCGACACGGCCAACCTCGACCTGGACCGGATCACCGCCGAGTACCGGGCGGCGCACGAGGCCGGGCACGACGTGGCGCGGCTGCACTCCGGCGACCCGTCCGTCTACAGCGCGATGGCCGAGCAGATGCGCCGCCTGGACGCCCTGGGCATCCCGTACGACGTGACACCCGGCGTGCCCGCGTTCGCCGCCGCGGCGGCGACGTTGCGGCGCGAGCTGACCGTGCCCGGCGTCGGCCAGACCGTGATCCTGACCCGCACGTCCGCCCGCGCCACCCCGATGCCGCCGGGCGAGGACCTGGCGACCCTGGGGCGGTCGCGGGCCACCGTCGTGCTGCACCTGGCCGTGCAGCGGATCGCCGAGGTGGTCGCCGAGCTGGTGCCGAACTACGGCCCGGAGTGCCCGGCGGCCGTGGTCGCGTACGCGAGCCGTCCCGACGAACTGGTGTTGCGCGGCACCCTGGCCACCATCGCGGACCAGGTCGCGGCGGCGGGCGTGCGGCGGACCGCGGTGGTCGTGGTGGGTGACGTGCTGGCCGCCGAGGGCTTCCTCGACAGCCACCTGTACTCGACCACCCGGCAGCGGTCGTGACGTCAGGCGCGGCCGACGACCACGCCCGCCCGGTCGATGACGATCACGTCCACCTCGACCGGCGCGCCCTTCAGCACGTCGTCGGCCGTCGCCTTCGCACCCGCCGCGACCAGGTCGCCGAGCGGCACGCCCGCGGCCTGGGACAACTGCAACGCGCCCAGCGCCGTGTTGGCGTGCCGGATCGCCTCGGCCAGCTCCGGGTCGTCGACCAGCGACGCGAGGAACCCGAGGTTGACCTGGGACCGGCCCGAGTGCAGGTCGAGGTGGCCGTCCGCGAGCTTGGACAGCTTGCCGACGCCGCCCGCGATGGTCAGCCGGTCCACCGGGTGCCGCTTGAGGTACTTGAGCACCGCGCCCGCGAAGTCGCCCATGTCCAGCAACGCGCTCTCCGGCAGCCCGTGCAGGGTGGCGGCGACCTTCTCGGACGTGCTGCCGGTGCACCCGGCGACGTGCCGCAGGCCCTCCGCGCGTGCCACGTCGATACCGCGCCGGATGCTGTCGATCCACGCCGAGCACGAGTACGGCACGACGACGCCTGTCGTGCCGAGGATGGACAGCCCGCCCAGGATGCCCAGGCGAGGGTTCCACGTCCGGCGGGCCAGCTCCTCGCCGTGGTCGACGGAGACCTCCACGACCACGTCACCCGTGCCGCCGTGCTCGCGGGCGACCCGCGCCACGTGGTCGCGGATCAGCTGACGCGGCACGGGGTTGATGGCGGGTTCGCCGACCGGCAGCGGCAGGCCGGGCTTGGTGACGGTGCCGACGCCGGGACCGGCGCGGAACACCACGCCCGTGCCGGGTGCGCCGAACCGGACGGTGGCGCGGACCAGCGCGCCGTGCGTGACGTCCGGGTCGTCGCCCGCGTCCTTCACCACGGCCGCGCTCGCGTGGTCGGCGGCGACCTCCTCGGCGGCCAACGCGAAGCTCGGCGTCTGGCCCTTGGGCAGCAGTATCTCCACCGGGTCCGGGAACTCGCCGGTGAGCAGTGCGGTGTAAGCCGCAGTGGTCGCGGCGGTCGCGCACGCACCGGTAGTCCACCCGTAGCGCAGGTTCACGACGTCAGGATGCAACAACGGTGAAAACGGTGTTGGTGCTGGGTGGCACGGGCGAGGCGCGCGAGCTGGCCCGCCGGGCGGTGGAGCGGTACCGGGTGGTGTCGTCGCTGGCCGGTCGCGTCAGCGCGCCACGCCTGCCCGAGGGCGAGGTGCGGGTGGGTGGTTTCGGCGGTGCGGCGGGGCTGGCGGCCTGGCTGCGTGCCGAGCGGGTGGCCGCGGTCGTCGACGCCACGCACCCGTTCGCGGACCGCATCACGGCCAACGCGGTGGCCGCGACCGCCGAGGTCGGCGTGCCGCTGCTGGTGCTGCGCCGCCCCGGCTGGGTCGAGCGCCCCGGCGACCGGTGGACGTGGGTCGGCTCGATCGCGGAAGCCGCCGCCCACGTCGGCACGCGCCGCGCGTTCGTGACGACCGGGCGGCAGGGCCTGGCCGCGTTCGCCGCGGGCGTGGCCCGGACCGTCGACCCGCCCGGCCCGACCCCGCTGACCGTCGTGCTGGACCGCGGCCCGTACACGGTGGCGGGCGAGTTGGCGTTGCTGCGCGAGCACCGGGTGGAGGTGCTGGTGACCAAGGACAGCGGTGGTGACATGACGGCGGCGAAGCTCACCGCCGCCCGGCTGCTCGGGCTGCCCGTGGTGCTGGTCCGCCGCCCACCCGCGCCGGACGCCCCGACCGTCGCGACGGTGGAGGAGGCGTTGGCGTGGCTGGGGAGCCGGTGTTGACGCGCGGGCGACCCGGAGTCGCGGCGTCGGCGTGACTCCGGCTCTCGCGGTGCGGGCAGCCGGTTCAGCGCCGGGTGCGGCCCGGCGCCGAACCGCTCACCCCGGGATCAGGAGGGGTACCGGCGCGGGGTGAACACGACGCCCCGGTCGGTGCGCCGGGTCTGCGACGACCCGATCAGCAGCAGGCACCGCATGTCCACGGTGGCCGGGTCGAGGTCGGCCAGCCGCACCACGCGCACGTCCTCCGCCGGACCGCCGACGTCGCGACCGACCACCACCGGCGTGTCCGGCGAGCGGTGGCGCAGCAGCAGGTCGCGTGCCGCCTCCACCTGCCACGTGCGGCTGCGCGAGGCGGGGTTGTAGAGCGCCAGCACGAGGTCCGCCCGCGCCGCCGCCTCCAGCCGCTCGGCGATGACGTCCCACGGCTTGAGCCGGTCCGACAACGACACCACGCAGTAGTCGTGACCCAGCGGCGCGCCGACCCGGCTCGCCACGGCGTGCGCGGCGGTCAGGCCGGGTAGCACGCGCACCGGGACGTCCCGGAACTGCTCCTCGGCCGCGACCTCCAGCACGGCGCTGGCCATCGCGAACACACCCGGGTCGCCGGAGGACACCACGGCGACCTTCCGGCCGCGCTTGGCGAGGTCCAGCGCGAACGCCGCCCGCTCGGACTCGACCTTGTTGTCCGAGGCGTGCTTGCGCTGCCGCGGGTTCACGGCCACCCGGTCCAGGTAGGTGACGTAGCCGACCAGGTCCTCCGCCTCCGCCAGCGCCTGCCGCGCCTCCGGCGTGAGCCACTCCGGCCCGGCCGGGCCGAGCCCGACCACGACGACCTCACCACCCCCCGCGCGCGCGGGCCGCACACCCGCCTTGCTCGGCAGCAGGGCGAGCGAGAAGTACGGCACCTCGGCGGCGTCCACCTCGGCCAGCGGCGCGGTGCGCTGCTTGCCGGTCGTGGCCCGCTCCACGTACCACGCCTCGTCCAGCCTGCCCGCGCGCTCCAACGCCGCGCGCACCTCCGGGAACGTGCGCCCCAGCTTCATCACCGCCACCGGGTCGCCGGCCGCCAGGTGGTCGGCGAGCGTCGCGGCGGGCAGCGTGCCCGGCAGCACGGTCAGCACCTCGTCCCGCTCCACCAGCGGCGTGCCGAGGACGGCCGCGCCCGCGCTGACCGACGTCACGCCCGGCACCACCTCCGCCGGGTACCGGTCCGCCAACCGCTTGTGCAGGTGCATGTACGAGCCGTAGAAGAACGGGTCGCCCGCGGCGAGCACCACGACGGTGCGCCCGGCGTCCAGGTGCGCGGCCAGCCGCGCGGCGCACTCCGCGTAGAACGCGTCGATCTCGCCCTGGTAGTCGGCCGAGTCCTCGGTGGTGACCGGGTAGACCAGCTGCTCCTCGACCTGGTCGCCGCGCAGGTACGGCTCGGCGATCCGCCGGGCCACGCTGCGGCCGTGCCGCGCGCTGTGGAACACCACCACGTCGGCCTCGCCGATCAGCCGCGCCGCCTTGACGGTCACCAGCTCCGGGTCGCCCGGACCGACGCCGACGCCGTACAGCCTGCCGGTCATTCTTCCTCGCTCGCGATCGCGTTGACGGCCGCCGCGGTCATGGCGCTGCCACCCCGCCGACCGCGCACCACCAGGAACTCCAGGTCGCTCTCCGCGAGCGCCTGCTTGGACTCCGCCGCGCCGATGAACCCGACCGGCACGCCCAGCACGGCCGCCGGGCGCGGCGCGCCCGCCGCCACCAGGTCGAGCAGGTGGAACAACGCGGTCGGCGCGTTGCCGATGGCGACCACCGCGCCACCCAGCCGGTCACCCCACAGCTCCAGCGCGGCGGCGCTGCGGGTGTTGCCGATCCGCTCGGCGACGTCCGGCACGCGCGGGTCGCCGAGCAGGCACAGCACCTCGTTGTCCGCGGGCAGCCTGCGCCGGGTCACGCCCGAGGCCACCATCTGCGCGTCGCACAACACGGGCGCGCCGGCGAGCAGCGCCTCCCGCGCCGCGCGCACCACGCCCGGCGAGTACGCGAGGTCGTCGACCAGGTCGACCATGCCGCACGCGTGGATCATCCGGACCGCGACCCGCGCGACGTCGGCGGGCAGGCCCGACAGGTCGGCCTCGGCGCGGATGGTGGCGAACGACCGGCGGTAGATCTCCGCGCCGTCCCTGATGTAGCTGGTCACCTGATCTCCTCGTACCCGTCGCCGGTCGCGACGAACTCCACCACGTCACCCGCCGGCCGCCCGCACCGCCGCGCGCAGCCCGACCAGTGCACCCGGCCGGTGTGCGGCGTCCCGATCCAGCGGGCCGCGTCGGCACGGACGTCGGTCAGCGATTTCGCGCACCCCGGCCGCCCGGTGCACGCGCTCACCCCGTGCCACGGCGAATCCGGGTCGGTGAACAGGCCGGTCGTGTCCGCGCCCGCGGGCAGCACGAGGCTGCGCCAGGGCGTGACCCGGACCGGCGTGCCGGCCAGCAGCCGGGCGTCCAACCGGCCCAGCGGCACACCCGCCACCACGCGGTCGCCCACCGGTCCCGGTGCGACCGGCGTCACAGCGGGCTCCCGCCGCCCGGCCACCGGCACGCCCAGCGCGGCCGTGATCCTCCGCACACCGGAGTCCACTTCGGACAGCCGCCACGCCGTGCCGCGCAGCTCCTGGAACAGGCGCGCCGCGGACACCACGGCGGCGACCGGGTCGTCCACCCGCAGCCCGGAATCCCGGCCCGCCAGGAACAACGCGTCGTCCACCAGGCCGATGTCACCGCCCAGCCCGCTCACCGCCGCGCCGACCGTGACCAGGAACCGGCCGGGCAGCCCGGCCAGCTCCGGCACGTCGCGCAACGCGCGGTCCACCCGGTCCACCAGGTCCTGGTTGTCGTCCAGCGGAGCGGCGATGATGTTGCGCATCCGCTCGTGCGTCCGCGACGGCAGCAGGCCGGCTTCCCGCAGGCGTGCGCCCAGCTCGTGCTCCGCACCCGGTGCGAGGCCCCTGATCTGGAGGTTCGCCCGGGAGGTCAGCTCGATCCAGCCGTCGCCGAGGTCCAGCGCGGCCCGGCGGACGACGTCGAACCGGTCCGCGGACAGGGTCCCGCCGGGCACCCGGACGCGGGCCAGCCCGCCGTCCGCGGCGTGGTGCACGTCGACCGCGCCGGGGCAGGCGTCGGGGCGCTCACGGTCCAGGGGCATGGGCTGGATGCTACGTGGCGGTTAGGGTGAGATCCGAACGGCGAAGCAACAGGAGGAAGCCGGTGCGAGTCCGGCGCGGTCCCGCCACTGTGACCGGGTGCGAGCCCGGGAGTCAGGAACTCCGCCCGCCGTCCCCTACGACCTGGGGCGAGGACCCCCGAGGGATGGAGCCCGCACGTGATCCTGCTGCTGTCGACCTCCGACACGGACCTGCTGTCCGCCCGCGCCTGCGGCGCCGGCTACCGCCTGGGCAACCCCGCCCGGCTCGGCGTGGACGACCTGCCCGCCCTGCTGGAGGGCGTGGACCTGGTCGTGGTGCGCATCCTGGGCGGGCGGCGGATGTGGGAGGAGGGCCTGGACGCCCTGCTCGCCGGACCGCGCCCGGTGGTGGTGCTCGGTGGTGAGCAGAACCCCGACGCCCAGCTGATGGAGCTGTCCACGGTGCCCGGCGGCGTGTGCGCGGAAGCCCACGCCTACCTGGCCCACGGCGGTCCCGCGAACCTGGCCCAGCTGCACGCCTTCCTGTCCGACACGGTCCTGCTGACCGGTTTCGGCTTCGACCCGCCGGCGCCGGCCCCGACCTGGGGGGTGCTGGAGCGGCCCGCGCCCGCGCACGACGGCCCCACCGTCGCCGTCCTGTACTACCGGGCGCACCACGTCGCCGGGAACACCGCGTTCGTGCACGCCCTGTGCGACGCGATCGAGGCCAAGGGCGGCCGGCCGCTGCCGGTGTTCTGCGCGTCGCTGCGGACCGCCGAACCGGAGTTGCTGGCGGAGCTGGGCAAGGCGGACGCGCTGGTCGTGACGGTGCTCGCGGCGGGTGGCACGACGCCCGCGAACGCGTCGGCGGGCGGTGACGACGACGCGTGGGACGTCGGCGCGCTGGCCGCGCTGGACATCCCCGTGCTCCAGGGCCTGTGCCTCACCAGCAGCCGCGCGGCGTGGGACGAGAACGACGACGGCCTGTCCCCGCTGGACACCGCGACGCAGGTCGCGATCCCCGAGTTCGACGGCCGGATCATCACCGTCCCGTTCTCCTTCAAGGAGGTCGACGAGGACGGCCTGACCGTGTACGTGGCCGACCCCGAGCGCGCGTCGCGCGTGGCCGGGATCGCGGTGCGGCACGGCCGGTTGCGGCACATCCCGCCCGCCGAGCGGAAGATCGCCGTGATGCTCTCGGCGTACCCGACCAAGCACTCCCGGATCGGCAACGCGGTCGGCCTGGACACGCCCGCGAGCGTCGTGCGGCTGCTGAACGCCATGCGCGACCACGGCTACGACATCGGCGACGAGCTGCCGGGCGTCGCCGAACTCGACGGCGACGCGTTGATCCACGCGTTGATCGCGGCGGGCGGCCAGGACGCCGACTGGCTCACCGAGGACCAGTTGCGCGGCAACCCGGTCCGCCTGCCCGCCGCCCGCTACCGCGAGTGGTACGCGACGCTGCCCGAGGACGCGCGGGCGGAGATGGAGCGGCACTGGGGCGAAGCGCCGGGTTCGCTGTTCGTGGACCGCGCGACGGACCCCGACGGTGAGATCGTGCTGGCCGCGCTGCGGTCCGGCAACGTGGTGGTGATGGTGCAGCCGCCACGCGGCTTCGGCGAGAACCCGATCGCCATCTACCACGACCCCGACCTGCCGCCGAGCCACCACTACCTGGCCGCCTACCGCTGGCTGGAAGCCGAGTTCGGCGCGGACGCCGTGGTGCACGTCGGCAAGCACGGCAACCTGGAGTGGCTGCCCGGCAAGACCGTCGGCATGTCGGCGGGCTGCGGCCCGGACGCGGCGCTGGGCGACCTGCCGCTGGTGTACCCGTTCCTGGTGAACGACCCCGGCGAGGGCACGCAGGCCAAGCGCCGCGCCCACGCCACCCTGGTCGACCACCTGGTGCCGCCGATGGCGCGTGCCGACAGCTACGGCGACATCGCCCGCCTGGAGCAGCTGCTGGACGAGCACGGCAACATCGCCGCGATGGACCCGGCGAAGCTGCCCGCGATCCGCGCCCAGATCTGGACCCTCATCCAGGCCGCGAAGCTCGACCACGACCTGGGCATCGAGGACCGGCCGCACGACGCCGAGTTCGACGAGCTGATCCTGCACGTCGACGGCTGGCTGTGCGAGATCAAGGACGTCCAGATCCGGGACGGCCTGCACGTGCTCGGCCAGGCGCCGACCGGTGCCGCTCGGGTGGACCTGGTGCTCGCGATCCTCCAGGCCAAGCAGGTCTGGGCGGGTCAGGTGGCCGCGTTGCCGGGCCTGCGGGAGGCGTTGGGGCTCAAGGAAACCACCCTTGAGGCCACGGACGCCGCAGAGGCCGAGGCGCGGGCGCTGGTCGAGGCGATGGAGGCCGCGGACTGGGACCCGGCGGTCGCGCGGACGCTGACCACCTCCGAGGACGTGGCGCGGGTGCTGGAGTTCGGCGCGCGGGAGGTCGTGCCGCGGCTCGCGCGCACCACCGACGAGCTGACGAACGTGCTGCACGCGCTGGACGGCGGTTACGTCCCCGCCGGGCCGAGCGGTTCGCCGCTGCGTGGTCTGGTGAACGTGCTGCCCACCGGGCGGAACTTCTACTCCGTCGACCCGAAGGCGGTGCCGTCCAAGCTGGCGTGGGAGACCGGTCAGGCGATGGCGGACTCGCTGCTGGAGCGGTACCGCGCCGACACCGGTGAGTGGCCGCCCTCGGTCGGCCTGTCGGTGTGGGGCACCTCCGCCATGCGCACCGCGGGCGACGACATCGCGGAAGTGCTGGCGCTGCTGGGCGTCCGGCCGGTGTGGGACGACCAGTCGCGCCGCGTGACCGGCCTGGAGGTCGTGCCGCTGCCCGAACTGGGCCGCCCGCGCATCGACGTGACGGTGCGGATCTCCGGCTTCTTCCGCGACGCCTTCCCGCACGTGGTGGCGTTGCTGGACGACGCGGTGCGCCTGGTGGCCGCCCTGGACGAGCCCGCGTCGGAGAACTACGTGCGTGCGCACGCCGAAGCGGCGTTGGTCGAGCACGGCGACCAGCGGCGCGCGACCATGCGGATCTTCGGCTCCAAGCCGGGCGCGTACGGCGCGGGCCTGCTGCCGCTGATCGACAGCCGGAACTGGCGTGACGACGCCGATCTGGCCGAGGTGTACGCCGTGTGGGGCGGGTACGCGTACGGGCGCGAGCTGGACGGCGTCGAAGCGCGGCCGGACATGGAAAGCGCTTACAAGCGGATCGCCGTGGCCGCGAAGAACATCGACACGCGCGAGCACGACATCGCCGACTCCGACGACTACTTCCAGTACCACGGCGGCATGGTGGCCACCGTGCGCGCGTTGACCGGCAAAGCGCCGGCGGCGTACGTGGGGGACAGCACGCGGCCCGACGCCGTGCGCACCCGGACGTTGCACGAGGAGACAAACCGGATCTTCCGGGCGCGCGTGGTCAACCCGCGCTGGCTCGCCGCGATGCGGCGGCACGGGTACAAGGGCGCTTTCGAGCTTGCCGCGACGGTGGACTACCTGTTCGGCTACGACGCCACCACGGGTGTGGTCGCGGACTGGATGTACGAGCAGCTGACGGCGAGCTACGTGTTGGACGAGGAGAACCGGAAGTTCCTGTCCCAGTCGAACCCCTGGGCGTTGCACGGGATCGCGGAGCGGTTGTTGGAAGCCGCGGATCGCGGGCTGTGGGAGCACCCGGAATCGGAGACGCTGGACGCGTTGCGCGCGGTGTACCTGGAGACGGAAGGGGACCTGGAAGACGGGCGGTGACATCCGGTGGTGGCCGGTGGTGGTTCCCGTGGTGAGCTGGTGGCGGTTCCCGTGGTGAGCTGGTGGTGGTTCCCGTGGTGAGCTGGTGGCGGTTCCCGTGGTGAGCCGGTGGTGGTTCCCGTGGTGAGCCGGCCGTGAGCGCGGCCGAACCACGCAGGTCCGCGCGGCTGGAGGAGGTCGCCCGCGCGGCCGGGGTGTCCAAGTCCACGGTCTCCCGGGTGGTCAACGGCGAGCCGTACGTCAGCTCGAAGGCGCGCGAAGCGGTCCGGGAGGCCATCGCGCGCCTCGGGTACAGCCCCAACCAGGCCGCCCGCGCCCTCGCCGGTAGTCAGGCGAACTCGATCGCCCTGGTGCTGGGTGAGCCCGACGTGGACGTCGCGGACCTGGTGCGCGGCGTCCACGCCGAGTTGGCGGGGCGGCGGGTGCAGGTGCTGTTGACGGTGTTGGGCGAGGACCTCGTCAACGAGCTGCGTGGCGGTCACGTCGACGGGGTGCTGCTGATCGGGGCGGAGCCGCGGTTGCTCGCCGGGACCGGGCTGCCGGTGGTTGTCGTGGGCCGGCCGCTGGATGGCGGCGTGCCCTATGTCGATTTCGACAACGTCGACGGGGCCCTGGTGGCGGCACGTCACCTCGTGGCGGCCGGGCGGACCAGGATCGCCACCATCGCCGCGCCCCGAGCGGTCGGGGTGGATCGAGTGGCCGGGTGGCGGCGTGGGGTGGGGCACCTGCCGGACGACCTGGTGGCGTACGGCGACCTGAGCCCGGAGAGCGGTGCGGCGGCGATGGAGGAGTTGCTGTTGCGCGAGCCCGCGTTGGACGCGGTGTTCGCCGCCGGTGACGCCATGGCGTTGGGTGCGTTGCAGGTGCTGCACGCGCGGGGGCGGCGGGTGCCCGAGGACGTCGCCGTGGTGGGTTTCGGTGATGCGCCGTTCGCCGCCGGCGCATCGCCGCCGTTGACGACGGTTCGGCGGGACGTGGAGTTGTTGGGTCGGACCGCCGCTTGGCGGTTGATGGCGGAGGTCGCGGGGGAGGAGCGCCTGCCGCCGTTCCTGGCGCTGCCCACGTCGTTGGTGGTGCGGCGGAGCGCCTGATGCCGCGGTCAGCGGTGGGAGCGCTTCGCCTCGCGGCGGAGTTGCAGGATGCGTGCCGCGCCCACGAGGGCGACGACCACGGCGCCGCCGATGGCGGCGAACAGCATCGCCACGCCCAGGGGGAGGGTGCTGGCCATGCCGAGGAAGTGCACGGTGGCGTCGGTGAGGTTCTGGAGGATGAAGATCAGCAGCAGGGCCATGACCACGATCGACGCGACGACCGCCACCCAGGTGCCGCTGATCCTCGTGGGGCGTGCTCGCTTGCGCCGTCCGGTGGTGGGCGCGGGGGCGGGGTGGTCTGAGGTGGGGGGCCTGGCGTCGATGACGTCCGGTCGTCACGCGGAGTGGTCACCTGGTGATTATCGGACCGGGTGGTGACGGTCGCCACTCGGGTAGAGGGCCGTCGGAGAGTCGCGTCGGGGGGCTGAAAAACGACGCTCGCCGCTTGGCAGGCCGCCAAGGAGGTTGAAGAGCGCCGTCGTGTTCTCCCCGTATGGCCTGGTCAAGACAACCACCCTCGTTCCCAGGACGCAAACGAAAAGCGTGTTTGCGTCCTGGGAACGAGCGCGGTTCGCTGGCGCGCAGGCCATACGGGGAGAACACGACGGGGTGGGTGGTGTGTGCGGCTGCGCGCTAAGAGCAGGGTGAGTCGTAGGGGATGCCCTCGAAGTTGCGGCGCCATTCTTCTTCTGTGATGGGCTGGTCGACGGTTTCACACATGCGGGCGATGGCTTCGTTCACGTCGAACTCCCAGCTGCGCGTGGTGCCGTCCGCGTTCGACGTGATCACCCAGTCCGGGGTGTCGCCGAAGTTCACGCCGTAGACGCCGTCCGTCGGGCCGCTGATCCTGGCCTGCTGGGTCGGGTGGCGCTGGTCGGCCAGGTTCCACATGCGGACCGTGTCGTCCTTGCTCACGCTGGCCAGGGCCTGCCCGTCGCGGCGGAAGCCGAGGGACAGGACCTTGTCCGAGTGGCCGGTCATCCTGGCCAGCCGGGTCGGTTGCCAGGGGTTGGCCAGGTCCCAGAGGCGGATCGTGCCGTTCGCGCCCGCCACGGCCGCGGTGCGCCGGTCGGGGGACAGGGCGACGGTCGACACGTCCTCACCGTCGTCCAGCTCGCCGACCTGCTTGGGCTCGGCGGGGTTCGCCAGGCTCCAGAAGCGGACCGTGCTCTGGTTGTCGATGGTGATCAGGGTTCGGCCGTCCGGGCTGAAGGCGATGTCGGTTATCCACCTCGGGTGGCCGGTCAGGACGCCCAGCACCTTCGGTTCGCGGGGGTTCGTGGCGTCCCAGATCTTCGCTTCCGAGGCGCCTTCCACGGTGACCAGGAACCGACCGCCGGCCGGGGCGAACGCGACCCGTGTCACCGGACCGGTGAACGTGTGGGCCACGACCGGCTCACGGGCGTCCGTCACGTCCCAGATCCGCGCGTCCGGGGTCTCCGTGGTCGTGGCGTAAGCGCGTTCCGACGACGTCACCGTGAAGGACGTCACGGTGTTCTTCGGGGTCAGCAAGCCACCGACGCGCTTGTACACGCGACCGTCGGCGATGTCCGGCACGCGGGCCGTGGGGATCTGGGTGCCGTCCGGGCTCAACGCCGGACCGGTGGGCAGGACCGAGCGGCTGATCATGTCGGCGCCTGCCGAGGCGTGGGCGCTCAGCACCAGGTCACGCAGGTCGCCCGTGCCGCTCAGCCGGTAGGCGGCGATGATCAGCTGGTTGGCCAGCCCGCCGTCACCCGCCGCGCGCCGGTTCTGCGCCTCGTTGGCCGCGTACCGGGCCACCGACAGGTTGCGCTCGGTGGCCGCCTGCTGCTGGGCGCGGATGGCCAGCACCACCGCGCCGGACGCCAGGACGAGCAGCACCAGCAGGAGCGCCACCAGTTGCCGGAGCCTGCGGTTGTTGCGGTGGGCGAGGTGGCGTTCCCGGTCGCGGGCGGCGAGGCTCTCGGTGAGGAAATCACGTTCCAGGGCGCTGGTCCGGACGTTCTCGCGCTGCGTCCACTCGACCGCGGTGTCCAGCCGGCTGCCCCGGTACAGGGCGTCCGGGTCGCGGCCCAGGGAGTGCCAGGTCGTGGCCGCGTCGGTGAGCTGCCGCATGGTGCGCAGGCCGTCGCGGTCGGCGGCCAGCCAGTTGCGCAGCCGCGGCCACGAGCGGATCAGGGCTTCGTGGGCGATCTCCACCGTGTCGCGGTCAAGAGTCAGCAGACGGGCGTGTGCCAAGCGGTCCAGGACGACGTCCACGTCCACGTTCGCGTCCAGCTCGGCTCGCGGCAGGCGGCGCTTGGTGTCCTCCGTGCCGTCGCCCAGGGCGGTGAGGCGGAGGAAGACCTCGCGGGCCAGGGCGCGCTGGTGCTTCTCCAGCGAGGTGAACGTCCGCTCCGCGGTCTGGGCGATGGCGTGCTGGATGCCGCCCGCGGCCTCGTAGCCCGCCACGGTGAGCGTGGTGCCGCGCCTGCGCCGCCAGGTCTCCAGCAGGGCGTGCGACATCAGCGGCAGCACGCCCGCCTGGCCGGTCGTCTCCGCGATCAACCGGCTGACCAGGGCCGTCTCCACCGTGCAGGACGCCTTCACGGCGGGCTGCATGATCACCTGGCGCAGTTCCTCCGGCCCCATCGGACCGAGCAGGAGCTGCCCGTCGGTGAGCGCTTCCACCAGCCGCGGGTGCTGGGCGCAGTGGCCGTAGAAGTCGGCCCGGACGCCGAGCACCACGCGGCACTCCGCGTCGAGCAACGCGTCGATGAACGCGGCCCGCTGGTCCGCGTCCTGGCAGAGGGTGAAGACCTCCTCGAACTGGTCGACGATGATCAGGTCCCGGCCGAGGTCCAGCTTCTCCGGCCGCACCTCCACCTCGCCCGGCGTGGTGACCGCCGTCGAACCGGGCAGGCGCGGCACCAGGCCCGCCCGGAGCAGGGACGACTTGCCCGCGCCCGACGCGCCGAAGACGGCCGCGAAGCGGCGGTCCCGGATGCGGGCCTCCAGGTCGTCCAGGGTGCGGTCCCGGCCGAAGAACCACTCGGCGTCCTCCGTGCCGTAGGCGGCGAGACCGGCGTACGGCGGGTGGCCCTCGTTCGCCGGCGGCTGCGGCAGGACCTCCGCCGCGACCTCGTGCCAGCGGTTCTCCCACTCGGCCTCGTCGCCCTCGCACGCCCGCACGTAGGCGAGCGTGACGGCCAGGGTGGGCAGCTTCCGCCCGCCCGCCGCGTCGGACAGCGTCGTGGCCGAGTAGTGCGCGCGGGCGCCGAGCTGCCGGTAGCTGCTCCCGCCCGCCTTGTCGCGCAGCGACCTGAGGTCGGCCGCGAACTTCAGCAGCGGACTGTCTCCGACGTCCAACGGGCGCTCTCCACGCGGCACCGGTTCACCCCCTGACCAGGTTCCCCGATTCTCCGCAGCGCCCGGGGTGACGTCCAGGCTTTCCCGCTACGTGTCGTGTTCGGCTACGCCCGGACGGGTGAATGACGAGGGCCGATCACCGGCGCGCCGCTCCGGTACGTTGCCGCGGTGCCTCGTCTGATCCTCCTCAACGGGCCGCCCGGGTGCGGCAAGTCCACCCTGGCCGCCCGCTACGCGCGGGAGCGCCCGCCGTCGCTGAACCTGGACGTGGACCGGGTCCGCGACCTGATCGGCGGTGACGTGCGGCAGGCCGGCGTGCTGGCCAGGGACATCGCGATCGCCGCGGCCCGCACGCACCTGCGTGCCGGGTACGACGTGGTGGTGCCCCAGTTCCTGGGGCGGGTGGAGTTCATCCTGCGGTTGGAGCGGCTGGCCGAGGAGGTCGGCGCCCGGTTCGTCGAGATCGTCCTGCACGACGACAAGGAGAGCGCCCTGCGGCGGTTCGCGGCGCGGGGGACCGTGGTCGCGCCGGAGTGGGAGCTGGCCGCCATGCACGACCTGCTGACCGGGCTGATCGCGGAACGGCGGCCGGCGGTGGTGCCCAGTGTCGACGGTGACCCGGACGGCACGTTCGCGGCGGTGCTGGCGGTGGTGGGCGACTGAGGGCTGTGGATCAGGTGGTTCGGCCGGGGCGGGTCGGGTAACCAGCGCGCGAGAGAGGGAGGTGACCGCGATGCGCGCGGTGGTGCTGAACTGCACGTTGAAGGGCTCGCCGGAGAAGTCCAACACCCAGTTGCTGGCGGACGAGGTGGTGAAGGCGTTGCGTGAGCGCAACGTCGACACGCACACCATCCGGGTGGTCGACCACTCGGTGCTGCCGGGCGTGGAGACGGACCTCGGGGAGGGCGACGACTGGCCCGGCATCCACGAGGAGCTGGTGAACTCCGAGATCCTGGTCATCGCGACGCCCACGTGGGTCGGCCGGCCGTCGTCCGTCGCGCAGCGGGTGATCGAGCGGATGGACGCGATGCTGTCCGAGCAGGACGACGAGGGTCGGCCGGTGGCGTACAACCGGGTCGCGGGCGTCGTCGTGACCGGCAACGAGGACGGCGCGCACCACGTGATCAGCGAGGTGTCGGGCGCGCTGGGCGACATCGGCTACACCGTTCCCGGCCAGGCGTGGACGTACTGGAACATGGGTCCCGGACCGGGGCCGAGCTTCACCGACACCGACCACGGCCACGAGTGGTCCGTCTCGACCGGCCGCACGATGGCCGCCAACCTGTACGCCGTCGCGTCCGCCCTGGCGAAGAACCCGATCCCCCCGGCGTAGCGCGTTACGTCCGGACCACCCCGCTGGCGCGGGGACGGCGAGGACGACCTGGAGGGTGCGCTGCTGCGCCGCGGAGCACCCCCGCTCGCGCGGGGAAGACGCCGACGGCCGCCGCTTCCATCCCGGCGAGGCGCGGACCACCCCCGCTCGCGCGGCTTCGAGGATCCGCCCTCCGCGGTTGATGGATAACCTCCGGTCAACCGACCGAGAGGGAGACAGGCGTGGCCGGGACCGAGCTTTACGACGACATCGGCACGGGCTACTCGCTGGGACGGCGCACGGATCCGCGGTGGATGGCTGCCGTCGTGGCCGCCCTGGGTGACGCGAGGACGATCATCGACGTGGGCGCGGGCACGGGTTCCTACGAACCCGACGGCCGAGTGGTGCTCGCCGTCGAGCCCTCCACCGGGATGATCCGGCAACGCCCACCGACCGCCGGCCCGGCCGTGCGCGCGGTCGCCGAGGCGTTACCCGTCCGGGACAACGCGGCCGACGCCGCGCTGGCGGTGCTCACCGTCCACCACTGGACCGACTGGCGACGGGGCCTCGCCGAGTTGCGCCGGGTGGCACCGCGCCGGGTCGTCCTCGCCTACGACACCCGGCTGCACGTCGACTTCTGGTTCGTCCGCGAGTACGTGCCGGAGATCGCGGAGCTGGAACTCGGCCGACCCTCGGCACCCGACATCGCGCACGAACTGGGCGCAGAGAGCGTCACGCCCCTCCCGCTCCCCTGGGACTTCACGGACGGGGTCTTCCCCGCCTACTGGCGACGCCCGACCGCCTACCTCGACCCGCGCGTCCGGCGTGCCTGCTCCGCACTCGCGCAGACCGACCCCGCCGCCGTCGAGCGGGGCGTGCGCCGGCTGCGGGAAGACCTCGCCACCGGGCGCTGGCACGAGCGGCACCGGGAGCTGCTCGCCCTGGACCACTGGGACGCCGGCTTCCGCCTCATCGTGGTCTGAGACAAGGGAAAGGCCCCGGGCACGTCGCCCGGGGCCTTCGTCCACTGTGGACCGGTCAACGGATGGGGTCGCCCGGAACGCCGCCGTCCGGCAGGTCGTGCCGGGTCTCGGCCGCCTGCGGCGCGCGGCCGACGTCACCGCGCCAGCCGCCGGTCTCCGTGCCCCGGTGCTCGATGAACTCCTTGAAGCGGTCCAGGTCGCCGGAGACGCGGTGCTCCACGACGCCCAGCGCCGCGCCCGCCTTCTCGGTCAGCGTCTGCGGGTCGTACTCCATCTGCAAGTGGACCCGGGTGGTGCGGTCGTCGAGCCGGTGGAACGTCACCACGCCGCCCTGCGGCGGACCCTCCACGGTGTGCCACGCGACCCGCTCGTCCGGGTGCTGCTCGGTGATCTCCGCGTCGAACTCCCGCTGCACGCCACCGATCTTGGTGACCCAGTGCGTGCGCGTGGGCGTGAGCTGCTGAATGCTCTCGACACCCTCCATGAAGTGCGGGAAGGACTCGAACTGCGTCCACTGGTTGTACGCGGTCGTGACCGGCACGGCGACGTCAACGGACTTCTCGATCGTCGTCACTGAAACAACCTCTTCCTCGTGTTGGGTGCGGTACTGGAGTACCCGTGCGGCCGGATCCCACACGTCCGGTTCACGCAGTGGCACAACGGGTACACCGTTCCGGTGAGCGAAGCGGAGTCCTCCGAGCAGCGTCGGTTGGCGCGCAACCTCAGCGAACTGCTCCAGGAACTGCGGGTCGCGCAGGGCGGGGTGCAGATCCTGTTCGGGTTCCTGCTCTCGATCGCGTTCACCGAGCGTTACGCCGAGGCGGACGGGTACGTCCGCGTCACCCACATGGTCACGGTCCTGTTCGCGGCGGGCGCGGTGGCGTTGCTGACCGCCCCCGCCGCGTGGCACCGCGTCCTGTTCCGCCGGGGCAGGCGCGAGGACGTCATCGAGGTCGCCAACCGGTTCGCGCTGGCCGGGCTGGGCCTGCTGGCGATCGCGATGGCCGGGACCATACTGCTGCTGGGCGAGATCGTCGTGGGCGGCTGGGTGGCGGTCGCGCTGGGCGTGCTGGCGGCGTTGTTCTTCGGCACGCTCTGGTTCTTGCTGCCGTGGCGGGAACGTCACCGCGACACGATCGACTCAAGCGGTCAGAGCTAGATCCAGCCCTCGTCCCACGCCCGCCGCGCCGCCTCGTAGCGGGTGCTGACGCCCAGCTTCGTCATCGCCGACGACAGGTAGTTGCGCACGGTGCCCGCCGCGAGGTGGGTTTCCCGCGCGATGGCGGTCACCGTTCCACCGTGCAGCGCGTGCCGCAGCACGTCCAGTTCGCGTGCCGTGAGCGGGCACGCGTCCTCGGTGAGCGCGGCGGCGGCGATCTCGGAGTCCACGTAGCGGTGGCCCGCGTGCACGTCCCGCAGGATCGAAGCCAGTTTCGCCGCCGGTGTCGTCTTGGGCACGAACCCACGCACACCGGCGCTCAACGCACGGCGCAACACCCCGGGCCGCGCGTGGCGGGTCACGATCACCACGGACACGCCGTCCAACCCACGCACCGCTTCCGCCGCCAGCACGCCGTCGCGTTGGGGCATCTCCAGGTCGAACACGGCGATGTCCGGCCGGTGCGCCCGCACCGCCGCCACGGCGGCGTCGCCGTCACTGGCCTGCGCCACCACCGACAGGTCGTCCTCCAGCTCCAGCAACGCGGCCAGCGCGCCCCGGATCAGGTCCTCGTCGTCGGCCAGCACCACCCTGATCACGATCGCACCAGCCCCACGAGTT
Source organism: Saccharothrix obliqua (assembly GCF_019375475.1). Lineage (GTDB taxonomy): Bacteria > Actinomycetota > Actinomycetes > Mycobacteriales > Pseudonocardiaceae > Actinosynnema > Actinosynnema obliqua. Next base: position 262,295 of record NZ_JAHXGQ010000002.1, on the reverse strand, counting down.
CGAACGCCTCGCCCCGGGCCACCGCCTCGACCCGGCCGCCGACGGTGGCGAACCGCTCACGCAGCCCCGCGAGGCCCGCGCCGGGCTCGCCGACGTCCGGCCGCGCGCCGTCGTTGCGCAGCCGCACGGACACGCGATCGCCGTCGATCGCGATCACCACGTCGCACCGCCGCGCCCGGCTGTGGCGCAGCACGTTCGTGGTGCCCTCGCGGACCAGCGCGCCGAACAACGGCTGGAGCGGTGGCGGCACCTCGGCCGCGTCGCCGCTCACCGCGGTCTCGATGCCGGCGGCACGCAGCACGCCCACCGCGTTCGTGATCTCCGTGCCCAGGCTCGCCCGCCGGTAGCCCTGCACCACGTCGCGCGTCTCGCGCAGCGCCGTGCGGGCCAGCTCCGCCACCTCCTCGGCGTGCTTGCGGGCCGCCTCGTCGTCCCGGCCGATCAGGCGCGCGGTCAGCTCGCCCTTGAGCGCGATGGCCTGGAGGTGGTGGCCCTGGATGTCGTGCAGGTCGGCCGCGAAGCGCAGCCGCTCCTCGGCCACGGCGAGCGCCTCGGACGTCCGGCGCGCGCGGTCGAGCTTGAGCACCGCGTCCCAGAACCACAGCTGAGCCAGGTCGGTCAGTGCGAACAAGCACACCACCACGATCGGCGCGATCACCGACCCGACCGGGTTCGGTGCCTGGAGCGCGCGGCCCGCGAGCACCGCGGCGCTCGCGCCCAGCAGCACGACCAGCCACCGCGATCCGGGCGGCCGGTTCGCGACCACGTGCGCGATCACGGCGGCGGGCAGCAGGTACCACACCAGCGGCACCACGCCGGACCACGCGACGTACGCGATCGCGCCGATGGCCACCGCGAACGTCGCCAGGTGCTCCAGCGCGCGGCCCCGGCCGCGGCCCAGGCCGCCCATGGCCTGCCGCAGGTAGCGGGCGTGCTGCACGCTCACCACGACCACCGCGAGCGCGAGCAGCGGCGTGCCGACCGGTCCGTGCTTGCCGTCGACCAGGTCGAGCGTGGTCAACGCGGCCACCATCACGCCCGCGGCGACCACGGACCACCACGTCCACCGGCGGAGCGAACCCATCGTCGTCACGCCCGGAATCTACGTACCGGATCGCCCCGGTGTCTGCTGACATCTGTCACACGAACCGATGCGCGCCGGCACTGCCCGCGCGTCGCGTGCCGCGCGAGCATCGTCGCCATGCGGAATCCGGTGATCGACGTGGCGGCGCTGCGCTGCCGGTACGGGGACTTCGAGGCGGTGCGCGGCGTCGACCTCCAGGTGCACCAGGGGGAGCTGTTCGCCCTGCTGGGCACGAACGGCGCGGGCAAGACGACGCTGGTGGAGACGTTGGAGGGGCTGCGCGCGCCGAGCGCCGGCCGGGTGCGGGTGCTGGGCGTCGACCCGTTCCGGGACCGCGCCGCGATCCGCGCGCGCACCGGCGTGGTGCTCCAGGAGAGCGGGTTCCCGCCGGACCTGACGGTGGCCGAGGTGGTGCGGCTGTGGCGGCGCGGCGACCACCGGGCGGAACTGGCGCGGCTGGACCTCGCGCACCGCCGGGACGTGCGGGTCAAGCAGCTCTCCGGCGGCGAGCGGCGGCGGTTGGACCTGCTGCTGGCCGTGCTCGGCCGACCGGAGCTGCTGTTCCTGGACGAGCCGACCACGGGCCTGGACCCGGAGTCGCGGCAACGCACCTGGGACGTGGTGCGCGGGCTGCTCGCCGAGGGCACCACGATCGTCCTGACCACGCACTACCTGGAGGAGGCGGAATCGCTGGCCCACCGGCTGGCGATCCTGCACGAGGGCGAGGTGGCCGTGTCCGGCGCGGTGGTGGACGTGCTGGCCGCCCAGCCCGCGCGGATCTCGTTCGACCTGCCCGCCGGGCTGGACGTCCTGGCGCTGCCGATGCTGGCCGGCGACGTCGTGCACGAGCCGTCCGGGCGGGTGGAGGTGCGCACCCGGCAGCTCCAGGACGACCTGGACGTGCTGCTCGGGTGGGCGCGGCGGGAGGGGTTGGCGCTGGCGCGGCTGCGTGCGCACCACGCGTCACTGGAGGACGTGTTCCACGCGACGAGGCAGGTGAGGGTCGCATGATCACCGCATTGGGCATGGCCGAGTTCAAGGCGCTGGTGCGCAACCGGACGGCCGCGGTGCTGGCGTTCGCCATGCCGCTCGCCATGGGGGTGTACTTCGCGGCGGTGGCGGGTGACGCGGACGCGTGGACGTTCATCGTCGCGCTGCAACTGCTGTGCACCATGGGTTTCACCGCGCACATGACGACCACGACGTCCCTCACGGCACGCCGTCAGGACCACTACCTGAAGCGGCTGCGAACGGGACTCGCGTCCGACGCGGTCGTGTTGACCGGCGTGGTGCTGCCCGCCGCGCTGCTGTCGTTGGCGCAGGCGGTGCTGCTGGTCGGGGTGAGCGTGGTGGCGGGCGCGCCGCTGCCCGGTCGGCCGGACCTGCTGCTGGCGGCCATCGCGGGCGGTGTGCTGGCGAGCGTGCTCGCGGGCATCGCGACCAGCGGTCTCACCGCCACCGCCGAACTCGCCCAGATCACCACCACGCCGTTCTTCGCGGCGCTGCTCGGCGGCGGCCTGTGGGTGGTCAACTCGACCGACGCGCGTGCGCTCGCCCTGCCCGGCGGCGCGGTGGCGGAACTGGTGGCCGCGGCGTGGGGCGGCGGTGGCGGCCGGTTGGCGCTCGCCGGGCTGTCCCTGCTCGGGTGGGCGGTGGCGGGCGCCGCGCTGTCGGTCCGGCTGTTCCGGTGGGACGCGCGGAGCTGAGCGGGTGTCAGCTCGCCAGCGCGTCGTGCTCCACCGACACCGCCATCGGGTTGTCCACGCGGTAGCCGACGCCGCGCACCGTGGTGATGATCGAGGCCGCGTCACCGAGCTTGCGGCGGATGCGGCGCACGTGCACGTCGACCGTCCGGGTGTCGACGAAAGTGGTGGTGCCCCACACGCTGTTCATCAGCGAGGTGCGCCGGTGCACTTGGCGGGGGTGCGTGCACAGGTGGTGCAGGAGGTCGAATTCCAAGCGGGTCAGCTCCACGGTCACCCCCCGGTGCAGCACGCGGCGCGAGTCCACGAGGATGCGCAGCTCGGGTTCCGCGCGCGGGACGGGCAGGTCCACCACGACGTCGGCGGCGGACAGGTCGAGCGCGGCGCGCAGCGCCTCGGCCAGTTGTGCGGCCGTGTCCACGACCTGTCCCGTCGGCGCGCTGAGGCGGATGACGACCGTCACGTCCACGCTCGTCACTTCGGGGATTGCCTTCACGACAGCCACGGTGAGATCGGATCAGCCGCGCGGGAACCCCGTCAACGCCGTCCAAGACGTGGGAGGCGTTGACAGGGGGCATGATGGGGCCATGACGACCATAAAGCTCAACAACGGCGTCACCATGCCGCAACTCGGTTTCGGAGTGTTCCAGGTGTCCACTGAGGACACGGTGAACGCGGTCGGCGAGGCGCTGCGGGTCGGCTACCGCAGCGTCGACACCGCCGCCGCGTACGGCAACGAGGAGTCGGTGGGTCGGGCCGTGGCCGACTCCGGCGTCCCGCGTGACGAGCTGTTCATCACGACCAAGCTGTGGAACACCGACCAGGGCTACGACGAGGCGCTGCGCGCGTTCGACACCAGCCTGCGCAAGCTCGGCCTGGAGCAGCTCGACCTGTACCTCATCCACTGGCCCGCACCCGCCCGCGACCAGTACGTGGACACCTGGCGCGCGCTCGGCAGGCTGTACGAGGACGGCCGCGTGCGGGCGATCGGCGTGTCCAACTTCCAGGTTCCCCACCTCGAACGCGTGATCGAGGCGACCGGGGTCACGCCCGCCGTCAACCAGGTCGAGCTGCACCCCCGGCTCCAGCAGGCGGAGCTGCGCCGCGTCCACGCGGAGCACGGCATCGCCACCGAGGCGTGGAGCCCCCTCGCCCAGGGCGGCGAGCTGCTCGGCGACGAGGTCATCCGGGACATCGCCGCCAAGCACGGCCGCACGCCCGCCCAGGTGGTGCTGCGCTGGCACCTCCAGCTGGGCAACGTGGTGATCCCCAAGTCGGTCACGCCGAGCCGGATCGCCGAGAACTTCGCCGTGTTCGACTTCGAGCTGGGCCAGGACGACCTGTCCCGGATCGCCGGACTGGAGACCGGGGAGCGGGTGGGCCCGAACCCGGACGAGTTCAACTAACACCCGGGAAGAATCCATTCCGGGCCAACCCGGGGTTCACCCGTCGACCGGGCCGCCGGACCGCCAGTACACCCCGTCGGCCCGGTCCAGCAGCCCTTCGTCCACGAGGTACCGGCGCAGGGTCGCGTGGTCCACCTCCCCGCCGTCGCACCAGCCCCGCAGCACCTCCACCACGGCGCGCTCCGGGTAGTGCCTGCCGGGTTCGAAGGACGTGCAGACCTGTTCGAGCACGGCTCGGCGGCGGGAGCGCTGCACGGGCAGCCGCAGCAGGCGACCGTCCCGCAGGAACGGATCGGCCGGCGGGCGCTCCACGCGACCCGCCTGCTCGAACAGGTCCTGCCGCACCAGCATCTCGCCGGGCCGCCCTGCCACCAGGCCGGCGGTGCGCAGCTTGCGCAGCGGCGCCTCCAGCCGCCGGGCGTCCAAACCGGTCTTCTCCGCGATCTCGTCCGGACTGCGCGCCCCGAGCACCAGGGCGGCCACGACGCGCAGGCGCAGGGGGTCGGCGAGCAGTCCGATCAGTGTCTCAGGGGTCACGTCAAGAGCTAACCCAACCCGGTGCTCTGGTGCACGCGCATTTGGGGCGGACCTTAATACCCGTGCGCACTGATCACCTCTTCCCCCTGGCGTCGGTGGAGTCCGTTTTCGGGATGCCCACCGAGCACGCCCGCAAGTTCCAGCAGGTGGCCGCGGAGCAGGACCTCGTCATCGACGTGCGGGCCACCAACCCGCACGCGGTGGCGTGGCTGCGCGACGGCGCGTTGCCCAAACCCGAGCCGGTGAAGGCCAAGACCATCGACGACCTCGACGTGCGGCTGGGGGCGCGGTCCGGTCACCGCGGCCTGGTCGGCTACTTCCGGCCGCGGTTACCACGACACGGCATGACGGAGCGGCTGTGGCAGCGGTTCACCCAGCGGCGTGACGAGTTCGACTCGCTCGGCCCCAAGATGGCCCTGCTGGAGCGGCGCGGCGAGTACCTGGTGCGGGACGGCGTCGTGCACGGCTTCGACCGCAAGGGTCGGCTGTGCCCGTTGACCGGCGACCACGACGTGTTCGACATCCACGCCTCCGGCGGGCGTCCGCTCACCGAACGCCGGTACGACCGGGCGGTGACGACCATGATCGGCATGGAGATGGGTGTCACGCACGGCGCTCACATGTACTGGCGGCCGACGACGCCGGCCGACCGCTCCATGTTCGAGTCCATCGCCCGCAGCACCGGGCCCAAGCTGCGCTTCCACCCGGACGGGACGATGACGGCGGGCGACTACCGGCGGCCGAACGCGGGCACGACCGCGATCACCAGGCCGGCCAGCGCGGCGCGTCCGTACGCGACGGTCTCGACGGTGGGCAGCTGAAGCCACGCGGTGGAGGCGTCCACATCGGCGATGAGGAGCTTGCCGTAGACCAGCAGCAGCGCCACCCCGTAGAGGCGGGCGTACTGGTGCTTGTGGGCCAGCAGCACGCCCACCAGTCCGGTGCACACCTGGAGTGTGCGGTCGGGGGGTCCGGGCAGCACGGGCAGCAACGCGAACACGAACTGCAACGAGCCGACCACGAACGCGAGCACCTGGGCGCGACTCACCTTCCGTCGCTCACCCTCCGCTCCCCTCGTTGTCGTCTTCTCTCGCATGGTCGGCGGATACCCCTCGACCCCACCGGAACACGTTCCACCCGGCCGGACACCCGACCGGGTGGGACGTGGTGACTCAGCGCAGCAGGGGTTCCAGCCGGGCACGTGCGTCGGCCGCCGCCTCCCCGGGCGTGCGCTCCCGGCCGAGGACCTGGCGGACCATGGTCCACACCGCTTCGGACACCTGCGCGTAGTCCGGGTCCCGGACGGCGCGCGCACCCGCCAGCTGGGAGCTGAACGCGGGCACGTTGGCGTCCCACCGCCAGCCGGGGTCGTCGACGGTGTCCGAGCGGTTGGGCACGGCGTTCATCGCCGCGCCGAACTCGGTCGCGGTGCCGCGCTCCTCGGCGAGCCACCGCAGCACGTCCCACGCCCGGTCGACGTGCTGCCCGGCGCGGCCGAGCACCCACGCGTCGCCGCCCACCGCGGCGACCCGACCCGCCCGGCCCGCGGGCAGCGGCGCGGCGCCCCAGTCGAGGCCGGCGGTGTTCGCCGCGGGCACGGCCCGCGGCCCGGCGAGCACCATGCCGCACCGGCCGGCCGCGAACTCCCGCTCGGCGTCCGCGGCGGTCCACCCCAGCACGGCCGCCGGCGCGACCCGGTCCACGTTCACGAGTTCGTCCACGAAGGACAGCGCCCGGAGCGAGGCGTCGTCGCCGACGCCGGTCAGGTCGCCGCCCGCCTGCCAGAGGAACGGCAGGAAGTCGACGGTGAGGTCGTCGCCCGCCGCCGCCGCGAAGCACAGCCCCGCGTGCTCCGGCGTGGTGAGCGACCGCGCGGTGGCGCGCAGCTCCTCCCAGGTGTCCGGCGGCCGGGCGACGCCGGCGGCGGTGAACAGGTCCCGGTTGTAGAGCAGGGCGGTCGTCGTGGTGCGCAGCGGCACGCCCCAGAACCGGTCGCGGTGCCGGACGCCGTCACGCACCGGTCCGGGGTACCGGTCGGCGGGCGCCCACCCCTCGAACCGGGGCGTGAGGTCGGCCAGCACCTCCTGCTCGGCCAGCCGGGGCAGGGCCGTCACGTCGACCGCCGCGATGTCCGGGAACGCACCCGCGGCGACGGCCTCCGCGAGCCGGGCGTCGAACTCGGCGGGCGGGATCGAGGTCCGCCGGATCTCCACCCCGGGGTGCGCGTCCTGGTACCGCTTGATCAGCGCGTCGGCCCCCTGGTCGGCCATGGGCGTGTGGTTGAGGTGGTCCCACCAGGTGAGGGTCACCTTCTCGACGGGTTGAGGGGCCTCGCCGCCGCACGCCGCGACGACGAGCAGGACGGCCGCCGTGAGCACTGCCCGCACGCTCATATACCGCTCGCACCCTTTCGACACAGGCGGCGGCCTCGTCAAACGGACGTCAAGCCGTCCTACCCCGCCGCGGGACGGGGTGTCAAGATCAGGCGTTCGCCCGGTCGTCGGTGCGGGTGTCGGCGGGTGCGGGCGCGGGGTCCTGCCGCGGCGCGGCGGCCTCGGGGCGCGCGCGACCGGTCTGCTCGGCGTCGACCAGGTAGGTGGCCGCCAACTCGTCGTAGATCGGTGTTGAACTCACGTCCCGGATACTGACCGGCGTGGCGTTCGGCCGCTGCCCGGCTCACCTTTGTGGGTTACCCGTCGTGTACGGGAAGCCGCAGATGTGCGGCAATCCCTCCCCGCTGTGCGGGATGCGTGCCCGAGCACGTCCCCGGCCACAGTGGAGGATGCCGGTGCGATACGGGAACCACGCGTCCTCATCGCGATTCCGAATGGTTCCGCGAAATCGGTCCGTTCGCCTGTTCCGCCGCGCGATCCTCGGGCACAGTGGGCAGCGGACCCGGAACACGGGATTCCGCGTGGCGACGCGCGGAACCCGCCGCGGGCCGCCGGGCGTAACGGGCTCACCCGTGCGCGCGATGATGCCGTAGGCGGCCACCGCCCCCCAAGGCCGCCTGCAAGTCCCGGCCGGGACTCCGATCCCCCCAGGAGACCCGGCCGGGCACCCCCTCGCCGTCCGGCCGTTGTGGACCGCGCACGGGCGGAAACACGTACGGCACCGGGAAAACTCCGGCGGAGAGAGATCACGGGCGACAGCGTCAGCCGACCACCCGGCGGCGTGGCGCCCGGTTCGCGGGCTGCCGGATGTCGGGCGGCCGGGGCGGTTCCGGCACGGGCATCGTCACCGGCGCGCCGGGCTGGACCGTCAGCGGCTCGCCGTGGTGCGAGGTGTGCAGCGGGCCGCCGGCGACGATCCGGTACGTGGCCTCGCCCTCGGTCACGTCGATGCACAACTTGGTGCCCTGGAAGAACATCCGGAACGACAACCGGGTCAGGCCCGGTGGCAGGCGTGGCGCGAACGTGAGCCCGGAGTGGTCCCGCATCCCGCCGAAACCGGCCACCAGCGCGATCCAGGAACCCGCCAGCGACGCCATGTGCAGTCCGTTGTGGACGTTGTCGTGCAGGTCGTGCAGGTCGGTGAACGCGGCCTCCGCCAGGTAGTCGTAGGCCAGGTCCAGCGCGCCCACCTCGGCCGCCAGCACGGATTGCGTGCCCGCCGACAGCGAGGAGTCGCGCACCGTGCGCGCCTCGTAGTACGCGAAGTTCGCGGCCTTCTCCGCCGCGGTGAACGCGTCGCCCCGCACGTGCATGGCGAGCACGAGGTCCGCCTGCTTGATCACCTGCTTGCGGTACAGGTCGAAGTACGGCTTGCTCAGCAACAGCGGGTAGTCCTCCGGCTTCGTGCCGTCGAAGTCCCACTCGGCGTGCGCGGTGAACGCCTCGTCCTGCTGGTGCACGCCGATCAGCGCGTCGAACGGGATGCGCATCCGCATCGCCGCCTCCAACCACGCGGTGCGCTCGTCGGGGTGGACGCCGAGCGCCGCCGCGGAACCCGGGTTGCGCTCGCACGCGTCCGCCGCCGCGCGGAGGTTCTTCTGCGCCAGCAGGTTCGTGTAGGCGTTGTTGTCCACGATCGCCGAGTATTCGTCGGGTCCGGTGACGCCGTCGATGCGGAACCCGCCGTGCTTGTCGTGGTGCCCCAACGACATCCACAGCCGCGCGGTCTCCACCAGCAGCTCGGTGCCGCAGTCCCGGTCGAAGTCCGCGTCGCCGGTCGCCGCCGTGTATTGGGCCACGGCGTGCGCGATGCCGCCGGACACGTGGAACGCGGCCGTGCTCGCGGGCCAGTACGCCGAGCACTCCGCGCCGTTGATGGACCGCCACGGGAACGCCGCCCCGCGCTGGCCCAGCACCCGCGCCCGCTCCCGCGCCTTGTCCACCGTGGAGTGCCGCCAGCGCAGCGCGTCGCGCGCCGCGTCCGGCACGGTGTAGGTGAGCACCGGCAGCACGAACATCTCGCTGTCCCAGAACGCGTGCCCGTCGTAACCGGGACCGGTCAGCCCCTTGCCGGGGATCGCCCTCGTCTCGCCACGCGCACCGGCCTGGAGGATGTGGAACAACGCGAACCGCACCGCCTGCTGGAGTTCGTCGTCGCCGTCCACCTCGATGTCCGCGGCCTCCCAGAAGTCGTCCAGGTACGCCCGCTGCTCGGCCAGCAGGCCGTCCCAGCCCGTCTGCCGCGCGCCCGCCAGCGCCGCGTCCACCTGCGCGCGCAACGCGGGCACCGACCGCTGTGCCGACCAGCCGTAGCCCAGGTACTTGGTGAGCCGCAGCGAACCGCCCGCGGGCACGTCCGCGGCGGCGGTGAACCGCGCCAGGTCGCCCTCCGCGTGGATGTCGGTGCGCAGCCCGTCGTTCACCGCGATCTCGTGGTCCATCGCGGCGGCCATCCGCAGGCCCGAGTGCCGGGTGTGGTGCGCCAGCACGGCACGCGCGCCCTCGGCGTGCGCGAAGTCCGCGACCAGCGGCGCGTCCAGGGCCGCCGCCACCCGCGGGTCGCCCGACCGGTGCTCGATCGGCTCGTTGGCCAGCAGGTCGGACTGCACCACCAGTTGCAGGTCGTCCTCCGGCACCACCACGTAGTCGATCGCCGCCACCGCCCGCTGCGAGAACGACACCAGCCGCTCCGAGCGGACCTCGACGCGGCGGCCGGTCGGCGACTCCCACAGCGTGCGCCTGCGCAGCGTGCCGGACCGGAAGTCCAGCTCCCGCTCGTGCTCCAGCGCCCGGCCGTACCGCATGTCCAGCGGTTCGTCCTCCACCAGCAGCCGGATCACCTTGCCGTCGGTCACGTTCACGACCGTCTGCCCCGCCTCGGGGTAGCCGTAGCCGGCTTCCCCGTACGGCAGCGCGTGTTCCTCGTAGAACCCGTTCAGGTAGGTGCCGGGCAGACCGCGCGGCTCGCCCTCGTCCAGCGAACCACGCATCCCGATGTGCCCGTTGGCCAGCGCGAACGTCGATTCCGTCCGCCGCAGGTCGGCGACCGACAAGCCGCGCCACAGCAGCGACCACGGTCGGATGTCGTACCCCGTCACAGCAGCTCCGCCAAGTCGTCGACCACCACGTCCGCCCCGTTCGCCCGCAACGCCTCCGCCTGGTCGGCGCGGTTCACGCCGACCACGTGCCCGAACTCGCCCGAGCGACCCGCCCGCACACCGGCCAGCGCGTCCTCGAACACGGCCGCCCGCGCGGGCGGCACGCCCAGCATCCGCGCGCCCGCCAGGAACGAGTCCGGCGCGGGCTTGCCCTTCAAACCGTCGCGGCTGATCACCACGCCGTCCACCAGCGCCCGCACGTACTTGTCCAGGCCGGCGGCGGCCAGCACGCGGGTCGCGTTCGCCGACGACGTGACCACGCCGATCGCGAAGTCACCGGCCGCGGCCTCCAGGTAACGCACCGAGCCGGGGTAGGGCGTGACGCCCTCCTGGCGGATGATCGCGTCGATCAGCTCGTTCTTGCGGTTGCCGATGCCGTGCACGGTGTCCACGTCCGGCGGGTCGTCCGGCGTGCCTTCCGGCAACGTGATGCCCCGTGACGCCAGGAACGCCCGCACGCCGTCGTAGCGCGGCCGGCCGTCCACGTACCGCGTGTAGTCCGATTCGGCGAAGGGCGGCAGGCCGCGGGGCAGCAGGTAGTCGTCGAAGGTGCGCCGCCAGGCGCGGCGGTGCAGGACGGCGGTGCTGGTCAGCACCCCGTCGAGGTCGAATAGGCAGGCGGTGATGCCGTCCGGCAGCCCGAGTTTCATGGTCGGTGTCTACCCGTTCGCGTCGTGGGGTACCCGGAGATCCGGGAGGTGGTCGCACCATGGCCAAACCGAGGGTGCTGGTCGTCGGCACGGGGTTCGCGGGGTACCACTGCTTGCGGGCGCTGGAGCGCGCGTTGCCCGCGCACGCGGCGGACCTGGTGGCCGTGAACCCGACCGACTACATGCTCTACGTGCCGCTGCTGCCGGAGGTCGCGGGCGGCACCCTCGACCCGCGCCGGGTCGCGGTGCCGCTGCGGACCGCGTTGCCGCGGACCCGGCTGGTGCAGGCACATGCCACCAGCGTGGACCTCACGGCGCGCACGTGCACGGTGATCGACGTGGAAGGTCGGTCACAGGTGCTGGGGTGGGACCGCATCGTGCTGACCGCGGGCAGCGTGACGCGCCTGCTGTCCGTGCCCGGCGTGGCGGAGCACGCGTTCGGCTTCAAGTCGGTGGCCGAGGCGGTGTACCTGCGCGATCACGTGCTGCGGCAGGTCGAACTGGCCGAGCAGACCGGCGACGACGACCGGGCCACGTTCGTGGTGGTCGGCGCGGGGTACACGGGCACCGAACTCGTGGCGCAGGGCCAGCGCCTCACCGAGGCCGCCGCCCGGGGCAGGCCGGTGCGGTGGGTCCTGGTCGACATGGCCAAGCGCGTGCTGCCGGGGTTGAGCGAGCGCCTGTCCCGGCCGGCGCTGGAGGTGTTGCGCAAGCGCGGCGTGGACGTGCGGCTGGAGACCAGCGTGGCCGAGGTCACCGAGACGTGCGCCAAGCTGACCGACGGCACGGAGATACCCACGCGGACCGTGGTGTGGTGCGTCGGCGTGCGACCCGACCCGTTGGTGGAGTCGGTGGAGCTGCCGACCGAGAAGGGCCGCTTGGTGGTGGGGGAGGACCTGGCCGTGCCCGGTCGGCGGGACGTGTTCGCCGCGGGCGACATGGCGTCCGTGCCGGACGTGTTCAACGGAGGGCAGCCGACCCCCATGACCGCGCAGCACGCGCAGCGGCAGGGCAAGCTCGCCGGGCGCAACGTGGCGGCGTCGCTGGGTTTCGGCTCGCCGCGGCCGTACCGGCACCGCGACCTCGGCTTCGTGGTCGACCTCGCGGGCGCGGACGCCGTGGCCGATCCGCTGCACGTGCCGTTGACCGGGGTGGCGGCGAAGGCCGTGGCGCGCGGCTACCACCTGCTGGCGATGCCGGGCAACCGCGTGCGCGTGGCGGCGGACTGGCTGACCGGCCTGCTCACCCGGCGGCAGGTCGTGCAGTTCGGGCTGGTCCCGGCGGCCGGCGTCCGGTTGGGCGACGCGGACCGGGTGGACGCCGGACCCGCCGTGCGCCGCTAGGCCGGCTTCAGCGGGTCGTGGCCGATCGACATCAGCCGGTGCCGCCAGTGCGCCTCGCCCGCGGTGGGCTCCAGGTCGTCCCGGCGCTGGGCGTGCACCCGGTCGACCACCTTCCGCATCACCCGGACGTCCTCGGTGGTCAGGTCGGTGCGCCGCTTGCGCAGCACCCGCAGCACTTCCTGACCGGTCGGCGTGCCCGCCTGGTCGGGCACCTCCTCGGTCTCCTCGTCCGCCGAGCGGGTGCGCAGCCAGTCCTCCAGTTCGTGCGAGGTCATGTTCACTACGTGGTGGAACTCGTCCCACAGGGTGTCCGTCATGGGGGGAAGGGTTGCCGTTCCGGGGGTGGGTGAAACCGCGTCCGGCGGGTTCAGGCGAACCGCCGCAGCCACTCGGCGGCCTCCCGGATGCCCCGCGGGTCCACCGCGTACAGGCGGCGCGTGCCGTCGGGGCGGACGCGCGCGAAGCCGTGCTCGCGGAGCACGCGCAGGTGCTGCGAGACGGCGGGCTGCGAGATCCCGAACTCGTCGCGGACCACCGCCGTCAGCGCGCCGGACGACTGCTCGCCGTCGGCCAGCAGCTCCAACAGGCGGCGGCGCACCGGATCCCCGAGAACGTCGAACGCGTGCACGACCAGCACCTTTAAGCCTGGACTTAGATAAGTCAAGACTGGTCTTCCGGAATTGTCGGACCCCCCTGGCACTATGTCGAACAGGTGTTCGGTGCGCGTTTCGGAAAGGAGCTTGGGATGCGCGTACAGCTTGATCCACGGCAGTGGCCGGGCCGTGTCATCCCCGAGACCGACGACGAGATCGACACGGCTGTGGAGGCGTTCTGCCTGCGGGCGAACTGGGCCGACGCGGACCGCGCGGGTGTGCGCGTGGTCATGGCGCCCTGGTTCGCCGAGGGGTGGAGCGTCGACGCCCTGCTCGTAGCCGTGGACAGCAGGCCGGACGGCAGCAGGCAGGGCAGCCCCAGGAACCGCGACCAGGTTGCGCACGACTTCCTCCGCGCGCGGCTCAGGTCGTGGTGGGTGGGGGGCGCGCGGAGGGCGCGCCCCCCGGTGCCCGGGATGACGCTGGGGCAGTGGTGGCGGGTCAACCGGCGCAACGCCCGGCTGACCCAGCCCAGGCCGCGCAGGCAGCCGGGCGAGGCCGGGCGGCTGGCGCGGGAGGAGTCGCGGGAGCGGGTGCGGGCCAGGCTGGGTGACCCGGTGGAGCGCTCGCGGGCGCGGGCGAGGCGTTGGCAGGAGGTTTTGGACAGCCTCCTGGTGCCGGGCCGGCGAGCCCCGACCTTCGACGACTCCCGCCGCCTCCTGGCCGAGGTGGTGCAACCCCCGCGCCACCCGGTATGCAGCCGCTGCGGCTGCCGAACAACAGCCCTACCCCGAGCCGCCTGAAGGGAGCCCCCAGTCGCGAACCCGACCGACGCCCTCGCCCGGGGCGATACCCCGTCGCCGGACAGCCCCCGCTAGCTGACCTCCGCTAGCCGGAGCCGAGTCGCGGTAGCCAAGTCACGGCAGCCGGAGCCGAGTCGAAGCCGAGTCGACGGGCGAACACGCGATCCGACCACACGGTCGCGATGGCGCGATCCACGCTGCCCAAAAACCGACCAGCCCCCACCACTCCCAGACGCCTCCGCTAGGAGCCTGCCCATCCCCACACCCCCGCCCCCCGGCAAGATCCCAAACCCTACCCCGCCCGCCAGATCCCCGTACGCCGGGGCACCCACCCCACCGTCCCGGCTCCCGCCCGGCCGCCAACCCGCCCGGCCGCCAACCCGGCCATCCCGCAACCCGCCGGCCCTGAAAGCTGGCCGTCCTCCGACTCCCCGCCGGCTTCGGAACCCGGCCTCCGGTCCGGCCGCCGTGCTCCTCCCGGCACCCACCCGCCGTACGGCCCTCGGCTCGCTCCGCGCGCACGCCCGACTCGCCTGCGCGCTGCTCACACCCGTCCGCCCGCACCCCGTCCGCCCGCACCCGCTCCTCCCGCTCGCACCTCGCCGCCTGAGGCCCGCCCTCCCGCTCCTGCCCTCCTGCCCCTGCCCTCCCGCTCCCGCGCGCCCCAACCTCCATCCCGCCCGACCCGCCGGGACCAGCGCCTCGCCCGCCTCCCTCGCCCGCCCCCGGCCGCGCCCGCATCCCGACCCACCAGGCCCCTCCCTCGCCTCGCGCCCATCGGCTCCTTTCCAGGTCACCTGGACAGGTGAAATGCCACCCGGAGTCCTGCGTGTACGGCTGTGGCTGGTGGCGATCCGCCCGTCAATTCCGGTACTAACGCCCGGTGCTGACCTCCCGAACGTGGCGAGTGTGGCTCGTCGGCGCCGTCCTCGTGCCCGCACTCCTCGCGGCCACCGGGGTCTTCGCCCGCGCGCAGTTGGCCGCGGAAGCGGCGGGTGTGTCGCCGGCCCCGGTGGGGCGGTTGGTGTTGTCCGTGCGCGGTGACGAGGTCGTGTTGCTCGGCGACGTCGCGGACGAAGCGGAGCGGCGGTCCCTTATGGACGGTGTGCGCGCCAGGGCCGTCGACCTCCGGGTCACCGACCTGCTCACGGCCGGCCACGAGCGGCTGCCGGTGGGGGCCGCGGTGGCGGTCGACGTGGTCGCCGCGGCGGTCGGGGTGGGTGCGGCCGACTTCACGGCCGTGTTCGCCGAGGGGTCGCGTGCGGCACGCGCGACGGTCGCCGACGAAGGTCGCGCGGCCACGTTGCGGGAAGCCTTGGCACGCAACGGGATCTCCGACCAACGGGTCACGGTGGTCCCCGGTGACCTCGACCTGGGCGCGCTCCAGCGCTCGGTCGCCGCCCTGGTCCGGAGCAACGGCGGCTTCCGGTTCGAGCCCGGCACGGCGGACTGGCAGGGCCACGGGTCGGTCCTGGTGGAACGGGTCGCCCGCCTGCTGCTGGTCGCACCGCGGGCGGTCGTCTCGCTCAACGGCCACGCCGGCACCGAACACCCCGACCCGCGCGGACTGGCGCAGCAGCGGGCCGAGGTGGTGCGCGACCTCTTCGTGGCACAGGGCGTGCGCCCCGACCGCCTCCGGACGGCCGTCACCGTCGACCCGGGCCCCGAGCGCACCAGCCCGACCGCGCGCCAGGTAGACGTCCTCATCGGCTAGGAGTGGCAGTGATCTGGTTGTTCGCCCAGCTGTTCGTCCTGTGCGCGCTCGCCTTCCTCGCGGGCGCCCTGATCACCTGGTTGGCGTTGCGGTCCACGATCCGCGCCCTGCGCGCCCGGCTCGACCCGCCGGTCCGCCTCGCCCTGACCGCGGTGCCGCGCCGGGAACCGTCCGAAGTGGAACGCAAGGTCGTGCACCACGTCGACACCGTGCCCGCCCCGGAGTGCGCGGTGAAGGGCAGCTCCAAGTCGATGATCTTCCACACCCCGGACTCGCCCTACTTCAAGCGGATGAAGGGTGACGTCACCTTCCGGTCCATCGCCGAGGCCGAGCGCGCCGGGTACACGCGCTGGCGGCCCAAGAGCGCGGCCTCCGCGCGTTGATCAGCCGCGCCGGTGGTTGCGGGAGATCAACCGGCGCAGCTCGCTCTCCCCGAGCCCACCCCAGACCCCGTACGTCTCCTCCACGGTCAGCGCGTGCGTGCGGCACTCCGCCAGCACCGGGCACCGCGCGCACACGGCCTTCGCCCTGGCCTCCCGGTCCTCCCGCGCCGCACCGCGCTCGTTGGGCGTGTGGAAGAACAGGGCGCTGTCCATGCCGCGGCACAGACCTCTCAGCTGCCAGTCCCAGGACTCGGCGACCGGGCGGGGCAGGCGGGACAGTTCCGGCATGTGATCACGTCCTGTGCTCGGGAACGGACCCCGCACAGCCTAAATTCGATTCAGAACCGGTTCAACTCCAGCACACCCGTCACGGCCGCGCCGAGCGAGCCGAACCACCGGGCACCCGGCGGCACGGGCACCCAACCCGGCCCGCCGAGCAGGACCGGCAGGCCACGTTCCAGCAGCTCGGAGACGGGTGCCAGCACAGCGCAGGCCGGCGCGTGCGCCCACACGAACACCACCCGCGGGGCGAGAGAATTCACCGCATCGAGTAACGCCCGAGCCGGCACGCGAGCACCCAGGTGCCATGAACCGCAGTCACGTTCAGTGAGCGCGGCGGCCAACGCGTCCAGGGGGAGGCTGTGCTGCTCCTCCGGCGCGCACGCCAGCAGCACCGACGCGCTCCCGGCGACCGGGGCGGCGGCGCGCAACGCCCGCGAGATCGCCGCCGACGCCAGGTGCTCGACCTCCACGCCCGAGCCGGTGGCGGCGACCCGCTCGCCCAGCGCCACCAGGAACGGCACGAGCACGTCCTCCCAGGCACGCACCACGCCGTCCCGCGCGATCAACGATGAGGAAAGCGTCCCCAGCAGCGGCACGTCCAGCAGCTCCGCCGCCTCCTCGACGGCACGCGGCCCGACCTCCCCGCCGGGCGCCGCCAGCACCGCCGCCGCGGCCGACGCGGGCGACACGCCCCGCCCGGTCAGGACCAGCATCCGGCGCAGCCGGGCCACGTCCTCCTCGCTGTACCGGCGGTGCCTGCCCTCTTCCCGGGTGCTCGGGCCGAGCCCGTACCGCCGGTCCCAGGTGCGCAGGGTCACCGGCGACACGCCCAGCATCCGCGCGACCGCACCGGCACTCCAGCGCAACGTCCCACCGCCGTCCTCAGGTACCCGCCGGCGGGAATCGTAACGGGGTCCGCCCCCGCGGGCCGGTCAGCCGACGACGCGCCGGATGGTGTTGATGGGCCCGATGGACTCGATGTCCTGGATCTTCACCGGGACGCCCTCGGTCGACGCGTGCACGGCGCGGATGCCGTCGATCGCCATCGACACGTGGTGCCGGTCGGCGTAGTAGATGACCAGGTCGCCGGCCTTGACCTCGTTCAACGACACCTCGCGCCCGATGACGGCCTGCCCGTACGTGGTGCGCGGGATGCTGATCCCGACCGACCGGTACGCGGCCTGCATGAGGCTGGAGCAGTCCCACGAGTCGGGGCCGTTGGAGCCGAACACGTAGGGCTTGCCGCGCTCGCCCAGCGCGAACGCCAGCGCCTGCCCGGCCTGACCCGGCGGCACCGGCACCTCGCCGGTGAAGCCCTCGTCGGCCAACGCGTCGCGCTCCGACTTCGGCAACGCCCGGTACGCGTCACGCGCCTCGGTGATCTGCGCGTCCAACGCGGCCTTGCGCTGGTCGATGTCGCTGATCGCCCGGTCGGCGCTGGCGGCGGCGTCGGTGGCGCGGCGCGACGCGTCGTTCGCCTGGTCCACGGCGGCTTGGAGGCTCGCCATCGACTCGGCGTTCTCGTCGGCCAGCACGCCGAGCGCGGACATCCGGTTCAGGAAGTCCTGCTGCGACTCGCTGACCAGGATCGCGGAGAGCTGGTTGAACCGCGCGCCCTCGAACGACGCCTCGGTCAGCAGGTCGACCTGCCCGCGCAGCTCCTCCTGCGCCTGCTGCGCGGCGGTGAGGTCGCGGTTGGCCTGGTCGAGGTCGGTCTGCGCCTTCGCGAGATCGTCCTGCGCGCGCAGGTGCTCCTCGTTCAGCTTCTCGGCCTGGGTGGTGAGTTCGTTGTACCGCTTCAACGTGTCGGAGGCGTTGGGCGGCAACGGGTCGGCCGCCGCCGGTGCGAGCACGCCGCCCGCCAGGGCGAGCACGGCGACCGCGGCCACAGCCGCGCGGACGGTGCGCTGAACGGGGTGCGACGCCACGGCTGCGCGGTCCTCCCTCGAACCCGGTTAGCCCGGACGAGTTACCGTCCCGCCGGGTCTCGGACAGGTTACGGAAGGGCGTCGGGTTCGTCCATCACCAGGGCTGCGATGCCGGTTCCGAGCCCGCCGGAAGGGGTGTCCGTTCGGTAGCCTGGGGTGGGGGTGGTGGTCGTGACGGAGCGCAAACCCGCTGGTGTCGGGTTCGAGACGTGGGTGGACCGGCAGATCCGCGAGGCGCAGGACCGGGGCGAGTTCGACAACCTGCCCGGCGCGGGGAAACCGCTGCCGGGCCTGTCCGGGGCGCACGACGAGCTGTGGTGGCTCAAGGAGAAGGTGCGGCGCGAGGAGGGCACGGCACTGCCCGCGTCCCTCCAACTCCGCCGCGAGGCCGCGGCGGCGCGGGAGGCCGCCGGGCGCGCGGGTTCGGAGGCCGAGGTGCGGCGCATCCTGGGCGAGATCAACGAGCGGATCACGGACGCCATCCGCAAACCGCTCTCCGGCCCGCCGCTCAACCTGATGCCCTTCGACGTCGAGCACGTGGTGCGCGAGTGGCGCAAGGGGCGGTGAAACCCTGACCTGACGTCGGGGCTGGGGCATCCCGTGTGCTCCTCGACCGGGCGGAGGGGGTGAGACCCCCGACCGGACGTCGACCTGGGGGCAGCCGCGCTGGACACCTGCAACCAGGCGGAGGGGGCGGCGAAGCCGCCGACCGGACCCCGGGGGCTGGGGGTCAGCCGTACCGCGCGCTCCTCGACCGGGCGGAGGGGGCGAAGCCCCCGACCGGATGCCGGGGGCTCGGGGTCAGGCGTTCTTGACGGCGCGCAGGAAGTGCGCGGTGGGGAAGGTGAGCGTCGGACCCTCGGGGTTCTTCGAGTCACGCACGAGCAAGCGGCCACCGACGTGCGCGAGTTCGACGCAGTCGCCGCCGTTGCCGCCGCTGTAACTGGACTTCCGCCACGGGATCGGGTTCATGGCGTTCGCCCTCCTTGTCGGGTTGCAACTCGCCCGCCAAGTGGTGTCTGCGAGCTTCTCCGTCCGGCCGCACCCGCTCAGGCGGAAGGGTCGGTAGGCCCCCGACCGGATGTCGGGGGCTCGGGGTCAGGCGTTCTTGACGGCGCGTAGGAAGCCCGCGGTGGGGAAGGTGAGCGTCGGACCCTCGGGGTTCTTCGAGTCACGCACGAGCAAGCGACTACCGGCGTGCGCGAGTTCGACGCACGCACCGCCGTTGCCGCCGCTGTAACTGGACTTCCGCCACGCGGTGGGGATCGGGTTCATGGCGTTCGCCCTCCTTGTCGGGATTACAACTCGCCCGCCACTGTAGTCACGAGGGCCATGCTCTTCGCCGGCGACAGAGCGGTGCCGACGATGTGGCGGAAGATCGTCTCGTACTGCGCGACGTGTCCCGGCTCGTCCACCGAGTTCGCGGTTGTCAGGTCCTCCAGGTAGACGATGTTCCGCTGGTTGTCGGCGAACCTCAGCAGGATGAACGGGAAGTTGGACGCCGCGTGTGCTCCCGCGGTGAACGGGATGACCTGGATCGTCACGTTGGTCAGGTGGGAGAGCTTCTTGAGGTGGTGCAACTGCGCCCTCATCACCTCCGGACCGCCGACCACGGTCCGGATCGCCGCCTCGTGCAGCACCACGTGTTGCATCTGCGGGGTCGAACCCTCGACGAGCCGCGCCTGCCGTGCCTTGCGCGCCTCGACCAGCCGGTCGACCTCGTTCGGGTTGTGCAGCGGGTTCGCCTCGATCAAGGCCCGTGCGTACTCGTCGGTCTGGAACTGGCCCGGTACCAGCTCCGGGTGGTAGAGCAGCACCTCGGTGGCGATCTGCTCCAGGTTGAAGTACCGCCGGAAGAAGTCCGGCAGCACGGTGCCGTACGGGGTGCGGGGACGGCGTTTGCGTGCTTCCCGCGCCAGTTCCTCGATCGGCTTGCGCGCCTGCCTGGTCGCGCCGTAGAACTCCAGCAGCACCCGCAGCTCCGCCGCGCGGATGGCCACGTCACCGACCTCGATGCGGCGGATCTTCGCGGGGGAGCACTCCAGCACCTCGGCCGCGTGGTCCTGCGTCTTGCCGACGCTCTCGCGCAGTGTCGTGAGCGCCATGCCCAACTGTCGCTTGTAGACCGTCGGGCTCGCGCCGCTGCCGGCCATGTCCACCTGCTTTCCTCGACTGCACCGTGTCCCCGACACCGATCAGTCTGCCGCACGTCGGTGGAATCGTCCTTCACTCGATGGTGTACTCCCCAACCTGCACGTGCAGGCTTTACGTTGACCCTGCCAATTCCGGGCCAGGGGAGGGAAACACCGATGACCCGCGACTTCCGCTGGATGCCGCACGCCGGCCGCCGCCACGCGATCCGCCGCCAACTGACACCGCGTGACGCGGGCGAGACGCTGTGCGGCGTCCCGCTGATCATCCCGGCGGACCAGCCGTACGCGCACTGGTGCTGGCCGACCTGCCCGGCGTGCGACTCGGCCTGGCGGGCGCACGAGGGAATCGGACCACCGCGACGACCCGCCCGGCGCCCCGGCGAGACCGCGGCGTGCGCGCAGTGACCGGGAACTTCCGCGCCTTCGTGGTGAAAGGTTACGCGGACGGCCAGACGATCCGCGCACTCGCCGCCGCGACCGGTCGCTCTTACGGGACGGTGCGCAGCACCCTCGTGGCGGAAGGCGTGCGGCTGCGCCGGCGGGGGCACCGCCCCGTGACGCAGATGATGGTGGTCGCCGACGCCCGCGCCCGGCGCGAGGAACTGTCCGTCGAACTGCTGCGCGCCCGCCTGAACTCGGGCCTGACGGGCGCGGTGGCGGGTAAGCGGGCCGGGATGAGCCAGTCCAAGGTCTCGAAGGTGGAGACCGGGCGGCTGCTGCCGAAGGTCGCCGACGTGGCGCGGCTGGCCGAGGTGTACGAGGTGCCGCCGAGCGTGCGGCGTCGGCTGCTGGCGTTGGCCGACCAGGTGACGCGCGACGCCGAGCACCGCCGCGCGGTGCTGCACCGCGGTGTCGCCCGCCGCCAGGTCGTGGTGGCGCGCACGGAGGCCGCGGCACGCACCGTGCGCGCGTTCGGGATCTGCGGCGTGCCACCGCAGTTGCTGCGCTGGGTCGAACCGGGCCGGCGCACGGTGGTGGTCCTGTCGGAGGGCGCGCTGCGCGCCGCGCCGCAGCACTGGGACCTGTTGTGGGCGTTGAGCCTCGCGCCGGACGTGGAACTCGGCGTCATCCGGTGGTTCACCCGCGTGGACCTGCCGGACGCCGGTTTCGTGGTGCTGGACGAGACGATGGTGGTGTTCGACCTCCTGTCCGGCAACGTGGTGATCACCGACCGGGACGACGTGCGGGGCCACCTCGCGACCTTCGAGCACCTGCACGAGGCGGCCGTTCGCGGGCAGGCCGTCCGCGACCTGATCACCCAGGTCCGCGCCGAGTACGAGCGGCTGGGGTAGGAGGGGGCTGGTCCGTTCGGCGCACCGGGGCCGTGCCTCGCGCTGCCGGCCGCTTGCGTCGCGGCGGGCTCGGCGGGCAAGTTCGGTGGGTGCGGTCGGTCGGTGTGCGGTGGTGCGGTGCGTGCCGTGCTGCCGCCGGTCGTGGTCAGCCGACCAGGGCGGTCGCCCGCAGGTGCGGGCGGTGGGCCGGCACCGCCAGGTGTTCCAGGCGGTGCCGCCACATCGTGGCCAGGCGGTCCACCGGGTCGCCGCCCGCGATCACGGCCAGCGCCTGCGAACCGATGACGGCGGCGGCGATGCCGTCCGCCTCCTCGCGGGTGTCCAGGCCCGGCCGCACCTCGCCCGCCGCCACGGCCTGCCCGAGCAGGTCGCGCACCATCACCACCAGGCTGACGAAGTGCACGCCCGCCAGCAGCTCGAACAGCTCGCTGGTGAACAGCAGCCGCACGCCCACCCGCACCGTCCGGTCGGTGCGGGTGAGGGCGCCCATCCGGTGGGTGAGGTCGATCAGCGTCTGGAGCGGTCCCGTGCCGGTGCCCTCGAACTCCGCCCGCACCTCGTGCCAGCGCCGGAAGTGCTCCTCCACGACCGCGACGGCGAGTGCCTGCTTGGACGGGAAGTGCCGGTACAGCGCGCCTTTGGTGACCGAGATGCTGCGGCAGACGGCGTCCAGCGACGTGCCCTCGTACCCGTGTCGGTCGAACAGCTCGATGCTCGCGGCGACGAGACCGGCCCTGGTGCGCGCGCCTTGTGCCGGGTCGTTCAAGGAGTCCTCATCTCGACGGACAGCGCCATTGCGATCACTTAGGGTAGGTATTCCGGTACGACCCGGTCAACAAGCGCGGGCCGGTGGGACGCGTCGTGCGTGACGAACTGCTCCGAGTGGAGCTGTCCGGCGCGGACGGCATCGCGGTGCTGTCGCCGCACGGCCTGCTCGGCCGGGCCACCTACCCGCGGATGCGGGACGTGCTGCTGCGCACCGTCCTGGCGCAGCCCGCGGCCGTCGTGGTGGACATGAGCGCGGTGGACGTGGAACCCGGCGCGGGCGTGGTGTTCCGGTCGGTGTGGGCGCAGGTCGCGGACTGGCCGGGGGTGCCGATCCTGCTGGCCGCCGGCGGTCGCGCGGACTGGCCGCTGCCGACCTTCGCGTCCGTGGCCGACGCCGTGGCCTCCGTCGGCACGCCGCCGCCGCGCTGGGTGGCCCGGATACCGCTGCCGTTGCGGGGCAGCGCGGAGTACGCGCGGCTGGCCGCCGAGGAGACGTGCCGGGTCTGGGGCCTGCCGAGGTTGGCCGCCGAGGCGGCGGACGTGGCGGACGCGCTGGTCGCCCTCGCCGCGCGGGGCATCCGCCCGGTGGTGGTCTTCGAGCGGTGGCACGGGATGCTGGTGGTCGGCGCGAGCGAGGACGCGGTGGTGCCGCGCGACCCGGCCGGGCTGCGTGGCGCGGCGACCGGCGCGGTCCGCTCCGGCTGGTCCACCACGTGGTCGGACGGCACGCTGGTGTGGGCGGTGCTCGGCGGCTGACGCCTCACACCCGGCGGCGTGGCGGTGTCACGCGCAGCGCCGCGTACACCTCGGGTCGCGCGATGGTCGGCAGCCAGGTCCGCCACACGCCGGAGAGCTGCCGCGCCACCCCGGCCGGGTCCTCGACCGCCAGGGACATCAGGTGCACGCCCACCAGCGCGGCGACCACCGCGTCCGCGCACGCGTCGACGTCCACGCCGGGCCGCAGCTCGCCCTGGAAAGCCGCCGAGCGCAACAGGTCCCGCACTGTCGCGGTCCACTGGCCGACCTGGCGCTCGGCCACGTCGTCGGAGATCGGGGCCTGGAACAGCAGGCGCTGCACGACCGCGCGGTCCTGGTTCACCGCGTAGCCGAGGTCCACCAGCACCTGGAGCGGGCCGCGGTTGGCGCGCTGGAGCCGGTCCCGGGTCTCCGCCCACTCCCGCGCCTGGCGGTCGAGCACCGCGACGGCGAGCGCCTTCTTGGAGCTGAAGTGGCCGTACAGCGCGCCTTTCGTGACGCCGGCGCGGTCGCAGACGTCGTCGATCGTCGCCCGCACGTACCCGTCGCGGTCGAACGCCGCCGCCGCGGCGGTCAGCAAACCGTCCCTCGTGGTGGACACGCGAGGGATTGTCCTCGGCCCCGGCGGCACGCCACAACCGCCTTGTGCGCCAACGCGAGCGGCTGTTTTCCGGCGGTCCGCCCGAGGAAAGGGTGAATATGCGCCGAAAGGTGCCCGCGTCGGCAATACCGGCGACCGCGTCAATGGCGGCGGGCGGCGCGCTGGATTGCCGCCGCGCGTTCCAATTCGTGCTGCGGGGTGTCCAGGACCTGCCCGAGCCAGCCCCGCCAGTACGGGCCGGGGATGCGCTTGCCGCGCTCCCACCGGGAGACCTCCTCCCTGGTCACGCTGGTGTTGCCGGAAACGGCGTGCAGCCGCTCGGCCAGGTCGTCCTGGGTCAGCCCGCGCCCGCGTCTCAACTCGGCGAGGATTTCGCTGATCGGTCCCGACTGCGGCACGGCGGTGACCTTTCTGCTCTCTTCGACGTGGATGCCGCCATTCTTCCAGTGCCGGCCGCCCAACGGTAAAGCATCACGGTGATACCGGGGGAACATCCGGTGCGAGCGCCCGCGCGATCGCGAGTGTGTCCGCGTACATGCGGAACTCGGTGACGAGTCCGCCGTGCACGCTCACCGCGATCGCGAAGTCGTACGCGAGGGTCAGTCCGGTGGTCTGGACCCGTGCGTGCAGCCGGCCGGTGAGCACCGCGTCCGGGCCGTCCACGACGAGCCCGCGCGTGGTGATCGCGGTCAGCTCCAGCACCGCGCGGAACGCCAGGAAGAACGACTCCACCTCACGCGGGTTGCGGGCTTCGGCGGGCCACGGCGCGCCCGGCACCGGCGCCGTCCACCACCGGACGCCGTCGGCGAACAACCTGCTCAACCCCGCGGTGTCCTTCGCCGCCCACCGGGCGACCAGTTTCTCCACCGCCATCGTGACATCGCCCCGGCGGTGCGTCATCCGCGGTTCCGCGCACGGCCGGGCGCCCCCGCGGCGCTGGGCCGCCCGGCGGGCACCGCGCCCGGATCGCCCGGATCGCGTTGGCAGCGCGGGGTCATCCACACCTCCTGGACAGCAGTGGCGGCGACCGCCGCCGGTACATGAGTTCTACTCCGCCGGTCGAGCGCGCGTCGCCGCCCCTCGCGTGCCCGCGTGCCGCCGTGGTGTCGGCGGAACCCGTTCTCCAACGGGGTAATCCGCGCGCGTGGTACCGCCGGTGCAGCACCTGCTCGCGCCCCGCGCCGCGAGTTTGATCGCAGGCACCCCTCCGACACGACTGTGAGGTGCGGCGATGGCGGACCGAGGACGCGTCCCCGCCCGGATCGGCGCCGGTGACGTCGCGCGGCTGGAGGCCGAGACCGAGCGACTGCGGGGTCTGGACTACCGGTTGGGCGGCGGGTCGTGCCGGGACCAGGTGATCGTCACCGCGGCGTGGCACGACCGGTGGCTGCGGTCCGCGGCCGGTGCGCGGGTGCGGTTGCGGTTGCGGGTGGCGTTGGCGGACGTCCACAACCTGGCCGGCTGGACGTGCTTCGACACCGGCCGGGAGCAGGACGCGGCCCGGCACTGGGAACGCGCGCTGGCGCTGGCCGTCGACGCGGGTCACCAGGACCTGGTGGCGAACATCCACTACCGCTCGGGACGGCTGCGGCTGCACGGCGGGCGGCGGCGCGAGGCCCTGGAGGACTTCCGCCGCGGGCTGGTCGCGGCCAGGCGCGCGGGGTCCTACCACGCGATCGCCGTGCTGCGCGCCAACGAGGCGTGGGCGCACGCGGGCATGGGGGACCGGGGCATGGCGGTGATCCGGTTGCGCCAGGCGCACGAGGACTTCGCGCGGTCCGCGGGCACGCCGGTGCCGGGCTGGGCGCGGTTCTTCGACGCGACCGATTTGTCGGCGTTGACCGGTCTCGTGCACACCGAGCTGGCGCGCACCGCGGACCCCGGCCACACGGCGATCGCGATCCCGGCGTTGACCGCCGCGATCCTCGGTTACCCGGACGACATGGTGCGCAGCCGCGCGTTGAGCCTCGTCGCGCTGGCCGCGAACCACCTGGTGGACCGGGATTTCGCGCACGCGGCGGCGGTCGGCGGTCGGGCCATCGCGGCGGCGGCGGACGTCAGCTCGATCCGCGTGGCGGACCGGCTGCAACCGCTGCGCCACCTCGCGGACCGCCACCGGGGCGACCCGCACGCCCGCCGGCTGGCGGCGCGCATCGCCGCGTTCACGCCGAGCCTCTAGCGTCCATTGAGGACGGTGTCGGCGGCCATGGCGACCGACACGACGACCAGTGCTGCCGCGAACACCCGGCGGAGCGCGGTGGCGTCCACCTTCGCGGCCAGGCGGCGGCCGTCCCAGGCGCCCAGCAGTGCCGCCGCGGCGAACGGGCCGACCAACGCCCAGTCCACGGCGGTGATGGCGCCCAGTCGTGCGCCGAAAGCGGCCACGGCGTTCACCGTGATCACCAGCAGGCTGGTGCCGACCGCGGCGGACATCGGCACCGCCAGGACGCCGACGAGCGCGGGCACGGCGAGGAAACCGCCGCCCACGCCGAGGAAACCGGTCAACGCGCCGAGTCCCGCGCCGACGCCCGCCGCGCGCCCCGGCCGCACCGCGTCGCCGGCTCGGCTCCGGTCCCGGCTCCGGCTCCGGCGGAGGAGGAGTACGCCGGCGAGCGCGGCGACCACCGCGAACGCCCCGGTCGTCACCGCGGCCGGCACGTGCTCGGTGAACCGGCCGACCACCACGGCGGGCACCACCCCCGCCGCCGCGAACACCGCGCCCAGCCGCCAGCGCACCGCGCCGGCGCGGGCGTGGGCGAAGAGGGCGGTGGCGGAGGTGGCGGCGACCACGACGAGGGCGGCGGTGGTGGCCTGCTGCGGGCTGAAGCCGAGCAGGTAGATCAACGCGGGCGCGGTGAGGACGGTGCCACCCCCGCCCAGCCCGCCGAGGGAGAGCCCGACCACCGCGCCGGCGATCAGGGCGAGGACGACGGAGGTCATGACCGCCCCACCGCTGAACTGCCGACCCACGCCGCTGAGCTGCCGACCGACGCCGCCGCGCCGCCGACCGACGCCGCCGCGCCGCTGGCCCGCGCTACCGGGTTGCCAGCCCGCGCCGCCGAGTCACCAGCCCGCGTCGCCGGGGCACCCGCCTGCGCCGCCGTTGCGCTCGCCTGCGCCGCCGTTGCGCTCGCCTGCGCGGCCGGGGTGCCCGCTCGCGCTACCGGGCCGCTCGCCAGCGCCGCCGGGTCGCCCGCGAGCGTCGCCAGTGCGCCCGCCTCCGCCGCCGGACCTCCCGCCTCCGCCGCTGGGGCACCCGCCCGCTCCGCCGGACCGCCCGTCTCCGCCGCTGAGGCACCTGCCCGCTCCGCCGGGGCACCCGCCTGCGCCCCTGGGCCGCTCGCTCCCGCCGGACCAACCGCCTCCGCCGCCGGGGCACCCGCGAGCGCCGGCGGGGCATCGGCGCACGCCGCCGGGCTCCCGGCGCGAACCACGCGCGGCCCCCTGGCATTCCGAGGCGCGGCGACGCGGACCCCGTTCGCCCGGGCCGGCCCGCGACCCGTCCCGAGCGCCGCCCCACGACGTGCCGCACCGATGCTCATCCCCGCACCTCCATATGTCCGTACATTACGTCGGACGGAGGGCGGCGTGTTCAGCGGGTTGTCGCGCCTCGCCGCAGGCGGCGGGTGTCGGCCGGGAACTCGGCGGTCACCGCGAACCGGTCACCTCGCACCATCGTGTGACGCCACTCGACCGGTCTGCCGCCCGCCCGCCCCTGCCGGTGCACCGACAGGCAGGCGACGTCCGGCCCGCACTCCAGCAACGCCCGCTCGGCCGGTGTCGGCACGACGGCGCGGATGCTCTCCCGGCTCGCGTCCAGCCGCACGCCGGTCCGCTCGGCCAGGACCGCGTACAGGCTGGTGCGCGTGAAGTCGGCGGTCACGATGGGTGTCGCCAGCTCGGCGGGCAGCCACACGCGGTCGATCGCGAACGGCCGCCCGGCCGCCAGCCGCAGGCGTTCCAGGTGCACCAGCGGGGTCGATCCCTCCAGGTCCAGGCGGTCCGCGACCACTCCGTCCGCCCGCACGTCCAACACCCGCACCACGCTGCGCTGCGCCAACCCGGCCGCCTCCACCGAGGCGAACAGGCTGTACAGGGTGTCCAGCGGCTGCTCGACGTCGGCGGCCGGGCTGACCCGCGGCTGACGACCCCGCTCGGCGACCACGAGGCCGTCGGCACGCAGTCGTTGCAGTGCTTGGCGGACCGTGTGGCGGCTGACCCGGTAGTCCTCCACGAGGGTCAGCTCACCGGGGAACCCCGCGTCGAACTCGCCCGCCCGCAGCCGGTGGATGAGGTCGTCCTGGAGCTGCCGCCACAGCGGTCGTGCCCCGGACCGGTCCAGTGCTCGGGATGTCACCCCGGCAGTTTCGCACTCGCCGATCACCCCGCCGGCGGCCTGCCTGTCCGGACATTTTTACCACCCCCGGCAACGAGACCGCTGTTCGCGGACGGGGCACGTCCGATCGGCGGTGGTGTCGTCCGATCCGGGCGGCGATTCTGACCACGGGTGTCGGCGCTTTAGCCTGATCGGGGCCGGTTGTCACAGATCCGCCCTACCTTCGGCGTCGGCACCCGCTGATCGTCGCCGTGGTCGCTACCGTGACGCGATGTGCACGCCTCCCACGACTGCGGCGCGCCACCCGCGCACCGCCCCCCGCACGCCGTCGGCCCCGAGCAGGTCTCCTACGCGTTGATCACCCCCGCCGGCGGGCTGCTGGTGCGCGTGGCCGAGGGGCGGGCGGTACCCGACGACTGGGGCGGCCTCTACCAGGAGGCGCTGTGGGCCGCGGTCGCCGCCGCCGTGGACCCGTACCGGGGTCTGGTCAACGGCGTGGGCCTCGGGCACGGGCTGCGGGCGAAGGTCGCGGACGTCTCGCCCGCCGCGGCGGCCTCGGTGCCGGACCTGTACCCGCCGAACCCGGTCTCCTGGGCGATGCTCACCACGCTGGGCGCGCCCGCCGACCGCTGGCACGGCACGGTGGCGATCACCGCCGACGAGGACGACGACGGCCTCACCGGCCCGCTCGGCGAACGCCAGCTCCGGCTGATCGAGCACGCCTACCGCGACGCCCGCCGACCCCTCCGCTGACCGAGGCGTCACAGCGGGGCGGGTGAGTTCGCCTCGGGCACCAGCAGGGTCGGCGAGCCGGTGGCGTCGGCGGGCACGGCCCACACGTCGTTGACGCCGTCACTGCGCTGCATCCCGTACGCGACGGTGTGGTCGTCCAGCCAAGCGGGTTGATCATCGACGCTGCGCGTCTCGGCCAGGGGCGTGACGGTCCCCGTCCCCAGGTCCATCGTGGACAGCCGCCACCCCTGCCGCGGGTCGCCGTTGACCGCCGCCTTGTAGGCGATGCGCTTCCCGTCCGGCGACAGCGAGGGGCATTCGACGTTGTCCACCAACGCCTTCACCGTGCGCGCGGCGAAGTCGCCCTCCACGAGGTACCGGTGCCCACCGGTGGACATGGTGGCGTAGAACCGGTTGTCGTCGGCGGTGAACGTGACGCCCCAGAAGTTCCGGTCGGCCGCCTGCGCCGCGGCACCACCCACGGAGAACTCCTCCAGCGACCGGACCAGGTCACCGGTTCGCACGTCCAGGATCCCGGTGCTGGTCGAGAAACCGTTGGCGGCGTACGAGTGGCCGTCCACGAACACCGTCCACGCCACCATCCGGCCGCTGGCGGACACCCGCGCGCGGTTCGGGAAACCGGTCAGCGGCAGGGTCGTCAGCTCGCGCCGGGACGAGTCCAGCACGGAGAGGCCACCCGCCTTCAACGCGCCGACCGGGCGCAGGCACGCGATCGTGCCGCCCGCGGCGTACGCGCGGTCGCAGCGCTCCTCGGTCACCTCGCGCGGCCCGGACGGGTCGGTGCGCGACACGACCGACAGGCGGCCGTTGCCGAGCACCTGCAAGCGGGAACCGCGGACCACACCGGACACGACGTCCGGTTCGGGCGCGGCGGACAGGGTGGTGTAGCCGACCGCGACACCGCCCAGCAGCAGGGCGGCGGCAACGGTCACCAGTACGCGGGCACGTGTGTTCATCGGCGTCGTCCCAACAGTGCGGCGGTGGTGGCGAGGGCGGCGGCCACCCCGAGGGCGGCCAGGCGGGTCGCGGTCTCCGGACCCCAGAACTGCCAGGCGAGGCCGAACAACACCGACGACCCCAGGTACGCCAGCGCCTGCCCGCTCTGGATCAACGCGATCCCCGTGGTGCGCAGGCGTTCCGGCAGCAGCGGACCGGCCAACGCCATCAGCACGCCGTCCGTCGCCGCGTAGAACACGCCGTACAGCACCAGGACGGCGACGATCAACGGCCACCCGCCGAGCGGGCCGTGGATCAGCAGGTACGCGGCGGCCAGCGCGCCGTAGCCGCCGAGCACCACCGGCAGCTGCCCGACCCGGTCGGCCAACGCGCCCAGCGGTGCGGCCAGCAGCAGGTACACCAGGCTGGTGCCCACCGCCAGCAACGGGAACCAGCCGATCGCCAGTCCCTCGCGCCGCTGGATCAGCAGGTACACGAAACCGTCGCCGACGGTCGCCAGGCCGAGCACGGCCGCCGCCAGCACAAGGCGACGGACACCCTTGTCCCGCAGCAAACCCACCACCGCCGCCGGGCGCACGGGAGTGGTCGGCGTCGTAGCGCGGTGGTCGCGCACGAACACCAGCAGCACGACCACGCCGAGCGTGGCGACGCAGAAGCTGGTGACGAACACCGCGTCGAACGACCCGGCCGCCGCGGCGAGCACGGCGAGCGTCACCAGCGGACCGGTGAACGCGCCGATGCCGTCCATCGCGCGGTGCACGCCGAACGCCCGGCCCAGGTCGCCCGCCGGCGCGGACAGCGTGATCAACGCGTCGCGGGGCGCGGTGCGCAGGCCCTTGCCCGCGCGGTCGGCGGTGATCACCGCGCCGAGCAGGGCGGTGGACGGGCCGGCGACCGGCAGCGCGAGCTTCGCCACCGCCGACAACCCGTACCCGAAGCACGCCACGGCTTTCCGCTTCGTGGTGCGGTCGGCCAGGTAGCCGCCGACCAGGCGCAGCAGCGTGGTCGCGCCGGTGTAGGCGCCGTCGAGCACGCCGTACGCGGCGGGGCTGAGCTGGAGGCCCACGACCAGGTACAGCGGCAGGACGGCGGTGACCATCTCGGAGGAGACGTCGGTGATCAGGCTGACCGCGCCGAGCGCGAGGACGTTGGCGCTGACGCCCTTCCAGCCGCCGGACTTGGGGCGGTCGATGGTGGACAGGTACACGGCGGGACTTCCTTCCGGTCGCGCGGGTGAACCGCACCCGGCCCGCGCGGGGACCGGGTGCGGCGGCCGGGATCAGTGACAGGCGGTGGTGCCGCTGTCGGTGAAGGACTTGCCCGCTTCGGGCACGAACTGCCAGTCGAAGCTGTTGGCGTGCAAGGTGAGCTTCAGGACGCCGTAGGTGTCGCTGTTGCGCACCTCGCTGTTCGGCCTGATGGTGCCGAAGCTGTAGTGGCTCGCACCGCCCATGCCCGCGACGAACGTGCGGATGCCGCGCGTGGTGTCGAGGGCGCCGCTCGGGTTCTGCGGCGCGAAGCGCTCGTACTGGTGGTTGTGGCCCCACAGCACGACGTCCGCGTTGTGGTCGTACAGCGCCTGGAACAGCGGGCGCGTCGACGTGGAGGGTGCGTGGTTCGCGCCGGACGTGAACAGCGGGTGGTGCCAGTACGCCGCCGTGCACGGCTTGGTATTGGCCGCCAAGTCGTTGCGCAGCCACGTTTCCTGCGCCGAGCCCGCCGCCGTGCTGATGTTCGAGTTCAACGACACGATGTGCCAGTTGCCGAGGTCGTACGAGTAGTAGCCCTGACCGGACGGGCCGGCCTGCGTGCCGAAGTAGCCGTAGTAACCGGTCGCGCCGCTGGTGTTGTAGTCGTGGTTGCCCGGCGACGGCCGCGTGCGTGCCTTGTGCCTGCCCCAGGTCGGGTTGTAGTAGTTGTTGAACTCCGTGGTGGTGCCGCTGTCGTAGACGTTGTCGCCCGTGGTGAACACCGTGCCGGGGATGTTGTCGAGCAACGCGGCGGTCGCGCTGTCGCCGGAACCCGAGTTCGAGATGTCGCCCGCGCCGACGAGCACCGGGTCACCCGCCGGGGCGCTGGTGGTGGTCGTGGCGCCGGTGGTGAGCACGAGTTGCGGAGCGGTGGCGGAACCGGTTTCCCGCGAGTCGAAGTCCGCGCCGTCCGTGCTGGACGAGGTGACCCCGAAGCCGAACGTGCCGTTGCCCGTGACGTAGGAGGTCACATCGACCTCGTACCAGGCGTTGCGGGACACGGCGCCGAGCGAGCCGAGGGTCGGGCCGTCGATGGCGGGCTGGTTGTTCCAGGTGACACCGGTTTCCGACCACGTGGTGTCGGAGACCGCTTTGAACGTGCCGCCGCTCGGGCTCTGCGCGCCCGAGACGTCGTCGGTGTGCAGGCGCAGCTTGGCGGCGGTGACGGAGCCGGGCACACCGGAGACGGTGAACCTGAGGAACAACCGCTTCACCGGGGAGTCGTCCACGCCGAGCTGACCGGAGGCGCCGTAGTTGGTGCCGGTCGCGGAGTTGTCGACGTAGGTGTCGGCGGAGGGGGTGAACGTGGTGGTGGCCGCCGCCGCGGCGGGGAGGCCGTCGGAGGTGACGACGATGCTGAGAGCGGTCGCGGTGAGCACGCCCACGGCGACCACCGCTAATGAAGCCCTACGACCTGACATGCGAAATCCTTCGCTCCATGATGCACGGGACAAGGGCTTGGGAGACGCTAGGGATGCATGGGCAAGTCGGCGTGAGCGCACGGCGGCGGACCGATGAACGGAGGACTAACGCCACGACCCGGTGCGTTACTCCGCATACCCGCGGTCGTTGGGCGATGTGACGGAACCTCGGGAGGGGCGGATGTACGACGTCGTGCTGTTCGGCGCGACCGGTTTCACCGGCGAGCTGACCGCCGCGTACCTGGCGGAGCACGCGCCGGCGGGCACCCGGTGGGCGGTGGCGGGGCGGAACCGCGCCAAGCTGGAGGCCCTGCGGGAACGGCTGGGGGTCGACGTCGACCTGCTCACCGCCGACGTGACCGATGGGCGTTCGCTGATGGCGCTGGCCGAATCGGCGCGGGTGGTCGCGACCACCGCCGGGCCGTACGTCGAGCACGGTGACGGCCTGGTCGGGGCGTGCGCGCGGGCGGGCGCGGACTACGTGGACCTGGCGGGCGAACCGGAGTTCGTCGACCGCGCGTACCTGCGGCACCACGCCGCGGCGCAGGCGACCGGCGCGCGGCTGGTGCACTCGTGCGGCTTCGAGTCGGTACCGCACGACCTGGGCGTGCTGCTCACCGTGCGGCGGCTGCCGGAGGGCGTGCCGATCGCGGTGGACGGGTACGTGCGTGCGGCGGGCGCGCTTTCCGGCGGCACGTTCCAGTCGGCGGTGACGGCGTTCGCGCGGTGGCCGGCGGCGACGCGGGTGGCGCGGCAGCGGCGGCGCGTGGAGGGTTCCCCGGCCGGGCGGGTCGTGCGTGCCGGTGCGGGCAGGCCCGGTTACGACCGGCGGATCGGCGCGTGGGCGCTGCCCGCGCCGACCATCGACCCGCGGGTGGTGTCGCGCTCGGCGGCGGCGCTGGACCGGTACGGCCCCGAGTTCACCTACGCGCACCACATCGCCGTGCGGCGGCTCCCGACGGCGCTCGGCATCGCCGGCGGTGTGGGCGCGTTGTTCGCCGCCGCCCGGGTTCCCCCGGTGCGCGAGCGCTTGTCGGCGTTGCGCCCACCCGGCGCGGGTCCGTCGGCCGAGCAGCGGGCGCGGTCGTGGTTCGAGGTGGTCTTCTTCGGCACGGGCGGTGGGCGACGGGTGGTGACCGAGGTGTCCGGCGGCGACCCCGGTTACGGCGAGACGGCGAAGATGCTCGGCGAGTCGGCGCTGTGCCTGGCGTTCGACCACCTGCCGGAGACCGCCGGGCAGGTGACGCCGGCGGTGGCGATGGGCGACGCCCTCACGTCGAGGTTGGTGCGGGCGGGAATCCGGTTCGACGTGCGTGGCTAGGACCGCGCGCGCAGTTGGTCGACCACCCGGCCGGACGGGACCTCGACCACCTCGATCAGCTGCGGTGAGCGTTGGACCGCGAGCCATGACCGCGCGAGGTGCAACGCCACGGGACGGTCGGTCTCGACCACCGTGCGGGACGTGTCACGGGTGCGCGCGATCACGCGGTCGCCGTCACGCAGGACGAGGGTGTGGATCTCGTCGGGCTTCATGAGACCCAGGACTTCCTCGTGCGGTCGCGTGGTGATCGTGATCTCCTCGTCGCACGCGTGGTCGTGGATGTTCCAGGTGAGCCCGTCCGGCGCGCCCGCGGACGACAGATCGGGACCAAGGGCGACGCGCTTCGCGCCGTAGCGGCTGTCGACGTCGCGGAGACCGGGCGCGTCGGTGACGACCTCGATCCGTTTCAGCGTGTTGATCGCGGGGAGGTCGAAGTCCTTCCCCTTGAGTTCGGCGAGGTAGGTCATCTTCCACCACCCGCCCGGCCCCCGGAAGTTCACCTCGTGCTCCGGGGACGGGTGGTGGAGCCGTGCGGGTGACAGGTCGGTGGTCGAGAACCGGGCGACGTCGAAGTCCGCGGGCACCACCGCCTCGTGCAGGTCGTAGTACGGGGTCCCCTCGACGTGCACCCGCAACCGGTCACCGTCCTGGATCACCGCGATCAGCGACTCGGCCCAGGGCACGCGGACGTGGAGCGCGGCCAGCACGGGCCCCGGCAGCACGTGTCGCACCGCTCGGTCCCCGACGTGCAGCAGCACCAGTTCGTCCGGCTCGTCACCACGCGCGATCAACGTGCCGCTGACGCCGGGGAACATCGGGAAGCGCAGTCGCGTCGGCATGTCGCCGCCGCTCAGCAACCGCTCGCACACCTCCGCCGGCGGTGTCGGCACCTCCGCCGCCACGCCGTTCACCGCGACGCGCACGACACCGTCCCGATCGCCCCGCTCGACCACCACCACGCGCCTGCGGGGCAGCGCGGTGTCGGTGACGAACCAGGTCTCCTGGCCGAACCACTCCTCGGTCCGCTCGTCGATCTGATCAGCGAGGGGCACTCCCGGCTTCCGCTTGCCCATGGGCAGCCAGAGCCCCGGGGGACGCCATTGGTTGTCGTGGTCACCCAGCGCGCAGAGTTCCAGTTGGGAGCCACGGGGGCGCAACGCGGCCAGCAGCGCCACGTGGACCAGCCGCACGGCGGGGTGCCGGTCGACCACCTCGTCGAACAACACGCGGATGCCGGGCGGGTCCTCCGCCGGGTCGAACACGTCCGCGCGGGACAGGAGCCGGTCCACCGCGTGGACCACCGGCTCGAAAACCGGTCCGAACAAGCCCTCGTCGAGCGCCGCGACCAGCGACCGCATCCGCGAACCCCCCCAGGTCGGTGCGAATACCCACCCTATCGCCCGCCGGCGCGGGCGTCACCCCTGGTGCAGCTCGGCCCGCGCGGCGCGGAAGACGGCGTCCGCGACCCGCTGGAGCGCGGGCGAGTCGAGCTTCCACTGCTGCCAGTGCAGCGGCACGTCCACCGGGCGGTCCGGGAACAAGCGCACCAGCCCGCGGTGGCGGGCGATCTGGTGCTCGCTGAGCAGCGCCCACCCCGCGCCCGCCACCACGGCGTCCTCGAACACCGGGCCGTCCGGGAGGTGGTGGCGGTGCGGGGCGGCGGGGTGGCCGGTCATCGCGCGGCAGAATGCGTCCTGGAGGTCGTCCTTCTCGTCGAACACCACCACCGGCAGCTCCGACAGCGGCCGGTCGCCCCACCGCTTCGCGAACGACCTGGCCGCTACCGCGTGGTACCTCATGCCGCCGAGCGGGTGGACCCGGCAGCCCTGCACCGGCCGCGGCGACGACGTGACGGCGGCGACCACCAGACCAAGCCGCAACGCCTCG
The DNA here is from genome assembly GCF_019375475.1 of Saccharothrix obliqua. Classification (GTDB taxonomy): domain Bacteria; phylum Actinomycetota; class Actinomycetes; order Mycobacteriales; family Pseudonocardiaceae; genus Actinosynnema; species Actinosynnema obliqua. Next base: position 226,823 of record NZ_JAHXGQ010000002.1, on the reverse strand, counting down.
GCCGTGTGGTCCTGGTCGTCGCGGAGCAGCCCGAGCACGATCCCGTCGTCACGCGCGAGTTCCCGCACCACGGCGCGGAACCACGTGGACAGCGAGTCGGCGTTCACCGCGACCTGGACCGGCGTCGGCCGCCCGGCCACCCCGAGCCCGGCGATCGCGTCCTGCTCCAGCAGCGCGAGCTGGCGGCCGTAGCGGGCGACCACGACGCCGGACGCGGTGAGCCGCGCGGGTTTCGCCCGCACCAGGAGCACCCGGCCGGTCCGCTGCTCCAGCGCCTTGATCCGCTGGCTCACCGCGGACGGCGTCACGTGCAGCGCCTGGGCCGCCGCGTCGAACGTCCCCTCGTCCACCACGGCGAGCAGCGTGCGGACGGCCTCCGGATCGAGCATCACGTCCGCTAATGATACTTAAGGAACTGTAGCTGGCCTTATCACCGACCGCTCCCTAGCGTCGAGGCCGTGATGCACGCCCTGCTCGCCGGTCTCGGCGCCGGTCTCTCCCTCATCGTCGTCATCGGGGCGCAGAACGCGCTCGTGCTGAGGCAGGGCCTGCTGCGTCAACAGGTCCCGGCGATCGTGGCGATCTGCGCGGCCTCGGACGCCGTGCTCATCGCGCTCGGCGTGGGTGGCGTCGGTGCGGTGCTCACCGCGTGGCCGACCGCGCTCACCGCCGTGCGCTGGGTGGGCGCGGCGTTCCTGCTGGCGTACGGCGTGCTGGCGGTGCGGCGGGCACTGCGGCCGTCCGCGTTGCGCGTCGGCGGCGCGGCGTCGGCGGCGATCGCCACGTGCCTCGCGCTCACCTGGCTCAACCCGCACGTGTACCTGGACACCGTGCTGCTGCTGGGCACCGCGGCCACGTCCTTCGGCGACGACCGGTGGTGGTTCGGCGTCGGCGCGATGACCGGCAGCGTCGTGTGGTTCACCTCGCTCGGGTTCGGCGCGCGGTGGTTGTCGGGCGTGTTCGCCCGACCGGCCGCGTGGCGCGTGCTCGACGGCGGGGTGGCGGTCGTGGTGACGGCGACCGGGGTGTCGCTCGCGCTCGGTTCCTGAGCGGGTTTTCGAGCACCACACGCGTTTTGCGGTCTGCCGGCCGCTCGGGCGAACGCGTCGGCACCCGAATCACCGGTTGTTGCGCCGGTTGGTGGAGCACTGGCCGATAGGGATTCCCCATGCGCCGTGCGTTAACCAACCGACCATGTGGCGCTCACCTCCCGGACCTCGTGCCGTGCTCTGGCGGGATGAGGGTCCCCGGGCAAGGAACGCTCGCTTGAGGGGGCGACGCGTTCGGGACCGGTCCACTCATCGTGACCGGGTCCGACTGGGAGGGCGTTCGTGGCGCGATTTCAGTGCTACCGCACCGCGGAAAGCGGTGTCCGGTGGCGGTTGCTGGGTGGCAACAACAGAGTGCTGGGTGTCGGGGTCCGGGTGCACGCGGCCCACCTCGACGCCCTGGCCGAGATCGAACTGGTGCGGGCGGGCGCGATCACGGCCGCGTTCGTCATCGAGCACGCGGACAACGGGTCGTGGTGGTGGCGGCTCGCGGACCTCGCCCGCTCGGCGCAGGGTTTCGCGCGCCGGGTGGACGCGGAACTGGCCGCCGGCCGGTTCCGGGACCGGGTGGCGCCGGCCGAACTCGACCCGGTGCTGGCCGTCTTCCAGCCGGGCAAGCGCGGCCGGTCGAGCCGGGGACGCGCGGACGTGTGGCCGCAGCGCCCTGTTGGTTGAGCGTTCACCTACCCGGCGGGCCGCTGTCATCGCGCGGGTTTTCCCTTGCCGTGCTTGGTGAACACGATCCCCCGCCGCGATCGGAAGAAGGAGTCGCCACCCATGACGGCCGCACCCGACCGGCCTCGCGCCATCACGCCCGCGACGCCGGTCGGCGACCGGGTGTTCCGCGGCGCGGTGCGGTTCAGCGGGGTACTGGTGCTGCTCGTCATGGGCGGCATCGGGTTGTTCCTCGCCTTCCAGGCCGTGCCGACGCTGCGCGTGCTCGGCTGGAGCTTCTTCACCGAGCACCTGTGGCGGCCCGAGTCCAACCGGCTGGGCATCCTGTCCATCGCGCTCGGCACGCTTCAGGTGGCCGTGGTGGCCATCGTGATCGCGGTGCCGGTCGCCACCGGGACCGCGCTCTACATCTCCGAGTACGCGCCCCTGAAGGCCAAGCGCACGCTCGTCGCGCTGCTCGACCTGATGGCCGCGGTGCCCAGCGTCGTGTACGGGCTCTGGGGTTTCTTCTTCCTGCAAGAGGAGATCATCTACCTGTCGCGGTGGCTGTCGACCTACCTCGGGTGGCTGCCGTTCTTCGAGGTGCGCACCGACGTGACGGCCGCGGTGTGGGAGAAGTCCGCGTACACCTCGTCGGTGTTCATCTGCGGCGTGGTCGTGTCGTTGATGGTCATCCCGATCACCGCGTCGGTGATGCGCGAGGTGTTCGCCTCCGCGCCGCCCGGCGAGCGGGAAGCCGCGCTGGCGCTGGGATCCACGCGCTGGGGCGTGATTCGCGCGGTCGTGCTGCCGTTCGGGCGTGGCGGCGTCATCGGCGGGACCATGCTCGGCCTCGGCCGCGCGCTGGGCGAGACCATCGCCGTCGCATTGATCATCTCGCCCGCCTTCGACGTCAAGTTCCGCGTCCTGGAGAAGGGCGGCAACACCATCTCCGAGCTGATCGCCCTGCGGTTCGGGGAGTCCAGCCCGTTCCAGCTCTCCGCGCTGCTCGCCGCGGGCCTGGTGCTGTTCCTGTTCACGCTGCTGATCAACGTGCTCGCTTCGATGGTCGTGGCCCGCAGCCGCAGCGGCGCCGCGACGGAGATCTGAGGAACCGCCGATGACAACGCTCGCCGAGCCCGACACCGGGACCGATACGGGCACCACCCCGAACACGGGCGAACCGCCGGAGCAGTCGCCGCGCCGCGTCGGCGGCCGGACGCTGGACGACGTGCTGGCCGCCACCGGCGCCGCGCTCGGCGGTTTCGCCCTGGTCTGGGTGGTGTACGGGAACCTGCTGCCCACGTCGGGGAAGCTCGGTTTCGTCGTGTGCTGGTACCTGGCGTTCCTGCTGCTCTACGCCGGGGTGACCGCGTTGCGCCACCCGCGCGCGGTGATCGCCGACCGGCTCGGCGCGGCCGTCGTGCACGCGCTGGCCGCGTTGCTCGGCCTCGGCCTGGTGCTGGTGGTCGGCTTCACCTTCGCGCGTGGCGCGGAAGCACTGGGGCACGCCAACTTCTGGGTGTCCGACCTGAGCGGCGCCGGTCCGCTGGACCCGTTGGAGCAGGGCGGCGTCCTGCACGCCCTGCTCGGCTCGCTGGTGCAGATCACCATCGCCACCGCCATCACGCTCCCGCTGGGCGTCGCCTGCGCGGTGTTCCTCAACGAGGTGGGCGGCAGGCTCGCCCGGCCGGTCCGCACGGTGGTCGAGGCGATGACCGCGCTGCCGTCCATCGTGGCGGGCCTGTTCATCTACGTGACCGTGCTGGTGTTCGCGGGGTTCCAGCGCAGCGGGCTCGCCGCCGCGCTCGCGATCAGCGTGATGATGCTGCCGATCATCGCCCGCGCCGCGGAGGTGGTGCTCCGGGTCGTGCCGAACGGCCTGCGCGAGGCCGGCCTGGCGCTGGGCGCGTCGCAGTGGCGCACGGTCTGGCGGGTGGTCCTGCCCACCGCGCGGCCTTCCCTGGCCACGGCGTTGATCCTGGGCATCGCGCGGGGCGTGGGGGAGACCTCGCCGGTGCTGCTCACCGCCGGCTACACCACCTACCTGAACGCCGACCCCACCTCGGGACCGATGGTCTCGCTGCCGCTGGTGACCTACACGCTCGCCAAGTCGTCGGAGCGGGTCGACCAGGTCCGCGCGTTCGGCGCGGCCTCCATCCTGCTGGCGTTCGTGCTGCTGCTGTTCGTGATCGCGCGCGTCGTCGCGCAGCGCTCGACCAAGGGGGGACGTCGGTGAGACGACTGGTCCTGGTGCTCCTGCTGCTGGCGGTGTCGGCCGCGCCGGCGCAGGCCGCGCAGTCCTACTACCCGATCACCGGCTCCGGCTCGTCGTGGAGCGAGAACGCCATCAAGCAGTGGATCGCCGACGCGAGCACGATCGGCCTGCCGGTCAGCTACTCCGGTTCCGGCTCCAGCGCGGGACGGCTCGACTTCGCGCAGAAGAAGAACGACTTCGCGGTGTCCGAGATCCCGTTCCAGGGCGTCGACCCGAAGACCGGCAACGCGGACAACGCCAACGGCAGGCCCTTCGCGTACATGCCGATCGTCGCGGGCGGCACGGCGTTCATGTACAAGATCACCGTCAACGGCAAGCTCGTGCGCGACCTGCGGCTGCGTGGCGAGACCGTGACGCAGATCTTCACCGGCGGCATCACCGACTGGTCCGACGACCGCATCACGGCCGACAACAACGGCCGCCGCCTGCCCGCCAAGCGGATCGTGCCGGTGGTGCGGTCGGACGGTTCCGGCACCAGCGCCCAGTTCACGCTGTGGATGGCCAAGCAGCACCCGGACCAGTATTGCCCGTTCTTCGCGCAGCACGTCGACCCGGCACGGCAGTGCGGTCTCACGTCGTACTACCCGACGTTCGGCAACGCGGTCGGGCAGGTGGGCTCCTCGCAGATGGCGGGCTACATCTCCGCCGAGTACGGCGAAGGCGCGATCGGGTACGTCGAATACTCGTACGCGCGGGCGCTGAACTACCCGGTGGCGAAGGTGAAGAACGCGGCCGACTACTTCACCGAGCCGACCGACACCAACGTGGCGGTGGCGCTCCAGTTCGCGCGCATCGAGCGGGACGCGGCGAAGGAGACGTACCTGACGCAGATCCTGGACGACGTCTACACCAGCGCGGACCCGCGCACCTACCCGCTGTCGTCGTACTCCTACATGATCGTCCCGACGTCGGAGGACGGCAAGCTCACCACGCAGTCCGGCCGGTCGCTGGCGAAGTTCGCCCGCGACTTCCTGTGCCAGGGCCAGCAGCACATGGGCAAGCTCGGCTACTCCCCGCTGCCGCTGAACCTGGTCCGCGCGGGTTTCGAGCAGGTGACCAAGGTGCCCGGCGCGGAGCAGGCGACGCTCACGCCCAAGGACTGCAACAACCCGACGTTCGACCCCAACGACCCGGACAGCAACCGGCTGGCCAAGATCGCGCCGATGCCCAAGGACTGCGACAAGGTCGGCCAGGGGCCGTGCGGCAGCGCGGGCGGTCCCGCGCAGAGCGGTCGGGAGGGCGAGGAAGGGCGGACGCCGGACGGGCAGACCGGGCAGCAGCCCGGCGCGGTCGACAACGACGGCGACGGCGTGCCGGACCCGGTGGCGGGCGTCGACCCGGTCACCGGTGAGCAGGTGGGCGCGAACCGCGTCGGGACCGGTGAGACCACGGGCAGCGCCACGGAGCTGGCGGCGGCCCGGTCCGGGGCGACGAGCACCGCGCTGGCCGTGTTGGCGGCGGTGGAACTGGTGCTGGTGCTGCTGGTGCCGACGTTCGTGGCGCGTGCGGTGCGGCGTCGGAGGGCGAGGGGTTCCGATGGGTAGGGCCGTGATGGTGTGGACGTGGTGCTGGCGCTGGCGGTTGTGGGGCGTGGTCAGGGGGCGGCGATGAGCGGGGCTGCGATGGGTGGAGCTGTTCGGGCGTGGTGGGTGAGCGGGAGTTCTGATGCGTAGGGCCCTTGTGGCGGGACTTGTGGTGGTGCTCGTCTACTTGACCGCACCGATGAGCACGGCGGCCGTGGTGGCGCCCGCGCCCGGCGCGCGGCCGGTGACCGCCACCCAGGACTTCGACCAGTGGTACCACCCCGGCGGCGCGACCCGCGGCTCGGTGACCGTCTCGCAGACCGCGGACCTGGTGCGGCAGCGGGTGAAGGTGTCGTGGGAGGGGTTGCGGCCGACCCGCGGCTCCGGCGTAGGCGCGAGCTACCCGGTCGTCATCATGCAGTGCTGGGGCCCCGCGGCGCAGGTGACCCGCGAGCGGTGCTGGGCGGCCGGGCGCGGTATGGAGTTCGGCACGTTCAACGACGCCACCGCGTGGGACCGGGGTCTGTTCGGCGATTTCGGCGACGACAGCGCGAACCTGTCCACCGTCATGTCCTTCACCGCGCGCGACGGCCAGCGCTACTCGTGGGACCCGGTGGCCGTCGACGAAGCCGGGAAGCCCGCCGCGTGGCCGGACGGCTCGGTCCGCGCCGGAGCGCCGCCGGACCTGTCGCCCGACACCTACAACTTCGTGCTGCCGCCCACCCTGCTGGCCGAGACCGGGCCGGACGGCAGGGGCGCGGTGGACATCGAGCTGCTGCCCGGCGACCAGCTGCCCAGCCTCGGCTGCACCGACGCGGCGGAGTGCTCGCTGGTCCTGGTGCCGATCGGCGACCCGCACTGCCTGCCCGACGACCAGCTCCTGCTGGAGGAGTGGGTGGAGTCGTGCAAGCCGGGCGCGGAGTCCTCGTCGTTCCGCGACGCGTCCACCTGGAAGACACCGACCAACTGGGAGCGGCGGTTCGCGTTCCCGCTGTCGTTCCGGAAGACGCAGCAGGTGTGCGGTTCGGACAGCCGCCCCGAGACCAGCGTCACCGGCTCGCCCTACCTGGCGCAGCTGATGGCGAGCTGGCGGCCCCGGTTCTGCCTCGACCGCGGCCTGTTCAAGCTCGGCTACACCAGCCTCGGCGAGGGCGAGGCACGCCGCCAGTTCCACACCAACCTCGAAGAACGGCGGTCCGACGGCGTGAACGCCGTGCTGACCGCGCGGTCGCCGGAGACCGACCCACCGGCGCCCGTGGTCTACGCACCGGTCGCCACGACCGGTTTCACGGTGGGCTTCCTGCTCGACCACGCGTCCGGCGGCGAGGTCACCCGGTTGAACCTCACCCCGCGGCTGCTGCTGAAGATGCTCACCCAGTCCTACACCGCCGCCGCGCCGGGCATCGAGACGCACCCGGCGATCGCGGGCAACCCGACGTGGTGGGGCAGCGACCCGGAGCTGTTGCGCGCCAACCCGGGCCTGGAGCTGCGCGCGGTCGGCGTCGCGCCGTCGGCCTACCCGTTGTTCGTCCAGGGCGACCTGGACCTGACGTGGGCGCTCACCGCGTACATCGCGGCGGACCAGGCGGCGACGGCGTGGCTGGCCGGCGCACCCGACGAGGACGGCATGGTCGTCAACCCGAAGTACCGCGCGCAAACCCTGCCGTACGCGCAGTTCGAGCTGCGGGACGACTGGCGGGTGCCCGGGAGCGCGCCCGCGTACAAGGACCAGTTGTGGTTCAACCTGGTGGCCAACCAGGTGTCGTCCGTGGTGAGCGCGGCGGTGGCGTTGGTGCAGGCCCGCCCGACCGCCACCACCAACGAGACCATCGACAACGGCCAGACGGTGTACAAGCGGCCGGAGCGGCAGCAGACCGGCAGCCGCGCGTTGCTCGCCATCACCGACCTGGCGGACACGTCGGTGTTCGGCCTGCGCTCGGCGGCGCTGCGGACGCCGGCGGGCAACTTCGTCCAGCCCGACCAGGACTCGATGGCGTTCGGGTTGCGCGCCACCGCGCTCGACCCGAAGACCGGCATCCTCACCGTCGACCAGGCCAAGCTGGACGGCCGGGCGTACCCCGGCACGACAGTGGTCTACGCGGGCGTGCCGACCAGCGGGCTGCCCCGGTCGGAAGCCGACAACTACGCCACGTTCCTGGAGTACGCGGCCGGACCGGGCCAGGAGTACGGCACCGCCGTCGGCAACCTGCCGGTGGGGTACCTGGCGTTGAGCGAACCGCTGCGCAAGCAGACCCGCGAGGCCGCGGCGGCGGTGCGGCGGCAGCAGGGCGAGGTGCCACCGCCACCGCCGGAGCTGGCCCAGGACCCGGCGGGCGGCCTGCTCCCGCCGCCGGCGAACCCGGTGCTCGACGAGGCGGGCACGCCGCCGGCCGCCGCGTCGCCGGTGGTCACCACCACCGCGCCGCCGCCGTCGAGCGCGACGCGGCCGGTGACGAGCGTGGCGACGCGTGCGGACACGTCCTCGTTCGGGCGGTGGCTGCTGCCCTCCCTGCTCGGCATCGGGTTGCTCGCCGGGGTGCTCGCGCCGGTGGTGTCGGCGGCGGGCACGCCCGGCCACCCGGTGCGGCGGTGGGCCGCCCGGCTGTTCCGCCGGGGTGGCGCGTGAGGTCGCCGCTGGAGGTCGTGCTGCTGCGGCGCGTCCTGCTGGTGCTCTCCGTGCTGCTGCTGGACTTCGCGGCCTACCTGCTGCTGATCGGTCCCATCCGGTACGAGCGGGGGCAGGACCTGAGGTACGCGCAGGCACGCGAGGAGCTGGCCGCCATCGAGATGCCGACCAGCGGCGCGATCGAGCCGGGTCACCCGGTGGCCGTGCTGGAGGTGCCGGGCCTGGGCCTGACGCAGGTCGTGGTGGAGGGCACGGCGGGCGCGCAGCTCGCCGAAGGACCCGGGCACCTGCGGACGTCGCCGCTGCCCGGCCAGGCCGGGGTGGCGGTGGTGATGGGCCGAGCGGTGACGTCGGGCGGGCCGTTCAAGCACATCACGGCGTTGCGCGAGGGTGACGAGATCAACGCGACCACCGGCCAGGGCCGGTTCACCTACCGCGTCGACCGAGTGCGCCGCGACGGCGACCCCACCCCGCCGCCGGTGGCGCGCGGCAAGGGCAGGCTGGTGCTGGTGACCGCGGAGGGGGAGGACTTCCTGGGCCTGCCGCTGCGCGCCGATCGGGCGGTGTACCTGGACGCCACCCTGCTCGACCAGGCCGCGCCGGCCGGCGCGCGGCCCGCCGTGCTGCTGCCGGAGGAGAAGCCGATGAGCCACGACCCCGGCGGCCTCGTGCCGCTGGTGTTGTGGTTGCAGGTGTTGCTGGCGGCGGTGGCGGCGGCGGTGTGGGCGGTTCTGCGGTGGGGGCGGTGGGAGACCTGGATGGTGGGTGTCCCGGTGTTGTTGGCGGCGTCGTGGCAGGTGTTCGAGCACGCTTCGGTGGTGCTGGTGCCGAATCTGCTGTGAGCGGGTGGTGGGAGCCGCGGTGAGTGGGTGGTGCGAGCTGCGGTGAGCGGGTTGTCGGGCTTGCTGTCGGGTTGTCGAGCTTGCGGTTAGTTTATTCCATTAGTGATTTCAGTGTGGACTTAAAGCAGCTTGAGCTTGCCGGTGGTTGCGGGGCCTTCCCCCCTTTGTGAAGCGGGGAAGGCCCCGTTGCGTCAGAGCAGCCGGACCTTCACCGCGATCAACTGCGTGTGCTGACGGCGGTCGAGGCCGTTGTCCGACACGAAGACCAGCGTGCGGGTGCCGTCCGCGAGCGTCGGGCCCCACGTCGCGGCCTCCAGGTCGTCCACCCGCTTGAGGCCCAGCCGGGTCAGGTCGAGCACCAGGCGCTTGGTGACCGGGAGGAAGCTCTGCCCGGCCAGCGCGGGCAGGTCGGCCACGTTCGTCGCGCCGAGCGCGAAGTCGATCTCGTACAGCTTGGCGGAGTTCGCGCCCGCCTGCTCCAGCACCAGGAAGCGGCTCTCGTCGAGGCTCAGGATCTCGCTGATGCCGTTCTCCGCGCGGTACGCGAACTGCACGAGGGGGTCGCCCGACGCGCGGTCGTGCAAGGTGAGTCGGATGGCGTCGCCGTCCTGCGCGAGAGGCCCGCGCAAGGCGGTCAGGACCTGCCCGCCGTCCGGGGTGAGAGCCAGGCCGGACAGCGAGAGGCCGCGTTGCGCGCCCTGCCCGTCGACCGCGACCTTCTGCACGTCCGGCGTGGCGAACCGGCCCACGTGCGTGCCCTTGGCCGTCGCCTCGCGCACCGCCGGGTCGGTCTTCAGCCGGGTGGTGCGCTCGCCCGCGTCGGCCCACAGCACCCGCCGGGTCGCGGCGTCGTAACGCAGCGCCTGCGGGTCGGCACCGGCGATCCGGCCGCCGTCGGCCTCGCGCAGCCGGCTCACACCGGTCAGCACGGGCTTGGGGCAGTTGCCGTGCAGCGTGAACCGGCCGGTGTAGAAGCGGGTGTCGCCGCGGTCGTCGGAGAGCAGCCGGAAGCCGCCGCTCGCCTGGTCGTAGTCGACGCCGGTGATGCCGCCGACGGTGGTGCCCGCGTATCTCGTGGTGCCGGGGAGGTTGTGCTCGCCGATCAGGCTGAATTCATAGCCGGGAGTGGTGATCGGGGTGGAGCCGGTCTGGGTGGCATCGGCGTGGGCGGACGTGGGGAGGGTGATGGCGATAGCCGTTGCGACGCTGATAGCTGCGATGGTGCGCATATCTCTGCTTTCTGGTGGAAGGGAGAGCCCGGCGCTTTCTGGTGGAAGGGAGAACCCGGCGGCCCTATGGCCGCCGGGCTCGAGAAGAGAAGGTCAGTTGCGGTCGACCCCGCAGTTGCTGGACAAGCGGAAGCCCGCCGTCTTCACGGCGTTCTTGGCGGCGGCGTTGGTGCAGATGTAGCCGAGGCTCCCGAAGAACGACGAGAACTTGGCCACGGTCTTGTCGGCCTTGCGGATCACGTTGAACAGCGGCCGGTCGTACGCCACGACACCACCGGTGGTGACGGCCTGGCCGTCGATCGGGCTCACGCGGGCGGTGACGTTGGCGGGCAGGCCGACCGGGCGGACCGAGTCGTCCACCGAACCGACCTTGATGGTGGTGACGCCCACGGCGCGGCCGACCGAGAACGGCGCGATCGCGTTCGGGTCACCGACCAGCGGGGCGGCGCTGTGCTCCTGCACGGGGTTGCCGCCGAACGTGTCCTTCGCGCACGTGCCCGGCGTGGTCACGCCGATGCTGGCGAGGAAGAACGAACGGGTGCCCGACCCCGCCTGCGGGAGGTAGGCGGTGTAGGCGCAGTCCGGGCTGCCGGCGGCCGACGAGTAGAGCTTGTTCAGTGCGAGGGTGGTCAAAGTGGTGGGGACGTTGGAGGTGGCGGCCGTCGCGAAGGTGACGGTGTCCCGCCCGAACTCGATGAAGGCGTAGTTGGCCTCGGAGCCGTCCGCCTTCGGCGTCCGCGAGGAGCGGGCGTAGTCGATGTTGTGCGCGGTGCCGTCGGCGATCAGCGCGGAAATGCCGGCCGAAGAGCCGTTCGGGCGGGTGATGGTGGGCGCACCCGCCTTCGGCGTGATCGTGCCGCCACCGGTGGCGTGCCACGAGTAGACCTTGGCGGCCGGGGTCGGGGTCTTGGCGTTGTACAGGTCGCCCAGCTTCTGGGCCACGTCCTGCGTGGTGTCCGAGCCGACGCCGACGAGGTCGCCGGCGGCCGGGGTGACGGACGGGTCCGCCTGGGCGGTGCCCGCGAGCACGGCGACCGCCGCGGCACCCGCGACCAGCACGGCCGCCGACTTCAACGTGGAGCGCATCGGGAATCTCCTTGTCCCTCAACGATTTCCTGGCCCCCGGTGGGGGCGTGGAGAACGTTGCCGCACGTCACCGCGCTGGAACCACCACCCGCCGGGGAAGGTTGCGCTCTCGCGCCTCACCCGGTGGGTGAACGCACAGCCAACGTGGTCGACGGCCATGTCGGGTGCACGCGTGGTTCACCTCGGATTTCGGCGTGGGGCCTACGGTCGCGCACGTGCAGCAGACTGAGGGGGGCCGCGTGGAGGTCGGGGCGGGGGTCGGTGGGAAGGTCGGCACGGGGGTCGGTGGGGAGGCTGGCGAGGTGGCAACAGGGACTGCCCTGTTGCCGGAGCGCATCACCGGAGCGACCCTGGACGCGGTGGACGTGACGGCGTGGTTCGGCGCGCGCAAGGTGCTGGACCGGGTCTCGCTGACCATGGACGCGGGAACGGTGACCGCCCTGATCGGACCCTCCGGCTGTGGCAAGTCGACCTTCCTGCGGATCCTGAACCGGATGCACGAGCTGGTGCCGTCGGCGGCGCTGGCGGGTGAGGTCCGGTTGGACGGCGCGGACATCTACCAGGCGGGCCGACCCATCACCGAGACCCGCCGCCGCATCGGCATGGTGTTCCAGAAGCCCAACCCGTTCCCGGCGATGTCGATCGCCGACAACGTGACGGCCGGGTTGAAGTTGACCGGGAAGTCCGTGTCGCGCGGCGAGCGCGAGGAGTTGGTGGAGGAGTGCCTGACGCGGGCCGGGCTGTGGAACGAGGTTCGTGACCGGCTCCGTCAGCCGGGTGGGGCGTTGTCCGGGGGTCAGCAGCAGCGGCTGTGCATCGCGCGGTCGTTGGCGGTGCGGCCCGACGTGCTTCTGATGGACGAGCCGTGTTCGGCACTGGACCCGACGTCCACGCGCCGCATCGAGGAGACCATCGCGGAGCTGCGGACGCAGGTGACGATCGTGATCGTCACGCACAACATGCAGCAGGCGGCCCGTGTGTCGCAGAGGTGCGCGTTCTTCCTCGCGGAGAACGGGGAGCCGGGGCACATCGTGGAACAAGGGGACACGGACGGGGTGTTCAACTCGCCGGTGGACTCGCGTACTTCGGACTACGTGCATGGGCGGTTCGGCTGAGTCCGGGGGTTTTAAAAGCGACGCTCGCCGCTTGGCAGACCGCCAAGGAGAACTGTCAAAGCGCCGTCGTGCTCTCCCCGCATGACCTGGTCAAGACAACCACACTCGTTCCCTGGGCGCAAACGAAAAGCGTGTTTGCGCCCAGGGAACGAGCGCGGTTCGCTGGCGCGCAGGCCATACGGGGAGAACACGACGGGGGTGCACTGTGGTGGGGCAACCAGGTTTACCAGGAAGTGTTCTGCCAGCCGGTGCCCAGGTAGATCTGGTCGAAATTGTTGCCGTCGTTGTCGTCGGTGTACACGACGGTGATCAAGCCCCACGCGTCTACGCCTAGTGCGGGCTCGTCCTGCTTGCCGATCGCGGTCTGGACCGTGGGTTGTCGGGCCAGTCTGCCGGTTGTCGTGCCGTCCGGGTTGAAGCCCTGCACGTGGATGTCGGCGTTGGTTGTGGTTGCTACTGCTGACGATCGCTGGTCGTCGATGCCGATCTGCGGGTCTGTGCCGGGGGTTGTCGTGTCCACTGCGGATTGTGGTGTGGCGGTGGCGTTGAACGAGCGGGTTGCTGTTTGCGGTGTGCCGGTGTGGTTGGTTTCCCAGGCTATGGCGAAGTCGCCGTTGAAGTTCGCTGCCACCGACGCGTTGCGTTGCTGTCCGTCGGTCGCCGCGTTCGCCACGTCCTGTGCCACCTTCACGCTGCCCGTGGGGGTGAGTACCTTGCGGCTGATGTTGAACGCGCCGTTGGCGTCGGCGTCCTCGTCCCAGACGACGATCGCGTTGCCCGCCGCGCCCATGGCCACGTCCGGTCGTTGGTGCGTGCCGCCGTTCGCGTGCGCCTGTACTTCGTACGTCTTCGACGTCACGGACGCGAATCCCGCTACTCGCACGGTCGGGTTGGTGGTGGACTGCTTGTCCTCCCAGGCCACCGCGAAGCCCGCGGAATCCGGGTCTGCCGCGACCGCGGGTCGGCTCTGCTGTCCGCCCGTCTCGGCGTTCGCCCTCGCGGAGCCCGCCACTGTGCCGTCGGTGCGCACCACGCGGACCGCGATGTTGTAGTAGCCGTTGCCGTCCGGGTCTTCCGACCACGCGACGACCGCGCTGCCGTCGTCGTGGAGCGACACGTCCGGCTGCACGTGCGTCCAGTTCCCGGTGCCGCCCGCCGACAACTTCTTCTCGTACTGGGAGACCCCGTTGCGGTACAGGCGGAGCCAGATGTCGCTGTGCAGGGGGTCTTCGGGAGCGGCGTTGTCCCGGTCGTCCTCCCAGACCACTGCCGTGTAACCGGAGCGGACGGCGGATACGGCCGCGTTGTCCTGGTCGCCGGTGGAGGTGGAGTTCACCGTTGTCCATGTCGGTGCGGCGCCCGCGGGTGTGGCGCTCAGGAGCACGAGGATCGCGGTTGTGGCGATGACCTTTTTCACGGCGCCTGCAATCCGGGGTTGCCCGCCTCGATGACGTAGCTCTGCAAGGTCTTCACCGGGTAGTCACGCGTGGTCACCCGGTCCACGAAGCGGAAGTCGACGGCGACCTGCGTCGGTGTGGTGACGGTGCGGACGTAGCCGCGCAGGTTCTTGTAGAACTTCACGTGCGGGTTGAGGTCGGACAGGCCGTTCTCGGTCGCGTTGCCGTCCCCGCCCGAGGTGACCGACGTGGTCACCAGTTCGGTGCCGACGATCCGGTCCTGGGTCTTGTAGTTGTTCATCAGGTTGCTCGCCCACGACCGGTGGACGTCGCCGGTCAGCACGACGGTGTTCCTCAACCCGGCGGCGTCCCAGCCGCGCTGGAGGCGGTCGCGGTTGGCGCTGTAGCCGTCCCACGAGTCCATGGACTTCGCGCCGTCCGCCGACGCCAGCCGTTGCGCGAAGAACACCTGCTGGCCGAGGAAGTCCCAGGTGCCGAGCCGCTGCCGCATCCCGTCCAGCAACCACGCCTCCTGCGCGGCGCCGGTGAGGGTGCGACTCGGGTCGTCGGCTTCCGGGCAGACCTTGGTGCCGTCGCCGCACGCCTGGTCGTCGCGGTACTGCCGGGTGTCGAGCATGTGGAACGTGGCCAAGCCGCCCCACCGGACGCGCCGGTACAACCGCATGTTCTCCGCCACCGGGATTTGCGCGGACCGCAGCGGCATGTGCTCGTAGTACGCCTTGTAGGCCGCGGCGCGACGGGCGCGGAAGTCGCCCGCGGGCGATCCGTCGTTGCGCACCAGGTTGGCGTAGTTGTTCTCTACTTCATGATCGTCCCATACTGGTAGCCACGGCGCGATGGCATGTGCCGCCTGGAGATCCGGGTCCGTCTTGTACTGCGCGTGCCGGACGCGGTAGTCGGCCAGGCCGGAGATCTCGACCGCCGGGGCGTGCTTGCGGACGTTGGTGGTGGACGCCGCGCCCTCGTAGATGTAGTCGCCGAGGTGCAGCACCAGGTGCGGGTGCTCCTCCGCCATCCGGCGGTACGCGGTGAAGTAGCCCGCCTCGTAGTGCGAGCACGAGGTGAACAGCATCGTCAACGCGGGCGACGTGCCGGGCGCGGGCGCGGTGACCGCGCGGCCGGTGGGTGAGATGAAGCCCTGTGCGCGGAACCGGTAGAAGTAGTCGCGGCCCGGCTGGAGGCCGGTCACCTCGACGTGCGCGCTGTGCGCCCACGCGCGGGTGGTGGTGACCGAGCCGGACCGCACCACCCGTGCGAACCGCTCGTCGTCGGCGACCTGCCACTCGACCGGGACGTCCGCGGCGGACATGCCGCCCAGGCCGTCGGCGTTGAGCGGGCTGGGCGCGAGGCGCGTCCAGAGCACGAAGCCGTCCGGCGCGGGTTCGCCGGAGGCGACGCCGAGCGTGAACGGGTAGGCGGCGGCGGTCGCCGTGCCGGACGAGAGCGCGGTGACGCCCGCGCTCGCGATGCCACCGGCGATCAGGGTTCGCCGGGTCAAGGGGGACATGTGCGGTGTGCCTCCTTCCGGGGCGGCGGACGACCGCCGCCCTTCGCGGTGACATGCGCCCGCCGGCACAAATGCGTGACGGGGCGCGCGCATCTTTGGATGCGTACACGCCCAAGGTGATCGTGGGTGGTCGTTTCCGTGTACAGGCGGGTGTCAACTCGCGGTGACGGGGAAACCCACCCCGTATGGCCGAACGCGATGCGGTGACCGACCCGTGGGGCGAGCGCGCGCCGTACGGGCCCGGTGAGGAGTGGCCGGTGCGCGTCGATCAGCACTTGGTGGACATCCCGGACAAATGGGTGCGGACGGCGTCGGTGCTGCACTCCGACGGCGACGCGCTGGACCTCGGCGTGCGGGACGGTCGCCTGGTGGGCGTGCGCGGACGGGCGGAGGACCGGGTCAACCGGGGCCGGCTCGACCCCAAGGACGTGTACGGCTGGCAGGCGAACGCGAGTCCCGATCGGCTCACCCGGCCACTGGTGCGCGAGGGTTCGCGGCTCGTCGAAGCCACGTGGGACGAGGCCATGGACCGGATCACGGCCCGCTCGCGCGAGCTGCTGGCGAAACCCGGCGGCTGGGGCCGGTTCGGGTTTCACACCAGCGGGCAGCTGTTCCTGGAGGAGTATTACACCCTGTCCGTGATCGGGAAGGCCGGGATCGGCACACCGCACATGGACGGCAACACCAGGCTGTGCACGGCCACGGCCGCCGCGGCGCTGAAGGCGAGCTTCGGCACCGACGGGCAGCCCGGCTCGTACACCGACGTCGACCACTGCGACGCGATCGCCCTGTGGGGCCACAACGCCGCCGAGACGCAGGCCGTGCTGTGGAGCCGCGTGCTGGACCGCCGACGTGGTCACGACGCGCCGGCGATGCTCGCGGTGGACCCGCGCGACACCCCCGTGACGGCGGAGGCCGACGTGCACCTGGCGGTGCGGCCGGGCACGAACGTGGCGCTGCTCAACGGGTTGCTGCGGGAGGTGATCGCGCGGGGTCGGGTGGACGAGGACTTCGTGCGGCGGCGGACCCTGGGGTTCGAGGCGTTGCGGGCGACCGTCGAGCCGTACACCAGCGCGCACGTGGCGGACGTGTGCGGCGTGCCCGCCGCCCGGGTCGAGGAGGCGGCGGAACTCGTCGGCACGGCCGACCGGCTGTTCTCCACCGTCCTCCAGGGCTTCTACCAGTCGAACCAGGCCACGGCGGCGGCGTGCCAGGTGAACAACCTGCACCTGCTGCGCGGCATGATCGGGCGGCCGGGTGCGGGGCTGTGCCAGATGAACGGCCAGCCGACCGCGCAGAACACCCGCGAGACGGGCGCGGACGGCGACCTGCCCGGTATGCGCAACTGGGACAACCCCGAGCACATCCGGGAACTGGCCGAGCTGTGGCGGGTGGACGAGGCCGTCATCCCGCACTGGTCGCCGCCCACGCACGCCATGCAGGTCTTCCGGTACGCCGAGCAGGGGTCCGTCGAACTGCTGTGGATCTCCGCGACGAACCCGGCCGTGTCGTTGCCGGAGCTGGCGCGGATCCGCCGCGTCCTCAGCCGCGAGGAGCTGTTCGTGGTGGTGCAGGACATCTTCCTCACCGAGACCGCCCGGCTGGCCGACGTGGTGCTGCCCGCCGCCGCGTGGGGCGAGAAGACCGGCACGTTCACCAACGCCGACCGCACCGTCCACCTGTCCGACAAGGCCGTGGAACCACCCGGCGAGGCGCGCCCGGACCTGGACATCTTCCTGGACTACGCCCGCCGCATGGACTTCCGCGACCGCCACGGCGACCCGTTGATCCGCTGGCACGACGCCGAATCCGCCTACGCGGCGTGGCAGGAGTGCTCACGCGGGCGGCCGTGCGACTACACCGGCATCGGGTACGCGGACCTGCGCAGCGGCAGCGGCGTGCAGTGGGGTGGCGAGCGGCTGTACGCCGAGCGGTTCAACACCGACCCGGACTACTGCGAGTCGTACGGCCACGACCTCGCCACCGGAGCGGAGTTCGGCGCGGAGGAGTACCGGGCGAAGAACCCGGCGGGGCGGGCGTTCCTGCACGCGGTGGCGTACGAACCGGGCGCCGAGACGCCCACCGACGAGTACCCGCTGGTGCTGACCACCGGCCGCACCCTCTACCAGTTCCACACCAGGACGAAGACCGCGCGTGCGCCGGAACTCCAGGCCGCCGCGCCGGAGCCGTGGGTGCAGCTGCACCCCGACGACGCGCGGGAACTGGGCATCGCGGACGGCGACCCCGTGCTGGTGCGCTCCGCGCGGGGCGAGCTGCGCCTGCCGGCCCGCGTCGGCGGCACGCGGCGTGGCGTGGTGTTCGTGCCGTTCCACTACGGGTACTGGGACCTCGACGCGGCCGGGCCGGTGGCCGACGCCGGCCGGGCGGCCAACGAGCTGGTCGCCACCAGGTGGGACCCGGTGTCCAAGCAACCGCTGTACAAGGCGACCGCGGTCGCCGTGGTGAAGGAGGGCTGAGGCGTGCACCTCGCCCACTACCTCGGGCTGCTGCACCGCGCGCAGCTCACCCTCGGCGACGCGTTCCGCGAGGTCGGCGCGGCCCACGGCGACGAGCCGGACGTGGCCGAGCAGTGCGCCCGGCAGGCGCGGCGGTGCGACCGGCACGCCCGCGACCTGGAACCGTTCGCGCGCCGTTACGCCGAGGACGCGCCCGACGAGCCGGAGCGGCTGCACTCCGAGCTGTTCCGCGGCACCCGCACCGGTGGGCTGGGCCTGGTGCGCGACCTGCACGACCTGTACCTGATGGCGACCGAGTGCGAGCTGTGCTGGACCGTCGTGGGCCAGGCCGCGCAGGGGCTGCGGGATGCCGGGCTTTTCGCCGTGGTGCGCCGGTGGGAGGGGGAGACCGCGATCCAGGTGAAGTGGTTGCGCACCAGGATCAAGCAGGCCGCGCCGCAGGCCCTGGTGGTAGCAGCCGACTGAGGGCCGGACCGCGGGAGCCGCGCCGGTGGAGTCCGCGGTCATGCGGTCATGCGGGGGGGTGTGGCAGCCGCGTTGGGTAGGGGCGGCGGTGGTGCGGCGGTCGCGTGGGCGAGGCGGGAGCCGCACCGGTGGAGTCCGCGGTCATGCGGGGGCGGGGTGCGGCAGCCGCGTTGGGCGGGGGCGCCGGCGGAAGCGGCAACCTCGTTGGCGGAGCGCGTGAAGTCCTTTGTGGACGGTAGCCCGGTAAACCGGTTACCCGGTGGGGTGCGCGCGAGTACGCTCCGCGAGATGGAGACGACTCGACCATGTCCGTGAGCGGAGCGCTCCGGGAACTCAACCGCGACGTGTGGGAACCGTTCCGCGGGCACTACCGGAACCTGGACGCCGCGGCCTTCCTCGACCTGCACGAACCCGGCCTCATCCGCGCCGGCGGGGTGATCGGCCAGGTGCTGGGCCACGCCGACTACGCCCGGCAGACCACCGAGTGGTTCGCCCGCGTGGCGGCGGACGGGGGAGCGCTCGACATCCGGTTCCGCTTCGTCGAACGGCTCGTCGGCGCGGATGTGGCCGCTGAGCGCGGCCTCTTCCGCATCGACGCCGTCCGCTCGGGCGAGCCCAAGGTGTTCCACGGCCGGTTCCACGTGTTCAGCCGCCGGTCCGCCGGCCGGTGGCGGATCGCCGTGGACTACGACAGCGACGACGGTGCGACGGAGGAGGCGTTCGCGGCGGCGGTGGACCTGGCGGACGTGGCGGCCTTCGAGTAGCCCGGTTGCCTCGTGCGGGTGGTTGCCGGCCCGGTTCGGGTCGGGACGGCGGCGGGTCTCGTAGCCTCGGAGCCGTCCGGGACGAGGTCGGGAGGCGCCGATGACGGGCCACGACCGGCCACCTGCCGCCGACGCGCGCAACGAGGTGGTCGCCGACCAGGTGCCGGGCGTGGTGGTGCAGGCGGGCGTGGTGACCGGCGGCGTGCACCTCCACGTCGCGGCGCAGCCCCGGCCGGTGCCGCGGCAGCTCCCACCGGCCCCGGCCGGCTTCGTGGGCCGCGCGAACGAACTGGGTGCCCTCACCACCGCCGTGGACCGGGCCTCGGGCGGCGCGGTGGTGATCTCGGCGTTGTCCGGGGTGGGCGGGATCGGCAAGACGTGGCTGGCGCTGCACTGGGCGCACCGGCACGTCGACCGGTTCCCCGACGGGCAGCTGTTCGTCGACCTGCGCGGGTTCAGCCCGGACAGCGAGCCCCTGCACCCCGCGACCGCCGTGCGCGGCTTCCTCGACGCGCTCGGCGTCGACCCCGGCCGCGTGCCCACCGACCTGGCCGCCCGGACGGCGCTGTACCGCAGCCTGCTCGCGGGCAGGCGGGTGCTGGTCGTGCTGGACAACGCCGCCGGCGTCGACCAGGTCGCCCCGCTGCTGCCCGGCACCCCGACCTGCGCGGTCCTGACCACGGGCCGCCGCACGCTCGCCGCGCTGATCGACCGGTACGGCGCACGCCACCTCCACCTGGACGTGCTCTCCCACGCCGAGGCACGCGCCCTGCTGGTCGAGCGCCTCGGCGGCGGGCGGGTGGCCACCGAATCCGACGCCGTCCGGGAACTGGTCGAGCTGTGCGGGCGGCACCCCCTCGCGCTCGCGATCACCGCCCGCCACGCCGCGACCCGCCCGCACCTCCCGCTGGCCGAGGTCGCCGCCGAACTGCGCGACCTCGGCCTCGACGTGCTGGACGACGAGGACCCCGCCGCGAGCCTCCGGGCCGTGCTGTCCTGGTCGCTGCGCGGCCTGACGCCGGCGCAGCGCGCCGCGTTCACGTTGCTCGCCATCGCGCCCGGCCCGGACACGGGCTTCCCCGCGGCGGTGTGCCTCCTCGGGCGGCCGGTGGCGGAAGCACACCGGGTGCTGCGCGTGCTGGCGGACGCCTCGCTGGTCGAGCGCCGCCCCGGCGGGCGTTACGCCATGCACGACCTGGTCCGCGCCTACGCCACCACGCTCGCCGACGACCTGCCCCCGGCGACGCGGTCGGCGGCGCTGGCGCGGGTGGTCGACTTCTACCTGCACACCGCCCGCGGCGCGCAGGGCCTGCTGGCGCCGCACGCCGCGGTGCTCGCGGCGGATCCGCCCGCGCCCGGCGTGCGACCGCACCCGCTGCCCGACCAACCGGCGGCGCTGGCCTGGCTGGGCGGCGAGCACGCCCACCTGCTCGCCGCCCAGCGCACCGCCGCCGCCGAGCACCGGCACGCCGGGGCGTGGCACCTGGCCTGGGCGCTGACCGTCTTCCACCAGCGGTGCGGGCACCTCCACGACGACCTGGCCGTGTGGCGGGTGGCGCTGGACGCCGCCGAGCACCTGCCCGACCCCACGACCCGCGTCCGCACCCTGCGCTTCCTCGGCGGCGCGCACAACCGCCTGGGCAGGCACGAGGAGGCGACCGAGCACCTGCACCGGGCCCTCGTCCTGGCCGAGCACCACGACGACACCGAGCAGCAGGCACACGCGCACCTCGACCTCGCGGCCGCGTGGGAGGTGCGGGGCGACGACCACCGGGCGCTCGACCACGCGCGGCGGTCCCTGGACCTCTACCGCGCCCGGGACGACCCCGCGTGGGAAGCCGACGCGCTCAACCTGGTGGGCTGGTACTCGGCCCGCGCGGGCAGCTACGACGCGGCACGTGAGCACTGCGAAGCCGCGTTGGCCCTCCACCGGCTGCACCACAACCCCGACGGCGAGGCCGCCACGCTGGACAGCCTCGGCTACATCGAGCACCACGACGGCCACCACGACCGGGCCGTCCACCACTACCACCAGGCGCTCGCGCTGTACCGAGCCATCGGCGACACCTACTACTGCGCCGACACCCTCGACCACCTCGGCCACACCCACGTCGCCCTCGACCGGCCCGACCTCGCGCGTGCGACGTGGCAGCAGGCGTTGGAGTCGTGCCGGGAGCAGGGGCGTGATGCCGACGCCGAGCGGATCCAGCGGCAGCTCGACGCGCTCGACGCCCGGCCGGGCACCGGCCACGAGCCGCGGGCGAACCTATGATCACCGCATGGCGCGGACGCGGGTGGTGACCTACGACGGGCTGCCCGCGACCGCGGGTGGCGCGCACTCGCTGCGCGTGAAGCGCCCGCACGAGGCGTTCCGGCGCGTGCGGGACTTCGTCGCGGCCTGCGCCGAACCGCCGTCGTCGCCGGCGTGGGCGTTCCAGGTCGCCGCGGGTGGACCGGAGGAGGCGACGGCGCGGCTGGTGGCGCTCGCGACCGAGCGCTTCGGCGGTCCCCGGCACCGCGCGCGAACCCACACCGAGTGGCACGTCCGACCGGATTCCGCGCCCGGCGCGCTCGACGTCCTCGCCGAAGCGGGCACCGACGCCGTCACCTCCTACGGCCACTCCCTGGCCGCCCTGACCTACCGCACGCCGGTGCGCCTGGTCGACCCGGCGACCGGCGTCCCGTACCCCGACATCACCCCCGACGCGTTCGGTGGCTTCGCGGTGGACGGTTACGGCCGGCTGCTGGGCGAGTCGGGCGTGCGCGCGACGTTCGGCACCGCCGGGTCGTCGCTCTCCCTGTGGCTCAACCTGCCCGCCGACGAACGGCTGCCGGCCGGCGTCCGCCACCTGGCGGACAACCTCCCGTTCCGGCTGTCGGCGAAGCACTGGCGGCTGTGGAGCCCCACGCGTGGCGGCTCCTACCGCTCGGCCAGGACGCCCCTGCCCGGGCAGGGCTGAGCGGCGGTCACCCGTCCCGCAGCGCCGACAGCAGCAACTCGTGGTGCTGCTGGACCAGCGCGCGGTCGGCTTCGGCCCAGTCGACGGCCCGCCGGGCGTGGGCGCGCCGGACCGGGTCGAGCCGGGGATCGTGGAGGTTCGCGGTTTCCGCCACCGCGATGCGCGTCTGCTGCTCGACCATCGCGCCGATGAGCGCACCCGCGTCCACATCGCCGTACCCGTCACGCAGTTCACGCAGGTGCGCGGCCTGGTCCTCGATCGGCACGTGCCCGACCGACTGGACGCACCACGTCCACGCCAGGTAGCCCAGGTCGTCCAGGGCCGAGCCGGGTGCGCACCCCGTCCAGTCGATGAAGGCGACCGGGAGGCCGTCCCGGCAGATGGTGTTGAACGGGCCCGCGTCGCCGTGGACGACGCACTCCCGGTCACCGGCGAGGGGGTGCCCGGCGGTCGCCTCGTGGAGCCGCCGGAGCATCGTCCCGGCGAGCGCGTACGCGCCCTCCGCCCGCTGCGAGGGGTGGTCGGTGGTGTTGCCGGGGAGGTAGCTGAAGACGTCCCGGCCGAGGTCGTCCACGCCGAGGTACCGGGGCGCGTGCGGGTAGCCGACGGCTTCCAGGTGCCGCAGCACGTCGGCGGTGAAGTCCGACCGCGCGCCACGCGTGCGGTGCACGGCGTCGCCGATGCGCACCACCTCGGCCGTGCTGTTGCCGCCGACCAGGCGTTCCCCGGTTGATTCCGCCACCTCGCGATGATCAATTGCCGGGTCCCCGGTGTCAACACCGGGTGGTCGGACCGCGTTCCGGGCGGCATCCTGGCGGTGGTGGGTTTCCCGAAGCCCCGGGTCGACACCCGGCGTTCACCGGCGGGCTGTCACCCGTTGGTGTTAGCGTCTTCGCGCTCGGCCACACTTGATCACGGCGTTTGGCCGTGCGGGTTGCGTTGAACGGGTGAACCGGCTCACCGGTGGCTAACAGCGCTCTGGGGGGCGTCGACAGCAAGGCACCGACGTGCGCACACAGGGGGTTTGCGCTCATGGTCAAGAAGAAGAACGAGAAGCTGCTGGCCGCGCTCAGGCAGTTCGTGCGCACCAAGGGCTCGGATTACCTGCGTGACGACAACGTGTCGTCCATCGGCATCGGCTACAAGGTGGTGGACGGCAAGCCCACGGACGAGGTCGCCGTCCAGTTCACGGTCAAGGAGAAGGCCGCGCCGGAGCAGTTGGAGTCCCTGGGCACCCGGCTGCTGCCCGAGTCGGTCGCCGTGGACGGCGTGACCGTGCCGACCGATGTGCTGCAACGCGACTACAAGGTGAACTTCCAGGTGGTCCCGGAGCGCGCGTCGGGCGACCGGAAGGTCCGTCTCGACCCCGTCGCGCCCGGCGCGAGCGTCGGCAACGTGAAGGTCGCGGCGGGCACCATCGGCTGCATCGTCTACGACCGCGCCGACGGCACGCCTTACGTGCTGTCCAACTGGCACGTCCTGCACGGACCGCACGGCGAGATCGGCGACACCGTCGTCCAACCGGGCCCCCACGACGACAACCGCGCGGACCGGAACCGGCTCGGGCGGCTGGTCCGGTCGCACCTCGGCGCCGCGGGCGACTGCGCGATCGCCACCGTCGAGAACCGCGCGTTCGTGTCCGAGATCCTCGATCTCGGCGTCGCCCTCGACCGGATCGGCGAGCCGGAACTCGGCGACAAGGTCGTCAAGAGCGGTCGCACGACGGGTGTCACGCACGGCGTCGTGCGGCGCGTGGACGCCATCGTGAAGCTCGACTACGGCGGTGCGGCCGGGGTCAAGGAGATCGGCTGCTTCGAGATCGGTCCGGACCCGGCGCGACCGGGTCCCGGCGGCGAGATCAGCACCGGCGGCGACTCCGGCGCGGTGTGGGTCTTCAAGGCGGGCAACGGCAAGACCACCCGGACCATGGCGGGGCTGCACTTCGGCGGCGAGGCGGCGGGCGGCGGCGAGGAGCACGCGTTGGCGTGCCTGCCGCAGTCGGTGTTCGAGAAGCTCGACATCACCCTGCACCCGCCGAAGCCGGAGGCGGTGGCCGCGGCCGAGCGGACCGGGTTCGCGCCCGGGTTCCTCGGCGTCGACGCGGGCCTGCCGGTGCTCGGCGCCGAGGCGCGGGCGGACGCGGTGACCCTGGACGGCAGCGAAGTCCTGGACTACACGCACTTCTCGCTGGCGATGAGCAAGTCGCGGCGGTTCGCGTTCTGGGTGGCGTGGAACATCGACGGCCGGACGCTGAAGACGTTGAACCGCAGCGGCATCCCGTTCGTGCTCGACCCGCGCATCCCGGCGGAGTACCAGGTCGGCGACGAGCTGTACCGGGACAACCGCCTCGACCGCGGCCACCTCGCGCGGCGTGCGGACCTGTTGTGGGGCACCAAGTCCGAGGCGGCGCGCGCCAACACCGACTCGTTCTACTTCACCAACATCACGCCCCAGATGGACGATTTCAACCAGAGCGCGCGGCGCGGGCTGTGGGGCCTGCTGGAGGAGGCCGTGCTGGCCGACGTCGAGGTGGACGACCTGAGGGTCAGCGTCTACGGCGGCCCGGTGTTCCAGGCGGACGACCGGGTGTTCCGCGGCGTGCGGCTGCCGCGCGAGTTCTGGAAGGTCATCGCGTTCGTGGAGAAGGGCGCGCTGAAGGCGCGGGCGTTCGTGCTGACCCAGAACCTGAACCAGCTGGAGTCGCTGGAGCTGGACGAGTTCCGGGTGTACCAGGTGCGGCTGGCGGAGGTGGAGGCGCGGTGCGGCTTCAGCTTCCCGGAGTCGCTGCGGGCCGCGGACGCGTTCGTCGTGCCCGAGGCGGTGGAGGAACGCCGGCCGCTGGACTCGTTGGAGTCCATCGTCTGGTGACGGGCCGCGCCGGGGCGCGGCCCGCGCTCACCTCGGTTGAACGGCCCGCCGCCCGCCGTAGTCCTTGAGCCGCACGGTGTCGTGCAGCCGCAAGCCGTTGGAGTTGAGCTTGGCCAGTGCCCGCCCGATCGGCGCGGGCAGGTGCGTGACGGCCCGGAACCCGTTGCGCAGCAGCCACACGTCCCGCTCGGTGCGCGGCACGATCCGCTGCGCCGACCGGACCGCGAACTCCCGGCTGCGCCGGACGTAGTCGCCCATCTCCCGCTCGTACGCGGCGAACGCGCGCACGTGGTCGCCGTTCGCCGCGGCCAGTTCGCCCGCCAGCACGTACGCGCCGACCACGGCCAGGCTGGTGCTACCGCCCACCGCCGGCCCCGGGCAGTAACCCGCGTCGCCGACCAGCGTGACCCGGCCGCGTGACCACGTGTCCATGCGGAGCTGGGTCACCGAGTCGAAGTAGAACGCGCCGTCACCGCCCAGCCAGTCCGCCACGCCGTCCACGTCGGCGAACGCCGCCCGCAGCATTTCCCGCTGCCGGGCCACGTCCCGGTGGTGGTAGTCCACCCGCTCGCCGTGGAACAGGAACACCGCCCGCGCGTCCGGCAGGTGCCGCGCGGTGTACACGGCGGCGAGCCGGCCGGGTCGGACGTGGGCGGTGGTGCGGCCCTCCGCGCCGAACTCGGCGGGCAGCGACTGGACCGCCAGGTACGCGCCGATGAACTCCTCGCGCACGTCGCCGAACGCCAGCCGCCGCACGTTGGAGTGCAGCCCGTCCGCGCCCACCACGACGTCGAACCGGCGTGGCGCGCCGTGTTCGAACGTCACCTCGCCGTCCGGCGAGATGGACGTGATCGAGTCGCCGAAGACGTACTCCACGTCGTCGCGGCCGGCGTCGTGGAACACCTCGCTCAGGTCGTCGCGCATGATCTCGACGTGCCGGTCCGACACCGCGCCGAACACCCGGCGCAGGTCGACCTCCACCGGGCGCTTCCCCGGGCTGTGCACGGTCATCCAGTCGGTGCCGGTCTTCAGCTCCCGCACGGCGGGCAGCACGCCCATCCACTCGGCGATGTCCATCGCGGGTCGGAACAGGTCGATCGAGTGGCCGCCGGTCTTGCGCAACGCGGGCGCGCGCTCGACCACGGTCACGGCGAAGCCGTGGCGGCTCAGCCAGTAAGCCAGGACGGGGCCCGCGATGCTCGCCCCCGATATCAACACCCGCACGTCCTTCTCCCCTCTACTTACTTAACGGATGGTAAGGAGGGTGGCGGCGTGCCGCAAGGGCTTACCTACCGTTAGGTCGTTATGCTGCGGGAATGTCCAGGAGCAGGTCCGACACGAGGGCTCGGGCGCAGGCGGTGGCGCGCGAGCTGTTCCTCAAGCAGGGGCTCGGGCGCACCAGCCTCCAGGACATCGCCGACCGGCTGGGCATCACCAAACCCGCGCTGTACTACCACTTCGCGTCACGCGAGGACCTGGTGCGCAGCATCGTGCAGCCGCTGGTGGACGACGGCGGCGCGTTCGTGGCGGACGCGGAACGCGCCCGGCCGACGCCACGCGCCCTGCTGGAGGGTTTCTTCGCGCTCCACCACCGCCACCGCGAGGTGGTGACGCTGGTCGTGCAGGAGCTGTCGTCGTTGCAGGACGTGGGCCTGGTCGAGCTGATCTGGGAGTGGCGGCAGCGGCTCGGCCTGCTGCTGGTCGGCCCGGAGCCGAGCCTGGTGGACGAGGTGCGGGCGACGGTGGCGCTGGGCGGGCTCGCCGACTGCGTGATGGTCTACCCGGACGCGCCCTACGACGAGGTGTGCGCGGCCGGGGTGGAGGCGGCGCTCGCCGCGCTCGGCCCGTCGCTGCGGAACGGGCCGGACGGCACGCGCTGAACCGGTCCACAGTGGATGGATGCCCGATCTGCCCGTGGTGGAAGCCCGCGCTCCTGGGTAAGGTGAGCCTAACCAAATAGATTGGGGAGTTGGTCGTGACCAATCCGTTCGACGACGAGGCAGGCACCTTCCTGGTCCTGGTCAACGACGAGGGCCAGCACTCGCTCTGGCCGGAGTTCGCCGAGGTGCCCGCGGGCTGGGCGGTCGCGCACGGCCCGGACACCCGGCAGGCGTGCGTCGAGTACGTGGAGCGCGAGTGGACGGACCTGCGCCCCCGGAGCCTGGTGGAGTCGCCGTGACCGCCGCCGCGCCGGAGGTCGTGCAGTACGACCTCGTGCCCCGCGTGCTGCGGGTGAAGGCGGTCCGCCGGCTGACGCCGCGCATGGTCCGCGTGACGCTGGCCGGCCCGGACCTCGCGGGCTTCCGGGAGGCCGCGCCCGCCGACCACGTCAAGCTGTTCTTCCCCGACGACCGCGACGGTGTGCCGAACATGCCGAAGCTCGGTCCCGAAGGTCTGGAGCGCGACCCGAACGCGCCACGTCCCACGTTCCGGGACTACACCGTGCGGGAGTACCGCGCCGGCGCGGGCGAACTCGACATCGACTTCGTGCTGCACGGCGACGGTCCCGGCTCGTCCTGGGCGGCGGGCGCGGTCGAGGGCAACGCGGTGGGCGTGCTCGGGCCGCGCGGCTCGGTGCTGGTGCCCAAGGGGCTCGACTGGTACGTGGTCGCGGGCGACGAGACCGCGCTGCCCGCCATCGCGCGGTGGCTGGAGCAGGCGGAGGAGGGCGAGCGGATCTACGCGTTCGTCGAGGTCGCCGACGAGAACGAGCAACTGCCCCTGGTGTCGAAGGCCGACGTGCGGTTGACGTGGCTGCACCGCGCGGGCGCGCCCGCGGGCGGCGCGCTGCTGCACGACGCGATCGCGGCGCTGGTGCTGCCCGAGGGCGACGGCTTCGCCTGGGTGGCGGGCGAAGCGGGCGCGCTCAAACCGATCCGCCGCCACCTGCGGGACGAGCGCGGCCTGCACCGCGACGCCTACGACGTGGACGGGTACTGGAAGCGGGGCGAGGAGAACTTCGACCACCACCAGCAGGACGAGGACTGAGATCCGGCGGGCCGGGCGCTGCGTGGCTTGCCGGTCCGCTCCCGCACTGACCCGTAGGGCCGGGGACGCCGCGCGGCGTCCCCGGCCCTACGCGGCGTCCCCGGCCAGTTCGTCGGCGGACGGGTCGAGCAGGCTCGCCCGGCGCAGCGCGGGCATCGCCGCGCCGACGGCGGCGGAGGTCGCCACGCACAGCGCGCCGCCCGCGACCACCGCCGTCAGCGGCCCGACCAGCCGGGCCAGCAGGCCCGCCTCGAAGTTGCCCAGCGCGGGCCCGACGTTCGTCTGCGCCAGCCACAGGCTGCTCACCCGGCCCTGGAGGTGGTCGGGGGTGTTGTGCTGCAACAGGGACCGGCGGAGGATTTCCGAGACCGTGTCGGCCGCGCCGAGCAGCGCCAGCGCGGTCAGCGCGAGCCACAGCGCGCCGCCGCTGAGCCCGAACAACGCCACCGCCGCGCCGCACGCGACGGTCGCGGCCACCAGGTAGCGGCCGGTGTGCCGGACGCGGCCGGTCCAGCCGCTCGCCGACGCGGCGATCATCGCGCCCGCGGCGGGCGCGGCGTACAGGAGGCCGACCACGCCCGCGCCGCCCGCGAAGACCCGTTCGGCGATCTCCGGGAACAACGCGAACGGCATGGTGAACAGGGCGACGCACATGTCGATCAGCAGCAGGCCCGCGACGACGCGGCTGCGCGCCACGAACCGCAGCCCCTCCGCGATGGACCGCAGCGGGCTCTCGTCGACCGGGCCGGTGGGCGGCAGCGGCCGGATCAACGCGACCAGCGACGTGGTCACCAGCGTGGCGACCCCGGTCAGCGCGTAGTTCGCCGACAGGCCGAACGCGGCGGTGAGCGCGCCGCCCAGGGACGGCCCGACGATCGCGCCCAGCTCCGCGGTGATCGCCATCAGCGCGCCCGCCGACGCGAGCTGGTCGCGGCCGACGATCGCGGGCGTGGCGGCCATCAGGGCGGTCGCGCTCAGGCCGTTGAGCACGCTGTTGAGCGCCGCGCACAGGTAGATCACCCAGAGCTGCGCGGGGTCGAGCAACGCGTTCAACGCGAGCAGCGCGAACACCGGCACGACACCGGCCCGCGCCAGCACGATCAGCCGGCGGCGGTCCACCCGGTCCGCGAGCACCCCGCCGGCCAGCGTGCCGACCAGCATCGGCACCATGATGACCACGCTGACCAGGGACACGTGGAGGGACGAGCCGGTGAGGTCGTAGATCTGCACCGGGATGGCGACGGTGGTCAGGCCGAACCCGAACAACGACACCATGCGGGCGATGAACAGGTAGCGGAACTCCTTGCTGTGGCGCAGGGGCGTGGTGTCCACGACCAGATCGCCGAGCCGCATGAGGTCTCCTCGGAGCAATGTCACAGAGCTGATCGGGGAGCGTCGTTACACCCGTGCGTTAGGTTAGCCTCACCTTAACGTGTCACTCGTTCGTGTGGACCTCCCTGGAGCATCTCGCCATGCCGGATACCGCACCGCCCCCCTCCTCCGTCTCGATCGGACGACCGCTGCCCAACACCGGGGCGTACGTCCTCGACGGCGGGCTGCAACCCGTCGCGGACGGCCTGGTCGGTGAGTTGTACCTGACCGGGGAAGGGCTGGCGCGCGGGTACCTGGGCAACCCCGGCCTGACCGCCGCGCGGTTCGTCGCCGACCCGCACGGACCTGCGGGCACCCGCATGTACCGCACCGGCGACCTGGTGCGGCAGCGGCCGGACGGCGAGTTCGAGTACGTGGGCCGCGCCGACGAGCAGGTCAAGATCCGCGGCTTCCGGGTGGAGCCGCGCGAGGTCACCGCCGCGCTCACCGCGCTGCCCGGTGTGGCGGGCGCGGCCGTGCTGCCGCTGCCGGACGCGGCGGGCACGCTGCGCCTGGTCGCCTACGTCGCGCCGGGCTCGCTCGACCCGGCCGGGGTGCGCACCGCCCTGGCCGGCGTGCTGCCCGAGTACCTGGTGCCGTCGGCGGTCGTGCCGGTGGACCGCATCCCGTTGACGTCCAACGGGAAGGTGGACCGCCGCGCGCTGCCCGCGCCGACCGCCGAGACCTCCGGCCGCGCACCCGCGACCCCGCTGGAAGCCCGGCTGTGCGCGTTGTTCGAGGGCGTGCTCGGCATCCCCGCGGTCGGCGCGGACGACGACTTCTTCGCCCTCGGCGGGCACTCGTTGCTCGCCACCCGGCTCATCGGCGCGATCCGCGCGGAACTCGGCCGCGACCTCACGCTGCGCGCCCTGTTCGCCCGGCCGACGCCCGCCGGGGTGGCCGCCGCGCTGACCGAACTCGGCCGCCCCGCGCTGACCCGCCGCGACCTGCCCGAGCCGCTGCCGCTGTCGTTCGCCCAGCAGCGCCTGTGGTTCCTGCACCGGCTCGACCCCGACGACATCACCTACAACCTGCCGCTGGTGGTGCGGCTGACCGGCGACCCGGACGTGGCCGCGCTGCGTGCCGCGCTGGCCGACGTGTGCGCCCGCCACGAGTCGCTGCGCACCACGTTCCCCGCCGGCGCGGACGGCGCGCCGCACGCGAGGGTGCTGCCCGCCGGGCCGGAACTCGCCGTCGTGTCCGCGTCCGACCCGGAACCGGTGGCCCGGCAGGAGATCCGCCGCGCGTTCGACCTGACCGCCGAGCCGCCGCTGCGGGCCACCCTGGTGCGCGGCACGGCCGACCGGCACGTGCTGGTCCTGCTGCTGCACCACATCGCGGCCGACGAGTGGTCCATGGGCCCGCTGGTCGGCGACCTGGCCGCGGCCTACCGCGCGCGTCGCGCGGGCACCGCGCCCGAGTGGCCCGAGCTGCCCGTGCGGTACGCGGACTACGCGTTGTGGCAACGGGACCTGCTCGCCACCGGCACGCAGCTGGAGCACTGGCGCACAGCCCTCGCGGGCGCGCCGGACGTGCTGGACCTGCCCACCGACCGGCCGCGCCCGGCCGTCGCGGGCACGGCGGGCGACACCGTCCCGTTCACCATCCCGCCACGCACCGCGCACGCCGTCCGCACGCTCGCCGCGCGCACCGGCACCAGCGTCTTCATGGTGCTCCACGCCGCGCTCACCGCACTGCTGCGCCGGATGGGCGCGGGCCACGACATCACCGTCGGCACACCCGTCGCCGGTCGCGGCGACCGCGCGTTGGACCAGCTCGTCGGCTTCTTCGTGAACACGTTGGCGCTGCGGGTGGACACGTCCGGCGTGACCACGTTCGAAGAGCTGCTGGAAGCCGTGCGGCAGGTGGACCTCGCCGCGTTCGACCACGCGGACGTGCCGTTCGAGCAGGTGGTCGAAGACCTCAACCCGCCACGCTCCCTCGCGCACTCGCCGTTGTTCCAGGTGCTGCTGGTGCACCGCGCGGGCCTGGCCGAACGGCTCGACCTGCCCGGTCTGAAGTCCGCGGTGGACGTCACCGGCGTGGGCACGGCCAAGTTCGACCTCACGTTCGGCGTCGTGGACACCGGTTCCGCGATGACCGGCAGCGTCGAGTACCGCGCCGACCTGTTCGACTCGACCACGGCCCGCGCACTCGGCGAGCGGTTCGCGCGGCTGCTCGACGCCGTGACCGCCGAGCCGACCACGCCGGTCGAGGACGTGGACCTGCTGTCCGCGCGGGAACGCGAGGACGTCCTGCGCCGGTGGAACGCCACCACGCGGGAGGTGCCGACGACCACGCTGCCCCGGTTGCTGCGCCACCAGGTCTCCCGGACGCCGGACGCGGTCGCGCTGATCGGCGACGAGGAAGTCACCTACGCGGAGTTCGACGCCCGCGTGGAAGCGCTGGCGCAGGTGCTGGCCCACGCCGGCGCGGGACCGGACCGGGTGGTCGCGGTCGCGCTGCCCCGCTCGGTGGACCTGGTCGTGGCGTTGCACGCGGTGCAGCGGGCGGGCGCGGCGTACCTGCCGATCGACGTGACGCACCCGGCCGAGCGGATCGCCGGTGTGCTCGCCGACGCGCGGCCCGCGGTCGTGGTCGCCGACCGGGACTTCGCCGGGTACCCGGTGGTGCGCGCCGACCGCCCGCTGCCCGCCGTCACCCCGGGACCGCTGCCCGCCGCCGGTCCGGACGACGCCGCGTACGTGATCTTCACCTCCGGCTCGACGGGTCGGCCCAAGGGTGTCGTGGTGCCGCACCGCGCCATCGTGAACCGCCTGCTGTGGATGCAGGACCGGTACCGCCTCGCGCCCGGTGAGCGGGTGCTCCAGAAGACGCCGGCGACGTTCGACGTGTCGGTGTGGGAGTTCTTCTGGCCGCTCGTGGTCGGCGCGACGCTGGTCGTGGCGCGCCCGGACGGGCACCGCGACCCCGCCTACCTGGCGGAGGTGATCCGCGCGCACCGCGTGACCACCGTGCACTTCGTGCCCTCCATGCTGCGCGCGTTCCTGGACGAACCGACCGCCGCCGCGTGCACCAGCCTGTTCCGGGTGATCTGTAGCGGCGAGGCGCTGCCCGGCGACCTGGCCCGGCGGTGCCGCGAGGTGCTGCACGCCGAGCTGCACAACCTCTACGGGCCCACCGAAGCCGCGGTCGACGTCACGTCGTGGCAGGTGTCGAACGCCGACCGGGTGTCCGTGCCGATCGGCCGCCCGGTCTGGAACACCGGGCTGCGGGTGCTGGACGCGAACCTGCGCCCCGTGCCGCCGAACGTGCCGGGGGAGCTGTACCTCACCGGCGTGCAGCTCGCGCGTGGCTACCTCGGCCGACCCGGGCTCACCGCGGAGCGCTTCGTCGCCGACCCGCACGGCCCGGCGGGGTCCCGCATGTACCGCACCGGCGACCTGGCCCGGTGGACGGCGGACGGGGTGGTGGAATTCCTCGGCCGCGTCGACCACCAGGTGAAGCTGCGTGGCTTCCGCATCGAGCTGGGCGAGGTGGAGGCGGCGTTGACCGCCGCGCCGGGTGTGCGTGCCGCCGCCGTGGTGCTGCGTGAGGGCGTCGGCGGCGAACCCGCGCTCGTCGGCTACCTGGTCGGCACGCCCGACCTCGCGGCGGTGCGGCGGTCCGCGCTTTCCGCGCTGCCGGAGTACATGCTGCCGTCCGCGTTCGTGGTGCTGGACGAGCTGCCGTTGTCCGCCAACGGGAAGCTGGACCGCAAGGCGCTGCCCGCGCCGGTCGCCGACGCGACCGCCACCCGCGCGCCCGCGACGGCACGCGAACTCGCGCTGTGCCAGGCGTTCGAGGACGTGCTCGGCGTGCCGGTCGGCGCGGACGACGACTTCTTCGCGCTCGGCGGGCACTCGCTGCTGGCCACCCGCCTGGTCGGCCGGGTGCGTGCCGAACTCGGCGTGGACCTGCCGCTGCGCTCGCTGTTCGCCGCGCCGACGCCGGCGGCGCTGGCGCACGTGCTCGCCGAGGACGGCCCGACCCGCCCGCCGCTGGTGGCCCGGGAGCGGCCCGCGGAACTCCCGCTCGCCGCACCGCAGCGCAGGCTGTGGTTCCTCGGCCGCGTGGACGGACCCAACGCCGGTTACAACCTGCCGCTGCTGCTGCGCCTCACCGGACCGCTGGACGTGGCCGCGCTGGAGGACGCGCTGGCCGACGTGGTGGCCCGGCACGAGGCGTTGCGCACGGTCTTCCCCGAGGTGGACGGCCGCCCGCGCCAGGTCGTGCGGGACGAGCGCCCCGTGCTGCACCGGGTCGCCGAGCCCGACCCGTCCTACGTGTTCGACCTCGGCGCGGAACCGCCGCTACGGGCGTCGCTGACCGCCGACGGACCGCGGGAGCACCGCCTGCTGCTCCTGCTGCACCACGTGGCGGGTGACGAGGCGTCGCTCGAACCGCTCGCCGCCGACCTGGCCACCGCCTACGCCGCCCGGCTGCGTGGCGAGGAACCGGGCTGGGACCCGCTGCCCGTGCAGTACGCGGATTACACGCTGTGGCACGGCGACCTGCTGGCGCAGGTGGAGGAGGCGCAGCTCGCGCACTGGACGTCCGCGCTGGCCGGGCTGCCGACCCGCATCGCCCTGCCCACCGACCACCCGCGCCCGGCGGTCGCGGGCGTGGCCGGCGCGCTGCACGGGTTCGAGGTGGACGGCGTGCTGCACGACGCCGTGCGCGACCTGGCGCGGGAAACCGGGACCAGCGTGTTCATGGTCGTGCAGGCCGCCGTCGCCGCGTTGCTGTCCCGACTGGGCGCGGGCGAGGACATCCCGCTCGGCGCGCCGGTCGAGGGCCGCCCGGACCCGGCGCTGGACCGGCTGGTCGGCTTCTTCGTGAACACCCTGGTGCTGCGCGTCCCGCTCACGGGCGAGCCGTCGTTCCGGGAGCTGCTGGCCCGCGTGCGGCAGGTGGACCTCGCCGCGTTCGACCACGCCGACCTGCCGTTCGACCGGGTGGTGGAGGCGGTGAACCCGGAGCGCTCGGCCGCGCACCACCCGCTGTTCCAGGTGATGGTGAGCCACCAGGTCGGCGAGCGCCGCCCGCCGGCGTTGGCGGGCCTGGACGTGGCGATCGCGCAGGCGCCCCAGGACACCGCGAAGTTCGACCTGACGTTCAGCGTGCACGAGGTGCCCGGCACGTCCGGCATGGCGGGTTTCGTGGAGTACCGCACGGACCTGTTCGAGAAGTCCACTGTGGACGCGATGGCGCGCCGGCTGGTTTCGCTGCTGCGCCAGGCGTGTGCCGACCCGGACCGCGCTGTCGGCGACCTGGACGTGCTGCTGCCCGCCGAACGCGTCACGGCGCCCGAACCGCTGCCCGCGCCGCTGCTGCCGCACGTGCTGGCCGAGCTGCCCGGTGACCTGCCCGCGGTGGGCGACGACCGCACCACGTTGACGTACGGGGAACTGCGTGACCGAGTCCACGGCCTCGCGCGCTGGCTGCGCGACCGCGGCGCGGGCCCGGAGCGGGTCGTGGCGATCGGCGTGCCGCGTGGCGTGGACTCGGTCGTCGCCCTGCTCGGCGTGCTCGCGGCGGGCGCCGTCGCGCTGCACCTGGACCTCGACTACCCGCGGGCCCGGCTGGACGCGATGCTCGCCGACGCCGAACCCGTGCTGGTGCTGGACGAGCTGCCGGACGTGACCGGCGCCGCGCCGGACTGGGGGATCGCGCCGGACTCGGCGGCCTACCTGCTCTACACCTCGGGCTCGACGGGGCGGCCCAAGGGCGTCGTGGTCACCCACGCGAACATCGCGGCCCTGCTCGCCGCACACCGCCGCGACGTGATCCCGACCGACACGCGGCTCACCGTGGCCCACACGGCGTCGTTCTCCTTCGACGCCTCCTGGGACCCGGTGCTGTGGCTGCTCGCCGGGCACTTCCTGGACGTGGTGCCCACCGAGGTCTACCGCGACCCGGCGGCGATGCTCGCGCGGATCGCGGAACGCGGCCTGGACTACATCGACTTCACGCCGTCCTACCTGCGGGAGCTGGTCAACGAGGGCCTGTTCGCGAACACCCGCGTGCCGAAGGTCGTCGCGGTGGGCGGCGAAGCCGTGCCGGACGACCTGTGGGCCGAACTCGTGCGGTCCGGCGTGCGGGCGCTGAACATGTACGGCCCCACCGAAGCGACCGTCGACAGCTACTGGTGGGACGCGGACGGCGGTCGCCCGGTCGCGGGCACCGCGGCGCTGGTGCTGGACGAGCGGCTGCGCCCGGTACCCGACGGCGTGGTGGGTGAGCTGTACCTCGCGGGCGCGTCACCCGCGCGCGGCTACCTGGGCAGGCCCGGTGCGACGGCGGAGCGGTTCGTCGCGAACCCGTTCGGGCCGCCCGGTTCCCGGCTCTACCGGACCGGCGACCTGGCCCGCCGGACACCGCGCGGGCTGGCCGTCCTGGGTCGTGCCGACGACCAGGTGAAGGTGCGCGGGTTCCGCGTCGAGCCCGGCGAGGTGGAGGCCGCGCTGACCACGCACCCCGCCGTCGACCGCGCCGCCGTGGTGTTGCGCGACGGCAGGCTGGTCGGGTACGTCACGCCGTCCGAAGTGGACGGTGAGGCGCTGCGGGCGCACGTCGGCGCGTTGCTGCCGGATTACCTGGTGCCCGCCGCGGTGGTGGCGCTGGAGTCGTTCCCGCGCACCGCGAACGACAAGCTGGACGTGGCGGCGCTGCCCGCGCCCGTGTTCCGCCGCGGGTCGGCCGAGCCCGCCACCGAGACCGAGCGCGTGCTGTGCGCGCTGGTCGCGGAGGTGTTGCGGCTGGACGCGGTCGCACCCACCGACGGGTTCTTCGACCTGGGCGGTGACAGCATCGTCTCCATCCAACTGGTGAGCCGGGCGCGGGCGGCCGGGTTCGGGCTCACCGCGCGGGACGTGTTCACGCACAAGACGGTGCGCGCGCTGGCCGCCGTCGCCACCCCGCTGACCGAGCCGGACGGGCACGACACCGCCGCCGACGCGTTGGGCGACGTCCCGGCCACGCCGATGACCGCGTGGCTCGGCGAACTCGACGCACCCGTCTCCGGGTACCACCAGGCGTTGCTGATCCGCGTGCCGGACGACGAGACCCGGCTGCGCGAGGCGGTCCGGGCGCTGCTCGAGCGCCACGACCTGCTGCGGGCCCGCCTGGTGCGTGGCGAGCGCTGGTCGCTGCACGTCCCGGCCGAGGCGCCGGACGTGTTCCGCGTCGCGACCGGCGACGTCCCGACCGAGTCCGCCGCCGCGCGTGACCGGCTCGACCCGGACGCGGGCGTGATGACGCAGGCGGTGTGGTTCCCGGGCGCCGGGCGGCTGCTGCTCGCCGTGCACCACCTCGTCGTGGACGCGGTGTCGTGGCGCATCCTGCTGTCCGACCTCGCCGACGCCTACCGCGGCGTGGACCTGCCGCGCACCGGCGTCGCGTTCCGCACCTGGGCCTCGCGCGCCGTCAACCACGAGGCGGACCTGCCCGCGTGGCGGGAGGTCCTGGCCGACGCCGGGCCGCCGCTGGGCCGCCCGCTCGACCCCGCCGTGGACACCGAGGCCACCGTGCGGCGGTTGACCGTGACCGCGCCCGAGCCGAAGAACGCCGACGACGCCCTGCTCACCGCGCTGGCGCTCGCGTTCCAGCGGGTGCGGGGCGTGGACAGCCTGGTCGTGGACCGCGAGGCGCACGGCCGGGACGGCGACCTGGACGTGTCCCGCACGGTCGGCTGGTTCACCGCCGTGCACCCGGTGCGGCTGACCCCCGGCCGCGGCACGGCCGCGGACGCGGTGAAGGCGGTGCGCGAGCAGGTCCGCTCGCTGCCGCCGGTCACCGGCTTCGGCGTGCTGCGCCACCTGGCGGGTGTCGACTTCCCGCGGGCCGCCGTCGGGTTCAACTACCTGGGCCGGCTGCCCGCGCCGCAGGACGCGGACTTCGCGGTGGCGGAGGAGAACTCGCTGCTGGTCAACGGGATCGACCCGCGGATGCCCGCCGTGCACGCCATCGAGATCGACGCCGCCGCGCACGACGGCGAGGTGTCGGCGACCTGGGCGTGGCCCGCCGGTGTGCTGACCGAGGCCGAGGTGCGCGCGTTGGCCGACGAGTGGGTGCGTGCCCTGGCGGAGATCCCGGCCGAGGTGCGCACGCCGTCGGACTTCCCGCTGGCCCGGCTCGACCAGTCCGAGGTGGACGCCCTGCCCGCCGACGTGGTGGAGGTCTGGCCGCAGACGGCGTTGCAGCAGGGCATGGTGTTCCAGGCCGCGTTCGACCGGGGCGGCCCGGACGTCTACCTCACCCAGCTCGCCCTGGACCTGACCGGGCCGCTGGACGGTGCGGCGCTGCGCCGCGCGGCGCAGGAACTGCTCGACCACCACCCGACCCTGCGCACCTCGTTCCCGGACACCCGGCACGCGCTGGTGCACCGGCACGTCGAGGTGCCCTGGCGCGACGTCGACCTGCGCGGTCAGGACGTCGAAGCGGGGCTGCGGCGCGTCACCGAGGACGACGCGGCGCTCCGGTTCGACCTGGCGACGCCGCCGCTGATCCGGTTCACCCTCGTCCGCACCGGCCCGGACCGCCACCGGCTGCTGGTGGCCAACCACCACGTCCTGCTGGACGGCTGGTCGACACCGCTCCTGCTGGACGACCTGTTCACCCGCTACCGGGGCGTGGAGCCGCGCCCGGTGACCACGCCGCACGAGTACCTGCGGTGGCTCGCGGAGCAGGACGCCGACGAGACCGCCGCGGTGTGGCGCGCGGCGCTGGCCGGCGCGCGGCCGACCCTGGTCGGCGGACCGGCGGCGCGGCGTGAGCCCGCGTTGCCCGCGACGCTCGGCACGCGGCTCGACGCCGGGCTGAGCGACGCGCTCACCGCACGCGCCAAGGCCGCGGGCGTCACCCTCAACACGCTGGTGCAGACGGCGTGGGCGCTGGTGCTCAGCGGGTTGACCGGTGCTCCCGACGTGGTGTTCGGCACGACCGTGTCCGGACGCCCGCCGCAGGTGCCGGGCATCGAGCACGTGGTCGGCCTGTTCATCAACACCGTCCCGGTGCGGGTGGCGCTGGACCCGGCGGAAACCCTCGGTGACCTGCTGACGCGCGTGCAGGCCGAGCAGACCGCGCTGCTGGACCACCAGCACGTGCGGTTGGCCGACCTCCAGCGCGAGCACGGCGAGCTGTTCGACACGCTGGCGGTGTTCGAGAACTACCCGTTCGACCCGGAACGCGCGGCGGAACCCGTGCCGGGCCTGCGCGTGCGGGCGGTGACCGGGCGGGACGCCACGCCGTTCCCGCTGGGGCTGACCGTGACACCGGCCGAGACGCTGCGCGTGGACGTCGAGCACCGGCCGGACGTGGTCGACGCCGACGCCGTGCTGACGTCGCTGCTGGACGTCCTGCGCGCACTGGCCGAGCAACCCGCGCTGCCCGTGGGGCGGCTGCGGTTGGCGTCGGCCGCGCCCGTGCCGCGCGGTGCGCCGGTCGACGGGCCTTCGGTGCCGGAAGCGCTGGCGTGGCAGGTGGTCCGCACGCCCGACGCCGTGGCGCTGGTGGACGAGCGCGGCACGCGCACCTTCGCCGAGCTGGCGCGGGACGTGGACCGCGTCGCGACGTGGCTGGCGGACCAGGGCATCGGGCGGGAACAGGTGGTCGGCCTGGCGTTGCCGCGTGGCGCGGACGCCGTCGTCGCGTTGCTGGCGGTGTTGCGGGCCGGCGCGGTCGCGTTGCCGCTCGACCCGGCCTACCCGGCGGAACGCCTCGCGCTGATGACCGACGACGCGCGGCCCGCCCTGGTGCTGACCGAACTCCCGGCCGCGATCGGGACGCGCGACCTGCCGTGGCCCGCGCCGGACGACGCCGCCTACGTGATCTACACGTCGGGTTCGACGGGACGGCCCAAGGGCGTCGTCGTGCCGCACCGCGCGCCGGCGAACCTGCTCGCCGGGCACCGGCGTGACCTGTTCGGCACTCAGCGGCTGCGGGTCGCGCACACCGCGTCCCTCTCGTTCGACGCGGCGTGGGACCCGATCCTGTGGCTGGTCGCGGGACACGAGCTGCACGTGGTCGACGAGGACGTGTACCGGGACCCGGACGCGTTCGTGGATCTCGTGCGGCGCGAGGAGATCGACGTCGTGGACTTCACGCCGACGTTCCTGGCGCAGCTAGTGGAACGCGGTCTGCTGACCGGCGCGCACCGGCCGAGCGTTGTATGCGTCGGCGGTGAGGCCGTGCCGGAAGCGTTGTGGGACAAGCTGTCCGACGTGCGTGCGGTTGACCTGTACGGTCCGACGGAGTACACCGTCGACGCCTACGTGCGGCACCGCTCGGGTGAACACCCGGTGGCGGGCACGACGACCCGCGTGCTGGACGCCGCGTTGCGACCGGTCGCGCCGGGTGTCGTGGGCGAGCTG
The DNA here is from genome assembly GCF_019375475.1 of Saccharothrix obliqua. Taxonomy (GTDB): domain Bacteria; phylum Actinomycetota; class Actinomycetes; order Mycobacteriales; family Pseudonocardiaceae; genus Actinosynnema; species Actinosynnema obliqua. The sequence continues at coordinate 187,230 of NZ_JAHXGQ010000002.1, read as the reverse complement.
TACCTGGCCGGTCCGGGGCTGGCGCGGGGCTACCTGGGTCGGCCCGGCCTCACCGCGCAGCGGTTCGTGGCCGACCCGCACGGCGAGCCCGGCGCCCTGATGTACCGCACGGGCGACCTGGCGACGTTGTCCGCCAAGGGCGAGCTGCGCTTCCTCGGCCGGGCCGACGACCAGGTGAAGGTGCGCGGCTACCGGGTCGAACTCGGCGAGGTGGAGGCGGCGCTGGCCGCGCTGCGCGGCGTCACCGCCGCCGCGGCCGCCGTGCGCGACCGGCGGCTGGTCGGCTACGTGGTCGGCGTCCCGGCCGACGGCGTGCGTGACGCGCTGGCCGCCACCGTGCCCGCCCACCTGGTGCCGTCGGCGGTCGTGGCGCTGGACGAACTGCCCACCACCGCGAACGGCAAGCTGGACCGCGCGGCGCTGCCCGCGCCCACCGCGGTGGAGCGGACCGTCGTGGGACCGCGCACCGAGGCGGAACGCGTGGTGTGCCAGGCGTTCGCCGACCTGCTCGGCCTCGGCCGGGTCGGGGTGGACGAGGGCTTCTTCGAACTCGGCGGCGACAGCATCGTGTCCATCCAGCTCGTCAGCCGGGTCCGCGCGGCGGGCTACGCGATCACCGCGCGGCAGGTGTTCACCGAGCGCACCCCGGCCCGCATCGCGGCCGTCGCCGCACCGGTGGCGGCGGACACCGCGGAACCCGCCGAGGCCGCGCGCGGCGAGGTGCCCGCGCCGCCGATGACGCGCTGGCTGGCCCGGCTGGTCGGCGACGAACCGGGGCTGATGTCCGCCTACAGCCAGGAGGTCCTGGTCCGGCTGCCCGCCGCGCTCACCGACGACGAGCTGTCCGCCGGCCTGCGCGCGCTGGTCGACCGCCACCCGGTGCTGGCCGCGCGGCTGGTGCCGGACGACCCGTGGCGGCTGGAGGTCCCGGCCGCGCCGGGCGTCGAGCTGCGCGTCGGCACCGACGACGTGGCGGCGGAACTGCGTGTGGCGCAGGACGAACTCGACCCGGAGCGCGGCGTGGTGTTCCGCGCCGTGCGGTTGGGTGAGCGGCTGCTGCTCGTCGCGCACCACCTGGTGGTGGACGCCGTGTCGTGGCGGATCATCCTCGGCGACCTGGAAGCCGCGTGCGCAGGCCGTGAGTTGGAGCCGGTTTCCGTCTCGTACCGGACGTGGGCGCGATCGCTGGCCGACCGCGACCCGTCCGCCGAGCACTGGCGGTCCCTGGCGCGCAACGAACCCGTGCTCGGTGCGCGACCGCTGACCCGCGAGGACACCGCCGCCACGACCCGCCGCCTGGTGGTCACCGCGCCCGCCGAGGCGTTGCTGACCACCGTCCCGGCGGCGGTCCGGGGCAACGCGCAGGACGTGCTGCTGACCGCGTTGGCGCGGGTCGTGCCCGGGTGGCGACGCGACCACGGCTACGGCGACGCGGACGAGGTGCTGGTGGACGTCGAGGGCCACGGCCGGGACGGCGACCTCGACCTGTCCCGCGCGGTCGGCTGGTTCACCTGCCTGCACCCGGTGCTGCTGGACGGGCGCGGCGACGTGGTGTCGGCGTTGAAGCGGGTCAAGGAGGGGGTGCGTGCCGCACCCGACCACGGGATCGGTTTCGGCCTGCTCGGCGACGTGCGTGGTGGGCAGATCTGCTTCAACTACCTCGGTCGTGCCGCGGCGTCGACCGGTGCGCCGTGGACGCCGGAACCGGACCGCCTGCGTGGTGGCGCGGACCGGCTGCCCGCCGCGTACCCGTTGGAGGTCAACGTGGACGCGGTCGGCGACGAGCTGGCCGCGGTGTGGTCGTGGCAGGACGGCGTGCTCACCGAGGCCGAGGTGGCCGACCTCGCCGACCGGTGGGTGGCGGCGCTGGCCGACCTCGCCGGGGTCCGCGTCGGCGGGCGGACCCCGTCCGACTTCCCGCTGGCCGCGCTCACCCAGTCCGAAGTGGACGACCTGCCGCCGGACGTGGTCGACGTGTGGCCGCTGACGCCGTTGCAGCAGGGCATGGTGTTCCACGCGTTGATCGACGACGAGGGACCGGACCTCTACCTCACGCAGCTCACCCTGGACCTGACGGGCGACCTGGACGTGCCCGCGTTGCGCGCGGCGGTGACCGCGTTGGTCGAGCGGCACGACAACCTCCGGGTCGGGGTGCGCGGCGCGCACGCCTACGTGCCGGGCGACGTCGCCGTGCCGTGGGTGGAGCTGCACGACGTCGACCCGGACGAGTTCCTGGCGGCGGACCAGCGGCGGCGCTTCGACCTCGACGCGCCACCGCTGCTGCGGTGCGCGTTGCTGCACCTGGCGGACGACCGGTTCCGGTTCGTGCTGACCAGTCACCACCTCCTGCTGGACGGCTGGTCGACACCGCTGCTCATCCAGGAGCTGTTCACGCACTACGCGGGCGGGCGACCGCCGGTCGTGCCGCCGTTCCGCCGGTACCTGGAGTGGTTGGGCGGCCGGTCGGGTGACGCGCTCGACGCGTGGCGGACCGCGCTGGCGGGCGTGGAGCCCACGCTGGTCAGCCCGGGTGCGTCGCGGGACGCGGTCGACCCGGAGGAGGTCGCGGTCGAGCTGGACGAGGAGCGCACGCGTGCGCTGACCCGGCTCGCGCAGGACCTCGGCGTCACCGTCAACACGGTCGTGCAGGTGGCGTGGGCGTTGTTGCTCGGCCACCTCACGGGGCGGGACGACGTGGTGTTCGGCGCGACGGTGTCCGGCCGCCCGGCGGAGATCCCCGACGTGGACGCGATGATCGGCCTGTTCATCAACACGGTCCCGGTGCGGGTGCGCCCGGACCGCGCGGAGACGTTCGCCGAGCTGGTGGTGCGCGTGCAGCGCGAGCAGGCCGCGTTGGCGGACCACCACCACGTCGCGCTGGCCGACCTCCAGCGCGGCACGGGGCCGTTGTTCGACACGCTGGTGGTGTTCGAGAACTACCCGTTCGGCCCGGAGACCGCGGCGCACCGGGTGGGCGGTGTGACGATCGCCGGTGTGGGCGGTCGCGACACCACGCATTACCCGCTGGCGTTGTCCGTGCTGCCGGGTGCGCGACTGCGGCTGCTGCTGGAGTACCGGCCGGACCTGCGGGACGCGGCGGAGGTGGCGCGGGTGGGCGACCGGCTCGCGGCGCTGCTGACGGCGGCCGTCACCGATCCGACCCTGCGGCCCGCCCGCACGGGCGTGTTGCTGCCCGACGAGGCGGACCGCCTGTCCGCGCCACCTGCCGCGGTCCCGGCCGCCGCGGTGGCCTCGCCGGATGTGCCGCGGTCGGGTTCGGGTGCCGCGGCGTCGGCGGGTGCGTGGGGTTCGGGTGCCGTCACCGCGGCCTCGCCGGATGCGCCGGGTTCGGGTGCCCTCGTGTCCCCGCTCGTCGTGGACGTGTTGCGGGCGCGGGCGGTGGATTCGGCGGACCTCACGGCCGTGGTGGCCGATCGAACCCTGACGTTCGCCGAGCTGGACGCCGAGTCCGACCGGCTCGCGGCGTGGTTGGTCGCCCACCGGGCCGGGCCCGAGCGGTTCGTGGCGGTGGCGCTGCCGCGGTCCGCCGACGCGGTCGTGGCGGTGTTCGGCGTCCTCAAGTCCGGCGCGGCGGTGCTGCCGATCGACCCGGACTACCCGGCCGAGCGGATCACGCGGGTGCTCGCCGACGCGAAACCCGTGCTGGTGCTGGACGAGATGCCCGAACTCCCGGACATCTCCACGACGGTGGACATCCGGCGTGACAGCGCGGCCTACGCCATCTACACGTCCGGCTCCACCGGAACGCCCAAGGGCGTCGTGGTGTCGCACGCGGCGTTGGCCAACCTGTACGCGTCCCACCGCGCCACGCTGTTCGGCGACCGCCGCCGCAAGGTCACGCACACCGCGTCGTTCTCGTTCGACGCCTCGTGGGACCCGATCCTGTGGATGCTGGCGGGCAACGAGCTGCACGTGCTCGACGCCGACACCTACCGCGATCCCGACGAGGTGCTGCGCCTGGTCGCCGAACGGGGCCTGGACCACCTCGACTTCACGCCGTCCTACCTCGCGCAGCTCGTGGAGCGCGGCCTGCTGGACAACCCGCCCGCCGTGCTCTGCGTCGGTGGCGAGGCCGTGCCGGAGTCGTTGTGGCACAAGCTGGTCGAGTCCGACGCCGAGGTGTTCGACTGCTACGGTCCGACGGAGTACACCGTCGACGCCTACGTGCGGCACACCGACCGGACCGTCACCCCGGTGGCGGGCACGTCGCTCTACGTGCTGGACGGTGCGTTGCGGCCGGTGCCGCCGGGTGTGGTGGGCGAGCTGTACCTCGCCGGACCCGGCCTCGCCCGCGGGTACCTCGGGCAGCCGGGCCTGACCGCGCAGCGGTTCGTCGCCGACCCGCTGGGCGAACCGGGTGCGCGTGCCTACCGCACGGGCGACCTCGCGCGGTGGACCGACCGCGGGGTCGAGCTGCTCGGCCGGGCCGACGACCAGGTCAAGGTGCGCGGCTACCGGATCGAGCCCGGTGAGGTCGCGGCCGTGCTGACCACGCACCCCGGTGTCCGCAACGCGGTGGTCGTGGTGCGGGAGAACCGGCTCGTCGGCTACGCCGAGGGCGGGGCGGACCCCGACGACCTCCGCGCCCACGCCGCCCGCCTGCTGCCCGAGCACATGGTGCCGCTGGTGGTCGTGCTCGACGCGTTGCCGTTGCTGCCCAACGGGAAGGTGGACCGGGCCGCGCTGCCCACGCCGGAGATCCGCGCCGGGGCGTACCGCGCGCCCACCACACCCGCCGAAGAGGTGTTGTGCGGCTTGTTCGCCGACCTGCTCGGCGTGCCGGGGGTCGGTGTCGACGACGGGTTCTTCGACCTGGGCGGCGACAGCATCGTCTCCATCCAGCTCGTCAGCCGCGCCCGCGCGGCCGGTGTGGTGGTCACCCCGCGACAGGTCTTCGACCTGCGCACGCCCGCCGCGCTCGCGGCCGTCGCCACCGCGGCGACGGCGCCGGCGGAACGGCCGGAGGACGCCGACGGCGACGTGCCGCCGACCCCGATCATGCGGTGGCTGCTCGACCTCCCGGCGGGCGCGAAGGGCTTCAGCCAGGCCGTCCTGCTGCGCACGCCGGACGACCTGACCGAGTCGGCGCTGCGGGCGGGCCTGGCCGCGCTGGTCCACGCGCACCCGATGCTGCGGGCCAGGTCGGACGGCCGCGCGGTGACCGTCGCGCCGACCGGCGAGGCACACCTGCGGTGGCTGACCGGCGTGGTCGACTGGCCCGCCGAGGCACGGCGGGAGCAGCGGGACCTCGACCTGGCCGGTCCGCTGGTCCGGGCCGTCGCCACGCCCGGCCGGCTGCTGCTGGTGATCCACCACCTGGTGGTGGACGAGGTGTCGTGGCGCATCCTGGTCCCGGACCTGGCCGCCGCGTGCCGCGGTGAGGTGATCCCACCCACCGGCACGTCGTTCCGCCGCTGGGCGAAGACCCTCGCGGCGCTCGACGTGACGGCCGAGGAGCCGCACTGGCGGCGGGTCCTGGCCGCCGACGAGCCGCTGATCGGCACTCGGCCGCTCGACCCGGCGCTGGACACCACGGAAACCATGGCGCACCTGCGGATCACGGCGGGCGCGCCGCCGGTCGAAGCCGCGCGGGCGTGCTACGCGCGGGTGGACGACGTCCTGCTCACGGCGCTGGCACTGGCCGTGCGGGAGGACGGCGGCCCGGTGCTGGTCGACCTGGAGGGCCACGGCCGGGCGGACATCGCGCCGGACGTCGACACCTCCCGCACGGTCGGCTGGTTCACCTCGGTGCACCCGGTCCGGCTGGAGCCGGGCACGCGCTCGCCGTTGAAGGCGGTCAAGGAGCAGGTGCGCGCCACGCCGTCCACGATCGGCTTCGGGCTGCTGCGCGACCGGCTGCCCCGCGCCCGCGGTCCGCAGATCGCGTTCAACTACCTGGGCCGCGCCACGGCGTCACCGGGCGAGCCGTGGACGGCCGCACCGGAGAACGCCGGGCTCACCGGCGGCGCGGACGCGGACATGCCCGCCACGCACGCCTTGGAGGTCAACGTCGAGGACGTGGCGGGCGAGCTGGTGGCCACCTGGTCGTGGCCGACCGGCGTGCTCACCGCGGACGAGGTCCGGTCGATCGCCGAGCGCTGGGCGCGTCACCTGGCGGACCTGGCGCGTGGCGGCGAACGCGGCCACACGCCGGCGGACTTCCCGCTGGTCCGGCTGACCCAGCGGGACGTGGACGCGTTGGCCGACGACGGGGTGGCGGACATCTGGCCCGCGACGCCGTTGCAGGAGGGGCTGTACTTCCACGCCCTGCTGGACGGCGACGGCCCGGACGTCTACACCGTGCAGCTCGCGCTCGACCTGGCCGGCCCGGTCGACGCGGAACGCCTGCGCGCCGCCGCCGCCGGGCTGCTGCGGGACAACCCGAACCTGCGGGCGGCGTTCCGCACGACGCCGGACGGCCGGGTGGTGTCCGTCGTGCCGGAGCACGTGGCGGGCTGGTGGCGGGTCACGGACTCGCCGGACGCCGCCGAGGAGGACAAGGCCCGGTTCGACCTCGCCGCGCCGCCGCTGCTGCGGATCACGTTGCAGCGCACCGGCGACGGGCACCGCCTGCTGGTGACCAACCACCACCTGCTGCTGGACGGGTGGTCGACACCGCTGCTGGTGCGCGAGCTGTTCCGCCGGTACGCGGGTGGGCCGCCGGTGCGCCGGACCCCGTACCGCGACTACCTCAGGTGGCTCGCCGACCAGGACCACGAGGCCGCGCTCGCCGCGTGGCGGTCCGCGTTGTCCGGGGTGGACGGACCGACGCTGGTCGCGCCGCCCGGCGACCGCCCGCCGGTGCGGCCGGACCAGGCGCAGGTGGAGCTGTCCGCCGAGCTGACCGGTCGGCTGGACGCGTGGGCGCGCACCGCCGGCGTCACGCCCAACACGGTCGTGCAGGTGGTGTGGGCGTTGGTGCTGGGCGGGTTGACCGGCCGCACGGACGTCGTGTTCGGCACCACCGTGTCGGGCCGCCCGCCGCAGCTGCCCGGCGTGGAGGACATGGTGGGCCTGTTCATCAACACCGTCCCGGTGCGGGTGCGGTTGCGCCCCGACGAGACGGTGACCGGACTCGCCACCCGCGTGCAGGCCGAGCAGGCCGCGTTGCTGGAGCACCAGCACGTCGGCCTCGCCGAGATCGGCGAGCTGTTCGACACGCTCGCGGTGTACGAGAACTACCCGTACGACCCGGACGCGGCGGCGGAGTCGTTCGACGGGGTGCGGGTGACCGGTGCGGTCGACCAGGACGCCACGCACTACCCGCTGAGCCTGTCCGTGCTGCCGGGCGAGAACCTGGTGCTGCAACTGGGTTACCGGCCGGACGTGTGCACGGCGGCCCGAGCGACGGCCATCGCCGAGCGGTTGCGCGCGGTGGTCGAGCAGGTCGTGTCGCGGCCCGCCGCGCTGGTCGGCGCGCTCGACCTGATCACACCCGCCGAGCGGGCGCTGGTCGTGGAGTCGTTCAACGACACCGCGATCGACGACCCGGTCCGCACCGTCCCGGAGATGTTCGCCGAGCAGGTGCGGCGCGACCCGGACGCGGTGGCCGTGGTGTGCGAGGACGTGCGGCTGACCTACCGGGAGCTGGACGAGCGGTCCGCGCGGCTGGCGCACGTGCTGGCCGGGCTGGGCGCGCGACCGGAGACCACGGTGGCGCTGGCGCTGCCGCGCACCGCCGAGATGGTGGTGGCGGTGCTGGCCGTGCTGCGGTCGGGCGCGGCCTACGTGCCGGTCGACCCGACGTACCCGCCGGCCCGGATCAAGCACCTCCTGGCGGACTCCGCGCCGATCGCGGTGCTGTCCACTTCGGACGCCGACCCGACCGGTGACGCGCTCCTGCTGGACGACCCGGCGTTCCGCGCGCGGTGGGACGCGGCGCCCGCCGTCGAGCCGGAGCACGGCTTGCGCCCGGAGAACCCGGCGTACGTCATCTACACCTCCGGCTCCACCGGTCTGCCCAAGGGCGTCGTCGTCACGCACGAGGGCGTGCCCGCGCTGGTCGCCACGGCCACGCGGTCCCTGGGCGTCACGGCGGCGTCGAAAGTCCTGCTGTTCGCGTCGATCAGCTTCGACCTGGCGTTCTTCGAACTCGCCATGGCGGTCCTGACCGGCGGCACGGCGGTCGTGGTGCCGACGCACCGCCGCGTCGCGTCGCACGAGCTGACCGAGTACATCGCGGAGCACGGCGTCACGCACATGGCGTTGCCACCGGCGGTGCTGGGCGCGTTGCCGGAGGGCTGCACGCTGCCGGCGGGCGCGACCCTGTTGTGCGGCACGGAAGCCGTCACCCCGGACCTCGTGCACCGCTGGGGCGGCGTGGTGCGGTTCCACGACGCGTACGGCCCGACCGAGGCGACGGTGAACTCCACCCTCTGGGCCCACCACGAGGGTTGGGACGCGCGGAAGGTGCCGATCGGCGTGCCCGACCCGGGCACCCGCGCGTACGTCCTGGACGCGGCGCTGCGCCCGGTGCCGGTCGGCGTGCCGGGCGAGCTGTACCTCGGCGGTCCCGGCCTGGCGCGTGGCTACCACGGCAAACCGGCGTTGACCGCGTCGCGGTTCGTGGCCGACCCGTTCGGCCCGCCCGGCTCCCGGCTGTACCGCACGGGCGACCTGGTGAGCTGGCGGGACAGCGGCGACCTGGACTTCCACGGCCGCACCGACGACCAGGTGCAGCTGCGCGGGTTCCGGGTGGAGCCGGGCGAGGTGGAGAACGTGCTGGCGGCGTTGCCCGGCGTGCGGCAGGCGGCGGTCGTGCTGCGTGAGGACCGACCCGGCCTCAAGCAGCTCGTCGGGTACGCCGTGACCGAGCGCGAGCCGGCCGACCTGCGGGCGGAACTCGCGGCGGTGCTGCCGGAGCACCTGGTGCCGGCGGCGGTCGTGGTGCTGGAGCGCTTCCCGTTGACGCCCAACGCGAAGCTCGACCGCGCGGCGCTGCCCGCGCCGGAGTTCGAGCACCGCGGCGGCCGGCCACGCACACCGGCGGAACGCCTGGTGTGCGGTGCGTACGCCGAGGTGCTGGGCCTGCCGGAGGTCGGTCTGCACGACGACTTCTTCGCCCTGGGCGGGCATTCGCTGCTCGTGGTCCGGTTGCAGGCGGTGCTCGGCACCGCGCTGGGCCGCACCGTCGCGCTGCCCGACCTGATCGCCAATCCGACGCCGGCGGCGCTGGTGGCGGGGCTCGGCGACGACGCCGCCACCGCGCCCCTGCTGCCGCTGCGGACCACCGGCGGTGGCGCGCCGTTGTTCTGCCTGCCGCCGGCGGCCGGGCTGGGCTGGTCGTTCGCGGGCCTGGCCCGCTACGTGGCCGACCGCCCGCTGTACGCGTTGCAGGCGCGGACGTTGTCCACACCGGGTCTGCGCCCGCCGACCGCGGAGGAGATGGCGGAGGACTACCTCGCGTTGATCCGCGAGGTCCAGCCGCGCGGTCCGTACCACCTGCTCGGCTTCTCGCTGGGCGGCCTGGTGGCGCACCGGGTCGCCGGTCTCCTGCACGACCGGGGCGAGCGGGTCGCGTTGCTGGCGGTGCTCGACGCCTACCCGCCGGGTGGGCCGGAGCGGACGGAGGTGGCCGACGCGCACCGGTTCCTGCTGCGCATGGCCGGGCTGGAGCCGTTCGACGCCGACCGCGAAGAGGTGGTGGACGCGGTGCTGGAGCGCGGGTCGCTCGGGCTCGACCGCGCCGCACTGCACGCCGTGGTGGACAACCTGCTGGCGTCGGCGGACCAGGTGGCGGGTGCGAAGCCGGACGTGTTCGACGGCGACCTGCTGCTGTTCACCGCCGCCCGCGAGGAGCCGGAGGACGCGTTCACCCCCGAGCGCTGGCACCCGCACGTGACCGGGCGGGTGCGGGTCGTCGAGGTGGACGCCCGGCACGACGAGATGACCGACCCCGACGCCCTCGCGGTGATCGGGCCCGTCCTGGACCAGGAGTGCCAGTCATGACCGCCACCCTGCCGCTGTCCGCGGCGCAGACGTCGATCTGGTTCGGCCAGCAGTTGGACCCGGCCAACCCGGTGTACAACACGGCCGACTACGTGCTGGTGGAAGGCCCGGTCGAACCCGCGCGATTCGAGCGGGCGGTCCGGTCGGCGATCGCGGAGGCGGAGTCGCTGCACGCGCGGTTCGCGTTGGCGGGGGAGGAACCCCGCCAGTGGCACGAGCCGCGGGACTGGCCGCTCCCGGTGCTGGACCTCACCGACCGCGCCGACCCGCTCGCGGCGGCGGAGGCGTGGATGCGGGAGGACGTCCGGACGCCGGTGGACCTGGCCGAGGGCCCGCTGTTCGCGGCGGCGCTGCTCAAGCTCGCCGACGACCGCTGGGTGTGGCACCAGCGGGTGCACCACATCGCCGTGGACGGGTACGCGTTCTCGTTGATCGCGCGGCGCGTCGCGGACCTGTACTCGGACGGCGGCGGCACGGCGCTCGGGCCGTTCGCCAAGGTGCTGGAGGTCGAGGAGTCCTATGTGGACTCGGCACGGCGGTCGGCCGACGCCGGGTTCTGGCGCGACTACCTGGCCGACCTGCCGGAGCCGCCGGGGCTGGTGGACCGCCTGGCGGCCATCGGCGACCACACGGTGCGGGCCGAGGCGCGGGTGCCGGCGGAGGGGTTGCGCGCGCTGGCGGCGGCGGAGGGCGTGGGCTGGCCGGACCTGGTCACCGCCGCGGTCGCCGCCTACCTGCACCGCGCGACCGGCGCGGACGAGGTCGTGCTCGGCCTGCCGGTGATGGGCCGCCTCGGCACGCCGCTGGTGCGCGTGCCCGCGATCGTGATGAACATCGTCCCGCTGCGCGTGCCGGTCGGGTCGGGCGACTCGTTGCCCGCGCTGGCGCGGGAGGTGGCGGCGCAGGTCAAGCGGACCCGGCCGCACCAGCGGTACCGGCACGAGCAGATCCGGCGCGACCTGTCGCTGGTCGGCGGCAACCGGAAGCTGTTCGGCCCGGTGGTGAACGTGATGCCGTTCGACAACGACCTGCGGTTCGGGCCGCACCGGGGCCGGATGCGCAACCTGGCCGCCGGTCCGGTCGAGGACCTGGCGGTCGGCGTGCGCGACTTCTCCGACGGTTCCGGGCTGAGCGTGGAACTCGACGGCAACCCCGCGCTGTACGACGTGGCCGACCTGGCGCGGCACCGGGACCGGTTGCTGCGGCTGCTCACCGAGGCGGTGCGCGTGCCGGAGCGGCCGATCGGCCGCATCCCGCTCGCCGACCGGGTCGTGCCGGTGCGGGCGCTGGCGCCACCCGCGCCCGACGTGGTGGACCTGGTGCGCCGCCGGGCCGCCGAGCGCCCGGGCGCCGTCGCGGTGGAGCAGGGCCCGACCCGGCTCACCTACGCGGAGCTGGTCGCCGCGGCGGACCGGGTCGCCGCCGACCTCCGCGACCGCGGCGCGGGACCGGACGTGCTGGTGTCGCTGGAACTGCGGCGGCGTCCGGAGACCATCGCCGCCCTGCTCGGCGTGTTGTTCGCGGGCGCGGCGTACGTGCCGCTGGACCCGGACGCGCCGGCGGAGCGGACGCGTGCGGTGTTGTCGGCCGCGAACCCGCCGATCCGGATCGCGGACGACGTCCGGGGCCGGGTGGCACCCGTGCCGGGAGGAGTCGAACCCGGCCACCTGGCCTACGTCATCCACACCTCGGGTTCCACCGGGCGGCCCAACGGGGTGCTGGTCACCCGGGACGCGCTCGCGGGCTTCGTGCGTGCGGCGACCACGCGGTACGGCGTCACGGCGGACGACCGGGTGCTCCAGTTCGCCGCGCTGCACTTCGACGCGAGCGTGGAGGAGGTGTTCGTGGCGTTGTGCGCGGGCGCGACCCTGGTGCTGCGCACCGACGAGATGACCGCCTCGATCCCGGGTTTCCTGCGGGAGTGCGGGGAAGCGGGCATCACGTTCCTGGACCTGCCCACGGCGTTCTGGCACGAGGTCGCGCACGCGGTGGCCAACGGGGCGGAGCTGCCGGGCTCGGTGCGCGTGGTGGTGATCGGCGGTGAGGCGGCGTTGGCGACGCGGGTGGCGGAGTGGCGGGAGACCGGCGTGCGGCTGATCAACACGTACGGCCCGACGGAGGCGACGGTGGTGGCCACGGCGAGTGATCTTTCTCCGTGATGCCGAACCGTTATGCCCCCGTTTAGGTTAGCCTGCCCTAATCTTGGGTAAGGTGCCGTTGCTTCCCCGCCCAGCTTCCCATTGGGAGAACGATGTTCCGCACCAGAAAGCTGTTCGCCGCAGTGGCGTTGGCCACGCTGACCCTCACCGCGTGCGGCGGGGGCGGCACGGACACCGGGACCACCTCGTCGGCCGCGGAAGGCCCGCGCACCATCACCGACGCGACCGGCGCGCAGGTCACCCTGCCCGCGCAACCCAAGAACGTGGTGGCGCTGGCCGAAACCGACCTCGACGCCGCGATCGCCCTCGGCGTCACGCCGATCGGCGCGAGCAAGTCCCGGCAGGGCGACAGCGTCGCGGGCTACCTGGCGGCCGAGGTGCCGGGCGTCAAGCTGGTCGGCGAGATCGTGGAACCCAACCTGGAGGCCATCGCCGCGCTCGACCCGAAGCCGGACGTCATCCTCTACGGCCACTTCATCGAGCCGGACCCGGCGCAGATCGCCGACCTCAACGCCATCGCGCCGACCGTGGTCACCAGCCTGGTGAAGGACGACTGGAAGGCCAGCCTCAAGGGCGTCGCGAACGCGCTGAACCTGTCCGCGAAGGCCGACGAGGTCATCCGGGACTACGACCGGAAGGTCAAGGACACCAAGGACTCCCTCGGCGCGAACGCCAACGCCGAGGTCAGCCTCGTCCGGTGGAACCCGCAGGGGCCGACCTACCTCCAGCAGCAGCACTTCGCCAGCACCATCGTCGCCGACCTCGGGTTGAAGCGCCCGCGGGCGCAGCAGACCGAGGGCACCGGCCCGTCCGACCCGGTGAGCCTGGAGAAGCTCGACGTGCTCGACGCCGACTGGCTGTTCCTGGGCACCCTCAACGCCGACGGCGCGTCGGCGCTCGAGCAGGCCGAGGCCAACCCGACCTGGACTCAGCTCAAGGCCGTGCGGGCCAAGCACGTGGTGACCGTGGACGGCGTGCCGTGGACCTCGCGCGGCGGCCCGGTCGCCGCGGGCATCGTGCTGGACGACATCCGCAAGGCGCTCGGCGCGTAAGCCCGGGGAGGGCGAGTGTGGCGGTACACGGACGGGCGCGGGGTCACCGTGACCCTGCCCCGCCGACCCGACCGGGTGGCGGTGGTGGACCTGCTGGCGACGTCCACCCTCTGGGCGGCCGGTGTTCGGCCGGTGTCCGCCGCGATGGGTGAGGACCCGGCCGACGACTGCCTGTCGGCCGTGGGTTTCGACCCGCGTGGCGTGACGCGACTGGACACAGTGGACGACCCGGAGCCGGACCCGGCGCTCCTGCTGGACGCCGACCTCGTGGTGGACCGCACGCACGGCGCCGGTTTGCAGCGCCTGGCGGACTGCCCGACGCCGGCGGTCGGCCTGACCCTCAAGGCGCCCGGCCAGTCGCTGGACGCGTTGCTCGCGGAGGCGGGCGCGCTGGCCGCGGCGCTGGGCTGCCCGCCCGTGCCGGAAGCGGCACGCGCCCGGTACCGGGCGGCGAAGTGGCGGGTGCGGGAGGCCGCGTTGTGGCGGCCCACCCGATCGGTCGGTTTCGCGTTCGCCCGGCACGGCGCGTTGACCGTGGTGGACCCGGACCGGTACCCGTGGCTGGTGACGCTCCGGGAACTGGGCGTGCGGCTCGCGCCGCCGGGCCGGTGGCCGTTGGCCGGTAAGCCACCCGGGGTGGAATTGCTGTACGTGTTCGACGAGGGGGTCGACGTGCCGGGGGCGCAGCTGTGGACCGATCGGTGGCACGCGTTCGACCACGCGGTGTACGCCGACCTGTTCACGGCCTTCGCCGACATGCTCGACGGTGACCCGTGCTGAGCCGGTCCACCGGGCTGGTGCTGTGCCTGGCGGCCCTGGTCGGCTGCGCGCTGCTCAGCGTCGCGGTGGGCGCGCGGTCCGTGCCGCTGTCCACCGTGCTGGAGGCGTTGTGGTCGTCGGACGGCTCCTACGACGCGCTGGTCGTCGCGCAGCAACGCGTGCCGCGCACCGTCCTGGGCGTCCTGGTCGGCGCGGCGCTCGGCCTGGCCGGCGCGCTGATGCAGTCGCTGACCCGCAACCCGTTGGCGGACCCCGGGTTGCTGGGCGTCAACAGCGGCGCGGCGGCGGCGGTGGTGTCCGCGATCGCGTTCCTGGGGCTGACCGGGCCGCTGGAGTACGTCTGGTTCGCGTTCGGCGGCGCGGCGGTCGCGGCGCTGGTCGTCTACGGGCTGGGCAGTTCCGGGCGGGCGGCCGGGCCGGTGCGGCTGGCGCTCGCGGGCACCGCGATCAGCGCCGTGCTGGTGGCCTACACCTACGCCGTGCAGCTGGCCGACGACAAGGCGCTGGACCAGTTCCGGTTCTGGATCGTCGGCGGTCTCGCCGGGCGGGACATGGACGTGCTGGTGCGCGTCGCGCCGTTCCTGGTCGTCGGCATCCTGGTGGCGCTGTTCCTGGCCCGGCCGCTGAACGTGATCGCGCTCGGCGACGAGACCGGGCGCGCGCTCGGCGCGAACCTGGGCCGGGTGCGGCTCACCGCCGCCGCCGCGATCACGCTGCTGTGCGGCGCCGCGACGGCCGCCGCGGGGCCGTTCTCGTTCATCGGCCTGACCGTGCCGCACATCGCGCGGTCGCTGGTCGGGGCCGACCAGCGGTGGGTCCTGCCGTACTCGGCGCTGCTCGCGCCGTGCCTGCTGCTGGGCGCGGACGTGGTGGGCCGGGTCGTGCTGCCGCCGAGCGAACTGGAAGCCGGGCTGGTGACGGCTTTCCTGGGCGCACCGGTGTTCATCGCCCTGGTGCGCGGGAGGAAGGTCGCCCAACTGTGACGGCACTCGGTTCCGTGCGGCTGCTGGACGGGCGGGTCTCGTTCCGGCTGCACGCGCGTTCGGTGTGGGTGTGCGGCGCGATCCTCGTGGTCACGCTGGGCGCGCTGGTGACCGCCCTGGTGGTCGGCGACTACCACGTCCCGCTGGGCGACGCCGTGCGCGCGGTGTTCGGGGAGAGCACGCGCATGGCCGAGCTTTTCGTGGCGCGCCGCCGGTTGCCGCGTGCCCTGACCGCCGTGCTGGTCGGCATCGCGCTCGGCGTGGCGGGCGCGGTGTTCCAGAGCCTGACCCGGAACCCGTTGGGCAGCCCCGACATCGTCGGTTTCGGGCAGGGCGCGTCGACCGGCGCGGTGGTGGTGCTGCTGTTGTTCGGCGGCGGCGCGACGCAGACCGCGCTCGGCGCGTTCGCCGGTGGCCTGGTCTCGGCGGCGGCGGTGTACCTGTTGGCGCTCAAGGGAGGCGCGCACGGGTACCGGCTGGTGCTGGTCGGCATCGGGGTGAGCGCGATGCTCATCGCGTTCAACAACTACCTGGTGACGCGGGCGGAGCTGACCGACGCGCGGGCGGCGACGGTGTGGATCGTCGGCAGCCTGTACGAGCGGCGGTGGCCGGAGGCCGTGCTGATGGCGGTGGCGCTGCTGGTGCTCGTGCCGGTGGTGCTGGCGCTGAGCCGGGCGTTGTCGGTGCTGGACATCGGGGACGAGGGCGCGACGGCGCTGGGCGTGCGGGTGGAGCCGACGCGGCTGGTGTTGATCGTCGCGGCGGTCGGGTTGACCGCGGTGGCGACGGCGTGCGCCGGTCCGGTGGCGTTCGTGGCGCTGGTCGCGCCGCAGGTGGCGCGTCGGCTCACCGGCTCGCCCGGACCAGGACTGGTGCCCGCCGGGCTGCTGGGCGGCGCGCTGCTGCTGATCAGCGATCTCGTGGCGCAGCGGCTGACGTCGCCGGGCGAACTGCCGGTCGGTGTCGTCACGGGCGCGGTCGGCGGCGTCTACCTCGCGTGGCTGCTGTACCGGGAATGGCGGTCCGGCCGTGGGTGACCGCGCGGTGGCCGACTGCGCCGTGAGGAGCACTGTCCGCTACAACACTTGTAGGTTAGCCTTACCTAAACGCACGCTAGAGTGATGTCCACCTCGACAC
The DNA here is from genome assembly GCF_019375475.1 of Saccharothrix obliqua. Lineage (GTDB taxonomy): Bacteria > Actinomycetota > Actinomycetes > Mycobacteriales > Pseudonocardiaceae > Actinosynnema > Actinosynnema obliqua. Next base: position 171,150 of record NZ_JAHXGQ010000002.1, on the reverse strand, counting down.
CGCACCGGGGAGTCAACACCATGGTCGACCAGGGGATCGGGGGTCGTGTCGCGCTCGTGACCGGCGCCGGTCGGGGCATCGGCGCGGCCGTCGCCGCGGCGCTCACCGAGGCGGGCGCGATCGTCGCCGGCGTGGACCTCAAGGGCGCCGCCCACGAGGCCGATGTGTCCGATGTGGACAGCGTGGAAGAAGTCGTGGACCACGTGGAGCGCGTGCTCGGACCCATCTCGATCCTGGTGAACGTCGCGGGTGTGCTGCGCATGGGCCGCATCCTGGACACCACCGACGAGGACTGGCGGCGGACGTTCGCCGTCAACACCGACGGCGTGTTCCACGTGTCCCGGGCCGTCGCGCGGCGGATGGCGCCGCGACGCGCGGGCGTCATCGTGACGGTCGGGTCCAACGCGTCCGGCGTGCCGCGTGCCGACATGGGCGCGTACGCCGCCTCGAAAGCCGCGACCACCATGTTCACCCGCTGCCTCGGGCTGGAGCTGGCCGAGCACGGCATCCGGTGCAACGTCGTCTCGCCCGGCTCGACCGACACCGAGATGCAGCGGGCGCTGTGGACCGACGACGAGGGGCCCGCCCGCGTGATCGCGGGCGACCCGGCCGGCTTCCGCGTCGGCATCCCGCTGGGCCGCATCGCCGACCCGGCGGACATCGCCGACGCCGTGCTGTTCCTGGTGTCCGACCGGGCGCGGCACATCACCATGCAGAACCTCTACGTGGACGGCGGCGCGACACTGCGCGCCTGAGCCATGAACAGCGAACGGAGCAACCCGGTGCTAGCCGCCGAAACACCCAGCGCCCCGCCGAGTCTGGACACCTACCGGGAGGGCGGGTTCTTCTTCGCCTCGCCCACCGGCGTCCTCGCCGCCGCGGAGGCCGGCGCGGCGCTCGCCGCACCCCTGGAGCACGGCGAGGTCGTGGTGGGCGCGCTGCCGTTCCGGCCGGACGTGCCCTCCCGGCTCACGGTGCCGCGCGTGGTCCACCGCGGCGCGCCCCTGCACACGGTGTCGCTGCCCGCCCGGCCGACACCCGGCGGGCGGTGGCTGGACCAGCGCACCGACACCGAGTCCTACACCTCGGGCGTGCGGCGGGCGCTGGAGCTGATGGCGGGTGGCGGGCTGAGCAAGGTCGTGCTGGCGCGTGCGCTCGACCTGACCGCCGCCGAGCCGATCGACGTGTGCCAGGTGCTCGCCGCGCTCGCCGCCCGCGACCCGCGCGGCTACACCTTCGCCGCCGACCTCGGCGGCAGCACGCTCATCGGCACCAGCCCGGAGCTGCTGCTCCGCCGCACCGGCCGCGCCGTCGTGTCCAACCCGCTGGCGGGTTCCCGCCCGCGCAGCACCGAACCCGAGCAGGACGGCCGCAACGCCACCGAACTGCTGTCCTCCCGCAAGGACCTGCGTGAGCACGCGCTGGTGGTCGGCGCGGTGGCGGACGGGCTGGCCCCGTTCTGCCGCGAGCTGAACGTGCCCGCCCAGCCGGAACTCCTGCCCACCCGGACCATGTGGCACCTGTCGACCAAGGTGACCGGCGTGCTGCGGGACGAGAACGCGTCGGCGCTGGACCTGGCGACCGCGCTGCACCCGACGCCCGCCGTGTGCGGGGTGCCCGCGGACGCCGCGCGGAACCTGATCGGCGAGCTGGAGCCGTTCGACCGGGGCTTCTACACGGGTCTGGTCGGGTGGACCGACGACCGGGGCGACGGCGAGTGGATCGTGGCCATCCGGTGCGGCGAGGTCGCCGACCGCACGTTGCGGCTGTACGCGGGCGCGGGCGTGGTGCCCGGTTCCACGCCGGAGGACGAGCTGGCGGAGACCAGCGCCAAGTTCCGCACCTTCCTGGGTGCGCTGGGACTGAAGGAGTCGGCGTGAACGACTGGACGCCGTGGCCGGCCGAGTTCGCCCGCCGGTACCGGGAAGCCGGGTACTGGGTCGGTGAAACGCTCGGCGACTTCCTCGCCGCGCGGGCCGCGCGGTACGGCGACCGGGTCGCCGTGGTCGACGGCGAGCGCCGCTGGACGTACCGGGAGCTGGACGAGCGTGCTTCCCGCACCGCGCGGGGCTTCCTGGCGCGTGGCATCCGACCGGGCGACCGGGTGGTCGTGCAGCTGCCCAACGTGGCGGAGTACGCGGCCGTCGTGTTCGGGTTGTTCCGCGCGGGCGCGCTGCCGGTGTTCGCGTTGCCGTCGCACCGGTTCGCGGAGATCTCCGCGTTCTGCGGCATCACCGACGCGGTCGGGTACGTGGTGGCGGACTCGGTCGGCGGCTTCGACTTCCGGGCGCTCGCCACCCGGGTGCGTGCGGAAACGGGGCTGCGGCACGTCTTCGTGCACGGCGACCCGGGCGAGCACACGGCGCTCGCGGACGTGCCGGTGGCCGAGGGCGAGCTGCCGGAGGTGCGGGCGGGCGACGTGGCGTTCCTCCAGCTCTCCGGTGGCAGCACGGGCATACCCAAGCTGATCCCGCGCACCCACGACGACTACCTCTACAGCGTCCGGGAGAGCGCCGACATCTGCGGGCTGGACCAGGACACCGCGTACCTGGTGGCCCTGCCCGTCGCGCACAACTTCCCCATGTCCTCGCCCGGCATCCTGGGGGTGCTGCACGCGGGCGGCCGGATCGTCATGGCGCCCGCGCCGAGCCCCGACGTGGTTTTCCCGCTGATCGCGAAGGAACGCGTGGACATCACGGGTGTCGTGCCGCCGATCGCGTTGCAGTGGATGGCGTCGCCGGCCCGGCACGAGCACGACCTGTCCAGCCTGCGGGTGCTCCAGGTGGGCGGTGCGAAGTTCGTGCCCGAGGCGGCGCGGCGCGTCCGCGCCGAACTGGGCTGCGCGTTGCAGCAGGTGTTCGGCATGGCCGAGGGACTGGTGAACTACACGCGGTTCGACGACCCGGAGGAGGTCGTCGTCACCAGCCAGGGCCGGCCCATCTCGCCGGACGACGAGCTGCGGGTCGTGGCCGAGGACGGCGCGGAGGTCGCGCCCGGCGAGGTCGGCGAGCTGCTGACCCGAGGCCCGTACACGATCCGCGGCTACTACCGCGCCGACGAGCACAACCGGGTCGCCTTCACACCCGACGGCTTCTACCGCACCGGGGACCTGGTGCGCCGCCTGCCGTCCGGGCACCTGGTGGTGGAGGGCCGCGCCAAGGACCAGATCAACCGCGGTGGCGAGAAGGTGGCCGCCGAGGAGATCGAGAACCACCTGCTGGCCCACCCCGCCGTGCACGACGCGGCCGTGGTCGCGATCCCGGACGACTACCTGGGTGAGCGGACCTGCGCGTTCGTCATCGCCACCGGTCAGCCGCCGACCGGACCCGCGTTGCGCGCCTTCCTGCGCGAACGCGGCCTGGCGGCCTACAAGATCCCCGACCGCATCGAGGTCGTGGACGCCTTTCCGCACACCGGGGTCGGCAAGACCAGCCGCCGCGACCTGCGGCGGGCGCTCGCCGACACGTTCAGAAAGGCGCGTTGAGATGGGGCTGCCGACCATCGAGCCGTACCCGATGCCCACTGCCGCGGACCTGCCCGTGAACCGGGTGAAGTGGGTCTGCGCGCCGTCCCGCGCGGTGCTGCTGATCCACGACATGCAGAACCACTTCCTGCGCGCGTTCGACCCGGACGCCTCGCCGGTGGTCGAGCTGGTCGAGAACATCCGCGCCCTGCGGCAGACTTGCCACGCGCTCGGCATCCCCGTCGTGTACTCGGCGCAGCCCGGCGGGCAGAGCACCGAGCAGCGGGGCCTGCAACTGGACATGTGGGGCACGGGCATCGGCACGGACCCGCACGACGCCGAGATCGTCGACGCGCTCGCGCCCGGTGCGGGTGACGTGCGGATGACCAAGTGGCGTTACAACGCGTTCCACCGCACGGACCTGCGCTCGCTGCTCGACTCGTCCGGCCGCGACCAGCTCGTGGTGACCGGCATCTACGCCCACATCGGCTGCCTGATGACGGCGGCCGACGCGTTCATGCAGGACATCCAGGCGTTCTTCGTGGCGGACGCGGTGGCCGACTTCTCCGCCGACGACCACCACATGGCGGTGCGCTACGCCGCCGGCCGCTGCGCCGTCACCACCACGACGACGCGGTTGATCACCGAACTGAACGGAGCGGCATGACCAAGGACGACGTGCGCAACCAGATCGCCGCGGTGCTCGACATCGCGCCCGCGGAGATCGCCGACGACGACAACCTCCTGGACCACGGGCTGGACTCGGTGCGGGTGATGTCGCTGGTCGAGTCGTGGCGCGCGAACGGCGCGTCGATCGCGTTCGTGGACCTCGCGGAGACCCCGACCGTGGCGGCGTGGGCAGACCTCCTGTCCCGCTAGGGGCGCCCTCGAGACGGAGCACGGCCCGGACCGCCTCCGCCAACCACGCCACCTGCTGAGGACTGGCCCCCGGGAAGTCGGGTGGGCTCACGGGATCGAGCCCACCCGCCCCCGGCTACTTCGTGGACCCGGCCAGCACACCCTGCACGAAGTACCGCTGGAACAGCAGGAAAACCGCGAGCGGCACGACCATGGACAGGAACGCGCCGGTCGACAGCAGGTCGATGTTCGTCCCGAACTGCCGCAACTGCGCCCGCAGCGCCACCGTGATCGGCGCCGAGTCCTGGTCCGCGAACACCAACGCCACCAGGAGGTCGTTCCACACCCACAGGAACTGGAAGATCGTCAGCGACGCGATGGCGGGCTTGGCGATCGGCAGCACCACCCGCCGGAGGACCACCCACTCCCGCGCGCCGTCCATCCGCGCCGCCTCCACCAGGTCGCGCGGGATGCCGGCGAAGAAGTTGCGCAGCAGGAAGATCGCGAACGGCAGCCCGAACGCGACGTGGAACAGCACTACCCCGGTGATCGTCCCGAACAACCCCAGCGCGCCGAACAGCTTGGCCCCCGGGATCAACGCCACCTGGACCGGCAGCACCAGCAGGCCCACCACCAGCGTGGTCAACCACAGCCTGCCCGGGAACTCGATCCAGGCCAACCCGTACGCGGCGAGCGCCGCGATGACCACCACCAGAACCGTTGCGGGGACGGCGATGTAGACCGTGTTGAGGAACGACCGCAGCACGGTCGAGTTGTGCACCAGGTCGGCGTAGTTGGTCAGGGTCAGCTCGGCCGGCGCGGTGAGCACGGTCCACCACCCGGAAGCGGTGTTCGCCGACTCCTCCCGCAGCGACGCGACCAGCAGCCCGAGCACCGGCACCAGCCAGAACAACGCCACCAGGGCCAACCCGACCTGGACGGCGCCACCGCCGAGCCGGGACACCAGGCGGGACAGCACGCCGCGCCGGGGCGAGCCGGCCACGGAAACCTCGACCACGGTCACGACCGCTCCCGCCGGAACCGCCTGACGTTGAACAACATCGCCGGTGCCACGAGCAGGAACAGCACCACCGCGAGCGCGCTGCCCACCCCCTGGTCGCCGCCGGTGTTGAACGACACCTGCCACATCTGGAGGGCCAGCACGTTCGCCTCCTCCTGCACCGATCCGGGCGCGATCACGAACACCAGCTCGAACACCTTCAACACGTTGATGACCAGCGTCACGAACACCACCAGCAGCACGGGCGACAGCAACGGCACCGTGACGCGGCGGAACACCTGCCACTCCGTCGCGCCGTCGACGCGCGCGGCCTCCAGGGCGTCCCGGGGGATCGCCGACAGCCCGGCGGCGATGAACGTGATGGCGAACCCCGTCATGATCCAGATCCAGGACGAGATGATCACCGGGGTGATCAGCGACGGGCCGAGCCACGTCAGACCCCGGAACGGCAGGGCGAAGTTGGTCGCCGCCAGCCGCAGCGCGTACCGGCCGTCCCCGAGGTCGGGGAAGGTGAACCGGCCGTCGTCGCCGGTCGTCGCCCGGCCCACGACCCGCCCCTCCCGCAGTGCTTCCACGGCGAGGCCGGGCAACCCGCGCTCACCGGCGTCCAACGCACCCGCCCGGCCGCCCACGGACACGTCGAGCCAGACGACACCACGCAGTTCCCGAGCGCCCGCACGGGGTTGCGTCGCGGCGGACGCCTCGCTCGCCACCTGCCCGGGAGGAAAACCCACCAGCGGTACGGGAACCGCGCTCCCCGGCTCGTAGGTCGACGTGCTCGTGAAGCCGCCCTCCGCGGGTGCGAACGCCACGGCGTCGCGAGGTCGCGCGCCGGCGTAGGGCGACGGCGCGGAGAACAGGTCGTGGACGCCGACCGCCACCGCGTTGACCACGCCCTGGTTCGGGTCCTCCTCGTACACCAGGCGGAAGATGATCCCGGACGCGAACAGCGAGATGGCCATCGGCATGAACAACACCAGCCGGAACGCCGTCGCCCACCGGATGCGCTCGGTCAGCACCGCCAGCACCAGCCCGAGACCGGTCACCACGGCGGGTGCGACGACCACCCAGATCACGTTGTTCTTGAACGCGGTCAGCGTGCGGGCGTCGGTGAACAGGTCGACGTAGTTGCCGAACCCGACGAACGCCGAGCCGGACCGGTCGAAGAAGCTGCGCACCAGCGAGTACACCAGCGGGTACAGCACCAGCGCGGCCAGGAGCACGAGGGCGGGCAACAGGAACGGCACCGCCTGGCGCGGCGAGCGGCCGGGTGTCGGGTCCACGGCGAAGCGGCCTGCCTTCGCCACCGTCACCGCTGGTACGCCTTGGCCGCCTCGGACTCCAGTCGCTGCACGGCGGCTTCGACGTCCTTCGGGTCGGCGAGGAAGTCCTGGAGCGCCTTCCACTCGCCCGCGCCCTTCGTGCCGCCGAAAGCGGCGGGCGCGAGGTCCGACATGTCGAACCGCACGTTGTCGCCCGCGTCGACGAGCTGCCCGGCCAGCTCGCGGGTCACCTCGTCGGGGTAGCTGTCGGCCGGGATGCCCTTGTTGGGCGACAGGAAACCACCGAGCCGCGCCCACACCTCGCCCGCGGCCGGTGACGCCAGGAACGCCATCAGCTCGTTGGTGGCGGGGTCGTCCTTGAGCTGCACGGCCACGTCACCGCCCGCCACGACCGAGTCCGGGCTGCCGCCGATGCTGGGGAACCGGAAGAACTTGGCGTCCTCGCCGACCTTCGCCTTGGTGTTGGTGGTGATCACCGATGCCACGAAGTCGGCCTCGAACACCATCGCGGCCTTCGGCGACTCGCCGAACACGTTGATCACCGACTTGGGGAACTCGGTCTGGAGCGCGCCCGAGCCACCGCCCTCGACCAGCCGGGGGTCGCCGAACAACTCGCCCAGCCTGCTCAGCGCCGTGCGCACGGACGGGTCGGTCCACGGAATCTCGTGCGTGGCGAGCTTGTCGTAGTCGGCGGGTCCGGCCGTGCGCAGGTAGACGTTCTCGAACCAGTCGGTCAGCGTCCAACCGTCCGCACCGCCGACGGACACCGCGGCCTGCCCGGTGTCGGCCACCGCGCGGCCCACCGCGAGGAAGTCCTCCCACGTCCGCGGCGGCTGCGCGCCGATCTCGTCGAGAGCATCGCCGCGGTACCAGATGGCGGACTTGTTGGCGGCCTTGAAGTAGACGCCGTACAGCTTGCCGTCGACCGTGCCGTGCTTCTTCCACACCCCGGCGTTGTGCTCGGTGACGGCCTTTTCGACGTCACCCGACACGGCCTTGAGCGCACCGGCCCGCGCGAGTTGTCGCACCAGGCCGGGTTGGGCGACGAGGGCGACGTTCGGCGGTGTGCCGCCCTGCACGCGGGTCTGGAGGACGGTGGGTAACTCGTCACCCGCGGGCGTGTAGCGGACGTCGGCGCCGGTCTTGTCCTCGAAGACGCGCAACACCTGCTCGAACCGCTGCTGCTCGTCGCCCGACCACGTGCCGACCACCTCCACCGTCTGCCCGGCCAGCGGCCCGTCACCCGCGCCGGCGGTGGTGCCGCCGGAGCACGCGGTCAGCATCGCGATCACCGCCGCCAGCGCGGCGGTCACCTTCAAGCGGTTCATCGCTGCCCTCCTGACTTGTCGGTCCACACGGACAACCCGGTGGCCGGGTCGAAGAAGTGCAGCCGGGACGTGTCCACCCACACCGCCACCGGCTGACCCTCGTAGGTGTGCGTCCGGGGCGAGAACCGGCCGACCAGCACCACACCGCCGCCCTTGGGCAGCGTCGCGGTGCCGTCGTCCTCGGCCAGCGCCCTGGTGTCCTCGGTGACCACCGGCGCGGCGTCGACCGGGAAGTGCACCAGCACGTCCGATCCCATCGCCTCCACCAGGTCGGCCACCGAGTGCAGGATCGAACCCTCGCCCGCGTCGGCGAGCGCGGCGTCCTCCATGTCCTCGGGGCGGATGCCGAGCACCACGTCGCGGCCCGCGTACCCGGCCAGCGCGGGCCGCGACAGCAGCACGGAATCGGGCAGCAGCAAGGCGTCCGTGCCGACCGTGAGCCAGTGGCGCCCGTCGTCGTCGCGGTCGAGCCGGGCCGTCACGAGGTTCATGCCGGGCGAGCCGATGAACCCGGCGACGAACAGGTTCACCGGGCGGTCGTACAGCTCCTGCGGTGGCCCGACCTGTTGCAGCACACCGCGTTTCATCACGGCCACGCGGTCGCCGAGCGTCATCGCCTCGGTCTGGTCGTGCGTGACGTAGACAGTGGTGACGCCGAGGTCTCGTTGTATGCGGGCGATCTGCGCACGCATCTGCACGCGCAGCTTGGCGTCCAAATTGGACAGCGGCTCGTCCATCAGGAAGGCGCGGGGAGCGCGGACGATCGCCCGCCCCATCGCGACCCGCTGCCGCTGGCCGCCGGACAGGTTGCGGGGCTTGCGGTCCAGGTGCTCGTGCAGCTCCAGCACCTCGGCGACCTCGCGCACCCGCCGGTCGATCTCGTCCTTGGGCAGCTTGCGCAGGGTCAGCCCGAACGCGATGTTGTCGTAGACGTCCAGGTGCGGGTAGAGCGCGTAGGACTGGAACACCATGGCCACGTCCCGGTCCCGCGACGGCACGTCGTTGACGGTCCGCTCGCCGATCCGGATCGACCCCTCGCTCACGCTCTCCAGTCCCGCGATCATCCGCAGGGCGGTGGTCTTGCCGCACCCGGAAGGTCCCACCAGCACCAGGAACTCCCCGTCCCGGATCTCCAGGTTGAGGTCGTCGACCGCGCGGGTGCCGTCGACGTAGACCTTGCCGAGACCGCTCAGAACGACTTCCGCCACGCCTGCTCCTCGTCGCGTCCGGGCCGGCTCCGACCCGGTCGGCCACGTCGCGGGTGCGAGCCGCGACACCCGGGATTACGGTGGAGCAGACAGTAGTGGGCGGTTCCCTAAGGCACCGTTAAGAGCCAGGCACGGTTTCGCTAAGGTGGGCCGGCTCGGCGACCATCCCCCGGTGCGGGCCGCCGAAGGCATACCCTCCTGGCATGTCCAAGGTGCTGCTGGTCGAGGACGACCCGGTGGTCCAGGCGGCGCTGGTGCACGCGCTGACCGACCTCGGGCACGAGGTGCGCGCGGTCGGCACGGCGGTCGCCGCGCTGCGGGAGGCGGGCACGCGGGAACCCGACCTGGTCATCCTGGACCTGGGCCTGCCCGACCTGGACGGCGTGGCGGCGCTGCGGATGCTGCGTGGCGTGAGCGACGTGCCGGTCATCATCGCGACCGCCCGCGACGGGGAGAGTTCCGTGGTGCGGTCGCTGAACGCGGGTGCCGACGACTACATAGTCAAGCCCTTCTCCGCCGAACACCTGGCCGCGCGGATCAACGCGTTGCTGCGGCGGACCGCGGGCGTGCCGCGCCTGGACCGGGACCTGCTGGTGGTCGGCGACCTGCGGGTCGACCTGGCGCAGCGGCAGGTGTTGCGCGCGGGGAGGATGGTGGCGTTGAGCAGGCGGGAGTTCGACCTGCTGGCCTACCTGGCGCGGCGGCCGAACCGGGTGATCCCGCGGCGGGAGCTTTTCCAAGCCGTGTGGGGTCAGCCGTATCTGGGCGACGACAAGACCATAGACGTCCACGTGTCGTGGCTGCGCAGCAAGCTGGGCGAGACCGCGGCGAAACCCCGTTACCTGCACACCGTGCGCGGCGTCGGGTTCAAGCTGGTGTCGCCGTAATGAGAGGGTTGCTCACGCGGGCGTTGGCGTGGTCGTCGGTGTTGGTGGGCGTGCTGGTCGCGGGTGTCGCGGGATGCCTGCTGGTCGCGATGGCGGCGGAGCACGCCGAGGCGGCGGACCGGCACGACGCGATCACCGTGGCGGCGGTGCTCGCGGTGACCACCGACCCGGACGCGGTGCGCGGCGCGGTGGCCCGAACCCGCGCCGGTGCGGAGGGCAGGCTGGCCGTGCGCCTGCCGTCCGGCGAGAAGATCGGCATGAGCAATGCCGCGGATGGTTTCGCCGTGTCCACAGTGGACTCGTCTTCGGCGCTGATCACCCTGACGCCGGCCCCGCGAGCAACCCCCGGCTTGTGGCTGAGCCTGTGCCTGCTGCTCCTGGCCGTCGCCACGGCGACGTGGGCGTCGATCGCCCTGGGCCGACGCCTGACGTCCCCGATGCTCCAGGCACTGCGCGTGCTGGCGACAACGGCCTCCGACGTCGCCCACCAGGGTTTGGACAAGCGGATACACGCCACCGGGCCACCCGAACTGGTAGCCCTGGCAACCGCCATCAACGCCGCGGCCGACCGGACGGAACGGTTGCTGGCCAAGGAAAGGGAGATGATCGCGGACGTGTCCCACCGCTTGCGCACGCCGTTGACAGCGCTGAGGCTCGACGCGGACGCCATCGGCGGCGGCCCGGTGGCGGAGCGCATCCGGCGGGCGGTCAGCGTCATGGGGCGGGACGTCGACCGGATCATCGAGTCACTGCGCCCGGTGCCCGCGGTGGTCGCGGAGGGCGGTTGCGACGTGGCCGAAGTGGTGACGGGGCGGATGGCCTTCTGGGCGGCGCACGCGGCGGACCAGGGGCGGGCCTGTGAGGTGGACGTGCCGTACGAGTCGACCTGCGTGAGCCTGACGGCGGACGCCTTGGGCGCGGTGGTGGACGCGTTGCTGGAAAACGTTTTCCACCACACACCCGCGCGGACGCCGTTGAGCGTGGCGGTGGTGAAACACGCAGGCTGGATAACGCTGGTGGTGGAAGACGGCGGGCCGGGCATAGCGAACCCGGAACGGGCCCTGCACAGAGGCGCCTCCACCGGCGGCTCCACGGGCCTGGGCCTGGACATAGCAAGAGCCGCGGCAGAAGCCACGAACGGCACGATCCACCTGGAACGCGGCCGGTTGGGCGGAGCGCGGATCAGACTACGCCTGGGCGAAGCCAACACCCCGCACGAACCCACAAGCCCCCGCGCCTGGCGCCTATGGCAAGGCCACTCCTAACTCCCGCCCTGCCCTCCCCATCCCGCCGTCACCCTCACGCGCGCCCTCCTTCACCCGGCTCCCCGCTCGCCCGTCGCCCACCTCGACTCGCCTACAGTCGGATTCCGCGACCCATCGGCACCCCAGCCGCCAATCCGCCGGCACAGCTCCACCGGCGCAACTCCACCGGCGCACACTCCACCGGCACAGTTCCACCAGGCGATCGCCCGGTTCCGCTCGACCAAGCCATCCGCCCCGCCTGGTCCGGCACCCTGTCCGACTCTCGTCGGGCGGCTCGTTCCTGACCGGCCAGGTGCCTCCCGCGCCTGCCTCCGGCTCGGCTACGCCGAGGGGTGACCTCGCTGCTCGGTCGACGCGGAAACTTTCAGGGAGCCTGCCTGATAGTTTCGGGCCGCAGAACTTTCAGGCAGGCTCCCTGAAAGATACGGCCCCGGGGAGCTTTCAGGCAGGCTCCCTGAAAGTTTCGGGCGCTGGAAACTATCAGGGAGGCTCCCTGATAGTTTCGGGTCGCGGGAACTATCAGGCAGGCTTCCTGAAAGATACCGGGTTGGTTGGTGGGGCTCGGTGGGAGGAACTGGAGCGGGGCTGTTGGTGGGGTGGTGGGAGGGGTCAGTGGGTGTGGGTGGCGATGGGGTTGGGGTCGCACATCGCCAACAGCCCCGGTGGTTGTGGTGCTGCAGTGGGACGGTTCCGCAACGTTGCGGTCATCGCGAACACCCCTGACCACACCGTAAGGCAGGCGTTGGGTGCTGGATCGCCGGTTGTCCGGGACTTAGTGGCGGCCTAAGCGAAATTTAGGGCCGCGGCTATTGTGAAGGCTACTCCTCTTTCTCTTCCGCGGGTGGTGGGTCGGCCTGCCAGCGGACGCTGGTCACGGCTGGTTCCAGGCTCAGGCGGGAGACCGCGGACTCCATCTGGCGGTCGTCGCGCTGGTCGCCGACCAGTTCGGCCCGTACCTCCACGAAGCCGCCGTCGCTGTTGCTGGAAGAGATCGACAGCAACCGGAAATCCGTTCGTGTCAGCGACTGCACCAGCAACGCGCGTACGTGCGCCTCCGCGTCGTCCCTGGTGGTGGCGAGGAACGTGTAGTTCGTCGGCGCCTCGTCACCGCTGTCCGGCCGGCGGTCGACCGCGCGTCCCAACGAGCGCAGTGCCACGTTCACCGCGACCACGGCGACCGTGCCGACCGCAGCCACCAGGTGCAACCCCGCCCCCGCCAACGAACCGACCGCCGCCGAGCACCACAGCGTGGCCGCGGTGTTGAGGCCGCGCACGTTCAAGCCGTCCCGCAGGATCACGCCCGCGCCCAGGAACCCGATCCCCGACACGACCTGCGCCGCCACCCGGGTCGGGTCGGCGGTGCCGGGGGCGTCGCCGAAGCCGTGTGCCGACAACAGCACGAACAACGTCGCGCCGACGGCGACCAACGCGTTCGTCCGCAGCCCGGCCATCCGCGCCCGGTACTGCCGCTCGAACCCGATCAGCGCGCCCAACCCGAGTCCCGAGCCGATCCGCAGCAGCATGTCCACGGTGGTCACCCGCGTTCACCTCCCGGTGCGTCCGAACCGGATTGTTCAGCGCGACCGGCGCCGTCGCCGGGTGGCGGACGGAGCCGGGGGAGTGCGCGGGCTCAAGAGGGGGTGTGTGCCGCGGCTCCACCGGAAGGGGTGAACGCGCCGACGACCGCACTTCCGCCGCTCGACATGCGCCGCCCACCCCTTCCCGCGGGGAGGTCCGCTGAAACCGCTCGACAGGGTAGCCGGGAACGTGAGTGAGCGCTGGGTGGAGTTCGTGGGGGAGGGAGGGAATCGGGTTGGCGCTCGGCGAGGTCCGGGCGGCGTGCCGGAGGCGCGGGGCCGCGGCAAGGGAGTGCGGTGAAGGGCGCGGTGAGGGGGCGCGGTGAAGGGTGCGGTGAGGGGATGCGGGTGAGGGGGCGCGGGTGAGGATGAGGGGGTGCGGAGGGCCGGCAGCGGAGCAGGACCGGGGGCGAGTGCCGGCTGCTGGGCGGGCGGATCGTCGGCGGGCGACCTATGGTCCACGTGGTCCACACGGGAGGTTCGCCGTGGAGCGGGTGGAAGTGGGGCGGGGGGCGCGCAACGCCGTTGTCGCCGTGATCATGCTCGGGATGTTGCTGGCGGCGCTGGATCAGACGATCGTGGCCACCGCCCTGCCGACCATCGTGAGCGACCTCGGCGGCGCGGGGCATCTCTCCTGGGTGGTCACGGCTTACCTGTTGGCCGAGACGATCATGACCGCCCTGATCGGCAAGTTCGGCGACCTGTACGGGCGCAAGCCCGCGTTCCTCGCCAGCGTCGCCCTGTTCATGGTCGGCTCGTTCCTGTGCGGTTGGGCCGACTCGATGAGCTGGCTGATCGTGGCCCGCGCGATCCAGGGCCTGGGCGCGGGCGGGTTGATGGTGACGTCCAGCGCGGTCATCGCGGACGTCGTGCCGCTCTCCGAACGAGGCCGCTACCAGGGGCTGATCGGAGCGTTGTTCGGCGTCTCCACGGTGGTCGGGCCGCTGCTCGGCGGCCTGTTCGTGGATCACCTCAGCTGGCGGTGGGCGTTCTACGTGAACCTCCCGCTCGGCGTGCTGGTGCTGGTGGTGGGCGCGCTGACGCTGCCCGGCGTGCGCACGGACCGCAAACCGAAGATCGACTACCTCGGCATCCTGCTGATCGGGCTCGCGGCGACGGGCCTGACGCTGGTCACGAGCTGGGGCGGCGTGGAGTACGGGTGGACCTCGCCGACCATCCTGTGGATGGCGGCCGGGTCGTTGGTGGCGTTGGCGTTGTTCGTGCGCGTCGAGTTGCGCGCCGCCGAGCCGATGCTGCCGATGCGCCTGTTCCGCAGCCCCGTGTTCACGGTGTGCAGCGTGCTCAGCTTCGTGGTCGGCTTCGCCATGCTGGGCGGTGTCACGTTCCTGCCCACCTACCTCCAGTACGTGCACGGCGCGTCCGCCACCCAATCCGGGCTGGAGATGCTGCCCCTGGTGATCGGTCTGCTGGTGGCGTCCGTCGTGACCGGCAACGTGATCAGCAAAACGGGCCGCTACCGGGTGTTCCCGATCGTGGGCAGCCTCCTGATGGTGGGCGGTCTGCTGCTGTTGTCCCTGCTGGACGTGGACACGGTGTTCTGGCAGGCGTCGATGTACATGCTGGTGTTGGGGCTCGGTGTGGGCATGTGCATGCCCGTGCCCATCGTCGTCGTGCAGAGCACGAGCAGCTACGAAGACCTCGGGGTGGCAACGTCCGGCGTGAGCTTCGTGCGCACCCTGGGCAGCTCGTTCGGCGTGGCGATCTTCGGCACCATCTACTCGGGCAACCTGCCGGAGAAGCTGGCCGCCGCCATCCCACCCGGTGTCGACCCGCGGGCGGCGTCGAACGTGCAGGCGTTGCACGCGTTGCCGGATCAGCTGAAGGCCCCGATCCTCGCCGCGTACGCCGAAACCCTCCAGACCGTGTTCCTGTCGGCGGCGCCCGTCGCGGCCGTGGCGTTCATCGTCGCCTTGTTCCTGCGTGAGGTGCCGTTGCGGGACACGGCGCGCACGGCCGCCGGCGGCAACCACGGCGTGGGGGAGAGCTTCGCCGCGCCACCGTCCGCGACGTCCAGCGAAGAGCTGGAGAAGCTGCTCGCGTTGATCGTCTCCCGGGAACGGCGCGACCCCACGCCGGAAGTGCTCGCCGCCTCCGGCCTGCCCCTCTCGCACGCCCAGGCGTGGCTGCTGGTGAAGGTGTTCCGGCAGAGCGCTCAACACGGCGACGCCGACCTGGAACGCCTCGCGGAGGAGACCCGTGTGCCCGCGGGCGTGTTCGAGCCCGTGGCACGTCAGCTCATGGTGAAGGGCCTGGTGACCGCGCACGCCGACCGCTACCGGTTCACCGAGCAGGGCGGCGAGGTGTTCACGCGCCTGGTGGGGGCGTGGCGGGACTGGCTGCGCTCACGGCTGGTCGACTGGCGGTGCGACTCGCCGGAGTTCCTCGAGTCGGTGGACCGGGTGGCGGCGGAGCTGGCCACGACCGGCCGCGCCCTGGCCGAGCGCAGGCCGACCCCGGTGTGACCGCCGGCCGCGCACCGGGCCCCGGTGCGCGGCCGGGGGCGGTCAGTCGCCCAGCGGGTTGAGCAGGTCGGCCTTGCCCTCGAACGCGAACAGCAGCAGGTCGGTCATCCGGAACGTTTGCGCGTCCGGCCCGAACACCGGCCGCCACGACGGTTCCCGCACGATCGAGTGCCGCGACACCTCCATCGACCGGTGGAACACCTCGGCCACGATCCGGCCACCCACCGGACCCAGGAGGCCCTTGGCGAACTCCGCCTCCCGGAGGATGTAGAACCACAGCGGGGTGGTCTCCACGACCGTCCTCCGCTGCTCCTCCGTCAACGCGTCCAGCACGACGCCGCCGTTGCCGCGGAGGACCTGGTCCGCGGTCAGCGGCTCGACGCCGAACAGGGCCGCCATCTGCTGACCGCTGGCCAGCTTCACCATGTCGGCCCGGGTGAGGTTGCGGAACGCCAGGTTGCGCTGGATCGGCGTGACGACCTTGCCGCGCCCGTCGAACGTGCCCGCCGGCAGGTTCGTCAGCGGGTTCACCAGCAGCGTGTCGATCAGCTTGGTGACGTTGCCGCCGCCCGCGCCGGGCGCGAGGTCGGGCCGCCCGGCCTCGGTGAAGTCGTACAGCCGGCGGAAGTCCGCGATCCAGTTGGTGGGCAGCGTGTCCACGCCCCGCACGTTCGGGTCGTCCAGGTCGGTGCCGGGCTGGAAGTTGCCGCTGGTGCCGCTGAACGTGAACAGCAGCAGCAGGGTGGCGGCGCCACCCGGCCCGGCCGCGCGGAACACGCGGTTCCACTCGTAGGCGTCGCGGATCATGCTGTGGCCGAGCCGGTACGCCGCCACCGAGAACTCCAGCGGCATGGTGGCGGGCTGGGACGCGCCCGCGTAGCCGCGCCCCGGCGCCTCGAAGAAGCGCCTGCCGTTGGTGAACACGTCGTCCACGACCGCCGGGTCGACGATGCGCGGCAGGTGGTCGTGACGCAGCATCCACTGGTAGTGGCGCACGACCTGCGCCCGCGCCGCGCGGAACAGCCGCTGCCCGGTGAGCCCGGTCAGCGCCAGCTCCTCCACCACTCGGTTGTGGAACCGGATGAACGCCAGGTGGGTCTGCGCGACCACCAGGTTCTCGTCGTTGCGGGCGTCCGGGATCAGCGGTCGGCGGCGGTCCGCGCCGGTGGCGCCGGAACCCGCGCGCGGCAGGTCGAACCCCTCCAGTTCGACGTTGACGCGCTCGTCGGGGAACCGCGTGGCCGACGTCTTGCCCACCTTCAGCTTCACGCCGTCCTCGGCGTAGCAGGCGCGGTCCACCGGGTCGAGCGGACCGCGGCCGTACACCGAGTCCAGGTCCAGCGCCGGCGACCGGCCCTGCACCAGGTCGTCCAGGTTGACGTCACCGCCGAGCTGGGTCTCCGTGCGGTCCATGGTCAGGTCGTGGTCAACGAACTGGCCGAGGTAGGTGTACCCGGCCGGCACGGCGGGCTCCGCCGAGTCCGGCTGCGGCACGTCGGCCGACATCGCCGTCGCGAGCGCGATCCGGGTGTCCTCGGGCACCCGCGGCCCCTCCGGGCCGAGTCGCGAGAACCGGAACCGGCGAAGCTCCTCCACCGCGAGGGGCTGCCGCGCCGCGGGATCCCCGTTCCCGTCGAACTCCAGCACCCCCTCGCCCACTACGAAAAAGGTTTCACTCCCGTGGTGCTTCATGCGTTTTCCCCCGTTTCGTCCGGTCGAGCCGGACCGGCGGGCGCGCCCCCTGCGCGTCCGCCGTCACCTCACAGGGGGAGGCCCGCCGATGGGTGGATACGGGGAACGGGCGCACATCACACCATTCCGCGCCAAGCGGAAACCGCCCCGCGTCACAGGTTGTCGACGAACCACGCGGTGATCAGCGCGACGGTCTCCGCGAGCCCCACGCGGTTCACCTCGTGCCCGACGCCGGGGTGCAGCTCCAGCCGTGCCGGCTTGCCCAGGTCGCGCAGCGCGCGGTACATCCGCTCGGACTCCTCCGGGTTCACGCGGGTGTCGTTCTCGCCGTGCAGGAACAACACGGGCGCTTGCACGCGGTGTGCGTTGAGCAGCGGGCTGCGCTCGTCCAGCCGGGCGCGGTCGACCGGGTCGTCGGGGTCGCCGATCCACTCCGAGGTCCGCTTCCGCCACGTCGGCGGCGCGTTCTCGATGTCGCTGACCAGGTCCGACGTGCCGCACTCGCTGACCGCCGCCCGCCACAGGTGGGGCAGGCGGGACACGCAGGACAACGCCGCGAACCCGCCGTACGACGCACCGTGCACGCCGAGCCGCGCCTCGTCGGCCCACTCGACCTCCGCCAGCAGCTCGGCGGTGGCCGCGTAGTCGGCCAGATCCACACCGCCCCAGTCGCGGTACAGGATCCGCTGGTAACGCAGGCCGTACCCGGAGGAACCGCGGAAGTTGGGCGCGATCACGCCGATACCGGCGGCCAGCAACGACTGCACCACCGGGTCGTACTCCGGCACCGCGTAGGTCTCCGGTCCGCCGTGGACGGTCATCACCACGGGCACGGGCGCGTCGGCGCTCGCACCCGGCGGCCGGTACAGCAGGCACGGGACGCGTGTGCCGTCGGCGCTGGTCGCGTGCACCACGGTGGGCGCGACGAGACCGGCGGGCAGGTCCGCGCCGAAGTCCGTGCGGCGCTCGGCCGTGCTGGCGGGCAGGTCCGCGAGGTACAGCTCGGTCGCCGCGTCGGCCCGCGCGAGCAGGAGCAGCAGCCGCCCGTCGGCGGTGAAGCGCGGCGCGTGCCCGTCGAGGCCGTACTCGCTGACCGAGTGCCCCTCGGGCAGGCCGGTCACCGGGCGCGGTGCGAAGTCGTCCACATCGGACCAGAACAACCGGCTCCAGCCGTGCTCGTTGCGGCTCCACGCGATCCGCGTGCCGTCGGCGGACAACGCGCCGCCCTCGACGTCGGTGTCCGGGGTGTCCAGCCACGTCAGGGCGCCGTCCAGGGTCAGCACGGCCAGCCCGACGTGGTCGCGGCCCCGCGTGGTGCACAGGTAGACGCCGGACGAGTCGGGCAGCCACGCCACCGGCTCGTACTTCGCCGGACCGGCGTGGTCGGTCCACTGCCGCACCGCGCCCGTCGTGACGTCCACCAGGTACAGCTCGTGGTCGCTGTTCTGGTGCAGCTTGAGCACCAGCAGCAGGCGGGAGTCGGGGGAGAAGCCCATCGGCAGGTACCGGTCGTCGCCACGCAGCACGATCCGGGACGCGCCCTTCTCCCGCACCAGGACGTCGAACACCTCGGGGTCGCGTGCGTTGGACGCGTACGCCAGCAACCTGCTGTCCGCGCTGTACGGGTTGGGCGAGCTGCTGTACGGCACGCCGATCTCGCAACGCACGCCGTCCTCGGCGACCACCCACTCCACCACGCCGGTCTCCGGGTCCACCTCGGCCAGCCGGTGGTTCTCGGCGCCGTCCGGGTCGACCAGCGCGAGCAACCGCGCGCCGTCCGGCCGCCACACGCAACGCCGCACCGAGCCGGGCACCGGCACGAGCCTGCCGTCGACGTGGGGCTGCGGTCGGCCGGTCTCGTCGGCGAGCCACACGACCCGACCGTCCGGACCGGGGTCCGCGCCGGTCAACCAGGCGAAATCGGTCAGGCTCACCGGCTGGCCGCCGCGATCTCCCGCTGCACGGTCGCCGACGCCACGATGCCCCGCCGGAACCAGTCCAGCACGAGGTTCTCGTTGGGCGCGTGGTTGCGCTCGTCGACGTTCGCGAACGGTACGCCGTAGCACGGCACGCCCAGCTCATCGGTGAACGGCGCGATGGGCAGGCTGCCGCCGAGCGCGGGCAGCAGCAGCGGCGGCTCGCCCAGCCCGGCCTCCGCACCACGCAGCACGGCCTGCGTCCACGGGCTCTCGGGCAGCGTGCGCGACGGGTCCATGGCGCCGCCGGGCACCAGCTCGACGTCCGGCGCGTGCCGGTCCAGGTGCGCGCGCAGCGCCGCGAAGACCCGGTCCGCGCGTTGCCCGCCGACCAGCCGCATGTCGCACTTGGCGACCGCGACGTTCGGGATGACCGTGCGGTGCTCGCCGCCGTCCTCGCAGGTCAACGAGTTGATCGTGAACGTGGGCCCGGTGAGCCGCTCGTAGAACCCGAGCCCGTTGGGTGGCTCCATCCCGGCCACGCCGATGCCCGCGAGCACCTGCGGCACGTCGACCGGCAGGTCGGCCAGCGCCGCCCGCTCGCCGGGGCTGAGCGGCACGACGTCGTCGGCGAAACCCTCCACCAGCACGTTGCCCCGCGCGTCCCGCATCCCGGCCAGCACCTGCACCAGCCGCCACGCGGGGTTGGGCGCGACACCGCCCCAGTTGCCGGAGTGCAGCACGCCGGACGCGCCGTTGACGCGCAGCTCGAACGTCGCGATGCCACGCACGCCGAGCACGACCGACGCCCGGCCGGACTCGTGCACGGGCCCGTCGCTCCACACCACCAGGTCCGGCTTGTCGAGCTGCCGCAGCGCCTTCGCCAGGTTGGGGCTGCCGATCTCCTCCTCGCCGTCGAGCAGCACGGTGACGCGGCACGGCAGGCCGCCGGTCAGCTCGCGCACCGCGCGCAGGCCGAGCAGTTGGGCGAGGTGCTGCCCCTTGTTGTCGCCGGTGCCGCGGCCGTAGACGCGGCCGTCGCGGAAGTGGGCCTCGAACGGCGGCGTCTCCCACTCGTGCAGCGGTCCGGCCGGTTGCACGTCGTAGTGCCCGTAGATCAGCACGTGCGGCGCGCCCTCCGGGCCGGGCGCGGTGCCGACCAACGCCGGCCAGCCGCCCGTCTCCACGGCCCGCGCCGTCAACCCGCTGCGGCGCAGCAGCTCCAGGCCGTGTGCCGCGGCTTCGGCCATGCCCTCCCCGGTGCGGCTCACGCTCGGCTGAGCGATCCACGCCGCGAGTTCCGCCAGCAGTTCCGGCTCCCGGTCCCGCACCCAGTCGCCGACCCGCACCGCCAAGTCCATCGCCGCTCCCCAGTGGTGATTTCACTTCATGCAATCAATTTCAGTGAACCAAATCACGCGGCTGCTCGGCAAGCGCCACGTCGGTTAACCTCATGCCCGTGTCCGAGGAACGCACCGCCACGGTGGACGAGCTGAAGGCGCTCGCGCACCCGCTGCGCTGGCGCGTCCTGCGGTTGTGCTTCGACCGCGCGTGGACCAACCAGGAACTCGCCGAACGGCTCGGCGTGGCACCCGCGACCATGCTCCGGCACGTGCGCGCGTTGGTGAAGACGGACTTCCTGGCCGCCGAACCGGTTCGCACGGGTCCGAAGGGCGCGCTGGAACGCCCGTACCGCGCGACCGGCCGCACGTGGCGGCTCGGGCTGGTCGACGTCGAGGGCGCGGGCCTGGTGCGGCAGGTGGACCTGGCCATGCTCGCCGCGCACCGCGCCGAGATCCTGGAGGCCGGTCCGGACGCCGGGCGTGACGCGTCACGCGGCGTGTTGCGGCTGGGCCCCGCGGCGCAGGCCGAGCTGAAGGCGCGGCTCGCGGAGCTGGTCAACGAGTTCCGGGCACGCGAGGACCCGGACGGCGAGGCGTTGAGCTACCTGTGGTCGCTGGCGGCCCGCCCCGTACCCGCCGATGCCGATCACGCTCCCGTGAGGACCCGCGGATAGCCGGAACGGCGCATTGTCGCTGTGTGACGCCGCCCTTACGGTGAGTTCGCGTCCAACTCCGGGCGCCACGGACGGCTGGGGGTTCGCGGTGGCGTGGAGCCGGGTTCTGGGCGCGGTGGCGTTGGTGGGCGCGTCCCTGGTGGCGTTGCCGGTGTCGGCCGGTGCGGTGGACACGCGACCGACGGCGGTCGTGTCGCTCGGTGACAGCGCCATGTCCGGTGAGGGCGCCGGGTCCTACGAACCGGGCACCGAGGGCGAGAACGGCAACTGGTGCCACCGGTCCACGCGGTCGATGATCCACCAGACGCGGCTCGCCGAGCACACCGTGAACCTCGCCTGCTCCGGTGCGGACTCGGCGAACGTGTCGTTGGCCGACACCACGCACTACACCGAGGGATCGCAGGCGAAACGGCTCGTCGACGTGGCGCGGCGGTACCGGGTGACGACGGTGCTCGTGCAGGTCGGCGCGAACGACGACCCGCGCTTCGCCGACACCGTGGTGGACTGCGTGGCGGCGTGGGTGAACCCGTTCGGCCCGGCCTGCCGGTCGAAGCTCGCCACCGAGTGGCCCGCGCGGCTCGCCGCCATGGCGCCCAAGGTCGAGACGGCGTTGCGGGACGTGCGCTCGGCGATGGGCCAGGCCGGTTACGCGCCCGCCTCGTACTCGCTCGTCCTCACCTCCTACGCGTCCCCGGTGACGGAGAAGATGGACAAGCTGCTGCACGGCCCGCAGGGGTGCCCGGTACGGCTGCCCGACGCCGAGTACGGGCGG
This sequence comes from Saccharothrix obliqua, assembly GCF_019375475.1. Lineage (GTDB taxonomy): Bacteria > Actinomycetota > Actinomycetes > Mycobacteriales > Pseudonocardiaceae > Actinosynnema > Actinosynnema obliqua. The sequence goes on along the minus strand of NZ_JAHXGQ010000002.1, from coordinate 149,380 downwards.
ACGGTCGCCGTGCCGCAGCTCTCCGAGGCGTTGCGCGGCGTGGCGGCCCGCACCGGCGTGAAGTTCCTCGACTTCTCCCGCGCCACCGAAGGCCGGGAGGCGTGCGCCAAGGGCGGGAATCCCGCCGGCGAGTGGCAGCGCCGGCTCACCGTCGACCCGTACGCGCTGGTGCACGGCGGGCTCGACGCGATCGGCATCCACCTGGCACAGCAGTCGTTCCACCCCAACGCGGAGGCGCACGCGCAGCTCGGCCGGTGCGTGACCGAGTTCGTGCGCGGCGGCGCGGACACCGCGCGGTGCCTGGCGGGCCCGGACGGCGAACTGCACGCCGTCGCCTGAGGCGTCACCGGGCGCGCCCCACCTCCACCCGCAGCTGGGTGTCCTCGGCGGACAGCCGGGTCTCCTCCAGCGCCAGCGCGCGGCCGTCGCCGCCGCGCACCACGCGGCGGACGACGAACACCAGACCTCCGTCCGGCACCGCGAGGGCGGCGTCGGCGGGTGACGGGACGCGGACCCGGACGAGGTCCGTGCACCGCACCTCCTGCCCGTCGGCGCGCAACACCCGGTAGAGCCGCTCGGGCGTCACGAACGGCTCCCGCGTCAACGCGGGGTGGGCGAGCGCGGTGGCCGCCGGCAGGTGCAGGCGCCGCGCCTGGCGGCGGCCGTCCGGCGCCACCAGCAGCCGTTCGTGCACGTGGACCGGTGAGTGCTCCTCGACGCCCAGGTCCAGGGCGAGTTCCGCGTCCGCCGCGCCGACGCGGGTGGCGGTCTCCGCGGCGTGCCAACCGCGGGTCGCGACGTCGACCCAGTCGCCGTCGTCGTCGGTGGCGAGGAGCCGGGCGTGGGTGTGGCGCGGCCGGGCGCCCGCGTGCCGCACGAACGTGCCCCGGCCCCGGTGCGAGGCGACCAGCCCGTCCTGCCGCAGCCGGGCGATCGCGTCCCGCACGGTGCCGCGGGACACCGCGTACTCCGCGCCGATCCGAGCCTCGCTGGGCAGCGGCGCGGCCGGGCGGAGTTCACCGCTCGCGATGCGCGCCCTCAGCGCCTCGGCCACCTCGCTCGCCTTGGTCATGGCGACCCCCTTGTTCGGACAAGTTATCCGGACAAGTGGTCGACCGCAACTACCCTAAGCAATAGTCAAATCCCTTAGACGGGTGTGACGAGCGTCCCTAGCCTTGCGTCATGAGGCTGCTGCTCTGGACCATCCTGGTCTGCGCGTGCGCGGTCCACGGGGGAGAAGCACTGGTGTTGATGTCGGGCGTCCTGTTGGCCGGGTGCGCCGCCGACTACTCGTTCACGCGCCGGCGGAGAGGGCGCGCGGAATCCCGGCCGCTCGTCTAGCCCCATGGCCGCGGCAGTGGGGACCACTGCTCAATGATGTTGATTGCGGGGAGTTCGCCACGCGGTCGTGGACGGCGCCGCGCCGAAATCGCTCCGCTCCCGGTGCCGTCCACGCGGGAGGGTCGGCTCCCCGGTGCCGCCGGTGGTGACGCACGTCGTGGTCGCCGGCGAAGTCGAACGAGTCCCGCGTGGACCGTCCGACAGGTCCGCGGACCGCTCGGGCGGCCACGTGGGAACCGGCCGGAAAGGCAGGACCGGGGAGTCCCGTGGACGGACTCCCCGGCCCCTGGTGCGCGTCAGGCGGGACTGGGGGACCTCGCCTGACACGTGGCTTCGGCCGCGCCGCCGACGGCGCGGTAACGCGGTCCGGTGAGCACCGGAATGGCGGGTGGATGACCTTCGTGCGACTCCACGGGAATATCTCGCCCCCATCCCGTGCGCTTCCCCAAGACCACGGTCCGGAGAGGACGGTATTGGTCGGCGCTCGGCGGCCGGAAGAGGCTGAACGGGTGATATTGCGCAACTCGTGTGGACTTGGTGCGGTCCTATACCGGATTCGGGGCGTGCCTGTCAGCAAGTTCACCCGGTCGAGAACAAAAATCCACCTGCGATCGGATATTCCAGGCCGCCGGTCCCGTGGGCGGCGATTCCCGTTCGGGCAGGCAAAATGCCCGAACGGGCCGCACACCCACCCGACCGGCGGTCCGCGGAATGGACGTGGTATAGGGTGTGCTAATCACCGATCGGGTGGCGGAAAATCGTTTATCGGCCTCAGGGGCGGGCCAGGGTCGGCACGAGTTGTTCCAGCGCGCGCAGGTGCCCGGCGCGGACGGCCGCGTAGTCGGCCTCCGACGCGCCGGTCAGCACCGTGGTGATGGTGATGTCCAGCGGTTCGGCCAGCTCCGGCAGGTGCACCAGCGTCCTGCCGCGCGTGTTGGCCACCTTCGAGTAGAAGCCCGCGACGGTCACCTGCTCGTGGGGCGGGTACGCGCCGCGCAGGGAGTCGAACGCGCTGCCGCCGTCCGGGCCCCGGTCCGGGAACACCGCGATCTCGATCGACTCGACGCGCGACGCCGGGAACGCCCACTTGCCGAACGCCCGCAGCGCCCGGCCCTCGCCGGGCTCGGCGGCGCAACGCGCCTGGTCCACCGGCAGGCCGTCGGCGCGCATCCACGCCGTCAGCTCGCCGGGGTTGTCGCAGAGGCTGATGCGCAGGGGCTCGGTCGCCCGCGCGGCCGAGTCGGGGGTGGTCGCCGGGGACGCCTGCTGCGCGCAACCCACCAGGGACACACCGGCGGCCAGGACGACCGCGGCCACCGCGCCACGTGATCTCACCATGTCCGTCTACATCGCCGGACGGACGCCGGACGTGACACTGAATGGATCACGTCCGGCGCCGAACGGGCTACTGGCGTCTCAATCGGTCCCGAACCAACCGACTCCGGACGCCCGGCTCACCTGGTGCGGTAGAGCTTGACCTTCATCGACGTCCCGGACTGCGACAGCACGCGCAGGCCGACGCCGGCGGCGGGCAGCTTGACACCCGTGGTGGGCGTTTCCGGGTACCAGAACTTCTTCGTGTCGTCGAACACCGGCTGCGCCGCCTGCCCGCGCACGTACGACGCCCGGCCGTTGACGGTCAGGGTGAACGAGTCCGACTTCTGGAGGCCGAACGGCGCGTCGTAACCCGCGATGGTCGGCGCCCACGCCTGGCCCTGGAGGTTGTAGATCGGCGCGGGGTTCGCGTCGATCGGCAGGATCAGGCCCTCACCGGGGTGTTCACTGGTGTTGTTGTCCAGGTAGGCGGTGTCCCACAGCGAGATGAGCAGGCCGTCCTGGTACGGGAAGTGCTCCGCCCACCTCGGCTTGTCGGCGAAGCCGTACCGGTAGGGACCGGTGCGGTTGTACTTGCCGTAGGACTCGTAGGTGCGGTTCGACGCGATGTAGAACTGGTCGAACGACTTGGTCTCGGTGCCGGCGGTGCTGCGGAAGCCCTTGAGCGCCCAGCCCGTGCCGGTCTCCGCACCGTCCTCCAGCACCGGCGCGCCGTCCGCGGTCACCGTGACGGCGTCCGCGAAGAAGCCCTGGAGCGCGAGGCCGCCGTCCGTGCGGTAGGCGAACCGGATCTTTGGCGTCTGGCCCGCGTAGGCGTTCAGCGGGACCTTGACGTCCACCCAGCGACCACCGGTCGAGCCGCTGATCGCGGGCGCGTCACCGGAGTCGCGCACGAACGGCTTGCCGTCCGCGGTGCCGTCGAGCTGCGCCCAACTCCCGTCCGGGCTCTGCGCCTCGACGTAGAGGTAGTCGAAGTCCTCCTCGATGTCGAACCTGGCCTTGAGCGACAGCTCGGCGCTCGACTTGCCGGTCAGGTCGACCACGCGGGTCATGGTGTTGTCGAGGTCGTTGCCCTTGTCGCTCCACCACATCTTGCTGCCCGCGTACGGCGCGCCGTAGTTGAACGTCTTGGACACGTCGGGCAGCACGACCACGAGGCCCTGGGCCTTCGCGGTGTTGTACTCGTGCGGTCCCAGCTCGAACGTCCGCTCCTGGCCCGCGACTGCCACCTCGTAGTCCAGCCAGCCGAGCTGGAGCTTGTCCCACGCGGACAGCTCGTTGGCACGCACGCCCGGCGCCTCGCCGACGTCGCCCACCCGGTTCTGGCCCATGATCGACCACCAGTTGACGCCGTTCGTGCCGCCGCCGCTGACGTCGTAGTGGTCGGGCAGGCCGAGGTCGTGGCCGTACTCGTGGGCGAACACGCTGACGCCGCCGTTCTCCGGCTGCATCGTGTAGTCGCCGACCCACAGGCCCGTGTCACCGATCTGCGCACCGCCGAGCTTGTTGGTGCCCGGACCGGTGTTGTAGTTCTTGAACGCGTAGCCCCGGTGGCTCCAGATGGCGTCCTCGCCCTGCCACGGGTCGCGGTCGGCCTGGTCGCCGCCCGCGTGCACGATCTGGAAGTGGTCGAGATACCCGTCCGGCTCGTTGAAGTCGCCGTCGCCGTCGAAGTCGTACCGGTCCCACTGGTCGAACTCGGCGAGTTCGGTCCGGATCTGCTCGGTGGTGCGGCCCGCGGCCCGCTGGTCCGCGAACCACTGGGTGAGCGCGTCACGCACCAGGTCGTAGCTGTTGTTGCAGACGTTCGAAGCACACGGGTAGCCGTTGGACCGGCCGTAACGCGCCTCGTTGTAGCGGACCTTGACCCAGTCGGTCACCGTGCCGTCGACGGTGTACCGGCCGGAGGACTGCTTGTCGTAGTAGTTCGCCACCGAGTTCGCGCCGGGCGCGGTCGAGAAGTAGAGGTCCCGGAAGTATTGGCGGCTGAAGTCGGGCTGCCAGATGGTGCCGTTGTCGATCGCGCGGTTGGGCTGCGGGATCTGGTTGTGCAGCGGGCCGTCGAACCGCACCGGTCCGGCGGTGCCGGGCGCGGTGTCCTGGTCGGGGTACTGCGGGTGGCGCTCGTCGCCGAACTCGGCGAGCACGACGAAGATCTTGTCGACCTTCTCGCGCTCCAGCTCGACGTACTGGTCCACCTTGGCCTTCTGCCCGGCCTTCTCCTTGCGGCCGAGCTTGACGACCGTGCTGGAGCCGCGCTTCTCCTTGGTGGCCTCGCCGGTGAGGACCTTCGAGAGCGCTTCCTGCCGCAACGCCCGGCGCTTGTCCTCCAGCGGGTGCGGCAGTTCGTCGGTCTGGGCCCGCACGGACTCGGCGGTGGTGTCGGGTGCCGCGGTGGCGGTCGTGGACATCGTGGTGATGCCCGTGGTCGCCAGTGCGAACACGGCTGCCCCGGCTAGGAGTCTTCGCACATGTCCCCCTCACTTGATTGGTGAATGACCTTCGGGACGGTATGTGCCGGGGCGGTCCGCGCGGCACAGCCGGAAGTCGCGGGCGGAATGGCCCAGGGCGGTGCGGCAGGTGGCGGGCACGTCGTGCGGCATCCACCGGCACCGGCCCCGTGCCGTTCCGCATTTGCGGCGGATAGGATGCCTTCGTGCCGAATCTGCGGATCAGTGAAGCCGCCTCGCTGTTGGGCGTCAGCGACGACACCGTCCGGCGGTGGGTCGACCAGGGGCGGCTGCCGTCCGTGCGGCTGGACAGCGGGCGCAAGGGCGTCGAAGGGCGCGAACTGGCCGAGTTCGCCCAACGGCTCGCCGAAACGCCCGAACCGGGCGTCACGGTCGCCGCCTCCGCGCGCAACCGGATGCGCGGCATCGTCACGCGGGTCGTGAAGGACGGCGTGATGGCGCAGGTCGAGTTGCAGGCCGGGCCGTTCCGGGTGGTGTCCCTGATGAGCCGCGAGGCCGCCGAGGACCTGGGCCTGGAGGTCGGCAGCGTCGCCGTCGCGTCCATCAAGTCCACGCACGTCGTCGTCGAGATCCCGGAGGGGTGACCGTGTTCCGCACCGCGGCGGCCGTCGTGCTGGCCGCCTCCCTCACCGCCTGCGGCGCGGCCGAGCCCACCGGCGGCGGTGACGTCGCGGTGTTCGCCGCCGCGTCCCTCACCGAGGTGTTCACCGAGCTGGGGCGGCAGTACGAGGCCGACCACCCCGGCACGCGGGTGAGGTTCAACTTCGCCGGCAGCTCGGCGTTGGCGCGGCAGATCGACCAGGGCGCGCCCGCCGACGTGTTCGCCTCCGCCGCGCCCGCCAACATGGCGCGGGTGTCGACCGCCGGCGAACCCGCCGTGTTCGCCCGCAACACGCTGCGCATCGCGGTGCCCGCGGGCAACCCCGGCCGGGTCGCCGGGCTCGCCGACTTCGCCCGCGAGGAGGCCCGGATCGCGTTGTGCGCCGAACAGGTGCCGTGCGGCGCCGCGGCGGCGGAGGTGTTCCGGGCGGCCGGGGTCACGCCCCGGCCGGACACCCTGGAGCAGGACGTGAAGGCCGCGTTGACCAAGGTCCGGCTCGGTGAGGTGGACGCCGCGCTGGTGTACACGACCGACGTGCGGGCCGCCGGTGCCGCCGTCGAGGGCATCGAGTTCCCCGAGGCGGCCGGCGCCGCCAACGACTACCCGATCGCCGTGCTCGCGAACGCGCCGAACGCCGCGGGTGCGGCGGCGTTCGTGGCGCACGTGCGGTCCGACCGTGGCCGGGCCGCGCTCGCCGGAGCCGGCTTCGACGTGCCGTGACCACCCGCGGCCGCGGCCGGTCACCGGTCGTCCTGGTGCTGCCCGCCGTGCTGGGGCTGGCGTTCCTGCTGGTGCCGCTGGTCGGGTTGCTGGTGCGCACGCCGTGGTCGGCGTTGCCCGGTCGGCTGGTCGGCGCCGAGGTCGGCGAGGCGCTGCGGCTGTCGCTGGTGTGCGCGACGCTCGCGACCGCGTTGTGCCTGGTGCTCGGCATCCCGCTGGCGTGGCTGCTCGCGCGCTCCGACGTGCCGGGCCGCGGCCTCCTGCGTGCGCTGGTGACCGTGCCGCTGGTGCTGCCGCCGGTGGTGGGCGGTGTCGCGCTGCTGCTCGTGCTGGGCAGGCGTGGCCTGGTCGGGCAGTACCTGGACGCGTGGTTCGGCGTGTCCCTGCCGTTCACCACGGCGGGTGTGGTGGTGGCGGAGGCGTTCGTGGCCATGCCGTTCCTGGTGATCGCGGTGGAGGGCGCGCTGCGTGCCGCCGACCCGCGGTACGAGGAGGCGGCGGCCACGCTCGGCGCGTCGCGGTGGCTGGCGTTCCGCCGCGTCACGCTGCCCTCCGTGCTGCCCGGGGTGGTGGCGGGCGCCGTGCTGTGCTGGGCGCGGGCGCTGGGCGAGTTCGGCGCCACCATCACGTTCGCGGGCAACTTCCCCGGCGAGACCACCACCATGCCGCTGGCCGTGTACCTGGCGCTGGAGGGCGACCCGGACGCGGCGGTCGTGCTCAGCGTGGTGCTGCTGCTGGTGTCGGTGGGCGTGCTGGCGGGGCTGCGGGAGCGCTGGGTCGGTGGTGTGCGGTGACCGTGCGCGCCGAACTCCGGGTGACCCGCGGCGGGTTCCGGCTGGAGCTGGACCTCGCCGTCGCGCCCGGCGAGGTGGTGGCGCTGCTCGGCCCGAACGGCGCGGGCAAGACCACGGCGCTGCGCGCGCTGGCCGGGCTGCTGCCGCTCACCGCGGGCGGCATCCGGCTGGACGACGAGCTGTGGGACGAGCCGCCGGGCGTGTTCGTGCCCGCCGAGCGCCGTCCGATCGGCGTGGTGTTCCAGGACTACCTGCTGTTCGGGCACATGTCCGCGCTGGAGAACGTCGCGTTCGGGCTGCGCGCCCGCGGTGTGCGCAAGGCACGCGCGCGTGACGTGGCGCGGGAGTGGCTGGACCGGGTCGGCCTCGCCGACCACGCGCACACCAGGCCCCGCGCGTTGTCCGGCGGGCAGGCGCAGCGGGTCGCGCTGGCCCGCGCGCTCGCCACCGGTCCCGAGCTGCTGCTGCTGGACGAACCGCTGGCCGCGCTGGACGCGAGCACGCGGCTGGCCGTGCGCGCCGGGCTCGGCCGCCACCTCGCGGAGTTCCCCGGTCGCACGCTCCTGGTGACGCACGACCCGCTGGACGCCATGGTGCTCGCCGACCGGCTGGTGATCGTGGAGGACGGGCGCGCCGTGCAGGAGGGCGCGCCCGCCGAGGTGGCCCGCCGACCCCGCACCGACTACGTGGCCGACCTGGTCGGCCTCAACCTGTACCGGGGCGTCGCGCGCGGCACGACCGTGGCGCTGGCGGACGGCGGCTCGCTCACCGTCGCCGAACCCGCGTCCGGCGCGGTGCACGTGGCGTTCCCGCCGAGCGCGGTCAGCCTGCACCCGGAGCCGCCGTCCGGCAGCCCGCGCAACGCGTGGCCGGTGGTCGTCGCGGACGTCGAGCAGCACGCGCACACGACCCGTGTGCGTTTGGACGGCACACCGCCGGTGTTGGCGGACATCACGACGGCGACGTTGGCCGATCTGCGCGTGCGGCCCGGCGACGCGCTTTGGGTCGCGTTGAAGGCCACGGAGATCCACACGTACCCGGCCTGACCCCGACGTTTGCGGCGAACGTGCGTGGTGCGGACTGCTAGACTCCGCGCCGTGTGGTTCCTCCACGATTTCTCGGACGACGTGGTGCACCGCGTCGTGGCGGAGTGTCGGGCATCGGTGAATTGACCGATCCCGTTACCCCGCCGAGAAGGAATTCGCGGTGCCCATTCATTTCCACAACACCCTCACCAAGCGCAAAGAACCGTTCGAGCCGATCACGCCCGGCGAAGTCCGGATGTTCGTCTGCGGCCCGACCGTCTACGACCTGAGCCACGTCGGTCACGCGAAGACCTACACCCAGTTCGACTTCGTGGCGCGTTTCCTCCGCGCTCGCGGTTATCGCGTGCGGTACGCGCAGAACATCACCGACGTGGACGACAAGATCATCGCCCGCGCGGCCGAGGCCGGGGTGCCGCCACGCGAGCTGGCCGCCCGGTTCGAGGCGTTTTACCGGGAGGACATGGCCGCGCTGCGGAACAACTCCGTGGACACCTACGAGCGCGCCCACGACCACATCGAGCACATCGTGGCCCAGGTCCGCGCACTGGTGGACCGCGGCCACGCGTACCGGTTGGACGACGGCTGGTACTTCGACCTGTCCACGTTCCCCGGGTACGGGCGGTTGTCCGGCCGCACGCACGTGGAGGCGGAGGACTCGGTCGCCCGCATCGACGAGAACGAGGGCAAGCGCAACCCCGGCGACTTCGCGTTGTGGAAGGCGCGCAAGCCGGGCGAACCGCACTGGGAGACGCCGCTCGGTCCGGGCCGACCGGGTTGGCACATCGAGGACACCGCCATCACCGAGGCCGTCTTCGGGCCCCAGTACGACCTGCACGGCGGCGCGCAGGACCTGATCTTCCCGCACCACGAGGCGGAGATCGCGCAGCAGGAGGCGGCGTCGGGCAAGGCGCCGCTGGCGCGGTTCTGGCTGCACACCGGTCTGCTGCGGGTGGACGGCGCGAAGATGGCGAAGAGCGCGGGCAACTTCCGCACCGTCCGGCAGGCGCTGGAGCTGGCGGACTTCCGCACCCTCCGCTACGCGTTCCTGAGCCAGCACTACCGGTCCGCGATGGAGTTGAACGACGTCACGCTGGCCAACGCACGCGCGGCGCGGCGGCGGGTGGAGAACTTCGCCCGGTTGGCGGATGCCGACCACGGGTCGGCATCCGCCCGACGGCTCGTCGACCGGGCGCGCGAGCGGTTCCACGAGCGCCTGGACGACGACCTGGACACGCCGGGCGCGCTGGCCGCGTTGTTCGACTTCATCCGCGAGCACAACCGCGGCGGCGAGCGGCCGGGGGCGGCGGCGCTGGCCCTGTTGCGCGAGGTGGACGCGTTGTTCGACGCGTTCGACCTGACGCGGCCGGGCGGTGCCGACAGCACCGGCGACGTGGAGGCGGAGCTGGCCCGGCGGCGTGCGTTGCGTGCCGCGCGGCGGTTCGCGGAGGCCGACCGGATCCGGGACGAGCTGCGGGATCGCGGCATCCTGATCGAGGACACGCCGGAAACCACCCGATGGTGGTATCAACATGCCTGAACATGGTGAATTCGCAGGTGCGTGGTGTTCTGCGGGGGTTCGGGGAGCGGCGCGCGGGAAATCGGTTCATGATCATTGTGCTAGCGTCGGGACGAGTACGGACAAAACGGCCGCCGATGATTCGGAAAGGCATAGGGTGTGAAACGTCTCCTTCCCCTGCTCGGCGTTGCCACGGCCCTCGTGGCGACCGCCGGAGTCGCTTCCGCACAAGGTCAGGTTGAGGCCACCGGTCACGGGCACGGCGGTGTGGTGGTGACGGCCGGGCGGTTCGCCCCGCCCGACCAGGCCACCAACGCCTTCACCTACGACAGCAAGCTCATCGAGCCGGGCTCGAAGGTGCTCGTGGTGGCAGCGCCGAAGAAGCGCCACGCCTCCACCAAGGTCCAGCTCAGCGTGTGGGGCCTGGTGCCCAACCGCACCTACGGCTCGCACGCCCACCAGAAGCCGTGCGGTCAGCTGCCGGCCGACGCGGGCGCGCACCACCAGCACGTGGTGGACCCCAACCAGCCCTCGGTCGACCCGGCGTACGCCAACCCGAAGAACGAGATCTGGCTCGACTTCACCACCGACGCCCGCGGCCGGGCCGTCGTGGAGACCGTCGTGCCGTGGCAGTTCGCCGACCGCCGCGCGGGTTCGGTCGTGATCCACGCGGAGAAGACCGCCACCGAGCCCGGCAAGGCCGGCACCGCCGGCGCGCGGCTCGGCTGCGCGACCGTGAAGTTCTGATCCGGCTGAGCGGGCGGGAGCCCTCGACCCCGCCCGCTCACCTGTGCAACGGGTCGGGCGTGAACCGCACGTAGGCTGGCGTCATGCGCACACGGCCGACGTTGAGCTGGACCGCGACGGGTGCGCCGCTGCCGCGCACGAGAAGTGTGGACGACGTCGTGCGGGCCGTGGCCGAGCGGGACGTGCTGGTGCTCAGCGGCGCCGGCCTGTCCACCGAGTCGGGCATCCCGGACTACCGCGGTGTGTCGGGCAGCCTGCGGCGGCACACGCCGATGACCTACGACGAGTTCACCGGCAGCCCGGCGGCACGCCGGCGGTACTGGGCGCGCAGCCACCTGGGGTGGCGCACCATCGCCCGAGCCGACCCGAACGCCGGTCACCGGGCGGTGGCGGCCCTGGGCGCGGCCGGGTTCCTGTCCGGCGTGATCACGCAGAACGTGGACGGGCTGCACCACGCGGCGGGCACGGACGCCGTGGAGCTGCACGGCAACCTGGACCGGGTGGTGTGCTTGTCCTGCCGGGCCGTGTCCGCCCGCGAGGACCTGGACCGGAGGCTGCGCGCGGCGAACGAGGGCTTCACGGCCGCCGTGACGCGGTTCAACCCGGACGGCGACGCGGACCTCGCGGAGGAGGACGTGCGGGGTTTCCGGGTGGTGGCGTGCGTGGACTGCGGTGGGGTGCTGAAGCCGGACGTGGTGTTCTTCGGCGAGAACGTGCCCCGTGTGCGCGTGGAGGAGTGCTACGCGCTGGTGGACGCGGCACGGTCGGTGTTGGTGCTCGGTTCGTCGTTGACGGTCATGTCGGGGCTGCGGTTCGTGCGGCGCGCGGCGACGGCGGGCAAGCCGGTGGTGATCGTCAACCAGGGCGCGACCCGGGGCGACGAGCACGCGACCACGCGGGTGGACCTGCCGCTGGGGCGGGCGCTCACCGACGTGCGCCGGGCGCTGGGCGCCTGAACCGTCCACTGTGGACCGGTGGTGAGTTCACCCTGATGTCGCAGCCGGTTCGTGGTATGCCGTTGCGGCGACACGGGTATCCAGGCCGCACATTCCGGGACGGCCCCGTCGGACGCGGGGTCGTCCGCCATGATCCCGTGGGGAGGTCGTGATGGCGCACGTGTCGGACCTGGTCGACATCCGCAGCGGCGACGAGTTCCACCAGCCGGTCCCGTTCGGCCTGGTGTACCCGCTGCGCACGGCGGACGGCGCGGAGCCGCCGAGCCAGCGCGGCCGGACGTGGGAGCACCTCGCGGCGTCGGGCCGCGAGCTGCGCCCCGTGCGGTGACTCAGTTGACCGTCCTGCCCGCGTCCGCGAGCATCGGGTTGGCGCGCACCACCCGCACCGCGTAGGTGAACAACGCCAGGAACCCCACCGCGCCGCCGACCACCAGCACCCGCAGCGGCGTGGCCAGGTCGCCCGCGAACGCGAGCCCGACCGACAACGCGGTACCACCCAGTCCCGTGCCGCACAACAGCACCGTCGCCAGGTGGTAGGCGGGCCTGCTGTGCAGGTTCACCCGCCACCGGTTGCGCCCGCGCACCCAGCTCTCCCAGTGCAGCACGTCCCCGGTCGGCAGGTCGGAACCGCCGGTCGGCACGTCCGCCGCGCCGACCAGGCCGTTGACCTTCTTCTCCAGCTCCCACAGGAACCACCGGGTGCGCAGGAGGCGTTTCACCTCGCCGTACCAGACGAACCACACGGACATCAACAGCACGGGCGTGAGGCTCAGGATGCCCGTGCGCACCGGAACGTTCGACCACGAGGCCAACACCCCCGTGAACACCACGGCGATCGCGGCCAGGCCGTAGTTCATCACGGTCTGCTGGGTGCCGACCGCGGCGACGAGTTCGGCGCGGATGGCGTTGTACTCGTGGAGCAGGAACGCGAGGCGGGCCTGACCGCGGTCGAGGAACGGCTCCGGATCGCGGCGCGACTTCCAGAACGTCATCGCACGGACGGTACCGATCCCGCCCGGGACGCGGGCGGGATCGGCGTCGATGGGTCCGTCCGGGTCAGCAGGCCGGGGCCACCGGTCCGTTCGAGCCGGTGTCGAGGAACCCGTCGCTGATCCAGTTGCCGCTGTCCAGCCGGTTCCACAGGTCCGTGCGGCCCCACACCCCGTCCACGGCCTCTCCCCGCGTCGTGCACGCGATGGTCACGGTCGTCCCGTTCGCCACCGTGCCCACCACGTCGTACGCGAGACCGGGGCCGGAACGGAGGTTCACCGAGTTGTTGGAACCGCTGTTCACGGTGCCGGTGGGTTGCGTCGTGCCGCCACCGCCGTAGTTGGTGATGCGCCCGCCGACCGACACCCGGGTGCTACCGCGCTGCGCGTAGCCGCCGTACGCCTGCCCACCCTCGTAGAACGTCCAACCGCCCACGGTCATCCCGTTGACGCTGATGTGGTTGTTGCCGCGGAGCAGGGAGAAGTGCACGTGCGCCCCCGTGCTGGACCCGCCGCACGGAAGCTCGTTGCCGATGTTCCCGAGGTACGTGCCGGTGCGCACGGCACTGCCGTCGGCGAGGGTCGTCAGGTTGTACATGTGGTAGTACGTGGTGCTGTACCCGTTGTCGTGCACCACCTTCACCAGCGCGCTTCGGCCCCGGATGCAGCTCTTGTACACGCGTCCGGGCCCGGCGGCCAGCACGCGCCCGTCGCCGCCGTTGAAGTCGATGGAGCTGAACGGACGGCCTTCGCCGCTGTCGCCGTGCGGTCCGCCACCCATCCACCAGGCGACGCCCTGCGGCCACGGCAACCCCAGGCCGGTGTCGGCGAGCACCCGCGCCCGGTTGGCGTTGTGCCCGGCGAAGGTCTGCTTCTCGCCGTCGCTCAGCACGGCGGACGGCGCTCGCGCGGCGAGTTCGGCGAACCCGTCGGTGCCGTCGAGTTCCACCCGCCAGCCCTGTCGGTCGCGGTGGGCGAGGAACAACGCCATGTGCGGTGCGCCGTGTCCCTGGCCTACGGCCATCGGCACGGTGGTGCTGCCGAACACCCACGAACCGGACGCGCGAGTCGGCTCGAACAACGGCTCGCGGAGCGACCGCGTGCCCCACCGCTCGCGCAAGGCCGTGCCGTGCTGCTCGATCATCGTGGCGCGGACCTCGGCGGCCAGGTCGTTATCCGGGCCGGCGACGGCGGTCGACGGCGTGACGAGCACCGCCACGCCGGCGGCGAGTGCGGAGAACAACGCGGCGAAGCGCCGCGGGTACTGCGATGCGGACATGTGCCCTCCAGTTGTCGGCACAAGGCAGGGGTTCCGGCGGCCTGTGCGGGGAGCCGCCGGGCGAGATGACACCGCCGGCTCCGCGAGTGGTCAAGACCGGCCGCGACCGACGAGCCACAACTGTGGAACCGGCCGCAAAACTGTGGAGGGCTACCCACGATCGTCGGGCATATCGGGCAAGACCGGCCTTCTAAACTGTTTTCTTCCACAGTGGAAGGGGTGTGCGGTGTCCGTTCGACCGATCGACCCCGGCCACGAGGTCGAGGTGCTGCTGCGCACGGGCCCGTTCCACGCCGCCCTGCGTGCCGCCGTCCAGCGCAGCGGCCTCACCCTGGAGCGGCTGCGCGACCGGCTCGCGCGTCGCGGCATCCACGTCAGCGTCTCCACGCTCAGCTACTGGCGGCTCGGCCGCAGCCGCCCCGAACGCGCCGACTCGCTGCGTGCCGTCCAGGCCATCGAGACCATCCTCGGCCTGCCCCGGCACTCGCTGGAGGCGTTGCTCGGCCCGCCCCGCCCGCGTGGCCGGTGGGTGTCCCGCACGCGGTCGAGCGCGCGGTACGGCCGGATGCTGGAGCCCGCGCAGTCGCTGGCGGAGACGGTGGAGGCGCTGGTCGGGCCGTCGGACGGCGCCCTGCGCCTGTGGTCGCAGGACGACGCGGCGACGGTGGACGCGACCGGCGCGATCCGCGTCGTCCACACCAGACAGGTGCTGCGTGCCGTGACCGGCCACCCCGACCGGTACCTGGCGGTGTACTGCGCGGACGCGGGCACCCCGTCGGAGGCGTTGGGCGCGGAAGCCGTGGCCAACTGCCGGCTCGGTCGGGTGCGCCGCCACCCCGGCGCGCCCGTGATCGCCGCTGAGTTGTTGTTCGACTACACGTTGCGCACCGGTCAGACGCATCTCCTGGAGTACCGCTTCACCGTTGCCGACGGTGCGCAGTCCCGTGACTACCGACGTGCGTTCCGCTACCCCGTGGGCACCTACGTGCTCAGCGTCGGCTTTACCGCACCACGCCTGCCGGTGCGTTGCTACGCGCTCGCGCAACCCGGCGTGGACGCGGCTCTCGTGCACGGCGACGACCTGCCGCTCACCCCCGGCCGGACGCTGCACCTGACCGCCGCGGACGTGCGGCCGGGTGTGCTCGGCATCGGCTGGGACTGGGCCTGATCGACCTCCGTCACCCGTGCCGACCTGCGGACGTCGTCGGGTCGTACGACCTCGGTCTGATCCGCGTTCACCCGTCCGATGGACGACGCGAAGCCCTTGGGCCGATGTGGTGGACGGGCGGTCGGCGGTGAACTGGGTGCCATCCACCGATGTGACAGGACGCCGCCATGACCAGCCCGCACGACCTCCCGCCGAACAGCGGTCCGTTCCCGGTGTCGCCGGGCGGTGTCGGCCGGTGCATCGGGGTGTTGGCCGTCTTCATGGTGTTAGTGGGCGGTTCGTCCGCCATGCAGGTTCCGCACGACGATGCCCCCCGCCGGTCCCGCGCCCGTCGAAGTGGCCATACCGGCCGTGAGCGCGTTGGTGGCCGCGGCCGAACCGCCCAGTGCGGTTATCTCCAGTGAAGAAGCCAGAAAGGTGTACACGGCGTGTCAACGGGCGGCTACGGACGTGCGCTGGGTGGAAGTGCCCCGGGGAGAACGGTCCGCCTCGACCGACTCGTCGCCCTCGCCCGCCGAGTGGACCGGCTCCGCCCGGTGATCCGGCGCGCACCGGCCACCACCGCGGCCGTGTTGTTCCTGTGGACCCTCGGTGCGGCGAGCGGCAGCCTGTGGAGCGGTCCGTCGGAACAACTGCTGGAACACGTCGGGTTCGGCGTCACCGCGCCACTGTGGACGGCCCTCACCTCCGCCATGTGGTGCTCGAACCTCGGCGGGTACGTCGCGACGACGTTGCTGCTGCTGTTGTTCGGACCGGCCGCCGAGCGTGAGTTCGGTTCGCTGCGCACGGCCGCTGTCGTCGTCGTGACGCACGTGGCGGGCGTGTTCGCCGGTTCCGGTGTCGTGCAGTTCGGTGCGGCCGCCGGGTGGACCTGGCTCGACCACCTCGGCTACGACCTCTCGGTCGGCGTGTCGCCCGGCGTGGTGGGGTTGGCGCTGGCGTTGAGCTTTCGGCTGTCCCCGCTGTGGCGTCGGCGGGTGCGGCTGCTGGTCGTGCTGGGCCTGCTCGTGCTGGCGTTGTACTCGGGGTACCTGGAGGACGTGCTGCGGCTGTTCGGCGGCCTGGTCGGGCTCGCGTTCGGCGCGCTGATCGTACGTCAACGCCCCGTGCCCGTCCCTCCTTCCCGTGATGAGACACGGGTTCTGGTCGCGTTGCTGCTCGCCGCGTCCGCGTTGGGTCCCGTGGTCGTCCTGCTGTCGCCTTACGCCAACGGCCCGTTGTCGTGGTTCGCGGACGTGCTCGCCGTGCCGCAGCCGACCGCGGACATGCTGGCGTCCTACTGCGCCGACCCCGAACTCTCGGACCTGTGCCGCACGCTGGAAGCGCAAGCCGTGTACGACCGGCTGCCCGCGTTGCTCATGTCCGTCATGCCGGCGCTGTTGTTGTTGGTGCTCGCCGAAGGGCTGCGTCGCGGCCGGAGGTTCGCGTGGTGGGCGGCACTGGTCCTCAACCTCGCGATGACCGGGCTGATCGGCTGGTACCTGTGGGAGGCGGTGCTGCTCGCGGGCACCTCCGTGACGCCCGGCGTGCTGGTGGAGTATTGCATCCCGTTCCTGCTGCCCCTCGGGATCGTGGTCGTGCTGCTGGTGTCCCGGCGGCACTTCCCGCTGCACGCGCCCGTGCGGCGGTTCTGGAAGGTCACCGCGGGCGGCCTGGTCGGGTTGAGCCTGGTGTACGTCGTCGGCGGGTGGTTGGCGCGTGACCAGTTCGTGCCGCGACCGACCCTGACCGACCTGCTGGTCGACCTGCCCGCCCGCTTCCTGCCACCCGGCTACCTCGGCCTGGTGTCCACGCCGTTCCGGCCGGACGACCTGGTCGCCGCCGTGTTGTTCGAGTACATCGGCGTGGTGTTCTGGCTGGTGGTCCTGGGAGCACTGCTCCAGGCCACGTGGAGCGCGCGTCGCGTGGAGGACCAGGACGCCGCCGCACGGGCCCGTGAACTCATGGTGCGCCATGGCGGGACGTCGTTGTCCTACATGACCACGTGGCGTGGCAACAGGTACTGGTTCACGCCCGACGGGCAGGCCGTCGTCGCGTACCGCGTGGTCGCCACGATCGCCCTCACCGTGGGCGACCCCATCGGACCGCCGGAGGCGTGTCGGGAAGCCGTGCGCGGGTTCGCGTCGTTCTGCGCGCACGAGGGCTGGACGCCGTGCCTCTACAGCATCAGCGAGGAACTGCGTGACGAGGTGGCCCCGTTGGGCTGGCACGCGGTGCAGGTCGCCGAGGACACCGTGATCCCGTTGGCGGAGCTTCAGTTCACGGGCAAGAAGTGGCAGGACGTGCGCACGGCCCTCAACAAGGCCGGCAAGCAGGGCGTGACGGCGGAGTGGGTGCGGTACGCCGACGCGCCACCCGCGCTCACCGACCAGATCCGCTCGATCTCCGCCGAGTGGGTCGCCGACAAGGGGCTGCCCGAGATGGGCTTCACCCTCGGTGGCCTGGAAGAGCTGTCCGGCGAGGGCGTGCGGTGCCTGATCGCCGTGGACGCCGACCGGACGGTGCACGGCGTCACCAGTTGGCTGCCGGTGTACGTGGACGGTGAGGTCGTCGGCTGGACGTTGGACTTCATGCGGCGGCGTGCGGGCGCGTTCCCCGGTTCGATGGAGTTCCTGATCGCGTCGGCCGCGTTGCTGCTGAAGGAGGAGGGCGCGGGGTTCCTCAGCCTGTCCGGCGCGCCGCTGGCCCGGCTCGACCGGGGCGTGCGGCCGTGCGGGGTTCAGCGCGTGCTGGATTTCGCGGGGCGCGTGCTGGAACCCGTCTACGGCTTCCGCTCGCTGTTCGCGTTCAAGGCCAAGTTCCAGCCGGTGTACCGGCCGATGTTCATGGCCTACCCGGACCCGGCGGCGCTGCCCCGCATCGCCAACGCGGTGGGCCGCGCCTACCTGCCGGGCATGAACATCCGGCAGGGCGTGCGGCTGGCCCGGATGCTGGCCGTGCGGCGCGTGCTCAGTTCGCGGCGAGGCGGTGCAGCCAGTCCCTGAGCAGCGCCGTCTCGGCGGGGGAGAGGGGGTGCTCCCGGCGGTTGAGCGCCATGTCGAGGGCGAGCGCGTGGGCGGGCAGCGAGTTGTCCTCGGCCGGTGCCTCGTCGGTGGTCGTCGCGGCGATCACCATCTCCCGCGTGCGTGCCGACAGGTCGTGGTCGGCGGTCTCGGGCGCGGAGCCGATCAGCGCGAGCGTGACGCCGGTGCCGGCCGCGCCGATGACGTCCGCGGCGGTCTCCGGCGGCACGCGCAGCCGACCGGCCTCGGCCACCCGGTCCAGGATCGACCGGAGCATCCGGCGGGCGTCCAGGGCGGCGGCCGGTCGTCGGCCCGGCTGCGGCAGGCCGTACATGAGCACGTAGAACGCGGGGTGCGTGAGGCCGTACTCGACGTGCCTGTCCCAGCCGCGCCGCAGTTCCTCCACCGGGTCGTCGCACGGCGGCGAGGCCCGCTTGGTCTCCAGGTACCGCTCGAAGCCGTACGCGGCCACCGCCTCCAACAGCCCCTGCTTGTCGCCGAACAGCCGGTAGAGGGCGGGCGCCTGCACCCCGGCCGCCGCCGCGACCGCCCTGGTGGAGACCGCGTCGATCCCGCCCGAGGTCAACAACCCGGCCGCCGCCGCGATGATCCGCTCCCGGGTGCCGGACCCCTTGTCGCCGCTCATGGATCAACGTTAACACGATAGTGGGTAGCGCCGATAACAGAACACTGATACCTTGATCCCGTTACCACCGCTACCCGGGAGCCTCCAGATGACCAACTCGACCTCGAACTCCGCCAGCCGCCGCCTGGGCCGCACGGGCCCGCCGGTCTCACCACTGGGCCTGGGCCTCATGGGCATGTCCGACCTGTACGGCCCGGCCGACGAGGCGGAGAGCCTGGCCACCATCCACGCCGCCCTGGACCGCGGCGTCACTCTGCTCGACACCGGCGACTTCTACGGCATGGGCCACAACGAGCTGCTGCTCCGGGAGGCGCTGCGATCGCGTGCCCGCGACAACGTGGTGATCAGCGTGAAGTTCGGCGCCCAGCGCGGTCCCGACGGGGAGTGGCTGGGGCAGGACAACCGGCCACGCGCGGTCAAGACCTCGGTCGCCTACAGCCTGCGCAGGCTCGGCGTGGAGCACATCGACGTCTACCGCCCGGCCCGCCTGGACCCGCAGGTGCCGATCGAGGAGACGGTGGGCGCCCTGGCCGAGTTGGTGGCCGCGGGCCACATCCGCCACATCGGACTGTCGGAGGTCGGTGCCGAGACCTTGCGCCGGGCTCACGCCGTGCACCCCGTCGTGGACCTCCAGATCGAGTACAGCCTGCTGTCCAGGGGGATCGAGCAGGAGATCCTGCCCACCGCGAGGGAGCTGGGCATCGGCATCACCGCCTACGGCGTCCTCTCCCGAGGCTTGCTGTCCGGCCACTGGCAGCCGACCCGGGAACTGTCCGGAAAGGACTTCCGAGCCCACAACCCGAGGTTCCAGGGCGACAACCTCGCCCACAACCTGAAGCTGGTGGAAGCCCTGCGAGCCATCGCGGACAAGAAGAACGCGACCGTGGCCCAGCTGGCCATCGCCTGGGCGGCATCGCAAGGCGAGGACATCATCCCGGTAATCGGAGCCCGAACCCGTGCTCGCCTGACAGAAGCCCTGGCTGCCACCACAGTAACCCTGACCCCGGAGGACAAGGCTGAGATCGAACAGGCCGTCCCCCACAACGCAGCCGCTGGCGCCCGCTACGACGCCTCCTCGTGGTCCTCGCTGGACAGCGAGCACTAACCCGCCCCTCACCCGCCCCTCATGCGCCGCTGCGCGCCTTCGCCGGCCCGGCCTACCCGGGTCGCGACGTGCGAACCCCTGCTCCGCCCGCGACCGGCCCGGTTGGGCAAGCCCACCCTTCCACTCCCGGTAATCGGAGCCCGAACCCGCGCCCGTCTGATGAAAGCCCTCGCCACCACCACGGCAACCCCGACCTTGGAGGACAAAGCCGCGATCGAACAGGCCATCCCTACAGCGCAGCCACTGGCGCCCGCTACGACGCCTCCTCGTGGTCCTCGCTGGACAGCGAGCACTGAGCCGCCCTTCACGTCGCCGCCCTGCGCGCCCTTCCCCGGCTCGGCCTACCCGGGTCGCGACGTGCGAGCCCCTGCTCCGCCCGCGACCGGCCCGGTGGGGCGAGCCCACCCTCCCGCATCCCGGTGATCGGAGCCCGAACCCGTGCCCGTCTGGCAGAAGCCCTGGCTGCCACCACGGTAACCCTGACCTCGGAGGACAAAGCCGCGATCGAACAGGCCATCCCTACAGCGCAGCCACTGGCGCCCGCTACGACGCCTCCTCCTGGGCCACCCTGGCAGCGAGCACTGAGCCGCCCCTCGCGTCGCCGCCCTGCGCGTCCTTCGCCAGCTCGACCTATCCAGGTCGTGGCTTGCGAGCCGCACCTTCCCCCGTGGCCGCCTCAGTTGGGCGAGCCCACCCTTCCACTTCCGTTAATCGGAGCCCGAACCCGCGCCCGTCTGATGAAAGCCCTCGCCGCCACCACGGTAACCCCGACCTTGGAGGACAAGGCCGCGATCGAACAGGCGATTCCCCACAGCGCAGCCGCTGGTGCCCGCTACGACGCCTCCTCCTGGGCCACCCTGGACAGCGAAGACCAGGCAGTGTCCTGTAGGTCCTTGATCAGGGCGTCTGGTAGTTCTGGTGTGTGGTGGGGCGTGGTGAGCTGGTTGATCGTGCGTGGGCTGTGATCGAGCCGTCGTTACCGGTGTCGGGGTGTGGGCGCCGGTGGCGGGATCACCGGCAGGTGATCAACGCGATCCTGTGGAAGCTGCGCACCGGCTCCCCGTGGCGGGACCTGCCCGACCGGTACGGGCCGTGAAAGACCGCGCACGAACGGCTACGCCTGTGGGCCGCGGACGGCACCTGGCAGCGCATCCTCGACCCGGTGATCGTCAAGGGCGACTCGGTCGGCGAACTGAAGTGGATCATCAGTGTCGATTCCAGCGTCGTACGGGCCCATCAGCACGCCGCCGCGGCCCGAGAAAGGGGATGCCGGCCCGCCATCCAGGCCCTCGCGGTCACGGGCGAGGCGTTCGGACGGTCCCGGGGCGGACTAAGCACCAAGATCCACGTCGGTCGACGGACACGCTTGCCGATGCGCATCCTGAACACACCCGGCCGGGCCGGGGACAACCCGCAACTGATTCCGCTGCCGGACGGCATCCGCGTCGCCGTCCCGCGTACCCTTCGCCGGCTCGGCCTATCCGGGTCGCGACGTGCGAGCCCCAGCTTCGCCCGCAACCGGCCCAGCTGGGCGACCTTCCACCCGTCTGTCGGGCCGGGCGGTGTCATACGGTCGTGACGACAGCAGATGCGATCTTGCGCCCGCCGATCAGGCGATGCCCGGGAATTCGTCATCGCAGCCAGAGCACGACGGCCGCGATCGGTGAGTTCGGCCTGTTAGTAGGCGGCTCGTGTGGGGCATCGGGTGGCCAGGCCGCGGAGCTGTGTGAGCCGTGGCCGCGCTGGTGGTCCTGCGGGTCGACTTGTGAGAGCCGGCCTTGTCGGTGACGGCATCATCGAGCCGGACGCGGGGGCGCCCCGGTCCTGGTCGGGCGACACGGATGCCGTCCAGCAGTGGCAGCAGCCGCGGGGCGTCCCCGACCTGGCCGGGTGCAGGTTCCGCCCCGGCAGGCCGCCCCGCCCGTCGACCACGACGTGGACCTTGGCGCTCAGCCCCCGGACTGTCCGAGCCCTTCCCCCGTCGCCGGCGAGGGCTTCGATGCCGGCGGTGCATCCTCGACCGCGTCGTCAAGCGGACCGTCGCCGTTCCCGGCACCAAGGGCGCGTCGCCGACGACCCGTCTCATCCCGTGACGGCGACGACCGGCCCCTGCCGGTCGTCCCGACTGGCGGCAACATCAACGACCGCAGCCACAGCAGGTCCTCCGCAACGGCTACCACAGCGATGAAACCGCGACGGCCCGCCGGATGACGCAGCGACCGCACGGACAGCACGCGCTGCGCGATCCGCCCCGGCCCACCACCATCGAACCAACCACCCGGCGAACGATTGGAGCCCCCGATGCCGAGCAACCTGCTGGACAACCTGCCCGCACCCATCCGGCAAGCCCTCAACGCCGCCAACCAGGGCGACACCGACGCCTTCCTCAACGCCTTCACCGAAACCGGCGCGGTGGACGACTGGGGGCGTGAGTTCCGGGGACACGAAGCCATCCGCCGGTGGAGCGACGCGGAGTTCATCGGCAAGCGGGTGACGATCGAGGTCAGCGGTATCAAGTCGGCCGGGGACACGACCACCGTGAGTTCCGTCGTCGGCGGTGACGGGTTCAACGGGGTCTCGGACTTCGAGTTCACCACGGCCGACGACCGGATCACACTGATGCGCATCACCGGCTGAAGCTCAAGCCAGGTCCTGCTCGATCCCCCGGCACGCGTCCAGCAGCAGGGGCACGGTCTCCTGCCGGATCCGCTCGACGCTGGTCCGGCTGGCGTGCGTGGACACGTTCACCGCCGCGATCACCCGCCCCGCCCGGTCGTGCACCGGCGCGGCAACGGAGCGGAGGCCCTCCTCCAGTTCCTGGTCGACCAACGCCCACCCCCGGGCACGCACCTCGGCCAACTCGGCCCGCAACGCGTCCGGGGACGTGATGGTGTGCGAGGTCAACGGCTCCAACCTCACACGTTCGAGATAGGCCGTCAGCTCACCCTCCGCCAACCCGGCCAACAACACGTGCCCCATCGACGTGGCGTAGGCCGGGAACCGGGTGCCCACGGTGATCGACACCGCCATGATCCGCGATACGGCGAACCGCGCCACGTACACCACGTCGCCACCGTCCAACACGGACACCGACGTGGACTCGTGCACCCGGCCCGACAACCGCTCCAGGTGCGGCTGGGCGACGTCCGCGAGCGGGATGCCGGACAGGTACGCGTACCCCAGCTCCAGCACCCGCGCGGTGAGCGAGAAGCGCTTGCCGTCGGTCCGCACGTACCCCAGGTCGGCGAGCGTGAGCAGGAACCGCCGGGCACCGGCCCGGGTGAGGCCGGTGCGCTTGGCGACGTCGGTCAACGTCAGGGCCGGACTGTCGGCCCCGAACGCGCGGATCACGGCGAGCCCGCGTTCCAGCGACTGCACGTAGTGCGCCCCGCGCTCGGGCGACGACTGCTCCTCCATGGTGGCGATCAGCCTATCCGGCGCCCGCTACGCCTCCAGCACGACGGCCAGGCCCTGCCCGACCCCGATGCACAACGCGGCCAGGCCCCAGCCGCCACCGCGGCGGCGCAGCTCGTGCGCCAGCTGGAGGATCACCCGGCCGCCGGACGCGCCGAGCGGGTGCCCGAGCGCGATGGCACCCCCGTTGACGTTGACGATCGCCGGGTCCAGGTCCGGCCAGTCCGCCAGGCACGCCAGCGACTGGGCGGCGAACGCCTCGTTCAGCTCGACGGCGGCCAGGTCGCCCCACCCGATGCCGGCCCGCCGGAGCGCGATCTCGGCGGCCCGCACGGGCCCGATCCCGAACACCTGCGGGTCGACGCCCGCCGCGCCGCGACCGGCGATCCGCGCCAGCGGCGTGATCCCGTGCCGTGCCGCGGCCGACGCGGAGCCGACCAGGAGGGCCGACGCGCCGTCGTTGAGCGGCGAGGCGTTGCCCGCGGTGACCGTCCCCTCCGGGCGGAACGCGGGCTTGAGGCGTGCCAGCTTCTCCGGGCTGGTGTCGGGGCGGACGGCCTCGTCACGGGTCAGGTCGGCACCCGGCACGGGGACGACGTGGCTGTCGTAGAACCCCTCGTCCCACGCCTTCGCGGCGAGCTGGTGGCTGCGCAGCGCGAACTCGTCCTGCCGCTCGCGGGACACGCCGTACCTCTCGGCCAGGACCTCGGTCGCCTCGCCCAGCGACACCGTCCACTCCGCCGGCATCCCGGGGTTCGTCATCCGCCAGCCGAGGGTGGTGGAGTGCAGCTTCTCGTGGCCGGCGGGAAAGCCCTTGCCCGGCTTGAGCAACACCCACGGCGCACGGCTCATGGACTCGACACCGCCCGCGACGACCAGCGACGCGTCGTCGACCGCGACGGTCCGGGACGCCTGCATGACGGCGTCCATGCCTGAGCCACACAACCGGTTCACCGTGGTGCCGGGCACGGACGTGGGGAAACCGGCGAGCAACGCCGCCATGCGCGCCACGTTGCGGTTGTCCTCGCCCGCCTGGTTGGCGTCGCCGAGCACGACCTCGTCCACGTCCGCCGGCTCGACACCGGCCCGCTCCACCACGGTGCGCACGACGTGCGCCGCCAGGTCGTCGGGCCGCACGCCGGACAACGCGCCGCCGTAGCGGCCGAACGGCGTGCGCACGCCGTCGAGCACGAACACGTCGGTCACTTCGATGCCTCCTTGAGCGCCCGCAACGCGGTCAGCTCCTCGGCGGTGGGCGGGGGAGTGCGGCCGAGCGTGGCGACGACCTTGAGGTCCCACCCGGTGGCGGCGCGGACGGCGTCCAGCTCGACGCCCTCGTGGACGTCGGTCAGCACCAGTTCGGCGGTCTCGGGGTCGGGCCGGAAAACACCCAGGTCGGTGATCACGAGGGTGGGTCCCGCGCCACGCAGGCCGAGCCGTTCGCGGTCGCCCCGACCCGTGCCGTGGCCGAAGGAGGTGATGAAGTCGACCTTCTCCACGAAGGAGCGGCTGCTCTGCCGCACCACGACGTAGACCTCCCGGCAGGACGCGGCGATCTCGGGCGCGCCGCCCGCGCCGGGCAGCCGCACCTTCGGGTGGTGGTAGTCGTCGCCGATGGTGGTGGTGTTGATGTTGCCGAACCGGTCGAGCTGCGCCGCGCCGAGGAACCCGACGTCGATCCGGCCGGGCTGCAACCAGTAGTTGAACACCTCGGGCACGCTGATCACGGCGTCCGCCGTCTCGGCGAGCACGCCGTCACCGATGGAGGCGGGCAGGCGGTCCGGCTTGGACCCGAGCGTGCCCGACTCGTAGACCAGCACCAGGTCCGGCGCGTGGGTGCGGCGGGCCAGGTTGGCGGCCGTGGACGGCAGGCCGATGCCGACGAACACGCGTTGCCGCCCGGACAGGGCGCGCGCGGCGGCGATCGCCATCATCTCGTCGGAGGTCCAGTCGGTCATGCCGCCTCCTTGATCCCGGCCAGCCACTGGGCGAACGCCTCGCGGTCCCGGCTGATCGGGTCCCACTCGGCGTAGTACGCGTTGTCCCGCTCCGAATACCCCTGCGCGTAGGAGGGGTGCGCGCCACCGGGCACCTCGGCGACCTTCGTGACCGCCCACGACGGCAGCACGATCGCGCCCGGCACCGGCGTCAGCTCGTCGACGACCTCTTCGACCGTCACGAGGCTGCGCCGCGCCGCCAGCACCGCTTCCTTCTGCACGCCGAGCAGGCCCCACAGCTGGACGTTGCCCTGCCGGTCGGCGCGCTGCGCGTGGATGATCGCCACGTCGGGGTTGAGCGCGGGCACCGCGGTCAGCTGCTCGCCGGTGAACGGGCACGTGATGGGCTTGATGGTGGCCGTCACGGACGGCAGGTCGGTGCCCACGTACCCGCGCAGCACCGCGAACGGCAGGCCGGACGCGCCGGCGACGTACCGGTTGGCCATGCCGGCGTGGCTGTGCTCCTCGATCTCCAGGGGCACCGGCCAGGAGTTCTGCACCGCGTCGCGGAACCGGTGCAGGGAGCCGACACCGGGGTTGCCGCCCCACGAGAACACCAGTTTGCGCGCGCAGCCCGCGCCGATGAGCTGGTCGTACACGATGTCCGGCGTCATCCGGACCAGGGTCAGGTCACGGCGGCCCTGCCGGATGATCTCCTGACCGGCCGCCGTCGGGATCAGGTGGGTGAAGCCTTCGAGCGCGACCACGTCTCCGTCGCCGACGAGTTCGCCGACCGCGTCCGCCAACGTTCCGATTTCCGCCACGGGCAACCTCACGTGTTCGTATGCCGAACAGAAGTTCTACATACGAACATACGAGGTGACGTAGCACCGGTCAAGTCGGGCCGGAACGAGGCCCGTGGTTCTTACCCGTCAGTAGATTGCGGTTGTGGACGAGATTGCGCGTGAACCAGAGGTCCGACGTGCTCCCGACGCGACCGGGGCGATCGACGTCGCCGCGCCGCCGGGGCGGGTGTACGAGCTGATCAGTGATCTGGCCGGGTTGGCGGACGTGGCCGAGGAGTTCTCCGGCGGTCAGTGGCTGGACGCGCCGGGGCTGCGGGTCGGCGCGCGCTTCCGGGGCGCCAACCGCCGCGGGGGCCGGTCGTGGTCGACGGTCGCCACGGTGACCGATGCCGAGCCGGGGCGGCGGTTCGCGTTCGAGGTCCACTCGATGGGGCTGCCGGTGTCGCGCTGGCAGTACGACGTCGAGCCGAGCGGCACGGGCTGTCGCGTCACGGAGAGCACGTGGGACCGGCGCCCCGCCTGGTTCCGCCCGCTGAGCGCGCTGGCGACCGGCGTCCGCGATCGGGCGACGCAGAACCGGCACAATATCGAGGCGACGTTGGCCAAGCTGAAGCAGGTCGCGGAACGCGACTAGGAGCCGCCCTCAAGCCGGACCTCGGCCCGGACGCGCTCGAAGGCCCAGGCCCGCTTGCCGACGCGGACCGCCTTGCCGACGTGGGGCAGATGGTGGTCGGCGGGACCCTAATTATCAGGCAGGCTCCCTGAAAGTTTCGGGAGGAGGCAGCCGTCAAGGACTACCTCCGCGGCCTGGGGATGCGCACCACGAACCCGAGGTCACAGCGGATCAACCGCCCTCACCCTCGAGGACAGGCGCGAGTGCGGCCCGGAGCTGGTGGGGAGGCGCCGGGCCGCGGTGGCGGGGGTCAGCGCTTGAGGCGTCGCTTGAGTTCGGCCACCAGTTCCTCGTCGCTCAGCTCGGCCGGGTTGGGGCGGGTGTGGCGGAGCTGGGCTTCCTCCTCCGTGATCAGTTCCGCGGCGACCAGGACCTCCAGCGGGCTCACCTCGAAGAGCTTGGCGATGGCCCGGGACGTCTCGATGCTGATCGACTTGCCGCGCCGCCAGTCGGTGAACCGGCTGCGGTGCACGCCGGTGGCTCGGGCCAGGTGACCCGTGTTGAGCCCCCGGTTGTCCAGGTTGGTCTCGATGTAGGCCCACAGTCGCGACGGGGTGTTCTGCTCAGCGCTCACGTCGCCATACTAGTTGCGCGTACGCAACGTCCACACGTTGTGTGCGCACGGCGGGAAACATGTCGTCCGGTATAGCAGACTCCAGACGTGATCGACACGGAGCGCACCGCCGCGTTGAAGCCCGAGCCCATCCACGTGCCGGACGAGGTGTTGGACGACCTGCGCCGACGGCTGGAGCTGACGCGTTGGCCCGACCAGACCGGCAACGACGACTGGTACTACGGGGTCAACCAGGACTACCTGCGAGCACTGGTCGAGCACTGGCGCACCGCCTACGACTGGCGTGCCGCCGAAGCCGACCTCAACCGGTACGAGCACTTCCGGGTGACCATCGACGGCGTGCCGGTCCATTTCATGCGCAAACCCGGCGTCGGCCCGAACCCGACGCCGCTGATCCTCACGCACGGGTGGCCGTGGACGTTCTGGCACTGGGCCAGGGTGGTGGACCCGCTGGCCGACCCGGGCGCGCACGGCGGCGACCCGGCGGAGGCGTTCGACGTGATCGTGCCGTCGTTCCCCGGTTTCGGCTTCTCCACCCCGCTGCCCGACCGCCCGGACATGAACTTCTGGAAGGTGGCCGACCTCTGGCACACCCTGATGACCGACGTCCTCGGCCACGACCGCTACGCCGCGGCGGGCTGTGACGTGGGCGCGCTGGTCACCGGCCAGCTCGGGCACAAGTACGCCGCCGAGCTGCACGGCATCCACATCGGCTCCGGCCTCAAGCTGAGCCTGTTCAACGGCGACCGCGCGTGGGACCTCAGCGGCGGGCGGCCGATCCCCGAGGGGCTGCCCGATGACGTGCGGGCGCGGTTGGTGGCGTGGGAGAAGCGGTTCGCGGTGCACCTCGCCGCGCACGTCCTCGACTCGGCCACGCTGTCCTACGGCCTGACGGACTCGCCGGTCGGGATGCTGGCCTGGATCCTCCAGCGGTGGAGGTCGTGGAGCGACAACGGCGGTGACATCGAGCGCGTGTTCACCAAGGACGAGCTGCTGACGCACGCCATGATCTACTGGGTGAACAACGCGATCGGCACCTCGATCCGCACCTACGCGAACAACAACCGCTACCCGTGGACCCCGTCGCACGACCGTTGGCCGGTGGTGGAAGCGCCGACCGGCATCACGTTCGTCGCCCACGAGAACCCGCCCGGCGTCACCACGGCGGAGCGGGTCGCGGACTTCCTCGCCGGCGACCGCGCCGCCTGGTACAACCACGTCAACCTCACCGCCCACGACACCGGCGGCCACTTCATCCCCTGGGAGATCCCCGACCGCTGGGTGGACGACCTGCGCCGCACCTTCCGCGGTCGCCGCTGACCGGCGGCACCGCTCAGGTCAGGAAGCGGTGGAGGGCGGTCAGCAGGCGGGAGACGTCCTCCTCCGTCGAGTACGGGGCGAGACCCACCCGCAGGCCACCGGTGTCGCCGAGGCCGAGCCAACGGGACGTTTCCACGGCGTAGAAGGAACCCGCCGGCGCGTTGACGCCCACCTCCGCCAGGAACCGGTACGCGTCCGCCGCGGTGTGGTGGGCGAAGGTGGCCAACAACGTCGGGGTGCGCAGCCCCGCCCGGGACCGGACCTCGACGCCCGGCAGGTCCAGCAGACCGGCCTCCACCACCGCGCGCAGGCGGTCCTCGTGCTCCGCGACCGCGGCCAGCGAGGCGGTGATCCGCGTGCGCCGCGCCCCGGAGCCGGGGACGAGGCCCGCGATGAAGTCGACGGCCGCGGTGCAGCCGGCCAGCAGCTCGTACGGCAGCGTGCCCAGTTCGAAGCGCTCCGGGACGGCGTCCGCGGACGGCAGCAGCTTGTCCGGTTCCAGGGTCTCCAGCAGCCGGGGGTCCGCCGCCAGCACACCGCAGTGCGGCCCGAAGAACTTGTACGGCGAGCACACGAAGAAGTCCGCGCCGAGCGCCGTCACGTCGACCGCGTGGTGCGCCGTGAGGTGCACGCCGTCGACCCAGAGCAGAGCCCCCTGCTCGTGCACGACCCGGGCGATCTCCGCCACCGGCGGTCGGGTGCCGATGAGGTTGGACGCACCCGTCACCGCCACCAGCCGCGTCCGGTCCGACAACACGCGCGCGACGTCGGCCGCGGTCAGCTCACCGGTCTCCGGGTCGAACGCCGCCCACCGCACCTCCGCGCCGACCGCTTCGGCGGCGTGCACCCACGGTCGCACGTTGGCGTCGTGGTCCAACCGCGTCACCACCACTTCGTCGCCCGGCCGCCACGTCTTGGCCAGCGTCCGCGCGAAGTCGTAGGTCAGCTGCGTCATGCTGCGCCCGAACACGATCCCCGCCGGCTCCGCCGCCAGCAGGTCGGCCAGCGCCACGCGGGCGGCGACCACGACGTCGTCGGCGGCGCGCTCGGCCGCCGTCACCCGGCCCCGGTTGGCGATTGACCCCACCAGCACGGCCCGCACGGCGTCCGCGACCTCCGCGGGCACCTGCGACCCGCCGGGGCCGTCGAAGTGCGCGACACCGGAGGACAGGGAGGGGAAGCGGGCGCGGACGGCCGCGACGTCGTAGGTCATGTCGTCACTCTGGCAGGCCGGGCGGGTTCAGAGGAGATCGAGCAGTCGCGCCAAGCGCAGGCCGAGCACGCCCACGGGCACGATGAGCAGACCCTTGCCCAACGTCACCAGCAGCCCGAGGTTGACGCGCACCGCCATGGTCGGCTTCCGGGTGCCGACCGACGCCAACGCCTCCTGCATCGCCTTCGCCACGTGGTAGGCGGGCACGCCGTGCCGGTTCGGCGACACCTGGTGGACGTGTGGTGTCCAGTCGTCGTCGAACGCGACGGCCGCCGACGCGAGGGCGTTGCCCGGGACGACGCCCGCCAGCAGGGGACCACTGCCGACCAGGTCGGCGAGCCGGGCGGCCGGGCCGGGGTCGTCGGTGAGCAGGAGCAGGAGCTTGCGTGGTGGCTGGGTGGCGTGCGCGCGTTCCACCTCCCACCACAGCCCCTCGCCGGACCCGAGGCGCAGCACCACCAGCCGCGCCTCGTCCATCAGCCGGGCGACGCCGTCCTGCCACTCGGCGTCGGGCAGGTAGAACCGGGCCGCGCCGAGCAGCGGCAGCGGTTCGCCAGGTCGGCCCACGGCGATCACCGGTCCGAACGCGTGCAACGCGTCCGCCAACTGCTCCTCGCGGGTGTGCAGCATCAGGCCGGTCGTCCCGACCGACGGCGCGTTGTCGACCTTCGCGGCCGTGTGGTCGTCGTCGAACGCACGCAGGTACAGCACGGGTCGGCGTCCGTCGGCACGCAGCGCGCGCACGGCGTCCCGTGCCGAGCGTGGCCGGGAGTACCGGAGCACCAGCAGCCCGCCGAGCAGGGCGGCGACACCACCGACGACGGTGGCGATCCGGGCGCCGAACGGGAAGGAGTTCGAGCGCAGCGCCAACTGGCCCGTGAGGAAACCCGCCACCACCAGTGCCAGCCCGAGACCGCTCGTGGTCAGGAAGACCGGTCGCCACCACCACGGCCGGCGGCGGGCGTGCGTGCCGACGAACGCGGCCAGGCCGTCCGCCGCGCGGTGTCGCCGCCGCCGCAGCGCCACGGCCGCCGCGATCGTCATCGCCGCGGCGAGCGACCAGCCGGGCAGTGGGGCGGTGGACTCGTCCAACTCGCGTCGCAACGCCGCTTGGTCGGCGTGGACGGCCGTGATGAGCGAGTCGGCGAAACCCGGCGGCACGGTCGTCAGAGGGGGACCGAGGAGGTCTCGGGTTTCGCCGAGGAACGGCGCGTTCTCGTACAGGAAGTCGGCGTGCGCTTCCGCGTCGTTGGGAAGCGCGTCGAGCAACGCCGTCGCCCGCGCCGGCGCCTCGCGGAAGCGTTGGTGGGCTTGGAAGTCCTCGGCTGCGGTGATCGCGAAGTGCAGGGCGGTGTACGTCGTGGCGAACGCGATGGCCGTCACGAGACGGGTGAGCACGCGTAAGGCGGGGGACAGGTCGCACCTACCTGGTCGTGGCGAGCGAACGCGCAACCCTAGCGGTGGCGCGGGGTCCGGCACGGCCGGAATCCCGAAGGTGCTTGGCGAGGACGTGCCACCCGGCACACGCCGGGTGGCACGTCCAGGCCGGGGCGACCGAGGAGAGGCTTGGGGGTGTGCCATCCCCTGGCCGCCGGGCGGAGGCGGTTCCCGAATACCGCCTCAGGTCATCAGGCTCGACGCGGTGCGGAGCGGTCGGCGTGGTGTCGTGGGCAGCGGTGGCGACGCGTTGCCGCCGATACGCGCGATGTGCGCCCCGCTCAATCGGGTCGTCCCACGTCCACCTCCCTTCTCCACCGACAACTGTGCCGTCCGCGAACGGGGTGCGCGCAGAGTCGGAGGTCCCGAACCCGTCGGGACCATCGGGCGCGCCGACCACCGTGGACTGTCGGTGCCCGCTGTTAGCTTGCGCGCCATGGTGGAAGCACAAGGCGTCGCGCACGGCGCGGCGCTGGCGGAACTCGTGATCGAATCGGTGCGGCGCGACCCGGAGCGGTCGATGTTCGACCACGTCCGCGTGCCGTGGGTGGACGGTCCGGCGAAGCCGATGCCGGATGACGCGTTGGCGGCGGCGGTGTTCCCGTCCGGCCGGCCGCTGTCGCCGAGCCTCCGGGCGTGGTTGGCCTTCGACACCGGTCTGTTCGAGCGCTTCGGCTGGTTCGCGCCGGACGGCGGCTTCGCGCCCCGGCCGCTGGACCGGCTCGCGGGCGACGAGCTGGGCGAGTTCTGGGGCGAGTGCTACCGGTCGGTGGCGGACGGGTTCCCCGAGTGCTTCCTGCTGCCCGGCGGGTCGGACTCGCGCCGGGTGCTGGCGGTGGGCGAGCCGGATTCGGCGGGCGAGTACCCGGTGCTCGCGCTCGACGTGGACGACATGCCGTTCGCGGGCCTGATGTACCCGGGTTTCGACGTGTACGCGGCGGAGGCGGTCGGCCTCGTCCGGCACGAGTTCGAGAGCTACACCGACCTCGCGGACGACCCGGTGTACGGGCCGCGGATGTGGGAGCACGCGCGGCACCGGTTCGCCGGCGAGCTGTGCCACGAGCACTTCTTCTGATCCACCCACCCCCGCGTCGGTCCACCCGAGACCGGCGTGGTGTGCTTACCGCATACCCCCTGGGGGTGTGTTCCGCATCTCCCCGCGTTGCGACGGGTACCCCCTGGGGGTATAAATCCAGGTGTCGAGAGGAGCGGGACATGCGTGGGTACGGCACCGGGAAGGACGACTACCTGGCGCGGCTGCGCCGCGTCGAGGGCCAGGTCCGCGGTTTGCAGCGGATGGTGGAGGCCGACGAATACTGCATCGACGTCCTCACCCAGATCGCGGCGGCCACCAAGGCGCTCCAGGCGGTTTCGCTCGGTCTGCTCGACGCGCACCTCAAGCACTGCGTCGCCGACGCGCTGGCGCAGGGCGGCGAGAGCGCCGACGAGAAGGTGCGCGAGGCGAGCGAGGCCATCGCGCGCCTGGTCAAGTCATGACACGAGGAGAGATTCCCATGGCACAGTCCGTGTTCACCGTCACCGGCATGACCTGCGGCCACTGCGTGGCGTCGGTGACCGAGGAGGTCACCAGGATCGACGGTGTGACCGATGTGGCCGTGGACCTGCCCACGGGCGAGGTCAAGGTCACCAGCGCCGTGCCGGTCGCCGAGGCGGACGTGCGCGCGGCGGTCGAGGAAGCGGGCTACGCGCTCGTGAGCTGAGCACCACCCATCGGCGTCCGCCCGCGCGGGCGGACGCCACAAGTTCCGAGGAACACCACCATGAACACAGCAGCGAAGCTCTCCGCCTACGGTGCGGTGCTCGTCCTGGTCGCGGGAGCGGCCTGGGCGGCCGGGAGCGCTGTCGGTCCCCTGACCGCCGAGTCCGCGCCACGCGGTCACGGCGGCACGCACGGCGGCGAGGAAGCCGGGCACGGGGACGCACACGGCGCCACCGTCGCGGGGGCCGAGCGGGACCAGCCCGCCGGGCTCGCGTCGTCCAGGGGCGGCTACACCCTCACGCCCACCGACTCGACGCAGACCCCGGGCACGCCCTTCACCTTCCGCGTCCTGGACCACGCCGGCAACGCCGTCACGGCGTTCGACGTCGAGCACGAGAAGCGACTGCACCTGATCGTCGTGCGCCGGGACACCGCGCACTTCCGCCACGTCCACCCGGAGATGGCGCCGGACGGCACGTGGTCGACCGCCCTGGACTTCCCCGAAGGGGGCGTCTACCGGGTGTTCGCCGACTTCAAGCCGACCGGCGGCGAGGCCGTCACGCTGGGCGCGGACGTCTCGGTCGCCGGTGGGTACGAGCCGCGTGCCCACGCGCCGTCGCGGGTCGCCGAGGTCGACGGCTACCGGGTCCGCCTGGCCGGCGACCTGGTCGCGGGCGAGGCGTCGCCGATCCGGCTGACCGTCACGCGGGACGGGCGCCCGGTCACCGACCTCCAGCCCTACCTGGGCGCGTACGGGCACCTCGTAGCGTTGCGCCAGGGCGACCTCGCGTACCTGCACGTCCACCCCGAGGGCGGTGACGGCAGGACCGCGCCGGGGCCGGAGGTGTCGTTCACCGCCGAGACGCCCACCGCCGGCACGTACCGGCTTTTCCTGGACTTCCAGCACGACGGCGTCGTGCGCACCGCCGAGTTCACCGTGGAGGCGGGTCGTGGCCACTGACCTGGAACTGTCGATCACGGGCATGACGTGCGCCTCGTGCGCCGCCCGGATCGAGCGCAAGCTCAACAGGCTGGACGGCGTCACCGCGACCGTCAACTACGCCACCGAGAAGGCCAAGGTCTCCTTCCCGGCGGGGCTCGACCCGGCGGAACTGGTCGCGGAGGTGGAGGCCGCCGGCTACGGCGCGACCCTCCCGGCGGCCGAGCCCGTCGCGGCGGAGCGGTCGGACGACCCGACCGCCGCGCTGCGGCAGCGGCTGGTGGTGTCGGCGGTGCTGTCGCTGCCGGTGATCGCCCTGGCGATGGTCCCCGCGCTCCAGTTCACCCACTGGCAGTGGATCTCGCTGGCGCTCGCCGGGCCGGTGCTGGTGTGGGGCGCGCTGCCGTTCCACCGCGCCGCGTGGACCAACCTGCGGCACGGCGCGGCCACCATGGACACGCTGATCTCGATGGGCACGCTGGCCGCGTTCGCCTGGTCGCTGTACGCGCTGCTGTTCGGCACGGCGGGCGAGCCCGGCATGACCCACCCGTTCGAGCTGACCA
This sequence comes from Saccharothrix obliqua, assembly GCF_019375475.1. Classification (GTDB taxonomy): domain Bacteria; phylum Actinomycetota; class Actinomycetes; order Mycobacteriales; family Pseudonocardiaceae; genus Actinosynnema; species Actinosynnema obliqua. The sequence continues at coordinate 115,067 of NZ_JAHXGQ010000002.1, read as the reverse complement.
TCGCCCGCACGGACGGCGCGGGCTCGATCTACCTGGAGGTCGCGGCCGGGGTGACGACGTTCATCCTGGCGGGCCGGTACTTCGAGGCGCGGTCCAAGCGCCGGGCGGGCGCGGCGCTGACGGCGCTGCTGGAGCTGGGCGCGAAGGACGTCGCGGTGCTGCGGGACGGCCGCGAGCAGCGGGTGCCCGTGGCGGAGCTGGTGGTCGGCGACCGGTTCGTGGTGCGGCCGGGCGAGAAGATCGCCACCGACGGCGTGGTCGAGGAGGGCAGCTCGGCGGTCGACGCGAGCACGGTGACCGGGGAATCCGTGCCGGTCGAGGTCGGGCCGGGTGACGGCGTGGTCGGCGCGACCGTGAACGCGGGCGGTCGGCTGGTCGTGCGCGCGGTCCGGGTGGGCGCGGACACCCAGCTCGCCCGGATGGCGAAGCTGGTGGAGGACGCGCAGAACGGCAAGGCCCGGGTCCAGCGGTTGGCCGACCGGGTGTCGGCGGTGTTCGTGCCGATCGTGATCGCGCTGGCCGCGGGCACGCTGGCGTTCTGGCTGGGCACGGGTGAGGGCGTGGCGGCGGCGTTCACCGCGGCCGTCGCGGTGCTGATCATCGCCTGCCCGTGCGCCCTGGGCCTGGCCACGCCGACCGCGTTGCTGGTCGGCACCGGGCGCGGCGCGCAGCTCGGCATCCTGATCAAGGGGCCGGAGGTGCTGGAGTCGACCCGCCGGGTGGACACCGTGGTGCTGGACAAGACCGGCACCGTCACCACCGGCCGGATGAGCCTGGTGGGCGTGCACGCGGTGGACGCCGACGAGGACGAGGTGCTGCGGCTCGCGGGCGCGTTGGAGCACGCCTCGGAGCACCCGATCGCGAAGGCGGTCGCGGCCGGCGCGGTGGCGCGGGTCGGCGAGCTGCCCGCCGTGGAGGACTTCCGGAACACCGAGGGCCTGGGCGTGCAGGGCGTGGTCGACGGGCACGCGGTGGTGGTCGGCCGGGAACGCCTGCTCGCCGAGTGGGGCGTGCACCTGGACGGTGAGCTGGCGGAGGCCAAGCGCGCCGCCGAGGCGCGGGGCCGCACGGCGGTGCTCGTCGCGTGGGACGGGCGGGCGCGGGCCGTGCTGGTGGTCGCGGACGCCGTGAAGCCGACGTCGGCGGAGGCGGTGCGGCGGTTGCGCGGGCTCGGCCTCACGCCGGTGCTGCTGACCGGCGACAATGAGGCCGCCGCGCGGGCGGTGGCCGCCGAGGTCGGCATCGCCGAGGTGATCGCCGAGGTGCTGCCGGAGGAGAAGGTCGACGTCGTGGCGCGGTTGCAGGCCGAGGGCCGGGTGGTCGCGATGGTCGGCGACGGCGTGAACGACGCGGCGGCGCTGGCCAAGGCCGACCTGGGCCTGGCCATGGGCACCGGCACCGACGCCGCGATCGAGGCGAGCGACCTCACGCTGGTGCGGGGCGACCTGCTGGCGGCGGTGGACGCGATCCGGCTGGCGCGTCGGACGCTGGCCACCATCAAGGGCAACCTGTTCTGGGCGTTCGCCTACAACGTGGCCGCCCTCCCGCTGGCCGCCGCGGGCTTGCTGAACCCGATGATCGCGGGTGCGGCGATGGCGTTCTCGTCGGTGTTCGTGGTGACGAACAGCCTGCGGCTGCGTGGTTTCCGCGGCACCACGCCGACCGACCGCGGCACGCCGACCCCGGCCGCCCGTCCCGAGCCCGCTCGGGTCGGCTGAGCGGGAAGCACGGCGGTGGCCCGGAATCCCACTCGGGACTCCGGGCCGTCGCCGTCACCGCCTGCCGAGCTTCTTCGCCCGGCGGTGCGCCCAGCCCGCGACCACCGCGCCGATCACCGCGGCCGTCGCGTAGGTGGCGAGCCGGGCCGGGAACCCGCCGGGCAGCCAGTCGAGCAGGCCACCGTGGGCGTGGTCGAGCAGGATCCGGATCGCGCCCTGCACCGACAGGGCCAGCACCACCATCGCGAGCACCTGCGCCACGTCGAACCTCATCGCACTCCCCCTGAGCCGCGTTCCAATGCACTTGCACTGTAATAGGATGGGCGGGCGGTTGGCAATGCGGGCGCATGGAAAAAGAGGGTGGCTATGCCGAAGGTCGTGGACCACGAGGAGCGGCGCGGGCGGTTGGCCGAGGCGGTGTGGTCGCTCGCCGTCCGCGGTGGCCTGGAAGGGGTGACGCTGCGCGGGGTCGCGGCGGAGGCCGGCGTGTCGATGGGGCAGGTGCAGCACTACTTCCCGACCATGGAGGCGTTGCTGCGGGACGCGCTGGACCGGTGCGTGCGCGCGATGAACGCCCGCATCGAGCGGACCATCGCGGAGATCGACGGCGTCGGGCCGGAGCGGGTGCTGCGCGAGTGCCTGCACGCCCTGCTCCGGGGCGACGAGGAGAGCACCCGCCTGCTGCGGTTCTCGGTGGCCGTGCTGGGACGTGCCGTCGCCGACCCGTCCATGGCCCGCGTGCTGGCGCCGGGTGACGACGGGTTGATCACGTTCACCGCCGACCTGATCGCGGCGGCCCGGCGTGGTCCGGGGCGTGACGACCGGGTGGACGCCGACGTCCTGTGGGCGCTCGCCGTCAGCCTGGGCGTCGACATCGCGATCGGGCACCGCACGCCGGAGGCGGCGCGGGTGGTGCTGGACCACCAGCTCGACCGGGTGCTCGCGGGCTGAACACCGGTGGGGGGTATGGTGTACCCAATACCCATAGGGGGTATCTGTGACGTGGGAGGTTCCACCATGTGCGGCTGCCACTCGGACGCCGGTCCCGTCGAGCGGTCGGTGACCGGGCTCGACTTCGTCGTCACCGGGATGAGCTGCGGCTCGTGCGCGACCAAGGTGACCGAAGCGGTGCGCGGCGTGCCCGGCGTCACCGACGTCGAGGTGGACGTGGCCACCGGTCGGCTCACCGTCGCGGGCGACGTCCGGGACGCCGACGTCACCGCCGCCGTGTCCGGCGCGGGCTACGCCACCACCCGGTCCTGACCCGGTCCCGGTCGGCGGACCCGCGGGCCCGCCGACCGGGTCGGCTCACCGCGTCAGCAGCGCGCGCAGCGCCCGCACCACCTCGGCCGGTGACTCCTCGGCCATGAAGTGCCCGACCGACACCGTCTCGTGCACCAGGTCGTCGGCCCACGCCCGCCAGCGGCCCGCCGCGTCGAAGCCCAGCGCCGTGCCCCAGTCCTGTTGCAGCACGGTCACCGGCATGGTCAGCTTCCGGCCCGCCGCACGGTCCGCCTCGTCGTGCGCCACGTCCACCGTCGCCGACGCGCGGTAGTCCGCGACGATCGACGGGATCGCCGCCCGCGACGCCGCCAGGTAGGCGTCCCGCACGTCCGCCAGCGCCGCCGGGTCACGCGTCCACACGTCCAGGAAGTGCCCGAAGAACGCGTCCGGCGCGCCCGCGATGAGCTGTTCCGGCAGGTCCGCCTCCTGCGCCATCAGGTACAGGTGGTAGCCGACAGCGGCGGAGAGCCCGCTCATCACCTCCCACGAGTCGAGCGTGGGCAGCACGTCCAGCGCCGCCAGGTGGGTGATCGCCTCCGGGTGGTCCAGGCCCGCGCGGATCGCGACCAGCGCGCCCCGGTCGTGCCCGGCGAGCGCGAACCGCTCGAAGCCGAACGCCCGTGCCAACGCCACCACGTCGGCCGCCATCACGCGCTTCGCGTAGCCGTCGGCCGGCTTGTCGCTGTCGCCGTAGCCACGCAGGTCGGGGCAGATGACCGTGTGGTCGGCGGCCAGGTCGGCGGCCACGTGCCGCCACATCAGGTGGGTCTGGGGGAAGCCGTGCAGCAGCACGACCGGGCTGCCCGAGCCGCCCACCGCCACGTTCAGCGCGACGCCGTCGGCGACGGTGACGCGCTGCCGGTCGAATCCCGTGATCATGTCCTGACACCTTTCGTCGAGTGCTCCCCGAGCGTGGCCGCCGCCGGTCAGCAACCGGTCAGCGTCCGCTGAGCAGGTCTTTTCCCGGGGTTAGGCTGGTGACGTGGCGGTGGAGTTCGGCGTGCTCGGCCCGCTTTCGGCCGACCGCCCGGACGGCCCGGTCGACCTCAGGGGGCCGCGGCACCGGGCGGTGCTGGCGCGCCTGCTGGTGGCCGGTGGCCGCGTCGTGCCGGTCACCCGCCTGGTGGACGACCTGTGGACAGACCCGCCGGAGGGCGCGGTCGGCGCGATCCAGAGCTTCGTGTTCACCCTGCGCCGCGCGCTGGAACCGGACCGGCCCGCCCGCACGCCACCGCGGCTGCTGGTGACCGCCGCGCCCGGCTACGCGCTGCGGACCGACGACGTGGACGCGGTGCGGTTCGAGGCGGCCCTGCGCGCGGCGGACGACCCCGACCCGGCGGTGGCGCTGGCCGCGGCGGACGCGGCGCTGGCGTTGTGGCGCGGTCCGGCGTACGCGGAGTTCGCCGACCAGCCGTGGGCGCGGGGCGAGGCGGCGCGGCTGGACGAGCTGCGCCTGCTGGCGGTGGAGCGGCGGGTGGCGGCGGTGCTGGCGCTGGGCCGCCCGGCGGAGGCGGTCGCCGACCTGGAGGCCCACCTGGCGGGATCGCCGTGGCGGGAGGGCGCGTGGCGGCTGCTGGCGCTCGCGCTCTACCGGTCGGGTCGGCAGGCGGACGCGCTGGCCGCGTTGCGGCGGGCCCGGCGGTCGCTGGCCGAGGAGCTGGGCGTCGACCCGGGTCCCGAGCTACGCAGGCTGGAGGCCGACATCCTCGACCACGCGCCGCACCTGCTGCCCGCGCCGACCGCGACCCGGCCCTTCTTCGGGCGGGCCGCCGAGGTCGACCGGCTGCTGGGCGCGGCGGCGGACGTCGCGGCGCGGCGGCGGGTCGGGCTCGCCCTGGTGTCCGGTGACGCGGGCGCGGGCAAGACGGCGTTGGCCGAGGAGGTCGCGGCGCGGCTGCGCTGGACCACCGCGTGGCGGCGCAACCAGGAGCACGGCGGTCCCGCCGAACCGCCGCCGGTCGTCGGGCCGGGTCCGGTGCTGCTGGTCGTGGACGACCTGCACTGGGCGGGCGAGGACGTGTTGACGTGGTTGACGTCCCTGCTCGCCACGCCGCCGGGCACGCCGGTGCTGGTGGTCGGCACGTACCGGACCGCGGAGGTGTCCGCCGCGCTGCGCGAGGCACTGGGCCGGTTCGCCCGCGCCGAGCCCGTCCGGGTGTACCTGGGCGGGCTGCCGGAAGCCGACGTGGTGCGCCTGGTCCGGGTGACCGCGGACCGCGCCGTGGACGACGCCACCGCCCGCGCCGTGCACCGCCGCAGCGGCGGCAACCCGTTCTTCGCCCGGGAACTGGCCCGCCTGCTGGACACCGAGGGCGTCGCCGCGCTGACGGCCGTGCCGGAGAACGTGCGGGACGTGATCCGGCGGCGCGAGGCGGCGTTGTCCCCGGAGCACCGGCGGGTGCTGCGGCAGGCGGCGGTGCTCGGGCGGGACGTCGACCTGGACCTGCTGGTGGCGGTCGCGGGTGACGAGGCGGCCGTGCTGGACGCCGTGGAGTCGGCGCAGCTGCTGGGTTTCGTGACCGAGCGCGGGCCGGACGAGGTGCGGTTCGCCCACGACCTGGTCCGGGACACCCTGTACGCGGACACCCCGGCGGCCCGGCGGGCCCGCTGGCACACCGCCGCGGCCGAGGAGGTCGAGCGCACGCGGCCCACGGAGGTGGAGGTGATCGCGCACCACCACGTGCGGGCGGAAAGCCGTGCCACGGCGGGGAAAGCGGCGTACTACGCGCGCATGGCGGCGGAACGGGCCGAACGGCGGTTCGCACCGCACGAGGCGTTGCGCTGGTGGCGAGCCGCCGTCGCCGCCCACGACCGCGCCGGCGGTGAGGCGCGAGCGGAACTGGAAACGGCGCAGGACTCGCCCGGTGGTGATGCGCGGGCGGGGGTGCGGGGCTCGCCCGGTGGTGATGCGCGGGCGGGGCTCGCGGGGCCTGAGTCGGTGTCGGGGCCGGGCTCGTCCGGCGGCGACGTGCGGGCGCGGCTCGCGGCGGTGACGGGTCTGGTGCGGGCGCTCGCCGTGACCGGCGACCTGGCGGGCGCGCGTCGGTACCGCGCCGAGGCGCTGCGCGCCGCCGAGCGGCTGGGCGACCCGGCGCTGACCGCCGCCGTCGTGGGTGCGTTCGACGTGCCCGCCAACTGGCCCGGCAACGACGACCAGGAGCTGGCGGACCACGTGGTCGCGGTCGCCGAGCGCACCCTCGGCGCGCTGGAACCCGATCAGCGCGCCACGCGGGCCCGGCTGCTCGGCGTGATCGCGCTGGAGACCCGGGGCGCGGTGTCACCCCGGGCCGCCGAGGCGGCGCGGGAGGCGGAGGCGATCGCGCGTGAGCTGGACGACCCGGCGCTGCTCGCGTTCGCCCTCAACGGCCGGTTCATGCAGTCGTTCGACCGGGCCGGGCGCGCGCCGGACCGCGTGCGCATCGGGCACGAACTGCTCGCCGTGGCGCAGGAGCACGGCCTGGTGGCGTTCGAGGTGCTGGGCAGGCTCGTGCTGCTCCAGGCCCACTCGGCGCTCGCGGAGCTGGGCGCGGCCGACCGCCACGCCGAGGCCGTGGACCGGCTCGCCGCCCACCACGAACTGCCGCTGGTCGGCGTGTTCACCGAGTGGTACGCCGCGCTCCGGCTGGCGGTGGCGGGCGAGGACGCCGAACCCGCCTACCGCGCCGCCGCGGCCCGGCTGGGCGGTGCCGGCATGGCCGGGCTGGAGGCGGGCATCCTGCCGTTCGCCCTGCTGTGCCAACGGGTCCAGTCCGGTCGACCGGTGGAACCCGCCGGTGACTGGGGACCGTACCTGCCGTGGGCACGCGCGGTGGAGCTGCTCGCCGCCGGGCGGCCGGACGAGGCGCGCGCGGCGGTGCGCGAGTCGCCACGCGACCTGCTGTACGAGGCGCGGACGTGCCTGACGGCGACCGTCGCGCTGGCGGCGGGCGACCGGGACCTGATGCGGCACGTCTACGCCGGGCTGCTGCCCGCCGCCGGTGAACTCGCCGGTGCCGGGAGCGGGTTGCTCACGCTCGGACCGGTGGCCGGTTACCTCGGCCGGCTGGCGGTCGCGCTGGACCTGCCGGACGCCGCCGAGGCGCATTTCCGCCGGGCGCGGGAGGTGGCGCGCAAAGCGGGTGCGCCGCACTGGGAGAACTGAGCCGGAACACGCGCGCGGGAATCGCGGAGGCGGTTCGCCCCCGCGACCCGGTCGCGGCGCGTCACCTGGGTGTGTAGGTCAGGCAGTTCGCGGCGTGATCGCCCGCACCGGGGCCGACCCGCACGTCGGAAGCCGTGCACTCCAGTTCCGCGTTGTGCACGCAGTCGGTGCGCGAACACGCGCCCACCTGGGCCACGACCTTGGACAACCCGCCCTTGCGGGACAGCGGGATGAACGTGCCGCAATCCGCCGTCCCGTCCACGCCGCTCACCGTGATGGCGAACGCGTGGCAGCCGTCGTGGTTGTACGAACAGCCCGTGACCGTGCACTCGCTGACCGCGGGCATTTCGGTGGTGGTCATCATCGCTCCTCATGCCGGTTCGGTGTGTCTGCCGGTTTGGTGTGTCGAACGTGCCACTGGTATTCCATGGTCGCAACAGCGGAAAACATTAGGTAAGCCTAACCACGGTCATTCTTCGATATCGCATTCGGCATTTACCGGTGATTTCCGCGTGCCCGGCGCGGGCGGGCGCGGCGCGACACGCCACCACGCGCTGGTCGATCACGTGGCGGTTGGCCGGCATCGTGTCCGGGTACACACGTTCGAAGGTCGCTCGATCGGGGCACTGTCGGGATGGGAGCAGTGGTGGAGGAGCGCACCGTCGCGGGCCGGTACCGCCTCACGGACCGGATCGGCGCGGGTGGCATGGGTGTCGTGTGGCGGGCCGAGGACACCCGGCTGCGCCGGGTCGTCGCCCTCAAGGAACTGTTGACCCGGAACGGTTTCGACGCCGACGTGGCCAAGCGGGCGGTGCGCGAGGGTCGCATCGCGGCCCGGCTCCAGCACCCGAACGTGATCGCGTTGTACGACGTGGTCGAGGACCACGACCGACCGTGGCTGGTCATGGAGTACCTGCCGTCCCGCAGCCTCGCGAGCATCCTCGACGAGCGCGGCGCGCTGGAGCACGAGGAGGTGCGGCGCATCGGGCGGCAGCTCGCGGCGGGCCTCGCGTCCGCCCACGCCGCGGGCGTCGTGCACCGCGACGTGAAACCCGGCAACGTCCTGGTGACCGAGTTCGGCACGGTGAAGGTCACCGACTTCGGCACCTCGCGGGTCGCGGGGGAGGGCACGCTCACCGGCTCCGGGCTGCTCGTCGGGACGCCCGCGTACCTCGCGCCGGAAGTCGCGCGTGGTGGTGAGATCGGCTTCCCGGCGGACGTCTTCGGCGTCGGCGCGACCCTCTACGCGGCCCTGGAGGGAGCACCGCCGTTCGGCCTGGACAGCAACCCCATCGTGCTGCTGCACCGCGCCGCCGGCGGCGAGTACCCGGAACCGGCCAACGCGGGCCCGCTGACGCCCGTGCTGGCACGCCTGCTCGACCCGGACCCGGCCGCCCGACCGACGATGGACGAGGCCGCGCGGATGCTCGCGGAGGGCTCCGCCGACCCGGCCACGGTCCTGGCGGAAGCCCTGCCCGCCGTCGCCGCGACCCGCGTCGTCCGACCGGCGCCGGTCGCCGAGCCCGAGGTCGCCGAGCCGGAGACCGGCGAACCCGAGGTCACCGAGCCCGAGGTCACCGAGCCCGAGGCCACCGAGCCCGAGGCCACCGAGTCCGAGCCGCCGGCCGCCGCGGAGCCCGTACCGGTGGTCGAACCCGTCGCGCCGGAACCGCCGGTCCGGGCCGTCGAGGTCCCGCCGGTCGCGCAACCCGTCGTGCCGGGCGGTGACGAGGAGGCGTTCAAGCGCCGGAGACTGGCGTTAGCCGCGGTCGCGCTGGTGGCCGTGGTGGCGGTCGTGGTCGCCGTGCTGGTCAACCGGCGCACGGAGGACACGGCCGGGCAGAACACCGGCAGCGCCACCACCACCGCCGAGACGACGTCCGAGCAGAGCCCACCCGCCGAGCCGCCCGCCACACCGCCGCAGGAGCCCACCAGCACCACCGGCACCACGACCACCACCACGACCACCACACCGGTCCCGGAACCGGTCGGCCCGGATCGCGCGCTGGTCGACTACTACGCCCTGCTGCCGGGCGACACGCAGGCCGCCTACGCCCGGCTGACCGACGGCTTCAAGGCCGTCCGCGCGCCCACCTTCGCCGACTTCCAGCGGTATTGGGGCGCGAAGCAGGGCGTGCGGGTGAGCGAGGTCAGCGCGGACGGGGAGGTGGTCACGGCGACCATCACCTCCATCGAGCGCAACGGTTCGCCGATCACCGAACGGCACCGGTACCGGATGGTCCGGGCGGGCGACGGGTGGATGATCGACCGGCAGGACGCCGTCGGCTGACCTGCCCCTCGGTCGCATCCTCCCGCATGGTGGGAACCGGACCCGTGCCGGAGCCGGTAGAAGTTGATCTTTCGCTATGCTGGGGGCCTAGGGCGAGAGGCGCTGCGACGGATCCCCGATCCGCCACGCTCGCCCCGGGACTCTCCGGACACAAGGGCGCCTTCCATTCGACGAGTGGAGGTGTCCGGATGTCTTCTCCCACCAGGACCGCGGAGCTGCGCGCGCTCATGGACCAGCGGGTCGCCGTGCTGGACGGCGCGTGGGGCACGATGCTCCAGACCGCCGGCCTCACCCCCGCCGACTACCGGGCCGACTTCCTGGCGGGTCACGAGCGGGACGTGACCGGTGACCCGGACCTGCTCAACCTCACCCGCCCGGACGTCATCCTGGACGTCCACCGGCAGTACCTGGCGGCGGGCGCGGACATCACCACCACCAACACCTTCACCGCCACCTCCATCGGCCAGGCCGACTACGGGCTGGAGCACCTCGTCCGCGACATGAACGTGCGTGCCGCGCGGCTCGCCCGGGAGGCGGCCGACGAGTTCGGCGGCCGGTTCGTCGCGGGCTCGGTCGGCCCGCTGAACGTGACCCTGTCGCTGTCGCCCCGCGTCGACGAGCCGGCGTACCGCGCGGTCACCTTCGACCAGGTCAAGGCGACCTACGCGGAGCAGATCGCGGCGCTCGCCGAGGGCGGCGTCGACCTGCTGCTGATCGAGACCGTCTTCGACACGCTCAACGCGAAGGCCGCCGTCGCCGCCGCCCGCGAGGTCGCGCCGCACCTGCCGCTGTGGATCTCGGTCACCATCGTGGACCTGAGCGGCCGGACCCTGTCCGGGCAGACCGTCGAGGCGTTCTGGCGCTCCATCGAGCACGCCGAGCCGCTGGTGGTCGGCGTCAACTGCGCGCTGGGCGCGGCCGAGGCGCGCCCGCACGTCGCGGAGCTGGCGCGGATCGCGGGCGCGTACACCGCCGCCCACCCCAACGCGGGCCTGCCCAACGCGTTCGGCGGCTACGACGAGACCCCGGACCAGACGGCCGGGCTGCTCACCGAGTTCGCCACGGCCGGCCTGGTGAACATCGTCGGCGGGTGCTGCGGCACGACGCCCGCGCACATCGCCCGGATCGCCGAGGCGGTCAAGGACCTGCGACCCGGCCGGGAGCCCGCGGGTCTCGCCCGCACCACGTCGTTCAGCGGCCTGGAGCCGTTCTCCATCGGCGCGGACACCGGGTTCGTGATGATCGGCGAGCGCACCAACGTGACCGGCTCCAAGAAGTTCCGCCGGCTGATCGAGGCGGACGACCACCAGGGCGCGGTGGACGTGGCGCTGGACCAGGTGCGCGGCGGCGCGAACCTGCTGGACGTCAACATGGACGCCGACCTGCTCGACAGCGAGGAGGCGATGACGACCTTCCTCAACCTCATCGCCACCGAGCCGGAGATCGCCCGCATCCCGATCATGATCGACAGCTCCCGGTGGAGCGTGCTCGAAGCCGGCCTGAAGTGCGTGCAGGGCAAGGGCGTCGTCAACTCCATCAGCCTCAAGGAGGGCGAGGAGCCGTTCCTGGCGCAGGCACGCGCGATCCGCGACTACGGCGCGGGCGTGGTCGTCATGGCGTTCGACGAGCAGGGCCAGGCCGACACCACCGAGCGCAAGGTCGAGATCTGCGGGCGCGCCTACGACCTGCTGGTGAACGAGGTCGGCTTCCCGCCCGAGGACATCATCTTCGACCCAAACGTGCTGGCCGTCGCCACCGGCATCGCCGAGCACGACGGCTACGCCAAGGCGTTCATCGACGCCCTGCCGCTGATCAAGCAGCGCTGTCCGGGCGCGCGCACCAGCGGCGGCATCTCCAACCTGTCGTTCTCCTTCCGCGGCAACGACGTCATCCGCGAGGCCATGCACTCGGCGTTCCTGCTGCACGCGGTGCGCGCCGGCCTGGACATGGGCATCGTGAACGCGGGCCAGCTCGCGGTGTACGAGGACATCCCGGCCGACCTGCTGGAACTGGTCGAGGACGTGCTGTTCAACCGGCGACCCGACGCGACGGACCGCCTCGTCGCGCACGCCGAGACGGTGAAGGGCTCCACCACCAAGCGGGTCGCGGACCTGTCGTGGCGCGAGGCCCCGGTGGAGCAGCGGCTGTCGCACGCGCTGGTGCACGGCATCGTGGACTTCATCGAGGAGGACACCGAGGAGGCGCGGCAGCGCGCCACCCGTCCGCTGGAGGTCATCGAGGGACCGCTGATGGACGGCATGAAGGTGGTCGGCGACCTGTTCGGCGCGGGCAAGATGTTCCTGCCGCAGGTGGTCAAGAGCGCACGCGTGATGAAGCGCTCGGTGGCCTACCTGGAGCCGTTCATGGAGGCGGAGAAGGAGCAGGCCCGCAAGGAGGGCAGGCTCGACACATCGCGCGGTCCCGGCAAGATCGTCATGGCCACGGTGAAGGGCGACGTCCACGACATCGGCAAGAACATCGTCGGCGTGGTGCTGGGCTGCAACAACTACGAGGTGATCGACCTCGGCGTGATGGTGCCGTCGTCGGTCATCATCGACACGGCCGTGAACGAGGGCGCGGACGCCATCGGGCTGTCCGGCCTGATCACGCCGTCGCTGGACGAGATGGTCACGGTCGCCTCCGACATGCAGCGCCGCGGCGTGAAGCTGCCGCTGCTGATCGGCGGCGCGACCACGTCCCGCCAGCACACCGCCGTCCGCGTCGCGCCCGCCTACGAAGGCACCACGGTGCACGTGGCGGACGCGTCCCGGGTGGTCGGCGTGGTGTCCGAGCTGCTGGACAAGGACCGCGTCGGCGCGCTGGCCGAGCGCAACCGCGCCGAGCAGGAGCGCCTGCGGCAGCAGCACGAGGACCGCCGCCGGGTGGCCCTGCTGACCCTGGAGCAGGCGCGGGCCAACCGGGAGGAGGTCGACTTCGGCGACCTGCCGACGCCCGACTTCACCGGTGTCCGGGTGATCGAGCCGGACCTGGCCACGTTGCGCGAGATGATCGACTGGCAGTTCTTCTTCCTGGCCTGGGAGGTCAAGGGGAAGTACCCGGCGATCCTGGACGAGCCGGTGGCGCGCGAGCTGTTCGACGACGGCAACGCGTTGCTGGACGAGATCATCGCGACCGGCGCGTTCCGGGCGCGTGGCGTGCTCGGCTTCTGGCCGGCCCGGTCCGAGGGCGACGACATCGTGCTGTCGGCCGACGGCGAGGTGCGGTTCCCGATGCTGCGCCAGCAGACCGCCAAGCCGGACAGCAGGCAGAACCGGAGCCTGGCCGACTACGTGGCGCCGGAGGGCGACCACCTGGGCGGTTTCGCGGTGGCCGTGCACGGCGCGGACGAGGTGGCCGCCAAGTACGAGGCGGAGCACGACGACTACCGGGCCATCATGACCAAGGCGCTGGCGGACCGGCTGGCCGAGGCGTTCGCCGAGCACATCCACCTCGAAGCGCGGCGGGCCTGGTTCGAGCCGGACGTGGAGCCGGTGCTGGAGGACCTGCACGCCGAGCGCTTCCGCGGCATCCGCCCCGCGATGGGTTACCCGGCCAGCCCCGACCACAGCCTGAAGCGGGAGCTGTTCGACCTGCTCGGGGCGAAGGAAGCGGGTCTGGACCTGACCGAGTCGTTCGCGATGACCCCGGCCGCGGCGGTCAGCGGCCTGATCTTCGCCAACCCGGCGTCGCGGTACTTCACCGTGGGCCGCATCGGGCGGGACCAGGTGGAGGACTACGCGCGGCGGCGTGGCATCCCGGTCGAGCAGGTGGAGCGCTGGCTGCGGCCGAACCTGGCGTACGACGTCGACTGACGCGGGCGCCCCGGTGGCGGGGCGCCCGTGCGCGGTCAGCCGGCCTCGCCCGCCACCAGCGCGGTGAGCCGCCGGTCGGCGGCCCGTTCCACCAGGATCGGGGCGAAGGCGGCGATGCGCGCGTCCGCGAGGCGGTCGGACTCCTCGCGGCGCAGGCGGCGCACCACGTCGGCGGGCACGGTCGGGTAGCGGTCGATCAGGCGGGCGTCGACCACGGCCAGGTGGCCGTCCATCCCGTCAGCGGCTAAGTCGTCGGTGGTGGTCATCGGTGCGCCTCCAGAGCGGTGAACGACATCCAGCGGATTGCCCTCCATCGTGAACCCCCGAAGAACTGCGGACAAACGATCAGTGCGGACAACGGGGTCCGATGATCGGGAGTAACGGACATTCGGGGCGTACCACGCGGCTTGCTCGTCTTGCTCGTCCACAGTGGACGGTCGTACGCCGGTCGTCCACCTGGTGGAACGGGCGCGTCGACCGCCGGGTCGCTGGAAGAATCCGGCAGGGGTCGGCGCGCGGACCGGTGCGTGCCGTCGGACGCTGGAGGCTGTCGTGCCGCTGCCCGGGGAACCACTGCGGAAGTTGGGCTTTCTCACCATCGGCCTGTTCGACGGCGACGAGCCGCGGCGTGGCCACGAGTCCACGTTGGACATCATCCGGCTCGGCGAGGACCTGGGCTTCGACAGCGCGTGGGTCCGCCACCGCCACCTCCAGTACGGCATCTCGTCGCCGGTCGCCGTGCTGGCCGCCGCCACCCAGCGCACCAACCGGATCGAACTCGGCACCGCCGTGATACCGCTGGGCTGGGAGAACCCGCTGCGGCTCGCGGAGGACCTGGCCACGGTGGACGTGCTGGCGGGCGGCAGGCTCAACCCCGGGGTCAGCGCCGGCCCGCCCCTGCACTTCGACCGGGTCAAGGACGCGCTGTACCCGGACACCGCCGACGTGGAGAACCTCGGCCACGACCGCGTGGCACGCCTGCTCGGGTTCCTGCGTGGCGAGCCCGCGTCCGCCTTCAGCGGCACCGAGGGCATCGAGGTGTACTCCGACCGGGTCCAGCCGCACGCGAAGGGGCTGGCCGATCGCGTGTGGTACGGCGCGGGCAGCCTGAAGTCCGCCTCGTGGGCGGGTGCGCACGGCATGAACCTCCTCACCAGCAACGTGGTGAAGGCCGAGGAGTCGGAGGACTTCGCGGAGATCCAGTCGTCCCTGGTCCGCGCGTTCCGGGCACACCACCCGGCGGGCCGCGCCTCGCAGGGGCTGGTGGTGATCCCGACCGACTCCGCGACCGCCGGGCAGCGCGCGAAGTACGTCGAGTACGCCGCGCGCCGGACCCCGCGCACGGCCGTGCCGCACGGCCCGGCGCGGCTGATGTACGCGCCGGACCTGGTCGGCACGTCCGCGGAGATCGCCGAACTCCTCCACGCCCACCCCGGTTTCCACGAGGTGGGCGAGGTGGTGTTCGCGCTGCCGTTCACCTTCGACCACGCCGACTACGTGCAGATCCTGACCGACATCGCCACGCGGCTCGGCCCGGCGCTCGGCTGGCGGCCGGCGGGGTGAGCCGCGTGGCGGTCAGGCCGCGTTCACCAGGTGCTCGACCATGCGGCGCACCGTGGTGGGGTCGTTGAAGAACGCCGTGTGCCCGTAACCGGGCCACACGAGGTGTTGTGCGCCCCGGATCTGGCGGACCAGGCCGTCACCCCACACGCGGGGTGTGGACGGGTCGTGCTCACCGCTCACCACGAGGACGTTCCGCGCGCCGTGCACGCGCAACGGACCCCACGGGTTCGCCGCGCGGATGGGCCACCCGGCGCACCCGGCCTGGATGTCCCACGCCTCGACCATGCCCCGCGTCGTCGGCGCGAGCCGCCGGGCTTCACGCTCCCGCGCGGCCAGGTCGCCGAACCCGCGCACGTCGCTGGGGAAGTCGTGGCAGCCGATCACCCGGTAGGCGGCCTGGGCTTCGGCCGGTGCGGCGAACACGGCCGCGTCCGGCTGCTCCGCCGTGGCGTCCCGCAGCGCCTCGGCGAGCCGCGGCCACATGCGCGTCAGGTAGAGCATGGAGTAGACGCCGTAGCCGATCTGCTCGGTGGTCACGCCCTCCGGGTGGTCGCGGGCCGGGATGTTGCCCCGGTCGGCGCGGGCCAGCAGGTCCCGGTACCCGGCCTCGACGTCGCGGCCGTGCAGGGCGCACGACGCCGTTTCGCCGCACCACCGCGCGAACTGCCGGAACACC
The DNA here is from genome assembly GCF_019375475.1 of Saccharothrix obliqua. Classification (GTDB taxonomy): domain Bacteria; phylum Actinomycetota; class Actinomycetes; order Mycobacteriales; family Pseudonocardiaceae; genus Actinosynnema; species Actinosynnema obliqua. The sequence goes on along the minus strand of NZ_JAHXGQ010000002.1, from coordinate 99,583 downwards.
TGCTCGGTGGTGACGGCCTCGTCGGTCGCCATCCGGCGGGAGCCGACGGTGTGGTCCACCGCGCCGTCCAGCACCGCCGCGCGCACGCGGTGCGGGAACAACTGCGCGTACGTGCCGCCGAGCAGCGTGCCGTACGACAGGCCGAGCCAGCTGATCCGGCTCTCGCCGAGCGCCGCCCGCACGGCGTCGAAGTCCTTGGCGGCGCTGATGGTGTCCACGTGGTCGACCAGCGGTCCGGTCGCCCGGCGGCACGCGTCCGCCACCCGCCGGTTGTGGTCGACCAGCCGCTGGAACTCCAGCGGGTGGTCGGGGCGCTGCGTGACCGCCGGGTCGAACGTGGGCACGGGGCACGTGATCGCGGGCCTGCTCGCGCCGACGCCGCGGGGGTCGACGCCCACGATGTCGAACCGGTCCCGCAACTCCGGTGCGAACGCTTGCACGGCGTAGTCCCGGACCAGCGGCACGCCCTCGCCACCGGGCCCGCCCGGGTTGACGAACAGCACGCCGATCCGCCGTGCCGGGTCGGCGGCCCGCAACCGCGACACGGCCAGCGTGATCCGGTCACCGCCGGGCCGTGCCCAGTCCAGCGGCGCGCTGACGGTGGCGCACTCCGCGCCCAACTCGCCGCACGGGGTCCAGTCGACCGCGGTGGTCGCCCACGCCGTGGCGGGTGCCGCCAGCGCGGCGACCACGGCCACGGCCAGTGCTCTCCTCATGTCGTCCCCTCTCGTCGTGGGGTGATCATGGGGTGACGCCGCGTGCGCGGTCGTCGGTCGTCGGGATGACGCGGGCTCATCCTCGGGGGTCAGGCGCGTGGGCGCCAGCGCTTCCACACGGCGATCGCCTCGGCGCGGGTCTTGCCGTCCCAGATCAGCGACACGTCGATCGTCAGCTGCGCCTCGGTGGCCTCCTTGACCGAGGCCAGCAGCTCCACCGGCTCGTGCAGCGGCGACGGGCGCAGGTAGCGGACGTCGAGGCCGGCGGTGACGTGGGACAGCGCCGCGTCGCCGAGGGGTTCCCAGCCGCGGCGGTCGGCCTCCAGCATCACGGCGGCGGCGCTGTGGCAGTCGAGCACGGTGCAGATGATGCCGCCGTTGAGGTAGCCGAGGCCGTTGTTGTGCGCGGGCCACGGGGTGAACGTGGCCGTCACCGTGCCGTCCTCGGCGGGGTAGCTGCGCAGCTTCAGCCCATCGGGGTTGCCGTGGCCGCAGCCGAAGCACGGGAGGTCCGGGTAGAGGCGTTCCTGGATGCTGGTCACCGCACCACACTATGCCCAGGTCCGGTGTGGACAGCCGGATGTGCGGAACGCGTGGAGCACGCGGTGCGCCGAAACTTTCAGGAAGGCTCCCTGAAAGTTAGCGGCGGGGGATCTTTCAGGCAGGCTCCCTGAAAGTTAGCTGCGGGTGGATCTATCAGGCAGGTTCCCTGATAGATAGCGCCGTTCACGGGCTGCGCCCGATCGGGTGCGACCGGTAAACCGTACAGCGTCACGTGCTAGTGTGACGTGTACCGCCCCGCGCCGGGTGGAGCCGTCCCGCGGGCGCGTCGATCGCACCGGCCCCTTGGAGGAAGTCCGCCCATGTTCAAACGGATGCTCAGCGCCTTCGGCGTCGGCGGCCCGTCCGTCGACACCGTGCTCGACTCGCCCCACGCCGTGCCCGGCCAGGTGGTCACCGGCCAGGTCCGCATCCAGGGCGGCAGCGCCGAGGCGCACATCGACCGGATCGTGCTGTCGCTGGTGACCCGCGTCGAGGTCGAGCGCGGCGACCACGAGTTCAACGGCACGGCCGAGTTCCTGCGCTTCGAGGTCGCGCAGGGCGTGCGGGTCGCGCCCAACCAGCCGGTGGCGGTGCCGTTCCAGCTCCCGGTGCCGTGGGAGACCCCGATCACCGCGGTCGGCGGGCACCAGCTGCCCGGCATGACCGTGGGCGTGCGCACGGAGCTGGTGATCGCGGGCGCGCCGGACAAGGGCGACCTGGACCCGCTGGTCGTGTCGCCGCTGCCCGCGCAGGACCGCGTGCTGGAGGCGTTCGGGCAGCTGGGCTTCCAGTTCCGCAGCGCCGACGTGGAGGCGGGCCGCATCCAGGGCGTCGCGCAGGAACTGGGTTTCTACCAGGAGATCGAGTTCTTCCCGCCGCCCGCCTACGCCGGTGCGCTGAACCAGGTCGAGCTGACCTTCGTGACCAACCCGCACGAGCTGGTGGTGGTCCTGGAGGCCGACAAGCGCGGCGGCCTGTTCCGGTCGGGCGGTGACTCGTTCGGCCGGTTCCACGTGTCGCAGCAGGACGCGCTGCACACCGACTGGGCGAGTGCGATCGGCCAGTGGCTGGACCAGGTCGCGCAACGGGGCGGCCAGGCGTTCGGCAACCCGGCGTTCGGCAATCCCGCTTTCGGTCAGCCCCAGCACGGTTACGACCAGCACGGCCACCACGGCTACGACCAGCACGGCCACCGCCGGGGTCCCGGCATCGGCGGCGTGGTCGCGGGTGCGGCGGCCGGTGTGGTCGGCGGCATGATCCTGGGCGAGGTCGTGGAAGAGGTCTTTGAGGACGACGGCGGCGACTTCGCGTTCGAGGAGTGATCACGAGCGGGGCCGGGCACAAATGAGTTCCCCCCGGCCCCGCTCGTGATCCATCATCGGCTGGTGGAGCGGGAACAGGCCGTCGTGGTGATCACCGGCATCCAGGCGGCGGGGAAGTCGACGATCGCGCAGTTGCTGGCCGAACGCCTGCCGCGCTCGGCACACGTGCGGGGCGACGTGTTCCGGCGGATGGTGGTCGACGGGCGCGAGGAGATGGGGCCGGAGCCGACACCGGAGGCGGTGCGGCAGCTGCGCCTGCGACACGACCTCGCGGCGGCCACCGCGGACGCTTACTTCGCGGCTGGGTTCACGGCCGTGCTCCAGGACGTGATCCTCGGTGAGCACCTGCCGGAGACCGTGCGGCGCATCCAGAGCCGGCCACTGCTGGTGGTGGTCCTCGCGCCGCGCCCGGAGGCGATCGCGGAGCGCGAGGCGGAACGCGCGAAGCACGCCTACGACGAGTGGACGGTGACCACGCTGGACCGCGTGCTGCGCGACGAGACTCCCCGCCTGGGCCTGTGGCTGGACACCAGCGACCAGACCCCGGAAGAAACCGTCACCGAACTCCTGGACCGCGCCTGGGCGGAAGCGAGGGTGAACTGACTTCCGAGCCACCCGGCCACCTCTGCCCGACCGGAATCAGGTTGGTCGGTGGTGGCGGGAGCGGCACAGTGGGTGCATGTTGCTCCGTGCCGCTCGGCCTGGTGAAGCTGCCGCCCTCAGCGCGCTCGCGTTGCGCTCGAAAGCCCACTGGGGCTACGACGCGGCCTTCCTGGAAGCGTGCCGAGCGGAGTTGACGCTTCGGCCCGACGACCTCACCGCGCAGCGAGCGACCGCGGCGCAGGTCGGGGACCGCGTGGTCGGGTTCTACACCCTCGCGGGCCAAGCGCCTGGAGGTGAACTCACCTGCCTCTTCGTCGAACCCGACCACATCGGCACCGGCGTGGGGCGTCGGTTGTGGCAGCACGCCGTGGACACCGCCCGTGCTCTGAACTTCCAGCGCTTCACCCTCGACGCCGACCCCTTCGCCGAGGACTTCTACCGGAAGATGGGGGCGGTTCGGATCGGCTTCGAACCCTCGGGCTCGATCCCCGGCCGGGTGTTGCCGCGGATGGTCTACCGCCTCCGTTGACCACGTCAACGCGCCGAGGACCGGAAGGTTCGGCGGTAGGCGCCGGGCGTGGTGCCCAACGCGTTGAGGAAGCGTCGGCGGAGGTTGGTGGCCGACGACAGGCCGACGCGGCGGGCGATCGCGTCCAACGGGAGGTCCGTCGTCTCCAACAGCTCCTGCGCGGTGGTGATGCGCCGGGTCAACAGCCACTGCCCGGGGCTTGTGCCCAACTGCTCGGTGAACCGCCGGGTCAGCGTCCGGGGCGACACGCCTTCACGCGAAGCCATGGTGTGCAGGGTTATCCGGTCGCCCAGGCGTTCCGCCACCCACTCCAGCAACGGGGCCAGCGTGCCGTCTATCTGCGTGGCGTGCGGCGGGGCGGCGTACTGCAACTGCCCGCCCTCGCGGTGTGGTGGCATCACCATGGTCCGTGCGATGTGCGCGGCGTACTGAGCACCCTGATCCCGCCGCACGAGGTGGATGCACAGGTCGATCCCCGTCCCCGCCCCGGCACTGGTGGCGACGTCACCGTGGTCCACGTACAGCACGTTCGGATCGACCTGGACTTCGGGGAAGCGCGCGGCCAGTTCGTCGGCCATCGCCCAGTGGGTCGTCGCACGCCGTCCGTTCAACAGACCCGCGTGCGCCAACGCGAACGCACCGGAGCAGATGCTCACCACCCGCGCTCCCCGCGCGTGCGCGCGCCGCAGGGCTCGGACGACGGCGGGCGAAGGCGGTTCCGCGTGGGGTAACCAGCCGGGAACCAGAACGGTGTCCGCCCGGTCCAGCGCCGCCAACCCTTCCGTGACGAGCATGTCGTAACCGGCGTGCGTGGCGACCGGCCCGGGGTGCTCGGTGCACACGCCGAACGAGTACCGCGTCGGCAGCCCCGGCCGCTCGATGCCGAAGACCTGGGCGGCGGAGGCGAGTTCGAACGTGGACTGCGGCGGGCGGATGAGTGCCGCTACTCGGTGCATGGCCGGAAAGTACCGCAGGGTGTCTTTTCTGACACTCGGGTCGGCGACGGCGGGGTGCCAGGCTGATCACCATGGCGTCAGAACAGCACGAGCTTGCCTACACGTGGACCACCGTCCGGGAAACCCCGGTGCGCGAACTCTTCCCGGGCATCCGCCTGCGCACGCTCTGGCACGGCGACAACGGTGCCAAAGCCTGCTTCCTGGAGATGGACGCGAACACCCGCTGGGAGGGGGTCGACGTCCACGAACCGGGCCCCGAGGAGGTGTTCGTGGTCTCGGGCACCTTCAACGACGGCGAACGGGACTACCCGGCCGGTTCCTTCATCCACGCCGCCGCGGGCACGACCCACGTCCCGCAGTCGACAACGGGTTGCACGCTCTTCCTCTTCTACCCGGAAGGTTGAGTCCACACCGGACAGTCGAGCGCCGGCGGGTCGGGTGGGTGACCCGCCGGCGCCGCCGTCACGCGCTTCGCCTGCGTCGGGCGAACACGACCGCCGCCGCGCCGGCCGCCAGCAGCACCAGGGCGCCGATCGACATCCACAGCACGTTGCTCACACCGGTCTGCGCGAGGGAACCGTCCTCACCGGACGACGAACCGGCCGAGCCGCCGACGGGCAGCGCGCCGGACGTGGTCGTGGTGGTCGCACCGGGCGACGGGACGACCGTGCTCGACTCCGGACCCGTCGTCGGGACGGAGTCGGTCGTGGTGGTCACCGGGCTGTCCGTTGTGGACGGACTGGTGGACGTGGTCGGCGTGGTCTCGCCGCCGCAGTTCGCGTGGACCTCGCCGAGCCGCACGTCCAGCACGCGGCCGGTGTAGGCGCCGAACTCGGCGGAGATGGCGATGTTCAGCCACGCGCTCGCGGCACCGCTGGGGCCCCGCTCCGCCGGGTCCTCGTGCCGCTCCACCGTGACGGTCAGCTTGCCCTCGCCAAGCTCGGACATGTCGTAGTCCGCGCCGTGCACCGGCACGACGGTCTCGCCGAGCCCGACCCGCTTGCCGGCGACGGTGATCGCGTCGCTGTCGGAACGGTTGTAGGCGAACGCGCTCGGGGAGCCGGGCGGCCGCACGCACTCGGCGTGCGAGTCGAACGACGCGACGTTGAGCAGCGACCGGCCGTTGTACGGGATGTCCAGGTCGGTCACCTGCGCCTGCGCCCAATCCCTGGCCGCGGACGATTCCGTGCGGGTGGTCTTGGTGGCGATGGTGATGCGGTCCAGGACGCCGTCCGGGTCGCTGAAGTCGCCACCGTCCAAGCCGAACCCGGGGCTGGACGCCCCGCCGTAGACGCCGTGGTAGGCGGTGAGCCCGAGCGCGGGCACGTTGTCGACGGTGAGCCGGACGAGCGTCGCCCGGGTCTCCCCGCCTTCGGCCGCGGCGATGCCCGGCGTGACGACGGCCGGGACGACGAGGGCCGCCGCGACGGCGGCGAGCAGGGTCGTGCCCGCCGCAGAGCTGATCTTTGGTCTAGACAAATTCTGCACGAGGCACATATACCGTCCGAACGAGTGAAATCTCTACTCCGTCCGGGTTGTGATTTGGTTACTCTGCGAGCCGCAGTTGACGGCGACGACCTGGCGGTTGCGGTGCGCGACCAGGGCCTGACGGCCGGCGAGATCGGGAAGCGTTGTTGGCCGCGGACATCACCTTTGCGGGTGATGTTCGGGCCGGGCAGGCAATTCTCGCGTCACGGTGGTCCGGCGGCGACGACGCGGCAGCCGGTCCACCTGGTGGGAACAGGTCGGAACGCGGCGCGGCCGGTCGGCTGCGCGGAGTGGCGTGATCTACTCCGGGTGAGCGACCAAGACCGGAGGTTCTCCGTGCCCCACCTCGAAATCCGCACCGGCGTCAACCCCGACGAGCCGGACGCGCCCGTGCTCGTCCTCGTGGTCGACCCGGCCGGCACACCCGGTGAGCGGGCCGTCGCCAAGCTCGGCGACTACTGCTACGAGGGCGACGAGGTGCTGTACCTGTCGCGCACGGACGGCTGGGTCGAGCACCACCTCGACGGCGACCGGCTCGCGGTCGACATCGCCGTGCACCCCTCGGCCCTCAAGCAGGTGGGCGTCGACCCGACGCCCTTCACCGGGCGGTCGGCGGTCGATCCCGAGGTGGCGCTGGTGGTGCGGGTCGAAGGTGTCGTGGACCCGGAGCGCCACGCGCAAATCGCCGGCACCGTCCTGTACGCGCTCGAACCGGGCGAGCGGCCCGACGGGGGCGAGCACTGGCCGATCCTGCTCGCGCCCCCGCCGGGCGTGGACGACTAGGTCCGCGCACTAACGGCAGTGGCGGGCCGGGCCCTCGCGCGTGACGAGGCTCGTGCCGCCCGCGGTGCCGTCCAACCACACCACGCGCCTGCCGCGGTCGGCCGCGAACGCGTCCTGGTCGCCCCGGTTGCACGACACGCGCTGCGGCGTGCCGCCCCACAGCGGGACCTGGTGCAGCTTCGGCAGACCCGCGTTCGTGCCGGACTGCCCGACGCGCGAGCTGAACGTCAGCCAGGACTCACTGGCGTCGAGCGCGGGGAACATCGGCGCGTCCGGGCTGTCCTCGGCGACGACGGCACGCACGTCGCGCCCGTCGTGCCCGGCGGCCATGACCGCTGAACGGCCGTCGATCCCGGTGTCCTGGATCCACGCCACGGCGCCCGCCGACAACACCACGTCCTTGACGAACACCGAACCGGTCGGCGCGGGCAGCACCGTCTTCGCGCCGGTCCTCAGGTTCTCGACGACGGCGTTGTAGTACCAACCCGTCTCGTCACGCCGGATCTGCGTGTACGACAGCAGGTGCCCGCGCAGGAACGGCCGGTTGCCCTGCACGCCGACCTCCGGCGTCAGGTTCCGGGCCGGTGCGTCACCGACGCGCACCCACACGTCGGTCTCCAACGCGCCCTTGAAGTCGAAGTTCTGCCACGCCACGGTGTTGCCGGACACCACGGGCACGGACAGGTCGGCGGTCGTGCCGCCGTCGGCGACCACGCGCACCGGGCCGCCGTCGAGCGTGCGCGCCAGGACGCGGCTGCCGGCGCTGGACCGGTTGGCCCACACGGCGGACACGCCGTCGGTGTTCGGCTGGGCGTTGCCGCTGCCATCCTTTGTGGACACGCGGATCGGGGTGCCCGCGCGGTCCGTGCGACCGGTGTACACCTCGGGGAGCTGCTGCCCGGTCTCGTCGGACAGGGTCGCCACCCAACGGCCGCCCGCGGCGGACGGCATCGCCGCCGTGTTCGCGACGCGCTCGACCAGCGTGGTGCTGTCCACGCCGAGCTTCCGCTCCCAGCCGGGCACGATCCCGTGGTCGTCGAACGCCTTCGCGATCGCCCGCTGCTGCGTGGCGGTGAGCTTCAACGCCGCCGCCGCGCCGAGCACGGCCGTGCGCCCGTCGACGAACGTGTCGAGCGGCGTCATGAACTCGGTGAGCGCCGTGTAGACCACCTTGTCCGCCAACGCCGGGTCGATCCGCTCGCGGATGTCCCACAGCGCGCCGCCGAAGATGGTGCTGTTCAGGTGCACGCCGCCGTTGTCGGTGCGGTTCGTGACGCCCAGGTAGTCGCGGACGGTGGTGCGGCCGTCGTTGAGGTCGCGGATCGCGCACTCCGCGCCCGGCTTGGTGCGGCACAGGTCCTCGCCGAGCAGGCCCGCGGCCGGGTCGGTCATCGGCGTGCCGGACACGGTCACGTCGATGGCGTTGCCGAGGTAGTCGGAGACGGCCTCGTTGAGCGCGCCGGACTGGCCCAGGTACACCAGGCCCGCGGTGTGCTCGGTGATGCCGTGGGTCATCTCGTGCCCGACCACGTCGAGGTCGGCCGACAGCGGGAGCTGCTCGCCGGTGGCCCAGCCGTAGACCATCTTCGTGCCGTCCCAGAACGCGTTCAGGAACGGCCGGCCGCGGTTGGTGACGCCCGCGACGGACACGCTGTGCCCACCCGCGCCGTCGATCCCGTCGCGGCCGAGGCGCTGCCGGTAGAACTCGTACACCTGGCCCGCGGCCCAGTGGGCGTCCACGCCGCCCGCCTCGGCGACGGGCCCGTCGAACCGGGTGCCGTCCGAGGTGAACAGCTTCGCGTCGGACGGCAGCTCGCCCAGGAAGTCGTAGTAGTCGCGCTTCTCCGCGTCGTAGGTGACGATCTCGCCGCCGGTGACCGGGAACATGGCCCGGCTGCGGTCGCGCAGCTCGAACTTCCCGTCCGCCCGCTGGTAGGCGGCCAGCTCGCGGGTCTTGCCCGCGGCCGTGACGCCCTCGGCGGTCACCGGGCCGCCCTCGGCGTGCTGGATGTTGTCGTACTCGAGCGCGACGGCGCCGGTGTGCGCGTTGACGTACACCTCGCGCCGCAGCGGCTCGCCCGCGGGCACGTGCTCGCCGCGCAAGGTGACGTGCCAGGCCAGCACGCCCGTGCCGGACGGCAGCACGACCAGGCCGTGCCGGTCGGTCTTCGCCCGCGACCGGCTCTGGGGGTCGAGCGCGGCGAGCGCGCCGAGCACGGCCCGGTCCTCGGTGACGGTGGGCGTGGTGTCGACGGTGAGGCCACGCGCGGTCCGGTCGGTGGTGGCCGCGACGGTCCGCTTCGCCGCCGGGCCGTCGAGGTGGACGAGGGTCTGCGCGCCGAACACCGGCACGCCCCGGTGCAGCTGCCCGAACCGGACGGTGGACCGGTCGCCGGAGTCCGTGGCGGACAGCGGTGTCAGGTCGCCCGCCGCGGCGGCGCGGGCCAGGGTCAGGTCGTCGGTGGCCGCCGACGCGCTGCCCGGTAACAGCACGGCGGCGACGGCGGCGAGCACCGCCGCCCCCGCGAGTGGTTTCCGCATGTGGTTCCTCCTCGCCCGTGCGCCGGCAGGGATGCGGGCACGGTTCGAGGATCATGGTCGTCTCGGGGAGTGGTCCGGACCATAGTGGTGATCCTTCAACAGTTGGCAGTTCGCACCCGATCAGCCGCCCGGAGTGGGCCGCGTGCCCGACCGCGTCACCGGGTCGGCCCAACGCGGCACGCCGATGACCCCCTCGCCCGGACCGGTGAACCGCGAACGCCGCGCCGATCCACGGGAGTCCGGCCGGCGGCGGGGAAACCGGCCCAGGTGGCAGCGCCGGCGTTGCGAAGATGATCGTCCTGTGTGGACTTGGCTAACCGCTGGTGGATCACCCGATCGGGCTGGAGGACGGGGTCGTGCTCGGCGGGCGGCGGGGGCGGGGGCGTGCCAAGATCCCCCTCGTCGTCGCGGGAGGCCGGGCGCGGGGAGGCAGGATGGCGTTGTTCGCGCGCGGGCGGCGGGGGTTGGCGCTGGTCGCCGCCCTGGTGGTGACGCTGGTGGTCACACCGGAGGCAGTCGCCCAGGCGTGGGCCGTCGAGGGGGAGCGGGACCCGTCCGCTTTCGACTGCGACCACCTGTACTACAGCAACTTCCGGTCCGGCATGGAGTTCGTCAACGGACCCGACGGCACGCCGACGATCGCCAACACGGTGATCACCAAGCGGGTCGGGTCCGGCCTGCCCGACTACTGGTCCGCGAGCATGGCGCTCGGCCGCGACCCGGACTCCGGGGACGTGACGGCGTTCTACGCGAACTACACCGGCTCCGACCGCAGGCTCTACAAGCACGTGTCCGGCACGAACTCGGTCACCGACGAGATCGCGGGCGGGCGGCAGCGGCTGCTGCCCGCGGGCGCCGACTGGGGTGGCCTGGCCGCCGACCCGGACCGGGGCGCGCTCTACGGCGCGCAGAACGGCGGCGCGCCCAAGCTGTTCCGGATGGACCTCGCCACCGGCACGACGGACGTCTGGACGCGCGGCGACAACCTGACCTCCGTGCCGCCGGACGACCCGGTGTTCACGGGCGGCTCGATCGTGCCCGACATGTTCGTGGACGAATCCGGTGGCGCGTACTACGGCATCGCCCACGGCGGCGCCTCCTACATCTACCGCCTGGACCCGGCGACCGGCACCACCAGGCAGGCCGTCCGGGTCACCGGACCGGCGTCGGGCAACGGGTTCAACAACTACGGCATGGCGTACGCGCACAACGCGATCTACCTGGGCGCGTACTGGGGCGCGTTGTACCGCGTCGACCCGGCGACCGGCGAGTCGGTGCAGGTCGCGGGCGGCAACGTGCAGGACAACCAGGTCGGCCGCGTCCAGCCCGAGCCGGGCGGGTCGTGGCCGATCACCGACCTCGCGGCGTGCTGGGTGGCGCCCGACCTGACCAGGAAGGTGGAGGTCGCCAAGACCGCCGACCGGCAGGACGCGCGTCCGGGCGACAAGGTCACCTACACCGTCACCGTGCGGAACACCGGCACCGGACCCGCGACCGGCGTGCCGCTGACCGACGACCTCTCGGGCGTGCTGGACGACGCCGCCTACAACGACGACGCCGCGGTGACCGGCTCCGACGCGCGGCCCGCGTTCGACGGGCGGCGGCTCACCTGGACCGGGGACGTGGCCGCGGGTGCGATCGTCACGATCACCTACTCCGTCACGGTCGGCACCCCGCCCGCCGGCGACAAGAACCTGCGCAACTCGGTCACCGTCCCCGACAGCGGCTGCGCCGGCGGGTGCGTCACGGACGTGCCGGTGGCCGTGCTGCGCCTGAAGAAGGTCGCCGACCCGGCCGAACCCAAACCGGGCGGGAAGACCACCTACACGATCACCGCCACCAACGACGGCAAGGCCGCGTGGCGTGGTGCGACGATCACCGACGACCTGACCGGTGTCGTGGACGACGCCGCGTACGGCGGCGACGTCGCCGCGTCCACCGGAACCGCCGCCTACGACCCGGCCACCCGGAAGATCACCTGGACCGGGGACGTGGCCGCCGGCGCGTCGGTCACGATCACCTTCTCCGCGACCGCCGGCTCACCGCCGGCAGGGGACAAGCGCCTGGTGAACGTGGTCGTCGGGCCGAACGGCTCGAACTGCCCGGAGGGGTCGACCGCCGCCGACTGCCGCACCGACCAGCCGATCAAGGGCCTGGTGATCCACAAGGCCGCCGAGCCGGCCACCGCGCGTCCCGGTGACACCGTCGGCTACGCGATCACCGTGCGCAACGTCGGCGGGGTCGCGTACTCGGGCGCGGCCGTCACCGACGACCTGACCGGTGTCCTGGACGACGCGGACTACGGGGACGACGCCTCGGCGACCGCCGGTCGCGTCTCCTTCGAGGCCGGGGCGAAGAAGCTCACGTGGACCGGTGACGTGGGCGTCGACCAGACCGTGACCATCAACTTCACCGTGAAGGTGAAGTCACCGCCCGCGGGCGACTCCTCGTTGAAGAACGTCGTCACCGGTCCGGACGACTCCACCTGCCCGGCGGCCTCGCCCTGCGGGACCGAGACGCCCGTGGGCGCGATCACCGTGCGGAAGGTCGCGGACAAGGCGGAGGCGGTGGCGGGCGATCGCGTCACCTACACCGTGACCGTCACGAACACCGGCGGGTCGGACTACCCGGGCGCGTCGTTCACCGACGACCTGACGGGCGTGCTGGACGACGCCTCGTGGGACGACCGGGTCACCGCCGAGCGGGGCGTCGCGGCGTTCGACGCGGGCACGCGGCGGTTGACGTGGACCGGTGACGTGGCCGCCGGTGCGGCGGTGCTGGTCACGTACTCGGTGACCGTCGGCAGCCCGCCCGCCGGCGACAAGGTGCTGCGCAACGCCGTGGAGGGCGCGGGCTGCCGGACGCCGGCGTTGTTCACGCGGGTCGGCGCGGACGCGGCGTGCGGCGCGGAGACCCCGATCCGGTCGCTCACGATCGGCAAGTCGGCGTCGCCCGGCCCGGCCGTCGCGCCCGGCGACGTCGTCCAGTACGAGTTCACCGTCCACAACACCGGTGCGGTCCCGTACGACGAGGCCGTGGTGACCGACGACCTGTCGGACGTCGGTGACGACGCGCGTTACAACGGCGACGCGGCGGCGGACAGCGGGTTGTTGGCGTTGAGCGGCACGACGTTGCGCTGGCGGGGTCGGCTCGCCCCGGGCGAGTCGGTGGCGGTGACGTACTCGGTGAGGGTGCACGACGACGCGACCGGGACGCTGCGCAACGTGGTGGTGTCGCCGAACCCGGGTGCGACGTGCGATCCCTGCCGCACGACGACGGCCGTGCGGTCGGAGCTGGCGGCCACCGGCCCGGTCACCACGGGTCTGCTGCCGCTCGCGCCGATGCTGCTCGGGCTGGGCGCCGTGCTGGTGATCGCGACCCGCCGCCGGGTCGGGTGAGCCGCGCGCCGGTCGCTGACGTGCGACACCGGCAGCCCCGGTTTACCGTCCAGTGCAGGGACTGCCGAGGGGATGACGATGGCCGGAGCGGTGCTGGTCACAGGCGGTACCGGGTACATCGGCGGCTGGTGCGTCACCGAGCTGCTGCGCCGCGGGCACACCGTGCGGGCGACCGTCCGGAACCCGTCCCGAGCGGCCGAGCTGCGTGCGGTGGCGCCGGTCGCCGTGGCCGGCGGACGCCTCTCGGTGGTCGTGGCCGACCTGGCCTCCGACGACGGCTGGGACGCCGCCGTCGAGGGTTGCGAGCACGTGCTGCACGTGGCGTCGCCGCTCGGCCGGGAGGGCATGGCGGACCCGGCCGCGTTGATCGTCCCCGCCCGCGACGGCGCGTTGCGCGTGCTGGCCGCCGCCGCGCGGGCCGGTGTGCGGCGGGTGGTGATGACCTCCTCGTGCGCCGCCGCGACACCGCCGCTCGGCAGCGGTGGCGACGGCTGGGGCGAGGAGGTGTGGACGGACCTGGAGCACCGCCTGCCCGACCCCTACCGGGCGTCCAAGGTGGTGGCGGAGCACTCGGCGTGGAAGTTCGCGGCCGGCCTGGACGGGACGACGCTCACCACCGTGCTGCCCGGCACCGTGTTCGGGCCGGTGACCGACGTGTCCGACGCCGGGGCCGTGGCGCTGGTCGGCCGCCTGCTGCGGGGTATGCCGGGCGTGCCGAGGTTCGGCCTGAACGTGGTGGACGTCCGCGACGTCGTGGACCTGCACATCCGCGCGATGACCGACGAGCGGGCGGCGGGTGAGCGGTTCATCGCGGTCAGCGGTTTCCTGTGGCTGGCCGACATCGCCCGCGAGCTGCGCGAGAAGCTGGGCCCGGCGGCGGAGCGCGTGCCCACCCGCGGCCTGCCCGACCTGCTGGTCCGCGCCGCCGCCGCGTTCGACCCCGTGCTGCGCAGGCACCTGCCCCTGCTCGGCCGCGCGCACGCGCACACGTCGCTCAAGGCGCGCCGCCTGCTCGGCTGGCAGCCCCGTCCCGCCGGCACGACGGTCGTGGACTGCGCGGAGAGCCTGCTCGCGCACGACGCCGTGCGCGCCGCGTGACCCGGCGTCACGCGAGCGGGGTCAGGAACTCCAGGCGGTTGCCGAACGGGTCGGCGGCGTAGCAGCGGCGGTAACCCGGGAAGTCGCCGTCCCACGTCACCTCGACGCCGTGCTCGGCCAGCCGGGCGACCAGGGCGTCCAGGTCGGCCACCAGGATGCCGGGGTGGGCCTTGCGGGCGGGGCGGAAGTCGTCCTCGACGCCGAGGTGGACCTCCAGCCGGCCGCCACGCACCCAGAGCCCGCCGCGCGCCGCGAGGACCGGTGGCTTCGGCACCTCGGTCAGGCCGAGCGCCGCCACGTAGAACGCGCGGGCGCGGTCCTCGCCGTCGCGTGGGATGGCGAGCTGGACGTGGTGCAGGTCGAACCCGGTCATCGGCTCCCCAGGTCGTCGGACCGATCATCCTGCCGGCTGAGGGCGGGCTGAAGGTTTCACGAGGTGGTTGACGGTTCCACCACTTCGCCGGGTACCGTTCCGGGCGTTGCCGCGTTCGGGGTCGCGGCATGGTGTGCCGGGAAGCCTGGTCGGCGTCCTGCCCGTGCCGTCCCCCGGAGTTGATCTTGCCGTTCGTGACGACGCGCGCCGCGGTGCCCACGCCCGGTCGCGACGGTGCCCCGCGCGGCCACCGGTTCCGGCCCGAGTTGCAGGGCCTGCGTGCCCTCGCCGTCGTGCTGGTCGTCGTCTACCACGTGTGGCTGGGCCGGGTGTCCGGCGGCGTGGACGTGTTCTTCCTGCTCTCCGGCTTCCTGGTGACCGGGCAGCTGGTGCGCGCGGCGTCCCGCGACGGCATCGCGCTGCGCCCCCTGTGGGGCCGGATGGTCAAGCGCCTGTTCCCGGCCGCGCTGGTCGTGCTGCTGGTGACGACGGTCGCGGCGGTGGTCGTGCTGCCGGAGAACCGCTGGTTCCAGACCATCCGCGAGGTGGTGGCGGCGGCGCTCTACGCGGAGAACTGGCGGCTCGCGCTGGACTCCGCCGACTACTTCGCCCAGCACGACCAGGCCGGCGTGGTGCAGCACTTCTGGTCGCTGTCCATCCAGGGCCAGTTCTACCTGGTGTGGCCGCTGCTGGTGGCGGGGGTGGCGTTGGTCGCCCGCCGTGCCGCCCGCGACCTGCGACGCGTGCTCGGCGTCGTGCTGGCGCTGGTGTTCGCCGGTTCGCTGGCGTACTCCGTGGTGCTGACGGCGACCGACCAGCGGTGGGCGTACTTCGACTCGTTCGCGCGGGTCTGGGAGTTCGCGCTCGGCGGCCTGCTGGCCCTCGTGGCGGACGCGATCGTGCTGCCGCGCGTGGCGCGGGTCGTCCTCGGCTGGGCGGGTGTGCTGGGTCTGGTCGCGTGTGGTCTGGTGCTCCAAGTCGGCACCGTGTTCCCGGGGTACGCGGCGTTGTGGCCGACGTTGTGCGCGGCGGCGGTCGTGGTGGCGGGGGACGCGACCCGTGTGCTGACCACGCGGCCGTTGCGGTACGTGGGTGACCTCAGCTACGCGTTGTACCTCTGGCACTGGCCGGTGCTGGTGTTCTACCTGGTCGCCCGCGGTCGCGAGGAGGTGGGGCTGGTCGGCGGGCTGGGCGTGATCGCGTTGTCCGCCGCCCTCGCCGTGGCGACGCACCACCTGGTGGAGGAGCCCGTGCGGTCCTCCGCGATCGGGGTCCGCACGCGGTGGGGCGCGTACCGGTTCGCGGTGGCGAGCACGATTCCCGTGCTGCTCGTCGCGGGTGGGTGGCAGGTGATCAGCGAGCACAAGGCGGCGTCCTACGACGCCCTCGTGGACGACCCCGACCACCCCGGCGCGTTGGCCCACACCCCGGACTTCGAGTATTGGGGCGTGCCGAACGCGCCCGTCGTTCCGCCGATGATCTCGCTCTACGACGATTTCGCGGCGATCGAGGGCAGTCGGTGCCGTGTCTCGCCGCGCAACAAGGAGCTGGAGATCTGCACGACGCCCGTGGCCGACCCGGAGAAGCGGGTGGTCGTCGTGGGTGACTCGCACATGCAGCAGTACCTCGCCGCGTTGGAGCCGATCGCGCGTGAGCGGAATTGGCAGGTCGTGTCGATGCTGCGCGGGGCGTGCCCGTTCTCCACCGACTCGGAGACCGTTCCGAACGACAAGCCGTGCACCCGCTGGAACGCCGACGCCATCGGTGAGATCGTCTCCATGCGACCGGACCTGGTGTTCGCCAACGGCAGTCGCAACGTGCGCGTCGGGTTGACCGAGAGCACCCCGCCGGGGTTCGTGGCGGCGTGGCGCATCCTGGAGCAGGAGGGCATCCCGGTTCTGGCTACCCGGGACAACCCCCGGTACACGTTCGCGCCGGCGGCGTGTGCGGCCGACCACGGTGCCGATGCGCCGGAGTGCAACACGCCGCGTGCCGACCTGCTCGCGCCGGAGGCGCCGTACACGCGGATCGAGGGTTTGCCGACGAACGTGTCGTTCCTGGACTTCAGCGACTACTACTGCAACGACGAGGTGTGTCCGCCGATCATCGGCAACGTCCACGTGTACCTGGACGACAACCACGTGAGCGCCACCTACATGCGCTCCATGTCGCCCATGCTCGCGGCTGCGATCGACGGTTCGTTCACGCCTTAGGGCCTGTCGCCGGAGCGCGCCCCGGACCGCCCCTGTTCGCGTGGGGGAGACGGTGGTCAGGTGGGCGCTAACTATCAGGCAGGCTTCCTGAAAGTTTCGCGGGGCGGCGGCTTCCTGGACCGCCTCCGCTGGCGCAGGGCGGTCAGGTGGGGCGTTAACTATCAGGCAGGCTCCCTGAAAGTTTCGCGGGGCGGCGACCGCCTCCAGGGCCATCCCCGCCGGCGTGGGGACCTTCTCGCCTGGGAGTCACACCCTCGCTAGCCAGCGTCGCGCGCCGTCCAGGGTGGCGTGGTGCACGGCGTCCGCGACGTGCCGCCCCCAAGTCGACCTCGGCCCGCCGTAAGGCTCCCCGCCACCCTCCGGGCAGCACACCACGATCGCGTCGCTGGGCGTACCGGTGCCGGCCACACCCGCGTCGACGAGCGCCTGCGCCTTGGCCTCCGTCGCGGTCACCACGACGTTGACCAAAGCACCGTCCGCCAACGCCACCGGCACCCAGCACACGGTGTTGATCGTGCCCGGACCCCGCGGCGAGTCGGTGTCGGGCGCGGCGGCGAGCGTCGGGTGGCTCAGGCCCACCGTGACCACGCACTCGACCCCGCCCGCGGTCGCCGTCACGTGCTCGCGCACCGCCGCCGCCGTCAGCAGCCCGGAGCCCCGGCCCGCGAGGCCCCACTCGGCGGCCAACGCCCGGACGTGCTCGACCGGGTCCCGGTGGTACTCGTCGTCCACCTCGACGTTGACCACCCATCGGCACGGCCCGATACCACCGCCAACGACCGCGGTGGACACCGATCGCACACCGGGCGGGAACCGCCACACCAGCGCGGGCCGGCCGTTGTCCGGTTGCGCCACTTCGGACGGGATCACACCGACACGTCTTCGTACGCGTTGTGCCACACGGGAGCCGCGTCCTCGTGCGCGTCCACGCCGTCGAAGAACGCGTTCATCAGCGTGTCCTGGTCATCCATGCTCTCCAGGACCTTCGCGCGGTACACGGCGAACGTGGACGTCTCGGTCCGCGGACGGTAGGGCACGGCCACCTTCAACCGGCCCGGGGTGAGGCCGTACTGGTGGGCCTCCACGATCAACGCGTCCACCTTGCCGCCGGCGACGTGGAGGAAGGCGTCGATCGCGACGGCCGCCCGCGCGTAGCCGTTCGAGTTGTCCTGCAACGACTCCAGCGCCGCGTGCGCACCGTCGGCGATGTCCTCGTGCAGGAAGCGGTCCATGCCCCGGGAGCCGTCCGGGTGCTCGTAACCGATCAGCGGGATCAACGCCTCGCCGTCCGAAACGCTCCAAACGGCGTGCGCGGCGAAGAACCCGGCCAGCTGCGCGGTCTCGATCATGGCGGCCAGTGTGCCACCGCGCCCGTTCCGCCGTGCCCGGAACGGGCGAACGGCACGGGGTCAGGCCAACGCCGCGTAGAACCGCCGGATGTCGGCCACGACGACCTCGGGCGCCTCGTGCGCGGCGTAGTGCCCGGCGGCGTCGTTGGCGCTGCCGTTCGCCTCGTGCCCGTAGGAGTTCCAGCTGACGATGTTCGCGTGGTCGCGTTCGGCGAAGCGCCGGATGGACTGGAAGTCGCCCGCGAACATGGCCAGGCCCAGCGGTTTGGTGGTCGGGCCGGCGGACGGCTCGGCGTGGTGCGCGTCCTCGTAGTAGAACCGGATCGAGGAGCCGCCGGTGCCGGTCAGCCAGTAGAGCGCGACGTTCGCCACGACGAAGTCGTCGTCCAGCGACTCGCCGAACAGCTGGGCGTTCCAGCCGAGCAGGCCGACCGGCGAGTCGGCGAGCGCGAAGGCGAGCGTCTGCGGCTGCTGGCTGTGCAGTTGGTTGAACGCGAACTTGTTGGCGTAGAACCACTCCAGGTGCTCGAGGGCCGCCTGGTCGGCCTCGCTCAGGCCGACGAACTCGGCCGGGTCGCCGGACGGGAACGAGAACACCTGGGTGACGTGGACGCCGATCACGCCGTCGTCGAGGCGGCCGATCTCGGGTGAGATCATCGAACCGCCGTCGTTGCCGACCGCGCCGTACCGCCGGTACCCGAGGCGGCGCATCAGCTCGACCCACGCGCGGGCGGTGCGGTGGCGGCCCCAGCCCGGGGTGCGGGTCGGGCCGGAGAAGCCGAAGCCCGGCAGCGACGGGATCACCACGTGGAACGCGGGCTGGTCGTCGTCGGGCTCGGTCAGCGGCGCGATGACGTCCAGGTACTCCACCACGGAGCCGGGCCAGCCGTGGGTGAGGACCAGCGGCGTGGCGTCCGGGCGGGACGACCGCACGTGCAGGAAGTGGATGTCCTCGCCGTCGATGGTGGTGACGAACTGCGGGTGGGCGTTGAGCCGTGCTTCGAAGGCGCGCCAGTCGAACTCCAGCCAGTGCCGGGCGAGGCGGCGCACGCGCTCGTTCGGCACGCCGTACGCGTCGGCGACACCGGGCAGCTCGTCGGGCCACAGGGCGGTCCGCAGGCGGCGGTGGAGGTCGTCCAAGCGCTCCTGCGGCACGTCGACGCGGAACGGGCGGATCTCGGCCATGGTCTCTCCTCGGAAGCGGAACGGAATGGTTTGTTCCGTTGCTACGGTAGCGGAGCGGAACGATCCGTTCCAGTGCTAATCTGGTGACCATGCCGTCACCGAACGACACCAGCGGGCGCCGCAAGCAGGCGGCCCTCAACGACGAGGCGATCCTCGAAGCCGCGCGCGAGGTGTTCCTGAACGACCCGCGCTCACCGATCTCCGACGTCGCGAAGCACGCGGGGGTGGGCATCAGCGCCCTCTACCGGCGTTACCCCGGCAAGGAGGACCTGCTGCGGAAGCTGTGCCACGACGGGCTGCGCCGCTACAACGCCGAAGCGGAGGCGGCCCTCGCCGAACCGGACGGCTGGACCGCGTTCACCGGTTTCCTCGGCCGCGTCGTGGACGCCGACGTGCACTCGCTGACGGTGCACCTGGCCGGCACTTTCACGCCCACGCCGGAGATGGGCGCGGACGCGGCGCGCTCCGGCGAACTCGCCGACGCGCTGGTGGCCCGCGCGCACGCCACGGGACGGCTGCGCGCGGACGTCGTCACCCAGGACATCGGCCTGGTGCTGGAGAGCTGCGCGGCGGTGCGGGTGCCGGACCGGGCACGCACCGCCGAACTGCGCCGCCGCGTGCTGGCGATGCTGGTGGACAGCCTCGCCCGCACCGGCGGGTCGGACCTGCCGGGCCCGCCGCCCGCGCCCGGCGAGTTCGCGTGGCGCTGGCGGCGGGCCTGATCGTCAGGACGCCTTGCTGTGGTGCCCGTAGGGCACGGCCTTGAGCAGGGTGACCCGCATGGTGTTGCCGTTGGGCAGCGGGTAGGAGCGCTGGTCACCCGGCCGCGCCCCGCTCAACGCCGTGCCCAGCGGCGAGCCGGGGGAGTAGACCTCCAGGTCGCCGTGCTCCACGTCGCGCACGCCGAGCAGGAACGTCTCCGTCTCGTCCGTGTCGTCGAAGCGGACGGTCAGCACCATGCCGGGCTCGGCGACGCCGTCGTCCGGCGGGTCCTCGCCGACGATCGCCTTGGCCAGCAGCTCCCGCACCTCCCGGATGCGCAGGTCGCGCTGCCGCCGGGTGAGCACGGCGGGCTCGGCTTCGTCCTCGCGCGGCGCGGGCAGTGCGAGCAGTTCCGCGAGTTCGGCCTGGAGCCGGTCGTGGGCCTGCGGGGTCAGCCAGATGTGCTTGGTCATTTTTTCTCCGAATGCCGTGAGCCGCCAGGGCGACCCGCGGGGCGGGGCCGCCCTGACGGCGACAGGTCCGCGGTGGCCGGGTGGTTCAACGTCTCCGGCCCCCGCGGACGGGGGGTGGTTCAGTGGTCGCGCCGGCGGAGCATGGCGTCCATGTCGTGGGCGTAATCGGTCGCGATGCGCATGAGGATGTCCCGCTGCACGCGCAGGAACGTGTTCTCCGAGCGCAGCCACGCCAGCTCGGCGCGTTCACCCTCGGTCAGCGGCGTGTCCTGGTGGTTCATCGCGGTGTCTCCGGTGGTGCGTGGGTCAGCGCAACGGGTCGAACTCGCGCAGCGCGGTGGGCTGCTTGCCGGTGGTGACCTGCTCGGCGAGCATCCGCCCGGTGATCGGGCCGTGCGCCAGGCCCCACATGCCGTGGCCGCCGGCGACGTACACGTTGGGCGCCCGGACGGCGCCGATCACGGGCCGCCCGTCGGGCGTCACGGGTCGCGGACCGACCCACACGTCGGACCGCTCGCCCCAGCGCACGCCACGCAGCAGCGGCCGGGCGGACGCGATGATCGCGTCCAGTCGCGCCGTGACACCAGGCGCGTCCGGGTCGCGGAACTCCATCGTGCCCGCCACGCGCAGGCCGTCGCGGTACGGCGTGCACGCGACCCGCACGTCCGGCAGGTACACCGGGCCGGGCACGGGGTGCTCGACCGGCACCGTGAACGAGTACCCGCGCCCGGCCCGCACCGGCGTCCGCACGCCCCAGCTCCGGGCGAGCCGGGACAGCCACGCGCCGGTGGCCACCACCGCCACGTCCGCGACCACCGGGTCGGCGGCGCCGGAACGCGGGTGGACGGTCACGCCCTTGCTGTACGGGCGCACGCTGCCGACCTCGAACAGCCGGATCGTCGCACCACGCGCCACCACCGCGCGGGCCAGCGCCTGCACGAACGCACCCGGGTCGATGTAGCGCTGCTCGTCCACCCGGACACCGGCGCGCAGCGCGTCCGACGCGAGCGGCACGTGCTCGCGCAGCTCCTCGGCGGACAGCTCGGCGTGCGGCACCGGCTGGCCCTGGTCGGCCATCCGCCGCAGCTCCCGCAGCAGCCCGCCCGCCTGCGCGGCCGTCTCGAAACCGGCGGTGATCGGGGCGTCGACGGTCACCGCCTCCACGCCGTTCGAGGTGAGGACGTCGAACGCCTCGATGCACTCCTCGTTGAACGACAGGTTCGCGCGCACCGCCCGGTTCCACGCGGGCCACCGGCAGTTCGCGGCGAACCTGGTCAGGAAGCCCCAGAGACCGGGGTCGAAGGTCAGCGGCACGTGCAGCGGCGCGGCCGGGTTCACCAGCGAGCGCAGGCCGTAGCGCAGCACGGACGGCTCGTTGAGCGGGATGGCGAGACCGGGTGCGATCCACCCGGCGTTGCCCCACGACGCGCCCGCCGCGACGCCGGTCCGGTCGACCACCGTCACCTCGACGCCGCGTTCCTGGAGGAACCACGCGGTGGACAGCCCCACGATCCCCGCACCGACCACGACCGCCGTACGCGGTCCGCCGTCGACGCGATCGACGCCGGCCATGACCACCTCCACACCCGAGAACCTGCTGACGGGTTCAGGATGGATCGGCCGCGGCGTCGGGATGTTGTCGGATCACGACACTTCGGGATCCTCCGGCTGTCCGATCTCGACAGGGGTCTCCTCGGTGGCGGCCAGGTCGATGACCAGCGCCAGCCGCTTGCGCGGATCGCCGAGGACCAGGCCCGCCACGCCCGCCATCCGCCGCAGGCGGTTGCGCACGGTGTTCTGGTGCACGCCGAGCAGCTCGGCCGCCTCCGCCGGGTCACCCAGCGCCTCCAGCCACGCGCGCAGCGTCGCCGTGTACTCGGTGCCGTGCTCGCGGTCGTGCCGCCGCAGCTCGGCCACCGGGCCGCGGGCCGGGGTGCGGCCCACCTTCGCCGCCGCCCGCAGCCGTTGGAGCAGGATGTCGTCCCACGCCTCGTCGTACGCGGGCACGCGGTCCTCGGGCGTGCGTGCCTCGTGCAGCGCCAGGCACTCGTCCGCCTCCTGCCGCGCGGCGGGCAGGTCGGGCGCGCGTGCCGTGCCGCCGACGCCCGCCCACACCGCCACCTGCCGGGGCAGCGCCGCACGCAGGTCCTCCACCCACGCCCGCGCGGGCGTGGCGTCCTCGCCCGGCAGCACGGTGTAGAGGGTGTTGCCGGACAGCGCGCTGCGGCCCGGCCGCGACCAGCCGAAGCCCGTGGTGGCCCGCTCGAACGCGAGCAGCAGCGGCGCGTGCCGCTCGTCCTCGACCCGCGCGCGCACCGCGATCACCCGCAGCGGCCCCGGTGGCAGGCCCAGCCTGCTGACCACCGTCGCCGCGTCCGCCGTGCCCTCCAGCAGCTGGATGACGAGGTCCGACTCCACCTGCCGCTCCAGGTCCGCGCTCGCCCGCGACCGGAGCAGGTGCAGCGCGACGGTCCGCGCGCCGTCGGCCAGCGCGGTGCGCCGCGCACCCGTCAGCGCGCCGCCGCACGTCGCCCACACCGAGCCGAGCACCTCGCGCCCGGCACGCACCGCCACCACCATCCGCCCGGTGAGGCCGTGCTCGTCGTCCGGCGGCACGAACACCGGTTCGTCCGAAGTGGACAGATGGGCGAACACGCCGCGGTCCGCGAACACCGCACGCAGCCGCTCCGGCGTGCGCCGCCCGAGGATCGTCTCCGAGCGCGCCGGGTCCGCGTGCTCCTGCGAGCTGGAGTAGGCCAGCACGCGGGACAGCCGGTCCTCGATGGTCACCGCGCCGCCGACCGCCGCGGCCAGGCTGTCCGCCAACGCGAACAGGTCCGTCGGCCCGCGCCCCGACTCGGTCTCCCGGCCCTCCAGCACCAGTCCGAACACGACCGCCGCCAGTTCGCTCCACGACACGGCCGGGTCGACCACCATCACCGCGACACCACGTGCCGTGCCCGCCTCGGCGGCCTCCCGCTCCACCGAGCCGCCGCCACGCAGCAGCACCACGGACGCCCGCGCGGCCACCGCCCACTCCACCGCCTCGGCCGCCGACACCGCGCCGACGGCCAGGTAGACGTCACCGGTCACCGGCCGGGTGTCGGCGGCGTCGCGGACGACGACACCACGCAGCTCGGCGTCCCGCGAAACGGGGCAGCAGCACAGCCGCGCCCCGTAGCCGCCGAGCACGTTCACCAGCCGGTCCAGCCTGACCATGAGCACCTCTATCCGGATCGGCTGCCACGGTACAAGCCGGTCGCGGCGGATGCGGTGGGCGAGGTGCGCGGTCGGTGCTCGCGGCGGATCGCGGTCGGCCGCGGCTCGGGGCCGCGCGGGTTGGCGGCGGGGCAGGTCTGTGGCGCCGTTGTCAGCGCGGGCAGTCCGGTAAGGGCTCGTTCGGGCGAACCAGGGCGCTCGGCACGCGAGGCGGCGTGCCGGTCGGCGGGCAGATCCGCACCACCGGCGGCGGGGGGCCGGTGCGGTTGCCGCTGTTGTCGAAGGTGATCGGGCCGCCCGACGCGGGTACCGACTCGCGGGCCGAGGAGAAGCCGCTGATCACCGTGTTCACCTGTCCGCGCGGCACGGGCTTCGCGGCCGGCAGGCGGCCCAGCGCGGTCGCGATGGTGGCCATCGCGTCGTAGGCGTTGACGGCCCAGCCGTCGTCGATGTGCGCGACGTCGAACCCCGCCTCCGCGAAGACCCGTTCGAACTCGGCGAACTCCGGCGGGTCCACGCCCGACCCGTCCGCACCGGACACCAGCGTCGCCAGCAGCCGCACGCGGCCACCCGCGAACGTCGGCGACGTCAGACCCCGGACGCGCAGGTCCTCCAGCACCGGGTCGTCCTCGGCGGTGCGCACGCGGTTGCTGTCCGAAGTGCTCAGCACGGTCACCGAAGTCGCGGCGCACTGCCCGTCCCCGAACGCGCCGTCCAAGCTGTGCAGGAACCGCGCCATGTCCCGCCCGCGCGCGATGTACGCGACCGTGACGTCACCGGGCACGCCGCACAACCGCCGCGCGGTCTGCGCCACCGTGCTCGGCTCGTCGGAGTCGAACTTCACCTGCGCGAGATCACCACCGAACTGCCGCTGCATCAACGGAAGCGCCGTGCACGTGTACGGGTCCGACCCACCCGTCGGCACCATCAGGAAATCCGGTCGGGCGGTCGCGACGCGGCCCAGCTCGGCGATCTGCGCCGCCGCCCGGAACGCCACCCGGTAGTAGAAGTCACGGCCGATGCCGCGCTGGTAGGTGATGTCCCGGTCGCAGTTGTCGAAACCGGGCTCGTCGGCGGCGGACCCCGTCTGGTCGAAGCCCTCCGCCGTGATCAGGTCCGCGACCATCGGGATGCGCGCCTGCGCCAGGGTGTCCGCGACCTCCGCGGTGTGCTGGTGGCTCAACCCGATCCCGGCGACGGCCACCACCTCGGGCCGGTCGGCCAGCCGCCGCGCCACGTCCACGGCCGCGGTCGCGTCGTCGTACTGCCCGAGGTGCCCGACCAGCAGCCGCACCGGGTGCAGGCAGCCGGTGCCGTTCGCGCGCGACTGCCCGGCCGCCATGCCCTCCAGCTCGTGCAGCGCCCGCGAACCCGCGAACTGGTCGGTCATGGTCAGCAGCACGCCCACGGTGACCGGAGTGCCGGACGGGTCGCACTTGTCGGCGGACCGGTTCTGCCGCTCGATCACCCGCAGCACGCCCTCGAACCGCGTCAACCCGAACGCGTACGGCCCTTCGCTGAGCCCGACGCACACATCGCCCGCGCGCCACCGGTCCCAGTCGGGGAACGGCCCGTCGGCGCACGCCAGCCGCCTGCTCAACGGCGCCCACCCGATCGCCACCGCCACCACCAGCGCGACGGCCGCGACCACACCCGCGGCCCGCCACCAGTCCAGCGGGCGCGGCGCCTGCCGGTCGCGCCGGGGCAGCACGCCGTACCGGTACCTGACCTGCCTCACCCTCGCCTCCCGCCACGTCGCACGGCCCGCTGGACCATCAGCGCCGGGTCCCGCGCCAGCGGCGCGAGCGCCCGGTAGTACACGTCCTCGCGGTGCTTGAGCTTCGCCAGCACGTCCGGGTCGGCCACGCACGGGTCGCTGTCCAGCACCGAGGCCACCTCGACCAGGTTCAGCACGTGCCCGAGCGCCTCGGCCCGCGCCGACCCCGCCCGCTCCGGCGACGGCGACGGCGACAGGTCGGGCGTGGCCGCTACGGCGTCCAGCAGCCGCAGCCACTCGGCGGTCGGCGTGGTGGGCAGCCGGTCCAGCAGCTCGGCCGCGACCTCGGCGTGCCCGCCGAGCAGCCGGCGGTGGTGCAGCCGCGCGGCCGGGTCGGCGGCGGGCAGCCGCTCGAACACCGCGCGCCACGACGCGGGGTGGTCGGCCGACCGCGCGGCCAGCGCCCGCAGGCCCAGGTACCGGGCGAGCGGGTGCAGGCGGCGGTGCGCGGGGTCGACGTCCGGCGGCGTCCACAGCGTCGGCGAGGTGAGCAGCGGCGAACCCAGCCGCGACACCTCGGGCAGCAGCGCCACGAGGGTGTTCGCCTCGGCCAGGTGGCGTGCCGCCGAGACGGTGACCAACGCGTCCCGCGCCTCGGTGTCGTCGGCCTTGGCGGCGGTGAAACCACGCACGAACAACCCGAGCAGGTGGTGTTCGAGCGAGTGACCGGGTTCGGGACCGGGCGCGCGCAGCAACCCGGCCAGGTCGTCCGTCCGGCCGCCCGTCTCACGCAGCTCGTCCAGCAGCAGCCGGGTCGCGCCGGGGTGCCCGCCGGTCAGCTCGTGCACGGCCGACCCGATCCGCTCCGCGACCGGCCCGGCCGCCCACACCTGGTCCCTGGCGAGCTGGATGACGTTCTCCACCGACAGGTCCGCCGACGTGACGCGCACCCACCACGCGTCCGCCGGCACGTCGGCCAGGTCCGGTTCGACCCGCGGCACGGGCGGCGGGAGCTGCCCGGTCAGCTCGCGCACCAGTTCGCCACCGCTGGTCACGACCAGCGCGACCGGGTCGGGCAACCGGTGGTCGGGGCTGTCCCGGGTGGCGGCCAGCGCGCGCCGCACCCGCAGCACGGACGCGATGAACGCGCGTGCGGACGGGGTGTCGCCGTCGTCCACCAGCACCACGACGTCGGCGCGGCGGTTGGCGACACCGGCCAGGCTGTGCCGGATGTCCGCGAGCAGCGCGGCCACCAGCAGGTCGTCCAGGCCGCGCCGGACCACGAGTTCCTCGCTGGCGGCGTGGGCGCTCAGCTCCAGCCGGACCAGTTCCGCGTCGTGCGTGAAGCCCTGCCCCTGGTGGCCGAACCAGTCCAGGGCCGCCGCGCTCCACACCCGCCGCGACAGCCAGCGCGACCGCTGGAGGCGGCTGAAGATGCGGTCGGAGATCTCCTTGATGATCGGCGGCGCGACGTCCGCGCCCGGCGCGCCGAGGTTGGGCACCAGGTCGCCCGCGACCTCGGTCAGCCGCTTGACCAGGCCGAGCAACGCGCCGCGCTGCTGGTAGGTGTTGTCCTGGCGGCGCAGCTCGGCACGCGCGGCCACCGGGTCGAGGCCGGTGGTGTCGGTCTCGATCGCGATCTGCGCGAGCAGCACCCGCTCGAACGACAGGTCGTAGTACCGCACCACCCGGCTGAGCCCCAGCACGACCGCCGCGAGCACCGGCCGGATCGCGCGCTCGCGCGGCTGGAGGTGCTCCCGCAGGCGCGGCCGGACCAGCACGGTCGGCGCGTCCTCGTGCCACTCCCGCGCCACCTGCTCCAGCAACGCGGTCCGCCCGCTGCCGCCGACGCCCTCGACCACCAGCACGGGTCCGCCGCCCGGGAGGGGGCCGGTCGCGGGCACCCGGATCGTCCGGTCGATCAGGCCCAGCAGCTCGGTCCGCCCCACGAACACGCCCCGGTCCTTTCCGGTGATTGCGTCGTCGGGCCGGACGATATCGGCTCGACCGGGCGTCCCGACCGGAACGGGCGCAGTTCACTCGTTCGGCACCGGGCCTTTCGCCGCGACCTGCCGAATTCCACGCGAACCTCTACTGAGCAGGCATTTTCGTGATGAACGCTCCTATTCGCCGAGCACTTTCCCGATAAATCGGATGACGTGCTCCGCGGTGCGCGCGATCTTTTCCTCCAGGGTGAGTGATTCGTGCGCGCGCGCACCCGGTCCGGCGTCCTTGCGGCCACGCAGGTACAGCGAGCACGCGAGGTCGGCGCACACGTAGGTGCCCACGGAATTGCCGAGCTGGCCCGGCTTGCCCGCCATGCGGGCGGTCATCAGGCGCACGCCGTCCCCGACGTGCGAGGTGAGGCACAACGCGCACATGCCGCGCCGCACGTGCGCGGCCTGCGGCGCGGCCCGGCGCAGGGCGACGCCCACCAGGCGGTCGCCGTACTCGGCGACCAGGTACGCGCGTTCCGGCGCGGCGGGGTCCCGCCACCCGAGGAAGTCCAGGTCCGCCCACGGCCGGGTGGCCAGGTCGCGGGGGAGGGTCAGGCGCTTGGCCTCGCCCTTGCTGCAATTGACGAACGACGCGCGGATCTCGCGCTCGGCTACCGGTTCCACGTCGGGGACGCTAACCTTGCCTAGACCTCCTAGGCAACTGGTTAACTCCTCTAGGAAAGGGGTGCGCGTGGCGCGTGCCGGGCTGACCGCCGACCGCCTGACCAGGGCGGCGGCGGAGCTGGCCGACGAGGTGGGGTTCGAGAACGTGACGGTCTCGGCCCTCGCCCGCCGGTTCGGCGTCAAGGACGCGAGCCTCTACTCGCACGTGAGCAGCGCCCGCGAGCTGCGCACCAGGGTCGCGCTGCTGGCGCTGGCCGAACTCGCCGACGAGGTGGCCGCCGCCCTGGCCGGTCGGGCCGGTCGGGACGCCCTGGTCGCGTTCGCCGACGCCTACCGCGACTACGCCCGCGCCCACCCGGGCCGGTACGCCGCGGCCCGCCTGCCACTGGACCCGGCCGACCTGGCGGCGAGCGCCAGTGCGCGGCACTCCGAGATGACCCGCGCCGTCCTGCGTGGCTACCGGCTCACCGGTGACGCGCAGACCGACGCAGTTCGGCTGCTGCACAGCGCTTTCCACGGCTACGTGAGCCTGGAGGCGTCCGGCGGGTTCGGCCACCAGCCGCGCACGGCGGAGGAGTCGTGGTCCGGCGTGCTGGACGCGTTGGACGCGGCCCTGCGCAACTGGCCTTCGCCCGGAGGTGTCCGGGAGGCGTGAACGGGCTACCCCCGGCGCGTTCGCGAAGGAGGTAGGGGTGACCTGGACAAGCGAGGGTGCGCTGGTGGTCGGTGTCGACGGCACCGAGGTGTCGGGGCGCGCGGCCGAGTGGGCGGCACGTGAGGCGTCGGCCGCCGGCCGGTCGGTCGTGCTGGTGTACGGCTTGAACGTGCCGGTGCACGTCGACACGTACATGCCCATGCCGGTGGACGTGGAGAGCACCGACTCCATCCGGCGGTGGGCGGAGGAGATGCTGGCGGGTGTGGCCGAGCGGTGCCGCGCCGCGGGTGTGGCGGACGTGCGTGCCCACATCACGCCGGGCGACCCGGCGGACGCCGTGACGCACGCCGTGGACCACCCCTCGTGCGTGGTCGTCGGGCACGCCGAGAACGGCGGCCTGGCGCGTTTCCTGTTCGGCTCCACCGCCAACCGCCTCACGCGGTCCTGCCCGTGGCCGGTGGTCGTGGTCGGCGAGCGGACCGGCGGCCACCACCTGAGCGGCCCCGTGGTGGTCGGCCTGGACGACACCGCCGAGAGCCACGAGGCCCTGCGCTTCGCCCTGTCCTACGCGCACGCCCACGGTGCGGAGGTGGACGTCGTGCACGCCTCGGAGGAGCCGGCGGCCGAGCCCGTGCCGCCGGCGGAACTCGTGGCCGAGTTCCCGGACGTGCCGCTGCGTGCCCGGTCCGTGCGCGAGTCGCCCGCCGACGCCCTGCTGCACGCCGCCGCGGGCGCCCGCCTGCTGGTCGTGGGCAGTCGCGGCCTGGGCGTGCTCCGGCGCGTGCTGACGCGCTCGGTCAGCCACGAGGTGGTCGGCCACGCCACCTGCCCGGTCGCGGTGCTGCCGCCGGAAACCGCCCGGCAACAAGGGAATCCCGGGTCGGACTGAGCGCGGGTGCCGTGCCGATCACCCGAATCGCCCAGTGCCGCAACGCATCCCGGTCACCTATCGCGACAACCGGCTCGCTGGACCCGGTGACCGTGCGACCTGAAAGCCTGACCACGCGCCGGAAGCCTGGCCATTCGCGGCGAACCGGACCACTCTGGCCAACCGAGCGGGCATCCGGCCCGCGAGGGGGGCGCTCCTCGGCGACCGGCGGCGCACCGGTCCCGGCGTGCGCCACCCGTGCTGTTCCAGGCTCGCCGGACTCGACGTCCGGCCACGCGTCCGGACCGGGTGAGGCGGGGGGTTACCGCTGCCGCCGAGCCCGGTGGCCCGCGGTGCGGTGTCGTCGTGAACATGACGGCACCGCACCGGAACCACCGGCGGTCCGTCCTCATCGGACGGCGCGCGTTCACGGCTCGGCGGGCGCTCGATCCCGGGGCACCGCGCGCGGAATTCCGCGGGTGTCGCGGCTGGATTTCCGGGGCCATTCCCGGGTGGTGTTCACGGGTACCGGACGAATCGGTCGAACGCGGTGCGCCGAATGGGCAACCGGCATTTCACCCGGCGGGTGGCACGCCGAATGCCGAGTCGGTGGGGTTTCAGTCGTCCTGGAGCGCGTCGGCGGCGACCCAGCCGGTCACGTCGATGTCGTGCCGGGCGGCCACGTCGAGCAGGTCTTTGATCCGTGCGGAGTGCAGGTGGATTTCGTGCTCCAGCCCGGCGCGCCGGGCTTCGTCCAGCGCCGTCAGCCGGACGGAGACCTGGTCGTGCAGAACGGTTTCGAACTCGCTCATTGTTTCCCCGTTCTCGCCGTGCCGCACGGCACAGCCGTGCGCACAGTTTAGCGCTCCCGCAACTCCGGACCCGCCCCCGCGCGCAGTGTCGACCACCACTCCGAACCCCGCCACCGCACCCGCTCGGCCCGACCGGAGTCCGCCGCCGACGCCGCCTCGCCGCCACCACGTCGCCGCTGAGCCCCACCGCACTCGACCGGGTCGAGCGGGGCGGAGAAGGGCGCGGGGGCACGCCTTGTCGGTACGGGCCGGACCGGGGCGGCAGGCCGGGTGGGTGCGGCTGGCCGGGTGGTGCGGTGGACGGGGCCGGGGCGGCAGGCCGAGCGGGTGCGGCTGGCCGGGTGGGTGCGGCAGGCCGGGTGGTGTGGCGGACGGGACCGGGGCGGCAGGCCGGGTGGGCGCGGGAGGCCAGGCGGGTGCGGTGGACGGGACCGGGGCGGGATGGAGCCGGTGGCGGCGCATGTCCGGTCGGCGCGAGCCGGGGAGGAACGGGCGGCGGCAGGGGGAGGCGCGGGCGGGGCACCGCGCGGCGTGGCCGTCCACCCGACCGGTGGCCGGGTGGACGGTCGGGGGATCAGCTGGTGAGCACGACGTCCTCGCGGTAGCTGCCGCAGATGGGCGTGATCAACGGAGGGTAGCGCCAGATGGCGATGTAACAGCTCCGCCACTTGAGCGGGTACTCGGCGGAACCCAGCGGGGCGAGTGAGACCACCGTCGTCTCACCCTGGCACTTCGGCTGGATGCGGCCCGCGTTCTCGCCCCACTGGTACTGGAGGTACCACTGGCGCGGGCAGTCACTGGCCGTGATGACGAACGAGTTGGGGCCGTGTTCGGGATCGGCGTCGCCGGGGTTGTAGCGGACCTGGATCGACGTGATCGACGTCGGGCCGGCCGTCGCCGGCAGCGGGGCGGTCAGCGGGGTGACCAGCAGGACGGCCAACGCCGTCAGGGTCCGGGCTAATCGACTTGGTGACACGGGACCTCCCATCGGCAATGGGTACCGCGCGGGAGTGCCCGTTCCGCACCTCCGCCACACCCGGTCCGCGGCGGGCGGCGATCGTCAGGTGATCGTCAGGGCCGGCCCGGTCGCGTCGAGTGATGATGGTGGTGGTGCGGCCCGTGACGCGGGGCTGTGGAGCGGGTCGCACCTCCGACCGGGCTCAGCCGCCGTCCACGCAGTGGGCGCACGTGTGCGGGCCGACGCGTCTGTTGAAGCCCTGCCAACCCGCGATGAGCGCCTGTTCCCACAACGACCACCAGTGGGCCGATGGCGGGTCGAGCAGCATGGTCCGCCCGCAGTTGTCGCAGATCAACTGGAGCGTGGAGGGGTCTTGGTCGCCTGGGATCGCGGTCACGGCGCGGTGGTCCGACTTTCGTTGTGGGCAGGGTGCGCCCGGCATCCTGGCAGTGCCGCGGGTGTTCTGCCGACCGCCACCGCGCCCCCGGGACCTTGCGATCACCTTGCGATCGCCGCGCGGTGCGATCGCGTGGTGGTCGGACCACCCGCCGCGGCACCACCGCGCACACCCGGGGTAGCGGGGCGGTCATCGCTGGTCACCACCCCCGTGGACGGACGCTGACGGACGCTGACTGACGCTCGGTAGTCGCACGGCCCCGGTGGGGAGCGGGAACGGGTCGGGGTGGTCGTGACGAAACACCGGCTCGGCCGGCCGGCGCGCGGCTTGACAGGGATGCGGGCCCGCCGGGTACGGTCTGCCCGCTGATCCGCTCGGCAGCGAGCTGGTCATGGTGTGCCGGGAAGTCTGGTCGGCGTCCCCGATCCCGCATTTCGTCGACCGGAGTGGAACATGACCGCTGCAACCGCGTCCGAAACCCTGCCCGAGTTCCACATCGGCGGTCGCCCGGTGGGGCCGGCGCACCCGCCGCTGGTCATCGCCGAGATCGGCATCAACCACGAGGGCGACCCGGACAAGGCGCACCGGATGGTCGACGACGCGGCCGACGCCGGCGTGGAGTGCGTGAAGTTCCAGACCCACGTGGTCGAGGACGAGATGATCCCGAACGACGTGGTGCCCGGCAACGCCGACGAGCCGATCTACGCGATGATGCGGCGCTGCGCGCTCTCGGCGGAGGCCGAGCGGGAGCTGAAGGCGCACGCCGAGGAACGCGGCATGATCTTCCTGTCCACGCCGTTCTCGCGCGCCGCGGCGGACCGGTTGGCGGCGCTCGACGTCGCCGCCTACAAGATCGGCTCCGGGGAGTGCAACAACTACCCCCTGGTCCGGCACATCGCCGGGCTCGGCAAGCCGGTCATCCTCTCCACGGGCATGAACGACGTGGCGTCGGTGGAGCCCGCCGTCGAGATCCTGCGCGCGGCCGGGGTGGGGTTCGCGCTGCTGCACTGCACGTCGGTCTACCCGACGCCACCGGAGCTGGTGCGCCTGGGCGCGATGGGGCAACTCGCCGGTGCGTTCCCGGACGCGGTGCTCGGCCTGTCGGACCACACCACCTCGATCTACCCGTGCCTGGGCGCGGTACCCCTCGGCGCGAGCGTGCTGGAGCGCCACTTCACGTCCGACATGTCGTGGCCGGGGCCGGACATCGCGGTGTCCTCCACGCCCGCGGAGTTCGCCGAACTCGTGCGCGGGTCGCGGCTGATCCACGCCGCCCTGGGCGGCACGAAGGAAATCCTCCCCGTCGAGCAGCCGACGATCGACTTCGCCTACGCGTGCGTGGTGACCACCGCCCCGGTGGCCGCGGGCGCGGAGCTGACGAAGGACAACACGTGGGTCAAGCGGCCCGGCACCGGCCCGATCAAGGCCGTGGACTACGAGCGGGTGCTGGGCAGGCGCGCCACCCGCGACCTGGCAGCCGACCGGCAGGTCGACTGGAGTGACCTGACGGATGGCTGAGCGCCACCGGCGCGAGGTGCTGTTCGTGACGGGCACGCGTGCCGATTTCAGCAAGCTGCGCGAGGTCATGCTCGCCGTCCAGGACAGCGCGCACCTCACCGCCCGGATCGTCGTGACCGGGATGCATTTGTTGCGCCGCTACGGGTACACCGTGCACGAGGTGGAGCGCGCCGGCCTGCAACGGCTCCACCTGATCCACAACCAGGTCGAGGGCGAGCCGATGGCCCTCGTGCTGGCCAACACCGTCCAGGCGCTCACGCGCCTGGTGCACGAGGAGCGGCCGGACGCGATCGTCGTCCACGGCGACCGCGTCGAGGCGCTGGCGGGTGCGCTCGTGGGCGCGTTGGCCAACATCCGGGTCGTGCACATCGAAGGGGGCGAGGTGTCGGGCACCATCGACGACAGCCTGCGCCACTCCATCTCCAAGCAGGCGCACGTCCACCTCGTCGCGAACGAGAGCGCCCGCGCCCGGCTGCTGCAACTGGGCGAGGAGACCGAGCGGGTGTTCGTGGTCGGCAGCCCGGAGATCGACGTGCTGACGTCGCACCGCCTGCCGCCGCTGGACCAGGTCCGCGCCCGGTACGCCATCCCGTTCGAGCGCTACGGCGTGCTCATCATGCACCCGGTCACCACGGAGGTCGACTCCATCTCCGAGCAGGCCGCGGCCGTGGTGGACGCCGTCCTGGCCGACGACCGCCCCTGGGTGGTGATCGAGCCCAACAACGACGAGGGCTGCGTCCAGGTCCGCCACCAGTTGGACCGGCTGACCGGTGATCGCTGCATCCGCATCCCGTCGATGCGGTTCGAGCACTTCGTGACCCTCATGCGCAACGCGGACGTCATGGTCGGCAACTCCTCCGCCGGCGTGCGCGAGGCGCCGGTGCTGGGCACGCCGAGCGTGAACGTCGGCACCCGCCAGCGCGACCGCTCCGACGCGGTGGGCGTGGTGACGGTGCCCGCCGTGCGCACCGCCGTCCTGGACGGCATCCGCCGGGCCGCCGCGCTGCCCCGCCACCCGGGTGTGCACGAGTTCGGCGTGCCCGGCGCGTGCGAGCGGATCATCGCCCTGTTCGAGGGGGAGGAGCTATGGCGTCCGCCGCTCTACAAGCGCTTCGTGGACCGGTGGGTGGGTGAGCCGAGTGTCGCCTGAGCCGAAACCCAGCGACCGCGCCAGTTCCGCCGCCACCGCGAGGTCTTCGCGCGTGTCGACGTCGACCGCGCGTTCGGCGGGCACGACCTGCGCCACCACGTCGGGCACGAAGAACCGCCGCCAGGTCCGGAGGTCGCCCGCGCCGACCAGGTACGCGCCGCCGGTCGGCCGCAACACCTCGGGCAGCCCCTGGCGCGGTGCTTCGAGGTCGGACCAGTCGCGCGTGGGCCGCACCTCGCCGTCGACGAGCACGCACGCCTTCCAGGGGTGGTGGTCCGCGACGACCGTCATCTGCACCACGGAACCGGTCTCGCGGTCGCCGTGGAGGCGGACGCAGGCGTCGATGTCCTCGGCGGTCCGCAGCGGCGACGTGGGCTGCACCAGGAGCAGCAGCGTGTCGTCACGCAGCGCGAGTTCGTCGGCGACGTGCAGCACCGCGTCCACGGACCGGCTGTCCGCCGTCGCCAGCTCCGGCGGCCGGCGCACGAGCCGCGCCCCCTCGCCCACCGCGGCCTCGGCGATCACGTCGTCGTCGGTGGAGACCACCACCCGGTCCACGCTCACCGCTTGGCGTGCCGTCCACACCGCGTGCGCGACGAGGGGGCGTCCCAGGAACGGGGCGACGTTCTTGCGCGGGAAGCCGACCGAGCCGCCGCGAGCCGTGACGACCGCGACCACTTCGCGTGCCGTCACGGTGCGGTCCTCTGGCGCCGTCTCATGACACGACTGTACGGGGAGCCCGCCGCGGCGCCGCCGGCGGAGTCCTCTGTGGACCGCAGGGCCGCGCTGCGCGACCTGGTCGCTTCCTACGCGCGCGTGGACCCGCCGGGGACGATCGCGATCGTCGGCAACGCGCCGATGCCGCGCGACCCGGACCGCGCCCGGTTGATCGACGGCAGCGACCTCGTGGTGCGGATGACCACGTTCGCGCTGGACGGCGCCGCGCTGGGCACGCGGTGCGACGTGGTGGTGCTGCACCGGGGCGTGATCGCCAGCCCGTACACGTTCGCGGACTACACCAACCGCCTCTACCTCCTGGTCGAACCCGGCCGGCTGCACTGGGAACGCGCGGACATCCCGCGCCACTGGCCCGCCGACCTGGGTTTCACGCCGGTGTCGAACTACGAGTTCACGCTGCCGCTGCTCGACCTGCTGGGTCTGGACCGCCGGGAACCCCTGTGGTCGACCACCGGCACGCTCGCCACGTACGTGCTGACCGAACTCTTCCCGCACGCCACAACGCGGTTGACCGGTATGTCCCTTGTAGACAACCCGGTGCAGACGACGTTCGAGCACGCGTGGGGCGCGGCGGTGCACGTCACCCCCGAACACCGCCTGGAACGCGAGGCGGAGCTGCTCCGGCGCTGGCACGCCGAGGGAAGGATCGAACTGCTGCCATGACCAACCCGGACAAGGTCAAGGACGCGCTGCGCCACGCCGCCGCCCGCGCGGGCGCACCGGTCTGGCGGCGGCTCCGCCCGCGCGTGGAGGTCATCGCCGCGCGAGCGGCCGACCACGCCGCGGCGCGGGCGGTCGAGCACGCCGAGCGCCTGGCGGACCCGCTGCGCGCGGACGTCGCCGAACTGCGCGACGAGATCGCGGAGCTGCGGGCGGCGCTGGCGGAGACGCGCGTGCGGGTGGAGAACCTGGAGCACCACACCCGGCTGGTGCCGGAGCAGGTGGCTGCGGTGGAGGTGCGACTGGCGGGCCTGGAGGCCGACCACCGCCGGCGATCCCCGGCAGGCGGGTCGCCGGCAGGGGATCGCGAACAACCGTCCGCGGAGGAGGTGCCCGTCGCCCGTCGCCCGCAGCCGCCTGTCGAGGGTGCGCCGGCCGGGGACGGGTCGCCGGCGGGAGACCGCGCGCGGTCGCACGCCGACGAGCCGCCGGCCGAGCACCACGTGCCGCCGCCGGTGGAGGACGCCGCCGCGCGGTCCCTCGTGCGCGAGGTCATGGCCGAGCACGCGCGCATCCGGGCCCGGTTCGGCGCGCTCGCCGCCTACGAGGAGCGCATCGGCCGCCTGGAGGCCGAACTCGCCCGGAGGTCGGCCCCCGGCGACTGAGCACCGCGGACGACCCGATCACGGCAGGAGGTGAAGCCCGTGCGCCGGAAGGTGGTGCTGCTGGTCTCGATCACCGTGATCGCGGGCTGGGTCCTGGCCCTCGCGGTGATGATCTCCGGTGCGCCGGAGCCCGGCGCCGCGTCGCCGGAGGCGCTGGCGTCCGCGTTGGAGGCCGCGCTCGACTCCCGGGACGCGGACGCCCTGGGCGGCCTGTTCGACCACGCGCCCGCGGACCTGGACCGGTTCACCGCCGCGTACCTCGCGGAGTTGGACGCCGTCGGGTTGCACGATGTCTCCGTGTCGCTGCGCACGGGTGCCACGGGGCGTCAGCAGGTCGTGGTGTCGGACGCCGATCGGGTCTTCGCCTTCGCCTGCAACGTCGTCGAGCACGACGGCCGCTGGGTGCTCAGCCCGACCCCGGCGCTCTGAGCCCGGCTCAGTCGCCGGGGAAGAAGTCCGCGTCGTCGAAGTCGCGGATCAGGTACGAGCCGTCGGCCGGGTCGACCAGGACGGTGAGCCGGGAGCCCGGTGTGGTGGTGGGCCCGGGTCGGGCGGTGACGGTGACCTCGAACGGCGGCACGTCCGGGCCGCTGATCCGCACCGCCATGACCACGTCCGGCATCTCTCCGCCGTCGCTCTCCGCCGTCAGCACCTCGCCGACGGCGGGTAACCCGACGGCGTCGAGCCGCAGCAGCCGCCGCCGGGCGCGGCTGGTGGCGCGCCACATGCCGATCCCCGTCGGCACGAGGAACAACGCCAGCACACCGCCCACGTAGAACTGCGCCGAGTCGGTGCCCGCCTCGCGGTGGCCGAACCACGCGATGACCGGACCGGTCGCCGCCGCCGCCACGCTGAGCAGCCGCCACAGCAGGTTCGGGCCGCGGCCCACGGGGCGCAGTTCGACCAGACCGTCATCGGACATGTCCGGAGGGTACTGAGCCTGCCGGTGATCGGTGTGGGAGAGATCGCGGAGGCTGGACCAGACCGCTTCCTTAGGTTAGGTTCCCCTAAACCGAGCACCGCCGCGGGTACCGCCGAACGGTGGCACCGCGTGCGTCCGGGTGCGGCACCGCGGCAACGCTTTCGCTTGGCTGGAAGGGATTGCCGTGACCGCCCGGACGCGGGTCGCCGGCCCGTGCGAGGCCGCGACCCGGGCGGCACCCGGTCGACCGCACCACCGCGGCGACACCACCCGCCGGCGCGCGCCGGCCCCGAAACCACGCGGGAGCACCACGTTGAGCACCACCCAGGGGATGCCACCGGAGTCCTCGCCGCCCGCCGACACCGCGCGCCGGGGGCGGACCGACCACCGCCACCGGCACCTGGAGCGCATCGCCGAGGTGCGCGCGGGCCGGGGTGCGGAGAAGGTCGGCTACCCGATCCACGTCCGGGAGGCGGCCGTGGTCCGCACCGCGATGGTCGGCTCGGGGCTGCTGCGCGTCACCCTCGGCGGGCCCGGGACGGCGGGGTTCGAGGCCCACTCGCCCGACGAGCACGTGAAGTTCCTGTTCCCGGAACCGGACGGCACGCTGCGCCTGCCCGTGCCGGACGGCCACATGCTGCGCTGGCCCAAGCCGTCGCCCACCTCCCGCGAGTACACGGTGCGCCGCTACGACCCGGAGACCGGTGAGCTGGACGTCGACGTCGCCCTGCACGAGGGCGGGCTCGGCTCGGACTGGGCGCTCGCCGCCCGGCCGGGCGACACCGTGCACGTCGCCGGGCCGCCCGGTGGCCTGATCGTGCCGCACAACTACGACCGCTACCTGCTCGCGGGCGACATCACCGCGCTGCCCGCCATCGCCCGGTGGCTGGAGGAGCTGCCGCGCGACGCGGCCGGCTGGGCGTTCATCGAGGTCGCCGGTCCCGACGAGGAGATCGAGCTGGCCGCGCCCACCGGGTTCGAGGTGCGCTGGCTGCACCGCGGCGACGTGCCGGCCGGTGCGAGCGGCCTCCTGGCCGACGCGGTGCGCGCGGTCCGCGTCCCGGACGGGGAACGGGTGTACGCGTGGGTCGCGGGCGAAGCGGGCTCGATCAAACCGCTGCGCCGGTGGGTGCGCGACGAACTCGGCCTCGCCAAGGCCGACCACGACATCACCGGCTACTGGAAGCGCGGGGTCGCCGACTTCGACGACGACGACCACGAGCACCACGACCACTAGACCTCCAACGGCAACAACAGCAAGGAAAAGCCATGCCCATCGCCAGATCCCCCAAAATCGCCGGCGCGCTCGCGCTCGCCCTCGCCGTGGTCGCCGGCTGCGGCTCCGGTGATGCCGAGCAGGCACCGGCGGCCGAAGCGCAGACCCGGGTGTTCACCGCCGACAACGGCGACATCACGATCCCGGTCGCGCCGAAGCGCGTCGTCGCCACCGGGTACGCCGTGCCCGCCATGCTGGAGGCCGACGCGCCGCTGGTCGGGATCTCGACGTGGCAGCGCGGCATCCCGCTGATGAGCGACGAGGACCGCAAGCGGTACGAGGAGCTGCCGAAGATCGCGGGCGAGACGGCCGCCGAGACCAACTACGAGGCGGTCGCGCAGGCCGACCCCGACCTGATCGTGATCGGCGTGCCCAAGCCCGTGCTGGCCGACATCGACCTCAAGCGGCTGGAGCAGATCGCGCCCGTCGTCGCCATCGGCCCGTCGGTGCCGTCGATGTGGCGTGAGCTGTCCCGCAAGCAGGCCGACGCGGCGGGCTCGCTCGCGGCGTTCGACGCCGTCCGCGACGAGTACCAGGCCAAGGCCAAGAAGCTCGCGGAGAAGTACGCCGCGGTGCTGCCCGGCCTGAAGCTGGGTCACGTCGGCGCGTACGGCGAGGTCGCCAAGGGCAACTTCCAGCGCGAGTTCAACGGTTCCTGGGGCACGAACGTGGTGCAGGACATGGGCGCGACCTACTACGGCGAGGTCAA
This sequence comes from Saccharothrix obliqua, assembly GCF_019375475.1. Classification (GTDB taxonomy): domain Bacteria; phylum Actinomycetota; class Actinomycetes; order Mycobacteriales; family Pseudonocardiaceae; genus Actinosynnema; species Actinosynnema obliqua. The sequence goes on along the minus strand of NZ_JAHXGQ010000002.1, from coordinate 60,426 downwards.
GGTCAAGGGCGGCGGCTCGAAGGACGTCAGCGAGTACCCGTCGATCGAGGAGCTGCCCGCCGCGTTCGCCGACGCCGAGGTCATCACCTACTCGGTCAAGCCCGACGGCTCGGTGCCGCCGCCGGTCCAGTACGCGCTCGACTCGCCGCTGTGGAAGGAGCTGCCCGCGGTCAAGGCGGGGAAGGTGTTCCCGCTGCGCTACACCGAGGCGGCCACCTACCGGTCGGCGATGAGGACCCTGGACGCGGCGGACGAGGCGCTCACGCCGCTGCTGAACCGGTGACGCGTCCGCGCCGCGGGCCGGGCGCGCTCGTCGTCGGGCTGCTCGTCGCCCTGGCCGTCCTGGCCGGGGTGGCGGTGCTGAGCATCGGCGTCGGCGCGCACGCCGTCGCACCCGCCGACGTCGTCCGGGCACTGCTGGACTTCGACGGGTCGAGCGACCACCTGGTGGTCCGCGACATCCGGGTGCCGCGTGCCGTCCTGGCCCTCGGCGCGGGCGCCGCGCTCGCCGTGGCGGGCGTGCTCGTGCAGGTGTTGTCGCGCAACCCGCTCGCCGAGCCGGGTGTGCTCGGCGTGACGGCGGGCGCGGGTTTCGCGATCACGGTCGGCTCGGCCGTCGGGCTGGCCTCGTCCTCGTTGGGCGAGCTGCTGGTGGCCGTGCTCGGCGCGGTCGCGGCGACCCTGCTGGTCTACTCGGTCGGCCGGGGTTCGCCGCTGCGCCTGGTGCTGACCGGCGTGGCGCTCAGCTCGGTGCTGGCGGGCGTGTCCCTCGGGATGCGCCTGCTGATGCCGAACGTGTTCGACGTGTACCGGTTCTGGGCGGTCGGCTCGCTGGCCGGCCGGGAGCAGTCGCCGAACGGGCTGCCGCTGGCGGTGATCGCCGTCGCCGTGGTGTGCGCGCTGCTGCTGAGCAGGCACCTCGACGTGGTCGCGCTGGGCGAGAGCACCGCGCACGGCCTGGGCGCCAACGTGGCCCGCGTGCGGTTGGCGGCGCTGGCGCTGATCACCGTGCTGGCCGGCGCGGCGACCGCGATCGCCGGGCCGATCCTGTTCGTCGGCCTGATGGTGCCGCACCTGGCGCGGCGGCTGGCGGGCGCGTCGGTGCCGTGGATGGTGGCGTTCGCCGCCGTGCTCGGTCCGGTGCTGCTGCTGGTGTCCGACATCGGCGCGCGCGTCCTGCTGCCCACCGGCGAGGTGCCGGTGGCGGTGGTGACCGCGTTCCTCGGCGGTCCGGTGCTGATCTGGGCCGTCCGGCGGTACGGGGCGGCGCCGCTGTGAACGCTCTCGTGGTGCGCAAGGGCCCGTTCTCGGCCCGCCTCGAACGGCGGCCCCTGGTGGTGGTCGCCGCCCTGGTGCTGGCGATCGCGGTGCTGGCGCTGCTCGGGCTCTGCTACGGGCCGACGTGGGCGAGCCCGGCGAAGGTGTTCGACGCGCTGACCGGCGCGCGGGGCGGTTCGAACGTGGTGATCCGCGACTGGCGGCTGCCACGCGTGCTGGCGGCGGTCGTGTTCGGCGTGGCGCTGGGCGTGGCGGGTGCGATCTTCCAGGGCACCACCCGCAACCCGATGGGCAGCCCCGACGTGATCGGCCTGGACGCGGGCGCGTACACCGGTGCGCTCATCGCCATCACCGTGCTGTCCGGGACGTCCGCGCAACTGGCGTTCAGCTCCGTGCTGGGCGGTGTGCTCACGGCGGCCGTCGTGTACGTGCTGTCGCTGGGCGGCGGCGTGTCCGGGCTGCGGCTGGTGGTGATCGGCATCGCCGTCAACGCGACGCTCACCGCCCTCAACTCGTGGATCGTGCTGCGGGCCGAGCTGGAGGTCGCGATGGCGGCCGTCGGGTGGAACGCGGGTTCCCTCAACGGCGTCGACTGGGACGACCTGGCCATCCCGTTCGCGATCATCGCCGTCCTGCTGGTGCTGTTGTCCGTGCGGTCGCTCGACGCGCGGCAGGCGGCGCTGGACCCGGCCCTCGCGGTCACCACCGGCGTCCGCCTGGAACCGCTGCGCGTGCAGCTCGTGCTCATCGGCGTCGGCTGCACGGCCACCGTGACCGCCGTCGCCGGGCCCATCGCGTTCATCGCGCTGGCGGCACCGCAGATCGGCAGGCGGCTGGCCGGCGCGCCCGGCATCCCGCTGCTGCCCGCCGCGCTGACCGGCGCCGTCCTGCTGCTCGGCGCGGACCTCGTGGCGCAGCTGCTGCTCGCGCCCGTCGCCCTGCCGGTCGGCGTGGTGAGCACCGCCATCGGCGGCTGCTACCTGATGTGGTTGCTCGCAAAGGAGGTGCGGCGCTCGTGACCGCGTTGTTGTCCGCGCAGGACGTCACCCTGCGCTATGGCGAACGCGTCGTGTCGACGCGGTTGAGCGTCGACGTCCCGGACGGCGCGTTCACCGCCATCGTCGGCCCCAACGCGTGCGGCAAGTCGACGCTGTTGCGGACGTTCGTCCGGCTGCTGCGCCCGGCCGAGGGGCAGGTGGTCTTCGACGACCGCGAGATCGGCTCCTACCAGAGCAAGGCGCTGGCCCGCCGGCTCGGGTTCCTGCCGCAGGAACCCGTCGCGCCGGAGGACATCCGCGTCCGGCAGCTCGTGGCGCGCGGCCGGTTCCCGCACCAGTCGCTGCTGTCCACCTGGTCGGCGGCCGACGAGGACGCGGTGACCGGCGCGATGCGCGTCGCGGGCGTCGCGGACCTGGCCGACCGGCTGGTGCGGGAGCTGTCCGGCGGCCAGCGGCAACGCGTGTGGGTGGCGCTGGTGCTCGCCCAGGACACCTCCCACCTGCTGCTCGACGAGCCGACCTCGTTCCTCGACATCACCCACCAGTACCAGCTGCTGTCCCTGCTGGCGGGACTGCGCGACCGGGGTCGCACGGTGGTCGCCGTGCTGCACGACATCAACCAGGCGTCCCGCTACGCCGATCACCTGGTGGCGATGAAGGACGGGCGGGTCGTCGCCGAGGGCAAGCCGTCCGACGTGGTGGACTCGGTGCTGATGAAGGAGGTCTTCGAGCTGCCGAGCGTCGTCGTCCCCGATCCCGTGACGGGTACGCCGATGGTGGTGCCCGCGCTGTGAGGTCCGGCGGCCTCAACGCCGCCGGGCGCGCAGCACGCCGGTCAGCATCGGCAGGGTGAACTCGCCGCGGCCGGTTTCCGGCCTGCCCGCGAGGAAAGCGCGGACACCGCCGAGCAGGGCCTCCCGGTCCCCGGCCGGCATGACCAGCACCCCGGCCCGCGTCGCGAGCGTCGCGACGAGGGAATCGGCGGTCCGGCGCTGACCGTGCGGGAACTCGGCCTGCTCCGGCGAGCCGAACCGGGCGGGTCCGCTGCCCGGGAGGTGCAGGTCCGCCGTCGCCGCACGCCACTCACGCAGCGTGTCACGCGGGCCGATGGCCGCGCTCCCGCTGATCCGCTCCAGTTCCGCGACCCAGTCGACCCGGTCGTCCAGGACGTTCCACAGGCCGGCCAGGACGCCGCCGGGCGCGAGGACCCGGGCGATCTCCGGACCCGCGACGGCCATGTCGAACCAGTGCAGGGCGTTGCCGGCCAGCACGGCGTCCACGGACGCGTCGGGCAGCGGTATCTCCTCGGCGCTGCCCGCCAGGGCGCGGACCCCCGGCAGCGCGTGCCGCAGTTCGGCCACCATCGCCGGGTCGGGCTCCACCGCGACGACGTCGACGCCCAGCGCGACCAGCGTGGCGGTCAGCTTGCCGGTGCCGGCACCGAGGTCCAGCACCCGCGGGCCGGGCGCGAACTCCACCGCCCAGCGCGCCGCGGCTCGCGCGTAGTCCGGGCGGTGCTCGGCGTACGCCGCGGCCGCGCTGCCGAACGACGAGCCGAGGAGCCGCCTTTCGTCCATGTGATCACCTTATCCACCGGTGCGCGTAGTCGGCGAGGTGTTCGCCGGTGAGCGTGGAGCGGGCGGCGGCGAGGGCGGTCGGGGTGCCTTCGAAGACGACGCGGCCACCGTGGTGACCCGCGCCGGGGCCGAGGTCGATGACCCAGTCGGCGTGCGCGACGACGGCTTGGTGGTGCTCGATCACGATGACCGACTTGCCGTCGTCCACGAGCCGGTCGAGCAGGTCCAGCAGCCGGGCGACGTCGGCGAGGTGCAGGCCCGTGGTCGGTTCGTCCAGCACGTAGACACCGCCGTCGTCGGCCATGCGCGTGGCCAGCTTGAGCCGCTGCCGCTCGCCGCCGGACAGCGTGGTCAGCGGCCGGTCGAGAGCGAGGTGGCCCAGGCCGGCCTCGGTGAGCCGGCGGAGGATCGCGTGCGCCGCGGGTGTGCGTGCCCCGCCCGCGCCGAAGAACGCCTCGGCCTCGGCGACCGACATCGCCAGCACCTCGCCGATGTCGTGCCCGCCCAGGCGGTGCGCCAGCACCGACGCCCGGAACCGCCTGCCGTCGCACTCCTCGCAGACGACCGCGATCGCCGGGTCGGCGTGGACGCCCGCGCCTTGACAGGCCGGACACGCCCCCGAAGCGCCGAACAACGCGGGTTTCACGCCGTTGGCCCTGGCGAACGCCTTGCGGATCGGGTCGAGCAGCCCGGTGTACGTGGCCGGGTTGCCGCGCCGCGGACCGCGGATGGGCGTCTGGTCCACCGCCACCACGCCCCGCTCCGCCGGGATCGAACCGCGGATCAGGGAACTCTTGCCGGCACCCGCGACACCCGTGACGACGACCAGCACACCCAGCGGGACGTCGACGTCGACACCACGCAGGTTGTGCTTCGACGCGCCGCGGATCTCCAGCGCACCCCTGGGTGCACGCACCCGGCCCTTGAGCGGGGTGCGGTGGCCGAGGTGGCGGCCGGTGGTGGTGCCGCTGGCCCGCAGGCCCTCGACGCCACCCGTGAAGCAGACCTCGCCACCGGCCGCGCCCGCGCCGGGACCGAGGTCCACGACGTGGTCCGCGATCGCGATCGTCTCGGGCTCGTGCTCCACCACGAGAACCGTGTTCCCCTTGTCCCGTAACCGGAGCAGCAACCTGTTCACGCGCTGGACGTCGTGCGGGTGCAGGCCCGTGGTGGGCTCGTCGAACACGTAGGTGACGTCGGTGAGCGTGGAACCGAGGTGGCGCACCATCTTGACGCGCTGGGCCTCGCCGCCCGACAGCGTGCCCGCGGGCCGGTCGAGCGAGAGGTAGCCCAGCCCGATCTCGGTGAACGAGTCGAGGGTCCGCCGCAGCGCCGCGAGCAGCGGGGTCGCCGAGGGCGCGACCAGGTCCCGCACCCACTCGGCGAGGTCGCTGACCTGCATCGCGCTCAGCTCGGCGATGTTCGCGCCGTTGATCCGCGCGGACCGGGCCGCCGCGCCGAGCCGCGTGCCGCCGCACGCCGGGCAGGGCGCGAAGGTCACCGCGCGCTCCACGAACGCCCGGATGTGCGGTGGCATCGCCTCCGGGTCCTTGGCCAGCAACGACTTGCGCACCTTCGGCACCAGGCCCTCGTAGGTGAGGGCGACGCCGTCCACGGTCACCCTGGTCGGCTCCCGGTGCAGGAAGTCGTGCAGCTCCTGCCTGGTGTACCGGCGGATCGGCTTGTCCGGGTCGATGAAACCCGACTCGGCGTAGACCCGGACCGTCCAGAAGCTGTCCGCCTTCCAGCCGGGGATGGTGATCGCGCCCTCGGAGATCGCCTTGGCGTCGTCGTAGAGCTGCGTCGGGTCGATGACGGACACCGTGCCCCGGCCCTCGCAGTGCGGGCACGCGCCGCTCGCCCGGACCGCGGGCGCGGTGGGGGAGAACGCCTGCGGCGGACCGACGTGCGGCTGCCCGAGCCGGCTGAAGAGGACGCGCAGCACCGCGTCGGCGTTGGTGGCGGTGCCGACCGTGGAGCGCGGGTCGGCGTCCATCCGCCGCTGGTCCACCACGATCGCGGCGGTCAACCCCTCCAGGGCGTCGACCTCGGGCCGGGCGGGCGTCGGCGCGGCGCGTGCCTCGTCGACCAGCCGCAGCGACTCGGCGGCGATCGTGGCGAACACCAGCGAACTCTTGCCCGCGCCGGAGACGCCGGTGAAGACGGTCAGCCTGCGCTTGGGTATCTCGACGCTGATGCCCTTGAGGTTGTTCTCCCGCGCGCCGCGCACGCGGATCAGGTCGTGCCCGTCGGCGACGTGCGACACCATGCTCATCCGCCTCCATCCGCCGCGCGGGGGCGGGGTCGCCGTCCGCGCCGGCCCGACGGGCGGAACCCGCGCATCGGGTCATGCTATGGGCGGCCCCGGGACACCGCTCCTCGATTTCCGGCCGACGTGCCCCGCGAATCCGGTGTGGAGGGACCGGGTGGTCGGCCCCGGTCCACCCGTCCCGTACGGTGGGAGCGGTTTGGTTCGGCAAGAGCGTTGCGGGGGTGTCGTGGTCGACCGGCAACGACGGCTTCAGGAGATGATGAAGTCGTTCCAGGAGCAGGCGGCGAAGGCCGGTCAGCTCCAAGAGGTGGTCAAGGATCTGCGTGGCGTCGGGCGCAGCCGGGACGGCTCCGTCACGGTCACCGCCGCGCCATCGGGCGCGGTGCTGGGGTTGCAGCTGTCGCCGGCCGCGATGGCGCGGTCCCACGTGGCCTTGCAGCAGGAGATCCTCGACGCGATCCGGCTGGCGACGCAGAACGCGGCGCAGCAGCTCGACGCCGCCGTGGCGCCGCTGCTGGGTGACCGGTTGGAGCAGTTCAAGCAGGGCATGGCCGCTTCCGGCGTGGAACCGCTCGCACCGACCGCCGCGCCGCCGCCCGGACCACCGGCTCCGCCGCCCGCCCACCCGCGGCCCGGGACCCACCAGCCGCCCGCGTACCCGCAGGCACCCGGCCACGCGCAGCCGCCGGGCCACCCGCAGCCGTCCGCCTACCCGCAGCCGTCCGCCTACCCGCCGCCGGGTCCGGCGCGCGGGAACCAGGTCCCGCGTCCGCCGGTCCAACCGGACGACGAGGAACCACCGAGTTCCTACCTGACGTGACGGGGGCGGGATGACTTTCAGGATCGTGCCGGAGGCGTTGACGGCCTTCGCCGGTGGCAGCGAGAGCCTGGCCGGCAAGTTCGGGCAGCTCGCGGACCTGCTGGAGCAGGCGAGGGTGGACGACCAGTGCTTCGGCCCCATCGGGGACCTGGTCGGGTTGAGCAGCGGGTACTTCTCCAGCCTGGACGAGTGCCGGCAGCTCGCGACCGACGCCGCCGGGTTCCTGGAGCAGACCGGTGACCAGCTGCGGCAGAGCTTCGAGGTGTACCAGGGCGTGGACGACGGCGTCTCGCAGGCGTTGACCCAGCTCGGTGACGGACTGGGTGGTGGCCGGTGAACGACGGTCCGGGTTCCTTCGCCGACCTCAACGGCGGCGACCAGAAGAACTGGTTCGAGCAGGCGGCGGGGCGCGGCAGCTCGGCCGTCGGCGCGTTGCAGGACCTCGCCGACGCCACCAGCCCGCCGGAGATGGCCGCGGCGGGCGTGTCGGGGCGGCTGGAGCTGCTGGAGACGATCGCGAGCCCCGGTCAGGCGTTGTTGGACAACGGCCTGGGCTTCCTCGTCTCGATCGTGCTCAGCCCGCTGGTGGAGCTGGCGGAATTCGCCATCGGCGACCCCGAGCAGATGCGGGCGACGGGCGACGGCTGGGCGCAGGTCGCCTCCTGGTTGGACGAGGTCGCCGACGCCGAGGTCAAGCGCGGCGAGGCGACCCGCGCGGTGTGGGAGGGCGCTGCCGGCGACGCGTTCCGCAACCAGGTCACCGAGTTCAGCGGTGGTGTGCGTGCGCTCGCGGAGGACGTCCGGGGGTTGAAGCAGACCCTCGACATGATCGCCGACCTGTTCGACATGTTCGTCGAGTTCGTGGTCCAGCTCATCACCGAGCTGATCATCGGCCTGATCGTGCAGTGGCTGGCGGCGCTGGCCGCGTCGTGGATCACGGCGGGCGGTTCGGTGGCCGCGGCCGGGATGACCACCACGGTGCAGGTGGGCAGCACCGGTATGCGGATCACCATGCGCGTCTCGAAGCTCCAGATGGAGCTGTTCAAGATCGTCAAGCGGCTGGAGGAGCTGCTGACCCGGCTGCGTGGTCCGTTGCGGCAGGTCATCCAGCGCATGAACGGCCTGCGCGGCGGCAACATGGCCCAGCAGTACGCGGGCCGCCGCCTCGGGGCCAACCCGCTGGTGAACATCGTGACGCGGGCCGACGACACGACGCTCGCGTCGACCACGGCCAACCGCTTCATGCAGGGCGTCACCGGCGAGGGCGCGCTGGCAGGCAACATCAGCCAGACCGTGCTGACCGGGATGCTCGGCGGGCAGACCCGCGTCGGCGGCGCGGCGTTCAGCGCCGGTGTGGACGCGGCCGTCGACGGCGGCATCAAGTTCGGCGCCGACGCCGCCTACGACGCCGCGCGGAACCCGCCGTCGGAGCAGGAGCGCCGCGAGGCGCAGGAGAAGGGCTTCTCCTGGTGACCGGCACGCGCCTGCGCGGCGTGGCCGCGATCCGGGCGGGCTGGGCCCGTCCCGACGAGCCGGTCCTGCTGTGCGCCGACGCGGGCGGCAGCGCGACCCGGTTCGACGTGCGGGGCCTGGAGTGGTCGGGCAAACCGGCACCGGGGTTCGCGGGCAGGGCGTTGTGGGGCGTGGCCAACGTCGCCGCCGGCGTGGCGGGCGCGTTGGCGGACGACCACGTCGACGCCCGGCAGCGCCCGGACGTCGTGGTCTTCGGCCCGTCGCCGGACTCCATCGCGGCGCGGGCCGCGCTCCAGGTCCGCGGCGTGCCGCTGGCCTGGCTGGTGCTCACACCGCACCGCCTGGCCTGGCTGCGGGACGCGCCGGAAGCCGAGTCCGAACCCGGACCGGAGAAGTCGTTGCTGGACCGCGTCGGCGGGTTCGCCCGCGACGTGTTCGCCGACCGCGACCCGTACCCGCCCGCCGAACCGGTGCCCACCGCCGACGTGCTGCCGGTGGTCGAGGTGCCCCGGGCGGAGATCAGCGGGGTGGGCGCGGCCGAGCGCAAGCTGCCCAGCGGCGCCGTGCCCCGGCAGGCGCACGTGCTGCGGGTGTCGTTCGTGGACGGGTCGGGCGTGGACGTCGTCGCCGCGCGCGCGGAGGACCTGCCGCGGCTGGTGGCGCTGGCGAGCGGTCGATAGGAGCACCGTGCCCAAGAGCAGGGAGAAACTGGCCGGGATCGCCCAGCGGCACTGGCTGGGCGAGGGCGAGCGGCTGGCGTGGGTGGCCGGCGGTCGGGGCCACGTCGGCAGCACCGTCGGCGCGGTCCGCACCGCGCCGCACCGGGTCGTGCACGACGTGCCCAGCCCGGCGGCGCCCGAACCGGCGTGGCCGCTGCCGACGCGTGCCGTGTCCGAGAACCGCGTGCACAACGACGAATGGGCCCACGACCCGGCGATCTGGGGCTGGGCGCACGCCCAGCACCCGGACCAGGCCGCGGTGCGCTGCGCCGACCTGTTCACCGCGGGCCGCGACGAGTGCTGGCTGCTGGTCACCGACCGGCGCGTCGGCCTGGTGGTCGAGGGCGAGGTGGCCGTCGCGCCGGAACCGGCCGCGGGCGGCCTGCTCGGCCGCGTGCGCGCCCTGGGTCAGTCCCGCGACGTGCCGCCCCTGGTCACGTGGTGGGAGGCGCCGCGGTCGGTGGTGCGGGCCTTCACCCCGGTCCCGCTGGGCCGCCACGTGCGCCCGGAGTGGTTCCTGCGCCTGGAGTTCGCCGACGGCTCGGCCTTCGACCTGCGTGACGAGCAGGCCGAGCAGACCGTGCGCACCATCCACGCCAACCTCTGACGGCGGCGCGCCGACCACGTCGGACGGTCGCCGCCGGGGGTCAGCGCTCCAGGTGCCGCCGCAGCACGTCGGCTTCCGCGCGCAGGCGTTCGGCGACGTCCGCCCGCGCCAACCGGTCGTACTCCTCGGCCGCGGTGATCCGCTGCCGCACCTCCGCCGTGACGATCGCGTGCACGTCCTCGTCGGTGAGCTGCCGGCGTTCGACCTCGGTGGAGCCCACGCCGACCGAACCGCTCGCCGGGGAGTCGTCGGGCACCGCCTCGGAGTTCTCGATGGCCGCGAGGGCGGATCGCAACGCCGACACGGCGATCCGGTCCTTGCCCTTGATGGCCCGCGTCAGCTCGCGGCGGAGGTCGGTGCGCACCTCGCGGACGCTACGTGAGCGCGATGTCGTGGCGCAACGGCGTTCCCGCGCCGTCACGGGTCTGGCCCGGTCGACCGGCGTGGGTGTTCTCACCCAGGTCCGCGTCGGCCGACGCGCGGTACCGCGAACGCCGCTCCGACATAGCCTCGAAAGGCATCCGACGTGCCGGTTCTCCGGCATCCCGACCGGCGCGTGTCGTCCGCGATTCGAATGTGGGACAACCATGTCCTGGTGGCGACGATCGCTCCACACGGCGTTGTGCGGGTTGCTGCTCGGCGGTCTGGTGCTGGTGGCCGGGCAACCCGCCTCGGCGATGTCCGGGTCCGGCCCGAAGGTGGTGAACAGCGGGTTCATCCACTGCGTGGTGGGCGTGGCCACGATCGACCACTGGTCGCCGGGCGTCTTCTCCGGCAACCTCGGTTACGCCGACGCCTACCTGTACAGCCGCGACCTCAACGGCGCGTGCACCCGGCCGGCGACCGGGCAGGGCCGGGCCCGCGTCGACGTCCAGGTGTGGACCGACAGCGGGTGGTCGCACTGCCGGGGCTCGGACTGGGCGTACGGCGCGTTCGGCTGGACCGGTGGTGAGCTGGGCGGTCCCTACGGCCCCAAGAAGATCCTGGACTACGGCGGCTCCGCGTCGTGCGGCGCGGGTTACTACCGGGCGGTGGCGACCGTCGAGCACGACAACAACGGCGGCTGGGTCGGCGGCAGCGTCAACTCGCCCTACGAGTGGGTGGACTGACCGGGGGCGGTGCGGGCCGCGCCGAGTCGCGCGGCCCGCACCGGTGTGTGAGGCTCGAACGGTGTTCGAGGGATTCGAGGAAGAGCGGATTTCCGTCGGCGAGGCAACGATTTTCGTGCGGCACGGGGGAGGGGGACCGCCGGTGCTGCTGGCGCACGGCCACCCGAGGACGTCCGCCACCTGGCACCGCGTGGCGCCGCTGCTGGTGGCGCGCGGGTTCACGGTGGTGTGCCCGGACCTGCGCGGCTACGGGCGGTCGCGGGGTCCCGCGCCCACGGCGGACCACCGCGCCCACGCCAAGCGGGCCGTCGCGAGTGATCTCGTCGCCGTGATGAAGGCGTTGGGGCACCACAGGTTCCGGCTCGCCGGGCACGACCGCGGCGGTGCGGTCGCGTTGCGGCTGGCGCTGGACCACCCCGACGCGGTCGAGCGGGTGGCGGTGCTGGACTGCCTGCCGATCAGCGAACACCTGGCACGCATCACCCCGGAGTTCGCCACGCGGTGGTGGCACTGGTTCTTCTTCGCCCAGCCGGGCACGCCGGAACGCGTGATCAACGCCGACCCGGTGAGCTGGTACCGCGGCGACCCGGACCGCATGGGGCCCGAGAACCACGCGGAGTTCCGCGCCGCCACGGGGAACCCGGACGTCGTGCGGGCGATGCTGGAGGACTACCGGGCCGGGCTGACCGTCGACCGGTGGGACGAGGAGGCGGACCGGGCGGCGGGCGTGCGGCTGCGCTGCCCGACCCTCGTCCTGTGGTCGTTGCGCGACGACCTGGAAGACCTCTACGGCGACCCGCTGGCGATCTGGCGCGACTGGGCGGACGACGTGCGCGGCCACGGCATCGACTCGGGGCACCACGTGGCGGAGGAAGCCCCCGAAGCGCTGGCCGACGCCCTCGCCGGGTTCTTCGGGCCGTGACGGTTCACGTGCCGCGACCGGTTTTCTGCTGGAGCCGGTCGATCAGCTGCGACGCCTCCACCTTGGTGAGGCCGTCGGGCACCTGCTCACCGGCCTCCTGCGCCAGGGTGTGCAGGTAGGACTCCTGCGGCCCGGTCATGGGCTCGTCGCCGGTCGTCCAGTCCTCCGGGTCCTTCTCGGGTGTGCGGTCCACGGTTGTCTCCTTTCCTCGAACGCCCGTTCGACATACCCGCCCCGGCCCTGCCCCAACCGTCCCGCCTCGAAAGCGTGACGGAACAGAACCGCCGCCAATGCGCGGGAAATGCTGCGTAATCTGGCCGCATGGGACTCGGCTACTGCGTGGACACGTCCGCCGCGGACTGGCTCGTCCGATCCCGCACGCCGTGGCCGCGGTTGATCACCTTCGGCCCGACGGGTTTCGAAGCACACGCCCGGTTGCGCTTCATCCCCGACCCGGTCCGACCCGGTCAGGCCGAAGCGGATGTCGACCTGCCGGACGACCACCTGCCCGACCTCGTCCAGGCGCGGCACGCGCTGCGCCTGCTCTCCCGGTTCACCGGCACACCGGAGGAGTGCTACTTCTGCGTCTGGGACGGCTACTCGGACGTGCGGCTGCCGGCCGGTGCCGCCCGGGTGGAGCTGCCGCACCGGCAGTACGCCTTGCTGCGCGGCGCATTGCGTGATTTCGACGGCTGGGCGGAGGCGCTCGGCACGGCGGAGCCCTGCCCGCCGCCCGCGTTCGCCTGGCCCGCCGACCGGAGCTGGTGCTTCACCGCCGACGTCGACCCGCACTGGGCCGGGATCGGCGCGAGCCGGGCCGCCGTCGACGCTCTCGTGCGCGAACCGGGGCTCGACGTCGTCCCGGCCTCGCCCGGCGAGACGCCCCCCGCGTACTCCTGAGCCCGGCGGCCGTTCGGCGTTGTCGGTGCCGGCTGAACGGACGATCATCCTCGGATCGCCGGTTGCTCTGAACGGGTGTACCGGGTCTTGACGGCGGAGCAACGCGGGAGCAGAGTGACCGCTGTCACAAATCCGGGGGAAACGGGGGATGTGCGATGAAACCCATTGTTTTCGGGGGGCGTGGCGCCCTGGTGGTGCTCGCCGCGTTCACGTTGTCGATCTCCGCTGCGCCCGCTCTGGCCGCGGCGGCACCGAATGGCGCGGCGGGCGCGACGCGGGAGAGCGCCGAACCGGGGCTCGCGCCTGCCGATCCGGCCAACGCGGTCTACCTGGACCTCAACGGCCAGGTGATCTCCGAACCGGGCGGGCTCCCGGTCGGCGAGGACGCCGACCGCGTGGCCGGTGTGCGACCGGATTCGGCCGAACCGGCCGCCATCGGGTGCACGCCGGAGAGCGGTCGGGACAACCCGCACTACTCGGGCGGCGACGTCTCGGGTCACGGTTGGTGGAAGAAGGGCAACTGCACCGCCAACACCGCGCACGTCTACAACTGCCTCTACGAGTATTACACCGATGCCACGTGGCGGCAGAAGGCGTGCTCGGAGAAGAAGAAGTTGAAGCCGTACACCGGGAGCGGGCAGCGGACCGTGGCCCGCGCGAGGTGCAACTCCACTGATCGGCCGATCTCCTGGCGCAACCACGTCGACGTCGACGTGGACGGGCAGATCGACACCCCCGAGAAGCCGATGAACCAGGCGAACGTGCGCTGCGTGGTCAACTAGGCGCGGCCGGCGGTGGGGGCGGACATGCCGCTCCCACCGCCGTTTTCCGTTGTGGCGCAGGCGTTCAGAGCGCGGCGAGCCGGGCGTAGCCCGCCCCTCCGTGCCCGGCGTCGATCGCGCGTCGCGCCTCGGCCCGCGCTGCGCTCAGCACGCCGTTGTCCAGGTCGTTGGACCGGATCGTCCGCAGCACGTGGTCCATGGTCGCCGCCGCCGCGTCGATCGTCAGCAGGTCGCCCGGGAAGCTGTCGGCGGCGACCTGCTCGGCGATGTGGTCGATCATGTCCGGGAAGAAGGCGAGCAACGCCTTCATGTGCCCGACGAGGTCCGCCGCGCCGATGTTCTCGGCGGTGGCGAGCGCGAACGCGTGCACCACACCGCTCATCGCGGTCCAGAGCAGGTCTTGCAGGGACGCGTCGAAACCGGCGGCCCGGCCCGGGTCCTCGCCGACGTGGTGGGCGTTCCCGCCGAGCGCGGCCAGTGCGGGCCGGTGCGCCTCGTACGCGTCACGCGGCCCGCTGTAGAAGAACGTGGCCCCGGCGCTGCCGATGGCGTCCGGCGTCGCCACGATCACGCCGTCGACGTAGTCGATGCCGCGGTCCGCCGCCCACGCCGCCATGGCGCGGGCCTCCTGCGGCGTGCCGCCGCTGAAGTTCACCAGGGTGCGGCCTTTCAACGCCTCGGCGTCGAGAACCGACCGCACCGCCGCGTAATCCCGCACGCAGGCGATCACGAGCGGGCTCGCGGCGACGGCTTCGGCGGCGGTGCCGGCGGTGGTGGCGGCGAGGTCGTTCTCCTTCCCGGGGGTGCGGTTCCACACGGTCACGTGGTGCTCGGCGGCGAGCGCGGCGGCCAGGGCGTGTCCCATGGGGCCGAGTCCGAGGACGGTCACTGCGGTCATGCCGGCTAAGCTAAACGTTGACGTCGGCGTGAGGGTCAACTCGGGAGCGGCGATGCGGATCGGGGAACTGGCGCGGCGCGCGGGTGTCAGCGAGCGCGCGCTGCGGTACTACGAGGAGCAGGGCCTGCTGACCCCTGAGCGACGCCCGAGCGGTTATCGCGTGTACCGCGAGGAGGACGTGGCGGCGGTGCGGCGGATCAAGGTCCTGCTGGCCGCCGGTCTGAGCACCGCTCAGATCGTGACCGTGTTGCCGTGCATCGTCGACGACGACGGCCTGCTCAAGCCCGACTGCCCGGAGCTGGTCGACGGGTTGCTGGCGCAACGCCGCCGGATCGACACGGCCATCGGCGACCTGGAGGCCACGCGCGCCAACCTCGACGCCATCATCACCGGCGCCTGATTCCCGACCCCTGATTCCCAGCGCCTGATTCCTCAGCGGCGCAACGCGACCTCCCGCCCCATGTGCGAGAGCTTGTCGGGGTTGCGCACGGCGTAGAGGCCGGTGATGAGGCCGTCCTCGACGTGCACCGCGATGACGGAGTCGAGCCCGCCGTCCAGTCGCAGGACCAGTGCCGGGTGGCCGTTGACCTCGGCGAGCCGCAGCACCGAGTCGGCCGGGAGCCGTCCCATCCCGGCGATCAGCAGGCGGGCCACCCGGTCGGCGCCCACGACCGGCCGCGGGATGGTCTGCCTGATCCCGCCGCCGTCGCCGAGGAGCACGACGTCGGGCGCGAGGACGTCGAGCAGGCCACGCAGGTCGCCGGTCTCGGTCGCCCGTTGGAACGCCCGGAGCGCGTCGCGCGTCGTGGTCGGCGAGACCGGGCCGCGTGGTCGGCGGGCGGCGACGTGCGCGCGTGCCCGGTGGGCGATCTGGCGCACCGCGGCCGGGCTCTTGTCGACGGCTTCGGCGATCTCCTCGTAGGGCAGGTCGAAGACCTCGCGCAGCACGAACACCGCGCGCTCGGTCGGCGCCAGGGTTTCCAGCACCAGCAGCATCGCCATGGACACGCTGTCGGCCAGCTCGACGTCCTCGGCCACGTCGGGCGCGGTCAGCAGCGGCTCGGGCAGCCACGACCCGACGTAGGACTCCTTGCGGCGGCCGAGCACGCGCAGCCTGCCGAGCGCCTGGCGGGTGGTGACGCGGACCAGGTACGCCCGCTGGTCGCGCACCGCGTCGAGGTCGACGCCCACCCACCGCAGCCAGGTCTCCTGGAGCACGTCCTCCGCGTCCGCCGCCGAGCCGAGCATCTCGTAGGCGACGGTGAAGAGGAGGTTGCGGTGCGCGAGGAACGCCTCGGTGGCGGGGTCCGGTCGGCTGTCGGCGGGTGCGGTGCGGGACGTGCCGGCCATGGACGGCTCCTCTTCTGCTCGGCCTGTGTCGCCCACCAGATGCCGGCGACCGCCCTTTTGTGACCGGTGTGTGGCACGTGTCACGAGCTGTCACAGCGGTTGGGGCGTCGGCATCTTGTGGTCGTTCAACAGGACAACACGAGTGAGGACGAAGCCGTGGAAGCCAGGTTCGACATGTTCGACAACCCGATCGCCGCCAAGTTCTTCAAGCGGTTCGCCAACGCCGCCGGGGTGATCCAGCAGTCGCCGCTGCCCAGGTCGACGCAGGAGCTGATGGCGTTGCGCGCCAGTCAGATCAACGGCTGCGGTTGGTGCATCGACATGCACACCAAGGACGCCGCGGCGGCGGGGGAGAGCGCGGTCCGGCTCCACCTGGTCGCCGCCTGGCGGGAGACCACCGTGTTCACCGCGGCGGAGCGCGCCGCGCTGGCGTTCACCGAGGAGGGCACCCGGCTCGCCGACCTCGGCACCGGTGTGTCCGACGCGACGTGGGCCGCGGCCCGGGAGCACTACGACGACGACCAGCTCGCCGCCATGGTGTGCGTGGTGGCCATGATCAACGCCGCCAACCGGCTCGCCGTGATCGTGCACCAGAAGGGCGGCTCCTACGAGCCCGGCATGTTCGCCGCCCAGTTCGGCTGAGGGCGTGTCCGCGTTGACGCGAGCCGCTTCGCCGAGCGGCTGACCCGGCGGGAACGAAGGAGGGGTTCGCGCCCGGGTGCGCACCGCCGCGTGATCCGGGGGCATCAGCGCATCTCGCGCCGGCTGTTCGCCCGGCTCGTGGTGACCACCGGCCGGGCGGCCCGTCCGGTGGGGCGCGTTCCCGATCGGGGGAGGTGTCCGCCGTCCCGTGCCGGGTACTCGGGACGCATGACCACACCCGAGCCGCGCGACACGCCGCCCGACCCGGACCCGGCCCGCACGCCGGGTCTGGAGCCGGGCGGTGGTGTCGCGCCGGGCGACACCCCTCCCGACTCCGGTCAGACGTCCGGCCTGTCCCACCCGCAACCGATGCCGTCGCGCAAGGCGCCGATCATCACGTTCATCGCGATCGGCGTGGCGACCCTGCTGGTGGTGGCGTTCGTCATCGCCCAACTCGTGGGCTGGCTGCGCCTGTGAACCGTCACCTCCGGTCGTCGGGGACGGCCGCCCGCACGGCGTCCTTGACGCGGTCGAACAGGGTGGCCACCGGCCCCGCCGCCAGGTTCGCGGTGGTGGATTCCGCACCGGGGTGCGGGTGGGTGGGCGCGGTGCGCTCCGCGCGGTGCAGGTCGACGACCCGCTCGCTCGGCGGCGCTTCACCGCCCATGAGCGCGTCCTGCACGGCCTCGAACCGCTCGTGGGCCTCCTGGACGTAGCCGGTGCCCAGGGTGGTCAGGTCGATCTGGGCGTCCAGCCGCTCCCACCACGTCTCGCCGGGGTCCACGAGGATTCGTAGTGCGTGACGTGCTCTTCCTCGATCAGGCCGAGATCGGGGCCGCGGTGCTGCGGTCGTACGGCGCGGCCCGCACCGCCGGTCGATCGCGTGTGGCGACGCTCGCTCCACCGTCGCACGCGGCAGCGCGATTCGTGCGCGGGTCGACCCCGTTGGCGGATCAGCGAGCGGGATGCCGCGGCAACCGGGTCAGCCGGTCGGGAACGCGTGTTCGCGTCGACAGCACCCGGTTCTCGGCCGGGTGCCCCGGGTCACGCGGCGGCGCTGCGTTCGGCCCCGAGCACCGACCGCGCCCAGGCCGCCACGACGTGCGGCGGCGGCTGGATGTCGCCTTCGAGGCGCGCGTGCGGGACCAGGTCGGTCCCGCCGTCCGTCTCCACGGCGGCGGACCACCCGTGCAGCTCGTCCCAGAGCAGCGCGACGTCACGGCCGGGCCGTTCGGGCAGGTGGCCGTCCAGGGCGAGGTACGCGCTCAACGGTGACCCGGTGTCCACGTACGAGGACTCACCGTTCAACCCCAGCGCCGCGGTGACGCGTCGGACGTACTCCCGGAGCGACCTCGCCGCGACGTCGTCGAAATCCAGATCCATCCTCAACCGCCCTCTTCCACCCGACCGACGCACCGCGCCGCCTCTTTGACGCTCCGCGTGGTTACCCCGGCCCGCCGGGGTTGAAACCGGCCGGCCGCGGATTCACCGGATGTGGCGGCCCCGTCACCCCGCCGTGTCCACTGGGGACGGCGGGGCTCAGCGCCCGACGGCGTTCTTCGGCACGAAACCGCAGTAGCCCTTCCATATCTCCGCCAGGTACCACTCGACGCCCTCGACCGCGCCGATCACGGTGGGGTCCCACGACCCGCCGTCCACGGTCTGCCCGGCGCCCACCGTCACCTCCCTCCCGGACGGGTCGGGTCGTTCCCGGAACGCCGTGCCGCCGGCCACCCGGCCCGGAGCGGAGACGGGGGAGATGACCGTCGGCTGGCACATCTCGAAGATGACGCCGTCGCAGAACTCGTAGTGGTCGAGCGCGAACGCCTGACCTCGCAGCGCGTGCACGGAGTAGAGGGGTTCGCGGCTGACGAAGTTGTCGACGGTGATGATCTCCTTGGCGCCGTTCGCCGCGGGGCGGACCCGCGGGTCCGAACCGCCCAACTGCTGGAGGACCGGCGCGTACCGGCCGGGCGCGGTGGTCAGGAACACCTCCAGCAGGCAACCGCCGGACCCGCAGAACTCGGGCGTCCGGTTGACCACGAAGAAGTCCATCAGCCCGTCGTTGTCCAGGTCGTCGACCCGGACGACGTCCAGCTCGAAGGGACGGGTCACCTCGGGCACCGAGCGGTCCCGCTGGTACCACTCCAGGAACTGCGCGCGCTGCTGCTCCGGGCTGCGTGCCGCGGCGGTCCGGGCCTGCCAGGCGGAGTATCCGACCACGGTGGCCGCGACCACCGCCGCCGCGCACCACAGGGCGACCAGCTTGCGCATCCGGCGCACGTGCCTGCGCCACAGCTCGTCGAACGCGACCCCGACCACCGTCGCCGCGACGCGGACCAGGTCCCGCTGCCCGAGTCGCGCGCCACCACGCAGGTCGACCCACACCGGTTCCTCGATCCCCGCCATGCCGGGTGGCAGCGGCGGGTGGTCGGTCCCGTCGTGCACCGCCAGGATCACCAACCGGTCCTCCCCGTGCGTGGCGAGGAAGTGCCGGACCTCCAGGTCGACGTACCGGGAGGCGGCCGAGGCCGGTGACGCCACCAGCACCATCGCGACGGAGTCCTCGATCGCGTCGGTCAACCGCCGCGTCAACCGGCCGGCGGCGACCATCTCGTCCACGTCCCGGAACACCGGCCGGACCCGCCGCGCGCCCGGTCCGCGCGGGTCCACCAGGCCGCGGGCGCGGCGCGGGACGACGAACCGCTCCAACCGGCGGTGCACCGCCGCGGCGCGGTCCGCGTCCGCCCGGGAGTAGGAGATGAACGCCCAGTAGCGCCGTGCCCGCACAGCCCACCCCCGAGTCCTCGCGGTCCGTCCGACCCTAGGGACGTCCGCCCGCACCCGGTCCGCAGATCAGCGGTGCGGCGGGCTTTGGGTCGTCCCGCCCCGCCGCTGGGCGAACTCGCCGCGCACCGCCACGGTCGCGTGAACGCTGGCGGCGAGGAACCGCGCGATCGCGTCCCGCTCGACGTCGGTGAACCCCTCCCACGCCGCGCTGTAGGCGGTGCTCAGCGGCGCGAAGAACAACTTGCCGAACTCCATGGCCTTGTCCGACATGCGCAGCTCGACCTTGCGCCGGTCGCGGGTGCTGCGGGCGCGTTCCACGTGGCCGGACGCCTCCAGCCGGTCCAGCACGGACGTGGTCGCCGACGCGCTCAGGTGCATCGCCTCGGCCAGCTTGCCCGGTGACAGGGGTTCGCCGCGCCACCGCGCGTCCATGATCAGGGCGAGCGCGTTGAGGTCGGTGCGGTGCATCCCGTGGGCGTCGCCGAACATCCCAACGAAGTGGTCCGACTCCACCAGCAGCTGGCGCAGCAGCCGGACCAGTGTCGCGTTGTCGACCATCCGCCCTCCGGTTAGTATTTCGATGATCGAACTATCAGATCATCGAAGAACGTAGCCCTCCGGAGGTCATTCTCCCGTGCGCGCCCGCCTGATCCTCCCCGCCCTGATCGCGGTCGCCTGGTTGGCCCTGGGCGGGTTCGCCGGCCCGTACACCGGGAAGCTGAGCCAGGTCGCCGTCAACGACAACACCGCGTTCCTGCCCGCCTCCGCCGAGGCCACCGAGGTGGCCGAGCGGCTGCGGTCGTTCGGCGACCAGCGCAGCCTCCCCGCCATCGTCGTCGCCGAGCGCGAATCCGGCATGACGGACGCCGACCGGGCGTGGCTGGCCGGCATCGACTACCCCGGCCAGGCGTCACCGGTCCTCCCGTCGCGCCAGGACGACCAGGCCGCGCAGGTCGTCGTCGCGGTGGACGCCGCCGACCCCGCCGCCGAGGTGGTCCTGCTGCGTGAGCGCCTCGCCGACCCGCCGGCCGGCCTTACCGCCCTGGTCACCGGGCCCGCCGCGCAGGTCGCCGACCTCAAGGCCGCGTTCGGCGGCATCGACGGCATCCTGCTGCTGGTCGCGGGCGCGGTCGTGGCGGTCATCCTGGTCCTGGTCTACCGCAGCCCGCTGCTGCCGCTGGTCGTGCTGCTGTCGGGCGTGTTCGCGCTGGGCACGGCCAGCCTCGCCGTGTACCTGCTGGCCGACCGCCAGGTGATCGACCTCAACGGCCAGAGCCAGGGCATCCTGTCCATCCTGGTGTTCGGCGCGGCCACCGACTACGCCCTGCTGCTGGTGTCCCGGTACCGCGAGCAGCTGCGCGACACCGGGGACCGGTTCGAGGCCATGCGCCTGGCGTGGCGCGGCACCGTCGAACCGATCACCGCGAGCGCGGGCACCGTCGTGCTCGGCGTGCTGTGCCTGCTGTTCAGCGACCTGAACTCGAACAAGGGCCTCGGCCCCGTCGCCGCCATCGGCATCGGCGCGGCGCTGCTGGCGTCCCTCACGTTCCTGCCCGCCGTGCTGGTCCTGCTGGGCCGCGCCGCGTTCTGGCCGCGTCGCCCCGCGCTCGGCTCGCCGCACCCGGAGGCGAGCGGCGGGTGGGGTCGGGTGGCGCGGCTGATCGCCGCCCGACCACGCGCGACCTGGGTGGTGACGGCCCTGGTGCTGCTGGTCGGCGTGGCGTTCGTGCCGCAGCTCAAGGCGTCCGGGACGGCCGCGTCGGACGTGTTCCTCGGCGAGGTGGACTCCGTCGCGGGCCAGCGGCTGCTGTCCCGGCACTTCCCCGGCGGCAGCGGCTCGCCCGCCGTCGTCCTGGCCCGCGCGCCGCAGGCCGACGCCGTGGCGCGGGCCGCCGCGGTGCCCGGGACGTCCACTGTGGAGCGCCGGGGCGAGGCGGACGGCCTCGCGCGGATCGACGTGGTGCTGGCCGACGCGGCGGACTCGGAGGCCGCCGTCGCCACCGTGGAGCGCCTGCGGACCGCCGTGCGGGCCGTGCCGGACGCGGACGCGCTCGTCGGCGGCCCGACCGCCACCCAGCTCGACACGCAGCGCACGTCCGAGCGGGACCGGGCGGTGATCATCCCGATCGTGCTGGTGGTGATCTTCCTCGTGCTGGCGCTGCTGCTGAGGTCCCTGCTCGCGCCGCTGCTGCTGATCGCCACCGTCGTGCTGTCGTTCGGCGCGACGATGGGCGTGTCGGCGCTGGTCTTCAACGGCATCTTCGACTTCCCCGGCGCGGATCCCGTGGTGCCGTTGTTCGGGTTCGTGTTCCTGGTGGCCCTGGGCATCGACTACAACATCTTCCTGATGACCCGTGTCCGCGAGGAGACGCGTGAACTGGGCGCGCGTGAAGGCGTGCTGCGCGGGCTGACCGTCACCGGTGGCGTGATCACGTCGGCGGGTGTGGTGCTGGCGGCCACGTTCTCGGCGCTGGCCGTGCTGCCGATCCTGTTCCTGGCGCAGATCGCGTTCATCGTGGCGTTCGGCGTGCTGCTGGACACCTTCGTCGTCCGGTCGCTGCTGGTGCCCGCGCTGGCGGTGGACATCGGCCGCCGGATCTGGTGGCCGTCGCGCCTGTCCCGCCGCGGGGAGTGACGGGTCGGCTAAACCCGGCCCGGCCGATCAGGAACCGATCGAGTGGTTGATCGAGCGGCGGCGACCGCGGCGGTCCGGGTTGCCCGCACCCCGTTCGACGTGGCCGGACCGCGGAAGTCGTGCGCCTTGAGGAGATCACCGTTTCGAGTGGACTTCCCCGGTGTTCAGCGCGCCGTTCCGCCATTCCCTTCCTATGGTCCGCTCGTGACCGGTTCGAGACCGGGCGCGAGCACCAACGGGAGGTCGGGCACCTGCTCTGTCCGCCGGCCTGCCGGACCAGGCGTCACCTCACGGAAGGACGCGGCCGTCGGACAGGGGCCGCCGGTCCGCGCACGCGGGCCGGGTCACGGCGCGGTGCGGCGGCGGGCGGGAAACCTGATGGGCTATCACGGAGGCAACACCGAACACGGCAGGGACCACATCATCGGACGTGCGGCGGTGCTCACCGCCGCGACCGCGTGCCTGCTCGGCGTGGCGAGCGGCGCGGCGACCGCGGAGCCGG
The DNA here is from genome assembly GCF_019375475.1 of Saccharothrix obliqua. GTDB lineage: Bacteria > Actinomycetota > Actinomycetes > Mycobacteriales > Pseudonocardiaceae > Actinosynnema > Actinosynnema obliqua. The sequence goes on along the minus strand of NZ_JAHXGQ010000002.1, from coordinate 38,152 downwards.
GGCTGGACTGGGACGCGGTCGCCCGTTGCGAGTCGGGCGGCGACTGGTCCATCAGCACCGGGAACGGCTACTACGGCGGCCTTCAGTTCGCCCCGGGCACCTGGCGTGCGAACGGCGGCGAAGGGATGCCGCACGAGGCCACACGTGAAGAACAGATCCGGGTCGCGGAGAACGTGCTGGAGAGCCAGGGGCCCGGCGCGTGGCCCAACTGCGCGCGTGGTGGGGGCTCCGTCCGACCGCCCAGCCCACCCCGTCCGGGCAGCGGCACCCGTGTCCAGAGCCGCGTCGTCCACACGGCGCCCGTCGCACCGCTGCCACCGCCACCGCCGCCGTCGACCGACAACCCGGTCGGTGACTACACCATCCAGGAAGGCGACACGCTGACGACCATCGCCGCGGCGCGGAACATCCCCGGCGGGTGGCCCGCGTTGGTCGCGCTCAACCCCGAGCACCTGACCAACCCGGACCTCATCATGCCGGGGCACCGGATCCGCACGGGCGTGGAGAAGGCGGAGGAGGAGAAGCCGCAGACCCGCGTGCAGAACGTCCGCTAGCCACGACGCGCCGCGCGGCCGTCCGGGAAACCCCCGGTGGCCGCGCGGTCCGCTGTCCACAAGGGACCACGCGGTCCGATGCCACTCCTTCAGGTGAACCTCTCCGGGGCTGTCGAATGGATTGTCGGTGGTGCGGCCTAGCTTGATCTCGAACGCACCTCCGTCCCCGAAGGAGCACGATGTCCTCCCCGACGACACCGGCACCCCACCCGTCCCCGCTCGCCCACGGTTCGCCGTCGTCCGCCCTGTTGTCCGGTCGGCGCGCCCGCGACCACCCGCCACCCCCGCTGTTCGGCCGGGGGGAATCCCGCCCTGCCGCTCGCACTCCTCCCGGTCGGCGGTCGGTCGCCGCGAGAGGTGCGCCACCGGTGCGCCGACCCCTGCGCGGCACACGACTGTCCGTTGTGGAGTGTCGGTGGTGGCGGGGTCCGTCGAGCCGGATTCCTGAGACGGGGGCACCGCGGTGACAGGAGATCCGTTGACCTCTCCCGATCACGCACATGCCGCCGGGCCGACCCCCGCTGTGCACGAGCCGCCCGCCGCCGAACAGGACAGCCGGCCACCGGCAGGTACCGCGTGGTTGGCGGCCGATCCGGTGGAGGGGGGCGGTTCCGGTGCGCGGGTGGTGGTCGAGCCTCCCGCGGGTGGCGGAGGCCGGCCGGCGAGTCCCGCGTGCGCCCACCAGGGCGGCGAGTCGTGGGCGGTGGTGTGCTCGCCGAGTTCCGATCCGCTGGTCCCGACCGACCCGGTGGCCGAGCGCACCTCCATGCCGTGGTGGCCGGTGGTGGTCGTGGTGGTGCTCGTGGTGGCCGCCGGGGCGGCCCTCGCCGTGGGTCGTCGTCGTCGGGTGGTGGTCTGACGGCCGTGTCCATGTCGGTGCGACTGACTGAGTCGATCATCGCGTTAGTGCTGTTCGCGCTGGTGGTGCCGCTCGCGGTGCTGCCGTGGGTGCACGTCCAGTACCGGCGGTTCGGCAGGCTGCGCGGCTGGTCGGCGTTCGTGGCGGCGGCGGGTGTGCTGTACGGGTGCGGGCTGGTGGCGTTCACCCTGTTCCCGTTGCCGGTGGTGGACAGCGACTTCTGCACCAAGCGGCGGCTGCTGGACTACTGGCAGCTCCAACCGCTCGAATCGCTGAACGACGTCGCGCGCGACGGCGGCCCGGCGGTGTGGCAGCTGGCGTTGAACGTGGTCCTGTTCCTGCCACTGGGTTTCCTGGCCGGGTACCGCTTCCGCGAACCACTGCTCGCGGCGGTCGGGATCGGTCTGCTGACGTCGGTCGCGGTCGAGGTCACGCAGGGCACGGCGTTGTTCGGCCTCTACCCGTGCCCGTACCGGCTGGCCGACGTGGACGACGTCATGACCAACACCGCGGGCGCGCTCGTGGGCTGGCTGCTGTCCAAGCCGCTGACCCGCGTGCTCCCGCCCGCGACGGCCGCGCCGGTGGCGGACACCGCGCCACCGGGCCTGATCCGCCGCGGGCTGGCGTTCGCGGGTGACCTGCTGGTGATCGAGCTGACCCGGTTCACGGTGCTGGCCGTGCTCGCGCTGGCCGGTGCGACAACGCGGGCGTGGACGACGGACGGGCGCTTCACCACCGCCCTCGCGGTGGCCGTGACGACCGGCTACACCCTCGTGCTGCCCACGGTGCGCGCCGACCGGGCCACGCCGGGTCAGTTCGTCTTCAACCTGGCCCTGCAACGCACCCGCGGCGGACCGGCGAGGCGCTGGTCGGTGCTGGTGCGGTTCGTGCTCTGGTGGCTGCCGGTCCTGTGGCTGGCGTTGTCCGGGCACACCGGGTTGCTGCTCCTGGCCGCGCTCGCGATCGGCCTGCTGGCCCGGTTCACCGAGGACCGGCGCAGCCTCCTCGGCCTCCTGTCGGCGACCAGGACCACCACCCGGGCGGCCCTGACCGACCCGGCCCCGGACCGGCCACCCGCGCCGGCCGAGAGGTGAGGGGGCGTTACGCGGCGACCGGCGCGTCCCAGTCGATGCGGTGCTCGAACTGCCACGTGAAGCGGTCCGGCTTGGCGAACTTCATCGCCACCGGCATCAGCAGGTCGCGGAAGACGCGGGCGACGGGGCCGGCCGCCTTGTCCTGGTTGGTGCGGGCCGCCATGGCGATGATCCGCTCCACCCGCGCGCGCCGCAGCCGCTCGTACGCGGCGAACGCCTCCGGATAAGGCAAGTCCCGCAAGCACTTCGCCAACTCGACGGCGCTCTCCACCGCGAGCGAGGCGCCCTGCCCGGAACTCGGCGACGTGGCGTGCGCCGCGTCGCCGATCAACACCACCCGGTCCCGGCTCCACACCGGCACGGACGGGATGTCCTCCAGCGACCCGGTCACCACCAGGTCCTCCGGCGCCACCCGGTCGATCATGGCCAGGGCCGGCACGCGGTCACCGGCGAACGCCTCGCGCAACACCCGCAGCCACTCCCGCGAGTCGGTGGCCCGCGCCTCGGCGGCGGTCATCGGGGTGCGGTGCGGGAGGTTCGCGAACCAGCCGCCGGACGAGTCGTCCAGCACCTGGTAGCCGAAGAACGCGCGCTTGCCGAACACCAGGTCCATCCGGCCCCCGGTGGACGGCAGCCCGCTGTGCTCGACGCGTGCGCCGAAGCCGAGCAGACCCGCGTGCCGGGGTCGTGGCGCGGCGGGGTCGATGACGCCCCGCACGGCGGACCTGATGCCGTCCGCGCCGATCAGCACGTCACCGGTCGCCGCCGTGCCGTCCGCGAACTCGGCCACCACGCCGCCACCGGTCGACCGCGCGCCCACGAAACGCTTGCCCAGCAGCGTTTCCACGCCGCGCCGCGCGGCCTCCTCGTGCAGCACCCGGTACAGGTCGGCACGCCACACCATCAGCTGCGGCGGGTCGCTGCGGAAGGCACCGAGCGTCTTGCCGGTCCAACTGCGCATCGCCATGGACGTGATGGGCGAGCCGATCGCGCGCACCGCGTCGTCCAGCCCGACGACCGCGAGCGCCGCGAGCCCGTTCGGCGCGATGCTCAACGCGCCGCCGACCCCTTCCGCGGTGCGGTCGTACGCCTCGTGCACGACCGCCTCGATCCCCGCCTGCCGCAACGCCATCGCGGCCACCGGCCCCCCGATGCCGCCGCCGATCACCAGTGCTCTCATGTCCCCTCCTGTGGTTCGTGGAACCCGGCCCACAGCGGCCCCCAGCCGGTCGCCGGGTCCTCGATCCGGTCGATGAAGCCGCGCACGAACGCCGTCTCGGCGTCGAGCAGGGCCAGTCGGTACTCCTCTTCGACCAGGAAGAGCGGGTGGACGTCGGTGCCGTCGAGCAGGTCCCGGATCTCGACGCGTTGCCGGGCGAGCCGGGTGAGCCGGTCGTGGAGCAGGCCCACCACCTCGTCCGGGTGCAGCGCGCCGATCAACGACAGCGCCGCCACGAAGTGCGGGTACTCGTGCCGGGGTTCGGCGACCAGTTCACGCATCCAGTCCCGCAACTCCGCCCGACCGGCCGGGGTGAGCGCGTAGACGGTGCGCTCGGGCCGTTGGCCGTCGCGCGAGGTCTCGTGCTCGGTGATGAAACCGGCCTTCGCGAGCTGGCCGACCACCATGTAGAGCGAGCCGTGGGTGAACTTGATGCTGCGGTCGTCGCCGTGCTCGCGCAGCATCCGGCTCAACTCGTAGGGGTGCGCCGGCTGCCGCACCAGGTAGCTCAGCACGGCCAGCGCCAGCAGGTTGCCGACCTTGCGCTTGCCCGCCATCCCTCGTCCTCCTGTAGTCATTACTGACTATCCATGTCTGACTAGTCAGTGTCAACTATGGGTCGCCGAACGAGGCCCGGTGTTCGGGTGCGTGCGGCGACGAACTGCGGAAGACCCTGCCACCGCGCTTGCGAGGTGCCCGGTGCGGGGCGCGGGGACGGACGGCGCGGCCTGCCGCGGCGAGGGCTCGAAGCCGGCGAGCGACAGGGCGACGCGCGGGGGCGGGGCGCGGGTGGCGCGCCAAGCGCGAACGGGCCGGGTGCCGGTGGGGGCGGCCGGCGGGGGGAGTGGCGGGGGGAGTGGCGGGGCGTGGACGGCCGATGCCTGTGCGGAGTGCGAGCCGAGGAGGTGGCGCGGTGTGCCGGGGCAGTCCCGGCGACGTGCCGGGGGCGACGCGCGGGGGAGGCGCGCGGGGGAGGCGCGCGGGGGAGGCGCGCGGGGGAGGCGCGCGGGGGAGGCGCGGGGGAGGCGCGGGGGCGACGTGCGGGGGAGGCGTGCCGGGCCGAGGGGGACGGGTGGAGTGGTCTGAGGAGTGCGGTGTGGGCGGGGTGCCGGGCATTGGGGTGGACCGGTACGCGGGCGGCGGGCGCGCGTCCGGTCCACCGGGGGTCAGGCTCGGTTGGCCCCGGCGGAGAGCTTCGGCAGTTTCACCACCCTCGGCCGCCAGGATTCGTCTCGCCACAACGACTTCCGCCGCGCGGGCTCACGGGTGGGCCATCTGCCGGCCGGTTCGCCTTCCTCCGCGCCGAACAACGCGCCCCGGTCCGCCGTGGACAGCACCAGGCGGCGCAGGCGGTCCGCCGTCCCGTCCCGCGGGGGATCCAGGGTGATCGACGCGGCGTGCGGCTTGCCGCCACCCCAGCTCGGCCTCCGGTCGAGCAACGCCGGCTTCGCCGCCACCACGACCAGCAACGGCACCGGCCGGGACGAGTCGGCCAGGGTCTCCACGGCGTCCAACACCTCCTCGCCGGCCAGGTGCACGTCCCGCAGCACCACGACCAACGGCCGGTCCTGGGCCGCCAGCTCCAGGAACCGCCGCCACGCGCCGGCCACGTCGGCGTGGTCGGCCCGCGTGTCCGGCGCCAGCCTCGGCAGCAGGTCGTCCGCCTCGGCGGGCCCGATGGCGCGCAGCGCGGCGCCCAGCTTGCCGCGCAACCCGCCCACGTCGTCCGGCCGCACACCGCAGTACCCGGCCAGCACGTCGGTCACCACGCGCAGCGGATCGCCCGCCACGACCCGACCGCACACCAGCCGCGGCCCGTCGACCAACCCGCCGAACCGCTCCAGGAACGCGTCCGCCTCACCCAGCAACGTCACCAGGTGCGGCGTGTCGCGGCGCAGCGCGCGGTCCAGGAACCCGCGCACGACGGCGAGTTCGCTGTCGTGCTCGTCGACCTGCCCGGCGGCGCCGGAGATCTCCCACGCCCCGTTCACCGCCTCCGCCCCGTGGAACGCGCCACCGGTCAGCTCACGGGTCCGCGAGCAGATCCACACCGCACCCTCCGGCACGGCCGACAGCACGTGCTGGCACTCGTCCACCAGGGTCCCGGTGACGGTGGGCGGCGCGCCCGGCTCGGTCAGCACCAGCGCCTCGCCGGTCACGACCGCGATGCGCACCACGAGGCTGCGGCCGATGCCGTCGGCGAAGCAGTCCCGCAACGCCAACGCCGCCCGCACGGCCCGCTCCTCGTCGCCGCCCCGCGCGAACGGGCCGCCGAACAACGCCAGCGACGCCGACCCGATGGACGTGGCGACGGTGCCGCCCAGCTCCTCTATGCCGGACCGCACCATCGCGGTCACCGCCGCGAGCGCGTGGTCCACTTCGGCCGGATCGGCGTCACCCGTCGCCGGCCGGACCCGCACCAGCGCCACCGTCAGGTGCCGCCGCCGCACGCCCGCCCGCGGCACGGGGATGGGCTCCACCGACCGCAACCGCGGCACCTCGGCCTCCTCCCGCGCCGGCGCGACCGCGAGCGCCGGGTCGTGGGTGAGGATCGCGTGCTGGAGCTTCTGCAACCCGGGCCCCGGCTCCAGGCCCAGGTCCTCCACCAGGGACGTGCGCAGCCTGCTGTAGACGGTGAGCGCGTCCGCGTGCCGCCCGCACCGGTACAGGGCCAGCATCAGCTGGCCGCAGGACCGCTCGCGCAACCGCTCGGCCTCGACCATCGCCTCCAGCACGCCCAGCACCGACCGGTGCCTGCCGCACGCCAGCTCCGCGTCGAAGTAGTCCTCCATCGCGTCCAGCCGCGCGTTCTCCACCACCGCCAGCTCCGGCCAGGAGATCCCGCTCTCCACCAGGTCGGCGAGCGCCGCGCCGCGCCACGTGCCGAGCGCCTCCCGCAGCAGCTTCGCCGCGAGTTCCGGTGTGGACCGCTCGGCCCGCCCGCGCTCGGCGCGCTGGTGGAACCGGAACAGGTCGACCTGCTCCTGGTCCACCTGGAGCACGTAGCCGGGCGCCTGCGTGGACAGCTTGGGCGCACCCGGCCCCTCGGTCACCGACAACGCCGCCCGCAGGCTCCACACGGCGTTCTGGAGCATCTTGCGCGCCGACGCGGGCGGGTCCTCACCCGGCCACAGCGCACCCAGCAGCCGACTGGTCGGCACCACCTGGTTCGCCTTGAGCAACAGGAACCCGAGCGTGGCGCGCTGCTTGATGCCGCCCAGGGCCACGGGACGGCCCTCGTGCAGCACTTCCAACGGGCCCAGTAATCGGAACTCCATCTTCTCTCCCCCAGTTCTGGCGGAGCGCCGCCGGGGCTCGCCGGCGGCACATCCGCGAATCCACCGGAATCAGTGGCGAATCGGGTCGGGGCGGTGTGCGGCCGATCCCTCGGCGCGTGGTTCCCCGACGTCCAACGCTCGGTGTCCAATCCTCGGCGGCCGTGCCCTCGGCGGCCGATCGGCGCACCCGCCGACGAGGCTGCCGGCCCGCGAAGTGCGGTTCATCGCCCAACCGGGTGAGCGGCCGGTTATGCCCGAGATGTCCGCCCTTCCGCCGGCGTGATTTCTTCGGTGCCCGCTGCGGGAACGCGCACCAGGAACAACGTCGCGAAAGCGACCAGCACCGTGGCGACGGCGCTCACCACCCCCACCGCGGTCAACCCGCTGGTGAACGCCGACCGCGCCGCGGCGACCACATCCGCGCCGCCGACGGCCAACGCGCCGGCGAGCGATTCCACGGCGTCCGCCGGCGTGCCCGGCGGCAATTCCGACCGGTACACGGCCGTGCCCACGCTGCCCAGCACCGCCACCCCCAGCGCCAACCCGAACTCCATGCTGGTCTCCGACATGGCCGCCGCCGAACCCGCGCGCTCCGCGGGCGCGGCGCCCACCACCAGGTCGGTGCCCAGCGCCATCATCGGCCCGATACCGGCGTACACCACCACCAGACCGGTCACCACCAGCGCCAACCCGTCGGGCCCCGACACGAACGCGAGCAGCAGGTACCCGACGGCCGAGATGCCGAGCGCGACGGCCACCAGCACACCCGGCGCGACCCGGCGGGCCACCACGGGCGCGACCATCGACGAGACGATCATCGCCACCGCCGAGGGCAGCAGCCACAACCCCGCCGCCAGCGGTGAGAGGCCCGCGACCATTTGGAGGTACTGGGTGACGAACAGATACACCGCGCCCACCACCGCGAGGCCGACCAGCAGCGCCAGCAGCGCGCCGGCGAACGCGGGCCGCGTGAACAGCCGGACGTCCAGCAGCGGGTCGGGCAGCGACCGCTGCCGCCGCACGAACCACGCGCCGAACCCGAGCCCGACCGCGATCGCCGCCGCGGCGACGAGACCGACGCCGTCGGCCGCGACCGCCTTCAGGCCGTAGATCACCGGCAGGATCGCCGCCAGCGACAGGGCGACGCTCGCCAGGTCGAGCCTGCCCGGCGCGGGGTCGCGCGACTCGGGCAGCAGCAGCGGCGCGGCGACCAGCAGCACCACCATCACCGGCACGGCGAGCAGGAACACCGAACCCCACCAGAACAGCTCCAGCAACGCGCCGCCGATCAGCGGACCCGCCGCCACCCCGGCCGAGAAGCACGCCGCCCACACGCCGATCGCCACGCCGCGCTGCGTGGCGTCGTGGAACATGTTGGTGATCAGCGCGAGCGTGGACGGCATCAGCGTCGCGCCCGCCACGCCGAGCAGCGCCCGCGCCGCGATCAACACCGCCGGGTCGCTCGCGTAGGCGGCGGCCACGGACGCCGCGCCGAACGCGAGCGCGCCCACCACGAGCAGCCGCCGGCGACCGATCCGGTCACCGAGCGTGCCCATGGTGATCAGGAAGCCCGCGATCATGAAGCCGTAGATGTCGATGATCCACAGCGTCTCGGCGCCGGTGGGGCGCAGGTCGGCGCCCAGGTGCGGCAGCGCCAGGTACAGGACGGTCGCGTCCACCGACAGCAGCAGCGTCGGCAGCGCGAGGACGGCCAGCCCGAGCCACTCCCGGGCGCCCGCGCGGTCTGTGCGCTCCATGCTCTTCCCTTTCCCCAGTTGCGAAGTTCACTCGGCGGCCGGCGACCGCAGCACCTCGATGAGGCTCGCGAACCCGTCGCCCGCGTGGCCGTGCCGGATCGCCTGCTCGGTCCGCGCGAGCAAGTAGCCGGGCAGGCCCTCGTCCACGCCGCGCGCGCGGCTCGCCGCCACCAGCCGCTCGATCGCCACGGCCTCCCGCCCGAGCGTGGTGCCCGGGTAGTCGCGCCGCTCGACGTCGGCGGTCAGGCCGGGCACGCACGGCGCGACCACCTGCTCCAGCCAGCGGGTCGCGTGCGGCAGGAAGTCGGCGGTGGCGACGCGTTCGGCCGACACCAGCGCCAGCGCGTGCAGCAGCCCGGCCCACGCGCTCCACAGCACGCCGCACAACGCCACCTCGTACAACGCGGGCAGCCCCACGTCCTCGCCGAGGTAGGTGGCGGAACCGCCGAGCGCGGCCAACGTCGCCTCGTGCTCCCGGTAGACCTGCTTGGGGCCGGCGTAGAAGGCGAGCGCCTGCTCACCGCCGACCTCGGCGGGCGGGGTGAGCAACGCGCCGTCCAGGTAGGCGACGCCACGCGCGGCCACCCACTCCGCGGTCTGCCGGGCCTCCTCGGCGGAACCCGGGGTGAGGTTCACGACGACCCGGTCCGCGGGCGCGTCGCCGAGCGAGTTCACGATCTCCCGCATCGCCCGGTGGTCCATCACGCACACCACGACCAGCGGGCTCGCCGAGACCGCCTCGACCAGGGTGGCGGCGTGCACGGCGCCCGTCGCGACCGGCTCGTCGACCGGGCCGGGCAGCCGGTGCCACACCGTCGTGGGGTGTCCCGCGGCCACGAGCGCCCGCGTCAGCGCGGAACCCATCGCCCCCAGCCCGATGACCGTCACGGGGGCGCGGTGGTGCGCCGTCATCCGCATCCTCCTCTGCACTGCGCACCACACCCTCGCCGAGCACGCTCCCGATCGGCTCTCGACGCGCTCTCGGTGTACCGCCGAGGAGGGCTCGCCAACGCCCTCAGGGTGCCTGTCCAGGCGATATGGTTGCGTCGTGCGCTTCGGGATCCTGGGTCCGCTCACGGTCTGGACCGCGGACGACCGCGTCGTCCCGGTGCCGGGCGCGAAGGCCCGCGCCCTGCTGGCGGACCTGCTGGCGCACGAGGGCGAGGCGGTCTCGGCGGACCGGTTGGGGGACGACCTGTGGGGCGACTCGCCGCCGGGCAACCCGACCGGCGCGCTGCACACGAAGGTGTGGCAGCTGCGGCGGGCGCTGGAGGACGCCGAACCGGGCGCGGGTGAGCTGGTGGTGTCGCGCCCGCCGGGTTACCTGCTGGCCGTGCGGGACGACGACGTGGACGCGCGCCGGTTCGCCGCGCTGCTCGCCGCGTCCCACGGCACGGCGGACCTGCGGGCGCGGGCGGCGCTGCTCGGTGACGCGCTGGCGTTGTGGCGCGGCCCGGCGCTGGCCGATTTCGCCGACGCCGAGTTCGCCCGCCCGGTCGTGGCGCGGCTGGAGGAGCAGCGGCTCACCGCGCTGGAGGACCGGGCCGAGGTGATGCTCGGGCTGGGCGAGCACCGGCTGCTGGTGGGCGAGCTGGGCGACCTGCTCGCCCGGCACCCGTTGCGGGAGCGGCTGCGTGCCGCGCACATGCGTGCGTTGTACGGCGCGGGCAGGCAGAGCGAGGCGCTGGCCGATTTCGACCGCCTGCGGGTGGCGCTGGCCGAGCAGCTGGGGCTGGAGCCGAGCGCGGAGCTGGTGGCGTTGCGGCAGGCGATCTTGGAGCGCGACCCGCACCTCGCGCCGACCCCGACGCCGATCACCACGGCGGCCCGCCCGCTGACCAACCTGCCCGCCGCGCTGACCCCGCTGATCGGGCGGGACGCGGCGATCGGGCAGGTGCGGGCGCTGCTGGACGCGAGCAGGCTGGTGACGTTGAACGGCATCGGCGGCGTCGGCAAGACGCGGCTCGCGCTGGCCGCCGCGGCGGAGGTCGCCGACCAGCACCCGGACGGGGTGTGGCTCGCGGAGCTGGCGACGCTGGAGTCCGAGGCGGGCGTGGTGGACCTGGTGGCGACCGTGCTCGGCGTGCGGGACGAGGTGAGCGGCGCGAAGCCGGTGTCGCTCGCGACCCGGCTCGCGGACGCGCTGCGCACCAAGCAGCTGCTGCTGGTGCTGGACAACTGCGAGCACGTGGTGGCCAGGGTCGCGGACGTGGCGGAGCTGCTGCTGATGGCCGCGCCCGGCGTGCGGGTGCTGGCCACCAGCCAGGAACCGCTGGGCATCACGGGTGAGCGGCTGTGGACGGTGCCGCCGCTGACCCTGCCCGACGACGACGGGCCGTCCACGGCGGTGGAGCTGTTCGTCGCCCGCGCCACCGCCGCCGCGCCGGACTTCGCGCTGGACGGTTCGACCGCCGACGCGGTGCGCTCGATCTGCCGCCGGCTGGACGGCATCCCGTTCGCGCTGGAGCTGGCCGCGACCCGGGTGCGCGCCCTGGGCGTGCACGAGGTCGCCGCACGCCTGGAGAACCGGTTCGCGCTGCTCACCCAGGGCAAGCGCGGCGCGCCCGCCCGGCAGCAGACGCTGCGCGCGGCGATCGACTGGAGCTGGGACCTGCTCGGCGAGCCCGAGCGGGTGGTGTTGCGGCGGCTGTCGGTGTTCAGCGGCGGGTGCCCGCTGCACGCGGCCGAGGAGGTGTGCGCGGGTGGCGGCGTGGCGCACGCCGACGTGCTGGACCTGGTGGCGCGGCTGGTGGACCGCAGCCTGGTGGGTGTCGCCGACGTGGGCGGCGTGCGGCGGTACCGGCTGCCCGAGTCGGTGGCCGCGTACTGCGCGGAGCGGTTGCGCGAGGCGGGCGAGGCGGACGCGGTGCGGGCCCGGCACGCCGCGCACCACGCGGAGTTCGCCGCCCGCGCGTTGTCCCACCTGCGTGGTCCCGACCAGCGGCGCTGGCTGGAGCTGACGGACCTGGAGGCGGCGAACCTGCGGGTCGCGCTGGACACGGCGGCGGGCCAGGGCCGCGCGGACCTCGCGTTGCGCATCGTGAACCGCCTGGCCTGGTACTGGTTCCTGCGCGGGCGGCTCGGCGAGGCCAACCGCTCGTTCGCGCTGGCGCTGCACGTGTCCGGCCAGGCGGACCCCTCGGAGCGGGCGAAGGCCCTCGCCTGGCGGGCCGGTTTCCAGTTGCGCGCGGGCGAGGCGGGGTACCCGCTGGAGCACTACGACGCGCTGGCCGACGAGATCGCCGAACCGGTCGGGCGGGCCACCGCGCGCTGGTTCCTGGGTTTCGCCCGGATCGGGTTCGGCGACCAGGACAGCAGCGAGAAGCGCATCGACCGGGCGCTGGCGGAGTTCCGCGCGCTGGGCGACCGGTGGGGCACGGCGGCGGCGCTGGCGGCGCTCGCCACGCAGGCCGTGCTGCGTGGCGACCTGGCCACCACGCGGCAGTGCGGCGAGGAGAGCGCGGCCCTGTTCCAGGACGTCGGCGACGGCTGGGGCCGGCTCCTCGCGACCGACGCGCTCGCGCAGCTCGCCGAGGTGCGTGGCGACTACGAGCACGCGGTGCGGTTGCACCGCGACGGGTTGCGCATCGCCGAGACGCTCGGCCTGTGGTCGGAGGTGTCCACGAAGCTGTCCGGGCTGGCCCGCATCGCGTTGCTGGACGGCGACCACGGCCAGGCCCGCGAGCTGCACGAGCGCGCCATGCGGTTGGCCGCGGAGCAGAGCTTCACGTTCGGCGAGCAGTTCGCCGAGGTCGGCTTGGGGCTCGGCGCGCGGCGGCAGGGCAGGCTCGACGCGGCGGAGGCGCACCTGCGGCGCTGGCTCGACTGGTGCCGCCAGCTCGACGGCGACGCGGGCGAGGCGTTGATCCTGGCCGAGCTGGGTTTCGTCGCCGAGCAGCGCGGTGACGCCGAGACCGCGCTCGCCCTGCACCAGGAGGGTTACGCGGCGGCGAAGGCCACCGGCGACCCGCGGTCCGTGGCGCTCGCGCTGGAGGGGTTGGCGGGCGCGCTGGCCATCGCGGGCCGGTCGACCGAGGCGGCGCGGCTGCTGGGCGCGGCGACCGCCGCGCGGGAGGCGGTCGGCGCGCCGCTGCCGCCCGCCGAGCGCGGCGACGTGGAGCGGATCGGGGCGGTGCTGCGGTCCGCGCTCGGCGACGCGTACGAGGCGCACTTCACGCGGGGCCGCGCGCTCGACCCGGTACGCGCCCACGCGCTCACCGAACGGTGACCGCGAGTTACCCGCCGCAACCGGACGAGGCTTTTCCCGCGCATTTCCACTGATCGGTAATCGGTCGCTCACCGGCCATTCTTCGGCGTGCCCGTGAACCGCCGATGACCACGGCGGAGGGTGCCCTGGGATATATCTGCACCCAGCGCGCCGAAACCCCGGAGCGCGATTTCCCGCCGTACGGAAGTCGAGGACCTCATGAGTCTTTCTCCTGGTGCGCCCGAATTCGCGGACTCCCACCTGATCGAGCTGCTGGACGGGTTCGGGCTGGCCGTGAAGTACGTCCGCGCCGAGGGCGACACGCTCTACCACGACGACGGCGCGGGCGGCGAGATCGGCGTGCTCGACCTCGCCAGCGGGTTCGGCTCGCTGATCCTCGGGCACCACAACCCGGAGATCGTCGCGCACGCCAAGCAGCTGCTGGACGAGCAGGTGCCGGTGCACGCGCAGTTCTCCGGCTACTCGTTCGGCATCGACGTCGCCGCCGCCCTCAACCGGATCCTGCGGCGGGAGCTGGGCACCGAGGAGAAGTTCTACGGGTTGTTCGGCAACTCCGGCGCGGAGGCCGTGGAGATCGCGATCAAGCACGCCGAGATGGACCGCGGCATGAAGGTCGCGGAACTCCTCGACGGCATCGAGGCGAACCTCGCGACGGCGGCCGAGGCGGTCGCGGGCGGCGCCGCGCCGTCCGCCGCCGCGCTGGCGGCGCTGGGCGTCGACACGTTCGACGCGCTCGCCGAGGAGGTGCGCCGCCGCAACGCGGTGACCGCCGCGCGGCAGCCGCTGTTCCTCGCCCTGGAGGGCGGTTTCCACGGCAAGCTCGTCAGCAGCATCCAGCTCACCTACAACGCCGACTTCCGCACGCCGTTCAAGGCGCTGGCCGCGCAGGCGCGGTTCGTGCCCGCCGACCGGGTCGACCTCGCGGCGAAGATCGTGGAGGAGGAGCGGGTCGCGCTGCTCGACGTCGAGGTGCGGGCCGGCGCGGTGGAGCTGGTGGAGCGCGACTTCCCGGTGTTCGCGGCGTTCTTCGCCGAGCCGATCATGGGCGAGGCGGGCATCAAGCCGCTGACCGCCGACACCGCGCGCAAGCTGCGCGAGGTGTGCGACGCGGTGGGCGTGCCGCTGGTCGCCGACGAGATCCAGAGCGGCATGGGCCGGTCGGGCAGCTTCCTCGCCTCGGTGCACTCCGGACTGCGCCCCGACTACGTCGTGCTGGCCAAGAGCCTGGGCGGCGGCATCGTGAAGACCGGTGTCGTGCTGGTCCGGGAAAGCCGGTACCGCAAGGAGTTCGAGCTGCTGCACACCTCCACGTTCGGCAAGGACGGCTTCTCCAGCCGGGTCGCGCTGAAGGTGCTGGAGATGCTGGAGGCCGACGACGGCGCCGCCTACCGCCGCGCGGCCGAGCGCGGCGCGCGGGCCAGGTCCGCCATCGAGGCCGTGGTCGCGGAGTTCCCGGACGTGCTGCTGGAGGTGCGTGGCCAGGGCCTGATGCTCGGCGTGCAGTTCCACGACCAGAGCGGTTCGGCCGACGAGCTGTTCCGCGAGTGGTCCGAGCACCACGTGTTCGCCTTCGCGCTGGCCGGATACCTGTTGCACGAGAAGCGCATCCGCATCTTCTCCACCGCGTCCAACCCGAACACGCTGCGGTTCGAGCCGTCGATCTTCATCACCGACGAGCAGATCGACGCGTTCGCGGCGGCGCTGCGCGACGTGGCGCAGGTCGTGCGCGACCAGGACTCGGCGAAGCTCGCCCGCTGACGGCGCACCCGGCTGAGGAGTTCCGCTGTGACGCACCAGATCAGTCCACCCGTCATCGACATCGAGGGCCGTGACATCCACGGCGAGGGCGCGCGCCTGCGTGCGCTGGGTCGGGCCGCGAAGGTGGCGCTGCCGGACGGCGTGCTCGCCTGGTGGGTGACCGACCAGGGGCTGGTGAAGCAGTTGCTCACCGACCCGCGGGTGTCGCGCGACACCTACCGGCACTGGCCCGCGTGGGGAGGCGGCGACAGCGAGCTGGCGCGCACGTGGCCGCTGGCCGTGTGGGTCGCCGACCGGAACATGATCACCGCCTACGGCGCGGAGCACACCCGGCTGCGCAAGCTGGTGGCCAAGGCGTTCACGGCCCGCCGCACGGCCGCCATGCGACCCCGCGTCGTGGCCGTCACCGAGCAGCTGCTGGACCGGCTCGCCGAGCACCCGGCCGGCGCGGTGGTGGACCTGCGGGCCGAGTTCGCCTACCCGCTGCCGGTGGAGGTCATCTCGGAGCTGCTGGGCATACCCGGCGAGATCCGCGACGACCTGCTGCACGGCGTGCACGCGATCATGGACACCGCCGTGTCGGCGGAACAGGCGCGGCGCAACGGCGAGGAGCTGTACCGGCTGCTGCACGAGCTGGTCGCGATCAAGCGCACGCGGCCCGGCGACGACGTCACCACCGGCCTCATCCAGGCCCGCGCGGACGACGGCGACGCGTTGTCCGAGATCGAGCTGGTCGACACCGTGCTGCTGATGTTCACCGCGGGCCACGAGACCACGGTGAACCTGCTCGACCAGACGATCACGCTGCTGCTCGCCCACCCCGGGCACCGCGCGCGGGTCGTCTCCGGCGAGCTGCCGTGGGAGGACGTGGTCGAGGAGTCGCTGCGGCTGGAGGCGCCGTTCGCCAACCTGCCCATGCGGTACGCGGTGGAGGACATCGACCTCGGCGACGTGGTCATCGCGCGTGGCGAGCCGATCGTCATCGCGTTCGGCGCGGCCGGGCGGGACCCGGCGGTGCACGGCGCGGACGCCGACCGGTTCGACCCGGACCGCGTGACGCGGCGCGAGCACGTGGCCTTCGGGCACGGCGCGCACCACTGCCTCGGTGCTCCGCTGGCCCGGCTGGAGGCCGCGATCGGCCTGCCCGCGTTGTTCACGCGGTTCCCGCGCATGACCGCGGCCGTGCCGCCGGAGGAGCTGCGCCCGCTGGGCTCGTTCATCTCCAACGGCCACGCGCGCCTGCCGGTGAGGTTGGGCTGATGGAATTCGACTACGTCGTGGTCGGCGCCGGCTCGGCGGGCTGCGTGGTCGCCGCCCGCCTGTCGGAGGACCCGTCGGTGCGCGTCGCCCTGGTCGAGGCGGGCGGCGCGGACGACCACCCGGACGTCGCGGTACCGCTCGCCACCGCCGAGCTGTTCGGCGGCGAACTGGACTGGGACCTGGCGACCACGCCGCAGGACGGGCTCGCGGGCCGGTCGGTGACGTGGCCGCGCGGCCGGGCGCTGGGCGGCTCCTCCACGATCAACTTCCAGATGTGGGTGCCCGGCCCGGTCGGCGACGTCGACACCTGGGACGCGGGTCCGCTGTGGACGTCCGAGCGGTTCGGCCCGTACTTCCGGCGGGTCGAGCGCTGGGCGGGCGACCCGGCGGACGGGTGGACGCACGGCGACGCGGGCCCGCTGTGGATCTCGCCGCCACGCGACCCGGACCCGAGTTCCCACGCGTTCGTCGAGGCGTGCGCGGAGGTCGGGCTCAAGCCGGTGGCGGGCGGCCTGGGCGGCTCGCCGGACGCGGGCGCGACCCTGACGCCGCTCACCCAGCTCGACGGGCGGCGGTGGAGCGCGGCGGACGGCTACCTGCGCCCGGCGCTGGACCGGCCGAACCTGACCGTGATCACCGGCACGCGGGTGCACCGGGTCGTCCTGTCCGGCAACCGCGCCACGGGTGTGCGGCTCGCCGACGGCGTGCTCACCGCGCGCCGCGAGGTCGTGCTGTGCGCGGGCGCGGTCGGGTCGCCGCACCTGCTGATGCTGTCCGGGATCGGCGACCCGGACCGGCTGGCCGCCGCGGGCGTCGAACCACGCGTCGCGCTGCCCGCGGTCGGCGCGGGGCTGCACGACCACCTCGTGGTGGACCTGCCGCTGCGTGCCGCCGAACCCGCCACCCGGTTCACCGACCTCGGTCCCGCCGCGCGGCACGCGTACGAGCGGGACCGCACCGGGCCGTTCAGCTCGAACCTCGCGGAGGCGGTGGCGTTCTTCCGCGCCGACGGCGGCGCCGGGCCGCCGGACCTGGAGCTGATCTGGGTGCCCGCGTTGTTCGGCGCGGACGGCGCGCCGCTGCCGGGCCGCACGCTCGGCGTGGTGCTGCTGCAACCACGCAGCCGGGGCCGGGTCGACCTGGTGGACGCCGACCCGGCGACGCCGCCGCGGCTCGACCCCGGCTACCTGGCCGACCCGGCGGACGTCGCCGCGCTGGTGCGCGGTGTGCGGTTCGCGGAGGAGGTCGTGGCCGCGCCGGCGCTGCGGTCGGCGGTGTCCGGCCCGCTCGAACCGTGGCCGGCGGACGACGAGGGGCTGGGCGGGTTCGTCCGGTCCCACGCGGAGACCGTGTTCCACCCCGTCGGCACCTGCCGGGTGGGCCGCGGGCCGGACGCCGCGGTCGACCCGCGGTTGAAAGTCCGGGGCGTCGAAGGACTGCGGGTGGTCGACGCCTCGGTGATCCCCCACGTCCCCCGCGGTCACACGCACGCGCACGCCGTGGCCATCGGCGAGCGCGGAGCAGAACTGATCCAGGAGGAGCAATGACCACGAGCGAGTTCACCGCCGTGCTGGAGGCCGCGCGCGACATCGTGCCGACCCTGCGGGAGAACGGGCGGGCGTCCGAGGACCAGCGGTGGATCGTCGACGAGAACGTGCGGCTGCTGGAGAAGTCCGGTGTGCTGCGTGCCGCCGCGCCGAAGCGGTACGGCGGTCTGGACCTGCCGCTGGGCGAGGCCGCGAAGCTGGTCGCCGAGGTCGCGTCGGGCTGCGGCTCGACGGGCTGGGTCACGATGGTGTGGGTGTCCAACACGTGGCTGGTGACGTTGTTCCCCGACCAGGCGCAGGACGAGGTGTTCGGCGCCGGCCCGTCGGCGCGCATCTCCGGCGGCTTCACGCCGTCCGGTGTGCTGACCCCCGTCGACGGCGGCTACCGGCTCAGCGGCACGTGGCGGTTCAACTCCGGCTGCCGGGGCGCGGACTGGAACATGGCGGCGTCCGTCCTGCACCACGCCGACGGCACCGAGGAGGAGGTCATGGCCCTCGTCCCGATGAGCGAGTTCACCATCGCGGACGACTGGGACACCTTCGCCGCCGCGGGAACCGGCAGCGCTTCGTCCACTTTGGACGACGTGTTCGTGCCCGCGCACCGCGTGGTCACGTTCGAGCACGCGTTGACCGACACCACGCCGGGCCGCGCGCACCTGGACCCGAGCCGCCGCTACGGCCTGTTCCCGGTGGTGTTCACCGAGTGCGCCATGGCGTGCGTCGGCATCGCGCGGGGCGCGCTGGACCTGTTCCTCAAGCGCATCCCGGGCCGCCCCATCACCTACACGTCCTGGACCGACCAGCGGCAGCACCCGCTGACCCAGGTCCAGGTCGCCACCGCCGCCAACAAGATCGCCGCGGCGGAGGGCCTCGCCGAGGGCTGGTGGCGGCTGCTCCAGGGCCGCGCCGACGAGGGCGGCGAGCTGACGCCGGAGGAGCGGGCCGTGCTCCGGGGTGAGACCGCGTTCGCGATCCAGCTCGCCAAGGAGGCCGTGGAGATCCTGTACGGCGCGTCCGGCGCGTCCGTGCTCCAGAAGTCCGTGCCGATGCAGCGGTTCTTCCGCGACATCGAGGGCTTCTCGCAGCACGCGCTGCTGCTCGCGAGCACCAACCTGGAGGTGCAGGGCCGCGTGCTGCTCGGGCTCGACCCGGAGACGCCCTTCCTCTGATCCCCCCACCGCGCACCCCCGCGCGACGACGAAGGACACACACGAGCGCGCCCCGACCGGGGCGCGCTCGCCCGAACGCGCACTCCCCCTACCGCGTTCTGCCCAGCCCCAACCGAAATTCCGCCCGCCGCGGACTGGACGAACGAGATGAGATGAACAGACAGGACATGCCCCGACCCGGTGCGATCGGACGACGCACCCTGCTCAAGGCGCTCGGCGCTGCCGGTATCGCGACCACCGCCGTCGCCGGCTCGGCCGCCGCCCGGCCCAACCCGGTCGACGTGGTCGTCGTCGGCGCCGGGTTCGCGGGGCTCACCGCGGCCCGCGCGCTGCGTGCCAAGGGGGTGCGCTCCGTGGTGCTGGAGGCCCGTGACCGGATCGGGGGTCGCACGTGGACCACCACGTTCGCGGGCGAGCTGGTGGAACTGGGCGGCCAGTGGTTCGCCGACACGCAGCCGCTGGTGATGGCCGAGCTGCGCCGCTACGGCATCCCGCTGATCGGCGACCCCGACGCGTTCCCGGACGTGTCCTACTACCCGACCACCAGCGGACCCCGGCGGTTCGAGTTCATGGCCGCCAACGAGCACATGGGCGTGCTCATGAACAGGCTGTTCGAGGGCACGCGGGACTACTTCCCGCGCCCGTTCGAGCCGCTGCACGCCCGCGACCTGATCGCCCGCGTCGACCGGCTGTCGCTGCGCGACCGCGTTGACCAGCTCGGGCTGTCCACCCAGGACCGGCTGTGGCTGGAGGGCGTCACCGACTCCTACTCCGGTGGTGACGGCGGCACCCGCGGCCTGACCAGCATGGCCCAGTGGTGGGCGCTGGGCGGCCACACGCAGGCCGGGTGGGACGCCCAGACCGCGTTGCGGCCCGAGGGCGGCATGATCGCGCTGCTGAACCGCATCCTCGGGGACGCCGCGCCGGACCTGCGGCTTCGTACGCCCGTCGCGACCATCACCGACAACGGCCGCCTGGTCGAGGTCACCGCCAAGGACGGCCGCCGGTTCACCGCCAGGGCGGTCGTGGTGGCCGTGCCGGCCAACGTCTGGCGCTCGATCCGCTTCACCGCGGGCCTGCCCGCCGTGCACACCGCCGCCGCGCGGTTCGGCCTCGGCGTGCCCAACGTGGTCAAGTTCTGGTTCCGCACCAGCGGCGACAGCGGGCGCGTGTACGCCACCGGCAAGCCCGGCGACCCGGTCTCGCTGGTGCTGCCGCAGCGCCGGCTCGCGAACGGGGACGTGCTGTCGGTCGGGTTCAGCGAGGACCCGGCGCTCGACATCGGCGACCGCGCGCAGGTGGAGGCCGCGTTGCGGGGCATCGCGCCGGACGTCAGGCTGGTGGACCACGTGGTCGGCGCCTGGGGGCGCGACCCGTACGCGCAGGGCGCCTGGGGTATGCGCGGACCCGACCAGCTCATCGCCCAGCTGCCCGCCATCCAGCAGCCGCACGGCAGGCTGGCGTTCGCCACCGGCGACATCGCGACCGGCTGGAACGGCGCCTTCGTGGACGGCGCCATCGAATCCGGCCTGCGGGCCGCCGAGCAGGCGTGGCAGCTCCTCCGCTGAGGTGAGAGCGCGTCGAGAGCCGATGGAGAGGCGTCGGCACTACCGTCGGCGACGGTCCGACTCCGGTGCGGACCGAGGGTGTGGCAAGGACGAAGAGAGGGAGTCTCGTGAGCCGGTTTGCCGGTAAGAAGGCAGTCATCTCCGGGGGTACGCACGGCATGGGCCTCGCCGTGGCGAAGGCGCTGCTGGCTGGCGGGGCCGAGGTCCTGCTCACCGGACGGGACGGGAAGAACCTGGAGGCCGCCCGGCAGGAGCTGGGCGAGCGGGCCCACGTCGTCGCGTGCGACGTGGCCGACCTCGCCGACGTGCGTGCGCTGGGCGAGCAGGTCAAGGACAAGCTGGGCGAGGTGGACCTGGTCCACGTCAACGCGGGCTACGCCAAGCTGGAGCCGTTCGACGTGGTCACCGAGGAGACCTACGACCGGACGTTCGCGGTCAACACCAAGGGCGCGTTCTTCACCACCCAGGTGCTCGCGCCGCTGGTGCGCGACGGTGGCGCGATCGTGTTCACGACGTCCATCGCGAACGTCGGCGGCTCGGCCGGCATGAGCGTGTACGCGGGCGCGAAGTCCGCCGTGCGGTCGTTCGCGCAGGTGTTCGCCGCCGAGCTGGTCGGCCGCAACATCCGGGTGAACGCGGTCAGCCCCGGCTTCATCGACACCCCGAGCATGGGTGTGGACGCCTCGGCGCAGGAGCGCCAGGAGTTCTCCGAGGTGGGCGACCAGATCACGCCGATGAAGCGGCACGGCACGCCGGAGGAGGTCGCGGCGGCCGTGCTGTACCTCGGCTTCGACGCCACCTTCACCACCGGGCAGGAGCTGGTCGTGGACGGCGGCCTGGTCGTCGTCTCCGGGTAACCGGAACCGCACCGCGGCCCGGACCACCGATCGGTGGTCCGGGCCGCGGCGTGTTCGGGGGTGGTCGGGCGCGGCGGTGTGGGGCGATGTGCTCGCGGCTGGTTGTCGGAGGCTGCGGCGGGTGCGGGTCGGCTGTGCGGGCGGGGTCGGTGTGCTTGGCGGGTGTGGCGGGCGTGCCCGTGGGCTGGTTGTCGGAGGCTGTGGCGGGTGCGGGTCGGGTCGGTCCCGGTGCGCTCAGAGGTGTGCCGGTGCGCCTCGTGGCCGGGGCGTGCTGCCCGCGATGCCTTGCGGCAGCGGAAAAACCGGGCTGAGTCGGCGATGAGCGCCCGGTTATTCCACGATGAGAAGAGCGCGATCACCGGCCTATAGCGTGAAACGCGGGCACTGCCGAATCGCAGGAAAGCGAGGACCCGCTCCATGACCGCGCAGATCGACTTGCAGAACCTGGAACTCACGGACGACCCGGAAGTGCAGAACGACGTGTTCCTGGCGGCGTTCAACTCGGGGCAGGGCGCCATCTTCGACAGCCTGTACCGGGACGACTCGATCTCCAACCTGACCGGCAAGCCGTTGTCCGGCCGGTCGCGCACCGAGGCCATCACGGCGTTGCTCGCGACCCGCCCGCGGCTCAAGTCGAGGGTCAAGTCCTACTACACCACCGGCGACACCTCGCTGATCATCGTCGAGTACGACCTCCAGGTGACGCTGGAGGACGGCCGCGAGCAGCGCATCCTCGGCAAGTGCACCGACGTGCTGGTGCGTGGCGAGGACGGCCGCTGGGTCATGGCCGTCGACCGCCCGGTCGCCGACTCCGTCGAGGACATCCAGGGCTGAGCCGGCCCGCGCGGGCCGCGTGGACGCGCGGTCCGCGCCCGCCGCGGGAAGGACGTGTGCGATGGACCTGGCCCCCGAGCTGACCGGGGTGACCCCGACCGAGATGCGCTCCACCCTCGCCCGCTTCGCCACCGGGGTGGTCGTGCTGACCGTCGGCGGCGAGCACATGCACGGCATGACCGCGAACGCCTTCAGCTCCGTCTCCCTGGACCCGCCGCTGGTGCTGTGCTGCGTGTCCCGCACCGCCACCATGCACCGGGCGATCACCGACGCCGGGCACTTCGCCACCTCCGTGCTGCGCGCCGACCAGGAGGAGCACGCCCGGCACTTCGCGAGCCGCTCCAGACCGGTCGGGCGCGCCCAGTTCGACGCCGTCGACTGGACGCCCGGACCACGCACCGGCGCACCCGTGCTGAGCGGTGCGCTGGCGTGGCTGGAATGCGCGCTCACGGCCGCGCACGAGGCGGGCGACCACTCCGTGTTCATCGGCCGGGTGCTGGGTTCCGGGCGTGGCGCGGACGCGGCGGGGTTGCTGTTCTTCGACGGCGCGTACGGGCAGGTCGACACGAGCGAAGGGCGACGATGAGCATCTCCGAGATGGGCGTGCGGCCCGCGGCGCCGCCGCGGCGCACCATGCGCGCGTTGCGCGACCGCCGCGACGAGCTGACCAGCCGGGTCGCGCTGGGCGACCAAGCGGCCGTGGAGCGGCAGCACCGGCTGGGCAAGCGCACCGCGCGGGAACGCCTGGACCTGCTGCTGGACGAGGGGTCGTTCGTCGAGATCGACCTGCACCGCAAGGGTTCCACGGGCGCGGCCACGGACGGTGTCGTCGCGGGCTCGGGAACCGTCGAGGGCAGGCGCGTGTTCGTCTACGCCCAGGACTTCACCATCGCGGGCGGCTCGCTCGGCGCGGCACACGCCGCCAAGATCCACAAGGTGCTGGACCTCGCGCTGGACACCGGATCGCCGGTCGTCGCCCTCAACGACAGCGGCGGCGCGCGCATCCAGGAGGGCGTCCTGGCGCTCGACGGCTACGGCGGCATCTTCCGCCGCCAGGTCGAGGCGTCCGGCGTCATCCCGCAGATAGCGGTGGTGCTCGGCCCGTGCGCGGGTGGCGCGGCCTACTCGCCGGCGTTGGCCGACTTCACGTTCATGGTCCGCGACACCGCGCAGATGTACCTGACGGGGCCGGACGTGGTGCGGGCCGTGTCCGGCGAACGCGTCACCCACGACCAACTGGGCGGCGCCGACGTGCACGGTGGCCGGTCGGGCGTGGCGTCGTTCGTGCACGACGACGAGGAGAGCTGCTTCGCCGACGTGCGCTACCTGCTGTCCCTGTTGCCCGGCAACAACCTGGAGCCGCCGCCGGCGGCGGCGGATCGCGGTCCGGGCGACGACCTGCGGCCCGCGTTGGCCGACCTCGTGCCGGTGGAGCCGAACCAGCCGTACGACATGCGGGCCGTGATCGGCGAGCTGGTGGACGACGGCGAGTTCCTGGAGGTGCACGAGGGCTGGGCGGGCAACGTGGTGTGCGCGCTGGCCCGGATCGCGGGCGAGGTGGTGGGCGTCGTCGGCAACCAGCCGCTGGTGCTGGCGGGCGTGCTGGACACGTCCGCGTCCCAGAAGGCGGCCCGGTTCGTCCGGTTCTGCGACGCGTTCGGCATCCCGCTGGTGACGCTGGTCGACGTGCCCGGCTTCCTGCCCGGCACGGAGCAGGAGCACGGCGGTGCGATCCGCCACGGGGCCAAGCTGCTGTACGCGTACTGCGAGGCGTCCGTGCCGCGCGTGCAGGTGATCCTGCGCAAGGCGTACGGCGGGGCGTACATCGTGATGGACTCCCGGTCCATCGGCTGCGACCTGTCGCTTGCGTGGCCGACGAACGAAATCGCGGTGATGGGCGCGGAAGCCGCCGTGAACGTCGTGCACCGCAAGCAGCTCGCCGCCGCGCCCGACCCGGCCGAGCTGCGGGCCGTGCTGGTCGCGCAGTACGCCGACGAGCTGATGCACCCGTACTACGCCGCCGAGCGCGGCCTGGTGGACGACGTGATCGACCCGGCGGAAACCCGCTCGGCAATCGCCAGGGGCCTCGCGATGCTCCGCGACAAACGCCGCCGCCCACCGGCCCGGAAGCACGGCAACGTGCCCCTGTGACAGGTGACGAGAACAACCGCCGGACCAGGAGAACCGCGTCGTCCCGAATCCCGGGCGACGCGGTTCTCCGCTGATTCCGGGGCAAGGGATTCGAACCACGAGAGCCCCGCCGACGGGGGGTGGTCGGCGGGGCTCGTGTCCTGTCAGCGGGGGTCAGCCTGGCAGGAAGGGGGAATCGTCCTTGTCGCGCAGCGCCGTGCACACGGCACGCAGGCCGGTGACGAGCTGGGCGATCTGGTCGTCCGAGATGCCGATGGACGGTTCGAACCGCAGCGTGTGCGACGCGCTGGCGGTCGGGAACACGCGCACGCGGTGGGCGTTGAGCAGGTAGCCGGACAGCACGTAGCCGAGCAGGCCCTGGCGGGCGAACTCGGCCAACTGCCCCGTGCCTTCGGTCTGGTCGGCGAACTCCAGGCCCAGCATCAGGCCGCGCCCGCGGACGTCCGCGACGACCTCCGGGAACTCCTCCCGGAGAGACCTCAACGCCGCCTCCAGGGCCGCGCCGCGCTCGGCGGCCCGCTGGTACGCCGCGCCCCCGTCCGCCTCCAGCAGCTCCACGACGCGAGTGCCGATGTGGCAGGAGAACGCGTCCTTCGCGAACGTGGAGCTGTGCAGCAGCTCGAAGTCCGGCAGGTACCGGGACTGCCGGACCAGCAGCACCGACGCCTTCGCCAGACCGCCGCCCAGCGCCTTGGCCAGCACGACGTAGTCACCCAGCAGCCCGATGTGCGACGCCGCGTAGAACGCGCCCGTCCGCCCGAAACCGCTCTGCACCTCGTCCACCACGACCGGGAAGCCGTGTGCGTCGGCCGCCGCCCGGATGTCCCGCGCCACGGCCTCGTCCAGCACGCGGATGCCGCCCTCGCCCTGCACCGGTTCCACGAAGAACGCCGCCACCACGGGCAGGTCGCGCTCGACGACCCGACCCGCCTCGACGTCCAGCACGGTCACCCGCTCCGCCTCGACGGCCTTCGCGACCTCGCCGCCCGCCACGAACCGCGCCTGCGCGGCCAGCGCCCGGAACGGCACGCGGTAGCCCGCGTTGTGGGTGAGCTGCACGCTGCCCGCGAGCTTGCCGTGGAACGAGCCCTCCAGGGTGAGGAACACCGGGGGCGTGTCGAAGCGGCCCTCGTTGTGCTCGCGCACGCGTGCCGCCACGTCGGCCGGCGCGGACGCCAGGTGCGCCTCGATCTCCTCGCGCAACGCCGCCACGCGGGCACCGCGGTCCATCTCGGCGTGCTTCAACGCCACCTCGACGGCTTCCGCGCCGGTGTTGGCGAAGATCGCCGAATAGGGTTCGGTGACGTCGAACTCCCGCCACAGCACGCGGTTCAGCGCGGCGGCCAGGTCGTTGGCGTACGGGTGGTAGGAGAACTGCGCGTGCACCGGCACCTCGTGGTCCAGCAGCTCCCGCGCCCGCGCCACGATCCCGGGGTGGTGGTGGCCGAGCACCAGCGAACCGTAGCCGCCGACGAAGTCGACCACCTCGACTTCCTCGCCGGACGCGGTGCGCCACCACAGCACGTCACCCGAGCCGCGCACGTACTCGGCGTCCAGCCCGAGCTGGGACAGCAGGCCCCGCAGGTGGGCCTCGGCCAGTTCGAGCGCCATGTCAGTTGTCGCCGAACGGGTTGTCGATCGCGTACCGCCACTTGCCGTCCTCGCCGCGCCGCAACACGTCCAGGCCGGTGCCGGTGAGCGTTTCCGAACCGGGGACGTCGAACGACCAGTCGACCACCAGCAGCGTCGTGTCGCCGGTCACGTAGGACTCCTTGACCTCGGCACGCATCACGGGCTTCTGCGCCATGAACTCGCGCACCGCGCGCTCGTGCTCCTCGCCGCTGATCGGCTTCTCCGGGTCCCACACGGACACCGCGTCCTCGGTGTAGAGCGACAGCACCGCCTCGACGTCGCCCGAGTTCATCGCGCGGACGTACAGGGCGGTCATCTCGGTCGCTTCCTCGGGCAGCGCGAAGTTCGTCGTCATGGCCGCGATCCTCTTCTCCGGGTCGAGCGGGTAACGCGGCCGACGCTAACCAGAGCGCGGTCACGGACCGGTAATCCGGCTGTCGGTGGAACGCGCGACGACCGGTTCGTGACTGGTCCCGCGGAATCACTGGGTAGGAACGGATCCGAAGGCACCCACCTGCGGAGGGCTGGTCGATGAGGAACCTGGACGACGCGGTCGCGGTGGTCGGCGTCTCGTGCGAGCTGCCGGGCGCGGCGGACCCGGCGGCGTTCTGGCGCCTGCTGCGCGAGGGCCGCGACGCCGTGACGGAGCTGCCGGGCGATCGCTGGGAGGCGTTGGCACCGGCCACGCGCGCGGTGCGCGGCACGCGGTTCGGCGCGTTCCTGGACGCCGTGGGCGATTTCGACGCCGGCTTCTTCGGCATCTCGCCCCGCGAGGCCGCGGCGACCGACCCGCAGCAACGCCTGGTGCTGGAACTCGCGTGGGCGGCGCTGGAGGACGCGGGCATCGTGCCGGGCGCGCTCGCCGGCACGGCGACGTCGGTGTTCGTGGGCGCGTTGCGCGACGACTACGCGGGTCTGGTGCTGGGGCGGGGGAAGATCACCCAGCACACCAACACCGGCACGCACCGGGGGATCATCGCCAACCGGGTGTCGTACGCGTTGGACCTGCGCGGGCCGAGCGTCGTCGTGGACACCGCGCAGTCCTCGTCGTTGGTCGCCGTGCACCTCGCGGCGGAGAGCGTGCGCTCCGGCGAGTCGCCGTTGGCTCTCGCGGCGGGCGTGAACCTGAACATCCTCGCCGAAGGGGCGTTGGGCGCGGACAAGTTCGGCGGGTTGTCGCCGGACGGCCGGTGCTACACGTTCGACGCGCGGGCCAACGGCTACGTGCGTGGCGAGGGCGCGGTGGTGTTGGTGCTGAAGCCGTTGCGCGTGGCGTTGGCGGACGGCGACGACGTGTACGGGGTGCTGCTGGGCAGCGCGGTCAACAACGACGGCGCGACACCCGGCCTCACCGTCCCCGGTCCGGAATCCCAGGCCGCCGTGGTGCGCGCGGCGCAGCGGCGGGCCGGGATCGGGCCGGAGGCGGTGCAGTACGTGGAGCTGCACGGCACCGGCACGCCGGTCGGCGACCCGGTCGAGGCGGCGGGCCTGGGCGCCGTGTTCGGCGGGCGTGCCGAGCCGTTGGCGGTGGGTTCGGTGAAGACGAACGTCGGGCACCTGGAGGGCGCGGCGGGTGTCACGGGGTTGCTGAAGGCGTTGCTCGCGATCCGGCACCGGGAACTCCCGGCGAGCCTGAACTTCGCCACGCCCAACCCGGCGGTGCGGCTGGACGAGCACAACCTGTCCGTCCACACGGGACTGTCGGGGTGGCCGCACGACGACCGGCCGCTGGTGGCGGGGGTCAGCTCGTTCGGCATGGGTGGGACCAACTGCCACCTGGTCGTGGCCGAGCCGTCGGTGGTCGCGGGCGCGGTGCCCGCCGGTCGGGCCGCGAGCGCCCACGGCGAGCCGGCGGAGAAGGCGTCGGCGGACTCGGGTGAGAGCGGTGCCGGGGTCGTGCGGGACGCCGGGGCGGTGCCGAGCGGCGGAGGGGTGCTGAACCACAGGGCGGTGTCGAGCGGCGGAGCGGTGCCGAGCCCCGAAGTGGGGCCGGTGCGTGGTGCGGCGGCGGTGCGGGGTCCCGAGCCGGTGCGTGGTGCCGAGGTGGTGCCGGTTCCGCTGTCGGGCCGCAGTGCGGAGGCTTTGCGGGGGCAGGCGGAGCGGTTGCGCGGTGTGCCCGGCGCACTGCGGGACCTGGCCTGGTCCTCGGCCACCACGCGCACCGCCTTCGAGCACCGGGCCGTCGTCGTCGCGCACGACCGGGCCTCCCTCGACGCGGGTCTGGCCGCGCTCGCCGCCGGTGAGCCGGCCGCCGACGTCGTCCGCGGCACGGTCGCCGACGGCTCGCTGGGAGTGCTCTTCACCGGCCAAGGCGCGCAGCGCCCCGGCATGGGTCTCGCCCTCCACCAGGCGTTCCCCGCCTACGCGCGGGCGTTCGACGAGGTGATCGCCCGGTTCGACCCCCGACTCCGGGACGTCGTCGCCACCGGCCGGGGGCTGGACGACACCGGGTGGACCCAGCCCGCCCTGTTCGCCGTCGAGGTGGCCGCGCACCGGCTCGCCGAGTCGTGGGGCCTCACGCCCTCGGTGCTGGTCGGCCACTCGATCGGCGAGATCGCCGCCGCGCACGTCGCGGGCGTCCTGTCGCTGCCCGACGCGTGCACCCTGGTCGCCGCGCGCGGCAGGCTGATGCGGGCGTTGCCCGCCGGTGGCGCGATGGTCGCGGTCGAGGCGGCGGAGGCCGAACTCGAACTCCCCGCCGGTGTCGCGCTCGCCGCCGTCAACGGGCCGCGTGCCGTCGTGTTGTCCGGGTTGGAAGAAGCCGTGGTCGAGTACGCCGGAGCGTTGCGCGCCAACGGGTACCGGACGAAGCGGCTCGCGGTGAGCCATGCCTTCCACTCGCCCCTGATGGACCCGATGCTGGACGAGTTCCGCGCCGTCGTGCGCGGGCTGGAGTTCCACGCGCCACGCGTACCCGTGGTCTCCTCGGTCACGCCCGACGCCGACCTGACCGACCCCGAATACTGGGTCCGGCAGGTCCGCGAACCCGTGCGCTTCCACGACGCGCTGCGTCGCCTCGACGTCACCACGCTGGTCGAGGCCGGACCGGACGGGGTGCTCTCCGCGCTCGCCGCCGACGCCGGTGTCCGCGCGTTCCCGTTGATGCGCAAGGACCACGACGAGCCGACCACCGCCGTCACCGCGTTCGCCGCCGTGCACGCGCGTGGCGTCGCGGTGGACTGGACGGCGTTCCGGGGACGTCGCGTGAAGCTGCCCACCTACGCGTTCCAGCGCGAACGGCACTGGCTGGACGAGCGGCCGGCCGCGGCGGCCGGTCAGCCCGCCCGGGACGTCGCGGAGCTGGTCACCGCCCACGTGGCCGCCGTGCTGGGCGCGGAACCGGGTGCGGTGGACCCGCGTCGCCCGTTCCGCGACCTCGGCTTCGACTCCCTGATGGGCGTCGAGCTGCGGGAGAACCTGGCCACCGCCACCGGGCGCGTGCTGCCGACCGGCCTGCTGTTCGAGCACCCCACGCCGAACGCGGTCGTCGACTTCCTCAAGGCCGCCGACACCACCGAGGAGCCCGTGGTGGACACCGGTGGGGACGAGCCGATCGCGATCGTGGGCATGGCGTGCCGGTTCCCGGGCGGCGTGGCGTCGCCGGACGACCTGTGGCGGCTCGTGGTCGACGAGCGGGACGCCGTCGGGCCGTTCCCCGCGGACCGGGGCTGGCCCGCCGACCTGTACCACCCCGACCCGGACCGCTCGGGCGCGAGCTACGTGCGTGAGGGGGGTTTCCTGGCCGGCGCGGCCGAGTTCGACCCGGCCTTCTTCGGCGTCTCGCCCCGCGAAGCGCTCGCCATGGACCCCCAGCAACGCCTCCTGCTGCACACCGCCTGGGAGGCGGTGGAACGGGCGGGCATCGACCCGGAGTCGTTGCGCGGCAGCCGGACCGGCGTGTTCGTCGGCGGCACGGCGGGTGACTACGGGCCGCGGATGCACGAGGCGTCCGAGCAGGCCGAGGGCCACGTGCTGACGGGTGCGACGCCGAGCGTCATGTCCGGCCGCATCGCCTACCAGCTCGGGCTGGTCGGTCCGGCGCTCACCGTCGACACGGCGTGCTCCTCGTCGCTGGTCGCGCTGCACCTGGCGGTGCGGTCGCTGCGCAGCGGCGAGTCGAGCACGGCCATCGCGGGCGGTGTCGCGGTGATGGCCACGCCGGGCATGTTCCTGGAGTTCTCCCGCCAGCACGGCCTGGCTGCCGACGCGCGCTGCAAGTCGTTCTCCGCCGACGCGGACGGCACGGTGTGGGCGGAGGGCGTCGGCCTCCTGGTCCTGGAACGGCTCTCCGACGCGCGGCGCAACGGCCACCGCGTGCTCGCGACGATCCGGGGCAGCGCGATCAACTCCGACGGCGCGTCCAACGGGCTCACCGCGCCGAACGGCGGGTCCCAGCAGCGGGTCATCCGGCAGGCGCTCGCGGACGCCGGCCTGGCGCCCGCGGACGTGGACGCGGTCGAGGCGCACGGCACCGGCACGTCGCTGGGCGACCCGATCGAGGCCGAGGCGATCATCGCCGCCTACGGCCGGGACCGCGACCGGCCGCTGTGGCTGGGCTCGCTCAAGTCGAACATCGGCCACGCGCAGGCGGCGGCGGGCGTGGGCGGTGTGATCAAGCTGGTGGAGGCGATGCGGCACGGCGTGCTGCCGCGCACGCTGCACGTCGCCGAGCCCACCCCGCGGGTCGACTGGTCCGCGGGCCGGGTGGAACTCCTCACCGAGGCCCGCGCGTGGCCCGAGCACGGCCGCCCGCGCCGGGCGGGCATCTCGTCGTTCGGCATCAGCGGCACCAACGCGCACCTGGTGCTGGAGCAGGGCGACGCGCACGAGCCGGCGGAGACCCCGGTGACCACGCCGGTCCCGTGGGTGTTCAGCGGCCACGACCCCGGCTCCGCGATCGCCCACTGGGAGGGCGTGCGTGGTCGCGCCGACGTCGCGGAGGTCGCCCGCGCGCTCGCCGAGCGCACCCGGTTCGACCACCGGGCCGTGGTCGTCGGCGTCGAACCCGACGACTTCCTGGCCGCGCCGCTGACCGGTCGCGCCGCACCCGGCGGTCGCACGGCGTTCCTGTTCACCGGCCAGGGCGCGCAGCACGCCGGCATGGGGCGCGAGCTGCACGCGGCGTACCCCGTGTTCGCCGAGGCGTTCGACGCCGCGGTGGCCGCGTTCGCGCCCCACCTGGACGTGCCGCTGGAGGACCTGGTGTTCGGCGACGACACCCGGTTGCACGAGACCCGCTACACGCAGCCCGCGTTGTTCGCGTACGAGACCGCCCTGCACCGGCTCGCCGAGCACCACGGCCTGGTGCCGGACCTGCTGGCGGGACACTCCGTCGGCGAGCTGGTCGCCGCGCACGTGGCGGGCGTGCTCACCCTGGACGACGCGGCGAAGCTGGTCGCCGCCCGCGGCCGGCTGATGCACCGGGCGCGGTCCGGTGGCGTGATGATCGCCGTCCAGGCGGCCGAGGAGGACCTCGGCGACCTGCCGGCGGGTGTCGCGCTGGCGGCCGTGAACAGCCCCGACTCGGTGGTGCTGGCGGGTGACGAGGACGCCGTCACGGCGTTCGCCGCCCGGTTCGACCGCACGCGTCGGCTCCGGGTGAGCCATGCGTTCCACTCGCCGCACATGGACGACGTGCTCGACGAGTTCCGCGCGGTCGCGGCGACCGTCACCCACCACGCCGCCCGCGTCCCCGTCATCTCCACGGTGACCGGCGAAGTCCTCGAAGCCGACGCCGAGCACTGGGTGCGCCAGATCCGCGCCACCGTGCGGTTCCTGGACGCCGTGCGCGGCTTGGAGCAGGCGGGCGCGAAGGTGTTCGTGGAGATCGGCCCGGACGCCGTCCTCGCGCCGCTCGCGCAGGCCGCCGGCGCCGTGGCGGTCGCCCTCGGCCGGGCGGGCAAGCCGGAGGCGACCACGGCGGTGCGGGGCATGGCCCACGCGCACGCCCACGGCGCGCCGCTGGACGTGGCGTCGTTCGTGCCGGGCGCGGAGCGGGCCGACGTGCCCACCTACCCGTTCCGCCGGGACCGGTACTGGCTCACGTCGCGGGCCACCGGCACCGCCGGCCTGGTGACCACGGCGGTGGAGCTGGCCGACCGGGACGAGGTCGTGCTGTCCGGCGAGGTGTCGCTGACCGCGCAGCCGTGGCTGGCCGGGCACGTCGTCAACGGCGCGGTCCTGGTGCCCGGCACGGCGTTCCTGGAGCTGGCGCTCGCGGCGGGGGAGCGGGTCGGCCTGCCGCGCGTGGAGGACCTGGCGCTGGAGGCGCCGCTGGTGGTGCCCGCGGACGGCGTCGTGCAGGTGCAGGTCGCCGTGCGGGACGGCCGGTTCACCGTGCACTCGCGGCGGGACGCGTGGCAGCGGCACGCGTCCGGCACGCTCGCCGCGGCAGCCACACCCGCCGAAGCGTTCCCGTGGCCGCCGGACGTGCCGGAGGAGCCGCTGGACGACGCCTACGACCGGCTCGCCGCGCTGGGCTACGACTACGGCGAGCCGTTCCGGGGCCTGCGCCGCCTGTGGCGGGACGGCGACACCACCTACGCCGAGGTGTCGGTGCCCGCGCCCGCCGAGGAGTTCGTGGTGCACCCGGCGTTGCTGGACGCGGTGCTGCACCCGCTGGTGATGGTCCCCGCCGCACCCGGTCACATCCGGCTGCCGTTCGCGTGGAGCGGCGTGGAACTGGCCGCGCCCGGCGTCACGGCGTTGCGCGTCCGCGTCACACCGGCCGGCGCGGACACGTTCGCGGTGGACGTGGCGGACGGCGCGGGTGCGCCGCTGGGCCGGATCGACGGCATCACGCTGCGGTCGGTCGCCAAGGACGGCGTCGCGGGCAGTTCCACGTTCACCGTCGAGTGGACCGGTGTGCCCGGCGGCGAGCCGCTCGGCGACCTGGTCGTGGTGCCGCCCGCCGACACCGACGACCCGGGCGTGGCCGTGCGCCGCGCGCTCGGGCTGATCAAGGACTGGCTGGCCGAGGAGCACGACGACGGTGACCGGCTGGTGTTCCACACCCGCCACGCGGTCGCGGCCCGGCCCGGTGAGCCGGTGGACGACCTGGCGAACGCCGCCGTGTGGGGCCTGGTGCGGACCGTGCAGTCGGAGCACCCGGACCGCGTGGTCGTGGTGGACGCCGCCGACGAGTCGGCCGTGCCCGCCGCGGTCGCGACCGGCGAACCGCAGGTCGCGGTGCGGGACGGCGGTTTCGTCGTGCCCCGGCTGGTCCGCGTGGACCTCGGGGAGCCCACCCGGCTCGACGGCACGGTGCTGATCACCGGCGGCACGGGCGGCCTCGGCGCGCTGGTCGCGCGGCACCTGCACGAGCACCACGGCGTGCGGGACCTGCTGCTGGTCGGCAGGCGCGGCCTGGACGCGCCGGGCGCCCGCGAGCTGGCCGACGAACTCGGCGCGCGGGTCGTCGCCGTCGACGTGGCCGACCGCGCGGCCCTGGCGGAACTCCTCGCGGGCGAGCGGCTGTCCGCCGTGATCCACGCCGCGGGCGTGCTGGACGACGCCACCACGACGGCGTTGACCGGCGAGCAGGTGGACCGGGTGCTCGCGCCCAAGGCGCTCGCGGCACGCCACCTGCACGAGCTGGTCGGCGACGTGCGGGCGTTCGTGTTGTTCTCCTCGATCTCCGGCATCCTCGGCACGGCGGGCCAGGCCAACTACGCCGCCGCCAACGCCTACCTGGACGCGTTGGCCGCCCACCGCCACGCGCGTGGCCTCCCGGCGACCTCGCTGGCGTGGGGCCTGTGGGGCGCGGGCATGGGCGACGGGCTCGGGGCCACCGACCTGGCCCGCTGGGCGCGGGCCGGGGTGGCGCCGCTGGACCCGGCACGCGGGCTGGCCCTGCTCGACCGGGCGCTGGCGGGTGACGCGGCGTTGCTCGTGCCCGCCGCGCTGGAACCGTCCAAGGTGGACGGTGACGTGGTGCCCGCCCCGTTGCGCGGCCTGGTGCGGCGGCGGACCGCCAAACCCGTCGCCGGGCTCACCGGCGACACCGCGCTGGACCTGGTGCGGTCGCTGGCCGCGGCGGCGCTCGGGCACGTCGACGCCACCGCCGTCGACCCGGAGAAGGCGTTCCGCGACCAGGGCTTCGACTCGCTGGCGGGCGTGGACCTGCGCAACCGGCTGATCGCCGCGACCGGCCGGAAGCTGCCCACCACGCTGGTGTTCGACCACCCGACGCCGGTCGCGCTGGCCGCGTTCCTGGCGGCGGGCGCCCGGAAGGCGGAGGTGCGGGCCACCACGCGTGCCGACGAGCCGATCGCGATCGTCGGCATGGCGTGCCGGTACCCGGGCGGTGTGCGGTCGCCGGAGGACCTGTGGCGGCTGGTGGCCGAAGGTCGGGACGCCATCACCGGTTTCCCGACCAACCGCGGCTGGGACGTCGACGCCCTGTACGACCCGGACCCGGAGCGGCTGGGCACGACGTACGCGAAGTCCGGTGGGTTCCTACACGACGCGGACCTGTTCGACGCGGACTTCTTCGGCATGTCGCCACGCGAGGCGCTGGCCACCGACCCGCAGCAGCGGCTGCTGCTGGAAACCGCGTGGGAGACGTTCGAGGACGCGGGCATCGACCCCGCCGCGCTGCGTGGCAGCCGGACCGGTGTGTTCACCGGCGTGATGTACGACGACTACGCCTCGCGGCTGCCCGCCACGCCGGACGAGGTGGAGGGCTTCCTGCTGGCGGGCAACACCTCCAGCGTCGTCTCCGGTCGCCTGGCCTACACCTACGGGCTGGAGGGCCCGGCGATCACCGTCGACACGGCGTGCTCGTCGTCGTTGGTGGCGTTGCACCTGGCCGCGAACGCGTTGCGGCAGGGCGAGTGCGACCTGGCGCTGGCGGGCGGGGTCACGGTCATGGCGGGTCCCGGCACGTTCGTGGAGTTCTCGCGGCAGCGCGGCCTGTCCGCCGACGGGCGCTGCAAGTCGTTCGCCGACGGCGCGGACGGCACGGGTTGGTCCGAGGGCGTGGGCCTGCTGCTGGTGGAACGGCTGTCCGACGCGCGCGAGCGCGGCCACCGGGTGCTGGCGGTGCTGCGTGGTTCGGCGGTGAACTCCGATGGCGCGTCCAACGGGCTCACCGCGCCGAACGGCCCGTCGCAGGAACGGGTGATCCGCGCCGCGCTGGCCTCGGCCCGTCTCACCACGGCGGACGTCGACCTGGTGGAGGCGCACGGCACGGGGACCCGGCTCGGCGACCCGATCGAGGCGCAGGCCCTGCTCGCCACCTACGGGCAGGACCGCGTGCGACCGCTGTGGCTGGGCTCGCTCAAGTCGAACATCGGGCACGCGCAGGCGGCGGCGGGTGTGGGCGGGATCATCAAGGTGGTGCAGGCGATGCGGCACGGCGTGATGCCGCGCACCCTGCACGCCGAGGAACCCACCAGCCACGTGGACTGGTCGTCGGGCGCGGTGGAACTGCTCACCGAACCCCGCGAGTGGACCGCCGACCGGCCCCGTCGTGCCGCGGTCTCGTCGTTCGGCATCAGCGGCACCAACGCGCACGTGATCCTGGAGCAGGGCCCCGAACCGGAGCAGGCCGACCGCGTGACACCGGACGTCGTGCCGTGGGTGCTCTCCGCGCGTGACGACGACGCCCTGCGTGCCCAGGCCGCCGCCCTGCACGCCCACCTGGGCGAGCACGACCCGGACCCGGCCGACGTGGGCTGGACGCTGGCCCGCCGCGCCCGCCTGGAGCGCCGCGCGGTGGTGCTGGGCCGGGACGGGCTGCTGGACCCGGTGATCGGCGACGGCTCCGGTCGGGGCCGCACCGCGTTCCTGTTCACCGGCCAGGGCAGCCAGCGCGTCGGCACGGGCCGCGACCTCTACCGGCGGTCGCCGGTGTTCCGGGCCGCGCTGGACGAGGTGTGCGAGCACCTGGACCCGGTGCTGGACCGCCCGCTCAAGGCGGTCCTGTTCGCCGAGGCGGACACCGCGGACTCGGCGCTGCTGGACCAGACCGCCTTCACGCAGGCCGCGTTGTTCGCCGTCGAGGTGGCGCTGTACCGGTTCGTGGAACACCACGGCGTGCGGCCGGACCTCCTGCTCGGGCACTCCGTGGGCGAGGTGGCCGCCGCGCACGTCGCGGGCGTGTTCGACCTGGCCGACGCCTGCACGCTGGTCGCCGCCCGCGGTCGGGCCATGCAGTCGGCGCGTGACGACGGCGCGATGGCCGCCATCGAGGCGACCGAGGAGGAGGTGCGGGAGAGCCTGCGCGGCGTGCTCGCCGTCGCGGCCGTCAACGCGCCGCGCTCCACCGTCGTCTCCGGTGACGAACCGGCGGTGGCGCGGGCGATCGCCGAGTGGTCCGCGCGTGGTCGGCGCACCCGGCGGCTGCCGGTGAGCCACGCGTTCCACTCGCCGCACATGGACGAGGTGCTCGACCGGTTCCGCGCCGACCTGGCGGGTGTGGCGTTCCGGGAACCCGCCATCACGGTGATCTCCGACGTGACCGGTGAACCCGCCACCGCGGAGCAGCTGCGGTCGCCGGACTACTGGGTCCGGCACATCCGCGAGGCGGTGCGGTTCCTGGACGGCGTGCGCACCCTGGAACGGCTGGGCGCCACCGAGTTCGTGGAACTGGGCCCGGACGGCGTGCTGACCGCCCTGGCCCGCCAGTGCCTCACCGCCGAACCCGGCTCGGCCGTCGCGGTGCTGCGCTCCGGCCGACCCGAGCTGGAGACGGCGCTCACCGCGCTGGGCGTCCTGCACACCAGGGGCGTGGCCGTCACGTGGGACTTCGGCGACGCCCGACCGGTGGAGCTGCCGACCTACCGCTTCCAGGGCCGCCGGTTCTGGCTGGACGCCCCGCGTGCCGCCCGGTCCGCCGGCGCGCTCGGCCTGGGCGACGCGCGGCACCCCCTGCTCGGCGCGGTGGTGGAGCTGGCGGGCGGCGACACGGTCGTGCTCACCGGACGCGTGTCCGGCGGCGACTGGCTCGCCGACCACCGGGTGCGTGACGAGGTGCTGCTGCCCGGCACGGCGTTCGCCGAACTCGCGCTGGCGGCGGGCGCGCGGACCGGCCACCCGCACCTGGCGGAGCTGACGCTCGCCGCGCCGCTGGTGCTGGGCACGGCGCTGCTCCAGGTCACCGTGGGCCCGGAGGAGGACGGCCGCCGCCCGGTGGCGGTGCACGCGCGGCCCGACGACTCCGCGCCGTGGGAGCTGCACGCGTCCGGGGTGCTGACCGCCGAACACCCCGCCGCCACGCCGCTGGAGCGGCCCGCGCACGCCGAGGAGGTCGACCTGACCGGCGCGTACGACCGGCTGGCCGACCACGGCTACCACTACGGCCCGGCCTTCCGGCGGCTCACGGCGTTGCACCGCGCGGGAGACGACCTCTTCGCCGAGCTGGAACCGCTGGCGGGCGGTGGTTTCCTGGTGCACCCGGCGGTCCTGGACGCGGCGCTGCACGTGCTGCTGCCCGGTGTCGCGGACGACGCCGCGGAACCGGTGCTGCCGTTCGCGTGGAGCGGCGTCACCGTGCACTCCACCGCGCCGGCGGCCCGCGCCAGGCTCACCCGGCACGGCTCGGCGGTGTCGGTGGTCGTCGCGGACGCCGCCGGCAACCCGGTGCTGACCGTGGCGGAACTGGCGCTGCGACCGCTGGGCCGGGGCGGGCCGCGCTCCGGCCTGCACGCCCTGACCTGGCGCGCGGTGCCGGTCGGGACGGGGCCTGGCCCGGCACACGGGCCGGCCGTGCACCGGGTGCCCGACCTCGACCCGCGACAGGCCGTGCACCACGTGCTCGAGGTGTTGCGCGGAGCCGAAGGCCGGGTGGCGATCGTCATCCGGGACGGCGTGGCGCACGCCGCCGTGCGCGGTCTGGTGCGGACCGCGCAGGCGGAGCAGCCCGGCCGGTTCGTGCTCGCCGCGGTCGACGAGAACGGCGAGGACCTGCTGGACGCCGCGCTGCGGCTCGGCGAGCCGGAGGTGGCCGTGCGTGGCGGCGAGGTCCTGGTGCCGCGCCTGGCCCGCACCCCGTCCGCCGACGTGGCCGTGCGGTGGGGCAGCGGCCCGGTGCTCGTCACCGGTGCGACCGGCGCGCTGGGCGCGGTGCTGGCCCGGCACCTCGCGACCCGGCACGGCGTCCGCGAGCTGGTGCTGCTCGGCAGGCGCGGCCCGGACGCGCCGGGCGCGGCGGAGCTGCGGGACGAGCTGGCCGCCCTCGGCGCCACCGCCCACCTGGTCGCGTGCGACGTCGCCGACCGGGACGCGTTGGCGGAAGTCGTGGCCACGTACCGGCCCACCGCGGTCGTGCACACGGCGGGCGTCGTGGACGACGGCACGCTCACCGGTCTCACCCCTGATCAGGTGTCGCGGGTGTTGCGGCCGAAGGTGGACGGGGCGTGGTGGTTGCACGAGTTGGTGGGTGAT
>NZ_JAHXGQ010000019.1 GCF_019375475.1 Saccharothrix obliqua | reverse complement strand
CCGATACGCCATGCACGACCTGGTCCGCGCCTACGCCACACGCACCGCCGACACCCTGCCCGAGCCCACGCGAGAGGCGGCGTTGACGCGGGTGACGGACTTCCACCTGCACACCGCGGTCGCCGCTGACCGCCTTCTGGATCTCCATCGTCCGCTCACCCATCCCGATCCGCCCGCGCCCGGCGTCCGCCCGCGGGCGCCGGCTGACGCCGCAGCCGCGCTGGCCTGGCTGGACGCCGAGCACGCCACCCTGCTGGCCACCCAACACGCCGCCGCCGCCCTGGGCCGCCACCACGTCGTCTGGCACCTGGCCTGGGCCTTGCACACCTTCCACCTCCAGCGGGGACACCGACGTGACGCGCTCGTGGCGTGGCGGGCCGCACTCGCAGCCGCCCACCACCTGTCCGACCCCACCACTCGCATCCGTGCCCACCGCCTCCTCGGTCACGCCTGCGCACAGTTGGACCGGCACGAGGAGGCCGTCGCGCATCTCGACCGCGCACTCGCCCTGGCCCGACAACACCACGACCCCGCCGAGCAGGCCCACACCCACCAGGCGCTCGCCGCGGCCTGGGAGGCGCGGGGCGACGACCTACGAGCCCTGGGCCACGCCCGCGAAGCCCTGGATCTGCACCGCACCCTCGGCCAACCGATCTGGGAAGCCGACGCGCTCAACACGGTCGGCCTGTACGCCAGTCGTCTGGGCGAGTACGACACCGCCCGAGACCACTGCCACGCCGCCCTGACCCTGCACCGCTACCACCAGGACACCATCGGCCAGGCGCACACCCTGGTCAGCCTCGGACATCTCGCCCACCGAACCGGCGACGACGACCAGGCCCTCAACTACTACCAGCAGGCCCTCGTCCTGTTCCGCTCCCTCGGCAACACCTACGAGGTCGCGAACACCCTCGACCACCTCGGCCGACCTCACGTCGCCCGCGGCCACCCCGAGCAGGCGCGCGCGGTGTGGCAGGCGGCGCTCCGGCTGTACCGGGACCAAGGCCGTGACGACGAAGCCGAACGCATCCAACGCCGACTCGACGACCTCGACCGCACCACTTCGATCGAGACACCGTGATCCTCGGCATCGCCGATGTCTCTGCGGGCCGCCGCCGACGCAGTCGGTACGGGCCTCGGCGGGTTATCCCGACCGGGGTCGGGATAACCCACCGACCGGATGCCCCCGACGGTGTGTCTGACGGATCTTGATGTCGAGGTCCGGTGGAGTCTTGGTCATGGGTGGGGAGTTGCCGGATCGTTCGCCGCGTCGGGGCGGTCGGTGGCGTGATCACCGCCGGGTGATCGAGGGCATCGCCTACAGGTACGGGGTCGGTGTGCCGTGGCGGGAGGTTCCGGAGTGGTTCGGGCCGTGGCAGACGCTGTACGAGCGGTTGTTGTGGTGGAGCGCGGACGGCACCTGGGCCGGTCTGGTCGACCGGGTGCGGGCGGATCTGGCTAGTGAGTTGGACTGGGTGGTGTCGGTGGACTTCACCCTGGTCCGGGTCCATCAACACGGCGCGGCCCTGCCGAAGGACACGGGGGCCTGGTCGAATCACGGGAATCCGACCGCGGAACCGGCTGACCACGCGATCGGGCGCTCCCGTGGGGCCTGACGACCACAAACCCACCTGGCGGTCGACGGGAGGGGCAGGCCACTGTGGATTGTGCTCACCCGCGGGCAACGTCAACGACACCACTCTTCGAGGACGTCCTGGTCGGCATCGCGTCACCCGCCCGGTCGGACAACCTCGCACCCGGCCGGAGCGGGTGATCGCGGACAAGGGCTACTCCAACCGCGAACACCTCGCCAAGCGTGGGACCAAGGCCACCATCCCGGAAAAGGACGACCAGATCCACAACCGGCTGCCTTGCCGATGACGGTGCCCACAGGGGCGAGCAGGTGGCGATCGCCGAACCCCGTGGCGCACGGTTGGGTGCTCGGCGGGTGGATCCGGGCTGCCAACTTCGGTGCGGTCCTGCACGGCGGCGACGGTGGCCGGCTGGACGGGGCAGTCATTTCGACCATACCCGTGCGTAGCGACGTCCGTCGAAGGTGTTCCGGCCGTCGTGGTGGGTAGTTCTGGGGTGCTGTTCCCGCGTGCGGGAACGGTGGGCCAGGTTCGACGCGGTGTCGTTGAGCAGACAGCGCCCACGGCGGTCTGGTTGCGCGGTGCGGGTCGGCGCTGGGTGCGCTCTGGGGCCGGTCCGCACCGCGTCCGGGCGTCAGGACGACTCGGATGGTGGGTCCGGGCGGGCGGTGCCGGGGCCAGCGGTTGGCGTGCCGCGGGCGACGCCCGCCAGGCATGCCCTCCGTGGTTCGCCACGCCGGTCACCGTCGAGCGGCTCACCGGGGTGTAGCGTTGTCGTCATCGGGTCGACTCGATCGAGTCCGCCCGGACATCCCGCGTCGCGAGACGGCTCCGACATCGTTCGCATTGAGCCCCGAGGGCGTGGAGAAGGACGGAAACCCATGTCACCCCAGTACGTTTCACGGTATGAAGCACGGGTCGATCTCGTGCGGGCCACGTTGCAGGAGTTGTCCGATCTGGACGCGAAGATCGCGCAGGACGTCGCGGTGCGCGTGGTGCACGTGTTGGACCACCTGCCGGAGAGCATTCGGTGATCGTGGACGGGTTGTTCAGCCATCCGGAGGTCCCGCGGCCGGCGCAGCCGGTCCCGTCGGCCGAGGACGTGCACGAGCCGCTGTTCCTGGAGCCCGGGACGAAGGCCGGTCAGGCGTAGTTCCGTGGGCGGTGCGGCCGAGGCCGGCCGGGCGCAGGCGGAACACCTGGAGGTCCAGGTCGAAGCACCTGCGGGTCTCGCCCACCCAGTGCACGCCGTTGCGGGCGATGCGGGTCTTGTTGGGGCGCACGACGGTGAAGACCTCATCCAGGCCGTGAGAGAAGGCCCAGCGGGCGAGTGCGAACGTGCACTCGCCCGCGTAGCCCTGTCCCCACTTGCCCGGGTGCAGTTGCCGGCCCGTCTCCCAGTCCTCGTTGTCGGGGCGGCAGGACAGGAGGACGGCGCCGCCGATCACCGTGTGGTCGGCGGCGCGTTCCACCGCCCAGCGACCTCGGCGTCGTCTGTGCGCCAGGCGCGTAGCACCA
Source organism: Saccharothrix obliqua (assembly GCF_019375475.1). Classification (GTDB taxonomy): domain Bacteria; phylum Actinomycetota; class Actinomycetes; order Mycobacteriales; family Pseudonocardiaceae; genus Actinosynnema; species Actinosynnema obliqua. The sequence goes on along the minus strand of NZ_JAHXGQ010000019.1, from coordinate 66,215 downwards.
GCCGATCGGTCTTCACCGGGTGTCCACGCGCAGCGCGGCCATGCGGTGCGGGCGCGGCCAGCGGACCCGCCACACCCAGCCCAGCTTCTCGAACGCCCAGATCGCCCGCGCCGACACGTCCAGCTGGCCGCGGTCGACGCCGTGGCGGGCGCAGGTCGGGTCGGCGTGGTGGGAGTTGTGCCAGGACTCGCCCATCGACAGGATCGCCAGCGGCCAGAAGTTGGCCGAGCGGTCGCGGGCGGCGAACGGGCGGTCGCCGATCATGTGGCAGATCGAGTTCACCGACCAGGTCACGTGGTGCTGGAAGGAGATCCGGGCCAGACCCGCCCACAGGAACGCCGTCAGCGCACCCCACCACGACAGCGTGAGGACACCGCCCAGCGCGGTCGGCACGGCCACGCTCAGCAAGACCCACAACGGGAACAGCCGGTCGACCACGCGGATGTCCTTGTCCGCTACCAGGTCCGGCGCGAACCGGTCGACGTTGGTGGTGTCCCGGCCGAACAGCCACCCCATGTGCGCGTGCCAGAAACCCCGCGCCAACGCCATCGGCGAGGTGCCGAACAGCCACGGCGAGTGCGGGTCCCCCTCGCGGTCGGAGAAGGCGTGGTGTCGGCGGTGGTCGGCCACCCACCCGATCACCGGTCCCTGCGCCGCCAGGCCGCCGGCGATGGCGAGGGCCACCCGCAGCGCCCGCTTGGCCTTGAACGCGCCGTGCGTGAAGTACCGGTGGTAGCCGATGGTGACGCCCAGAGTGGACACGGTGTAGAACACCGCCGCGAGCGTCACGTCCACCCAGCTCAGCACCCACCCCCAGGTGAGGGGCACGGCGGCGATCAGCGCGGCGAACGGGATCACCAGGAACGCCCGGATGACGAGCATCTCGGTGCGGGTACGGGGTTCGGCCAGCAACGGTTTCGGTGCGGCGAGGGTCGATGATGTCATGACGTGCACTACCTGACTGGAAGAGCGACCCGGTGCCGAGCGGGGCTGGGGCGGACAGGGGTCGGCGCGGAGCAAGTCCGGACCGCGGCGGGCCGGCCGGCCGGAAAATGGCGGGGAAGCGGCGTGCCGACCGGTCGGGTAGCGGCTTTCCGCGCTTTCCCCCAACGCTACACGGCTCGACGGCCCGGCACCGATCGCCGCGAGCCGCGGTCGGCGACCGGGCGTACGGTGGGCGCATCGAGCGACCGGCACGTGACAGGGCGGGACCGGCCGGAGTGGGCAGGAGGCTCCGATCCGGCGCGGCCGTGCTGCTGGTCGTCCTGGCGGGGCTCGCGGCGGTGTTCACGCTCCTGCTCGGCCCGGAGCAGGCCGGTGCCGCGTTGTTGGGCGCGTTGGGGTGGTTGGTCGCGCTCGCGGCCCGGGTGCCCGCGGTGGCCTCGACCGGGCGCCTGCACGACCCCGACCGCGGCCGGACCGCATTGGCCGCCGCGTCCGCGGTGACCGACGAGGTGGTGCGCCTGCTGCTCGTGCTGGTCGGCGTCACGGGGTTCGCCCCGGCGCTGTGGGCGGGTCTGGGCTGGGCGGTCGCGGAACTGGTCTTCACCACCGCGACCGGCCTGTCCCAGTTCACCGGCGCCCTGCGACCGAGCGCGGTCGAACTGCTGAGCGCAGAGGGTGGGGTTGCCGCCATCCACCCCCTTCACGTCCTGCTCCGCGGCGCCACCACCACGGCCTTCCACCTGGGAGCGACACTGCTCCTGGTGGAGGGGCCGTGGTGGCTCCCGGCGACCGTCGCGGCCCACGCGGTGGTCAACCTGGCCTTCACCCGCTGGGCGCGACACCGGCTGCCGGCCGCGGAACTGGGGTGCGCGGTGGTGGGCGCGCTCCTCCTGGTCGCCGGCTTGGCGGTGAGCGGCTAGAAGTGCCCGCCGTCGCCTTCCCAGCGGTCCTCGTCGATGGTGCCCCGCGTCCGGCGCGGCGCGTGCTCGGGGTTCGTGCGCGGGGTCGCGCCGTTCGAGGACAGGATGTCTTCCACGGTGGCGTTCGAGGTCGCGGCGGACCGCAGCACCGCCCGTGCGACACCGCCGGGTGTGCCCGGCGGCACCACGAGCAACCGGATGCGGGTGTAGTCGGAGTTGACCAGAGTGACGGTGTCGGGCTGGATAGAGTGGAAACCTTCCATCCGCACGGTGATGTCGCCGGCCTCGAGCTTGCGGTCGGCTCGTTCCCAGGAGTCGAGGTGGTAGGTGACGCGGCGGACCTGGCCTGCCGCGCCGAGGACGGCGAGCAGTGGCGGGAACTCGGTCGTGGGGTCGGCCGAGCGGGGCCACCAGGCGCCGTCGACCGCGCCGCCGGAGGAGCCCTCGGGTTTCATCGACAACCGCAGAGTCGTCTCGGCGGGTGGGTTGAGCAGTTCGAGGGTCATGGTGGTGGTTCCCGTCTCCGACGATGCGAAAAGCCCGCCGGATGTCGTCGTGCGCCCAAGGCGGAGCCGGCTTGACCGTCGACACGCGACAAACCCTCGGTCACCCCACCCTACGCCGCATGACGGCCAACAGCGCCGATAGCGACGTGGTGCACACCGCGATGGAGGAATCGCTTGTGCCGTAGGGGATGACGAGCGTGTCGCCGTGCAGCAGCCCGCCGCACGAGTAGACGACGTTGGGCACGTACCCGTCGCGTTCCTCGGCGGAGGGGACCAGCAGTGGATCGGGCAGGCTCGCCAGGACCCGCTCGGGGTGGTCGAGGTCGAGCAGCATCGTGCCGATCGAGTAGACCCGCATGGGACCCACGCCGTGGGTGAGCACGAGCCAGCCCTCGGCGGTCTCGATGGGCGAGCCGCAGTTGCCGACCTGCACCAGCTCCCGGTCACGGGACGGTTGCGCCACGCGGTGCGGCGTCGTCCAGCAGCGCAGGTCGTCGGAGGTCGTCATGAAGGTGCTCTCGGCGTCGCCGCGGGACAGGGCCGCGTACTGGCCGCCGATGCGCCGGGGGAACAGCGCCATGCCCTTGTCGCGCGCGCCCGGACCGGTGGTCTGGGTGACGCGGAAGGTGCGGAAGTCCTTGGTTTCCAACAGTTGTGGCGCGACGTCCACGCCGTCGTAGGCGGTGTAGGTGGCGTAGTGGATGTGTTCGCCGTCGTCGTCGGTGAAGCGCACGAAGCGGGCGTCTTCCAGCCGTGGCGCTCGGACGGGCCGGTGGGCCACAGCACCCGTTCGCTCAGGGAGGTGCCCTGGGCGAACTCGGAGGTGTAGTTGCACGCGGCGATCCATCGGATCAGCTCGACCGTGCGGTGCGCTTCCTGCCGGGCGACCAGGCCGGGGTGCAGGGTCGCCGGCAGCAGGTCGAGGTCACTGCCGGTGAAGTGCTCGGGCAGGTACCGGTTGAGCACGGCGGAGACTTCGTCGTCGTGGCCGAACTCGGCGAGCTTGCCCCGGAACAGCGCCTTGTCGTGCACCGGTTCCCGCCGCACGCCGACCGTGGCGAACGCGGAGGCCGGGGTGACCGTGAGCGTGCCGTCGGGCGCGATCAGGGCGGTGCGGAACTCCACCGACGACACGTGGCCCTCGCCGATGCCGCGCACGCTGAGCACGCACCGCAGGTGCCCGCGCGGCACGCCTTCCTGGTCGGGGGTGCGCGACCAGCGACGGGTTGCACAGCGCCGCGCCCTCCACCGAGTATTCGTGGGTGAAGTACGCGCCGATCAACATCCGCCGCGCTTCCGACAGTTCCACGCCCGCGTCGAGGCGGTGGCTGACGCTCGCGAAGTGGTCGGCGAAGCTCTCCCGCAGGTCGCGGTGCCGCCGCGCGAACAGCTTCACCGTGCGGGTCAACGCCACCTCCGCGGTGTCCTCGTCCAGCGCCATCACCCGCCGGATCACCCCCGCGGACCGGGACTCGTGCTCGGGCTTCTCCTCGCCCGGCACGAACAGCCCGGTGACGACCCGGCCCGGGTCCGGCCGCAGCCGCACCCGACCGCGGGTGACCAGGGCGCTCACCCGGCGCTCCCGGTGAACACGCGGGCGTGCTGGAGGGTCGAGAGCAGCGCCAGCGTGGACTCGGCACCCTGGTTGCGGTTGCGCCCGTCGCGCGACAGGCCGTCGCACCCGCCGCCGGTCTCCTCGTCCAGCAGCGGCACGCTGGCGTCGTTGTCGCCGCCGAACCCACGCCACCGCGCGCCGGACGCCGGCCGGCCACGCCCGGTCGCCGGTCACCCGGTGGGCGCGGGCGCAGGCGTCGGCGAGCGCGGCGGCTTCGAGAGGCTGCTGATCGAACGCCGGGCGGTGCTCACCGGCGCGCCAGCCGTGCATGGGCGTGGGCGAGAGCCGGTCGCCGGCGGCGATGAGCGCTTCGGGCAGCACGGCGTTGGCGTAGAACAGGCGCGCTTCAGGCCAAGGCCACGGCACCGCCCGGTCCGGCCCGCCCACGACGGCGGGGATGTCCGCCAGGAGTTTCCGCGACGACTCGTGGTCGGGCTGGGCGCGCAGCACCTCGGCCGCGCCCAGCGCGGCGAAGCACATCGCGCGCCACGTCGTCCAGGCAGTAGCCGTGCGCGCGCAGCGGCAGCGGTCTCAGGGCGTGCTCGTGCAGGCCCACGTCGTCGCTGAGCCGGACGAGGTGGGCGAAGCTCGGGCCGTTCACAGCGGGGTCACCACCCGGGTGGCGGCGAGCCGCTCGGAAAGGCCCGCATAGCTGCGCGCGACGGCGGGCCGGCTCACGCTCGGCGCGAGCCGCCTGGCCCGCTTCCCCATCCCGACGGCCGGCCCCGGATCGGTCAGCACGCGCCGCAGCGCGGCGGCGATCGCCACCGGGTCGCGGTGCGGCACCACCAGACCCGCTCCGCCCGCCAGCAACTCCACGGCGTGCGGGAACCGGGTCGCGACCACCGGCCGGCCCGCGCCCACGGCCTCGACGAGGACGCCGGAGGTGACCTGTTCGGAGGACTCGTAGGGCAGCAGGACGACGTCGGCGCGGCCGACCAGCTCGGCCAGCGCGTCCACCGGCCGGTAGGTCGCGTCGAACTCGACCAGGTCCGCGACGCCGAACGCAGCCCCCACGTGAGGATCAGCGGCCGGCCGGCGCGTGGTTCGAACGGCGGCGCGTCGACCGGGAGTGCGCCGTGCGGGATGACCACCACGTCCTCGGGGCGCGCGACGGCGTACCCGGCCAGCAGTCGATCCCTGGCCGCCGCCGACATGGTCACCACCGCGTCCGCGTGGCCGACCACGTCCTCCAGCACTCGGCGTGGGGTTCGGTGAGGACGGTGTGCAGCACGACGATCACCGGCACGCGCAGCCGTGCGAGCACGTCCTCGCCGTCCCGCCGGCGTAGATGCCGTACTCGTGCTGCACCACGACCACGTCGCAGCCGTTGAGCGCCTAGGCGGCGGGTTCGACCCCCGGCGACCATCTCGTGCACCACGGGCGGCGTCGCGCCCCGCGGCCGGTCGGTGTCGGCGGGCACGCGGACGACCCGCCTCCGCGCGCCCGGGGCACCGCGATCAGGTGGTGCAGCAGCGCGGCGGTGAACGTGGCCAGGCCACACTGCGTCGGGGGAACGTGCTGAGAAACCCGTAGGTTCGAGCCATGCCAACGCCTTTCGGGGGTAGAGGGCGGCGACGGCCATCACCCGAGCACCGGTCCTAGTCCGATGTGGACACTCGAGACCAGCCGAACCGCCCACGGCAGCGCGGGCAGTTCGGTGGACAGGTCCTCCGGCCGGGCTCGCCCGCTTCGCCGACATGCCCCCTGGGTGAGCACCTCGTCCGACCTCGGTCAAGGCTGCTCGGCGGCCATCGTGGGCCGGTGGGGTGGCGACGGGCGGCCCCGGTCTCACACGGGATGTGCCGTCCCCGGCCGGATGGTCCGGCCGGTCTGGCTCCTCGTCGAGCGCGACATGTGGACTGCTCGACCATACCCACGCTACGCCGCACCGGCGGATTTCCCGCTGAGATTCCGCTGAGAATCACCACAAAATCGAGCACGGTCGGCACGCCCCGAAGAACTTGACGGTGGAGTTCAGTTTTCCCGTCACCGCCAGAACGATCAGACAAGCAGGTCCACTATGGCGATCAGCAGCTACGAATCCCCGTACAGCCTCGCCCCGGGCTCCGCCCGCCAGGTCCTGCGTGAAACCCCGACCCTGGCCCACGACCTGGCCCGATCCGACACCGGAGGCACCGGCTACACCCGGCAGCGCGCCGCCGGGCAAGCCGATCCCAAGCCCCTCAAGGATGGAATTCCGACACCACCGGCCGATCCCGGACGGACCAGGCGGACCGAATTTCGGGGTTCTTCGGCGTAGTGTGGGGCGAACCGGGGCACTTCGCGCGCTGACGTCCGAGCCGGCGCCGCCCGCGGGCGCACCACGACGTCCGGCCGCCTCCGGCCGGAGGCGGGACCAGCGAGATGAACCAGCCCGATCCCACCACCTCACCGACCACCGAGCCCGAATGCCGGTGGACGCTGACACCGCGCACCGGGGCGGAGGGCTGGGTCGACGGCGGCTGGTGGCCGCGCTCCACCGACCCCGCCACCGAGTTCCCGCCGCTGATCGCCGCCATGTCCACCCGGGGCCTGCCAGTGCTGCGGGTGTCGTTCCACCTCGGCGCGTGGGACGCCGGCGCGCGCCGGCTCACCGTCCACGACACGGTGGTGGAATTGGAGGGTTTCCGCTCCGCCCAACCCCACATCGTCACGATGATGGGTCCGCACCGCCGCCGCACCCGGCTGCTGGTGATCCCCCCGGCGACTCCCGCTGGTGCCGCACGAGCCGCGCTGCGCGCCGCCGCCGACATCGACACCGACGCTACCGCCGAGGACATCCTGCGGTGGAACAACGTCCCCGGCGCCTCCGCGGTCCCACCCCGGCCACGGCGGCACGCCCGCTCCGTGAGGGACAACGCCGCGCCGTGACCGCCCTGTCGAGTTCGATCGTGCCCCCCCTCGGCCGATGAGTCAGACACGTGATGAGTTCCGCGACGACATCCTCAGGCAGGTCGCCGAACAGCCCTCCGCCGTCGTGGTCGTGCTCGGAGCGGGCTTCGCGCTGGGCAGCGACCCGCGTGTTCGCCACCGTGTGGCTGCGCACCCGCCGCTGATCCTCGTGGCCGCGACCGGCCCGCACCGGCTCATGATCGTGCGCACCTGGCTGAGCCGCTTCCTGCCCTGCTTCGACCGGCTCGATGCCGGCCTCGTTACCGCCGAAGCCCCACCCGGACACCGCCGCGAGGAGGCGCAGCTACCGGCCACCGCCGACGCGCCACACCTCGCCGACCGTCCCGTTCGGACACAGCGGACAGGTCGGTCAGCGGTTCGAGGAGGGGAACCTGCCGCCGCTGCTGCCCAGCGCGATGAGTTCGGTGTACTGGCCCTGCCACGACCGTTCGGTGGTGAGCAGGTCGGCCAGGCGCTGCGCCCACGCGACGTCGAGCGGCGAGGGTCGACCGGCCAGGTGGGCCTCGGTCTCCGCGCGCGCCTTGAGCCACTCGGACAGCGTGGGATCGAGCGCGGGACCACCGGCGTCCTCCGACATATTCGGAACGGTACTGCGCTGATCACGCCCACGCCTGCTTCCTTCCGGTACAGTCGGCCGAGTTGGGCACGAGACGCCGGCACCCCGCCGTTGCGGTACCCGACCCAGTCCGGTCCGCGCCACGTCGACCGGAGACGGGAGAGCCGGCTTGCCGCCGGAGATTCGACCCACCTCAGCACCGCCCTCCCAGCCCTGTCCACCGGGCGCCTCGCCGTCGTCGCACGCCGGCCACCCCGCCGTGCGCAGGGAGTTCTCGATGACACCTCCGGGACAGCCGAGCCGATCGCGCGTCGTGGCCGGGAGCTTCGCCGCGGCGCGGGCCGCCGAGGGCGAAGCCCAAGCGGTGCAACGCACCCGGGCCGCGCTGACCGTGGCCGGCCACTCGCTGGACCCCGACGACTGCGTCGAACTGCTGTCCATGTTGGGCCTGCCCGACCCCGACACCCGCTTCGCCGCCGGCGCGTGGGACCGACCCCCGAACCGTTCACCCCGGGACGTGCACGACACGTCCCGAACAGCACAAGGAGCATGTTCCATGACGCAAGGCACCGTGAAGTGGTTCAACGGCACCAAGGGTTTCGGGTTCATCACCCCGGCGGGCGGAGGGACGGACGTCTTCCTGCACCACTCCGAGATCCAGGGCTACGACTTCCACGGCGTCGCGGACGGCCGCCCGGTGGAGTTCGAACTCGGCGAGGGCCACAAGGGCCCGCACGCCACCTCGGCCCGGATGCTCTGACTCCGTCGTCGTGGGCGGTGGGATCTCCCCGCCCACGACGGGCCTTTCAGTTGCGGCGAGCCGGCTTCGGCGCTTGGAAGCGCGGCGTGGGCCAAGGCGTGTTCCGGATGAACGACCCGACTTTCGCGGACAAGCACCTCACCGTTCGAGGGCAGAGCCACGAGAACAACGGCGCGATCCACCGGTACCAATGCGAGAACGACTCGGCCCAGCGGTTCGTCATCACGCCGAACTCAAGCGCAGCCAAGGCCCGCTCAACGACTCGCACCGGTGCTGACGGCGCTCGTGGCCGACCGGCGCCGGCGAGTGTCCGACCGGTGTCCCTCAGCCCGACGATCCACGAGCACCTCCCGATCAACGAGCGAGGACCACAGCAGTGGTCTCCGGGCGTATCTCCGGAAACCCTTGTCATCGCGGCGTGGATGCCTCGTCACCCGGCACTCAGATCCCAGTTCCCTGTCGAGGACCGCGCCAGGACGGTGCCCGCCCCGCCTCGCCCGACCGCGCTCGCCGAGTGTCCCGCCGCCACCATCCTGCCGGGCATCCCTGTTGTCGACGCCTCTCCGGCCCGAGATCCGCGGTTCCTGTTCCAATTTCGAGCCGGGTGCTCTCGTCAGGTTCCTCTGCACCTGCGGCCTCGGGCTTCGGCGATGCTGCGCTACATCGCGGCCAACGCGGACCGGGTCGCCGCGATGGTGATGGGCGAGTACGAGCGCGCTCTCCTCGACGGTGCCCAGGTACGAGAACTTCGGGCGGTGCTGGAGCGGTACGGGGCGCAGCTGTGGCTGCCGGAAGCACAAGGGCTGGTGCTCGCCGCACGCTCGCAGACGGAAGTGATTCGCTTCCGCCACCGCGTCGTCACCGCCATGCGCAGGCAGACCGTCGAACAGGGCCGCTACCTCGGCGGAGACCGCCCTACGGCTACCGTCTCGTTGACGCCGGGCCGCATCCGAAGCGAGCGTTGGCGCGACGCGCCGGCGGCGTCACTGTGCTCGACCGCATCAGCGATCGCGATGTGATCCGTTGGGCGGCGTCGCGGAGGTCCTGGTTCCGGCTTGCCCGTTTGGCGTCGTCGATCTCCCGGAGTGCCACCGGCAGCAGGTGGGCCATGTACCTGGCACCGATGGTGGGAGCGTGTGTCGTGCTCCCAGTCCCGTACTCGGGACAGGAGCTTCATACGCGCTGCTTCCGGCGTGGTGTCGCTGGTAGCCCAACCCCGGCTGGGAAAGCCGATGAACACCACGCGGCTTTGGCCACGCCGGTCAGGGGTGATGTTGACGGTACCCGAGGCCGCGCCAGGACCTCTGGTAGGCGACGTGGATATCGTCCAGCTAGGTCAGAAGCCGTTCGACGCAGGAGGGAGGCTTCGGCGCAACTGCCCGTTTGCCCACCACCGCACCCCTCACTCCTCGGATTCGATGGCCACGAAGTAGATCTTCGAGCCCGAAGCGCCGATCGGGGTGTCAGCATAAGCAGCGGTAACCCATACCGACCATGGCCAACGTACGGCACGACCTGTCGGTGAGGACCGAGCCGCGGCCGGCCGTGCTCCGAGGATTTCAGGGCAGGACGACTGCCTCACAGCGGTGAGGGATCGGATTCGGCGAGCCGACCGACCAGCGGGACCGCGAGCCCGGTGCGGGGTCAGTCGACGTCGAGGAGTTCTGCGAGCAGGGCACGAACCCGGCGGTCGATCTCGTCGCGGATGGGGCGGACGGCGGCGATGTCCTGGCCGGCGGGGTCGTCGAGGTTCCAGTCGAGGTAGCGCTTCCCTGGGAAGACGGGGCACGTGTCGCCGCAGCCCATCGTGATGACGACGTCGGACGCCTCGACGTCTTCCGTGGTGAGCTTGGCGGGAACTTCAGCGGTGATGTCCAGCCCCGATTCGGCCAACGCCTCGACCGCGGCGGGATTGACCTCGTCGGAGGGTGCGGAGCCTGCGGAGCGGACCGCGACCCGTCCCAGGGCGTAGTGCTGGAGCAGCGCGGCGGCCATCTGGGAGCGGCCGGCGTTGTGGACGCAGACGAACAGGACTTCGGGCTTCGCGTTCAACGGGTGTTCCTTCAGCAGGTGGCGGGTAAGGGCGCTCTCAACGGCCACAGCGCCGCCTGGTCACGGCAAGGCCCTGGGAGGGGGGCGACCTTGCGATCCACGGTCAGGCCGCACCGCAACGGCATCGACGCCCCGCACACCTGCTTAGATTGACTTCTATTTAGACGAGTGTCAACCTCATCCGGTGTCGAAGTCGCTGCCGTTGGTGGACGCCTGTTCCACCTCACTCGCCCGTGAGCCCCTGTCCTCCGATCAGGCTGTCGAACTCGCCCGCCTCTTCAAGGCGCTGGGCGACCCGGTGCGGCTGCGGCTGTTGTCGCTGATCGCCTCCCATGAAGGCGGGGAAGCCTGCGTGTGCGACCTGACCGACGCCTTCGACCTGACCGGGCCGACGATCTCCCACCACCTCAAGTCGCTGCGCGAAGCCGGTCTGGTCACCAGCGAGCGGCGTGCCACCTGGGTCTTCTACCGGGCGGTGCCCGAGGTTCTGGCGCAACTGTCGACCGTACTCGTCCCCGGCGATTCCCTGCCCACAGAGGTGGGAGCGTGACCACGACCGATGGCGCCACCCTCGACGCCGGAGTGGTCGGCAAGCTGTCCCCGCTGGATCGGTTCTTGCCGGTGTGGATCGGCGCGGCCATGGCCCTCGGGCTGCTGGCCGGGCGGTGGATACCGGGTTTGGACGCGGTGTTGAACGCGGTGGCGGTGGACGGGATCTCGTTGCCGATCGCTCTTGGGCTGTTGGTGATGATGTACCCGGTGCTCGCCAAGGTCCGCTACGACCGACTGGACGGCGTCACCGGCGATCGGCGGTTGCTGTGGTCGTCGTTGGTCCTGAACTGGCTGGTGGGTCCGGCGCTGATGTTCGCGTTGGCGTGGCTGCTGCTGCCCGACCTGCCCGAGTACCGCACCGGCCTGATCATCGTCGGCCTGGCGCGCTGCATCGCGATGGTGATCATCTGGAACGACCTGGCGTGTGGGGACCGGGAAGCCGCCGCCGTGCTGGTGGCGTTGAACTCGGCGTTCCAGGTGATCGCTTTCGGGCTGCTGGGCTGGTTCTACCTGTCCGTGCTGCCCGGCTGGCTGGGCCTGCCGCAGGCCGACCTCGCGGTGTCGGGGTGGCAGATCGCCAAGAGCGTCCTGATCTTCCTCGGCGTCCCGCTGCTGGCCGGCTACCTCACCCGCACCCTGGGCGAGAGGTCCAAGGGCCGCGACTGGTACGAGACGCGGTTCCTGCCGAAGGTCGGCCCGGTCGCGCTGTACGGGCTGCTGTTCACCATCGTGGTGCTGTTCGCGCTGCAAGGCGACCAGATCACCAGCCGACCGTCGGACGTGGCCCGCATCGCACTGCCGCTGCTGGTCTACTTCGCCCTCATGTGGGTCGGCTCGTACGCGCTGGGCCGTGCGATCGGGCTGGGCTATGAGCGCACCGCGACGCTTGCGTTCACCGCTGCGGGCAACAACTTCGAGTTGGCTATCGCGGTCGCCATCGCCACGTTCGGCGCGACCAGCGGCCAAGCCCTCGCCGGGGTCGTCGGCCCGCTGATCGAGGTGCCCGTGCTCGTCGGCCTGGTTCACGTCTCCCTGGCGCTGCGCCGCCGGTCTACCACCACTCGCGCGTAGGTCCCGTGCTTCGTCGGTCCTTCCCCTTGCCCGGTGTACACCCGCCTCCGGTGGCGCGCGATCCCGCGACGCGGTCGACAGAAGACGCCGTTCCGGAGAACGTTCGCAGGAAGAGCGCTCTCGAAGTTTCCGTGGCATGTGCTCGTGCACCAGGCTCAAGTCCTGGACGGGTCGGGTTCCGGCAACAGGTCGGTGATGTCTCGGCGCGGACTGGGCGGCGTGGGGTGGCCGAACCCGATGCGCAACACGGTTTGCGGCACGATCGAGCCGCCCAGGGAGCGGCGCAGGTCGGCGTGGGTCTGGCGGACCTCGATCGGCTGGGACATGAACGACGCGGACAGCCCCCAGCACCCGTTGCAGCGCCGCCCGGCCTGAACTCGCTGCGGGAATCCCGGCGCTCACGTCCGGCCTCCCCGGGGAGGCCGGTACCCGACCCGGTCGACATCGGGACCGGTCAGGCCGGCGGCCCCGGACCCGACGGGATCCGTCGGCGCGATCGACGTCAGGACGCCCACACGGTGGACGGGCGTCGCGCACCACGCCGCGGCGATCGGGCAGCGCCTCGGCCAACTTCTCCAGTCCGTGCAGGATCACCGCCGACACCTGCGGCACCCCCACCAGCAGGACCTGCTCCCGACCGGGAAACCGCACCAGCGTCGCAGCCCGACCGGCACCCTCAGCTTGCCCCGCTTGTTCAACACGTACCGACCGGCGAGGGACGGCTAGAGCCTGTCCTGTAAGTCATCGGAGCCAGAGGACGATGGCGGCGAGGGGAGTTCAGCCTGGTAGTAGGCGGCTCGTTTGGTGTAGCGGGTGGCCAGGCCGCGGGACTGCTTGAGCCGGTTGAAACACCGCTCGACCACGTTGCGCTGCTTGTAGCGTTCGGCGTCGAAGGCCGGTGGTCGCCCACCGCGTGAGCCCAGGGCCGCGCGGTGGGCGTTCTGGTCCCTGCGTTCCGGGCAGGTGAACGCGATACGGCGGGCCCGCAGGGCCTGCCTGGTCGACTTGTGCGAGTAGGCCTTGTCGGCGATGGCCGCCTCGGGTCGGACGCGCGGATGTCCGGGTCCGGGGCGGGTGACGCGGATGCCGCCGAGCAGCGGCAGCAGCCGTGGGTTGTCCCCGGCCTGGCCCGGTGTGATCAGGATCCGCATCGGCAGTCCGCGCCCGTCGACCGCGATGTGGATTCTGGTGCTCAGTCCGCCCCGGGAGCGTCCGAGTCCTTCGCCGTCGACGGCGAGGGCTTCGACTTCGGCGGCGCATCCCCATTTTTCCGGGCCCGGCGGGGTGCTGGTGGGCCCCGCACGACACTGGAGTCGACGCTGACGATCCACTCCGGTTCGCCGACGGAGTCGTCCTTGACGATCACCCGGTCGAGGATGCGCTGCCAGGTGCCGTCCGCTGCCCACAGGCGTAGCCGTTCGTGCGCGGTCTTCCAGGGTCCGTACCGCTCAGGCAGGTCCCGCCAGGGTGCGCCGGTGCGCGCTTCCACAGGATCGTGTTGATCACCTGCCGGTGATCCCGCCACCTGCGGCCATGCCCGGACACCGGAGGTAACAGCGGCTCGATCACCGCCCACGCACGATCGGTCAGCTCACCACGACCCACCATGCACCAGAACTACCAGACACCCTGATCAATTACAGGACACCGCCTAGTACAGCCAGTCGTTGTTGAGCGTGTTCCGCGGACCATCCCGCTCGCGGGGAAGACGCCCCCGCGATGACGATTGGGTCCGCCACTTGGAGATCATCCTCGCTCGCGCAGGGAGACGACATGGGCACGGTGCACTACTGGGCGATCAACGGACCACCCCAGCTCATGCGGGGGAAGACTTCGGCGTGAGCTTGGTGCAGCAGTCGTCGCCCGGACCATCCCGGCTCGCGCGGGAAGACGCCCCAGGCCTGAAGGTCCTGGTCAGCAACCAGGGACCATCCCCGCTCGCGCGGGGAAGATGACGGCGACGAGCGCTGGGTCTTCCCTCAGGTCGGAATATCCCCGCACCCGCAAGGAAGGCGGGCCGAACGAGTCGCGCTACTTGAAGATGTCCGGAGCATTCCCGCAGGCGCGGGGGAGGCAACTGCCATCTGCATACCAGCTTGGACAACGTCGAGCCATTCCTGTTCTCCGGTGAGACCGCTGGCAATCCAGTAACATCGGGTCGATGATAGGAGCATCCCCATAGGCACGGGGAAGACGCCAGGGCTGCGGCGAGCTGCGTTTTGCCGTTCGGACCACCCCCGCAGACGCGGGGACGACATGGCATCGTCCAGATCCTGAAGGTAGAAGCCCGGAGCACTTCCGCACGCGGGACAACACTCGTTGACCTTGTGGTTTGCTGGACGCGGTGCAGGTTGGCAGCGGTTTGATCCTGACGGCTGTGCGTTGGTTGTCTTCGTGCTGGGCAACACAGCGTTCCGAATGAAGAAGTGGCGGCACACCTGAAGGTATGGACGAGCGACGACATAGTAATGCCGCCCTTGCCGGTTATCAGGCATGGCGGGCGGGGGCGAGGGTGAGCAGGCCGCAGCCGTAACCTTTGGCGGGGCCGATACCGTTGATCAGGGTGGCGCGTAGCAGGTCGGCGTCGGTGACTTCCAGGTGTCCTTCGAACACTGCGGTGGACAGCGTGACGTCGGCGCTCTGTCGTTTAAATACCAGTTGCTCGCGCCCGCGCACGGCGACGTCGGGTTCCTTGTGCTCGCCGAGTGTCACGGCGAATCCGTGTCGTTCGGCTCGGGTGAGTAGCCAGTCGGTTTGTTGGGCGACGGTGACGTGTCCGAAGCGCTGCGAGCGCGGTGAGTCGGAGGTTTTGCGGCGATTGCCGACGGGGTTGGCTTTGAGTCGGAAGGCCCATTGCTGGCCGGGTTTGATCCGGTCGAGCAGCGGTTGGTAGTCGCGAGTGTCCCAGGTGTGGGTGGTGGGCCAGCCGACCTGTTCGACCAGGTGGGTCAGGTCGGGACGGTGTGGGCTGACCAAGTAGAGCAGGACTTGGTGCTGGTTGCGGTCCACACGCCACAGCACCCGGCCGTCGGCCGGCGTGGGCGCGCTGGGAGGGAAGGCTGACATGACCGCGGCGTGCAGCTTCTGCGGTGAGGCGAGCAGTGAGCGGGAAGCGCGGCGGGCTGCGTTGATTTGGAAGCGGGTCAGGTGCATCAGGCGGTCTCCACGAACGCCGCCATCGGGTCGAACGGGTCGTCCGGAGGGTTCGGGCTGGGAGCGGGTGGGCGGTGGGCCGGGTTGGGAACAGTGACCGGGTAGCGGCGCACTGTGCGCCATCCGTACTGGCGTTCGCGGGGGTCGAAGCTGATCGGGTCGTCCCGCACGACGATGCCGTCCTCGGCGTGCTGCGGGTCGTCATACGCTGACGCGCCTTCGTCGCCAGCGGCAGAGTCGACGATCACGTCCAGGTCGATCGTGGCGTGGCGGTGGCGCCGTTGGACCCACGGAGAGGCCATCCAGGGGTGTTGGGCCAGGAGTTCGTGCAGTGTGCCTTCGTGCAGGCCGTGCAGCAGCTTGCCAGCCGGTGGGCACGATCGCCGCCCCAGGAACAGCGGGAACACGGGGCTGCGCAGCGCCCGCTCCAGGCTTTCCAGCAGTGCCTGTTCGCCTTCGACGGCGACGGCGAACACGGCGTCGGCGAGGTAGAAGCGGTAGGACAGCGGCATTGAGGTGGACCCGTCGCGGGTGCGTGCGGTCTGGAAGTCGCGTTGCAGTTGGCCGGCTTGGTCGACGCGGACTCCGATGCGCAGGTCGAGCAGTCTGCCCAGCGGGTCGGTGCGTTGTAGTCCTTGTGCGGCGGCGAGCATGCCGAGGATGCCGCTGCGGCTGGGGACGCGGTCGGTGTTGCGGCGGGTGAATCGGCTGCTGGTGCCCCAGGATTGCAGCGGCGCGGCGAACCGCAGCAGCAGGGTGGTCACGCCTTCTCCCCGAGCCGGTCGGCGACCAGTGCGCCCACCTCGCGCACGGTCGGGTCGAAGGTGCTGCGCCGCGCCAGCTCGGCCAGCGGGGCGACCTTCTTCTCGCCCACGCCGAACACCCAAGCGTCCACGGGCTGTTCGTCGAACGCCTCGTGCAGCTCGCGAGCGTGCTCGGCCAAGCGGCTGACGGCCATGACTACCCGGCCGCCGTCGGCGTCGTCGGGCACGGCTTCCTCGAACGCGCCGACCAGGTTGATCGACTGGGTGTGGCGCACGACGACCAGGACGGCGTCGGGCAGGGTGCGGTTGGCGAAGGTGTTCTGCTTGCCGGTGGGCATGCTGGACACGAACGCGCGCACGAACGCCTCCACCGCCCGCCGGGTGCCTCCGACGTCGCCGAGGTTGTCGCGGAGCCGGTCGACGTCGACGGTGGCATACCGATAAAGGGTGGAGGAGTTGAACTCGACGGTGCCGATCATCCCGGCACCGGCGTCCTCGGCGTCGGCTTTCTTGTGGTCGTCGACGGCGGTGAAGTAGTCGTACTCGTTGTCCACCGTGTGCACGCTCAGCGCGTGGGCGACCTGGCAGGCGGCATCGACGTTGAGGTCGGTGGCGTCGGCGACCATGCGCCCGAACAACGCCACATCCACCGAGTGCTGCTGATCCGCCCGCGCCCGCGCGTCGGCCTTGTTGATGTCCGGCTTGCCCTCACCCGCCTTCTCGGCGGCCTCGATCACGAGTTCGGCCAAGCCCTGGATCTGTCGGGTGCTCAGGAACAGGAGGTAGCCCGACTCGGGCAGTGCCTCCTTCTTCCGCGCCGGGGTGATCTTGATCCCGGCGGCGGTGAGCACCGCCTCGGCCAGCTCCGCCGACCGCTGCGCCAGCTCCGGGCGCTGCCGGGTGATCTCCTCGGCGACCAGTTCCACCACCCGCTTGGTGCGCACCCCCAGTTCGGCGGGGTCGAGCAGGTGCTCGAAGGCGTCGCGGGTGGCGCGCTTCCACGCCTGGCTGGACACCCGCGCCCGCCGCCGTCCACCGTAGACAGCGGTCTTGGGGCTGCCGGTGTCGTCGCGGTTGATGTTGCTGGGCGGCACGGTCTGGATGACGTGGATGTCGACGATGGTGCGAGACATGAACGGATCCTTCAAGACGGGAAGAGGAGGGTCACTCGGAGTCGGTTGCCTGGCCGGTGTCGGCCTGGCCTTCGGCGGTGTCACCGGTGGAGGCGGGGGTGCGGTAGAACTCGCGTCCCCAGCGCAGGCGCACGGTCGACGCGCCGCCGCGGCGCTGCCAGAGGATCAGTTCGTCGGCCAGCAGCGCGTAGTCCAGCGGGATGGCCTGGCCTCGCAGCAGTTGCACCATGCCGCGCAGGTGGTGCACCAGCTCGTCCAGGCTCTGGGCGGTGCCCAGGGTCTGGAACCGGCGCAGCACCGGCGGTACGACGGCGCCGAAGTCGTCGGGGTGCAGCAGCCGCACCGCGCGGCCTAGGCCGTAGCCGCGCTGGTGCATCCGCTGACGCTGGGACTGCTGGTGCACCGCGTACAGGGTCAGCGCCACGTGCGCGGCGGTCTCCGCCGCGGTTGGGGCGTCACCGGCACCAGGGCCGGCGAACTTCTCCGACACGGTGTACTGGAGGATCTCGTTCACGCTGCCCGCGGGCTTGCCGACACCGCGCCGCAGCCGCGCCAGCGCGGCCACCGCCGCCGACCGGTTGGCCAGCACACCTTCCTGCAACGACAGGATGCGAGTGTGCACCTCCTGGCCGACCTCGGTCAGCTCGACCCACCTCGCCTGGTTCGGCTGCTTCGGCGCAGCGGCAGGCTGCTCATCCACGACGGTCACGACGCGACCTTGTCCTCTCCCGTATCGGAATCACCATCACCGGTGTCCGGGTACGCGTAGCGCAACGCCAGGCGCAGCGCGCGTCGGAACCACCGGTCCGCGTGTGCCGAGGTGACCAGCTGGCCCTTCACGACCCGGCCCGACCACGCCTTCATCGGAGCCTGCCGCAGCAGCTCCGATCCCAGGTCCCGCACGATCCGGTTCGCGGTCAGGTGCCAGTCGGTCTCCGCGCCCCGCACGTCGGTGTCCGGGCCGATGCCGCGCAGCCAGGTGCGAAACGGCTGGTCGAGTTCGGCGTAGGCCAGTTCGATGGCCCTGCTGCGTGGTCCTTCGCGTTCGTCCTGGCCCGCGCCGGACGCGGCGGCCAGGTTCTCGGCGAGCTTGCCGAGGGCTTGAGCGGCTTTCTCGGCGACTTGCACACAACGCACCGCCATGTCGGCCAGTCGCGTGTCCTGGCGGCGCAGCAGCGCCACCCGCAGGGACAGCGCGTCGTCGACGATGTCGGTGGTTGTCGCGCTCTGGGCACCGTAGGTCATGCCGATGGTGCGCACCCGCACTAGCAGATCGGCGTCGAGGAAGTCCTCGGCCTCGGCGATCCATTCCAGTACCCGCGGTGCCAGGAACGGTGCGGCGTCACGGTCTTGGGAGGCCACCGCGCCCGGAAGCATCGATTGCAGACCCCGCCACACCGCCTTCTGCGGTTCGTGCTCGCGTGGCATGTAGACCCGGGATTCGCCCAGCTTCTTCTCCTGGGCTTTGCTGCGTCGCCATCCGGTGTGCGGCTCGACACGGTTGCGGTTCTGCGGCGTGATGCGGTCACCGTTGCAAATCAGCACGCCGGTCACCTTGTCGCCCTCGCGCACCAGGCGCAGGCGGCGGCTCTGCCAGGTGTAGAGGTCTACCGGCCCGGTGGGGCGGTGCAGCAGATCGCTCTCCGCGGGACCGAGCGGGTCGCGTTCCCACACCGGCAGGTCGATCGTGTGCGAGCGGGGCATCGTCTCCGACTCGTCGGGGATGAGATTGAGCAGCAGCGTCTCCCGCAGCGTGGCTCCTTCGGGCAACACGCCGCCGAGGTAGCCGGCCCAGCCGGTGCCGATCGGATAGCCCTTGCCGTTGCGGACCCGGTCGTCGTCCACCGCACCGGACTTGATCCCGGACGGGTCGTAGGCGTGGCAGTGCACCACCCACCGGGCCGCCTCGGCGAAGGACAACGACACCCGATCACCGAGCCGGGTAGTGAAGAACGGGTGGCCGTTGGGGATGTCGGCGATCAGCTTGTTGAGTTCCGACACCTCGCCCTTCTTGGTGCGAAGCCCCGCGACCTGGAGGAACGGCGCCTCCGGGTTGAGCAGGTCGAAGCGGTGACGATGCCGCTCCAGGTATTTCAACGCCTCGGTGGCGAAGTTCTCGTCCTCGTCCTCCCAGAGTTGCGCCCAGTGCTGCTTATCGCGCGGCCCTTCCACCGCCTGGTGCAGCACCGCCAGCAGCAGCCGCGTCAACGCGAACACCTGCGTAGGCACGTCACCGAGCAGGCCCGTCAGCTCATGGGCGCGTCGGAACACCTCGGCCAACGACAGGTCGACCCGGTCACCGTCCACCGTGCGTGCGATCAGCCACGGCTGGTCGACCAGGTTGAACGACCCCGGCTCATCGTGTGTCATGCACCAGTCCCTTGCGCAGGTCGTAGGTCAGTTCGAAGTGCGTCCTGCCGTGCCGGATCACGGCCTTGCCCTTGTCGTCGAGCACCAGCACAGGTCGGTCGCGCAGCAACGGCGAGGAGGTGAAGCCGGGAACGTGGTTCGGCTTCAGGGCCTCGACCACGTCGAGCCCGACGCTCGCCTTGCTCATCGCCCGCGGCAACCGCAGCGTGCACGCCGCGATCACCCGGGCCTGTGCCTCGCCGATGTCCCGGTCGGTGGGGATCGACATCCCGCCGTCCTTGCCGATCCAGTCGGGGGTTCGCAGTCCTCGCGCGCCGGCACCCTGCACCACCAGGACCTCCAACGACTCCTCGCCGTCGCGGACCTGCGCCGCACCCTGCGGGGTGTCGTCGGTGTCGCCGACCCCGGCCCACACCCAGCCGATCAACGACAGCGTGTCCGAGCCGACCTCGTCGAGCAGGAACGCCCGAGCCGCGTCCACCCGCTTCACCGCCTCACCAGCGGCCTTGGCGGCGGCGTCGACCATCGCCGACCGCCACGATGCGGGACCGAGCGGGGCGGTGTCGTAGGCGCGCCGCACCAGCGGTGCGATGTCGTCCGGCAACTCCAGCACATCACGGTCGGCGTCGGCCAGCAGCGCCGCGGAGCGCAACAGCAGGTGATCACCGTAGACACCTCGCGACTGCGGCACGGCCCGAACCGGCTCGGCGGCCCAGTCGTCGACTCCGACCAGCGCGCACCGCGCCTGAGTCACCGGGTCGGGGCGGGTCCGTTGGTGCCGGTGCAACCGGCCCAGCCGCTGCAACACCAGGTCCATCGGCGCGAGGTCGGTGACCATCAGGTCGAAGTCCACGTCCAAGGACTGCTCGACCACCTGGGAGGCGACCACGATGTGCAGACCGGGCCGCTCGCCCTTCGGCC
Organism: Saccharothrix obliqua; assembly: GCF_019375475.1. Taxonomy (GTDB): domain Bacteria; phylum Actinomycetota; class Actinomycetes; order Mycobacteriales; family Pseudonocardiaceae; genus Actinosynnema; species Actinosynnema obliqua. Next base: position 45,981 of record NZ_JAHXGQ010000019.1, on the reverse strand, counting down.
CGAACATGTCCAGCAGCTTCCTGTCGATCTCCGCCCGGTCACAGGCCAGGAACCGCGCGTGGTTGACGGTGACGTTGTCCTCGCCGAAGTGCTCCACCAGCCGATCAGCGGCCTGCTGCACCCGCTTGACCGAGTTGCGCACCACGACCGCGCACCCACCCTCCGCCAGGTGCTTGTCCAGGTATGCCACCAGCGTGTCCAGGTCGTCGGGCAGCCGGTCCAGCACCACGCTCGTCCCGGGCTTCGGCAGCGGCAGCTCCCGAACCGGCCCGTCACCCGACGTGCTGATCACCGGATAGCGGAGATCGCGCTGGACCTCGTGGGTTCCGCCGTCGTAGGCGGCCAGCAGCTCGGCCCGACGTTCGGCGGGCAGAGTCGCCGACAACAGCACCACAGGCACCCGGTAGGCGCCCAGCCAGTGCAGCACACGGTGCAGGTACTGCGACATGTACACGTCGTAGGCGTGCACCTCGTCGATCACCACGACTTTGCCCGCCAAACCGAGGTGACGCAGCATCAGGTGGCGGCTCTTCAACCCGGCGAACAGCACCTGGTCGATCGTGCCGATGACGAAGGACGCCAGCACAGCCTTCTTCCGGCCACGCAGCCAGTAATGCGCCACAGCCGGCGTCTCGTCCTGCTCGCCCGTGGGCGCGAACGGTCCCCGCCGAACCAGACCGACGAACTCGTCGTTCAACGACGCCTTGCCGTGGGCCAGCATCACGCTCACCGCGCCCTCGCGCCCCGGCAGCGCCTTCACCCACTTGTGGACCCGCCCGAACATCGCATCGGTGGTCGCCTGCGTCGGCAGAGCGATGAAGACCCCGTCGGCACCGAACCGGGCGGCCAGCTCCTCCGCGGCCAACAACGCGGCCTCGGTCTTGCCCGCCCCCATCGGCGCTTCGATGATCATCAACCCGGGTTCGGCTATACCCGCCGCCATCTCCACCGCGGCGACCTGCACCGGACGTGCACCGACGGCCTCGGCGTTGAACCGGGCGCGGAAGGCGGCATCGACATCCGACCCGATCCGTCGCGGACGCCACCGCGTGGGAAGCCCCAACTTCCGCCAGCCGTCCTCCAGCCGGGACGCCAGGTCGAAGTCCCTCGGCGGTTCGTGCGCCTCCAGCAGCGGGAACAGGTCGGCATTGGACGCGATCCAGTCGGCCAGGACCACGATCGAGGCCAGCAGCACCTGACTGGGCCTGCTCAACCGGACCCCGCGATACCGCTCCCACTGAAGACCCGTCGAAGCCCGCTCCAGGAAGAACAACCGGGCCCGCTCCCACACACCCTCGCCGACCAACTCACGCTCAGCGCCGACCTTGCGTAGCGCGAGCCGCTCAGCCGGCACGCCATGGTGACTACCTACCACACTCGCCAACTGCTCGACGATCGGAAGCCTGGCAGAGCCGAATCTGTCGGCCAGGAAACCGCGGACCGCCAGGTGACTGACCAGTTCGTGCCGTACCAGCCCACGTTCACCATGAGGCGGAACCGACCAGTTCACCAGGCCGGCATCCCGCATCCGGACCACGAGCTCCGGAACCTGGACCACAAAAGCAGGACTTGCCTTGCCGACGTCATGCACTCCGGCAAGCCAACAGCTCAAAGCTCGGACACCGTCATGACCATCGGGAAGATCCCGCCCGATCCGATCGAGCACCTGAGGCGACAACCACTCATCGACCAGACGTCCGGCGACCGCCGCAGCGTCATCCAGGTGCTGCTGTAAGGGCAGCCAGTGCGTCAACACACGACTCCGGCGATCGTGGACCGACTTCGCCCACACACAGCGCCAGTCGATCTTCACGACCACGACTCCTTCCTGTAAACGGCGGTCTGCCTGTAGGGCACGAAGAGGGTACTGGCACGGCCGTAAGACGCTATACCGACACGCCCTGAAGGCACCCGTTCGGAGCAGTAGTGGTACCGCTTGAAACCGCATAAATAAGGATGGGCGTTCGTCGACGGTATCGGCTGTCGCCGAGCGAGGAGGCGATATCGCCGATATGCCTGTTTGTCGGTCACTTGCGACTCGCGACTGATAGCGGGCAACGTCGACAGTGTCCGGGCGTCATGACCTCCTTGCGTGACCATTCGTCCGCGAAAACTCGCGTCCGTCGAAACCGAACCCGGCCGACGTTCGAGGCGTTCTCGCCCGTCGAACGATATTGTGAACACCCGTATGGACTTGGATGTCGTCGAGGCGCTTGTATGTGCGTAATAGGTCCACAGGGTTCCGGTCTGGGGTGATTGTTAATGTCGGTATCTCCATCTCTGGGAGGCGCTCGCCGTGCCTCGTTCTGAAACCATTGAACCGGAACACTTTGATCGGGTGATAGATGTCCGAGGAAATTCATTGAGTGGTTCAATTGTCTGCTTTAGGCTGAGATAGGTGAGGGATCTGGGATGCGTAGACCAGAGGGCCTCCTGATGTCGTCGTGTGACACCCTCGCCAGCCCATCCGGCGGACCGGCCGGTGTCCCACCGATGTCGCCGACATCCAGTGGGGCGAACCGCACTCGCCGTTGACCGTGCCGATGATCCAGACTTCACGCGAAACCTGATCGCCGGGCAGCCTGTGGTGGCACCCGCGCGGACAGCACCGGCTGACGCCTCCCATTGGTCCCGGGTTCGCAGCGGCACACCGTCACCGTGCTCGACCCGACCGCGGAACCCTCGACCTGCTGGTGGACAGCGGGCAACGCTTCTGCGACCCATCGTGCTTCACCATGCTGCGCAGCAGGAGGGGGGTGGTCGCACGAAGCCTGTACTGGAGCACCGGGCACCGCTACCGCGTTCGAAGATTGCGCCGCCGCCAAGCCGTGGTGCATTGAACCACGATTCCTGTTGCCCAACCGCTGGCTGGCCAGTTCCAGTAGCTCGGGCGAGACCCAGGGGTGGGATTACCCCCGCTTGCGCGGGGAAGACTTGCGCGAGTCGATCCTCCGGCATTCATAGCTCGGACCACCCCCGCTCGCGCGGGGAAACAGGGCCGACATCCGCAATAGTATGGCCTGGCTGGGGCCGCTCGCCCACACGGGGTGAGACGTTTGGGTTGCCGTTCACGGCCAAGCCAACACCGGACCATCCCCTCCTGTGCGGGCAGGATGCCTCTTGATCAGGTACTTCACCGGCTCAAGAGCGTTCCGCGTCGATCTACACGACCGGTGAGGCACTCGTTGTCGGGACACGACACCGAGACGGTTGGCGCGCTCCGGCGAGGTCCGCGTCCAGAGGTCGGGACGTCGTTCGAACATCCAGTGTGGCTCGGAATTGGCCAGTGAATCCTCGACCGGGGCGCCGCGTCGCGCTCGCCGGTGATGACTGCGGTGCAGGCAGTGGCTCACGGGGATCCTCGTTGCCGAGGTCGTGCCAGCGGCTCTTACCCGCCGTAACCACGTATGGCTCTATCGTGGAGCGGAAATACTCATTCGAGTGGTTCTGTGACTGAAACGAATAGCTACCGTCCGGACGGCCTTACGCACGCGGGGTGGTCTCGTGATTGGGCGGTCACCTGAAAGTGTCAGCCTGGGGCCGGATACATTAATCCCGTGCTGCGGCGAGCCAGTCACAGCACAACGTCGACAGCTCAACTCGTCCCTCCCGTCCCTGACCGGTCGGGTCGAAATGCCGGCACCCGACATGCCCATGTCCAGCCGGCTCGGAGGTGGTTGTTGGGCAAACGTCGACGTAAGAGACGCAAGGACCGTCGCTGCACCCTGCCGCGACGGCACAACGCACGACGCGGCAGGGAGCTGCAATACCGAGTCAGGCGGATCCTCACATCCGACCGACTCGGAGCCCTTGCTGGGCTCTCTGCCCCGATCGCCAGACTTCTGATAGCACTATTCGGCGACCGGGATCGGTAGACGGCGTGCCGGGGACTGCGATCCTCGGCACGTCCGCCGAGCCGCACCGGCACATCATCCCAAACATGTATTACTGCGATGATGTAGTAGTGCGACCTGGCCTACCGTAGTACGTCGGGACGCGTGGACGGCATGCCGGTGTACCTGACCAACCCGAACGGGTAGCTGACCTGCGAGTCCTCCCTAGAGCATGGGCGCAAGGGTGCTCCAAGACGGTGTCGATACTCCTGGAACTCTGGTCTGTCTGATCGTCGATCAGCTCCCGATACTGCGCGGCCTGGTGAGCGACCAGTCACGCGTCGGGCCGAGTACGTCGGAACCTACGAGGAGTTGGCTGGGCCGACACCCTGCTCACGTGGGAAGCGCCCCGCCTGCGGCATCCCATCCCCGCCGCTGCTCGGACCACCCCCCCACCCACTCAATCGCGCAGCTCTCCAAAACCAGCAGCGGGGGCCATCCCTGCTCACGTGGGGAGGACTCAGGGAGGTAGCCGTCCTCGTCACCCTTCCACGGACCGCCCCTGCTCGCGCGTGGGACCATGAAGCCAGCAGCCACGGCTGCACACCGATGATTGGACCATCCCTGCTTGCGCGGGGAAGACCTGCGCCGCGCCTGGAGCTGGCAGCACGCCGCAGGACCATTCCCGCTCGCGCGGAGAAGCCACGAGCAGGCCCGTCTCGCCCTCAGGCATGATCGGAGCATCCCCGCTCGCAGGGAAAACCACACCACGGCGTTCTGGCAAAGCGACTACGAGACCGCCGGCCGCTACGCGGTCGACGGTCTCCGTTACACCGGTAGCGGCACCGCGACTCTCTTCCTGTCCAGTTCGCTCGCGCTGGACCTGGCCCGCGCCGGCGACGTGCGGGGGCGCCGGAACCGCACTGGCCCGCGCGCGACGGAGCGCGGAGACCACCGGGCGCGTCGAGGACGAGCTGAGTGGACCACTGACGTGCTCGGTGGACCGCGCCGGGTCGTTGTGGTCGGACGCCGAACTGGCGTTGGGCCGGGCCGGTGACGCGTTGGCGCTCGCCGACCGGGCGGTGGCGACCTTCGAGGTGACCCCCGAGGAGCACCGCAACCAGGGCTCCGAACGCATGGCCCGCCTCCAACATGTCAAAGCGCACCTGGTTCTCGGTGACCCCACTGCGGCCGAGGACGCACTACAACCTGTGTATTGGACACCCCTGCCGACCAACGGGTCCGACCGCTGGTGCGGCGCGTCTCCGAAGTCGACGCACGAGCGGCGGAAACCGACGGACCCGGAAACACGATCACCAGGCGGATCCTCGATGCCGTCACCGACTTCCGCGGCGACACCGTGACCAAGGAGTTGACCGCGTGACCGAGTCGGACCGCATGTGCGACCACTGGTGGTGGAGGCCCGGCTGGGAGACCGGCAGGTCGTTCTACACCTGGCACATCACCTTCGCCGACCAACCCGGCACGCAGCGCCTCGTCGACGACTACGCCCCCGTGCTGGCCGCGCTTCCCCAGATCGATCCGATTCCGGTCCGGTGGCTGCACCTGACGCTCCCGGGCATCGGCTTCACCGAAGAAGTCGACCTCCACGACATCGACCTCATCGTCGACGCCGCCCGCGAGCGTTGCGCCGAACTCGAACCGATCACCGTCACCATCGGACCCGCGCACGTCGACCCCGAGAGCATCCAGATGCCCGCCCGCCCCCTGCGGCCGCTGGCGGACCTGCGCCTGGCCATCCGCGCCGCAATCGGCGACGTCCGGGGAACCGACAACGTCCCCGAAGCCGAAGCCGGGTTCCGCGCGCACGTCAGTCTCGGCTACTCGAACACCGCGGGTCCCATGAAACCGGTCGCCCGAGCGCTCGACGCGCATGGCGGGCACACCGGCGAGGTCGTCGTCTCTTCGGTATCGCTGATCAACCCCAACCGGGACCACAAAGCCTACGAGTGGACCGACGTGGCGACCGTGCTTCTAGGACCGAGCCAGGCCAACAAACCCATCGAGTAGGGCCGGGCTGTCGCTTCCACCTGTAGGGAGCGGCGGCACGCCGCTTGTCCACCTGGCTGGGTGTCTCGACCCGGACGCGCCCGTCTGCTGCTCAACCCGTTGACCGGATCCGGCCAGCAACCAGGTCGCTGGCCTGCGCTATGTTCTCCGCATCTCCAGCCACTGGGAGAGCACGTGTCCGACGACGCCGCAGCACTCGCCGCCTTCGGTTACGCCAGTGCATTGGTCTTACGAACAGGGATTGCCGTGGTCTGTGCCCTGGGGCAGTCGATCGCGCTCGAACGCCGTGTAGTCGCGGCCGGCGGCGTCGCAGAGGGACCGGAACCAGTCGGCCGGGTCGAGGTCGATCCACATGAAGCCGTACTTGTTCACCGCGACCAGGCGGGACCCGATCATCTTGGGACTCGTGGAGCCGTTGGGTAGGCGGAACTCGCCGAGCCGTACGGAGTCCTTCGGATCCCACACCTCGATCAGTTCCCCGTCTCCGCCGAATAGCGAGTCTTTGGCCCGCTTGCCGACGAGCTTCCCGTCCGGGGTGAACCCGATGGGTGTCACGTGCGCGGTGAGTGGAAGCGGCTTGGAAGTGACACCGGACACCAGGTCGTGCACGTACGCGCGGCCGGACATGTACTGGATGGTCAGTCGCGTGCCGCTGAGCGCAGCGCCGATCATTTGCGAGTTGGGCTCGGGGGCGACCAGGTCACCGCCGGTGCGGCTTCGCAGGTTCCACCACCGCTGGCCTTCTGGAACGTTGACCAGGACGCGGTCGCGGTCGGGAGTGCCCAGGACGGTGCTCTTGTCCGCGGCCAGAGCCAGGTCTCGCGCGGTGGTGGCGACCGGGAGAGGTTCGCCGATCGCGGCGCCGTTGTCGAGGTTCCACCGGGTCAGCAGACCCGCGAACAGGGTGACGGCCGTGTGGTCGTCGGCGACGGCTACCGTGCGTATCCAGAGGTGATTCTTCTGCCCCGCGAGTTGCGGGGGCCGGGGCAGGGGAATGCGGCGCGACTCGGCCAGGTCACGGGTGTCGAGCATTAGCAGGTTTTCGTCGTCGAAGGTCAGCAGGCGTGCGTTGTCCGGGGTGAACGCCAGGAACGCCTTGTAGCTCCGGTGCCTCCCCTCCGCGGTGACCACCCGGCGACGGGTGCGGGTGTCGTACAAAGACACCCTCGGTCCATCCACCACGGCCATCAACGAACCGTCCGCGCTGTAGGTCGGGTTGGCCGGATCGGCGTGACCAGAGAAGTCAACGCTATGGCCACCGGCCTCTTCGATCGGGCGCGGTGGCTTCATCCGCACCACCGCAGTGCCCCGCATGTGAAGGATGACGGGGGTGCCGTCCTCCGACCGCAGCACGACAGCGCCGCCGCTCGGGGCGGAATTCTGAGCCGCGGTCAAGGCGGAGTTGGGGGTCGAAGACTGGTAGGCCCGGCCGTTGCGCGGGTCGAAGTAAGTCACCGAGCTGAAGCTGCCCGACTCGCCAGCCGGGCTGACCCCCAGGAACTCGCCGGTGAGGTCTGTTGCGACCGAGGCGCAGGCGCCCACGGTGTGGTGGAACACCTCCTCGCCGGTGAACATGTCCCGTCCGGTGAGCACGTCACCCTCGCACCTCAGCGCCATGCGTCCTTGGCGGGCGGTGCCCTCGTTCTGCTTGGGTCCCTTGGTCATGCGGACCTCGGCACCGGTATCGAGTCGCCTCACCACGTACATCGACCCGCTGGTGGTCGCCTCTAACAACGCCACCGTGCCGCTTTCGTCGTCGATCGCCGCGACACCGCTCACGTCACCCGGCGGTTGCGCGAAACCTGTAAGCCGGGACCGCCGCGCCACGTCCCACACCTCCACCAGAGAGCCGTCACCGGTGTCGTTGGCTAGGACCACGTGCCGTCCCGAGGGGGAGATCTCCATCGTGGCGTAATCCAACGGGGTCAAGTCGGACTCCGGCGAGGGTGGGCGCACAAGGACCGGCTCCCGGCGTGCCACCAGGTCCCACACGCGGATCGAGGCCGACGTGTCGATCGTCGCGGCTTTGGTGCCGTCGTCGCTGACGCGGATGGCTTTCAGTTGTTTGACTGTGCCCAGTGACCACGACTCCGGCGTGTCGCCCCACGGGTCGCGCCACGCGGTGAGCGCACCGGCTGCTGTAGCGGACACGGCGACATGGCCGGTCGGAGTGGTGGCCACCACGTCCATCGGCTCGGCGTACCGGTCGATGTCGACCTCGGCGACGTCGTGGAACACGGCGTGCTGGCGCAGCAGCGCGCCGTAGCCCACCGCCTGGTCGTGCCGCCAGGACGCCAGCGCGAACTGCACCGCGCTCATCGGCGAAACCCCGGCCTCTCGTTCGGCGAGGTCGTACAACAGTTGGGCGCCCTGCCGCCGCACGGTCGCGTCCAATTCCTGGTTGGCCGAGACGGTGCGCGCGGTGAGCAGACCGGACACCGTCACCAGCACGGCCAGCGACGCCGTCACGGCCTGCCACCTCCGAGTCGACCGGCGCTGCGCGGCGTGTCCCGCGGCCACGTAGTCGCGTTCGAGCCGGCCCACATCGTCCGGGCGCCGGTCCAGCCACTGCCGTGCCGCGGTGAGCTGTACCCCGCGCGGCACCAGGCTCCGGTCGCGGCCACCGCGTTCCCACTGGCCCGCCTGGTCGCGCACCTGGGTGTGCCACGCCAGGAACTCGCGGTCGGCCTCCAGCCAGCCACGCAGGGTCCGCCAGTTGTGCAGCAGCGCTTCGTGGGCGAGCGCGAGCACCTGCGGCTGGCCCGGCCCCTCGCGTACGACCAGTAGCCGTGCCCCCAGCAGCACGTCCACCACCCGGTGCAACTCCTCGGGTACCTCCTCCACCCGGATGGGGCGCGAAGCGAAGCCGTCGTCGGTCGGTCGGGCCAGGCGCGCCAGCAACCGCCGCACCGGTTTCCGTTCGGTCGGGTCGAGACCGGCGTGAAACCGCTCCGCGTGACCGGCCAACGCACCCGTGACCCCGCCGAGCGCGTCGTACCCCGCAGGGTGAGCAGTCCCGCCTGCCTCGTCTCCCACAGTTCCGTGAGGGCGAACTCGACCGACGGCAGCAGACCCGCCCCGGCCTGCGCGTCGGCGAGCACCCGGTCGACCACACCATCCTGGTAGGACACACCGGGCGTGAGTGCCATCGGCCGCTCCACAGCCTGCCGCAATCGACCGCCGCGCAGGGGTTCGGGGAACATCGTCGCGTCGTCCAGCCCCGGCACACCACCGGTGCCCAGCAGCTCGTCCAGGGATCCCGCGCGCAATGTGAGCACGACCCGCGGCCCGTCCGGTGCGGCGGTCAACTCGTCCAGCAGGCGCATCACCTGACCCGCAGCGGCAGGGTCAGTGGTCACGACCTCCTCGAACTGATCCACCACGAGCACCGCACCGGGCACGGCGACCGGACGCAGCACCGACAGCAGATCGTCCGCGAACGGATGCTCCAAGCCACCCTGCCCCTGGTCCCGACGTCCTTACCTTCGATCCGGTGGCCGGATCGTCTCCGCGGGCGTCGAGGTGGTGATGCGCCCTGTTCCCGCGAGACCTTCGCTCCGGAGGTCGATCTCGACGCGGTCTACGAACCGTGGAACGGGCTGGTGTCGAAGGGAACGAGCGCGGGCGGCCGACGAGTTTGCTGTCCGCGCCCAGTTGCGGAGCTGGCCCGTGCCCTTGGAGTCACCGAAGGCTGACCGGCCTTGTGAGCCCGGACCGCAGCCTGGATGTCGCGCGGCCACGAGCGCTTCGTGGCCGCGCGACACCAGACCCTTATGGGACCCATACGCTACAGCCCTGCAACGGACGGTCGGCTGCGGTGTGGACGTGTGGCGGGTGTTGGATATGTAGCTCACTCGTTGTAGCGAACGATCGTGGCTGACTGTGGTGGAACGAAATGGTGTAGGTCCTGGACCGTGGCGGTGAAGGCGTGCAGAAATCGCCTCCCAGCTCCGGCGCGGTACGGGCGTGACCCCATCGGGTCGGGTCGGGGCTGCTGTCGATGTCGTTGGATCAAGCTGTACTGCAGGATCTCGTCCGGCACGTTGATCAGGGTGGTCGTGGCGGGTACCAGCCAGCGCGGCAGCAGCCGCCGGGCCTGGGTCGGTTCAGGCGGAACCGGGCTTACAGGAGCAGGGCCGGTGAGCGTGGTGCTGTGTTGCGCAGCTGGGTCCACTTGTTGATCCACAGCTGCCGTTCGATGGGGTTGGTAACGCCGCAGCCGTTCAGGTAGGCGGTCAGAGTGGACTTCTTGGCCGGCAACCGGTTGCCGGTGACGATGCGGCCGACACCGGACTTGCCCAGTTCGTCGCCGCTATTGCGGGCGACGTCGCGGTAGGACAGGTTCTGCTGCTGGTGCAGTTGCCGCAAGGCTGCGATGTAGCCCTGCGCGGTGGTGGCCTTGACTGCGTTGTTGAGTGGTGTGTCGGAGCCTTTGGGAGTGGTCCCGGCTGTAGGCGAGGTATCGAGGACGGTGTGGGGGGCCGGGGGAAGAGCGCCCAGGGGGTGGGAGCGTCAGTGGCGTAGGTGCCGGCGTCGGTGTACTGGGCGTAGTCGCGAGACGGTCGTGTGCGGCGACGGCGGTATCGGTGAGCCAGGACACCGGCCCGAGCGGTGTTCTCCCGCCGCAGGGCGCTCCAGCGGCGTTTCCACGCCCAGGTGGCTTCTGGGGAGGTTTCGCGGGCGGCGGTGAGGACGGCCTGCACGGTGTGCCAGTCGGGCAGGGTTTCCCCACCGAGCAGGAAGTGGTCGAACAACGCCGTGGGACGTCCGGTGCGCCGGAACATCTCCGCGACCGTGAGAGGGTGGCCCCCTCGGTTGCACAGCGCCAGCAGTTCTGCCCGGAAGGCCGCCACGGTGGTGACGGCCCTCCGGGGTGCGTGCTGCCGGGGCGACGGAATCGGCGCCGCGGTCATCAGCGGGTCAGCCGCGCCCGGCCCGTCGCAGGCCCATCCTGCGCGGCTGCGGGAGTACCCGCGAACGGCGCGCCGGATTGGTGCTCGCCTCGGGCACCGGGAAGCGGGACAGCGGCGCCCGGAACCCCATCGCCCGGATCCGCGACGCGGAGGGTGCCTGGAGCATGGCCGTTGGCTGGGCGGTCCCCAGCAGACTGGGGACCAGGCCCGCGGTCACCCAGCCAGCCGCGCTGACCATGCCCAGGGCCGCGAACGGGTCCACACCCATGTTCTGCAGCACCACCCACACCACGATCACGAGCACGCACACCACACCGTTGGTGCGCAGGCGGGCACTGTCGGGTGCGCACCCGCAGCGGCGCCCGAAGCCCGCGTACGCGCGCATGTTGAACTGCATCATCGATGCTGAACCTCTCAGTCGGTAACGGGTCGTCCAGGCCGGACGAGCTGTCGTGTACACCAGCTCCGGGAAAGGGGTCGTATGCGCCGTACGGCGGGAGTGCCATCCCGCCTCAGCGAAGCGACCGCCGGAAGGAGCCCGACAACAACATGATCCAGCGGCCATGACTGCTACTCCTAATCGGAGGCGTCCCAAAAGCGAACCGGCCGTAGTGTTGCGCATCACACACGAACACCGGCTTTAGTGGCTAGCCCTTCCAGGTCGGCGACAGTTCGCCCTAGTCAGGGTGGTGAGAAGCTGTCCCAAAATGCCGATTCGTGATGTGGTTATCCGACGGTTGTAGGCCCACAGTTGCCCCGTCGGTCCGGTGGCCGCGAGCCGCCGACACCGACCGGGTACCTCTCCTCCAGGCCGGACGAGCACCCGCGCGCGGTGGGTCCCCGTGCCAGGGGACCCACCAACACCACCCGCGCCGTACTGCACGTCATGACCGGCATCCTCATCACGACCGGCCCGCGTCCGTTCCCGACGACCCATCGACCACACCGCCGGACGTGCGCACCGAGCAGGCGCTTTCAGCACAGGCACGGCGGGCTCGGTCGAACGGTCGGGCGCGGCGGAGAGTTCCGGACAGGCCGCTGCGGCGATGAGCAGCACCGGTTCGCCGGACCAGTCGTCGCGGCCGTCGGCCCGGCGGGCGTTGAGGTAACCGAGGAGGTCGTCGAGCGTTCCGCCGTGAACGGCGGCATGGTCGACGCGCTCCATGATCGTGTGCACTACACCGGCCGGAAGTCCCGCCTCGGCGGCGAGCGCGCGGGTCTGCGCCATCGTTCGGCACTACCCCGGGTCAGCGAGTCGACCAGGCCCTGCGCCGTAGGTGAAGACCGGATAGCCGGCACCGGCGAAGGCGTCGAGCGCGCGATGTAGCAGATACTCGCCCGTCACAGCTCACCCAGCCGGACCCGCACTGCCAGCCACGCCACGACGCCCACGGCTGCTACATCCAGGGCGGTGACCACCATCCACTTCATGCCGCGATGCTAAGAACGCACTGGCCAGGATCTGTCCCACAGGGTGTGGGACTACCTGAACGGATGACTTGGTCAGGGCATGGAGGCGCTGCCGATGATGACGCTGTCGTCCGCGTCCGCCGCGCCGACTTAGCCGTCGTAGGTGGTGTCAGCCGGTTCCAGGATCTCCGTGTCCGTACTCCTGTCTGATCTTGACCGTCAAGGCGCTTGTCACCCCGCGCACCGTGGTTGTTCCGGTCGCGGTGCCGGGCGGGACGTAATCATGTCCCGACGACCGTCCACGCGTTGCGCCTACCCCACCGCGGGCTCTTGGGCCGCCACGTTCGGCTCGCCGTACTTCTTGATCAGATCGCGGCGGACCTCGACGGCGCTCTGGCGGTCGTCGCACAGGTGTGCCACCCAGGACTCCCACACCAGCCCCTCGCGGTGCAGGGACTTCACGCGGTTGCGGAACTGCTGGGTGAAGCCGATGTGGACGGGCACGCCGCCGTTGCCAATCAGCGCGAACCCGACCGCGAGGCGGCGCGGCGGCAGGTCCTTGGCCTCCTCCATGCCGGCCCACCCGGTGTTCCCGGTCCAACTCCTGCCGTCCTCGCCGTTGGGCACCGCCCTGGCGAAGCGGGTGAGGGCGTTGCGGTCGTAATCGATGTGGGCCGGTCCAGCGCTCCACGAAGGACCCGAGGCCGTTGTTCCTGCTCCACTCGCGCACCTGGTCGTAGGCGGCGGCCAGGCCCCGCCAGTCCAGTTGTCCCGCCTTGTGCGCTGCGGCGATCCTCCGCATGTAGTCGTCCTCGGCCGCGGTGATGCGTTCGAGTAGTCGGGCGTGCTCGGCGTGCAGACCGGTGACCGCCTCGACGGCCTGGTCGAGGTCGGGAACATGGGACAGCAGTAGCGGCATCGGCGTGGTCATGGCGGTCAGCATGGCAGCGACACCAGGTCCACGATCGGGTCAGCCGGCCGTCGAGATCGCAGGCAACTCGCCCAGTGCCGTGCGAGTGGTGTCCGACTGCTCCGAGTCCCACTCCTCGAACTCGATGGCGACAACGTCCAGGGGTCCCTGTAGTCACCACGGGACCCCGAATACGCAGCATCGTCCGGTCGTGTTCCGGGGCCGTCGGCCCGTCGTGTCCCGAGTGAGGCTTGTCGTGAGTCCGCGGGTGTCGCGCTTCGCCCTCCCGGCCTGTGGCCGGTGCCCTATCGGCTCGTGTTTCCCGCATGACGGTAAGCCGGGGCGAGGTCGGTCGGGACGTGATGTCGGTGGAGGCGGTCAAGTCCGCCGACCGAGGACTAGAACCGCTCCACGTCCCGGTTGCCGGGTCCAGTGGTCAGAACAGCGTGTCGTCGGACGGACTCCGCCGCACCACGGTGCCGTCGCGCACCCTAGGCGGCGCCGGGTGGGAGTGCTCCCGGCGGATCGGGGCGGTGGTGTGGTGATGGATCATGAACTCCTGTTGGAGCCCCGCGGCGACGGCCGCGCTGCGCTTGGCGGTGGTGGTGAGCGGCCGGTCGGGGATCCCCGGCTACGCCGCGCACGAGGGCGACGGTGATCGTTCCCGGCCAAGTCCTTCGGCGACCTCGACGATGCCGGGGGCACCGATCACCGGTGGATCTTCGGCCTCGTGCAGATCACGCAGCACGACCCGAGCGTCCTCGGCCGCCGGGACGGTGTCCCGCACGGCGATGACCACGGTATCCCACGATCGGGATCGCTGTCCCAGCGTCCCAGGCCAACGCCGCACCTCCGCATCGCCGCCGTCATGGTGCACGCGGGTCAGGTCAGGCGCACGGTGAAGTGATCCCAGAAAACGATGACGGTGTTGGTGTTGTTCGCCGGGTAGGCGATGGCGGACTAGGTGCCGGTGGGGACCCCGACGGGCTCGCGCTCGGGCCACCTTCGGGGCGTGGCGGTCATGCCCGGTTCGACCACCGGTGAGCCGGAACCGCTTCGGGGTGCCTTGCGTTCCCGGCTCGCACCCCGCACCGATCAGCGATGACCGGGCGGGGTGCCTGCACGCATCTTCCGGGTGGGACAGGAGTGGCGGTCGTGCTGGCCGGATTCAGCAGGAGCGGTTCGACACCGTTACGACGAAGCTGGTCTCGAACTTGTGCCAGCCGGGCCCTTTGCAGTGCTCATGGACGTCCCAGGGTCGGGCTCCGTCGTAGGTCACCTTCAAGCGCTTCGACAACTTGTACCCGTCGAAATCGGTTTTCTGCGGAGTGGTGTGCCCGGATTTCAGTTCCTGGATGTCGTTGTTGCTGCACGGGCCGGGGCCGGGAGGCATACCGGGGCCCGGTTCCTGGCACCAGTTCGTGGTGACCAGGATGGTGCTGCCCGACTGGTTCTTCACGGTGCCGCAGACATTGAGCACGCAGCCGCCGCGAGGCTGGCTGCTGTCCCAGGTCGGCTGCGCGGCCACCGATTCGACCGGCTGGTCGGCGGCCTGTCGGCCACCGCCTGCCGCCTGGGCCTGGCCCGATCCGATGACGGCCAGTGTCAACGCGCCCAGGATCAACACGGCCGACCCGGGTCGCCGCGGGCGAAGGGACGAGGTCTGTTTCCACATGGTGTTGGCCTTTCGGTTCGTCCGCCGGGTTTCGTGTTCCCTGTCGGTCCGGCGTGACGACCCTGTTCTAAGCCGTCGGGGTGTCCCACCATCAGGTGTTGCGGCTGGTCGGGACGATGGGACAGGCTGGGACACAGCTCAGCCAGGGCAAGTGGGACCGAGGAACCGGCTGTCGGTGTGGACGAGGGAGTGTCGATGGCAGGGGACGCCTCGTCCGTGATCACCGAACCGCCAGACCCAGGTAAGGCGACCGATCTCGCCGCGTTCGTCGGTCTGCTGCGGCGACTGCGGGAGCAGGCCGGCAATCCCGGTTACAAGCGGACCTTGGAGCGCAGGACCCGCGACGAGCACGGCGTGCCGAGGGTCAGCGGCTCGACCATGCACCGGGTGCTGGAGAACCGCCAGGACCTCTCCCGGATGCGTGATCCGGATGTGTTCGTCCGGGAGTTGGTCACCGCGCTCGGCGCGGACCCGGCGCCGTGGCTGGCGGCACTCGAACGTCTGCTGCGCCCGGCTCCCGAACCCGCCGCGCCCGCCGCCGGACCCGGCGTCCACTCGACACTGGGAGGGTCGCGGGCACGACGTCGGCTTCTGGCCGCGGTGATCGTGGTGGTGCTGCTCGCGGCTGGCACCGTGGCGTGGTCGGCCCTCGGCGGCGACGGACCACCGGCGGTGCCGATGGTTGGCCCGGCCCGGCTGTCGATCACCCTCGCCTCCGACCCGGAACTGCGCCTGGCTGTCGACCGGACTCCCGAGTCGCCCGTGGCCCGCGTTCGGCTCGCCGACACCGGCACCGCCGACACCAGGTGGGAGATGGTCGCCCCCTACCGGGACAACCCCGACTTCTGGCAGCTGCGTCCCGCGGGACGGCTGCTGGCGTGCATGGAAGTGCTGGAAGGCAGCTACGCCGACCGGGCGACGGTGCAGCAGTACGGCTGCAACGGCGAACACCACCAACACTGGAAACCCGAACCCCAGGACAACGGCACCGTGCGCTGGGTCAACGCCAAGACCGGCCAGTGCCTTACCGTCGCCGGAGCACGGCCCTACGCCGGTATGGACGCCACACAGCGCGAGTGCGACCCGACACGCGCGCCGCTCCAGCAGTGGCGGACCACCGCGGTCGACACTCCCACCGGGTCGAGCGCTCCCACGACCACCGGCGGCATCGTCCCCGGCCAGGTCGGACCGGACCCCGCCGAGTACCCCGGCGGCGGCAAGGACCAGCCCTGCCAGGGCCTCGAACCGCAACTCGACCCGAAGACCACGACCTGGGCCGAAACCCCGTGGCAGATACGCAAGGAAGCCACCGCCGGCACCCGCGGAAAGGTCTCCCTCGGGCCGGAGGCGTTCGGCGCGGTCGAACTCCTGCGTGCCAACAGGACCACCGCCACCGGCGAGGAGACCTTCTACTGGGCCGAGGGCTGGGTGAACTTCACCCCCGACCGGTTCACCATGTCCCTGCAGTGGACCACCCTGCCCGGCCCCGGCGGCTGGCACACCTGCGCCACCCGGTTCACCACCGAACACGGCCGCCCCGCCACCCTCGCCCTGCCCCGCGACCTCGACCACGACGGCACCGGCGACGTCGCCTTCCGCATCTGCGTCACCTACACCCCGGAACTCGCCCCCAGGACACCGATCGTCAACTGCGCTGGCCGCTACTGACCCCGGACAGGGCGGGCCGCGGTCATCAGCACGGGCCACGGAGCGTCAGGCCGCAGCGCTGCCAGTGGGGTACCGGCCGGTGGGTCCGGCGCTGGACGAGTCCGACGACGACGGCCTGGTGGCCGACGAGGACTACATCACCAGTGACGAGGTGCTGGACGCGTCCGGGCGGGTGGCGTCGCCGGTGGCGGCCTCGCCTCCCCCGGGGTGCGTCGCGGCCGCCGGCTCCCGGGGTCGGCGGCTCGGCGTTCGCGGGAGGATCCGCGTTGCGGGAATCGACACCCCACGCGACCCTGGCCGACCGGCTGCTGGTCGAAGCTGGCCTGGCGACGGACCGCTGCGCCGCTCCGGGCTGCGGGCAGGAGGTGCGCTCGGCGGCCTCGGCTCTACTGCGGGCCCACCTGCCGCCAACGCGCCGGCCGGGCCCGGCGGCAGGTGGGTTGACCGGATGACGGGCTGTTCCTCAGAACACCATGACGCAGTACACCACCTGCGGGTCGTTGACCGCGTACCAGCGGTTCCATTGGTATTTGCGGGTGCATTCAGCACCGGTGGTGGCCCCTCGGACGACGTCGACCACGGCGACGGTTCCCGGTGCGCGACACGCTGGCGCGCCGGTGACCCAGCCCCGTCCCTCCGGGATCACATAACAGCGGTCCTCCACCAGGTGGAGTCGCAAGCACAAGAGGTATCCGTGCACCGTGATGGAAGGTGTTCCCGGGTCGGCGCATTCTCCCTGGTAGGTCGCCGATTTCACCAGGTATGTACCCGCACTTCCGTCGCAGTTTCCCAATCCCAGGAAATCCCCGTCGCTGTCGATTGCGATGCAGTCCCCCGCACTGGCCGGTGGCGGTCGGCGTTCGGTCGTGGTGGTCGGCCTGTACGGCTGCTGTGGCGGGGAGTCGTTCCCTCCGGCGACCGGTCGCGGAGGAGCCGTCGTGCCCGAACTTCTGGCAGTGGTGCTGGGCTGCGAGGGCTTGATGTCGGACCACTTCGTTATGCCGAAGAAAGCCAGGATCCCGATGACGCCCACGATCACGGAGATCACTTTGGACGTCTTGTCCCAGGAGGGACCCGACCCGTCGGTCATGTTCGCTCCCCTTCCGGTCGACCGTTCAAGGACCATTGTGGGGGCGTCTTTCGGTCGGTGGCCGCGTTGGTCGAATATTCCACTCGACTCCACTGGGACGTGAACAGGACTCAGGACGGTCGGTCCCCATCGGGACCGAAAATTGGGGGGATACCACGGTGCGCAGCCCCCGATCTCGGCCGGACGAAGCGGGCTGGCGACGCCCCGTTGAATCCTTCCATGTTAAAAACGTGACATCGCGGCGCGGCGACACCCGTACTGCGGCGCAAATCGGGCACGGTGTGCCGCACCATCCGGCCGACGAACGGAGCGAGCGGCGCGCCTGACCTGGTCCAGCCAGTACAACCTCGACGCGGTGGTCGCGGAGCCCGGTGACACCGCGCAGCAGGTGATCGACCGGTGCCGGGACGTCGAGGTCGACGCGGTGCGCCGAGTCGACGGCGAGGAACCGGTGGTGCAACTGCACGACGTCGGCCCGGAGCTGTGGACGGAGGACGCGTTGCGCCGGGGCTGGGCGGAGTTCTGGGCCGCGACCTGACTAGGCCGACGTCGCCGGCGGCCGACTCCGCAGACCTCTACAGAAGTGCTCATGTTCGTTCGCCAATGCCGAGCCTGACGTCTCGAACCCCGGCCCCGACCGGGTGACGTCGGCGCGCGGATGCCGGGCATCGGGGCGACCCTGAGGTCGGAGGTGAGCATCGTGGACGTCGACACCGGAAGCCCCGGACAGGACGGGTCGGAGGGAACGCCGATGGGCAAGGAGGACGCCTCGCGCATCCAGTCGGCCGCCGACCGCGACCCCGCCAGCGACACGGCCACGTCCGGGTTCGCCCAGCGGGCGCAGTCTGCCGCGGACCGGGCGGTGCACCGGGACCGATGACGGGGGCGGGGGTGCAGCGAATCGAGGGCTGCGGCGGCCGGTGCTGGATCTGCGGACGCCCCGCCGTGGTGGGGCAGAAGCTGCCCAACCGCCGGCACAAGGCGCGCCTGCTGTGCCGCACGCATGACGAAGCGGTGTTCGGCACGAGGCGTTGACCGGTCGACCCGGCCCGGAGTCGGTCGGTCAACGCCGCGCGACGTCACCTCACCGCTTCCGGCTGTGTGCGTCCCCCTCGAAGTACATGCCCTTGCGCAGGCCGTCCATCGCGTCGGCGTGCTCGTCCAGGGCGGCGGTGTGGTCCTTGAGCGCCGCGGTGTTCTGCTCGGTCAGGTCGTGGCCGTGGCGCAGTTCGTGGTAGATCGCGCGCAGCAGCGACGCCTGCGCCCAGCCGATGTGGGTGGCCTCGGTGGGTTCGGTGGGCGTGTCGTCGGCGAACTGCACGTGCTCGGTCGCGGATCGGAAAACTTCTCACTTAGGAGCCGGTGCGTGGAACCCGTACCGGCGTCGGTGGTGTCGCTGTTGTGCTCGGTCACGGAGGGACGGTAGCGACCGGCACCGGTTCCGCACGATGGCCGGACCGGGTGACACTCCCGCTCGTGTGGTCGCCCTCTGTCGGATCGACCACCGGCCGCCGATTCGCTGTCATGCCTCGTCGGGACGCTGCCACAGGATGCCTCGACGCAGGTCGGCGTCCGACCAGAACGGATTGGCGGCGGCCTTGATCCACAGTGCCGTCGCACCGAGCACGGCGACGACCCCGACCCAGTCGACCAACACCCATTGGCCGTTCTTGTAGCTGATCACGCCGGTGACGAACACGACCAGCGCGGCCAGGGCTGCGGACCCCGCATTGCGTCGGATCAAAGCGAACACGCAGACCAACAACACCACAGGCGACCACATGCGGTCGGCTATCCCGAACACCACGGTGGTCGCCACGAAGGTCTTCACAAACAGCAACCGGTACGCCGCGTAGTCCGCGGCGAGCGGCGTGAGCCCCATGCCGAGAGCATCCTGCAGCTTCTGCTCGAATGCCTCGTGGGCGCGTTCGAGCATGGGCGCGAAACCGTAGGTGGTGACCACGAAGGTCACAGCACCCACCGTAACCCAGGGGTCGACGCCGACGCCGGTGGGCCCCTCGCGCAGGTAGTGGTGCGCCGCGAAGAACCCGGTGAAGAGCAGCGACAGGAACGGCGTGTAGTACAACGGCGACGCGACCTGGTGGAGCCCCACCACGCGAGTCCGCCAGTACAGAATGGTGGGGAACACGAGTCCGGGAATTCCGACCCACGGAAGGGCGAGGACGAGGACGAGCCCGCAGAGCACGGCACAGGGCCAGTAGATCCACGGCAGCGCCCGCCCGGAGCGGTCGACCAGATCCTCCGCGTAGGTCTTGACCAGCGCGACAACGTGATCGAGTTGAGTGGACATCGCAGTTCCCTCGAAGCTTCGGCCAGCGGTGGGCAATGCCGCCAAGTCAAGGGCGCAGGACGCGGTCGCGGGATCCGATCGCGGTGTCCGCCACCGTTTCGCGTACCCGTATTCACCTGACGGTAGGTCGCGAACTGCGGTGGGTGACCTGTTTCCGCTCCCTGTCGAACACGGATGCACTATCGGAAACCGTGGGTCGGCATCCTCGCCCGACCGGCGCCGCGTGCCGTTCGGCGCTACGTCGACCGGACCGCGCTCCAACCGGCCGGCCGAGCGACCTGGCGACGCCAGCCACGCTGACCACCTCCACGACCCGACGCACAGCCGGGCCCCAGGGCGCGGCGGGACCGGGCGGTCGTGACCGCCGGGCTGTCCTCATCGGCTTGCCAGGCCACCGGGACTCGACACGGTCCTGACGCAGGACGCGGTCTTCGGCACGGCGCCGTGCGATGCCGGCGCCACCTGGGACGGCTACGCCCCCCGTGACCACACACCGTCACCTCTGCGGAGAACCCGCGACACTTGAATACACGACCTCACCAGCCGGCGACCCGGACGTATGGGTGTTCGCGCGCGGTGAGGGCCTCGCCGCGCCGAAGTCGCGGCGGGTGAGCGCGCGGCCGGGATCGCGTCACCCGCACGGCGGCCGTGAGGAATGGTGGAGGCGTGCTGGTCCCGCCGTGGGTGGTCTCCGGGTGGGCTGGTCGGGGCTTCCGATCGACGGTGCGTCACTCGACCGGGTGGACTTCCCGATGTGGTCACTTTTTGGACCGGATGCGTCGCCGCTTGTCCTAGCCTCGCGACATGCCAGGTGATCATGATTGGGACGCTGCCCGCGGCGAGGGCCGCACGGTGTCGCCAGCCGTGGGACGCGGGGTGTTGCGCCGCGCGGGTGGTGGTGGGGTGTGACCGCGGTCAAGGTGGAGGCGGCGGAGCTGCTGGGGGTGTGGCGGCACGTGTCGGCCGGGATGGCGTTCGGGCCGGAGTTGGCGGCGGCGGTGCTGGGGCGCCCGGCGGGGACGACGCGGTCGCCGAGGCGTTGGCGGCGTTGGTGGCGTCGGGGGACCTGGTCGAGGCGCGGGACGCCGGGGGTGGGCGGAGGTTCGTGTGGAACCCGCCCGGCCCGGGACCCGCGGTGTGCGGCGGGGTGTGCGGGGGCGACCGGGCGGACGCGGTGGCGCGGGGCGTGGCGTTCGTGGTGGATCGGGCGCGGGCGGCGGGCGCGGCGCTGGACCCCGCAGGGTTCCGCTGGTCGGACGCCACGGACGCCACGGACGCCGGGTGCCCTGGGGGTGGAGTGGTGCGGTGGGGTCGGCGGAGGCGTTGGCGTGGGTGGACGTCGAGTGGCCGGCGCTGCTGGTGACGGTGCGGTGGGCGGCGTACCGGGGGTGGGTCGACGTGGTGGTGGCGGTGGGGGAGGGCTGCGTGCCGGCGTTGCGGGTGCGCGGCGCGCACGCGGTGCTGGACGAGGTGTTGTCGCTGCTGGTGGGGATCACGGCGGCGGCGCGGCATCCGGCGGTGGCGTCGGCGCGGGCGGCGCGCGCCGAGGCGTGGGCGGCGCGTGGCCTGCACGAGCGGGCGGTGGCGGAGGCGCGGCGGGCGGTGGAGGACGCCGAGCGGGTGCGGCACCCGTGGTCGGTCGCGCGCCCGTGGTCCGGCCCTGCGCGGGATGCGTCGACTGCACCCCCGCCCCCGGTTCCGGGATCGGCGCTTCCGGAGCACTGCCCGCCGTCACCGCGCCGCCGCACCGCCACGAGTACACCGTGCTCGGGCCGCCCGGCACCGCCGTCGAGGCGCACGACGACGAGGGGGCGGGCACGTGACCGGGAAGCGCCCGGACGAGCGGAAACGGGCGTCGGTGGTGCGCCGCTACCTCGACGGCGCGTCGATCCGGGTGGTGGCCGACGCCACGGGCCTGCCCCGCCCGGCCGTGGCCGCGGTGCTGCGCCACGCGCACGTCGTCCGCCTCCGCGGCCGCCGGACGGAGGCCGCCGCGGAGGCGGCGGACACGGCGCGGCGGCTGCGGGTCGACCTGGCCGCGCTGCTGCTGCTGCGCGCGCCTGGCCACCGGCCTAACCACCGCCCGCGCGGCGGACCGGGCCGGGCTGCCCCCGGCCGTGGCGCACGCCCTGGAGACCGCCGCGTGCGCGAGACCCCACCCCGCGGACGTGGAGCGCCTGGCGCGCGCCCACGGGATCTCCGCCGCCACGCGCCGGCTGATGCTGGACCGGACGCGCTGGATCGAGCACCTGGACATCCGGTGACACACCGCGTTCACCGACACGCCCTCCGAGCCCGACGCCGGCGT
This sequence comes from Saccharothrix obliqua, assembly GCF_019375475.1. GTDB lineage: Bacteria > Actinomycetota > Actinomycetes > Mycobacteriales > Pseudonocardiaceae > Actinosynnema > Actinosynnema obliqua. Next base: position 23,832 of record NZ_JAHXGQ010000019.1, on the reverse strand, counting down.
GGTGCGGCTGTTCGGGATCGGCGGCGTGCCGGCGTTCCCACCGGACCCGCACCTGCGCGACCGGTACCGGATGCTCGTGCCGGAGTCCTCGGCGCGCGCCATGTTCGGCGGGCGGGACGACCCGGCGGTGTGGGGCCGTGATACCGGCATCGACCTGGCGATCCTCCCGGACCGGGCGCGTCCCGCCCACCCCGCCCTCCCGGTCGTGGACTTCGTCGTCCTGGGCCGCGCGCTGGTGCTGTTCCCCGATCGGAGCGTCGTGCTCACCGCCGCGGCCGAGGTGGACCGCTACGCGACCCTGTGGGCGCGGCTGCGGCAGGCGGCGCCCACCGGCCGGACCCCGGCGGCCGACACCCCGGACCCGGACCGACCGCCACCACCGGGGACACCCGGGCACACCGCGCACCCCGAACCCCCCGAGCACGCCGAGGATCGACGATCTCCATGAGCACCAGCACGTCCGCCGCGTCCGCCGGGTCCGACGGAGAAACCCTCGCCCGGCCGCCGGAGACCGAGTCGGGCCCGGCGCGACCGGTACGGCGCGGCGTGCTCGCCGCGCTCAGTCGGCGGTTGGAGAAGGCCCGCGAACGGACGGAGCTGACGCGGGAGCAGGCCGCGCGCGGCGGGCCTGGCGACCTGGCTCTCCGTAGCCGCGGCGGAGGCCGGGCGCGTCCGGCCGCCCCGCGACGTCGTGGAGCGGCCGACCACCGCGTACGGCATGTCGGCGGCCGAGCGTGCGGAACTGGTCGCACAGGCCGCCCGCGGCCGCCGCCCGCCCGCCGCCACGACCGCGACGCGGCCGGGGCCGGGGGCGCGGTGGTGCGCGTGCCCGAGGCGGGCCGCGACCGGCCGGCGCTGCTGCGGCCGGTCGACGTGGCCGCCCGTGCGCGCGCTGGCCGCGGCGGAGACGGTGCGCATGTACGCGCCGCGTGGGGTGCCCGGCGTGCTGCTCGACCGGTTCACCGAGAAGCGGGCGACGTCGCTGGTGGTGACCGGGCAGGCGCTGGGCCGGGTGCCGGGGCGGCACCGCCACCAACTCAGCGGTGGCGGGCCGACCGGATCCGGCGAGGTGCGCGTCCTGCCCGACGGGACGACCGCCGAGCTGCCGCCGGCGGAGTTCGTCGTCGACGGGCTGTGGGTGGTGGTCGATCTCGGCTACCACGAGCTGCTGGTGACGTCCGCGTCGGAGGTGGCCCGCTACCAGGCCGTCTACGAGCGGCTGGCCGGGCTCCCGGCGCGGGCTGGCCGGGAGGAACTGCGCTGGCTGCTCGCCGACGCCCGCCACACGGCGCGCCTGGGCACCCGGCAGGTCGCGTCCCGGGCAGGCGTCACCGGCACCGCGGTGGTCGAGTTCGAGAGCGGGGGACGGGTGCCTCCGGTCGCCGTCGTGGCGCGGATGGCCCGCGCGTACGGTCTGCCGCCGGACGAGCACGACGCACTGATCGCCCTGGCCGGGCGCGTCGAGCGGGAGAACACCGGACGGCGGCACCCCCGCGACGCCGCGCCGGACCGTGGCACACCGCTCGCGGACCGGCGGGACGGGGACACCGGCGCGCAGCGGCTGCGCGACGCGCGCACGGTGCTGGTGTATGCGGCGCGCGGCGTCCCGGACGCCGCGCTGGACCGGATCAGGGCGTGCCGGGCGACGACGGTGGTGATCACCGAGCAGACGCTGACGCGTGTCCCGGACGACCAGCGGACCCTGCTCGCCGCGTGGGGCCGGGACCAGCCGGGCGCGCTGCACGTCGTCCCGAGCACCGCGCAGGTCCCGCTGCCGCCCGCCGAGTTCGCGGTCGCCCCCGGCGGCACGGGCGTGCGGCGGTACGTCGTCCCGGGCGGAACGGCGCGGAGCGGGGCCTGGCCGAAATGTGCGGATTCTGTGCGTGTTCGGCGGCGGCGGCAGTGGTGGGCTAGGCCCACCGACACCCAGGAGGCCACGCGTGCGCACCAGTCCGCCCCCGACCCGCCGACGGACACCACTAGCCCCGCGGGCCGCCCGACCGACCCGTACCGGAGGTTCCCGATGACCCGGCGTCCGACCGCGACCGCCACCAGGTACGAAACCCAGAACAGCCACAACTGCGACACCTGGCACTCGCACGGCAGCCCCGGCATGGAGTGCAGCCACGGCCACGTCATCCCCAGGTCCGACATCCCCGCCGCCCGGCAGCGAGCGAGCCGCGTCCCGGACGACGCGCCCGTCCCACCGACGGACCGGGCACGGCGCGAGGGCGCCGGGAACGCGCCGCACGGCCGGACCCCCTGCAGCGTCCCGCCCGCCGCGCGCCCCACCCCCCCGCACCCCGGGCGAGCGATGACGGACCTCATCCCGGTGGCGGTCACCCTGCTGATCGCCGCCCCGATCGCGGCGTACGCGGCGCTGCACCAGCCCGCAGCCCGCCCGACCGGCTACCTCCCGCGCCCAGGGACGTCTTCGGCGGACACCCCGGACGCAACCCCACCACCCGCACCCGGCAAGCCGTCCGAACCGGACGGCGGACAAGGCCACCACCGGTGATCAACGACAACGCCGGACGACCCGACACCGGTCGACGCAGGCCACCACCGCGAACGAAGACCATCCCGGGCACCCGGGACACGGAGCACCAGGTCGTGCGGGCACTGGCCGTGTACGCCGCGGTGCGGCGGATCGGGTCGCCGCCGTCGGGCGCACCCGACCCGAAGGTGCGCCCGACGGCGTTGCGGTCAGCCCTGCGGCGCACCCGGCGCGTGCTTCCTGTTCCAGCGGAGGCGTAGACGTTCCAGCCGCTGCCGGGCCTGGTCGTAGAGGACGCATAGCCGGTCGATGTCGTCACCGGCGCGCTGCACCCCACCCAGCGGGTTGGGCTTCCACCGCTGCTTGAGGCCGAGTTCGTTCTGCACCTGCACGAGCCGGTCGGCCAGGCTAGAGACGGTCTCCTCGATCTGGCGGCGCAGCTTCGCATCCTATTCCGTCGCCCCTACCGATGCCTGTTTCACCGGCCCGCACGCGCAATCAGGGTGCGGTGCCCTTGATATGAGAGAATGCGTGCAGGCCGGGCGGTTTTCCGGGATGCGCGCATTCCCCTGCGAGGCAGGTCAGGCGCTTGGGCGGGCGGGGGTGCGTGTGTTGCGACATCTGACCGAGCGGTGCTCGTGCTTGCGCGCTCTCTACACGCCGGCAGCGTCCTCGCCGATGTCCAATGCCAGGTCGGGTAGTCGGCTACTACCGGGCGGCGTCGACAGACGGTCTTGGCCTCCGTGATCGGCAACAGCGCCGGGCCGCTGTTGTCCACGGGGAAGAGCAACTCGGGGTTCTCGTCGCGGCAAATTGCGCGGTGACGCTATTTCGTGACTCGTCCCTCGTTTCAGGGGGGTGCTCCGTGAGGGTTCGCCGTGAATTCCACTTTCAATAACCCTATTCGGCCCTCGGGTCGCAAGCCACTGGTTCACGCGCGTCTCACCAATCCGATGCCCGTCCCGATGAGGCGGAGGTGGTCAGTCGTCCTGGTCGTGGTCGTCGATGGCGGGCGGCGCGACCTGGAACAGGATCTCCAGCACGGCGTCGCGCACCCCCGAGAACGGCGCGGCGTCGACCAGTCGCGCCCACTGCGTGTCGGTCAGCGGCCCACCGTTCAGGCCCTCTACCCAGCCCCAGGTCGCCTGGGCCGCGCTGCGCGGGGCCGGCATGTCCACCGGGTCGCCGCCCCGGTCGCGCAGCCCGTTGTGGGGAAAGTCGTTGCGCGGGTCCAGCGCGTTCTCGATCGCCTTCCACTCAGCGCTGCCGTTCGGCAGGCCGGCGTAGCGGCGGATCAGCTCACCAGTGCCGTCGCCCGGCCACAGGCCGATGTTGGACTCGCGCCGCATCTGGCGGCCGATGGTGAGCAGGTCACGCACCACGGGGTTTACCGGGGACCCCTCTCGTTTCGGGTCAGCAGGGTGTCATCGCGGGTCCACAGCCCGCGTTCGCGGTCGGGGGAAGTCGGGAGCCCGCAGGGCTCCCGACCGGGTCGGGCCAGTGGTCGCGGTCGTCGGGGATGCCCTGTTCCCGCTTGTAGGCGTGGCGACCGGCGGACAGGACGCCGTTGAGCCTTGCCATCGCCTCCATCGCCGTCGCGTGCTTGAGGGCGGGCTTGGTGAAGTCCGTGCCAGGCGCGCGCGGGTCGCGCAGTTTGAGCGCGTTGTCGGCCGCGCGGGCCATGTCCGACAACGCCTGGAGGGCGTCGCGCTTGGTCTGCGTGCAGGAGACGACAGCCTGTCCGAGGACCGTGCCGGCTGGCGTCTCGGACCTGAACGCGGCCGGGTCGAGGCCGATCTCGCGCAGGACGGCGTGGGCATTTTCGTCGAAGTACAAGTCCGGCTCGCTTTTCGTGAGGGTGGCTTCTTCCTTTGCAATTGAAGCCTATTCGACCGTCCGCGTGGAAGCTGGTTCTACCGTCCCGCACGCGCGATCAATGGTGTGCTAACTGCTATGAAAGCGTGACGCATCCGCCCGGCGCCCCGTCCGGACCGGACTGGCGGGATGGTGGTCGTCGATCCCGCAGCCCACCCGCGACTCGACCTGGCCCTCGAACTCACACACTGACACCACCGACGCGGGTCGACGTGCACGTCGGTCACCCATGCCGCCCGATGGGGATGACCTTTGACCCTTGTCCTCGTCGAGGTTGCCGCGCGTGGGGAGTGGGACGTCTCGGAAGCCGGCAGCGACGTGCGGCAACCGTTGGTGAACCACCGCACCGCACCGCGCCAACACTCCGGCAGACACGCCCGCGAGGTCCGCGCTACGCGCTGAAGGGCCACCCAGGTGGCGATCCGAGAAGGAGGGACGGCAGCTGTGCCGGCGCGGCGTGTAGAACGGCCTGTCGCCCGGTTGCGGGGCGTGGAACGCGCCGCGCGTCCAGGGCACGCCGCGGTCGCATCGCTGGCGTATACGTTCGTCGATGTGCGACGGGGAGGCGACGCCCGCGGTGTGCTTGCGCCGGGTCGCGTCGTCTCCGGACCGAGCCTGCTGTTCAAGGCGATCGGAGTCGGTTACGTACTTGACCGCTTCTACGGCTTTAGGTGGTCTGTGGTGGACGTTCTGGTGGCGCTTGTGACGACCGGGCGTATCGGTCGGGTGCGGGTGGGTATGTCGTTGTCGGAGGCGGAGGAGTTGTTGGGTCCGGGTCGGCCGCACCCGGCGATCGTGTTGTTCGGGTCGCGGGCGTCGGGTTATCCGTACCGCTGGGGTGACCTGGCGTTGAGCGTGTCGGATGGGCGTGTGGACAGCGTCGCGCTGGAACCGTCGGAGGCGATCGGGCGGGACGAGTTCCTGGAGGCCTTGCGGCGGTCGGGCACGTCGTTCGAGCCCTATCCCGAGCTGACCTTCGACGGGCAGGCCGCGTTCCGGGCCGGGGCAGGCGCGGTGCTCCTGTTCAGTTACCGCAGAGTCGCCGAGGGGTTCGGCACGGCCGGCTACTACCTGGTCCGGGCACGGGTGTGAGGCCTCCGGCGATCGGCCGCCTGCCCCGCTCGGGAACCGGCCCGAAACCCGCCGCGACCACACCGCGGCGACGCCCTCGAAAGACAGAGCAATCGGCGTCACGTCATGGGGCCCCGGCCCTGCAGACGGGCGGCTTGTTCGCGGGTCGGTGAAGTGCGCGTGGCGCGCGAAGGTGCGACAGCAACTGACCGGGGGCCGTGGCTGAAAGGAACCGTACGCGCGACGTCCCCGCCGCGATTGGTCATGGTGGCGTCACCGACGGTAGGAAAACACGAACCGGGGTGCTGACGGCGGCGAACCTGTCTCAGGCGCCGCTGTCCACGCCGTGACGGTCGGCGGCGCGCCGGGCGGTGGAGTCGGGTCCGACGGCCGGTTGTTCCCGTCGGTGCGATGCTCCCGCGGAGTCGAGGGCGACCGCTGTGCCGCCCTTGGCGTGTGGCGCGGTGACGACCCCGCAGGCCAGGGACGGCGAACTGGGTCGAAGCCGGCAGCCCCGTGGCGGCCAGGCAGAGGGACGGATTGCCGGGTGTCGCACCGAATCGCGGTGCGACACCCGGCAGCCCGCGCGTGCGATCAGCTTCGACCACATGCTGGCAGGTGCGCCCCGACCAGATCCGTGGCACTCTGGCTGTGGGACTCCGGCTCCCGCTCGATCAGCTCGTCCACCAGCGCCCCAGGGGCCATGTCGGCAACGTTGTCGAGCAAGAGTCGCCCGTCCGGGTCGAAGCACGGGATGGTGTCGTCGTCCTTGTTCAGCAGGTCGAGCAGTTCGCCGAGTCGGATGTAGCTGGTGTAGGTGACCGTGAAGGTCCACTCCACGCAAACCTCGGCGTCGAGGGGCAGCACCTGCGCGGGGTCTGCCGCAGTGTCGGAAACGGTAACGTGCTTCGATCGGGTCACTGTTGCTCCAGGTGTCCGAGTGGGATATGTTGGGATTTATCGCAACAATATAAAAATAGTTCGAATCGGGTCGGCGGGTATAACGGCGTTGGGTGTTGCGTCACGACGGCGCGACGTTCAACGGGGTTTCCGCTACCACCAAGCCGTCTCTCTGTTCCGCACCCACGGTCACATCCACCAGGTCGTGGACACCCTCGACAGCGTGGGCCACTCCCATGCCGCCTTCGGGCAACACATCCAAGCCCGCGCGATCTGGCGGGAGGCGTTCCGGCTCTACCGGGACCACGGCCGCGACACCGACGCCGAACGTGCCCGGCGACAACTCGACGACCTCGACTCGACGCCGACGTCGGTCAAGCCGTCACAGGACGCGATGGGAACGAGACCGGCGGGTGAGGCGGAGTCGTCGTGAGGATGCGGGGTCGCGCCCGTCGTGAACCGGGCCGCATCGACCGATCCCGCCCCGCCGTGCCTCCACGCTGGTCCAACAGAATCAGCATGTACGTGGCCATGACATGCTCTGGTACGGAGACGTTCGGCCGACGGGGATCAGGCGACCGAGCGCAGTAGTCGGACCTCGTGGTGGAGTTGTTGCACGTCGCCGGTGCCGCCGTGCCGTGCGGCCTGATCTTCCAGCGGCTTGAGGTGGTCGAGCAGCCTGGTCGACTGCACGGCGCGCACGGCGTGCAGGGCCTGTGTTCCGAGTTCGACGCCGGTGTCGAGGTCGCCTTCGGCGAGCAGGCAGGTGGCCAGCCAGGCGAGGTTGAACGCGCGTTGGCGGCCGTGCCCGACCGAGGTGCCGGCCAGGGCGCGGGTCAGGCGGGTGATGGCCTCCGCGCGGTGCCCGGGATCGATGAGGCCGAGTTGGCTGTGGACGCGGGCCGCGGCGGTGTCGAGGGCGACCTGGTCGAAGAAGCGGGTGAACCCACGATCGGCTTCGTGCGGGCCGGCGTGGGCGTACTCGTCCTCGGCGCGGCGCAACGCCGTGAGCGCCTGCCCCTGATCACCCTGGTGGGCGTAGGCGACGGCCTGGTTGGCGTGGAGGAACGCCACGGCCACTGTCGAGCGGGAGTCCTTGGCGGCGATCTCGCCGAGTTGGAACACCTTCAGCGCCTCGCCCGGGTCGCCGTTGTCCAACGGCACGCGGCCCAGGTGGTGCAGGACGATCGCGGTGTGGGCAGGGTCGCCGGCGTCCTGCGCGTCGCGCACGGCCTGACCGAGGTAGCGGCGGGCCTCGTCGGCCAGACCGAGGTCGTGGGCACTCCACCCGGCCAGCGTCTTGATCTCGGCGACCGCGGACAGCAGCCGGGCGCGCACCGTGTCGTCGCACCGGGCGTTCAACAGCGACTGGGCCCACCCAACGTGGGCCAGGATCGCATCGCGGCAGGAACCGCCGCCATGGGCGACGTCGAGCGCACGCAGCTTGGCGCTGACAGTGCGCACCTGCTCCACGTCGGTGGTGCCGACGTGCTCGGGCACCGGTGTCGACGCGGGCGTCACGGCCAGGAAGTCCAACTCCGCCGGGGTGAGCGCCGAGCCCACGACCAGCTTGCTGACCAGACCGAGAAAACCACGCCGTTCCATGAAGCCGTCCTCCGCACCGTGCGAACCAGATGACAAGGCACGCGCGACCGCGTCGTCGCTGTACGCCAAACCCAGGTACCCCCGGGGGATTTTCAGGCCGTCGGCGATGCGCTCCAGCACGTCGTATGCCTGGACCTGGCGCCCGTTGGTGATCGCCGAAATCTCCGACTGGCCCTGTCCCGTGCAGGCGGCGATCTGCCGTTGGGACACCCCGACCCGCCGTAAGAGCCGGTAGACCCGGCCGATGTCACGCCGGGAGAGGGCCTCGCGCATCTCGCGGCCGTGCCACACGACCGGGTCGATCGGCCGGTCGTCGCCGCTGCCGACGTTCATGGGCCCTCTCGCGGCTCGTTCACCGTCACCGTAGCGGCACCCGCGGCCGATGTACCGCCGGTGATCAGCCAAGCCGATCAGCCCTGCTGATCGGCGGGAGATCAGCGATGCGCGAGACCTTCTTGTCTTTCATCGGCCCATCGACGTGCGGCACCGTCGAGGACGTACCGCTTGACCTGCTGTGACGCTTCACCCGGAGGTGGACGCCGTGGTCACCGCGACACCGCACCCGAACGACGCGCTGCTGCTGCCCACCGGGGGTGAACTCCTGGGAGCCTTCGACGCCGACCACCCGACCGACGACCACCCCGTCCTGGTGGTGGTCACGATGCTGGCCCGCCGCCACCAGGAACGGGCCGAAGCACTCCGGACGATCCACGAGACGCAGGCAAGCGACGCCGTGCTTGCGGCCTGCTCCCAGGCCCTGGCGGACTGCGCACAAGCTCGCGCGACACTGATCGACCAGATCGACCGCTGGGCTGTCGAAACCGTGCCCGAACCTCCGACGGCAGCCCTGCTGCACAGCAAGACCCTGGGCTGGCCCGTCGACCGCATGGCCATGACCTGGGCGCACTGGCAGCAGTTGCACCGGGGTGCGCCCGCCGCGCATCGCTCAGGCTTGCCACGCACGCCGCGATGGACGAGGTCGCGGCCCTGTCCCACGTCTACGACGACCTGCTGGTCGACCTGCGCAACGGGCGACGTCGGCGGCCCGCCGCCCCGCCGGGAATTGCGGACCTGTAGTCGCCATGGCCATGGTCGAGCAGTGGCGCGCAATCGTGGCACTGGCCGTGGCCGTCGACAGCCCGCTGGGCCGAGCCGGCGGCGCTGTCGATGCCCTCGCCGCGCACCTGCCGCCGCCCGAAGAGCACGCCCGCTGTGCGGTGTGTCGGGATCAGCCATGGCCCTGCGGCCCGTTCGACAGCGCGGCCGCGACCTGACGGTTCTGGACATCCCGTCGGCTACCTCGTGCCGCGGGACCTTCACCCGGTCCTGTGGTCGCCCGCCCCCGCCTCCTTTGACCAGCAGACCTCGGACGTGCCCGGAGCCGCAGATGGATGAAGTCCTGACCGCCAGCCTGCACGGCGACATCACCGACCGCCTGGACTACCTCGAACGCCTGCTCGCCCTCGGCGACGACCACACCCGAGCGTCGATCCTGGCCAGCGAACTCCTGAAGCTGACGGCCACCGTGCGTGACCTGATCGAGCAGCACCGGCCCGACTCCCAGGGCCGCTGCCCCTGCCGCCCCTGGTGGCGACGCGGTCGCACCTCGAGCTGCCGGATCTGGGCCACCGCCCACCGGCACCTGATCGCCGTCGAGCCCGCCGTGCCCCCGACCGGCGCGGCCCGACACGCCACCCCCGCCGACCAGACAACGGGCGCACCGTCGGCGGGTTGCTAGAGGTGGGGGAACGTCCGCGGCGTTCCTCCACCTCCCGGACCACAGCACTGGTTGCGAAAGACGCAAGTTTCGACGGCCAAATCCGCGATAAGACAGGTAGAGGCAGCTCCACCGCAAGATTGCGGCCCGTGATTATGCCGATACGGTTCGACGGAATCCGACAGCCCGGAGCGTCAAGGAGCTTTTTTCACGTTCCAAGCCAAGCGCCATACACCTCAACCGCACGCGTAGCGATCGGAACCGCAGACTCCCGGACGTCGCGTGGAGTAGTCATTCCACTACGGTATGTACTCTCGCGTCTGCTTAGCGCGGCCCGCAACCACCATGAAGTACGACATCTAAGGACATTTCGTGACTGGAACGACGCCCGGTGAGCGAGCTACCCAGCTGCGCAACCAGACCGTCGATGCACTCAAGGAGGCAGGAACGATCGTCTCCGCCCGCGTCGAGGCCGTGATGCGAGCGGTTCCGCGTGAGTTCTTCGCTCCGGAGGCCGATCTCGAAGCGGTCTACGAGCCATGGAACGGGCTTGTGACGAAGCAGGACGATCGCGGGCGGGCGTTGAGTTCGCTGTCCGCCCCGGACGCGCAGGCGCACATGCTGGAGCAGGCACGGATCGAGCCCGGGATGAACGTGCTGGAGATCGGCTCCGGCGGGATGAACGCCGCCTACCTGTCCGAGATGGTCGGGCCGACCGGCCGGGTGACGACCGTCGACATCGACCGGTTCGTCACCGACCGGACCTCCCGGTTCCTCGAGCAGGCCGGATACTCGCGGGTCAACGTGGTGCTTGCGGACGCCGAGTACGGAGTGCCGGAACACGCGCCCTACGACCGCATCCTGGTCACTGTCGGGTCGTGGGACGTACCGCCGGCCTGGATTGACCAACTGGTGGACGGCGGCATGCTGGTGGTTCCGCTGAAGGTCATGGGGCTGATGCGCACCGTGGCCCTGGTACGCGAGAGTGATCGGCTGGTCAGCGAGTCGGCCCGGCTGTTCGGGTTTGTGCCGATGCAGGGCGCCGGTGCCCACGACAGCACCGAGCTGGTGCTGCGCGAGGGTGTCAGGCTGGTCTTCGACGAGCAGTCCCCGACCGACCTGTCGCGGCTGGACGGCGTGCTGAACCACGACCCGATCGTGGTGGACAGCGGGGCAGGGCTTCGCCTTGGTGAGCCGTGGGCGACCATGCAGATGTGGCTGGCCACCACCGTTCCCGGATTCTGCCGCATCATGGTCGACAGCAAGGCGAACGAGGCGTCACCCCGGCCGCTGGGCGGCATTTACACCGGCATGGCGGCCATCGACGACGCCAACCTGGCGTACGTGGCATCCCGCCGGCTCGGCGGGAAAGATCTCACGTTGGAGGTCCACGCCTACGGCCCGAATCCCGCCGGCTTGGCCGAGGTTGTCGCCGAACAGCTCCGCATCTGGGACCGCGACCACCGCGGCGGCCCAGGGCCGCAGTACCTCGTCTACCCGGCGTCGACCCCCGACGAGCAGTTGCCTGAGGCGGACTTCGTCGTCGGCAAGCGCCACAGCCGGGTCTTGATCTCTTGGCCGCGACCCGCGAACACGCTCGGCCAAGACACCCTGCAACACCCCAATCACCAGTAGAGGAGAACCGTGACCGTAGTAGCGATCGAGCCATCCGGCGGTGCGACAGCGCTCCTGGAAGTGCCCGTCGAGGACGAGTTCGAGCTGGACATCCGCCCGGTGCTCTCGCACCAGGCGACGCCGCACAGCAACGACTGCCCCACCGACGACGGGTGCGGCAACACCTGCTCCAACGGCGCGAGCGCGTGCACGTCGCAGAACAACAACCAGTTCTGATCAGCACTCCCTGCCGTCGCGGCGTCCCGCGGCGGCAGGGAGGCAGTGCGGTCGACATCGGATCGAGGGGACGATCGTGGAGTTGGCGGCAGGGTGGCAGTGGAATGGCGTAGGGCTACTGCGGGTCAGCACCGACCCCGGCGACCTGGACCTGCCGGATGACCTCGACCTTTCCGACGCTGCGTCATCCTCGGCGTGGATGAAGCGAGTGTGGGACCGCGACGACATCCGTATGGCGCTCACCGCGGTCAGCCCGGCGCTATGCCGCCAGATCGATGCCATCGTCGCCGCCTCCGGCCCCGACGCCTCCCGAGTCCGCCGCGCTGCCACCGCACTGGCCGCCTACTTGCTGCGTTGGCAACGGCGCTCGACACCTTTGGGTCCGCTTGCCGGCATCGGGCCCGCGAGAATCGGCAACCAGGCCAAGGTCCGAACCGGGGCCGCGCATCGCCTGTCGGTCCGCGCGGACAGCGGCTGGCTCGCCGAGGTGAGCGCGAGGCTGTTCCGCTGCCGAGAGCTTCTGGAGCGGCTGCCAGTGGTTGCGAACAACGCGACGTCCGTACGTGGCGGGCGGCTGGTCGTGCCCGGCATGGTGCCCCACGACACCCCGAGCGCCGAAGCGCTCACCGAGGTCTCGGTACGCGCCACGCGTCCCGCGATCGTGGCGCTGAAGGCCGCAGCCACACCGGTCATCTTCGGCGACCTCCGCCGGCAGTTGGCGGACAGGTTCCCGACGGCCACCTCCATTCAAGTCGACACAGTCCTGCACGGCCTGCTCGACCAGCAGTTCCTGATCACCGCGCTGCACATCCCGATGACAGAACCCAATGCGCTCGACGCGGTATGCGACGTGCTGCAAGCCGCCGACGCCGAGAACATCCCCGAGATCGCGCGCCTGGTCGCCGAGCTGTACGGGATCCGCGACGCACTGACCGGCGGTCCGGTTGCTGCCGTGCCCCCGGAGGTCGCCAACCGGATGACGGCGATCGCCCCGACAGGACGTACGCCGCTGCTGGTCGACACGATCGCCGACTGCGAGGCAGTGCTACCCGAGGCTGTGGCGCGCGAGGCCCGGGACGCCGTGGACGTGCTGTACCGACTTTCGCCCCACCTGGGCGGCTTCCCTGCTTGGCGGGAATACCAGACCGCGTTCCGAGCCAGGTATGGCACCGGCGCGCTGGTCCCGGTCCTTGACTTGGTCGCAGACAGCGGGCTGGGACTCCCGGCCGGCTACATCGGCTCCGGACGCGACCGCGGGCCCCGGCAGATGTCCGAGCGCGACGACAAGCTGCTGACCTTGGTCCAGCAGGCGAGCATGACCGGCGGCGAGATCGTCCTCACTGCCGACCTCGTCGAACACCTGGCTAGCGCACCGCTCGATCCGCAGCGGTTGCCGGGGCGCGCAGAGGTGGCCTTCAGCATCCGCGCCGGCAGTCCGGAGGAGATGGCAGCCGGGAGGTTCGTGCTGGAACTGACCGGTACCCCGCGTCCGGCCAGCAGCATGGCCGCAAGGACCGCTCATCTGCTTCCCGCGACCGACCTCGCCGAGATCCGCCGAACCTTCGAGGACACCGGACCGGACACCGTCCCAGCGCAACTGTCCTTCGCCCCGCGCTGGCGCCGCAGCGAGAACGTCGCCCGCACGAGCATGCTCGCCCCGGCCGTGATCCCGATCGCCGAGCACCGCACACCCGGTCCAGGCGTGATCGACCTTGCCGACCTCGCGGTGACCGCCGACGGCCCGGACCTCCACCTGATCCAGAGTTCCACCGGCAAGCGGGTCGTCCCACACGTCGCAAGCGCGCTGGAAGCCACCAACCACACCGCGCCGCTGGCCCGATTCCTGTCCGAAGTCGCCACCGCCTGCTTCCCGACCTATGGTGCCTTCGCGTTCGGCGCGGCCGGCGCGATGCCCTACCTGCCGCGCGTCCGCTACCGCCGCACCATCCTGTCACCGGCCCGCTGGCAGATCACAGCAGAGCAACTGCCCGCCCGCGGTGCCGCCTGGGAACTGTGGGACGCCGAGCTGTCGACATGGCTGACGCGCTGGAGGGTTCCCGACCACATCGCCGTAGTCGACCACGATCGCGTGCAGCCGATCGATCTCCGGCACCGTGCGCACCGGATGCTGTTGCGCGCACGCTTAAACCGCGGAGGCCGCCTGGAGTTGCGCGAGTGCGCCGCCCCAGCCGAACTGGCCTGGATCGGCCGCGCGCACGAGATCCTGCTGATCCTGTCCCGCACCAGGCAACCGAAGCCCACAGCACCGCGAGTCACGGCACCGATGCCCGTCGTGGATACCGCCGATCTCCATCTCCCGGCCGCATCGTCCATCCTCGCGCTGCGCCTGCACGCCCATCCCGACCGCTTCGACGAGATCATCACCGACCACCTGCCAGCGCTTCTCGACTCCTTCGGCCCGAACCCGCCGGCCTGGTGGTTCCACCGCCACCGGGACCTCAGCGACCATCGCGCCAGCCAGCATCTCGCGACCTTCCTGCACCTTGCCGACACACAGCGGTTCGCCGACGCCGCCGAGAACGCCGCAACCTGGGCAGGACGACTGCACCGCGTCCGCTTGGCCTCCGGCCTCACCCTCGCCGACTGGCAGCCGCCAACCGGACGCTACGGCCACGGCACCGCCCTGAACACCGCGCTGCACGCGTTCGCCGCCGACTCCGCCGCCGCCCTCACCCAAATCAAGGCCGCCCGCGTCACCGGACTTCCCCCAGACGCCATCGCCGCGGCGAGCTTCCTCGACCTCGCCACCGCCCTGGCGGGTGACCCCATCAGCGGGCGGGCATGGCTACTGCACGAAATCGATCAGACCAGCGGCCACCTCGACCCCGAACTACGCGACCACACCACCGCGCTGGCCGACCGCCTCGACCCACTGGCCGGCACAGAGGCAGGACAGGCCGTGATCCACGCCTGGAGCCTGCGAACGCACGCGATCGCCGACTATGCCGCAGCACTGTCGGAGCAACGAGACCCGATCACCGTGCTGAGGCCGCTGCTACACCTTCACCACCTGCGCGCCATCGGCACCCAGCCCGAGTCCGAAGCCGTCATCGGCCGCCTGGCCCGAATCCTCGCCCTGCGCCAGCAAGCCCACAGCAGGACCTCGCGATGACGACCCCCGCCAGCCTCGCCCACGCCGCCGAACACCACGCGCGGCTCCTGCACACCCCGCCGCCGAGCACACCGGGACAGGACTGGGCCGCGCAGAACCTCGCAACCGGCAGCGCCGGAATCGCCCTGGCCCACATCGAACGAGCCAGGGCAGGACTCGACAACTGGCGAACCGCGCACGCCCACATCCTGCACACCGCCGCCACACCCCTCAGCGACCACGACTCCGCCGCCCTGTTCCTCGGCGCACCGGCCCTGGTCTTCGTCCTGGACGCCGCCGCCGGCACCAGCGACCGCTACCGCAGCGGCCTGGCAGACCTGGACGCCCCGGTCGCCCGACTGGCCCACCGCCGAGTCCGCACCGCCCTGGCCCGCATCGACGCCGCGCGACCGGCCACGTTCGCCGAATACGACATCTTCTCCGGCCTGTCCGGACTCGGCGCGCTGCTCCTGCGACGCGATCCCGGCGGCAGCGCACTGGAACAGATCCTGAACTACCTGGTCGCGCTCACCCGGCCGCTGACCGTCGACGACGAAACCCTGCCCGGCTGGTGGGTAGGCCACGACCCGCACCGCACAACGCCGCCAGGACACCGCGGCCACGCCAACCTCGGCGCAGCACACGGCATCACCGGACCGCTGGCGCTGCTCGCCCAAGCGGCTCGCCGTGGCATCACCGTCGACGGCCACCACCAGGCGATCACCGACATCTGCCACTGGCTGGACCACTGGCAGCGCCTTGATGGCGACGAGCCATGGTGGCCCGAACACGTCGACATCACAGAACTGCGAACCGGGCGCACCCAGCAGACCGGGCCGACCCGGCCCAGCTGGTGCTACGGCACCCCCGGTATTGCCCGCGCCGGACAACTGGCCGCCATCGCCCTCGGCGACCACGCACTCCAAGACCACTACGAGGGCGCGTTGCTGGCGTGCCTCAGCAACGACACCCGGCTCGCGCGGCTCACCGACGCCGGGCTCTGCCACGGCCTCGCGGGCACCTTCCAAACCCTCTGGCGCGCCGCCGCCGACGCCGCCACCCCCGCCCTGCGCGAACAGGTGCCGTGCGTGGCCGGCGCATTGCTCGCCGCCGCAGCCCGACCCCATGCCCACGGTCCCGGCCTGCTCAACGGGACCGCCGGAACCGCCCTGGCGCTGCACACCGCCGCCACCGACACCGCTCCGACCTCCGGATGGGACGCATGCCTGCTCATCGACTGACCTGGACACCCTCCCCGGTCGAAGCCGCCATCTGGCGCGTCCTGGCCGGCGACGACCTCGACACCACCGCAGAGATGTCCGGCCTCGACCCCGAGGAATTGACGGCCGCGACGACCATCTACCGGCAGGCCGGGCACGACACCCTCTCCGCACACCGGGCCGACTCCTGGCACCAGGTCTACATCCGCTTCCACGACTGGACCCGCGCCGAGCACACCGCGGCAAGCCACCTGCTCCCAGCACTGACGCGCGCCGAACACAGCGGCGCGATCACCCAGTGGTGGTTCATGCGCAAACACCCCTGCTGGCGACTCCGGATACTTCCCGCCCACGGGCACGACACCCTCAGCGAACTCGCGACCACGCTCGACGACCTCACCGCAGCCGGCCACATCGACACTTGGTGGCCCGGTCTGTACGAAGCCGAGACCGCCGCCTTCGGCGGCCAGAACGCCATCGACGCCGGACACCACCTGTTCACCGCGGACAGCCGCGGCGTTCTGGAACTCGCGGCGGCAGGAGGAACCGGGCTGGGACGCAGGGAACTGTCCATCCTGCTGTGCGGAACGCTGATGCGCGACGGCGCCGCACTGGAATGGTACGAACGCGGCGACGTCTGGGACCGCGTCAGCGCCGAACGCCCCCTGCCCGCCGACATCGACAGCGACAGAATCGCGGCCATGGCGAGGACACTGAGAACCCTCGCCCTCGCCGACACCACCCCCGACGGACCACTGTTCGCCGCAGGAGGACCACTGGCCCCGCAATCCGGCTGGGCAGCGGCTTTCCGCGACACCGGCCACGACCTGGCCGACGCCAACCGTGCCGGACGCCTCACACGCGGACTTCGCGACGTCCTCAGCTACCACGTGATCTTCCACTGGAACCGACTCGGACTCACCGCCCGCACCCAGGCGATCCTCGCCCACTCCGCCCGCCACGCGATCCTCGGCCCCACCACACCATCGTCCTCGACCCCGCACCCCGCCTCGGCAACCCCGGTACCCACGCCGAGCCTGGATCAGGCCATCATCCGTTTTCCCCTGATCCACCAAGGCCGCCAGTTCTGCGGCGACCTGCCCGCACGCGTCGGACTCGTCGAAGAACACGCGACCAACAGCGCCCGCTACGACGACGTCGACAAGCGCATCAACGCCGCAGCCGCCGCCTGGAACCTCGCCGCCCTCATCGCCGCCGACTGCGACATCCCCAGCCTGGCCGAAGAACTGTGTGTCACACAGTTCGAGATCTTCCACCAGTCGTGGCCGCTGTCCGGCCGCCCCGCCATCGCCGGCCTGCAACCGCTGGTGAACCTCGCACGACTGGCCCAGCGCACCGGCGAACCCCAACACGCCTACGACGCTCTCGTCCGGATCGAACACGCCGTCGACTCCGGCGCCGCCGTTGGCATTGCGGGCCGGGAGATCCCGTTCACCGACTTCATCGCCCCAGGCGGCGACCACGGCACCGTCAAGGCATGGCTACGCCGAACACTGCGGGAAGACGGAACCCGCGCGCTCATCGCCGCGGGCGACTGGAAGAAGGCAGCAGACCACGCCTCCCACTACGACGACACGCCGGAGCTGCTGCATGAAGCACGCCAGACGCGCGTCATCGCCCTCGCCCGCGCGGGACACCGCGATGACGCGCTCCGCCTCATCGACTCCGCCACGACCACCCATCCGTGGCACCGCGCCATCGCCTCCTGCCTACGCGCGTACACGAACCTCACCGCCGGATACCACGACCCGACCACGACGAACACACTGATCACCAACGTCCAAACCGCCCGCACGGCAGCGGCCGACCCGGTCATGACGATGTTCCGCGTCCGGATCAGCCTCGCAGCCGCACACCTCGCCGCGGCAACCCATCGGCCCGAGGCCGACCTCCTGCGCGCCGAAGCCGCACAAGACGCTCACCGATCCGGCAACGCCTACGCGGCCCGCGAAGTGCTCGAGGACGACGCCTGCAGGCAATCCCCGCCATCACGCGATGTGACGACGCTGAAGAACCTCGTTGCATCCGCCGGACTACGACAAGGAACGATCCCAGAAGACCTTCGAAGGCGGCTGCATGCCGCTACCCACCAAGCTGCCGACGTCCTGGAACATGCCCTTACGTGAACCGAAGACCAGGGTCGCGAAGGTCGATGGGCTACGGTCTCGGCGTACCGTTCCCCGCGCCAGGGATTCCTCTTTCGTGGGCGGCCTCGGCCCGGACGGCATCGTGACCATGCCTGGCCTGTATCCGCCGACTCCGTCTCCTGGGCACAGCTGGCCTCGTCGGGCGCGCCCGCCGACTGCCGGTACCGGCACCGAGGACGGCCTCACCGCGCCACCGTGCCGCCAACTCGACCTGATCACCGCTGCGCACCGCGAAGCCCGGCGTCCCTGCCGGCGAGCGGTCTGAAGATCGTCCACATTGGATATAGTTCGCTGGTTTCACCTCTGTGGGTAAACGAAAGCGGACGGACTGGCCGCGTGGGTCCGGGATGATGTGGACCCATGAGCACCATGGTGGACGACTCAGGCTGGCTCGACGACCTCGACCGCACCGGCCGCGTCGGTGCCGACCATCGGTGACGTCCACTCACCGGCCGCCGATGACAGGTCCCAGCCCGGTGGACCGACGTCTCGCAGGTGGCGGCACGACAGCTGATGGCGCTGATCGACGGGCCGTGTGGATGACCGCGATCATCCGCTGAGCTGCCATACGATCGCCGGTGGCGACGCGAGTCCGGCGACGTCGGAGGGCGAGCGGTAACCCGCCGGATACGAAGGACCCCATGGTCGGGCTCGACGAGCGCGAGACCGACACCCCACGGTGAGCCCGACGCCGCGGGACTACCCAACGGTATTCGCGAGGTCGTCGCGCTGATCGTGTACGCCCCCGAACTGGGATCGGCTCGACGCCGCCGCCCGGCAGAACCAGGCTGGTGGCCCGGCAGACCGTGACCCATGCCACTGGACGGGCGCACCGACCGTCCAGGGCGAATCGTTCACCACGGGCGCGGTTCCCAAGGCTGCCCGGCCACAGGGCCGGTGACAGGGCACCAGAGCCGAGGGGTCGCTTCTGTCGGCCTCCTGTGGGTCCGGGGCGCGGCCATAGGGATCGCTGGCGGTCCGGGAGGGTCGCCGTAGCGTCAGACTCGGCCGAGGCCTCGCGCGGCCTGTCACGCACTGCCACCGCTTCGGGTGCCGACGTCACGTCGGGTTCCGCCGCGTCGTCGGTCGCTGATCACCCGGACGGCCCTGGAGATCGGCTGGCCGGAGCGCGCGACATGTGAGCGCTGGCGCACGGTGCGGGCCCGGCCACAACGTAGTCGCGGCTGGTGAAGGCACGGAAGGGATTGCGTCACCCGCATGGCGGCTGTGAGGAGTGGTGTGGACGGGCGAGGTCTGCTGTGGGTGATCTTCGGTGGGCTGGTCGGGGTTCCCGGGCGACAAGGGTGATCACTCGGGCGGGTGGTCTTCCACGTGCACCCATTTTTGGCACAAGCGGCGTCGCCGCTGGTCCTAGCCTCGCGACATGGCAGGTAGTCATGACCGGGTGTGCCGCTGCGCGAGCGGTGGTGGGGTGCGACCGCAATCGGTGTGCCGGAGGCGGTGGAGCTGCTGGGGTGCGGCGACGTGTCGGTTGGGGTGGCGTTCGGACCCGAACTGGCAGCGGCGGTGCAGGGTGTCCTGTGGCGACGGAGCGGTCGCCGAAGCGTCGGCGACGTTGGTGGCGCGGGCCACCGCTGCGGCGGCGGCCGTGGGAGTGGTCGTCTCACTGCGGTAACCAGGGCATCCAGTGCCAGACGCGGCTCTGTGATCGTCACGATCACACTTACGTGCGTCCTTCGTTCGGCTGATATGTCACCAGATGCCATCTGGTGCGACGACAAGAACAACGATTCCATGGACACCGCCGATCGCGGCGCGGTCACCCCCTCACCGCGCCGCACCGGGCAACAACTGCGGCGCCGTAGTGCCTGATCGCTCACGAATGGATAAGGGAGGCCATTATTGGCTTGGACGGGTGACAGCGGGTCAACGAGTTTCGGCGTGGCTCGTTGGTAGGGCTCCGGTCACGGTGTCTGGCTCCAGGTTTCGAGCTGGTCTTCTGCTACTCGCGGCGTCACCCCCGACACGGATCCGGTCGGGGGTGGAGGACCCCTCAAGGTCCACTCCGGCCGAGGAGGGCAGGGCGACCACTCGTTGAACCAGGAACAGGATGCCCAGGATCGGCTACCGCGATGGTGGTCCCGGGCACGAGCAGTCCAGGCGATTGATCATCTGGCGGTCGGTCTGGAAGTGGTGACCCTGACGGGTCCCGCTCTGACCGACGGAAGCCCGGTGATTTACGCGATCACCGGGCTTCTCGGTCTCGGTCTCCACTTAGCGGGCAAACGACTGCGCAAGCGGTAGACGATCCGACGCCGGCGGCCGGGAGGCTCACGGGGGCATGACCTGTGGTCCAGCTTCTCGGCCGTTGGCGCTTCCGACGGAAGTTCCCTCGTCCGGGCTTACTGCTCGCTGTATCACCTTGCGGCAGCCGACATCGCCGTCGCGCCTACGAAACCGGCCTGACTTGGGGGAATGCCGTGAAGGCGTGGAATGCGACGACCGTCCGATCGTTGGATCCGGCATTGCCCGATTGCGATCTATCGCCATTCCGAACAGTATGGAATCAATCGCTGGCTAGTACGTTCCGTGCGAGCTGGCATCCGTCAAAGCCGGACGGAGCGTCGATCATGTGCGGTACAAGAGCATCTATGGGGCTGTGGCAACCCACCGCATCCCGACCCATCCGCCCGAGGGAGACCGGATGGCAGCAGCGATCATGCCGATGCCCGGGACCGAGTCCGGGCGCTCTCCGCCGATCCACTGCCGCGAAAGGCCGGCGGCGGAGTATCTAGTCGCCACAACGCTTCACGGGGACGTTTCGGATCCCAAATGCGCTGGCTGAGGAGCGCTTTGGCGAGGAAAGCGTACACGCAGTCCCAGCGGCCTACGACCGCGGAGCGCATGGTCCGGCATTCGGGCACACGCGCACAAATGGTCTGGAATACCCCGGCAAGGAACTGCGCTAGAACGGCTTCACCTCGCCCCGAGCGCGATGCCCGAGGAACGGGTCCGGTAGCGAGCGTTCAACATGGTCCTGGGTGGCCGCTGTCGCCCAGGACGACAGCAGCGTCTTCAGCGGCCTTATCTGGGAAATGCGGGTCCTCGACGCTGCGCACCTCCTATCCAGAGGCCACGACTCCAGCTCACCAGCGGCCCTTGGTGGCCGAAGTCGCCAAGGGCGACACCGTCTTCGGCATCCGCCGGCTTCGCACAGGCGCGTTCGCGCTGCTGAAGGTGCCTGCTCAATGGGCCACGCCGATCCCTCTCCGGTCTTCGGAAGGACGGCCCGCCCTTGCTGGCAGGTCGAGCAGCTTCAAGTCATAGCGGCGCTGACGGACAACTGGGCTGGGGACGCGATCACTTCGCAGGTGTGCGGGGTGAGCAGGCTGGAATCGGGCGCGGCAGGGGGACGGTATAGAACGGAATAGGACGTAACGGGTGGTGTAGCTGTGCCGGGGCAGCCCCGGCACAGCTACACCACCCCTGCCCCGGCGTAGTTGCGTCACCGGTGGCGATCTGCCGGGGGTGGCAACCCGCCGGGGGTGTGGACAACCCGTGTGGGCGGCGGCCGGCATGAGCCCGCACCGGTGTTCGGCACGAGCGAATTCCACCGACCGAAAACACCTGCGTCCCACTCGGCTCGATGTCGATGTCGATGTCGATGTTCCATCAACCGAAAATTTTGACTTCCCCTCCGATCGATGTGAGGATGCCCAACGGGAAACGGAGGTGTGTAACGAGTGACGTCGACGAAAACCGGAACCCAGCCGACATTGGGAACACCACTTCATGTGCGCCACCCAATTCATCGGCGCGCCAGGACTGTGCCCGTTCTCTTCGTGCGACACACCCTCTCGCCATTCGGTCAACGCCCGGGACTGGTCCGTATGAGTATTCGTGTCATGACGTGGGCGTGGGAGAAGGCGCCGGTGGCCGGTACGGAACTGCTTCTCGTGTTGGCCATCGCTGATTCAGCCGACGATGACGGCCGCAACGCGTGGCCGTCGATCGCCGACTTGGCCCAGAAGACGAGGTTGAACGAGCGCACGGTGCAACGCCTGCTGAAACGGCTCGCGCGCGACGGCCACATCACGATCGAGCCGGTCGGCGGTCGGCGGCGCAACCGCTACGCCATCGCGATGTCGACCACGCCGACAGCACCACCGCCTCTGCCGACATCACCTCCTCACCCCCACGGTCGGCGGAAGCCCCGCAGGATCGAAAGGGGCGGTGTGGACTGGCCCGCCTGGTGCGGACGCTGCGACGGTGAAGCGCCGCACGAGCGGTACGTCGACGACGGAACCGGCACCCTCATCCCCTGCTCACGGTGCCACCTCAAGGGCCGAGGGCAACCCGCCGGGTGACCCGAGTTCCGGGCAGGTGTTGGGTTCTGTTCGAACGATCACTGTCGCCGGCACCGGCGGAGGCTCCGTGATCTCGGTGTCGTCCGTCGACTGCGAGGCGCTTGTGTGGACTTCCACAACTCCATCAGGCAGAACCACACACGTACGAGACGCCTCCCTATGCTGACCGAGCCTGACTACGAGCGTTCGGAGAAGTGCCTGCGGTGATGTTGGGCCTTCTCGCACAACAGCCGCATCCGGGCCGGTTCCATTCCGACCGTGATGGCAGCGTCCACCAGGTTCGTGAGGCGATGGTCCGCGTCGGGTTGGGTGCTTTGCGCGCGGTCGATCGCGATCCGCGCGAGTGTGCCGTCGCCACGTACGTAGGCGGAGATGGCTGCCAGAGAGGCCGCCTCCGCGCAGGCCGCATCGGGCAGTCGTCGGGTGAGTTCCAGCCACAGTCGCTCCGCGGTGACGGCGTGTTCGCCAAGCGCGAGTTCCAGGCACCAGTCCCGTACCTCGTGGTCGGTCAGCGCGACGCCCATCTCGACGATCTCGGCATCGGTCAACGGCTCGACCCTGGTGGCGGCACGTTCCACCTGATGGAGGATCGCCCGGTACCGCTGCTCCATCACCTTCGGCCGCTCTGGCTCCGCGTCTTCGTCGAACGCGGACCCGAGTGCGTCGTGGTACATGCGCGCACGGCGGTCGAGGTCCTCCCGCGGGTCGGCTCGCACGAGGTCGATCAGGTCCTCACGGTCGGCGCGGGTGACCATGCCCTGGAGCACCATCGCCAGGTGCAGCGGAGACGCGTCGGGGTCGGGCACCCGCCCGGTGGCTCGGTGTTCTCCGTACTCGAACCATCGGGCCTGCGAGGCGATCCCCGGGACACCGACAGCGCGGATACCGAACCCGACACGGGCGGCACCGGCCGTCATCTCCCGGACGAGCGGCGCATGGAGCCCGCCCGGCACGGACGTCTCGTCGTCTCCGACGATCACCACGAAAAGCTTTCGCGCCGCCCGGTCCCGCGTCAGCCTCCCGTACAACTCGCCCACGACACGGCGATGGTGCCCACTTTCCGGGAGGTCGACCCGGTACGTTGCCAGGATCAGGTCCTGGTCGTCGAGGATAACGAGCACCAGGGAGTCCTTGGGGTAGAAGCCGATCAGGTGCGGGATCGCGGCCAGTACGTGCCCCACGTCCAATGCGGGCCGCCACGTCGCGGCGTGGTCGTCGAACCCGGTTGTGTCGCTCATGAGCGTTCACCTCTCGTGTCGGTCACCGGCACGCGGCCACACGTAACCCACCGCTCTATCCGCAGTGGACTCCGTCTCGCGGGACCTGTTGACGCGCTCGGTGGTTCCGGCTTCGCCGGACTGGAAGGTCGGCGTGGTTCGCCGCCGGGGTCGGATCACAGGGTGGGGTGGGTGGGGGCGAACGCTGTTGGTTCGCCCCCACCCACCCCACCCCCTTGGGCCCCCGGGGGGGGGGGGCCCCCCCCCCCCC
>NZ_JAHXGQ010000018.1 GCF_019375475.1 Saccharothrix obliqua | reverse complement strand
GCCCTTGGTGGTGTAGACGCGTTCCACCTTGAGGCGCTTCTCCCCCGCACCGTCGCGGGTGGCCGTCTTCTTGCTGGAGCCACCAACGGTCTCCGTCATTCCCCGTTCCTCTTTCCGCGCGTTGTCGTGAATCGTAGGCGTCGTGGACGCGACCAACGTCCGGGCTCCCGTCCGTAGGCGGTCGCGGGCGAGCTTATGTGCAGCTGCTGTGTGCTGCGTGCGTGTTTGTGCTGTGTGTGCGTGCGTGAGTGCGAAGGTGTTTCTGGTTCTTGTGTGGCTGGTGTTACTGGTGGGGGTTTCAGGCGCGTTGCGCGTTGCGCAGGTCCGCGATTTCCTTCTCGAAGTCCTCCACCGAGGAGAACGAGCGGTAGACGCTGGCGAACCGCAGGTACGCGACCTCGTCCAGCTCCCGCAGCGGGCCCAGGATCGCCAACCCCACCTCGTGGCTGGGTATCTCGGCGCACCCCGTCGACCGGATCGACTCCTCCACCCGCTGGGCCAGGAGGTGGAAGGCGTCCTCGTCGACCGGCCGCCCCTGGCACGCACGGCGCACGCCGGTGACCACCTTGTCCCGGCTGAAGGGCTCGGTCACGCCGGAGCGCTTCACCACCGCGAGGACCGCCTCCTCGACCGTCGTGAACCGACGGCCGCAGCTGGAGCACGACCTGCGACGGCGGATGACCTGTCCCTCGTCCACCTCGCGCGAGTCCACCACGCGGGAGTCCGAGTTGCGGCAGAACGGACAGCGCACGACTGGTCACCCCTCCCCGGCGCAGCACCCGTCGCGCTAGCCCGGGTGGTGGGGAATACCCCAACCTGTGGACTAACTACAACGGTGTAACCACTAGATGTAGGGGTCAACCTATGCCTGCCGCCCAGATGGTGCAAGTTGGTGTCCGGCGTGTCGTGGGAGACACGGTGGAGTGAAACTCGCTGCGACGGGGTGGCTACCTGGTGGTGGTCGGGTCTCCGTGACGCCGGCCTCAGGGGGTGCGGCGACTGTAAGCCCTCCGGGGTGGGGTGGAGGTGATGGCTCGCGGGTCGCTCGCGTGTCGGGCGTCGTCTTGCGGTGGTGCGGTGGTGCGGTGGCTCGGCCTGGCTTCGCGTGGGTCTGGCTTCGGCTGGGGTCATGGCTCTCGAACGTCGTGCCCCGGTCTCGGCCACGACCCCGACTCCCGCCTCGGTCGCTTGGCCCCGAGGGGTGAAGCCGCCGCGGACCCGGCCCGCACGTGCGTGAGCGTTGGCTCCAACGGTCGCGTGGTCGCCCTGAAGAGGTTGCGTTCAAAGCGGCGCAAAGGTCCATTCGCCAGGAGTGTCGGTGCCTCGTGGGATAATGGACATCGGGGGCCGGAGGCCAAACCGCGCGGGCCGGAGGCCGGACCGCCCGATGGCTGGATTCAATATTCGCGTCGACCGCCGCGGGTCGCGGAGTTGTCCTGTGCCGCGTTGTTCGGCCGCGTTATTGGTGACCGCATGGGGGCGTTGGTGTTTTTGTTGCGCGCGTCGCTGTTGCGGTGCTTGGCGACACCGCTGAAAGAATGAAAAGAGCGCTCGCCGCGCGGCAGACCGCCAAGGATGACACGAAAAGCGTCCGGCGTCGTGCCATCCCCGTATGACCTGGTCAAAGACAACCACATGTGTCAAGGGGGATCGATTTTTGCGTGCCCACCAGTGCGGTTCGATCCCCCTTGACACATGCGGTTCCCTGCGGGCAGGCCATACGGGGATGACACGCAGCCTTGGGGGGCGGCTGGGAGTTACGGAGTGGGGGCGGAGCGGCCGTCTGGCACCACCAGGGGTTGGCCCGGGGTGATGGGGGTGTCGTTGGTCAGGTTGTTGAGGGACCTGATGCGTTCCGCTACGGCATCCGGGTCGCTGTTCGGGGCGGCGCGCTGGGCTACCTCTTCTAGCGACTCACCTACCTGGACGTGCACCACGCTGGTGCGTTCGGGGACCGTGGTGGCGCCTGACGCGAATAGGTAGAAGAGGCTCAGGGCTACTGCGGCTGCCACGGTCGCCGCGGCGTAGAGGGCGAACTGGAGCGCTGGGTGGCGGTCCTCGCGGGACTCGCATGGCGCTTCCAAGGGTGTTCGCACTGCCATCGGGCGGGTGCCTGGGGTGATGCGCGAAGTGGTGAGTGGAGCGGTGCGTGGAGTGGCGCCTGGGCGGCGGGTGTCCTCGAAGCGGCGCAGGACCCTTGGGCCTGTGTGCTGGGACGGGCCTGGAGTGGTGATGGCCGTGGCGGCCGTGCTGGTGGCCGTGCTGGCGGTGCCGGCGGTTACGGCGTGGGTGGAAGGGGTGGAGAGGGTGGAAGGGTGCGGCTCCAGGCGGTAGAGGGGGCGGGGGGTGCTGTGTGCGGAGTCGGTGTTGACGGTGCTGAGGGGGGTGCCGCGGCGCACGTCTTCCGCTGCCGCGCCTTCCACTAGTTCGAAGCCGGTCCGTGTGCCGATCACCACGGCCATGACGCCTCCCTACGCAGGTCATCCGATCATGATCGAACTTATGTTCGATCGAACGTCCGTGCGAATGTCTACCACTTCGGTTGGGGAAAGGGGAGGGACACGCCGACACTTACTTCGAACAGGTGTTTGATCTGGACGTTGAACACGACTACCTTCGACAACCGAAGATCGACGTACAGCCGGCCTGGGCAATCGGGACCGGTGAGGAGGGAAGCACCGTGGCTCGCAAGACCGATGACGAACTGCGCACCGGCGGCGATGTGCCCTCCGCGCCTGCTCCCGCCGACGTGGCGGGCAACGCCGGGCTCACGCTGCGCCAGCGCAAGGTGCTCGACGTGATCCGCGACTGGCTGGACCGGTTCGGCTACCCGCCCAGCGTGCGGGAGATCGGGGAAGCCGTCGGGCTCACCTCGACGTCCTCCGTGGCGCACCAGTTGCGCGCGCTGGAGCGCAAGGGCTTCCTGCGCCGGGACCCCAACCGGCCGCGGGCGGTGGGTGTGCTGCCGACCGAGATCGTGACCGGGCTCGACCCGGCGTCCAAGCCGACGCCCGCCTACGTGCCGATGCTGGGTCGCATCGCGGCCGGTGGGCCGATCCTCGCCGAAGAGGCCATCGAGGACGTTTTCCCGCTGCCTCGCGACCTCGTGGGTGAGGGCGAGGTGTTCCTGCTCAAGGTCGTGGGTGACTCGATGGTGGACGCCGCGATCACCGATGGTGACTGGGTCGTGGTCCGCCAGCAGCCGACCGCCGACAACGGCGACGTGGTCGCCGCCATGATCGACGGCGAAGCGACCGTGAAGACGTTCAAGCGGCGGGACGGGCACGTCTGGCTGCTGCCGCACAACCCCGCCTACCAGCCCATCCTCGGTGACGAAGCCTCGATCCTGGGCAAGGTCGTCGCCGTCCTGCGCCGCCTCTAACGCCGTCGGCGCAGGCGGCGGGCGGTCAGTGCCAGCAGGGCCAGGGCCGCCGCGCCGCCGCCGATGACCGGCCACAGCGCCCGGTTCTCGGCGGGTGGTGGCTCCGGTTGCGCCTCGGTGGTCGGTGGCGGCTGGGTGGTGGTGGTCGGCTGTGGTGCTGCCAGTGCCGCGTTGGGCACCGCTCGGATCACCGAGTCCGGTTGGCGGTCGAACTCCGACGCCGACAGCAGGGTGCCGTCGGGCTCGAAGGCGATGGCCTCGCCCTGCGGCTCGTCGGGCAGCGGGATGCGGACCGGGGTGCTCTCCAGGGCCTTCACCAGGTCGTTGTCCGGCACGGTGAACAGGTACGCGTCCGTGTAGGTGCGCAGGGCCGCCACCTTGCCGTCCTTCGACATGGCGCCCCCGGTCACCAGGCGGGTCACGACGGGGCTTTGCAGCGGACCGCCGGTCGTCTCGGTGGTCTTGATGGGCACCCTGCCGACCTGCTCCAACGGGGTCGGCCGCTCCGTCGAAAGCTCCGCCGCCGGCCGGTACACCAGCGGCGAGCCGAGGGGCTCCTTGGTCACGATGTGCGGTACACCGCTCGCGTCCAGCAGCAACGCCTCCGCGTCGTGCTTGCCGTCCGGGTAGGTGAGGCGGAACAGGCGGGCGGTGCCGTCGCGCGACACCGCGTGCAACGCCACCGTCTCCCGGGACTTGGTGTTGTCGCCCGTGTCCGCCAACCAGAACGTGCCGTCCGGCGCGAGGGCCAAGTCCTCCACGTCGTACGGGTCGACGTCCGCGGTGATGGTGTCGGTGATCCGGCACGTCCGGTCCAGGACGTGGATCTCCACCCGGCCGTCGTCGCTGTCGTTGACCGCGTACCACTGCTCGCCGTCCGACGCCAGGCCGGACAGCTCCGCCAACCGCTGGTCGGTCACCCGGCACACGTCGGTGACGGCCGGCTGCGCGATCGCGTAGCCGGCCGTCAGCGCCAGGGTGAGCAGTGCCGCGTGCAACGGGTCAGGCGCGGCTTCCGTTCACGGCGAACTGCTCCAGCGCGCCCGCCAGGTCCGGGCGGACGCGGGCGCTCAGCTCCGTGCCCTCCTCGGTGTGGCGCTCCTTGAGCACCTCGCCCTCGCGGTACACGCGGGCCACCAGCTCGCCACGCGCGTACGGCACCAGCGCCTCCACCACGACCTCCGGCCGGGGGGTGAGGGACGCGATGCGCTCCCGCAGCTCGGCCACGCCCTCACCGGTGTGCGCCGACACCAGCACCGCGGTGGGGAACAGGTGGCGCAGCCGCGCGAGACCCAGCTCGCCCACCGCGTCGATCTTGTTCACCACCAGCAGCTCGGGCGGCATCGGGTCGTCGCGGCGCTCGCTGATCTCGCCGATCACCTCGCGCACCGCCGCGACCTGCTTCTCCGGCATGGCGTCCGAACCGTCGACCACGTGCACCAGCAGGTCGGCGTCGGCGACCTCCTCCAGCGTGGAGCGGAACGCCTCCACGAGCTGGTGCGGCAGGTGCCGGACGAAGCCGACCGTGTCGGTCAGCGTGAGCGGCAGGCCCTCCGGGGTCTGGGTGCGCCTGGTCGTCGGGTCGAGGGTGGCGAACAACGCGTCCTCCACCAGCACGCCCGCGCCGGTCAGCGCGTTGAGCAGGCTGGACTTGCCCGCGTTGGTGTAGCCGGCGATGGCCACGTTGGGCACGGCGTTCGCGACCCGCGCGCCCCGCTTGGTGTCCCGGATGACGCTCATCGCGGCGATCTGCCGCCGCAGCTTCGCGATCCGGGCGCGGATGCGCCTGCGGTCCGTCTCCAGCTTCGTCTCACCGGGACCACGCAGACCCACGCCGCCATTGCCGCCGCCGGCGCGGCCACCGGCCTGCCGGGACAGCGACTCGCCCCAACCACGCAGGCGTGGCAGCAGGTACTGCAACTGCGCCAGCTCCACCTGCGCCTTGCCCTCCTTGGAGGACGCGTGCTGGGCGAAGATGTCGAGGATCAGCGCGGTGCGGTCGACGACCTTGACCTTGAGCTTCTCCTCCAGCTGCCGCAGCTGGCCGGGGGACAGCTCGCCGTCGCAGATCACCGTGTCCGCGCCGGTCGAGATCACGATGTCACGCAGCTCCGCGACCTTGCCGGAGCCGATGTAGGTGGCCGGGTCCGGGCGGTCCCGCCGCTGCACGAGGCCCTCCAGGACCTCGGAGCCCGCCGTCTCGGCGAGCAGCGCCAGTTCCGCCAGCGAAGCCTCGGAGTCGGCCGCGGAGCCCTCGGTCCACACGCCGACCAGCACGACCCGCTCCAAGCGGAGCTGTCGGTACTCGACCTCGGTGACGTCCTGGAGTTCGGTGGAGAGCCCGGCGACGCGGCGCAGCGCGTTGCGGTCGGCGAGCGCGAGATCGCCGGTGGACAGCTCGTCGTCGTGGTCGAGCCATTCGTCGTTGTGCGTGTTTTCCGTCATTTGCCCTTCATCGTCGCACGTCCGGTCACCGGAGCCGAGTGGTTAATCACCGGGGTACACCGCGAGGTAGAGCGCCACGCGTTGTCCTTCCGGGTCGTCCGGTCCGGCTGCCAGCTCCTCCAACAACGAACGGAGGCGCCGGTTTAGTTCCCGGGGGTTCACCCGGACGACCAGCCGGGCCTGGTCCACCTGGTCGGGCGGCAGCTCGGCGATCTCCGCGAGGTACGCCTCCAGCATGGCCTGGTTGCGCGCCTCGGGGTCGCCGCCCTCCAGCTGCCAGGACAGGCCGGTGGACCGGTACGGGATCTCCCGCGCGCCCCGGTTGCCCGACCGCGCCCGCTCGGCGACGAGGAAACCGGTCGCGACGAGTTTGCGCACGTGGTGCAGCGTCGTGGCGGGATCGCGGCCGAGGCGGTCGGCGATCTCCTTGTTGGTGAGGGCGCGGTCGTAGGTGAGGCGGATGATGCGCAGCCGCACGGCGGACGCGAGCGCGGCGGCCTCTGCCTCGGTGGCCGGGCGTCGGTGCATGGGGACAGGGTAAGTGATTGACACTTTCCAATCACTTGGGCGAGACTCCCGGCGTGTCCCTCTGGAACCACCGCGACTTCCGCCTGCTCTGGGCGGGCGACACCATCAGCCAGTTCGGCGCGAGCATCGGCCGCACCGTCCTCCCGCTGCTCGCGGCGGGCGTGCTGGCCGCGTCCCCGTTCCAGATGGGCCTGCTCACGGCCGCGAACACGGCGGCGTTCCTGCTCATCGGCCTGCCCGCCGGCGTGTGGGTGGACCGGCTGCGCCGCCGCCCGGTGATGCTCGCCGCCGACCTCGTGCGTGCCGTCCTGATGCTGTCCATCCCGGTGGCGTGGTGGCTGGAGGCGCTGACGTTCACGCACCTGGTGGTCGTCGCGCTGCTGGTGGGCGCGGCGACGGTCATGTTCGACATCGCCTACCAGTCGTACCTGCCCGTGCTGGTCGGCCGGGACCGGCTCGTGGAGGGCAACGCCAAGCTCACCGCCAGCCAGTCCGTCGCCGAGGTGTCCGGGCCGGCCGCGGCGGGTGGCGTGGCGCAGGCGCTCGGCGCGGCCAACGGCGTGCTCGCCACCGGCATCGGCTACCTGGCCTCGGCGTGGTACCTGCTGCGCATCCGCGCGGTCGAGCCCCGGCCCGCCGCGACCCGCCGGTCCGGGCTGGTCCCGGAGATCGCGGAGGGGCTGCGGTTCGTGTTCGGCCACCGGTCGCTGCGCGCCATCGTCGGCACGACCGGCACGGCGAACTTCTTCGACGGCGTGTCGCTCGCCGTGGTGGTGCTGTTCCTGACGCGCGACCTGGACCTGTCCGACGGCGTGGTCGGGTTGCTGCTCAGCGCGGCGGGCGTGGGCGGCGTGCTCGGCGCGCTGACCGCCGACCGGTGGAACCGCCGGTTCGGGCAGACCCGCGTGATCTGGCTGTCGATGCTGGTCACGCAGCCCCTCGGGCTGCTGCTGCCACTGGCCGAACCCGGTTGGCGGTTGGCGTTCGTGGTGGTCGCGGACCTGGTGACGGCGTACGGGACGATCGTCTACAACATCGCGCAGGTCAGCTACCGGCAGGCGATCTGCCCGGACCACCTGCTGGGCCGGATGAACGCCTCGGTGCGGTTCGTCGTGTGGGGCGCGCTGCCCGTCGGCGGGCTCGTGGGCGGCCTGCTCGGGTCCGAGATCGGTGTGCTCGCCACGCTGTGGGTGGGTGTCGTCGGCCGGGTGTTGTCCGTGGTGTGGGTGGTCCAGTCACCGCTGCGCCGGGACGCGTCGGCGGTCGATGCGCACTGATGGGGTGATGTGCGGCGACCCCGCCGATCACTAGCGTGCCCGGCATGGCTGACACGGCGGTGCTGAGGGACGGGATCAGGTTCGGCGAAGGGCCGCGCGGCGGCCCCGACGGTCGCCTGTACTACTCCGACTTCTACGACCACGAGGTGCGTGCGCTCGACCTCGCCACGGGCGACGAGGAGGTGGTGTGCGAGGTCCCCGACCAGCCGTCCGGGCTGGGCTGGCTGCCCGACGGCCGGTTGCTGGTGGTGTCCATGCGGGACCGCACCGTGCGACGGCTCGAAGGCGGTGTGCTGGTCCAGCACGCGGACCTCAACGGCATCGCCACGTTCCACGCCAACGACATGCTGGTCGACCGCCTGGGCCGGGCGTACGTCGGCAACTTCGGGTTCGACCTGCACGCGGCGATCGCGGCGGGCGGTGAGTCGGCCATGCGGGAACCGGGCTGGGTCGCGCCCGGCACGCCCCTGGCGTTCGTGGACGTCGACGGCGCCGTGTCCGTCGCCGCCGAGGACATGAAATTCCCCAACGGCATGGTGTTCCTGCCGGACGGCACGCTCGTGGTGGCGGAAACGCTCGCCTTCGGGCTCACCGCGTTCGACGTGGCGGCCGACGGCGCGCTGACCAACCGACGGGTGTGGGCCGAGCTGCGGGAGCACTTCATCGCGCCGGACGGCATCGCCGTGGACGACGAGGGCGGCGTGTGGGTCGCGCCCGCGCTCCAGCCGTGCGCGTTCCGCGTGGTCGAGGGCGGCCGGATCACGCACCGCGTGACGACCAGCCAGACCTGCTTCGCCGTCGCGGTCGTCGGCGGTCGGCTGGTCTGCTGCACCGCGCCCACGTCGCAGCCCGAGGTGGTGGCCGCGGCCAGGCTCGGGAAGCTGGAGGTGTTCGACCTCTAGAGGGCGTCCCACCACGCCTGGTCGAGTTCACCGCGCGCGAGCAGCACCGCCGGTCCGGTGAGGGTCGCGCCGTCCTCCTCCACGACGACGGTCACCCGGCCGCCGAGGACGTCCACAGTGGCCTTCCCGGTGCGCCGGCCCGTGCCGTGCAGCCACGCCGCCACCGTGGCGACCGTGCCCGTGCCGCACGACCTGGTCTCGCCCACACCGCGCTCGTGCACGCGCATCCGCAGCGCGCCGTCGCCCAGGACGTTGACGAACTCCACGTTCACGCCGTTCGGGAACACCGCCGGGTCGTAGCCGGGTTGGTCACGCAGGTCCAGCGCCGCCACGGGCGTTTCCGTCACGCACGCCAGGTGCGGGTTGCCGACGTCCACGGCGACCCCGCCGAACTCCGCGCCGCCCACGACGGCCGTGGACGTCCCGGTGACCGAAGCGCGGCCCATGCCCACCGTCACGGTGCCGTCGTCGTGGACGACGACGTCCCGCTGCCCGGCACGCGTGCCGATGGTGAACTCCCCGAGGGGCGCGAGTTCGGCCTCCACCAGGTAACGGGCGAACACGCGCACACCGTTGCCGCACATCTCGGCGATGGAGCCGTCGGCGTTGCGGTAGTCCATGAACCAGGGACCGAAGTCGGGCCGCACGACCCGCAGCACGCCGTCCGCGCCCAGCCCGCGTTGCCGGTCGCACAGCGCGCGCACCCGCTCCTCGGTCAGGTCCAGCACACCGTCCGGGTCGGGCAGCACCACGAAGTCGTTCTCCGTGCCGTGGCCCTTCAAGAACTCGACGCCCACCCGTTCAGGCTACTTCGCGACCAGTCGGAGCACGTCCTCGGCCAGGGTGGGTGACGCGGCGTCGAACCACGTGACCCGCCGGTCGCGGCGGAACCACGACCGCTGCCTGCGCACGAACCGCCGCGTGCCCTGCGCGGTCTCGGCCGCCGCGGTGGCGAGGTCGTGCTCGCCGTCGAACGCCGCCAGCACCTGCTGGTAGCCCAGCGCGCGCGACGCGGTCCGCCCCTCCCGCAGACCCGCCGCCGCCAGCGCCCGCACCTCGTCCACCAGGCCCTCGGCGAACATCCGGTCGACCCGCCGGTCCACC
Organism: Saccharothrix obliqua; assembly: GCF_019375475.1. Classification (GTDB taxonomy): domain Bacteria; phylum Actinomycetota; class Actinomycetes; order Mycobacteriales; family Pseudonocardiaceae; genus Actinosynnema; species Actinosynnema obliqua. The sequence goes on along the minus strand of NZ_JAHXGQ010000018.1, from coordinate 76,979 downwards.
CGCTCGTCCAGTTCGGACACCGCGCGGTCGAGGCCGACCAGCACCGCGCCGTAGCGGGCGGGACCCGGTTTGGGCAGGGTCGCCGAGAAGGGCCGCCCGGTCAGTTCCACGACTTCCAGGGCACGCACCACGCGTCGGCCGTTGGTGGGCAGGATCGCCAGCGCGGCGGCCGGGTCCACCCGCGCGAGCCGCGCGTGCAGCGCCTCCGCGCCCCGCTCGGCCAGCTCGCCCTCCAGCCGGGTGCGGATGCCGTCGTCGGTGCCGGGGAACACCAGGTCGTCCAGCACGGCCTGCACGTACAACCCGGACCCGCCCACCAGGACGGGCACGCGGCCCGCCGCCAGCAGCGACTCCACCACGGCGCGCGCCGCGCGCTGGTAGGCGGCCACCGACGCGGTCTCCCGGACGTCCAGCACGTCCAGCAGGTGGTGCGGCACGCCCCGGCGCTCGTCAACGGTCAGCTTCGCCGTGCCGATGTCCATGCCCCGGTAGAGCTGCATCGAGTCGGCGTTGACCACCTCGCCGCCCAGCTCGACGGCGAGCCGCACGGCGAGGTCCGACTTGCCGGTTGCGGTGGGGCCGACGACGGCGACAGGCGCGTTCACGCGGCTAAGCCTCCCAGACCGCCACGTGGTACCCGACGCCGAAGGGCGCGGTGAACTCCGAGTGCGCGGTGCGCCACGCGCCCGGCACCCCGGCCAGCACCTGCCAGGCGGCCCGGCCGTGCGCGCCCAGCTCGTCGGCCAGCGCCGGGTCGAGCGCCCGCAGGCCCCCCGGGTCCGCCGCCGCGAGCGCCGCGCGCACGTCCTCGTCGAACGACCCGGCCCGGTCGTCGGCCCGTCCGACGGCCTGTTCGCCGTGCCGGTGGGACCCGTCACCGAGCACCAAGAGCGCTCGTCCACCCAACTGTGACCCGAATGCAACACAGTCGTCCGGCGACATGTCCGGCGGCACCAGGTGGAGGCGGACGCTGCGTGCGCCGACCTGCTCCCGCAGCCACCCCGCGACGAGGGCCGGCAGCGGGAGCGCCGGCTCCACAGAGGACGGCTCGGCGGAGAGCGAAACCCGCACGTCCACGCCGAACCCGCGGAAGGAGCCACCCACGTCGGCCAGCGTGCGGGGCCCCGACGGGTCGACCGCGACCGCCGTCCAGTCCGGGGCGCAGGCGGCCAGCTCCCGCGCGGCGGCGAGGCACGCGGACCGCACCGGCGCGGTCTCCGGGGCGTCCGCGCCGACCAGTTCCGGCACGAGGAGGGGAGGGTGCGGCACTACGGCGACACGCGAGATCATGGCAACCCACGCTACTCATCGGCCACCACCAGTACCGATGTGAGCCTTGACCTGTTTGAATGCGCGCGGGGTACTGGGCACTGTCTGAGGAGTCGCGGTACCCGGGTGCTGGGCCCCGCCATCGGCGGGGCGCCCGTGGTCGGCACGGGCACCACGAAGTGGGCAGGCGAGGAGGAAGCCGGCGATGACGGAGCACGAGACGACACCGGAAGCCACTGGTGACAGTGGTACGGGGGCGGTGGTCGAGGAGACGCGGACGGAAAGCACGCCTCCGCCGGTCCCCGTGGCGTCGGACCACCCTGACCGCTGGGGGCGCGTGGACGCGGACGGCACCGTCTACGTCAAGACGGCCGAGGGGGAGCGGGTCGTCGGTTCGTGGCAGGCGGGCGAACCCGCCGAGGGCCTGGCGCACTTCGCGCGCCGGTTCGACGACATCCGCACCGAGGTCGAGCTGCTGGTGACCCGGCTCTCGTCCGGTGCGGGCGACCCCAAGCACGCGTTGAACAGCGCGAAGCACGTGCGGGACAGCCTCGCGGACGCGGCCGTGGTCGGCGACCTCGCCGCGCTCGCCGCGCGGGTCGAGTTCGTGCTGGCCGAGGCCGAGAAGGGCCTGGAAGCGGCGAAGGCGGCCAAGGACGAGGCGCGGGCGCAGGCGGGTGCGCGGAAGCTGGCGCTGGTCGAGGAGGCCGAGACGCTGGCCAACGAGTCCACGCAGTGGAAGGCGGCGGGCGACCGGCTGCGGGCCATCCTGGACGAGTGGAAGACGATCCGCGGGGTCGACCGGAAGACCGACGAGCAGTTGTGGCGGCGGTTCTCCAAGGCGCGTGACGCGTTCAACCGCAGGCGGGGTTCCCACTTCGCCGACCTGGACCGGCAGCGCGGCGTGGCCAAGACCCGCAAGCAGGAGCTGGTCGACGAGGCGGAGAAGCTCATCGAGTCCGACGACTGGGGCCCCACGGCCGGTCGGTACAAGGAGCTGATGGTCGAGTGGAAGGCCGCCGGGCGTGCGCCCAAGGAGGCCGACGACGCCTTGTGGCAGCGCTTCCGCGCCGCGCAGGACGCGTTCTTCGCCCGGCGTTCCGAGGCGTTCTCGGAGCGTGACGCGGAGTTCGCGGCCAACGCGAAGCTCAAGGAGGAACTGCTCGCCGAGGCCGAGCACATCGACCCGTCGCACGACCTGGAGGCGGCTCGGCAGCAGCTCTACCGCATCCAGGAGCGCTGGGACGCCATCGGCAAGGTCCCGCGTGAGCGCGTGCGCGAACTGGAAGGCAAGCTGCGCTCCATCGAGGAGAAGGTGCGCGGTGCGGTCGACGCCCAGTGGCGGCGCTCCGACCCCGAGGCAGAAGCCCGCGTAGCCCAGTTCCGCGAGCGCGTGGAGCAGTTCGAGGCCCAGGCCGCGAAGGCCCGTTCCGCCGGCGACAAGCGCCGGGCAGAACAGGCCGAGGCCCAGGCCAAGCAGTGGCGCGAATGGCTGGCGGCAGCAGAACAGGCCGTAGCCACCCGCTGACAAAAAAGGCCCGGCTCCGCACCGGAGCCGGGCTTTTCACACCACCAAACCCCTGCCCGCTGCGTGTCATCCCCGTATGGCCTGCGCGCCAGCGAACCGCGCTTCGTCAGGGAGGGCAAGCACGCTTTTCGCTTGCCCTCCCTGACGAAGCGCGGTTGTCTTGACCAGGTCATACGGGGATGACACGCAGCCCGCTCTTCGTCATCCTTGGCGGTCTGCCAAGCGGCGAGCGTCGTTTTTAATCCCCAAAAATGCTTGGCCTCAAGCCTCAAGCCTCAAGCCTCAACCTCAAGCCTCAAAACCCTGCAACACGTGATACACACCCCCGAACAACGCGACAAGACTGGTCACCGCAGCTTCCCCTTTGGCCGCCGAAGCCAGAGAAGGAAAGCCGATGATCCCGTCCGCGGCGTACCCGTCCACCCGCACCGTCAACAGGTGACGACGATCGGACACAGCGCGATCGCGGTCGCGGTAATGAGGGTCGACCATCTCCGGGAAATAACGCAACATGATGGACGTTTCCCACTCGCCGCCGTGCATGTCGTCGTGCAGGGACGATTCCATACCGGCGTCCATCCGCGCCGTCTCCACCGTCGTCCGGTCCGGGAACAGCGCCACGCGCCGCGCGTCGGTGTTGGCTTCCTGGACGATGTTGGAAAGCACGTGGTTCCCACCGTGCCCGTTCACGATGACGAGCTGGTTGACGCCCTGCGGCTGAAGCGAACCCCGGATATCTTCGATGACGCGGATGAGGGTCGACGCGGAGATGCTCACCGTCCCCGGGTAGGCGGCGTGCTCGTGCGAACACGAGATGGTGATCGGCGGTAGTGGCAGGAGCCCGTACAAGCCCGCGACCTCGCGCGCGATCAACGACGCGATGAGGGTGTCGGTGGACAGCGGCAGGTGGTCGCCGTGTTGTTCGTAGCTACCTACAGGTAACACGGCCAGGGTGGCATATAACTCGCCCGCGTCGGCTGACGTGATGCTGGGTAGGACCATCGGGCGAACCTAACAGCCCGCTGGATCGCGGAAAAAAGAGCGCTCGCCGCGCGGCAGGCCGCCAAGGAGTAGTGAAAAAGCGGGTCGTGTTCTCCCCGTATGACCTGGTCAAAGACAACCACGCGGTGTTCCGGGGCGCAAGCGAAAAGCGTGCTTGCGCCCCGGAACACCGCGTGGTTCGCTGCGCGCAGGCCATACGGGGAGAACGCGACGGTGGGCCGCTGTGCTGGCGCACGGCCTGCGCGGCGGCGGGTGTGGTGTGCGTGGTCAGCGCATTGGGGCTCGGGAAGCGGCGATCTTCAGCCATTTCGCCAACAGCACGATGATTGCCACCACGGCGATGATGAGGCCGGCGCCGGGGCCGATGCCCGCCTGGTGGCCGGTGCCGGTCTGGGTCGTCCAGATCGACAGGACGCCGCTGACCGACGCGGCGAACGAGGCGAGCGCGCTGATCCACGCCAACGTCCACCGGCGCGTGGCCAGGGTGAGCGCGGGCAGCAGCACGCCGGCGACGAGCACCGCGTACGAGAAGAACTTCGGCACGGCACGCGCTTCGCCGAGCAGGATGTCCAACCCCGTCTTGTCGCCGTGCCACGGCAGGATCATGGACACGAGGACGGCCAGCACGGCGATGGCGATGGTGAGCGCGCCGCGGCCGGGGTCGAAGCGGCGTTCGGCGGTCCTGCCCACGTCGTCGATCTCGGCCCGGAGTTCGGCCAGGTCGTCGCGTTCCTCGCTCATCGGCATCTCCCCGCTCATCCGACGGCGCACCCGCCCACCGCGGCCGGCAGGGGTTCCGGGGCGCCGAACTTCGGCAGGCCCAGCGTGACACCCGCCGTCTTCGGGCGGATGCCGGCCTCGGCGCGGTCACCCGCCCTGGTGCGCCGGTGCGACCGCACGGGGCCGTCCGCGATGAGGTTGTGCGGCGCGGCGTAGGTGATGTCGGTCTCGATGACGTCACCCGGTCGGATGTGGGCGTCACCGGGCGTGAAGTGCACGAGCCTGCCGTCGCGGGCCCGGCCGGACAGGCGGTGCGTCTCGGCGTCCTTGCGGCCCTCGCCGTGCGCGACCAGCACCTCCACCCGACGACCCACCTGGAGCTTGTTCTGCTCCCACGCGATCTCGTTGACCAGGGTCACCAGGCGGTCGTAACGCTCCTGCACGACCTCCTTCGGCAGCTGGTCGGGCAGCTCGGCGGCAGGCGTGCCGGGGCGCTTCGAATACTGGAACGTGAACGCGCTGGAGAACTTCGCCTCGCGGACGACGTCGAGCGTCGCCTGGAAGTCCTCCTCGGTCTCGCCGGGGAACCCGACGATGATGTCCGTGGTGATGGCCGCGTCGGGCATGGCGCGCCGGACGTTGTCCAGGATGCCCAGGTACTTGGCCGAGCGGTACGACCGGCGCATCTCCTTGAGCACCCGGTCGGACCCGGACTGCAACGGCATGTGGAGCTGGTGGCACACGTTGGGCGTCTCGGCCATCGCGGCGATGACGTCGTCGGTGAAGTCCTTCGGGTGCGGCGAGGTGAACCGGACCCGCTCCAGCCCCTCGATGCCGCCGGTGGCGCGCAGCAGCTTGCCGAACGCGAACCGGTCGCCGAACTCGACGCCGTAGGAGTTGACGTTCTGCCCGAGCAGCGTCACCTCCAGCACGCCCTCGTCGACCAGGGCCTGCACCTCGGCCAACACCTCGCCGGGCCGGCGGTCCTTCTCCTTGCCGCGCAGCGACGGGACGATGCAGAACGTGCACGTGTTGTTGCAGCCGACCGACACCGACACCCACCCGGAGTACGCGGAGTCGCGACGGGCGGGCAGCGTGGACGGGAAGGTCTCCAGGGAGTCCAGGATCTCGACCTGGGCCTCCCGGTTGTGCCGGGCGCGCTCCAGCAGCACGGGCAGCGACCCGATGTTGTGGGTGCCGAACACGACGTCGACCCACGGGGCGCGCTTCACGATCTCGCCCTGGTCCTTCTGGGCGAGGCAGCCGCCGACGGCGATCTGCATGTCCGGGTTCGCGGTCTTCGCCGGCGCGAGGTGGCCGAGCGTGCCGTACAACTTGTTGTCCGCGTTCTCCCGCACGGCGCAGGTGTTGAACACCACCACGTCGGGGGCCTGGTCGCCTTCGGCGGGCGTGTAGCCCGCGTCCTCAAGCATCCCGGCGAGACGCTCGGAATCGTGCACGTTCATCTGGCAGCCGAACGTGCGGATCTGGTAACTGCGGGTCACTGCACCTAATCCTTCCGTCGTGTCCAGGGTAGAGCCTGGACGTGCGACGATGCGCGGGTGTCGGGAACGCTGCGAAGACTGCGCGCCGCGGGGGCCGTGCTGGCCCTCGCCGCGCTGGCCGTGAGCGGGTGCGGCGACAACTTCTCGCGGGTCGAGCTGACCATGGCGGCGGGCAGTGACACGGGCGTCTACTACAAGCTGAGTTCCGCGCTCGCGGACGGCTGGACCCGCGACCCGGGCATCCCCCGGCCGCGGGTGGTGGCCACGGCGGGTTCGGTGGACAACCTGGAACGGCTGCGCACCGGCACCGCGCAGGTCGGCTTCTCGGCGGCGGACGCGGCGGAGGACGCGCAGGGCAACTCGGGCGGGCGGCGGCTGTACGCGCTGGCCCGGATGCACGACGACTACCTCCAGGTGGCGGTGCGCGCCGACCTGGACGTGAAGAACCTCGCGGGGCTGAAGGGCCTGCGGGTGTCGCTCGGGGCCCCGGACTCGGGCGTGAAGCTCATCGCCGAACGACTGCTGCGCTCGGCGGACATGTCGCCCGACGACCTCCAGGTCCGGTACCTGGACCTGAACGCGACCACGGACGCCATGCGCAACGACGACCTCGACGCGTTCTTCTGGTCGGGTGGCGTGCCGACGGCCGGCGTGACGACGCTCGCCACCACCGTGAAGATCCGGATGCTGGACCTGAGCGACGTGCTGGGCAACCTGCGCCGCCTCTACCCCGTGTACGGGTCGGCGACGCTGCCCGCGTCGGCCTACGAACTGCCCGGCGGCCCGATGGCGAAACCCGTCACGACGCTCGTCGTGCGCAACTTCCTGCTGGTCGACGAGTCGATGCGGGACGACGTGGCGGAGGCGCTGCTGCGCGGCCTGTTCCGGGCGCAGCCCAACCTGGTCGCGGCGAGCCCGGTGGCCAGGTCGATCGAGATCAGGTCGGCGATCGAGACGACGCCGCTACCGCTGCACCCCGGCGCGAAGAACTACTACCGGGACGTCAAGGTCTGACCGGCGCGGCGGGGAACGTGACGGTCACCCGCAGCCCGCCGTCGTCCGGCAGCGACAGCTCCACCGTCCCGTCGACCCGGTCCACGATCTGGCGGACGATCGCCAGCCCCAACCCGGAACCCTGGATGTTCTGGTGCGCGGGCGAGCGCCAGAACCGGTCGGTGGCCCGCTCCAGCTCGTCCGGGGTGAGCCCCGGCCCCTCGTCGCGCACGGACAGCCGCACCACGCCGTCCGCGCGCCGCACCTCGACGCGGACCAGCGTGTCGTCGGGCGCGAACTTCAGGGCGTTGTCCAGCAGCGCGTCCAGCACGGCCTCCACGCCGCGCGGCGGGGCGAGCGCCCGCCCGCCGGGCTCGCCGTCGAGCACCAGGTGCACGGTGCGCGCCGCGGCGGCGGGCTGCCACGCGGACAGCCGCCCGGCGACGGCGCGGTCCACGTCGACCTCCACCGGGTCGACGGACGGCGAACCGGCACGCGCCATGGCCAGCAGCTCGTCCAGGATGCGGTTGAGCCGGTCCGCCTCGGCCAGCGCGGCGACCTGGTGCACCACGGCGTCGCCGGAGACGTGGCCCTCCAGGTTGGACAGGCGCAGCTTGAGGGCGGTCAGCGGGTTGCGGAGCTGGTGCGAGGCGTCGGCGACGAACGCGCGTTGCGCGGCCAGCACGTCGCCGACGTTGGCGGCCATCTGGTCGAACGACCGGGACAGCCGGCGCAGCTCCGGCGGCCCGGAGGACGACCCGACCGCCGCCACCGGCCGCCCGGACACGACGGCCGCGAGCAGTTCCCCGGTCGCGTCGTCGAGCCGCCGCACGGGCCGCAGCGTCCACCGCACCAGCGGCAGCGCCGCGAACACCGCGAGCACCAGCACCATGAGGCTCGCCGACAGCAGCACCACCCACCACAGCAGCACCTCGCGCCGGGTCTTGTCGGTGGGGGAGAAGGTGACCAGCGCGCCACGCACCTCGCCGTCGGCGAGCACCGGCTCGGCGAGCACCAGCTCGGTGTCGTCCCACGGCATGAACAGCTCGGGCGGGTTCGGCTGCCTGCCCGCGAGCGCGCTCTCGATTAGGTCGGACACCTCCTCGGAGGTGACGTCGACGCCCTCGCCGGACGCGGCGACGACCCGGCCGGACCGGTCCAGCAACGCCACCTTGATGCCGTAGAGGTCCTGGTAGCGGGCCAGCTCGCGCTCCATCAGCCGGGGCTGGTCGTCGATCAGCGGTCGCTGCGCGACGGAGGCGAACCGGGCGGTGTCGGTGAGCCGGTCGAGGAACATCTCCTGCTGCTCGCCCGCGGCGACACCGCGCCCGAGCGGCACGCCCATCCCGACCAGCACCAGCACCACCAGGGTGAGCACGATGCCGAGCAGCCGCGAGCGCACGTCAGGTCCCGCTCGCGCCGAGCCGGTAGCCGACGCCGCGCACGGTCTCCAGCAGCGAGGGCCGCCCGAGCTTGGTCCGCAGCGTCGCCACGTGCACGTCGAGCGTCCGGTTCGCGCCCGACCACGTGCGGCCCCACACCTCGGCCAGGATGCGCTCACGCGTGCACACGGCGCCGCCCGCCGCCATGACCAGCGCGAGCACCTGGAACTCCTTGCGCGCCAACGCCACCGGTCGACCGGCCACGGTGACCTCGTGCCGCGCGAGGTCGACGCGCACGTCACCGGCCTCGAACACCTCGGTGCCCGTGCCGCCGACGCCCACCGGGTCGCCGCGCCGCCTGCGCACCGCGTGCACGCGGGCGACCAGCTCGCCCACGTCGTACGGCTTGACCAGGTAGTCGTCCGCGCCGGCGTGCAGGCCCAGGATGCGGTCGTCGATCTCGCCGCGCGCGGACACGACGATGATCGCGACGTCGCTGGCGGCCCGGATGTTGCGGCACAGGGTCACTCCGTCGATATCCGGCAGCCCGAGGTCGAGGAGCACCACGTCCACCCCGGCCAGCCGATCGAGCGTCCCCCGTCCGGTGGCTTGCCGGTCTACTGTGAAACCACGCCGGGTCAGCGCCGGGACCAGCGCTTCCGCGACCCGGTCGTCGTCTTCGACCAACAGCACGCGCACCGACGTCCTCCCGAGTTATTGTCGCCTGCCTGTGACAGAGTTGAGACCCTAAGTCTTGCTCAACCGCCTGGACTGGTGTGGTGACGCACACCTAGGTTTCCGCCAACGCTCAGGAACCCCCACTGGAGGATCTGATGACCGGCCCCACACCTGCTCCGCCGATGATCCGGATGGCGGGCGTGGACAAGTTCTTCGGGCCCCTGCACGTCCTCAAGGACGTTTCGCTGGAGGTGCCGAAGGGCCAGGTCGTCGTGGTGCTGGGGCCGTCCGGTTCCGGCAAGTCCACGCTGTGCCGCACGATCAACCGGCTGGAGCCGGTCGACAAGGGCTCGATCGAGGTCGACGGCCAGCCGCTGCCGACCGAGGGCCGGGACCTGGCGCGGCTGCGCGCGGACGTGGGCATGGTCTTCCAGTCGTTCAACCTGTTCGCCCACAAGAGCATCGTGGACAACGTGATGCTCGCGCCGGTGAAGGTCCGCAAGACGCCGGCGGCGCAGGCCCGCAAGACGGCCATGGAGCTGCTGGAGCGGGTCGGCATCGCGAACCAGGCGGAGAAGTACCCCGCCCAGCTGTCGGGCGGGCAGCAGCAGCGGGCGGCGATCGCCCGCGCGTTGGCGATGCGCCCCAAGGTGATGCTGTTCGACGAGCCGACCTCCGCGCTGGACCCCGAGATGGTCCAGGAGGTGCTGGACGTCATGACCACCCTGGCCAAGGAGGGCATGACCATGCTGGTGGTCACCCACGAGATGGGCTTCGCCCGCAAGGCCGCCGACCGGGTGGTGTTCATGGCGGACGGCGAGATCGTCGAGGACTCGACGCCGGAGGACTTCTTCTCGGCGCCGAAGTCCAACCGCGCGAAGGACTTCCTCGGCAAGATCCTGACCCACTGAAGTCCCGTGTCCGCGGCGCTCACCTGGCGCCGCCAGACCCCGAAACAGAGCAGGAGAACGACTATGAGGGTGCGCACCCTTGCGGTGGTGCTGCTGGCGGGCGGCCTCGCCCTGACCGCGTGCGGCAAGGAGGGGACGCCCGGTGAGTCGGCCTCTGGTCCGACGCAGCAGGTCGCGACGGACGTCAAGGTGGACGGCTCCAAGACGTTCGAGAACATCACCAAGCGCGGCAAGGTGGTGATCGGCGTCAAGGAGGACCAGCCGAACCTCGGCTACAAGGACCCGACGAGCGGCAAGTACAGCGGTTTCGACGTCGAGATCGCGAAGCTGATCGCCGCGAAGCTCGGCTTCGGCGACGACAAGATCGAGTACAAGGCGATCGCCTCCGCCGGCCGCGAGCAGGCGATCATCAACGGTGACATCGACTACTACGTCGGCACGTACACCATCAACGACAAGCGCAAGCAGCAGATCTCCTTCGCCGGCCCGTACTTCACCGCCGGTCAGGACCTGCTGGTGAAGAAGTCGGACGACTCGATCACCGGCCCGGAGTCCCTGAAGGGCAAGAAGGTCTGCTCGGTCACCGGCTCCACGCCGATCCAGAAGGTCAAGAGCGACAACCTGACCGAGTCGTCGAACATCGTCGAACTCCAGAACTACTCGCAGTGCGTGCAGCAGCTGGAGCAGGGCGCGATCCACGCCGTCACCACCGACGACGCGATCCTCAAGGGCTACGCGGCGCAGCAGCCCGACCTGTTCAAGGTCGTCGGCAAGACCTTCTCCAAGGAGCCCTACGGCATCGGCCTGGCCAAGGACGACAAGGCGCTGCGGGACAAGATGAACGACATCCTGGAGGAGGCCATCCAGGGCGACGGCTGGAAGAAGATCTACGACGCCACCCTCGGCAAGTCGGGCTCGCCGGCGGAGAAGCCGGTCATCGAGCGGTACTGACAGCAACCGGTGGCCGTCCCCGCGCGGGGACGGCCACCACCCCCCACTAGCCGAGGAAGACGATGGACGTCCTGCTCGACAATCTCGACCTGTACGGACCGGGGTTCCGTGACACCATCGAGCTGTTCCTGATCTCCGCGATCGGGTCGCTGGTGCTCGGCACGCTGCTCGCGATGCTGCGGGTCGCACCGGTGCCGGTGTTCCGCGCCGCGGGGACCGCCTACGTGACGTTGCTGCGCAACACGCCGCTCACGCTGGTGTTCTTCTTCTTCACGTTCGCGTTCCCGCTGCTGAAGATCGTGGACGCGTCGACCTTCGGCGGCTCCGCCTCCCGGTACTACTTCACCGCGGCGCTGATCGCGTTGATCCTCTACACGTCGGCGTTCGTGTGCGAGGTGGTCCGCGCGGGCATCAACACGGTGCCGGTCGGTCAGGCGGAGGCGTCCCGCGCCCTGGGCCTGACGTTCGGGCAGATGCTCGGCTACGTCGTGCTGCCGCAGGCGACCCGCGCCGTGGTGCCGCCCATGGTGAGCACCATGATCGCGTTGCTGAAGAACACCACGATCGCGTCCGGCTTCTCGGTGTTCCAGGCGGGCGCGATCAGCCTGAACCTGGCCGAGCGCGGTGACAGCCAGCTCATCGGCCTGCTCTGGGTGGCGTTGTTCTTCGTCATCCTCGTGATCCCCATGTCCCTGCTGCAACGCAGCCTGGAGAAGCGCTGGAGCATCGCCCGATGAGCGCCTCGGTCCTGTTCGACGTGCCGGGCCCGCGGGCCCGGCTGCGTTACCGCCTGTACGGGGTGGTCGGGGTCGTGGCCCTGGTCGCGCTGCTCGGCTTCATCGTCTACCGGTTCGCGGAGAGCGGCCAGTTCGAGGCGCAGAAGTGGGGTTGGATCCAGTACGAGTACGTCCAGCTGAAGCTGCTGGACGCGTTGTGGAACACCGTCCGCGCGTTCGCGGTCGGCGCCGTGCTGGCGATGGTGTTCGGCGCGGTCTTCGCGGCGGGCCAGCTCTCGGACCACCGGATCATCCGGGTGCCGTCGCTGGTGGTCGTGGAGCTGTTCCGCGCCGTGCCGCTGGTCGTGATGATCTTCATCTTCCACTACGGCATCGGCCTGGGCACGCCGTTCTACTCGGTGGTGCTCGGCCTGACGCTCTACAACGGCTCGGTGCTCGCCGAGGTGTTCCGCGCGGGTGTGCTGTCGCTGCCGCGTGGCCAGAGCGAGGCCGCGTACGCGGTGGGTATGCGCAAGACGCAGGTGATGATGTTCGTGCTGCTGCCGCAGGCGGTGCGCGCGATGCTGCCGGCGATCATCAGCCAGCTCGTGGTGCTGCTGAAGGACAGCGCGCTGGGCTTCCTCATCACCTACGAGGAACTGCTCTACCAGGCGCGTTACCTGGGCGGCAGCTTCGAGTTCGGCCGGCCGCTGGTGCCGATCACGATCGTGGTCGCCGCGATCTACATCGCGATGTGCCTGCTGCTGACGTGGTTCGCGCACTACCTCCAGAAGCGGAACCGGCGGAACAAGAAGGTCCTGCCGGAAGCGGAGAAGCCGGCGGAGGACGCGGTCGCCGCGTCGGCCTGAGGTACCGCGGCAAAAAAGGGGGGCGCCCGATCGGGCGCCCCCCTTTCGCACTGGTCAGGTGTGCCGGAGCAGTGCTCCGACGCCCTCCCACAGCTCCACCTCGTCGGCGAACACGACCCGCGCGCCGATCGCCGTGGCCGCGCTCGCCAGCGCCTCGTCGGCGGGCTGCTCGGCGATGTCCGAGACGCCGAACGCCTTCAGGTCGGCGGGGCGCACGGCCACCTGCGCGGGGTCGTCGCCCGCCCACACGGTGCGCTCGTCCAGCGCCCGGTCGGCGACCAGCAGGGCGTCCACGTTCGCCTCGCGCAGCGCCGCCACGACCCGCTCCATGCCCTGCACGGCGAGGCCCTGGTCACGGCCGGACTCGGCGGTGAACGCGGTGACCACGTCGTGCTCCTCGCCGTACTGGTGCTGCGCGACCACCGAGCGCACGGCGGCGTCGAACGCCTCGTCGTCCGCGCCCTCGCCGAGGCTGCCGCCCTCGACCTCGACCAGCACCTCCTGCGCGCGCGGACCCAGCTCGCGGCGCACCGCGGCGCGGGCCTGGACCTCGCCGCCGAGCACCAGCAGCCGCGCGCCCAGGTCGGCGACCAGGCGGTCGGCCTCCTCGGCGACGCGTGCCGCGTTGCGCTGGGCGGTCTCCTCGACGGTGTTCTGGATGCGCCGGTGCGCCCAGCCGCCGCCGCGGATCTTGTGCAGCGGGTGCGTCCGGCCACGCACCTCCGCGGTGACCTCGCCCTGCTCGCCGTACCCGTGCAGGTCGGCGCCCGCGCGGTCGGCGACGACCACGACGTGCGGCACGGTGGGCGGCAGCAGCTTCGCCAGCGGCAGCAGGTGCGGCAGGCGTGACCAGCGGGCGCTGTCGACGGCGGGCGGTCGGGGCAGCGCCTCGTCCAGCAGCAGCCGGCCGGCCGCGGCGACGACGGCCCGGCCGCCCTTGCCGACGACGGGTTCGCCGAGGGCGGTGCCGATCGCGTCCAGCGTGGCGGCGTCCGCGCCCTGCTGCTCCAGCTCGGCGCGCAGGCCGCGCCAGCGCAGTTCCAGCGCCTTGGCCGCGTCCTCCGTGTCGTGCGAGGCGTCCAGGTACACGGTGGCGAAGGGGCCGGGCTCCCGGACCAGCTCTTCCAAGGCTGACATGTCCATGGACCACGGCTACCCGCTCGATCGCGGCGTAACCTCGCGGGTGTGGCGGAGGACGCGGGCGCGCTGATGAAGGCGCAGCAGGGCGCGGTGGAGCACCTGCTGCGGGTCGGCATCGACGGCTTCGGGCCGTTCAAGGGCGCGGCGCGGATGGCGTCCGACCTGCTGGACCGGGGCATGACCCGGGACGAGGCGGTGCGCGCCCTGATCCGCGCGCACGTCGCGGCGGCGGGCGTGCAGGGTTTCGCGATGAACGTCGGCGGGCTCATCACGCTGCCGGTGACCCTGCCCGCGAACGTGGCCGCCGCCTACCTGGTGCAGACCCACCTGATCGCCTCGATCGCCGCCGTCCACGGGCACGACCTGGACAGCGAGCGGGTGCGCACGGCGATCCTGGTGTGCCTGCTCGGCAACGCGGGCGCCGAGCTGGTGAAGAAGGCGGGCATCAGGGCGGGCGCGAAGCTCACCATGAGCCTGATCGAGCGCATTCCCGCACAGCTCATCCGCGAGCTGAACAAGCGCGTCGGGTTCACGCTGGTGGCGAAGTACGGGACCGCCAGGGCGGGCATCACGCTGGCCAAGGGCGTGCCGCTGGTGGGTGGCGTGATCGGCGGTTCGTTCGACGCCGTCACGACCCGCGCGGTCGGTGGTTTCGCGCGCCGCTTCTTCGCGGGCCGGCCGGAGGTGCCGGACGTCGTGGAGGGGCGTGTGGTGGACCCGGACGTCATCGACGGCGAGGTCGTCGGCGAGGTCGTCGAGTAACGCGCGTTCGGCCCATCGGTGTTCCACTGTGGACGGACACAGCGATCTGATCGTCCTATGTGGAGGGAGTGATCACCGTCGCCGGAAAAAGCACTTGGCAAGCACTCCGCCGCACGCTACGGTCTGTGTCATGTTCTTCCAGATCTACTCCTGAGGATTCTTCCTCCTCCGCGCCGCACCCGGCTTGAGCCGGTGCCGAGCGCTCTTCTCCTGGTGGCCTTAGCGGCTCTTTTGACGACCCTTCTTCCTCTGCGGGGTCGTATGCCTTTGCACGCCTCGATTCACCCAGGGAGGCGGACGTATGCCCACCATGCGCACCGATCAACACGGCGACGACCAGCCCGGCAACCGGCGGTCCCGCCGCGGCAAGGGCGCGGTCCAGCCGCGCCACACGAACGGCCGCGTCGTCGTCAACCCGCGCCAGTACGCCATGCGACGTCGCTGACCAGCGACTTCGCCATTCCTCAGGAGGCATTCCGATGATCGACGAGAAGAACACCCCGGACGACGGCGAGCAGCCGGAGCAGGCCGTGGACGCACCCGCCGTCGTGCCCAACCGCCGCGAGCGGCGCGGGCACGGGGGCAAGCACCAGGGCGTCGACAAGACGCCCGGCCGGCCGCACCAGGCGAACTTCGTCGGGCGCCGGGTGTTCCGCCGCACCGGCGGCTGAGCCCCGCGCGGCGTGGTTCCGCCGGGCGTCCGCGCTCGCGCCACGCCGCGCTCCCCGCACCGCCGACATCCCCGAGGGGGTGTCGGCGGTGCGTTTTCCGCTGTTCAGGTGGTGCGTTGCGGCATCAGTGGGACAAACGCGGCTGTTCGGGCACAGAGGCTTTTGGTGTGCGTTGCCGCGTCGTAGCCTGCTGGGACCAGCACCTTTCCCGGCCCAGGGAGGCGCCATGCGGATCGCCGACGTGTTGCGGAGCAAGGGATCGGCCGTGGCGGCGGTCGGGGCGGGCGCCTCGGTGGCGGAACTGGTGGCGGCGCTGGCGGAGCACAACGTCGGCGCGATGGTGGTGCTCGGCGACGCCGGCATCGTCGGGATCGTGTCGGAGCGGGACGTCGTCCGCCGCCTGTGTGACCGCGGTGGCGCGCTGCTCGAAGCACCGGTCGCCGAGATCATGACCACCGAGGTGTTCACGTGTTCCCCCAAGGACACCGTGGACGGCCTGACGGTGCTGATGACCGAACGACGCATCCGGCACGTGCCTGTGGTGGACGACGGCGCGCTTGTCGGCATCGTGAGCATCGGCGACGTCGTGAAGAGCCGCATCAGCCAACTGGAGGAGGGTCACGACCAGCTCACGGCCTACATCGCCCAGGGCTAGTCGCGTGCCCTGTGGTAGTGCCGGTTCACCCGCGCGCGGTTGCCGCACGCCGGTTTGCACCACTGCTGCTGCGGGTGCGCCTTGACGAAGTACCTGATGCACCGGGGCGCGGGGCACGCGCGCAGCCCGGCGCGTTCCTCGCCCGCCAGGAACACGATGACGTCCGTGGCCAGTCCGGCCAGCAGCCGTTCGCCCTCGGTCGCCCGGTCCACGTGGCGCAGGCGGGGCGGCTCCCACTCCAGCCGCACGGCACGCGGCACGGCCGCCGCCGCGGCGTTGACCACCCGCAGCGCCTCGTCGAGCGGCATGAGGTGAGGCGCGTCCATGCGTTCGCCCGCGCCCGTGACCCGTGCGAACAACGACCGCGCCGCCCACCGCAGCTCCACGGTCCGCAGCCGCAGTTCCTCGGTCGGCGCGTCGACGCCCGACCACGCGGCGAAGCCCTCGACCGTGGCCAGGTCGTCCGCCAGTCCGCCGTGGCCGTCGTGGCGGACCGTGCTCGCGAACTCCAGCGCCCGGTTCATCCCCGCATCCTAATGGACTTACCCATGACCAACCGCTAAGTTCCTAATGCCATCAGCCACATGACGCATTAGGGGGACCTGTGACCACCACCAACGCCGCACCGGTCGAGGCCGTGTACGACGCGCATCGCCGACTCGGCGCGGTCATCGAGGGGTTGACCGACGCGCAGGTCGGCGAGCCGTCGCTGCTGCCCGACTGGACCCGCGGCCACGTGCTGGCGCACCTCGCGAACGTCACCGCCGCCCTGGCGCGGCAGGCCGAGCACGAGGGCGAGCTGATCGAGGTCTACCCCGGCGGGCGGCCCGCGCGGAACGCGGCGATCGAGGCCGAGGCGGGGCGCACGGCCGCCGAGCACCGCGCCGCGATCGAGGCCGCCGTCACCCGGCTGACCGCGGCGTGGAACGGCGTGCGGAACTGGGACTCGCGGGTCGCCCACCGCGACGGCGTGCTGCGGGACACCGTGTTCGCGCTCTGGCGGGAGGTGGAGATCCACACCTTCGACCTGGACCTGGCCGACGCGGCGTGGTCGGCCGAGTTCTGCGAGCACGCCGTGGAGTTCCTGACGCCACGCGTGCCCGACGGCGTGCGGCTCACGCTGGCGTCCACCGACGACGGTCGCGAGTGGACGATCGGGTCCGGTGACCCGGTGGAGCTGCGTGGCGAGCGGAACGACCTGGTGGCCTGGCTCGCCGGTCGCGAGCCCAGGGGCACGGTGACCGGCGAGCGGCCCGCGCTCAACCCGTGGCCGTAGGCAGGTCCAGCCCGAAGTCGTCGCTCAGCGCGGCGGCCAGTTCCCCGGGTGACAGGGTGCGCTTGTGCGTTTCACCGTTCGGCGTGGCGACGGTGAGCTGGTCGTCCGCGAGCGCGTAGCGGGCGCGTTCGTCGGTGCGCTGCACCAGCAGCCTGCCGACGAACGCGCTGTCCGGGTGGGTGGACAGGTAGTAGCTGAGGATGGCGTAGTCGGCGGGCGTGCGGGGGTCCTCGGTGAAGTCGTACAGCGCCACCCAGTCGCCGCCCTGGAACGACCGCAACGTCCACACGCCGCCGTCCTCCAGGTCGAGCCGGAACGTCCAGTCGCCCTGCTGCTCGAACGCGCCCCGCGTGAGCGGCAGCGGGGTCAGCAGCCCACCGCCGCCGAAACCCACGTCCACCAACCACTTGCGGTCGACGCGCAGCAGGGCGTGGGTGCGTGGCACGTCGCCCCGCCTGCCCAGCAGCACCCGCGCCGCGAGGCCGGTCACCTCGTGCCCCAGCCGTTCCAGCACGGCCGCGAACAACAGGTTCTGCTCGAAGCAGTAGCCGCCGCGCCGGTGCCGCACCATCTTCTCCTGGAGCGACGGCACGTCCAGCGCGATCGGCACGCCCGACCCGATGTCGGCGTTCTCGAACGAGATGGCCGCGAGGTGCGCCCGGTGCAGCCCGCGCAGGGTGGTCGCCGCGTCGGCGGCGGGATCGATCCGGAAGTCGATCCGCTTCAGGTAGGCGTCGAGGTCGAGCTGTTCACCGTTCCACACCCGCCCAGGATGTCAGCTCACGGTGCGGCCGCGGGTGGCTCTGTGCCCAGCGCTACTTCGGGCTGCCGCGCCCGCCGCACGGGGGAGAGGGTGATCGCGGCGGCCTGCGCGAGCAGTCCCGCCACGGCGACCCAGACCGCGGTGCGGGTCGAGGTGACGGCCGCCAGCGCACCGCCCAGCGGTGCGCCGAGCACGATCATGCCCCGGTTCACCGACCGGATGGTGGCGTTCATGCGGCCCTGGAGGTGGTCGGGTGTCACGGCCTGCCGGTAACCCATCTCCGGCGGGCCGTCGATGCCGACGCCGAAACCCCACGTGAACTGGGCCGCGCACAGCAGCACGAGGCCGGTGGCGCCGTGCGACGAGAACGGCACCAACGCGTACGCGGCAGGTGTCAGCCACCGGCCGAGCACGATGATCGCGCCGGGGCCGAACCGCTCCGCGGCACGCGTCGACAGCGACGCGCCGACCACGCTGCCCACGCCGCCGAACGCGAATACCAGGCCCATCTGGAACTCGTCGAAGCCCAGTTCCCGGTACATGAGGAACGCGAACACGGGCGTGACCATGCTGTTGAACAAGAACCACGTGTGCGACGTGAGTGCGAGCGGCGACAACACGGGGTGGCGGTAGACCCACGCGAGCCCGGAACGGAGTTCGCCCCAGAGGTCGCGGGAGGCCGACCGCGGAACCGGCTCGGCGACCCGGACCGTGGTCAGGATCAACGCCGACAGCAGGTACGACACGGCGTCCACGACGATCGCGAACGGCGCGCCGACGGCCTTGGTGAGCCACCCCGCGACCATCGGTCCGACGCTCTGCGCCGTGGCCCTGGTCTGCTCCATGCGGGCGTTGGCACGCGTCAGGCCGCTCGCCGGGACGAGGCGCGGCAGGAACGACTGGTGTGCCGCGTCGTATGCCAGCGACAACGTCCCGAACACCGCCATCAACCCCACCAGCACCGGCACGGACAGCACGCCGGCCACGTGCAGCAGGGGGATCATGCCCAGCACCGCCGACCGCGCCAGGTCCGCGCCGATCAACACCGGCCGTCGGCGCACCCGGTCCACCAACACGCCCGCCAACAACCCGAACAGCAGGTACGGCACCCACGGCGCGGCCTGGATCAGCCCCAGTTCGGCGGAGGACGCGCCCAACTCGCCCATGGCCAGCACGCCGAGCGCGAGCGTCGTGACGTGCGTGCCGACCAACGACACCGTGTCGGCGGCCCAGAACCTGGCGAACGCGTGGGTCATGGTCCGATCCTGACGCACCGTTGACAGCCCGCGGGCCCGGTGGTCTGATTATTTGGTAAAGACTCTTGCCCAATAACTGGGAGGAGCGCGACGTGGCGCCGAACCGCCGAACAGTGCTGGCAGGGGTGGCGGCAGCGCCGTTGCTCCTGGCCGGGGCCGCACCCGCCACCGCGGCGGCGTGGCAGTTGAAGTGGCACCCACGGGCGTCCGAGGACGGTCTGGGCGCGTTCGAGAGCGTGGAAGACGACCGCGCGGGCTCGCATCCCGGCGTCAAGCACATCTACGTGCGTGGTTCGGACTACCGGTTCGACATGCACACCCGTGACCGCGACACGCACACCGACCGGCAGCGCAACGAGGTCGCGGGCATGAGGTCCGGTGGCGCGAACGTCGTGCTGCGCGAGGGCGAGACGTGGAAGTTCGCCTACTCCATGTTCATCCCGTCGAGCCTCAAGGCGACCAAGACCTTCACGCACATCATGCAGACCAAGATGCCGGGCAAGGGCACATCACCGGTCACGGTGATGTCGTTGCGCCGCACGGGAGGCGTGCAGACGATCGAGTTCAAGGTGTTCGAGGGCGACGTGCTGGTGGGCGCGACGGACCTCGCCCCGCTGCACGACCGGTGGATCGACACCGAGGTGGAGATCAAGGTCGGCGACGGCCGGGCCGGTCGCGTCCGCTGGGTCGTCCGCGCGGATGGGACCACCGTGCTGGACAAGGCGAAGTCGGGCGTGGACACCTGGCTCGGCGACCGGCTGCGCCCCAAGTGGGGCATCTACCGCTCGCTCGGCGACACCTCCGGTGCGCTCCAGGACTGCTACCTGCTCCTGCGCGACCTGAAGGCGTATAAGTTGGCCTGATGATCGCTGGTGGTCCGCGGTGACGCCCGAGGAAGCGGTGGCCGAGCAGGAGCGGCTGCGCCCGCTGGTGCGCACCGCGACCGACCCGGGCCTGGTGGTGCGGCACGTGGCGGGGCTGGACGTGTCCTACGCCGACGACGACCGCCTGGCCGGCGCGGTGGTGGTGCTGGACGCCGACACGCTGGAGACCGTCGACTCGGCCGTGGTGCCCGGTCGTGCCGAGTTCCCCTACCTGCCGGGGCTGTTCGCGTTCCGCGAGCTGCCGCCGCTGCTGCGCGCGCTGGAGCGGCTCACCGTCACCCCGGACCTGCTGGTGTGCGACGGGCAGGGCCTGGCGCACCCCCGGCGGTTCGGGTTGGCCTGCCACCTCGGGGTGGAGGTCGACCTGCCCAGCATCGGCGTGGCGAAGACGCCGATGGGCCGGTTCGACCCGCCCGCCGAGGTCCGTGGTTCGTCCACGGACCTCGTGCAGGACGGTGAGGTGGTCGGGCGCGCGTTGCGGACGCGTGACGGCGTGAAGCCGGTGTTCGTGTCCGTGGGGCACCGCATCGACCTTGATCGCGCGTGTGCCGAGGTGCTGCGGTTGTGCGTGACCCGGCTCCCGGAGACGACCCGTCGTGCCGACGCGCTCGGCCGCGCTCAGCTCAGGTAGGCCAGCTCCGGGTGCCGGGCCACGTACGCGTCCAGCAGGCTCCGCGCGGTGGACACCGAGTCGACCAGCGGGTGCAGCGCGAACGCCTTGAGCGCGGCGGCCCGCGTGCCCGCGAGCACCAGCCGTTCCACGGCCTTCACGGACATGACGAGTCCCGCCGCGTGATCGGGCAGCGGGCGGCCGGCGATCGGGCGCGCGCCACCGCCGTCGACCTCGCACGGCACCTCCACGACGGCGTCGGCGTCCACACAGGACAGCGTGGAGCCGTTGCGCACGTTGAGGATCAGCGTTTCGCGCGTGTCGAAGGCGATGGCGTGCATGAGCCGGAGCGCGACGTGCTCGTACCCGCCGCCGTCCAGTGAGTCGCGTTCCTGCTTCATGTAGGTCGCCTCGCGCTCCAGGCGCGTGGACTCCCAGTCGGCCTCGCCGTCGTAGAACCGCTGCTGCTGACGCAGCAGGAACGCGCCGCGGTCGTCACCGAGCGCTTCACGGGTGTCGTAGTAGTAGTGCAGGTACTCGTTGGGGATAGCACCCAACGCCTGCAACCACTCCACGCCGAACAACCGGCCCTCCTCGAACGACCCCAGCGCTTCGGGGTCGGCCAGCAGGCGGGGGAGCAGGTCCTCCCCGTCCCGGTGCACGCCCTGCAACCAGCCCAGGTGGTTGAGGCCCGAGTAGTCGAAGGTGACGTCGTCGTCGGCATCGAGCCCGAGCGCGTGCGCGACGCGTCGGCAGAGGCCCACCGGCGAGTCGCAGATGCCGATCACCCGCGGCCCGAGGTGCTCCGCCATCGCCTCGGTCACCAGCCCGGCCGGGTTGGTGAAGTTCACCGTCCACGCCTCCGGCGCGAGGCGGGCGATCCGACGGGCGATGTCCCGCGCGACCGGCACCGTCCGCAACCCGTACGCGACACCGCCCGCGCCCGCGGTCTCCTGGCCGAGCACGCCGTGCGCGTGCGCGATCCCCTCGTCCGCGGCACGCCCGGCGAGCCCGCCGACCCGGATCGCGGAGAACACGAAGTCCGCGCCGCGCAACGCCTCGTCCAGGTCGGTGGTCGCGGTCACCCGCGGGCCGCCCACCAGCACGTCCCGGATGCGGGCCAGGCGGTCCGCGGCCACGTCGTGCAGCACGAGTTCGTCCACCCACCCGGCCGCGACCAGCGCGCGGTGCACGAGCGGCACGCGGAACCCGCCACCGCCCAGGATGACCAGCCTCATGTGCCCCATCCTGCCTCTTCGAGCAGTTCGATGAACGCCGTGGCGAGCGGATCGGGCTCCTTCGCGGAGATCGCGGCCAGCACGCGGCTCACCGGCGGGTCGGTCCGCAGCGCCACCCCGTCGAACGTCTCCGGCAGCACGTTGCGGGGCACCAGCGCGGGACCCAGCCCGGCCGCCGCGAGCACGGGCACGGTCGCGGTCTGCTCGGTGCGCACCGCCGCCCACGGCTGGAACCCGCGCTCCCGGCACACCTCGGCCACGAAGTCCGCCAGCCCGTTGCCCGGCGCGGGCAGCACCCAGCCCTGGTCGGCGAACTCGCACAGGTCGACCGGTCCCTCCCGGTCCGTCCCGGCGGGCAGCACCAGGACGAACTCCTCCACGCCCAGCCGGCGGCAGTACCCCGACCACTCGAACGGCTTCGGGCCGATCCCGACGTCCGCCTGGCCGGTGGCCATGGCCTCCCGCAGCTCGTCCACGTGCCGGTGCTCGTACAGCCGGATGCGCACCTCGGGGTGCAGTGCGCGCCACTTGCGCAACAGGGGTGGCAACGCGCCGAGCGTCAGCGAGTACACGGTGGCCACGTGCAGCTCACCGCACTCCATGCCACTCGCGCGGCGGGCCGCCGTGGTGGCGCGTTCGGCGGCGGCGAGGGCGGCGCGGGCGAACGGCAGCCACGCGCGACCCGCCGGGGTGAGGCGCACGGCGCGGGGGAGGCGGTCCAGCAGCGGTGTGCCGACGCTCCGTTCGAGTGCCCGGATCTGGTGCGACAGCGCGGGTTGGGACACGTGGAGGAGTTCCGCGGCACGGGTGAAGGAGCCCTCGTCGACGACCGTCACGAGGTATTCGAACTGCCGCAGGGTCATGAACGCAGTTTATGGCGCGGTTAAGAAACATGCCTTGGACTCATGGGCTCCGGACCGCCGATGATCGACTTCATGGCGCCCCTGATGCCCCTTTCGCTGGTCGCACTCGCCATCGGCGCGTTCGCCATCGGCACCACGGAGTTCGTGATCGTCGGTCTGCTGCCCGAAGTGGCGGCGGACCTCGACGTGTCCATCCCCTCGGCCGGGCTGCTCGTGTCCGGCTACGCGTTGAGCGTCGTCATCGGCGCGCCCCTGATCACCGCCGGCGGTTCGCGCCTGCCGCGCAAGCGGTTGCTCATCGGTCTCATGGCGTTGTTCATCCTCGGCAACCTGCTGTGCGCGGTGGCGGACGGTTACGCGTTGCTGATGGTCGGGCGGGTCGTGGCGGCGTTGTGCCACGGCGCGTTCTTCGGCGTCGGCGCGGTGGTGGCCGCCGGTCTGGTCGCGCCGGAACGCCGCGCGCGGGCCATCGCGCTCATGTTCGCCGGGCTGACCTTGGCCAACGTGCTGGGCGTGCCGATGGGCACGGCCCTCGGGCAGTCGTTCGGCTGGCGCTCCACGTTCTGGGCGGTGACCGTGCTCGGCGTGCTGGCGTTGATCGGCATCGTGGCCCTTGTGCCACCGCAGGCCGCGTCCGGTGGTCTGCGTGGCGAACTGGCCGTGTTCCGACGTCCGGGCGTGTGGCTCGCGTTGGGCACCACGGCGCTCGGGTTCGGCGCGGTGTTCGCCTCGTTCACCTACATCGCGCCGATGATGACGGAGGTGGCGGGTTTCTCGCCGGGCGCGGTGACGTGGCTGCTGGTGTTGTTCGGGGTCGGGCTGTGCGTGGGCAACGTGCTCGGTGGCCGTGCGGCGGACCGCAGCCTGATGTCGAGCATGTACCTCATCCTCGCCGTGTTGGTGGTCGTGCTCGTGGTGTTCGTGTTCACCGCGCAATCCCAGTTGTTGGGAGCCGTCACGATCGCCCTGCTGGGCGTGGTCGGGTCCGCGACCGTCGCGCCGTTCCAGAGCCGTGTGCTCCAACAGGCCGAAGGCGCGGCGGCGCTCGCGTCGGCGGCGAACATCGCGGCGTTCAACCTCGGCAACGCGGCGGGCGCGTGGCTGGGCGGAGCCGTCATCGACGCCGGGTTCGGCTACACCGCGCCGAACTGGGTGGCCGCCGCGATGGCCCTGGGCGCGCTCGTGGTGGCCCTGGTGGGCGGACGGGTCGCGCGGACACCGGTCGGCACACTCGACGTCGCTGGTCAAGGGGTCGATCGTCGGTAGTCGAGTGCTGTCCACTGTGGACTGCGCGACCCCTTGACACGTCTCGTGAGGTGGGGGAAAGGTCTGCATCGACGTGTCCCGCGCATGATGGGGGAACAGCCGTGAAGGGTGTTCGGAGAGCCGCCGTGCTGGCAGCTCTGGCAACGCTGCCGCTGGGCGTGCTGCCCGCGGTGGCCTCGGCCGCGCCGGAAGGCCCGGTGTTCAAGGATGGCGAGGCGCAACCCGTCTTCAACGCCAAGGACGTGGTGCGGGAGAGCCTCTGGGTCCGCGCGCCGGTCGACAGCGACCGCGACGGCAAGGACGACGAGGTCTACACCGAGGTGGTCCGCCAGACGGCCACCGACCGGGGCCTCAAGGTGCCGGTGGTGTTCTTCAACAGCCCGTACTTCTCCGGCGGCAACGACGTGGCCAACCACAACGTCGACGTCGAGCTGTACGTCCCCAACCGGCGCGGCGGCTACGACAAGCGCGACGGCTCGCGGCTCAAGGCCCAGGCCGACGAGCGCATCGCGGCGGCCGTCGGTCCCAACGCCGGCCCCATCACCTCCGCGCGTTACGAGTCGTACTTCATCTCGCGCGGGTTCGCCATGGTCTACGCGGAGTCGCTTGGCACCGGCAAGTCCACCGGCTGCCCCACGTCCGGCGGTCGCAACGAGACCATCGGCTCCCGTTCCGTCATCGACTGGCTCAACGGTCGCACCACCGCGCGTGACGCGTCCGGTCGGACCGTGCGGGCCGGGTGGACCACGGGCAAGGTCGGCATGATGGGCGTGTCCTACAACGGCACCCTGCCGAACGCCGTGGCGTCCACGGGTGTGCAGGGGCTTGAAGCCATCGTGCCGATCGCGGCCATCTCCAGTTGGTACGACTACTACCGCGCCAACGGCGCCGTGGTCGCGCCCGGCACGTACCAGGGCGAAGATGTCGACGTGCTGGCCGAGTACGTGCACACGCGGGCGGATCGGGAGATCTGCAAGCCCGTGCTCGCCGCGCTCACCGCCGAGCAGGACCGCGTCACCGGTGACTACAGCCCGTTCTGGGACGAGCGGAACTACGTCAAGGACGCGTCGAAGGTCCGCGCGGCCGTGCTCGCCGTGCACGGGCTGAGCGACTGGAACGTGAAGACGAAGAACGTGGCGCAGTGGTACGAGGCGCTGCGGAACAACGGCGTCGAGCACAAGATCTGGCTGCACCAGTCCGGCCACACCGACCCGGACACGCTGCGGTCGGCGGAGTGGCGGCGCACCATCAACCGGTGGTTCAGCCACTACCTGTACGGCGTGGACAACGGCATCGAGAAGGAGCCGAAGTCGACCATCCAGCGCGAGGACCTGAAGACGTGGGTGGACGAGGCCGACTGGCCCGCGCCCGGCACGTCGAAGGCGAAGCTGCACCCGTGGGCGGGCGGTACGGCCAAGGGCGCGTTGCAGTCGTCCGCCGTGCCGGGGCGCCCCGTCGTGGAGTCGCTGCGCGACGACTCGTCCAAGCTCGCGGAGGACCTGGTCGACCTGCCCCGTTCCGGCAACCGGCTGTCCTACGCGACCCGTGCGTCCACGACGCCGCTGCGGTTGTCCGGCACGCCGAGCGTCGACCTGGCGATCTCGTTCGACCGGCCCGCCGCCAACGTGACCGCGTTGCTGGTGGACCGCGGGCCGGACGGCCGGAGCCACGTGATCACCCGCGGCTGGGCCGACCCGCAGAACCGCTCGGACCTGGACCGCACCAAGCCGGTCAAGCCCGGTGAGACCTACCGGCTCCGGGTCGACTTGCAGCCGCAGGACTACGTCGTGCCCGCCGGGCACTCGGTGGAGTTCGTGCTGCTGTCCAGCGACTACGACTACACGCTGCGGCCCAAGCCCGGTGCGGGCCTGTCGATCGACCTGACGTCGACGACGGTGGAACTCCCCGTGGTCGGCGGGGTGCCCGCGCTGCGCCGTTCGGTTGGTTAGGAAGTAATTCACCAACTCAATACCCGGTAAGCATTCCACTTGGCGGCTGCGCGTGGTCGGATCGGCACACCCAGTCGTCAAGGAGGCTTGCAGATGCGCCGTGTGCTGGTGACTCTCCTCGTCGCGCCGCTGGTCGGCCTCGCCCTCACCCCGGGCGAGGCCGCGGCGGCGCCGAACTTCCAGCTGCCGTTCCCGTGCAACCAGGTGTGGGAGGGGCAGACCCGGACCAACCACAGCCCCGCCAACTCGGTCGACTTCAACCGCGCCAACGACGACGGCGACCCGGTCGTCGCGTCCGCCGCGGGCACCGTGACCAGGGTCGCCAACGAGGGCGCCACCAGCTACGGCCGGTGGGTCGAGATCGACCACGGCGGCGGCTGGCGGACCCGGTACGCGCACCTGTCGGCGCAGCGGGTGAGCGTCGGGCAGGCGGTGAAGCTCGGGCAGCTGATCGGCAACGTCGGCACCACCGGCGGGTCGACCGGACCCCACCTGCACTACGAGCAGCGGCTCAACGGCGCCGACCAGAAGGCCAAGTTCAACGGCGTGCAGGCGTACTACTGGGGCACGCGCGGCTACACGAGCAAGAACTCGTGCGGCACCGGCGTCACGGGCACGGTGGGAACCGACAGCGGAGCCCCGGTAACCATCCGCTCGGGTCCCTCCACCAGCAAGTCGGCGGTCGGCTCGGTGGCGAGCGGAGCCTCGGTGACCATCCGCTGCCAGGTCAAGGGCGAGACCATCACCGGCAAGTACGGCACCACCGACCTGTGGGACAACATCGGCTCGGGCTACGTGTCGGACGCGTACGTCTACACCGGCTCCGACGGCCAGGTGGCCCCCGCCTGCTGACTCCCGCTCTCGCGGACGTCCCGCTCCCTGCCCCTCGCGCCCTTCGCTCCCTCGCGCCCCTCCGGCCTTCCAGCTCCCGCCCCCTTCCTGCTCCCGCTCCAGCGCGCCCTTCCCGCGCGGTCCCGCCCCTGCGCCCTTCCCGCGCGGTCCCGCTCCCGTTCCGCCCTCGCGCCCCTCCCTCACCCTCCGCGCACGCCTGCGACTCCCTCTCGCGCTCGCTCCAGCTCTCGCGCTCGCTCCAGCTCTCCCGCTCGCTCCTACGCTCCCTTCCGCTCTCCTACGCACCTCCTCTCGATGGCTATGGCTCCCTCTCTCGCTCTTCCAGGGCGGGGGAGGGGGCTTTTCCATTTTTCGTACACAAATGCCCGAAAAGTGTGACCACCTCCAATGAATCAACTGATCGGGTTCATCCGCTTGGCATTTCTCCTCCCGTGCCCCAAACTCAACCCATGACTCCCGCCAAACTCAGCCATCTCCGCACGCCCGGCGACGTGATCGCCTCATTGCCGTACCTGCTCGGCTTCCACCCCGAGGATTCCCTCATCCTGCTGCTGCTGGAAAGCGGAATCATCACCCAGACCCTGCGCCTGGACCTGCCACCCACGCGCAACGACCGCCGCGCGGCCGACGAACTGGCCCTGTCCCTGCGCGACCGGCCCGAGGCGCACACGATTGCCCTGGTGGTCGGCGGCGGCAGCGGGGACCCACCCGAACACCTCCCCAGAGAGCGCCTGGTGGCTGAGTTGGAGGCGTCCCTGAGCCACGTCGGCATCCCGGTGGCCTACGCGGCGTGGACGTCGGCAACAGCCAAGGGCGCACCGTGGCTCAGCTACCACGACCTGGTCGACCAGGGCGTAGTCCCGGACCCGATGGCCACGGCCGTGGCCGCGCAGGCCGTCGCGCACGGCCTGGTGACACACCGGGACCGTGAAGCCCTGGCCGCCACCCTGGCCCCGGACTCGGACGCGGCCCTGACGCGCCGGGCCGCCCTGCTGGACAAGGCGGCGGCCGAGGCGGAGGCGCACGACTACGCGGACCCGGCCACCGCGGCCCGCCACCACGCCCTGGTGAGAGAGCACGTGGCCACGGCCCAACACCGCACCCGACCCCTGACGGATCAGGAAGTCGTGGACCTGGCATTCGCCCTGTCGGACCTGTTGGTGAGAGACGCGAGCCTGGCCGAATCGATAGGCGAAAACGCCCGCGGCGCGGAACGCCTGTGGACCGAACTGACCAGAGCCACCCCACCCCCGGAACGAGCCGAGCCGGCCTCTCTACTGGCGTTCTCGGCCTACGTCAGAGGCGACGGGGCCTTGGCCCTACTGGCACTGGACCAAGCAGAAGAAGCAATGCCCGGCCACCGCCTATCCGTTCTCCTGCGAGCAGCACTGGAAAGCGGCATGCCCCCCACCACGGTAAGAAACCTAGCCGAAAAAGCATCCACCGCAGACTGGTTCCCCACCCCTCCCACAGCCACCTCTCCTGCGGCCACCACCCAGCCCTCTCCCACCCAGCCCTCTCCCACCCAGCCCTCTCCCACCCAGCCCTCTCCCACCCAGCCCTCTCCCACCCAGCCCTCTCCCACCCAGCCCTCTCCCACCCAGCCCTCTCCCACCCAGCCCTCTCCGGCCCGCCCGTCTCCCGCCGAACGATCCCTCACCGAGCCGCCCTCAACCGAGGCACCTCCCGCCCATCCGCTCCCCGTCCAGCCGCTCCCCTCCGAACCGTCTCCCGTTGAGCCGCCCGCCCGGCCACCCCGCACTTCATCAACCCCCGCCGCTCACCTCCCGCCCTCACCCGCCCCCGCTCCCACCTCACCCACCCTCGCCCCCACCCCCGCGCCTCTGCCTCCCACGCCCCTGCCTTCCACCCCTTCCACTCCGCACCCCGTCCCCGCCGCGCCGACCCCAGCCCCCGCTACCCCGCCCCCAACCGCTCCGCTGCCAATCTCTCCGCCTCCAACCACCCCCGAGCCTCCGCCCCTCGAAGCCTCAGCTGCCGCCCCTCCGCCCTCCGCCTCGCCCCCCGCGACTTCAATCGCCGCAACGCCTCCGGCCCCCGCCCCGGCCCCAACCGCCCCAACCCCCGCACCTTCCGCCCCCGCTCCCGCCGGCCCCGCCCCGGTCTCGGACCCGGACGCTCCCGTTTCCACCTCTGCCTCCGACCCCACCGCCGAGACCTCTGCATCCACCGCCCCGGCCCCCACCGCTCCGACTTCACCCGCGCCCACGCCGCCGACCCCCATCCCGACCTCTCACGCCGCTGACCCCGGCACCACCGCTCCGACTCCCGCCCCTCCGACTCCCGCCCCTCCGACTCCTGCCCCTCGGACTCCCGCCCCTCCGACTCCTGCCCCTCGGACTCCTGCCCCTCCGACTCCTGCCCCTCCGCCGGACGCCCCTGCCTCCACCACAAGGACTTCCAGTGCTGCCATGCCTCCGACTCCCGTACCCACCACTTCGCCTTCCCTCTCCGCCGTTCCGCCTCCCGTCGCTACAACCCCTGCCGTTCCCGCGTCTCCGCCTGCCATCCCTGCCCCTCCGCCTCCCGCCGCTCAAGCTCCCGCGGTTCCGCCCCTTCCGACTCGTACCTCTGCCCTTCCACCGCCTGACGCTCCTACCCCCACTACTCCCACGCCCCCACCTCCCACCCCGCCCGTCGAACCCGTCCCGCTTCCTGCCCCCGCCGTCACTCCTCAGCCCCTGACCGCCCCCACCACCCCACCCGCCGCTCTCACCACACCGAAGCCCGCCCCACCCGACACCTCCGCCCCACCACCGCCCACTCCGCCACCCCCAGCCGACACCGCGACTTCACCGCCCGCCGACCCCGTCTCCTCCGAACCGCAGTCCGCCTGGGACCTCTTCACTTCACCTCCACTCGCCACCTTCAGGACAGCGGTGTTCCCGCCCGCCGCTATCACGTGCAGCCCCTCGGGCGCCGCAAACCCTTGCGCCGCCACAAATCCAGCGAACCCGCCCGACCCGTCCACCCGCTGTCGGCGAAGCACTCCCCGCACACACGACAGCGCCAACCCGCCCCCGGTCGACCCCTCGTCCTAGCCCGCTCCACCCGCTGCCCCACGCCAACTCCGCCAGCCAAAGCTGCAGCCGCATCGCACGGCCCGCCGGATCCGCCCCGCGCCACCCCCTCAGCTCACGCGAGCGCGACGCTCATCAGCGTCTTCGCAGCACCACCGGCCCCCGTGGCACCCCGCCCACTCCGGTGCGCCCCTGTCCGCACCGGCTGGCCCCCGGTCCCCGCCGGCACCACCCACCGCACCCCGAATCTCCACCACGGCAGTGCGATGGCCCCCGGACCCCGCACTCGGCGAGCCGTCAGGCCCAGCGGTGAAACCCTTGCCACACAACAGGTCCGAGAGCGCCCGGACCACAACCCACCCAGCCACCCCTCACAGGGGTCGGGCCGAATTCCCCCGCCGGCCCGACCCCACCCCTACCCGGAAGGAGCCCAACACCAAGCCATCGAGCGCAAAGGAGGCCAAGCACCAACAAGGACACCCGCCACACACCCGCGCAGGGGCGGCGTGGGAGCGCGCGAATCCTGGCGGCAGACAGCAAACGGCCCCGCCGTCAGGGACTGGGGCGGGGCCGTTGGGGAGCGGGTTCAGACCAGGTCCGGGCGTTGCCAGGGTTCGCCCAGCACGTGCTCGGCCAGGAAGGAGAAGATCGTCTCGTACCAGAGCTTGGCGTTGCCCGGCGTCAGGATCCAGTGGTTCTCGGTCGGGTAGTACAGGAACTTCGCCGGCACGCCGTGGCGGACCAGATCGAAGTACAGGCGCTGGCCCTCGCCGATCGGGACCCGGTAGTCCTTGTCGCCGTGGATCACGAGCATCGGTGTCCTGATGTCCGCCACGCGCAGGTGCGGCGAGTTCGCCCGGACCTGCTCCTCCTGCCGCAGCGGGTCGCCCATCTCGCGGATCCAGTAGTACGAGTCGTCCGTGGTGCCGGTGAACGCGTCCAGGTGCCACAGCGACGCGTGCGTCACGATGGCCTTGAACCGGTCGGTCTGGGTGGCGATCCAGTTCGCCATGTAGCCACCGAACGACCCACCCATGGCGGCGGTGCGGGTTTCGTCGATGTCGTCTCGCTGGACGGTGACGTCGGTGATCGCCATGAGGTCCGTGTACGGCTTGGCACCCCAGCTACCCCAACCCGCGGCGATGAACTCCGGGCCGTACCCGGTCGACAGGGCCGGGTCGGGCAGGAGGACGGCGTAACCCCGCGCGGCCATCAGCCACGGGTTCCACCGCCAGCTCCACC
This sequence comes from Saccharothrix obliqua, assembly GCF_019375475.1. Classification (GTDB taxonomy): domain Bacteria; phylum Actinomycetota; class Actinomycetes; order Mycobacteriales; family Pseudonocardiaceae; genus Actinosynnema; species Actinosynnema obliqua. Next base: position 45,987 of record NZ_JAHXGQ010000018.1, on the reverse strand, counting down.
CACTCCAGCTCATCACCGGGCCGCCGTGCACCCACAGGAGCAGCGGGGCGGGGCGGTCCGCGGAGGCGCCTTCGGGCAGCACCAGCCACGCCCGAACGGTGCGGCCGTCCTCGACCACCGTCTCGACCTCGGTCAGGGTGCCGGGCAGCGACTCGACCGCACCGGGGGCCTGGAGCACCAGCGGGGTCTGCTCCGGCTCCGTCGGCTCCAGCCGCACGGGGCGGGACGGCTGGTTCACGGCGTGGCGCAGGGCGTAGACGTGGTGCTCGCCGACCTGCACGTCGGTGTACGCGCCGGTGGCCGTCAGGCGGATCAGGTCGCCGGTGGCCAGGTCCAGCCGCCAGATCGGCTGGTGCCCGCGCAGGGAGCTGGTGAAGTACACGGCCGCGCCGTCCGGGCTGACCACCGGGTGCTCCGCCTCCTCGGCGAAGTCCGGTGCCAGCTCGGTCACGGTGCCGTCGAGGTCGATCCGCACGAGGGCGTTGCGCCACGGCCGCTCCGGGGTGGAGTCGTGCACGCGCACCGCGATCACGGCAGACGAGTCCGGCAGAAAGGTGACCTGCATGAACGAATGGCCTTCGACATCGGCCAGCACACGACCCGGTGAACCGTCCGTCGGAACCAGCCGCAGGCGCACGCGCGGCCCGTAGGACGGGCTCACGTCGACCCGCTCGGTGTGCACCACCCAGCGCCCGTCGGGGCTGATGGTCGCCGCGTCGTCCAGGCGCGCGGTCGCGGCGGGGCGGAGGTCGGTCAGGTCCGCCGCGTCCAGGCGGCCGTCCGGCAGGGTGCCGGTGAGCAGCCGCGAGTAGGCGGGGCCGAGGTCGGTGTCCCAGTACCGGACCGGGTACGAGTCGTAGAGGATGCCGGTGACGCCCGCGTCCTCGCGTGCCTTGCGCAGCGCCTCGTCGGCTTCGCCGAACTCGGTGGTCGGGTGCGCGCCCGCCGTCAGCAGCAGGGTGCCCGACTGCTTGGCGACCTCGACGCGCTCCACGCCGCGGCCGGGGCGGAAGACCTCGCGGGCCTCGCCGGCGGGTGGCAGGACCCACAGGGCCGTCTTGTCCTTGGCCTTGCCGCCCTCGGCGGGCTTGGCCTCCTGGTCGGGCCGCGCGGAGAGGAACAGGAGCGCGCCGTCCGGCGTGAACACCGGGTTGGACTCGCCCTTCGCGCCGTGGGTCAGCCGCCGGGCGGGCCGCTCGCCCGTCGGGTCGACCTCCCACAACGCGCCCTGCCACGTCTTGCCGTCCGGTGACAGCTCCGCCACCACCGTCACCAGCCGGGTGCCGTCCGCCGACAGCGCCAGCGAACCCAGCCGGGGTAGCGCGGCGATCGCGGAGAGGTCCGCGAAGTCGTCCGCCTGGAAAGTGCCGCTCATCGAGCCTCCTGGGACCGGGTGAACTCCCACGCGTCGCGCACGATGCCGGTCAGCTCGACCCGCTCCGGCTTCCAGCCCAGCTCGGTCCGCGCCCGCTCCGCGGACGCCACCAGCACCGCCGGGTCGCCCGACCGGCGCGGCGAAACCTCTGCCGGGATCGGGTGGCCGGTGACCTCGCGGCACGCGTCGATCACCTGGCGCACCGAGAAGCCGAGCCCGTTGCCCAGGTTGTAGATCCGGTGCTCGCCTGCCTCGGCGTGGTCGAGTGCCTTCAGGTGCGCGTCGGCCAAGTCCACCACGTGGATGTAGTCGCGGACGCAGGTGCCGTCCTCGGTGGGGTAGTCGTCGCCGTACACGGCGACCTGGTCGCGCTTGCCCTGCGCGACTTGGAGCACGATCGGGATGAGGTGCGTCTCGGTGGTGTGCCGCTCGCCGAAGCGGCCGTAGGCGCCCGCGACGTTGAAGTACCGCAGCGACACCGCCGAGATGCCGTGCGACCGGGCGTAGCCGGTGATGGCGTGGTCGATCGCGAGCTTCGTCGCACCGTAGGTGTTGGTGGGCCGGGTCGGCGCGGTCTCCGCGATCGGCACCGCGTCCGGCTCGCCGTACGTGGCGGCGGTGGACGAGAACACCAGGCGCGGCGTGCCGTGCTCCACCATGGCGTCCAGCAGCGCCAGCGCCGTGCCGACGTTGCCGTGCCAATACTTCGCCGGCTCCTGCTGCGACTCGCCGACCAGCGACTTCGCCGCGAAGTGCAGCACACCGTCGTAGCCCTCGGCGAGCACGTCGCCGATGACGTCGTTGATGTCCGCCTCGACGAGCCGGACGCCGTCGGGGACCGCGTCGGCGTGCCCGGTCGACAGGTCGTCGAGCACGACCACCTCGTGGCCGGACTCGGCCAGCCGAGCCGCGCACACGCTGCCGACGTACCCCGCACCGCCCGTGACGAGCAGCTTCACGTGTTCCCCGCTTCCGTTGAGTCGATGATCAATCGTCAGGTCAGGTCGGTTCAGGGCGGGTCAGGTGGGTGATCGGTCGTCCCGGCCGGCGCCCGCCGAGGGCACGGCCGGGAACGTCCTCGGGGCCGCCCACCCGCGTGCGGTGAAGTTGGCGAGCACCCGTTCCTCCACCGCCGCCCGCCGCTCGGCCGGCACCAGCGCGATGACGGAGCCGCCGAACCCGCCGCCGACCATGCGCGCGCCCAGCGCGCCCTCGGCCAGCGCCGAGCCGACCGCGACGTCCAGTTCCGGCACCGACACGCGGTAGTCGTCCCGCAGCGAGGCGTGCGACGCCTCCAGCAGCGGTCCCAGGTCGGCGGGCGACCCGGCGCGCAGCGCGGCCACCGCGTGCAGCACCCGGTCGTTCTCCGTCACCACGTGCCGCACCAGCGGGCGCAGGTCGTCCGGCAGCTGGTCCAGGGCTTCGGTCAACCCGTCGACGCCCACGTCGCGCAGCGCGGGCACGCCCAGCAGCTCCGCCGCGCGCTCGCACCCGGCCCGTCGCGCCGCGTAGCCGCCGTCGGTGTTGGAGTGGTGTGCCCGGGTGTCGACGACCAGCACCTCCAAGCCGTGGGCGGCGGCGTCGAACGGCACCTGCTCGGTCTCGCCGGTCCGCACGTCCAGGAACAACGCGTGCGCCTCGGTGCACAGCAGCGACGCGGTCTGGTCCAGCAGACCGGTCGGCGCGCCCACGAAGTCGTTCTCCGCCCGCTGCACCCAGCGGGCGATCAGCGGCCTGTCCTCGGGTACCCCCGCGAGGCCGAGCAGCGCCAGCGCCACCGCGCACTCCAGGGCGTGCGACGACGACAGGCCCGCGCCCACCGGCACGTCACCCGCCACCACGAGGTCCGCACCCCCGGCCACGCCCTCGCCACGCAGCACCCACGCCACGCCCGCCGGGTACGCGGCCCAGCCCGTCACCGCGCCCGGCTCCAGGTCGGCGATCGCCACCGGGTCGGCGCGGCGCAGCGCGCCGTCCTCACCGAGCGTCGCGACGGACAGCACGCCGTCGGTCCGCGGCGCGGCGGCGACCGCCGTGCGCTGGGGCAGCGCGAACGGCAGCACGAAACCGTCGTTGTAGTCGGTGTGCTCGCCGATGAGGTTCACCCGGCCGGGCGCGGACCACACACCGCGCGGCGCGGAGCCGTGCAGCTCCGCGAACGCGGTGGCGGCGCGCCGGGCCTGCGCCGCCAAGGTCACCTGGCCTGCACCAGGACGGCGTGCGCCACGGACTGGTCCAGCTCGGCCGTCGTGCCGTTGCCACGCACCTGCACGACCTTCGCCCCGGACGGCGCGCACACCTCGACCGTGCCGCCTGGCACGACGCCCACCGCCTTCAGACCCGCCATCAGGGCCGGGTCCATCTGCACGTGCTCGGCGATCCGCCGCACCTCCACCCGGCCGCCGCCGCGCCGCGCCACCTCGTCCACGCGGACCAGGCCGGCCTCGGCCGGTGGGGCCGGCTCGCCGTCGCCCAGCATGTCCAGGCCGGGGATGGGGTTGCCGTAGGGGGAGGTGGTGGGGTTGCCGAGCAGCTTCACGAGCTTGCGCTCGACGGCCTCGCTCATGACGTGCTCCCAGCGGCACGCCTCGCTGTGCACGTGCTCCCACTCCAGGCCGATCACGTCGACCAGCAGGCGTTCGGCGAGCCGGTGCTTGCGCATGACCGCCACGGCCAGGCCACGACCTTCTTCGGTCAGCTCCAGGTGCCGGTCGTCGGCCACGACGACCAGCCCGTCGCGCTCCATCCGACCCACGGTCTGGCTCACCGTCGGGCCGCTCTGCCCGAGCCGTTCGGCGATGCGGGCGCGCAGAGGGACGACGCCCTCTTCTTCCAGTTCGTAGATCGTGCGGAGGTACATCTCGGTGGTGTCGATGAGGTCGTTCACACCCGCTCCCCTTCGTGTGGTGCCAATGCTAGTCGCCCGTGGACGGGTGCAGGATGGTGCCGTGCATCCATTGATCAGCACCGAAGCCCTGGCTGCCGCGGCGGCCGGCGCCGTCCCTCCGGTCGTGGTGGACGTCCGCTGGCGACTCGGCGGACCTCCAGGACGTCAAGACTACGAGGTCGCGCACCTCCCGGGTGCGAGCTACCTCGACTTGGACGACGACCTGGCCGCCGCACCGGGTGACGGCGGGCGTCACCCCCTGCCCGCGCCGGGTGATCTGGAGCGTGCGCTGCGTGGTGCCGGGGTGCGGGAAGGTCACCCGGTCGTGGCCTACGACTGGGGTGACGGGTCGGTCGCGGCGCGACTGTGGTGGCTGCTGCGGTGGGCCGGTCACCCGGAAGTGGCGGTGCTGGACGGGGGTTACGCGGCGTGGGTCGCGGAAGGACGGCCGGTGACGGCGGAGGTGCCCGCGGTCGCGCCGGGCGACGTCGTGGTGCGGCCCGGCGGGATGCCCGTGCTGGACGCCGACGACGCGGCGCGGCTGGCCCGTGACGGGGTGTTGCTGGACGCGCGGGCCGCGCAGCGGTACCGGGGAGAGGTGGAACCGGTCGACCCGCGTGCCGGGCACATCCCGGGTGCGCGCAACGCGCCGTCCGCGGAGCACGTCGACGGCGAGGGGCGCTGGCTGGACGCCGGCGCGCTGGCGGGGCGGTTCCGGGCGATCGGGGTGCGGTCGGGCACACCGGTCGGCGCGTACTGCGGGTCGGGGGTCACGGCGTCGTCGGTGGTGCTGGCGCTGGAGGTGGCGGGTGTCACCGACGTGGAGCGGCCGGCCGCGTTGTACGCGGGCTCGTGGTCGCACTGGTGCACCGACCCGGAGCGAGAGGTCGCGACCGGGCCCAACCCCTGACCTCCGGCTGCGGAGGCGAAGGCAGGGGCGGAGGCGGAGCGCGGAGGGGACCCGTGGCGGCGGGAGCCTCGTGACGGAGTTCGCCGGGCCGCGCACGGGTGGCGGTCGGGTGCTCACCGGACGTGGCGGGGAGTGCGATCGGGCTGCCCGCCGGGAGTGGCGGGAAGCGATTGGTGTGCCGCGCCGGAATGGGGGAGCGGTCGGTGTGCCGCGCCGGGAGTGGGGGAGACCGGTGTGGCCCGCCGGGAGTGGCGGGGAGCGGTTGGGGTGCCGCGGCGCGGGTGGCGGAGCGTGGTCGGTCTGCCACTGTCGTGAGGGGCGGGCGCATCACCCTCCGGCCGCGGGTCAGGCGTTCGGGATCTTCTCGAACGCCTTGGTGGCGAGTTTCTGCGCGACCTGGCACGGGTCGAACGTGTCGATCGGCGTCACGCTCGCCAGGAACGCGGGCGTGATCACGTCCGGGTCGTCGGTGAGCATGACCACCACGGAGCAGTCGCCGCCCTTCTCCTTGACCTCGTACGCGGTGTTCCCGCCGATCTCGATCTCGCGCGCCTCGCCCTCGTACTCGGCGAACGTCACCATGAACAGCACCACGGCGAACGGCTCCTCGGTGCTCTGCACGCAGCCCTTCTCGCCGGCCTTCTTCGCGCCGATGGCCGCGGCCACGTCGTCCGGCGTGAGGATGTCGCAGTCCTCGTAGCCCTCGGTCTTCTTCTTGGTGCCGATCTTCACCTTGCCCGCGGGCTTGGTGCCGGTGGTCGGCGCGCCGGTGGGGTCTTCCTTCTTCCCCGTGGTCGACGCCTTGGTCGACGGCGCCTTGCCGGAGGTCGTCTGCTCAGCGCCGCGCGCCGCGCCCTCGGCCGGCCGGGCCGAACCGGTGACGGTCGTCGCGCACGCCGTGAGACCCAGCGTGAGGGCCAAGGCCAGCACGGCCGTCAGGGAGGAGGCTCGTCGCAGGTGCATGTGTGTCTGACCCCGTTCCGACGTGCGGGGTTCCATCCTCGATGGCCGCAACCTGGCCCGCTTCGTCCCGCCAGACTCTAAGTCCTGCGGGGGAGCGGTCACGCGGGGATCCACCAACCTGTGATCACACCCCGGGGCCGTCCGTGGGTTAGGTTGCCGGTCATGGGCGTCGACGTGGGTGACCGGGCCGCTGTCGTCTGGGACGAGTCCTTCCTCGGCTACGACCTGGGCGGCGACCACCCGTTGAACCCGGTGCGGCTGGACCTGACGGTTCGGCTGGCCGCGGCGCTCGGCGTGCTGGACGGCGTGCCGCTGGTCGTGCCGGAACCCGCCGCGGACGTGGAGATCGAGCGCGTGCACGACCCCTCCTACCTCTCCGCGGTGCAGGCCGCGCCGATGGCGGGCTGGGACGTGGGGCACGGGCTCGGCACCGCGGACAACCCCGTGTTCGACCGGATGCACGAGGCGGCGGCGTTGGTGGTGGGCGGCTCGCTGGCCGCGGCACGCGCCATCGCCGCCGGCGCGAAGCGGGCGGTGAACATCGCGGGCGGTCTGCACCACGCGATGCGCGACCACGCCGCCGGTTTCTGCGTCTACAACGACTGCGCGGTGGCGATCTCGTGGTTGCTGGACCACGGGTTCGACCGGATCGCCTACGTCGACACCGACGTGCACCACGGCGACGGCGTGCAGGACGCGTTCTACGACGACCCGCGCGTGCTCACGGTGTCGGTGCACCAGAGCCCGTCGAGCCTGTGGCCGGGCACCGGCCGACCGTCCGAACTGGGCGGTCGCGGCGCGGAGGGCACGGCGGTGAACCTGGCCCTGCCGCCGGGCACGCGGGACCCGGAGTGGCTGCGCGCGTTCCACGCGGTGGTGCCGTCGGTGCTGCGGGCGTTCCGGCCGCAGGTGCTGGTGACCCAGTGCGGTGTGGACACCCACCGCGAGGACCCGCTCGCGGACCTCGCGCTCACCGTGGACGGGCACCGCGCGATCTACCGGGTGCTGCGGTCGCTGGCCGAGGAGGTGTCCGGCGGCCGGTGGCTCGCCCTCGGCGGCGGCGGGTACGAGTTGGTGCGCGTGGTGCCGCGGTCGTGGACGCACCTGCTGGCCACGGTGCTGGACCGCGACGTCGACCCGGCCGCCCGGCTGCCCGCGGACTGGGTGGCGCACGTCGCGGGCCGCGCGCCGGGCTGGGCGTTGCCCACCACCATGTCGGACGACGCCGACGTCGCGTTCGAGCCGTGGGGCGGTGACGCGCGGTCGCCGCTGGACGCGGCCGTGCGGGACACGAGGCGGGCGGTGTTCCCGTTGCACGGACTGGATCCCGACGACCCGAGGGACTAGCTGTGGACCCCTTCGACTTCCCGCGGCACTGGGAGGCCGACGTCGTGCTCAGCGACGGCGGCACCGTCCACCTGCGGCCCATCACGCCCGACGACGGCGAGCGGCTGCTGGCCTTCCACGGCAGGCTGTCCGAGCGGACCCGGTACTTCCGGTACTTCGGTCCCTACCCGCGGATGCCGCGGCGGGACCTGGAGCGGTTCACCACGGTCGACCACGCGGACCGGGTGGCGTTCGTCGCGCTGCTGGGCGACGACATCGTGGCCGTCGGCCGGTACGACCGGTTGGGCGGCGGCGGGTCGGCCGAGGTGGCGTTCGTGGTGGAGGACGCCCACCAGGGCCGGGGACTGGGCTCGATCCTGCTGGAGCACCTGGCGGCGGCGGCCCGCGAGCGCGGGCTGAGCCGGTTCACCGCCGAGGTGCTCGCCGAGAACGGCCAGATGGTGCGGGTGTTCCGGGACGCCGGGTACAGCGTGAGCCGGGCGTTCGAGGAGGGCGTGCTGCACCTGGAGTTCGACATCGACCCCACCGAGGAGTCGGTGGCCGTGGCGCGTGCCCGCGAGCAGGCGGCCGAGGCGCGCAGCGTGCACAACCTGCTGCACCCGCGCTCGGTGGCGGTGATCGGCGCGTCGACCGACCCCACCAAGATCGGCCACGCGGTGCTGGCGCACCTGCTGGAGGGCGTCTTCCACGGCCCCGTGTACCCGGTGAACGCCGAGCACCGGTCGGTGCGCGGCGTGCGGGCGTACCCGTCGGTCCTGGACATCCCGGACGACGTGGACCTGGCCGTGGTCGCCGTGCCCGCCGCGAGCGTCGACGACGTGATGGACGCCTGTCTCGCCAAGGGCGTGAAGGCGTTGGTGGTGGTGTCGTCGGGGTTCGGCGAGACGGGGCCGGGCGGGTTGAGCGCGGAGCGGCGGCTGGCCGCCGAGGCGCGGGCGCACGGGATGCGGGTGGTCGGCCCGAACGCCCTGGGCGTGCTGAACACCGACCCGGCGGTGCGGTTGAACGCGACGCTCGCGCCGGCCCTGCCGGTGCGCGGGCGGACCGGCTTCTTCTGCCAGTCCGGCGCGCTGGGCACGGCGATCCTGGCCACCGCGGCGTCACGCGGGCTCGGGCTGTCGACCTTCGTGTCGGCGGGCAACCGCGCCGACGTGTCCGGCAACGACCTGCTCCAGTTCTGGGAGACCGATCCGGCGACCGACGTCGTCCTGCTGTACCTGGAGTCGTTCGGCAACCCGCGCAAGTTCGCGCGGCTGGCGCGGCGGCTCGGCCGCACCAAGCCGATCGTCGCGGTGAAGTCGGGTCGGCACGCGGTGACGCCCGCGCTCGCCGCCACCTCGGTCGCGGTGGACGAGTCGAGCGTGCAGGCGTTGTTCGAGCAGGCGGGCGTGATCCGGGTGGAATCGCTGGCGCAGCTGTTCGACACGGCGTTGCTGCTCGCCCACCAGCCGCTGCCCGCCGGGCCGCGGGTGGCGGTGGTGGGCAACTCGACCGCGATCGGCCTGCTGGCGGCGGACACGGCGCTCGCGCAGGGCCTGGAGCTGGCGGGTCCGCCGGTGGACGTGGGCGCGCAGGCCGGTCCGGAGGCGTTCGCGGCGGCGGTGCGCGACGCGTTGGCCAACCCGGGGACCGACGCGCTGGTGGTGGTCTTCGTGCCGCCGCTCGCGGTGCCGGGCACGGCGTTCGCGCGTGCGCTGCGCGACGTGGCGGGCACCAAGCCGATCGTGTCGACGTTCCTCGCGGTCGAGGGCGTGCCGGAGGAGTTGGCGGTGCCGGGGCCGGGTGGCGCGCCGGGCCGCGGTTCGGTGCCGTCGTACCCGAGCCCGGAGCGCGCGGTGATGGCGTTGGCGCGGGCCAGCCGCTACGCCCGCTGGCGGTCCGCGCCGCAGGGCCGGTTCGCGCGGCCGGACGGCGTCGACCCGGCCGCCGCGCACGAACTGGTGGAGTCGCTGCGGTTGGGCGAGACCGGTGAGCGGCGGCTCGACGACGACACCGCCGTGCGGTTGCTGGCCTGCTACGGCGTGCCGGTCGTGCCGTTCCGGGTGGCGTCGTCGGAGGACGCGGCGGTGGCCGCCGCCCGCGAACTCGGGCACCCGGTGGCGGTGAAGGCGACCGACGAGCGGCTGCGGCACCGGACCGACCTGGTCGGCGTGCGGCTGGACCTCACCGGCGACGACGCCGTGCGGACCGCGTACCGGATGCTCGCCGAGGTGTCCGAGCGGCCCGACGTGTACGTGCAGCGCATGGCGCCCAAGGGGATCTCCTGCGTGGTGGGACTCCAGGACGACCCGTCGTTCGGCACGCTGGTGTCGTTCGGGTTGTCCGGTGTGGTCAGCGACCTCCTCGGCGATCGCGCCTACCGGGCCGTGCCGCTGACCGAGACGGACGCGAAGGCGTTGGTGCGCGCGCCGAAGGCCGCGCCGCTGCTGGCCGGTTACCGCGGTGGCGAGTCCGCCGACCTCCCCGCGCTGGAGGACCTGGTGCTGCGGCTTGCCGCACTCGCCGAGGACGTGCCCGAGGTCCGCGAGGTGGCGTTGGAGCCGGTGCTGGCGAGCGCGGCGGGCGCGTACGTCGGCAACGCCCGCGTGACCCTGGGCCCGCCGCCGTCCAGGCACGACACCGGTCCGCGCCGGTTGCGATCACCGGGCGCACCGCGCTGAGCGCACTGGGTCAGCGCCGACGCGCGTGCCGCCGCTCTTGATCGATCCCGCTCAGGTGAATTCCCGTGGACTATGGACGGAAACCTTGTCGCCGCCTAGGTTTCCGGCATCTCAAGAGGACCCGGGAATGGGGAACAATGGCACTGGCATCGCTGCGCGCCCTCGCACTGGTGTGCTCCGCCGCGCTGGTCCTCGCCTCGTGCTCCGCCGGCGACGACACGACGGTCGTCGGGAAGGCGAGCGCCAACAAGCTCGTCGTCGCGGTCGGCTACGACCAGCCGGGGCTGGGCGTCCGCCGGCTGGACGGCGTCTTCAAGGGCTTCGACGTGGACGTGGCGCGGTACGTGGCGAAGGAGCTGGGCGCCGAGGACGTGTCGTTCATCGAGGCCACCCCCTCGCAGCGGGAGCAGCTGCTGGTCGACGGCAAGGCGGACCTGGTGGTGTCCACCTACTCGATCACCGAGAAGCGCAAGGAGGTGATCGACTTCGTCGGCCCGTACTTCGTGGCGGGCCAGGACCTCCTGGTGCGGTTGTCCGACCCGCGGATCACCGGTCCCGAGTCGCTCGCCGCCGGCATGAGGCTGTGCTCGGTGGACAACACGACCTCGGCGCAGTACGTGAAGGACAAGTTCGCCCAGTCCGTGGAACTGGTGAATTACCCGAACTTCAGCGACTGCGTCACCGCGCTCTTGGCGGAACAGGTCGACGCCATGACGACCGATGACGTGATCCTCGCCGGGTACGCGGCGCAGAACCCGGAGCTGCTGCGGGTCGTCGGGAAGCCGTTCAGCAAGGAGGAGTACGGGATCGGGCTGCGCCGCGGCGATGCCGCCGGCAAGGCGAAGGTGACCGCCGCCGTCCAGCAGATGATCGACTCCGGCGAGTGGCGCAAGTCACTCCAGGACAACGTCGGCCAGTCGGGCTACCGCATCCCCGATCCGCCCAAGATCGTTTCGTGACGTGCGACCCACCCCGATAGCGGTCTGACCGGCGCGTTCGAGGTCGTAGGCTCGCCGGGTGCCTGCTTCGCATTTCGTTCCCCAGTACCGCGCGGACGGACCGGTCCGCGCCGGTATCCCCGAGCACGGTCGCATCCCGCGCTACTACGCGGTGAAGACGGAGCTGCTGTGGCTCATCGAGGCGCTGGGGGAGGGCGCGGCGCTGCCGTCCGAGCGGGAACTCGCCGAGCGCTACTCGGTGTCCCGCGTGACGTTGCGGCAGGCGGTCGGCGAACTGGTGCTGGAGGGCAAGCTCCAGCGCCGGCAGGGCAGCGGCACGTACGTCGCGCCGCCGAAGCTGGTGCAGCCGCTGTCCCTGGTGTCCTACACCGAGGGGATGCGGCGGCAGGGCGTGGACCCGGCGCGCAGCGTGATCACCGTGGAGCACCTGCCCGCGGACGACGTGCTGGCGCGCGACCTGCGCATCGGGCGCGGTGACACGGTGGTGCACCTGGAGCGGGTGCTGCTGGCCGACGAGGAGCGGGTGGGCCTGGAGTCCACGTACGTGCCGGAGGCCCGGTTCCCCACGCTGCTGGAGGTGTTCGACCCGACCACCTCGCTGTACGCGTGCCTGACCGACCGGCTCGGCGTGGCGTTCGCGGAGGCCGAGGAGCGGGTGGAGACCGTGTTGGCGACGCCGCGCGAGGCGTTGCTGATCGGCACGAACCCGGCGCTGCCGATGCTGTTGCTGCACCGCGTGTCCCTCGACGACGACGGCGTGCCGATCGAGCGCGTGCGGTCGCTGTACCGGGGCGACCGGTTCAGCTTCGTCGCCCGACTCCGCGCGGACGCGTAGCTTCCGCCGTCCGGCCCAGGGCGGTGCCGCGAACCGCGGCACTTCATCACGTGGGGATAACACATCTAGTCCACAGCTGCGGTTAACGCGCCCGTCGTCTTGGTGACACGACCGGTTCGTCATGGCTGCTGACGATGCGCGGTATGCGAGTGCTCATCGTCGGCGGGGGCGTGCTGGGGACCATGCACGCCTGGCAGGCCGTGGAACGCGGTCACGAAGTGGTCCAACTGGAGCGGGAACCCGAGGCGCGTGGCGCGTCGGTGCGCAACTTCGGCCTGGTGTGGGTCGGCGGGCGCGCGGCGGGCGCGGAGCTGTCCGCGGCACAGCGCTCCCGCGAGCTGTGGGAGCGGATCGGCGCACGCGTGCCCGCGGTCGGGTTCCGGCCGAACGGGTCGCTGACCGTGCTGCGGACCCCGCGCGAGCTGGCCGTCGCGGAGGAGGTCGCGGCCCGCCCCGACGCCGCCGAACGGGGCCTGGAACTGCTCGACGCCGCCGCCGCGCGAGCCGTGAACCCCGCGCTGCGCGGTGCTTTCCTCGGCGCGCTGCGCTGCACGCGCGACGCCGCCGTCGAACCGCGCACGGCGCAGCCCGCGTTGCGCGCGGCGTTGGCGGCGACCGGGCGGTACTCGTTCCTGCCCGGTCGCGAGGTGCGTTCGGTGTCGACCGGCGTCGTCCGCGACGACCGGGGTGACGAGCACCGCGGCGACGTCGTGGTGCTGTGCACCGGCGCGTGGCTCGGCGGCCTCGTCCGCGAGCTGACCGGCGGCGTGCCGGTGCGCCGGGTGCGGCTCCAGATGATGCAGACCGAGCCGTTGGGCGAACCGCTGACCACGTCCGTGGCGGACGGCGACAGCTTCCGCTACTACCCGGCGTACCGGGGCGCGGCGCTGGACGAGCTGAACCACGCGCAGCCCCAGGCCGAGGTGGCGCGGGAGCACGCGATGCAGCTGCTGGTGGTGCAGCGCGCCGACGGCGGCCTCACCATCGGCGACACCCACGCCTACGACGAACCGTTCCCGTTCGACACCGAGGACGCGCCGTACGCGCACCTCGCGGACGTGGCGGAATCCCTGCTGGGACGGCCGTTGCCACGCGTCACCCGCCGTTGGGCCGGTGTGTACGCGCAATGCGCCGACCCGACCCGCGTGGTGCACCGCGAGCAGGTCGAACCCGGCGTCTGGCTGGTCACCGGCCCCGGCGGGCGCGGTATGACGTGCTCGCCCGCCATCGGTTTCGACACGGCCGAGGAGGTCGGCCTGTGACCTCCCTCGTCGTGCTCGACATGGCCGGCACCACCGTGCTGGACGACGGCTTGGTGGAACGGGCCTTCCACCGCGCGCTGCCGGGCGCCACCCCCGCGATGGTCGACCACGTCCGCGCCACCATGGGCCAGTCCAAGATCGTGGTGTTCCGCGAGCTGCTCACCGACGAGACCGCGGCGCAGCACGCCAACGCCGAGTTCGAGCGCGCCTACGCCGAACTGGTCGCGGCGGGGCACTGCCGGCCCGTGCCCGGCGCGCGGGACGTGATCACCGGGCTGCGCGCGAGCGGTGTGCGGGTCGCGTTCACCACCGGTTTCGCCCGCGCCACGCAGCAGCTCATCCTGTCCGCGCTCGGCTGGACCGACCTGGCGGACTTCACCACGACCCCGGCGGAAGCCGGTCGCGGCAGGCCCTACCCGGACATGGTGCTCGCCGCCGTGCTCGGGCTCGGGCTGGCCGACGTCCGCGACGTCGCCGTGGTCGGCGACACCCCCTCCGACGTGGTGGCGGGCCTGCGTGCCGGAGCCCGCGTCGTCGCGGGCGTGCTGACCGGCGCGGGCACGGGCCCCGAGCTGGCCGCCGCGGGCGCGACGCACGTCATCGACTCGATCACCGACCTACCCGCCGTACTCGAAGGGCTGTGAAGAACCCGTGCTGCGCAAGGTTCTGGCTGTCGGACTGCTCCTGCTCACCGCCGCGTGCGGCGGCACGGCGGGCGGTTCCGGCGGCGATCAAACGGTGACCGTGTACACCGTCGACGGGCTGGCCGGCTGGTACGGCAAGCGTGCCGAGGAGTTCCGGGCCAAGACCGGCATCGAGGTCCGGTTCGTGGAGTCCGGCTCCGGCGAGGTGGTCACCCGCGCCGAGCGCGAGAAGGCCAACCCGCAGGCCGACGTGCTGGTGACGCTGCCGCCGTTCATCCAGCGCGCCTCCGCCGCCGGGCTGCTGGCCGACTACGCGCCGGCCGGCTCGGACAAGGTGCCCAACCGCACCGGGCAGTACACCGCGGTCGTCGACAACTACCTGAACTTCATCTACAACCCGAAGCTCGCCCAGCCCGCGCCGAAGACCTGGCAGGACCTGCTGGACCCGCGGTTCAAGGGCAAGCTCCAATACTCCACGCCGGGCCAGGCCGGTGACGGCACGGCGGTGCTGTTGCAGCTCAAGCACGTGTTCGGCGACCAGGGCGCGTTGGACTACCTGGCCCGCCTGGAGGCCAACAACGTCGGCCCGTCGTCGTCCACCGGCAAGCTCCAGCCCAAGGTGTCCAAGGGCGAGCTGCTGGTGGCCAACGGCGACCTCCAGATGAACCTGACCTCGATCCGGGACGACAAGTCCGAGTTCGAGGTGTTCTTCCCGGCCGACGACCAGGGCGTGCGGTCCACGTTCGCCATCCCCTACTACGCCGGGCTCGCCGCCGGCGCGCCGCACGCCAACAACGGCCGGAAGTTCCTCGACTTCCTGCTGTCCGAGGAGGTGCAGAAGACCGTGGGCGCCGACGCGATGGGCCGCGCCACCCGCTCCGACGTGCCCGCCGAGGGCCGGATCGAGGAGCTGCTGCGTGACGTGCGGGTGTGGCAGCCGGACTGGACGTCGGTCGTCGCCACGCTGGACGCCGACATCGCCGCCTACACCCGGGCGGTGGGGCGTTGACGCCCGCGGTCGAGCTGCGCGGGGTGTCCGTCCACTTCGGCCGGACCGTCGCCCTGCACGACTTGAGCCTCGCGGTGGCGCCGGGGGAGACCCTGGCGCTGCTCGGCCCGTCCGGTTCCGGCAAGTCCACCGCGCTCAAGGCCGTCGCCGGTTTCCTGCGACCCACCGCCGGGCGGGTGCTGCTGGCCGGCCGGGACGTCACCGACGAGCCGCCCAACCGGCGCGGGCTCGGCGTGGTGGTGCAGAGCTACGCCCTGTTCCCGCACATGACCGTGGCCGACAACGTGGCGTTCGGGCTGCGGGCCCGGCGGGTGCCGCGCCGCGCCGTCGCCGAGCGCGTCGCCGAGGTGCTGGACCTGGTGGGCATGGCCGGGTTCCGCGACCGGTACCCGCGCCAGCTCTCCGGTGGCCAGCAGCAGCGGGTGGCGATCGCGCGGGCGCTGGCCGTCCGCCCGGCCGTGCTGCTGCTGGACGAACCGCTGTCCGCGCTGGACGCCGCGTTGCGCGAGGAGATGGTGGCCGAGCTGCTGCGGCTGCGGGCGGAGCTGCCCGACACCGCCGTCGTGCACGTGACGCACGACCAGAGCGAGGCGTTGGCGCTCGCCGACCGCATCGCGGTGATGCGGGACGCGCGGCTGGTGGAGGTCGGCCCGGCCGCCGAGCTGTACCACCGGCCCGCCGAGTCGTTCACCGCCGCGTTCCTGGGCGCGTCGAACCTGCTGCCGGTGGACGTGGAGGACGCGGGCGCGGTGCGGCTGGGCGGGTTGCGGCTGGCGGCGTCGTCGGCCGGGCTGCCGTCCGGCGCGGCGGTGGCGCTGGGCGTGCGCCCGCACCGCGTGGGCGTGCGGCCCTACACCGGGTCCGGGCTCGCGGCGCGGGTGCTGGCCGTGCAGTGGCGTGGCACCGGTTACCGGCTGGACCTGGAACTGGAGCTGGGGCACCGGCTGCGTGCCGAGACGCCCGACGTGGCGGGGCTCGCCGTCGGCGACCGGGTCGAGGTGTCCATTCCGGACGGTTGCCCGCTGGTGCGGGTGGCGTGATGCGCCGGTTGCTCTGGCTGCTGCCGCCGGTCGCCGTGCTGGTGGTCTTCTTCGGGTACCCGCTGGCGCTGGTGCTGCACCAGTCGTTCGTCTCCGACGACGGCGTGGTGGGGCTGGCGAACTGGCACGAGGTGCTGGCGTCCGCGGAGTTCCGGCGGGCGCTGGTGCGGACGGTGCTGCTCGCCGTCGCCGCCACCGCGGGCTGCCTGGTGCTGGGCGTGTTCCTGGCACTGGTGATCGCGTTCGCGCCGTTCCCCGGCGTGCGCGCGGTGTCGCGGCTGGTGGACGTGGTCCTCGCGTTCCCGTCGTTCCTGATCGCGCTGGCGTTCACGTTCCTCTACGGCAGCGCGGGCGTGGTGAACGCGGCGCTGGGCGCGGGCGCGGTGGACTTCCTGTACTCCCCTTGGGGCGTGCTGCTCGCGGAGATCACCTTCTACACGCCGTTCGTGATGCGGCCCGCACTGGCGGCGTTCACGCAGATCCCCGGCGCCCAGCTGGACGTGGCCGCGAGCCTGGGCGCGTCGCCGTGGCGGGTGCTGCGGCAGGTGGTGCTGCCCGACGCGCTGCCCGCGCTGGCGTCCGGCGCGTGCCTGACGTTGCTGCTGTGCATGAACGAGTTCGGCATCGTGTTGTTCGTCGGGGCGAAAGACGTGATCACCCTGCCGATGCTGGTCTACACGAAGGCGATCGTGACGTTCGACTACCCGGCGGCGTGCGTGGTCGCCGTGGTGAACGTGGTGTTCTCCGGCGCGTTGTACGCGCTGCACCGCCGGGTGTTCGCGAAGGGGGAGGGCCGTGCTGCTGTGGACGCGGCGTAGTCGGATCATCGCCATCGCGTTGTTCGCGGCGTTGTTCGCGGTCGTCGTGGTCGCGCCGCTGGCGATGATCGCGCTGGCGGCCGTGGCCGGTTCGTGGAACGGCGTGCTGCCGTCCGAGCTGACCGGCACGCACCTGGCGGAGGCCGTGCGTGGTGACGCGGTGGCCGCCGCGGTGGTCAGCGCGCAGACGGCCGTCATCGCCACCCTGACGGCCGTCGTGCTGGGCACGTGGCTCGCGCTCGGCGCGGCGGCGGCGCCGCCACCGGTGCGGCGGTTCCTGGACGCGGCGGCCCACCTGCCGCTGGCCGTGCCGTCCGTGGTGGTCGGGTTGGGTCTGCTGGTGGCGTTCAGCCGCGCGCCGCTGCTGCTCAACGGCACCCGGTGGATCGTGCTGGTGGCGCACCTGGTGATCGTGCTGCCGTTCACGTTCAGCGTGGTGTCGGCGGCGCAGCGGCGTGCCGACCCGGTGCTGGCGGCGGTGGCGGAGAGCCTGGGCGCGTCGCCCGCGCGCGTGCTGTGGCGCGTGCGCCTGCCCGTGCTGCTGCCCGCGATGTCGGCGTCGGCGTCGCTGGGCCTGGCGTTGTCCATGGGCGAGGTGGGTGCGACGATCATGCTGTACCCGCCGGACTGGCGGACCCTGCCGGTCAGCGTGTTCACCCTGACCGACCGCGGTCAGGTGTTCGCGGCCTCGGCGTCCACCGCGGTGCTCCTCGGCATCACCCTCGCGGGCCTGCTCCTGTTGGGAAGGTTGGGCAAGCGTTCGTCCGAACGTTAGGAAGTCGTGCCCTGATACCGCCCATTGGCAGGCGTCGTCGTGAGTGCTCGCGGGGGTACCGTTGGTGCTCGGGAAGTGAGTCCTCCTCACCCGCAGCGGCGCGGGGGAAGCGGGGGGTGTTGCCGTGACGTTCAAAGAGGAGTTCCTGGCGGAACTGGAGGACTGCCTGCGCGGGTACGGTGCCGTGCCGGTGTGCGATCCCGGTGCGCTCGCGCGGTTCGTCGACTACGTGCGCGGCCTGCCGGACGACGACACGAGGCTGCGGTGCCTCGCGGGGGTGGACCAGGGTTCGGGTTCGTTCTGGAACAACCCGGCGGTGTGGTGGGAGCAGGTGCCCCGGTTCGGGGTGGGGCTGCACGACTGCTCGACGCTGCTCGACCGGCTGCTGGACGAGGCCATCACCGACGAGATCGACGTGCTGGAGATGGAGATCCGGGAACTGCCGGGCTGAGGCACCGCCGAAAAACCACCCGTTGTGCGCCCGGGTCGCCGGACGCACAACGGGGAGCGCTCAGACGGACAGCAGCCGGTCGAAGAACGCCCGGTAGCGCCGCAGCGCGAGCCGCAACTCCTCGGTGTCGGCCTGCCCGCCCTCGTGCCACTGCTCCTCCAGGGAGCGCTTGTGCTCGGCGAACGTGGTCGCGAGGCTCTGCACCACCTCGGCGACGAGTTCGTCCGCGCGCCGCACCGCGCCCTTGGGGTCGTCCACGAAGTCGGTCTGGAGGGTCCGCCACACGTCCCGGAAGCCGTCCGCCTCGTCCGCGCCGAACAACGGCTCCTCGTCGTGCCGCGGCTCGTCGTGCCGCGGCGACGGCACGGCGTCGTCCGCCGCCGGGTACGGCTCGCCCTCCGGAACTTCCTCGTACCGCTCGGTTTCCTCGACCACCTGGTTGTCCGGGTGGTGGTCGGTGGCGGCGAAACCCGTGTCCCGGACGTGCTTCTCCGGTGCCGCCAGGTCCTCGGTCGTCAGGCGATCGGTCATCACCGCGCTCCTTCCCGGCGCTGGGCGTCGCGCTGCGCGCCGCCCGCCAACAGGTCTTCGAACAGTGCCCGGTAGTGGACCATCGCCGCGCGCAGGTCCTCGGTGGACGCCTCACCCCGGTCGTGGCGGTCGGAAATGGTGTGCGCCTCGCGGTAGTGGTCGAGCGTCCGCGCGTGTTCCACGGACAGCAGCGACGCCTGCCGCTCGTACCCCTCGGTGGGGTAACCGCGTTCCGCCATCAGGTCGGTCACCAGGCGGTCCGCTCGGGCGACCGCGTCATCCGGCGCGTCGACGAACTGCTCCTGGATGCGGCTCCAGTTCCGCGCGTAGGCGTCGCGGGTGCCGGCGGGCAGGGGGCGCAGCTCCAGCTTCGCGTGCTCGCGCTCGCGCTCGACCAGCTCGCGCTCCGCGGCCATCCGGTTGTCGCCGCGCGCCATCGCCCGCTCGTACTCGGGCCCGAACTTCTCCTGCAACCTCTTGCGCCGCAAGAGGAACGTCGACAGGACGGCGACCGCGGCGACGACGACCAGCACGACGACGACAACGCCGATGATGGTGCCGGTGGACATCATTGCCTCCTTGGCTTGGCTGCCCTCCGGGTAGCCAAGCCGCGCACGGCACAAACGTGGCCGGTGACCGCTCGAGCCGCCGCTACCCCTTGACGCACACCACCTGCTTGAGCCGCGCGACGACCTCCACCAGGTCGTCCTGCCGCGCGATCACCGAGTCGATGTCCTTGTAGGCGCCCGGGATCTCGTCCACCACACCGGCGTCCTTGCGGCACTCGACCCCGGCCGTCTGCGCCGCGAGGTCCGCCTCGGTGAACGTCTTGCGCGCCTTGTTCCGCGACATCCGCCGCCCCGCGCCGTGCGACGCGGACTCGAACGAATCCGGGTTGCCCAGGCCGCGCACGATGTACGAGCCGGTGCCCATGGAGCCGGGGATGATGCCCAACTCGCCCTTGCGCGCCCGGATCGCGCCCTTGCGGGTCACCAGGACGTCCTCGCCGAAGTGGTGCTCCTCCGAGACGTAGTTGTGGTGGGCGCTGATCGGCTCTTCGAAGGACACGTGGGGGAAGGCGTCACGCAGCACGCCGCACACCAGCTCCAGCATGGTGGCCCGGTTGCGGCGCGCGTACTCCTGCGCCCAGTACAGGTCGTGCCGGTACGCCGCCATCTCCGGCGTGCCGGCCAGGAACACCGCCAGGTCCGGGTCGGGCAGCTCGGCGTTGTGCGTCAGGCCCCGCGCCACCTCGATGTGGTGCTGCGCCAGCTGGTTGCCGACACCGCGCGACCCGGAGTGCAGCATCACCCACACCCGGCCCGCGGTGTCCAGGCACACCTCCAGGAAGTGGTTGCCGCCGCCGAGGGTGCCGACCTGCCGCAACGCCTTGTCCAGCTTGAGGGTCGGGGTGAGCCGGTCGAAGCCGTCCCAGAACGCGTCACGCCCGACCACCGGCTCCCGGTGCATCGCGAAACCCACCGGCACGGCGGCCTCCAGCGCGGACCGCAGCGGGCCCAGCGACGCGGGCAGGTCGTCCGCCGACAGCGACGTGCGCACGGCCGTCATGCCGCAACCGATGTCCACGCCGACCGCCGCCGGGGACACCGCGTCCTTCAACGCGATCACCGAGCCCACGGTCGCGCCCATCCCGTAGTGCACGTCGGGCATCACGGCCACGTGCTTCACCGCCCACGGCAGGGAAGCGATGTTGTGGAGCTGCCGCAGGGCCTGCTCCTCGACCTCGGCCGGGTCGGCCCAGAGCCGGATGTCGACGTGCGCGCCGGGGATCGTGGTCGCGTTCATGCCGGAAGGCTAAGTCCGGCACTGCCCGGCGGCGAGTCGATTTCCCCGCCGGGCAGGGGAAACCGCCCCCTCAGCGGCTGACCGCGCGGCGGTACTGGCGGGTGGCCAGCGGCACGAAGACGACGAGGAACACGGCGACCCAGATGAGCGTCATCAGCACCGGGTGGCGCAGCGACCACACGTCCGGAGGCGGGAAGGCGGGATTGGTGTTCCCGAACAGCTCCCGGGCCGCCTGGGTGACCGCCGACACCGGGTTCCACTCGGCGAACGTCTTCAGCACGCCGGGCAGCTTGCTCTCCTGCACGAAGGTGTTGGCGATGAACGTCAACGGGAAGATCGCGATGAAGCTGGCGTTGTTGAACACCTCCGGGCTGCGCACCGCGAGACCGACGATCGCCATGCCCCACGACACCGCGTAGGCGAACAGCAGCAGCAGCGCGAACCCGGCGAGCGCTTCGGGGAACGACGAGTTGATCCGCCAGCCCACGATCAGGCCGGTCACCGACATCACCAGGACGACGATGACGTTGTTGACCAGGTCCGAGGTCGTGCGCCCGATGAGCACCGCCGAACGGGCCATCGGCAGCGACCGGAAGCGGTCGATGACGCCCTTCTGGATGTCCTCCGCGAGCCCGCTGCCGGTGATGGTCGAGCCGAACACCACGGTCTGCGCGAAGATGCCGGCCATCAGGAACTCCCGGTAGTCCATGCCGGGTATCTCGATCGAGCCGCCGAACACGTACGCGAACATCAGCACGAACATGATCGGCGACAACGTCGAGAACACCAGCAGGTCCGGCACCCGCTTGATCTTGATCAGGTTGCGCTTGGCGACGACCGCGCCGTCACCCAGCGCCTGCGTGAAGGCGTTCATTCCCCCTGCTCCTCTTCTTCGGCCGCGTGCCCGGTCAGCGACAGGAACACGTCGTCCAGCGTCGGCCTGCGCAGGCCGACGTCGAGCACCTTCACCGATTCCGCGTCGAGCCGCCGGATGCCCTCCACCAGCACCTCGGAGCCGCCGGACACCGGGATGGTCAGCCGGTGCCCGCGCTCGTCCTCGACGATCTCGCCGACCGCCAGCGGTCCGAGCGCGGCGCGTGCCGTCGTGACGTCCTGCGCGGAGCCGACGGTCAGCTCCAGCCGCTCACCGCCGACCTGGGCCTTCAGCTCGTCGGCGGTGCCGAGCGCGATCACGTGGCCGTGGTCGATGACCGCGATCCGGTCGGCGAGCCGGTCCGCCTCCTCCAGGTACTGCGTGGTCAGCAGGAGCGTGGTGCCGCCCGCCACGAGTTCGCCGAGCACGTCCCACATGCCGAGCCGGCTGCGCGGGTCCAGGCCGGTGGTCGGCTCGTCCAGGAACAGCACGCGCGGCGTGGCGACCAGCGCGCCCGCGAGGTCGAGCCGCCGCCGCATACCGCCCGAGTAGCCCTTCACCGGCCGGTCGGCCGCGGCCACCAGGTCGAACCGGGCCAGCAGCTCCCGCGCGCGTTCCCGGCTGCGCTTCTTGCCCAGGTGGTACAGGCGGCCCACCATGTCCAGGTTCTCGAACCCGGTCAGGTTCTCGTCCACCGCCGAATACTGGCCGGACAGGCCGATGCGGCGGCGGAGTTCCTTCGCGTCGGCGTGGACGTCCAGCCCGGCGACCGTCGCCCGGCCGGCGTCCGGCTCCAGCAGGGTGGTGAGCACGCGCACCGTCGTCGTCTTGCCCGCCCCGTTCGGGCCGAGCAGTCCCATGACGGTGCCTTCGGGCACCACCAGGTCCAGACCGTCCAGGGCGACGACCGATCCGTAGCGCTTGACCAGCCCTTCGGCCACGATTGCGTCTGACATGGGGGCCATGATGGACCCGCCGGATGGCATGTGAAGGGCGGATTTCACTCGGATGGAGCAGTGCCGCCCGGTCGGTGGGGGTTTCCGTGACACCGGGGCGCGGCGTGGTCGCCCGGCCGGCCGAGCCGCGTGGTGGGCGACTTGCGCCGGGCGGCGAAACGGTGTGCGCTGCGTGTCGTGACGATCCGCCGAGCATCCACTCCGGACCTCCCGCACCTCCTCGTGTTGATCCGGGAGTTCTACGGGATCGACGGGCACGAGTACGACGAGGAGCACGTCACCGCCGCCCTCGGGCCGCTGCTGGCGGGTGACGAGGTGGGGCAGGTGTGGTTGTTCGACACCGGCTACGCCGTGCTCACGTGGGGGTATTCGCTGGAGTCCGGTGGGCGTGACGCGTTGCTCGACGAGTTCTTCGTGCGCAACCGCGGTGGTGGCGTCGGTGGGCGGGTGATCGCCGAACTGGTGGAGGCGTGCCGGGCGGCGGGCGCGCGGAAGGTGTTCCTGGAGACGGAAGCCCACAACGACGCGGCCCGCCGCTTCTACGCCCGGCACGGGTTCACGCCGGAGGGGTCCACCTGGTTCAGCCGGGTGCTGGAGCCGGGCCCGCCGCCCGCCTGACCGGCAACCGCTTGCCGCGCCCGTCGCACGGGCGGCGGGAACCGCTTGCCGCCGCCCACCGGACGGACGCCGCCGATGCGGTGGTCCGCCGGACGACCCGTCGGCCCACGCCGACACCACCTGCGCCCGCGACCGGGCGCGGAACCGCCGACCCCGCACGGCGGGAGTCGCCCCGGGGGGCCTCCCCGCTCTGACGCCGCCCGCGCTCCGCGCCCGGGCGAATCGCGTGGTGTGGGGCCGTTCGACGCGTCGCCGCCGGCTCCGGTCGGCGGTGGCCGCGCCGCCGAAGGACCGACCGGACCGCCCTCCGCGCCCTTCGCCCGCCACGCACCGGAGGGCCGCCTTTCCCCGCCGGCGCGGGGTTCGGCATTCTCGTCCCGGGTGAACCGGACGCGGGCGGAGCCCGTGTGCTCACCCGGTTATCGAAGTCCGGCACGAGGTCCAGGGCCGCGCCACCGGCCCCCTCCGCGGCCGGGACCGCGAGACGCCCGCACCGCGACCGGGAGGAGGAGGCCGACGTGGTGTCGAGGACCGGTCGCGCCGCGGCGCGCGGCGAGTGGTCGGACCGGTTCGGGCCGCGCCCGCGTGGCCCCAGTGTTAGGGCTCATATTCAAGGGTGCGTATGCACCCAAAAACGCTCAACCGAGTGAACTGGAACCGGCGTGCGCGCCGACTAGGGTGTTTGCAGTTCTTTTCAGCGAGGAGCGATCCGAATGGCAGCCGTCCAAACCCGACGCAAGCGCAGGCTCGGGCAGTTCCTCAACGCGCTGCGCAAGCGCGCGGGCAAGACCGAGGTCGACTACCACGCGCTCACCCGCAAGACCCAGTCGACGCTGTCGCGGATGGAGAACGGCTACATCAGTCCGAGTTGGACCGAACTGGGCGCGTTGCTCGGCCTCTACGGCGCCTCGGACGCCGAGCGGCGCGAGGCGGAAGCGCTCTGGGAGGACGCCAAGCAGGACAGCACCCGCCTGGCCAACGCCGCCGCGTATACCCCCGAAGCACGCACCTACGCGCGGCAGGAGGCGGACGCGACGGAGGTCCTCACCATCGAGATGATCGTGATACCCGGTCTGCTCCAGACCTCCGCGTACGCCGCCGCGGTGCGCACGGCGGGTCGGCGTTTCCTGGACCCGGCCGTTCCGGTGGACCAGGCCGTGGCCGCCCTGGCGAGCCGACGCCGGCGGCTGCCGGGGCTGCGCCTGCACGCGATCATCGACGAGGCCGCGTTGCACCGCTCCGTCGGCGGGCGGGCGGTGATGGCCGACCAACTCGCGCACCTGCTGGAGATGGCGCGGATGCCCAACATCACCATTCAGGTGATCCCGTTCGGCGCAGGCGCTTACGGAACCATGTCGGGCGGTGGCGCCACCGCCCTCAAGTTCGACGCCGGCGACCCCTCCGCCGTGTACCTGGAGTACGCGGGCGGCGGTAAGTGGGTGGACAATCCCGCCGACGTCGAGAAGTACCTGCTCCACTTCGACGACATGGCAGCGGATGTCGCCCTCTCGCCCAAGGAGTCGGCATCGCTGATCAGAAAACTGGCAACTGCACTGAAGGAAACATGAACACGACTAAGACGTGGCGTAGAAGCTCGTATTCAGGCGCGGGCAACAACTGCGTGGAACTGGCCGTGAGCCGGAGGACCACGGTGGTGCGCGACAGCAAGCGGCCCGCGCCGCACCTGACCTTTGCCGACCGTCCCTTCCGAGCTTTCCTCACCCTCCTCCGCCAGGACTGACCCCCGACCCCGGCCGGCCGCCCGTCGGAACCGCAGTCCTGCGGGCGTCCCCCGGTCAATCTCGTGAAACCACCCGGTGGGCTTATCGCTCCCTCGATCGGGTCGCTCACCGGAGTTAGTCCACAAAGGACGCCGGGGTCGTTCGGTTTCGTCCGGTCGGGCGTGCCGTCGAATCCACCGCGACCCCGGGTGCATCGGTCGTCGATGCACCTTCGTCGCCGTGTCGCGTGGTTGGGCCGTTCGGCGGATCGGCCACGCGGTGCGGTGTGAGCCCGCTCATGGCGCATCGTCCGTCCACACCGGACTGATCGGGTGCTGCGCCGCCGGTCGCGCCCCTCGACGGCGCCGGCCCGGAACGGCGGGTTACCGGATCACCGCGCACACCGCTGTTCCCGTCGGGCGGCCCGATTCCTAAGGTTGCCTGAGCGGACCGCCTCGGGGCGGATGACCGGCGGAGAGGCGGACATGGAGCTACCCACGTGGGTGTGGCTTGCGGTGCTGGGCGGGATCGCGCTGGTGATCGCGCTCGACTTCTGGCTGGTGGCCCGCAACCCGCGGGAGCCGTCGTTCCGGGAGTCGCTGGGCTGGGTCGGTTGCTACGTCGGCCTCGCCGCGGCGTTCGGGCTCGGTGTCGTGGTGCTCGCCGGCCCCGGCCACGGCGGCGAGTTCTTCGCCGGCTGGATCACCGAATACTCGCTGAGCGTGGACAACCTGTTCGTGTTCGTGCTGATCATGAGCAGGTTCTCGGTGCCGCGGGAGAACCGGCAGAAGGTGCTCGTGGTCGGCGTCGTGCTGGCGCTGCTGCTGCGTGCCGTGTTCATCGCGGTCGGCGCGGAAGCCGTCGAGCGGTTCGACTGGCTCTTCTACGTGTTCGGCGCGTTCCTCGTGTACACCGCCTGGAAGCTGCTGCGGCAGGGCGACGAGGAGGAGGCCGAGTTCCACGAGAACGCCGTGCTGCGCGTGGTGCGGCGGGTCGTGCCGACCTCGTCGGCGTACGACGGCGCGCGGCTCACCACCGTGGTCGGCGGTCGGCGGGTGGTGACCCCGATGCTCATCGTCATGGTCGCCGTCGGCACCACCGACCTGCTGTTCGCCGTCGACTCCATCCCGGCGATCTTCGGCCTCACGCAGGAGCCGTTCCTCGTGCTGACCGCCAACGCGTTCGCCCTGATGGGCCTGCGCCAGCTCTTCTTCCTGGTCGGCGGACTGCTCGACCGGTTGGTGCACCTCGCCAAGGGCCTCGCCGTCATCCTCGCGTTCATCGGGGTGAAACTGGTCCTGGAGGCGTTGCACCACCACGGCGTCGCGTGGGCGCCGGAGATCCCGATCCTGGCCTCGCTCGGCGTCATCGTCGGCGTGCTGCTCGTGACGACCGTCGCCAGCCTGATGACCTCGGCTCGGGCCGAGGCGCGCGACTCCTGACGGCCACCGCGGACCACACCGCCCCACTAGCCTGATCGGGTAACTGTGAAAACGGCGGGGCAACCCGGATCGCGGTTCGCCCCGTCCTCTGCACATGAGAAGCCTAGGAACCGCACTCGGTGCCGGCGCGCTGCTGCTCGCGCTCGCCGGCTGCGCCACGTCCCAGCCCACGGTTGACGCGGGTGACGGCGGCGGTCCGACGCTGACCACGTCGCCCGCGTCGACCTCGCCCTCCGCGGACCCCGATTCCACCAGCCCGGTGCCACCGGGTGGCCGCGAGGTGCCCAAGGAGAAGCTCGACGCCGCCGCGGTGCCGGAAGGCACGCCCAAGACCGTGTGGACCGAGGGCGACGGCCGCACCCTCGGCCTGATCGGCCAGGAGGGCGGCTGCGGCAAGGCGAGCGTCGAGATCACCGAGCAGAACGCGACAACGGTGAAGGTCGTCGTGGTGGAGACCACGCCGAAGGACGCGGAGGTCTGCACGATGGACATCCGGTACCCGCCGCTGACCGCCGCGCTCGACGCGCCGCTGGGCGACCGCCAGGTCGTGCTCAGCACGCGCCAGGACCAGAAGTAACCCGCCACGCGCCCGGCTCGGCCGCCCCCGGCCGGGCCGGGCGCGACCCGGTGCGCCGGGCCCGACGGCGGTAGCGTCCTACCGCTATGAGGAACGTGAAGCTCGCCGGGGTCCTGGTGGCCCTCGTGCTGGCCGGCTGTTCCGGCGGCGGCGACGGCGCGACCGGCCCGTCGACGACCCCGACCACCGCGACGGGCACCACCAGGCCGAGCCCGCCGCCGCAGTCCTCCGCGCCACCGCTGCCCGACCAGACCGCGGTGCCGCCGGAACGCCTGGACGCCGGGGCGTTGTCCGACGCCTACGAGCGGCAGGCGTGGGTGTCCGCGGACGGGCGCACGGTGCGGGTGCTGAGCCTCGCCGGCGGCTGCAAGCGGGCCTCCGCCGAGGTGGCCGCGCAGTCCGCCGACCAGGTCCGGATCACCCTCGTCACCACCTACTACCCGCCCGACGGCGGCGCGTGCACCCAGGAGCTGTACGACGTGCCGGTGCACGTGTCGCTGGACGCGCCGCTCGGCGACCGCCTGCTCGTCCTGGAAGCACGTGAGCAGACCGCCTGACCACGGGCGGTTGATCTAGCATCCGTGCGTGTCGATTCCACTCGAACTGCGCCGGGGGCTGGCCGACCCGGAATTCTGGGCGATGTACGCCTTCACGTCCGACGACGAGTTCTTCGAGGAGGACGAGCACGTCGCCACCTTCGAGGTGGGCGGTGGCCTGGCGCTGGACCTGTCGGTCAGCGACGGCTACTTCGACCTCGGCGTCCGCTCCGGTGACGAGGAGCCGGTGACCGTCGGCTGGGACGACGAGGGGCACCCGCACCCGCACGCCCTGCGCTGGGCGGAACTGGACCTGGTGTGCCGGGCCGCCGCGTTGCTCGACCCGGAGCTGCGCCATCCCGGTCCCGGGCTGGCCCTGCTCGCCCGGTTCGCCGTGCTCGGCGAGCACGACGACGTGGACCGCGCGTCGGCCGCCCTGCACGCCGCCGTCACGGGCCTGCGTGGTGGTGGCGACGCCCCGTACCCGAAGCCGTCGCGGATGGGCGCGGGGTGGCACGTCGACGCCGAGGGCAACCACTACCTCGTCCACGACGACGCCTACACGACGCGTGGCGAACCGGACGACACGGACTTCCCTTGGGAGACCTGGCGCGCGTTGCTCGCCGAAGCCGAGCGGACGCTGGCCACCCGCGTCCACCGGCTCGCCGACCGCACGCCGCTGGACGCGGCCGTCGCCGACCCGGAGGCCGCGCCGGAACTGGCGCGGGTGCTGGCCGCCGACGGCTACGCCGACCGCGTGGTGCTGCGCGCGCTCACCGACCCGGTGCACCCGGCCGAGACCGCGTGGGTGCTCGAACTGCTGTCCGGCGCACCCCGCGGCTCACTGCTGCCGACGACCGCCACCGACGCGCGCGCCTGGTGGGCGGACCACTGACCGGGACTACTTGCGGAAGCTGATCTGGAGGGTCGGGGCGGAGGTCTCGGCGAAGAAGTCGTTGCCCTTGTCGTCGACGACGACGAACGCCGGGAAGTCCTCCACCTCGATCCGCCAGACGGCCTCCATGCCCAGCTCGGGGTACTCCAGGACCTCGACCTTGCGGATGCAGTCCTGCGCGAGCCGCGCCGCCGGTCCGCCGATCGAGCCGAGGTAGAACCCGCCGTGCTCCCGGCACGCGTTGGTGACCTGCTTGGAGCGGTTGCCCTTGGCCAGCATCACCAGCGAGCCGCCCGCCGCCTGGAACTGCTCCACGTACGAGTCCATGCGGCCCGCCGTGGTCGGCCCGAACGAACCGGACGCGTAGCCGTCCGGCGTCTTCGCCGGCCCCGCGTAGTAGACCGGGTGGTCCTTCAGGTACTGCGGCATCGGCTCGCCCGCGTCCAGGCGCTCCTTGATCTTGGCGTGCGCGATGTCGCGGGCCACCACCAGCGGGCCGGTCAACGACACGCGGGTCTTCACCGGCAGCCTGCCCAACGCCTCCCGGATCTCCGCCATCGGCCGGGTCAGGTCGATCCGGACCACCTCGTCGGAGAGGTCCTCGCCCTCGACGTCCGGCAGGAACCGCGCCGGGTCGCGCTCCAACTGCTCCAGGAACACGCCCTCCGGCGTGATCTTCGCCTTCGCCTGCCGGTCCGCCGAGCACGACACGGCGACGCCGACCGGGCACGACGCGCCGTGCCGGGGCAGCCGGATCACGCGCACGTCGTGGCAGAAATACTTGCCGCCGAACTGCGCGCCGATGCCGAAGTTCCGGGTCAGCTCCAGCACCTGCTGCTCCAGGTCCACGTCCCGGAACGCGTGGCCCGCCGCGGAGCCCGAGGTGGGCAGGCCGTCCAGGTAGCGGGCGGACGCGAGCTTCGCGACCTTCAGGTTCTGCTCGGCCGACAGGCCGCCGACGACCACCGCGAGGTGGTACGGCGGGCACGCGGCGGTGCCCAGCGAGCGCAGCTTCTCGTCCAGGAACCGCGCCAGCCGCGCCGGGTTCAGCAGCGCCTTGGTCTCCTGGTACAGGAACGTCTTGTTCGCCGAGCCGCCGCCCTTGGCCATGAACAGGAACTCGTACTTCGGCGCGGTGCCGGGCGCGGCGAACAGGTCGATCTGCGCGGGCAGGTTGGTGCCGGTGTTCTTCTCGTCCCAGAAGGTGACCGGCGCCATCTGCGAGTAACGCAGGTTCAGCTCCTGGTACGCCTCGAAGATGCCGCGGGACAGGGCTTCCTCGTCGGCGCCGCCGGTCAGCACGGACTCGGTGCGCTTGCCCATCACGATCGCGGTGCCGGTGTCCTGGCACATGGGCAGCACGCCGCCCGCGGAGATGCACGCGTTGCGCAGCAGGTCCATGGCGACGAACCGGTCGTTGCCGCTGGCCTCCGGGTCGTCCACGATGGCGCGCAGCTGCGCGAGGTGCGACGGCCGCAGCAGGTGCTGGATGTCGCGGATCGCCTCCTTGGCGAGCAGCGTCAGCGTGGCCGGCTCGACCTGGAGGAAGCGGCGGCCTGCGGCCTCGACGACCGACACGCCGTCCGCCGTCACCAGGCGGTACTCCGTGTCGGTGTCCTCGGCCAGCGGCAGGACGTCGGTGTGCACAAAAGGTGTGGTGGGCACTGCGGGCACGTCGCGGGCTCCCTTGCGCGCGTTCGGGTTCCGACGAACCTATACCGCGCCGACCGCCCCGAGGCCGTCGGCGTGGTGTGATTCGCGTCGTGCCCCCGGACGCGCGGAAGGCCGGGCCGGCCCCCGACCGCCCCGACCTTCCTCAGCGCGCGACCACCTCCACGAGAGGGGTGGAGGTGACGCGAAGATCCGTGTAACACGCGACCGTGCCGTGACCGGAGTCACAAGTCAACCCGGCCGTTCGGGTGAGTTCGTCAGCTCGCGTAAGCGCGGAGCTTCGCGGCCCGCTCACCCTGGCGCAGCTTCGCCATGACCTCGCGCTCGATCTGCCGGACCCGTTCCCGGGACAGGCCGAACTGCTTGCCGATCTGGTCCAGCGTGCGCGGCTGCCCGTCCTCCAGGCCGTAGCGCAACCGGATCACCGCCTGCTCGCGCTGCTCCAGCGTGGCCAGCACCCGCCGCAGGTCGTCCTGGAGCAGGCCCGAGATCACGGCGCTCTCCGCGTCCGTGGCGTCGGAGTCCTCGATGAAGTCGCCGAGCGGCGCGTCCTCCTCGGAACCGACCGGCATGTCCAGGCTCACCGGGTCGCGGGCGTGGTCGAGCAGGTCGGACACCTTGTCGGGCGTCAGGCCGGACTCGCGCGCCAGCTCCTCGGTGGTCGCCTCGCGGCCGAGCTGCTGGTGCAGGTCCCGCTTGATCCGGGCGAGCTTGTTCACCTGCTCCACCAGGTGGACCGGCAGCCGGATGGTCCGGCCCTGGTCCGCCATTCCGCGGGTGATCGCCTGGCGGATCCACCACGTGGCGTAGGTCGAGAACTTGAAACCCTTGGTGTAGTCGAACTTCTCCACCGCGCGGATCAAGCCCAGGTTGCCTTCCTGGATGAGATCCAACAGCGGCATTCCACGGCCGGTGTATCGCTTGGCCAGGGAAACGACCAACCGCAGATTCGCTTCGAGCAGATGGTTCTTTGCCACGTGGCCGTCGCGCACCAGGGCGCGCAGTTCCTCGCGGCGGGTCGCGGACAACCCGGACCCCGTCTCCAAGACGTGCTGCGCGAAGACCCCCGCCTCGATCCGCTTCGCGAGTTCCACTTCCTCGGCCGCGGTGAGCAGCGCTGTCTTGCCGATGCCGTTCAGGTAGACCCTGACCAGGTCGGCGGCCGGTCCCTGGGCGTCGAGGTCCAGCTCGGCGCTCGGTGCAGTCGTGTCCTCGCGGTCGAGGACCCTCGGGACGGTCATGGAGCTCCCTCCCCCTTGTCGTCGCGGGCGGCAGTGCGGTCACTTCCGCGCTGCGCTGCGCGGCGTTGCAGTCATCTGGGGAAACGCCGACCGCGTCGAAATGGTTCCCGCTTCCCCGATCTGGAGACGTCACTGCCGTCACAGCGGTTGCGCCGCGAATCCTGAGGATTGCCTGAGAAGGCAGCTAGAGTTCGACCAACACGGTGAACGGGCCGTCGTTCGCACTGCGCACGGACATCATCGCGCCGAACCGCCCGGTTTCCACTCGCGCGCCCTTCTGGCGCAGTTCCCGCACCACGGCGTCCACCAACGGCTCGGCGTGCTCCGGGCGCGCGGCGGCGGTCCACGACGGCCGCCGCCCCTTCCGCGTCTCGCCGTAGAGCGTGAACTGGCTCACCACCAGCAGGGGAGCGCCGGTCGTGGCGCACGACTCCTCGTCCCGGAGGACCCGCAGTTCGTGCAGCTTGCGCGCCATCAGCGGCGCCTTGGCGGGTGTGTCGTCCACGTGCACGCCCAGCAGGACCAGCAGTCCCGGCTCGTCGATCGCGCCGACCCGCTCACCACCCACGGTCACCTCGGCCTCGGTGACGCGCGCCACGACCGCCCTCACGCCGGCGTCACCATCCCGTGCCGCACCAGCTCCCGCACCACCGGCAGGGCCGCGTCGGCCAGCGCGTCGGCGTCCGCGTCGTGGGCGTAGGCCAGCAACGCCACCAGGTCCGCGAGCGGCAGCGCGCCCCGGAAACCCGCCAGCAGCTTCGCGGCCACCTCGTCCAGCTCGTGCTGCCAGCCGGGGCCGTCGGTCCGGTGCAGCCGCCGCACGACGGGCTCCCAGCCCTCGTCGGCGGGTGTGGAGACCTCCTCCAGCACCACCGTGTCCGGCACCGTGAAACGGGTGTTCAGGAGCTGTTCGTCGTCGTGCTCGCGCAGCCACCGCACGCGGTCCAGCCACGCCGCCGACTCCGGCCCCAGCGGGTCGTCGTAGGCGTGCCGCAGGTCCTCGCACACCACGTCGGGGTGCGCGGCGTCGGTGCGGCGCAGCGTCACGAACCCGAACCCGATGCCCTCCACGTCGTGCTCCGCGAACCAGTCCAGCCACGCGCCCGCCTTCGCCCGGCCCTCCGCCGACCGCGGGTCGACGCCGGCGTCCCGCAGCCACGTGCCGACGTAGAGCGCCGGGTCGGCCACGTCCCGCTGCACGAACCACGCGTCCACGTGCCGGGGCAGCCAGGACGACACGCGGTCCGCCCAGTCCTCGCCCTTGCGGTGCAGCCACGAGGCCAGCAGCTGGCCCACGCCGCCCTCGTTCAGGAACGCGGGCAGCTGCCGCACGACCAGGGCGCTGGCGTCGTCGCCGTCCAGGCCGGAGTCGCGGTACACGTAGTCCACCCGCGGCGGGCCGACCACGAACGGCGGGTTGCACACCACCTGGTCGAACTTCCGGTTGCGCAGCGGCGCGAACCACTCGCCCCGGCGCAGCTCCACGTCGACCTCGTTGAGCCGGAACGTGCCCTCGGCCAGCCGCAGCGCCCGTTCCGACACGTCGGTGGCGGTGATCCGCCGGGCGTGCCTGCTCGCGTGCAGCGCCTGCACGCCGCAGCCGGTGCCGAGGTCGAGCAGCGAGTCCACCGGCCGCCGGGACGTGGCACGCGCCAGGCTGATCGAGGCGTGGCCGACGCCCAGCACGTGGTCGGCGGGCACCGGGCCGCCCCGCTGGTCGGCGTCGAGGTCGGCGATCACCCACCAGGAGCCGTCGTCGT
The DNA here is from genome assembly GCF_019375475.1 of Saccharothrix obliqua. Taxonomy (GTDB): domain Bacteria; phylum Actinomycetota; class Actinomycetes; order Mycobacteriales; family Pseudonocardiaceae; genus Actinosynnema; species Actinosynnema obliqua. Next base: position 13,424 of record NZ_JAHXGQ010000018.1, on the reverse strand, counting down.
CGCCGTGCGGCCGGACGTCCAGCCCGGCCCGCAGCCGGTCGCCGGCGGCGGTCAGCAGACCGGCCTCGACGGCCCGCGCGACGTCCAGGTCGCCGAGGGCCGCCGCGACGTCGCCGGGCGACTCGGCGTCGCCGAGCAGGAACAGCCGGATCAGGGTGCCCAGCGGGCCCGCGTCGCGGGCGGCCCGGCGCGCGGCCTCCGGCTCGCCCCGGCCCAGCGCGGCGTGTGCTTGCGGCCCGAGCGCGGACACCACCCCGTCGGCGTCGTACCCGGCTTCGCGGAACGCGGCGCGCAACCGCGTGGTCAGGTCTGTGGAGAGATCAGGGAACACCGCCGAATCCTCCCGCACTCAGGTCCGGTACCGCCCCACGGCCAGCGCGATCGCCATGGCGAGCCGCTGGTCCGCGTCGTCCAGCGGCAGCGGGGTCACCTCGGCCATCTTCTGCATCCGGTACCGCAGCGTGTTCGGGTGCACGGACAACGCCCTGGCCGCCTCCCGCGCGTCGCCCTGCGCCGCCAGCCACGCCTGCAACGTGGTGGCGTACTGGGTGCCGAACTCCAGGTCGTGCCGGACCAGGTCCGCCACCGGTCCCCGCGCGGGCAGCCTGCCCGCCTCGGCGACGGCGGCCAGCCGACGCAGCAGGACCCGCGCCCAGGACTGGTCGTAGACCACCGGTTCGCCCGCGGACAACGCCAGGCACTCGTCGGCCTCGGCCCGGGACGCGGGCAGCTGGGCGGCGTCGGCGCGCCCGCCGATACCGGCCTCGACCACCGCCTCGGGCGGCAGTTCGCGGATCAGCGCCCGCACCCACTCCACCGCCACCGCCGGGTCGTCGCCGCAGGGCAGCACGGTGTAGAGGACGTTGCCGAACAACGCGCTGCGCCCGGGTCGTGACCAGCCGAAACCCGCCGTGGCGCGCTCGAAGGCGAGCAGCGCGGCACCGTGCTCGCCCTCGCCCGCGTGCGCCTGCACGGCGATCACCCGCAGGTCGGCGCCGGGCAGCCCGAGCCGGGCGAGGTTGCCCGAGTGGCCCGCGTCCAGCACGCCGATCACCAGGTCGGCCTCGGCCTGCCGCTCCAGGTCGGCGCTCGCCCGCGCCCGCAGCAGGTGCAGCGCGGCGGTCCGCGCGCCGTCCACCAGCGCCGCGTGCCGGGCCGCGTCGACGTCGCGGTCGACCTCGACCCAGACCGAGCCGAGCAGTTCCCGCCCCGCCCGCACGGCCACCACCAGCCGCCCGCCGAGCTGGTCGGTCAGCTTCGGCACGAACATCGGCTCGTCCGACCGCGCCAGGTGCGTGAACACGCCGTACTCGCGCAGCGACCGGCGTGCCTCGTCGGGCACCCGGCGGCCCAGGATCGTCTGCACCCGGACCGGGTCCACGCCCTGCTGCCGGTAGGAGTAGGCCAGCACCCGCGACTGCTGGTCCTCGATCGTCACCGGGCCGCCCACCACGGCGGCGATCGCGTCGGCGACCGCGAACAGGTCGCCGGAACCCTTCGGCCGCCCGCCGAGCACGACGGTCTGGGTGACGTTGGCCAACTGGCCCCACGGCACCGACGGGTCGACCAGCAGCACCGCGGCGCCCGACTTCCGCGCCGCCGCGACCACCCGTTCGTCCAGGGGAGGCGCGCCGTGCAGCACGACGGCCGCGGCCCCGGTGGACCCGACCAACCGCGCCGCCGCCGCGGGTGACGGCACGCCCAACCCGAGCAGCACGTCATCGGCCGCCGCGGTGCCGTTCTCCGCCGGGTCGTGCAACGCGACCCCGCGCAACTCGACGTCCCGCCCCCTGGGCGCGCAGCTCAGGTGCGTGCCCAGGCTCCCGAGCACGTCGACCAGACGATCAAGCGCCACCACGGACGGATCGTACTTTCACAATGAGACGCACGCCCCGCTCCGGCACCTTCGTGCCGAATCACCGGAACGCGTGGCGGTTGTCACCACGGAGGAATAACAAGCCCCGGTAGCTGTCGCGGGAAACCGCGTGGTGGGACGATAAGACGCATGGTGGACCACGAGCGCGACGGCACACCGGTGCTCATCACCGATGCGGCCCTCTCCTACGAGGAGCAGCACGCGGCGCGCAAGCGCAAATACATGATCATGATGGGTGCGCGGATCCCGTGCCTGGTCCTGGCGATGGTCTTCTACCAGACGTGGTGGCTGGCGCTGGCCCTGCTGGTGCTGTCCGTGCCGTTGCCCTGGATGGCGGTGCTCATCGCGAACGACCGGCCGCCCCGCAAGGCGGAGCAGGCCAACCGCTACGTCAAGGAGCACCGCGCCCTGGAGGCCAAGGGCCATCACGTGATCGAGGGCTGAGCACCCACCGCCGAGACCGCGCGCGCCGCCGCGCCGACACCGGCCGCCAACGCGTCCTCCCGGGACGCGCCGGCCAGCCAGGCGGCCAGCAACCCGGCGTCGAACGCGTCGCCCGCGCCCGTCGAGTCCACGCACTCCACGGGCAGTGCCGGCACCGGGACCACGCCGTCGCGATCGACCCAGCTCGCACCCCGCGCGCCGGACGTGGCGACCACGGCGCCCACCACGTCCAGCAGGGCGGTGGCCGATCCCGGGTCCGGTGACCCGGTGAGCGCCGTCAGCTCCTCCTCGTTGGGCAGCAGGAGGTCGACGCCGCGCACGTCGTCCAGGAAGCCGTCGTAGATCAACGCGGCCGACTGCGGGTCGACCGAGGTGGTCAGGCCCGCGGCCCGCGCGGCACGCAGCACCGCCAGCCCGGCGGGCCGGGACGTGGCGTCCAGCAGCACGTAGCCGGACAGGTGCAGGTGCCGTGCGCCCCGCAGGACCGCCGGGTCCAGGTCGGCGGGCGAGAACCGCGCGTTCGCGCCGCGATCGGGCAGCATGGAGCGCTGGCCGGTCTCGTCGACCAGGACGACGACGCAGCAGGTGGCCCGTTCGGTGTCCACGGCGAAGGCGCACCGGACGCCGGCCGCGGTCAGCTCGGCGTGCACCTGCCGTCCCGCGGCGTCCGCGCCGACCCGGGCCACCAGCGTCGGCGACGCGCCGCAAGCGGCCAGCCACACGGCTGTGTTCGCGCCCGCGCCGCCGGGTTCGATGGTCACGGCGGCACGCGAGTCACCGCCGTGCACGATCGGACCGGAGTGCCGGGCGACCACGTCGAGCCCGGCGTCACCGACCACGACGATCCCACTCACCGACACAGCTCCACGGCGACCCGCGCGGCCAGCGAGGCGTTGGACAGCACGAGGGCTTCGTTGGCGTCCAGGCTCACCCCGCCGCTGGCCGTGTGGAAGTGCTCCAGCAGGGCGGGGGTGACGTCCTTGCCGTGCACGTCCCGGGTCCGCTCCAGGCCCTCGGCCAGCAGCCGGTCGTGCAGGTCGAGGTCCATCTCGAACTCGGCCGGGATCGGGTTGGCCAGCAGCACGCCCGCCGAGCCCGGCACGGAGGAGCGGTGTGCGGCCACCACCGCGGCGGCGTCCGACGCCGTGTCCACGCGCCACGGCACGCCGAACGCGGACTCCCGCCGGTAGAAGGCGGGGAACGAGTCGGTGCCGAAGCCGAGGACCGGCACGGAACGCGTTTCCAGCAGTTCCAGCGTGGCCCCGATGTCGAGGATCGACTTGACCCCGGAACAGACCACGAGGACCGGCGTGGTGGCCAGCACGTCGAGGTCGGCCGACACGTCCCAGGTCTCGCGCGCACCCCGGTGCACCCCGCCCAGCCCGCCGGTCGCGAACACCCCGACCCCGGCGGCGTGCGCCAGCGCGGCCGTGGAGGCGACCGTCGTGGCACCGTCGACCCGCAGGGCGAAGGCGGCACCCAGGTCCCGCCGCGACAGCTTCACCAACGAGTTCGCCGGGTCGCACACGTAGTCCAGCTCGGAAGCGGTGAGACCGACCTTCGGCACCCCACCCAGGACCGCGATCGTGGCGGGCACCGCGCCCGCGGCCCGCACGACGTCCTCGATGCGGGTGGCGACCTCCCGGTTGCGGCCGGGCGGTAGCCCGTGGGACAGGATGGTCGACTCCAACGCGACCACCGGCCGGTTCCCGGCCAGGGCGGTGCGGACCTCTTCGCTGATGCTCGGCGTACTCACGAGGGGCCATCATCCCAGGTAAGCTGGGGCCGTGAGCACGCAGACTCTCCCTGACGTCGAGACCCGGCCCGAAGGCACGGACCACACCGGGGACGACACCCCGAAGATGTTCCACTACGTGCGCAAGGCCAAGATCGCCGAAAGCGCGGTCATGGGCACGCACGTGGTGGCGCTCTGCGGCGAGGTCTTCCCGGTCACCCGCACGCCCAAGCCCGGTTCCCCCGTCTGCCCGGAGTGCAAGAAGATCTACGAGGGCCTCCCCAAGGGCAACAACGGCGAGTAAGTCGTAGGACCCCCGCGCGGCCGGCCGGCCTCCGCCCGTCCGCGCGAACAGGCACGCCCGCCGCAGGGCGGGCACCGCCAGGCGGGCCGGGAGCGGCAGCCGTCGGACGAGATCGGCGGATGGACCTCGGTGAGGGCGGGCAGAGGTAAGTCCGGCTCAACAGGCGGGCACGCTGCCCGGTTCCCGGATATGGGCGAACAGGCGTCTCCCGGATATGGGGCGAACAGGCGTCGCACATAAGTCGGTTCCACACACCCTCCCCTCCGTCGTGTTCTCCCCGTATGGCCTGCGCGCCAGCGAACCGCGCTCGTTCCCAGGGCGCAAACACGCTTTTCGTTTGCGCCCTGGGAACGAGGGTGGTTGTCTTGACCAGGCCATACGGGGAGAACACGACGGCGCTTTGACATTCTCCTTGGCGGCCTGCCAAGCGGCGAGCGTCGCTTTTACTCTTTTTCTCTCAAGCTTTCGGCCGAGCGAATCTCCACGGTCTCCGACTCCGACTCCGTCTCAGACTCAACACGCCCCCGCCCCACACCCCACGCCCGCCGCCCCTCCTCGGACCGGATCCTCTCCGCGGCCCTCTCCAACTCCAGCCGTCGCCAGCGGCGGCGCTGTCGGCGGGTCATCCGCGCAGGCCACATCTCCTGCATCGCGGAGTTGAAGTAGGCGCCGATGATGATCGCCAACCCGATGAAGAACGCGAACAGCAGGAACGCGATCGGCGTGGCCAGCGCCCCGTAGGTGTACCCGGTCGTCGTGATCCACTGGATGTACAGCCGCAACCCGATGGACGACAACACGAACACGGCCATCGCGAGCACCGCACCGGGCACCAACCGGTGCCACGGCAGCTTGTTCGGCAGCGACAACTTGTACAACGTCGCCAACGCCAACACGAGCAGCACCGCGATGCCGGGGTAGTAGAACGCGCTCAGCCAGAACTCGATCGTCGGCCGCCACCCGGTGGGGAAGACCAGCAGCAGCAGGTCCGGCCCCAGCGCGAGCACCGGCAGCCCGATGATCAGCAGCAGCAGCGAGGCCATGTACAGCAGCAACGCGAAGATCCGCTGCCACACCTCGTTCCGCACGCCGTACTGGTCGTGCGCGGCCGTGATCGCGTCGACGAACGACGACATCGCCGACGACCCGGCCCACAACGAGATCAGGAACCCGACCGACACGATCTCGCCCTTGCCGGTGGTCAGGATCTGGTCGACCGTCGGCGCCATCACGCCGTTGACGACGTCCTGGCTGAAGATCGTCCGGCAGAACGAGATGATCCGGTCCTTGACGGCCGACACGACGTCCGGTCCCAGCCAGTCGCCGAGGTACCCCAGCGACCCCAGCAGCCCGAGCAGCAGCGGCGGCAGGGAGAGCGTCTGCCAGAACGCGGCCTCGGCCGCCTCCGAGAAGATGCTGCCCTCCCACGCCTTCGACAGCGTGCGCGCCAGCAGGCGCAGTGGCCCCTTCTTGGGCGTGCTGCGTACCGTCTCGTCGTTGGGCGAAGCCATCGCGCCGTCCAGCATGGTGCATGACCGCCTTTTTCGCGGCATCGGGCACGCGATGAAGGTGCGGGTCGCTCCACGCCCGCCCTCCCCGCCATCCCGCAGCGGGTAAGCTGTCGCTCGCCCTCGCCGGTCACCCACCACGAGGGCATTCGCATGTCCCGCACGGACACGCCGTCACCAGCAGGACGCCACCAGCAGCACGCCGTCGTGAAGGGAACGAGGTTGTCGCAACCGCAAGTCGCCACGACCCGTCCTCTCCGCGCATGGCAGCGGCGCGCCCTCACGAAGTACCTCGCGGCCAAGCCGAAGGACTTCCTCGCGGTCGCCACGCCGGGCGCGGGCAAGACGACGTTCGGCCTGCGGGTGGCCGCCGAGCTGCTGGCCGACCGCACGGTCGAGGCCGTCACGATCGTCACACCGACCGAGCACCTGAAGCACCAGTGGGCGGAAGCGGCGGCGGCGGTCGGGATCGCGATCGACTCGAACTTCCGCAACACCAACGCCGTCACGTCCCGCGACTACCACGGCGTCGCCCTCACCTACGCGCAGGTCGCGGCGCACCCGATGCTGCACCGGGTCCGGACCGAGCAGCGCAAGACGCTGGTTCTCCTCGACGAGATCCACCACGGTGGCGACGCGAAGTCCTGGGGTGACGCGATCCGCGAGGCGTTCATGCCCGCGACCCGGCGGCTCAGCCTCACCGGCACGCCGTTCCGCAGCGACGACTCGCCGATCCCGTTCATCACCTACGAGCCGGGCCCGGACGGGGCGCAGCGCAGCAAGGCCGACCACTCCTACGGCTACTCGGACGCGTTGAAGGACGGCGTCGTCCGCCCCGTGATCTTCCTGGCGTACTCGGGCGAGGCGAGCTGGCGGACCAGCGCGGGCGAGGAGTTCTCCGCCCGGCTGGGCGAGCCGCTGACCCAGGAGCAGACGGCACGGGCGTGGCGCGTGGCGCTGGACCCGACCGGCGAGTGGATCCCGTCCGTGCTGAAGGCGGCGGACCTGCGGCTCACGCAGCTCCGCGAGGGCGGTATGCCCGACGCGGGCGGCCTGGTGATCGCGACCGACCAGGCGGTGGCGAAGGCGTACGCCGAGATCCTCAAGCGGGTCACCGGGCACGACGCGACGCTGGTGCTGTCCGACGACCCGAAGGCGTCCGGCCGGATCGCCGAGTTCGCGCGGGGCTCCGAGCGCTGGCTGATCGCGGTGCGCATGGTCTCCGAGGGCGTGGACGTGCCGCGGCTCGCGGTCGGCGTGTACGCCACCAGCTCCTCCACGCCGCTGTTCTTCGCCCAGGCGATCGGCCGGTTCGTGCGCGCCCGCGCCAAGGGCGAGACCGCCAGCGTGTTCCTGCCCAGCGTGCCGGTGCTGCTCGGCCTGGCCAGCGAGCTGGAGCAGCAGCGCGACCACGTGCTGGGCAAGCCGCACCGCGAGAAGGACGGCTGGGACGACGAGCTGCTGGCGCAGGCCAACCAGGTCCAGGACGAGCCGGGGGAGGAGGAGCGCGCCTACACCGCGTTGGGCGCGTCCGCCGAACTCGACCAGGTGATCTACGACGGCTCCTCGTTCGGCACCGCGGCGTTCTCGGGCAGCGAGGAGGAGCAGGAGTACCTGGGTCTGCCCGGTCTCCTGGAACCCGACCAGGTCCGCGCGCTGCTGCGGCAGCGCCAGGAGAAGCAGCTGGTCGAGGCGAGCAAGAAGACCGCGCCCGCCCCCGCGCCGCCGGTGCGCGAGCGCCCGGTGAGCGTGCAGGAGCGGTTGGCGGCGTTGCGCAAGGAGCTGAACACCCTGGTCGCGATGCACCACCACCGCACCAAGAAGCCGCACGGCAAGATCCACAACCAGCTCCGCGAATACTGCGGTGGGCCTCCGACGGCCATGGCGAGCATCGAACAGCTCGAGGAACGGATCGCGACGCTGCGCTCGTGGTGAAGGCAGTTCGTTGCACTCCCACACACACTCGGGCGTAACGGGCTGCTCCTTCCAGCCCACGCCTCATTACTCCACGTTACCAATCGGTAAGCCCAACGTGACGGCTTGATCAATCCAGTGTGGTTCCGGTCACCCCATCGCGCGGCATACGTTGTGCGCCACAACATTTCCCGCGTAGTTCGGAAGGGGATGGCGGATGCGCAGCAGGAGCCTCGCCGTCGGCACCGTCCTGGCCGTGGCCGTCACGGCGTGCGGCACCAACTCCGGCAACACCTCGGGCAGCGGCACCGCCGATCCCGGCGGGTCGGGCGACGGCGTGAAGGTCGGCGTCGTCCTCCCCGAGACCGCCACCTCCGCCCGGTGGGAGGGCTTCGACAAACCGCTGCTGGACAAGGCGCTGCGCGCGGAGGGGCTCGACCCCGACATCCAGAACGCCCAGGGCGACGTGCAGAAGTTCGCCACCCTCGCCGACGGCATGATCAACGCCGGGGTCCGGGTCCTGCTCATCGCCGCGCCGAACAGCGAGGTCGGCGCGTCGGTCGCGCGGAAGGCCGAGGCGCAGGGCATCCAGGTCATCGACTACGACCGCCTCAACCTCGGCGGCAGCTCGAAGTTCTACGTGTCGTTCGACAACGTGAAGGTCGGCGAACTCCAGGGGCGGGGCCTGGTCGACGGCCTGGCCAAGCTCGCGCCCGGCAAGAAGCCCGCCGAGGTGATCGAGATCGAGGGCGCGCCGACCGACAACAACGCGACCCTGTTCTACAACGGCCAGCAGAACGTGCTGAAGCCCAAGTACACCTCGGGTGAGCTGAAGCTCGTGCAGTCGCAGCCCATCGAGGGCTGGGACAACCAGAAGGGCGGCACCACCTTCGAACAGATCCTGACCGGCAACGGGCAGAAGGTGGACGGCGTGGTCGCCGCCAACGACGGCCTCGCCGGCGCGGTGATCACCGTGCTGCGCAAGTACGGCCTGACCGGCAAGGTCCCGGTCACCGGCCAGGACGCCACCCCGGACGGCCTCCAGGCGGTGTTGCGCGGCGACCAGTACATGACCGTGTTCAAGCCGATCGCCGCCGAGGCGGAGGCCGCGGCGAAGCTGGCGGGCGCGTTGGCCAGGGGCGACACCGCCGCCGCCGACAAGCTCGCCAACGGCGTCACCAAGGACCCCAAGGGCAACCGCGACGTGAAGTCCGTGCTGCTCACCGCTCAGCTCATCACCAGGGAGAACGTCAAGTCCGTGGTGGACGCCCAGTTCGTGAAGGCGTCGGACATCTGCGTCGCCGACACCGCGGCGGCGTGCGCGGAGTTGGGCATCAAATGAGGCAGCGCTCCCCGAGCACAACGGCACCGGGGCAGCACACCCCGGCGGTGAGCGAGCCGATCCTCGAACTGCGTGGCGTCAACAAGAGCTTCGGACCCGTCCGCGTCCTGCACGACATCGACTTCACCGTCCGCGCGGGCGAGGTCACGGCGCTCGTGGGTGACAACGGCGCGGGCAAGTCGACGTTGGTCAAGTGCGTCGCGGGCATCCACGCGGCCGACTCCGGCGAGATCCGGTTCGCGGGCAGGCCGGTGCGCATCCACGGCCCGCGTGACGCCGCCGACCTCGGCATCGAGGTCGTCTACCAGGACCTCGCGCTGGCCGACAACCTCGACGTCGTCCAGAACATGTTCCTCGGCCGGGAACGCGGCCGGTACGGGTTGCTCGACGAGGCGGACATGGAGCGGGCCGCCCGCCGGACCCTGACGTCGTTGTCGGTCCGCACCGTGAAATCCGTCCGGACGAAAGTCTCGGCGTTGTCCGGTGGGCAGCGGCAGACCGTGGCCATCGCGAAGGCCGTGCTGTGGAACAGCCGGGTGGTGCTGCTGGACGAGCCGACCGCGGCGTTGGGCGTCGCGCAGACCCGCCAGGTGCTCGACCTGGTGCGCCGGCTCGCCGAGCAGGGCCTCGGCGTGGTCCTGATCAGCCACAACATGAACGACGTCTTCGCGGTCGCGGACCGCGTCGCGTGCCTCTACCTGGGTCGGATGGCGGCCGAGGTGCACACGAAGGACGTCACCCACGGCCAGGTGGTCGAGCTGATCACCGCCGGCCGCTCCGGCGACCTCGGCATCGCCCGCCCCGAATCCGCCACCACCTGAGGACCGAGCGCATGGCCGACGACGAAACCTCACCCACCGCCACGGCAACTCCCGCCGCCTCCCTCGACCCCGACCAGCACCACACCGACCAGCACGACTCAGACCAGCACTACACCGACCCACCCGCCGCGATCACCGACTTCGGCATCGACACCACGTCCCGCTCCACCGACGAGGCCGTGCGCGACTACTGGGCCCGCCTGCGCGGCGGCGACCTGGGTCCACTGCCCGCCCTGCTCGGCCTGGTCGTGCTGCTCGCCGTGTTCAGCTCGCTGGCCGACACCTTCCTCACCCTGGGCAACATCGCGAACCTGCTCGCCCAGGGCGCGAGCATCACGATCATCGCGATGGGGCTGGTGTTCGTCCTGCTGCTGGGCGAGATCGACCTGTCCGCGGGCACGGCGTCCGGCGTCGCCGCGTCCGTGATGGCGTTGCACCTGGTGAAGGGCGGCAACCTGCTCGGCGGCATGGGGCAGGGGGTCTTCCTCGCGTTCTGCGCGTTCCTGCTGCTGGCCGCGCTGCTGGCGGCCGTGATGCGGATCTGGGCGGGAGCCGCGATATCGCTGGTGGCGCTGGTGATCGCGGTGATCGGCGTGCCGCCGAACCCGTGGGTGGAGATGCTGCTGGCGATCTGCGTCGGCACGGCCATCGGGTGCGTCACCGGGTTCCTGGTGGCGAAGGTCGGCATCCCGTCGTTCGTGGTGACGCTCGCGTTGTTCCTGGCGTGGGGCGGTGTGGTGCTCCAGCTCATCGGCCAGGGCGGCACGCTGGGCCTGAACGACGACGTGTTGTTCCGGGTCGCCAACGGGAACCTCGGCACGGCCGGGTCGTGGGTGCTCTGCGCGGTCGCCGCCGGCGGTTATGCTGCCGTCGTGCTCGGCAGGCATTTCTCCAGGCTGCGCAAGGGTCTGGTGGCCCCACCCACCCCGCTCGTGCTGACCAAGGTCGGCGCGGTCGTCGTGCTCGCCGCGGTCGGGACCCACCTGCTGACGCTCAACCGCTCCGTCTCCGACGTCGTGGTCATCACCGGTGTGCCGTACGTGGTGCCGATCGTCCTCGTGCTGCTGGTGATCGGCACGTTCGTGCTGGAGCGCACCCGCTACGGCCGGCACGTGTACGCCGTGGGCGGCAACCGGGAGGCGGCCCGCCGGGCGGGCATCGACGTGGCCCGCGTCCGGATGAGCGTGTTCGTGATCTGCTCCGCCGCGGCGGCGGTCGGGGCGATCGTCTACTCGTCCAAGGTCGGTTCGGTCGACCCGAACGCCGGTGGCGGCAACACGTTGCTGCTGTCGGTCGGCGCGGCGGTGATCGGCGGGACGTCGTTGTTCGGCGGCAAGGGCCGGTTGCGGGACGCGGTGATCGGCGCGGCGGTGCTCGCGACCATCAACAACGGCATGGGCCTGCTGAAGCAGCCCGCCGCCGTGGTGTTCATCGTGACCGGTCTGGTGCTGCTGCTCGCGGCGGGCGTCGACGCGTTGTCCCGGCGACGCGCCGCGGCGGCCCGCTGACGGCAACCGCCGAGCGACCACACCGCGCCGAACCCAGTGAAGTGATGACGCCGACGTGACCACACCCACCGCGGGCGCCCGGCCGGACGAGGTCCGCAGGCACAACCGGACGGCGCTGCTGCGCCGGCTGCACGTGACCGGACCCGCCACCAGGGCGGCGCTCGCGACCGAGCTGGGCCTCAACCGCAGCACCATCAAGGCACTGGTGGACGGCCTCGCCGAAACCGGCGTGGTGGCGGAGCGGGTGCCCGCGCTGCGTTCCGGCGCGGGCCGCCCGTCACTGCTGGTGCTGCCGCAACCGCAGGCGGCGGTGGTGGTCGCGGTGGACGTCCGCGTGGAGCAGGTGGCGATGGCGTTCGTCGGGCTCGGCGGCCACATCCTCGGCCGCGACTCGTGGAACCTGCACCACCGGTCCCGCGAACCCGCGGAGGTGATCACGCACATCGCGGACTCGGTGCGGCTGCTGGCCGACGAGCTGGACGTGACGGCGGTGGGCGTCGGCGTGTCCGTGCCGGGCGTGGTGCGGCGTTCCGACGGCCTGGTCCACGAAGCGCCGAACCTGCACTGGACGGACGTGGCCCTGGGCCGCCGGCTGTCGGCCGTGCTGAAGGCGCCGGTCCGGGTCGGCAACGACGCCGAGCTGGGCGCGTTGGCGGAGCACGTCCGGGGCGCCGCGCGTGGTTCGGACGACGTGGTCTACGTCTCCGCCGACGTCGGCGTGGGTGGCGGCGTGATCTCCTCCGGCGCCCCGCTGCGCGGCAGCGGCGGGTACGTGGGGGAGCTGGGCCACATGGTGGTCCGACCCGGTGGCCGGCCCTGCTACTGCGGTTCGCGGGGCTGCTGGGAGACCGAGGTCGGCGAGGCGGCGTTGTGCCGGGCCCTGGGGCTGCCCGAGGACGTGCCGCGTGGCGCGATCGTCGCGGAGCTGCGGTCGGCGTCACCGGAGGCGCTGGCGGACCGCCTGGCCGGGTTCACCGAGTGGCTGGCGCTGGGTCTGGTGACCGCGGTCAACGTGCTGGGACCGGAGCTGGTGGTGCTGGGCGACCTGTTCACCGCGCTGCCCGAGCAGGTGGTGGACGAGGTGCGGCGGGTGGTGCGGCACCGGAGCCTGGTCAGCCGCGCGGTCGGCGGCACGCGCGTGGTGCGCTCGCCGCTCGGCCGGGACGCCAAGCTGATCGGCGCCGCCGAGCTGGCGTTCGAACCGGTCCTCGACGAGGTCTGAACGTGCAGGGGGGCGGAGACCCACTGGATCTCCGCCCCGGACGGCTAGGGTGCTACAGGCCGCGTGCGCGGCCCGTTCGTGTTCAGCCCTGCTGCAATTCGGCAGCGAGTTCACGCAGCTTCGTGCTGTGCTCACGAGCGTGGTGCCCGCAGAACAGCAGCTCGCCCCCGGACGGGAGCACGGCGCGTACCTGGGCAGCAGCCCCGCAGCGGTCGCAGCGGTCGGCAGCGGTCAACTCGGGGCGGGTGAGCGTCGTAGTCATGGAAATCTCCCTCCGTCCCGGCACCGTGGTTCGGTGCCCTCACACCTAGCTGCGACCACTCCGCATCTGGCGGGTGCGTCGTGCTCGCTGGCTTCCACTCTTGCAGACGCACGGGCGTAAGTCAGTGTTCCCGGGGCCGTGGCGACCCGCGTCACTCCGGATTTACCCACCGGCACGCCGCCCGAACCACCGCACTTCCACCGGTTCGCCCGCGTCCCGCTCACGTTCCGCTGTCGTGCCAACGGTTTCAGACCTGCGAATACGGTGCGGGGACGAGATCCACTAGGCCGAACGGTGGGTGCGCGTTGGGCCGTTCTGTGATCGGTAACACTTTGGTCCGCCCAGAGCGAACACGGCCCGGAATTCCACGATCCGGACGGATTACGTCCAGTTCACCCGCGCGTCAGCTCACACCGTCCTCACGCGACGATCGCTTCCGGGCGTCTTCCGGGCGTCTTCCGGGCGTCTTCCGGGCGTCTTCCGGGCGT
>NZ_JAHXGQ010000017.1 GCF_019375475.1 Saccharothrix obliqua | reverse complement strand
CGGCGACACTCGCGGACGTGCCGGTGCCGAGCAGCCCCTCGACGGCTTCCGACCGGCTGCCCATCGCGTAGTCGTGGTACATCAGGCCGGTGAACACACCAACCTCCTGACCACGCAACGACGACGGATCAACACCAGCCCGCTCCAACGCCTCCCACGACGCCTCCAACAACAACCGCTGCTGCGGATCCATCGCCAACGCCTCACGCGGCGATATGCCGAAGAACCCGGCGTCGAACGCACCGGCGTCGGCCAGGAAACCGCCACGCCTGGTGTAGGTCGTGCCCGCGGTCGCCGGGTCCGGGTCGTACAACGCCTCCAGGTCCCAGCCGCGATCGGTCGGGAAGTCGCCGATCACCTCGCCACCGCGGGCGAGCAGGTCCCAGAACCGCTCCGGCGTGTCGATACCACCGGGCAGCCGCAACCCGACACCGACGATCGCGATCGGCTCCGCGCTCGCCTCGACGGCGGTCGTGGCGGTCGGCGCGGCCGTCCCGGACAGCAGGCGCTGGAGGTGGTCGGCGAGCGTGGTCGCGTCGGGGTGGTCGAACACGAGCGTCGCGGGCAGCCGCAGGCCCGTCGCCGAGGCGAGCCGGGTGCGCAGCTCGACCGAGGTCAGCGAGTCGAACCCGAGGTCGCGGAACGCCCGCAGCGGTGGCACCGCGCTGGCGTCGGGCAGCCCGAGCACCACCGCCGCCTCCCGGCGCACCAGCCCGATCAGGTCGTCGTGGTGGGCGGGCGAGACCGCACCGGCCGCCACCACGCGCCGCACCGATCCGACGAGCGCACGCAGGATCGACGGCAGTCGACCGTCCCGGGCTTGCTCGCGCAGCACGGCGTGGTCGAACGCGATCGGTGCGACCAGCGGCCGGGACGAGCGGAGCGCGGCGTCGAACAGCCGCAGCCCCCGTGCCGGGTCGATCGGCGCCAGCCCGGCGCGGGCGATCCGCGCCGCGTCGGCCACGCCGAGGTGCCCGGTCATCCCCGTGGGCGTGGACCAGAAACCCCAGGCGAGCGACCACGACGGCAACCCGGCCGCGTGCCGCCGGGCCACCACGGCGTCCACGTGGGCGTTGGCCGCGCCGTACCCGGCCTGGCCGCTGCTGCCCAGCACACCGGCGGCGGCCGAGAACACCACGAACGCGGTGAGGTCCAGGTCGCGGGTCAGCTCGTCCAGGTGCGTGACGGCGTCGGCCTTGGGCCGCAGCACGGTGTCCAGCCGGTCCGCGTCGAGACCGGTCACCGCGCCGTCGTCCAGCACGCCCGCGACGTGGATCACCACCGCCGGGGCCGGGGACAGCAGCGCGCGGACCTGGTCGCGGTCGGCGACGTCGCACACCTCGACCCGCACGGACGCGCCGGCCGACCGCAGGCGCGCCACCAGTTCCGCGTCAGCGCCCGACCGGGAGGCGAGCACGAGGTCCCGCACGCCGTGCTCGGCCACCAGGTGCTCGGCGAGCAGGCCGCCCAGCGTGCCGACACCCGTGATCAACACGGTGCCGCCCAGGTCGGGGAGAACGGCCGCGGGATCCGGCGTGACGCGGACCAGCCGGGGCACGCGGACGTGGTCGTCGGCGGCCTGGAACTGCCACTCGCCGGCGGCCACCACCGCCGACGCCAGGTCGGGGCGGCCGTGGGCGAGCACGAACCGGTCGGGGTGCTCAGCCCGCGCGCAGCGCACCAGGCCCCACACCGCGGCGGCGACCGGTTCGTCCGGGGCGCCCGCGGTGGTCACGACCAGTCGGCCGGCGTCCGGCTCGGCCAGGAACGCCCGCACTCGCGTGAGCACGTCGGAGAGGACCGTGCGGAGCGGGCGCGCCGTGTCGACGTGCAGCACGGGCCACGGCGCGGGCTCGACGGCTCCGATGTCGAGGTCCACCCAGTCCACGCCGTAGAGCGCGTCGTCGTGACGTGTGCCGGTCGCCGGGCGGGTGACCAGTTCGCCCAGCGTCAGCACCGGGGCGCCGGACAGGTCCTGGAGCGCGAGCGCGACGCCGTCGGCGGTGGGCGTCAGCCGGGCCCGGACCGACCGCGCGCCCGAGGCGTGCACGGCGATCCGGTTCCACGAGAACGGCAGCCGCAGCTCGTCGCCCGCACCGGGGTGCAGTGCCGCGTCCAGCAACGCCGGGTGGATGGCGAACCCCTCGGTGTCGACGTCGTCGGGGAGCGTGATCTCCGCGAACAACTCGTCACCACTGCGCCACACCGCACGCACACCACGCATCGCGGGCCCGTACTCGTAGCCGGTCCCGGCCAGGGCGTCGTAGAAGTCGTCGGTGTCCACGCGCCGCGCCCCGGCGGGCGGCCACTCGAACGGCACCGGCTCGACGCCCGCGCCCGGGATGCCCGTGGCGTGCCGGACCCAGTCGCCGTGCGGGTGCCGCGTGTAGACGGCGACCTCGTCCCGGTCGGCGACGACCTGGACCTGGAGCGACTGGTCGTCGAGCACGACCGGCGTCTCCACCACCAGCTCCTCCAGGGCCGGTAGGCCGAGGAGATCACCGGCTTGGACGGCCAGTTCCACCAGTGCCGCGCCCGGCACGAGCACGTCACCGGCCACCACGTGGTCGGCCAACCACGGCTGGAGCTGGCGCGAGAGGCGACCGGTGAGCACGACACCGCCGGACGCCGGGTTGTCCACGACGCCGGTGACGATGCCGTGCGCGAGCGCGGTGCCGTTGACGGGCCTCGGCGTCAGCCAGTAACGCCGACGCTCGAACACCGTCGTCGGCACCGGTTCGGGCCGCACCTCCGGCACGACGGACGCCCAGTCCACCTCGCCACCGTGCGTGAACACCTCGCCCAGCGAGCGGACGAACCGGTCCCACCCGCCGTCGTCCCGACGCAGCGAACCCACGACGACGGCATCCGGCAGGCTGTCGGCGATCGCGGCCGTCAACACCGGGTGCGAACCCACCTCCACGAACAAACCGCGCTGTCGACCGAGTTCGGTCACCGCGTCCGCGAACCGGACCTGCTGACGCAGGTTCCGCACCCAGTACGAGGCGTCCACCGCACCCATCCACCCAACATCCACAGTGGACAACCACGGGATCTCCGGCTCACGCCCACGCACATCCCCGATCCGTTCGAGGATTTCCTCCGCGACAGCGTCGACCTGCGACGTGTGGGACGCGTAGTCCACCGCGATGCGCTTCGCCCGCACGCCCTGGTCGTGGTAACGCTGTTCCAGTTCGTCCAGCACACCGGGCTCACCGGCCAGGACAACGGACCGCGGACCGTTCACGGCCGCGACCTCCACACCCTCCGGGACCTCGCCCGGCGCGACCTCCACCGACAGCATCCCACCGCGGCCCGCGAGGCCCGACGCGATCACCTGGCTCCGCACCACCACGACTCGCGCGGCGTCTTCGAGCGACAAGGCTCCCGCTACACACGCGGCAGCGATCTCACCCTGCGAATGGCCCACCACCGCATCCGGCTCCACGCCGTACGACCGCCACAACGCCGCCAACGACACCATCACCGCAAAGGACACCGGCTGAACAACGTCAACCCGATCCAACGACGCAGCACCAAACACCACATCACGCAGCGACCACTCCACCAACGACGAAAACGCCCGCTCGCACTCCTCCATCCGCGCGGCAAAGACGGGCTGCGACTCCCACAGCTCACGCCCCATCCCCACCCACTGCGCACCCTGACCCGGGAACACCATGACGGGCTTGGGCGTGCTCCGGGACGCGTCGGGAGCACCGGTCACGGCACGCAGACCGGCCACGGCGTCGGCCGGGTCGTCGGTGACCACGACCGCGCGGTGGTTCCACAACGACCGCGTGGTGATCAGCGATCGCGCCACACCGGCCAGTCCCGCGCCCGCCTCGACGTGGTCGGCGAGCGCCGCAGCCTGAGCCGCCAGCGCGGTCTCGGTCCGCGCGGACAGGACCAGGGGCACGACGCCATGCGTCGGCACGTCGGGCGTCACCTCGACCGGCGGAGCCTGTTCCAGCACGAGATGCGCGTTGGTGCCCGACATGCCGAAGGAGGAGATCCCGGCCCGACGCGGCCGGTTCACCGCGGGCCACGCCGTGTTCCCGGTCAGCAGCGCGAGCGTGCCCGCGGACCAGTCGACCTTGTCCGTAGGCCGGTCCACGTGCAGGGTGCGCGGCAACACCCCGTGCCGCAGGGCCAACACCATCTTGATCACACCGACCACGCCGGCCGCCGCCTGCGTGTGCCCGATGTTGGACTTCACCGACCCCAGCAGCAGGGGTTCCACGCGCTCTCCGCCGTACGCGGCGAGCAGGGCGTTGGCCTCGATCGGGTCGCCGAGCGCCGTTCCGGTCCCGTGGGCTTCGACAGCGTCCACTTCGGACTGGTCGAGCCCGGCGTTCGCCAACGCCTGGCGGATCACCGCGACCTGGGCCGGGCCGTTCGGCGCGGTCAGCCCGTTCGACGCACCGTCCTGGTTCACCGCCGAACCGCGGATGACGGCCAGCACCTCCCGACCGTCCCGCACGGCGTCGGACAACCGTTGCAGGACAACCACACCCACGCCCTCGGACCAGCCGGTGCCGTCCGCGTCGGCGGAGAACGACCGGCACCGACCGTCCACCGACAAGCCGCCCTGCCGGGCGAACTCCACGAAGCCGGTGGGCGTGGCCATGACGGTCACGCCACCGGCCACCGCCATCGAACACTCACCCGACCGCAACGACTGAGCCGCCAGGTGCAACGACACCAACGACGACGAACACGCCGTGTCCACCGTCACCGCAGGACCCTGCACACCCAACACATACGACACCCGACCGGACAACACGCTCGAAGAAACACCGGTCAGCAGGTAGCCGGCGGACTCCGGCGAGGACATCCCGTACGCCTGGGTCGTCGCACCGACGAACACGCCCAGGTCGCCGCCCTGCAACGACTTCGGCGCGATCCCGGCCCGTTCCAACGCCTCCCAGGTGGTCTCCAGCAGCAACCGCTGCTGCGGGTCCATCGCCAACGCCTCACGTGGCGAGATCCCGAAGAACCCGGCGTCGAACAGGTCGGCGTCGCGGAGGAAGCCACCACGCCGGACACCGGCCGACGTGAGGTCCGGGTCGAACTCCCAGCCCCGGTCGTCGGGGAACGCGCCGGTCGCGTCACGTCCGGTGGCGAGCAGGTCCCAGAAGTCCTCCGGTGTCCGCACGCCGCCCGGCAGGCGCACACCGAGACCGACGATCGCGATGGGGTCGGTGTCCGGGACGGCCGGGGCGACCGGCCGCTCCGGGGTCGGGCCGCCGCTCAGCTCCGCCCGCAGGAAGTCCGCCAGCCGCCGGGCGTCCGGGTGGTCGAACGCGACCGTCGCGGACAACCGCACACCGGTGGCCGCCGCGAGCCGGTTGCGCAGCTCGATCGAGGTCAGCGAGTCGAACCCGACGTCGCGGAACGCGCGGCCCGGGTCGATGCCTTCGGTCATCCCGAGCACGTCGGCCGCCTCCCGGCGCACCAGTTCGACCAGCTCGGCCGGGGACAGGTCCACGACCGGGGTCGGGTCGGCCTCCGGCGTGACGGCCTCGGGCACGCCCGCCAGCAACGGGCTCGGCCGGGCCGCGGTGAACAGGCGACCGAACCGGGGCCAGTCGACCCGGGCCACGACCGTCGACGTCCGACCGCTGCCGACGACCTCGGCCAGGGCGGACAACGCCGCGTCCGGGCTCATCGTCAGCACGGCGCGGCGGCGCAACTGCTCCCGCGTGTCCCCCGTGGTCGCCATGCCGCCATCCGCCCACGCGCCCCACGCGATCGACGTGGCCACGAGCCCCCGCGCCCGCCGGTTCCCGGCCAGCGCGTCCAGGTAGGCGTTGGCCGCCGCGTACGCCCCCTGCCCGGCCGCCCCCCACACACCCGCGATCGAGGAGAACAACACGAACGCGTCCAACGGCCGGTCGCCGAGCAGTTCGTCCAGCACGGCGGCGCCGGTGACCTTCGCGGCGAGCGTGTCGTGGAACGCGCCGGGGTCGTACTCGTCCAGCCGGTGGAGGCCGCCGGGCACACCGGCCGCGTGCACGACCGCGTCCGGCGGGTACTGCGCCAGCACCTCGGCCACCGCGGCGCGGTCGGTCACGTCGGCCGCGACCACGATCGTCCGTGCACCGTCACCGGTCCCGCCACCGCGGCTGAGCAACACCACGCGGTCCGCTCCGGCGTCGAGCGCCCACCGCGCGACATGCGTGCCCAGCGCACCGGTGCCGCCGGTGATCAACACCGTGCCGCGCGGCGTCCACCGCGACGAGCCGCCGGCGGGCACCGGGGTGAGGCGGCGGCCGTACGCGCCGGTCGCGCGGATCGCGACCTGGTCCTCATCGCCGCCGAGCACGCCCGCCAGCAGGTCCGGTCGCACGTCGTCGGCGGGCAGGTCCACCAGGCCGCCCCAGCGCTCGGGCCGCTCCAGGGCCACGACCCGGCCCAGGCCCCAGAGCAGTGCGCCGGCGAGGTCGTCCACCGGGTCGGTCGCGGCCACCGCGACCGCGCCGCGGGTCACCACCCACACCCGTGCCGCCGGCCGCGCCCGGAGCAGGGCCACCAGGTCGTCCACCGACGGCGACACGCAGACGACCCGGTCGGTCTCATCGGTCGTCACGTCGAGACCGCACCCGGCCAGCCCGGCGGCGAGGGTGTCGTCACCGAGCACCTGCCAGCGCCCGGACGGCACCCGCGTGCGATCCGGCAGGCGCTGCCAGGTGATCCCGTACCGCGGGTCGTCCGCGGTCTTGCCCGTGAGCCAGTAGTGCCGGTGCTGGAAGGCCGTTTTCGGCAGCGGCACCACCGGCACGTCCGGCACGACCGCCGTCCAGTCGACGTGACCGCCGCGCGCGAACACCTCGCCCACGGCGGTGAGGGCCGTGCGTGGCTCGGGGCGGTCGCGGCGGGTCAGCGCGACGGCGGCGACGTCCGTCTCCAGCGCGTCGACCAGCCCGGTGAGCACACCGCCCGGCCCGAGTTCGAGCACCGTGCCGACGTCCAACGCGGCGACCGCGTCGGCGAAGCGGACCGTCCGGCGGATCTGGTCCACCCAGTAGTCCGGCGACGGGGGCAGCGGACCGGCCGTCACGGTGGACAGCACGGGAATCCGCGCGGGCGCGAACGTCAGGCCCGCGACGACGGCGCGGAAGTCCTCCAGCACGGGTTCCATCAACGCGGAGTGGAACGCGTGGCTGACCTTGAGGTACCGGGCCTGGACACCCAGCACGCGCACGGCATCCGCCACCGCGTCCCGCGCGCCGGACAACACGACGGACCGCGGCCCGTTCACGGCGGCGACGCTGACACCCGCGAGGTCTCCGACCTCGTCTTCCGCGACGGGCACCGACGCCATCACGCCGCCTTCGGGCAACGCCTGCATCAGCCGCCCACGCGCGGCGACGAGTTCCGCCGCGTCCGACAACGACAGCATCCCGGCGACGTGCGCGGCGGCGACTTCGCCGATCGAGTGGCCGACGAGCACGCGGGGCCGCACACCCCACGACGACACCAACGCGAACATCGCGACTTCGACGGCGAACAGCCCGGCCTGCGTGAACACGGTCTCATCGAGCCCGTCCGCGTCGCCGAACACCACGTCCCGCACCGGAGGTCCGGGCAGGTGGCGGTCGAGTTCCGCACAGGCCGCGTCGAACGCATCCCGGAACACGGGAAACGCGGCGTGCAGCTCACGCCCCATACCCGGCCGCTGCGCACCCTGACCGGCAAACGCGAACGCCACCCCACCGTCACCCGCCGGCTGGGAACGCTCGACCCTCCGCAGCCGGTCGACCACCTCGGCACGGTCTTCGGCTACCACCACAACGCGGTGCTCCCACACCGATCGCGTCGTGACGAGCGACCGGGCGGTGCCGACGAGCGACGCGCCTCCCTCGATGTGGTCGGCGATCCGCGCGGCCTGCTCCCGCAGTCCCCCGGTGCTCCGAGCCGACACCACGATCGGCACGGCGGAGTCGACCTCCACGGGCTCGGGTGCGGGTTGTGCCGGTGGTTCCTCGATGATCACGTGGGCATTCGTGCCGGACACGCCGAACGACGACACACCCGCCCGCCGAGGCCGACCATTCGTCTCCCAGGGCACCGACTCGGTCAACAACGCCACCGCACCGGCCGACCAATCCACCTTGTCCGTCGGCTCATCGACGTGCAGCGTGCGCGGCAACACCCCGTGCTTCAGGGCCAACACCGTCTTGATCACACCGACCACACCGGCCGCCGCCTGCGTGTGCCCGATATTCGACTTCACCGAACCCAGCCACAACGGCCGATCCCGATCCCGACCATAAGTCGCCAAGACGGCGTTGGCCTCGATCGGATCGCCGAGCGTCGTACCGGTTCCGTGTGCCTCGACCACATCCACATCTGCCGGACGCAGACCCGCAACACGCAACGCCTGACGAATCACCTTCTCCTGCGCCGGACCGTTCGGCGCGGTCAACCCATTCGACGCACCATCCTGATTCACCGCCGAACCACGAACAACCGCCAGGACTTCCCGGCCATCCCGTACTGCATCGGACAACCGTTGCAGGACAACAACACCCACACCCTCAGCCCAACCAGTGCCATCCGCACCAGCCGAGAACGACTTGCACCGACCATCCACCGACAAACCACGCTGCCGCGAGAACTCCACGAACACATCGGAAGTCGCCAACACGGCAGCCCCACCGACCAGGGCCGTGGTGCACTCACCGTGCCGCAACGACTGCGCGGCCAAGTGCAACGCCACCAACGACGACGAACACGCCGTGTCCACCGTCACCGCCGGACCCTGCACACCCAACACATACGACACCCGACCGGACAACACGCTCGACGCGGTGCCGGTGAGGAGGAAGCCCTCGGCCTCGGCCGAGCGCGCCCCGTACCCCTGGCCCGAGGCCCCGACGAACACGCCGACGTCCTGCCCGCGCAACGACGCGGGGTCGATCGCGGCGTCTTCCAACGCCTCCCACGAGGTCTCCAGCAGCAACCGCTGCTGCGGGTCCATCGCCAACGCCTCACGCGGCGAGATCCCGAAGAACCCCGCATCGAACGCACCGGCGTCAACCAGGAAACCACCACGCCGGGTGTAGGACGTCCCGGTCGCCTCCGGATCCGGGTCGTACAACCTCTCCAGGTCCCAGCCGCGATCGGTCGGGAAGTCGGTCACGGTCTCGCCACCACGCGCCAACAGGTCCCAGAACTGCTCCGGCGTCGACACCCCGCCCGGCAACCGCATCCCGAGGCCGACGATGGCGATCGGGTCGTCGGCCACGGACGCGTCACGCTCGACCGGTTCCGCGGGTGCGGGCGCCTCCAGCAGGCGCGTGCGCAACGCCTCCGCCAGCGCGGTGGCACTCGGGTAGTCGAACGCGACGGTCACGGGCAGCGTGACACCGGTCGCCGTCGCGAGCCGGTTGCGCAGCTCGACCGAGGTCAGCGAGTCGAACCCGACGTCGCGGAACGCCCGTGTCGGCGCGATGCCGTCCGCGGACGCCATGCCCAGCACCGCTGCCGCGGCCTGCCGGACCAGGCCGACCAGCACTTCCCGCTGCCCGACCGCGTCGGTGGCGGACAACGCGTCGACCAGTCCGCTCGCCCGGCTGTCCGGCGTGGTGCGGGCCGCCGCCTCCGGCACCCCGCTGAGCAGGGGACTCGGTCGCCGGGCGGTGAACATCTCGGCGAACCGCGGCCAGTCGATCCGCGCGACCACGGCCGTGGCCCGCCCGTCACGCAGCACTGCGTCCAACTCGGCGAGGGCCTGTTCGGGTGGCATGGGCAGGATCGCCCGACGTCGCAACTGCTCCTCGGCGTCACCGGCCTCGGCCATGCCGCCGCCCGCCCAGGCGCCCCAGGCGATCGAGGTGGCCGCGAGACCACGTGCGCGGCGGTTCTCGGCCAGCGCGTCCAGGTGGGCGTTGGCCGCCGCGTACGCGGCCTGCCGAGTGGAACCCCAGACGCCCGCGATCGAGGAGAACAACACGAACGCGTCCAGCGGGCGGTCGCCCAGCACCTCGTCCAGCACCGCCGCGCCCACGGCCTTGCCCGCCAGCACCTCCGCGAACGAGTGCGCGTCGTAGTCCAGGACCGGGACCATGTCACCGGCGACACCGGCCGCGTGCACGACCGCGTCGGGCGGGAACTGCTCGACCACCGCCGCGACGGCCGCGTGGTCGGCCACGTCACACGCCACCACCGACACCCGCGCACCGACGTCGGCCAGGCCCGCGTCCGCACCGCTTCGGCTCAACAGCACGACGTGCTCCGCGCCGCGCTCCGCCACCCACCGCGCGACCCGGCGACCCAGCGCACCCGTTCCGCCGGTGACCAGGACCGTTCCCCGCGGTACCCACCCCGGTCCGCCGTCCCGCGCCGGAGCCGGTGCCAGTCGCCGGCCGAACGCGCCACCGGACCGGACCGCCACCTGGTCCTCGGTGCCGCCCAACGCGGCCACCAGCCGGGACAGCGCGCTCTCGTCCGGGTCCGGTGGCAGGTCGAGCAGCCCGCCCCAGCGTCGCGGGTGCTCCAACGCGACCACGCGGCCGAGCCCCCACACCCTGGCCGCCGACGGGTCGTGCGGCGGGTCGAACGGGCCGGTCGACACGGCACCGCGGGTCACCACCCACACCGGTGCCGGTGATTCGGTGCGCAGCAGCGCCTGGACGGTGCGCAGCACGTGCTCCACGTCGTCGGAAGCAACCAGCACACCGGCCACGTCCGCCGGGTCGGCGTCCACGACCACGTCCAGGCCCGCCGCCACCAAACCCGCGTGCAGCTCGCCGCCGCGCTCGTCGGCGAGCAGGAGCCACCGCCCACCGGGCGCGTGCTCGGGCAGGACGAGGCGTTCCCAGCCGATCTCGTACCGCCACGGCCCCACGCCGGTCCGGGCGGTCGCCCGGCCCGGCGGCAGCCAGTAGTGCCGGTGCTCGAACGCGGTCGTCGGCAGCGGCACGGGCGGGACGTCCGGCAGCACGGTCGTCCAGTCGACGCCACCGCCGTGCGCGAAGACGTCCGCGAGGGACTGGCGGAAGCGGGGCCACCCGCCGTCGTCGCGGCGGATCGACCCGAGCACCGCCACGTCCGGGTGGCCGGCGGCTTCCGCGGTCTCCCGGATGGCGGCGTTCAACGCCGGGTGGGGGCCGCACTCCAGGAACAGGTCGAAGCCGTCACCGGCCAAGGCCCGCACGGCGTCGGCGAACAACACCCGGCCACGCAGGTTGCGGAACCAGTAGTCGGGATCGAGGCCGCCCCGCACCCAGTCGGCGTCAACGGTCGAGTACCAGGGGATGTCGGGTTTGCGTGGCTGGATGCCGACCAGCACGGCGGAGATGTCGTCCGCGATGGCGTCCACGTGTGACGTGTGGGAGGCGTAGTCCACGGCTACCCGTCGCGCCCACACACCTTCGGCCGCGTAGCGGGTTTCCAGCTCGGTCAGCACCTCTGCGTCACCGGCCAGGACGATCGACCGCGGCCCGTTCACCGCCGCGATCTCCACACCTTCCGGCGCTTCCTCCGGCGGGAGCGCGACGGACATCATCCCGCCGCGGCGGATCGTGCCGTTCGCGATCGCCTTGCTGCGCAGCGTGACCACTCGCGCGGCGTCTTCAAGCGTCAGGGCTCCCGCCACGCACGCGGCAGCGATCTCACCCTGCGAATGGCCCACCACCGCATCCGGCTCCAGGCCGTACGACCGCCACAACGCGGCCAACGACACCATCACCGCAAAGGACACCGGCTGAACGACGTCAACCCGATCCAACGACGCAGCACCGAACACCACGTCACGCAGCGACCAATCCACATAGGACGAGAACGCCCGCTCGCACTCCTCCATCCGCGCGGCAAAGACGGGCTGCGACTCCCACAGCTCACGCCCCATCCCCACCCACTGCGCACCCTGACCCGGGAACACCAGCACCGTTTTCCCGTTACCCGCCTTGACCGGTGCGTCAATCGACCGCAGTGCCGTCACGGCTTCCGCGTTCTCCCGCGCGAACAGCACCGCGCGGTGCTCCCACAACGCGCGAGTGGTCAGCAGGGACTTCGCCACGGCGGCCAGGTCGGCTCGCGTCGCGGCCAGGTGGTCCGCCAAGCGCGCGGCCTGCGCGACCACGCCGGACGTGGTCCGCGCGGACACGACCAGGGGCACCACGTCGCCCTGCGTGGCCACCTCGCGGGGCTCCACGGCAGGAGGCGCTTCAATGATGACGTGGGCGTTGGTCCCGGACACGCCGAACGACGACACACCCGCGCGCCGAGGCCGACCGTTCACCTCCCAGGGCACCGACTCGGTCAGCAACTCCACCGCACCGGCCGACCAATCCACCTTGTCCGTCGGCCGATCCACGTGCAGCGTGCACGGCAGCACCCCATGCCGCAGGGCCAACACCATCTTGATCACACCGACCACACCGGCCGCCGCCTGCGTGTGCCCGACATTCGACTTCACCGAACCCAGCCACAACGGCCGATCCCGATCCTGGCCGTAAGTCGCGAGAAGCGCATTCGCCTCGATCGGATCGCCGAGCGTCGTGCCGGTTCCGTGGGCTTCGACCACATCCACGTCCGCCGGACGCAGACCCGCAACACGCAACGCCTGACGAATCACCTTCTCCTGCGCCGGACCATTCGGCGCGGTCAACCCATTCGACGCACCATCCTGATTCACCGCCGAACCACGAACAACCGCCAGGACCTCACGACCATCCCGCAACGCATCAGACAACCGTTGCAGAACAACAACACCCACGCCCTCAGCCCAACCAGTGCCATCCGCACCGGCCGAGAACGACTTGCACCGACCATCCACCGACAAACCACGCTGCCGCGAAAACTCCACGAACACGGCAGGCGAGGCGAGCACCGTCACACCACCGGCAAGCGCCATCGAGCACTCACCCGCACGCAACGACTGAGCCGCCAAATGCAACGACACCAACGACGACGAACACGCCGTATCCACCGTCACCGCCGGACCCTGCACACCCAACACGTACGACACCCGACCAGCCGCCACGCTGCCCGCGTTGCCCGTGCCGAGGAACCCTTCCAACTCCGCCGGCTGCGGACCGTCCGCGTAGTCGTGGTACATCAGGCCGGTGAACACACCAACCTCCTGACCACGCAACGACGACGGATCAACACCAGCCCGCTCCAACGCCTCCCACGACGCCTCCAACAACAACCGCTGCTGCGGATCCATCGCCAACGCCTCACGCGGCGAAATACCAAAGAACCCCGCGTCAAACGCACCGGCGTCCTCCAGGAAGCTGCCGTGGCGCGTGTAGGAGGTCCCGACCGACTCCGGATCGGCGTTGTACAACGCCTCCAGGTCCCAGCCGCGATCAACCGGGAACTCGGTGACCGTGTCCCGCCCTTCGGCCAACAGTTCCCAGAACGCCTCGGGTGTGGAGATGCCGCCCGGCAGCCGCAAACCCATGCCGACGACGGCGATGGGCTCCTCGACCCGGGCGACCAGCCGCGCGTTCTCCCGCTTCAACCGCTCGGTCTCCTGGAGCGACGTGCGCAGCGCCTCGACCAGGCGCCCGTTCTGGTCGGTCATCGGCTTGTCCCCGCTCATCCCAACTCCCCCAGCGCGCGCTTGATCAGGCTCTCGGCATCCATCTCGGCAATGAGCGCCGACTCCTCGTCGGGTTCGACCACGGGCTCCGGAGCCGGTTCGTCCCGGCCGAACATGCCTTCGTGCAGCCGTTCGCCGAGCACGGTCGGGTTCGGGTGGTCGAAGACGACGGTCACCGGCAGTCGCACGTCCGTCGCCGCGCCGAGCCGGTTGCGCAGCTCGACCGAGGTCAGCGAGTCGAACCCGAGGTCGCGGAACGCCGTCAACGGCCCGATGCCGCCCGCGTCCGCCCGGTTCAACACCACGGCCGCCTCACGCCGGACGAGGTCGGTCAACGCCGCACGCCGCCGCGCCACCTCCAGGTCGGCCAGTTCCGCACGCAGGTCGGCGTGCCGCGGGGCGGCCGCCGGTCGCACCGGCCCGACGAGATCACGCCACATCGCGGGCACCCGGCCGGACCGGGCCCGCGCCCGCAACGCGGGCAGGTCCGGCACCACCGGCACCACGGCCGGTTCACCACACGCCAGGGCCGCGTCGAACATGCGCATACCGCGTTCCACGTCGATCGCCGCCACACCCGCCCGCGTCATCCGGTCCCGGTCCCCGTCGTCCAGGTGGCCGGTCATCGCGCTCGCCTTCGCCCACAGACCCCAGGCCAGGGACACCCCGGCGTGACCGGCCGCCCGGCGGCGGACCACCGCCGCGTCGAGGAACGCGTTCGCCGCCGCGTAGTTGCCCTGCCCGGCGTTGCCGAGCACACCGGCCGCCGACGAGAACACGACCAGCGACGCGCCCAGTTCGCGGGTCGCCTCGTCCAGGTGGCCGAAGGCGTCGACCTTGGGCCCGAAGACACCGTCGAGCCGGTCGGCGTCCAGGGAGGTGATCGCACCGTCGTCGAGCACGCCCGCGGTGTGCACGACGACGGTCGGTGCGACCTCCGCCAGCAAAGCGCGCACCTGGTCCCGGTCCGCGACGTCGCACGTCACGACCTCCGCGCCGAGTTCCACCCGCAACCGCTCGGCGTCGGCCGCGCGGTCGCCCTGCCGCGAGGCCAGCACCAGGCGGCGCACGCCGTGCTCGGCGGCGAGGTGGCGGGCGACCAGCGAGCCGAGCGCCCCGGTGCCACCGGTGATCAGCACGGTGCCCTCCGTGTCCCAGGCCGGGTCCGTCCCGGCCGCCGCGACCCGGGCCAGGCGGGGCACCCAGCACCGCTCGCCACGCACCGCGACCTGCCACTCGTCAGCGGCCACCGCAGCCGCCGCGGCCGACTCCACCGCACCGTCGCCGTCGACCAGGACCAGCCGCCCCGGGTGCTCAACCTGGGCGGCCCGCACCAGGCCCCAGACCGCAGCCGCCGCCGGGTCCACCTCGCCGGAACCAGTGGGGTCCACGGCGTTCCGGGTCACCACGACCAGGCGGGCGTCGTCGGCCAGTACCCGGTGCACGGCCGCCAGCACCTCGGCCACCGCGTGCCGCGCCCGTTCGGCGTCCGACCCGCTACCGGGGTCGACGGGGAACACCACCCACCCCGGCGGCGTGGCGACGGGCGCGGTCGACGGCAGCGGCGCCCAGTCGACGCGGAACAGGTCGTCGGCGGCGGGCCGCAGGTCGCGCGGTGCGACCGGCCGACTCGCGAGCGCGCCGAGCGTGAGCACCGGCGAGCCGGTGGCGTCCACGGCCGTCACCTCGCCGCCGGGGCGGATGCGCACCCGCACGCTGGTCGCGCCGACAGCGCGCACGATGAGCCGCTGCCAGGCGAACGGCAGCTCGATCCGCCCGCTGTCGCGCAAGGCGGCCGGGTCGAGCAACGCGGTCGGCTGCACCACCGCGTCGAGCAACGCCGGGTGGACGGCGAACCCCTCCGGGGCCACCCCCTCGGGGAGGTCGACCTCGGCGAACAACTCCGCACCACGCCGCCACAGCGACCGGACGCCCTGGAACGCCGGGCCGTACTCGTAACCGGCGTCGGCCAGCACCGCGTAGCAGTCGGCCACGGGCTCGGCGCCGCTCGGCGGCCACTCGACCTCACCGGGCGGCTCGTCCACGTGGCTGTCGAGGGTGCCGGTCGCGTACCTCGTCCACGGCCCGTTCCCCGTCCTGCCGTGCACGCTCACCGATCGCCGCCCGTCCTCCTCGGCCGGTCCCACGGCGACCCGCACCGCCACGTCCTCGGTCGGCCCGAGCACGAGCGGCTGCCCGAGCACCAGTTCGGCCACGACCGGGCAGCCCACCCGGTCGCCCGCCTGGACCACGAGTTCCGCCAGCGCCGCGCCGGGCACCACCACCGCACCGGCCACGGCGTGGTCGACCAGCCACGGCTGGAGCCGGTGCGCGAGGCGACCGGTGAGCACGACGCCACCCGTCTCCGGGTCCTCCACCGCCGCGCCGAGCACGGGGTGCGTCACCGGGTCGAGACCGACCCCGGTCACGTCGCCCGGGGATCGGTCCGCGGTGAGCCAGTAACGCTGCCGGTCGAACTCCGTGGTCGGCACCGGCACCAAGGGCGCGTCGGGCACGACCGCGCGCCAGTCGACGGTGCCACCCCGCACGAAGACCTCCGCCAGCGAGCGGACGAACCGGTCCCACCCGCCGTCATCCCGGCGCAACGAGCCCACGACGACCGCATCCGGCAGGCTGTCGGCGATCGCGGCCGTCAACACCGGGTGCGAGCCCGCCTCCACGAAGAGGTCGAAGTCCTCGTTCCCGAGTTCGGCGACCGCGTCCGCGAACCGCACCTGCTGACGCAGGTTCCGCACCCAGTACGACGCGTCCACCGCACCCATCCACCCAACATCCACAGTGGACAACCACGGGATCTCCGGCTCACGCCCACGCACATCCCCGATCCGTTCGAGGATTTCCTCCGCGACAGCGTCGACCTGCGACGTGTGGGAGGCGTAGTCGACCGGAATGCGCCGGGCTCGCACGCCCTTCGCCGCGTACCCCGCTGCCAACTCGGACAGCGCGTCCGGCTCGCCCGCGAGCACAACGGACCGCGGACCGTTCACGGCCGCGATCTCCACACCCTCCGGGACCTCGCCCGGCGCGACCTCCACCGACAGCATCCCGCCCCGACCGGCGAGGCCCGACGCGATCACCCGACTCCGCAGTACCACCACCCGCGCCGCGTCTTCCAGGGTCAACGCGCCCGACACGCACGCCGCCGCGATCTCACCCTGCGAATGGCCGATCACCGCGTCCGGCCGGAACCCGTACGACCGCCACAACGCCGCCAACGACACCATCACCGCGAACGACACCGGCTGAACAACATCAACCCGCTCCAACGACGCAGCACCGAACACCACGTCCCGCAGCGACCAATCCACATAGGACGCGAACGCCCGCTCGCACTCCTCCATCCGCGCAGCGAAAACCGGCTGCGACTCCCACAACCCACGCCCCATCCCCACCCACTGCGCACCCTGACCCGGGAACACGAGGGCCTGCTTCCGGGAACCGGTCGCGACGCCGCTGATCACGTCCGGCGTCGGCTGCCCGGCGGCGAAGTCCCGCAACGCATCGGGTTTGAGGGCGACCGCACGCCACGGCCAGGCGGGGCGCGCGACCACCAGGCTCCGGGCGACCCCGGCCGGGTGGTCGGCGACTCGCGCGGCCTGAGCCGCGAGCCCGGTCGCACTGCGTGCCGAGACCACCAGGGGTGACGTGTCGTCCACCGGCGCCTCAGGACGGGTCGGCGGCTGTTCGAGGATGACGTGGGCGTTCGTGCCGGAAACACCGAACGACGACACACCGGCTCGGCGTGGTCGTCCATTTTCGGTCCACGGCACGGATTCCGTGGTCAGCCGCACCGACCCGGTCGACCAGTCCACCTTGTCCGTGGGCTGGTCGACGTGCAGCGTGGGCGGCAACACCCCGTGCCGCAGGGCCAACACCATCTTGATCACACCGACCACACCCGCAGCCGCCTGCGTGTGCCCGATATTCGACTTCACCGAACCCAACCACAACGGCCGATCCCGATCCTGACCGTAAGTCGCGAGAAGCGCATTCGCCTCGATCGGATCGCCGAGCGTCGTGCCGGTTCCATGGGCCTCCACCACATCCACGTCCGCCGGACGCAGACCCGCAACACGCAACGCCTGACGAATCACCTTCTCCTGCGCCGGACCATTCGGCGCGGTCAACCCATTCGACGCACCATCCTGGTTCACCGCCGAACCACGAACAACCGCCAGGATCTCCCGACCATCCCGCAACGCATCAGACAGCCGCTGCACGACCAGGACGCCCACGCCCTCCGACCACGCGGTGCCATCGGCGGCTTGGGCGAACGGCTTGCACCGACCGTCCGGGGACAGCCCGCGTTGGCGGGAGAACTCCACGAACACATCGGGATTCGCCATGACGGTCACGCCACCGGCGAGCGCCATCGAGCACTCCCCCGACCGCAACGACTGCGCCGCCAAATGCAACGACACCAACGACGACGAACACGCCGTATCCACCGTCACCGCAGGACCCTGCACACCCAACACATACGACACCCGACCGGACAACACGCTCGATGCGTTGCCGAGCAGGAGGTAGCCGTCGGATCGCGCACCCGCCGCCAAGCCGTAGGACTGGGCCGACGCACCGAGGAACACGCCGACCTCCTTGCCACGCAGGGAGGTCGGATCGACGCCGGACCGCTCCAGCGCCTCCCACGACGTCTCCAGCACCAAGCGTTGCTGCGGGTCCATCGCCAACGCCTCCCGCGGCGAGATCCCGAAGAAGTCGGCGTCGAAGAGGCCCGCGTCGGCCAGGAAACCGCCGTGCCGGGTGTAGGACGTGCCGATCGAGTCGGGCGACGGGTCGTACAGCCCCGCCAGGTCCCAGCCGCGATCGGTGGGGAACTCCGACACCGCGTCCACGCCGTCGACCAGCAGCCGCCAGTAGTCCTCCGGCGTGGCCACGCCGCCCGGCAGGCGCACGGCCATGCCCACCACGACGATCGGGTCGTCGGTGGCGTTCGACGGCGTGGTCGGGTCGGTGTCCGCGGCGGGCGTGGCCGCGGTGGTGAGCCGTGCGTGCAGGAACTCCGCCAGCGCGGTCGGGTTCGGGTGGTCGAAGACCACGGTCGCGGGCAGGGCGAGACCGGTCGCCGCGGCGAGCCGGTTGCGCAGCTCGATGGCGGTCAGCGAGTCGAAACCCGCGTCCCGGAACGCCTTCGTCTCCGGCACGTCCGTGTTCGCCAGCACCGCGGCCGCCGCCGCGCGCACGGTGCGCACCAGTGACGGCAGGTCGTGCCCGACCCGGTCGGCACCGGCGGTCCGGGTCGGCGCGGCGACGACGTCGTGCAGGACACCGGTTCGCGGCGCGGAGGCGGCCAACCGGACCGGCACCAGGTCCGCGCGGTCCGCGGCGGTCGCGTGGTCGAGCACGCGCAAGCCCTGCTCGGCCGTCATCCGGTCGACGCCGAGCCGTGCCAGGCGCTCGGTGTCGACCGCGCCGAGCCGCCCCGTCATCCCGCCGACCGGCGCCCAGTGGCCCCACGCCAGCGACACCGCCGGGTACCCGGCGGCCCGGCGGCGCACCGCCAGCGCGTCCAGGTAGGCGTTGGCCGCGGCGTAGTTCGCCTGACCGGCCGGGCCGAGCACACCGGCCGCCGAGGAGAACAACACGAACGCGTCCAGGTCCATCCCCCGCGTCAACACGTCGAGGTGGGTGGCCGCGTCGACCTTCGGCCGGAACACCGCGTCGACCGCCGCGGCGTCGAGCGAGGTCAGCGTGCCGTCCTCGACCACACCGGCCGTGTGCACGACCGCGGTGATCGGCGCGACGCGCAGCAGGTCCCGCACCTGGTCGTGGTCGGCGACGTCGCAGGCCACCATGGTCACCGCCGCACCGGCCGCGGTCAGCTCCGCGCGCAACGCGGGATCTTCACCCCGTCGGGACGCGAGCACGACATGACCCACCCCGTGCTCGGTGACGAGGTGCCGCGCCACCAACGCGCCGAGGGTGCCGGTGCCACCGGTGATCAGGACCGTGGCGTCCGGTCGCCACACCGGTGGGCCGTCGACGGCGACTTCCCGCAGCCGGGGCACCCGCACCTCGCCGGCGCGCACGCGGAACTGGTCCGCGACGGGCACCGCCCGCCACAACGCGGGCAGGTCGGCGTCCGACCCGATGTCGGCGAGCACGAGCCGGTCCGGGTGCTCGGACTGGGCACTGCGCACCAGGCCCCACACGGCCGCGGCGACCGGATCGGTGTCCGCGCCCGTCGTGACGACCACCAGTCGGCTGTGCTCCCAGCGCGGCTGGGTCACGAACTCCCGCACCACCGCGAGGACGTCGTTCACGACCGCTCGCGCGTCACCGCCCGGCACGCGCAACGCCGGCCAGGCCGGGGTCTCCCCGGCGGGCAGGTCGTGCACCAGCGTCCCGTGCACGACGTCGCCGTCCGGTTCCACCGGCACCCAGTGCACCGCGTACACCGGCATGTTGTCCGTGCCCACGGGGCCGTCGGGGGCCGACCGGCGACCGGTGAGCCAGTAGTGCCGCCGCTCGAACACGGTCTTCGGGACCGCCACCACGGGTGTGCGCGGCAGCACGGCCCGCCAGTCGACGTCGTGCCCGCGAGTGAAGAGCGTCGCGGCGGCGGTGAGCGCCGTGCGCACCTCGGGCCGCTCACGCCGGGTGAAGGGCACGGCGACCACGTCGGTGAACAGGCCGGACAACGCGCCGCCCGGCCCGACCTCCAGCACCGTCGACACCGGCCGCGCGCGGTCGCCGGTCATCGTGGACACCACGTCCGCGAACCGGACGGTGCGCCGCACCTGGTCTGTCCAGTACCGGGGTGAGCGGGCTTCGTCGTCGGTGAGCAGCCGACCGGTCACCGACGACACCAGGGGGATCTTCGGCGCGTGGTACTCCAACTCGGCCGCGATCGCGCCGAACTCGGCGAGCACCGGCTCCATGAGCGCGGAGTGGAAGGCGTGGCTGAC
This sequence comes from Saccharothrix obliqua, assembly GCF_019375475.1. GTDB lineage: Bacteria > Actinomycetota > Actinomycetes > Mycobacteriales > Pseudonocardiaceae > Actinosynnema > Actinosynnema obliqua. The sequence continues at coordinate 70,989 of NZ_JAHXGQ010000017.1, read as the reverse complement.
CCGCAGTTCCCGGCCCGGCACGCCGAGCGCCCGCACGGCCCGCGTGACGGCGGCCCGTTCGCCGGACAGCACCACCGACGTCGGCCCGTTCACCGCGGCGATCGACACGTCCGGCAGGTCACGCGCGATGTCCTCCGCGACCGGCACGGACACCATCGCACCGCCTTCGGGCAACGCGCCCATCAACCGTCCGCGTGCGGCGACCAGGCGGGCGGCGTCCGCCAACGACCACACGCCCGCCACCAGCGCTGCGGTGATCTCGCCCAGCGAGTGACCGGCCAGCACCCGGGGCCGGATGCCCCACGACACCGCCAGTTCCGCCATCGCCACCTCGACGGCGAACAACCCGGTCTGGGCGTACGCGGTGCCGTCGAGCACCCCGTGGTCGCCGAACACCGCGTCTCGCACCGAGAAGTCCAGGTGCCGGTCCAGTTCCACGCACACCGCGTCGAAGGCGTCGCGGAACACCGGGAACCGGTCGTGCAGTTCGCGCCCCATCCCGGCGTGCTGAGCGCCCTGGCCCGGGAAGACGAACCCGACGCCACCGCCCGTGGCCTTCCCCGTGACCACATGCGCCTCGGTGAGGTCGCGCAACCCCGAGGCCGCTTCCGCGTCGTTCCCGGCCAGCACGACCGCGCGGTGCTCCCACGCCGCCCGCGCCACGACCAGCGAACCCGCCACCTCGGTCAGACCTGTGCTCGTCCCGTCCAGGTGCGCGGCGACGGCCGCGGCCTGTGCGTGCAAGGCCGTCTCGGTGCGCCCCGAGACGATCACCGGGACGAGGTCGCTCGGCGGAACTGGCTCGGGTGCGGGTTGTGCCGGTGGTTCCTCGATGATGACGTGGGCATTCGTGCCGGACACGCCGAACGACGACACACCCGCCCGCCGAGGCCGACCGTTCTCCTCCCAGGGCACCGATTCGGTCAGCAACTCCACCGCACCGGCCGACCAATCCACCTTGTCCGTCGGCTCATCGACGTGCAGCGTGCGCGGCAGCACCCCATGCCTCAGGGCCAACACCGTCTTGATCACGCCGACCACACCCGCAGCCGCCTGCGTGTGCCCCACGTTCGACTTCACCGAACCCAGCCACAACGGCCGATCCCGATCCCGACCGTAGGTTGCAAGCAAGGCATTGGCCTCGATCGGATCACCAAGCGTCGTCCCGGTTCCATGGGCCTCGACCACGTCGACTTCCGCCGGCTCCAAGCGAGCACTGCGCAACGCCTGGCGGATCACCTTCTCCTGCGCCGGACCATTCGGCGCGGTCAAACCATTCGACGCACCATCCTGATTCACCGCCGAACCACGAACAACCGCCAAAACCCGCCGACCATCCCGCAACGCATCAGACAACCGTTGCAGGACAACAACACCCACACCCTCGGACCAACCAGTGCCATCCGCACCAGCCGAGAACGACTTGCACCGACCATCCACCGACAAACCACGCTGCCGCGAGAACTCCACGAACACATCGGGGCTCGCCATGACCGTCACGCCACCGGCGAGAGCCATCGAGGACTCGCCTAACCGCAACGACTGCGCGGCCAAGTGCAACGCCACCAACGACGACGAACACGCCGTGTCCACCGTCACCGCCGGGCCTTGCGCGCCCAGGACGTAGGAGACGCGGCCGGACAGCACGGCCGGGAGTCCACCGGTGAGCAGGTAGCCCTCCGCGCCGTCGGGTGCGGTCGCGCTCGGTCCGTACGGCTGGGGCGTGGCACCGATGAACACCCCGGTTTGGCTGTCCCGCAGGGAGGTCGGGTCGATCCCGGCGTCCTCCAACGCCTCCCACGACGCTTCCAACAACAACCGCTGCTGCGGGTCCATCGCCAACGCCTCGCGGGACGAGATCCCGAAGAACCCCGCGTCGAACGCACCGGCGTCAGCCAGGAAGCCGCCACGCCGGGTGTAGGTCGTGCCCACCGAGTCCGGGTCCGGGTCGTACAACGCCTCCAGGTCCCAGCCGCGGTCGGTCGGGAAGTCCGACACCACGTCCACACCGCCGTCCAGCAGCCGCCAGAACGCCTCGGGGGTCGTCACACCACCCGGCAGCCGGACCGCCAGGCCCACGATCGCGATCGGGTCGCCGTCCACCGGTGTCACGTCGGCGGCCGGTCGCGTCACGTCGCCGGCGAGCTGCTCGCGGAGGTGTTCCGCGAGCCGCCGCGGGTCGGGGAAGTCGAACGCCACGGTCGGCGGCAGCACCAGGCCGGTGGCGGCGTTGAGCCGCGTGCGCAGGTCGAGCGAGGTCAGCGAGTCGAAACCCGCGTCGCGGAACGCCTGGTCGGCCGCGATGCCGTCCGGGTCGCCCAGCACGGCCGCGGCGTGAGCGCGCACGAGGTCCAGCAGCCGCGCCGAGTCGGCGTGCTCGCCCAGCCCGGCCAGGCCCCCGAGTTCCACCCGGCCGCCTGGTTCGTCTGCACCGGTCGGCGGTGCGACGGGGTCGGCCGTGCCGAGCCAGTAGTGGCGACGCTCGAAGACCGAGGTCGGCAGCGGTGCCGGTGACGTCGCGGGAACCACGGTCCGCCAGTCGACCGCGCCACCACGTACGAAGTGCTCGGCCAGCGAGCGCAGGAAACGCGGCCACCCGCCGTCGTCCCGGCGCAACGAACCGCACACCGCGACGGACCCGGCGGTGTCGACCACCGCGTCCACCAGCACCGGGTGCGGGCTGACCTCCACGAAGAGCCCGTACCCCGCCGTCGCGAGCGTGCGCACGGCGTCCGCGAACCGCACCTGGCCACGCAGGTTGCGCTGCCAGTAGTCCACCGGAACCGGTGCGCCCACCCACTCGGCACCCACCGTGGACAGCCACGGGATTTCCGGTGTCCTGGCTTCGATCCCGGCCAGCGACGCCAGCACCTCGTCGTGGATCGAGTCGACCTGCGAGCTGTGGGACGCGTAGTCCACGGGTATGCGCCGCACCCGCGCGCCACGCTCGCGGTAGTCGCGCTCCAGGTCGTCGAGCCGGTCCGGCGTGCCCGCGAGCACGACCGCGCGCGGCCCGTTGACCGCCGCGACCTCCACGTCCGGCGGGACCTCCGCGACGGGCACCGCCACCGAGAGCAGCCCGCCCCGCCCGGCCAGGCCGTTCGCGATGGCCCGGCTGCGCAGCGCGACGACCTTGGCCGCGTCGTCCAGGGTCAGCGCACCCGCGACGCACGCCGCCGCGATCTCGCCCTGCGAGTGCCCGAGCACGGCGTCCGGCCGCACGCCGTGTGCCTGCCACAACGCCGCCAGCGACACCATCACGGCCCACGTCACCGGCTGCACGACGTCGACCCGGTCCAGCGACCGGCCCTCGAACACCACGTCACGCAGCGAGAAGTCCACGAAGGGCTCCAGCGCGCGCTCGCACTCGGCCATCCGAGCCGCGAACACCGGCTGCGACTCCCACAGCTCGCGACCCATCCCGACCCACTGCGCACCCTGACCCGGGAACACGAACACCGTCTTCGCCTCGTTGAGCGCGTGCCCGGCCACCGGAGCGAGGTCGCGCAGCGCCGTCACGGCCTCGGCGGTGTCCGCCGCGAGCACCACCGCCCGGTGCGCGCGCAACGTGCGCGTGGTGAGCAGCGACGAGGCGACCGGGGCCAGGTCGGCACCGGACGCGTCGAGGTGGTCGGCCAGTCGCAGCGCCTGCTGACGTGCGGCGGAGGCCGTTCGGCCCGACACGACCAGCGGCAGCACGCCGTGCGGCGGCACCGGAGCGGGAGCGTCCACCGGGGCGGACTCGACCACCACGTGGGCGTTGGTGCCGGACACCCCGAACGAGGACACACCGGCACGCAACGGGCGCCCGTTCGGCTCCCAGCTCTCCGGCTCGGTGAGCAGTCGGACCGCGCCCGTGGCCCAGTCGACGCGCTCGGAGGGCGTGTCGGCGTGCAGCGTGCGTGGCAGCAGCCGGTTCCGCATCGCGAGCACCACCTTGATCAGCCCGGCGCTGCCCGCGGCGGCCTGGGTGTGGCCGATGTTGGACTTCACCGAGCCCAGCAGCAGCGGGCGGTCGCGTCCCTCGCCGTAGGCCGCGATGAGCGCTTCCGCCTCGATCGGGTCGCCCAGCACGGTCCCGGTGCCGTGCGCCTCCACGGCGTCCACTTCCGACGGTCGGAGACCGGCGTCGGCCAGCGCGCGGCGGATCACCTGCTCCTGGGCGAGGCCGTTCGGCGCGGTCAGGCCGTTGGAGGCACCGTCCTGGTTGACCGCCGAACCACGCACCACGGCCAGGATCTCCCGCCCCTGCCGCCGCGCCTCGGACATCCGCTCCAGCACGAGCACACCGGCGCCTTCGGCCCAGCCCGTGCCGTCCGCGTCGTGCGCGAAGGACCGGCAGCGGCCATCGGCGGACAGCCCGCCCTGCCGCGCGAACTCGTGGAAGATGCCGGGAGTCGCCATCACCGTGACGCCACCGGCGATGGCCAACGAGCACTCCCCCGACCGCAACGACTGCGCGGCCAGGTGCAACGCGACCAACGACGACGAACACGCCGTGTCCACCGTCAACGCGGGACCACGCAGGCCGAGCACGTACGACAGCCGGCCCGAGGCGACGCTCGGCGACACGCCGGTCAGCACGTAGCCCGCCGTCTCACCGCTCGCCTGCCCCATGCGGCTGCCGTAGTCCTGCGGCATCAGGCCCAGGAACACGCCCGTGTCCGTGCCGCGCAACGAGGTCGGCTCGATCCCGGCCCGCTCCAACGCCTCCCACGACGTCTCCAGGGCGAGGCGTTGCTGGGGGTCCATCGCCAGCGCCTCGCGTGGCGAGATCCCGAAGAAGCCGGCGTCGAACGCCGCCGCGTCGGTGAGGAAACCGCCCCGGAAGCCGGATGCCGGCCAACCGCGGTCGGTCGGCGCGTCGGTGATCAGGTCCTCCGCGCCGACCAGCGCCGACCAGAAGGACTCGGGCGAGTCGATCCCGCCGGGGAACCGGCAGCCGATGCCGACGATCACCACCGGGTCGTCGTCGTCCCGCGTGCGCAGGTCGGGCGGTGCGGCACCCACGCCGCCGGTCAGGTGCTCGGCCAGCCGGGCGGGCGTGGGGTGGTTGAACAACGTCGTGCTGGTCAGCCGCCTGCCGACCGCGGGGTCCAGCCGCTCCGCAAGCTCCACCAGCATCGCGGAGTCGAACCCGAGGTCCCGGAACGACGCGTCCAGGTCGATCCGCGCCGGGTCGCGCACACCGAGCACGGCCGCCATCGCGTGCCGCAGCACGGTGGGCAGGTCCCCGGCCTCCCGGTCGGCCCCGGCGTCCGCGCCCTCCACCAGCGCGTTGCCGCCGCCCGGCTCCGGCCCGGTGGCCCCCGCCGCCGGGAGGTCGTCGATCCAGTACCGCTCGCGCTGGAACGGGTAGCCCGGCAACGACACGCGACCGGCGTCCCGGAACAGCTCCGCCCACGCGACCGGCACACCCCGCACGTGCAGTTCGCCCAGCGACAGCAGCACCCGTGCCAAGCCGCCCTCGTCCCGGCGCAACGTCGGCACGGTCACCACCGCGGTGTCGCGGGCGACCGCGCCGTCACGGATGCCCGCCAGCAGCAACGGGTGGGGACTGACCTCCACGAACGTGTGCCTGCCATCGCTGAGCAGCGCGTCGACCGCGCCCAGCAGGTCCACGGGCTCCCGCAGGTTGCGGTACCAGTAGTCGGCGTCGAGCGGCACGTCGGTGTGCCCGCCGGTCACCGTCGAGTAGAACGGCACGCGGGGCGTCATCGGGCTCAGCTCGGCCAACTCCGCTTTCAGCGGGTCCTCGATCCGCTCCACCAGGGCGGAGTGCGACGCGTAGTCCGCCGCGACCCGCCGGACCCGGGCGTGCGGCTCGCACTCGGCCACGAGTTCGTCCAGCGCGTCCGCCTCGCCGGCGACCACGACCGACTCCGGCCCGTAGACCACCGCGACCGACAACCGGTCGCGCCACCGGGCGATCCGCCGCCGCACGTCCGCCGGCGGCAGCCCGATCCACACCATGCCGCCGTGACCGGTCAGCTCCCGCGCCGCGATCCGCGACCGGGCCTCGATCAGCCTGGCACCGTCCCGGATCGACAGCGCGCCGGCGACGCAGGCCGCCGCGATCTCGCCCTGCGACTGGCCGACGACCGCGACCGGTTCGACGCCGCACGAGCGCCAGACGGCGGCGAGCGCCACCATGACCGCCCACATCACCGGCTGGTTGACCTCGGTGCGCTCCATCGACGGCGCGCCGTCGACCGCACGCAGCACGTCGACCACCGACCACCCCACCAGCGGGCGCAACGCGTCGTCGCACTCCCGCAGGGCGTCGGTGAACGCCTCGGACGAGTCGAGCAGTCCGGTGGCCATGCCGGGCCACTGCGAACCCTGCCCGGGGAAGACGAACACGACGCCGGACGTGTCCGCACGCGCCGTGCCGCGCACCGCCGCCGGGGTCGGCAGGCCCTCCGCGAGGTCGGTCAACGCCGTGACCATCTCGTCGCCGGTGCCCACGACCACCGCGCGGTGCGGCAGGGCGGCCCGCGTGCGGGCCAGCGAGTGCGCGACGTCGGCCGCGGCGAACCCGGGTCGCAGGTGCGCCGCCAGGCGGGCCGCCTGGTCGGACAACGCCTGCTCGTCGTGCGCCGCCAGCACCCACGCCACCGGCCCGCCCGCGTGACCGGCCGCCGGTCGCGGCGTCGGAGCGGGACCCACGACGACGTGGGCGTTGGTGCCGCCGAGACCGAAGGACGACACGCCGGCGCAGCCGGGTTCGGGCCACGGCGTCGGTTCGGTGACGACGCGCAGCCGCCACCGGTCCAGCGGGATCGCCGGGTTCGGCCGCTCGAAGTTCAGGCTCGCCGGTACGCACCGGTGGTGCAGCGCGAGCAACGCCTTGATCAGCCCGGCGACGCCGGCCGCGCCCTCCAGGTGGCCGATGTTCGTCTTGACGGAGCCGACCAGCAGCGTCCGGTCCGCGCCGTAGGCCGCGGCGAGCGCTTGGGCCTCCACCGGGTCGCCCACCGCGGTCCCGGTGCCGTGCAGCTCGACGTAGTCGACCTCGTGCGGCGCGACACCCGCCCGCAGGCACGCCGACCGCAACACCCGCTCCTGGGCGTCCGGCCTCGGCACGGTCAACCCGGCGGACGGCCCGTCGTTGTTGACGGCGCTGCCACGCAGCACGCCGTAGACGCGGTCGCCGTCGGCCTCCGCGCGAGCCAGGGTCTTGAGCACGACCAGACCGCCGCCCTCGCCCCGGGCGAACCCGTTGGCCCTCGCGTCGAAGGTGTGGCAGCGCCCGTCCGGGGACAGCGCGCCGAGCCGGTCCAGCGCCCGCGTGGACTCGTCGGCGAGGTTGAGGTGCACCCCGCCGGCCACGGCCGCGGTCGTCTCGCCGGAGCGGATGCTCTCGATCGCCAGGTGCACGGCGACCAGGGACGACGACTGGCCGGTGTCCACGGTCATGCTCGGCCCGGCGAGGCCGAAGAAGTGCGACAGCCGGTTGGCGATGATCGCCCGGCTGGTGCCGGTGAGCCGGTGGTGGCCGACCTCCGCGCCGCGGCGGGCCGCGAGCAACGCGTAGTCCTCGGCCGTGACGCCGACGAACACACCCGTCGCGCTGTCGTGCCACGAGTCCGGCGCGGTGCCGGCGTCCTCGAACGCCTCCCAGCACAGTTCGAGCAGCAGGCGTTGCTGCGGGTCCAGCTCGCGCGCCTCGCGAGGCGAGATGCCGAACAGGCCGGCGTCGAAGCCCGCGACGTCGGGCAGGTACCCGGCGCGGGACGCCGTCGGCGGTCGACCGGCGGGTGCGTCGCCGAGCACGTCGGCACCACCGATCAGCACGTCCCAGAAGGCGGAGGTGGTCGGCGCGCCGGGGAAGCGGCACGACATCCCGACCACGGCGATGGGGGGTGACTGCTCCACGTCGGCTCCTAGCGGGTCTCGACCGGATCAGGGCGCGCGGAACCGCCCGGCCGCGTGGCGCGGGCGGGTGGGACGCGCGGATGCGCCTCGGCGCGGGGCGTGGGAGGGGCTAGCTCTGGGAGCCGGCGGCGGCCAGTGGTGCCGCGTACGGGGCGATCACGCGCATCAGTTCCTCTTCCCACGCGGAGGGGTGGATCGCGCGGGTGGCTTCGCCGGGCAGGGCGCGGGCCGCTTCGACCGCCGTCAGCAACGCCTTCGTGGTCACCTCCGCGTTGTAACGGTCGACCAACCACCGCCGACCCGCCGCACGCAACCGGTCTGCGTCGGGCAACCGCACCAACTCCAACGCCCGGTCCGCCAACTCCACCGTCCGCAGATTCGCCACCGGCCACGCCGACGGCGCCTCGAACAACTCGTCACCACCACCCAACCCGTACCCCGTCACCAGACACCCACTCGCCAACGCCTCCGCCACCGGCAACCCGAAACCCTCACCCTCCGGCGCACCCAACGCCACGAACACCGACGTGTCCGACAACACCCGCGCCACCTCCCCGTGCGACAGGCCACGCACGTCCCGCAACTCCACCCCCGCACTCCGCGGGTCGTTGCGCAGGATCTGCTTCAACAACGCGCTCTCCGACGGCCGCTTCCGCGACATCCACGCGATGCTCGGCACCTTCACCCCGGGCCGGAACACCCCCGCGTCGATCGGGTTGGGCACCAGTCGTGGCGGTGGCAGGTGGGGTATGGCGCGGCTGAGCACGTCCACGCCGTCGCGGGAGATCGTCCACAACGCGGGCGGCGTGCTCCAGCCCGGGTAGAGGTCGACGTCGGGACACGTCAGGAACGTCATGAAGTGGCCCTGGACGAAGATCGCCTTCCGGCCACCCGGCGCCGGGTCGCGGTCCGGCAGCACCACCAGTTCCGGCACCACGAGCAGGTCCTCCGCGCCCAGGTCCAGCTCCGCACCCGACAACGTCGGCACGTCGTCCGCGAACCACGAGTACCGGAAACCCGGCGTCGGCGACCACCGGTACGCGTCCACCCCCGCCGCCACCAGCAGCGCGACGTGGTCGGTCAGCAACCGGTTGCCGCCGACGGGGTACTGCACCTCGAACCCGGCGTAGATCACCCTGCCAGTCATTCACCACCCCGTATCCGCGCCGCGGGACAACACCGCGCGCAGCCGTCACCGAACCTCTTCCCACACCCGGTTGGCGACGCTGCCACCCGAAGAACGCCTTCCGGACAACGGGTTCCGGCGCCTCGGCACGCGAGATCACCGGTCCCGGCCGTGATCGACGTTATCGCCGCCGCACCGGCCCCGGCAATGGTCTAGTCCATTAGGGGCAGAAATCGGCCCTTAAGTGCCAAGAGCCGCGCGCCGGAGCCGCACCACTTGACAGCCGCGACGGGTGCGGGCAGACGGGAAGCCCTGACCACCGGGCGTGCGCACGGCCGCGCGCACGGCCGATTTCACTTGGCGCGCAGGCGAATCGCGGGTGGACGACCGGTGTCGACGCGGAGTCGGCACGGGGTTCGGGAACCCGGAGCCGATCCGGCCGCGAGAACGCGCCGGGACCGCCCGCGGTACCGGCGCACCCGGCGTATCAGTCCACTGTGGACAGAAGTGTGATCGGTGGCTTCGCACCACCGAAACGCGGTCGTTCGAACGGCCGCGCCACGCGGAATTCCCCGGCGTTACACCCTGTGAGACCCCCCACTTCGGGTGACTGCGTCGCTGCCCACCCGGAAACCCCAGGTAGAGTGCCGGATCGGCGATTTCGCGGCACGCGGTCGCCGAGGCTGCCCGGCCGGTGCCCACCGGGCGCGGGGCAGCTACCCAGCCCTCGGAGGACGAACATGCGCCTGCCCACCCGCGGTGCCGACCGGTGACCGTAGCCCACGACCCCGCCACCGCACCCGCGTTGTTCCGCGCCCACGCGGCAGCGCCGGAGCGCACCCTGCTCGACGTCCTCGCCGACACCGCGCGCCGCCACCCCGACGCGCCGGCGATCGACGACGGCACGACTTCGCTGACCTACCGGGAACTCCTGGCCGAGGTCGACGGCGTGCGCCGCGCGCTGGCCGACCGCGGCGTCGGCGTCGGCGACCGGGTCGGCGTCCGCGTCCCGTCCGGCACGGTCGACCTCTACGTCTCGATCCTCGCTGTCCTCGCCGCCGGCGCGGCGTACGTCCCGGTCGACGCCGAGGACCCGGACGAGCGCGCGGAACTCGTCTTCACCGAGGCCGCCGCCTGCGTCGTGATGACCGGCGGCGGCGTGGTCGTGCCGCGTGCCGCGCCGCTGGGCGCGGTCGGCGCGCCCGGCCCGGACGACGACGCGTGGATCATCTTCACGTCGGGCTCCACCGGCAAGCCCAAGGGCGTCGCGGTGTCGCACCGCTCCGCCGCGGCCTTCGTCGACGCGGAGGCGCGGCTGTTCCTCGCCGAGGACCCGATCAGCCCCGACGACCGCGTCCTGGCGGGCCTGTCGGTCGCGTTCGACGCCTCCTGCGAGGAGATGTGGCTGGCGTGGCGGCACGGCGCGTGCCTGGTGCCCGCGCCGCGCTCGCTGGTGCGCACCGGCATGGACCTCGGGCCGTGGCTGGTGGAGCAGGAGATCACCGTCGTGTCCACGGTGCCGACGCTGGCCGCGCTGTGGCCGGTCGAGGCGCTGGACGACGTGCGGCTGCTGATCTTCGGCGGCGAGGCGTGCCCGCCGGAGCTGGCCGAGCGGCTGGCGGTCGACGGCCGCGAGGTGTGGAACACCTACGGGCCCACCGAGGCCACCGTGGTGGCCTGCGCCGCGCCGCTGACCGGTGTCGGCCCGGTGCGCATCGGGCTGCCGCTGGACGGCTGGGAGCTGGCCGTGGTCGACGGCGAGGGCCACCCGGTGCCGATGGGCGGCACCGGTGAGCTGGTGATCGGCGGCGTCGGCCTGGCCCGCTACCTCGACCCCGCCAAGGACGCCGAGAAGTTCGCGCCGCTGCCCGCGCTGGGCTGGTCGCGTGCCTACCGCAGCGGCGACCTGGTCAAGGCCGAGCCGGAGGGCCTGCTGTTCCTGGGCCGCGCGGACGAGCAGATCAAGCTCGGCGGCAGGCGCATCGAGCTGGGCGAGGTCGACGCGGCGCTCCAGGCCCTGCCCGGGGTGGCCGGCGCGGCGGCGGCCGTGCGCACCACCCGGGGCGGCAACCAGATCCTGGTCGGCTACCTGGTCGCGGGCGAGGGCTTCGACCACGCCGACGCGGTGTCCCGGCTGCGGGCCGCGCTGCCCGCCGCGCTGGTGCCGTTGATCGCGGTGGTCGACACGCTGCCCACCCGCACCTCGGGCAAGGTCGACCGCAACGCGCTGCCGTGGCCGCTGCCCGCGCTCGACACGGAGGCGGAGACGCACCTCCAGGGCACGGAGGCGTGGTTGGCCGAGCAGTGGGCCGAGGTGCTGGGCTCGCGGGTGTCCGGCGCCGACGCGGACTTCTTCGCCAGCGGTGGCGGCAGCCTGGCCGCCGCGCAGCTGATGTCGTTGGTGCGCGCGCGGTACGCCGGGGTGTCGGTCAGCGACGTCTACCAGCACCCGACGCTGCGCGCGTTCGCGGCGCGGCTGGACGAGCTGGCCGCGCACGACGCGCCGGTCCGCGAGGTCGCGCCGACCCCGCGTCGCGCGCGGCTGGTGCAGGCGTTGCTGACCGTGCCGCTGATGACGGTCGCCGGCCTGCGGTGGGTGGTCGCGCTCGCGGCGATCGGCAACGTGCTGGGCCTGCTGTCGGTGTCGTGGTGGTGGGTGGCGGCCGGGTGGCTGCTGCTCATCAGCCCGCCCGGCCGGGTCGCGATCGCGGCGGGCGGCGCGCGCCTGCTGCTGCGCGGCGTCAAGCCGGGCGCGTACCCGCGTGGCGGTGGCGTGCACCTGCGCCTGTGGGCGGCGGAGAAGCTGGCCGAGCACAGCGGCGCGACGAACCTGACCGGGACGTGGATCACGCACTACGCCCGCGCGCTGGGCGCGAAGATCGGCCCGGACGTCGACCTGCACTCGCTGCCGCCGGTCACCGGGCTGCTCAAGCTCGGCCGGGGCAGCGCGGTCGAACCCGAGGTCGACCTGTCCGGCACGTGGGTGGACGGCGACCTGGTGCGCATCGGCCGCATCCGGGTCGGCGCGGGCGCCACGGTGGGCGCGCGCAGCACGTTGTTCCCCGGCGCCCGGATCGGCAAGCGGGCCGAGGTCGCGCCCGGTTCCGGCGTCACCGGCTCGGTGCCGACCGGCCAGCGCTGGGCGGGCGTGCCCGCGCAGCGCACCGGCAAGGCGTCCCGGCCACGCTCCCGCCCGCCGCGCTCGCTGTGGTGGAAGGGCGTGTACGGCTGCACGTCCTTCGCGCTGGGCCTGCTGCCCGCGGTGGCGGCGCTGCCCGCGCTGCTGCTCGTGGCGCGTGGTCCGGTCGCGGACGACCCGCTGACGTTGCGCGCGGCGTTGCTCGGGGTGCCGTTGGCGACGGTGGCGTGGCTGGGCGCTTACGCGCTGCTCGTGCTGGTGTCCGTGCGGCTGCTCGGGATCGGGCTGCGGGCGGGCGCGTACCCGGTGCACAGCCGGGTCGCCTGGCAGGCGTGGACCACCGAGCGGCTGATGAGCATGGCCCGCGTGGCGTTGTTCCCGATGTACGCGAGCCTGTTCACGCCGGTGTGGCTGCGGATGCTCGGTATGCGGGTCGGCCGCGGCGTGGAGGCGTCGACCGTGCTGGCGCTGCCGAAGATGACCCGGATCGGTGACGGCGCGTTCCTGGCCGACGACACCATGGTCGCGTCCTACGAGTTGGGCGGCGGCTGGCTGCGGATCGCGTCCGCGCGGGTCGGCAAGCGGGCGTTCCTGGGCAACTCGGGCATGACCGCGCCGGGTCGCGAGGTGCCCAACCGCGGTCTCGTGGGTGTGCTGTCGGCCGCGCCGAAGCGGGCCAAGGCGGGCAGCTCCTACCTCGGGATGCCGCCGATGAAGCTGCCGCGCGCGGTCGCCGAGGGCGACCAGAGCCGCACGTTCGCCCCGCCGAAGCGGCTGGTCGTGGCGCGGGCGCTGGTGGAGCTGTGCCGGGTCGTGCCGGTGATGTGCCACGTGGCGCTGGTCGTGCTGGTGTTGTTCGCGCTGCGCGGGCTGGGCTGGTGGGCGCCGCTGCTGTCCGGCGTGGTGCTGCTGGCGGCGGGCCTGGTCGCGAGCGCGGTCGCGCTGCTGGCGAAGTGGGTGCTCATCGGCCGGTTCCGGTCGCGGGAGCACCCGCTGTGGAGCGCGTTCGTCTGGCGCAACGAGCTGGCGGACACCTTCGTGGAGGTGCTGGCCGTGCCGTGGCTGGTCGGCGCGGCGGGCGGCTCGCCGCTGATGCCGCTGTGGCTGCGGGCGCTGGGCGCGCGGATCGGGCGCGGCGCGTGGGTCGAGTCGTACTGGTTCCCGGAGGCGGACCTCGTCCGGTTGGGGGACGGCGCGACCGTGAACCGCGGGTGCGTCGTGCAGACGCACCTGTTCCATGATCGGATCCTGCGCATGGACCAGGTGACGTTGGCGGAGGGCTCGACGCTCGGGCCGCACGGGATCGTGCTGCCCGGTGCGACGGTCGGCGCGCACACCTCGGTGGGGCCCGCCTCGCTGGTGATGCGTGGCGAGGAGGTGCCCGCGGGCAGCCGGTGGCTGGGCAACCCGATCTCGGCGTGGCGATGAAGCCCTACCTGGCGCAGCACGGCGACCCCGCGTGCCGGGTCGAGCACTACGACCTGGACCTGGACTACAAACCGCTGACCGGGCGGCTGGCCGGGCGCGCCCGGCTGTGGGTGGACGCCGAGGGTCCGATCACGCTCGACCTCGGCCGGTTCACCGTCGGCAAGGTGCTGGTGGACGGCGCGCCCGCGCGTTACACCCACGGCGACGGCAAGCTGCGGGTGCGGCGCGCGGCGCGTGGTCGCAGCGTGGTCGAGGTGCGGTACTCGGGCACGCCGCAGCCCATCCGCACGCGGTACTGGGGCGAGCTGGGCTGGGAGCAGCTGACCGACGGCGCGTTGGTGGCGAGCCAGCCGATCGGCGCGTCGTCGTGGTTCCCGTGCAACGACCTGGTGCGGGACAAGGCGACCTACCGGATCTCGGTGACCGCCGCGTCGGCGTACGCGGTGGTGGCCAACGGGCTGCTGGTCGACAGGCGAACCGGCGGCAGCAGCACGACGTGGGTCTACGAGCAGTCCGAGCCGATGGCGGCTTACCTGGCGTCGGTGCAGGTGGGCCAGTACGAGCGGCTGTCCCTCGCGCCGGGCCAGGACGTCCTGGCCCCCGCGCGGCTGCGGCAGGCGGTCGCGCACGACTTCGCCCGCCAGCCACGCATGGTGGAGGTGTTCGAGGAGCTGTTCGGCCCCTACCCGTTCCGCGCGTACCACGTGGTGGTGACCGACGACGAACTCGAAGTGCCGGTCGAGGCGCAGGGCATGTCGGTGTTCGGCGCCAACCACGTGGACGGCGAGCGAGGCTGCGAACGGCTCGTGGCGCACGAGTTGGCGCACCAGTGGTTCGGCAACAGCGTGGGGTTGGCGGACTGGCGGGACATCTGGCTCAACGAGGGTTTCGCCTGCTACGCCGAGTGGCTGTGGTCGGAGAACTCGGGCGGCCCGCCGGCGGCCGTGCACGCCGAGCGCGCGCACGCCCGGCTCGCGCGACTGCCGCAGGACCTGCGGATCGGCGATCCGGGCGTGGCGAACATGTTCGACGACCGGGTGTACAAGCGTGGTGCGCTCACGCTCCACGCCCTGCGCGACCGGTTGGGCGACCACGCGTTCTTCACCCTGCTGCGTGACTGGAACCGCAACCACCGGCACGGCACCGCGACCACGGCGGACTTCGCGGCCCTGGCCCAGTGGCACTCCATCGCGCCGCTGGAGCCGTTCTTCGACGCGTGGCTCAGCCAACCACGTCTGCCGTGACGGTCCTACTTGGTCGGCGGTCCCTCCCAGTGGAACCGCGGCGCGATGGCCACCGCGCGCTCGAACTCCTCGCTGCTCCACTGGGGGACCGGGGTGCCGGCCACGGCCGGTTCACCCGACTCCAGGAAGAACTTCTCGAATCCCGCCGGGGTGTAGGCGAAGATCGTGTGCGCGACGTGCACGCCGATGTTCTTGAAGCGGTGCGGGGTGCCGTGGGGCACGAAGACGTAGTCCCCCGCCCGGCCGGTGAACTCCGCGTCGCCGACCTGGAACTCCAGTTGGCCGGACAACACGTGGAACACCTCGTCCGCCACGGTGTGCACGTGCAGCGGCGGGCCGCAGCCCGGCATGATCGAGGACTCCAGGACCGACAGGGCGCCGTTGGTCGCCTCGCCGCTGATCTTGACCGTGTAGACGTTGCCGTCGAACCAGATCGTCTCCCCCTCGCCCGCCGGCACCAGCTCCGGCTGCGTGGACGGGCTCATGACACCCCTCCCCCGCTCCGCTCGCCCGGCTGGTACAGCCGCACATCCGTCCGCTGCTCGTACGGCGCGCCCGTCGGCAGGTTGATCAGCTCCATCTGCATCCCCCACGGCGTCACGAAGTAGACCCAGCGGTCGCCCGTGATGGGTCCGTCGGTGATGGTCTCCGGGTCACCCAGCACGTGGACGCCCGGCTGCGCCCGCAGGTACGCCGCGGCGGCGTCGACGTCCGCGACGTGGATCGCCAGGTGGTGGCCGCCCCAGTCGCTGTTGCGGGGCACCTGCCTGCGCTGGTCCGGCGCGGTGTACTCGAACAGCTCCAGGTTGGTCACCGGCCCGAGCCGCAGCATGGCGACCCGGGCGGTGGCCGCGGCGTCCACGTCGAGCTTGCGGGTCATCCAGTCGCCCTCGTCGTCCCGCACCGAGTCCAGGGTGTAGGCGAGTTCCGCGCCGACGACCTCGGTGAAGAACTCGACCGCCTGCTCCAGGTCGGGCACCGTGTAGGCGACGTGGTGCACCCCGCACGCACCCGGGATGCCCCCGCTCACGAGACACCCCCCGGCGTCGGCACGTCCGCGGTGAGCACCAGCCCGTCGGGCGGACCGGGCACCTCGATCACCAGCCAGCTCAGGTCTTCGCCGCCGGGGTTCGCGAAGCGGTGCACCGCGCCGGCCCGGATGGCGATCAGGTAACCGGGGCGCATCGCGTGCGTGGTGTCGCCGACGCGCAGCTCGCCGTGACCGTCGAGGACGAAGCAGAACCTGTCCGTGCCGGTCCGCGCGCCCTCCTCGCGCGACGTGCCGGGCGGCAGCGACGACCAGGTGATCACCTCCCGGGTGCTGCTCACGCCGTCCCGGCGGATGACCCGGTCCGCCGCGGCCTCAGGCGTCCCGCCGACGTCCGTGACGACCAGCTCACCGGCCGGCGCGTCCTCGGCCAGCACGCGCAGCACGTCGGCCGCGCCCGCGAGTTCGGTGACGGTGAGGTCGTGGAGGAAGCACGCGTCGCCGATGCCGACCGGGATCGGCATCCGCTGCCGCCCGTCCCGGTGCCGGGTGGTCTCCCGCAACGCCTGCTCCAGCAGGTCCGGCTCCAGCAACGGGTGCCACGTGGGCAGGCGGAGCCTGCGCATCAGGCCGAAGATCCGCTCGCGGTCCTCGGTGGACACCAGACCACGTGCCTCGGCCAGCACCGTGGTGAGCGCCATGTCGACGGCGACCGCCTCGCCGTGCAGTAGCGCCGGGAGTGCCCGCATCTCCAGGGTGGGGCTGAACGAGTGGCCGTAGTCGACCAGGCGCTCCAGGTGCTGCTCCCACAGGTTCGGCTCCAGCTCCTCCAGCATCCCGCCCACCGCGTGGTGGAACACCGCCGCGGCCACGGCGTCACCGGTCGGCGTCCGGCCGGTGAGCCGTTCGGCGAGCAGCAGTTCCGCGTGCTCGTCCAGCAGGCGGAACAGCTCGGCGTCCTTGATCAGGGCGATCTTGAGGATTTCCGCGAGGCCGTTGCTGATGTGCCGGTCGTCCACCGTGGCCAGGAAACCCCGGTCCAGCAACGCGACGGTCGGCGCGAAGTACGTGCCGAGCCGGTTCTTGTGCGAGCCGAAGTTCACCCCGGTCTTGATGCCGACCCCGGCGTCGACCAGCCCGATGAGGGAGGTCGGCACCCGCACGTAGGGCGTGCTGCGCCGGTACATGTTGGCGGCCAGACCCGCGATGTCCAGGAGGATCCCGCCGCCGATGGCGATGATCGGCTCGTGCCTGCGCGAGATGCCGAACGAGTCGAGCCCGTGCACCACGGTGTACACCGACTCCATCGTCTTGGCCTCTTCGGCGGCCGACAGCACGCACAGGCGGTACTCGCAGTCGTGGTGTTCGAGGTACCGGCGGAGCGCGCCGCCGTAGAGGTCGTGCACCTTGGCGTCGATCACGACGAACCGGCGGGGCCGGTCGGTGCGGACGGTGGTCCCCGCGTCCAGCAACGCGCGGTTGGCCGGGTCGAAGACGCCGTCCGTCATGCGGACCTCGTAGTCGATGGACTGCTCGGCCCGCACGCGCCAGTGGTGGGTCGTGTCGGTCGTTCCGGATCGTGTGTTCATGTCCTCGCAACCACTTCGTAGACAGCTGATCGCACGGCTCGGGCCGCGGCCTCGATCTCGTCCGGCGACGAGAGCGGGTTGATGCCGACCCCGGAGCCCAGGTAGGCGTCGACCACACCGACCGACAGGGCGACCGACCGGCCGAGCACGTCGTCCGTGCGGGGCAGCATGTTCGGCGTGTACCGCCGGTCGGTGGGGTGGGCCGGGCAGGAGAAGGGGTGTTCCGACGGGGTGGGCGTGCGGCGGGCGAGCAACTGGGGCATGTTGCCGTAGTAGTGGCGGCCCGAGTCGATGAGCGTGGACGTGCCGAGCAGTCCGGCCACCGCGCGTGCCGCCTCGACGGTCTCGAAGCGCAGGACCAGGAACGAGGAGCACTCCCCGTCCGGATCGGTGATGCGCCTGCGCGTCACGCCCGGCAGTTCGCCGATCGCGTCCAGGAACGCCGTCTTCTGCTTGCGCAGCGTGCCCAGGATGTCGTCGATCTTGCGCAGTTGCCCGAGTGCCACCGCACCGCTGAGTTCGTGCATCCGCAGGTTCATCCCGAACAGCGAGTCCGCGTCGGCGATGCCCTGGCGCAACGGCTTGAACCCGTGGTCGTGGAAGGCGAAAGCACGCTCGTAGGCCGTGTCGTCGGCCAGCGTCAGCAGGCCGCCGTCACCACTGGTGATGATCTTGAACCGGTTGAGCGAGAACGCGCCCGCGTCGCCGATGGTGCCCAGGGCGCGGCCCCGGTACCGACCGCCGCAGGCTTGCGCGGCGTCCTCCACCAGGAACAGCCCGTGCTCGTCCGCGATCCGCCGCAACTCGCCCATCTCCGCCGGTGCGCCGAGCATGTGCACCGCGAGGATCGCCTTCGTGGCGGGCGTGATCCGGCGGACCACGTCCTCCGGGTCGAGGGTCAGGGACTCGTCGATCTCGGCGAGCACGGGTACCGCGCCCCGGTGGACGATCGCGGCGATGGACGCGATGAACGTGTACCCGGGCACGATCACCTCGTCGCCGGGACCGACGCCGAGCGCCACCAGCGCGGTGAGCAACGCGGACGTGCAGCTGTTGACCGCGAGGCAGTGGCGGGCGCCCGTGCGCTGCTCGAACTCGCGTTCCAGCGCGTACACCATGGACGGTTCGTCCGATTCGCCGAACCGGTAGCGGTTGAGCTGCCACTCGTCCAGCGCCCGGTGGACCAGTGCTTTCTCGTCCTCACCGAGGAACAGGTGTCCTGGGCCGCTGCTCATGCGCGTGCCTTTCTGCTGGGAGTTGTCGTCCGGAGCCGAGGATTCCGCGTGCCGCGCGCAGCGCCAGCGCCACGCTCGTCAACGTCGGGTTGCTCGCGGTGCCGGTCGGGATGACGCCGTTGCCGCCGAGGTAGAGGTTCTCCACGCCCCAGACGCGGGAACCGGTGTCGACCACGCTGGTGCCCGGGTCGGACCCCATCCGCGTGGTGCCCGCGATGTGCAGCGGCAACGTGGGGATGACGAACCGCGGCTCGGAGCCGGGCAGGTACGGCCCGAGCGCGGCGGCGGCCCGGTGCAGGTCCGCCATCATCCGGTGCTGCCGCACGCGGTCCGCCTCGCCGAGCGAGAACTCGAAGCGCGCCTCCGGCATGTCGTAGCGGTCGCGCGCGGTGTCGGAGAAGCGGACCCGGTTCTCCGGCCTCGGGTCGACCAGGCCGAACCAGCGCAGGTCGACCACCAGCCGCTCGTCCACGTCCGGGTCCGGCACCATGCCGTCGTAGGGCAGGTCGCGGTGGACCTGGCAGTGCCACGGCCGGCCCCGTGACACCGGGATCCACACGTTGGGGTCGAAGTCGTCCGCCGGGATCGGCAGCACGTCGTCGGGGTGGCGTGCCCGGTGGGTCGCCACCCGGTCGGCGAAGCGCGGGTCCGTCGCGACGCGCCCTACCAGGTCGTCGCGGAGCACGACCTGGCAGAAGGCGACCGGCTGCTCCGTGAGGTAGCGGCCGAGCGCGGGCGGGCGGATGCCCGAGGCGTGGAGCAGTTGCGGGGTCAGGACGGCGCCGCAGGCGACGACGTACGTGGTCGCCTCGACGCGCAGGGTCCGCCACGCGATGTGGTCCACGATCTCGGCGTAGGCGATGCGGGACCCGTCCGCCGTCGGCACGAGACGCGTGCACTGGTGTTGCTCGCGCAGGACGAACCCGTCCCGCGCGCCGTCGGCCAGCGGGCCCAGGATGGTGTCCGCGCCCGTCCAACGCACCAGCCGGGGGTTGTCGGTGCGGCGTTCCGCGGCCATCGGGAGGTGCTGGACCCCGTACGGGCGGGGCAGCTCCGCGTACTCGTCGGCGAGCGCGTCCAGCACGACCTGGTGGGAGATGGCGTCCGCGGTCAGGTCGGTGCGCGTGTTGAGCAACGCCTCGGCGTCGCCGTAGAGCGCGTCCCACTCGGCGGCCGGGATGACGTCGGACCGCTCGACACCCGGGTGGTGCCGGGGCGTCACACCCGTCCAGTGGGTGGCCATGCCGCCGACCGCGTACGTCGCGACGCCCGCGTCCAGGCTGATGAGCTGGTCCGGCACCGCCGCCGGCGCGGCGCGCGACAACGGGTGCAGGTGCCCCCGGATCAGCGTGCCGAACCGCTCGTGGCTGTGCTGGTAGGCGAGGTGGTTCTTCAGGTGCTCGCCGGGGCGGCTGGAGAGCTGCGGGCCGGCGTCCACCACCATGACCTCGCGTCCGCCGTCGACCAGGGTGCGCGCGAACGTCGCGCCCACCGGTCCGGAGCCCACGACGAGGACGTCGACCTCGATGCGTTGGTGGTTCACGTGTCCCCCCTTTCGGTTCAGTCGGCGGGTGTGCGCGTGGGGAGCCGTCGGCTCACCGAGGCGGGCATCAGGGCCAGCACCAGCAGTTCCAGCGCGGAGTCACCGACACCGCGCCACGTGCCGCCGGTCCGGTGTGGGCAGAGCACGAGCCGGCCCGCTTCCACGTGCAGCGGCGCTTCCCCCTCGACGGTGAACTCACCGCTGCCGCGCAACACGAACCACGCCTCTTCGATGTCGCCCCGGCCGCGTTCGTCGAGCACCGCCCCCGGCGCGAGCCGGACGTAGTCGAACGACTCGCACTCGCTGAACAACATCCCCCGGCGGCCGAGGCACCGCCACGCGGCGCAGCCGGCGTTCCGGTCGAAGGCCACCGTGAGGCCGTCGTGCGTCCTGGAGACGATCACGTCGCACCACCCGCTTTCCCCGGTACGGCAAGGCTCACCACGAAGAACTCCACCCCGTCCGGCCCGCTCGCGATCGACGCGGCGCCGAGGTGCGGCAGGCCCACCGCGACACCGGGCCGCAGCGGCACGCTGGTGGACCCCGTCGTCGCGGTCCCGGTGCCGGTGAGCGTGAACAACACGTGCTCCTGGTCGTCGGCGACCAGGGACTCCGCCCGGGACGGGTCGAGGCGCACCAGCCGCGCCCGGCGCAGCGGCCCGGCGAGGTAGTCCAGCGCGTCGACGTCGCGGGCCGCGCGGAGGTCGACCACCTCCGCGCGGACGCCGTTGGCGGCCCGGTCCGGCACGCCTTCCGCCATCCCCGGCCCGGACACCTCGATGACGAGCCAGACCAGGTCGTCCGCGCCGGTGTTGCGGATGCCGTGCCGGGTGCCGAGGCAGGTCGTGACCAGGTCGCCGGCGGCGACCGGGTGGTCCACGCCGTCGATCGTCATGACGCCCCGCCCGGACACCACGTAGTCGAACTGCTCGGTCCGGCTGTGCAGGTGCACGCCGCTGGCCGCGCCCGGCGGCAGGGAGGAGCACTCCACCGCCTCCCACGGCCCGAACATGTTGTTCCGCCGCACCAGGCACTTCCACCGCGCGACCCGCTCGCCGCCGTGCATCTCGTGCACCTCGGACGGTTCGTCCAGGGTGGTGACCACCAGTCGGTCAGCCATGGCCGCCGCCCAGGAGCCACGACGCCACCGGGACGCGCGCGGGGAGCCGTTCGGTCACCGCGGTCGGCAGCACGGTCAGGGAGAGCAGTTCGAGCGGGGCGGCGGCGCTGTGCAGCTTCCCGCGGCTGCCGCCCGTGGAGAGCAGGAGGTCGCCCGGGTTCAGCTCGACGGAGCGGTTCCCGTCGCTGAACCGGCCCTGTCCACTGAGGACGAACCAGACCACGTCGACGCCATCGCGGCCACGCCCGTCCCGCGTGGCGCCCGGTGGCAGCCGGAGGTAGTCGACGGCCTCGCACTCGCTGTGCAGCATCCCGCGCCGCGCCAGGCAGCGCCACGCGTGGTCGTCCGCGGCCCGGCTCAGGCCGGCGGCGCTGGTGACGATCATCCGACCGCACCCGCGGCCGACGGGGTGGCCAGGCTGGCGATGAACAGCTCAAGCCCCTCGCCGCCCGCTTCCACGGTGACCTCGCTGCCCAGCGGCAGGGTCAGCGCCACGCCGGGCCGCAGTGCGACGGTGACCGACCCGGACACCGCGTTCCCGTTGCCGCGCACGACGAACAGGGTGTGCTCCTGGCCCTGCGCGACCAGCGCCTCCCGCTGCCCCGGCTGGAGGTGCGGCAGGCGGATGCGTCCCAGCGGGCCGCTGAGGAAGTCCCCGGCGTCGATCTCCCGCACCTCGCGGAGGTTTACCACCACGGCGTTGCTCATTGTCGTCCCCCGATGTCGATCTTCTTCTGGTGGTGCGCGTAGGCGTCCGCCATCGGCGGTCCCACGACTTCGATGACCAGCCACTCCAACCGGTCCCGACCCGCGTTCCGCAGGCCGTGCCGGGTGCCGAGGCCGTTCAGGATGAGGTCGCCGCCCCGGACCGGGTGCTCCTGGCCGTCGAGGAGCATCACCCCGGTGCCGGCGACGATGAAGTACAGCTCCTCCGTGCGGGTGTGGACGTGCGCCCCGCTGACGCCGCCCGGCGGGAGCGCGGCCCACTCGATCGCCTCCCACCGCCCGAAGAGGTTGTCGCGGCGGGCGAAGCACTTCCACTCCGACGCCCCGGCCGCCCCGTGCACGCCGTGGACGGCGGACGTCTCGTCGAGATCTGCGATCACCACGTGTTCGGTCATGCCCCCTCCATCAGGTTCGAAGGCTGGTGCGCGAGCCGGTGCGGCGCCGGCTGTTCGCGGGGTTCACGGATTCCGGGCGGAGTGCCGGTGGCACGACCGCGGACGGTCGATTCGACGCACCGGGAGGCACAACGGGACATCCGTGCCGCGGAGCCTAGGGCAGCGACTGCGGGACGTCCACCACCGGGCGCGTCGGGAAGCCTTGTGCCACAAGGGAAACGTCCCCTGCTCGACACACCGCCCGGCCCACAACCACCGCCCCAGCGGCACCTGCGGCCACCCGGCCCCCGCCGCCACCCGCGCGGCAGCGCCCGCGGCCACCCGGCCCACCCGCCGCCGTCCCGCCGGCGGGACGGCGGCGTTCGTGGTCGTGCGCGACCCGCCCTACGGCGTCTCCGCGCCCAGCACGTTCTCCGCGGCGTGGTCCAGGACGACCACCATCCAGTGCTCCAGGTGGTTGTCCACCCGCCGCGCGGCCGCGCGCCAGCGCTCCACCCGCTCCCGCGCCACCGGCACGCGTGGCAGCAACGACGTCGTGGCCGTGATCGCCGCCGCGCCCTGCCGGTGCGCGCGCATGCGGCGGCGGAGTTCGTTGCGCGACCAGCTCCCCTCCTCCGCGCGGTCCAGCCACTCGTCCTGCCGCGCGACGTCCAGGGCCGCGACCTCGGCGTGGTGCTGGAAGCTCAACCGCTCCCGACGCCGCCGCATCGGGAAGCACCGGGCGACCCACGCGTAGTTCCGCAGCGTCTGGTAGTCGAGCCCGGCGGTCTCGACGGCCCGGACGTAGCGGTCGGGGTAGTTCTCCTGACCCCGGACCAGCCAGTCGCCCAGGCACCAGGCCGACGAGCTGACGATGCGCGACAACTGGGTCCCGGCGCGTTCCCAGTCGCCGTAGCTGAGGTTCGCGGCGAAGTGCAGCCCCAGCCGGGAGATCAGCACCTGTTCGGGACGGGTGCGCGACCCGCCCGGTGGCTGCTGGATTCGTTGTTCGGTTCGCGGCGGCACGTTCCCCCCAGAGGTGCTCCGAGATCGGCGAGCGGGTGAACTCGTGGTGACGGTTCCCCGGTCGTCATTGACAAATGGGCGGTACCGGTCGCCCGAGTGGTCCGGAAATCGACCCGCGTCCGGGGCGCGCGATTTCCGTCGGTGCTGCGATATAGTCGGCCCGGTCGGCACATTCTTCCCAACCTCGACTCACGGCAGTTTCCTCCCCGATCCTGCACTTCGAACCGTAGCACAGCCGACACGGGGCGTGGGCGGGCATTTACCGCTTCATGATCTATCCACCCGAAAGAGTGAGATGGCAGTCGCCCTGCACGACGTGCACTTTCTTCGCAGCGGTTTCGGGGCGGTGCACACGTATCCACAGCCGCTGTCAACCCTCTTATCCGAGTGGACCCGCGAACACGCCGGCGGGTGAGCCGTCATCACTTCCGCGGCCACCGGCAAGATCAATCACCCGGCCGGCGTTCCGCCGCGGATCGTGGCAGCCTGAACGGCAATAACCCGGACGAACACATGAATGGGGCATCAATGGAACAGGGCCGGCTGATCGGGCTGGAGGACACGGCGGAGAACGGGCGGAAATCGACGTTGGTTCGCGTTTTACCGCAGGACGGCAGGTATCCCGACCTGGTGCGCGGCAAGAACCAGCGATGGGTCGGGCGTCCCGACTACGTGTGCCTGCCCACCTCGGGTCCGGAGGTGCGGCGCGCGGTGCAGGACGCCGTCACGGCACGGAAGCGCATCTCGATCCGCAGCGGCGGGCACTGCTACGAGGACTTCGTGTACCACCCGGACGTCAACGTCGTGATCGACCTGTCCGAGATGACCAAGGTGTACTTCGACCCGAGGATGAACGCGTTCGCCGTCGAGGCGGGCGCCGAACTGCTCGACGTCTACGAGACGATCTACCGGCTCCGGGGCGTGACCTTCCCGGGCGGCATGTGCTACTCGGTGGCCGCGGGCGGCCACATCTGCGGCGCGGGTTACGGCTTCCTGTCCCGCAAGCACGGCCTGGTCGTCGACCACCTGTACGCCGTGGAGGTCGTCGTCGTGGACGAGGACGGCATCGCCCGGCTGGTCACCGCGACGCGCGAGGCCGACGACCCGAACCGGGACCTGTGGTGGGCGCACACCGGTGGCGGCGGCGGCAACTTCGGCGTGGTCACCCGGTACTGGCTGCGGTCACCCGCCGCGGACGACGACGACACCGCGCCGCTGCTGCCCGCGCCGCCGTCCGAGGTCCTGGTCAGCGCCGTCTCCTGGGAGTGGGCGGCGATGACCGAGACCTCGTTCCGCCGGCTGGTCGACAACTTCACCGGCTGGCAGGTCCGCAACCAGGACCCCGACTCGCCCGCGGCCGGCTTGTTCGCCACGCTCCAGCTCAACCACCGCTCGAACGGCCAGATCGGGATGCTGACGCAGATGGACGCGTCGGTGGCGGCGGCGGAGGCCGTCCTGGCGGAGTTCCTCGACGCGGTGGGCGACGGCGTCGACGTCCCGACCGGACCGGTGACCAACGCCATGGGCGAGCACCTGCCCCGCCCGGAGCTGGTCACGCCCCGGCGGCTGCCCTGGTTGCAGGCGACGCAGATGCTGGCCACCGGCAGCCCGATGCTGACCAACCCGAGCATGCGGGCCAAGTACCGGTCGGCGTACCTGCGCGTGGCGTTGTCCGAGGACCAGGTCGGCATCGCCTACCGCTACCTGACCGACGCCGAGTACCGGAACGACACGGCGTTGCTGCTGCTCTCCGCGTACGGCGGCCGGGTCAACTCGGTGCCGCCCCGGGCGACCGCGGCGGTCCAGCGCGACTCGGTGCTGAAGCTGCTGATCCAGAACTACTGGACCGACCCGGCCGACGACGCCCACCACCTCGGTTGGATCCGCGAGTTCTACCGCGACGTGTTCTCCGAGACCGGCGGCGTGCCGCTGCACGACGAGCGCACCGGCGGCTGCTACGTCAACTACCCGGACGCCGACCTCGACGATCCCGCGTGGAACCGGTCCGGGCGGTCCGGGGTGGAGCTGTACTACGGCGTCAACTACCCGCGGCTGCGCGCGGTGAAGCGGCGCTGGGACCCCCGCAACGTCTTCCGCCACCGGCAGTCCATCCAACCCTGACGGCGGTGGGGCGGCCGGCCGTGCCCGCCGCCCCACCGGGTCAGAGCTGCTTGAGCATCCCGCCGTCGAGCACGAGTTCCGAGCCGTTCATGTTGCCCACGCGGCCGGACGCCAGCAGCACCGCGAGGGCCGCGATCTCCTCCGGCTCGGCCAACCGGCCGGTGTTCATCCCGGTCATCGCCGGCACCTGCGCCACGAACTCCTCGTGGTCGACGCCGGCGCTGCGGGAAAGGCCGGACGCCATGCCGTCGGTCGACGTCCAGACCGCCGTCCGCGTCGGTCCGGGCGAAATGGTGTTCACCCGGACACCGGCTTCCCCCACCTCCTCGGCGAGCGATTTGCCGAAACTGGACAGGGCGGCCTTGGCGGCGGAGTAGTCGATCAGCCGGGGCAGCGGCAGGCGGGAGTTGACCGAACCGATGTTGATGATGCTCCCTCGGCGTTCGAGCAGGCTGGGCAGCGCCGCGCGGGTGGTGCGCACGGCGCTGAAGAAGTTCAGCTCGAACGCCTGCTGCCACTCGTCGTCGTCGATCGCCAGGAAACCGTCGGTGCGGGCCGGCGAGCCGCCGACGTTGTTGACCAGCACGTCGATGCCGCCCAGTTCGCCGAGCGCCCAGTCCACCAGTTCCACCGCCCGCGCCGGCGTGGTCAGATCTAATTGCCGGATCAACGGCGTGGCTTCGGACAGCGGCGTGCTGGTCGTCCGCGCGCACGCGGCGACCTGCACCCCTTCCGCGGCCAGCGCCTGGACTATGGCGAGCCCGATGCCCCGGCTGGCGCCGGTGACGAGTGCGGTCTTGCCTTCCAGTTCCAGTTTCATCCACGCTCCGTTCGTTCGACTGCACGGGTTCTGCCCGGCGAGGCCCCGTCGGGCACTCCGCCTCCTGGAATTCCACCCGGCCCGCCGGCACCGGTGCGCGGTCGTCCGCGATGCCGGTCGTGAATGCGCTTTGCGTTGCGCGACCGGGGATCGTGCGCACCGGGACGATTTGTCGGCCAACGCGCATTGAGGTTACCCGACATGAACCGCACCGCAACGGTCGTCATCTCGCTGACCGCGTTGTTCCTCGTTCCCTTCACCCTCAGCGGCGCTTCCGTGGCGCTCATCCGGATAACGGAGGACCTGCCCGCCACGCTCGCGGCCGTGCAATGGGTCGTCAACGGCTACGGCGCGACCTTCGCCGGCTTCATGCTGGTGACCGGTTCGCTCGCGGACCGGTACGGCCGGCGTCGGACGTTCGCCGCCGGCGTCCTGGTGTTCTCGGTGAGCGCGCTGGTGAGCGCGGTGGCGGGCGACGTCGTCCTGCTCGACCTGGCCCGCGTCGTGGCCGGGATCGGCGCCGCCGCCACCGTGACCGGGGCCAGCGCGGTCCTCGCGCAGACCTTCACCGGGGCGTGGCGGACCCGCGTGTTCGGCTTGTTCGGCGCGACCATCGGGCTGGGCCTGGCCTTCGGGCCGACCCTGGCGGGGCTGCTGATGGAGTCGTTCGGCTGGCGCGGCGCGTTCGCGCTGCCCGGCGTGATCGGCCTGATCACGTTGGCGTTCTTCCGGTTCCTGCCCGAATCGGGCCGCACCGCGGCGGCCCGGATGGACTGGGCGGGCACGGTGGCGTTCACCGCCGCGCTGGTGCTGCTGATCCTGGTGTTCGTGGAGGGCCCGGAACTGGGCTGGACGGCGCCGCCGGTGCTGCTCGCGGCGCTGGGCTCGGCGGTGCTGTTCCCCTTGTTCGTCCGGATCGAGCGGCGTGCCGCCGAACCGGTGCTGGACCTGCGGTTGCTGACGTCCCCGAGGTTCCTGGGGCTGTGCGCCGCCGTCGTCGCGATCGTCGCCGTGTTCGGTCCGCTGGTGGTGTACCTGCCGTCGTACTTCATGGCGACGCTGGGCCTGCCGGCGGCGCAGGCGGGCGCGCTGGTCATGCTGCTGACCGGGCCGATGCTCGTGGTGCCGGTCCTGTGCGGCATGGCCGCCCGCTGGGTGCGCCCGCCGGTCCAGGTCATCGCGTCGTTGGTGCTGGTCGGCGCGGGTGCGTTCTGGTTCGCCGCCACCGACGACCGCACGGGGCCGCTGCTCGTGATGGGTGTCGGGATCGCCATCGCGACGGGCCTGCTGGACGGCTTGGCCGTCGGCAGCACGCCCGCGGCGCAGGCGGGTGTGGCCGCGGGTCTGTTCAACACCACCAAGCTGACCGGGGAAACCCTCGCCATCGCCGTGGTCGGCTCGGTGGTGGCCGCCCGGACCTCCGGCACCCTGGCGGGCGCGGGTTACCCGGCCGCCATGGACCTCGTGCTGTGGGTGCTGGGCGTGGTGTGCATCGCGGTGGCGTTGGTCGTGACGGCGTTGTTGCGCGGCAGGTCGCGGTCTTCAGTGGACGAAGCGGCGGCGGGGAGCGGTACTCGGCTGATCGAATGAAAACCTGAGGTAAACCTGAAATCGGGCAACGGCCCTGCTAGACCGGTGCCGACAAGTCGCCGGTCGGCTGGGGGGATGTCCGCGATGGCGGTGGAGTTCCGCGTGCTGGGCCCGGTGGAGGCCGAGGTCGACGGCCGCCCGGTCGACCTCGGGCACGCCCGGCAGCGGTGGGTGCTCGCCGTGCTGCTGGTGGCGGCCAACCAGTGGTTGTCGGCCGATCAGCTGCTCGACCGCGCGTGGGGCGACCGGATCCCGTACGGCGGCCGGGACTCGTTGTACGGCTACCTGTCCCGCCTGCGCCGGGCGTTGCGGGCCACCGGCGAGGCCGACATCGTGCGTCGTTCCGGCGGTTACGAACTGGTCGTCGACCCGGACGCGGTGGACGTGCACCGGTTCCACCGGCTGGTCGCCGACGCCCACGCCACCGACGACGAGGGCGCGGCGGCGTTGCTCGGGCGGGCGCTGGAGCTGTGGCGGGGAGAACCGTGCACCGGCCTGGACACCCCGTGGATCGACGCGGTCCGCGCCGAGCTGGAGCGGCAGCGGCTGGCCGCCGAGCTGGACCACAACGACCTCCGGTTACGGCTGGGGCGGCACGCCGGTCTGCTCACCGGCCTGGCCGCCCTGACCACCACGCACCCGTTGGACGAGCGGCTGGCCGGGCAGTTCATGCTCGCGCTGTACCGCAACGGCCGCCAAGCCGACGCCCTGGACCACTACCGGCGCCTGCGTGCCCGCCTGGCCGAGGACCTGGGCACCGACCCCGGACCCGACCTGCAACGCCTGCACCAGCGCATCCTCGCCGCCGACCCCGCTCTCGCCGACCCCGCGGCGGAGGCGGGGCGACCGCCCGCCACGCCACGCCAACTGCCCGCCGCGCCGGGGATGTTCACCGGCCGCCACGCGGAACTGGCCCAGCTCGACCACGCCCCGACCACCACCGCCTCGACCGTGCTGATCTCCGCGATCGGCGGCGCGGGCGGCATCGGCAAGACCTGGCTGGCCCTGGCCTGGGCGCACCGCAACCTGCACCGCTTCCCCGACGGGCAGCTGTTCGTCGACCTGCACGGCTTCAGCCCCACCGGACGGCCCATCGACCCGGCGGACGCGTTGCGCGGCTTCCTCACCGCACTGGGCGCGGCACCCGACGGGCTGCCGCCGGACCGGGACGGCCTGGCCGCGCGGTACCGCAGCCTGGTCGCCGGACGGCGGATGCTGGTCGTGCTGGACAACGCCGCCACCGCCGAGCAGGTCGCACCCCTGCTGCCCGGCAGCCCGACCTGCACCGTGCTGGTCACCGGCCGCACCACCCTGCCGTCCCTGATCGACCGCCACGGCGCACGCCACCTGTCCCTGGACGTGCTCACCCCCGCCGAGGCGCGCGCCCTGCTGGCCGCACGCCTGGGCGAGGCACGTATCGACGCCGAGTCCGCGGTGACCGACGAGCTGCTGGGCCTGTGCGGACGCCACCCGCTGGCCCTGACCATCACCGCACGCCACGCCGCCACCCGCCCGCACGTGCCGCTCGCGGAGATCGCCGCCGAACTGCGGGAGTCCGGCCTGGACATGCTCGACCACGACACCGACCCCACCGCCAGCCTGCCCGCCGTGCTCTCGTGGTCCCTGCGCTGGCTCACCGACCGGCAGCGCACCGTGTTCGCGTTGCTGGGCATCGCACCCGGCCCGGACATCGACCTGCCCGCCGCCACCGCCCTCACCGGGGAACCGGAGGTGGACACGCGCAAAGCACTGCGTGCCCTGGAAGACCACTTCCTGCTCGACCGGCACGCACACGGCCGCTACGCGATGCACGACCTGGTCCGCGCCTACGCCGCCACCACCGCCCACGACCACCTCACCGAGCCGGTGCGCCGGGCCGCGCTGGAACGGGTCGTGGACCACTACCTCCACACCGCACACGCCGCCGACCGCCTGCTGGACCCGCACCGCCAGCCGATCACGATCGGGCCGCCCGCCGCGGGCGCCCGGCCCCTCGCGCTGCCCGACCCGCCGTCCGCGCTGGCCTGGCTGAACACCCACCACCCGCACCTGCTGTCCGCCCAGCACACCGCCGACGCCACCGGGCGGTACCCGGCCGTGTGGCACCTGGCCTGGGCGTTGACGACCTTCCACATGCGGCGCGGGCACCGCCACGACGCGCTGGCCGTGTGGCAGGCCGCCGTCGACGCCGCCGAACACCTGCCCGACCCCGCCACGCGTGCCCTCGCCCACCGACGCCTGGGCCACGCCTACTCCGAGCTGGAGCTGCACGACCAGGCCGTCGAGCACCTGCACCGGGCCCTCGCGTTGACCGAGCACCACCAGGACACCAACCAGCAGGCCCAGACCCACCACTACCTGGCACGCATCCGCGAGCGGCAGGGCGACGACCGGCAAGCCCTCGAACACGCCCGCTACGCCCTGGACCTGTTCCGCACCCTGGACGAGCCGGTGGCGGAAGCCGTGGCGCTCAACGCGGTCGGCTGGTACGCCGCGCACGTCGGCGACTACGACACCGCGCGCGACCACTGCCTGGCCGCCCTCGCCCTGGCCCGGCACCACCACGCCACCAACAGCGAAGCCGCCGTCCTGGACAGCCTGGGCTTCATCGACCACCACACCGGCCACCACCACCGGGCCGTGGACCACTACCAGCAGGCCCTCACCCTGTACCGGGCGCTCGGCGACACCACCGACGCCGCCCACACCCTCGACCGCCTCGGACACCCCCACGTCGCCCTCGGACGGGGTGATCGGGCCCGCGCGGTGTGGCAGGAGGCCCTGGAGCTGTACCGGGAACAGGGCCGTGACGCCGACGCCGAACGGGTGCGGCGGCAACTCGACGACCTCGTGGCCGGGTGACGACGTGATGTGCGAACAGTGGCGGCAACGGATGGACACGGGTGGCGCGATGACCATGCGGGACTCCACGGCCGGCCATGTCGTCCATCGGCGAGCAAAGCAGATCAACCACGGGAGAAACTCCATGGCACGCAGCAAATTACTGACCGGCGTACTGGTGCTCGCCCTCGTCGTCGGCAGCACCACACCCGCCGCGGCGCAGCAGGACCACGCCGCCACCAAGGCCGCGCTGGACCGCTACCAGGCGGTGGCCGGACCAGGTGCGGCCGTGCACGCCGGGGACGCGACCGGGGCGTGGACGTTGAGCAGCGGCACCGCCAAGGTCGGCCAACAACGCCCGATCACCGCGAACGACCACTTCCGCATCGGCAGCCAGACCAAGACGTTCACCGCGTCCGTGGTGCTCCAGCTCGTGGACGAGGGCCGGGTGGTGCTGGACGCGCCGATCGAGCGCTACCTGCCCGGTGTGATCGCCGGGAACTACGACGGCGACGTCATCACGGTCCGCCAGTTGCTCCAGCACACCAGCGGCATGGTCCGCGACGTCCGCGACCCCGTCGCCAACCCGGACGGCACCTACGACCTGGCCGAACTCGTGCGGTCCGCGATGGACGAACCCGCCCAGTCCGCGCCCGGCGCGGCCATGAACTACTCCAACGTCGGCTACCTGGTGCTCGGGCTCCTGATCGAGCGCCTCACCGGCCGCACCGCACGCGACCTCATCACCGATCGGGTCATCACCCCGCTCGGGTTGACGGAAACCTCGTTCCCCGCACCGCGGACACGTGCGCTGGCCGAGCCTTACCTGCCCGGCTACGTGGGTGAGCGACTGGGACCGTTCTTCTTCTGGGTCGACGCCACCACCGCGGTCGAGCTGTCGTTCTGGAGCACGGCGGGCGCGATGGCGTCCACGCCGTCCGACCTCGTGAAGTTCTACCGGGCGATCCTCGACGGCCGCGTCTTCTCCCCGGCCGCGCTGGCCGAGATGAGGCGGACCATCGCGCCGAACCACTTCTACGGGCTCGGTCTGGCCAAAGTGGACCTTTCCTGTGGCGGAGAAGCGTGGGGGCACAACGGCATCCTGAACACCGGGCACAACTCGTTCACCTTGACCACGGAGGACGGCAGGTTCGCCTCGGTTGTCACGAACGCGCACATGCCTTTGACGTCACCGTCTTCGACCCCCGTGCTGGATTCCGCGCTGTGCGAGGGAAGCGCGTGATGCGGAGGGCCACTTGACCGCCGTCCTCATGAACCGCCTGACGCACCCATAACCCGGAAGGA
The DNA here is from genome assembly GCF_019375475.1 of Saccharothrix obliqua. GTDB lineage: Bacteria > Actinomycetota > Actinomycetes > Mycobacteriales > Pseudonocardiaceae > Actinosynnema > Actinosynnema obliqua. Next base: position 38,896 of record NZ_JAHXGQ010000017.1, on the reverse strand, counting down.
CACCCGCGATGCGGATCGAGATCCGGGCGACTGCCCACGACACCGTCCACTTCCGCTGCGGGCAGGGCGACGGCGCGGGTGTGTGGCACTCCCCCGAACCACCTCGGGTGGGCGCGGCCTACGACGTGGAGCTGGATGTCGACGGCGACATCCGGCTCCACCCCGGCGGTGGCAGCGGTTTCCGGTTGGACGGCGGCCACGTCGTCATCGGCGGCGTGCTGTGGTTCACCGACGACGGCGCGCCCCACCTGGAGGTGGCCGGTTCCCCGGTGGCGTTGGAACTCGCGGGGGACGCGCCGGTCGAGCCCGGCGAACCGGCCACCCTGACCGTCCCCCTCTCGGCGGTCCACCTGTACCCGTATTCGTTGTAGCCCTGCTGGGCTGAACGGGTGTTTCCCACTGGTACCTCTGCCCGAGCCCCTTACCCCGGGTGTCCAATCACGTGCCGTAAGCAACCGGTGCGGCACCAGGAGGTTTTGTTGAGCGAGCACCACTCCAGGAGGAATGTCCTGAAGGCCGTCGGCGGGCTCACCGCGGCCACGACGCTCGGCGGCGCGGGTCTTCTCGCGACGTCTTCGGTCGCGAGCGCCGCGGAAGACGGTTTCGGCCTGCGCATCGTCGAGCGCGACGAGCGCGACCCCCGGATGCGGTACTACCGGTTCGCGACCGCGGCGATCGGCTGGAACCCGGCGGTCAACGTCCTGCTGCCCGACGGCTACCACACCGGCGGACGCCGGTACCCGGTGCTGTACCTGTTCCACGGCGGCGGCCTCGACCAGGACTTCATCGCCTTCGACCGGCTCCGCATCCGGGAACTGACCGCGGGCAAGCCGCTCGTCGTCGTGATGCCGGACGGCGGTCACGCGGGCTGGTACTCGAACCCGGTCAGCACCAACGTCGGTCCCCGCGACTGGGAAACCTTCCACATCAACCAGTTGCTGCCGTGGGTCGAGGCGAACTTCCGGACCTACGCCGAGTACGACGGCCGTGCGGTCTCCGGGTTCTCGATGGGTGGTTTCGGCGCGTTGAAGTACGCGGCGAAGTATTTCGGCCACTTCGCGTCGGTGAGCGCGCACTCCGGGCCGGCCAGCCTGCGCCGCGACGGCGGCGCCGTCGTGCACTGGGCGAACCTGTCCTCGGCCGCGCTGGACCTGGGCGGCGGCACGGTCTACGGCGCGCCGCTGTGGGACGAGGCGCGGGTCAGCGCGGACAACCCCGTGCAACGCGTGGAGAGCTACCGGAACAAGCGGATCTTCCTGGTCGCCGGCACGAGTCCCAGCCCGGTGGACTGGTTCGACCGGGCGAACGAGTCCCAGGTCCTCGCGGGCCAGCGGGAGTTCCGCGCCCTGCTCGCAGGTGCCGGCATCCCGCACGAGGCGCACGAGGAGCCGGGCGGCCACTTCGTCCGCCCCCACCTGCTCGCCGCCGACATCGACGGCGTCATCGCCCGCCTCCGCAAGGCTTGACCACGTCGTCGGGCCACGCGGAAGGCCCGACGACCCACGGCTTGACCGCATCGTCACGCCGCGAGGCGTGAGATCGGCACGACAGCATCGCCCAAGCGGTATGAGACGGACTTGGGCGATCCTTGAACGCCGCGCGGTAAACGCCGGCGGCGGGTCCCCCGCCTGGCTAGCCTGACTGCCGCGTGGCGGTGCGGAAGGGGATCCGGTGGGCGCGATCAGGTTCACCCTGCTGGGGCAGGTCGAGGCGTGGTCCGGTCCCGACGCGGTGAACCTGGGGCACCAGAAGCAGCGGCACGTGCTCGCGGCGCTGCTGGTCGACGCGGAGCGCGTCGTGCCGTTCACCCGCGTCCTGGACCGGGTCTGGGGCGAGAACGCCCCGCCCGCCGCGCAGAACACGTTGCACAGCTACCTGTCGCGGTTGCGCCGAGCGCTGGCGGACCACGCGCTCATCGAACGGCACCCGGGTGGCTACGTCGCCCGGGTGGACCCCGACCTCGTGGACGTGCACCGGTTCCGCCGCCTGGTCGCGCAGGCCAAGGCCACCGGGCACCCCGGCGACGCGGCGGACGTACTGGAGCAGGCGCTGGGGCTGTGGCGCGGTGAGCCGTTCAGCGGTGCCGACAGCGCCTGGTTCACGACGCAGCGCAACACCCTCCAACGCGAGCACGCCGCCGCCCGGCTGAGCCGGTGCGACCTGCTGCTGCGCTGCGGCCGGGACGCCGAAGCACTCGCCACCGCCTCGGCACTGGTGGCCGAGGAGCCCCTGGACGAGCAGGTCGTCGCCCGGCTGATGCTCGCCCTGCACCGGTTGGGCCGCACGGCCGACGCGCTCGCGCACTTCACGCGGACCCGCCGGGCGCTGGCCGGCGAACTGGGCGTCGACCCCGGTGCCACACTGGTCGAGATGCACCGGCGCGTGCTGGCCGCCGACCCGGAACTGCTGCGGGTCGAGGCGGGACCGGCCCGCGAGGAACCCGCGGAGACCATCACGTGGTCCGCGCCCGCCGCGCTGCCGCCGGACGTGCGGGACTTCACCGACCGGGCCGGGCAGCCCGCGGAACTCGTGGCGCGGTCGCTCACCGGCGGGCGGGTCGTCGCGGTCGTCGGCATGGGCGGTGTCGGGAAGACCGCCCTCGCGCGGCACGTCGCGCACCGGGTCGCCGACCGGTTCCCCGACGGGCAGCTCTGGGTGGACCTCGGCGGTGCGGGCGACGCGTTGACCCGGCTGCTGCGGCTGCTCGGCGTCCCGGACCGCGCCATTCCCACCGACCGGGCCGAGCGCGGCGAGGTCTTCCGCACCCTGCTGCGTGGCCGGACGGTGTTGGTAGTGCTGGACAACGTCGAGACGGCCGGGCAGTTGCGCCCGCTGCTGCCCGGGACGGCCACCTCCGCCGTCCTGATCACCAGCCGGGCCAAGCCCGCCGGCGTGGAAGGCGTCGAGTCGGTCGAGCTGGACGTGTTCACCACCGACGAGGGCGTGGCGCTGCTGACGAAACTCGTCGGCGAGCGGCGCGTCGCGGCCGAGCCCGCCGCGGCCGAGCGGATCGTCGCGCTGTGCGGTGGTCTGCCGTTGGCGGTGTGGATCGCCGGCGCACGTCTCGCGGCACGGCGCACGTGGCGGCTGGACCACATGGTGCGGCAGCTCAGCGACGAGCACCGCAGGCTCGACCGGCTCGCGGTCGGCGACCTGGAGGTGCGCGCGTCCTTCGCGTTGAGCTACGCGGGCCTCACCGAGCCCGCCCGGCGGTTGCTGCGCCTGCTCAGCCTGGTCGCCGTGCCGGACTTCCCGCCGTGGGTCGTCGCCGTGCTGCTCGAACTCCCGTTGGACGAGGCGATCGGGCACGCCGAAGCGCTGGTCGACGCCCACCTGCTGACGTTGTCCGAGATCGACCCCGTGGGCCAGTACCGGTACCGCTGCCACGACCTCATCCGGCTGTTCGCGGCCGAGCGCGCCGCCGAGGAGGAGACCGCCGCCGAGCGCGACCGGGCCGTCGAACGCGCGCTCGGCGGCTGGTTGGCGCTCGCCGAGCGGCTGACCGAGTACGTGCCCGGACCGTGTTACGCGCGCATCAGCGGCCCCGCGTTCCGGCCGCCGGTGGACGACCTGGTGCCCGATTTGTCGCCCGAGTGGTCGGACACCTGGTTCGACGCGGAGCGGTCGGCGTTGTTCGACGCGGTGCGCCAGGCGTGCCGGTCGGGGTTGAGCGATCTCGCGTTCGACCTGGCGGGGTGCCTGGAGAAGTATTTCGACCTGCGTGGCATGTACTCGGACTGGCTCGCGCTCAACCGGGAAGTGCTCGACGCGTGCGTCGCGCACGGCAACCGGCTCGGTGAAGCCGTGATGCGGCGCGGGTTGCTGGACGTCACGACCTGGATCGCCAACGGTCCGGGTGAGGCGATGGACTGGCTGCGCGCGGAATCCCGTGCCCTGTGGGACCTGTTCGCCGAACTCGGCCACGACGCCGGGGCGTCGGACGCGGCCGTGATGCACTCCTGGGCGGCGACCGCCGAAGGCCGGTACGCCGAGGCCGTCGCCACGGCGGAGACCGCGCTCGCCCTGGCGGAGCACGCGAACCACCTCGGCGGGTCCGCGCGGGCCGAGCTGGCGCTGGCCGTCGCGCACTTCGAAGAACGGCAGGTCGCGATCGCGGTGGGGCACGCCGAACGCGCGCTCGACCACGCGCGTGCGCTGCGGAACCCGCGCTGGGAAGCCACCGCGCTCCAGTTCGCCGGCATCGGGTACCGGGAGCTGGGGCGATTCGACGTCAGCAAGCACATGCTCGACCAGTCGCTGGCCATCGCCCGCAGCCACCGCGACTCCTACACCGAGGTGTTGTCCCTGCTCGCGTCCGCACGCCTGCACCTGCGCGTCGACCGCGACCGGGCCACCGCCGACGCCGAGCGCTCGCTCGCGCTGAGCCGTCGGCACCGGATGACCCACCACACCGCCGAGGGCCTGGAGTTGCTGGGGCTGTTGGCGTTGCAGGAGAACAGACCGCACGACGCCGTCGTGCACCTGGAGGAGTCCGTCGCGTTGTGGCGGACCCGCGGGTGGCACTCCTACCACGCCGCGGCCCTGGAATCGCTCGGTCGTGCCTACGAGCAGGTGGACGAGGTCGCCGCGCGGCGGGCGTTCGCCGATGCCCGCGCCATCTACCTCCGCATCGGCGACACCGGCGGCGCGGCGAGAACCCGGGTTTGACCGGCGGGTTCCAGAAAAGTCCAATGGATGTCCACGACGGCGCCCCGAGAGTTGGCCGCGTCGGCCGATGACGGCCGCACAACGCAGAGGGGATGCGTCAGCGATGTCAAGGATCATCAAGGTGCTCGCGCTCTTCGCGGCACTGTTCGCGTTCACCACGGGCACCTCGTACGCGGCGGCGCAGGAGGCGGAGCCCGTCCAGGCGGCGGCGTCCCTGGGCGCCAAGATCGCCTCCATCGCGGAGCGGGAGCTGAAGGACAAGACCCGCAACCACGAGGAGGGCGCGGCGAACTGCAACTTCTACAGCGGCCAGGCCGGTTCCGGCTCCACCAAGGGCTGCAAGAAGGGGTGGCGCGCCGAGGCTTGGTGCGCGGACTTCCTGAAGTACGTGTGGAAGCAGGCCGGCGCCAAGACGTCCGGCATCACGCCCGCCGCGGCGAGCCTCTACAAGTACGGCAAGACCAACAAGACCTGGAACTCCGGGTCGAGCATCAAGGGCGTCAAGGTGGGTGACGCGGTGGTGTACAACCTGAACTCGGGCGGCACCTACGCCAGCCACGTGGGCATCGTGACCAAGGTGAACACGAAGACCGGGAAGATCACCGTGATCTCCGGCAACAGCGGCACCGGGTCCAAGTACGTCGACGACCGGACGTTCACCCCGGACGGCACCGTGTCCGGCTACGCGTCCCCGGTCGACTGACCCGGGCTGCTCCGCCGATCGGCGTCACGACCGCCGTCGTGACGCCGATCCAGGCTGTGGGCAGCCCGCCACCGTCTCCGACCTGCGCCGGACAACGACGTCGACCACGCGATACCCTCGGAGTGCCGGGACATCCGGGACGTACATCGCACCCGAGGACACGATGCCCAAGTCGCACAACTGTGCAGTAGTGCGAGGCAGGTCGTGGCGGCGGTCCACCACGACGCTCGCAGCGCTCGTCCTACTGGCTTCCTGCGCCACGTCGGAACCCGGTGGCGCCTCCACCCCCGAGTCCGCCGTCGCCGCCTATGTGGCGGCGCTGAACGCGAAAGACCAACCGGCCCTGCGCCGGTTGGCCTCCGAACAGGCCCCCGCCCCGGACAAGGCGATAGCCCGACGCCTGTCCGAACACGGAGGCCGCGACCTGCACATCACCTCCCAGGACATCCAGAGCCCTGTCCCCCACCAGGCAGCAGCCCACCTGACCGGCACCATGTCCAGTCCCTCCGGCCAATCGGAGACCTACACCGAACGCCTGCTCCTCGACCGCGGTGACGAGCGCTGGTACATCAAGATGCAGCCCTCGGGGCCACCGGCATCGGGAGGACCACTACCCACCGCGGACACGACTCGTTCGAGCTGACGGCGTTCTGCGCACTCGACTTCCCGCGCACCGCGGTGGCGGCCGGTTTTGCCGCAGGCCCCGACCTTAGGGCGTCGTCGTCCGTGTTCCACCGCTCCCAACGACGAGGTCTATCGGACGTCGAACCAATCCGTTATTAGCGGCCCTTTCGCCACGGCACTCAGAAGCCGTATCCAGGGATGAAGTGCATTCGCGGGAAGGTGCTGTTGGATGGCGGCGGTTGCGCTAGCGTGACGTCCTTGGATCTTCCGCGCATGAGATGGCTCATGACACGGTACTGACCCGGTCGGAGTAGTCAGGCTCCGCCGACTAGGGGGATCGGATGTCAACCGCCACGGTCCGTTTTCAGACAGCGGGCTCGGATGACGAAGTACGAGCTTTGGTGAAGTGGCTGCGCGACGAGGACGCGTTGCGCGGCCGGGTCAGCCTCGCCGCGGCGCCACCAGCCGAGGGTGAGATGGGCGAGTTGGTCGACGCCGCCGTGATCGTGTTGACCAGCGGGACCGCGTCGGTGCTCGTGCGGTCGCTGTTCGACTACCTCAAGCACCGCCGCACGACCGCGAAGGTCACCCTCACCGTCCGCGACGAGAAGGGTCGCGAGTTGGAGCTGACGTGCGGTTCCGGTGACGACGCGCGGGCGACGGTCACTGCGCTGCAAACGTTCCTGGAGGGATAGGTGGCGACGCTTCCCATCCCGCAGCGCTCCAGGGCCGTGTTGATCGGCACCAGTGACTTCCGGCAGGCCGATCGGTTCTCGCCGCTGCCCTCGGTGCGCAACAACCTGTTCGACCTGGTGTCCGCCCTGACCTCCGCCGACACCGGCATCCTGGGGTGGGAGCAGTGCATCGTCGTCGACACCCCGGACTCCGTGAGCAGCTTCATGGAGCGCCTGCGCGGCGCGGTCAACCAGGCCGAAGACCTGTTGATCGTGTACTACGCCGGCCATGGCGTCCGGCACGACACCAAGGACGAGCTGTACCTGACCGTCCGGCACACCGACCGGGACGGGCTGGCCGGTTCCGCCGTCCCGTTCGAGTTCGTGCGCGAAGTGCTGGCGGACAGCCCCGCCAGGGTCAAGCTCCTCATCCTGGACTGCTGCTACTCCGGGACAGCCCTCGGCGCCATGTCCGGCAGCGGGATCAACTCCCGGGACATCGCGATCGCGGGCACGTCGGTCATCACCTCCACATCCCGGAACCAGGTGTCCCACGCACCGCCCGGTGAGCGGAACACGGCTTTCACCGGGGAACTGATCGCGCTCCTGAAGCGGGGAACGTCGATTCCGGGAGCGCCGCTGACGATCCGGACGCTCTACCGCTCGCTGCTCGCCGCCATGGCGAACCGCGGCCTGCCCGAGCCGAAGTTCAAGAGCACCGACACCAGCGCGGATCTCCTGCTGCGCAGGGAACCGCAACCGGAATCCGACACCACGCCTCGGCAGCCGCCCGCCGCGGATCCCCCACCCACCACGCACGGCTTGCCGCCCGAGGAAACCGTCATCCGGGGACGCGCTGAAGAGAGCGACAGCGCCCGGCGGAGCGAGCCGGTGAATGCCGTCCGGGTGGCCAGTGGGTTGCTGTTGATCCCGCTGTGGCTGGGTGTGCTCTCCGGGGTGAGCGGTTTCGTCGGCGGCGTGGTCGGCTACTTCCTCGGCACCCCGCCGCCGGGCAAGACCGCCGGGGACGACATGAACACCGCGATCGCCATGCTCCTGTTCGGCAGTCTCTGTTCAGTCGTGCTCCGCTGGCCGGTGGCGAGCTTGCGCGCGGGCAGGCGGAACCTCACCGTCCGAGAGGCCGTCGAGGTGGTGCTCATGCGCCCCCTGCGTCGGCTGCCCGTCGCCGTGTCGGTGGTGCTGCTGATGATCTCGTTGGCCATGTCCGCCACCGTGTTCACCATGCCGAAGTCCACCGGGACCTCGATAAGTGCTCTGTCCACCGACGTTTCCGGCACGCTCATCCTGCTCGGGGTGTCGGCCGTGTTCGCCTTGTCGATCCGCCAACGGAGGAAGCACGTAGCCCGCACAGCGGTTCCCTGATACCGGCACGTCGCCGCCGGGCTCCGGCCACTGCACACCGTCCAAAGCCGCCGTACTGCGGTGAGTATCTCCTCACCTCGCAGGCTGTCGGCCATCAATCGTCGGCGAGGGCCTTCCGGAAGTCGGCCAGGTGGTTCCACGCCAGGGTCGGGTCGATGCTCATCTGCTGACGGGCGGTGGCCAGTTCGACCGCCAGCGCGCCGGGTTCGTGCGGGTCGATCCGGGCGGCGAGCCGCTTGAGCCGCTGCGGTTCGGAACTGGTGTCGAACACGTCGGTGACCGTTTGGCAGAACAAGATGTAGCAGGCCGCCTCGGCGCTCAACTCCGTGACCGCGGTGGGCTCCCCGTCCACGCTCCACTTCCGGATCTCCAGGGCACGTGGCAACAGCCGGCCCACGTCGGCGACGGTGGTCCGCTGGAGCGCTTCGATCAGCGACTGCGACTGGTCGATCGCCTCCGCCCCACCGGGCGTGATCCGGCGGGCGGTGTGGGTGAAGGCGCGGATCTTGAGGTCCAGGTCACGCCGCACCAGGGACCGCGCGGCGTCGGCCAGGCGCAGCTTGCGGTTCTGCTGTTCGTAGAGGTCGTGCAGCACGATCGCGGTGCGCCCCAGGTCGCGCGGCAGACCGCCGGAAAGGCAGTGGCACAACCAGACGAACGGTTCCGGGATGCCGAGCGCGCGCCGGGCGAGCCAGTCGCGGGACTCGTCCAGCGTGAACGGCCGGACGTCGATCATCGTGGTGAACGCGCTGTCGAACGCGTCGCGCACCGGGATGCCCCGTCGTTCGAAGGCGGTGAGCGCGTCGTCGGACATCGAGACCAGGAACAGGCAGTGGGGAATGCCGAACACGCCCTTGATCTCGTTGAGGAAACGCCTGGCCTCCTCGGGGTCGCCGATCTTGTCCAGTTCGTCGATCGCGATCGCGACCCCGCTGAGCCGACCGTAACCGTCCACGAGCACCTCGACGACCAGTGCCAGGAAGTCGCGGAGGCGGTCGACCACCTCGGGGTGGGTCCACGGCTGCTCGGTCTTCGCCAACGACCTCGTCCACCCCAGCTCCGACCCGATGGGGGCGCTGACCTTCCCGGACCACCCCGAGGTGTGGGTCTGGAGGAACCGGATCTGCCGCAGGTGCTGTTCCGCGACCGCGTGGAGCGCCGCGATCGCCGGTTCGCGCCGCTTCGGGCGGGACGTCCCGAAGGCACGCCGCCACGCCGCCGCGGCCAATCCCGCGACGACCGGCCACCCCGTCAAGCACCACAACGCCCAAGCCGCGCGGAAGGAGGCGTACAAGGCGAGCACCGCGGCCACGCCGCGGAGGTCGACCGTCGACACGAAGCCGCCGACGTCCGACTTGAGCGCGGAGGCGAACGCGGCGCCCGCGCGCACGAGCGCGGGCACGTCGTCGCGCCATCCCCAGGCCAGCCCCGCGAAGCCGAGTGCCGCCAGTGCCCAGACCGCGCATCGGAGCACGTCCTTGGCGACGTCCGCGACCCGCTCGCGCAGCTGGTGCCGTCCCAGCACGCGCAACCACTGGCGACGGGTTTCGCTGCCCGACTGGTCCGGCGTCAGGTGATCCAGCACCGCCCGGCAGACGCACGCGTGCAGGTGCAGGACGAAATCCCGTGCGTCGTAACGAACCGGCGCGCTGGTCAGCACGCCGAGCATCGGTTGGCGGCTCTCGTCGGTGAACTGGTTGTCCAACGCCCGGTTGATGATCGTGCTCTTCCCGACGCCGCGAGGTCCGGCCAGTCCCACCGCACCGGGCCTGGACCTGTTCACCTCGCGCACGCAGGCCGCGACCGCGGCGGTTTCCACCAGCGGCCCCTCCCCGGCGGGCAACGACAACTGGTCCGCGTTGCGCAACTCCAGCACAACGGTGAACAGCGGCGTCATCTGGGAGCTGAGCCACTTCCGCAGAGCGGGGCGCACGACCTCGTTCCGCATCCGCTGCCGCAGGTCGCGGCGTTCGGTCGACCCGGCGAGGGCGAGGGTCGCGAAGTCGGCGGTCCACCGCACCGCGTTGAGGAACTCGACGGGCAACCCCATCGCGGCGAACCCCGTGCTGATCGCCAGCGCCACCGTGCCGGTCACCGTGAAGACGAAGCCCGGCACGAATCCGCCGAACACGACCAGCAAGGCGAGCCAGCCGAGCAACGTCGACGCTCCCAGCACGAGGAAACGCACCTCGGCCGCCGCGGGACGCCAGGAACGCGGCCACCACACCGGTTTTTCCCGGCGGTGACGCTCGACATCCGCGTCGACCGCTGCCGCGGACTTCGACAGCTCACGGGCAGCGGCTAACAGCGGCCGACTGCGCGACAGGTTCTTGGTGACGTCCCCGGGCCTGAGCTTGAGCCGTTCGATCTCCTCCCTGAACTCGTCCTCTTTCATGGTCTTCAGGAGTGCCGAGTCCAGTTCCTTCAGCACCATGGCGTCGTGCCAGTTCATGAGCCCCCCGGTCGCCGGGCCTACCTGGTTCCGTAGGCACGGAGGAAAGTTCGTACTCCCTCGACGATGAACGGGCGGACGCGGGTGTCCTCGGTGGCGTTCGCCGAACCCAGCCTGGTGAGCGCCACGCCGAAGGTCAGCGCGACGAAGTGGTCGGCCGCGAGCCGCGCGTCCTGGATGTCGAGCAGTCCGGCCGCGGCGAAGGCGGTGAAGCGCTCGGCGAGTGCTTCCTCGGGCACGTCGGCGATCGTGTTGTAGCCGCGTGGCAGGTTGTCGGGTTCCGACCGGACCAGGCGTCGCAGCGCCGTGTACTCCGCCGAGTCGAACATGTCGGTCGCGATGCGCATCGAGAACGCGACCAGAGCGTCTTCGAGGTCGCTGGGATCGGTCAGGTTGTCGTCGATGGTGCGCCTGATCGTGGCGATCAGCGACTGGCCGACGGTGTCGATGACGGCGCGCAGCAACGTGTGCTTGTCGCCGAAGTAGTCGTAGACCGTCCGCTTGGACACCTCGGCGCGCGCGGCGACCGCGTCGACGCTGGTCCGGTCGAAGCCGTTGGCGAGGAACAGTTCCCGGGCCGCCGAGAGGATCGCGGTCCGCTTGCCCGTGGACCCCTCGCGCAGTGCCTTCGTGGACGACATGGGCACATCTTAACCAGCACTACACTGCACGGTGTAGTGTAGTGATCACCGTCCTCGGACGGCTTGCGCGAAGCGCTACGCGACGAACCCCCGGCAATGACGGAGACGTCCATGACCGCAACCCTGGCTCCCCCGGTCCGCATCGGGAAGGCCGCTGTCGGTGCCCTCGGGGCGTTGGCACTCTCCATCGGCGCGTTGGAATCGGTGGTGACACCGACACTCCCGCTCCTGCAACGAGAACTGGGCATGAGTCCCGCCGAAGGGGCGTTGCTCAGCATCATGCTGCTCATCACCGGCGCGCTCGTCACGCCGGTCGCGGGCAAGTTAGGCGACCGCCACGGCGGAAAACGAGTTCTGATCCGGCTGATGGCGGTGGTCTCGACCGGTGGCCTGGTGTCCTCACTGGCGCCGAACCTGCCCGTGCTGCTGGTCGGCCAGGTGTTGCAGGGCGCGATGGTGGGCGCGCTGCCCCTGATGTTCATCATGGTGCGCGAACACCTCCCCGCGGGGGATTCGAAGGTGGGCATCGGGGTGGTCAGCGGCCTGTTCGTGGGTGGCGGGATGGCGGGGACGCTGGCGGCCGGTCCCGTGGCGGAAGGGCTGTCCCGGCACTGGATGTTCGCGTTGCCGACGATGGCGATCATCGCGACCACCGCGCTCGTGGGCTGGTTGATGCCGCGTGATCGACCGAGCCCGCCGGACGCCGCCGGGATCGACTGGCCCGGCCTGGTCCTCCTGAGCGGGACGGTCGTCGCGCTCATGCTCACGCTCACCCTGGCACCCGACATCGGCTCGCAGCCGCTCGTCGTCGGTGGCCTCGTCGTCGTCACCGTTGCCCTGGCTGCCGGATGGGTGGCCGTGGAACGACGTGCGGCCTCACCGATGGTCGACCTGCGCATGTTGGCACGGCCCGCGATGTGGCAGTCCTCCGTGCTGACGTTCGTGATCTGCGTCGGCACCGCGGTGACGGTTTACCTCGTCCCCCAACTGTTCGCGGTGTCGGGCGACGGTTACGGCTTCAACGCCGGCGCCACCGCGATCGGCTTCTTCCTGCTGCCCGGCGCGATCGCCGCGTCGGTGGCCGGTCCGATCAGCGGGATCGCGGTGCGGCGCTTCGGCTCGCGTGCCGTGGTCGCCGCCGGGGTCGTGGCCATGGCCGCCACCCTGTTCTCCTTGGCGGCAGTGCACTCCGAGGTCTGGCACCTCGTCATCGGCAAGATGTTCATCGCGCTCACCAACGGTTTGTGCGTCACGGCGATGCTGACCACCACCGCCACGTCCGTCGAGCAAAGCGACACCGGCATCGCCACCAGCCTGGTCCTGGTGACCCGTGTGATCGGTTACGGCGTGGGTGTGCAGATCGGTGGCGTGGTCCTCACCGCCGGAACCCCCGCGGGGTCGGAGGTCCCGGCCGAGTCGGCGTTCGCCACCGGCTTCCTGATCGCCGGTGTCATCGCGACGTTGTCCCTGTTCGTCGTTCGCACCATGAGCAAAGGAGTCAAGGAATGACGCAGAGCAGCCACTCCGGCCGCAGGGTCCTGATCTCCGGTGCCAGCATCGCGGGTCCCGCGCTCGCGTACTGGCTCAACCGCTACGGGTTCACGGTCACGGTGGTCGAGAAGGCGGCGGCGCTCCGCGGCGGTGGTTACGCCATCGACGTGCGCGGCACGGCGCTCGAAGTCGTGCGCAGGATGGGCATCCTGCCGCGACTGCGGGAGGCGCACATCACGCTGCGCCGGTTGACCTTCCTCGACGGGGAGGGCGACCAGGTCGCTTCGCTCAACCCGCGCGCCGTCACCGGTGGCGGCGCCGAGGACCTGGAGGTGCGGCGCGGGGACCTGACCGACGCCCTCTACGCGGTGACCCGTGACGACGTGGAGTTCTTGTTCAACGACTCCGTCGACGCCCTCGACCAGTCCGACCACGGCGTGGACGTGACCTTCCGCAGTGGCGGCAAGCGGACGTTCGACCTGGTGTTCGGCGCGGACGGCCTGCACTCGCGGACGCGCGAGTTCCTGTTCGGCCCCGAGGAGCAGTTCCACCGGTACCTCGGCTACTGCTTCGCCGGGTTCACCATCCCCAACGACTTCAACCTCCGCGACGAGGCCGTCATGTGGAACACCCCGGGCCGGGCGGCAGCGCTCTACGCCGCCGGGGAGGACCTGCACGCCTTCCTGGCCTTCGCCCACCCGGAACCGCCGTTCGACGCGTTCCGGAACCCGGAAGCCCAACGGGACCTGGTCTCGGCGGTCTTCGCCGACGCGGGCTGGGAGGTCCCGGGGATGCTCGCCGAGATGCGTGCGGCGGACGACCTGTTCTTCGACGCGGTCAGCCAGATCCGGATGCCCCACTGGTCCAGCGGCCGGGTGGCGCTGGTGGGAGATGCCGCGCACGCGCCTTCCTTCCTCACCGGACAAGGCTCCAGCCTCGCACTGGTCGGCGCCTACATGCTCGCGGGCTCCCTGGCCGACCAGGACCACACCACGGCCTTCGCCGCCTACGAGCGCGACACCCGTGGCTTCGTGACCCTGAACCAGGACCTGATCGGCGAGGGCGACGCGGCGCTCCTCCCCGTCACCGCGCAAGCCCTGGAACAGCGCAACACCATGCTGCGCAACCTCGACGCCCTGCCCGCCGAGGAAGGCCGCCCGGCCCACTCCGCCCTCACCCTGCCGGACTTCACGCCCGAAAGGGCTTAGCCGTCCGCGGTCGGAATATTCCCAGGTGTCGCAGGTGGAATCACCGGCGGTTCCAGGTTGGCTCGAATTCTTCTGCGGTGCAACGGGTTCGGCCGTTTCGTGGCTGGAGAGCGGTTTTCGACCGGTCGAGACTGGGGTGCGGTGACAAGAAGTGAGGGGGGCACATGCGCCGAGGGATTTTCGTGGTCGGAGTTCTGACGTTGGGCATCGGGGTGGTCGCCGTGCCTTCGGCGGCGGCGGACACCTATGTCCCATGTGAGACGCCAAGACTGATCAAAGCCATTGAGGACGCGAACGCGTCCGGTGCGCCTGTTCGGTTGATCCTGGCCGGTCGGTGCACGTACCGGGTGGACCGGCCGATCGGGGACAACGGTTTTCCGGTCGTCACCGGCAACGTCGAGCTGGTGGGCGACGACACGACCATCACCCGGCACCCGGCCGCGCCGCGGTTCCGTTTCTTCCAGGTGGCGGGCGGGGCCAAGCTGACCCTGGAGGGCCTGACCCTCACCGGCGGCCACACCCCGGACGGCGTCGCGCCGGGTGGTTCCGGCGCCGGCGGTGGTGCCGTCCACAGCCGGGGTGAACTCCTGATCAGCCGCAGCACGTTGTCCGGCAACCGCACCGGTGACGGCGCGGCCGGTGGCGCGGGGAGCGTCGACGGCGGCAGGGGTGGTTCCGGTGGTGCGGTCTACAGCGAGGGCACGGCGTTGCGGGTCTCGAAGTCGGTGCTGAAGGGCAACGTCACCGGCAACGGCGGGTGGGGTGCGGCAGGTGGGCGGGGCAAGGACAACAGCGCCGTGCCCGAGGAACGGGACGGCATCCGCGGCGGTTTGGGTGGCCACGGCGGCGCTGGTGGCGCGATCGCGAACTACGCCGGTGTGTTCGAGCTGTTGTTGTCATCGGTCGACGACAACCGCACCGGGTCCGGTGGCCCGGGTGGCGATTCCGGCCGCGGTGGCGACAACACGAACGGTCCGGGCGGCAACGGCGGTGGTCCGATCCGCGGTGGCGACGGCGGCAACGGTGGTGCCGTCTACACCAGCGACCAGGTCAACGTCCACGGCAGCTCGGCTTCGGGGAACGTCACCGGTGACGGCGGCCCCGGCGGGCGGGCGGGCGACGGCGGCAACGGCGAAGTGGGCGGCAACGGCGGCGGCCGGCTCAACAAGTTCCGCTCCGGCAGCGGCGGCAACGGTGGCTTCGGCGGCGCCCTGTTCATCGATCGCGACCTCGGGCGGGCGGTGGTCCTGTTCAGCTTCACGGCGGAGAACAACCGCACCGGCAACGGCGGCGACGGCGGCCGAGGCGGCGACGGCGGTGTCCCTGAGGGCAGGGCAGGCGACGGCGCGTACGGCGGACATGGCGGCAGCGGCGGCGCGATCCACCTGGCGAGGACCGTGACCCGGTCGTTCACCGCCACCCATACCGACTTCATCGGCAACACGACCGGCAACGGCCGGGCCGGCGGAACGGGCGGCTTCGGCGCCCGCCAGGGCCAAGGCGCCGGGGGCGGCGACGGCGGCAGCGGCGGTGGTGTGTTCTTCGAGACCCGCAACGCGGGGGCCTTCGACATGACCACCTTCCAGCGCAACGTCACGGGGAAGGGCGGGCCGGGCGGACGATCGCACGCCCCCGACGTCCCCGACGGCAGCACCGGGCACACTGGTGCCGGTGGCGGCCTGGCGGTGCAGAACAACGTCACGGTCACCTTGAAAGACGTCCTGTTCATCGAGAACCAACCGAGCGCCTGCAACGGCGTCCCCCACTGCTGACCCACGCGACACGGAACCCCGGCGGTTCCGGAACGTCAGGTGGAGCGCGTCGAGTACGACCGTCAGGTCGCGGTCGACGCCCGAGTTATGGTGCGGACGGGACGAAGGCCCGTGCCCGCTCGACCGCGGCATCGCGGTGGAACGCCAGTTCGGCCACGGTTGCCCGGTCGGCGTGGGGCAGGTGTGCGGCGAGTTCCCTTCGCGCGTTGAGCGCCGTCGAAGGCAGGCGGGTCCGGATCGCGCAGTTCCCGTCGGCCGACGCCACCGCGATCTCCACGCTCCGCCGCCGGTCCGCGGGCGTGCCGGTGTCCGCTCGGAGGTCCTGTTGCGCCTGTTCCGGTGTGGGGTACGGGTGTCCCTGGTCGCGCATGCACGAACGCCAGGCGGTGAGCGCGTCCCGGTAGGCGGGTGCCTGCTCCACCTCGACCGCGAGCCGGTTGCCGATGGCCTCGGGCGTGTAGGTGATCCGAGCCCACAGGGCCACGTCGCCCGCGAGTCGCCGCCTGCTGTCGGCCTCGCACCCGGTGTCCTGGACGGAGTACCGCCCGCCGGCCGTGTCCACCTCGCGCCTGGTGTGCGGCGAGCCGAACAACGCCAGGTCGAACCGGTGCCGCTCCGCCGGCGGCAGGCCGTCGTAGAAGACGTCCGCGGCGGACCGGCTCGGCGGGGTGACGTCCGGGCCGGCGTCGGTGATCCCGTACCCCCGCGTGGCCCGGCCGGGCAGGTCGACCACCGCCACGTCGTCCGCCGGGTCGACCGGTGCCGGAACGTCCAGGTCGGGGTAGGAAAACCCCTGCCGGGCCAGGCACATCTGGTTCAGCCGGTTGACCGCCCTGTCGAGCAGGCGCTGCGTGGCGGGCCAGGTCCCGGAGCGCGTGACCAGGTCCAACGCCGTGGGCCCGAGCGTGCCGGTGAAAGGCGGTGGCTGGTCGGCCGGCCGCGGCGAGCCACAGCCGGCCGACCAGACCAGGACGATCAGCGCGAGAACCGGCCCGGCTGGACGTCCGGGCATGTCAGCGCCTGCACCAGCGGTTGGAGCTGATGGAGTCGTTGAACCCGGGGACCCAGCGCCCGATGTCCGGGACCTGGTCGTTACGGCTCAGGCTGTGCTCCTCGCCGCGGTAGTTGTAGTTCTTGTACAAGTAGACGGTGCACTCTCGTCCGCGGTTGGCGAGCGAACTCGCGCAGTCGTCCCAGTTCCCGCCGGGGCAGTCCGCGCTGGGCAGCTTCCGCCAGTCCGGGTTGTCCCCTGCGACCCTGCCCCGCTGCCCGCGGTAGTTCGCGTGCGGCCAGAAGCAGAGATCGCCCGCGGCGCAGCTCGGCGCAGCGGCCTCGGCTGCCGTGCCGGCGGTGCCCGGCGCCGCCTGCACGGCCACCGGTGCGGTGCCGAACGCGGCGACCAGCGTCGCCACGACGACCCAGCCCTTCTTCATCATCTCGTCCTCTCCTGAAGCGCTACCGATCGGCGACACGACATCGCATCGCCTCTCTGCCGCGGAGCCGTCCGGCGGCGGCGGATCGGGCTCCGGGGCCCAGCGTCCCGGGAAACGGCGGCGTCGTCGTTGACATCGTGCGCCAGGGCGTTGACCGCCGGTGCCACGTCGCCCACCGGGATGGCGCGAGACCTGCCGTCGGCTCACGTTCCCCAAGCGCCCCCCGGTCGCCCTCGGACGTGCTACGAATGCCGTTGTGCCACAAGACGACGACCTGACCACAGCGCTGGACGCCCGGCTCGACCAGGTCACGGCCACCCTGGAGTCGATGGGGCTGACCGTCGTGCGCCGCACCGCCTACGCGGACGACCTCGGCGACGGAACGGGCGCACTGGGCTGGCTGTGGGCCCGAGCCGAACCGCGGCGGTTTCCCGACGAGACGTTCGACGTGGCGATCACCTACAGCGCCGCGGACGGCACCTGGACCCTGGGCACGCCGACCGGTGCCGGCTACTCGTCGGAAGAATCCGAAGACGCGGGCAGCACCGTGCACCGACTCCTCACCTGGAAACGCCCACAAGACGCCCCAGCCCGCACGATCCCCGAGTGGATGTGGGTCGTGCTCGGCGGCGCGGGCACCGGTGTGGTCCTGCCGTTCGTCACCGCGATGATCGAGAAGTCGGCCGAGGACGCGTACACCGCGCTCCGTGCGATCTTCGCGAAACGCAAGCCCGGCGACCCGAACCGCCTCTCGATCCTCGACCCGGACCACGACCTCCACATCATCGGCCCCGACCCGCTGCCGGAGGCGGCCGTGCGGCAGTTGGCCCTCATGGCGCCCGAGGTGGACGGGCACGTCCTGATCTGGGACGACGAAACGCAGACGTGGCAGCGGTACCGGCGGCAGGCATGAGCGCGGAACGCGGCCCCGTCCGGCAACGCCTCCTCGCCCGGCTCCGGGCCGGCAGCCCCGACGCCCTCCTCGACCCGGACGCCGAAAACGAAGCCGCCGCGTTGCTCAAGATCGAGGTCCGCGGTGTGCTGTCCGGCGATCCCGACGGCCCGGCCTACTGCATGGAGGCGTTCGCCGTCCTGGGTTGGCTGTTCTGGAACCGCTACCTGGCCGCCAAGGACGAACGCAGCCTGATGCTCGCGATGCTCGTCTTCACCCCGCTCGCGGCGGACGGCTCGCTGGTACCGGAGCCGGTGCTGGGCCAACTCCCCCGCACCGCCTCCGGTGGGCACGCGGTCGAGGCGTGGAACGACATGGTGGGCGACGTCGTCATCGCCGGCATCGGCCCGGACGACCGCACCGCGCTGCTCGCCGGGGCGGCGGTCCTCGTCATGGGCCTGGGCATGTCCCCACCCGGCAGCGACGTGCGGTGGCGGTTCCAGGACAACCTGATCCACCTGCTGTGCTCGCTGCACGAAGCCCACCACGACCCCGAAGCACTCACCGAGGCCCTGGACCTGGCGCGGTGGTCGGTCGACCGGGCGACCCCGGCGACACGGGTGCGCAGCCTGCGCCGACTGGTCGAGACGCTCGTCCTCGCCCACAACGCCACCGGGGACGCCTCGTCCCTCCACGAAGCCGTCGGACACGCACGAGCCGCGGTAGCGGCGTCGCCAGGCGCGGAAGAACTGGTCGACGTCACCAACATCCTCGCGGGACTGCTGATCTCCCGCCACGGCGCAACCTCGGACACCGGAGCCCTCGACGAAGCCGTCACCCTGCTGCGCGGCCTCCTCGACAACCTGCCGACCACGCATCCCGCCCACGCCGCCACGACCGGCCACCTCGCCGTCGCCCTCGGCCACCGGACTCAGGAGAACCCGGAACCCGGCAGGATCGCCGAGCTGTGCCGGTCCTGTCTCGACGGCATCCCGGCCGACCACCCCGTCCGCCCCCGCGTCCTGGCCACCCTCACCGACGACCTGATCCGCCTCGCCCGGCGGACCGGTTCACCGCGTGACGTCGACGCAGCGGTGGCCACCGCACGGCAGGCCGCCGCCGAGGTGCCGCCCGGGAAACGCATGCCGGGCCAGGTGGCGCGGACGCTGGCGACGGCCCTCGTCGCCCGGCACGAACTGCTCGGCGACCCGTCTTCCTTCGACGAAGCCGTGGCCCACCTCGACCGTGGCGCGCAGGAGGCCACCGACGAGGTCGAGCGGGCCAACATGCGCTTCACGCTCGCCGCGCTGTGGAACAACCGTTACGCGGACACCCGCGACCGGAAGTACGCGCACACCGCCGTGGCCGCGCTGCGAGCCGCCATGGCGTGCCCCGGCGGCACAGTGCGGCAACGGGTCCGCATGGCCGTCTCCGCCGCGGAAATCCTCGGTGACCTGGACGACCACGGCGCGGCCGACCTGATGGTTACGGCCATCGGATCGCTGTCCGACCTGGCCGGCCGGCACCTGTCCACCGAAGACCGCCAGTCGGCGTTGCGCGAGTTCCGCACGGCCCCGGTGCGCGCCGCTTCGTACGCGATCGCGGCGGGCCGACCGGAACTGGCCCTGGAACTGCTGGAACGCGGCCGGGGTGTGCTGTTCGCCGAGAGCACCGCGGTGCGCGACGGCATCCCGGCACTCGCCGGGCGAGCGCCGGGACCGGCCGCCGACCTGGCCCGGGTGACCGCGGAGTTGGCCGGTGCCACCGATTCGGACAGCCGCCACCGACTCGACCGCGAGCGGCAGCGCCTCGTCGAGGACATCCGCGAACTGCCCGGTTTCGAGGACTTCCTCAAGCCCCCGCGCCTCCCCGAGATCCTGGAGGCGTGCCGATCCGGCCCGGTGGTGGTGCCGCTGGCCGCGCGAGGACGTCTCGACGCGTTGATCGTCACCACCGAAGGCGTGCGGCACGTGCCGTTGCCGCCGGTGGACTTGGACACGCTCCGGTCCCGGACGAGGCAGTTGGTCGAAGCGGACGACGAAGATCTCCTGGACGGTCTGGAGTGGCTGTGGGAGGTGATCACCGGACCGGTCCTCACCGCGCTCGGTCTCACCGGCCCGCCGCCGGAGGGCCGGCGTCCGCCCGTGGTCCGGTGGTGCCCGACCGGCCTCCTGTCGCACCTCCCGCTGCACGCCGCGGGAGTCCGCGGCGGACCGCAGGCGCTCGACCGCGCCGTCTTCTCCTACACCACGTCGATCCGCGCGCTGCGCCGGACCCGGCCGTGGCGGACGCACCCGGACCCCGCCCCGCTGGTCGTGGGGCTGTCCCGCACACCGGGTCTGCCCGACCTGCCGGGGGTCGACCAGGAGCTGGCGCTCCTCGCCGGGTTGTTCCCCCGTAGCCGCATCCTGCGCAACGCCGCCGCGACCCGCGAGCGGGTGATGGCGGCGCTGGCGTCACACGACATGGTGCACTTCGCCTGCCACGGTGGGAGCAACCCGGCGGAGCGCCACCAAGGGCAGCTGTTCCTGCACGACGGGCCGCTCGGTCTCGCCGACCTGGCCGGACTCCACGTTCCCCGGGGCACGCTGGCGTACCTGTCCGCGTGCACCACGGCACGGCAGGGCTTGGACCTGCCCGACGAGGCGCTGAGCATCGCGAGCGGCTTCCAGCTCGCGGGCTTCGGCGACGTCGTGGCGAGCCTCTGGTCGCTCGGCGACGGGCCCGCCCTCCGGGCGACCTCCGACTTCTACACCGAGCTGCGGTCCGACAACACCGCGGCCCACGCGGTGCACCACATGATGCGGAAGCGCCGCCAGTCGGAACCGCCGTCGTCGTGGGCGCCCTACATCCACATGGGCGCGTGATCAGCCGGACCGCCGCATGACCGAGCCGTTCACCCTCAGCCATCACCCGGCAGTGTGGTGACCCGACCCGATCGGACCTACTCGACCGTGCTCAACCCCCCGATGTTGTAAGCAGGTCCAGGTACCCACCGCACCAGTCCGGAGGATGCAGTGCCTCTCACCGACCTGCTCAAAGCCAAGATCAACCACGGCTTCGATCACCTGGACGTGGACGGCGACGGCCTGTTGACCGAGCAGGACCACGTCCTGATGGGCCGCCGCGCCGCCGAAGCACTGGGCCACGCCTCCGGTTCGGCCGAGGAGCACCGCATCATCGACGCCTACCTGGGCATCTGGCGCGACCTGCACCTGCCCCACGTCCCCGACGGCGGCCAGGCCATCAGCCGCGAGCAGTTCGTCGCCTCCACCGGCAGCCTCGCCGACGACCCGGAGGCCGCCCGCGCGACCGTGGGAGCGCTCGCGGAGGCGTTCCTGGCCATCGCCGACACCGACGCGGACGGCAACGTCAGCCCGGCCGAGTTCCGGAAGTTCCAGCACGGGCACTTCCCGAACCTGACCGAGGAGGAGTCGGCGGTGGCGTTCAGCCACCTCGACCTCGACGGCGACGGGTTGCTGACGGCGGAGGAGTTCGTCCGGGCGTGCGTGGACTACTGGACGAGCGCGGACCCCGACTCGCCCGGGAACTGGTGGGCGGGCCGGGCCGTGGGCTGAGCCCGGCATCCCGCTGCCCGAGGCGGGACGCCCGGTCCACTGCGACGTGAACCGGGCGTCCCGCCTTGGTGATCAGCCGATGATGAACTTCTCCCAGGCGTCGATCGCTCCGGCACGTGCCCGCAACACGTTGGTGTAGCCGCCCGTGTACTGCAACTCCGCCGACACGAACGAACCGTTGGCGGCACGCAAGGCGTACCGCTCCTCGTCCGCGCTGTAGAACAGGTCGAACTGCTCCCACAGGTCCACCGCGGTAGCACGGGCGCGGAGGACTCCTCGGTAGCCGCCCGAGTAGTCCAGCTCCGCCGACACGTAACGATCGTTGGCGATGGACTTGATCGACCACTTGCCGGCGGCCGCGTCGTAGGCGAACGTGAACTGCTCCCAGGCGTCGGCGACCGTCGATCTGGCGCGTAACAACCCGTTGTTACCACCGGGGTAGTCGAGTTCCGCCGACACGTACCGACCACTGGCGGCCGAGTAGAGGTATTGCGCGGCCACCCGCACGTCACTTCCCTTGACGAGCTGCCAGCCGGCGGGCACGGCGGAAGTGGCCGCCGCGGCGGGCTGCGCCAGTCCGAACGCCGTCACGGCCGCGATCAGGGTGGCCGACAACTTCAGGGCCAATCGCATGAATCCCCCTGTACCAGAAGGTTTCCGACCGGCTTGCCCGGCCGGAGGCGACACGCTAGGCGCGTCCGGCACCGGGGACCAAGGATCTGTGAAAACCACTACCCCGCCGGGTCAACCACCGACAAGGGGATGGACCGGACAGGCGCAGCGGGTGCGCCACCGCGGCCCCGGTCGTCAGTCGAGTCCTTCGACGATGCGGAAGTCGCGCTCGAAGCCGTCGGGGAGTTCGGCCAGCGCCTTCCGGTAGGCCGCGCCCTCGTACGCGGCAACCGCCTTCTCGAAGCTGTCGAACTCGATCAGGACGACGCGCTCGGCGATTCCGGCTTCGTGTGCGACGACCCGGCTGCCGATGCCGGCGAACACCCGCCCGCCCGCGGCCTTGATGGCCAGACCGGCCAGTTCGTTGTAGACCTCAAGCCCTTCGGGGTCGGTGATGGTGGGGTAGACGCTGACCCAGTAGCCCTTGGACATGGAACCTCCAGTGAGTGCATCTGACTTACGGGTTGACCTTGGGTGAGCGTCGGAGGGCAAGGCTTGTCAGCGTCGTGATCGCCATGGTGCCGATGCCGACCAGCGCCGCGGTGGTGTAAGCGCTGTCGTCGGGGAAGAGATGGCCGGGGCCCGCTGCGAGGACCAGGCCCCCGATGGCACTGCCCAGGGAGTACCCGACGCTGCGGACGACGTAGTTGAAGCTCATGGCGCTCGACGTCTCGCTCTTGGGGGTGACGGCCAGGATGACGCCGGGCATGGCGGCCGAGAAGCTGCCGACGCCGAAGCCCAGCACACCCATGGCCGCGAGCAGTTCGGCCAGGTTGGACCGGGCCGCGGCGAACAGGACGAACCCGCCGCCGACGATGGCGGCGCTGCCGGCCAGGAGCAGGGGGCCGTCGAGCCGTTCACGGACTCGCGACGTGAGCTTGCCGGCGACGAACCCCAGCACCGAGAACGGGATGAGGACCAGCCCCGCCACGAAGGTGGTCAGTCCGAAGCCGTAGCCGGCGCCGTGCGGCGTCTGCGCGTAGCGGGTGATGAGCGTGAGCAGGAGGTACATGCCGCTCCCGCCGACGAACATGGCGATGTTCGCCCCGGCGACCGCCGGGCGCCGTACCGCCCGGACGTCGACCAGGGGCGTCCTGGTCCGCAGTTCGAGAACGGCCCAGACGCAGAGCAGGAGCACGGCGGCGACGGCAAGGGACACCGCCACGGCGAGGTGTCGGCTCCACAGGCTCCTCTCGCCGGCCAGGAACAGGACGAGGGACAGTCCCCCTGCCAGGACGAGCGCACCGGCCACGTTCACGTGAGCTGCTCGGCCTTCGGGAGCTGCGGGCACGGAGCGCCACGCGGTCACGAAAGCGATGGTGGTGACGAGGAGGCCGAAGCCGTAGGCGGCCCGCGGTCCGCCGAACTCGGCGAGCAGCGCGGCCAGCGGGTAGCCGACGCCGGCTCCGATGATGGAGACCACCGAGATCAGGGCGATCGTGGCCGCGCCGCGCTGCTCGGGAAGATGGTCGCGGGCCACGCCCATCATCAGCGCCGTGAGACCGAGCCCGACGCCTTGGGCCGCTCTGCCCACGAGCAGCCAGGCGAACGGCAGCGGCAGCACGGTGAGCGCGCTGCCGACGACGACGATCGCCAACGTGGCGAGGATCGTGGCCCGCCGGTGCGGACCGGCTCCGAGCCGGCCGAGGACGGGTGTGGCGACGGCACCGCTGAGCAGGGCGATGGTCAGCATCCACTGCGCGCTGTCGAGGGAGACGTGGAACGTGGTCGCCACGCTGGTGATGAGCGGTGTCCCGAGGCTGGCGACCGCCGCCACGACCAGGGCGACGAACACCAGGGCGGGGACCAGCAGGCGTGCCTCGGCACGTAACCGGACAGTGCTCACCGGTCCGACTCGCTTTCAAGGTCCGCCAGCCGCAGCAACGCGGGCAGGGCTGCCGCCAAGGTCTCGACCTCGTCGGCGGTGAGTTGGTCGATCAACCGCGCGTACGCGTCAACGCCCGCCTGACGCCGCTTCCGGACGTACGACGCACCGGCCTCGGTCAGGCACACCAGCGTGACCCGCTTGTCGGACGGATCACCCTTCCGCTCCACCAGCCCGGACTTCTCCATCACCCGGACCAGGACGGTCATCGCGGGCTGGGTGACGCCCTCGGCCGCCGCCAGGTCGGTAATCCGCCGCGGGCCGGTCTTGTCCAGGGTGGCCAAGGTGGCGGCGGACGTCAGGCTCATGTCGCGGGGAAGGCGTCTCACGGCCCTGGTGGCCAGACCGTAGAGGGCTGACCCGATGGCATCAGCGGCTCGGCTCACGCCTGAAGCATAGCAGGTTTATATGAACTCTTTATGCATCTCCGATGTCGGCCGGCTGGTCCGCCTGGAGGTTGTCGAGGATCGTGCCGGCGATGCGGGCGAACTCGTCCAACTCCTCCGCCGTGAGGGGGTCGATGAACAGCCTCCGGATCTCCTGGGCGTGACCGGGTACGGCCTTCTTGAGCGTGGCGAGTCCTTTCGCCGTGATCACGGCGTCCACACCCCGGGGGCCGCACTGCTCCCGGGTGATCAGACCTCGCTTGCCCATCCGGGTGAGCTGGTGGTGCATGCGGCTCTTCTCCCAGCCGGCCACCTGCCCCAGCTCGTAGGGGCGCATCCGGCCGTCGGGCGCCTCGGACAGCAGCGCGAGCACGGTGTAGTCGGCATTGGACAGACCGCTGTCGGCCTGGAGCTGCTGCTCGATGCGCGTTCGCAGCAGCTCCAGCATCTGGAAGGACGTCCGCCAGGCGCGGAGTTCGCGTTCGGTCAGTCGCTGCTGCACCATGCGGCCATCGTACTCGCCAGTTGATGTGTCAACTCGATTGTGCGACTCTTGAGTTGATACATCAACTCAGCACGAGGGGGCACCATGAGCAGGCGGCGCGACTTCCTGAAGACCTCCGCGACGGTGACCGCAGCAGTCATCGCCTGGCCGGCCGACGCTCAACCGCCGAAGGACACCGGCCGCCGTGGACGCCGCTACGTCATCCGCGGCGGCGCGGTGATGTCCATGGACCCCAACGTCGGCGACTTCGCGCAGGCCGACGTCCTGGTCGAGGGCGAGCGGATCGTCGAGGTCCGGCCCGACATCCGCGCCGCCGGGGCCGGCGTGATCGACGCGCGTGGGCGCATCGTCATGCCGGGTTTCGTGGACACCCACCACCACCTGTTCGAGACCGCGGAGCGCGCGTTCCTCGCCAACGGCCTGCTCCGCGACGACGGGTCCGGATCGCCGAGCGCGCACCCGAACTACACCGAGCACGTCCTCGAAGGGTTCGCACGGGTGTACCGGACGCAGGACGTGTACATCAACGAGCTGTTCGCGGGGCTCTCGCAGCTCGACGCGGGTGTCACCACGGTGCTCGACGTGTCGCAGATCCACCACTCCCCCGAACACACCGATGCGGCGATCCAGGCGTTGATCGACACCGGGCGGCGTGCGGCATTCGGCTATTTCGAAGGCGACGGCCGCACCGGAGCCCGCTACCCCGAGGACGCGTACCGCATCCGGGACAAGTGGTTCCCCTCCGACGACCAGCTCGTGACCATGGTCATGGGCGGCGAACTCCACCTCGGCCGGGAGGTCTACACCAGGGCGTGGGCGATCGCCCGCGAGCTGGGTCTGCGGATCGCCGCGCATTCCGTTGGCTCGTGGGGGATGCGGCCCGTCCTCGACGCCGTCGCGCGGGGCGACGGCGGGGTCGACGTGGGTCCGGACAACCTCTTCATCCACATGACCGGCATGTCCGACGAGACCTGGCAACGGTTCCGGGACGCCGGCGCGCACGTCTCGCTGGCGTTCCCCATCGAGATGACCATGCGGCACGGCACCCCGCCCATCCTCAAGATGCAGGAGCTGGGCATGGAGCCCTCCTTGAGTTCGGACGTCGAGACGACGATGACCGCGGACCCGTTCACGCAGATGCGCACCGCGATGACGATGCAGCGCATGATCGTCAACCAGCAGGTCCTGGACCAAGGGCCGCCCAACACCTGGCCGACGCCCGCCCCCGGCACGCCGGACCTCCTCACCGTCCGCGACGTGCTCCGCTACGCGACCGTCAACGGCGCCAAGCACCTGGGACTCGACGGCAGGACCGGCACCCTCACACCGGGCAGGGAAGCCGACGTCGTCCTCCTCGACGCCACCGCCCTCAACGTGGCCCCGCTCAACAACGTGCCCGGGGCGGTCGTGTCCCTGATGGACCGCACCAACGTGGAGACCGTGATCGTCGCCGGCCGGGTGCGCAAGTGGCGGGGACGGCTGCTCGACGCGGACCTGAACCGACTGCGCCGGGACCTCGAAGCCTCACGCGACCACCTGTTCAAGGAAATGAGGTTGCCGCAGGACCTGTTCGCCTGAATCGGGCCGCTGGCGCAGCGTGGCCGTGCTGGTCGGCTCACGCGTCAGTAGCGCACGGTCCAGCGGTAGGCGCGCGACGGCGGGCCGAACTGCTCGGCGGTGCCGATGACCACGCCGGCGTTGTTCAGGCCGCTCGCCTTCGACGGCAGGTCGTTCGGCGTGCGCAGGTCGGTCAGGGTGCCCGCGTGCCAGAAGAACGGCCGGACCCCGTCGGCCGTCGTGTGCCAGCCGGCGACGTCGCCCCGGTCGTTCACCGCCACCGCCTCGCCGGTGCCGGTCGCGCCCAGGTCCACCAGTCGCCCGCCGCGCCAGAGCGCGGGCTTGCGCACGCCGTCGACCTCGTGCCGGCCGACGACGTCACCCCGCTCGTTGATCGCACGGGGGTTGTCCGCCACGCCCGCGTTGACGCCGGGCAGGACGGTCACCGCGGTGCCGTTCCAGACGACCGCGCGGGACGAACGCGGCTCGACCGACCACCACGTGCCGGCCAGCACGTCGGACTCGTTGAGCGCCGACGCGTCGTGGGTACCCGCCGGACCCGCCGCGGGCAGCCGCGTGCACGTGGTGGCGGAACAGCGGAAGGCGAAATTCCCGGTGCCGTCCAGCGGGGTCAGCGAGCCCGCCGTGGTGCCCTTGGTGTTGACCACCCGGTGGGCGACCTTGGTGGCCTTGGGGAACGGCAGGTCGGCGAACCGGCCGTTGCGCCAGGTGCCCCCGCGCGTGGTCTCGTACCCGCCGCCGTCGGAGTTGTGGCGGTACCCCACGGGGACGACTCCGGAGTCGTTGATGTCACGCACCGAGAACGGGACGGTGAGGCGGCCCTGCGGCGACCGGTCGACCTCCTGGCCGTTCTCCCACACCGCGATCGAGTAGAGCAGCGGGCCGACCGTGTTCAACCTCAGGTAGGTGAGCACGTCGCCGCGCCCGTTGACGCCGATGCCGAGGGAACTGCCGACCCGGACCGGGTTCGCCGCCCCGTCCCAGCGGAGCGCGTCACCGGTCGAGTGCGCGGCCCCGACCGCCTGCCCGGCCTCGTTGACCGCCCACGCGGAGACCGACCGCTCCCCGGCCGGTGGCAGCAGCTCCTCGAACTCGACGGAGGCTTCGGCGTACGGCGCGACGAAGAACAGCGTCGTCATCGCGGCCACAACGGACAACCAACGCATGTGCTGCTCCCCAAACCGGTCGGTGACGCGACACGTGGGCCAGTGGACAACGGTAACGACGGAGCCGCGAGCGGTGGTCCCGCCGAGTGGTTCAATCACCGGCGATCCGTTCAGCGTCATGGCGAACCAATGACAGCAACCATTCCACGTCCAGGGTGAACATGCGCACGCGGACCTCCGACACCCGGACCAGAAATTCGCCGTCACCCCGACTCTTCTGCCGACAACACGAGCCTTCACTGACGAATTCCCTTCGGGGCGGCCAAGAATCGCGACGCGGCCGGCCATGCCCGGCGGGGTGGACTGGGGTTCGCAGCACCACCGCCCACGCGTCTCCCCTGGCGTCCGCACGGGTCCGCACGCGACGAGGTGGGACCGCCGGACCCGCGCGATCGTCCGGCGCCAGCTCGTCACCGCAGAAAGACGGATACCGCACATTGCGCATTCCTCCGAGGGTTGTCCGCTTTTTAGGGTGTACGGAGCACCTTTCCTACTCCGAACGGGTGGGCTCCGGCCGGCTCCACCGACGCTCTAGGTGGCTCTCGACGCTCGATCCGGTGAGCCGGGGAAGCGTTCGGGGCGGACATCACAGCGAAGGTTTCGCACTCATTCGTCGGCTCGATAACCTGCTCCGACACCCGGCGGGACAGCAGTCCGGGGAATTGATCGCCGGTCTGCGCCCCGCAGTTCTTCCTCCCGATCCAATGGCACTCGATCACGAAAACCCGCGCGCGGTACCGGTCATTCGGGCTGCCCATCGCCACGCGGAGGAGCAGCCGATGAGAGAACCGGCGATTCCGGCTGTCTCGCCGTTCTGATGGTTCCGCACGTTCAGCCTCACTGCGCTGAGGTTCCGCACCCGCAGAAAGGATACCGCTCATGAATTCCACAACATCGCAGGCAAAGCGCCGCAGATCCGGACGGCGCCGCGGACTGGCCCTGGCGCTGAGCGCGTCGGCCGCATCGGCGGGCCTGCTCGCCGTGGGCGCGCAGCCCGCGCACGCCGTGCCCGCTGTCACCCACACATTCGCCTACGTCGCCAACAGCAGCGACGACACGGTGACGGCTTACGACACCGTGACCGGCTCCGTCGTCTCCACCATCGTCGTCGGGGCCTCCCCGCTCGAACTCGTCGCCACCCCGGACGGTTCCCGCGTCTACGTCACCAAAGCCGGCGGCGGCATCTCGGTGATCGACACCGCCACCGCCACCGCGGTGTCGACCATCGAGCTGGGCCCCAGCTCCAGCGGGCTCGCGATCACCCCCGACGGCACCCGGATCGTGGCCGCGAACGGCACCTCCAACTCCGTCTCGACGATCGACACCAGCACGGACACGGTGATCGCGACCGTCCCGGTGGGCACCAACCCGGCGACGGTGGCCATCACGCCGGACGGTGCCACCGCCTACGTGACCAACAACGTCTCCGCCACCGTGTCGGTGATCGACATCGCCACCAGCACGGTCACCGCCACCATCGTCACGGGCGCGGTGCGGCCGACGGGCCAGGCCATCTCCCCCGACGGCACCACGCTCTACGTCGCGCACCGCGTCGGCGTCGTGAAGGTGATCGACACCGCCACCAACACCGTGACCGGCACCATCACCATCGGCGGGACCGGAGCGATCTCGCAGGGCGTGGTGGTCTCCCCCGACGGCAGCCACGTGTACGTCGCCAACGTCGGACCCGACACGATCACGGTCATCGACACCGCCACCAGCACCGTGACCGCGACCATCCCCGTCGGGAGCAACCCGAGCAGGCTCGCCATCACCGACGACGGGTCCGCCCTCTACGTCCCCTACAACGGGGCCACCTCGACGGCCGTGATCGACACCGCCACCAACACCGTGACCTCGACCTTCCCGGTCGGCGCCGGTTCGTTCGGCGTGGTCCTCGCGCGCGTGGGCCAGCCGCAGGTGACCGCGATCAGCCCGACCGCCGGCCCGACCGCAGGCGGCACGTCCGTCACCGTCACCGGCTCCGGCCTCGCCGCCGCGACCGCCGTCCGGTTCGGCGCGACCCCCGCGACCTCCTTCACGGTCGTGGACGACAACACCCTCACCGCCACCGCACCGGCGGGAGCGGCGGGTGCCGTCGACATCACCGTCACCACCCCGACCGGCACCAGCGCCACCTCGGCCGCCGACCGGTACACCTACCTCGACGCCGACCTGTCGGTCACCGTCACGGACTCCGCCGACCCGGTGGCCCTGGGCGGCGACCCGTACACCTACACGGTCACCGCGACCAACGCCGGACCCTCCGAAGCCACCGCCGTCACGACGTCCACCACCCTGACCGGCCCGGTCACGATCGACTCCGCCACCTCCTCCCAGGGTTCCTGCACGATCGACTCCCTGACCGTGACCTGCGCCCTGGGCACGATCCCCGCCTCCGGCTCGGCGAACACGACCATCACCGCGACCCCGTCGGCCACCGGCACCACGACCGCGGCCGCCACCGTCTCGGCCGCCGAGCCCGACTCCGTACCGGGCAACAACTCCGCCACCCAGTCCACCACGGTGAACAACTCCCTCGGCTGCACGATCGTCGGCACCAACGGAAACGACACCATCAACGGCACGAACGCCGACGACGTCATCTGCGGCCTCGGCGGCAACGACACCATCAACGGCGGCAACGGCGACGACACCCTCTACGGCGGGCCGGGCAACGACACCCTGGACGGCCAGAACGGCAACGACACCCTGATCGACCACAACGGCACCGACACCCTGGGCGGCAGCCTCGGCAACGACACCATCGACGTCCAGGACGGCATCGGCGGCGACACCGCCAACGGCGGCCTCGGCACCGACACCTGCACCACCGACGTCGGCGACACCCGCATCAGCTGCTGAACCGTTCCTTGTGCGGTGCCGGAAGTCCGGCACCGCACAAGGGAACGACCAAGAACAACCACACCCTCCCACAGCAGCTGCCTCTGACCGGGCGATCGGCGTGCCGGAAGCGCAGGCCCCCTACACGCCGCTCGCTCCCAGTTACCGCGTCACCGAGCCCGGCACGACGACCAGCCAGGTGAACTTCCAGTTCTCCCGTGTTCGAGTTCGACGTGCCGCGGGCCAGCGACCCCCAGCGAGCCTTGACCCATTACCGCATCCCCGATCAGCCGGATGACCACGCTCGACCCCGACACCACGCATTCACGGTCACACAATCTCGCTAGTGATCACCCGAGCCCGCGCGTCGCCGTGTTCCTTGCGCTTTCCTGGGACAACGCCGGGAAACCCGCAAACATGGCGTAAAGATCCGCGATCTCCGTGGCGAAGACTGAACACGTGTTCAATACTCTGTACATGGGTTCAGCCAAGTCGGATCTGACCGCGCGGGCTCGCATCCGTGATGCCGCCCTCCTCCGCTTCGGCGCCGACGGGGTGGCCGGTGCGTCGATGCGGGCCATCGCCGCGGACGCCGGGGTGTCGCCGGCGCTGGTGGTGCATCACTTCGGGTCGAAAGAGGGGCTACGGCAGGCGTGTGACGAGCACGTGCTGGCGGGCATGGAGGGCGGCGACGACCTGGAGGGGGAGGCGCTGGCACGGGTGCTGGCGGCGGCGACACCGGCGCGGCGCTACCTGGCCCGCTCACTGCTGGACGGCACCGATGCCGCGACCGCGCTGTTCACCCGGATCGTGGAGCGCACCGAGCAGTGGCTGGCCGAAGGGGAGGCTGCCGGACGGGTGCGGCCGACGTCGGACGCGCGGGCACGGGCGGTGGTCTACGTGTCCTGGCAGCTCGCGCCACTGCTGCTGGGCGAGCAGGTCGAGCGGCTGTTGGGCAGTGACCCCGCCGGGACCAAGGGGGCGCGAGCCGGGCTGGAAATGCTCACCGGTGGGCTGTTCACCGACGACCACTGGCTGCGCGCATTCACCGAACTCGACCGATGAGGGCGCTGCTGGTCACCCACGGCACGCGCGGCGACGTGCAGCCGATGCTCGCGTTGGCCGTGGCGCTGCGCCGCGCCGGCCACGAGGTCCTGCTGGCCGCGCCGCACTCCGCCGGCGCGATGGCGGCCGAGCACGGAGTCGAGTTCGCCGGGTTGGACGAAGGGCCCAACAAGTTGTTGCACGACCCCGTGCTCCGGCAGGCCATCGACGGCGGTTACCGCGGTCTGCGGGGCAAGATCACCGCGGTGCGCGCCGCGCGCCGCATCAAGCCGCTGATGGCCGACGTGCTGCGCGACGTTGGTGACGTCGCCCGCGGTTCGGCCGCCGACGTGGTCGTGCACACCCCAGCCGTGCCTGCGCAACACGTCGCCGAACTGCTCGGCGTCCCAGCCGTGCTCGCCGCCCTGCAACCAGGCTGGGTGCCCACCGCGGCGTTTCCCTGCCCGATGGTGCCGCTGCCTCGGCTGCCCAAGAGCCTCAACCGCGCCACCTACCTGGCGGCGAGCGCGACGCTGCGCTCCTACGCCGGCATCACCGACCGGTGGCGGGTCGACCAACTCGGCCTACCGCGCCGCCGCGGCTCCCACAACCTGCTGCACAACCGACTGGTACTTCAGGCGTTCAGCCCGCGCATCACCCCCGTCGCACCTGACTGGCCGACCACCGTGCGCACCACCGGATTCTGGTACTTGCCCGACTCGCCGTGGACGCCGCCGCCACACCTGGAGGAGTTCCTGTCCGCCGGACCCCCACCGGTCTACCTGGGCTTCGGCAGCATGGCAGGCCGCGACACCGCGCGCACCGGCCGCATCCTCACCGAGGCGATCCGCAAGGCCGGCGTCCGCGCCGTGCTTGCCACCGGCTGGGGAAGCATCACGGCGCTACCGTCCACAACGGACATTCTCGTCATCGACCAAGCCCCGCACCAGTGGCTGTTCCCGCGCATAAGAGTGGTCGTGCACCACGGGGGAGCAGGCACCACCGCCGCCGCACTGGCCGCCGGTGTGCCGCAGGTGGTGTGCCCGTTCGTCGCCGACCAACCTCACTGGGCACACCGCGCACACGTGGTCGGCATCGCGCCACCACCGCTGAGCCGACAACGACTCACGGCGACCGCGCTCGCCGAAGCCATCGCCACCGCCGTGCACGACACGGCGATGCGCCAACACGCACACGAACTCGGCGCCGCCATCCGCGCCGAGGACGGCGTCACCCGGGCAGTCGCCGCACTCGAAGACCTCGTCCACTGACAACCCGTTCGCCGGAGAGGAAGCGCTATGAACGTCGCCGACCGGATCGCCACGATCTTCCACATGGACGACGAGGCGTGGCGGCGCCACGCCAACCCCTGGAGCGTCTGGACCCGCTTCGCCGCCATCCCCGCCCTGCTGGTGGCCGTGTGGAGCCGTACCTGGATCGGTTGGTGGAGCCTGTTGCCGATCGGCGTCGTGGTGGCGTGGCTCTTCCTCAACCCGCGGGTGTTCCCGCCGGTCGACAACCCGGAAACCTGGGCCGCGCGCGGCATCTACGGCGAACGGGCCTGGCTGCGCGACCACAACCTGATCCCGCCCGACCACCGCGCGGTCCTGCGCTTGCTGACCCTCGTAGGTTTGGCCGGTGTCGGCCTGATCGTTTGGGGCCTGATGGCATTGCGGTTGTGGCCCACGGCGTTCGGTGCGACCGTGCTGGTCCTGGCACAGCTATGGCGCATCGACCGCTTCACCCGCCTGTGGGAGCGCGTCAAGGGCCTTCAGCCGATACCCGGTGAGTTGGCGGGTGGGACCCCGAACGCGACGCCGCCCGCCGTGTGAGCACATGACCCTACAGCTACTCACAACAGAGAGTAACAACCTGCTACAAGCCGTCCACGTCGCTGCAACGCACCGCTCAAGCTGTACCCGTCGTGAGCAGCCAAAACCCCACGACGACTCCTTGCGCGTCCCCCGGATTTGGACCACGAAAGACGATCATGTAATCTATGGCCACACCACGGCGAGAGCCGAGTCCGGGTGGCGGAATGGCAGACGCGCTAGCTTGAGGTGCTAGTCCCCGAAAGGGGGTGGGGGTTCAAGTCCCCCCTCGGACACAAGATCGTGTGTTGGATCCCCGTCCAATAACACCAGTTCAGGTACCCGACCAATCTGTCGGTCGGGTGTTCAAGTGGTCGGCACGGCCTCTACCGCTCCAGGCGGTGGTGGCCGTGACTGACAAGGTCATCTCCGGTCTTCCACCGGGTACCACCTCCCCTCGACACCGTTCCGGAAATCCGGGCGGTGTTTCCGGCGTGCCGACCGACAAGGCTGCGTCGGCCGAGGTCGGGCAACCTTCACCATCCGCTCCGCAGCGCCGGGTTCTGGACAAGCGGCGCACGCCCGCGCCTTCGATTCGGGATCTGGGGCAGTTGAGCATGCGGGATCGGCCGCGTTACGCCTTGGCGCGGTTCGATGATCGTGGCCGGTTGGCCAACCAGCCGTTGTTGGCGCTGCTGCGGTGGGTTCCGCGGGAACGGCTGGACATCCGGTTGCACGGGGCCTCGCTGGTGCTTCAGCGCAATCCCCGTGGTGTGTTCGCGCTGAGCAGGCGCGGGTTGATCCAGGTTCCGCTGGTCGTGCGGCGTTGGTGGTCGTTCGAGATCGGTGATCCGGTGCTGTTGGTCGCGGTTCCGGACCGTTCGGCGATGGTGGTGCACAGCCTGGTGGCGCTGGACAAGGCCCTCCCCGATCCGCGTCAGGTGGTCGTGGCGTCGCGGCCGTTCGACGCCGAGGGCGCCGCAACCGATCCAGGTCCGGCACAGGTACAGGTCAATGGGACCGGCGACGGTGCGGCGGGTGGTTCGTCATGACGGACCGGGCCGAGCCGAGTACGGAGGATCTAGAGAAGGCACGTCAGGTGCTGGCGCTGTTGGGGGTGTCGCCGGAGGCGTTGGTGGCCTCGCAGCCGGCCGCGCCGCCGCGGGAGGTGCCCACGATCGCCGAGTGGGTGCCGGTGGTGTCAGGGTTGGTGGGCGAGGGCACGCGCAAGCTTTACGGCACCTACTGGAACAGGTTGGTGGCGCTGTGGCCCGACCGCCGGTTGGACGAGGTTCCCGCCTCGGACCTGACGTGGCTGTTCGGGCACATCCGTCAGACCGCGGTGCGGCGGCGTAACTGGCGGGGTGGGCACAGCGCGGCCGAGCACATGTTCAGCGCCACGCGGTGCCTGTACAGGTTCGCCGTCGACGACGAGCTGATCCCCGCGAGTCGGGATCCGACGTGGAAGGTGAAGAAACCCAAGCGGGCGGTACCGACCCGGCGCGGGTTGAACAACACGGTGTTGGAGGCGGTCACCGAGGCGGCCTCCACCACCGGCGACGACCCGGCGCTGGACGCGCTGTTGATCCGGTTCCACGTCGAGACCGCCGCCCGCCGCGGCGGCGCGCTGGCGTTGGAACTCCACGGCCTGGACCGGGAGCAGTGCCTGGTCCTGTTGCACGAGAAGGGTGAACAGAGCCGCTGGCAGCCGGTGTCACCGACGCTGATGACCCACCTGGTCGACCACGCCCACCACCGCGGAGCACGCGAACCGACCAGCAAGGTACTGCGCTACCACAACGGCAAACCGTTGACCTACCGGCGCTACGACGGCCTGTGGGACCGACTGCGCGACCACGTCGAACCGGTCCGCACCCAGAACATCTCCACGCACTGGTTGCGGCACACCACCCTGAAGTGGGTGGAACGCAACTTCGGCGAGGCGGTGGCCCGCGCCTACGCCGGTCACCGCCCCAGCGGCGACGCCAAACCCGGCGCGATCGCGGTCTACACGAAAGCCGACCTGGAAGAGGTCGCCACCGCCCTGTCCATGCTGACCGGCGAGCCACACCCGCTGGCCCTCAGCACGCCGACCGAGGTGTTCGACAACGACGACGGATGACCTGTGGTCCGGGGTGGCGGTGCTCACCGCCGCCCCAAACCATGCTGTCCGGCTACCGGTCGGCTTAGCTGCGCTACTGGGCTTTACTCGGTGATTCTTTGCGTCGTCGACGCGAGCGATTCTACGGGACCCGGCGCGTCGGGACTTGCCCCGCCGGCCGACGCTGCGCGTCGCAGCACCGCCGTGACCGCCGATTCGGGTACGAGTTTGCGGCTTCGAATGCGAACTGCGGGCAGTTCGCCGTCGTTGATGGCGCGGTAGATGGTCTGTTTGGACACGCGGAGCAGCTCCGCGACCTCGCTGACCTGGTAGAGAGGCTCGTGTCCGCTATGCCACCCGGATCCACCGTACGTTTGTTCATCGTTGCGTCGCATTGTCACACCACCTGCCTTGTTCCCCTTGTTACTGTGACTTCAAAAGTCTCGGATGTCAATTTTTTACTGATCGGGAATCCGTGTTTCGGTCAGCGAAATAATCGCACATGTGTTGGCGTCGGTAGTGGTAGTTCGAGCGAAGCGGTCCGGCGTACTCTGCTTCAGTCCCGGTCCCTCCCCCGCCCCTCGGGGAGGGGGAGGGACCTGATGTCATCCTGATCCGGTGCGTGTCCGGCATGGCCCGGCCGTCTGGGATCATGCTGGGATGGCAGTGGAGACAGGCCGACGTCCCGAGTCGATACCGCGGCCGGCCCGATGTGCCGACCTGCGCTCCGACGAGCGCGGATATCCGATCATCACGACCGTGAGCCAGCCTCCCGACCGGGTTGACTTCGGGTCGATCTCGGAGCGGCGGAAGCTGGCGCTGGCCGCCTTCGACCTGTGTGCCGTGTGCGGCCATCCCTTCCATGACGAACTGCGGTGGCAGGTGGCGTTCGAGGAGCAGGTTCTCGACATGGATCCGGCGCTGCACGGGGAGGCTCCGGTCCACGAGGTCTGCGGCCTGTACGCCGCGCAGATCTGTCCGTTCGTGTCGTCACCGCATGCGCGTCTGGGCGATCAGTGGCGCAAAGGCTCCAGGCGGCCCGAGAAGGTGCTCCTGGCCGGCTACCGCAGGACCGGGGAGGTTCTTGGTCGGGCATCCGGGCTGCAGACCGGTCACGCGGTCCTGCACTTCGACATGGGCGGCCTGGACCGGGTACACGTGCTGCGCAACGCCGAAGAGGCGCGGGCGGCCTACGAGCGCGCGTTGACCGAGGAAGCTCCGGTGGTGCTCGACGCGCAGGAGCGCCGTCTGGTGGACCTGCTGGTCAACCTCACCCGTCAGGAGCCGGCGGGTGAGGATTCCGGTGGAGTGATGGCCGGGGCCGCCTGGATGGTGGGCGGGGCGTTCTGTCCCGGGGTGCGGGATGTGATGACCATGCAGCACTACGTGGACGGCCCGGCCTACGACACGATCGCGGCAACGGTGGTGGCCAAGCCGCGCATGGCCGCGAGGCTGGCGGTCGAGTCGACCGACGAGGCGACCGCCACGGCGATGGACTGGCTGGCGACCAGGCGCAGCCTTCCGCCGGTTCTGCAACGGTGGCATGCCGAGGGCCGCCGCCGTGTACGGACAGACCGTCGATCATCTCGGCCCTCGGACACCGCGGTGGACATCAGGAAGGCCAGGCGTAAAAGTCAGGCGGCCGCGCGCAAGAAGAACCGACGTTGACCGGAGATCCCACCGGGCATCGCCTGGTGGTGCTCACCTGCCGCCGTGAGCACCACCACGTGCCAGAAGCTGCCTTCTGCTACGCCGATCATGCTGGATCATGAGGACGACGGTTCGGTAACGGGAAACGTCTCGGTGACCTGCCGGAATGGCGTCGACCGCCTTGGACCTGATGCGCAGGTTCACTCAGATTCGGCATCGATGATCAGCGGATGGCCGTCCGGTTATGACCTTTCTATTGCGGCCCGTCCCAGGAGGGTTGGGCATGACGCCCTCGGCCGTGAGGAGGCGCTGTACTCGACCTTCGTAGGTCAGCCTGTGCCGGGAGCGGTGGGGCCCGTGGTGTCCTTGAGGAGGGTCCGCTTGTGGCGTTCCTTGGCAGCGCGCACTTTGGCGTACAGCACACGGCTGAGCGGTCGGAGCTGCCGCCACTGCGCCAGGACGACCTCGTCCCAGGCGTCGGGCTGTTCCTTCCAGTAGTCGACCATGCCCAGATGGGCGAGGTCTTCACCGTCCGGAACGCCTGCGTCGTCCAGACAGGCGAGGATGCCGTGCCATGCCGCGGCGAGTTCGGCGTGGGGCCACCCGCGCAGGGGGTAGGTGTCCTTCAGTTCGTGGCAGTCCAGACATGCTGGTACCACCCGGTCGCCGTCCGCCGACCGGGGAACTGGGAAGTGATCGTGCTCGTGCCGACGGGTTGCCAGGGGGCGCTCGCAGTAGAAACACTGCGCACAGCGGCATCGGGTGGAGCGGATGAGGCGGCAGAGGTCCGCGGTGCTGGTGTCCTCCTCTTCTGGCGGACTACTGCGAAGAAGCATCGGGGCGACCACCGGGCGGGCCGCTCGCTCGTAGGCGGCGACCTCGCCGGCGTGGCGTACGCAGTCGACGGCGTGTCCCGATTCGCAGTCGGCCGGATGGCCGTAGGGCCCTCGATCGGTGATGTGCTGGTCACAGCTTCGGCAGAGCCACGTCAGCGTTCGCATACCGATCGCTCCGAGCGGTTGCCCGGTCACCGATTCGAATGCGCCGGTTTCCGAGACCTTCCAGTACGGAACCTCGGATCCGGTGACCGAACGTGCCAGCTCGTCCCATGTCCATCCGACTCCTCGGGCTTGGGCGGCGAACCTGGCGAGCAGGCGGGTGAGGCGGTCCATCACGTCGCGGGTGGTCCTGGCGCGCATTTCGGGGTTGACCAGTCTCGGATCAGGCAGCCGGTCCCGCTCCCCGGCTATCACGGCTTGGCGCAGCGCGATAAGGCGGTATACAGCGGCTCGTACAATGTGCTCTTCCAGCGTGTCGAGTTCACGCCAGTCGGCATTGACACACTCAGGATCGACCTGCCACCGCTGGCAGTAGTCCTCACGAGCGACATAGCTGTCCGCGTGAGGTAAGTAGCGGCGGTTCTTGCTGGCACGCTCCCGGCGCGCGTCTGCGGACATCGGGCCGTCCTCCGTTAAGGGGTATCGCGACGACCGACGGTAGCGGCACGGACCGACATCGACGGTCCGTCGATCACCGAGCATGGCGGCAACGACATGCGGTGCGCGTCCATCTCGTGGGCGTATTCGACTCGAGACAGTGAGCGGCCGTCGAGCCGTGGCATCGAAGTCGAGCGCGGGGGCTTCGCCGGGTCGGCGTGGTCCGCCGCCGCCCGGGGCCTACAGGGTGGGGGGGGGGGGGGCGAACCAACAGCGTTCGCCCCCACCCACCCCACCCC
>NZ_JAHXGQ010000016.1 GCF_019375475.1 Saccharothrix obliqua | reverse complement strand
TCGGTACGCCATGCACGACCTGGTCCGCGCCTACGCCACGCGCACCGCCGAAACCCTGCCCGTACCGAAGCGGGAGACGGCCCTGGTGCGGGTGACGGACTTCCACCTCCACACCGCCCACACCGCCGACCGCCTCCTGTACTCCCACAGCCCACTCCTGGACCCCGGCCCACTCGCACCCGGCGTCCACCCGCAGCCACTGGCCGACACGGCGGAGGCGACGGCGTGGCTGGAGGCCGAGCACGCGACCCTGCTGGCCACCCAACGCACCGCGGCGGCGCTGGGTCGCCACCACGCCGTCTGGCACCTGGCCTGGGCGCTGGACGCGTTCCACCTGCGGCGGGGGCACCGGCGTGACGCGCTGGCCGTGTGGCGGGCGGCGCTGGAGTCGGCCGAGCACCTGCCCGACCCCGCCACCCGCAGCCGCACCCACCGCCGCCTCGGCCAGGTCTGCACCAGGCTCGCTCTGCACCGGGAGGCCGCCGAGCACCTGGACCGCGCCCTGGCCCTGGCCCGCCGGCACCGCGACTCCGCCGAACAGGGCCACACCCACCTGGCGCTCGCGATCGACCGGGGCGAGCAGGGTGACGACCGGCGGGCACTGGAGCACGCCCACCACGCCCTGGACCTCTTCCGCGCCCCCGACCACGAGGTGTGGCGGGCCGCCGCGCTCAACGCGGTGGGCTGGTTCGCCGCACGGCTGGGCGAGTACGACACCGCCCGCGAGCACTGCCACGCCGCCCTGACCCTGCACCGGTGCCACTCCGACACCGACGGCAAGGCGTACACCCTGGTCAGCCTGGGGTTCATCGCCCACCGCACCGGCGACCACCACACCGCTCTGGACCACTACCGGCAGGCCCTCGCCCTGTTCCGCGCCGTCGGCCACGCCTACCAGGTCGCGGAAACCCTCGACAACCTCGGCCACCTCCACACCGCCCTCGGTCAACCCGAGCAGGCCCGCGCGGTGTGGGGGGAGGCGCTTCGGCTGTACCGGGACCAACTCCGCGCCGACGAGGCCGCCTGCGTCCAGCAGCAACTCGACACCCTCGACCGGTCGACCAAGAGCCCCTGACCCGCGGCGCGGCTTCTCTGATGTCGGGCCGAGCCCGCCGGTCACCGAACCGGTCGACGGCCCAGGGTAGGGCGCGGACCAGCGTGCCTTCCGGCCTCGTCTTGGCAGGTAGCGGGCGTATCGGGTTCGCCCCGCCCGAGCTGGCTTCCGATAAGTGAACCTTATCGGAAGCCAGGATAAGTGGGTTGATAGCGTTGCGTTGCAGGCAATAACGTTTGAACCAACGTAACTCTGCTACGATATCGCCGTGACGACGACCGACGCGCCCGCATCGACCTGCAACTTCCCCGGCTGCACGCGGCCCGTGTTCCGGGGCGGCGGGCCTGGGCGGCCGGCTGAATACTGCGACCTGCCGGAACACACCCGGTGGCGTGCGTGGCGGGAGCGGCAGCGGTTGGCGGCGGCCGAGGAGCGGGGCGCGGAGGTCGTCACCGTGACGAAAGGGCCGCCGGGGATTACCGCGGGCAAGATCAGGGCTGAGGAGTTGCTGGAGCGGTTCCGGGTGTTGGCCGAGCAGTTGTCCACGACGTTGCAGGGAGCGGTCGGCGAGCTGGCCGCCATCGGCGACCCGAGCGTGGCCGAGAGCCGGGTGCAGGCCGCCGAGGCGGACGCCGCTCGGCGGGTGGCCGAGGCGGAGGCGGCGGTCGCGGAGGCGCAACGTCGGCGGCGGGCGGCCGAGGACGCCCGGAAGGTCGCCGAGGAGACCACCGAGGACGCGGTGTCGGCCGCCGAACGGGCCGAGCAGGACGCCGCCGCCGCGTACGAGCAGCGTGACGCCGCCCGAGCCGAAGCCACGGCCGCCGTGGAGCGGGCCGAGGTGGAGATCGCGGCGATCCGCACCGAGGCCGCGACCGCCGTCGAGGAGATCCGCCGGGAGGCCGAAGCCCAGGTCGAGCAGGCTCGGGAGGACGCGGTGGCGCGGACCGAGCAGGCCCGTCGCCAGGCGGTGCGGGAGATCGAGCAGGCACGTGCCGACGCCGAGCAGCGCGCCGCGGCCGACATCGCACGGGCACGCGAGGAAGCCGACCGCCGAGCCACCGAGGAGATCACGCGTGCCCGCGCCGACGCGGACCGCCGGGCCGCCGAGGAAGTGGCCCGCGCGCGGGACGACGCCGACCGCCGGGCGACCGAGGAGATCACGCGCATCCGCGACGACGCCGAGCGGAGGACCGAGCAGGAGATCGCGCGGGCACGCGAGGAGGCGGAACGCCGCGCTGCCGAGGAGATCACGCGCGCCCGGGACGACGCCGCACGGCGAACGGCGGCGGACGTGGCCGAGGCGGAGCGGGCGCGGCAGCGGGCCGAGGCCGAGGTGGAGGCGATGCGGGTGCGGGTGGCGGAGGCCGAGCGGGTCGCGGCGGCGTTGGAGGAGGCGCGCGTCCAGACGTTGGCCCGCGCGGAGCGGGCCGAGGCGCAGTTGGACCGGGTGCTGGGCGGCGACTAGCCGATCAGCGCGGTGGGCTTGCCGACGACGCCGGCGGCGATGAGGCGGTCCACGCCGGGCACGCGGGTCAGGTGCAGGGCCAGCCGGCGGGCGTGCAGGCGCAGGGCGGTGGACGGCAGGAACCAGTGCGCGCCGTTGCGGGCGACGCGTTGCTTCTCCTCCACGACCGGCCGCCACCGGCGTTCGTACGCGTCCGGGTCGGTCAGGTGCTCCGCGAGCACGAACGCGCCGCCCATGCCGAGGGACGCGCCCTGCCCGGCGAGCAACGACACCGCGCCGCACGCGTCACCGACCAGCACCACCCGACCCCGGCTCCACCGCGGCACCACCACCTGCGCCACCTGGTCGTAGTACGGGTCGGGCGGGCAGTGGTCGAGGACCGCGGGCACGATCCAGCCGAGCGTCCCGTACGCCGCGCGGACCGCGGCCCGCGGGTCGGCGGGCAGCGCGGGGTCGGCCGCGCGGTGCACGGTGAACGCCGCCACCCGGCCGTCACGCAGGCCGTAGCAGCCGACCTGCCTGCCGACGGTGTCGGTGAGCACGAACCGGCCCGCGACCACCCGGTGGATGTCGGGCGCGTCGAACACGAACGCCGCGGTGTGGAAGCCGAGGTGGCGGACGAACCCGTCGCCGAACACCAGGCGGCGCACCGCGGAGTGGATGCCGTCGGCCCCGACCAGCAGGTCGGCGTCGAGCGCCGTGCCGTCGGACAGCCGCACGGACACGCCGTCCGCCCGGTTGTCGACGTCGGTGACGGCGGCGCCGAAGCGCAGGTCGACCGCGGGCGGCAGGGCGGTGCGCAGGATGTGCTCCACGTCGGGCCGCATGATGCTGGTCATCCGGCCGCCGACGGTCGCGGCGAACCGCGCGAAGTCCAGTCCGGCGCGTCGCCTGCCGCGTTCGTCGTGGTAGGTGGCCTCGGCGAACCGGTAGCCCAGCTCGTGGAACCGGGGCAGCAGGCCCATCCGCTCGGCGACGTCGTAGCCCGGCCCGAAGAAGTCGATCATGTAGCCCTCGGGGCGCGGCCCGGCGGCGCGTTCCACGACGACGGTGGTGTGGCCGAGCGCGGCGAGCCGCCCGGCGAGGGTGAGGCCGGCGATGCCCGCGCCCGCGACGACGACCTTCACCGCAGCACCCGCCCCAGGACGGGCACGACCAGCGCGCGGGACAGGCTCGGGTCCAGGGCGCGGTGCAGGAGCACGCCGTCGACGGCGGCGGCGAGGACGGCCGCGGTGGCGTCCGGGGTGGGCACGCCGCGTTCGGCCAGCCACGTGGCGACGACCTGCCGGAACTCGGTGAGGACCGCGGCGACGGCGTGCCGCAGGTCGTCGTCGCGGGTGGCGGCGAGGAACGTCTCGGTGAACAGCTCCTGCCCGCCCGCACCGTCCAGGGCCGCCAGCAACGCGTCGAGCGCGGCCTCGGGGTCGGCCGCCGCGGCGAGCAGGTCGGGCACCCCGTCGAGCGCCCCGCGCAGTGCCCCGACCGACGCCTCCACCAGCACCGCCCGGGTGGAGGGGAAGTGGTAGTGCACCACGCCCGAGCCGACACCCGCGCGTTCGGCCAGCACCCTGGTGCTGACCGCGCCCCACCCCCGTTCGGCGATCAACTCCGCCGCCGCCGCGAGCAGCCGTTCCCGGACCGTGGCCATCCGTCACCTCCACGTTTTGGACGATCGTACTGGACGATCGTCCAAAACGGGAAGCCGGTCGAGCAGGCCCTCCCGGACGGGTCTGTCTTCCCTGG
The DNA here is from genome assembly GCF_019375475.1 of Saccharothrix obliqua. Classification (GTDB taxonomy): domain Bacteria; phylum Actinomycetota; class Actinomycetes; order Mycobacteriales; family Pseudonocardiaceae; genus Actinosynnema; species Actinosynnema obliqua. The sequence goes on along the minus strand of NZ_JAHXGQ010000016.1, from coordinate 121,457 downwards.
TCGGTGCGCCTGGGGCGCGGGCACGGAGGTCAGCGCGCGTTCACCGCGTGCCGCAGGGCGACGGCGTCCGCGCGGACCCGCTCGGGGGCTTCGCCGTCGAGCAGCGCGCGCCGCACGAGGGCCGCGACGGCGGGCTGGTCGGCGGGGGTGAAACCGCGGCGGGTGATTTCCTGGGTGCCGATGCGCAGGCCGCGCATCCCCTCGCCCGCGTCCTGCCACGGCAGGCCGATGCCGCTGAGGTAGACGCCCGCCGCGCCGAGCAGCCGGCCGGCGCGGTCCCCGCCGCCGAGGTGGTGGGCGTCGACCGCCACGTGGTGGGAGCGGGTGAATTCGGCGTCCCGCCGGACCACGTCGAAACCGTTGTCGTGCAACGCTTCCGCCAGCGCACGGGCGTTGGCCAGGCACGCCGAGGCGTAGGCGGGGCCGTGCGTGGCGAGTTCGGCGGCGGTGACGGCCAGCGCGCCCAGGCGGCCGGCGTCGTAGTTGGCGAGCAGCCCGGGGTAGGCGACGGTGGAGACGCGTTCGGCGAGGTCCGCCGAGCGGGTGACGACGCAGCCGCCGGGTGGGCCGCCGAACGACTTGTAGGTGGAGAACGTCAGCACGTGCGCGCCCTCGTGCAGCGGGCGCTGGAACGCCTTGGCCGCGACCAGGCCCGCGACGTGCGAGGCGTCGTAGAGCAGGATCGCGCCGACCTCGTCGCACGCGGCGCGCACGGCCGCCACGTCGTGCGGGAACAGCATGACGCTGGCGCCGATCACCACGATCCGCGGCCGGTGGGCGTGCAGGAACGCGGGCAGCCGCGCGTGGTCCACGTCGAGGCGGCGCGGGTCGTAGGGCAGGTCGACCACGGTCAGGCCGCGGACCGCGGGCGCGCCCCGCGCGTGGTGGCTGGCGTGGCCGCCGGCGGCTTCGGGCAGCACGGCGATGGTGTCGCCGGGCCGGGCGAAGGCCGTGTAGACGGCGAGGTTCGCCAGGGTCGCGCTCTGCAACCGGACTTCGGCGTGCGTGCCCTCCACCAGGTCGGCGACCAGCAGCGGGGCCAGCACCTCCAGGGTGTCCAGGTGGTCCAGGCCCACCTGGTACTTGTCCCCCGGCCACCCCATGCTGGGCCGGGTGGACAACGCGGGCCGGTTCGCCGCGGCGGCGGCCGGGCTGAGCACGTTGGTGCCCGCGTAGAGCACGATGCCGTCGTCGTCGATCAGCGCGCCGTGCGCGGCCTGTGCCGCGTGGACGGTCGCGGCGACGCCGGCGGGGCTGAGGTCGGCGGACACGGCGGCTTCCACTTCCGCCATGCGCCGCCGCGCGTGGGGTGGGGCCCAGGGGGCGATCCTGCTGCTGGTCACGCGGGGACGGTAGGTCGCCGCGGCACGGGTCCGCGTCCGCGTGGCGTCGCGAGTTGTTCCTACCGGTGTAGGGCGTTTCCTACAGTTGCCGGGTGCAGGAGCTGCTGGACGAGCTGTCGCGGGCGCTGGGGCGCGGTGTCTCGGTGGACGACGTGGTGGGCCGGGTGGTGGCGCACAGCGCCCAGACCGACGACGTGGACGCGGCGCGGGTGCGGGCGATCCTGGCGCGGCGGGTGCCGGCGGAGGTCGCGGCGTGGCAGGACGCGCACGGCGTGGCGACGGCCGACGGACCGGTCCGGGTGCCCGCGAACGCGGCGCTCGGGTTCCAGGAGCGGACGGGGTTCCCGTTGCGGCACAACGGTGTCCTGGTCGGTTTCCTGTGGGTGCTCGGCGTGGTGGACCCGGCGGTGGTGGCGGGTCACCTGCCGGCGCTGGCGGCCGGGGTGCGGGTGGGTGAGCGGACGCCGGTGCGGGTGGTGGTCGCGGTGGAGCCGAGGGCGGTGCGGACGGTGCCCGCCACCGGGCCGGTGCCGGACCTGCCGGGGCACGTGGGGGTCAGCGACGCGCTCCCGCCGGACCGGGCGGGCGACGCCTACCAGCAGGCGTTGGCGGCGGCCGAGCTGTCGCGGCTGGACCCGTCGCTGCCGCGCGTGGTGTCGTGGTCGGAGCTGGGCGCGTACCGGCTGCTGCTGGGCGCGCCGCCGGACGACGTGCTGGCCGGGTTGTCGGACGTGCTGCGGGCGACGGTGGAGGCGTACCTGGACTCGGGGTGCGACGCGCGGGCCACGGCGCAGGCGCTGCACCTGCACCGCACCAGCCTCTACTACCGGCTGGGCCGGGTGGAGGCGGCGACGGGCCGGGCGTTGTCCGACGGCCGGACGCGGTTGGAGCTGCACGTGGCGTTGAAGCTGCTGCGCCTGCGCCGCCGGACGTGATAACCAGGAGGCGTGCTCCTGTGGATCAACGGACCGTTCGGCGGCGGCAAGACCCAGACCGCGCACGAGTTGGCGCGCCGGCTGCCCGGCAGCCGCATCTGCGACCCGGAGGAGGTGGGGTTCGGGCTGCACCGGATGACGCCGCGTGAGCTGCGTGGCGACTTCCAGGACTTCGCGGCGTGGCGGCGTGGTGTGTCCGAGGTGCTGGACCTGGCGTTGTCGGGGCAGCGCGGTGTGGTGATCGCGCCGATGACGGTGACCGAGCCCGCCTACCTGGCCGAGGTGCTGGACGGGCTGCGCGACCGGGGCCACGACGTGCGGCACTTCACGTTGCTGGCGTCGCGGGAGGTGGTGTTGCGCCGGTTGCGGGAACGGGGTTTCGGTCGCGCCGCGCGGCTGGTGCTGGGTCGCGACGCGCCGCTGCGGCACGAGACGTGGGCGGTGCGGGCGCTGGACCGGTGCCTGGAGCGGTTGCCGGGGCCGGAGTTCGCCGAGCACCTGTGGACCGACGACCGCACGGTGTCGCAGGTGGCGGACCGGATCGCGGCGTCGGCCGGGTTGCGGCTCACGCCCGACACCGACGGCCCGCTGCGTGGCCGGGTGCGGCGGGCGCTGGTGGGGGTGCGGCACATCCGCCTGGGTTAGCCGAGCCCGAGGTGGCGGGTGAAGAACGTGACGACGTGGTGGCACAGCGCGGGCAGCGGGTCGCCGTCGCCGACCAGGGCCGCGCAGGCGTCGGCGGTCATGAGGCCGAGGTCGCGCAGGCGCGGGGCGAGGGCGGCGAAATCGGTCAGGCCCCAGTGCCGGGCGCGGGGGATCTCCACGCGTTCGGTGTTGCCGTGCCGGGCGATCGCGGCCCACGTGCGGTCCAGGCGCTCGTCGCGGAAGCCGTCGGTGTTGAGCAGCAGCAGCGGGCGGGTGACGCCGTCGCGGGCGGCGGCGAACAACCCGTCGCCGGGGAGGTCGAGGTAGCCCTCCAGGTTCGCGGCGGCGCGGACGCGGTCGTCGTCGTGCAGGACCTCGGCGGCGGTGGCGCCGCCCGCGGAGTGGCCGAGCACGCCGACGCGGTCGGGGTCGGGGGTGTGGCCGGGCAGGTCGGTGAGCACGGTGTCGAGGAGGAACCGCAGGTCGGCGACGCGGGTCCGGTAGAGGGCGCGCATGGTGGCGGGGTCGACGCGCGGGTCGTTGGTCATCCGGACGGTGCGCACGCGGCCGTCGGGGAACTCCACGGCGGTGGTCTCGCCCGGGTGGTCGACGGCGATGACGATCGCGCCGTGCGAGGCGAGTTCCTCGGTGAGGGCGGTGCCGGTGGCGCGCGGGTCGCCGCCGCCGGGTGTGTAGACCAGCAGCGGTCGACGTCCGGGCGCGGGTGGCGCGGCGCGGTGGGAGTGGGTGGGCGTGGCGGCCCAGTCGACGCCGGTGGACGGGAGTTCCGGGTGTGCGATGACGGTGTCGATGGCGGCGAACGCGGCGGCCTCTTCCGGGGACATGTGCGGCGCGACCGGGTGGCCGGTGACGTCGGCGGCCGGGTAGCGGATGGTGGCGACGAGTTCGCGGGTGGCGGCGCCGTCCCACGGGTCGCGGCGCGCGTGGTCGACGAAGTGGGCGGTGGTGACGCCGACCGGGTGCGGTCCGGTGGGCGCGGGCAGTGTGGGCATGGGTCACGGTAGAGCCGGTCGCCGGCCGCGGGCACTCCCGATTGTCGGGGATGGCGCGTCGCTGGTCGGGGGTGTGCCATAGGGCTTGCCGATGCGCGCGTGACCGCCGTCCGGTCGCGTCCACTACGTTGATCAGCCTCTTCGCCCCACCGCTGGAGGAGTGACGTTGGCGGACCCCAACATCGGCCTGCTGCTCTACCTGCCGCACCGGGAGCTGGAGGACCGGGTGTTCGCGGCCCTGGCGCGGGCCGGGTTCGACGACGTGACGCCGGCCCAGGCGCGGTTGTTCCAGCGGATCGGTCCGGACGGCTCGCGGCTGGCGGAGCTGGCGGAGGCCGCGCGGGTGACCAGGCAGACCGCCGGGTTCCTGGTGGACCAGTTGGAGCGCGCCGGGTACGTGGAGCGCACGCCGGACCCGACCGACGCGCGGGCGCGGCTGGTGCGGTTCGCCGAGCGGGGCCGGGCGGCGCTGCCGGTGGCGGAGGCGGTGATCGCCGAGGTGGAGGCGGAGTGGGCGGCGCACCTGGGGCAGCGGCGGATGGCGGCGTTGCGGGACGCGTTGGCGCGGCTGCGTGAGATCACCGACCCGCACCTGTAGGCGGCGGATCGACGACGTGCTCCCGGATCGCTTCTCGGCGGCCCGCTGTGGGCGGGTGTTGCCGGGTGACGGGCCCGGCCGGCATGGTGGCGTGGTCGATCAGTCGTCTGTCTCCACCAGTTCGGTCGCGGGGCGCGGGTCCCGCGGTGGTGCCGGGGAAGCAGGCGCTCTCTTCCGCCATGCGAGGAAGCAGCGCTCATGGGTGTTCCTGTCGAGGTGGCCGGCGCGGTGCCGGTCGCCGGTCTGGTTCTGGTGGCCGTGCTCCGGTGGGGTGCGGCGGTGGTGGTGACCCTGCTGGCCGGTGTCACCGCGGTCCTGACGCGTGACCGGGAGCGCGGCGAGCGCGCCCTGGAGGTGTTGCGCCTGGTGCGCCCGGCGGGCAGGAGGCGGCGGTGACGCGGTCACCCGTCCAGCGGTCCGCCGCGCCGGTGCCCGGCCGTTACGGTCGCAGGTGTCGGCACGTCGGGCGTCATGGCATGAGGGGGAACAGGTGCGTGCTCGTCGACTGGCAGGGGCGGTGGCCGCGGTCGTGCTCGCCGGGGGTTTCCTCGTGGCGGGTCAGGGTGTCGCCGCCGCGGGCGAGTGGATCTCCGTGGAGTACCAGGACCGGGAGTCGTTCCCGTTCCTGCGGGGCAACGCGCACTTCTTCCCCGACGTCGTGGACGAGGAGGTCGAGGTCTGCGACCGGTTCGACGACAACCGGACGGTGTCCGCGCAGCTGCGCTACTACGGCGCGACGCAACTGGAGGTGACCGACCGCGACGGTCCGGGCATCTTCTGCGCCGACCAGAACCTGAACATCCCCGAGGGCACGCCGGTGTCGTTGCGGGTGTGCGTGCAGGGCCTGGACTGCACCGGGTGGTTCGACGGCATCGCTTAGCCCGTCACCGGTAACGGGCGCGGTCCGCGCCCGGCCGGCGACCTCGTCGGGTCCGTCGGCCGTCCGCGGGTGCGGGCCTGCCCGACCCGCGGACGCCGATCAGTCGCCGGCGACGTCGTGCACGACGAGGGTGGCGAACCCGAGTTCGCGTCGCGAGCCGCTCAGCCAGGCGTCGCGGTGCTCGCGCGCGACGGCGAGCGCCTGGTCCCGGTCCTCGGTCGTCGGGGCCTCCCGCACGGCCCAGTCGACGAGTGATCCGGTCCAACTGAACTGGTAGTCGTCCCACTCGGACAACGTGCTCACGTGCCCGTACGACGGCTCGAACCCGTGCTCGCGGATGGCTCGCACGAAACCGGCGAGGTCGGGATACGCGTCGGCGGGAACCTCGAGCGCCGCCAGCGCGGAGGCCGACGGGGGGTTCTCCCAGATGCTGTCGCCGATCAGCGCTCGGCCGCCGGGGCGCAGGTGCCGCCGGACAGCGGCCAGCATGTCCTCCAGCCGGCCGAAGGCGTGGCTCGCGCCGATGCACAGCACGACGTCGAAGAGCCCGTCGGCCCAGGTGGCGGCATCCGTTTCCACCCAGCGCACGCGGTCGCCCAGCCCCCGCTCGCCGGCACGCTTGGCCGCGGAGGCCGGGAGCATGTGGTCCACCCCTACGCCCGTGGTCCCGGGGTGGGCGAGCAGCAGCTCCTGGAGCCACTCGCCCTCTCCGCACCCGAGGTCGAGGGCGCGGGCGCCGTCGCCCGGGTGCAGCCAGCCGACCAGTTCGCGTAACCGCCGGGGTGTCACCGGCGCCGCGATCGGATGGCGCCGGTGGGCAATGTCGAAGATCTCGGAGCGCTCCACTGAAGCGACTCTACAAGCAGGGCCAACCGAGTTCGGGGGACACCGGGCCGGCGGGTGGTCGCGGAACTCCGGGTGGCGTCCACAGTGGTCTGCGAGAATTCCTCTATGGACGGTTACGAGCGATTCCGCCGCGCGGCGGTCGATCGCGGCATCCCCGCCGACGAGGTCGAGAAGTTCATCGATCAGCTCAGGTTCGAAATCCTGCTGGGCTCCGGTGATCCCGGTGAGGAGGTCGTCGGGCAGAGCGGCGGCCTCCCCCGGTTACCGGTGGGCGCGCGGTGGCCCAGCAGCGCGAGCGGCCGGCCGCTGCCGTTCGTCGCCTCCGTCGACTGCGCGGTCCTGCCGCGGGCCGAGGGGCTGCCCCTGCCCGAGGACGGCTCGCTGCTCTTCTTCCTGAACCACGAGGAGGACTGGCCGACTCCGCTCGGCGGGGACGGGCCGGAGCACGCGCGAGCCGTGTACGTCCCGGCGGGCACGGAGACGGAGGTCGCGACGGCGCCGCCCGGCCACGACGAGGCGGGGTTCTTCCACCACGACATCCCGTTCGTCGCGCACGGGTTCGGGCTTTCGGCGTCGGTCGTGCCGGTTCTGCCGCCGTGGATCGAGGAGCGCGACGAGTTCGAGTTCGACGACTCGGAAGTGCTGGAGCGGTTGTTCGACGAGCTGGAGCACGTCGACGAGCTGTGCGAGGTGGTCGACGAACTCTGGCCGGAGGGGCGGTGCTCCACGCTCAGCCTCGGCGGGTATTGCGAGCACTCCGGCCAAGGGGATTCTCCGCTGGCCGAGCTGGCGGGTGCGGGCTTCACCCACCGACCGGAGACCCGGGCGGCCCTGCCGGGAGCGGAGCGGTTCCACTCCGGTGAGGTGGAGGAGTACCTGTTGAGCCGCGAGTGGGTGCCGCTCGTCCAGTTCTCCACCGGGAGCGAGAACTACTACGGGTGCTTCCTGATCGACCTGGAAGACCTCGCCGCCAAGCGGTTCGACCGGATGCGCTCGGTCACCAGGTTCTTCAAGTAGGCGTCGAGCGGACACCCGAAGCGGGTGCGGCATCGAGGTGGCGGCCGGCCGGCGGGAAAGCGGTGGACGGGGTGGTGCGCGGGCTTGTAGCGTGCCGCCGACCGTGACATCGCCCGGGGAGGTGAGACCCATGAACGCAGTATCGACGTGGGTGCTCTCCGTTCCCGTCGCGGTCGGACGACCGAGGTAGGTGTCGCCCGGGAGCGCCCAGGACCACGAGGCACTCCCGAAGGGCAACACCACTGATGGGTTCCACGCAGTTCACCGCCGCGCCGCCGGCACCCGACACCCCGTTCGACGTGATCATCGCCGGGGCCGGGCCGACCGGCCTGCTGCTGGCCGCCGAGTTGCGCCTGCACGACGTGCGGGTGCTGGTCCTGGAGCGGGACACCGAGCCCGTGTCGTTCGTCCGCGTGGTCGGCCTGCACATCCGCAGCATCGAGCTGCTGGCCATGCGCGGGTTGTTGACGCGCGTCCTGGACCACGGCCGGCGGCGTCCGGCCGGCGGGTTCTTCGCCGGTATCGCCAAACCCGCGCCCGAGGACCTGGACACCGCGCACGCCTACCTGGTGGGCATCCCGCAGCCGGTCCTCGTGCGCCTGCTGGAGGAACACGCGGTCGCGATGGGCGCGCACGTCCGGCGCGGTCGTGCGGTGGCCGGTGTCGAGCAGGACGACGAGGGCGTCACCGTCGTAGTGGCCGACGGCGCGCGGCTGCGGTCGCGTTACCTGGTCGGCTGCGACGGGGCGCGCAGCACGGTGCGCAAGCTGCTCGGCGTCGGGTTCCCCGGCGAGCCGACGCGGGCGCAGACGTTGATGGGCGAGATGGCGGTGGGCGTGCCGCACGAGGAGATCGCCGCCGCGGAGGCCGCGGGCGACGGGACGTTCAGCCTGCGGCCCTTCGGGGCGGGGGCCTACCGCGTCGTGGTGCCCGCCGCCGGCGTCGTCGACCGCGCGGAACCACCGACCCTGGAGGAGTTCCGGGTGCGGTTGCGGGAGGTGGCGGGGTCGGATTTCGGTGTGCATTCGCCGCGGTGGTTGTCGCGTTTCGGTGATGCGACGCGGTTGGTGGAGCGGTATCGGGTGGGGCGGGTGTTGTTGGCGGGTGATGCGGCGCACGTGCATCCGCCGACGGGTGGGCAGGGGTTGAACCTGGGTGTGCAGGACGCGGTCAACCTGGGGTGGAAGCTGGCGGGTCGGGTTCGGGGCTGGGCGTCGGAGGGGGTGTTGGACTCCTACCACGTCGAGCGTCACCCGGTGGCGGCGGCGGTGTTGGACAACACCCGTGCCCAGGTGGAGTTGCTGTCGTCCGGGCCGGGCGCGCGGGCGGTGCGGCGGCTGTTGACGGAGTTGATGGACATCGACGTGGTGAACCGCCGCCTGATCGAGAAGATCACCGCCCTCGACGTCCACTACGACTTCGGCGACGACCGCCTCGGCGGGCGGGTGCGGGACGTCGACCTGACGCGGGGCCGCCTCTACGACCGGCTGCGCACCGGGCGCGGCCTGCTGCTGGACCGCACCGGACGGCTGGGCGCCGGCGGCTGGGCGGACCGGGTCGACCACCTCGCGGACCCCGCCGCGGCGCTGGACGTCCCGTGCGTCCTGCTGCGCCCGGACGGTCACGTCGCGTGGGTCGGCGACGACCAGCGCGACCTGGACGCGCACCTGTCCCGCTGGTTCGGCGAGCCCGCCGGCTGATCCCCCGTGAATCACGGATGAAATGACCTGGAGAAACGCCGTAAAACGTGAACAGGGTGTTCACGTTTTACGGTAAACAAATTGACCGGCGTGGTTTTCTCGGAGTCATGGAACCCATTTTGGTGACCGGTGCCACGGGCACCGTCGGCCGGGCCGTGGTGCGGCAGCTGCTGGAGGCGGGGCACGAGGTGCGCGCGTTGACGCGGTACCCGGACCAGGCGCGCCTGCCGGCCGGTGTGGAGGTGGTGGGCGGGTCGTTCCTGGAGCCGTCGTCGCTGGTACCGGCGTTGCGCGGGGTGCGGCGCGTGCACCTGGTGTCGATCGGGGGCGATGGGCCGGCGATCGCGGACGTGCTGCGCCGCGCCGGCGTGGAGCGCCTGACCCACCTCGGCCACAACGACCCCTCCCGCCCCGACGACGACCCGTTGGAGACGTGGCACCGCGTTTTCCACCGCGCCATCGAGGCGTCCGGCGCGGAGTGGACGCACGTGTTCCCCGGCGAATTCATGGCGAACACCCTGGAATGGGCGCCCGGGGTGCGCGCGGAGAGCGTGGTGCGCGCCCCGTTCGGCGACTGGTCGAGCGCCCTGGTGCACGAGGACGACATCGCCGGTGTCGTGGTGCGGGCGCTGCTGGAGGACGGGCACGCGGGCCGCGCCTACCAGCCGACCGGTCCCGAGCCGGTGCTGCGGCGGGACGCGGTGCGGATGATCGGCGAGGCGGTGGGGCGGCCGGTGGAGTTCGTGGAGCTGACCCCGGCGCAGGCGCGGGAGCACTGGCGGGACCTGTACCCGCCGCAGGTCGTGGAGTGGTTCCTGGAGATGGGCACGACACCGGACGCCAACGCGTGGGTGTCGCCGGACGTGGCGGAGGTCCTGGGCCGGCCGGGGCTGACGTTCGACCGGTGGGCGCGGGAGCACGCCGCCGAGTTCGCCTGACGCTAGGCGTCGCGGGCGTTGTGCAGCCGGATGCCGCTGAACTCCAGGGATCGGCCGGTGACCTCCGCCCAGAACGACCACAGGCGGGGCAGCACCCGCAGCTCGATCCCGGCCCGCTCGTGCAGCGCCAGCAGGTCGCCGACGTGCTCGGGCGGGCCCAGCGGCTCCACCGGCTCGGTGGCGACCTGCGCGGCGTCGCCCAGCGGCCGGAACGCCGCCGCGTCGAACCGGTAGGCGTACAACGCCACGTCCCGCATCCGGTCCAGCCACCCGTACTCGACGGCGTGCACCCGGTGCGGGCCCAGCCAGGCGCGGTCGGCGTCGGTGGTGCGGTCGCCGGCCCACGCCATCGCGCGCGGGCACTGGCGGGGGAACCAGTACGCCGGGGCCTGGTCGTGGTCGACGGCCCACACGTACGCCTCGGGTTGCCGCGCGGTGGCGGCGACGTGCGGCACGAACCGGGTGATCGTCGGGTCTTCGGAGAAGTGCAGCACTTCGCCTGGTGCGGGGCGCATGGCCGGACAGTGTCGCGCACGGCGGGGTGGTCGGGCGACCGCGGGTGGCGGGTGCGGCGGGCGCACCTGCCACAGTAGGGCCGTGATCGGGGATTACGAGACGGTGCGCGCGGCGGTCGACGGTGAGGGTGACGTGCTGGCCGCGCTGGTGCTGCTGCGGGAGTTGAAGGCGGAGCTGACGGCGTGGGAGCCGCGGCTGATCGAGGCGGCCCGGTCGCGGGGCACCAGTTGGGCGCGGCTCGCGCCGGCGCTGGGCGTGTCCAGCAGGCAGGCGGCCGAGCGGCGCTACCTGCGGCTGCGGCAGGACCTGGGCGACACCGCCGAGGGCCGGGTGCGTGCGGCGCGGGACCGGCGTGCCGCCGACCGGGCGGTGGCGGCGTGGGCGCGGGACCACGCCGAGGCGCTGCGCGACCTGGCCGGCCGGGTGGCGGTGGTCGACGCGCGGGTGCGGGCGGCGGTGGCCGACGGCGACCCGGTGGTGCTCGTGGACGCCCTGGAAGCCGCCCTGGAGACCACCCGGGTGGCCGACCCGGCGCTGGCCGCCGAGGTGCGCGCGGTCGTGGCGGACGTGGCGCGGGCCCGGCAGCGCTGACGACGCCGGGGAGCGCGGGACACCTCGGGCGGCGTCGATCGCCGGGCGTCGGACACCGGTCGGGGCGGGGTCCGCCGGTCTCGGCCGCCGCGCGCAGGGTACCGGCCCGGGCACGGGCCGCGGGTCACTCCTTGGGCGTGGATCGGGGGCGACCTTCGCCTTACGCGATCCGCTCCTTTCGACCGATCGCGCCCCGTCCCGCGCCGCTGCCATGGTGGTGGAGTCCGCACCATCGACATGGGGGAGTGGTGATGGGTTTACCCAGACGAGCAACGGCCATCGTGGCGGTCGCGTCGTGCGTCGCGCTGCTGGGCGCGGCGGCGACGGCCGCGCCGGACCGGCGCGACGGCGACTGGCCCGGGTGGCAGAAGGACCCGGCCGGGTCGCGGCACAACGCGGCGGAGTGGCGGATCACGCCGCACAACGTCAAGGACCTGAAGCTGAAGTGGGCGTTCGCCTACGAGAAGTCCGACGCGCCGGTGCGCAGCCAGCCGGCCGTGGTGGACGGCGTGGCCTACTTCGGCGGCCCGGACGGCCGGTTCCACGCGCGTGACGCGAAGACCGGCGCGCAGCGGTGGACCACGGACCTGCGTGGCATCGCGCCGGGTGCGCGGCCCGTGATCCCGTGGGACGGCCCGGCGGTGACCGGCGGCCGGGTGTACTTCGGCGACATGCGCGGCTACGTGTACTCACTGGACCAGCACACCGGGCGGGTGGTGTGGGCCAAGCAGGTCGACGCGCACCCGGCGGCGACGGTGACCAGTTCGCCGGTCGTCCACGACGGCAAGGTGTTCGTGGGCACCTCCAGCGGGGAGAACGCCGACTTCGCCGGTGGGGCGCGGGACTACCCGTGCTGCACCTTCCGCGGCCACGTCGACGCCCTGGACGCCGACACCGGCGACCTGGTGTGGCGGCACTACACGGTGCCGGAGCCGCAGGCGGTGGGCACGTGGCCGTCGGGCGCGACCCGCTACGAGCCGTCCGGCGCGGGTGTGTGGAGTTCGCCCACCATCGACGTCCGCACCGGCACGCTGTACGTCGGCACCGGGCAGAACTACACCGGCAGCGCGGGTGACTTCGACACGCTGCTGGCGCTGGACACCCGCTCGGGCGCGGTGAAGTGGCGCAACCAGGTCACCAAGGCCGACACGTGGCGCGGGCTGTGCAACGCGCCGGACGCCGAGGGCTACTGCCCGGGGCTCAAGGACGGCTCGGCGCTGGACTACGACATCGGCGCGACGCCGAACCTGTTCACCGTCAACGGCCGCCACCTGGTCGGCGTCGGCCAGAAGCTGGGCGTCTACCACGTGTTCGACGCCACGACCGGCGAGGTCGTGTGGCGGCGGCAGCTGGGCGTGCCGCTGCCCAGCGGCGGCATCTCGGGCATCCAGTGGGGCTCCAGCTACGACGGTCAGCGGCTCTACATCGCGACCTACTTCGCCGACCCGGGCAAGCTGTTCGCGGTGGACCCCGGCACGGGGCGGGTGCTGTGGGAGACACCGCACCCGGCGGACGGCTGCACCACGGGCGGCGCGGCGAACCACCCCGACGTGTGCACCCTGGCGCACGGGCCGGCGGTGTCGACCAGTCCGGGCGTGGTGTACGAGGGCAGCAACGACGGCAAGCTGCGCGCCTACTCGGCCCGCACCGGCCAGGTGCTGTGGACGTTCGACACGGTGCGCGACTTCACCGGCGTGAACGGGCTGCCCGGCCGGGGCGGCACGATCTCCGGCGGTGGCGGCGGCGCGGTGGTGTCCAACGGGATGGTGTACGTGCAGGCCGGGTACTGGCCCGCGTACCCGAACCCGAACGGCAGCGTGCTGCTGGCGTTCGGCCTCTAGGCGCGGCGGCGGGTGGGGCGGCCCGGTCCCACCCGTCACCGCCCGGCGACGCGGTCCGCGAGCCAGTGCTCGACGTCGGTCAGCGCCGCGTCGGCCATGGCGGTGGGCCGCGCGGTGAAGGCGTGCGGCGCGTCCGGGTAGATCCGCAGGTCGACGTCGCCGCCGGCCGCGGAGACCCGGACCGCCATCGCCATGTTGTCCTCCAGCAGGACGTCCGCGCCGCCCACGACCAGCAGCAGCGGCGGCAGGCCGCGCAGGTCGCCGTAGACCGGGGAGATGTCCGGGACGGTGCGGTCGGGCGCGTGGCCCGCGTAGGCGCGCAGGAAGAACTCGTCGGCGATCAGCCGGCCCGCCGGTGTCCGGCCGCTCAGGTCGTAGGTGCCGAACTGGAGCACCGCGCCGGTGAACGCGTCGACCCCGCCGCGGTCGCGCAGCCGCAGCAGCGTCGTCGTGGCCAGGGTCGCTCCGGCCGAGAAACCGCCGATCGACAGCCGCGTCGTGCCGAAGCGGGCTTGCGCGTGCTCGAGCAGCCACCGCGCCGCGGTCTCGCAGTCGTCGGGCGCGGCCGGCCACGGGTCCTCGGGCGCGAGCCGGTACTCCACGCTCACCACGGCGACCCCGAGGGCGTCGACCAGCCGCCGGTTGCGCGCGTCGCCCTGCGCCGCCGACCCGAGGTAGAAGCCGCCGCCGTGGATGTCCAGGTGGACGCCGCGCGGCGGGCCGGCGGGCGTGAGGACCCGCACGGCCACCCGCCGGCCGGCGGCGTCGACGACCTGCTCGACGGCCGACGGGTCGGTCCACCGCGGTGTCGCCGCGGCCCGCGCGGCACGCAGTTCGGCCGGATTCCCCGGCCCCCGCACGGGCCGGGCCGCGGCGTCGGCCCGCGCCTGCTCGGCGTGGGTGGCGAGCCGGGCGTCGACCAGGTCGCGCAACCCCAGGCGCATCAGGGTCCTCCCCACGTCACGACGCCGGTGTCGGCGTCCAGTTCCATCGGCACCCCGAACGGCACGGTGTGCTGCGCGGCGCAGTGCCCGAACGGCACCGACCCGACGATCGGCACGCCCAGCCCGCCGAGCCGGTCGGCCAGCACGGGGTCGACGTCGCCGCACCCGGTCCACGACCCGAGCACGATCCCGGCGACCCGGTCGAACCAGCCGCGCCGCAGCAGGTCGGTCAGCATCCGGTCGACCCGGTAGGGCGGCTCCCCGACGTCCTCCAGCCACGCGATCGCCCCGTCCGGCGGTGGCGCGTCGAGCAGGCTCAGGGTGCCGCCGGCGGCGACGCCCCGGGCCCGGCCGGGCACGACGGTGACGCCCCGGAACGCGACGGCGCCGCCGAACAGGGCGTGCCGCAGCCGGTCGCGCGCGACCGGGTCGTGGACGAACGCCGCGGTGCCGACCATCGGGCCGAACCAGGTGGCGACGCCGGCGCGGGTCAGCGGCTCGTGCAGGGCGGTGGCGTCGCTGGACCCGACGAACACCGTGGGCTCGGCGACCAGGCGGGGCCAGTCGAGCAGGTCGAGCAGGCGGCGGCTGCCGTACCCGCCACGCGCGCACAGCACGGCGGCCACGGTCGGGTCCAGCCAGCTCTCCCGCAGGTCGGCGGCCCGGTCGGCGTCGACGCCCGCGAGGTGCGGCAGGTCCGGGTGGGTGTCGCGGGCGTGCGGCGCGACCCGCACGTCCAGGCCCCAGGTGGTCAGCCACGCCACGCCCGCGTCGAGCAGCCCCGCCGGCACGGGACCGGCGGGGCTGACCACGACCACCCGGTCGCCCGCCCGCAGCGGGCGCGGTGTCACGTGCGCAGCTCCAGCACCGGCACGCCGGCCGGCTCGAACCCGAACACCTGCCCGTAGAACGACAGCTCGGCCTCCAGGGCGGCGACGATCGTCGCGGCCTTGCGGAACCCGTGCTGCTCGCCCTCGAAGGTCAGGTAGGCGTGCGGGATGCCGGTGCCGTCCAGGGCGGCGACGAACCGGTCGGCCTGCTCGGGCGGGCAGATCTCGTCCTCCAGGCCCTGCAACAGCAGCACCGGCCCGTTGAGCCGGTCGACCCGGTTGGCGGGTGAGCGCTCGGCGTACCGGTCGGCGGTCTGCGGCCACGGCCCGACCAGGCCCTCCACGTAGCGGGACTCGAAGTCGTGGGTCTCGCCGCCCTCGCCGGTCCAGCCGCGCAGGTCCAGGATGGGGAACGAGATCATGCCGCACCGGTAGGTCTCGACGCTGGTCATGGACGCCGCGGAGGTCCAGCCGCCGGCGCTGCCGCCGCGGATGCCCAGGCGCGCGCCGTCGGCGACGCCCTCGTCGGCCAGGGCCTGCGCGACGGCCGCGCAGTCGGCGACGTCGACCACGCCCCACTGCTCGCGCAGCCGTTCCCGGAACGCCCGGCCGTATCCGGTGGAACCGCCGTAGTTGACCGACACGACGCCGATGCCGCGGCTGGTGAAGTACGCCAGGTCGATGTCCAGGACGGGCACGGACCGCCCGGTGGGCCCGCCGTGGACGTGCACCACGTACGGCGGGCGCTCCCCGTCGGGCGCGGCGAAGCCGGGGTTGGTCGGCGGGTACACGTAGGCGGGCACCTGCTGCCCGTCGGGGCCGGTGAACACGCGCTCGACGGGCACCGGCAGGTACTCGGCGGGCGGCAGCGCCGCCGAGTGCCCGGTGAGCCGGGTCAGCTCGCCGGTGGCCAGGTCGAGGGTGACCACGGCGGCCTCGTCGCGCGGCCCGGCGGCGCCGCCCACCACGACCCCGTCGTGCACGGCCAGCTGCGACAGCCACACGGGCAGCTCGGTGTCGACGTCGGTGACGGTGCCGGTGCTCTCGTCGAGCACGGCCAGCGCGCCGGCGCGCAGCACCGCGTACCGGCCGGGTTCGATCGCGGCGAACCAGCGGTTGCCCAGCCGCCACATGGGTCCGCCGAGTTCCTCCGCGCAGGGCGCGAGGTTCGTGCGCCCGCCGTCCAAGGTGATCCGGAACAGGTTCCACCAGCCGTCGGGGTCGGTGAGGACCAGCAGGTCGCGGCCCTCCCACTCGACCTGGCACACCGCTTCGCGGGGTCCGCCGGCGAGCACGCGGTGGGTGTCGGAGCCGACCTCGGCGACGCACAGCTCCGTGCCGTCCCACGGCATGTCGGGGTGGTTCCACCCGATCCACGCGTAGTGGGTGCCGTCCGGGGACAGCCGGGGCCCGGTCATGAAGTGGTGGCCGGCGGCCAGCACCCGCGGCCCGGACCCGTCCAGCGGCACGGCCACCAGGTCGCGGCGGACGTCGGTGCGGGCGTCGCCGGTGGCGGTCTCCCGCACGCACCACACCTCCGTGCCGCCGGGGCCGGCGGTGAGGTCGGCGTACCGCACGCCCTGGCGGCGCTCCGGCTCCGGGGTGATCGGCGTCGGGGCCGGGGCCGGGTCGTCCGGGTCGAACAGGTACACGCGCTGGTCGTCCCAGTTGGTGAACGCGACGCGCGTGCCGTCGGGCGTGTCCAGCACCACCCACGGCCGCCCGCCGTACTCGTGGACGCGGTTGCGCGCGTTCCACGGCGGCGGCAGCAGGTCCCGCCCGTCGCGCACCAGCGCGACCCGGCCGCCCTCGGCGGGCCGGCCCTCGGCCCACCAGACCCGGCCGTCGTGCAGGTCCACCCAGTGCAGGCCCCCGCCGGCCGCGGCGGCGTCGGCCGCGCCGATGGGCGATGTCCACGTTCCGTACGGTGCGATCTTCACCACGCCGCAGACCCTATCCGCACGCCCGGAGGGCCGGTGAGCGCCGTTCGGCGCGGCGCGCCTCTCCACAGATGACGGAAAAGCGGGGGGAGGGCTGCCGATCTTGTCCGCGTGTCCTAGGGTCGTTGGTGTCATGGCACGCGTCATTCACGTATTCCGCCAGCCCGACCGGTTCGTCGCCGGGACAGTCGGGCAACCTGGCGAGCGCACGTTCTACCTCCAGGCCGCCGAGGAGGCGCGCCTGGTGAGCGTGGCGCTGGAGAAGCAACAGGTCGCCGTACTCGCCGAGCGCATCGGCTCGCTGCTGGAGGAGGTGCACCGGCGGTTCGGCGCGGAGGTGCCCGACGCGGTGCCGGAGGACCTCCGGGACACCGAACCCCTGACGGTGCCGGTCGAGGAGGAGTTCAAGGTCGGCACGATGGGGCTGGGCTGGGACGCGGAGTCCCGCGCGGTGGTCATCGAGCTGCTCGCGATCACCGAGGAGGAGGTCGACGAGGCGGTGGTGCTCGACGACACCGAGGAGGGCCCGGACGCGGTCCGGGTGTTCCTGTCGCCGGTGGAGGCGCGGGCGTTCGCCGAGCGCGCCGACCGGGTGGTGCGCGCGGGCCGCAAGCCGTGCCCGCTGTGCTCGGAGCCGCTGGACCCGGACGGCCACGTGTGCCCCCGGCAGAACGGCTACCGGCGCTCGGACGAGGGCTGAGCCGTCGTGCGGCCCGGCGACGAGGGTGTCCTGGACTTACTGGGGCGTGGCCGCATCGAGGTCGAGGGCAGGCTGGTGGACGCGTCGAACGCGACCCTGTTCTGCGGTATCAGCCTCGACGGGGTGGCCGCGCGGTGCGTGTACAAGCCGGTGCGCGGCGAGCGCCCGCTGTGGGACTTCCCGGACGGCACGCTGGCGGGCCGGGAGATCGCGACCTACCTGGTGTCGGAGGCGGCGGGGTTCGGGTTGGTGCCGCCGACGGTGCTGCGGCCGGGCCCGTTCGGGTCGGGCATGGTGCAGCTGTGGGTGGACACCCGCGACGACGACGACCTGGTGGACATCGTCCCGGAGGACGACGTCCGGCCGGGGTGGCGGCCGGTGCTGCGCGCCCACGACCGGTACGGGGAGCCGGCGGTGCTGGTGCACGCCGACCACCCGCGGATGCGGTTGATGGCGGCGTTCGACGCGGTGGTGAACAACGCCGACCGCAAGGGCGGGCACGTGCTGCACGCGGTGGACGGCGCGGTGTTCGGCGTGGACCACGGCATCTGCCTGCACTCGGACGACAAGCTGCGCACGGTGCTGTGGGGCTGGTTGGGCGAGCCGCTGCCGGAGGAGGCGGTGGAGGCGCTGCGCGCGTTGCGCGGCCACCTGGGCGGTGAGCTGGGTGAGCGGCTGCACGAGCACCTGACGCGCGCGGAGGTGCGTGCGCTGGCGGAGCGGGTGGAGAAGCTGCTGGCGGCGGGGGTGTACCCGACGCCGTCGGACGACTGGCCGGCGATCCCCTGGCCCGCGTTCTGACCGTCGCGGCGTGCCTGCGGGTGCACCGACCGGGTGAACGGCTAGCGTCGCGAGCCGTGCGATCACAGGACTACGGCCGGGACGTGCTGGCGGGACCGAAGCGGCGGAAGGTGCCGGAGGTGGCGGCGGAGCCGGGGCTGGTGGTGGAGGACCCGGCGTCGGGGTTCTGCGGCGCGGTGGTGCGCTTCGAGCAGGGCCGGGTGGTGCTGGAGGACCGGCACGGCCGGGAGCGGCTGTTCCCGCTGAACCCGGCCGGGTTCCTGGTGGACGGCGCGCCGGTGACGCTGGTGCGGCCCGCGCCCCGCCCTCCGGCGGCGGCGCGGCGTTCGGCGTCGGGGTCGGTGCGGGTGGAGGGGCTGCGGGCGCGCACGGCGCGGGACTCCCGGATCTGGGTGGAGGGCCGCCACGACGCGGAGCTGGTGGAGCGGGTGTGGGGCCACGACCTGCGGGTGGAGGGCGTGGTGGTGGAGCCGCTGGACGGGGTGGACGTGCTGGCCGACCGGGTCGCCGGTTTCGGCACGGGCCCGGCGCGGCGGCTGGGTGTGCTGGTGGACCACCTGGTGCCGGGCAGCAAGGAGTCGCGGCTGGTGGAGCGGCTGCGGGACCCGCACGTGCTGGTCACCGGCCACCCGTACGTCGACGTGTGGCAGGCGGTGAAGCCGGCGTCGGTGGGCATCGCGGCGTGGCCGGAGGTGCCGCGCGGGGTGCCGTGGAAGGACGGGGTGTGCGCGGCGCTGGGCTGGGGCGAGCCGGCGGAGGGCTGGCGGCGGGTGCTGGCGGGCGTGTCGGGGTTCCGGGACCTGGAGACGCCGCTGATCGGGGCGGTCGAGCGGTTGATCGACTTCGTGACGGAACCCGGTTCCGGCGGTTTTTGACCTTTCGGCGGCCACGGGTGCGAGGATGGGCGGGTGGCCGCGTTGATCTGGTTGGTGCTCGGCGTGCTGCTGGTGGCCGCCGAGCTGCTGTCCGGTGACTTCGTGCTGGTGATGCTCGGGGTGGCCGCGCTGGGCGCGGCGGGTGTGTCGGCGCTGGGCGCCGGCGACCTGGTCGCGGCGGGTGCGTTCGCGGTGGCCGCGCTGGGTCTGGTCGCGGGCGCGCGGCCGGTGCTGAAGAGGCGCCTGACGGCCGGCAACGAGTTGCGGTCGGGGGTGGCGGCGCTGGTCGGCGCCACCGCGGTCGTGGTGTCCACTGTGGACGGGCACGGCGGTAGGGTGCGGATCGGTGGCGAGGTGTGGTCGGCGCGGTCGCTGGACCACGCGGTGCTCGAACCGGGCGCCGAGGTCACCGTTGTCGAGATCTCGGGCGCGACCGCCGTGGTGATGTCCGGGTCCTGAGCTTGGGAGGGGCGGGAGAGAGTTGACCACCACGTTGATCGTCGTCGCGGTCCTGGTGTTGTTCGTGCTGATCGTCGCGGTGAAGTCGGTGCTGGTGATCCCGCAGGCCACGGCCGCGGTGATCGAGCGGCTGGGCCGCTACCGCACGACGGCGGCGCCGGGCCTGAACATCCTGGTGCCGTTCTTCGACCGGGTGCGGGCGCGGATCGACCTGCGCGAGCAGGTGGTGTCGTTCCCGCCGCAGCCGGTGATCACCCAGGACAACCTGACGGTGTCGATCGACACGGTCGTCTACTTCCAGGTGACCGACCCGCGGGCGGCCGTGTACGAGATCTCCAACTACATCGTCGGCGTGGAGCAGTTGGCGACCACGACGCTGCGCAACCTGGTGGGCGGGATGAGCCTGGAGGAGACGCTGACCTCCCGCGACCAGATCAACAGCCAGCTGCGGGGCGTGCTGGACGAGGCGACCGGCCGCTGGGGCATCCGGGTGGCGCGGGTGGAGCTGAAGGCGATCGACCCGCCGCCGTCGATCCAGGACTCGATGGAGAAGCAGATGCGCGCCGACCGGGAGAAGCGCGCGATGATCCTGACCGCGGAGGGCCAGCGGGAGTCGGCGATCAAGTCGGCGGAGGGCCAGAAGCAGGCGGCCATCCTGTCCGCGGAGGGCGCGAAGCAGGCGGCGATCCTGGCGGCGGAGGCGGAGCGGCAGTCGCGGATCCTCAAGGCGCAGGGCGAGCGCGCGGCCCGCTACCTCCAGGCGCAGGGCCAGGCGAAGGCGATCGAGAAGGTGTTCGCGGCGATCAAGGCGGGCCGGCCGACGCCGGAGGTGCTGGCCTACCAGTACCTCCAGACGTTGCCGCAGATGGCGCAGGGCGACGCGAACAAGGTGTGGCTGGTGCCGTCGGACTACGGCAAGGCGCTGGAGGGTTTCGCGCGGATGCTGGGCGCGCCCGGCGAGGACGGCGTGTTCCGCTACGAGCCGCCCGCGGAGGAGCCGGCGGCGTCGCGGCCGGAGGAGGACGACGCGTCGGTGGCGGAGTGGTTCGACACGGCTCCGGACCCGGCGGTCGCCGAGGCGGTGCGCGCGGCCGAGGAGGTGGCGCGCAAGGAGGTCCCGAGCCCGCTGTCGGGCGCCCGCCCGTCGCCGGTGGCGGCGGGACCGGAGCGCGGCGGGCTGCCGGGCGGCGCGTCGCCCGTGCCGGGCCTGGGCGCCGCGCCGGTCGCCGACGAGGCGCCCGACGGCGGCACGCGGGAGTAACGACCACGGCGGGGGCGGGGGCGGTCGGCCGGTTCGGGGCCGACCGCCCCCGCCCCGTTCGGGCGGTGATCACGCCACCGGGGTGGAGCATCGCTGCCACCGGGGTCGGTGCGGTTATATGTGCCGGTGCACCCGTTACCCGTTCGAGTGAATTCGTGGTTGGTCCGGTCCGGGGTGTCGTGGGCCGAGCGCCGGGACGGGTTGACGGCGGCGGTGGCGGACCTGGCCACGCTGGTGGCGGCCGGGCCGGGCGCCCGCCGGGTCGCCGAGCAGGTGGTGGAACTGCTGGTCGCGGGCGTGGCGGAGCACCGGGAGCACCGCGCGGCGCTCCAGGCGCTGGTGGACCGGGCGCTGGACCTGCACGCGGTGGCGTGCGCCGCGGACCCACCCGGGCCGGCGGCGCTGGCGGACTGGCTGCTGCACGTCCAGACGGGCTACCCGGAGCCGCCGGAGGTGCGCCTGGCGCCGTACGCGTCGGCACTGGGCGTGGCGGGCCTGGCCCGCTACCGCGCGGAGGCGGTGGAGCGGTTCACCGGGCTGCCGGTGATCGGGTTCGGGGAGACCGGGCGCTACGACCGGCGGCGGTGGGCGCTGCTGCGGGTGATGGAGGAGCTGGCCGAGCACACTGGCGACGTGGACCTGCACGTGCTGGTGCTGACCCGGGACCTGTCGTCGGGCTGGCACTACCTCCAGGTGGCGACGGTGCTGCGGGACGCGGGCCGGGTGGAGGAGGCGTTGGAGTGGGTCGGCCGGGGCCTGCGCGCGACCGGCGGCCGGGGCGCGGCGGACCGCCTGGTGGACCTGGCGGTGGACGAGTGCCTGCGCCTGGGCTGGTCCGAGCGGGCCGTGGCGTGGCGGCGGGAGGCGTTCCTCGCCGCGCCGTCGGTGGCGTCGTTCGAGCGGCTGCGCGCGGTGGCGGCCGTGGTCGGCGGGTGGCCGCGGCTGCGCGAGGAGGTGCTGGCCGAGGTGGCGCGCGCCCGCCCGCCGGAGGCCGTGCGCGACCTGCTGGCGACGCTGACCGCGCACGACCGGTGACACCACCCCGGCGTCACGGCAGGTCGGGCCGGCGGTCGGCCCACGGCCGGGCCCGCTCCAACTGGCCCGCGACGGCCAGCACGGTGTTCTCGGCGTGCGGCGCGCCCACCAGCTGCACCGCCAGCGGCAGCCCGCCGCGGGCACGCCCGGCGGGCACAGCGGCGGCCGGGTTGCCGGTGATGTTCCACAGCGGCAGGAACGCGGTGAGGCGGGCGGCGGCGAGCAACGCCGGCACGGTGGGCGTGCGCCGCCACTGCCCGACCCGCGGTGGCGGCCCGGTCAACGCCGGCGTCAGCAGCAGGTCGTGGTCGGCGAACACCCGGTTGGCGCGGGCGGTGACCCGGTCGGCCCGCGCCACCGCCGCCCGCACGGCACGCGCCGGCAGCGCCGCGCCGAGCGCCGCCACCCGCCGGGTGCCCGCGTCCAGGCGCGCGGGGTGGTCCAGGTCGGCGGCGGTGTCGGCGGCGGCCCGCAGGTAGCGGGTGGCGAACCCGGCCGGGCCGCCGAGGCCGCGTGGCGCGGTGTCCCGACGGGTCACGTCGTGGCCGAGGTCGGCCAGCAGCCCCGCGGTGTCCAGGACGGCGGCGCGGACCTCCGGGTCCAGCGGGGTCGCCGGACCCCAGGGCCGCAACGACACCGCGATCCGCAGCCGACCCGGGTCGGTGCTCGCCGCCGCCGTGTGCCCGTGGCCGGGCGCGAGCACGTCGAGCAGCAACGCGGCGTCGCGGACGTGGCGGGTGATCGGCCCGGCCACGACCATGCCACCCCACACCGGACCGTCCAGCGGCACGTGGTCGCGGTGCGGTTTGAGCCCGAACAACCCCGTGCACGCCGCCGGGATGCGCACCGAACCCGCGCCGTCGGTGCCCACGGCGGCGCCGACGAACCCGGCGGCGACGGCCGCGGCGGACCCGCCGCTGGACCCGCCGGGGGAGTGCGCGGTCGACCACGGGTTGCGGGTCGCCCCCGCCCAACTGCTCTCGGTGTGCGGCCACAACCCCAGCTCCGGCATCCGGGTGCGCCCCACCACCACCGCGCCCGCGGCACGCAGCGACCGCACCGCCGCGCTGTCGCGGTCGGCGACCCGGTCGACCGCGGCGGTCCCGTTCGTGGTGGGCAGCCCGGCGACGGCCAGGTCCTCCTTCACCGCCACCGGCACGCCCAGCAGCGGCGCGTCCCCGCCCCGGGCCCGCCGCGCGTCGGCCGCGTCGGCGTCGGCCAGCGCCCGCTCGGCGAACACCAGGCGGAACGCGTTGAGCCGCCGGTCGTGCCGCTCCACGCGGCGCAGGCACTCGGCGACCAGGTCGCGGGAACGCACCACGCCCGCCCGCAGCAACTCGGCTTGGCGGGCCGCGCCCGCGTGGCACGCGTCGGTCAGGTCCATGGCCGCACCCTAGGCCGGCGGCGGCCGGCGGCGGTCAGACCGGGCGGCGCCGCGCGCGACGGGCACCCAGCACCAGCAGCGCCACCAGCAGCACCGGCCACGGGAACGGCCACGGCCCCGCGACCCACGCCACGAGCAGCGGCACACCGAGCAGCAGCGGCGCCCAGGGCCACGACCGCCGCGCCGGCGGCGACGCGGCCCGCGGCGGCTCGGGCAGGTCGGCGGTCAGCCGCACGAGATCGGCGCGGTGCACCGCGGCGTAGGCTGCGGTGATCCGCTCCTCGGCCTCGGCCAGGGTCAGCCGGCCCTCGCCGACGGCGTCGCGGAGTCGGGTGGCGGTGTGCTCGCGCTCGCCGTCGGAGGCGCGCACCGCGGGATCGTGGTCGCTCATGCCACCCGATACTCCGGGCGGCCGAGGGTCGCGGCGTCCGTTCCGAAGCGGTGTCCGCGACTACGTACGCCGACGTATCCGGTCAGGGCATGATCGGTGGTATGCCGACGTGGGTCATGTGGCTGGTGGTCGCCCTCGTGCTCGCCCTGGTGGTGGTGCGCCACCACCGCCGGTCGCAGGCGGAGACGCTGCTCGACGAGCACGCGCGTCGCCGCACGGGCGGTGACGGGCCGACACCGGTGTCCGTGTGGCGGGAGGCCAACCGCCGGTTCCGGGCGGGCGAGCACGAGGGCCTGCTGCTGCTGGCCGAGATCGGCCGCGCGGTGCCGCGCCGACGCCAGGACGTGGTGGACACGTGGCTGGCCGCGTTGCGCGGCGGGGTCGCGCGGGGCCTGGACGCGGGCTGGCGGGTGCAGGTGCAGCGGCGGCTGGCGGCGCACCTGCGGCCCGGCGACGACTTCTGGCCGGGCATGGACGTGCACGCGGCGGGCGCGATCCTGGTCGACCTGGACCTGTCGGGCTGCCGCGTGGCGAAGGTCGACTTCACCGGCGCGGTGTTCGTCGGCGACGCCCGGTTCGCGGCGATGACCGTGACCGGCGAGGCGGTGTTCGACGGCGCCCGGTTCCTGCGGCACGCGGTGTTCACCGACGCCCTGTTCGCCCGCTCGGCGTCGTTCACGCTGGCCGTGTTCACCGGGAACCTGGCGTTCGCGGGCGTCCAGGTGGCGCAGGAGGCGCGGCTGCGGGCGGCGAAGGTGTCCGGGCGGGCCGACCTGCGTCGCGCCGAGTTCGGCGGCGCGGCCGATTTCGCCGACGTGTTCTTCGGCGGTCGCGCCCTGTTCGGGGACGTGGTGTTCCACCAGGACGCGTTGTTCTCCCGGTCCTGGTTCCGGGGCTGGACCGACGTGGGCTCGGCGTTGATCGGCGAGGCGGCCGGGTTCGACGGGGTCCGCTTCGGGCGGCGCGTGCTGCGCTGACCCCGCGTCAGCCCCCGTCGCCGGGACGGCCCGCGGCGGCGTGGAACAGACCCAGCCCCAACGCGTGCGGGTCGTCCAGGCCCGTGGCCCGCAACGCCTCGTCGGGCAACGCCAGCAACGACACCGCGACACCCAGGAAGTACGCGTCGAGCAGGCCCGCGTCGCGGGCGGTGGACGCCAGCCCGGCGGCGTGGTGCAACCGCGCGCCCGCCTCCGCGTTGGACACCACCATCCGGCCCAGCGCCGCCCGCACAGCCGGCCGCCGCACCGCCTCCAGGTACAGCTCCACCATCGCCAGGAAACGCGTCGGGTCGTCGGCGACGGCACGCCGCAGCAGCGCCGGGTACAGCTCGGCGACGTCACCGGGGGAGACGTCCGCGGGCGTGGTCGCGGCCAGGCGCGCCACCGCCTCGCCGTGCAACGCGGTCATCCGCTCGGCGGCGGCGGTGAGCAGCGACTCGCGGGTGGGGAAGTAGTTCTTGGTGGTGCCCTCGGGCACGGCCGCGGCCCGGTCGACCGCGCGGTGCGTCAACCCCCGGCCGCCCTCGGCGGCCAGGACGGACAGCACGGTGTCGCACAGCAGCTCGCGGCGGGACGTCACGGGGACGGGACCTTAGCCGACCCCGGCCCGCCCGCCGTCGCCACCACCCGGCCCGCGTCCAGCACCAGCCACAGGCCGCACACGCAGCGCACGTAGGACACCCGCCCGTGGACGGACACCGGGTAGGCGGGTTCGGCGGCGGGCCAGGCGCAGGAGGGGCAGCTTGTCGTCACGCCACCCAGCGTGGTGTCATGGGTCAGTGCATTTCAACCCTTACGGCGGCGCGGCGGCGGAACTCGCCGCCGCCCTGGTCAACGCCGACCCCCGCAGCACCGCCGCCGACCTGGCCGCACTGCTGCGCGCCCAGGGTTACCGCCCCGTAGGCGTGCTCACCGACACCCACGCGGCCGAGCTGACGTCCTGGGCACGACGACTCGCACCCGTGTTCACCGGCGAGGTCGACCGCGTCGCGCACGTCAACGTCCTGCTCGCCGAGACAGCCGCCCGCCCCTACATCTCCGTGCACGACGACCGGCCACCACACCTGCACTTCGCCCCCGAGACCGCGCCCACCGTCGAACGCGTCCGGGCCTTCACCGCCGCCGGCCTGGCACACCTGGTGTGCGAGGACCCCGCCCGCCTCGGCCACTGCGCCCGCCCCGGCTGCGCCGTGGTCTACGTCGACACCTCCCGCAACGCCCGCCGCCGCTACTGCACCGCCCGCTGCGCCAACCGCGAACAGGTCGCCCGCCACCGCCACCGCGCCCGCGACGAACGGGGCGCCGGGATGCTCGCGGCGGGGCGATGACCCCAATCGCACCGGCCCCGGCTGAACGGATTTCGCCCGGTCCGGGCCGACGCGGACCCGGGACCACGACGCCGTCGACCGAACGCGCGCCGGCCGGGTCCGGGCAGACGGCGGGGGCCGACCCGCCCGGCGCGCCACCGGTCGGATCGGCCCCCGTGGACGCGCCTACACCCACGCCGTCCCGGTCCTGCACTCCAGCGTCCCCCCGCTGGAGTTGAGCGAGCAGATCTGGATCGAGATCTCGTCACCCGACCCGAAGGTGTTCGGCAGCACGAAGTTCCGGCTCTGCCCGTTCACCCCGGCCCGCCACTCGTGGGTCTTGGTGAACGTCAGGGACGTGTTCTTCTTCGTGACCTTCAGCCGCGCGCTGGTGCCGTCGTCGGAACGGTAGTTCGGGCCGTTGTCCCAAACCGTGAACGTGTCGATCGAGCTGTCGTACCGGGCCCCCGCGTAGTTCCGCGCCGTGTTGACGTCGGTGGTCGCGGCGAGCGCCGGAGCGGCCACGGCCAAGCTCAGCAGGATCGCCGAGCCCAACGTGACGACGCCGCCGACCACGGCACGCCCGGATACCTGGATACCCATCCTGAAAACCCCCTGGTGTGGCGACCCGGTGGTGCTCCACTGCCCGTCCCGGGTCTGTGCGGCTCCCATCGTCACCCGGCGATCTGCGGGAAATCTCGAATGAAACTCGCACGCCGCCCCCCACGCGGACCCCCGGCTAGATTCCCCGGCATGACGATCGAGAACCCACCCCGGCTCACCGTCGTGACCGGCGGCAGCCGCGGCATCGGCGCGGCCACCACCCGCCGCCTCGCCGCCGCCGGGCACCACGTCGTGATCGGCTACCGCGCCGCCGACGACGAAGCCCACGCCCTGGCCCGCGAGGTCGGCGGCACCGCCGTGCGCGCCGACGTGTCCTCGCCCCGCGACGTCGACACCCTGTTCGACACCGCCGCCGGACTCGGCCGGGTCACCGGCGTCGTGATCAACGCCGGCATCACCAGCCCCGTCGGCCCGCTCGCCGACACCGACGTCGCCGACCTGCGCCGCGTGCTCGACGTCAACGTCCTGGGCGCCCTGCTCTGCGCCCGCCGCGCCGCCCGCGACCTCACCGGGGGAGGCGCGATCGTCGCCGTCTCCTCGGCCGCCGCCACCCTCGGCAGCCCCGGCGAGTACGTCCACTACGCCGCGAGCAAAGCCGCCGTGGACGCCATGACCATCGGCCTGGCCAAGGAACTCGGCCCACGCGGCATCCGCGTCAACGCCGTCGCCTCCGGCACCGTCCACACCGCCATCCACGAGCTGTCCGGCATCCCCGACCGCCCCGACCGCGTCGCACCCGCCATCCCGCTGCGCCGCGCCGGGCAACCCGACGAGATCGCCGCCGCCATCGCCTGGCTGCTCGGCGACGACGCGTCCTTCACCACCGGCGCGGTGCTGCGCGTCGCCGGCGGCCAGTGACCCTCACACCCCGGCGGGCACCCGGGGCGCGGTCAGCACGCGCGGACCGTCGTCGGTGACCGCCACGGAGTGCTCCGCGTGCGCGGCGCGACCGCCGTCGACGGTGACCAGCGTCCACCCGTCCTCGGCCACCCGGTAGGCGTCGCGCCCGCCCGCGTGGAACATCGGCTCGATCGCCAGCGCCATCCCCGCCCGCAACCGCAGACCCCGACCCGGCCGGCCGTCGTTGGGCACACCGGGGGACTCGTGCATCGCCCGCCCGATCCCGTGACCCCCGAAGTCCTCCGGCATCCCGTACCCCGCCGCACGCCCGATCCGCCCGATCGCCGCCGACACGTCGCCCATCCGCGCGCCCGGCACGGCCGCCGCGATCCCCGCCGCCAACGCCCGCTCGGTCGTCTCGACCAGCGCCAGGTCCGCCGGCCGCGCCACACCCACGACGAAGCTGATCGCCGAATCGCCGTGCCACCCGTCGAGGTGCGCGCCGCAGTCGATGCTCACCAGGTCGCCGTCGCGCAACCGGTAACCCGTCGGGATGCCGTGCACGATCGCGTCGTTCACCGACGCGCAGATGTACCCCGGGAACGGCGTCGGCGCGAACGACGGGCGGTACCCCAGGAACGACGAGCCCGCGCCCGCGCCGCGGATCACCTCCGCCGCCACCTCGTCCAGCTCCAGCAGCGACACCCCGACCCGGGCGTGCGCCCGGACCGCCGCCAACGCGTCGGCCACGACCAGACCGGCCGCGCGCATCGCGTCCAGCTCGCCGGGCGATTTCAGCTCGATCACCACATACTCCCAACCGTGATAGTTATACCGGTATTACTATCACACCATGGTGCGCCCACCCCTCACCCAGTCCGACCGCGCCCGCGGCGAACGCCTCGGCGAAGCCCTCCGCCACGCCCGCGGCGACCGCAGCATGGTCCAGATCGCCACCGCCGCCGGCATCTCCGTCGAAACCCTCCGCAAGATCGAACGCGGCCGCGTGCCCACACCCGCCTTCTTCACCGTCGCCGCCCTCGCCACCGCCGTCGGCCTCAGCCTCGACACCCTCTGCCGCCACCTCGACGACGACCTCAGCCGACCCGGCGCCGCCTGACCCGTGCCCGACCGCCACACCACACCCGAACCCGTCCCGCTCGCACCCGAGATCCGGCTGCACACCGCCACCGACATCACCGCCCTCTGGGAAACCACCGGCAGCCCCGAACCACCCTTCTGGGCCTTCCCCTGGGCAGGCGGCCAAGCCCTCGCCCGCCACCTCCTCGACCACCCCCACCTCACCGCCGGCCGCACCGTCCTCGACCTCGCCACCGGCTCCGGCCTCGTCGCCATCGCCGCCGCACGCACCGGAGCCCGCACCGTCACCGCCAACGACATCGACCCCCACGCCACCACCGCCGCCGCGCGCAACGCCGAGACCAACCACGTCACCGTCCACACCCACCTCGGCGACCTGCTCGACACCACCCCCGACACCGACGTCGTCCTCGCCGGAGACGTCTTCTACGACCGCGACATGGCCGCCCGCGTCCTGCCCTTCCTCCGCCGCGCGCACGACCGCGGCGCACTCGTCCTCGTCGGCGACCCCCAACGCGCGCACCGACCCCGCACCGGCCTCACCCGCATCGCCACCTACCAGGTACCCGTGCCCCACCACCTCGAAGGCACCGACCTGCGCACCACCCACATCTGGCGACCCGCCTGACCGCTCACCGCCGACGCGCGAACCGCCGCGTCGCCGCCACCACCGCCTCCGCCATCCCCGCGTCCTGCACCGCGTGCGACGCGACCTCCACCACCACCAGCTCCGCGTCCGGCCACGCCCGGTCGATCTCCCACGCCGTCCACAACGGACCCTGCATGTCCAACCGGCCGTGCACCAACACCGCCGGAATACCGCGCACCCGGTGCATGTCCGCCACAATCCGCCCATCGGCCAACCACGCCCGATGCGCGAAGTAATGCGCCGCCACCCGCGCGAACCCCAACCGCCACCGCGGATCGGCCCACCGCGGCCCCGGGTCGAAATCCGGGTCCAACGACAGGATCGACGCCTCCCACGCGCACCAGTCGTCCGCCGCCCTCGCCCGCACCGCCGGATCCGGGTCGTTCAACAACACGTCGTACGCCGCCACCAGATCCGACGACCCCGCCGGCGCACCCTCCCGGAACCGGTTCCACTGCTCCGGGAAGAACCGGCCCAACCCGTGGTACAGCCACTCGATCTCCTCGTGCCGGCTCGACGTCACCGCCACCGCCACGAACTCCGTCACCCGCTCCGGGAACAACTGCGCGTAGTGCAAACCCAACGTGCAACCCCACGACCCGCCCAACACCATCCACCGCTCGACACCCAGGTGCTCCCGCAACGCCTCGATGTCACGCACCAGGTGCGCCGTCGTGTTCACCGACAGGTCCGTGCCGTGATCCGCCGCGTGCGGTGTGCTGCGCCCCG
The DNA here is from genome assembly GCF_019375475.1 of Saccharothrix obliqua. Classification (GTDB taxonomy): domain Bacteria; phylum Actinomycetota; class Actinomycetes; order Mycobacteriales; family Pseudonocardiaceae; genus Actinosynnema; species Actinosynnema obliqua. The sequence goes on along the minus strand of NZ_JAHXGQ010000016.1, from coordinate 91,726 downwards.
TCCCGCGCTGGTCGAACGACACCACCCGGTACGCCTCCGGGTCGAACAACCGCCGGGTGCCGGGGGACAGGCCCGTGCCCGGACCACCGTGCAGGCACACCACCGGCTTCCCGTCCGGGTTGCCGCACACCTCCCAGTGCACGAGGTTGCCGTCACCGACGTCCAACTCACCCTGCTCGTACGGCTCGATCTCCGGGTACACCCCAGCCCCCTCCCAACCCCAACAGCGCTGTTAGATTAGGGGAGTGGCCGACCACCCCACCAGCGACTACCTCGGCACCCGCCTGCGACACCTGCACGACCAGCTCGACGCCGACATCACCCGCGTCTACGCCGACCTCGGACTCCCCGAATTCCGACCCCGCTACGCGCCCGTCGTCCGCATCGTCGACGCCCGCGGACCCCAGTCCATCCGCGACCTGGCCACCACCATCGGCATCACCCACTCCGCCGTCAGCCAGACCGTCAACCAGATGAAGCGGGACGGCCTGGTCGACCTCCGACCGGGGGATGACGCCCGCCAACGCATCGTCCACCTCACCGACCGCACCCGGGCGCTCCTGCCCACCATCCACGCCGAGTGGAACGCCACCACCGCCGCCGCCCGCCAACTCGACGCCGAACTCCCGTACCCCCTCAGCACACTCGTCGAACTCGCACTGAGAGCCGTGGGGGAGAAGTCGATGCACCAACGCGTGCGCGAACACCTCGAACCGGAGCCGCCACACCCGGCCCGCCGCCCGCACTCACCCGAGCCGCGGGACGGGCTTGAGCGCACCGAGCGGTGATCGGCACGGTCGTGTCCGGCCGGTGGTGAAGCTCGGGTTGCCCGCAGTGACGCGGTTCGGGTGAGTGCGGCGCGGGGCAGTGGTTCGAGACTGGTCCGCCGACCTCCGAACGTTCTACTTAACATAATGTCGATTATCGGCATTGCGGATCGAGCCGCCGAGCAGGGCAGAGAAACGTCACGTGACGTATCTAGGGCGGTGTGGCGGGACGATCACCGCACGCCGTCCGGCGGCTCGGCCGGCCGCTGACACGCGTCGCGTCGCAACACGCGCTGTTCACCCGGCGCGCCGGCCGAGCCGTTCGGCACGCGGCGACACGGCGCAGCACGCACGCAGACCCGACCCGGCAGGCAAAGCGCGCTGGAGGGCGCCAGCACGGGGCCGCATCCCCCGGCGGACGGCCTCCGGCAGGTCGTGTCACCGGAATGCCCCGAACGGACGAACGGCCCGGATGTGCGCCCAGGACGCCGGAACGCCCCTCCCGCCAGGCGCTGCCCCCGGACCGCCGTTTGATGGATAATGGCGATTATCCATCAAACACCGGGTGTCGACCGGGTGTTGTCGGTGGGGTGCGGTATGAAGATCCAATGCGTGTTCTCGACGCTCAGGCCTCGTTCTTCCTCGCCCGCCGACCCCGCAAGGACTCCCCGCACACGACGGCGGCCTACCGGCGCGACCTCGCGGGTGTGACCGCACTGCTGGCCGAGGTGTGCTCCACTCCCCCGGAGTCGTTGGAGATCGGGCACCTGACGGCGGCCAACCTGCGGGCCGCGTTCGGGGTGTTCGCCGACACGCACGCGAAGAGTTCGGTGTTGCGCGCCTGGTCGACGTGGAACCAGTTCCTGACGTTCTGCGTGGCGGACGACCTGGTGCCGGGCAACCCGATGGGCGCGGTGGCGCGGCCGAAGACCCCTCCCCTGGTGCCGAAGCCGCTGCGGGGTGAGGACACGCCGGAACGGCTGCTGGCGGCCGCCGCGGAGGGCGCCCGCAAGGGTCGGGACCCGTGGCCGGAGCGGGATGTGCTGGTGCTGGCGCTGGGCCTGGTGGCGGGGTTGCGGTCGGCGGAGATGCGGACGTTGACGTTGGCGTCGGTGGTGGGTCGGCCGGGTGAGCGGCGGTTGCACGTGGTGGGCAAGGGAAACCGGGACCGGTCGGTGCCGATCGAGCCGGCGATGGACCGGATCATCGGGCAGTACCTGGAGTCGTGCCGCGCGCGGTTCCCGCAGGGCCGGTTCGACCGGGGTTCGGCGTTGTTGCGGGACCGGCACGGTGAGCCGATCGGGCGGGGTGGGTTGGAGTACCTGGTGCGGTCGTGCTTCCGGTGGGCGGGGTTGCACGACCGGGTGCCGTCGGGGGCGAATCTGCACGCGTTGCGGCACACGTTCGCGACGCGGTTGGCGGAGGACGGTGCGTCGGCGTCGGAGATCATGGCGTTGTTGGGGCACGCGTCGCTGGCGACGTCGCAGAACTACATCGAGGCGACGGCGCGGGAGCGGCGTGCGGCGGTGGCGGGTAACCGGACGTACGTGTCGTTGTCGCGGTTGCCGGGTGGCGATTGAGCGATCGGCCCTGTCCGGATGGCGGGGTGCGTCCGGGTGACTTGGGTGTGTTGGTGTTCGCACGGGTGTACGCAGGTCGTATGAGGGCGGTGTGGCGGGGTTCGGTGTCGTTCGGGTTGGTGACGTTCCCGGTGCGGTTGTTCCCGGCGACGCGTCCGCACGGGGTGCGGTTCCGCCAGGTGCACCGGGCGGATGGTGGTCGGGTTCGGCACCGGCGGGTGTGTTCGGTGTGCGGTGAGGAGTTGCCGCTGGCCGAGGTGGTGCGGGGGTTCGAGCTGCCGGACGGTCGGTTGGTGCTGGTGGAGGCGGAGGACCTGGCGGGGTTGCCGTCGCCCGCGGGTCGGGTGATCGAGGTGGTGCGGTTCGTGCAGGCGGATCAGGTGGATCCGTTGTTGTTGGACCGGTCGTTCTTCGTGGAGCCGGATCGGTCGGCGGTGGTGTCGTACGGGTTGTTGCGGGACGCGTTGGAGCGGTCGTTCCGGGTGGCGGTGGTGAAGGTGGCGATCCGGCGGCGGGAGTCGTTGGCGGTGGTGCGGCCGCGGGGTCGGTTGTTGGTGTTGCAGACGTTGTTGTGGCCGGTGGAGGTGCGGGAGCCGGAGTTCGGGTTCTTGGACGGGGAGGTGGAGTCGCCGGCGGCGGAGTTGCGGGTGGCGGTGTCGTTGGTGAACTCGATGACGGCGGAGTGGGATTTGTCGGGGTTCTCGGACGAGTACGCGGTGGCGTTGGAGGGGTTGGTGGCGGAGCGCGCGGGTGGTGGGGTGGGTGTGCCGGTGTCGCGGGCTCCGGAGGAGACCGGTGGTGGGGTGGATTTGTTGTCGGCGTTGCGGCGGAGTGTGGAGCGGGTGCGGCGGGAGGAGTAGTGGAGGCTCGCCCGTTCGGGTGATGTGCTGGTGCGGTGGGGGCGGTGGGCGGGTACTCACGTGGAATGAGGTCCGTGTGGCGCGGCGCGATCTCCTTCGGGTTGGTGACGATCGGTGTGCGGTTGTACACGGCCACGGAGGAGCATGATTTCCGGTTCCACCAGGTGCACCGGGAGGACGGTGGGCGGATCCGCTACAAGCGGGTGTGCCAGGTGTGTGGTGAGGAGGTCGCGTTCGCGGATATCGCCAAGGGCTATGAGTTGGACGATGGCCGGGTGGTGGTGATGGACGCGGAGGACTTCGAGAAGTTGCCGATCAACACCGATCACGCGATCGACGTGTTGGAGTTCGTGCCGGCGGAGGAGATCGATCCGATCTTCTTCCAGAAGTCGTACTACTTGGAGCCGGACAAGGCGGCGACGCGGCCGTATGTGTTGTTGCGGACGGCGTTGGAGCGGTCGGGCCAGTTGGCGGTTGTGAAGATCACCGTTCGGCAGCGGGAGACGTTGGCGATGTTGCGGGCCCGTGAGGACCTGTTGGTGATGCACACGATGTTGTGGCCGGACGAGGTGCGGAAGCCGGATTTCGAGTTCTTGGACGCCGATGTGGAGGTGCGTCCGCAGGAGTTGCGGATGGCGTCGTCGTTGGTGGAGAGCATGGCTGGGTCGTTCGACCCGGGTGAGTTCACGGATGACTACACGGTGGCGTTGCAGCGGTTGATCGAGGCGAAGGCGGAGGGTGCGGAGCTGCCGGAGCAGCCGGAGGCGGAGCAGCCGGGTGAGGTGATCGACCTGATGACGGCGTTGGAGCGGAGTGTGGAGCAGGCGCGGTCGGCGCGGGGTGGGTCGGCGGCGAAGGCGAAGTCGGGTGGTAAGGCGGCTTCCGGGGAGAAGGGGAAGGCTGCCGGGAAGGCGCCGAAGAAGAAGGCGAAGCCCGCGTAGGGGTTGCGGGATGGGTGGTTTGGCGGAGTACCGGCGGAAGCGGTCGGCGGAGCGGACTCCGGAGCCGGTGCCGGAGGAGGGTGCTCCGCTCCCCCGTGGTGCTGATGACGTGTTCGTGGTGCAGGAGCACCATGCTTCGGCGTTGCACTGGGATGTGCGGTTGGTGCGGCGGCGGGGTGCGGCCGGGGCGGGTGCCGTTGCCGGGGTGGGTGGCGCCGATGGAGGCGGTGCTGGTGGCGGGGTTGCCGGAGCGGGTGGCGGAGTTCGGGTTCCGGTGGGGCGGGGTGCGGGTGGAGGGTGGCCGGGTGCGGTTGGTGTCGTCGTCGGGTGGGGATGTGACGGCGTTGTTCCCGGAGTTGCGGGGGTTGGGGTTGGGGGGTCCGCGGTGGGTGGTGCCGCGGTGGTTCGCGGGTGTGGTGGCGAAGCGGTTGGGTTCGCCGTACCTGCCGGGTGTGCGGTCGTCGTCGTGGTTGGCGGTGGCGCGGGAGGGGGTGGGTGGTGGAGCGGTTGGCGGTGCGGGTTGGTGAGCGGCGGTTGCGGCTGACGAACCTGGGGAAGGTGTTGTACCCGGGTGTGGGGTTCACGAAGGCGGAGGTGATCGATTACTACACGCGGATCGCGCCGGTGTTGTTGCCGCATGTGGCGGGTCGGCCGTTGACGGTGCGGCGGTTTCCGGACGGGGTGTCGGGTTCGTCGTTCTTCGAGAAGAACGTGCCGTCGCACGCGCCGGGGTGGGTGCGGACGGTGCGGGTGGCGACGCCGGGGTCGTCGCGGGGTGCGGAGTTCGCGGAGTTCGTGGTGGTGGAGGAGTTGGCGACGCTGGTGTGGTTGGCGAACCTGGCGGCGTTGGAGTTGCACGTCCCGCAGTGGGTGGTGGGTGGTGACGGGGTGCGGCGGTTGCCGGACCTGGTGGTGTTCGACCTGGACCCGGGTCCGCCGGCGACGGTGGTGGAGTGCTGTCGGGTGGCGGAGCGGTTGCGGGGGGTGTTGGTGGCGGACGGGTTGTCGCCGGTGGTGAAGACGTCGGGGTCGAAGGGGTTGCAGGTGTACGCGGCGGTGCGGGTGTCCTCTGCCGGTGATCCTTCGGTGTACGCGAAGGCGGTGGCGCGGCGGTTGGCGCGGGAGTGGCCGGATCGCGTGGTGTGGTCGATGGCGAAGGCGGTGCGGTCGGGTCGGGTGTTGATCGACTGGTCGCAGAACAACCCGGCGAAGACGACGGTGGCGCCGTATTCGTTGCGGGCGCGGGAGGTGCCGTCGGTGTCGACGCCGGTGTCGTGGGAGGAGGTGGTGGGGTGCCGTGAGCCGGGTGGGTTGGTGTTCACGGCGGATGAGGTGCGGGCGCGGGTGGCGCGGGTGGGTGATTTGTTCGGGGGTCTGGTGGGTGTGGTGGATCCGGCGCCGTTGCCGGTGTGAGGGTTCGTCCGGTGCCGCCGCGGTCGGTGCCGCCGCACGCCGGGGGTTCGCCGGGTGCGGCGGCGCGGGAGGTCAGTTGCCGCCGACCTTGGCGGGGAGCTTGTCGATGGTCGCGACGACGTCGTTGGAGCCCTTCTCCGTCAGCTTGATCGGTTGTTCGAGTTGGTGCGCCTGGTCTTTCGGCGGGAACTGGGTGAGTTTGCCGACCAACCGCGCGGGGTCCTTGGTGGTCAGCACGAGTGGTTCGGCGAGCTTGTCCGGTGGGGTCTGGATGGACAAGTTGAGTTTCAGGATCAGGACCTGTTCCAGTTTCAGGGGCACCTGGGACTCGCTCTTGAGGGTGCTGTCGGGTGTGCTGTCGACGTCGCTGAGGGCGATGGAGATGTCTCCCAGACCTTGGCGTTCGGTGTGGTGTTCGCCGGTGAGCCCGAATTTGGTGATCTTCAGCTTCAGGTCCCAGGGGTCGGTGGTGGAGTTCTTGCCCTCGACTCGGAGGCCGATTTCGCCGGTGAGGTCGACCGCCGCCTTCTGGTCCCGGACGGTCAGTTCGGTGCCGGGCGCGTCGAACTTCCAGGTGAACTCGGTTCCCACGGCCGGTGGCTGCGGGTCTTGGCGGGTGTCGGCGGCCGACACGCTCCCGCTTGCGGTGAGCGTGATGGCCAGGGCGGCGGTCGCGGCCACGAGTCCTCGGCGGGGCGCGCGGTGATCGTCGGACATGTCAGGTCCACCCTTTCTCTCGTGTTCCCGTGACAGGGTGGGCTCCGCGATCCGGTCCAAACCGGACACGGGCTGTCCCACCCGGTCCGGTGACTCCCGTCCCCCGACGCACGACGGCCCGCACGGGTCGCGGGTGCGTCGGTTCGGGGTCGGTGGGCGGGTCGGGTGGGGAACAATCGGGCCGCGTGAGGTTCGGTGTGCTCGGTCCGATGGTGGTGCGGCGCGGTGACGGGACGGAGGTCCCGGTGGGTGGTCCGCGGCTGCGGGCGTTGCTGGCGGTGTTGCTGGTGGACGCGGGCCGGGTGGTGGGGGTGGATCGGCTGGTGGATTCCCTGTACGGGGATCGGCCGCCGGCGGGTGCGGTGAACGCGGTGCAGTCGTTGGTGTCGCGGTTGCGGTCGGTGTTGGACGTGGTGGTGGAGCGCTCCCCCGCGGGCTACCGGTTGGTGGTGGATCCGTCCGAGGTGGACGCGTTGCGGTTCGAGGAGTTGTTGGCGCGGGGTCTGCCGGGTGAGGCGTTGGCGTTGTGGCGGGGCCCGGCGTTGCGTGATGTGGGTGACGCGCCGTTCGCGTCGGTGGTGGCGGCACGGTGGGAGGAGTTGCGGCTGCGGGCGGTGGAGGACCACGACGTGGCTCCGGTGGGGGTGTTGCGGGAGCTGGTGGGTGAGTTCCCGCTGCGGGAGCGGTTGGTGGCGCGGTTGGTGCGGGTGTTGCACCGGGAGGGCCGGGGCGCGGAGGCGTTGGCGGTGTTCGAGCGGACGCGCCGGTTGTTGGCGGAGGAGTTGGGTGCGGATCCGGGTGGGGAGTTGGCGGCGGCGCACCTGGCGGTGGTGCGGGGTGAGCGGGTGGCGGCGCGGCACGTGTTGCCGGCGCAGTTGACGAGTTTCGTGGGCCGTGCGGAGGAGGTGCGGTCGGTGGTGCGGGCGTTGGCGGGGTCGCGGTTGGTGACGCTGCTGGGTCCGGGTGGTGCGGGTAAGACGCGGTTGGCGGTGGAGGTGGCGGCGGCCGATCCGGGTGATGTGTTCTTCGTGGACCTGGCGTCGGTGGTGGCCGGTGGTGATGTGCCGCGGGCGGTGGTGTCGGCGTTGGGGTTGCGGGAGCGGGTGGTGTCGGCGCCGGTGGACCGGTTGGTGGCGGCGTTGGCGGAGCGCTCGGTGCTGGTGGTGTTGGACAACTGCGAGCACGTGGTGGCGGATGTGGCGGTGTTGGCGGGGGTGTTGTTGGCGGCGTGCCCGGGGTTGCGGGTGGTGGCGACGAGCCGGGAGGCGTTGGGGGTGACCGGTGAGGTGGTGCGCCCGGTGCCGCCGTTGCCGGTGGACGACGTGGGGTCGCCCGCGGTGCGGTTGTTCGTGGACCGCGCGGTGGCGGTGAACCCGTCGTTCGTGTTGGACGGGGTGTCGGGGCCGTTGGTGGTGGAGATCTGCCGGGCGTTGGACGGGTTGCCGCTGGCGATCGAGTTGGCGGCGGCGCGGGTGCGGTCGTTGCCGTTGGCGGAGGTGGCGGCGCGGTTGGGTGACCGGTTCCGGTTGTTGTCGCGGGGGTCGCGGGCGGTGGTGGCGCGGCACCGGACGTTGCACGCGGTGGTGGAGTGGAGTTGGGGGTTGCTGGGTGCGCGGGAGCGGGAGTTGGCGCGCCGGTTGACGGTGTTCGCGGACGGGGTGTCGTTGGCGGCGGCGGAGGCGGTGTGCGGGGTGGCGGGGGTGGACGAGGTGTTGCCGTCGCTGGTGGAGAAGTCGTTGGTGGAGGTGTCGGGGGGCCGGTTCCGGATGTTGGAGACGATCCGGGAGTTCTGCGGGGCGCGGCTGGTGGAGGCGGGTGAGGAGGAGGTGCTGCGGCGGGCGCACGCGGAGTGGGTGTTGGGGTTGTTGGTGGAGGCCGCGCCGCGGTTGTTGCGGGCGGAGCAGGTGGTGTGGTTGGAGCGGTTGGCCGCGGAGCACGGGAACGTGCGGGCGGCGGTGCGGTGGGCGGTGTCGGCGGATGTGGCGCTGGCGTTGCGGTTGGTGGCGGAGGCGGGTTGGTACTTCTGGCTGCGGGGGTTGCGGTCGGAGGGCGCGGCGGTGGCGGGTGAGGTGGTGCGGGCGGCGGGTCCGGTGGCGCCGGCGGGGTTGGCGGAGGAGTACCTGTTGTGCGCGTTGATGGCGTCGTCGATGGGTGAGGGGTGGCCGGACCTGCCGGGTGCGCCGTCGCCGAAGGCGAAGTCGCCGGAGGGTTTCGCGGGTCCGCCGACGCGGCCGTTCCTGACGATGTTGTGGGGTATGGCGTTCGGGGTGCCGGATGTGGACGTGCCGGTGTTGGACGGGCGGCGGGCGCAGTTGATCGGTCCGGACCCGTGGTCGCGGGCGTTGGCGTTGTTGGGTTTGGGGTTGCAGTTCCAGTACGCGGGTCAGCTGGGGCGGGCGCGGGAGGCGCACGGGGAGGCGTTGGCGGGGTTCCGCGCGTTGGGTGAGCGGTGGGGCATGTCGACGGTGTTGGCGCAGTTGGCGGAGCTGTCGCGGTTGGCGGGTGGGTTGGACGAGGCGTTGGCGTTCCTGGACGAGGCGTTGGCGTTGGCGGAGGTGTTGGGGGCGTCGGAGCACACGGCGGGGATGTTGGTGCAGCGCGCGGAGTGGGCGGCGTGGCGTGGCGGGTTCGACGCGGCGTGGGCGGATCTGGAGCGGGCGGCGGGGTTGGCGCGGTCGCAGGGCGCGTTGGAGATGTTGGCGTCGGCGTGGTTGGGGATGGCGGAGGTGTGCCGGTCGCGGGGGGAGCCGGTGCGGGCGGCCGGGTGGTTGGCGGAGGCGTTGCGGGTGTGCCCGGCGGGGTGGTTCGGGCCGGAGGAGACGCGGGCGGGCATCCGGGTGGCGGCGGCGCGGTTGGCGTTGGCGCGTGGTGATGTGGCGGGTGCGCGGGAGGCGTTGGGTTTGGCGTTGGCGTCGGCGGTGGAGTGGGGCAACGCGATGGTGTTGGCGCGGGTGGCCGAGGGTCGGGCGGCGGTGGCGTTGGCGGAGGGTGACGCGCGGGGCGCGGCGTTGTTGGCGGGTGCGGCGCGCGGGATGCGGGGCGCGGTGGCGGTGGTGGACCCGGACGTGGTGGCGGTGGAGGGCGGGGCGCGGGCGGTGTTGGGTCCGGTGGTGTTCGGTGAGGTGGTGGCGCGCGGCGCGGGTCTGGGTCGGGACGGTGTGGTGGCGGTGCTGGGGGCGTGAGGGGGGTCAGGGTCCGGTGGTGTGCCAGGCGCCGCCCCAGCCGGGTGGGTCCTGGAGGACGGTGAACTCGGCGCCGGCGGGGTCGGCGAGGGTGGCGGTGAGCCCGGCGGGTGTGTCGGCGGGTGGCACGACGACGCGTCCGCCGGTGTCGGCGGCGAGGTCGGCGGTCTTGGCGGTGTCGGGCACGGCGAAGGCGCAGCGCCACCCGGTGTGCTCGCCGGTGCGGCGGGCGGCGACGGGGCGTTGCCCGTCGGGGACGTGGTAGAGGGTGAACGGGGTGTCGGTGTGGTGGGGCAGCCAGCCGAGTTCGCCGGTCCAGTAGTCGTCGCCGTCGCCGGTGTACTCGACCCAGCAGGGTTCGCCGGCGCGGGGTCCGGGTGCCCAGGGTCCGTGCAGGACGCGGCCCTGGTCGACGGCGGCGCCGTCGCGCAGGTCGCGGGGTTCGGGGCCGGCGAACACGATGCGGTAGCCGCTGTCGCCGGGGCGCACGCGCAGTGCGAGCCGGTCCCCCACCCAGCCGGTGAACGCCCCGTCGGGTTCGGCGATGACGACCCAGCCCAGGAGGTGGGCGTAGAAGTCGGCGACGGGTTCGGGTTCGGCGGTGCTCAGCTCGACGCGGCGCACACCGCGCGCGGGGCTGGTGGTGGGTCCTGGCACGGGGTGTTCCCCTCGGCGGCGTGGTTGATCAGGAGTGCGCCCCATCCTCCGTACCGGTGCGTGGTGCGGACAATGCGCTGTTCGGCGGTATCGGCTGCTCCGTGAGGATGTGCGGGAGCGGGACGGGGCGGCCGAGGTGGAAGCCCTGGCCGACGCGGACGCCCAGGGCGGTGAGGGTGGTGACCTGGGCGGGGCGTTCGACCCATTCGGCGACGGCGGACAGGCCCAGGCCGCGGGCGATTTCGACGATGCCGGCGACGAGGACGGCGTCGGTGGAGCGTTCGTCGATGCCGCGCACGAACTCGCCGTCGATCTTGATGCCGGTGATGGGCAGGTGCTTGAGGTGGACGAAGGAGCCGAAGCCGGAGCCGAAGTCGTCGAGGGTGATGCGGCAGCCGAAGCCGCGCAGCTGCACGGCGAGGGCGCGGGCGGCGTCGAGGTTGGTGACGGCGGCGGTTTCGGTGATCTCCAGGCCGAGGCGGCCGGGTGCGACGCCGGCGGTGGCGAGCCGGTCGAGGACGAACCCGCCGAACTCCTCGTCCTCCAGGGTGCGGCCGGAGACGTTGACGTTGAACCGGAGGTCGAGGTGGGGGTGGCGGACGAGGGCGTCGATGGCGGTGGACAGCACCCAGCGGTCGATGTCGTGGACGAGGTTGGAGCGCTCGGCCTCGGGGAGGAACTCGGCGGGGCCGAGGCGGGGTTCGCGGCCGTCCTCCAGGCGCAGCAGCAGTTCGTGGCCGAGGGTGCGGCCGGTGGCGAGTTCGACCATGGGCATGGCGTGCAGGGCGAGGCCGCCGTGGTCGAGGGCGTGGCGGAGGCGGTCCATCACCGAGACGCGTTTGGCGGTGTCGGCGTAGTGGCCGGGTTCGTAGACGGTGACGCGGTCGCGGCCGGCGGACTTGGACGCGTAGAGCGCGAGGTCGGCGTTGGCCAGGACCAGTTCCCAGGTGTCGCCCGCGCGGTACTCGGCGACTCCGGCGGAGGCGGTGACGGGGGTGGACGCGGTGACGAGCGGGAGGGCGGCGACGGCGGCGCGCAGGTCGTCGGCGACGCGGGCGGCGTCGGCGGCGGTGCGGCCGGGCAGCACGACGGCGAACTCGTCGCCGCCGAGCCTGCCGACGGGGTGGGTGGGCGCGAGTCGGGAGCGCAGCGCGCCGGCGACGGTTTTCATCAGCCGGTCGCCGACGGCGTGGCCGCGCAGGTCGTTGACGTCCTTGAAGTTGTCCAGGTCCAGCAGCAGCAGGGCGCCGTGGCCGCCGGCGCCGAGGCGTTGTTCGAGTTCGCGGGTGACGGCGCGCCGGTTGGCGAGCCCGGTCAGGGGGTCCTGTTCGGCCAGGGCGAGCAGTTCGTCGTGGACGCGGCGGGCGCGGGTGATGTCGTGGGCGGTGCCCACCAGGCGCAGGGGTGTGCCGTCGGCGGTGGTGTCGATCTCGCCGAAGCACTCGAACCAGCGTTCGGTGCGGTGGTCGGCCACCGCCATGCGGTGGGTGTAGGAGAACCCGGCTCCGGTGCGCATGGCCTGTTCGAGGGTGGCCTGGATGGTGGTGAGGTCGTCGGGGTGGACGAGTTCGGCGTAGCGGTCGAAGTCCAGGAGGGTGTCCGGGGGGAACCCGAAGGTCTCCAGGAGGGCTTCGGACCAGACGAGGCGGTCGTCGGCGACGTGCCACTCCCAGGTGCCCATGCGGCCGAGGACCTGGGCGCGGCGCAGGGCGTCGGCTTCGTGGGTGGCTTCCAGTTCGCGGTCGCGCCAGGCGGTCACGTCGGCCACCCGGTACAGCAGGTCGCCGTCGGGGCCGAGGTGGCGGCAGGTGACCTCCAGCCAGCGGTGCCCGGCGTGGTGGCCGGTGGGGGTGAGCAGCGCGAGCCCGGAGCGGGGTCGTTCGGGGACGCCGGGCAGCAGCGCGGGCAGGGACCGGCCGGCGGCGCGGTCGGTGGCGACGCCGAGCACGGCCGCCAGCGCGGGGTTGACCCAGCGCAGCGTGCCGCGGGCGTCGGTGACGCCGAATCCGACGTCGGCCCGGTCGAGCACCTCCCGGTGCAACGCGGCGTTGCCGTCCACGCGCCCTCCTCGCACCTCGCGCGGGCCATGATGGTGGAGGCGGCGCGGGCCGGGCAAGCCGGGGCCGCTCCCCCGGCGGGCCGGGGGTGTCAGCGCAGGCGTTCCAGGTCGCGCGCGGTGTCGGCGAGTTCGGTGGCGAGGCGGCCGAGTTCGGCGGTGGTGGCGCCGTCGGCCGCGGCGGTGGCGATGTCCTCGGCGGCGCAGCGCAGCTGGAACAGGCGGTCCTGGAGGTCGGCGAGTTCGGCGGCGGACAGCACGACCGCGTCCTCGGGCAGCCCGCCGCGCTGGACGGCGGCGCGGCGTTCGTAGGCGCGTTGCCGGCAGGGTTGGGCGCAGTACCGGCGGGGGCGTCCGATGCGGCCGCTGTCGGGTAGTCGCCGTCCGCACCAGGCGCAGTGCCTGGTGTCCTCGCGGCGGGTCGCGGCGGTCCCGGTCACCAGCTCCATGGGCGGCGACGGTATCCCGCTACCCGCCGGTCATCCCAGCGCCACGCCGCCGGGGCAGACTCCTCGCGTGACGACCGCGAACCACCCGTACCTGTCCGGCCCGCACCCGAGGGCCTACGCCCACCGGGGTTGGCACCTCGACGACCTGGCCGGCATGGAGAACTCGCTGGCGGCGTTCCGGCGCGCCGCCGCCGAGGGCTACCGCTACCTGGAGACCGACGTGCACGCCACGTCGGACGGGGTGGTGGTGGTGCACCACGACGACGTGCTGGACCGCACGACCGACGGCACGGGTCCGGTGGCGGCGCAGCCGTGGTCGGCGGTGCGGGCGGCGAAGGTCGGCGGGCGGGAGCCGGTGGCGCGGCTGGAGGACCTGCTGGAGGAGTTGCCGGACGCGTTGCTCAACGTGGACGTGAAGTCCGACGCGGCGGTGGGTCCGGTGGTGGCGTTGCTGCGGCGGACGGGCGCGGTGGACCGGGTGTGCCTGGCGTCGTTCTCCGACGCGCGCCTGGCGCGGTTGCGGCGGCTGCTGGGGCCGGGGCTGATGACGTCGGTGGGGCCGCGGTCGGCGGCGGCCCTGTGGGCGGCGGGGCGGGTGCCGGCGTTGCGGGCGCCGGTGGCGGGCCGGATCGCGCAGGTGCCGGTGACGCGGGGTCGGTTGACGGTGGTGGACGGCCGGTTCGTGCGTGCCGCGCACCGGCGTGGCATGGAGGTGCACGTGTGGACGGTGGACGCCGCGCGGGAGATGGGGCGGCTGCTGGACCTGGGGGTGGACGGGCTGGTCACGGACCGGCCGGACGTGCTGCGTGACGTGCTCGCGGCGCGCGGGGTGTGGGCGGGTGGCTGATTGGCAACACCTTGCCGGTGATCACCACCCGGACGGGTGAATGGAAGTACAGTCCGCCCCCATGAGCGTGGCCGACAGCCCTGCACCCGCGATCGACCGCAAGCGGGAACAACGCGGATGGATCTGGTACGACTGGGCCAACCAGGTCTTCCCCACATCCGTGATCACCGTGTTCCTCTCCGGCTACCTCACGGTCGTGGCCAAGGAGGCGGCCCGGGAGGACACCGCCCGCAACGGGGCGCGCGCGTGCGTCGACAGCTCCCTCCAGCAGTGCGACGTGTCGTTGTTCGGGCTGCACTTCCCCGCCGGGTCGCTGTGGGGCTACCTGCTGTCGGTCGCGACCGTCGTGCAGGTCGTGGTGCTGCCCGTGATGGGCGCGATCGCCGACCGCACCCAGAACAAGCGGCGGATGCTCGGCGGGCTGGCGTTCACCGGCGCCGCCGCCACCGCCGCGCTGGCCCTGGTCGGCGGCTCCGACTGGCACCTGGGCGTGGTGCTGTTCATCCTCGCCAACATGTGCTACGGCGCGTCGGTCGTGGTCTACTACGCGTTCCTGCCGGAGATCGCCGGCCCCGACGAGCGCGACGCGGTGTCCTCCCGCGGCTGGGCGTTCGGCTACCTCGGCGGCGGGCTGGCGCTGGCGGTGCAGCTGGCGTTGTTCGTCGGCCACGACGCCGTGGGCATCGGCGAGACCACCGCCGTCCGCATCGGGTTCGTCATGTCCGGTCTGTGGTGGGCGGTGTTCACCCTGATCCCGCTGGCCCGCCTCAAGCGCCACCAGCAGCCGCACGGCGGCGAGCGGGGCGCGTCGGTGATCACCGCCGGGTTCCGGGAGCTGCGGCAGACCGTGCGGCAGGCCCGCGCGTTCCCGCTGACGCTGGCGTTCCTGGGCACCTACCTGATCTACACCGACGGCATCGCCACCGTCGCCAACGTCTCCGCCCAGTACGGGCGCGACGAGCTGCGGCTGGAGGAGACCGCGCTGATCACCACGATCCTGATCGTGCAGTTCGTGGCGTTCGCCGGCGCCCGGCTGCACGGGTGGGCGGCGAGCCGCTGGGGCGCGAAGCACACCATCATGGCCAGCCTGCTGGTGTGGATCGGGGTGATCGGCGCGGCGTACTTCGTGCAGGCCGGGCAGGAGGTGCAGTTCTACCTGCTGGCGGTGGGCATCGGCATCGTCCTGGGCGGCACCAACGCCCTGTCCCGGTCGCTGTTCTCGCAGATGATCCCGCCCGGCCGCGAGGCCCAATACTTCTCCCTCTACGAGGTGGGCGAGCGGTCCACCTCGTGGCTGGGGCCGCTGGTGTTCGCGGGTGTCGGGCAGGCCACCGGGTCGTTCCGGCTCGCGATCATCTCGCTGGTGGTGTTCTTCGCCATCGGGTTCGCGCTGATGTTCTTCGTGCCGGTGCGCAAGGCCATCACCGCGTCCGGCAACCCGGTGCCCGACAAGGTCTGATCAGCCGGTCCGCGCCGGCGCCGCCGCCCACGGCCGCACCACGACCACCACAGCCGTGGTGACCAGCCACGCCCCGACGTACGCCACCGGGGACAACGGCGTGAACCACACCCACGCCGCGCCGATCGCGGCCGACACCGCGGCCACCGCGGGCCATCGCGCCCGGGGTGGCCGCGGCGCCTCCCGGTGGAACCCCAGCCACACGGCCGCCGCCGTCACCCACGTCGGCGCCTGCACCAGCACCGGCCAGAAGTCGCCCGCGGCCACCACCACCTGCCCGGCCACCGCCACCGACCACAGCGCCGCCACCGACACCGCCACCCGCGCCGGCAGCACCCGGCCCGTCAGCAGGCCCGCGAACGCCACCAGCGCGAGCACCGCCGACCACGCCCACCAGCCGCCGCCCCACCGCGCCGCCGACACCACGTCCTGCGCCGCCAGCACCACGTGCCCGACCAGGCCCGCCATCGCCACCAGCCGCGTGCCGTCACCGGCGGGCGCGCCCGCCCGGAACCGCACCCGCACCGCCAGCGCCGCCGTCGCCGCCGCCTCGCCCCACCCCGGCCAGCCGTGCTCCAGGTCCAGTTCGTCACCCCGGCCGGCGAGGAAGATGCCCACCATCTCCTCCTCCCGCTCCGCCCGGTACCGGCGCGGCAGCAGGCGCAGCAGCGCCCGGTAGCGGCGCTCCAGGTTCGACCGCGGGCCGTCCCCTCCCCCGCTCACCGCGCCTCCCTCGCCCGCAGCACCGACGACGCCGCGCGCACGTTCGCCGACAACCGCGCCACCTCCGCCGACAACGCCCGCACACCCGCGTCGGTCAACCGGTAGTAGCGGCGCAGCCGCCCCTGGTGGACCTCCTCGCGGTCCCGCTCGGCCCACCCGTCGGCGACCAGCCGGTCCAGCACCCCGTACAGCGTGCCCACGCGCAACACCACCCGCCCCTCGGACAGGACCTCCACCGACCGCACGATCGCGTACCCGTGCAACGGCTCCTCCGCGAGCGCCGTCAACACCAGGAACGCCTGCTCCGACATACCCCTCACACCGCAGGTTATATCGCAAAGCGGTATATCTCGTCCAGTGGAGTCGACTTCCCCTGCCGCCGCTCCCGGCGGGCGGCCGGTCCCCCGGGCGGCCGGTGACCGGCCGGCGCGACGCGGGCCGCCGCGGCGCCGACCACTAAGGTGGCCCGCCGTGGAGCCGACGAACCCCAGCACCGACCCGACCGACGCCCTGTCCCCCGTGCCCGCCGACGGCGCACGGCGCGGCGTCGCACCGACCGGCAGGCTCCGGTTCTTCTTCGGCCCGATGGACTGCGGCAAGTCCACCCTCGCCCTCCAGATCGACCACAACCAGGCCCGCCAGGGCCGCGGCGGGCTGCTGCTGGTCCGCCACGACCGCTCCGGCACGCCCCGCATCACCAGCCGCATGGGCCTGGCCCGCCACGCCGTCGAGGTGCACGAGGACATGGACCTGCGCGACCTGGTCCGCCGGCACTGGGCCGCAGGCGCGCGGGTGGACTACCTCATCGTCGACGAGGCCCAGTTCCTCTCCGAGGAGCAGGTGGACCAGCTCGCCGAACTCGCCGACGACGCCCGGGTCGACGTCTACTGCTTCGGCCTGGCCACCGACTTCCGCTCCACGATGTTCCCCGGCTCCCGCCGCCTGTTCGAACTGGCCGACGAACTCGACGCCATCCAGGTCGAGGTGCTGTGCTGGTGCGGCCGGCCGGGCCGGTTCAACGCCCGCGTCCACGACGGCGACGTCGTCCGCGCCGGGGACACCGTCCTGGTCGCCGACACCACCGACACCGACACCGAGGTGCGCTACCAGGTGCTGTGCCGCCGCCACTACCGCACCGGCGACCTCGGGCCCAACGTCGTCGACGGCCGCCAGCTCAGCCTCACCTGACCCGCGTGCCGCCGCCGCGGGCGGCACGCCACACTGATCACCGTGACCGGGAAGACCAGCGCGGGCATCCTGCTGCACCGCACCACCGCCGACGGACTCGAAGTGCTCATCGGGCACATGGGCGGCCCGTTCTGGGCCCGCAAGGACGCCGGGGCCTGGTCGATCCCCAAGGGCGAACCCGCCGGCGACGAGGCGCTGGAGGACACCGCCCGCCGCGAGTTCACCGAGGAACTGGGCCTGCCCGTGCCCGCGGGCGACCTGGTCCCGCTCGGCGACGTGCGCCAGTCCGGCGGCAAGACCGTGCACGTGTGGGCGCTGGCCGCCGACCTCGACCCGGCCGCCGTCGTGCCCGGCACGTTCGAACTGGAGTGGCCCCCCGGCTCCGGCGTCGTCCGCGCCTACCCCGAGGTGGACCGCGTCGCCTGGGTACCGCTCGCCGACGCACGCGCGAAGCTGGTCACCGCCCAGCGCGCGTTCCTCGACCGCCTCGCCGACGCCACCGGGAGCGACCCCGAAGACGATCACTGAAGACGATCACCGGGACGCGGGACGACGTCACGAACCGGACAAGGTCGCGTGGCCTACGTTTGGGTGCGGGCCGGACGGGTGACCCCAGGAGTTGGCCACCACGCAGCACGACCGTGCGGACACGGAGCGTGGCGGTAGACCCGAAGCACCCCGAAATGACTTTGCGTAATCGTAAGCATGATGGTTGTCACTGTGGTCGCGTTAAAGCCGGCTTAACATCGCCCTACGTGTTCGGTCTAAGCTGTCGAAGCCGCACACTTTCTGCCGGTACTGCTCCATCTGGGTGATGAAGCAGCCCGACAGCTTGATAACGCGTCACGATCCTGCCGCGATTGCCTCCCTTAGGAGGAAGCCTTCGTTGACGGGTGAAAGACGTCACTGTGGGCGACCATGACCGCAACGCCGGGAACGAACGGAGCAGTCCGATCGTTGCACTCGGTGAGCACCAGCCTGGGCCCCGGCCCTGAGCCGAGCGAAAGGACACCGCCATGGCCGACCGCGTTCTACGGGGTAGCCGGCTCGGAGCAGTCAGCTACGAGACCGACCGCAATCACGACCTCGCCCCGCGCCGGTCGGTGCGGTACGCCTGCCCCAAGGGCCACGACTTCGAGGTCCCGTTCTCCGACGACGCCGAGATCCCCCACACCTGGGAGTGTCGTCTCCACGGGACCGAATCCAAGATCATCGACGGCGCCGAGCCCGAAGCCAAGAAGATCAAGCCCCCGCGCACGCACTGGGACATGCTCCTGGAACGCCGCACCATCCCCGAGCTGGAGGAACTGCTGGACGAGCGGCTCGAAGAGCTGAGGGGACGGCGCACCCGTACCGCCTGAGCACCCACCACGACGCGGAAGGGCCCGCCGGTGTGCACCGGCGGGCCCTTCCGCGTGCCCGGGATCAGGACCTCAACGCGCCGAACCCGTCTTCGACCGCGGCGCGAACAACTCGCGCAACTGCGTGTACCGGCGGCGCAGGCCCCACTTCGTGACGCGCAACAACGCCTCGCGCACGATGTTGCCGCTCATCTTCGACTGCCCGAACTCGCGCTCCGTGAAGGTGATCGGCACCTCCACCACCCGGTAGCCCAGCTCGATCGCCCGCCACGCCAGGTCGATCTGGAAGCAGTAGCCCTGCGACGCCACCGTCCCCAGCTTCAGCTCCCGCAGCACGTCCGTGCGGAACGCCCGGAACCCGCCCGTGATGTCCCGCACGCTCGTGCCCAGCGCCACCTGCGAGAACACGTTCCCGCCACGCGAGATCAACTGCCGGTGCCACGGCCAGTTCACCGTGCTGCCACCCGGCACGTACCGGGAACCCAGCACCAGGTCCGCGTCCCGCAGCGCGTCGAGCAACCGCGGCAGGTCCTCCGGCGCGTGCGACCCGTCCGCGTCCATCTCCACCACGACGTCGTAGCCGTGGTCCAACGCCCACTCGAACCCCGCCACGTAGGCGGCGCCCAACCCGGCCTTCTCCGTGCGGTGCAGCACCCGCACCCGCTCGTCCGCGGCGGCCATCTCGTCGGCGAGCCGCCCCGTGCCGTCCGGGCTGCCGTCGTCGACCACGAGAGCGTGCACCTTCGGCAACGCCGCGTGCAACCGCTTCACGATCTTCCCGATGTTGTCCCGCTCGTTGTAGGTCGGGATCACCACCAGCACCGACCGGTCAGGCTGCGCCTGCTGGTCCGCCATCCGTTTCCTCCTCGCCGGTCCCCGCACCAGGGGCCGGACGCGATCCTCGTCGTTGCACTGCCAAACCGAACGCCACGGCCACCAGGCCCAGCGCGGTCATCACCCACTCGGGCCACGCGCCGAGACGGGTGGCCAGCGTAGCCTCTCCGCGCAGCGGCAGCTCCGCCACCAGCGCGCCGGGCTCGAACAAGCCGGTCCGGCGGGTCACCGAGCCGTCCGGCGCGACGATCGCGCTCACCCCGCTCGTCGCCGACACCACCACCGCCCGGCCGTGCTCCACCGCACGCACCCGCGACATCGCCAACTGCTGGTACGTCATCTCCGTGAAGCCGAACGTCGCGTTGTTCGTCGGGACGGCGATGATGTTCGCCCCGCCCCCCGCGGTCACCGACTCCCGCACGACGCCGTCGAACGCCACCTCGTAACAGGTGTCGACCGCCATCCGCACCCGGCCCACCGTGAACCCCTCGGGGTCCGAACCCGGCTGGAACGTGCCCGCCCGGTCCACCGCCTCGGTGAACAGCCGGAAGAACGAGCGGTACGGCATCGTCTCCCCGAACGGCTGGAGCTGCCGCTTCGTGTACGAGTCCACCGGACCCCGCTCCGGGTCCCACAGCACCACCGTGTTGCGCGGCAGGCCGTCGGACCGGTCGACCAGCACCGCGCCCACCGCGATCGGGGCCTTGACCTCCCTCGCCGCGCGGTCGATCAACGCCGCCGCGTCCGGGTTGCGGAACGGGTCGATGTCCGAGGAGTTCTCCGGCCACACCACCACGTCCGGCTGCCGCTCCCGACCTGCCCGCACGTCCTCGGCGAGCTGGAGCGTCCGCGCGACGTGGTTGTCCAGCACCGCGCGCCGCTGCGCGTTGAAGTCCAGGCCCGCGCGCGGCACGTTGCCCTGGATCGCCGCCACCACCGCCGTGCCCTGGTCCGGCGCGACGCCCACGAACGGCGTCACCGCCAGGCCCGCCGCGAGCGGCAGCACCACCAGCGGCGCGGCGCGGCGCCAACCGCGGCCCAGCCACGCCAACCCGAAGCCGGTCAACGCCACCGCGAACCCGACCAGCGGCGCGCCGCCCACCGACGCCAGCGGCAGGTACCAGCCCTCCGGCTGCCCGAACGCGATCTTGCCCCACGGGAACCCGCCGAACGGGAACACCGAGCGCAACCACTCGTCGGCCACCCACAGCAACGCCATCCACACCGGCGCGCCCGGCAACGTCGACACCCGCGCCATCAGCGCCGTGCCCACCGCGACCAGCACCGCGCACGTCAGCGCCAGCGGCAGCCACGCGATCAGCCCGACGAACTCCCCGGTCCACCGCAGCAGCGGGGTCAGGAAGCCCAGCCCCCACACCAGGCCCAGGCCGAACCCGGCCCGCATCCGGCGGCCGTGCAGCAGCACGCCCAGCACCGCGAACCCGATCGGGGCCAGCCACCACGCCGACCTCGGCGGGAAGCTCAGGAAGACCAGCGCGCCGCCGGCGGCGGCCAGCGCGATCCGCGGCAACGTGCCGCGCACGTCCCGGCGACGGCGGGCGGGAGGCGGGGTGTCGGCGACCGGCTGATCCGGCGCCACGGGGGGAGCGACCACCTGGTCAGCGTACGAGGGCCGGGTGGAGCCCGGGACGGCAACCGCCCGTGCCCTCCCCCGCCCCGGGCGGTTTTTCCGTTTTTGTCCGTTGATCTGATCTTTAAGTCCACACTGAAATCATCAAAAGAATAAAACTGCCCTCCCGTGCGGCGCCCGCTGCCGCGAAGGCCGCCCCCGAGGGCAGGCCGCCCGCCACCGGCCACGCCCACACTGGCGGTGCACGGAAAGGGGGCCGCCATGCGGGTCGCCCGAGACCACCCCGAACGCGACGCCGACCACGTCGCCCACCACCGCACTCCCCCGCCCGACCACCCGCTGCTCGCCTACCAGCACACCGCGGGCAACGGCGCCGTGGCCGCGCTGCTCGGCGGGCACTCCCCCGTGCAGCGCCGGGCCGCCGGGCCACGCCCGCTGCGGCAGGGCGACCGCGGCCCGGACGTGACCGACCTCCAGGCCCGCCTCAACCACGCGGGAGCCCTGCCCGCCCTCGCCGAGGACGGCGTCTTCGGCCCCCTCACCCGTGCCGCCACCACCGCCTTCCAGGAGGCGCACGGCCTCACGCCGGACGGCGTCGTGGGCCCGCTCACCCGCGCCGCCCTGGACTCCGGCGACGTCGTGCCACCCGACCCCGGGACCCTGGAGTGCGGCTGCGAGGCCGACGACGAGGACGCCGACGTGCTGGAGCTGACCCCCGGTGCCGTCGCGCCCGTGGCCGCGCAGCTCCTCGCCGACGTGCAGCGCGACGGCAGGAAGAAGAAACGGGTCTCCACCCCCGTGCCCGCCGCGTGCCGCTCCGACGCCCGTGCCTGCTTCTCCGTCTCGCTGCGCCGCGCGTGGCTGCTCAAACCGGGCAAGGTGGTCGAACTGGAGGTCGCCGCGCTGGGCGGGCGCGAGGGCCACCCCACGCCGATCGGGCACTTCCAGGTCGAGAACAAGGACGCCGACCACCACAGCAGCAAGTACAAGGACCCCAAGACCGGCAAGCCCGCACCCATGCCGCACTACGTCAACTTCGCGCCCGCGGTCGGCTTCCACGCGGGCAGCCTGAGCGTCGAGTCGCACGGCTGCGTGCACCTCTCCGCCTCCGCCGCCAAGGCGTTCTTCGACCGCCTGAACAAGGGCGACAAGGTCGACGTCGTCAAGTGACTGCTCTTTTAGTCCACACTGAAATCATCGCAGGAATAAAACACGGGGCGCGCGCCCCGCGGTTCGCCGTCCGCCCGCGACCGCGCCCGGGGGCCTGCCCCCACCACCCGGGTAGGGGTGGCCGCAGGGCCGGGATCAGGGATGTCACCGATGCGCGCCGCCCCGCGGGCAGGCACCGTGGAGGCATGACCACGTTGACCAGACCTCGACACCGCCGGGTGATCGCCGGAGTATGCGCGGGCCTGGCCGAGCGGTTCGGTTGGCAGCCGAACACCGTCCGGCTGGTGTTCCTGCTCTCCTGCCTGCTGCCCGGACCGCAGTTCCTCATCTACCTCGCACTGTGGGTGATCATGCCCAAGCGCGACTACTGACGGGACGCCACCAGCACCTCGATCCCGTCGAGCACGCGTTCCAGGCCGAACCGGAACGCGTGCTCGCCCGAGTACGCCGAACCGTGCGCCTCACCCGCCGCCGCGCCCACCCGCGCCGCGGTCGGGAAGCGCTCCGGGTCGAACACCCGGGCCAGGAACGGCGCGGTGGCCTGCCACCACTGCTCGTCGGTCAACCCGGTGCGCTGCTCGATCCGCGCCGCGTCCACCGCCAGCCGCGCCGACGCCTGCACGTGCCCCAGCACCAGGCCCAGCACCGCGTCCATCTCGACGTCGGTCAACCCGATGCCGTCCACCGCGGACAGCTCGTAGTCGTACTTGGCCGCCACGTTCGGGCCCAGCACGGCCCGGTTGGTCGCCACCTGGAGCAGCCACGGGTGGCGCAGGAACAGCTCCCAGTTCTCCCGCGCGATCCGGGTCAGCTTGCCGCGCCACCCGCCGGGCACGTCGACCGGCCGCGCCGTCTCGCCGTGCACGACGTCCACCATCACGTCGATCAACTCGCCCTTGCCGGGCACGTACGTGTACAGCGACATGGTGCCCACGCCGAGCCGGTCCGCCACGCGGCGCATGGACAACGCGCCCAGCCCCTCGGCGTCGGCCAGCTCGACGGCGGCGGCCACGATGCGGTCCACGCCGAGGTCCTTGCGCGCGCTGGGCGGGTTCGTGCGCCAGAGCACCGCGAGGGTGCGTGCCGGGTCGCCTCCGCCGCTGTGTTCGGTCGCCACCCGACCACACTACTGATCAATCAGCGAGGGCCGCTCGCACGATCTCCAGCGCCTCGTCGGCGGACAGCCCCTGTTCCCGGGCCGTGGCCGCGTAACCGCGGGCGGCGCGCAGCACCCGTTCCCGGCTGCGCTCCCCCGCCGCGCTGACCACGGTCCCGGCTCTGCCGCGGGTCTCGATGAGACCCGCCTCCTCCAACTCGCGGTAGGCGCGGGCGACGGTGTTGACCGCGATGCCGAGCTGCGCGGCCAGGGCGCGCACCGTGGGCAACCTGGTGCCCACGGCCAGCTCCCGGTCGGTGATCTTGCGGGCGAACTGGGACCGCACCTGCTCGTAGGGCGGTACGGAGGAAACCGGATCGAGGCTGATCACGCCGTTGATAGTGGCAGAGACCGCACCGCCGCAGCAGCAGGCCGTACGGCTGACTCAGGACGGGCGGGGCGGCGCCACGACCGTGCCGCGCGCGCGGGTCACCACCACCGGCGGGTCGAGGACGTCGGCCGCCGACGGCCCGCGGTCCGGCGCCGACCGGCACACCACGCGTGCCTCGAACTCGATCTCCCGGGACCGGTTGCCCACGCGCACCAGGGTCGCGGTCGCCTCGATCACGTCACCGGCCTGGACCGGCGCGTCGAACGACACCTCCGAGTAGCCCGCGAACAGGCCCTCGTCGCCGTCGGTGCGGATCAGCAGCTCGGTGGCCACGTCGCCGAACAGGCCCAGGCCGTACGCGCCGTCCACCAGGTTCCCGCCGTAGTGGGCGTGGGAGTGGGGCACGTAGCGGCGGTGGGTCACGGTCAAGCCCACGGTGGGGGTCACGCGGTTGGTCCCTTCTTCGTCCGGACGGCGTGCACCAGGTAGCTGGCGACCTCGCCGGGGGTGGTGCCCCGGCCGAACACGCGGTCCACGCCCAGCTCGCCCGCCATCAGCGGGTCGAACCGGGGGCCGCCCGCGACGAGCAGCGGTCGCCGGTCGCCCATCGCCTCGCGGAAGGCGGCCGACATCTCGCGGGTGTTGAGCAGGTGCGCGTCGCGCTGGGTGACCACCTGCGACACCAGCACCGCGTCCGCCCGCTCCGCCCGCGCCCGGCGCACCAGCTCCGGCACGGACACCTGCGCGCCCAGGTTCACGACCTTCAGCTCCCGGTAATACTCCAGGCCCTTCTCCCCCGCGAACCCCTTGATGTTGAGGATCGCGTCGATGCCGACCGTGTGGGCGTCGGTGCCGATGCAGCCGCCCACGACGACGAGCTTGCGGCGCAACAACTTCTTCAGCGCCGTGTTCACCTCGGCGGGCGACAGCAGCGGGTACTCGCGCTCCACCACCCGCACCGCGTCGAGGTCCACGACGTGCTTGACCGAGCCGTAGACGACGAAGAACGTGAAGTCCTCGCCGATCGGGTGGGAGTGCACGACCATCGCCGGGTCGATGCCCATCCGGTTGGCCAGCTGCTGCGCCGCGCCGTCCGCCTTGGGCCCGAACGGGACGGGCAGCGTGAACGACGTCTGCACCATGCCGTCGCCGGTGGTGTCGCCGTAGGGCCGGACGTGCCGCTTCACCGCGCCTCCAGCAGGTCCGCGGCGGGGTTGCGGTAGCCGTCGGCCTTCACCACCACGCCGTCCGCGCCCTTGCCGCCGTCGGGCGGGCGCTTCATCAGGCCGAACGTGCCGTCCGCGATGGCGTTGAGCAACCCGTCGTCGACGATGCGCGCCAACAGGTCCACGGCCTCGCCGAGCACCTGGTGCGCGCGCTTCACGATCAGGCCGTCCGGCGCGGGGCGGAAGTCCTCGCGCAGCCCGCCCGCGGCGTCGAGGACGTACCGCACGTTGGCCAGCGCCAGGTCCCGGTCGGACAGGAACGGCGTCACCACGGCCTCGGTCATCATGCCCACCAGCAGGATGCTCTGGCCGGTGAGCACGCCCGCCAGGTTGAAGAACCCGTTGAGCAGGTAGCCGTGGAACACGTCGCCGGTCATGTGCTTGGTGGGCGGCATCCACTTCAGCGGCGCGTCCGGGAACAGCTCGCGGGCCAGCAGGGCGTGCGCCAGCTCCAGCCGGAACGACTCGGGCACCCGCGGGTCGATCTCGAAGGCGTGGCCCAGGCCCAGCAGGTGGTCGGGCAGGCCGGCCTCGTGCGCGAAGTGCTCGTTGAGCAGCTGCGACACGGTGACGGTGTGCGCGGCGTCCACGGCGTCGGCGGTGGTGAGGTAGTTGTCCTCGCCGGTGTTGATCACGATCCCGGCGCGTGCGTGGACCTGGCGGGAGAACCGCTGGTCGACGAACGTGCGGATGGGGTTGATGTCGCGGAACAGGATCCCGTACATCGAGTCGTTGAGCATCATGTCCAGCCGCTGCAACCCGGCCAGCACCGCGATCTCCGGCATGCACAGGCCCGACGCGTAGTTGGTCAGCCGCACGTACCGGCCGACCTCCTTGGACACCTCGTCCAGCGCGGCACGCATGATGCGGAAGTTCTCCTGCGTGGCGTAGGTGCCCGCGAAACCGTGGTGCGTCGCGCCCTCGGGCACGTAGTCCAGCAGGGACTGCCCGGTGGAGCGGATCACGGCGATGACGTCCGCGCCCGCCCGCGCCGCGTTGCGCGCCTGGACCACGTCCTCGTCGATGTCGCCGGTCGCCACGATCAGGTAGATCCACGGCCTGCGTGGCGGGTCGCCCAGCCGCGCCACCAGCCGGTCGCGCTGCGCGCGGTTGCGGTCGACCGTGCGCAGCCCCCTGGCGATCGCCGTGCGCGCGGCCTTCTCGGCGCGGACCGCGTCGCGCCCCTCGGGCAGGGTGAAGCGGACCTGCCCGGCGGCGGTCGCCTCGGCAAGCTCGGTGAGCGAGCCGAGGTCGTGCCGGCGCAGGGCGTGGAACGCGGGCAGCGCCACCCCGTGCTCCAGGCCGCAGTGCTCGCGGACGGTGTCCACCAGCCGGTTCACCCACGGCACGTCGCCCGCGCGGTGGGTGGAGTCCGCGCCGGTGATGCCGGCGAGCCGGAGCGTCGCGCGCTCGACCGCCACGGTGGTGTGGGCCCGGGCGATGGCCACCACCGGTTCGGCGGCGCGCGCGGCGAGCCGCCGCGCCGTGGCGACCACCTCCGGGTCGAGGTCGAGCAGCGCCATCGTCACTCCCTTTCGCGGGCGGTCACGACGCGCCCCGCTCGTAGATGGTGCGACCGCGCAGCACCGTGCGCAGGCAGGTGGGGTTGTCGTCCAGCGACGGCAGGCCGGGCACGCCCGAGCGCGGGTCGGTCGACCACCGCTGCACGCGCGAGTCGGGCGCGGTGACCTCCAGCTCGCCCACCTCCCACACCGCGTACGTGGCGGGCGCGCCGGGCCGCAACGTGCCGGTGACGCCGTCGTCCACGCCCGCCGCGCGCCACCCGCCGCGGGTGTGGGCGTTGAACGCCGCGCGGGGTGAGATGCCGAAGCCGTCCGTGCGGTGCCGCACGGCCGCGCGCACCGCGGCCCACGGGTCCGCGGCCGTGACCGGCGCGTCCGAGCCGAGCGCCAGCACCAGCCCGGACGCGGCGAGCCGGGAGAACGGGTTGAGCGCCGTGCCGCGCTCCACGCCCAGCCGCTGGGCGTACATGCCGGACGGGCCGCCCCACTCGTGGTCGAACAGCGGTTGCACGGACGCCACCACGCCGAACGACCCGAGTTTCGCCGCCTGCTCGGCGGTGACCATCTCGACGTGCTCCAGGCGGTGCTTGCGGGCGGCCAGGGCGGGCACGCCGACGACCTCGGCGGCCCGTTCGAAACCCGCGACGACAGCCGCCGCGGCGGCGTCGCCGATCACGTGGAAACCGCCCTGGATGCCGGCTCGCGTGCAGGTCACGAGGTGCGCGGCGATCTCGTCGGCGTCCAGGTAGAGCGCGCCGGTGGTGTCGGCGTCGGCGTACGGGGAGCACAGCGCGGCGGTGCGGGAGCCGAGCGCGCCGTCCACGAACAGGTCGCCCGCCAGGCCGCGCACGGGCAGGTCGACCGGTTCCCGGTCGCCCCAGTAGCCGACGACCTCCGGGCCGTCGGTGCGGGCGAGCAGGTCGGCCAGGTCGTCGCGGCTGGAGATGTCGGGGCCCGCGCACTCGTGCACGGACGCGATGCCGTTCGCGGCGGCGTGCGCGAGGAACGCGTCCTGCGCGGCACGGCGGCGTTCCACCGGGATGGCGTCCTTCGCCGCACCGCGCACGTGGTGGTGCGCGGCACGCGACAGCGGACCGTCCGGGTGCCAGCCGTCCGCGGCGCGGGCCGCCGGGGCGCGGTCGACCAGCGCGGTGGATGCCAGCGCCGAGTGCACGTCGATCCGCGACAGGTACACCACCCGGCCGCGGGCGGCGTCGTCGAGTTCGGCACGCGTCGGCGGGCGGCCCTCCGGCCAGCGCGTCTCGTCCCAGCCGTGGCCCCAGACCAGGTCGCCGGGCGCGGCGCGCACCCGTGCCAGCAGGTCGGCCAGGGAGTCGCAGCCGGTCAGGTCCAGGCCGGTGCGCAGCAGGCCGGCCGAGGTGGCGTGCACGTGCGCGTCCACGAAGGCGGGCGCGACCCACGCGCCCGCCAGGTCCACGACCTCGGCGTCCGGGTGCAGCGCGCGGCCGACGGAGTCCTGCCCCAGCCACACCACGGTGCCGTCGGTGATGGCCATCGCCGTGGCGTCGGTCGAGATCGGGGAGTGGATGCGGCCACCCACGAGCAAAGTAGTCACGCCTGTGCAGTCTGCCGGTGCTCGAACAGGGACCGCACGGCAGGTTCGGTCCGCACCAGGTCGAGGGCGAACGCGGCGTGACCTGGCACGTAGCCGTTGCCGACGATCATCTCCACGTCGGCCGCCAGGCCCTCCGCGCCCAGTGCCGCGGCGGAGAAGGACGTGGCCATGGAGAAGAAGACCACCGTGCCGCCGTCCGCGGTGGCCAGGATCGCGCCGTGCTCGCAGCCCGGCACGTCCACGCACACCACGGTCACGTCGACCGGCTCGCCGACCGCGGCGAGCACCGCCACGGGGTCGCGGGCGTCGGCGAGCACCACCTCGTCGGCCAGCCCGGACGCCGTGACCCGTTCCGCTTCGGCGTGGTCGGGCACCAGCGCCACGAGGCGGGTCGCGCCCGCGCGGCGCGCGGCGGCCAGCGACAACGACCCCGACTTGCCGCCGCCGCCGAGGACCAGCACCGAGCGGGCGGCGCGGCGGCGCACGACCCGGTCGGTCAGCGCGGGCGCGCCGCAGACGTCGAGGACGGACAGCGCGAGTTCGTCGGGCAGGTCGCCGGGCAGGACGGCGGCGATGGAGCGGCCGAACAGGACGGCGGTGCCCGCGCACGGCGCCTGCTCGGTGGTGCCGTCCCAGCGGGCAAGGCCGTCGGTGATGCGCAGCGGCGTGAGGGTCAGCGACACGAGGGTGGCGACCCGGTCGCCGACGCGCAGGCCCAGCGGCGAGTCCGGGCCGACGGCGCGGACCACGCCGAGCAACATGCCGCCGGACCCCGTGACCGGGTTCTGCATCTTGCCGCGCTCGGCCACGATGTCCAGCACCGCGCGGCGGATGCCGGCACCGTGCTCCTCCCGCAACTGGCGGAACGAGGCGGCATCCAGGTTGAGCCGCTCGACGTCCAGCACCACCTCGTCCGCGCCGCACTCCGGTGTCGCGTCCAGCCGCCACGCCTGCTGCGGCAGCACACCCGCGGGTTCGAGGACGCGGTGCAGACCGTACGGCGAAGTCATGGAAATCCTTCGGTCGACAGCGGCTGGACCGGGATATCTTCACGCGACGAGGCGAGTCTGCGCAAGCATTGAGCCAGGTCCGCCCGCTCAGCCACGCGGACCGGCTGCCCCGGGTCCGGCCCCGCCGCGTGCCGCGCCGAGCCCCGCGGGGCCGGCCGCCCGCCGCTCCGTTCCGCTTGGTCGGATCCCGCCCCGCGCCGCCCGTCTCGCCCCACCCCGCTCGCGCCCGCCCCGGGCACTCGGCTCGTGGCAGCGCACAGGCCCCCAGCGCACAGGTCCCGGGGTCAGGTCAGCTCGGTGCGGTTCACCGGGTTCGGCCGGTCGGGCTGGATGTCGATCACGTCGCCGTCGATCACCACACCGCCCGCCGCCGGCGGGCGGCCGTAGCGGAGGTTCAGGGTCATCTCCCGCTCACGCTGCTCGGCACGCCGGGCGATCCGGCGGCTGATGAGGCGGCGCGTGGGCGGCAGCAGCAGGAACAGGCCCGCGATGTCGCTGAGGAAGCCCGGCACGAGGATGAGGAACCCGGCGGCGGCGATGAGGACGCCGTCCGCCACCTCCTGGTGGGGCGCGCGCCGGTCGCGCAGCGCCGCCGAGAACGCCGCCATGGTGCGCGCGCCCTCCCGCCGCATGAGCAGCGAACCGACCACGCCGCCGAGGACCAGCAGCCCGAGCGTGGGCAGGAAGCCCCACGACCCGAAGGCCGCCACCAGGGCGGTGATCTCGACGGCCAGTCCGATGAGCACTACGGCGAACACGCGCATACCCGCTCAACGTACGAACCCGCCAAAACACTCCCTGCCGAAATATTTACGTCGAAGTGCCAGGATGGCAGAATATCTTTACGCCACTCACCAGGTAGGGAGCATGGATGACCGCGCTACCCGAAGTCGCACCCGCGCCGCACCGACCTGACCGCCAGCCGTACACCTACGTCCGGCGGCAGCTCGTGGAGCCCGATTGGCGGCGGTTCCCGGGCTGGCGGGACGTCACCGCGGCGCAGTGGCGCGACGCCCAGTGGCAGCGGGCGAACTGCGTGAAGAACGCACGCCAGCTCCGCGCCGTCACCGGCGACATGCTGGCCGAGTCGTTCTACGACGAACTGGCCGCCGACCAGGCCGACCTGGCGACCATGTCGATGCTGCTGCCCCCGCAGATGCTCAACACCATGGCCCCGCACGCGCGGCCCGCGGACTTCACCGACGCGTTCCTCGCCGACCCCGTGCGCCGCTACATGCTCCCGATCCGCGCCGACCGCGACCCCGAGTGGCCCAGCCACCCCCACTCCACGCGCGACTCCCTGCACGAGGCGGAGATGTGGGTCGTGGAAGGGCTCACCCACCGCTACCCCACCAAGGTCCTCGCCGAGCTGGTGTCCACCTGCCCCCAATACTGCGGCCACTGCACCCGCATGGACCTCGTCGGCAACTCCACCCCCCAGGTCCGCAAGCTCAAGCTCGACCTCAAACCCGCCGACCGCCGCGACCGGATGATCGACTACCTCCGGCGCACGCCCGGCGTCCGCGACGTCGTCGTCTCCGGCGGCGACGTCGCCAACGTCCCCTGGCCGCAACTGGAGTCCTTCCTCATGCGGCTGCTCGACATCGACACCGTCCGCGACATCCGCCTGGCCACCAAGGCCCTCGCCGGACTGCCCCAGCACTGGCTCCAGCCCGCGGTCGTCGAGGGACTGGAACGCGTCGCCCGCACCGCCGCCCGACGCGGCGTCAACCTCGCCATCCACACCCACGTCAACCACGCCCAGTCCGTCACACCCCTGGTCGCCGAAGCCGCGCGCACCGCGCTGGAGGTCGGCGTCCGCGACGTGCGCAACCAGGGCGTGCTCATGAAGGGCGTCAACGCCACCCCGGACGACCTGCTCGACCTCTGCTTCGCCCTCCAGGGCGAAGCGAACATCCTGCCGTACTACTTCTACATGTGCGACATGATCCCCAACGCCGAACACTGGCGCGTCGCCGTCTGGGAAGCCCAACAGCTCCAGCACGCGATCATGGGCTACCTCCCCGGCTACGCCACACCGCGCATCGTGTGCGACGTGCCCTACGTCGGCAAGCGCTGGGTCCACCAGGTCGCCGAGTACGACCGCGAACTGGGCATCTCCTACTGGACCAAGAACTACCGCACCGGGATCGAGCTGGAGGACGCCGACGCGCTCGACCGGCGCTACCCCTACTACGACCCGATCTCCACGCTCGGCGACGCCGGCCGCCGCTGGTGGGCCGCCCAGCGGTGAAGCTCAGCGGTGAAGCTCAGCGGCGGCCCGTCAGCCGCCCGCCGAGCACCACCCACAACGCCACCAACCCCATCGGCACGGCCGTGATCAGGGTGACCGTCGCCGTGTCCAGGCCCGCGCCGTCGTCCAGCACGAAACCGACCAGCAGCGACAGCACCATGTTGTTGCCCGCGTGCGCCAGGCTCGCCGTCCACACCGTGCCGCTGCGCACCCACAGCCAGCTCAGCAGCACCTCCTGGCACAGGAACGACAACGTCCAGACACCCAGCCCCAGCACGACGTCGTCGAACTCGATGTAGCCGACGAACGCGAGCGGGTAGTGCCAGACCGCCCAGATCAGGCCCGTGCCGAGGGTCGCGGCCAGCGGGCGTCCGGGCAGCAGCCGCGGCCGCAGGTAGCCGGTCCAGCCGAACTCCTCGCCCCAGTAGATCGGCGTCAGCAGCGGCACGCCGAGCACCAGCACCGCCACCAGCGCCCACTGCTCGCCCGACGGGACCTCGGGCGTCCACAGCCCGCACAACGCCGCCGTCGCCAACGTCGCGCCCACCAGCACCAGCGGACCCAGCCACGCCGCCAGGTACTGCGGCCACGCCTGCCGCAACCGCGGCGCGAGACCGGCGTCGGCGAAGCCCTCCCGGGTCACCCAACGCCGCACCACGAACGCCGCGAACGCGGGCGCGAAGCCGAAAGGCAACTGCACCAACGGGTTCGCCAACGAGAAACCGAGCAGCCACGCGCCGAACATGCCGGACCACGCGATGCCGAAGGACAGCAGGAGGAACGCCGGGACGCCGCGCGTCCGGGCCGGGGCCATCGTCATGCGCCGAGCAGACCAGCGAGGCACACCCCGGCGCACTACCCGTGGTGGGCGGACCGGAGGTGGGGCTGGGCATACCCCGGGACTGCACCGGGGCTCACCGACAACGCCCCGCCCGTTGGTTAGCGTTCCCGGCATGATCCGACCGACATTGCCCGCCGCGTTGCGGCGCAAGGACTTCCTGCTCGGGTGGTGGCCGTGGCGGGCACTCGGGTACGTGGCGGGCACGGTGCCGGTCGCGGTGGTCGCCGCCGTGCCGATCTGGCTGCTCGCCGCGCCGGTGGTGCTCGCGTTCGGCGCCGCCACCCTCGGCACCGCGCTGCTGCTGGGCGCGTTCGGGTCGGCGGTGTTGTTCGGGGCCCTGCCGCAGATCGCGCGGCCCCTGGCCCGCCTCGAGCGGCGGCGGTTGCGGCTGGTCGCACCGGACGCCACCACGCACCCGTCACCCGGCGGCTACCGCGACCCCGCCACGTGGCGCGAGGTCGGGTACGCGGTCCTGCTGGTGACGCTCGCCCCCGCCGTGTACGCGCCGGTGGTGCTGCTCGCGGTCGCGC
The DNA here is from genome assembly GCF_019375475.1 of Saccharothrix obliqua. Taxonomy (GTDB): domain Bacteria; phylum Actinomycetota; class Actinomycetes; order Mycobacteriales; family Pseudonocardiaceae; genus Actinosynnema; species Actinosynnema obliqua. The sequence goes on along the minus strand of NZ_JAHXGQ010000016.1, from coordinate 59,484 downwards.
CGTTCCTGCTGCTGGCCGGTCCGGTGCTGGTCGCCACCGTCGACGGCCCGGTGGCGGTGTGGTCCACCGGCGGCGCGACGCTGCCCGAGTCGATCGGGTACGCGGTGGCCGGGCTCGTGCTGCTGCCCGCCGTGCCGTACCTGGTGGCGCTGCTGGCGCACGGCCACGCGGCCGTCGCCAGGGCGCTGCTGGCCGACGATGCCCGACTGGTGGAGGTGACCCGGTCGCGGGCCCGGCTGGTCGACGCGTTCGACGCCGAACGGCGGCGCATCGAGCGGGACCTGCACGACGGGGCGCAGGAGAAGCTGGTCAGCCTCACCCTGCGGCTGGGCGTGGCGCGGCTGGACCTGCCCGCCGACTCGCCCGCGCACCGCGACGTCGTGGACGCCCACGAGCAGGCCAAGGCACTGATGACCGAGCTGCGGGAACTCGTGCGCGGCATCCACCCGAAGGTGCTCACCGACCGGGGCCTGGGCGCCGCGCTGGAGGACCTGGCCGGGCGCTGCGCCGTGCCGGTGACGGTGCGCGCCGACGTCGGCAGGCTGCCCCGGCACGTCGAGTCCACCGCCTACTTCGTGGCCGCCGAGGCGCTGACCAACGCGACCCGGCACGGCACCGCGACGGCGATCACCGTCACCGCCGACGTGGTGGCCGACGCGCTGGTGCTGGAGGTGACCGACGACGGGCGTGGCGGGGCCGTGCCCGGTGACGGGCTGACCGGCCTCGCCGACCGGGTGGCGGTGCTCGACGGCAGGATGGTGTTGTCGAGCCCGGTGGGCGGGCCGACGTCGCTGCGGGTGGAGCTGCCGTGTCACCGATCCGAGTAGTCCTCGCCGAGGACGGGGTGCTGCTGCGCGAGGGGTTGGCCGGGCTGCTGCACCGGTTCGGGCTGCCCGTCGTGGCGGCCGTGGGCGACGCGCCCGCCCTGGTCGAGGCCGTCGCGCGGGAGGAACCGGACCTGGTGGTCACCGACATCCGGATGCCGCCTGGCTTCGGCGACGAGGGGTTGCGCGCGGCGGTCGACCTGCGGCGGACGCGCCCGGGACTGCCGGTGGTGGCGTTGAGCCAGTACGTCGAGCGCGGCTGCGCCGTGGAACTGCTCGACTCCCACGGCGGGGTCGGCGTGGGCTACCTGCTCAAGGACCGGGTGGTCGACGTCGAGGAGTTCGTGGACGTGCTGCGCCGCGTCGCCGCCGGCGGCACCGTCATAGACCCCGAGGTGGTGCGGCAACTGCTCGCCCGCGACCCGCTGGACCGGCTGTCCGCGCGGGAGCGGGAGGTGCTGGCGCTGGTCGCGGAGGGCTGCTCCAACGCCGCCATCGCCCGGCGGCTGGTGGTCAGCGAAGCGGCCGTGGGCAAGCACGTCGGCAACATCCTCGCCAAGCTCGACCTGCCGCCGGACGACGACACCAACCGGCGCGTCCTGGCCGTGCTCGCCCACCTGCGCGGCTAGGGCCGGTCTCGAAACTTTCAGGGAGCCTGCCTGAAAGATAGGCCCCCGCCCGACCACCGTCCTCCCCACGCCCGGCGGGGGGCGGTTCGAGGACAGGTCCTCCGGTCAGTCGTCGTGCCCGCGCAGGTACCGGGTGTGGTCGGCCTGCCGGTGCACGTCGTCCGCGTAGCACCGCTCCGCCAGCCGGTGCGCCTGCCGCTCCAGCAGGCCGAGCTGGGTGACCAGCTCCTCCTCCGCACCCGGTCCGTCACCCGTCTCCCGGGTCGCGAGCCACCGCGGCAGGTCCAGGTAGGTCCGCACGGACAGCGGCAGGTCGGTGCGGGCCAACCGGACCAGCTCGTGCCGCAGGTCCGGGTCGGCGGCCAGCCGGTCGGGTCGCGCCAGCACGTCCCGCAGCAGGTCCGCGACCCGCCGCACGCCGTCCGCCGCGGCCCCCGGCAGCGCGGAGGACCCCGCCACCAGCTCGTCCAGCTCCGCCCGCACCCGGTCGGCCTCGGTCGCGGCGTCGACGGACACCGGCCGCGCCTTCTCCGGCGGCGCGAGCAACGCGCCCGCGGTGTACAGGGCGACCACGACCAGCGGCCACCACGCGCCCACCAGGCCGAGCAGGTGCAGCCCCACGCCGAGCAGCCCGCCGACGCAGCCGGCGAGGTTCCTGGTCGAGCCGAGGTAACGCGTCACTGGTACCCGCGGATCTCCTGGAACACCTCGGCCAGCGGACCTCGGCGCGCGTCGAACACCTTGCCGCCGGTCATCGCGGCGACCTCGGTCAGCTCGGCGCTGCTGCCCTCGCCGAACAGCACGGTGAACACCGGCACCTGCCGCACCGGCGCGGGCACCGAGCCGAACGACGCCCGGAACGCCGCGAAGTCCTTGCCGTTGGCGTTCTCCCCGTCCGTCATCAACACGATCGAGTGAAACCGGTCCGGGTCGGCGGCCACCGCCGGTCCGAGCTGCCGGTACGCGTGGTCGAGGCTGTCGTAGATCGCCGTGCCGCCGTCGGCCTCCAGCCCCTCCGCGAACCGCCTGATCCCGGCGAGCACCGCCTCCGGGTGCTCCTCGGGCACGGTGAACACCTCCGGCGCCCCCGGCGTGGAGCTGAACGGCAGGACGGTGACCTCCTCCCGGTTGCGGAACTGCCGGAACCGGCCGGTGAGCGAGTCGTCCGCGCCGGTCAGGCCCACCAGCGCGGAACGCAGCGACGCGATCCGGTCACCCGCCATCGAGCCGGACACGTCCACCACGTACAGCGTGCGCGAGGGCCGCCGCAGCTTGTTGAAGTACGCCGACAGCAACGCGTCCACCGCCTCCCGCGTCGCCGGGAACGGCAGCTCCACCAGGTCCGCGGGTGCGAACGGCGTGCCGAGGTCGACACCGGGCACGACCGGCCGGCGGTGGGTGGTGTCCGCGATGCGCCGCTGCACCTCCGGCGTGCGCAGGTGGTCGGTCAGCCGCTGGTGGGCCGCACGCGCGGCGTCGCCGGAGCCGGCGAGCAGGGTCAGCGGGTAGTCGGCGGTCACCACGCCGTCGACCGGGTGGATCAGGGTGAGCGGTTCGGGCAGCCCGCCGGCGGCGTTGAGGGACAGCAGCACCGACTCGTAGTTGACCAGCCCGTCGATCTTCGGGCCGGGGTCCTGGCCGGTGGCGCGCCGCTGGTAGGCGTCGGACAGCCAGCCCGACGACCCGGCCGACAACGCCTGCGCGCCGAAGAACGCGGTCAGCTCCGGCGTCACGGCGGCGATCTGGCCCGCGTCCACCGCCCGGCCCGCGCCCGCGAGCGCCGACGCCACGCCGACCAGCGCGGAGAAACCGGAGTTCGACGCGGACGGGTCGGTCATGCCGTAGGTGAACGCCCGCCGGCCCGCCTGCTCGGCGATCTCGCCCCACCCGACCCGCCGGTCCGCCCAGCCCAGCCGCCGCGCGGTCGACTCCGCCAGGCCCAGCACCACCGGCGAGGCCATGACCTTGACCTGGTTGCCCAGCCGCCGCGCCGCCTCCGGCACACCGGCCGGGTAGCGGTTGGAGGAGAACCACACCGCGTCGTACCGGCCGTCCGCGCCACCGGTCGCCAGCGTCTCCACGCCCTCCAGCGTGCCGGTGAAGGTGAACTCCACGGTCACCCCGGTCGCCTTCGCCGCCTCGTCCAGCAGCGGCGCCATGTCGGCGAGTTCGCTGCCCGCCAGCACCCGCAGCACGGCCGGCTCCGGCGGGCGCGCCGGGTCCGCCGGACCTCCGGCGTCGGTGGAGCACCCGGCCAGCAGCGCGGCGGCCAGCGCGAACGCGAGCGCCTTCCTCATCGGTCCCCCTCGGCGGCCGTCACGTCGTGCGAGCGGCGCAGGTGTGCTTCGGCGCGGTGGATCTCCGCGGACAGCGCCTCGACGGTCGCGGACATGCCGCGCACCGCGTCGGCGCGGTAGCCGTCGACGGCGTCCAGCGCCGCGTAGATCCGGTCGAACGAGGACCGGATCGTCGCCGCGGCCACCGCCGGGTCGGCGCTCGCGCGGTGGACCTCGGCGGCCTCCAGGTCCAGCAGGTCGGCGTTGGCGCGGATCAGGCCGTCGGTGGTGGCCCGGAGCGCGGCGACCTCGTCCAGCACGTCGCGGCGGCTCGCCAGCGCGCCGCTGACCAGCACCGCCACCCGCAACGCCGACACGGTGGTGGTCGCCGCCCGCTCCACGCCGCGGATCAGCTCGTCGTTGTTGCGCCGCACCAGGTCCAGCGCCAGGTAGCCCTGCGCGCTGACCGCGAGCTGGGTCAGCAGGTCCTGGTGGCGCTGCCGGATCGGGTACTGGGCGTCGGCGCGCAACGCACGCGCCCGCAGCGGGTCGGCCACGTCGAGCACACCCGCCTGCCGCTCCACGGCCGCGTCCACCGCCTCGGCGAACGCGGCGGCTTCGGCGAGGCCGCCCATGGTCCGCCACAGCCGCTCCCGCTCGCCCTTGATCGCGGCGTTGTCGCGGCGCAGCACGTCCTGCCGGGCACGCAGGTCCACCACCAGCGCGTGCACCGGCTCGTTCGCGGCGCGGTACCGGTCCAGCGCCCGCTTCGCGGCGTTCGCCGCGGGGAACAGGCCCAGCAGCTTGCGCCCGGTCAGCGGCAGCTTCGCCGGGTCCAGCACGGCGACCGTGCGGCGCAGCTCGGCGAGGCTGACCGTGACGTGCTCCCGCGGCGAGGACGCGTCACGCAGCGCGCGGACCGAGCGGTCCAGCAACGCGCCCGCCACCCCCGCAGCCGCGCGCATGTCCGCCTCGCCCACCGCCAGCAGCTCGTCCAACGCGTCGGTGAACCCGGGCGAGCGCACGTCCAGCTCGCCCAGGCGGGCGGCGAACCGCTCGGCGCGACGCCCGATGGCGTCCCGGGTGTCCTGGCTCAACGCGATCAGGCCCGCGGCGCGGTCCGCGGGGACGGCCGCCACCGGCTCCGGCGGGTGCAACGCGAAATCGTCCATCAGTAGCGCTTCCCGACCTCGTCGAGCATCCGCTCCAGCGTCTCGAACGACGGCGGCTCCACCGCGTCCACCAGCTCCGCGGGCGCGGACTCGCCCGCCCGCGCCAGCACGTCGGCGAACACCCGCGGGTCGTTGGTGCGGAAGCCGAAGGACGCGGCGAGCCCGCCCAGCTCGGGGTCGGTGGTCAGCAGCTGCCCGACCCGGTCCCCGTTGCCGGACAACGGGACCAGCGTGTGCTTGGAGTACACGGTCGGCGCGGTGTAGAGCATCCGCATGTCGGGGCGGATCGAGCCGTCGCCCCGCAGCCGGCGGCCCACGTACTGCGACTCGTAGACCAGCGCCAGCGGCGTCTTGCCCATGCCCGCGGCGAGGTAGTCCTCGAACGGGCCCTCGGTGCTGTTCTGCGTGTAACCCTGGTCCAGGAACAACTTCGTGACGGCGGGCAGCACCCGCGCCTCCTGCTCGGGGCCGCTGACCACGGCGTCACCGTTGGCCACGAACGAGGTGATCGCCAGGTACATGGCGGCCGAGTTCGACTCGCGCGGGTCGGTCGTGGTGATCAGGACGTTCTTGCGCGCCGGGTAGGCGGTGTTGCCGGGCAGTTGGTCCCACCGGGTGCCCGCGGCCGTCAGCTCCAGGTACCGGGCGATGTCGAGCACCTGGTACCCGCCCGCGCCCGCGCGCACCACGCCCGCGTCGGCCAGCAGCGCGGCGATCGGCTCGAACGTGGCCACCGCCATCGGCGACTGGAACGGCGTGTGGGCGGTGGTGATCCCGCGGTCGCGCTGGATCCGCTGCGCGGCGGGCGAGGACGACGGGAACGCGAACTCGTACCGGTCGAGGTCGACGGTGGTGGCGATCTGCCGCGACCCGGCGGTGTCGACCTCCACGTCGAGGCCGTGCCGGGCGAACGCGGCCACGACCCGCGGGTCGGTGAAGAACGCCTGCTTCTCCGAGCCGATCACGCCGCGGACCTTCGTCAACCCCTCGCCGGCCGGGGTGTCGCCACCCCGGCCCCACACGACCACCGCCGCGACGGCGAGCACCAACACCACCGCCGAGCCGATGGACACCCGGCGCTTCACACCGCTCACCTGACCTCCGTCACGCGTTCGAGAGCGATCTTGCAGTGGTCCCGCCTCGTTTGACGCGCGAACGGGACAGCACGACGTGAACCCTTGGTGAACGGCGGGCGGCGGGCGGCGACCCGCGCGCGGGCGCGATCCGGGTTAGGTTTCCGGCATGGGCCAGTCGCCTGCGGTGGAGCTGGAGGTCGGCGACCGCGTCGTGCGGATCTCCCACCCGGACCGCGTGTACTTCCCGGCACGCGGCGAGACCAAGCTCGACCTCGCCCGCTACTACCTGTCCGTCGCGGACGGCGTCGTGCGCGCCCTGCGCGACCGGCCCTGCATGATGCACCGGTTCCCGTCCGGGGTGACCGGCGAGAAGGTGCACCAGAAGCGGCTGCCCGCGGGCGCGCCGCCGTGGGTGCGGACCGTGCGGGTGCACTTCCCGCGTTACCACCGGTACGCCGACGAGCTGTGCGTGACCGACATCGCCGACGTCGTGTGGGCGGTGCAGATGTCCACCGTGGAGTTCCACCCGTGGAACTCGCGTGCCGCCGACACCGAGCGGCCCGACGAGTGGCGCATCGACCTCGACCCCATGCCGGACTGCCCGTTCTCCCGGGTGCGGCGGGTCGCCGGCGTGGTGCGCGAGGTGCTGGCCGAGCTGGGCGCGGTCGGGTGGCCGAAGACCTCCGGCGGGCGCGGCCTGCACGTGTACGTGCGGATCAAGCCGGAGTGGGGGTTCGCGGACGTGCGGCGGGCGGCGCTGGCGTTCGCGCGGGAGGTGGAGCGGCGTGCGCCGGACGACGTGACCACGACGTGGTGGCGGCGCGACCGCGACCCGGCCAAGCTGTTCCTGGACTACAACCAGAACACGCGTGACCACACGATCGCCGCGGCCTACTCGGTGCGGGGCGTGCCGGAGGCCACCGTGTCCGCGCCCGTGCGGTGGGACGAGATCCCGGACGTCGACCCGCGTGACCTGACCATCGCCACGGTGCCCGTGCGGTTCTCCGAACTGGGCGACCTGCACGCCGGTATCGACGACGCGGTGTTCTCCCTGGAACCGTTGCTGGCGTGGGCGGACCGGAACGGCGTGGAGCCGCCCGAGGACTGAGTGGCCCTGCCAGACTGGCCGGCATGGGCGAGGAGATCACGTTCAGCAACGGGTCGGTGGTCCTCGCGGGCACCCTCACCGTGCCGGGCGGCGGGCCCGCGCCGGGTGTCGTCACGGTGAGCGGGCCGGGTTCGGCGGACCGGCACAACGACACGCACTTCCCGGCGCTGCACCGGCACCTGGTGGACGCCGGGTTCGCCGTGCTGTCCTACGACAAGCGCGGTGTCGGCGGTTCCTCCGGCGACTGGCGGGACACCACGATCGACGGCCTGGCGGGCGACGCGTCCGCCGCCCTGGACTTCCTGCGGTCCCGACCCGGGGTGCGGGCCGAGGCGTCGGGGCTGCTCGGCCACAGCGAGGGCGGCTGGGTGGTGCTGCGTGCCGCGACCGGTCGCGACGACGTGCCGTGGGTGGTCACCAGCGGCTGCCCCGGCGTGCGCCCGGCCGTCCAGGACCGGCACGCCCTGGCCACGTCGCTGCGTGGCGGCGAACCGGCGGCCGTCGCCGCCACCCTGGCCGCCTACGACCGCGTGGTGGAGGTCGGCCGCCGCGACCTCGACCTGGCCTCGGCGACCCGCGTGCTGCGGGCCACGCCCATGCCGGCGATCTTCGACGACTACTGGGAGGGCGTGGACGAGCGGCTGTGGACGTTCACCAAGCGCAAGCAGGACCACGACCCGGTGCCCGACCTGCTGGGCCTGCGCTGCCCGCTGCTGGCGGTCTTCGGCGGGGCCGACCCGCTGGTGCCGGTCGCCGACAGCGTCCGCGCCTACACCGCCGCCGCGTGCCACCCCGACCGGCACCACGCGGCGTCGCTGATGGTGCACGTGTTCCCGCACGCCGACCACCGCGTCCGGGTGGACGACGGCACCCGCCTCGCGCCCGGCTACCCCGAGGCCCTGACCCGGTGGCTGCGTGCCCACACCGACCGGTGATCCCGGGTCCGTACGCTCTACGCCGGTCCACAGCGGAGGGAAGTCCCGATGGCGTCGCTCGGTGAGCACCTGCTGCGGCGGTTGCGCCGCCGACCCGCGCCGCCGCCGACCTCGCGGGACCACCGCCCGCCGGTCGTGCCCGCCGTCGACGACCTGGTCGCCGCGTTGCGCGCCGGCCGGCTCCACGCGTTCGCCATGCTCCTGCTGTCCACCGCGCGGTCGGGCGACGCGGAGCTGGTCGGGTCGGCCGAGCGGCTGCTGACCGGCGCCGGGCCGCGGGTGTGGCGTGCGCTGGACGCCGCCACCCGCAGCCACTGGGGCAGCACGCCGCGCTGGACGCGGGAGACCGTCGAGCTGCTGGCCCAGGGTCCGCCGGCGCGGCTGGCCCTGGTGCTGGCCGGGTGCCACCCGGACGGCCACGTGCGGGAGGCCGCGGTGGCGCGGGTGGGCGAGCTGCCGGACGCGTTGTTCGCGCCGGTGCTCGCGCTGCGCGCGGCGGACTGGGTGCCGCAGGTCCGCGACCGGGCCCGGCTGGCGTGCCGACACCGGTTGGCCGCGCCCGCGGCGCTGCCCGAGCTGGGGCGGGTCGCGTTCACGCTGGAGGAGCGCGAGGGCGGCCGGTGGCTCGCCGACGAGCTGCGTGCGCTGCTGCGGGACGGGCCGCGCGAGTTCCTGCTCGCCGGGCTGACCGCGCCCGACCACCGCACGCGCCGGATCGCCCACCAGGCGGGCCGGGAGACGGGGCGGCTGGGTCCGCGCCGGCTGCTGGAGGCCGCGTTGCGCGATCCCGACCTGCCGACCCGCGTGGCGTGCGCGGACGAGGTCATCCGCCGGGCCCGCGACGCGGGCGACCTCGGCCCGGTGCGCCGCCTGCGTGCCTCCCGCACCGCCGCCATCCGCGCCGCCGCCGTGCACACGCTCGCGCTCGCCGGCGACCGCGAGCCGAGCGCCCTGCTGGACCGCAGCCCCCTGGTCCGGGCCACCGCGCAGGCCGCCGAGCGCCGGGCGGGCACCGACCCGGCCACCCGGTACCGCGCCGCCCTCGCCGATCGGCCCACCGCGGTGGCCGGCCTGGGCGAGACCGGAACCGCCGCCGACCGCGCCCTGCTGCGGCCCCTGCTGGCCGACCCCACCGCCCGCGTGCGGTTCGAGGCCGTGCGGGCGCTGCGCAGGCTGGGCGACGAGTCCGACCTGGCTTACCTGCTCACCGACCCGTCCCCCGCCGTGGTCCGCCAGGTCGTGACCCACCAACGCCCCCGCGCCGCCACGCTGGACGAGTCCCTGCTGCGCGACCTGCTCGCCCCGACCCACCCCGCCCACGTGCGCCGGGCCGCCGTCCTCCTGCTCCGCGAGCACGACCCGTGGTGCCGCCTGGCGCACGACCTGCGCCTGGTCGACGACCAGGACGTCGAACTACGCGGCCACGCCCGGACCGACATCGGGTCCTGGCTCTCCACCGCCGCGACGACCTACTCCCAGCCGAACCCGGCGAGACGCGCCGAACTGCTGGACCTGCTGACCCGGGCGGCCCCCGTCCTGGACCCGCGCACCACCACCGCGCTCCGCTTCCACATCGGCTGACCACCCCCAGCGGATGCCGCGGCATTCCCGCCTACAACGACGTCACCGGCGAGCGACTCGACGCGGTCGCCGCCTACCGCCGGGATGTACCACGCGGCTCTGCGCACCGCGCCCCGCTTGCTCGCGGCCACGTGGCCTGCCGACTCACCCGCCTGGCCACCGCCACGGCCCGGCGCTCCTGGCCCGACTCTGTTCGTCATGGCCGGGCGGGGGTGAACTCGACGCACGTGCGCGAGTTCAGCGCAGGCGCTCCCACCCGTCGGCTCCCGCCTCCACTCGCGGCTCGATCTCCCGGTCAGCCCCATAGGTGCGACGGCCTCGGACAGCCGGCCGACCCCGGCACTGGACAGAGCCGGATCGCTTGAGGCGGTCGCTGCTGGTCACCGGCGGCAGACAGGACCCCGTTTGGCGTACACATATAGCGACCGCTCGTTCACATTCGGTAGCCTGAACGGCGGTCGAGGGCAGGTGGTGCGAGGAAGACACCTGCCCACGCTGACAAGAGACAGGTGACGTTGATGACTGCTGAAGGACGCCCTCGCGGTGAGGTGGTCTTTCTGACCGTGCCCGAGGTCGCGGCGGTGATGCGGGTGAGCAAGATGACGGTCTACCGACTGGTCCACTCCGGCCACCTGCCGGCGATCAGGGTCGGCCGGTCCTTCCGGGTGCCTGAACAGGCAGTCCACGACTACCTCCGGGAAAGCTTCGTGGGAGTGGAATCGGCATAAGGTCCCTCGTTGCGACGGGCGGGAGGGGTCCTCGCATGTCTCCGCGTGGCGGAAGGCCCACCCCACCCGGCCCCGGCTGTGGTGTCAGCATCAAGACAAGTGAGGAAGGCTGATCTCTGATGACGGTGACCGCGAACACCGACGTGCGGGCCGGCGCTGTGGAAGTGGAGGTCGAGCCGGCCACTCTGGTGACCATCTCCGGCCCGAACACCGCCGCGGTGTTCGCCTCGGCCGCCCGTTGGCTCAGCGAGCGTGGCGACACCGCCACGTTGCTCGGCACGGAGTACGAACTACTGGACACCGACGAGGACGGCGACGGCAAGCTCGACGCCGTGCTCCGGCTGACCGTCGCGCTCACCCGGGTGGCCATCCAGCCACAGCCCGCCTGACCACCCTCGTACCCGACCGGAGGTGATCGTCGGCGCGCAGGCGGACGAGCAGTCCGCGCGCCCGACGATGAGTGTCGCCCACGTGGCCGGTGCGCACGATCCGTGACGTCACCGGGTCGCAGACCCCAGTACCTGTGGCGGCGTTGGTCGACGTCCGCGCTTCGCCGGTGACGACCGGGTGTCCGGGCACGGCTCGGCGAGAGGGTGTGCGGCCTGTCCGGCGACGGTGGTGGTCCCGGGCGCGGGCCAGCGGAGGTTGGTGCGGGTCCGCCCCCGGCGTGGCCAGGGGCGGGGTGTGCGGATGGGGTGGGGTCAGCAGCCGGTGGTGGTGTCGCCGGTGTCGACGGTGCAGGTGTCGGTGCCCAGGCCGCCGTGGGCGGTGTCGCCGCCGACGCCGTCCTGGACGTCGACGCTGTCGTTGCCCAGACCGCCGGAGAGGGTGTCGGTGCCGTCGTGGTCGATGAGGGTGTCGTTGCCGTTCTGGCCGTCGAGGGTGTCGTTGCCGGGTCCGCCGTAGATCGTGTCCGCGCCGTTGTCGAACAGGCCCAGCAGGTCCTCGCCGTAGCTGGAATCGTCACCGGGACCGGCGTAGATGATGTCGTTGCCGTTGCGGCCGTTGATCAGGTCGTTGCCGCCCAGCGCGCAGATCACGTCCGCGCCGTTGGTGCCGGTGATCGTGTCGTTGCCGTTGGTGCCCACGATCGTGCATCCCAGCGCGTTGTTCACCGTGGTCGACTCCGCGTCGGTGTTGTTCCCGGCGTCGGGGTCGTCCTCGGTGGCGGTCACCGCGGAGGTCGCGGTGACGGTGCCGGTCGCGGCGGGGGTCACGGTGATCGTCACCGTGGCCGAAGCGGAGGCCGCGAGCGAACCGAGCGAGCAGTTCACGGTCGGCGCGGAGACCGTGCAGGAGCCCTGCGAGGACGTGGCGGTGATGCTGCTGCCCGTGGCACCGGACAGGGTGGTGGTGGCGGTGACGCCGGTCGCGGCGGCGGGTCCGGCGTTGGCCACGGTCACGGTGTAGGTGTACGGGTCGCCGCCCAGCGCGACCGGGTCGGCCGAATCGGCCACCGACACCGACACGTCCGCACCCGCGGGCGGGTCCGCCGCCCAATCCAGGTTGTTGATGAACTGGTTGAACAGGTGGGTCCGGTCGGTGCCGTCGGGGTCCATCAGCGCCAGTCCGGTGCCGTCGCCGAAGGCGATCCTGGTGCCGTCGGGGGACCAGACCGGCACGCCGTCCCTGGTGTTGGCACCGGAGATGCTGGTCAGGCCGGTGCCGTCGGCGTTGATCGTGTAGATCCTGTTGATGAACGACTCCCCGTCCTCGGTGGACGCGCCGAAGACGAGCTTGGTGCTGTCGGGGGACCAGTCCGGCATGCCGTAGAAGGTGCCCGACGGCGAGTCGGCCAGCAGCGCCTGCCCGGTGCCGTCGGGGTTGATGGTGTAGAGGTCGCCACCGGACGCGTAGACGATCTTGGCGCCGCTCGGGGACCACGACGCGTTCACGCCGCCGACCCCCAGGGAGGTCGGGTTCGTGCCGTCGGGGTTGATCAGCGTCAGCGTCCCGCCGGGGCTGTAGACGAGTCGGTCGCCGGCGGGCGACCAGGCCAGCGAGGAGGAGAAGGCGCCGGCACCGGTGGTGATCCGGGTCTGCCCGGTGCCGTCCGGGTTCATCGTGTGGACCTGGTTGCCGAAGTCGGCGCTGCCCCGCAGGTAGGCGACCTTGGTGCCGGTGGCGTTGACCCGCGGGCTCTTGGGGCCGAAGTCGGAGGTGGTCAGCGGGGTCAGGCCGGTGCCGTCCGGGTTGACCGAGTGGATCTGGTCGTTGTTGTCGAAGTAGATCTCGGCGTTGTCGCCGGGGAACGCGGCCTGGGCCGGGGCGGTGCCGGCCACCGCGAGGGCCAGTGCCAGGGACGCGGCGTAGCCGAGGGTCGCTAAGCGCCGCCCGGATGTGGTGTGAGGTCTGTCTGCCGTGGTGAACATGCGGTAACCTCGGTTTCGACGGGGCGTGCGGCACCGCGGTGCTCCACCGTCGCCGTGCCACCCGCCGTTGCGGATCGCGTCCCCCGTGCCCGGATCGAGGGTGAGGCCGGATCGGGAACGAGGGACGCCTGCTGCCCCGGTCGGGCTCCGGCACCGGGCCGGTTACCGACCGGTCATCCATGCTTTGCCCTGAACGGGCGCGGCGACAGAGGCCGAAAGACCCACGACGCGCAGGCCGGAAGCCTCTTTCTCACCTCCGGTAGAGGGCTGCGTAACAGGACCGATCAGTCCAACGACATCCATCGCCCGGCACCGCGCATTCAACGCCTCGGCCGGTCTCGGCCACCCGAGCAGCGCTCGTAAGCGGAAGTCGTCGGAGAAGCACTCTTCCCGTCGACACGATTGGCCAGTGCAACACCTACCGCGTTCCGATTCACGGAATGCCGCGCCCACGATCACCCGATCGACCTGTTGTGACCGCAAAATGCGGCCTCCGCGACTGGCAACTCCCTAAGCGTCCGATTCCATGCGCGGGTCGGGCGGGATCGCCGAACGCCTGCGTGGCGCGCTGGTCGACGATCCCGCCCGCGAGGATCGCTACTACGCCTCCCACACCACCAGCCACACGTCGTTGGTCGCGCCGCCCTGGCTACAGGTGTACTGGATCAGGTTGCGCCCCTGGGCGACGCCGCCTTCGACGTTCAGGCACTTGCCGCTGTTCTTGTTGACCACCTGGTAGCCGATCGCTTTGGGCACCAGCTTCCACAGTTCGTTCGGGGAGCCCCCGCAGTCGTACTGGATGATCTGGGCACCGTCGGCGGTGGAGGCGTACTGCACGTTCAGGCATCTCCCGCTGTTGATCGACCTGAACCGGTAGAAGCCGTCCAGGCTCGCGTCCGGCTCCCACCGCGCGTTGTTCCCGCCGTCCCAGCCCCACAGCACCAGCGGCGCGCCGTTGTTGGTCGCCGAGTTCGCGACGTTGGCGACCAGCCCCGGGTTGGCGGCCAGCCGCAGGCTGGCCTGCCGGGTGTCCACACCCCGCGTGGACACGTCCGGGGACGCGCTCGCGACGGCCAGACCGGACAACCCGGCCACCAGTGCCACGCCGGACATGGCGGCGCCGAACCGTCGAACCCACCCGTTTGCCGATTTCATGACAAGGCCCCTCTCTCGCTGATTGCTCTTTACGGCTACCCGAACTGAACCGAACGGCTCAGATACTGCCGCAAATGGCTCTGCGGTCGCATCGGCTGAATGGGCGGGCGGTGTCGGCCAAAGGTGGGTGCGCGAGCAGTGAGGAGACAGAATTCCATTGGTTTGCGAATATCCTGTCATCGCAGGCGATCAACCGAACAAACTGTCCACTGCCGTGGTGATTCCGTGTCGGTCCGCCAACGGGGCGGCCGGAAACGATTTTTGCGGACTGTTCGGCCGCCGGGCGACCGGCCCGCGACCCGGTCATCTGCGCCGGCGGATACCGCGACGTCCGGGCGTTCCCGCCGGGGGCAGCGCTCGCCGCAGGCCAGGCGCATCAGGTCGTCCTGGCCGACAGCCCGCCGCCCGGGATGTTGCCCAGGTAGACGGCACCGCCGGCGGCGACCGCACTGTGCTGGAGTTGCTGGTTGTCTTCCAGCATCTCGTGGAGGGCGCGCGGGTTGTCGGGTGGCGCGGTTGTGAGGACTGCGAACAGGAAGGCCGTGGTCGCGGTGGGAAGGTGCAGTCGTGGCGTGGTGACCTGAGCGCGGGGGAACGGGTAAAGCAGGATCACGCCGGTGTCGCCGATGTCGTCCGGTCGGAGTCGGTTGAGGGCTTGGGACACGACGTCCGCGGTGGCGTGGGCCGGGAGCAGCACGTTGGTCCACGGGTGTGGGTGCTGCCACGGGCCCAGGGTGCGCAGCAGGGCGACGTCGTCGGCCATGCGGTCGAGGAAGTCGGCGTAGGGGATCGTGGTGATCTCCTCGGCGTGGTGGCGCAGGCCGTGGAGCACCGCCGGGTCCGGCTGCGTGTCGGTGGCGTAGCGCGTGCCGTCGAGGCAGTACGTCCAGCGGTCGCCGTCGGGTTTGGCCTGGCCTTCGAGGTGGTCGAACCGTTTCTCGGCCATCACCAGGAGTTGGTCGGCAACCAGGTCCGCGAGCGAGTCGTAGCGCAGCCGGTAGGTCACGGCATGGGGCCGGGCCGGGGCCAGGCGCAACGTGGCGCGCAGGATGGTGCCCGCCCGCCCGCGGCCGGCACGGACCGCGTCGAACAGAGCCGTGGCGGGCGAGCAGGTCACATGACGTCCGTCGGGTGTCACGACGTCCAGTTCCAGGACATTGTCGGTCTGCGCTCCGTGGCGGTGGGTGGCGCCGCCGAGCCCGCCGACCGACAACGTGCCACCGACCGACAGGTCCAGGTAGTCGGTCAACACCGGCGGCGTCCTGCCGACCGCCAGCGACGCGGACACCACCTCACTCCACCGCGTGCCCGCCCCGACCACGACGCGATCGTCCTCGATCCCGTACACCCCGGCGAGACCGGTCACGTCCAGGACGATGCCGCCACGGACCTGAGCCTGCCCACCGGTGGAATGACCCTCCGCTCTCGGCACCACGGGAATCCCGTGGCGAACGGCGAACCGGTGCACCGCCACCACATCCCCGGCCGAACGGACACGAGCTACGGCCCTCGGCCGATCGTGCACCACCCCACCGAAATCACCAGCCGCCCAGTCCAGGTCGACCTCCGACGTCGCCCAGCAACCCTCCAGCGCGGGAAGCGGGCCTGAGCCGCAGAGAGAACGGAGAACAGCGGGCACGGGCTGCACCGGTTCCGACACCAGATTCCCCTTTCCGGTCAGCCCGCTCGCCTGGGCGACGGAACCTCGTGGAACTCCGTCGGCACCAATGGGGCCCCGGCGGCGTTCCGCCAGGCTGCCACACGCTCTCACCAGGCACTGTCGAAAACGTTCTCCACGCCACCTCCGATCACGCCCGCTTGAGGAATCACCCCAACCGGCGAGACACGCCGACCCGATGGCCCGGGCGACCCCTGTCCATACCCCCACACCACCACCGCGCTCGCTTCCACGTCGGCTGACCACCCCGGTCAGCCGACGTCCGGGCGGACGTGGCTCGCGAAGCGGAAGTCGCGGGGCGGCACGCCCGTCTCGCGCCGGAAGACGCGGCTGAAGTCGGCGGGTCGCGGGAAGCCCCGGCGCGCGGCGATGGCGGCGATGCCCAGATGGTGCAGGTCGGGGTCGGCCAACGTGAGCATGAATTGGGTCGGCAGGCGACCGATGCCGCTGGTGGCCGGGAACGGCGCCGCGATCAGCCGGGCCACCCGCGCCTCGGGCAGCGGACGAGACCCACCTGGTACAGCTCCGGGTCCGATCGCCGAATCAACCCGTGCGTCCGCAGCGAGGAAAGCGACGTGTACGACATCGCGGTGATCTGGGCGATTCCCAATGACATGGCGTCGATTCGCGCGGTGAACGCGGAAGGTTCGGCGATGTGGAATTCCGTCGGCACCAATGCGTCCCCGGCAGCGTGCCGCCAGGCTTCCACACGCTCGTGACCAGGTACGTCAGCACTGTCGAAAACGTTTCTCACAACCCCTCCGATCGCGCCACGGCCTCCTGGGGAGCGGCTGGCCGACACCCGACGACAATAGGCGCTCAATGCGCAGAACAGTGCGCCCGTTGTTAAGGACACGCTCGTCGGCGCACCGGAGGATCGGTCTCGGAAAGGGGGACTCACCATGTCCGTCAAGCTGACCACGAAACTCGCCTCGGGCGCGGTCGCCGCAGTCGCCGCGCTGACGCTGCCGATCGCCGCGGGTACGGCCACCGCGACCGGCGCAGCCGCTCCCGGCACGTCATCCGCCGCGGCGTGCGAGACCTGGCACGACGAGAACACCTTCGGCGCTGCTTGCGGTGGCAGCCACAAGTACCGCGCGAAGGCGCTCTGTCGGAACGGGCGCATCGTCTACGGCCCGTGGAAGAACAACTGGAAGAAGTCCTACGCCTACTGCACGAGCGTCAACTCGTCACTGCGCCTCGGAACCATCGAGTACGCCTGACCGAGCACGGGGCGCACCGGGCGGATCGGTCCGGTGCGCCCCCACGCGTCGCCGGTCGTGGCCACCGCGTCAGCACGGCTGCTGGTAGGGCACGTCGGGCAGGTACCGCGCCCACACCTCCGGCGTCAGCGGCGGCCCGTCGGCGGCGCAGATGACCGCCGCCGCACGCGCCGGGTCGAGCTGCCAGCGGACGGCGTGGACGTGGTCACCCCCGCCGACGGCGACCACGCTCAGGTCGTCCGGCGCGAACCCGAGTTCGGTCACCGCCGCGCCGCTGTGCGGCACCACGGCCCGGCGGTGCAGTTCCCGCGAGTCCGGCAGCTCCCACAGCACCAGGTCACCGGTCGTGCCCGCGGTGACCGCCGCCTTCCGGTCACCGCTCACCGCCACCGCCGCCACCCCACCGCGGTGCACCGGCAGCAACCCCAGGACGCGCGGCGCGGCGACGTCGGTGAGGTCCCACAACGTCACACCGCCGTTGAGGTCGCCGGTCAGCAGCCGCCCGTCGCCGACGAACGCCGCCGAGCTGAACGGCGCGCCGAACGACGCGACCCGCCCCAGCAGCCGGGGCGACGCCGACGAGGAGATGTCCCAGACCTCCAGGTCCTCGTCGTACGGCGCGCCCGGCGCCATCCGCAGGTTCAGGGTCACCAGCAGCTTCCCGTCCGGGCTGAGCGCGAGCACGGTGCTGACGTCGGGCAACGCACCCCGCGGCCGGGGGTGGGCGGGGTCGGAGATGTCCAGCAGCCGGGCGACGCCGGCGGTGTCCACGGCGATCAGCAGGTCGCCGTCCGGGGTCGTCCACGCCGCGCTGAACGGGCCGTCGACGGTGCTCAACGCCCGCACGCGGGACGGGTCGCCGATATCGGTGAGCCGCAGGCGTTGTTCGGCGTCGTGCGTGATCAGGAGTCGCCGGTCGGCGCTGAAGTGGGCGGGCAGCCGACCGCCCGGCACGGTGGCGGCGGGTGTGGCGCGCCCGTCCGCCAGGACCCGGATGCTCGTGGTGTCGGTGGCCGGCTCGGACACCGCGGCCAGGCCGCCGCCCCGCGCCAGCACCGGTCTCGACCGCGTCTCCCCACCCAGCGGCACCCGGTCGACCAGGCCGGACGCGACGACCAGGCGGTCCGCGGTCGCGTCGGACGGGTTCAGCCGGTGCGCCGCCAGCAGCAGCCGCGCGGCCGGCGCCGGGTCGGTGGCGGTCAACGCGTCGGCCGCCGTGGTGACGTCCAACGCCATCGAGGCGCGGTGCCGGGGCGGGACGGTGGTCCGGGCCGCGTAGATGACGGCGGACGCCGTCACCACGAGCAGCCCCGCCACCAACGCCACCAGGGCACGCACGAGGCGGGCGCGGCGGCGTTGCCCGCGTCGGGCGACCAGGCACGCGTCCAGGAACTCGCGTTCCGCGTGGTTGACGTCGCGGGCGCGGCCCGACCACTCCACCGCGGCGGCCAGCGGCGTGCCCCGCAGCAGCAGGTCCGGGTCGCGGTCGTGCTGCCGCCACGCGGCGGCGGCGAGGGTGAGGGAGCGGTGCAGCCGCTGACCCTCGCGGTCCTCCGCGAGCCAGTCGCGTAATCGGGGCCAGGCCCCGATCAACGCCTCGTGGCTGATCTCCACGTGCTCGTCGGACAACACCACCAGGCGCGCGGCGGCCAACTCGGCCAGGACGGTCTCCGCGCCGGCCAGCTCGGCACGCTCGACCCGCCGCGCGGTGTCCTGGTCGCCGAGCGCGACCAGCCGCAGCAGCAGACCCCGGACCGCGGCCCGCCCCGGCCCGTCCAACGCGCCGTACACGGACTCGGCGGACTTGGCGAGCGCGCCGTCGATCCCGCCGGTCCGCCGGAAACCGGTCAGGGTGAGCGTGTTGCCGCGACGCCTGCGCCACGTCTCCAGCAACGCGTGCGACAGCAGCGGCAGCACACCGACCTTCCCGTGCGCTTCGGCGACCAACGTCGTCACCAGGGCCGCTTCGACGGCGCACCCGGCACGGCGGGCCGGGTGCACGATCGCCGCGTACAGCTGCTCGGCCGTCATGGGCCCGACGTTGACCTGGGCGTCGCACAACGCCTCCGCCAGCTCGGGTTCCAGCAGGCAGTGCTGGTAGAAGTCGGCACGCACGCCCACCACCACCCGGCACCGGCCGCGGGCGGCGCTCAGCAGCGCGTGGACGAACGCCGACCGGGTCGCCGGGTCCGGGCACAGCGTGAACAGCTCCTCGAACTGGTCGACCACCAGCACGACGTCCTCGTCGGAACCGGCGGGCGCCACCCGGCCCGCCGCCAGCGCGGCACGCACGTCGTCCGGTCGCGTGCCGAGCACCCGCGCCAGCCGGGCCACGCACTCCCCCATCGGGTCGACGCCCGGCGTGAACACCACAGGCACCCCGCCCGCCGCCGTCACCCGCGGCACGAGGCCCGCGCGCAGCAGTGACGACTTCCCCGTGCCCGACGGGCCGAACACCGCCACGAACGGCCGCGCGCCCACCTTGGCGTGCAACTCGTCGACCAACGCGTCCCGCCCGCAGAACCACTCCGCGTCGGCGGCCTGGAACGCGGCCAGTCCCGGGTACGGCGCGCGCTCACCCTCCTCGGCGGTCGGCGGGCCCGCCGCCAGTTCGGCGCTCACCGCGCGCCACCGGCGTTCCCACTCGGCCACGTCCCCGCCGCACGCACCGACGTAGGCCAGAGTCACCGGCAGGCTCGGCAACCGCCGACCACCGGCGGCGTCGGCCAGCGTGGAGGGCGAGTAGTGCGCCGCGCGGGCGAGCGCCCGGTAGGGCGGCGCCCCCGCCCCGGCCCGCAACCGCCGCAACTCGGCGGCGAATTCGGTCAAGGGCGATCCATCGGGTTGCAGCGGTGTCTCCGAACGCGGCACAGCCCGTCTCCCCTTTGAGTCGAGTGGTCCAGCGATGGCCGACCCGTGCGCCCCCGCACACCCGGCCTCTGCGCGGGATTGTGCCCGCCCCGCCGCCCACCGCCTACTCCCCGGAGCCGGCGGGCCGGCCGGACACCAGCTCGCGGATAGCCGCCACGAGTTCCTCCGAGCCCATCTCCTCCGACATCTCCAGCAGCCGGTCGTAGTAGGCGGCGTCGATGTGCAGATCGTCCTCGTGGATCCAGGAGCACATGGTGTCGAAGGCAAGCGCGTACTCCCCCGCCACCAAGAAATCCCGCACGTCCTGGAGCACGGCGGGATCGGTCAGCGGGGAATCCGCCAACAGGCCGTCCAACAAGGGCCGGTACCACATCGGGTCCACCGCTCATCCACCTCCGATCATCAACGACAGCCCTACCGCTCGAAGCGGGCGAAGGCCGGATCGCGCAGCCAGCACGAGAACTGCGAGGACACGACGGCCGCACGCGTGTAGATGCCCGAGCAGTACCCGCCGTGGTCCACGACCTCGCTCCGCACCACCTCGTCGTCCTTGAAGTACACGAACAACCCCCCGCCGCTCACCCACCCCGGCGAGACCGACGACCCGGTGATCTCGTCGATCCGGTCGCCGTCCACCTCGGTCAGGTCGAACAGGTACAGCCGGTCCCACTCCCAGTCCGTGAAGTCCGCGAACGGCCGCTCGCCAACGGGGTTGGCCGCGATGTGGTCGCGCACCGCGGCGGAGAGTTCGGCGTTCGTGCGCGCCCCTTCGCCGCAGCCCGCCAGCACGAGACCCAGCACCACACCGAGCACGATGCGCCTGACCCCCACGGGTCCCCCTGTCCCAGCCGTCGACGATGCAGGGCAGTCTGCCGGACGCACGCCGCGGACCGTCGCGATTTCAGCAGCCCGGGGCACCTCGACCCGCGCGGCGAGGACATCGGCACGCCGAGGTCGCCGCGTCACTCCATCGGTGGATGTGAAGCCGAAAGAGGTTGAACCCGCCCCATGGTGTCAATCCCACCCCCGCGAGGGAGCACACCTGGTCCCGTGCGCGCCGCTACGTCACATGTGAGATAAGGTCGTGCGGTGATTGATGATCTTGCCACCGGAAAGCCGTACCTGTCCCGTATCGGCGCGCTCATCCGCGACTCCCGCCGGCACCGGGGCTGGACGCAGGCGCAGCTCGCCGCCGCCCTGTCCACGAGCCAGAGCGCGATCAACCGGATCGAGCACGGCAACCAGAACCTGAGCATGGAGATGCTCTCCCGCATCAGCGAGGCGCTCGACTCCGGCATCGTGTCCATCGGCCACCCCGCGCCCATGCACCTGCGGGTCATCGGCGGGTGCACGCTGTCCGGCGAGATCACGGTCAAGACCAGCAAGAACGCCGGTGTGGCGCTGCTCTGCGCCGCCCTGCTCAACGCCGGTCGCACCACCCTGCGCAAGGTGGCGCGGATCGAGGAGGTCAACCGCATCCTGGAGGTGCTGACCAGCATCGGCGTCCGCGTCCGGTGGCTCAACGACGACAACGACCTGGAGATCATCCCGCCCCGGCGGCTGGACCTGGCGGGCATCGACGACGAAGCCGCCCGCCGCACCCGCAGCATCATCATGCTGCTCGGCCCCCTGCTGCACCACGAGGACACCTTCGAGCTGCCCTACGCCGGCGGCTGCGCGCTGGGCACCCGCACGGTCGAGCCGCACATGGTGGCGCTGCGGCCGTTCGGGTTGGAGGTGAAGGCGTCCGCCGGGCGGTACCGCGTGGAGGTCGACCGCGGCGTGACCCCGACCCGGCCCATCGTGCTCACCGAGCGCGGCGACACCGTGACCGAGAACGCCCTGATGGCCGCCGCGCGGCGGGACGGCGTCACGGTCATCCGCAACGCCAGCCCCAACTACATGGTGCAGGACCTGTGCTTCTTCCTCGATGCGCTGGGCGTGCGGATCGAGGGCGTCGGCACCACCACGCTCACCGTGCACGGCGTCGGCGAGATCGACCGGGACATCGACTACGCGCCGTCCGAGGACCCGATCGAGGCGATGAGCCTGATCTCGGCGGCGATCGTCACGTCGTCGGAGCTGACCGTGCGGCGCGTGCCGATCGAGTTCATGGAGATCGAGCTGGCGCTGCTGGAGGAGATGGGCCTGGACCACGACCGCTCCCCCGAGTACGCCGCCGCGAACGGGCGCACCCGGCTGGTGGACGTGACGGTGCGGCCGTCGCAGCTGCGCGCGCCGATCGACAAGATCCACCCGATGCCGTTCCCCGGTCTGAACATCGACAACCTGCCGTTCTTCGCGCTCATCGCCGCCACCGCGCAGGGCTCCACGCTGATCCACGACTGGGTGTACGAGAACCGCGCGCTCTACTTGACCGAGCTGACCAAGCTCGGTGCGAAGGTCACCCTCCTGGACCCGCACCGGGTGTACGTCGAGGGACCCACCCGGTGGTCCGGCGCGGAGGTCATCTGCCCGCCCGCGCTGCGCCCGGCCGTGGTGGTGCTGCTGGCCATGCTCGCCGCGAAGGGCACGTCGGTGCTGCGCAACGTGTACGTGATCAACCGCGGCTACGAGCAACTCGCCGAGCGGCTCAACCTGATCGGCGCGGAGATCAGCTCGTTCCGCGACATCTGACGCCGTCGGCCCGCCGCCGCCGTGGTCGCGGCCTGCCAGGAATCCCGCGACGTCCACGTCAGACCTGGTACGCCCGGGTGAAGTCGGCGCTGTTGCGCGCCTCCTGCTCGCGGTAGGCGGTGGCGGTGTCGGACACGGCCGTCGCGAACGCGTCCAACCCCTCCGCGGCGGTGCTCGACCACTGGCGGACCGGTGCGTCCCTCATCGCCGCCGGCTGTTCGACCCACCCCGGATTGTCGGTGGGTGCGGTTACGGTCGTGTCCACACGGGTCAGTCGACGGGAGAATTGATGACCACCTTGGCGAACCGGCCGAACACGGCACTCCTCGTGATCGACGTGCAGAACGACGTCGTGGCCGAGGCGCACGAGCGGGACGCGGTGGTGGGTGCCGTCGCCGGCCTGGTGGACCGCGCGCGGCGGGAGCGGGTGCCGGTGGTGTGGGTCCAGCACTCCGACGAGGACATGCCGGAGGGCAGTGACGGGTGGCGGATCGTGCCGGAGCTGGTGCCGGCCGAGGGCGAGGCCGTGGTGCACAAGCTGTACGGCGACTCGTTCGAGGACACCACCCTGGAGTCCGTCCTGTCCGGACTGGGCGTCGGGCGGCTGGTGGTGGCCGGTGCGCAGACCGACGCGTGCATCCGCTCGACGCTGCACGGCGCGTTCACGCGCGGCTACGACGCGACGCTGGTCGCCGACGCGCACACCACGGACGACCGCAGCGCGTGGGGCATGCCGCCGGCCGCCCAGGTGATCGCGCACACCAACCTCTACTGGCAGTACCAGAAGGCGCCGGGCCGCACGGCGGGCGCGGTGGCGGCGAAGGACGTGGACTTCACCTGACCGGCAGGCGGCCCGCCGCGCCGGTACGGGCCGCGCAGCAGCGGCACGCGAAGGCGACCAGCGGGATCACCGGCAGGTCGGTCATCGCCATGATGTTCGCCTGGTGCCACAGCAGCGCGGCCCGGGGCAGGCTCACCGCGCCGAGGGCGCGTTCCACCAACGCGTCCAGCCGGGGGTTCCGGTAACCGCCGTAGTTGCCCGCGCCGCGCAGGACCTGTGCCATCACCGCCCGGTTGTTGTTGCCGTGCCAGTCGGGCGTCCAACCGGGCGCGGCCAGGTCCCAGTCACCCTCGGGCGTCAGGTCGGCGTAGAAGCGAGCGGTGGGCACGTGTTCGGCCACGAGTGACAGCCCCGCTCGCGCCAGGCCCGCCGCGACCGCGTCGAACACCGAGCGGTGCAGTGGTGTGTCGCGCACGCGCATCACCAGCCGCAGGCCGTCCGGGTATCCCGCTTCGCCCAGCAGCGCACGGGACTTCGCGGGGTCGCCGCGATCGCCGGGCGTCGGGTACGGGTCGTACTTCGAGTAGCCCACCGAACCCGGCGGCACCACGGAGTGCGCGGGCACGGCCGTCACGCCCGGCAACGCGGCGAAGATGTCGCGCACCGCCACCTTGTCCACGGCGTAACCGATCGCCCGCCGGACGCGCGGGTCGGCCAGTGGCCCGGGGCGGAGGTTCAACGCCAGGTACGGGTTGAGGGTGTAGCCGGGGCAGGTCCGGTCGGCCGTGCCGGACCACGTCACGACGCCGAACTGCCACGCGGGGTCGGCGGGCGGCCCGTGGCGACGCACGACGACCCGGTCCACCTCGGCCCGGCGCACGGGGTCGGTCGCCGGGTCCCACACCGGGTTGCGGGTCAGCACCAGTTCGTCGGCGGTCCGGGAGGCCACCCGGAACGGGCCGTTGGCGCGCTCACCCTCGTGCGGCTCGGGCAGGGCGGTGGCGTACCCGGTGGCCAGCACGTTCACCAGGTCGTTCGCGGGCCGGTGGAGGTGGAACACCAGCGTCCGGTCGTCGACCACGCGGACCTCCCGCACGACGTCGGTGTAAAAGCGCCCCACGTCCCCCGCGTACGCCGGGTCCGCCATCCGGGCCAGGCCGCGGGCGAAGTCGTGCGCGGTGACCTCACGCGGCGGCTCGGTGTCCCAGCGCACGCCGGGGCGCAGCCGCACCACGCACGTCAGCAGGTCCGCGCTCAGGCCGCCGTTGTCCTGGGTCGGCACGGCCTCCGCCACGTCGGGCACCGGCACGAACACCTGGTCCGGCTCCGCCACGTCGACCACGGCGGGCACCGCGAACAGCTGCCGGGACACCACCCGCAGGAGCTGGCCGGGCCGCACGTGGTGGCCGCTGTGCGGGTCGAGGTGGTCGGGGTCGCCGGGGCCGAGGAACGTCAGCGTCCGGGTGTCCCCGGGTGCGGCGGTCGTGCTCACAGCTCCTCCTCATGCCCGTCGCGCCACGTGCAGACCGGTGCCCGCGGCCCAGCCGGGCAGGTGTTCGCCGACCAGGCCCGCGTGCTCGAACGCCCGCCGGTAGTCGTCCGGGCCGAACAGCGAGACCACCTCGGTCTCGCGGAACGCGTCGACGCCGGTGTGGTCGGCGATGGTGAAGTCGATGGTCATCCGCACGCGGTCGCCCTCGCGCACCGAGTGCGTGACGCGGGAGACCACGCGGTCGCGCTCCTCGACCAGGTGACCGCCCACGTACCCGTCGATGAACCGGTCGGGCGTCCACCACGGCTCGATCACCAGCACACCGCCGGGCGCGAGGCACCGCGCCATCGCCGCCACGGCGGCCGTCAGGTCGGCCGGTGTCGGCATGTAGGTGATGGCGTAGAAGAGGCAGGTGACGACGTCGAACTCCCGGTCGACGGCGATCTCCCGCATGTCGTGCGGGTGCACCACCAGCCCGGGGACCCGGCGCTCGGCGATCTCCCGCATGGCTGCGGCGGGTTCGACGCCCTCGACGTGCGCGAAGTGCCCGGCGAACGCGGCGAGGTGCGCGCCGGTGCCGCACGCGACGTCCAGCAGCGACTGCGCGCCGGGCCGGCGGGCCAGCGCGATTCCGGCGACGGTGGCGGCCTCGGCGGACCAGTCCTTGCCGCGGCTGGTGAACACCGCGTCGTACAACTCGGCGTGCTTCCTCCCGTAGCCCACCCCGGCTACTTTACTATTGAATAGCAAATCTGGGAGGCGTCGTGGACGAACCCGTGGTGCGGGAGTACCTGCTGCTCGGGCTGCGGCTCGGCCGGCTGGCCCCCGGTCTCGTGGACTGCTGGTTCGGCGACCCGGACCTGTCCCACGAGGTCGACGACGAGCCGCCCGCCGAGCCCGCCGCCCTGGCCGCCCACGCGCGGGCGTTGCGCGCCGATCTCGCCTCCAGCGGCCTGCCACCACGACGTCGGCGGTTCCTGGACGGCCAACTCGGCGCGCTGGCCTGCGTCGGGGACCGGCTCGCGGGCGTGGAGACGCCGTTCCTGGCCGAGATCCACGCGTACTTCGGCGTGGAGATCCGCCCGACCGACGTCGAGGAGTACGCGGCACTCCACGACGAGATCGCCGAACTGCTGCCCGGACCCGGGCCGCTGGCGGACCGCGTCACCCGGTTCCAGGAGCACGACCGGGTGCCCGCCGGGCGGCTCGTGCCCGCCGCCCGCGCGGTGTCCGACCGGCTGCGCGTCCGCGCCCACGAGCTGTTCGACCTGCCGGCGGACGAGGAGGTCGCGTACGAAGCCGTCACCGACCGGCCGTGGAACGCGTTCAACCGCTACCACGGCGGCTACCGGTCGACGATCACGCTCAACGCCGAGGTGCGGCACCGGATGGCCGCACTGCCGCTGCTGGTCACGCACGAGGCGTACCCCGGCCACCACGCCGAGCACTGCCGCAAGGAACTCCGGCTGGTGCGCGAACGGGGCGAGGCGGAGCACGCCATCGCCCTGGTGAACACACCCCGGTGCCTGATGGCCGAGGGCATCGCGGAGACGGCGTTGCCCGCCCTGCTCGGCGCCGGCTGGGGACGGTGGACGCAGGACGTGCTGGCGGAACTGGGACTGGTGCTGGACGGCGAGCTGTCCGAACTCCTGCTGCGCCGGACGATGCCGCTCATGGCGGCACGCCAGGACGCGGCGATCATGCTGCACGACCGCGGCGCGGACCCGGACGACGTCGTCGCCTACCTGCGGCGGTGGATGCTGGTGGACGAGCAGCGCGCGCGTCACGCGGTCCGGTTCCTCACCGATCCCCTGTGGCGTGCCTACACGACCACCTACGTCGAAGGCGCGCGCCGGGTGCGGGCGTGGCTCGACGCCCGGCCGGACGACCAGTCCGCGGCCGACCGCTACCGGGTGCTGCTGGACGAGCCGCTGACCCCGGCGGACCTCGCGGCGTCGGGGTGAGCCCGGCCCGTCAGCCGCGCGCCTCCAACAGCTCCGCCGCCAAGCCCTCCACGTGGTCGCGCCACGCGCGCAGCTCCGAGTCGCGCAACGCCGCGGAGCCGTTCTCGCCCCGCTGCACCAGGGTCAGCCGGGCGCCGCCGTTGCCCGGCCGGAACTCGTAGCGCACCGTGCCCGCCGGCACGCCGTCGCTGAGCCAGTCGAACTCGACGTGCTCGGCCGCTTCGACCGACCGCACGTCACCGGTGGACAGACCGGGGTGCGCGAACCCGGCCGGCACCGGGCCGCTCGCGGCGACCTCGCCGCCACCGGTCAGCTCCGCCCACACCCGGTCGGCGGGCTCGCGGAGCTGGCGCTCGTACCGCACGGTCCAGCCGTCGTCGCCGGCCTTCACCTCGCCCTGGTCCAGGCCGAACTCCTTGACCAGGCGCTCGTGCAGGGCGACCGGGTCGCTGTCCACGGCCGTCTCCTCCGCGCCGCCCACGACCTGCTCCAGCGCGTCCAGGCAGTCCGTCCAGCCGGAGGCGTTGCTGGCCGCCGCCGGGCGGTCGTCGAAGGTGTGCGAGAAGACGAGCCGAGAACCGCCGTCGACCGGCGTGATCTCGAAGCGCAGCAGGTCCTCCTCCTCCCGGAACGCGAAGACCTTCGGCGGGTCGACCTCGGTGATGACGCCCTCGAACGTCGAGCCGTCGCCGGCGTCGAAGCTGACCTTGCCGCCCTCCTTCAGCTCCAGCTCGGCGACCGGGAAGGGGTACCACTTGCTGATGTGCGAGGGCTCGGTGAGCGCGCTCCACACCTTCTCCGGCGGGTGCGCCAGACGGCGTTCGATGCGCAGTTGGGACCGGCCGTCCACGGTCAGCAGCGCGATGTCCTTCACGGGACTGCTCCTTAGTCGTCTTCGATCACGGGAACGGAAGCGCTCGACGATCGATCAGAACATACCAGGGCACGCATATACCAACAACAGCATATAGCGTGCTCATCCGTTCGAGTGACGCGATGGTGGACGCGGTCAGCGATGCCGCCGGCCACGCGGTCGGCGATCCGGCCCAGCACGCGGCCCGGCACGCGGTCGGCGACCCAGCCTGGCACCCGGCCCGACACCCGGCCCGACACGCGGTCGGCGACCCGGTCAGGCACGCGGTCGGCGACCCGGTCAGGCCCCCCGCCTGGCACGCGGTCGCCCCGGCCGACCACGCGGTGGGCGACCCGGTCAGGCACGAGGCAGGCCACCCGGTCGGCCACGCGGTCAGCCCACCAGCGCCTCCACCCGCCCGACCAGCGAGAGCGGCGTGGGCATGGCCGCGATCTCCGCCCGCACCTCCTCCGCCGCCGTCCGCGCCCGCTCGTCGGTCAGCAGCCGTTCCACCGCCTCGGCGTCCAACCCCTCCGGCGTCACCCACCAGCCCGCTCCCCTGACCCGCAGCCGCTCCGAGTGCATGAAGTTCGGCGCGACCGCCGGCACGGTGAGCTGCGGCAGACCGGCGTCCAACGCGTTGAGCATGGTCCCCGCGCCGCCCTGGTGCAGGATGGCCGTGCAGCCGTCGAGCAACGCGCGCAGCGGGACCCACTCGCGCAGGTACCGCACACCGGGCGGCAACGTGCCGGTACCCGGGTGCCGCGGGTCGACGCCGATCAGCACGAACTCCGCGGCCGACCGCCGGGACAGGTCGGCGAGCAGCGGCAGGAACCGGCCCAGGAACGCCTCCGCGTCCACGTCCGGGCCGATGAGCCCCATCGAGCCGAGGGTCACCGCCACCCGCGCCCGGCCCTCCGGCCGCGCCCGCAGGTCCTCCGGCACGACCCCGCCGCCGTTGTACGGGACGTGCCGCGACAGCCAGGCGCCTTCCTGGGGCTCCACCATGGACGGTGGCGCGATGTCGATCGCGGCCCGCGGCACGGCGGCGAGGTCGGCGGCGGTCAGCCCCAGCCGCTCCAGCGTCGCGGGCATCAGGCCCGCCAGCTCGTCGTAGAACCGCCCGGTGCGCAGCAGCCCGAAACCGTGCTCGACCGCGGGCACGCCGAGCAGCGCGGCGGTGACGAGCCCCGCGCCCTGCAACTGGGAGTGCACGACCAGGTCGGGCCGGAAGTCACGCGCGGCACGCGTCATCGGTTCGACGAACGTGCTCGCCACGTACCCGAGGACGGGCCACCCCTCCTCCACCGCGTGCAGCCGCGACCACAGCATCCGCCGGTGGTCCGGGGCCAGTTCCGGCATCGCCTCGGCCGAACCGGGGTCGGCGGGCCCGAAGTCCACGGCCGGCAGGTCGCCGGTCACCGCGAGGGCGGGTCCGGACGTCGCGATCCGCACGTCGTGGCCGTTCGCGCGCAACGCCCACGCGAGCGGAACCATGGGCAGGAGGTCCTTGGCCTGGGGCGTCGAGAGGAAGAGCACGCGCATGTCCACGCTCCGCGGAAGGTGTTCCTCTTTGCTGTAAAACCCTATAGTCGACAGCTCGGGACCCGCAATCGGGGGGAACGCCGTGGGTGGCTACAGCGAACGGCACGCCGAGGTCTAC
The DNA here is from genome assembly GCF_019375475.1 of Saccharothrix obliqua. Lineage (GTDB taxonomy): Bacteria > Actinomycetota > Actinomycetes > Mycobacteriales > Pseudonocardiaceae > Actinosynnema > Actinosynnema obliqua. Next base: position 30,466 of record NZ_JAHXGQ010000016.1, on the reverse strand, counting down.
GAGGACGTCCTGACCGACCGCGGCAAGGACTGGGCGGCCGAGGCCGCGCTGGTCGCCCGGCTGGTCCGCGAGGTGTGCCCGGACGCCGCGTCGCTGCTGGACGTCGCCTGCGGCACGGGTGCGCACCTGGCGTCGTTCCGCGCGGAGTTCGGTGACGTGGCGGGCGTCGACGCCTCGCACGCCATGCTGGGCCGGGCCGCGGCACGCCTGCCGGGCGTACCCCTGGCGGTGGGCGACATGCGTGATTTCACGCTCGGCCGGACGTTCGACGTGGCGACCTGCCTGTGCTTCGCGATCGCCTACATGCCCGGGACGGCGGAGCTGGAGCGGGCGATCGGGCGGATGGCGGCACACGTCCGCCCCGGCGGGGTGCTGGTGGTGGAGCCGTGGTGGTTCCCCGAGCGCGCCCTCGACACCCACGTGGCAGGCCACGTGCTGCGGGAGCCGGACCGCGTCGTCTCCCGGGTCACGCGCTCGGTGAGGGACGGCCGGGTCACGCGCATGGAGGTCCGGATCGTCGTCGCCGAGCCGTCCGGTGTCCGCGGGTTCACCGAGTTCGAGGTGGTCTCGCTGTTCACCCCGGACGAGTACCTGACCGCGTTCCGGGCCGCCGGGTGCACCCCGCGCTTCCGACCGGACGAGCCCAACGGCCGCGGCCTGTTCATCGCCACCCGCGATTGAGCGGCGCCTCTTCTCCGGTCAGCGCTTCACCCCCGAGGCCAGCAGCGCCTCGCCGGTCAGCACCACGGGTCCGTCGCCGAACTCCGCGCGCAGCGCCGCCACGCCGTCCACGCGCAGCGCCCGCGCCCGGTCGGGCGGCATCGCGGCGAGCAGCGCGATCAACGGGCCCATGGTCCGCTCGAACATGTCCCAGCACGCCTCGGCCCCGTCGATCTCGATCAGCGGTGTCTCGAACCGCTCCACCACGACATCTGCGAAACCCGCCTCGGCGAACAACTCCCGCAGCCGGGCGGGGTCGGAGAGCGCCACCGGGCCCGGCCCGTCCGGTGGCACGTGGTCCGCGATCACCCGGGAGCTGATCCGGAACGCCGTGCAGCGCCCCGGGTCGCCGAGCGTGGTGGCGACCATCCGGCCGCCGGGTTTGAGGCCCTCGCGCACGGCGCGCAACGCGGCGGCGGGCTCCGGCATGTACTGGAGGCCGACCCGGCACACCGCGACGTCGAACTCACCCGGTGACAGGCCGAGCCGGCGTTCGTCGGGCACGACCCGGAACTCCGCGTCGGCCACGCCGGCGGCTGCCGCCCACTCCCGCGCGCCCGCGATCATCTCCGGCGAGAGGTCGAGGCCGAGCACCGATCCACCCGGCCGGACCGCGGCGACCAGCGCGCCGGTCGGGTTGCCCACACCGCAGGCGAGGTCCAGCACCCGGTCACCCCGGCGCGGCGCGGCGGCGGCCAGGATGCGCGTGGTCATCGTGCCGGACCGCGCGGCGAGGTTGTCCCGGAACACCAGCCAGCCCGGCGCGGAGAGCGCCCACTCCCGGCGCTGCTGGTCGCGAGCGGTGTCCGCGTCGATCATCGACACTCCCCGGATCATCGGCATCTGCTAACATAAAATATAGCTACTTTTCGAGTGTGCCGCGCAGGTCGACGTCAGGCGGATGGATGACCGGAGCCGTGGACCGCCCTCCCCGACACGCGGCTCCGCGCGCGGCGGTGCCCCGCGCCTCGGCGGGCACGTCCCCGTGGCGAGCCGACGGTGCCGGACCGGGGCCGAAGCGGTCGGGCAGGTGGCGGTGTCCGCCGTGCCCCCGACGTCGAGGTCGGCGCGCCCCCGTGCCAGGCATCCGGTTCGGGCCTCGCCGCGCGGCCCGGAACTCGTGGCGGCGGCGAAGGAGGCGGTATGACCACGGAGAGCGCCGAGACCAAGCAGCGCGTCCTCGACCTGGTGCGTGATTACGACAAGCAGACCGCACCGGACGCCGTGTTCCGGCCGGGCGTGACGCCGGTGCCCACCTCCGGCGCGGTGCTCACCGCGGAGGACCGCGTGGCCCTCGTGGAAGCGGCGTTGGAGCTGCGGATCGCGTCCGGCGTCACGGCGCGGCAGTTCGAACGGGCCTTCGCCCGCGAACTCGGCGTGCGCAAGGCGCACCTGGCGAACTCCGGCTCGTCGGCGAACCTGCTCGCGATCACCGCGCTCACCTCGCCGCAGTTGGGCGCCGACGCGCTGAAACCGGGCGACGAGGTGATCACGGTCGCGGCGGGCTTCCCCACCACGGTCAACCCGATCCTCCAGAACGGCCTGGTGCCGGTGTTCGTGGACGTGGAGCTGGGCACCTACAACACGACGCCCGACCGGGTGGCCGCGGCCATCGGTCCACGCACCCGCGCGATCGTCTTGGCGCACACCCTGGGCAACCCGTTCGCGGCCGAGGAGATGGCCGACCTGGCGCGTGCCCGCGGGCTGTACCTGGTGGAGGACAACTGCGACGCGGTCGGCTCCCGGTACCGGGGCAGGCCGACCGGCGGGTTCGGCGACCTGAGCACGGCGAGCTTCTACCCCGCCCACCACATCACCTCCGGCGAGGGCGGTTGCGTGGCCACCGGCAACCCGGTGCTGGCGCGGATCGTGGCGTCGCTGCGGGACTGGGGCCGGGACTGCTGGTGCGAGCCGGGCGAGGACGACGCGTGCCGCAAGCGGTTCGCGTACCGGCTGGGCGACCTGCCGCCGGGCTACGACCACAAGTACACGTTCTCGCACGTGGGCTACAACCTGAAGACCACCGACCTCCAGGCGGCGCTGGCGCTCAACCAGCTCGGCAGGCTCGGCGAGTTCGCCGCCGCGCGGCGCGAGAACTGGCGGCGGCTGCGTGCCGGGCTGGCGGACCTGCCGTGGTTGCTGCTCCCGACGCCGACGCCGGACAGCGAGCCGAGCTGGTTCGGGTTCGCGGTGACGCCGACCGCCGACGCGCCGTACCGGCGTGGCGACCTGGTGCGGTTCCTGGAGTCGCGGCGGATCGCGACCCGGATGCTGTTCGCGGGCAACCTGGTGCGGCAGCCCGCCTACGCGGGCCGGGAGTTCCGGGTGGCGGGCAGCCTGGCGAACTCCGACGCGGTGACCGAGCGCAGCTTCTGGGTCGGGGTCTTCCCCGGCATCACCGCCGAGATGGTGGACTACGTGGTGGCCTCGTTCCACGAGTGGACGGCGCGGTTCGCGTAACGCGCCTCCAGCAGTCCCGACAGCTCCGCGGCGAGCGCGGACGAGTCACGCAGCGGCGTGCCGTCCAGGCTGCGCACGCGGGTGACCTTGTGCCCCGCGGAGGTGAGGAAGACCCCGTCGGCGGACCACAGGTCGGCGAGCGCGAGGCGTCGGGCCGCCACGCGCCACCCGGCGGCCTCCGCCGCTTCGAACAACGCGGCCTGGGTGGTGCCGGGCAGCACCCCGAGGTCGGGTGGCGTGGTGCTCAGGACCCCGTCGTGCGCGACGACGACGGTCGACGTCGGTCCTTCCAGGACGGTCCCGTCCGGCGCGGTGAACACCGCGTCGTCCGCGCCCTGGCTCTCGGCGTACCGCGTGGCGGCCATGTTCACCGCGTAGGACAACGACTTGACGCCGTGCAGCAGCCACGGCGCCCGGCCCACCAGGTCGGGGTCGACCCCGCGGGCCAGCGACAGCACCGCCACCCCGGTCCCGCGCAGCCGTCGCCGCTTCGGCGACACCGGCATCCCGAACGCGAACGACGTCGGCGCGGAGCCGTCCGGCGCGGTGCCGCGGGCGTGCACGAGGGTCAGCGACAGCTCATCCGGGCGGCCCCACCCGGCGACCGCCGCGGCCACGCAACGCCGCCAGGCCGCCGGATGGGGCGCGGGCAGGCCCAGCGCACCGGCGGAGCGGACGAGCCGGGCGAGGTGGGCGGTCAGCTCGCGTGGCGCGGCGTCCTCCACTAGGACGGTCTCGAACACGCCGTCGCCACGCATCAGGCCGAGGTCGCCCGCACGCACCAGCGGTGCGGCCGGGTCGGCCAGGGTGCCGTCGAGCAGGGCCAGCACCCGGTCGGTCACCGCAGGCTCTTCGCCCGGAACAGGTACATCGCCAGCGGCGCGAAGACGACCAGCAGCGCCGCGCACGCGACCAGCGCCCACAGCAGCTGGTCACCGGTCAGGGTGCCGGCGGTGAGCCCGCGGACGGCGGTCACCGCGTGCGTGATCGGGTTGACGCCGACGACCACCCGCAGCCAGCCCGGCATGGTGTCCGGCACGACGAAGATGTTGCTCGCGAACACCAGCGGGAACAACACCACCGAGCTGAGCTGGTTGACCGACTCGGGCGACTTGAGCACCAGGCCCGCCGCGTTCCACAGCCAGCCCAGGCAGAACGCGAACAGCTGGAGGTACAGGAACGCGCCCAGCACGCCGAGCACGCCGCCGCCGGGCCGGAAGCCGAGCAGCAGGCCGAGTGCGGTCACCACGACCAGGGCGATGGCGTAACGCAGCGCGTCGCCGAGCAGCGCGCCCGCGAGGATGCCGGGCCGCCAGATGGACAGGCCGCGGAACCGGTCGAAGATGCCCTTGGTGATGTCGGTGTTCAGCGAGATCCCCGTGTACATGTTGATCATGATCACGGTCATCACCAGGATGCCCGGCATCAGGAACTGGAGGTAGTCGCCGGTCGACCCGGCCAGCGCGCCGCCGAACAGGTAGGTGAAGACCAGGGTGAACATGATCGGCAGGATGAACGAGGAGTACAGCTGGTCCGGGTCGTGCTTGATCTTGAGCAGCGCCCGCCACGCGAAGGCCCGGGACGTCGCGAGCGGACCGGGCCGCTCCGGGCGGGCACGCGTGCCCAGCACCCGGTTCGCGGGGCGCTCGACGTCGCCGGTGGTCGCCGGTGTGGTCATGCCGCGTCCTCCTCGGCCTTCTCGTCGACGTCCGCCGCGTGCCCGGTGAGCGCGAGGAACACCTCGTCCAGGCTGGGCTCGGCGAGCCGGTAGCCGCTGACCGCGACGCCCGCGCGGCTCAGCTCCACGAGCGCCGCGCCGACCCGCTCCGGGTCGGAGGCGGGCACGGACAACGCGTCCGGCTCCGGCGCGAGCCGCACCTGGCCGCCGATGACGCGGGCGAGGATGCGTTCGGCCTCCGGTCGGCGGTCCGCCTCCACCAGCCGGACGTGCACCGCGCCCGCACCCACCGACGCCTTCAGCTCGCCCGGCGTGCCCTCGGCGACGATCCGACCCCGGTCGATCACCGCGACCCGGTCGGCGAGGCGGTCCGCCTCCTCCAGGTACTGGGTGGTGAGCAGGACCGTCGTGCCCACGTCGACCAGCGACCGGATGACGTCCCAGACCTGGTTGCGCGAGCGCGGGTCCAGGCCCGTGGTCGGCTCGTCCAGGAACACCAGCTCGGGTGTGACGATGAGGCTCGCCGCGATGTCCAGCCGGCGGCGCATACCGCCGGAATAGGTCTTGACCTGCCTGCCCGCGGCGTCGGCCAGGTCGAACACCGCGAGCAGCTCCTCGCCGCGCTCGGCCGCCACCGCCTTGGTGAAACCGAGCAACCTGCCCAGCAGCACCAGGTTCTCGCCACCGGTGAGCTGCTCGTCGACCGACGCGTACTGGCCGGTGAGGCTCATCCGGGCGCGGATGTCGTCGGCCTCCCGGACCACGTCGCGACCCAGGACGCGCGCGCTGCCACCGTCCGGGTGCAGCAGCGTGGCGAGCATCCGCACGGTGGTCGTCTTCCCCGCCCCGTTGGGACCGAGGAAGCCGTACACGCCACCGGTGGGCACGACCAGGTCGACGCCGTCGACGGCCCGCGTCTCCCCGAACACCTTGACCAGGCCGGAAGCCTCGATAGCCGGTTCGACCGCCGTCACGACGCCCACCTCCCCACTGTCCGGGATGGCTCGATCACGGCCCGAACATACCGCACTGGTTATGTAGCCATCAAGGCACATACGGGCCCCGGTCACCCCATCGGGTCGACGTGCCGCTCCAGCGCGGCCCGCAGCTCGCGGACCACCCGGTCCACGTCCTCGTCGGACAAACCCTGGTGCAACGGCAGGTTCAGCGTGTGCTCCGCCGCCCGTTCCGCGCCCGGCAGCACGGCGGCGGACCCGTACCGGGGCACGCGGTGCAACGGCGGGTAGCGGAAGGTCGTGTAGACACCCGCCCGGTACAGGTCGGCGGCCACGGCATCACGCACGCCCGAGTCGAACTGCACCCAGTAGAAGTAGTACGAGGTCCGGTGACCCGGCGGCAGCGCGGGCGGCGTCACCACGCCCGGCACGCCCGCGAGGGCCGCGTCGTAGCGGTCCACCACCTCCGCCCGCCGGGCCAGGAACTCCGGCAACCGCCGGAGCTGCACCGCCCCGATCGCCGCCAGCACGTCGTTGAGCACGGAGCGCCGGGAGAACGACGTCACCTCGACCTCCCACCACCGGTCGGCGGCCCGCGCGGCGCGCTCGTGCCCGCTGACCTCCTCCAGCCCCAGGTAGGCGAGCTTGCGCGCGCGGCGCACGAGTTCCGGGTCGCGCGCGTAGAACATGCCGCCGTCGACCGCGGTGGCGATCTTGCCGTGGTCGAAGCTCCACACGCCGAAATCACCGAACAGGCCGCACGCGCGACCGTCCACGGTGGAGGCCGGCGCGTTGGCGGCGTCCTCCACCAGCGGGATGCCCCGGTCGGCGCACCACCGCGCGATGCCGGCGACCTCACCGGGGTAGCCGCCGTAGTGCAGCACCACGACCGCCCGCGTGGCGGGGGTGGCGGCGCGGGCGACGTCCGCCACGGCCGGGTTGAGCGTGCGCGGGTCCACGTCGCAGAAGACCGGGCGCGCGCCGTGCGCGGCGACGGCGTTGGCCGCGCCGACGAAGCTCACGCTGGGCAGCACCACGTCGTCGCCCGGCCCGACGCCCGCCAGGCGCAACGCGGTGAAGGTGGCCTCGGTGCAGGAGTTCATCGACGTCACGTGCTCACGGCCGACGCCGAGGTGGTCGGCGAACGCGGTTTCGAACGCGGCCACCCGCGGTCCCCTGCCGATCCAGTTGCCGGCGAAGACCTCGCGGACGGCGGCCAGCTCCTCCTCGCCCAGGGACGGCTGGAAGACGTTGATCACCGATCCACCTCCCCTATGCTTGAATAACAGATAGTAGCCATGTCCGGCCCCGACAGGAGGCTTGAACCCATGCGCGCACTGTTCTGCTCGACCGACGGCGTGAGCCACTTGTTCCCCATGGTCCCGCTGGCGTGGGCGATGCGCGCCGCCGGCCACGAGGTGCTGGTGGCGTTCGCCGAGCACACCGACCAGGCCGTCGCGTCCGGCCTGCCCATCGTCGACGTCGCGCCCGGCTTCGACGGGATGGCGATCTTCGACCGGACGCTGGCGGACAACCCGGAGTTCGCCCGCATGTGGTGGAACGAGACGCTGGGCGACGACCCGTCCCGGTTCGCGTTGATGCCGGCCGAGCTGAACCGGCCGTTCTTCGAGCGCGCGTTCGCGCTGGCCGAGCAGTGGCGACCCGACGTCGTGGTGTACGAGCAGACCGCCGCGTACGGGTTGATCGTGGCGAGCCGGCTGGGCGTGCCCGCCGTGCAGCGCAACCTGGGCATCGTGCGCACCGGCGGCCTGCACCGGGCCATCGCCGCCCTGCTGCCGGACGTGTTCGAGCGGTACGGCGTGCCCGCGCTCGCCGATCCCGCGCTCGTGCTGGAGGCCGTGCCGCCGAGCATGTTCCCGTTCGAGCGGCCGGAGGGCGAGTTCGTGCGCGACGTGGTGTTCACCGGCGGCACGGTGATCGGCGACCGCCTGCCCGAGCGCGGCGACCGGCCCCGCGTCGCCGTCACCCTCGGCACCGACCGACCCGGCACCGACGGCTTCGGCCCGCTCAAGGGCCTGCTCGCCTCCGCGTCGGCGCTGGACGCCGAACTCGTGCTGGCGCTGGGCGAGACCGACCTGACCCCGCTCGGCGACCTGCCGGCGAACGTCCGGTCGGTCGGGTGGACGTCGTTGGAGGCGTTGTTCCGCACGTGCGACGGCGTGGTGCACCACGGTGGCGGCACCACGACGATGGCGGCTATCGAGGCGGGCATCCCGCAGGTCGTCGGCGTGCACCCGCTCTACCCCGGGAACGAGACGCTCGCACCGGCGGTGCGGGAGGGCGGCGTCGGGATCGTGGTCGACGAGGACGCCATCGACGCCGCGACCGTCAACCGGATGCTGGAGGACGAGTCGCTGCGCGCCAACACCAAGGCCGTGCGGGAGGAGATGGCGACGCTGCCCAGCCCGGCCGACCTCGTGCACCGCCTGGAGGAGTTGGTCCGCTGACCGGGTGCCGCGCCACCGCCGCGGGTGGCGGTGGCGCGGGCGGTGGCTCAGTCCTCGGGCGGGTCGAGCCAGAGGTTCGTCATGTCGAAGAACTCGATCTGCGGCACGTGCACCGCGTTGCGCACGCGCTTGCCGTGGTACCGCGACGTCATCGCGGCGAAGTTCAGGATCGGCACGATCGGCAGGTCCTTCATCACCTCGACGTCGACCTGGTGCCACAGCTCCTCGGCCTTGGCGGGCTCGGGCTCCTGGAGCGCCTGCTCGATCAACGCGTCCACCACGGGGCTGCTGTAGCCGCCGTAGTTGGTCGTGCCCGGCGCGTCGTTGGTCTGGAACAGCGGTTGCACGATGACGCGGCCGTTGTTGCCGAACCAGTCCGGGGTGAAGCCGGGCTCCGCGATGTCCCAGTCGCCGCGCCGCCCGGCCTCCGGGTCGGACAACGCCGAGCCGTAATACTCGGCCTGGGTGAACTTGCGCCACTCCAGCCCGATGCCGATCGCGGCCAGGTCGGCGGCGACGGATTCCATGACCTTCAGGTGGATGCCGATGTCGCGCACCGCCGCGATCAGCGACAGGCCGTCGCCGTAACCCGCCTCTTCCAGGAAGGCCCGCGCCTTCGCCGGGTCGCCCCGGTCGTCCGGCGTCGGGTAGGGGTTGAAGTCCCGGTGCCCGATGCTGCCCACCGGGATGACCGAGCGCAGCGGCGTGTTCGGCGCGTCCAGGTCGTCCAGGATCTCGCCGATGGCGACCTTGTCGACCGCGTGCGCGATCGCCTTGCGCACCCCGATCTTGCCGACCGCACCGCGTTGGTTGGGGCTGCGGAGGTTGAAGACCAGGTACGGGTTGAGCGCGAAACCCGGGTAGCTGCGTGGCGCGGCGTCCTGCCCCGCCTTGGGTCGCGCCCACGACACCGCCGTGTAGGACCAGGCGAGGTCGATCTCGCCGGCGTCCATCTTCCGCTGCGTCACGGCCACCGGCTCCCGGCCGACGGTGATGGCGATCCGCGCCACGTACTGGTTGCGGATCGGGTCCGTGTCCGCGCGCCACTCGGGGTTGCGCTCCAGCAGGAGCCGCGACCCGTCGTCGGCGTGCTCGGCGAGCCGGTAGGGCCCGCAGGAGAGGGTGTTGCGGCGGAACTCCGGGCTGTCCGGGACGTGCGCGTCGTACTCGGCGGGCGCGGGCGTGGTGAACCCGGTGGCCAGGATGTTCAGGAAGTCGTTGGCGGGCTGGAGGAGCCGGAACACCAGCGTCTTGTCGTCGACCGCGGTGAGGCCCGCGATGTCGTGCGAGTCCTGGAACTCCGCCATCGCCGCCGGGGTCGCGGCACGTCCTTCGAACGCGGCGCGGTAGGCGTCGCAGAACTCGCGGAACCCGACGATGGTGCTGGTGAAGTAGTGCAGCGCGCCCGCGCCGGACACCGGGTTCGGCAGGCGCTTGAGCCCGCGGACCACGTCCTGCGCGGTCACCTCGCGTGGCGGCGTGGAGTTCCACCGCACGCCGTCGCGCAGGCGGATCGTGTAGGTGCGCCGGTCGGCGCTGATGCCGCCGTTCTCCGCGGTCGGGACCTCGGCGGCCAGGTCCGGGGCCGGCGTGAACGCCGCCGCCGGGTCGGACAGGTCGGCGGACGCCGGGTAGGCGAACAGCTGCCGGGTGAGCGCGCGCAGGATCTGCGCGGACGTGGCGTAGTAGGCGCTCGCCGTGTCGATGTGGTCGACCCCGCCGGGGCCCACGAGTCGCAAGGTCCCGCCGAAGCGGGGAGTGCTGGACATCCTCTTGTCGACCTCCTCCAGCCGCGTGTCGAGCAGAGCGCGGAGCCGGGCCGCCCCGTACGGCCGACTGTAGTGGAGCGCACCCGCCAGGCGCTATATGATAGTGAAGTCGCTCTGTCATATAGCGGGAGATAGTCCGCAACGAGTTTCTATTTGCATAGTGGACCGTGGTCGGGTGGGACCCGGCCGAGGAGAGGGGCAGTCCCGTGGAGACCACCACCGCGCACGACACCGAATCCGCCGTCGTGCGGATGGCCCGCGCGAACGCGGCCGTGCGCTCGTCCGACACCGCCCTGCCCGCGTCCGTCCTGGCGGACATCCCGTCCGGGCCGCTGGAGGACCCCGCCACCTGGGCCCGGGTCCGCTCCCTGTTCACGATCGACCCCGAACTGGTCCACCTCAACGTCGGCACCATCGGCTCGGTGCCCGCACCCGTCCTCGCCCTCCTGCGCAGCGCCGACGTCGACTTCGCCCGCCGGCCGCGCGACCCGTACCCGCCGACGACGTTCGCCGAGGCCCGCGCCGCCCTCGCCGCCGCCTACGGGTGCGACCCGGACGAACTGGCGGTCGTGCAGGGCGCCGCGGACGGCAACGCGCGCATCCTCAACGGCCTCGACCTGGGTGAAGGCGACGAGGTGATCACCACGACCCACGAGTGCTACACCGCGCAGGCCCCGTTGAACATCCTGCGCAACCGACGCGGCGTCGTGGTCAAGAAGCTCACCCCCCGGCTCGGGCCGGACCAGTCCGCCGAGGAGATCGTGCGGATGTTCGCCGACGCCATCACGCCCCGCACCAAGGTGCTCCAGTGGGCCGGCGTCACGTTCACCGTCGGCACCGCCATGCCGACCCGGATGCTCGCCGAACTGGCCCACGAGCACGGGCTGATCACCATGGTCGACGGCGCGCACCTGCCGGGCCAGTTCGACTTCGACCTGCACGGGCTGGGCATCGACTTCCTCAGCGGCTCGGGCGCGAAGTACCAGTGCGGTCCGATGGGCACCGGCATCGTCTACGCCCGCAACAAGGTCCTGCCCGAGCACAACCCCCTGCCGCTGCCGGAGTTCTGGCCGGTGATCACGCTGTGGTACCCGATCGACGGCGCGCTGCCACCACGCACCACCGGCCGGGAGCCGACCTACGACATCGGCACCTACCTCCAGAAGACCGGTTCCGCCGACCTCTCCCGCGGCCCGGCGCTCCAGGCCGCGTCCGAGATCTGGGACCGGATCGGGCGCGCGAACATCCAGCGCTACGTGCTGGGCCTGTGCTCCTACCTGAAGGAGCGCATCGTGGACCACTGGGGCAGGGACGCCCTCTTCAGCCCGCTCGACGACGAGCGCCTGCACAGCGGGATGGTGGCGTTCCAGCCGTTCGCGGACCCGTCGCACGCCGTTGACGTGTCGAAGTTCTTCGAGTTCGAGAAGCGCATGGAGGAGCAGCACGGGGTGAACCTGCGCTTCACGTTCTTCCCCGTCCGCGGTGTGGAGGGTGAGCGGTTCGCGGTGCGCGTCGCGCCGCACCTCTACAACTCCGTCGCCGAACTCGACCACACCGTCGACGCGATGATCAAGGTCTCCGCGGAGCTTTCCTGAGCGGTGACCGCGCCGCGGCGCGGGACGTTCCCCAGCGCCGACCGACCCCGTCCCCGGTGAGCCCGTCCGACACGGGCGTGATGCCTCCACCGGGGAACCACGTCACGCCGCCGTGCGCGTGGCGCGAGGTGCCGAGCCCCATGGTGACCAGCGACGCGGCGTACAGGCGCAACGGCCCGGTGTCCGGCTCACCGCGCCACGCCGCGTACCCGGCCGGTGTGGCGACGGCACCCGGCACGCGGTCGTTCAGCGCCGCCACGTACGCCAGCGCCGCGGGCTCCCGCGGGCTCTGCCGCAGCGGGATCACCTGGGCCGCCGGTATCGCCAGCAGCGGCGCGGTCAGCAGCCACGGCGCGAGGTAGCTGCCGCCACCCGGCAGCCGCCCCGCCGCGACGTCACGCAGCGCCCGGTCCGCCGCCGCCCAGCCGGCGACGACCAGCACCGGACCACCGGAGTCGGTCATCCCGTTGCGGCGCAAGGCGTCGTGCACGACAGCCGCGGCGGCGGACGCCCTCGGCGAGTGGTCGGCGACCAGCGTCACGGACCGCCGCCCACGCGCCGCCAGGAAGCCCACGGTCGCGCGCAACGCCTCCGCGTCACCCCCGGTGAGCTGATCGGCGGGGCACCCACCGGCGACCCGCTCGGCCAGCCACGCGCCCAGCACCGCGTCCGCGCACTCCGGGCCGTCCGGCCCCGACACGTCCGGGCCCCGGCGGGAGCCGGTGTCCACGGGCAGCGCGACCAGCTCGCCACCCCGCCGCAACCACAGGGAGCCGCGCCCCGGCGGCAGGTCGACCAGCGCCCACCACCCGCCGGTCCCGGGCCTCGGCGCGGTGGCGGTGAGCCGTTCCGGCGCGGCGCCCGCGGCGATACCGCCCCGCGTGACGCGGACCAGGTTCCAGCCCGGCCGCTGGGGCGCGACGAGCACCCGCACCGCCTCTCCCCCGAGTGCGACCTCACGCGACTGGAGCACACCCGGGACCGGCCGCCGGGGATCCACCGCCGTCAGGTGCGCGGCTCCGGCCAGCACCGCCACCGCCAGCACCGCCGCCGTCGCGTGCAGCGACCGGCGCGGACGGGCGACACCGAACCACGCCAGCGCCGCCACGCCGGTCCGCAGCGCGGCGTCGCGGAACTCCGCCTCCGACCACGCCACCGCGAACTCCGCCAACGCCAACGCCGTCACGCCCACGGCCACGACCGGCGCGAACCGCCGCCACGGCACCACGACGGCGGCCACCGCGAGCGCCAGGGGGACGACCGAGGCGAGGACGTGCTGCGGCCGTGGGGCGAGCGCGGTCAGCGCCCACTCACCCGCCACGACCACCACCCCGGCCACGACCGCCGCCCACCGCACCACCCGACCCGCCCCGGCGACCGGTCGCAGCAGGGCCGTGCCGGTGAGGACCACCAGCGAAACCACGACCAGCAGGCGCAGTCCGGCGATCCCGTCGCCGGCTGCGGACGGGTGCGCGTGCGGGGCGAGCGCGTCGACCACCACCGACGACACGGTGATCGCCCGGCCGGATCAGCGCACGTGTTTCGCGGCGACCGCGAACAGCACGCCGTGCGGTCGCGCCCCACCGTGGTCGCCGTGCGGCCAGCTCGCCCGTTCGAAGTCGACGCACGGTGCCTGGTCGTTCTCGTCGCGGAACGACTCGTCCAGCCGGAGCCCGTCCCGGCCGTCGAACTCGATCACGCACACCCGGTGGTCGCCGTCGATACCGGTCTGCGCGACGAAGTAGTTCGCGGTGGCGAGCCGCTTGATGTCACCGGTCTCCCGGTACCGGCCGTCCCGCCCGCGCTCGAAGTTGTCCATCGCGCCCCAGTGGGGACCGACCGCGACCCGGCCCTTCGGCCCGCCGACACCGCCCTTGATCGGCAGCACGTCCACCAGCGCCGGGCAGTCCGCTTCCACACCGCCGCCGGTCACCTCGTCGGGGGTGTCCACCCGGCAGCGCGGGTCGTCGCCGGCCGCGAGCAGCCGCCGGATGTCCAGCACGTACACCATGCCGCTGTTCTGCTCGGGCTTGAGCCGCGGGTCGGAGCCCATCACGGCGTTGAACAGGTACCGGTCGTCGGGACTGGTCTGGAGCCAGCTCCCGCCGCTGAGCCGACCGCTGAGCACACCGGTCGGGTCGAACTCGCGGTAGGCGGCGGTGTTGTCGAACACCTGCCGCCACTCGGGCGTGGGATCGGTGATGTCGGGTGTGTAGTAGATCGCGCCGCCCGCCATCGTGCCCGCGAACGCGCCCTTGTTGTGCCTGCGGTTGGTCACGGTCGTCTCCATGACCATCTGGTTCTCCTCGAACACCGCCTCGTCCTGGCGCGGGCCGACGGGCAGCGGGGTCACCGACACCAGCTTCGGGTTGTCGCGGTCGGCGATGTCGAAGATCCGCACGGTGGTCCGCAGCAGCTTGGGGTCGAGCTGCACGGTGTCCGGGTCGAGGTAGTTGCGCACCTCGGCGAAGTCGCTGACCAGCAACCGGTCCAGGTCCTCGCGGGCCTGGACGCCGTGCGGGTTCGCGCAGCTCGGCCGGGGCAGCGGCGGCACGTTGCCGCACAGCTCGGGCAGTTCGGCGTCCGGGGTGGAGGCCGGCGTCTCGCTGAGGGTCCTGCCGTCCTCGCCGATGCGCACGATGCCGCCCGGCGAACCGGCGAAACCGTTGCCGACGCGCGTTTCGCCGTTGCTGTAGGTGCACGGTCCCGAGACGTCGGGACCGCCCATGTACGACCCGTACGCGGTGCCGTCGCGCAGCACCCAGTAGGCGTCGGGCACGGAGGCGCAGGGCGTGTCCGCGCCGAGGTTGATCCCGGTCAGCCGGACCTCGGGCAGCCTCGACACGTCCAGCACGAACGTGGTGTCGGTGAACATCGCGCCGGCGTAGACGCGGTCGCCCGCGTGCCAGACGTACTGCATGTGGTGCGGCTCGCTGCCGACCTGGGGGCTGAGCACGGCGGTGTTCACCACCCTGCCGTACGTCGGCGAACCCTTGGTGGCGTCGATGACGGCGAGGAAGTCCGGGTCGGTGCCCCGGCTGTTGTCGGCGTCGCCCGCCCACGCGAGCAGCCACTCGCGGGGCCGGTGGCGGTCGGGCAGCGGCACGAGGTGGTTCGTGGCCCGGTAGGTGCGACCGTCCGTGCCGACGACGCTGGACGACGTCACCTCGACCCGGGCGTGACCGGCGGGCACGGCGGCGGTGAGCAGCCCCACCACCGCCAGGAGCACGCCGGCCACGACCAACCCCCTCGTGCTCCACGGTCGGGTCGATGCGTATCCGCGCATGGGGACTCCCAGTTAGCCGCGAGCGAACACTTTAAAAAAGAGTAGCGATACGGTCCCACACGGAGCAACCCGCCAACCCCTGCTCCCAGCAGTCGGACGGCCACCCGTCCATAACTTGCCAGGCATACACAGTGCAAGTATTGTTCGGGTCATGGCCGCCGTGTTCGCCGTACTGGCCGATCCGGCCCGTCGGCGCATCGTCGAGCTTCTGCTCGAACGGCCCCGACCGGTCGGAGAGCTGGTCGAGCAACTGGGCATCTCGCAGCCCGGTACCTCCAAGCACCTGAAGGTGCTGCGCGACGCCGGTATCGTCCGCGCGCGCAAGGAGGCCCAGCGCCGCGTCTACGAGCTGTGCCCGGAACCGCTGATGGAACTCGACCGCTGGCTGGAGCCCTACCGCAGGTTGTGGTCCAGCCGGTTGGACGACCTGGAGCGCTACCTCGACGCGATGTCCGACTGAACGCCTCGCGCCCCACCGGCCGCCACCCCGTACAGGCACGCCACCAGGCTCCGCGCCTGGATGTTCACGTAGTGGCTGTGCCGGAGCAGGTCCACCAGCTGGTGCAGGGCCACCCAGCGGTAGCCCGGCGTCTCGGCGTCGTCCGGCGAGTCCACCTCCACCACCACGTGCCGGGTCCGCGCGTGGAAGAACCGGCCGCCCTCCTCGGACTGCGTGACCGCGAGCCGCACCTGCTCCGGCGGTGCGCCCAGCACCGCGTCCAGGTGGCGTGGCCGGGCACGCGCGGGCAGGTGGCGGTAGTTGTCCGGGGTGCACTGCACGGTCGGCGCGAGTTCCACCACGTCCACGCAGCCCGCCTCCGCGCGCGCGTGCACCAGGACGTGCAGCACCCCGCCGATCGAAGTCGCCAGGAACGCCACCAGGCCGACGCCGCACGGCCGCACCATGGGCTGCGACCAGCTCGCCACCTCGCGGTCCGGCGCGTGCACCGACACGCCCACCACGTCGAAGAACGCGCCGGTGCGGTGCGAGATCCGGTCCGGGGTCCGCCGCCAGTCCGCCAGGCCGGCCAGCGGCGCGGTCGCGGTGCGCAGGTCGACGCGGGTGCGGATCTCGCTGATCCAGCGCAGCAGCTCGCCGGTGGTGTGCGTGCTGCCCGCGGCCGGGTCGCACGAGCGCGCCAGCGCCGCCCGGAACCCGTCGCCCGGACCGGCGCCCAGCAGCGCCGCCGCGCCGCCGCCCGCGAACGGCAGGCACGCCAGCACGGTGCGGGCGTCCATGTTGACCACGTCGTCCCGGGCGAGCGCCCGGTGCACCTCGCCGAGCGTGTGCCAGCGGAAGCCGTCCAGCACCTCCAGGTCCTCGGCGACCTCCACCACGACGTTCCGGTTGCGCTTGCGGTAGAACCAGGCGCCCTGCTCGGAGTGCCGCACGTCCACCAGGACCCGGTCCTCCGGCACGTCCAGGAAATGGCTGAGGTAGGGCACCGCGCGGCCCCGGTGCACGCCGGTGTAGTTGCTGCGGGTGGCCTGCACGGTCGGCGAGAGCTGGACGCCGTTGACGTTGCCCGGCTCCACCTTCGCCTGCATCAGCAGGTGCGGCACGCCGCCGAACTCGCGGACCAGGATGCCCAGCACGCCCACCTCGGGCTGGTGGATGATCGGCTGGTCCCAGCGCGGCACCTCGTGGCCGGGCAGGTGCACGTCGATGCCGCGCACGGCGAAGAAGCGACCGCTGCGGTGCGTCAGGTCGCCGGTCCCCGGGTCGGTGCGCCAGCCGGGCAGGCCGTCCAGCGGCACGTCCCGGACCGCGAACTCGACACCGGCGGCGCGTTCGGCGAACCACCGGTCGGCGTCGGGACCGGCCGACGCGCGTGGCGTGAGCGCGGAACGCGCCAGCCGCACGGGCGCGGCGCGCTCACCGGCGGCCACCCCCGCGCCCCGGCGCGTCACGGCCGCGCCCCGGCGCCGTCGATCAGGTCAGCCCGAGCATCCGCGTGCAGCGCTCGGCGGCGGCGGGCGAGCCGCTGATCTTCACCGCGCCGGTCGCGATCGCCCGCAGCGGCGAGAGCATCCGCGCGCCGATCCGCACGAAGGTGTCCGCGTCGCACTCCACCGCCAGGTCCGGCGCGGTCCGCGGTCCACGCCCGAACGCCACCGCGCCCGCCGTCACGGCGATGGTGAACACCTGCCCCGCCACCCGGAACTCGTAGACCTCGTCCACGTCCGGCACGCGGTCCTCGCGCACCATCGCCTGCACGGCGAGGAAACCCCACTTCGCGCGGGTCGCGCCGGTCGAGTCCTCCTCGTCCAGGAACCGCAGGCCCCAGCGGGCCAGGGCCAGCACCGGCCCGGCCAGCTCCTCCCCCACCGGGGTCAGCGCGTACTGCCGCGCGCGGCCGTCGCCCGGCACCGGCTGCTGCGTCACCACACCGCGCTCCACCAGGCCGCGCAGCCGCTCGGTGAGCAGGTTCGGCCCGATACCGGGCAGGTCGTCGATCAGCTCGGTGAACCGCGCCGGCCCGATCAGCAGCTCGCGGACGACCAGCAGCGTCCACCGCTCGCCGATCACGTTCAGCGCGCCCGCCAGGCCGCAGAACTGGCCGTAGTCGCGTTTCGACGACACCACAGACCCACCTCGCTCCCGGGTGGCCCATGGTAGTCGCGCCCGTGATCACGGTGCCGGCACGGCGGTCGCCGCCCGCGCCGCCGCGATGTGCTCCGGTGTGGTGCCGCAACACCCGCCGAGCAGGGACGCGCCGAGATCCGCGTGCCAACGCGCGACGAGCGACCCGAACTCCGCCGGCCCGACGTCGGCCGGCACGTGCCGGTCCACGTGCCCGCGCTCGGGCAGGCCCGCGCGGTCCTCCACGTTGGGGTAGGCGCCGAACGGTCCGGCACACGCGTCGCCGAGCGCGACCAGGCACGCCTCGACGTGCTCCGGGCGCGTGCAGTTCACCAGCACGGCCGACGCGCCCGCGGCCTCCGCCGCACGCGCCGCCCCGGCCAGGGGCTCGCCGGACAGCAGCCGCGCGCCCGGCCCGCACGCGAACGAGACCCACGTCGGCGCACCCGCCGCGACCGCCTCGCCCACCGCGATCCGCGCCTCCCGCACCGTGTTCATGGTCTCCACCAGCACCAGGTCCACACCCGCCCGCAGCAGCTCCACCACCAGCCAGCGGTGCTCGGCACGCAGCTCGTCGTCCGGCGGCACCAGGTCCGGGCGGTAGCAGTCCTCCACGGGCGCGACCGAGCCGGCCACCCGGACCCGGCCGCCTGCCGAGTCGCGCGCGGCTTCCGCGACACCCACCGCCGCGTGCACCATCCAGGCGAGACCGGCGTCGGCCAACCCGTTGCGCGCCAAGGCACGCAGGTTGCAGCGGAACGTGTTCGCCGTGATCACGCGGGCCCCGGCGGTCGCGTACTCCTCGTGCACCGCGCGCAGCACGTCCCGGTTCCGCCCGTTGAGCACGGCCCGGGTCGTCCACCACGGGGCGGCCACGGGCACGCCGCGCCGCTGGAGTTCGGTCGCCACCGCGCCGTCGAGCAGGGTCAGCTCCGCCATGCCGCTCCTCCGCCCAGCGCGTTCCTCAGGTCGTCGAGCAGGTCCTCGGGGTCCTCGATGCCGATCGACATCCGCACCAGGTCCTCGGTGATGCCCAGCCGGGCACGCAGGTCCGGCGGCACCGGCCGGTGCGTGGTGGTGGCGGGGCGGCTCGCGAGCGAGCGCACGCCACCGAGGCTCACGGCGTTGCCGAACAGGCGCAGGCGGCGCAGGAACGCGCCGACGTCGCCCCGGTACCGGAACGACACCAGCGAACCGCCGCCGGACATCTGCCGCGCCGCGACCTCGTGGCCGGGGTGCCCCGGCAGGCCCGGGTAGCGCACCTCGGCCACGGCGGGCGAGGCGCACAGCTCCGCCACCAGCTTCCCGGTGGTGGCCACCTGGCGCTCCGCGCGCAACGACAACGTCTTCAGGCCCCGGTGCACCAGGAAGCAGTCGAACGGGCCCGGCACGCTGCCCACCGCGGTGCGGTGCGCGGTGAACGCCTCGTGCAGGTCTTCCCGGTCGTGCACCAACGCGCCGCCCAGCACGTCGAGGTGCCCGGCGACGGACTTCGTGGTGCTGTAGAGCGACACGTCCGCGCCGAGCGCGAGCGGGCGTTGGAGGGCCGGCCCGGCCACCGTGTTGTCCACCAGCACGACCGCGCCCGCCTCGTGGGCCTGCCGCGCCACCCGCGCCACGTCCACCACCTTGAGCAGCGGGTTGGTCGGGGTCTCCACCCACACCAGCGCGCCCGGCGGCGCGGCGGCCAGGACGCGGTCCGCCACCCCGGGGTCGGCCAGGTCCGCGTACCGGACCTCCACGCCGCGGTCGGCGACGGTGCCCATCAACGCGTGCGTGCCGCCGTACACGTCGTCCGACACGATGACCAGCCGCCGGGCGAGGACGGCCAGCGCGGTCGCGCCGGCGGCCTGCCCGGAGGCGAACGCGGTCGCGAACCGCACGTCCTCCAGCGCCGCGAGCACCCGTTCCAGGTCCTCCCGGGTCGGGTTCTCGCCCCTGGCGTAGAACCAGCGCACGGGGTCCTGCACGTCCCGCTCGTAGGTCGACGCCAGGTGCAGCGGCGGCACCAGGTCGCCGGTCCCGGCGGGCGGCTCCTGGCCGACGTGCACCAGCTTCGTGTCGAACCTCATGGGCGGGCACCGCGGACCAGCAGGCACCGCGAGGGCAGCCGCACCCCGCCGTCGACGCGGAACCCGTCGGCCGCCTCGGCGAGCGCCTGCCGCACGCTCGGGTGCCGCTCGTCGCCGAACCGGTCGCGCAGCAGGCCGCGCAGCCGCGGCGGCAGCACGTCGAGGGTGAACCCGGCGAACGCCTCCGGCCCGGCCAGCCGGAAGTCCACCACCATCCCGGTCACCACGACGTCCCGGAACCCGGCGGCGGCGAACCCGGCGCGCACGCGCTCCGGGTCGGCCAGCGCGAACGGCCCCGGCCCGTGCGGCGGCGGGTCCAGGGCGAGCAGCCGGGACAGCGCGCCGAAGCCCAGCGCGATCATCGGCACCTCGGCCGGCGGACCCCACACGGCCGCCGCCAGGACACCGCCGGGCCGCAGCGCCGACCGCAACGCGCGCAACGTCGCCGGGACGTCGCCCGCGAACGGCAGCGCCCAGCGGCTGAGCACCACGTCGTGCCCGCCGGGCGCGGCCTCCGCACCGCCCACCAGGAACCGCGTGTTCGCCCGGCCGGCCGCGCGCTCCCGCGCCCGCGCCACCATCCGCGGCGACAGGTCGACGCCCACCACCTCACCGGTCGGGCCGACGACGTCGGCGGCGGTCAGCGCGGGTTCGCCGAGGCCGGTGCCGAAGTCCAGCACCGACTGCCCCGGCCGCACCCCGCCGAGCCGGACCAGCTCGGCGGACACCGCACCCGCCGCCCGTTCGAACTCCCCGGTCCACGCCAGCCAGCCGGCGCTGACCGCGTCCCAGGTGGCGGTCTGCTCGGCGCGGATCGGGTCCGCGTCACTCGTCGCGGTCACGGGGCCTCCCGGTCACAGGAAACGGGTGTCGGGGTGCTCGGTGGTCCAGAAACCCGGGCGCACCGAGCCGAGCGCGTCCACCGCGGCGTCCACATCGGACTCGGTGTTGTAGACGGCGAAGGACGCGCGGACCGTGCCGACGAGGCCGAGCCGGTCCAGGAACGTGCTGGCGCAGTGCACGCCGCAGCGCACCGCGATGCCCCGCCCGTCCAGGTGCGAACCCACGTCGTAGGGGTGGATGCCGTCCACGACGAACGACACGATGCCGCTCGGCGTCTCCTCCGGCGCGCCCACCACGCGCACGCCGGGCAGTTCGGACAGCCGCCGCACGGCGTACCGGACCAGGTGCTCGTCGTGGACGCGCACCGCGTCGTGGCCCAGCCCGCCGAGGTAGGCCAGCGCGGCGGCCAGCGCCACGGCGCCCGCCACGTCCGGCGTGCCCGCCTCCAGCCGCGCGGGGACCGGCACGTACCGCACCGGCTCGGTCGCGCTGACACCCTTGACCGTGCCGCCGCCGACCCGCACCGGGCGCAGCTCGGCCAGCAGCTCCCGCTTGCCGTACAGCACGCCGACGCCCATCGGGCCGTACACCTTGTGCGCGGAGAAGCAGTAGAAGTCGGCGTCCAGGGCACGCACGTCGACGGGCCGGTGCGGCACGGCCTGCGCGCCGTCCACCAGGACCACCGCGCCGTGCCGGTGCGCCAGCGCGACGAGTTCGGCGACCGGGTTGACGGTGCCCAGCACGTTGGACACGTGCGAGATCGCGACCAGGCGCACGCGCGGGCCGAGCAGGGCGGCGAACCCGGCGACGTCGATCCGGCCGCGCTCGTCGACCGGCGCGACGAGCAGGTCGGCCCCGGTCTCCTCGGCGAGCCTGCGCCACGGCAGCAGGTTCGAGTTGTGCTCCAGCCCGCTCACCAGCACCGCGTCACCCGGCCCGACCAGGCGGCGGCCGAGCCCGTCGGCCACGGTGTTCACCGCGTCGGTGGTGCCGGCGGTGAACACCACCTCGTCCGGGTGCCGCGCGCCCAGGGCGGCCCGCACGTCGCCGCGGGCCTGCTCGTACGCGTCGGTGGAGAGCCTGCCGAGTTCGTGGTAGCCGCGGCCGACGTTGCTGTTGGTGGTGGTGTAGTAGGACGTGAGGGCGTCCAGGACGGCTCGCGGCTTGTGGGTGGTGGCGGCGTTGTCCAGGTACGTGCCGCCGCGGTGGGCGAGGATCGGGAAGTCCGCCCGCACCGCGGCGGGCAGGGCGGCGGCGCGCGTCATCCGTGCCCCTCCTTGAACAGGCTCGTGAACCGGGCCACGTGGTCCGGCGACAGCGGGAAGACCTTCTGCTCCGGGTAGGGCCGCCGGTCGGGCGGCGTGTGGCCGGGTTCGCCGCGGTTCGGCACGCGGCCCGCGGTGCGCAGGTGCGGGCCGAAGAAGAACCAGCAGACCTGGCCTACCTGTTCGGTGAGCAGCACCGGGTGCACCTCCACCGGGTACATCGGCAGGTGGGTGCGGGTCGCCCGGAACTCGCCGCTCGGGCCGAAGGAGTGGCCGTGCATGACGTGGCCGAACACGTCGTGGACCACGCGGAAGACGTCGTTGTGGGTCAGCGCGACCCCGTGCTCCACCACCCCGGAGGGTTCGCGCAGCGGGTGGAAGCCGACCGGTTCCCCGGGCCCGTGGCCGACGGCGGTGAGGAACACGTGCAGCACGCCGGACTCCCGCACCCGCCGCGCCAGGTCGCGGGAGTCGCGGTACGGGTTGCGCCGGTCGGCCCACGGCCGCACGTCCAGGCCAGCCGCGCGGATCGCCTGGTACTGCACCAGGTTGGCCTGCTTGAATAACGCATAGCGACCGGCGATCTCGTCGTCCCAGTAGAGCCGCGGCGCGCGGTCGTACACGTCGGCGACCTCCAGGCAGAACCGCTCGTCCAGGTCGAGTTCCAGCCCCGGCACCTCGTCCACCGACCCGGACGACAGGTCGGGGTGGGCGTCCACGTACGACCGGGCCACGGCGACGAAGTCCGCGGCGGTACCGCGCGCACGCCCCACGTTCCCTCCCCGCGCACCAGGGTTACGATTCTTTTTTCAAGTAAACCGTAGCACGATCCGGTGCGCCGGCCAGCCGCCCGGAACCGTGCGGGGGCAACCGGTCGACGCCGACCGACCGCGGAACCCGCGGCGGACCGGTCGACGCCACCGGACGCGCGGGCGGCTCACCCCGCGACGACCGGCCACCTCGGCTCAGGCGGGCGGCCCCACCGCACAGCAGCGCGGGAACGCCCCGGGCCGGCCGCCCGGATGACCGCACGGCCCGCCCGGAACCGGTGTCAACCCGCGCGGCCGACCGGGAACCGGTGCCAACCCCGCGCAGCCGACCGGGAACCGCTGCCTGCCCGCGCAGCCGACCGGGAACGCTGCCAACCGCGCGCCGGCCGCGACCCGCTGCCGGCCCGCGCAGCCGACCGGGAACCGGCGTCAACCCGCGCGGCCCCGCCGCGAACCGGTGTCAGCCGCGCAGCCGGCCCGCGTAGTGGTTGCTCGCGTACCAGTCGCCACGCCCCTGCGGCAGCAGGTCGAGCACCTGCCACACCGGGGAGTACAGGTCGATGCCGCGCTCGCGCTCCTCGTCGCTCCAGTCGGCGAACATCGTGTAGAAGTGCCGCACACCGCCGTCCACCCGGCGGAACACCGAGATGCCCGGCCGCAGCGTCCCGTCCGGTCGGACCGCGCCCAGGTCCCGCCCGAACGACGTCCCACCCGCGGACACCAACCGCAGCCCGTCCCAGCCGCGCCGCCTGCCCCACGCCCGCAACTCCGGCACGGACGCCTCCGCCACGACCGCGAAGGCCGTGTGGCGAGCCAGGTGGTGGGACACGCCGTGCAAGCCGTCCACCCACATCGAGCACATCCGGCAGGCTTCGCGCTGACCCGGCCCGAACATCAGGTGGTACACCACCAGCGTCGCGTGGTCGCCGAACAGGTCCGGCAGGCCGCGGGTCACCACCGGTTCGTCCAGTCCCGGGTCCGCCGGGCCCTCCGCCAGCTCGTAGTCGCCCAGCCGGGCGCCGGACGGCAGCGCACGCCGGGCGCGGGCGACGGCCTCCACGGCGTCGCGCAGGTCCCGTTCGGCGTGCCACAGCTCCGCCCGCGCCCGTCGGTACTCCTCATCGGCGTCCACCGGCCACAGGCCCTCGGGTGTCGTCACCGGGGCGCACCTCCAAACGGTTGTCGGGTGTTCGTCGGGTTCAGACCGCCTCGACGGGCGTCGACCGCTTCGGCGACCGGGCCGCCATCCCGGTCTCCAGCCCCAGCACCTCGCAGCACCGGACCACGGCGTCCATGTCGCCTTCCAGCGCCAGCCTGCCGGTCACCATGGCCAGCAGCGGCGTCAGGCGGCCGGCGCCGATCTGCACGAACGTGGCGGCGTCGGTCTTCGCCACCATCGCGGGGTCCTCGACCGGGCCCTTCACCGCGCGGGCCCGCCCGCCGGACACGTCGATGTGGAACACCTGGTCGTCCACCCGGAACTCGTACCGCTCGTCCACATCGGACACCTTCGCCGGGTCGAGCATCGCCTCCACCGCCAGGAAACCCCAGTGCGGGCGGACGGCGTCCTCCGGGCGCAGGTCGCCGACGAACTCCATGCCCCACCGGGCGAGGCCCAGGACCACCGGGCGCAGCTGCTCGCCGACCGGCGTCAACGCGTACGCCAGCTGCGCGCCGGTGCCGCGGACGTCGACCTGCTCCACCACGCCGCGCTCCACGAGGAACTTCAGCCGCTCCGCCAGCAGGTTCGTGCCCAGACCGGGCAGGTTCGCCAGGATGTCGCTGTAACGGGCCGGGCCCATCAGCAGCTCGCGCACGATCAGCAACGTCCACCGCTCGCCCACGACGTCGAGTCCCGACGCGAGGCCGCAATACTGCTGGTAGGTACGCTTGGTCGACATGGCCCGCCCCTTTCCGCTTCCACCACTATTGTGACCTAAAGCGGATCGCCGGCTCGTGGTTTCCGTCAGCGACCCGCCGGGCGGGCCCCGAACAGGCCCTTGACCAGCACGGGCTTCGCCGCCTCCTGGAAGTCCGCGCCGGGGTCGAGGTCCCGGATGGTTCCTTCGATGACCAGTAGCGACAGCAACGGGAAGATCAGCTCGGGCGCGGCGTGCACGCCGTGGCCGCGCTGGAGGTCGAACATCTCCGCGGCGAACGAGACGAGGCTGAACTCCTCGGCGGACCGGCCGTGGCTGCGCACCACCAGCTCCGCCATCCGCGGCAGGAAGCCCGCCACGTCGGCGTCCGGCGAGAGCCCGGTGGCGCTCTCCACCACGATCTCGGCGGCCCGGTCGCCCCGCCCGGTGGCCATGCTCATGAAGAACTCCGCGAACAGGCGGCGCAGCTCGTCCGAGAGCTGCACGCTGAACCCCGCGTCCAGCACCACCACGTGCGCCGAGCTGGTGAAGTACAGGTTGCCGGGGTGCATGTCGCAGTGCACGAACCCGTCCACGAACAGCATGTGGTAGATCGCGGCGAGCCCGGACGCGGCGAACCGCCGGCGGGTGGCGGGCGAGCACCGGTCGGCGGCGCCGGTCTCCAGGCCGCCGATGAACTCCATGACGATGCAGCGCGGTCGGGTCGCCTCGCCGTACACCTCCGGCACCCACACCCGCGGCACGGCGGCGAGGTTGCGCCGCAACCGCCGCAGCGCCGCCGCCTCGCGCTCGAAGTCGAGCTGGTCGAACACCGCGCCGGTCACGTGCGCCACGACCTCGACCACCGGCACGCCCCGGAACACCGGCAGCTTCGCCACGAGCGCCGCGCCCCGCCGCATCAGCACCAGGTCCAGCGTCATCACGCGCTCCACGCCGGGCCGCCGCAGCTTCAACGCCGCCCGCCGCCCGGTCCGCAACCGGGCGCGGTAGACGCACGCCACGCTGCCGCTCGCCACCGGTGTCCGGTCCACCTCCCGGAACAGGCCGTCCAGGTCGTCGCCGAACGCCTCGACGAGCGCCCGCGCGGTCTCGGCGTGGTCCATCGGCGGCACGTCGTCCTGGAGCACGGCCAGCTCGTCGCACAACACGGGCGGCAGCACGTCGCGGCGGGTGCCGAGCACCTGCCCGGCCTTGACGAACGTCGGGCCGAGGCGGATCAGCAGGGTCGTGGCACGCCGGCACAGGTGGCGCAGCGCGGCTTCCCGACCGGAGAACGCGCCCCTGACCAACCCGCCGACGAGGGCGGGCGCGAGCACGACCAGCAGCACGGCGGCCACCCGCGCGGCACGCAGGGCCAGCGCGAGGCGTGACGGGGTGGCGCGGTCGGGCATCGGTCGCTCCCCCGGTTCAGGCGTCCCCGCTGATGCCGGGCACGGCGATGGCCCGCAGTTGCAGCGTGGTGTGGTCGCAGTACCAGATCCGGCTGCCGTCCCAGGCGATGCCGGTGGGGTTGCCCGCGACGTCGTAGCTGGCGACCTCCCGCCGCAGGCCGAGGTCGACCAGGTTGATGGTGCCCGCCCGGTGGTCGGCGTAGGCGACGAACCGGTCCGACGCGGTGAGGCCCGCGACCGGGCGGCCGACCGGGATGGAGTCGACCAGCTCGCCGGTGTCGGGGCGGCGCAGGTCGAGGACGCGCAGGTCCTCGTAGCCGAACCAGATCCCCTCGTGGGTGGCCTCCAATCCGCACAGCACGTTGCCGGGGCGCGGGTTGGGCAGCTCCACGACGGTGGCGCCGGTGTCGGGGTCGATCAGCCGCAGCGCCCGCTCCGCGCCGACGACCTGGACCAGGTTGCCGGCCACGGTGGTCAGGTCGGTCCGCACGCCGGGACACGCGACGCGGCGCTCGACGGCCCCGCTGACCGGGTCGAGGGCCATGATCTGATTGGACACCGCCTCGGAGAACCACAGGAACTCGCCCGACCAGGTCAGGCCGCACAGCTTCAGCGCGCGGACCGGGATGTCGCGGACGGTGCCGACGGACATGGGCATCAGGCGCTCCTTCGGCGGGAGATGGCGCAGTCCAGCCGCCACCCGAGGACGTCGCGCACGGCGGCGGAGCGCGGCGGCGGCAGCAGCTCGGCGACCACGTCGTCACCCGGCCGCACGGGCGTGTGCCGGACCGGCCACGTCCACACCGCCCAGTTGCAGCCCGGGTAGGACGGGAAGTTCGACAGCGCGACGCCGTCGGCCAGCTCGGCGGTGAAGTGGCCCATCACGGCGTGCAGCTCGCCGGACCGGTCGATCGGCAGCGGCGCGGCGCGGGTGGGCCGGCCGCCGCGGGTCGTGCCGACGGCGGCGTCCACCACCGGGACGTGCGCGCTGAGCAACCGGGGTGCGCGCTGGAAGAAGTGCAGCTGGGGGCCGGGCGGCGCGCCGGCGCGCACCGCGTCGAGCCGGTAGCCGAGGTGGTCGTCCCGCCACACGCCCCACCCCTCGCCGTCGAACTCGATGGCGGTCAGGTGGGTGGTGAGGCGGCGCGGCACGACCCGACCGCCGGGCGCGAGGTTGCGCCGCGCGACGGCCGCGACCAGCTCGACCATCTCCTCCTCCGGGCCGAGGTTGCCCATCAGCTCGGCGACCACTACGTCCGCCTTGCGGGGCAGGCGCACCACGCGCGCGTCGCCCTGCACGACGGTGACCCGGTCGCCGAAGTCGTTGTCGGCGGCGATCCGCTCGGCGAGCGCGGCCATCCGGGGGTCGGCTTCGACCGCGTACACGTGACCCGCACCGTGCTTGAGCGCCAGCACGGACAGCACCAGCGTGCCCGCGCCCACGTCCACCACCACGTCACCCGGCCGGACGGCACGTGCCAGGGCCCGGTCGTAGGCGTCGATGCGCACGCGGTCGCCGAGCATCACCTGGTGCATGGCGAGGAGCCGGGCATCCACGCGGCGGCCTCCCTCTTCTCGACCGGGTGCGCGGTGGGGTGTCGTCCGGCGAGCCGGACGACACCGAATAATGCTATTTGGTTTTAAACCAAGACCGCAACCGGGCGGACCGGCGTCAGATGTTGACCGCGGCCGTCTCGCCCACGTGCGCGTCGCGCATGGCCAGCGACACGCCGGTCAGGCGCGCCCGCACCTCGTTGCCCGTGGTCACCAGCGGTGCGTCCGCGCCGTCCATGCGCAGTTCGGTGCCGGTCGCCTCGACGTCGCGCAGCTTGCCCGCCACGTGGACGGAGTTGTCGGCGTAGAGGGTGCCCTGCGGCGTGCACAGCTCGAAGTTGGTGTCGATGTGCAGGTCGCTCGGGAAGCTCACGCGGCTCAGGCTGTCCTCGGTGCCCTCGCCCAGCGTGCCGCCCGACACGCGCGGCCACGACGCGCGCAGCATGACCCGGCCGCCCAGCTCGGCGCAGTGGCCGCTGACGGCGACCCGCGAGAGCTGCGCCAGCACACCCGGTCCGTCGCTGTGCTTCTCCGGGCCGAACAGCAGGACTTCCGCGCCCGCGGCCTTGCGGTAGTCACCCGCGAGGTCCACCCGCACGGTCTTGCCGCCGACCTCCAGCTCCAGCTGCCCCTCCAGGGTCACCTGCATGATGAGCGACGGGTCCACCAGCATCGACATGCACGGGCCCGCGCTCGGGGCGAAGAACACCTCGGGCGTGATGCCGATCGGCTCGTTCTCGTCGTTGGCCGGGTACCACGCCTCGGGCAGCGTGGTGCCGCGCACGACGTTCGGCGCCTGCACGACCTCGAACGGGCCGTCACCACGCGGGTTGCCCAGGTACGGGCCGGTCAGCGGCTTCTTGAACGGCGGCACGCTGTCCACGACGCCGTGGATGTCGATGACGTTGCGGTGCGCCAGCCGCAACGTGCTGCTCTCCAGGATGCCGAACCGGCGGATGTAGAACTCCGCCGGGAAGTTCTTGCCCGGCACGATCTGCCGGACGTGGCCCGAGTTGGGCAGGAACGGGTTGGACAGCACCTGGAGCCGGTCGTCCAGTTCGTAGCTGAAGCCCTTGATGCCGACCTCGGGTGCGCTGATCAGCTCGGTCTCGAAGGACGCGTAGCCCTTCTCGTCCACCGTGTGCTCGAAGCCGGGCATCGGCCACTTGTTGAGCTGCACGAAGCCGGAGAGGTTGATGGTCTCCCGCCGTCCCGCGTAGTAGTCGTCGCCGAAGACCACCGTGGCGGCGGCGAGGATGTGCGGACGGATCGGCTTGGGCTCCAGGTTCAGGGACTCGTAGGTCTCCTTGGAAAGACTCAATCCAGACACCTCCAGCGTCTGTCGAGTTGGGACCGCGAGTGGCGCGCTGCCCCGGGGGCACGCGAGGCGGTCAAACTCAGCTACCTCCCATAACGCTATATCTTTCTTAAGTATTGTCAAGCGGTCGGGACGGCAGGCGCGGACCCCTCGGCGACGGGTGCGGCAGGCCCGACTTCCCCGCCCTGCCGGTGGGGGGAGCACGGATGACCCGCGGCGGTGGGCGGCCGAACCCCGGGCGACGGCTTCGGCGGTCAGGGCGTGCGCATTCCCCGCAGGTAGGAGACGGCGGCCCAGGGGCGGCGGCCGGTGGCGACCAGTTCGCCGGTGGCGAGCGCGCGGGCCAGTCGCCTGCGGCGGAAGACGATGAGCATCAGCGCGGCCGGCTCGAACCGGACGCGGGCGTCCGCGTGGCCGTCCGGCGGCTGCGCGGACGCCCGGCCGCCGCCGGCGGCGAGCACCACCGGCGCGGTGTGCCGGGACCGGAACTCGATCGCGACCCGGCGGCCACCGCCGGCGGCCGGCGCGCCCCCGAACAGCCGACCGGGCTCGTCGGTGCCCAGTAAGCGCACCAGGAACAACTCGAACGCGAGCGCCGCGTCGACCGACGAGATCCGCCAGCGCGACCCGCGTGCCCGCGCGATGTCGTGCCCGTGGATCAGGATTTCGTTGAGCTGGTGGGCCAGCACCGCCGCGACGGGCAGGCGCGCGCCGCCCAGCCAGGTCGCGGGACCGCGGGGGTCGAGGGTCGCGCTGCGGTCGAGCAGTTCCGCGACACCGTCCCGCAGGTGGTCGGCCAGCGCGGCGGGCGTCCGGTCGGGGAACACGCGCAACGCCACCTCGTTGAGGTGCGCGATGTCGCCGAGCGTCGTGCCCGGGACCAGCCGGTCGACGTCGGGGACCCCCAGCGGCGCGGTCGGGTCGCGCAGCACGCCCGCGTTGAGGTGGGCCACGATCGCGGTGTGCGCGAGGGTTTCGGCGGCGGTCCAGCTGCCCACCGCGAGCCGGGTCGGCGGTGGCGCGGAACGCGCGAGGTCGGCGAACCGGTCGCTCGCCGACCGCAACGCGGCACGCAGCCCCTGCCACCGCTGTTCACTGAGTTCGAGCTGCACGCCCACCTCACCGAGAGCCATAGTTACTTGAACTACAAGTAGTCCCGCATCGCTCCGACACCACGCGCGCGACGTGCCGTCGACGCACGACGATGACACGGGTGGTGAGCGCTCCGTAACCCGGGGTCGAGTGCCGGCAACGCGGACGGCCGATCCGGTGGCCGAGCGGACGACTCCGCGCGGTCCGGGCGCGGGACATCGCGGCAGCCCGAGCCAGCGGCAGTTTGAGCAAGCGGCACGACGCGTGCCGGCGAGCCGGCGAGCGCGGGGGCCAAGCGCGAGAACACCGCGCCAACCCAAGCAGGCGGCAGCGCGGGCGCGTGCCGCGGGAGGGCAGCGCGGCGTCGGCGGGCGGCGCGGGCGGGCGGCGCGGCGTCGGCGGGCGGCGCGGGCGGGCGGCGCGGGCGGGCGGCGCGGGCGGGCGGCGCGGTATGGCGCGGTGTGGCGTGGGCGGCGCGGTGTGGCGTGGGCGGCGCGGTGTGGCGTGGGCGGCGCGGTGTGGCGTGGGCGGCGCGGTGTGGCGTGGGCGGCGCGGTGTGGCGTGGGCGGCGCGGTGTGGCGCGGCGTGGGCGGCAGCGGCGTGGGCGGGCGGTAGCGCGGCACGGCCGAGCGGGCCGGTGAGCGTGGTCCAAGCACGCGGCGGGGTCAGGGCGTGGGTGCCGGTGTTCCGGCGTGGAAGGTGAAGCGCTCCTCGTCCCCCTCCCCCGTCGTGTCGACGACCGCGGTGCGACCGGGTTCCAGCTCA
>NZ_JAHXGQ010000015.1 GCF_019375475.1 Saccharothrix obliqua | reverse complement strand
GAACGGCACCCGCGCCGGCCAGAACGCCTTCACCGCCAAATGCACCAACAACGTCGAGTCCTTACCACCGGAAAACAAGATCACCGGCCGATCGAACTCACCCGCCACCTCGCGGAAGATGTGAATCGCCTCCGACTCCAAGCGGTCGAGGACCTTCACCGGGACTCCGCACCGGTCACCAGTGCCGCCACGCGGTCGAGGCACTCCGCTACGGAAAGCCGGTCCGTCCGCAGGTGCAGATCCGGCTGGAGGGGCGCTTCGTACGGATCGTCGAAACCGGTCAGACCGGTGATCTCGCCGCGTTTCGCCCGTGCGTACAGCCCCTTCACGTCCCGCTCCGCGCACACTTCGGGCGCCGCGTCGACAAAGACTTCGAGATAACGCAGGCCGTGTGCTTCGTGATCCTTCCGCACGGCGTCGCGAGCGGCCCGGTAAGGCGCGATCACGGGCGTGATGACCACCGCGCCGTGACCCGCCAGCAGCCGGGCGAGCAGACCCGTCCGACGCACGTTCTCGGCCCGGTCGTCCTTGCTGAAACCCAGTTCGGGGAACAGGTCGCGGCGGATCGCGTCCCCGTCCAGGACCTGCACCCGGCGGGTGCGGGCCAGTCGTTCGGCGAGTGCCGAGGCGAGCGTCGATTTACCGGAGCTGGGCAGACCGGTCAACCACACGGTGACCCCCACAATGTCCCCCTTCGTCATCCCGAAGCACTGGCGTGAATCGCATCCCACGCATTGACCGCTAACACCGGCGATCGTGTCCACAGACCGGGACCCGAGGCTAGAGGAACTTGTCAAGACCGTCCACGGGTTGGGCGCGTCACCCTTTTGGCGGTGTAGGTGCCTCGGAGACCGATGCTCTGATGGGCTCCGGCGCCTGGGGGCCGCTAATCCCATTCAATCCCCGTCGCGACAACTCCCTCGCGACGACGGGAAAGCACGTCCTGCCCATCGCGGATCGAATGTAGTAGGGGAACGCCGACATGACCCAGCAGCTTTTGCACGCCGACGCCACGGACGCGGCGAGCCCGCTGTTCTCCACCACCCTGTCCCTGCCCGACTGCGACGCGACGGGCTGGGTGGTGGTCGACAGCATGGTCGACGGCCTGGCCATGGGCGGCACGCGCATGACGGCCACCGTGGACGAAGCCGAACTGGCGGGCCTCGCGCGCGCCATGACCCACAAGCTCGCGCTGGTCGACCTGCCCATCGGCGGCGCGAAGGCCGGCATCCGCCCGAACGGCCCGGTCCGCGACCGGCACGCGTTGATGCGCACGTTCGGCCAGGTGACCCGGCCGCTGCTGCACGGCGGCGTGTACCTGGGTTGCGACCAGGGCACCACGCACCCCGACCGGGACGAGTTCTTCGCCGCCGCGGGCTACGACATCGCGACCAGGCCCGGCGCGACCCGCCTGGACGTGGACTGGGCGGAGTTCTGGCGGTCCATGGTGGACATCACCGGTTTCGGCGTCGCCACGGCCGCGCTCGGCGCGCTGCGCGCCGCGAACGCCGCGACGCCGCAACGCGTGGTGCTCCAGGGTTTCGGCACGGTGGGCCGCGGTGTCGCGCAGCACCTGGCCGCGCACGGCCACCGGATCGTCGCGGTCGCCGACGTGCTCGGCACCGTCGAGGACCCGGCGGGGCTGCCCGTGGCCGAGCTGATCGCGTGCACCAGCACGGACGGCACGATCGACCGGTCCGGTCTGCCCGCGTCGGTGCGCGTGCACGACGGCGACCGCGCGTGGCTGAAGGTGGACGCCGACGTGCTGGTGCTCGCCGCCGGCGCGGACGCGGTCAAGGAGGAGCACGTCTCGTCGGTGCGGGCCGGTCTCGTGGTCGAGGGCGGCAACATGAGCTGCACCAAGGACGCGCGCCGGATGCTCGGCGAGGCGGGGCGCACGGTGCTGCCGGACGTCGTGGTGAACGTGGGCGGCGCGGCGGTGACCGGCTGCATCCTGGCCGGTGTCGCGCCGAGCGGGCTGAACGTGCCGCAGATGTCGGCGTGGCTGCGCGAGTGGATCGCGGGCAAGGTCAACCGGAACTGCGAGCTGATCGCCGAGCTGGCCGCGTCGGGTGTCACCGAGCCGGTGTCGGCGCTGCTGGCCGACCGGAACATCGCGTGGTGAGCTGGGACCGCCCGGACGTCCTGGTCGCGCACTCCAAGATGGCGCCCGCGCTCGTGCCCGGGATCGAGGCCGAGGTGCCGGTGCGGCGGGCGGAATCCGTCGCCGACCTCGCGCCCGCCGAGCGGGCGGCGGTCGAGGTGCTGGTGGGTTACCAGTTCCCGGCCGGTGTGCTCGGGCTGCTGCCGAACCTGCGCTGGGTGCACCTGACCGGCACGGGCACCGACCACCTGGCCGCGGCCGGGCTCACGCCGGGCGTGCTGGTGACGAACTCGGCGCGGGTGCCGGTGGAGTCGGTCGCCGAGTACGCGGTGGCCGCGCTTTTCGCGTTGCTCAAGGACTTCGCCGAGCTGCCGTCCCGACCACCGTGGTACACCTCGCGCGCGGTCATGCTGGACGGCTCGACGGTGCTCGTCCCGGGTGGCGGCGGCCGGATCGGGCGTGCGGTGATCCGCCGGCTGTCGGCGCTGGGCGCGCGGTGCGTGGCGGTGACCCGCGACGGGCGCTGCCCCGTGCCGCTGGCCTACCGCACGGTGCCGGCGGCCCGCCTGGCGGAGGCGGCCGGTGACGCCGACCACGTGGTGTGTTGCCTGCCCGCCACGCCGGAACCATTGCTGGACAAGGAAGTCCTGGCCGCGTTGCCGCCGCACGCGGCGCTGGTGAACGTCGGCCGGGCGTCCGCTGTGGACGAAGGGGCTTTGCACGACGCGTTGCGGGCGGGTGAGTTGCGCGGCGCGTTCCTGGACGTGCACCGCACCGAGCCGCTGCCCGCGACCGACCCGGCGTGGTCGGTGCCGAACCTGGTGGTGTCGCCCCACCGCGCGTTCGCGTTCCCCGGCGAGCCGGCCGAGGTCGCGCGGACGTTCCTGGAGAACCTGGCCGACCTGCGCGCCGGGCGGCCGGCGCGGGACGCGGTGGCCGTGACGATCGACGAGGGGGTCTCGTGACCACGACGCTGCCGCTGCGGCCGGACCCGGCGTTCGACGTCGGCGAGGAGCGGTTCCGGGAGGCCGTGCTGGCCGAGGGCCGCTTGCGCGCCGACGACGTGCCCGCGGTGCTCGCCTCGCTGGAGCGCAGCCGACAGGTGCTCGCCGACGTGGCCGCCGCGCGGGAGGCGGCACCGCCGCCGCCGGTCGACGCGCCCGTGGTGGTGGTCGGCCTGCTGCGCACCGGCACCACGCTGCTGCACAACCTGCTGTCCCTGCACCGGGCACTGCACGGGCCGCGGTTGTGGGAGCTGGCCGACCCGGTGGCGGCGGCGGGCGACCCGGCCGGGTACCCGGCGGTGCGCGCCGCGGCGCAGGCGTACGTGGACGACTACAACCGCAAGGCGCCGGACCTGCCGGGCATCCACCTGCTGCACGCCGACCGGCCCGACGAGTGCCTGCGGCTGGTGGTGAACACGTTCCACAGCATGGTGCTGGAGATGCGTTACCGCGTGCCCTCGTACGGCGAGTGGCTGCACCGCCAGGACCTCACCGAGCCCTACCGGTGGCACCGGCACCAGTTGGAGCTGCTGATGAGCCGCCGGGTCGACGCGGACGGCGTGCCGCTCACCCCGGTGCTCAAGTGCCCGTTCCACACGTGGTACCTGCCGGAGCTGGTGGCGGCCTACCCCCGCGCGCGGTTCGTGCACCTGCACCGCGACCCCGCCGAGGCGATCGCGTCCACCGCGAGCCTGTGCCGCGCGGTGCGCGGCGCGCGCAGCGACGACCTGGACCTGCCGGAGATCGGCGACTTCTGGCGGTCCCGGATCGTGCCGCTGACGCACCGCCTGGCCGACTCGCGGGACGAGCTGGTCGCCGGGCGGCCGGTGCTCGACGTCCGGTACCGCGACCTGGTGGCCGACACCGAGGGCACGCTGCGCCGCGTGCTGGGCTTCCTGGACCTGCCGGTGACCGGGGAGTTCCTGGCGGCCGTGCGCGACTACCTCGCCGCCAACGGACAGCGCAGCCGCGGCGCGCACCGCTACAGCACCGCCGAGTTCGGCCTGGACGCGGACGCCCTGCGCGCGGCCACCGCCGACTACCGCACCCGATTCGACGTCTGAGCAGAGGGGTTCGCCCGATGACGAGCGAGAACGAGGCCAGGGCACGGGCGCTGGTCGACGCGCACAACGCGACCGTGTCCGGCGCGGCGATGCCGGTCGGCGTGCTCACGCCGCTGAGCCTGCCCGGCGATCCCACGGCGGGTGAGCTGGTGGTGCGCGGCGCGGTGCTGGGCGCGCGGTTCGTGGCCGAGCACCCCGGCGACTTCTCGATGCGCCAGGTGCGGTTGTTCCTGGAGAACGACCAGCGCACCGCGGACACCGAGCACATGGCCCGCTCGGCGGCGGGCGGGCTGGCGAAGCTGGTCGCCCTGGACGGCGTGAGCGCCGTGGTCGGCCAGTGGCACCTGCGGACCAGCCCGGTGGTCGCGGACCTGGCCGAGCGGTGGGGTGTGCCGACGTTCATCGAGAACGGCCACAACACCATCACCCACGGCCGGCGGCACCTGTTCCGCACGTACTTCTCCATCGCCGACCGCGCGCCGCTGATGGCGGGTTTCGCGGCGGCGCGGGGCTGGCGGCGGGTGGCCGTGGTCGCGGCGGACACCGTGTTCGGGCAGATGCTCGCCGACACCGTGTCCGAGGCGTTCCAGGACGCCATCCCCGGCCTGGAGCTGTTCCGGGAGGACTTCGCGCAGGACGGCGTGTCGGACCTGCGGGGGCCGCTGGCGCGTGCCACCGAGTTCGGGCCGGAGCTGCTGGTCAACGCGGGCGTGGTGCGGACCAACTACATGATCGTGGAGGCGGCGGCGGAAACCGGCCTGCTGCCGAAGGTCCCGATGATGGCGTGCTTCCCGTTCCCGATGCGGTCGCAGGACTACTGGCGGTTCGCCGGTCCGGCGGGCGCGGGCGTGCTGTGGCCCGCCACCAGGTTCAGCCCCGAGTGGCGGGGCCTGACCTGGACCGGGCGCTGGTTCGTGGACGCCTACTACCGCGAGTTCGGCAGCTACCCGCCGGACAACGCGCTCAACTCGTTCACCGACGTCGTGGTGCTGGCGCAGGCCGCGGCGCTGGCGGGCGCGCACGACCGGGAAGCGCTCCAGAACGCCCTGGAGTCCGGGAGCTTCCGCACGTGGCGTGGTCCGGTGCGGTTCGACCGCGACCACCACCAGCCGCCGGAACTGGTGCTGATGCACTACCAGGAGGTCGGCGACACCGCGGACAAGGCCGTGGTGGTGTGGCCGGAGGAGTCCGTCACCGGCGAGTTCCGGCACCCGTCGGTGGCCCGGTGATGCTCGTCGACGTGCTGTGCCGGTGGCTGGCGCGGCTCGGCGCGGACGAGCTGTGCACGGTGCCCGGCGAGGCGTTCCTGCCGCTGCTGGCGCACGCCGGTGCGCACGGCATCCGCACGGTGACCGCGCGGCACGAGGGCGGCGCGGGTTTCATGGCGGTCGCGACCGCCCGGATGACCGGCCGACCCGGCGTGGTGGCGGTGAACCGCTCCCCCGGCTCCACCAACGCGGCGATCGCGGTGGACGCGGCGGCGGCCGACCCGACGCCGCTGGTGGTGCTGGTGGGCGACATCCCGACCGACGCCGACCGGCGCACCGCGTTCCAGGGCGCGGACCTGGCGGGCATGTTCGGCGCGCTGGCCACCACCATCACCCTGGACCCGGCGTGCCTGGCCGACCAGCTCGCGCGGGCCGCCGAGGAGCTGGCCGCGCCGCGACCGGTGGTGCTGCTGGTGCCCGAGGACCGGTGGACCGCGCCGGTGTCCGCCGAACCACCGGCGGTCGCACCGGCCGCGGCCGAGGTGGACGCCGACGACCTGCGGCGGGAGCTGGCCGCCGCCGAGCGGCCGGTGCTGCTCGCCGGGCGGCTGCTGCGGTCCCGCCACACCGACCGCGGCGCGAGCGACGCGCTGGCGGCGCTCGCCCGCGCCGCCGGGTTGCCCGTGCTGGTCGGCAACAAGCAGCAGGACCTGCTGGACAACCGGGACCCGCACTACGCCGGGCACCTGCACCTGGGCACGCCGCGCGCGGTGCGCGAGCGCCTGGCGCGAGCCGACCTGGTGGTGTTCCTCGGTGAGAAGCCGGACGAGGTGCACACGTCCGGCTGGTCCGGGCCGCGCGTGCGCGTGGTGGACGACCGGCCCGCCCGCGCGGTGCTCGACGTGCTCGCCGCCGCGTCGTGGCCGGAGGCCCCGCCCGTGCGCCGGGAGTGGCTGCGCGGCTGGCACGCGCTCGCCGAGGAGCTGGCCTCGCCGCGGCCGCGGCCGTTCGAGGACGGCGTGGACTTCACGCACGTCGCGGCGGCGCTGGACGCGGAACTGCCCGCGGACGCGGTGCTCACCTTCGACGCGGGCAACTTCTCCAGCTGGGTGCACCGCTACGTGCACGCGGGTCCGTCGCGGCTGGTGCTGGCGCTCGGCAACGGCGCCATGGGTTTCGGCGTGCCCGCGGCGGTGTCCGTGGCGCACCGGCACCCCGAGCGGACCGTGGTCGCGCTGGTCGGCGACGGCGGCCTGCTGATGACCGGCGACGAGCTGGCCACCGGGCGCGCGCAGGGCCGGTGCCCGGTGGTCGTGGTCGCCGACAACGGCGGTTACGGCACCATCGACCAGCACGCCCGCCGGCAGTTCCCCGGGCGGTACTGCGGCACCTCGCTGCACACCCCGAACCTGGTGACGTGGGCCGAGTCGTTCGGCATACCCGGCGAGACGGTGCGCGGTCCCGGCGAGGTGGTCGGCGCGGTGCGCCGCGCGCTGGCCGCCGGACCGGCCGGTTACCTGCTGCACGTGCGGACCAGCCTGCGGTCCGGGCACGCCAACAACGAGTGAGAGGACGGCCGTGAGTCTTCGGGTGCGGGTGGAGGACCTGGCGGCGATCGTCGGCGCGGCGCACGTGGTGACCGACGACGTGCCCGCGCGGCACACCCAGGATCTGTGGGGCAGCGACCGGGTCGGGCACGCGTCGGTGGTGGTGCGGCCCGCCGACGCCGCCGAGGTCGCCGCCGTGCTGGCGCACTGCCACGGGCACCACCAGCCGGTGGCCGTGCAGGGCGGGATGACCGGGCTGGTCGGCGGCGCGGTGCCGGGCGCGGACGAGGTGGTGCTGTCCACCGAGCGGTTGGCCGGCGCGACCGTGGACCTGGCCGGGCGGACCGTCACGGCGGGCGCGGGCGCGACCCTCGGCGACGTGCAGGACCTGGCCGCCGAGCACGGTTTCCTGCTGCCGATCGACCTGGCCTCCAAGGGCAGCGCCACCATCGGCGGGTGCGTCGCGACGAACGCGGGCGGCGTGAACGTCGTCGGGTTCGGCATGACGCGTCAGCACGTGCGGTCGCTGGAGGTCGCGTTGGCGGACGGCCGCGTGCTGACGTTGTCCACCCCGCTGGTGAAGGACAACGCGGGCATGGACCTCAAGCAGCTGTTCATCGGGAGCGAGGGCCTGCTCGGCGTGGTCACGTCGGCGACGCTGGGGTTGCAGCCCGCCGCGCTCAGCCGCACCGGCGCGTTCGTCGCGCTGGAGGACCTGGACACCGCGCTGGCGCTGCTGAACGCGTTGCAGCGCAAGCTGCCCGGCGCGGTGACGGCGTTCGAGGTGATGTGGGACGACGCCTACCGCACGCTGGAGCCGACCGGGATGCGGCTGCCGCTGCCGTTCGGGCACCCGCTCTACGCGTTGGTCGAGTGCCGGGGCGCGGACCCGGCGGGCGACGCGGAGCGCCTGGCCGTCGCCGTGGCGGAGTTCTCCGACTCCCTGCTGGACGCGGCCGTCGCGACGAACGCCGCGGAACTGGGCGCGTTCTGGGCGGCACGCGAGCGCATCCCCGCGGAGATCCTGCGGATGCAGCCGCTGTTCGGCTTCGACGTCAGCGTGCCCGCGGGCGCGCTCGCCAAGTGCCTGGCCGCCATGCGGGTGGAACTGGAGCGGTCGTGGCCGGCGGTGAAGCTCCTCGTGTTCGGCCACCTCGGCGACGACAACGTGCACATCGCCGTCGTCACCGGGGAGACCACCCGGGAACGCAAACCGGAAGTCGAGCACATTGTGTATCGTCTCGTCACCGAAAGTGGCGGTTCCATATCGGCGGAGCACGGTGTCGGTTTCGAGAAGCGGTCCTACCTCGGCTACACCAGGTCCGCGGACGAGATCGCGCTCATGCGCCGGCTCAAGGAACTCCTCGACCCGCGCGGCATCCTCAACCGCGACCGCATGATCCCCTGGGGTGGAGAGAACGCATGACCGACAGGCACGTCGACGCGGCACCGGGGCTGAGCCGGCGACAGGCGATCCCGCTGGCGATCGGCTCCGTGGCGGGTTCCGGCATCCTGTTCCTGCCGTCCGCGGTGTACGCGGAGGCCGGGCCGAACAGCCTCCTGGTGTGGTTGTTGTCGACCGTGGTGTGCCTGCCGATGCTGCTGATGTTCGAGGACATGGTGCGGGCCAACCCGGACGGCGACGGCATCGAGGCGTTCATCCGCACCGGGTTGGGCCGCGTGTTCGGCCGGTGCGTGCCGCTGATGTTCCTGTCGCTGGTGATCGTCGGCCTGCCCTCGGGCGCCATGGTCGCCGGGCAGTACGTGGCGCGGGCGCTCGGCTCCGGCGCGGTGGTGGCCGTCGTCGCGGCGGCGGCCGTGCTGGTCGCCGCCGTGGCGTCCAACCTGGCCGGGGTGAAGACCTCGGCCCGCGTGCAGAACGCGGGCACGTGGGCGCTGGTGGCCATGGCGGCGGTGCTGATCGTCGCCGCCGTGCCCGGCGTGTCGGCGGGGCTGCCCGCCGTGACGCCGGACCCGTCGTCGCTGGGCGTGCTGCTGCCCGGGGTGGTGCTGGCGTTCTGGGCGTTCGCCGGGTTCGAGAACCTGACGTTCCTGTCCAAGGAGTTCCGCGACCCGCGCAAGGACTTCCTGCCGGTGTCGGCGTCCGCGCTGGCCGTCTACGGCGTGTTCACGATCCTGCTGACGGTGGCGATCGCGGTGCGCATCCCCCGGTCCGAGGTGGACGAGGTGACCGGCCTGCTCCAGCTCGCGCAGACCATCGAGCCCCGGCAGCTCGTGGTGCTGGCGGTGACCGTGATCGCGTTCGGCGCGATGGTGCTCAACGCGGTGGCGTGGGTGTGGGGCGTGTCGCGGCTGGTGCAGGGCGCGGGTGCCAACGGCATCCTGCCGCGCGCGCTGGCCGTGGCCACGCCGTCCGGTGTGCCGCGCCGCGCGATCGCGTTGCTGTCCGGGCTGTTCCTGGTCGTGGGCGTGGTGCTGGTGATCTGGCCGGACGTGGTGGTGGACGCGGTCGCCACGGCATCGGCCATCTTCATCGTGCTGTACCTGCTGTCCATCGTGTCCTACGCGCGGGTGCGCGGGCTCACCGTGCGCTCGGTGCTGAACCTGTTGCTGCTGCTGGTGTTGGGCGTGAGCCTGGTGCAGTCCGGGTGGCGCGCGCTGTACGCGGTCGTCGTGCTGGTCGTGGCGCTGGCCGTGCAGCTCGTGCAGAGCCGCCGGGCGCGGTCCTAGTCGAGAGGCGGTGTGTCGGCCGTGGAGTCGATGTTCGTGCGGATACCGGCGCTGGCGGCGCGGCACGGCGCGGTCAACCTGGCGCAGGGCGTCTTCGACCACGGGCCGCCGGCGGAGCTGCGGTCCGCCCTGGCGACCGCGGCGGCTGATCCCTCGGTGCACCAGTACGTGCCGACCGCCGGGGTGCCCGCGCTGCGCGCGGCCGTCGCGTCCGGCGCGTCGCCGGACACCGAGGTGACCATCACGGCCGGTGCCACGGAAGCGTTGCACTGCACCATGTCCGCGCTGCTCGGGCCGGGCGACGAGGCGTTGGTGGTGGAGCCCGCCTACGAGCAGTACGCGCCCGCGATCAGGGCGGCCGGCGCGACGCCGGTGCCGGTGCGGCTCACGTCGCCGGACGGGTCGTTCGCCGGGTTGCTGGCGGGCGCGTGCACCGGGCGGACGCGGGTCGTGGTGGTGAACAGCCCGTGGAACCCGTTGGGGCGCGCGCTTTCCGACGACGAGTGGGCGGCGTTGGCCGACCTCGCGCAGCGGCGCGGGATCGTCGTGGTGTCCGACGAGACGTACGAGCACCTGGTGCCGCCGGGCACGCGGCACGTCGGCGTGCTGGAGCGCGTCGCCGACCCGGAGCTGCGGGTCAAGGTGTCGTCGGTGTCGAAGTCGTTGGCCGCCACCGGGTGGCGGATCGGGTGGGCGGTCGCGGGGCCGGGCCTGACCCGGCGCATCCGGGCCGTGCACCAGTACGTGACGTTCTGCCCGGCCGTGCCGCTCCAGTCCGCGGTGGCGTCGTTGATGGCGTCGCCCGGGTACGGCGACGTGGTCGCGTCGGTCGCCGCCGGGCTGCACGCGCGGGCGACGTGGTTCGCCGAGGCGCTGGCGGGGCTGGGGTTGGCGGCGAAGGTCGCGGACAGCCCGTTCTACCTGCTGGTGGACGTCGGCGAACGGGCCGACGCGTGGTGTGACCGGATGGTGCTCGACGGTGGCGTGGCGGCGTTGCCGCTGTCGGTGTTCTACTCGGCGGA
This sequence comes from Saccharothrix obliqua, assembly GCF_019375475.1. Classification (GTDB taxonomy): domain Bacteria; phylum Actinomycetota; class Actinomycetes; order Mycobacteriales; family Pseudonocardiaceae; genus Actinosynnema; species Actinosynnema obliqua. The sequence continues at coordinate 117,511 of NZ_JAHXGQ010000015.1, read as the reverse complement.
CGTGCCGTCGGCGGCGAACGTCGTGCGGTTCGCGGTGTGCAAGCGGCAGGAGACCCTGGCGGAGGCCGCCACCCGCTTGGCGGCCCGCCGCTGAGCCGTCAGCCCCCCTCTTCCGCGACCTGGTCGGCCTCGTCGGCCTCGGCCGACTCGGGGAACGGGTCGGGTGTGGTCTCCCGCAGGTCGCGCGCGATGGCTTCCGCCTCGTTGATCAACGCGCGGTTGCGCGCCAGCTCGCTCTCGTCCGGTTCGGTCATGCCGCACCTCCTCACCACCGGGTTGCCCACGCGGGAGGGGTGTAACCGTCAGCGGTGCGGCAGCGCGGGTGGCGGCCGGCCCCACCAGCGTGGTTTCGGGTCCACGAACGGCGCCAGGAACACCACCAGGAGCACGCCGGCCAACCCGACGATGGTCGTCGGCCACGCCCACGCGCCACGCGAGCCGAGCACCGACGCGCACGTGGCCTCCTCGGCGGCGGGCACGGCGGAGCGCACGCCGGTGACCACGCTGCCGCAGTCCACCTCACGCCCGCGGACGTCGGTGACGCCGACGGTGAGCAACAACCCGCACCCGCCGACGACCACGACGACGGCGAACAGGATTTCCAGCACGGTGTGCGTCACCGGTCCCACGCGTAACTTGCCGGCCATGGGTGCCATCTTGGCGTGCCCGGTGCGACCGTGTCCCCGGAACCGCGTCAGGAGCCGACCGGTCCGAGGAACTGGTTGCCCGGTGCGTCCGGGTCGGCCGAACCGGCGTCGAAGCCGACCGGTCCGGGGAGGCTGGTGTCCGAGCCCGCCGAACCGGCGTCAGAAGCCCACCGGTCCGAGGAGCTGGTTGCCCGGCGCGTCCGGGTCGGCGCTGAGGTAGAAGTCGGAGATGGCCTGGCGGAACTCGGCCCGGCTGATCGTGCCGCTGCCGTCCAGGTCCAGCCTGGTGAACGCGGCTTCCGAGTGCTCCCGGGAGACGCCGAGCCCCACGTACAGGCGCACGTACTCGTCGCGGCTGAGGACGCCGTCCCGGTTGGTGTCGAGGGCGTTGATCACCGCGTCGGCGATCGTCATGACGGCTTCCTGGAAGTGCTCGGGCGCGGTGACGTTGACCTGCATGACGGTGGTGAACTCACGTCGCGAGATCCGCCCGTCGCGGCTGGTGTCGCCGTGTTCCAGCAGCAGCCGCCACCACGCGTCGAACGCGCCGTGGATGGCCGCGACGGTGTCGTGGTCGCCCTCGCGGGCGACCCTGGCGAAGATCTCGGCCGTGGCCTGGAAGTCCTCCCGGGTGAGGCGGTCGTCCCGGTCCTGGTCGAACCAGTCGAAGAGGCGGCTGAACTTCTGGCTTGCCAGTGCAGTGGTCATGGTGAGGCCCCGGTTCGCAGGCGCGCCACTGGTCGGCGCGATACCGGCGACTGTACGAACGTCCGCGCCCCTCGACCTGCCGGTTCACCACTCCGGGTTAACGCCTCACCATGTCCAGGGGGTGTTCGAAGAGCCGGTTGAGCAGGCCGGTGCACGCGGCCGTCGCCTGCGGGGACGGTCCCAGGGCGGTCACCGAGACGATGTCCGCGCCCGGCAGGCGGGTGGTGTCGGCGAACGCGCGCAGCAGGTCCGGCAGGCGCTCGTCGGGGTCGGTGATGGCCTGGCCGCCGAGCACCACGCGGTCCGGGTTGAAGGCGTCGCGCAGCAGCGCCACGGCGCGGCCCAGCGCGGTGGCGCGGTCGGTGAGCAGCCGCCCGGCGACGGGGTCGCCCGCCCGCGCGGCGGCACGGACCAGCCGGATGTCCGGCTCGGCCACCACGCCCGCCCGCACCGCCCGCTCGGCCACCGCCCGGTCGGCGACCGCGGCCTCCAGGCAGCCCGTCGCACCGCACCGGCAGCGCGCGTCGCCCCCGACCGGCAGGTGCGCGATGCTGCCACCGCCGCCGGGGCCGCGGTGCAGCGCCCCGTCCACGGCCAAGGCGACGCCGACGACCTCGCGGGCGTAGAAGTACAGCAGGCTCGACACCCTCTCGCCGAACAGCAGCTCGGCGTTGGCCATCGCGGCGACGTGCCCGTCCAGGTGCACGGGTAACCCGGTGGCCCGGTGCAGCAGGTCCGCCGCCGGCACCCGCCGCCAACCCAGCCGCTCGTGGTCGAGCAGGCCGCGTGCCGAGTCCACCAGGCCGCCGCTGGCCAGGCCGATGCCGACCACCGCGCGTCGCGGCCACCTGCGCAGGAACGCCCGGACGCGGCTCGCGATGTGCGCGAGCGCGTCCTCCGCGCTGCCGCCGGGCGTCGGCACCTCCTCCGCGTCGAGCAGCGTGCCGCGCAGGTCGGACAGGCCGTAGGTGGTGGTGCTGACGCCGATGTGCACGCCGCACGCGGCGAACACCCGCTCGTCCAGGGCGATCGGCACGCGTGGCCGACCGATCGCGCCCGCCGGCGCGAGGTCCGGGTACTCGCGCAGCAGGCCGAGGTCCGTCAACGCCGCCACCTGCCTGCTGACCGTGGGCATACTGAGCCCGGTGTGCTCACCGATGGCCGCGCGGGACAGGGGTCCTTCGCGGCGGACCACCGCGAGCACGGCGGCGGCGTTGGCGGCGCGCACGCCGGTGCGGGCACGGGGGGACTCGGGCACGTCGGGCACCTCTCGCGGTAGGGACCGGGTTTTGTGCGGTGGGCAAGGAAGTCGGGGTGGGCCGGAAGTCAGGTGTGCGAGGCGCGGGCGCGGCGCTCGGGTGCGCGGGGCGCGGCGCGCAGCCGGCGGCAGCGGTCCCCGCGGCGGCGGACAGCACCCCGCGCGATCGGCTGCGTCCGCCACGGCATCGCGTCGCCGAGACGGCGGGCACCGAGACGGCGGACACCGCGCGCGGCGGCGACAGCGGTCCGCCACGTGAACCGGAGTGGCGGCGCGGCGCGCGGCGGCGACGGCGGTGCACAGGCGAAGGCTGCGTGTGTCCATTTGGGAAGTCAACGATGTCCGGGATGTGGAACACCGGCCACCACTTGCTTTCAGTGCTTGGCGGAACCTTGTCGGCCCGGCGCGGTCGTTCGTAGCGTCGAGGCGCCCGCCCCCTCCGTCGACCGGGAGGACACCGTGAGCTTGGCTGTGGGAAGCACGTCCGTCGTACGGCTCGGTTCCTCGATCGGCGCGCGGATCGACGGCGTGCGGCTCGGTGGCGACCTCGACGCCGCGACCGTCGCCGAGATCCGCGCGGCGCTGCTGGCGCACAAGGTCGTCTTCCTCCGCGACCAGCGGCACCTGGACGACGCGGGCCAGCTCGCGTTCGCCGGGCTGCTGGGCACACCGACCCTCGCGCACCCGACCGTGCGCGGCCGGGAGAACGCCAACGTCCTGCCCATCGACTCCGACCACGGCCGGGCCAACAGCTGGCACACCGACGTCACGTTCGTGGACCGCGTGCCGGCGATCAGCGTCCTGCGAGCCGTGCGCCTGCCGCCGTACGGGGGCGACACGACGTGGGCGAACACCGCGACCGCCTACGAAACGCTGCCGCCGTCGTTGAAGGCGTTGGCCGACAACCTGTGGGCCGTCCACACCAACGCCTACGACTACGCGGCCAACGCGGACGAGGTGCGCACCGGCGGTGTGGACGTGAAAGTCGAGGAGTACCGCCGGGAATTCGTCTCCGACCTGTACGAGACGGAGCACCCGGTCGTCCGCGTGCACCCGGAGACCGGTGAGCGCGCGTTGCTGCTGGGCCAGTTCGTGAAGCGGTTGGTGGGCTTGACGTCCGCCGAGTCGCAGGTGCTGTTCCAGTTGTTGCAGCAACGGATCACGCGGTTGGAGCACACCGTGCGCTGGCACTGGCAGGACGGCGACGTGGCCATCTGGGACAACCGGGCCACCCAGCACTACGCGATCGCCGACTACGACGACCGGCCGCGGCGGCTGCACCGGGTCACGGTCGCGGGCGACGTCCCGGTGGCCGTCGACGGCACGCGCAGCGTTGTCCGACGGGGGGACGCTTCGCGCTACTCCGCGTTGTGAGCCGGTGCCCCGGTGTACTGTTCGGCCGTCGCACTCCGGGGGGAGATCGTCGGTGGACCAGGTCGAGCACGATTTGTGGGTGTCGTTCCGCGAAGCGCAGGTGATGGAGCACACCGACGCGCGCACGGCGTTGCTCGAAGAGGTGGTGTTCCGGGCGGACATCGGGGACGTGCGGCGGGCGACGTTCCTGTCCCGCCGGCTGCTCGCCGACGCCTACCGGCTGGACGGGCGCTGGGACGAGGTGTTCCGGCTGTTCCGCGAGTGCCTGGCCGAGTACGACCACCGGCCGGAGCGGTTCGAGCGGGACGACGAGGCCGCGTTGCTGGTCTGGTACGCGTGGCTGGTCGCGTGCATGGTGGACTTCCCGGACATGTCGCTGGCCGAGATCACGGCCGCGCTGGACGACGTGGAGCGCCGGTTCCGCGCGGCCGGGCTCGGTTTGCACGAGGTGCACGCGGCGCGGCGCGAGGTGGCCGCGCACGTCGGTGACTGGGAAACCGCCGAGCACGCTTACCAGCGGTGGGTGGCGACGGCCGACGTGACCGACGACGACCGTTGGCTGGTCCTGACCGCGGTGGAGCAGTTGCTGGCCCGGGGTGACGCGGCGCGGGCTTGTGAACTGGCGCGGCCGGTGCTGGAGGACCCGTCCGCGGTCGACCCGGTGGTGGTGCGGGCACGCAGCCTGGTGCTGCTGCCCACCGCGCGGGCGGGCGACCTGGCGCAGGCGGCCGTGCTGTACCGGCGGTTGCTGCGCGGCATGGCGGGCGAGTTCCACTCGTTGGAGGACCACGGGCGGATCGTGGAGTTCTGCGCGCTCACCGGCAACGAGGACGCGGGCGTGGACTGGCTCGGTCCGATGACGGGTTTCGAGCAGCGGCGGCGGCCGTTCGCGACGATGGACTTCGCGACGTCGGTCGCGGTGCTGGCCGGGCGGCTGGTGGCGATCGGGCGCGGCGAGACGGAACTGGACCTGGGCGACGACCCGAACTCGGCGGCGTTCGGGGTGCTGGCGGAGCGGATGCGCGGGTTGGCGTTGGACCTCGCCGACCGGTTCGACCGCCGCAACGGCACGTCCACGCAGGGCGACCGGGTCCGCGCGCGGCTGGCGGCGCGCCCCCTGGCCGACCACGTGCGGCTGTCGCCGACCAACCGCCGCCCGCTGCCGACGCGGCCACCGGCCGGGCTGACCACGTCGGCCATGCTGGACCGCGCCGAGTGGCACGACCTGCGGTGCGAGCCGGACGAGGCGCGGGCGTGCCTGGCCGTGCCGGACGACCTGCCGGAGCCGCTGGCGGCGCGCCTCGCGGAGCTGCGGGCGAAGTTCTTCCAGGACGAGGAGACCGAGGCGCGGTTGCGGTGGGCGGCCGAGGTGCACCACGCGCACGGCGACCTGCGGCGGTGGCACCTCAACCACGCCTGGCTGGGGCTGCTGGTGGTGCACCTCGGCCGGGCCGCCGAGGGGTTGGCGCTGACCTCCGACGCGGTGGCCGGGCTGCGGGTGCTGGGCGACGACACCGACTGCGCGTGGGGCGAGCACTGGCTCGTCCACGTGCTCGCCGGGTTGGGCCGGATGACCGAGGCCGACGAGGCGTTGCGGCGCGGGTTGCGGCACGCCGGTGACGACCTGCTGGCACGCGGCTCGTTGCTCCTGCTGGAGGCGACGTTGTTCCCGGAGCGGGTCGGCGCGGCGCGGGCGGCGTTGGAGGCGTTCGTCGCGGGTGACGTGCCGGAGAAGGCGTTGGAGGCGTTGGCGCTGCTGGAGAACGCGGGCCGGTGGCAGGACCTGGTCGACCCGCTGCCGGACTGGGTGGTGGAGCGGGGCGACCGGTTGGCGGGCCGGTTGCGGTACCTGCGAGCGGTGACGTTGATCGAGGCCGGGCGGACGGCCGACGCCGTGGAGGACCTGAACGAGGCGATCGGGCAGGCGTCCCTGCGCCCGCCCGGCGCGACGGTGGAGCAGTGGTTCCAGCTGGCGCACGCCAACCACGCCGCCGGGTTGCACGAGGACGCCGTGGACGCGGGGCTGCGTGCGGCGAACTGGCTGGACCACCTGCGGGACACCGAGGACGCGAGCTGGGCGGAGTGGGCCGACCGCGCCCGGTACGTGGTGGCGGAGAGCTACCGGCTGCTCGGGGACGACCGCGCGGCCCTGCGCGAGTACCGCCGCCTGTCCGACGGCGACGGCCCCCTCGCGGCAGCGGCCTTCGTCGCCGGCAGCAGATTGTTGGAGACCGCCGAGGGCTGAGCGGGGGGCGGACACCGCGTGCCGCGCTCGACGGGTGCCGCGCTCGACGGGCGTCGCGGGCGTGCCGGGCGTCGGACCGAACGCCGCGCCGCGTGTTGAACCGAGCGCCGGGCCGCCCGCGTGCCGGGCGGGTGCGGCGCCCGGTGGCGCGCCGACCTGGCCACAAGTGGGTTGTGAAATCCAACTTAGCAGGTGTAGACCTTGGCGACGTCGAGTCTTCTGGAGGAGCCATGAGGGACGTCGTCATCGTGGACGCGGTGCGCACCCCGATCGGCCGGGGCAAACCGGGCGGCGGGCTGTCCGGGGTGCACCCGGTCGACCTGCACGCGCACGCCATCCGCGCGCTCGTCGAGCGGACCGGGGTGGACCCCGGAGTGGTGGACGACGTGATCGGGGGTGCGGTCGGCCAGGTCGGCGAGCAGAGTTCCAACACCACCCGGTGGGCGGCGCTCGCGGCCGGCTTGCCCGAGTCGGTGCCGGCGGTGACCGTGGACCGGCAGTGCGGCAGCAGCCAGCAGGCCGTGCACTTCGCCGCCCAGGGGGTGCGGTCCGGCGAGTACGACGTGGTGATCGCCTCGGGCGTGGAGTCGATGAGCCGCGTCCCGATCGGCAGCCAGGCCGCGGGCCGCGACTTCCTCGGCGAGGGCGTCGCGCGCCGCTACCCGGACGGCCTCGTCCCGCAGGGCATCAGCGCCGAACTCATCGCCCACCGGTGGGACCTGTCCCGCGCGCGCCTGGACGAGTTCGCCGCCGAGAGCCACCGCCGCGCCGCGACCGCCTGGTCCGAGGGCCGCTTCACCGGCGAGGTCAGCCCGCTGCCCGACCTGGCACGGGACGAGTCGATCCGCCCGGACACCACACCGGAGGTCCTCGCCGGCCTGCGCCCGGCGTTCCGCGCCGAGCACTGGGAACGACGCTTCCCCGAACTGGACTGGCGCGTCACGGCGGGCAACTCGTCACCGGTCAACGACGGCGCGGCAGCCGTCCTGATCACGTCGGCGGAGGCCGCCGCGCGCCTCGGCCTGCGGCCCCGCGCGCGGCTGCACTCGTTCGCCGTCGTCGGTGACGACCCGCTGCTCATGCTCACCGGCATCATCCCCGCCACCCGCAAGGTGCTCGACCGCGCCGGACTGTCCATATCGGACATATCGGCGTTCGAGGTGAACGAGGCGTTCGCGAGCGTCGTCCTGGCGTGGCTCGCGGCGACCGGCGCGGACCCGGCGCTGGTCAACGCGCACGGCGGCGCGACCGCCCTCGGTCACCCCCTCGGCGCGAGCGGCGCGCGGTTGCTCACCACCCTGCTCTCCGTGCTGGAGCACGGCGGCGGCCGGTACGGGCTCCAGACCATGTGCGAGGCGGGCGGCCTGGCCAACGCGACCGTCGTGGAACGCCTCTGAGCACACGCGGGGGCTGGTGGACGGCGGCGGTGCGGCGTGCCTCAGGATTTCCGGTATGAGCCATCCGTTCACCGCCGGGGACCTCCGCCGCTGGGAGGCGCACACCGTACCGGCGTGGGTCTACAAGGGCGTGTTGCTCGCCGGGTGGGCCTTCGCCTTCGGCTACGCCGTCACCAGGCCGACGACGTGCACGCCCGCCGCACCCTGCGAACCCGACCCGTGGCTGGCGGTGTTCACGGCGGCGTTGCTCGCGACGCCCGTGCTGTTGTGGCGGGAACCCGGTCTCGGGTGCGCGGTGGGCGCGGTGTTCGGGTTGGCGGAGGTGTTGTTCGAGGCGGACGAGGGCATCCGGCTCGCGTTCGGGCTGCACGGCCTGGCATGCGCGCTGGTGGCGCTGTGGCTGGTGGAGGCCCGCCGGGCGCAGCACCGGGTGTTCGGTGAGATCGGCACGCCGACCGTGGTGCCGCGTGAGCCGCCGGTGCGGTTCACCGGGCGGACCGCCGTCGCCGCGCTGATGCTGCTGGTCGGTCTGGTGGCGATGGTGAAGTACGTGGTCGACGCGGGCGAGCTGGCCACGCACGCGGCCGTCGCGACGCAGGTCGACGGCACCGTCACGAAGGTCGGCGAGATGGACGTGGCGGTGCGGCTGCCGTCCGGGCGGGAGCAGGTGTTCCAGGTCATCGCGCCCGCCTCGTACGCGGTCGGCTCGGACGTGCCGCTGCTGGTGGACGGCGACTGGGCGGAACTGGTCGCCGAGCCGCGCGACGTGACGTTCCCGCTGACCGCGATGACCGCGTCCCTGGGCATGGCGGTGTTCCTGCGGTTGCGGGACGTGGCGGGCCGGCGGGCGTGGCAGCGGGTGCTCGCCGGGCCGGCACCCGCGGTCGAGGTGCTGGTGCGGGCCGACGCGCGTGGCCGGGCCGTGCTGCACACCGCCGACGGCAGGCCGTTCGCGTCCATCCCGGTGTCGCCGCCGCCGGAGGACGACCGGGTGCTGGCGGTCGGCGACCTGAGCCACGGCGGCTGGGTGGTGTTGTCCACCGCGGACCGCGTGCTGCTGCCGAACCGGCCGTTGCGCCCGCACCACCGGGACGTGCCCAGGCCGGACGAGCCGGGCGAGGAGCTGCTGGGCGTGGCCCTAGAGGTGCCGCCGCTGCCGTACCCGGTGCAGCCGCACCGCCGGGACGTCGTCGCGAGCCGTTGGCTGTTCGCGGCGGCCGTGCTGCTCACCGCGGGCGCGACCGCCGTGGACGGTCCCGTCGTGCTGACCGCGTTGTGGACGGCGGGCACGTGCGCCCTGGCGGGGTGGGTGCGGGGGCGGCCGTCGGCGGTGTTCCACGCCGACCACGTGGCCCTCCGGTCGTGGCTGCGCAACTACCGGGTGCCGTGGGCGGCGGTCACGTCCATCCGCCGCGACGGCCAGCGCCTCGTGCTGGAACTGGACGACGGCTCCCGCTTCACCCTCGCGCCCGCCCGCAGGCCGGTGACCGAGCTGGGCGCCATCGCCCGCCGCCTGCACGACCTCGCGCCCGCCGGTGACGACGCCGTCACGTCGCGGATCGGCGGAGCGCTGCCGGTGCTGCTGTGGTTCGCCGCCGTCGCCGGCGCGGTGCTGCTGTTGACTTAGGACCTGTCCGGCGGGTCATCGGAGCCGGAGGATGACGGCGGGGTGACGGATTCGGCCCTGCACGGCTCATTCGCTCTTTACACTTGCCTCCTGCTCCCAGGCAGGGTGCCGCGGCGCGGAGGAGGAACGTGGACGGGAACATTCTCGACCCCGACGGCGCACGCGAGCGCCTGGCGGCGTGGAAGGGCCGGATCGACAAGTTGGCCTCGGACACCAGCGCCATGGGCGAACGCCTTCAGGCGATTCGCGTCACGGTCGGCGATCCGAGTGGGTTGGTCGAGGTCACCGTCGACTCGACGGGCTCACTGGTCGATTTGCGGTTGAGCGAGCGGATGCAGCGATCAGCCCCCGACCTCGTCTCGCGGACGATCATGGCCACTCTCCGCGACGCCAAAGCCAAGGTTGCCGATCAGTCCCAGGAGATCATCGCGGAGACGGTCGGCGCCGAGTCCGCCGTCGGACGGGCGATCACGGACAACGTCGGACGGCACCTGCGTGGCGCTCCTGCCCCGGAACGCCGGGCCGCGTCCATGGATGACGACGAGGGCTTCGACGCGCGCTCCTACCTCAGGGAAAAGTAAGCGATGGGTGACGGGTACGACGTCAGTGTCGAGCAGTTGCGCACTCACGCGAGCAATGTGGCAGCGATCGAGGCGCGGTTCGCCGCGGTGAAGGCCGCCAGTGCGCACATCGCGCAGGACGACCAGGCGTACGGCCTGCTGTGCGGCTGGATCTCCGGTGTGCTGGAAGGTCGTCACACGAAGCAGGACGAACTGATCGCCTCCGTGGAAGAGAACCTGTCGCTCGTCGGTGAGGCTCTGCGCGCCAGTGCGGATGAGTACGAGGCCATAGAGGAAGCGAACACGCAGCTGATGAACTCGGCGGACGGCGAGGGGACGCGGTGACGGACGAGTCGCTGATCGCACCGGTGCAATCGTCCCGGGAGGTGTGGACCGGATCGGGGCTGGCGGACGGCATCGAAGGACTGGTGGACGCGATCAGGAGCGAGGGGTGGGTCGACGACGCCCTCGCCGGTGCTGCTCTCGGGGTCGAGGTCGCCGCCTCCGTCATGGATCCGATCAGCGCCCTGCTGGCCAACGGGCTGGGTTGGGCCATGGAGTATTTCGAGCCGCTGCGGGAAGTGCTCGACGATCTGACCGGCAAGCCCGACGTGGTCCGCTCGCACGCCGAAACCTGGAACAACATGGCCGTCGAACTGGAGTCGATGTCCACCGACCTCGGTTCGCACCTCGCCAACGACCTGTCCAACTGGCGCGGAGAAGCCGCCGACGCCTATCGCGCGCTGATGGCCAACAACGTCGACGCACTCGGCGGCTTGGCCGCTGTCTCCGCGGCCCTGGCGGCGGCCACGGAGGGCGCCGGTGGCCTGGTGGAGCTGACCCGGGAGATCGTCCGCGACCTGATCGCCGACCTGGTCGCGCGAGTGATCGTGTGGGCGGTCGAGGCGATCTTCGTGGTGACGATCCCGGTGATCGCCACGCAGATCGCCGCGGCCGTGGTCAAGTGGGCGGGACGCATCCTGGTCTACACCACAGCGCTGATCACCAGCATCACCAACCTCACCAAGCTGCTGAACGGCTAGGGCTGTCATGGCGAAACCCAAGAACCCGGGAGGGAACTCTCCCGGCAAGCCCTCGCAGACCCACGGCAACATCAATGCGGGCAACGGCGTCACCAGCGCGCAGGCGGCCACCGCCCAGGCCGCGCAACAGGGCAAACCCGGTGGTGGGGCCGGTGGGCCGACCACCAAACCCGGCAGCACGGGCAAGCCGGCACCTCCGACCAAGCCCATCCAGCCGCCGACGGCGAACGACATCCGGCACAGCGACGCATCGCGGGAGCACATCGTCCACGGTGACGGTGGCAGGCAGGGCGGCCACCTGGCGGGTACCGGCTTCTCGAAGAAGACCGAGTTCCCGAAGGATTGGGACGAGGCGAAGATCCTCGACTCGGCGTACCAGGCCACGCAGCAGGGACCACCCGCGAAGGGGCCATACCTGACCAAGGACGCCGACGGCAACCCGGCGTGGGCCTACGACTACAAGGGCACGGTCGACGGCATCGAGGTCAAGACGACCGTGCTGGCCAACGGCGAGATCCGCACCGCCTACCCGCCCAACAGCGCCGACCCCGGCGTGATCACCAACCCGGCGGCGCCGAACCCCGCCCCGCCAGGAGTCCCGATGGGCAACCCGCCCCGCTACAGCAACCCGGACGCGGGTGGCGACGGCAGTTGGACGTGGGAGGGACCGAAGGGCGACAAGATCATCAGAGTCGTGCAGGACGCGCAGGGTAAGGTCACCACAACCGTGCTCGGCGAATACAAGAAGAAGTGAGCGCCATGGATACGAAGCTCTACGCGGCGGTCACGGATGTGTGTGCGCGACTTGCCGGCCGGCTCTCCGACGACACCCTGGGCACCGCACGGGAGCACTTCGCCGCAGGCGAGTGGGACCTGGCCGAGTCGACGCTCCTGCTCAACCTGGCCTACGAAGGCGTGGGTGTCACCGTCGAGGAACGCGACCTGATCCGTTCCTTCCTCAGCGACCCGGACAACCCGGACCTGGCCGACGTGCCGGTCGTCGACGAGGTGCCGCCGCTGCGCTACCGCTTCAGCCCGACCGGTCCGGCCGGCGCGCCCGACCCGAGTCGGGCCGACATCCTGCTGTCGGCGGACGCGCCCCGCCACGGAGGACGTCGGCTGCGCTGCGCCTGGCGGGAGGCCGCCGAAGGCGCTCCTGACGGGTCGACCTGGGTGTACGTGCTCCAGGTCAGCGACGGCACGGACGTGCTGAAGGCGTACTCGGGGCTCGCTTCGCGGTTGTGGTTGGTGCTCAAGGAGAAGTACGGGCTGGAGGTCGTGGTCGAAGGCAGGGCGGTGCCGCCCTACCAGGCCGCCGCGCTCACCCCGGCACGGCAGGTCTGGGCTGCCTGACCCCGGAACACCTGCCGCCGCCTTGCCCGGGAGCGAGCTGGACCACTCACCTGAGCCCGTACGCGCGGATCACGGTCTGGGTGACGGTGTTGCCCTCCTGGTCGCGGCCCGATGCTCGCAGTGACACGTGCTTCGCGTCCGCCGGGTGCACCACCGCCGCGACCCACCGGGTGCCGACCTTCGCCAACGGCACCGGCCGCCAGTGGCCGCCGTCGTCGTAGGACACCTGCACGGTCAGCCGCACGTCGCCGGGGTCCGCCCCGCCGTTGCGCTGCACGTACACCGGGAACACGAACGGTTTCCCGGCGGCGGCGCGGTTGTGGTCGTCCAGGGTCGGCGCGAACCGCACGGCCGTCAGCGGCAGCGAAGTGGGGCCGGCCGTGGTGTCGGACGTGAACTCCCACGTGCCGGTGACCCGCGTCGACAGGCCCGACTCGCGTTCCGCCTCCGCGCCGAGGCGGAACGCGGCACGGCCCGCCGGGACGCTCGTGCGCACCGAACCCGCACCGGGCGTCTCCGCCACCAGCACGCCGTCGCGGTGCAACGTGGTCCGCGCCGCCGTGGTCCGGGCGAATCCGTAGTGGTTCGCGTCCTGGTCGGTGAACAGCGGCAGCGAGACGCGCACCTCGTCGCCGGACCGCGCCGCCCACTCGTCGGGCCGCCCGGTGTCCGGGAACGCCGGCCCGAACACCGCCGCGTTCCACCTCTCGGCCACCGGCCTGCCCGCCCGGTAGCGGACCGGTCCGGCGGTCTGCTGGAACGACAGCGGCGGGTGGGCGTCGGGGCGCGGCATTTCGAGGAACGCGCCGTACCAGTCCACGTCCGGCGTGTTGCGGGTGGTGACGCGCAGCGGCAGCGGGCCGCCCGCGAGGGAGTCCAGGAAGCCGGTCTGGCCGGGGCCGGCCGCGGCGACGGTGGTGTGCGCCACCACCAGGTCGCGGTCGGCGAACCGGTAGCCGAGGTCGGCCGGGATGCCGCCGGCCGCGGCGCGGGAGACCCGGTAGAGGTAGGGGCTCACGGCGCCGTCCGCCGCCAGGCGTGCCTGCACCGTCCACGACGACCGGCCCGGGAAGGACGTCTTCGACGGCGCGTAGCGGATTCCGTCGAAATCACCGGCGATCACGCCGAACCCGGTGTCCCCGTGGTCGGTGCGCACGAGCAGCGACACCGACGACGACCCGACCCGCGCGTCCGGCTCGCCCACGGCCACCGACACCGGGTTGCCCGCCCGCGCGTCGAAGACCAGTTCGGTCGGCCCGTCCACGGTGATCCGCGGCTCCCCGAAGTACGTGGTCTGGCGCGTCGACGCGAGTCCCACGGTGGCGTCGAAGTAGTACGCGTCCTTCGGCAGCCGGGCCACCACGACGCCGGACGGGTCGTGGTCCACGTACGCCTGCCGCCGGGTGGTGCTGACGAACCGGTAGAAGAAGTCCGGCGTCAACGCCCCGTCGTGGTCGAGGAAGCTCAGCTTCACGTCGTAGCTCTCGACCTCCTTGTCCACGCCGATCGGCGTCCGCACGGCGGTGTCGCCGCCGGTGGCGACCAGCTCACCGCCGTAGAGGCCGTCCGGTCCGTCCAGGGCGGTCCGCACGGTCACCGCCACGGAGGCGGACGCACCAGGCGCGATGGTGACCTCGGCGGGCGTCACGGTGACCATGCCCGCCGGTGCGGGCCGTCCCGCCGGGTCCTCCACGACGTGCTCGACGCGCAACGTCACCGGTGCCGTGCCGTCGTTGCGGTACACCACTTCCCGCTCGATCGGCGCGTCGTCCCGGTGCGGCCAGGCGGCCGTGCCGAGGCTGAGCGACGCGGGTGACGCGGACACCGCCTGCCGCACCGCGCGGGCCACGTCGACCCGGCCCGCGCCCTGCTCGTACACCGTCCGGTCCGGGTTCGGCGTGGCGCTGTTCAGCAGGGCCGACTTGAGCCGGGGCGCGGTCCAGTCCGGGTGCCGGGCGGCGAGGACCGCCGCCGCGCCCGCGACGTGCGGGGTGGCCATCGACGTGCCGGACAACGCGACGTGCCCGGCGTCCACGGGGTCGCCGATGCGACCGTTCGCCGCCTTCGCCGCGACGATGCCGACGCCGGGCGCGGTGATGTCCGGTTTGATCGCGTGGTCCTGCCAACGCGGACCGCGGGAGGAGAACCCGGCGAGCCGGTCCTCGCGGTCGACCGCGCCCACGGTGAGCGCCGCGTCGGCCGCCGCGGGGCTGCCGACGACCCCCTCCGGCCCGGTGTTGCCCGCCGCGACGACGAACAACGCGCCGGTCTCGGCGCTGATCCGGTTGAGCGACCGGGACATCGGGTCGTCGCCGTCGGACGGCCACGAGCTGCCCAGGCTCAGGTTGACCACGTCGGCACGGGCGGCGGCCCACTCCATGCCCGCCACGACGTCCGACTCCCGCCCGCCGCCGGAGTCGCCGAGCACCTTGCCGACCAGCAGCGAGCTGTCCGGCGCGACGCCCTGGTAGCGACCGGCACCGGTGATCGTCGCGGCGACGTGCGTGCCGTGGCCGACCCGGTCGTCGGTGCCGCCGCTGCCGCTGAAGTCCTTCGCCTCCAGCACGGCACCGGCGAGGTCCGGGTGGGTGGCGTCGATCCCGGTGTCCAGCACGGCCACCACCGCGCCGCGACCGGTGTGCCCGGCACGCCACGCCTCGGGCGCGCCGACCTGCGGGACGCTGCGGTCCAGCGCCGCGCGCACCGGGCCGTCCAGCCACACCCCCGTGACGTCGGCGGCCCGCGTCGCGGACCAGAAACCGGTGTCCTTCGGCACCTCCACCGCGTGACCGCCGAGGCTCGGCAGCTCGCGCCCGCCGGCCGCGAGCGGTGCCGCGCCCGGCACGACGATCAGCGGTGTGGTGGCCGTGGACCGGTCGTCGTAACCGGCCCGGAGCAGGCCGGTCACGTCGAACAGCCGCTCGTCCAGCCGCCCGTCGCGCACCGCGCCCGCCGCGTCCGACGGCACCACGTGCAGGTCGCCGCGCTCGTCCCGGTGCTGGCGGAACACCACGTCCGCCCGGCCCTCCCCCGGCCGGACCTCCGCCCTGCCGTCCCGCACGGTGACCTGGTCGCCGGTCACCAGGGTGACCGTGCCGCGTGGTCCGGGCGCGGGCACGTCCGGTTCGCGCACCGCGTTCGCCGGCGGGCCGGCGGTCACCGCGGTGGCGAGCAGCCCCGCGACCAGGAGCGCTGTGCTGCTTCGGCTCATCATCCCCCCACGGGTCGCCGTGACGCCGCCTCACCGGCCGCCACTCCCCCTCGGTAACCAGATAACCGCACTCCGTGATCAGCGGCCTGCGGTTTACCGAACCGCTCCGCCGTGCCGATGATTGGTCCAGACCACGACAACGGGTCATTCCGCTGACCGGCGGACACCGATTCCACGCGGACGTGGATAACGTCCGGAGCGCGCCGCCCACCACCGCATCGGAGCGACCCATGGCCAGATTGCGCCTCCTCCTGCTCGCCGCCGCCCTACCGGTCGTGTTCGCCGCGCCCGCCGAAGCCGCCGGCGGCGCCCGCGTCACCACCACCGAACTGCCCGCCCTGGCGGGCCAGACCGCCCGCGTCGTCGCCGTCAACGACCACGGCCAGATCGCCGGCACCAGTTCCGGCGGCGGCCTGGAGCAACGCGCCGTGCTCTGGGAGCACGGCGGGACCACCGACCTCGGCCGCGGTTCCGCCACCGACCTCAACGCACGCGGGCAGGTGCTCGGCCTGGAGTTCCTCAGCGGCGGCGGTGGCACCTACCGGCAGCACCCGCGGATCTGGTTCGGTGGCACCACGACCGACATCACGCCCGCCGGCGCGGGCTACGTCGGTGCCAACGCGATCAACGCCAACGGCGACGTGCCGATGACCTACTCCCGCTCCCCGTACGGCTACCACCAGGAAGCCGCCGCGGTGTGGCGCGACGGCGGCCACGCGGGCCTCGTGCAGAGCGGTCCGCACCTGAGCATCGGCGTCATCACCGACAACGGTCTGGTGGCGGGCAGCTACATGGCGATGTTCAGCGACGACAAGTACGCGTTCCGCTGCACGGGGACCTCGTGCTCCCGACTGCCCGGCGCGCCCGGCACCGGGTCGTACTCGGTGGTCGCCGCCAACGAGGCGGGCGTCGTCGTCGGCAACCGCGACAACCAGCCCCTGCGGTGGGAGGGCGAGACCGTGACGGTGCTGCCCGGCGGTCCCGGCGCGGTCGCCTCGTCCAAGCAGGCCGTCAACGAACGCGGTGACGTGGTCGGCTGGACGCAGAACGCGGCCGGCGCGCGGCAGGCCACCGTGTGGCGTGGCGGCAAGCAGGCCGTGCTGAACGTGCCCGCGCCTTCGGAGGCGTTGGCGGTCAACGACTCCGGCGACGTCGTCGGGTACAGCTCGGCGTCCGGTCAGCAGCGCGCGTTCCTGTGGCGGCAGGGCCGGGTCGTCGACCTCGGCACGCTGGGCGGCGCGTCGAGCGTCGCCGTCGGGCTGAACAACAACGGCACGGTCATCGGCCAGGCCGCCGCGGCGGACGGCACGACCCGCGCCGTCAAGTGGCAGGTCCGGGTTCGCCACCACGGGCACCGCTGACCTCGCCGGCGGGTCGACCGCACCGCCCGTTCACGGCGCGGGCGGTGCGGTCAGCCCGCGTCCCGTGCGGTCACGACCCGGCACCCGGACAACCCCACCCGCTCCACCAGCGACCGCGACTCCCGCGGGTCGCCGGACAGGTGCCACAGGCTGGGCACCACCACCGCGTGCGGCCGGAGCTGCCGCACGACGTCGAGCAACGCGCGCAGGCCGGGGCGCGTCGCCGCGGGCTGACCCACCCGGACGTCGACGAACACGCCGCCGAGCAGCAGCCCGTGCCGCCGGGCGTGGTCACGCACCTCCGACCGGTACGCGTCCAGCCCCACCCGCACGCCTTCGCCGACGCGCACGTAGCCGTAGACCAGTTCCCCCGCGCTCACGACGGGTGTCAACGGCACCGCCCCCTCACCCCGTCCGACGGCCGATCGCCCTCCACCGTGCCCGCCGGGCGCGCCGGTGGGAGGCCACCGTCCGGGTGATCCGGGGTCAGCCGGTGTCGACGTCCTCGTGGCCCTGGCCGCGCAGCAGGTCCTCCCGTGCCCGCGCGACGCGGGAGCGCACGGTGCCGATCGGGCAGCCCAGCACCTCCGCCGCCTCCGCGTACGACAGGCCGAGGACCTGGGTCAGCAGCAGGGCCTCGCGCCGGTCCGCGGGCAGCGCCGCGAGGAGCAGGTTCAGCTCGACCACGTCCTCGAAGCCCGCCGAGCGCTCCGCCGAGCGCCGGGCGTCCGACGCCTGCTGGAAGTCGGCCGACCAGGCGATCGCGGGCCGCGCGCCGGCGGTGCGGATGTGGTCCACGACCGTGCGCCGGGCGATGGACAGCAGCCACGTGCGGGCCGAGGAGCGGCCCTCGAACGACGGCAGGCTGCGCAACGCCCGCAGGTACACCTCCTGCGCCAGGTCGTCCGCCCGCCCGGGGTCGGTGAGGTGGGCCACCAGCCGCCACACGTCGCGCTGCGTGGCGCGGATGAAGCGTTCCAGCGCGGCGCGGTCGCCTGCTCCCGCGGCCAACGCCAGGCTCGTCACCGCCTCGTCGTCACCGCGTGAGATCGACACGGTCCCAGGCTAGTGCACAGGACCACGGGAACTCCCAGGGCCTTTTGGACGACAATACGGACGTGGACTGCGACACCTGCCGGGAGGCGCTGTCGGCGCGCCTCGACGGCGAACCCGAACCGGCGCCCGCCGGTGACACCGACGCGCACCTCGCCGAGTGCGCCTCGTGCCGCGCGTGGCAGGAGGGTGCGGCGGCGTTGACGCGTTCGCTGCGCCTGCGCCCGGCCACGCCGACACCCGACCTGGTGGACGCGGTGCTCGCCGCCGCGCCCGAGATGCCGGCCACCCGCGGCTGGTACCCGCGGGTGGGGTTGGCGGGCGTGGCGGTCGCGCAGATCACGCTGGGGTTGAGCCAGGTGCTGGGCACCGGCCCGGAACCGGGCGCGACGGGGCACGGCATCCACGGCGCGAGCGGCAGCCACCTGTTCAACGAGAGCACGGCCTGGAACCTGGCGCTGGGCCTCGGCCTGCTGTGGACGGCGCTGCGCCCCCGCGCCACGACCGGGATGCTGCCCGTGGTGGCCGGGTTCGTGGCGCTGCTCGGCGTGTTCTCGGTGCAGGACCTGATGTCCGGCCAGGCGACGGTGCAGCGGGTCACGTCGCACGCGATCCTCGTGCTGGGGCTGGTGTTGATGGTGGTGGTGCACCGGGGCAGGCGGGACCCGGGCGGGTGGCGGGCGGCCGAGCCCCGGCCCGACGCGCCCGACCTCGGCGCCGACGAGGGTCCGGGCGAACCGGAGGAGGAGGTGCGGGAGGCGCGGCCCCGGCTCCGACCGGTGAGCAGGCAACGGGCCGCGTAGCCGCGTGGGCGCTCCACCGCCGGGTGAGGGTGGTGGAGCGCCGCACGGGACGCGCGTGGCCGGGAGTGGCGGGAAGGGCCGACGCGGAGCGGGTTTCCCGGTGCGGCGGGCGGGGCCCGATCACCCCGCCGGGTGGCTCACTTCGCCCAGAGCACGGCCTTTTCGCCGTTGTAGTCGTCGACGTTGTAGGCGGCGTGCGCCAGGACCGCGTCGTCCTTCGCGCCCGCCAGGTCGCACGTCTCGTACTTCGCACCCGGCGTGTTGAAGCCCTCGCCGGCGGACTTCGAGTCGCACTCCGCCGAGTCGCCCGCGAGGCCCACCATGCCCTTGCGGGTGCCGTCCGCGGCGCGGCCGACGAGCGAGATCACCAGGTTGCTCAGGTCGTCGCCGCGCACGTACTCCACCGTGTACTTGATCCGGTACGGCGTCACGCCGGTCACCTGCTCCGCCGGGAACCGCGCCAGGTCCTCGGGCGTGCCCTGCTCGATCGCCGTGACCGTGACGTTGACGGTGCCCTTCCGCTCGTCACCGTAGGAAACCGGGAGCACCGCGGCCTCGCCGACCTTCAACCTCATGCCGGGGCTGGTGTGGCCGTCGGCGGTCGTGGGTTCGGCCGGGGTCTCCCTCGTGGTCGTCCGGTCGGCCTTGCCCTTGTCGGCGGCTTCCGGTGCCTTGGGGCCGCACGCCGCCAATGCGAGGATGGCCACGGCGACGAGCAGGGGGACGTGCTTCACGGTTCTCCTCGGGGATGCGGACGGCGGTCCGCGCGGGACGGTAGCCCTCGTGGTGACACCGCGGTGTCGGTCGTTCACACCACATCGGACCGGAAATCGGTTCGATCGGCGCGCGCCCGGTGTGCGAGGGTCGGGCGGTCCCGAGACGACGGAGCAGCAGCATGACGGGTTTGCGGCAGATCCGCGCCGACTACGACCGCGACACCATCGTGGTGTACCAGGCGTACCCGCCCGCGATCGCCGACGCCGCGCTGGCGGCGGGCCGGTTCACGGCCCCGTTCTCGTTCACCCGCATGACGTGGCTCAAACCGTCGCTGCGGTGGCTGGCGCACCGCAGCAACTGGGCCCGCAAGCCCGGCCAGGAACGCGTCCTCGCGGTGCGCGTCACCCGCGACGGCTGGACGCACGCGCTGTCCCGGGCCGTGCTCACCGCGCCGGACCGGGCCGTGCACGCCAGTGCGGCGGCGTGGGCGGAATCCTTCGACCGCGCCGAGGTGCACGTCCAGTGGGACCCGGAGCGGACGCTGCGCGGTGCCGCGCTCAACCACTACAGCATCCAGGTCGGCGTCGGCCGCTCGCTGATCCGCGCCTACGCGGAGGAGTGGGTCACCGGGCTGACCGACATCACGCCCACCGTGCGGCGGATCGCGGACCTGGTCCACGCGGGACAGCACGCGCGGGCACAACGCCTGCTGCCACCGGAACGCCCGTACCCGCTCGACCCGGCCATCGCCCGGCGCATCAACGCCGACGGGTGACGGCACGCACGCGCATCCATCGCAGACGCGCACGCATGGCACGTCATCCCGCGACGCGGTTCGCTGGACGGGTCAAGCGAAACAGGAGGACCCAACCATGCCGGTGATGACCGAGGCGCAGCGCGAGGCCTTCCTGGCGGAGGCGCACGTCGGCGTGATCAGCATCGCCCGCCCCGACGGCCCGCCGCTGGCCGTGCCGATCTGGTACGACTACACGCCGGGCGGCGTGGTGCGGGTGCAGACGGGGCCGGAGTCGGTGAAGTACCGCCTGCTGACCGCCGCCCGGGAGTTCAGCCTCGTCGCGCAGGAGGAAACCCTGCCGTACCGGTACGTGAGCGTGTCCGGGCCGGTGGTGGCGGTCGAGGAGAAGACCTCCGCGGCGGACCTGGCGGCGATGACCCACCGCTACTTCGACCCCGTCCGAGCGGCCGAGTACCTGAGGTCGATCGAGGGGCACACCATCGCCACCTTCCACATGCGCCCGGAGCGCTGGTACTCCACCGACTACAGCTGAAGCTCGGCGCGGAGGCGGTCCACCGGCAGCGCGGGCGAGTGGCGACCACCCCGGCCCACCATGGTCTCCGCCGCCAGCAGGGCGTTGAGGACCGCCTCCTCCGTCGCGTGCACCACGGCCGCGTAGAAGTCGTCGATCCGGTTCCACGGGACGTGGCGCAACTCGTCGTGACCCGGCTCGCCCTCGGGGAACGCCGACGGCGTCATCGCGCCCGCGTTGCCGGTGGAGAACGCCAGGAAGATGTCGCCGGAGAAGTGCGAACCGGTGGTGCCGGTGCGCGCCAGGCCCAGCGGCACGCGGCGGGCCAGCGCGGTGCACTGGCCGGGCAGCAGCGGCGCGTCGGTGGCCACCACCGCGATCACCGAACCGGCTCCGGGCGGGGTGCGCCACGCGCCCTCCGCCATGGGGTTGTCGTCCGCGAGCGCTTCGCCCACCGGCACCCCGGTGACGACGAGTTCGTGGCGTGCGCCGAAGTTCGCCTGCACGAACACGCCGACCGTGTACGAGTCCGCGCCGTAGGCGACGACGCGCGAGGACGTGCCGTTGCCGCCCTTGAAGCCGTAGCAGTTCATGCCCGTGCCGCCGCCGACCGAGCCTTCCACCACCGGACCGGGCCGCGCGGCGTCGATCGCCGCCACCGCGTGCTCCGGCCGCACGTGCGGACCGTTGATGTCGTTGAGGTAGCCGTCCCACGTCTCCGCGACGACCGGCAGCAACCACTGGTCCGCCACGGCGGGCTTCTCCCGCGCCACCCAGTCGATCACGCCCCGGTGGCACGTGCCGACCGCGTGCGTGTTGGTCACCAGCACCGGCAGCCGCAACTGACCGGTCTCGGCGATCATCGCGGTGCCGGTCATCTCGCCGTTGCCGTTGAGCGAGAACCAGCCCGCCGCGCACGGCACGTCGAAGTCAGCGCGACCACGCGGCAGTACCGCCGTCACGCCGGTGCGGACCGACTCGCCCTCGACGAGGGTCGTGTAGCCGACCTCGACCCCCGGCACGTCGGTGATCGCGTTGTGCGGACCGGTTTCCCCGGTCAGCCGCAGTCCCAGCTCACGTGCGCGCATTCACGCCTCCAGGTCGCATCGGGTGGCGTCGGCCGCGTACGCCAGGAGGATGGATTCGGCCTGCGGGTTGGTGAACGTGGGCACGGCCTGCGTGATGTGCAGCCCCAGCCCGTCCTCCAGGGCGACCAGGCCGCGGGCGATGGTCGTCGCGTCCCGCGTCAGGTCGAACACCCCGGTGGCCGCGCCCGCTTCGAGGACCGAGGTGTAGAGCGCGACCTGCCGCTCGCACAGCCGGATGTGCTGCGCGGCGTACGCCGCGTCGCGGCGGGCGTGCGCGCCGAGTTCGTAGATCAGCACGCACAGCTCGTCGTCGCGCCCGGTCGGCAGGCCCGCCCGGATGGTCTCCACGAGCCTGCGCCGCGGGTCGGGTTCCCGGCGGGCCGCGGCCTCGCGGTCCACGCAGAACCGCTCGATGGCCTCGCGCTGCACCTCGCGCAGCAGGTCGCCCAGGGACGGGAAGTAGTAGAGCACCGACCCGGTGGACATGGCGGCCTGGTCGGCGACATCACGCAACCGCAGGTCGAGGACGCCCCGGTCCAGGACGGCCTGCCGGGCGGCGGCGACCAGCTCCCCGCGCTTCTCGTGTGCGCGGCTCGGTCTCGGCATGGCCCGATTGTTGGGGTGATCTTCAGGAAACGCAAGGGGGGCGTGTCACGGCAAAGACGTAGCCAGACATGATATTGACGTCATCGCGGCCGAGTTCTTTGATGGCCAGTCAAAGAACCGCGACCGAGGAGACCCGCCATGTCCGGTCCGTCGTCCTCTCCGCCGAACCCACCCGCCCCGGCGTTGCGCCGCGGGTTGAAAGTCGTGGGCACGCTGCTCATCACGCTGTCCGCGATCTCGCCCGCGTCATCGGTCTTCATCATCGCGCCGGGGGTGGTGGGGCAGGCGGGCAGCGGTGCGCTCTGGAGCTTCCTCGTCGCCGCCG
Source organism: Saccharothrix obliqua (assembly GCF_019375475.1). Classification (GTDB taxonomy): domain Bacteria; phylum Actinomycetota; class Actinomycetes; order Mycobacteriales; family Pseudonocardiaceae; genus Actinosynnema; species Actinosynnema obliqua. The sequence goes on along the minus strand of NZ_JAHXGQ010000015.1, from coordinate 94,867 downwards.
TCGTCGGCGTGTTCATGGCGTTCGTGTACGCGGAGTTGGCGTCGGCCTACCCGCTCAGCGGCGGCGAGTACGCCATCGTCGCGCGCACCCTCGGCAGGCTGCCCGGTTTCGTCACGCTGGGGCTGCTGATGGTCACCCAGCTGCTGATCATCGCGGTCATCGCCCTGGGCGTCGGCACCTACCTGGAGGTGCTGGTGCCCGGCCTGCCGGGTCCGGTGGTGGCCGCCGCGGTCACGGCGGGCACCACCGCGCTCGCCGTGTTCGACGTGCGGCTCAACGCGTGGATCACCGGCGTGTTCCTGGTGGTCGAGATGCTGGCGCTGGCCGTGGTGACGGCCCTCGGCCTGGCCGACCCCGCCCGACCGGTCGGCGACCTGCTGGCCGACCCGGTCGCGGCGGCCGACGGCGTCGTCGGACCGGCGTCGGTCGGCGTGATCGCCGCCGCGGCGGCCGTGGCCATCTTCTCCTACAACGGCTACGGCTCCGCGGTGTACTTCGGCGAGGAGACCGCGAACGCGCACCGGGGCATCGCCCGCGCGATCCTCTGGGCGCTGGCCATCACCGTGGCGTCCGAGCTGATTCCGGTCACCGCCGTGCTGCTCGGCGCGCCGTCGTTGGGCGAACTCTTCGCGGCGGACAACATGATGAGCTATTTCGTCACGGCACGCGCGGGCACCGCGGTCAACACGGTGATCAGCCTCGCCGTCGCGCTGGCCATCCTCAACGCCGTGCTGGCGATCATCCTCATCACGTCCCGGATGGTGTTCAGCACCGGCCGCGACGCCGTGTGGCCGGGCAACATCAGCCGCAACCTCGCCGCGATCCACCCGCGCACCAACACGCCGTGGGTCGCCACCATCGCCACGGGCGCCTTCGCGACGCTGCTCTGCTTCGTGGACGAGGACTTCCTCCTGGTGGTCACCGCCACGTCGATCGTCGCCGTCTACGCGGCGCTGTGCCTGGCCGTGGTCGCCGGGCGGCGCAACGGTTCCACCGCGCACGCCGCGTACCGGATGCCGCTGTTCCCGGTCGCGCCCGTGCTGGCGCTGGCCGCGCTGGCGTACGTGGTGTGGCAGAACGCGGTGGACCCGGTGGTCGGGCGGCCGAGCCTCGCCATCACGGTCGGTATCTGCGTGGTGTCCGCGTCGTACTACCTGCTGGTGGTGCGCAGGCGTGGCGCGTGGGTGTTGCGCGGCCCCGGGAGCGACGACGAACCCTCCTGACGGAGCAGGAACCCGGCGGCGTGGTCGCGGAACGCGTGCGTCGCCGGGTGCGTCGGGGAGTGCGGCCACACCAGGTGCACGGTCACCGGCGCGGCGTCGGCCAGCGGCAGGTACCGGACGCCGGGGTGCGGGTGGCTCTCACTGGTGGCCGCGGTGGTGACGCCGACCGCGTCGCCGGTCGCGATCGTGGTCACCCACTCGTCCGCGCCCGGCACCTCGAACGTGCCGGGACGCATGTCCTCGGGCCACAGCTCGGCGTTCGTCGTGGCGGCCGTCGCGCACAGCGCCACGCGTTGATCGGCGAGGTCGGCCAGGGCCAGCGCGGCGCGGGCCGCCAGCGGGTGGTGCTCGGGCACCGCAGCGACCCTCGGCTCGGCGTACAGGGCGTGCCAGGCCAACCCCGGCCCGTCCGGCCGCAGCCGCGTGAACGCCACGTCCACCCGGCCCCGGCGCAGGTCGGCCGCCGGGTCGGCGCAGCGGCGGACGCGGACCTCGGTGTCCGGGTGGTCGGCACGCCAGTCACGCAGCAGCGGCACGGTGTGCCTGCCCAGCGCGGCCCACGCGAAGCCGACGCGCAGCGGGCGGGGACCGGCGGACGCCTCGGTGAGCGCGTCGTCGAGCAGGCCGAGGATGCGGTGCGCCTGCTCCCACAGCCGCTGCCCGGCGCCGGTGAGGGCGAGGCGGCGCGTGGTGCGCTCCACCAGCCGGGTGCCGAGGCGTTGTTCGAGCTGCTCCAGGGTCCGCGACAACGCGGGCTGGCTGATCCGCAGCGCGATCGCGGCGTCGGTGATGGTGCCCTCGTCACCGATGGCCGCCAGCGCCCGCAGGTGCCTCAGCTCCACATCCATGACCCGGGAGCATAAGTGGCTCGCGTGGGGCATTTCCGCCGACATGCGATCCGGTCCTAGCGTCACCGGCATGAAGATCCTGCTCATCGGAGCCTCCGGCACGCTCGGCACCGCCGTCCACCACGCGCTGGTCTCCCGCGGCCACGAGGTCCGCACCGCCGGGCGCGGTTCGGGCGACCTGCGCTTCGACTTCACCGACCCGTCCGGGGTCACCTCCCTGTACGACGCCGCCGGCACCGTGGACGCCGTGGTCTGCGCGGCGGGGCCGGTGCCGTTCAAACCGCTCGCCGACCTCACCGCCGAGGACTTCCGCGCGGGCGTCGACGGCAAGGTGCTCAGCCAGGTCGAGCTGGTCCGCCAGGGCGTGTCGCGCATCGCCGAGCGCGGGTCGTTCACGTTGATCACCGGCGTGCTGGCGCGTGAGCCGGTCGTCGGCGGCAGCGCGGCGTCGCTGGCGAACGGCGCGCTGGAGTCCTTCGTGCGCGCCGCCGCGATCGAGATCGCGCCGCGGCGGGTGAACGCCGTCAGCCCCACCGTGTTCACCGAGAGCCTGCCCGACTACGGCGACTTCTTCCCCGGTGTGCCGCCGGTGGACCTGGTCGCGGTCGCCCGCGCGTACGTGCGGTCGGTCGAGGGCGCGCAGACCGGCCAGGTGTTCATCCCGTAGGCGAGCCCGGACGGTCCGGGGCGGGTGCCGCCGGGGTCCGGGTGTCCGCGGGCGCCGGGACCCGGGCGGTGACCGTCCGGAACAGCTCGGCGGGCACCCTGCACTGCCCGATCAGCGCGTCCTCGCCCACACCGGCCTGCGCCAGCAGCTCCACCGCGCGCGGCAGCAGGGACGGCTGCTCCATCGCCGTCACGAGACCGGGCTCGCCGCGCCGCCAGCCGCGTGCCGAGATCGTCGCCATCGCGTTGCGGTAGGACACGTCGCCCAGCCTGCCCAGCCAGCGCGCCCGGTACAGCAACGCCTGGATGCTGACGCCCCACCGCTCCTTCAAGCGCGCCAACGACTCCCACACCGCGCCGCCCATGGACGCGGGCAGCAGCCCGCGGATCTCGGCGGCGGGCATCAGCAGTTCGGCGGCGAACCGGTGCGCCTGGTCCTCCACGACCCGGCCGCCGGGCTCGGCGTCGCCGTGCATCACCAGGTGGCCCAGCTCGTGCGCCACGTCGAACCGCTGCCGGTAGTAGTCGTGCTTGACCGGGTTGAGCACCACGACCGGCCGCAGCCCGCTGTCGAACGAGTATGCGTCCACGGACGCGGAGCGCGGCGGGCTGAACACCACCAGCACGCCGCGGTGCTCCAGCGCGCGCACCAGGTGCCCGAGCGGTCCGGGCCCGAGGCCCCACCGCTCGCGCACCAGCCGCGCGGCCCGCTCGGGGCCGTCGCCGTCCGGGTCGTCCGCCGCCACCGGCAGGTCCGGCACGTCCGGGTCGGGGAACTCGACGTGCCGCTCCAGGCCGCGGGCCACGTCCACGGCCACCTGCCCGTAGGCGGAAGCCTGGTCGCGGGCGAGCTGGCTGGTCGAGCGCAGCGACCGGAAGTGCGGCGGTCCGCTGCGCGTGGCCACGTCGTCCGGCCGCACGGCGAAGAAGCCGGGGTCGACGGCCAGGCTCAGGGCGAGCTGCGCCACGGTCGCCGCGGTGGGCCGCTTCGCGCCCGACTCCCAGGCCGCCACGGCGGTCGGGCTCTTCCCGACCCGTGCGGCGAGGTCGCTCTTGCGCAGGGCCGCGAGCCTGCGGGCGAGGGTGAGCCGGGACCCGTCGAACAGCGGGGCGACGTCCGCCGCCCGCGTGGTGGTGCGTGGGTTCACCGCTCGCCGGCCCCGGCGCGGTCGGTGTGGTCGGCACGGTCGGCACGCAGGCGCACCGGTGCGTCCGGCGCGGTGTCCGGTGCGATCGACAGCGGCTTCGCGGCGGTCCGGCGGCGGCTCGCGCCCTGCTCGGCACGCAGCACGTCCGCACGCCACGCCCACGCCGGCCCGCCGCCCGCGTTCGGCTTGGGGCGACCGATGATCAGCTCCGCCTGCCGGCTCACCGGGTCGAGGCTGTGCGCGACGACGTAGGTGTCCAGGTCGAGTGGGCGCGTGGAGTCGCCCAGGTCGTCGAACAGCGACGGCTGCACGGGGTTGGGCTCGCGCTGGAGCGCGACGCGCTGCTTGGTGCCGCTGCGCCGACCCCACGACAGGTCGTCCAGCTTGCCGAACTCACCCGCCGCGAGCAGGAACCGGCGGTGGCCCACCGCCCAGCCGGGGCTGTTGTTCAGGTTCGACCGCAGCACCACGCCCGGCGCGACGCGCGGCATCCGCTCGATGTCGCGCTCGGAGAGCCGCGCGTACAGCTCGTCCAAGCCGTCGTGCTCGTCCGGCGCCGCGTACCGCTCGCAGTGGAAGACGCGGTCCAACCTGTTGCGGAACAACGTGAAGCGCGTGTTGCCCAGCCACGCCGCGTCGTGGCCGTCGGCCTCGGAGAAGTCCTCCAGGGCGCGGGTGGTCGCGGACACGTACGCCCACCGCAGGCCCGCCAGCACGCCCGCCGCGTCGAACTCGGCGAGGACTTCCCGCTGTTCCGTCATGGCTTCGAACCTACCTCGTGACCAGCAAATCGCGCGGGAAACCAAACCGGCGCGTCGGCGGCGCACGGGACCGCTTGCGCGATAGACGTATTCGTCTATATGGTGGCGCCATGCCATCGGACGCGTCGCACAACAGCCTCGTCCTGCCGCTGCTCGGCCTGCTGGTCGAGCAGCCGGCCCACGCGTACGACCTCACCGGGCGGCTCAACGAGCGCTACGGCCACCTCACCGCCACTCGCAGCACCGTCACGTCACTGCTGAAAACCCTGGAGAGGAACGGGTTCCTCGTCGCACGCACGCCCGAAAGCGTCGGCAACCGCCCTCCCCGCACCACCTACGAACTCACCGAGCAGGGCGTGGCCGACTTCCGCGCCCGGGTCGAAACCGGTGTGGCGCGGGCACTCCCGGCGTCGGTCGACTTCACGCTCGCCGTGTCGTACCTCGGCGTCGTGCCGGCGGCGCGGGCGGAGGAGGTGTTGCGGGCACGGGCCGAACGGCTCACGGGCGAGCTGGCCGACCTGGTCCTGCCCGCGCACGTGCCGGAGGTGCACATGCTGGAGGTCCCGTACTGGCGGTCGATCGTCACCACCGAGATCGCCTGGCTGCGCGAGTCGGCGGACCGCATCCGCACCGGCGACCTCGACTGGGGTGCGCGATGAGGTTCGGCATCTACCCGGGTGGCCGCGCGGGGCCGGTCTCCGCGCGACCGGACGACCGCGTGGCGGTCGACGCGCTGGTCGGCGAACTCGCCGGCGGGCGGCCGTTCGCGGTGCGCGAGTACGTCCACTTCTTCGACGCGGCCACACCCCCGGACGTGATCACGAGCCTCGGCGCGGACCACGGCCTCGACCACCTGACCATGCCCGACGAGTGGTACGCCGCGGCCGGGCGCGAGCTGGACCTGGTCGTCAGCTACCTGCCCCGGCGGGCGGACGTGCCGGGCTGGCTGCGGTTCCTGGACGAGGTGGTCGACCGCTACGGCCACCTGGCGCGCTGCCTCCAGGTGACGCTGGAGCCGAACTTCCCGATCCCGTTCATCGACGGCAGCTCGCCCGGCGTCCTGGACGCGCTCACCGCGGGCGTCCCGCACGCGCGGGCCGCGGTGCGCCGGCGGGGCCTGGACGCGCGGATCGGGTTCTCGGTCGCCGAACCGGCGGAGTGGCTGGGCGGCGACGACGCGTTCTGGGCGCACCTGTCGGCGCTGCCGCACCGGGACTTCGCGGCCCACGTCGACTACGTCGGCCTGGGCACGTACCCGGACGCGTTCTCCCCCGTCGCGCCGGGCGGCACGGCGTCGCTCATCGCGCACGCCCTCCGCCACCTGCGGGAGAACTCGTTGCCCCGGGCCGGCATCCCGGCCGACGTGCCGGTCCACGTCGCCGAGAACGGCAGCCCGAGCGGCGCGCACCGCGACGAGCAGGGGCAGTGCGACTCGCTGACCGACATGGTCACGACGACGCTGGAGCTGGCGGAGGAGCTGAACATCACGCAGTACGAGCTGTTCTCGCTGCGTGACGCGGACAGCGCGAGCTTGGACCCGATCGGCAGCCTCGGCCTGGTCACGGACGCCTACGAGCGCAAGCCCGCGTTCGACGTGTACCGCGGGCTGATCAGGTGAGGGGCCGCGTCGCGGGGTCCGGCGCCGCGGCGACCAGCTCGTCCGGCGCGGTCAACCGCCACGCCTCGAAGACCAGTTCGGACAGCTCGTCCGCGTCGATGCCCGCCAGGTGGACCACGACCCAGCCGAAGCCGCCGGCCGTGAACTGCTCCTCGAACACGTCCGGCCGCTCGGCGACCAGCGCCCGCTGCTCGGACAGCGTCTGCTTCAACCCCACGGTCTGCGTGCGCGGCCAGTAGTAGCCGAACTTCTTCCCGCGCACGCCGAACGAGCTGTAGTGCCCGCTCTCGGTCCGCCGCACCTCGGCGAGCGCGCCGATCATGCGCAGGAACCTGTCGCTCTCCACCGCCACCGTCATTCCCCCGTATTCCGCCCGACAAGTATAAGTACCGGTGCACGCGGTGCCCGCGCTCGCCTAGGCTGCGGTCCATGATCGGCTCGCGGCGGTGGGCGCCTCTCGTGCTGGCGCTGGTGGCGTTTCTCGGCGGGTGCGGCGTGCAGGTGGCGGGCACACCGGTGCCCGTGCCCAACCCCACACCCTGGACGACCCCGAAACCCGACCCGACCGCCGCCGCGCTGCTCGGCGACCTGCCCACGCTCGACCCGTGCGGCCTGGTCGACCCCGCCGACGTGGCGCGGTTCGGCGCGGCCGAGGCCGGGCCGGTCGAGTCGCTGGACCACTGCGCGGTCAAGCTCACCACGCCCGGCGGCGCGCTGCTGGACGTCAGCGCCGGCCTGCTGGACGAGGTGGCGACCGAGGGCGAGCTGAACGCCGAGGTGCGCACCTACTCGGGCGGGCTGCGGATCGCCGTGGAGAAGGGCGACACCGCGCGCTGCGCGCGTCGCCTGGTGTTCTCCGACCTGATCACGCTCACCGTCAGCGTGGACAACTTCTCCGGCGGCGCGGTGACGGCGGCCGGGATGTGCGACGTCGCCGACGTCGCCACCGAGGCCGTCGCCCGGCGCGTGCTCGCCAAGGAGGTCCGGCACCGGGCGTTCCAGCCGAAGTCGCTCGGCCGGATCGACCCGTGCACGGCGGTGACGCCCTCGTCGGTGGCCCGCGTGCCGGGCCTGGCCACGGCCAAGGTGCGCCGCTACCCCGCCGCCCACCAGTGCCGCTGGAGCCCCGACGGCACCGCCGCGCCGCCCCGGATGCGCGTGACGTTCTCCGCCGGCGTGCCGTCCCAGCCGGACGGCAAGAACGTGACGGCGGAGGACGTGGCCGGGCGGCCGGCCACCGTCAGCCGGTCGGGCGGCGGGTCCGTCGTGCTGTGCGGCGTGGAGACCGCGCACATCCCGTTCGAGGGCGGTGTGCGGGAGCTGGCGATCGTCACGGTGACCCTGCCGCCGGGCGGGCAGGTCGACGCGGCGTGCGAGGCGGCGAAGGCGATCGCGGGCGACGTCTGGTCCAAGCTGCCGCGGTAACCGCACTATTCGGGAAAGCGGGTCCCTCGGACGGCAGACACCTGTCACGGACGGGTAGCGCCGCCCGACGCCGCCGTGACCGGGTCGGGGGACGGGACCAGCCGTCCGGGCTGTCCTCCTTGCCCCTCGCCGAACGCCGGCGCGATCGTGGCTCATGGAATTGGACGCGCTCGAACTGCTCCGGGGAGGACTCCCGGAAAGTGCCGCGCCACGGCGGCGGATCGTCGTCGTCGGCGCCGGGATGGCCGGCCTCACGACGGCCATGCTGCTCAAGGACGCCGGTCACGACGTGGTGGTGCTGGAGGGGCAGAACCGGCTCGGGGGCCGCATCCTCACCCACCGCGGTTTCGCGGGCGACATGTACGGCGAGTTCGGCGCGATGCGGTTCCCGGAGCAGCACCCGCTGGTGCAGTGGCTGATCCGGGACCGGTTCGGCCTGGAGACCCGGCCGTTCCCCATGTACGACGAGGACACGTTCGTCTTCCTCCAGGGCAAGGGCGTGCGGCGGCGGGACTTCGACGCGAGCGCGTTCACCTTCGACCTGAGCGCGCGGGAAGCCGAGAGGACACCGCACGACCTGCTGCGGCAGACCGTGCAGCCGCTGGTCGACGTGGTGGAGGGCGAGGAGCCCGGCAAGGCGTGGCAACGGCTGCTGGCGGACTACGACAAGTACACGCTGCTGGGCTACCTCAAGGAACGCGGGCTCGGTGACGGCGCGCTGGCCATGCTCGGCCCGCTGTTCAACCTGGAGAGCCGGTACCACTTCTCGCTCGTCGAGTGGTTCTCCCACTACTACGAGGACGTTTTCGGGCACCTGGTGTACATCGTGGACGGCGCCGACGCGCTGCCGCGCGCGTTCGAGCCGCAGCTGATGGACGACATCCGGCTGGGCGCGCAGGTGCACGCCGTGGAGCAGGACGACCGGCACGTGCGGGTGCACTTCCGCACGGGCAGGCGGTCCCAGGTCGTGACGGCCGACGAGTGCGTCATCACGGTGCCGTTCGCGAGCTTGCGGCACATGGAGATCGAGGGCCTGGACCCGGACAAGTGGTACGCCATCCGCAACACGTACTACGGCCGGGCGCACAAGCTGTTCATGCAGTTCTCCGAGCGGTGGTGGGAAAGCGCGTACGGGATCACGCACGGCCTCACCGTCACCGACCTCGCCATCCGCAACATCGTCTACCCGCCGGCCGGGCAGGACACGCGGTTCCGCAAGGGCGTGATGATCGCGTCCTACTGCTGGGAGCAGGACAGCATGCCGTACACGCCGCTGGCCGCGGAGGAAAGCATCGCGCAGGCGTTGGAGGACCTGGTCAAGATCCACCCGGAGGCGCGGGACACGTTCGAGTTCGGCGTCTACAAGGACTGGGCGCTGGACTGGTTCGCGTGCGGCATCGGTCCGCTGTTCCGGCCGTTCGAGATGAGCGAGGCGTTCTACGACGACGTGATCCGGCCGGTGAACCGGGTGTGGTTCGCGAACGACGCGTGCGACCGCCGCCACCGCCGGTGGGTGGAGGGCGCGTTGAAGGCGGCGGTGAAGAACGCCTACGCCATCCACTCCGGCGTCCGGGACCACATGCCGTGGCGCGACTGAGGATTCAGCACCAGCCGGCGGCGCCCGCGGTGCCGCCCCACTCGAACAGCGACCACCTGCCCGGTCGGTCGAGGGTGCCGCGGGCGAACACGACGACATCGCCCTCGGGTCCGCAGTAGACGTGGCCGCCCTGCTCGACGCGTGGCGGTACCTCCAGCACGCGCGCGACCCGGGGCAGCGCCTCGGGCGCGCCGTCCAGCGCGCGGACCGCCTCGGCGGGCGTCCGACCGCCGAACGACTCCTCCATCTCGGCGGCCAGGGCGGTGAGGTCGCGTCGGCACGCGGCGTCGTGCACGCGACCCGCCGGTCCCAGCAGGACTTCCGGCAACGGCCGCCCCGTGGTGTCGGTGGTCGCGATGGCGCCGCACGGCGGCGAAGCGGGTGATGTGGTGGTGGGCAGCGCGGTCGTGGCCGGCTCCGGGTCGCGGCCGGAGCGCACGACCACCGTGCCGACCACCAGCAGCACGCCCAGGACGACCGCCCAGAGCACCGGATCGCGCGGGTTCAGCGGCACGCCGCACGCCCCAGCCGGGACGGGTCCGGCACCGGCGCGATGGCGAACCCGGTGACGAGCTGGTAGGCGGCGCGGTAGGACGCGAAACCCGGCGCGGTGCATGCGAGGCCGGAGATCCGGAACGGGCGCCCGTCGTCGTTCACCACCACCTCCCCCGTCCCCGTCTCGGACTGGTGGACCACCACCAGTTCGTACTCGTAGGCGCGGACCTCCGCAACCGCGGTCACCACGACCTCGTGCGTCTCACCGGGAGCGAGGTGCACGGTGTGGCCGGGGAAGTACGGCCCCGTCGGCACCTGTTCGCTCCTCACGCCCGATGACGGGTTCTCCACCAGCTTGGTGTCCATCAGCCGCGGGAACGGCTCGTCCAGCGCGAGCAGCACCTCCGACGACGGATCAGCGCCCTGCGGGTTCGCCTCGACCAGGCTGCCGGTGAACACCTCGGTGGCGCGCCGGACGACGGGCCGGATGTCGGTGATGCGCACCGCCCGGTCCGGCGGGCCGGCGAGGTGCAGGCGCACGGTGTGCCGGCGCAGGCTGAACGCACCGCGGTCGCGGCGGACCTCCTCCGCCAGGCGCGGGTCGAGACCACCCGACGGCTGGTTCAAGCGCGCCAACCGCTCCGCACCGGGGAAGTCGGCCGACTCGCTGACGTAACCCCACGGTTTGTGGTCGTTGTAGGACATGTCCACCGACACCCGCGGCGGTGCGGTGCCCGGCCGCTCCTGCCGGGCCAGGATCAGCGCGGCCACGACGACCGCCACCGCGAGCACGGCCGCCGCCGCGACCCACTGCCGCCGCCGCGGTGCGCCCAGGTGCACGCCGCCGTGGATGTCGCGAGCCTGCAACACCTGGTTCGCCGGTCCCCGGTGGACGTTGCGCGTCGCGTCGTCGCCGGCGGAGTCCTCGTTCATCCAACCCCCGTGATCGCGGCGATCATAGCGGCGACCCCACCGGTCCCGACCGCAGAAATCGGGTCGGCTTCGGCGGTCAGCTCATCACGAAACCGCCGTTGGGGCTGAGCGTCTGGCCGGTCACGTACGTCCCGTCCGGCCCGACGAGGAACGCCACCGCGCCCGCGATTTCCGCCGGCTGCCCGAAGCGGTTCAACGCGATCTGGCCCGTCAGGTCACGGCGGACGACCGGTGCCATCACGTCGCCCAGCGGCGTGTCGATGTAGCCGGGCGCGACGCAGTTCACGCGGATGCCGCGTGGTGCGACGTCGCGGGCCACCGCCCTGGTGAAACCCTCGATGCCCGCCTTCGCCGCCGAGTAGTGCGGGATGTGGGCGCAGCCCGTCAAGCCGCAGATGGACGAGACGTTCACGATCACCGAGCCGGCTCCCATGTGCCGCAACGCCGCGCGCGTGCAGTAGAAAGTCCCGCCCAGGTGGACGTCGAGCATCCGGTGCCACGCCTCGTCGCTGATGTTCACCGTGGCGTTCAACTCCGTGGTCGGCGTGCCCATCCCGGCCTCGGTGAGCCGCGACGCCAAGCGGTCGAACGCGTCGTCCGCCTCCTGGCCGCCTCGGATGCCCGCGTTGTTGACGAGGATGTCGAGTCGCCCGTAGGTCTCCACGACCGTCCGCACGGCTTCGTCCACCTGCGCCGAGTCGGCGACGTCGGCCACCACCGCCATGCCCTGCCGCAGCAGGCCCGCGGTCAGCTCCGCGCCGGTCGAGTCGACGTCCAGCGCCGCCACCCGCGCGCCCTCGGCGTCCAACCGGCGGGCCACCGCCTCGCCGATACCCGAGCCCGCGCCCGTCACCAGCGCCACCTTGCCCTCGATGCTGCCCATGGCGGCAAACGCTAGCCAGGACCCGCCTGCTCCTGTGGCCCCCGACACAGTCGGTGCGCTGGTGGTCAACGGCTGTTCGCCATCGGGCAAGGCGTTCCGCCGGCGGTCACCGCACCCTGGTGGCCGTACCGGGCGGACGGAGGCGGCGCATGACCGAGGTTGACCGACGGGTTCCAGACACCCGCGGGAAGAACTCGATACTCGGGTTCGGCAGGCAGGTCCTGCGCGTGGAGTCCAGCAGCGTGCTGATCGCGACGATCCTGCTGGTGCTGGTGATCGGGGCGCTGCGCCCCAACTTCCTGACCATCGGGCAGTTGCGGGACGTGCTCAACAACTCCGTGTACGTGGCGCTGCTCGCCGCGGGCATGGCGTTCCTGCTGGCGATGCGCGAGATCGACCTGTCGGTCGGCGCGATGTTCGGGCTCTCGCTGATCACCTCCGCGCTGCTGATGCGGGAAGGCTTCAACCCGTGGGTCGCGTGCCTCGCGGGCATCGTGCTCGGCGCGGTGCTCGGGCTCGCGAACGCGTTGGTGGTGCAGCACATCGCGATCCCGGCGTTCGTGGCGACACTGGCCACGATGCAGGTGTACCGGGGGCTCGCGGTGGCGCTCGGCGACGGGCAGCAGGTCACCGGCCTGCCGCTGGAGCACTCGTTCTTCACGGTGCTCGGCGGCGACCTGCTGGGCCTGCCGGTGAGCGTGTGGATCCTGATCGCGGTCACCATCGGGCTGACCGTGCTGCTGCGCTGGACGCCGTTCGGCTACCGGGTGCGGTCCATCGGGTCCAACCCGGACGCGGCGGCGTTCTCCGGCATCTCCATCCCGCGCACGCGGCTGTACGTGCTGGTGCTGGTCGGGGCGGTCGCCGGGCTGGCGGGCGTGCTGGGGTTGGCGTTCTTCACGTCCGGTGACCCGAACATCGGGACCGGTTTCGAACTCCAGGCGATCGCGGCGGCCGTGATCGGTGGCACGCCGCTGCGCGGTGGTGTCGCCACGGTGGTGGGCGCGGTGTTCGGCGCGATCCTGCTGGGCGTCGTGTCCAGCGGTCTCGTCTACTTCAGCATCCCCGCGAACTGGAGTTCTTTCGCCACCGGTCTGGTCGTCCTCCTGGCGGTCGGGGTGGACAGCGCGCTGCGCAGCAGGCGACGTGCGCGCGAATCAATGCTCGGTCTGTGAAACCCCGCGTAGGAAATGAGGTCCTGATGCGTCCCCACCGGTACGTGGCGGCACTTGCCGTCGCCGGTCTGCTGGCCGGCTGCGGTTCGGCGGAGCCGTCCGCCGACGATCCGCTCAAGCTGGCGTTCGTGTACGCCACGTCGACGCAGAACCCGTTCCAGGAGATGGCGTTCGGCGCGAAGGCCGGTGCCGACGACGCCGGCAAGGTCGAGCTGGCGCTGAGCGCTCCGTCCAACGTGGACGGACCGCAGCAGGTGCAGCTCTTCCAGTCCGCGATCCGCAACTCCACGCACGGCGTGGCCCTGGAGACGCTGACCCCCGACCTGTTCGTGCGGCCCCTCAACCAGGCCGCCGACCTCAAGGTCCCCGTCGTCGCGGTGGACACCCTCCCGCCCTCGGGCACCAAGGTCGACCTCTACATCGGCAACAGCAACACCGAGCTGGGCAAGATGCTCGGCGAGGAGTTCGTCAAGCAGGTGCCGGAGGACGCGACCGGCGACGTCGTGCTGGGCAACGCCATCCCCGGCCTCACGCTGTTGCAGCAGCGGTTGGACGGGATGAAGTCGGTGATCGAGGCCAAGCGGCCCAAGCTGAAGATCCTCGGCCCGTTCGACTCCGGCTCCGAGCCGACGACGAACTTCAACAAGTGGAACGACATCGTCAAGGCGAACCCGAACGCCGTGGGTTACCTCGGCGTCGGCGCGCAGGACGCGGTGTCGCTGGCGTTGATCCAGAAGAACACCGGCCGCAAGTTCCTCGCCGGGTCCTGCGACCCCGACATCGCGGCCCTCCAGGCGGTCAAGGACGGCTACGTGTTCGCGCTCGCCTCGCCCGAGCACTGGCTGAAGGGCTACATCGCGCTGCGGATGCTGGCCGACCACGCGCGCACCAAGAAGCCCATGCCCACGGGTTGGTGGAACACCGGCTCGCTGGTGGTGAACGCGGAGAACATCGACCAGGTCATGGAGCGGCAGAAGGACGAGACCTCGCGCAAGGCGGCGTTCAAGGCGGAGACCGAGAAGCAGCTCGCCGACCCGGCGAAGTACCTCAAGCCCATCGAAGAGGCCAACTGATGCACGCACTCACCGCACGCGGGATCACCAAGTCCTACGGCGGGGTCACCGCGCTGGCCGGGGCGGACCTGACCCTGCGCCCCGGTTCGGTGCACGCCCTGCTCGGCGAGAACGGCGCGGGAAAGTCCACGCTGATCAAGGTGATCACGGGGGCGGTGTCGCCGGACGCGGGCGCGCTGCGGCTGGCGGGCGCGGAGGTGTCGTTCACCAGCACCGCCCAGGCGGCGGCCAACGGCGTGGCCGTGGTGTCGCAGGAGCTGAACCTGTTCCCAGACCTGGACGTGCTGGCGAACCTGTACCCGATGCGCGAGCCCCGGCGCGGTCCGCTGGCCGACCGGGCCGCGATGCTGGCCAAGGCCCGGCCCGTGCTGGAGCAGCTCGGGTTGGACGTCGACCCGAAGGCGAGGCTCGGCTCGCTCTCGCTGGCGCAGCGGCAGCTCGTGGAGATCGCGAAGGCGCTCATCGTCCAGCCGCGGGTGCTGATCCTGGACGAGCCGACGTCCGCGTTGGACAAGGACAGCTCCTCCCGGCTGCTGGACATCCTGCGCGTGCTGCGGGACCGCGAGGTGGCCGTGGTGTTCGTGTCGCACATCCTCGAAGAGGTGATGAGCCTGTGCGACGAGATCACCGTGCTGCGGGAGGGCCGCACCGTCCTGGACGCCCGGCCGCGGGCCGAACTCGACATCCCCTCGATCGTGCACGCCATGCTCGGGCAGGACCTGCCCACGCCCGTGCGGACGACGGGCACGCCCGGCGGGGCGCGGCTCGAACTGCGCGACGTGGTGGTGCCCGACCGGCTCGCCGGCGTGACGTTGTCCTTCGCGGGTGGCGAGGTCGTCGGGCTGGCCGGCCTGGCGGGCTCGGGGCACACCACGGCGCTGGAGGTCGTGGCGGGCATCCGGCGACCGGTCGGCGGCTCCGTCGAGCTGCCCGGTGGCGGCGCGCCCCGCGACTTCCGGTCCGCCATCGGGGCCGGGGTGGCGCTGGTGTCCGGTGACCGGCGGCGGGTCGGGCTGATGCTGGACAAGCCGGTGTGGGAGAACATCGCCCAGGTGCGCCCGGTGGCGTTGGCCGGTGCGCGGCTGCTGCGGACCGGCGCGCTGCGCGAGTCGGCTCGCGAGCTGGCCGGGCGGGTTGGTGTCAAGCCGCCGAACGTGGACACCCGGGCGGGCCTGCTGTCCGGCGGCAACCAGCAGAAGGTCGTGCTGGCGAAGTGGCTGGCGGCCGACCCGGCGGTGCTGCTGCTGGACGACCCCACCCGCGGGGTGGACCTCGGCGCGCGTGCCGAGATCCACGCGCTGCTGCGCAGCGTGGCCGACGCGGGCAAGGTCGTGGTGCTGTGCTCCACCGACCTGGACGAGCTGGTCGTGGCGTGCGACCGGGTCGTGGTGTTCCACAAGGGGAAGGTGTGCGCGGAGCTGACCGGTGACCGGATCGACCAGCACACCATCCTCCGCACCATGAACACCGGGGAACTGTGACGGACCGCGTCCACGGGCCACGCGGAACCACTCGATAGGGAGGAACCCTGCCCCGGCTGGCGTATGGCCTGCCGGGCAGGGGACCTGCCAGGCTCGTCCGATGTGACGGACACCGCCGCGGCCACCGCCGACTGGACCACGCCGACCGGACTGGGGACCTCAGCCGCCCGCATCGGTCGCCTGCTGGAAACCACCCCGCCCCCGCCCGCCGCGGCGACACCACCGGCCGCTCCCCCCTTCGCGAGTGCTTCGGCGGTCGGCGCGGGCTTCGTCGCACCGGGTCCGGGCCGACTCACCGCGCCCGCCGACCCGCCGCACCCCGCGGGTGGCGGTGCCGAACCGGTGGGGTCGGGCGCGAGCGTCCCCTCCGTGCCGGCCGACGTGCCGCACCCCACCGGGGGGAGCACCGGGGGGCTCACCGCGCCCGCGGACCCGCCGCTCCCTTCGGGGAGCGATCCGACGACCGGCGGGAGCCGGCCCACCGCCCCCGCCGATCCGCCCCACCCCACCGGGGGCACCGCCGGCGGCCGACCGACCGCGCCTCCCGACGTGCCGCACTCCAGCGCCGCCGCCGCGGCGATCGGTGGAAGCCACCCCTCCGTTCCCGCGGACCTCCCGCAGCCCGGCAGGGGCACCGGTCGACCGGTGGTCCTTTCCGACGTGCCGCACTTCACCGGCGGCAACCCGGCGACCGGCGGCAGCCGACCCACCGCACCGCCCGACCAGCCACACCCCACCGGCAACAACCCGGTGACCGGCGGAAGTCGCCCCACCGTTCCGGCCGACCTGCCACGTCCCACCGGCAACAACCCATCGACCGGCGGAAGTCACCCCGCCATTCCGGCCGACCTGCCACGTCCCAGCGGCAACAACCCATCCGCCGGCGGGAGCCGACCCACCGCACCGCCCGACCAGCCACACCCCACCGGCAACAACCCATCGGGCGGCGGGAGCCGGCCGACCGCTCCCCCGGACCTGCCGCACCCCACCAGCGGGACCGCCGGGCCGGGCAGCGGCCGGCCGACCGCGTCTCCCGACGTGCCGCGAGCCGGTGGCCGCAACCCGGACGCCGGCGGGAGCCGGCCCGCCGCGGCCCCCGACTCGCCCCGTGCGACCGGCGGTGCGAGCCGGTCCCCTGGTGGCGGGGTGGGGCTGCTCGCGGCACCGGTGCCGGGGCTGTTCGGCCGGTCCGGGTTGCCCGGGTTGCCGGGTGTGCCCAGCGCGGCCGACCTGCCCGGGGCCGACGTGGTGTCCGCCCTCACCAGCCTGCTCTCCGGCACCGCCGCCGGGCCGCGGGACCCGGCCTACGCCGAACGGCCCTGGGGCGACGGCAACTTCCCTCCCCTCTACGTGCCGATCGTGGAGCGGCAGGACCCCGTCCTCACCGAGGCCGTCGAGGACGATCTCGTCGCGTGGGCCGAGGAGTGCGGCTTCCGGGGCACCGAGCTGGACCAGTTGCGCGGCGCCGGGTTCGGGCGGCTGGTGGTGCTCGCGCACCCGGACAGCAGCGACGTGGGCCACCTGGCCATCGCGGCCCGGTTGAACGCCGCCTGGTGGGCCGCCGACGACCTGTACGCCGACGACAGCGGGATGGGTGCGACGCCGACCGCGTTGCCGCCGCGCCTCGCGCTGGCGATGTCCGCCATGGACCCGGTGCCCACCACGGGCGAGTTCACGCCACCGCTGGACGAGGCGCTGCGCTCCGACCCGGTGCTGGTCGCGCTGCGCTCGGCGGTCGGCCACCTCACCCGCTACAGCACCCCGGCGCAGGTCCAGCGGGTCTGCTACTCGACGTTCGCGATGTTCGTCAGCTGGAACACCTACGCCGCGTGGCGGCACACCGGCGACTACCCGCCCGCCTGGGAGTACCTGGCCGCGCGCCAGCACGACAGCTTCTACACCTCGATGACGTTGATCGACCCGGTCGGCGCCTACGAACTGCCCGCGAACCTGTACTACGACCCGCGCGTGCGCCGGGCCGCGTTCCAGGCGGGCACGGCGTCGGTCCTCGTGAACGACCTCCTGTCGGTCGCGAAGGACGCCGCCGACGAGACCCAGGTCGTCAACATGGTGCTCCAGATCGCGGCCGACCGGCGGTGCTCGGTGGCCGAGGCGACGGAGGTCACCGTGGCGCTGCACAACGACCTGGTCCGTGATTTCGAGGCGCTGCACCGCGAGCTGGCGTCCGTGCCGTCACCGGAGCTGCACCGGTTCCTGCGCGGGCTCCGCTCGTGGATGGGCGGCGGTTTCGAGTGGCACAACACGAATCCGCGTTACCGGTCGTGACCGGGTGGCGGGCGGCGCGAC
This sequence comes from Saccharothrix obliqua, assembly GCF_019375475.1. GTDB lineage: Bacteria > Actinomycetota > Actinomycetes > Mycobacteriales > Pseudonocardiaceae > Actinosynnema > Actinosynnema obliqua. Next base: position 77,234 of record NZ_JAHXGQ010000015.1, on the reverse strand, counting down.
GACGCAGCCGCCCGTCACCCGGCGATCAGGTCCGCCGCCTTCTCCGCGATCATGGCGGTCGGGGTGTTGGTGTTGCCGGCGACGATGTTCGGCATGACGGACGCGTCGGCCACGCGCAGGCCCTCGACACCGCGCACCCGCAGGCGGGCGTCCACGACGCTGCCCATGGCACACGTGCCCGCCTGGTGGTGGTAGGTGATCACGGACCGCCGCACGTACTCGCGCAGCTCCAGCCTGCCCGGGTACATCTCGTCGGCGCCCCACTCCTTGAGCGCCTGCTCGTGCCCGATCTCCTGGCACAGCAGGACGGCCTCGACCAAGGCGTCCACATCGGACGGTTCGGACAGCACGCGCGGGTCGATCAGCGGCGGGCCGTCCACGTCGGCCAGGGTGATCCGGCCGCGGCTGCGTGGCCGGACGAGGCCCGCCATCAACGAGAACCCGTTGTCCGGACCCGTCATCCACTTCTCGTACAGCGGCGCGCTGAAGTTGAGCGGCTGGAGGTCGGGCGCCGGCAGGCCGGGCGAGCTGCGCCAGAACAGGTGCGTCTGCGCGGGCGGGATGCCGGGCGTGTGCGTGATCGGCTTGGCGGCGCTGAAGATGGTCGGCACCAGCCAGTGGTCCTGGAGGTTGTCGCCGACGCCGGGCAGGTCCGCCACGACCTCGATGCCGAGCGCGCGCAGGTCGTCCGCGGGACCGACGCCGGAGCGCAGCAGCACCTGCGGCGACCCGATCGCGCCCGCGCTCAGCACGACCTCGGCGGCGGCCCGGACGCGGTGCACCCGGTCGTACTCGGTCCACTCGACGCCCACGCACCGGTCGCCGGACATCAGCAGCTTGCGCACGTGCGCGTTGGTGACGAGGGTGAACCTCGGGTTGTCCAGGACCGGACCCAGGTAGGCGCGGGCCGTGGTGTGGCGCTTGCCATCGGCGATGGTGAACTGCATCCGGCTGACACCGGTCTGGTCCGCGCCGTTGTAGTCGGCGTTGTAGGGCACGCCCGCCTGCTGCGCGGCGAGCAGGATCGACTCCTGCACGGGGTCGGCGGCGTAGTCGCGGAGGATCGTGAGCGGCCCGTCCTCGATCCGCTCGAACAGCGGCCGGACGTCGTCCCACGCCCAGCCCTCGTTGCCGAGCGCCGCCCAGCCGTCGTAGTCGGCCGGGTTGCCGCGGACGTGGATCATCGCGTTCAACGCGTGGGAACCGCCCAGCACCCGACCCCTCGGCAGGTGCAGCGGGCGGTTCGCCGCCGCGCGCTGCGGCACCGTGCGCAGGCCCCAGTCCTGGGCGCTGTCCCAGAGTTCGTGCATCCGCAGCGGGTCGTGGATCGCGGGGTTCAGGTCGTGGTCGCCGGCTTCCAGCAGCACGACGGTGCCCTCTGTGCGGTCCAGCAGCCGTCGAGCCAGCACGCAGCCCGCCGTGCCCCCACCCACCACCACGAAGTCCGCCTCGACGACCATGGGGTCAGTCCAGCAGCCGGGGACCGTTCGTCCTTGAACCGCAGTGCACGGAGGTTGACCGGGCGCGCATGTCGCCTCGCGGTGGGTGGCGCGCGATGGCATGAGCGGGACGGAACGAGCAGAACGGACGTGCGGTGATCTCCGGCTGGGGAGGAGCAGGGCGGGCTGTCGCCCGGGGCCGACCGTCGCCGGTGAAGCGGCGGTCGGCCCTCGCGCGTCAGTCCGTCTCGTCCTCGAACTCGCCGATCAGCTCCTCCAGCAGGTCCTCCAGCGCGGCGATGCCGATCACCTGCCCGTCCGTCACGACGAGGGCCAGCTGGGCACGCGCGGCACGCATTTCGGTCACCGCGTCGGGCACCGGGAGGGTCGCGGGCAGGGTCAGCACGTCGGACATCAGGTCCCGCGCGGCGCGGGTGCCGGTTGCCGTGGCTCGCACGACGTCCCTGATGTGCACGAGGCCGACGAAACGGCCGCCCTCGTCGCGCACCGGGAACCGGGAGCGGCCCGTGGCGCGGCTGAGCACTTCGACCTCGTGCGCGTCGGTGTCCACGCTGACCGCGTCCACCTGGGACAGCGGCACCATCACCTGCTCCAGGGACGTCCCGCGCACCTGGAGCATCCTGGTCAGCAGGCGTTGCTGCCCCTCCGGGATGAGGCCGTGCTCGGCGGACTGGCGCACCAGCATCCGGATGTCGTCCGGCTGGTCGGCCTGCGACAGCTCGTCCCTCGGCTGCACCTTCATCAGGCGCAGCAGGCCGTTCGTGGTGTGGTTCAACGTGGTCAGCACCCACCGCACCGACCGGGCGAACGCGCGGAACGGCAGGGCCAGCAGCAACGCCGACCGCTCGGGGTGCGCGATGGCCCACGACTTCGGCGCCATCTCGCCCACCACCATGTGCAGGAACACCACCAGCACGAGGCTGATCGTGAACGCCACGGCGTACGACAGCTGCGTGGGCAGGCCGACCGCGAGGAAGAGCGGGTCCAGCAGGTCGGCGACGGCCGGCTTGGCCAGCGCGCCCAGACCCAGCGTGCACAGGGTGATGCCGAGCTGCGCGCCCGCGAGCATCACCGACAGCTCGCGCAACCCCGCCACGGCGGCCCGCGCGGCGCGGCTGCCGTCCTCGGCGGCCTGCTCCAGGCGGTACCGCTTGGCGGCGATCAGGGCGAACTCGCCCGCCACGAAGAACGCGTTGGCCACCAGCAGGAGCAGCGACGCGAACAACGCCCAACCGGTGTTCACCGCTCCCCCTCGGCGTGCAGCAGGACGGCGCTCGGCACGTGCCGCGACACCTCGGCGACCCGCACCACGACGCCGCCGAGCGCGAGTTCGTCACCGGGCCGCGCGGTGCGGCCCAGCCGGTGCAGCACCAGGCCGGACACGGTGTCGTAGCTCTCGTCGGACGGCAGCTCGATCCCGGTGGCGTCGGCGATCTCGTCGATCCGGTACCGGCCGGGCACCGACCACCAGCCGTCGGGTTGGCGGCGGACGCCCTCGCGCACCACGTCGTCCTCGTCGTGGATCTCGCCGACCAGCTCCTCCGCGAGGTCTTCCAGCGTGACGACACCGGCGAAGCCGCCGAACTCGTCCACGACGCACGCGAGCTGCCGACGCGCCGACCGCAACCGCTCCAGCACGACGGGCAGCGGCAGCGAGGCGGGCACCACGAGCGCGGGCGCGGCGATGTCCCGCACCGACGTGCTCGACCGGTGCTCCGGCGCCACGGTCAGCACCTCGGCGAGGCCGACGACGCCGACCAGGTCGTCCAGGTCGCGGCCGACCACCGGGAAGCGGGAGTGGCCGACGTCGAGCAGCTCCACGACGCGGGACGCCGGCTCGTCGGCGCGGACGGTGTGGACGGCCACGCGGGGCGTCATCGCCTGGTCGGCGGTGAGCCCCCGGAAGTCCAAGCCGCGGTCGAGCAGGCGGGTCAGCTCGGGGTCCAGGTGGCCCTCCGCGCCCGCCGTGCCGATGATCTGCACGAGGTCTTCGGAGGTCGCGCCCTGCGGCAGCTCTTCGACGGGCTCGATGCCGACGGCGCGCAGCAGCCGGTTCGCCGAGGCGTCGAACAACCGGATCACCGGGCCCGCCACCTTCAGGTACACGGCGGTGGACGGCGCCAGGAACTTCGCCAGCGCCTCCGGTTCGGCGATGGCCAGGTTCTTCGGCAGCAGTTCACCGAGGACCATCTGCACGACCGTGGCGAACACCAGGGCCACGACCAGCGACACCGACAGGCGTGCGGCGGCCGGCAGGCCGGTGAAGCCGAGGAGGTCGGCGAGGCCGGTGCCGAGCAGCGGTTCGGCGACGTAGCCGACCAGCAACGCGGTCACCGTGATGCCGAACTGGGCGCCGGAGAGCATGAATGAGAGCTGTTTGGTCACGGCGAAGGCGCGTCCGGCGGATTTGTCGCCGTTCTCCGCCATGTGCTGCAAACGACCGCGGTCGACCGCCATGTAGGCGAACTCCTGCGCCACGAAATATCCGGTCGCGACGGTCAGGGCGATGATGGCCAGCAGGCCGTAGAGGATCAACACGACGGCACACCGCCGCGATGTGGCCGGGGCTCGCCCGGCTCGCTACTGCAACCGTCGGAATCCGTCGGATCAGGCATGACACCGACACTAGCACGTGGCACTGTATGGTTTGTGAACGAGGCGTTGATCAGGATCGGAGAGCTGGCGGCACGTGCCGGGGTGAGCATCCGCACGGTCGACTACTACACCCAGCTCGGCTTGATCGCCCCCGCACAGCGCACAGCGGGCAACTACCGCCTCTACCGGCTGGCCGACGTGGAGCGCATCCACCTCGTGCAGCGGCTGGAGGTGCACGGCCTGCCGCTGGACGAGATCGCCGCCGCGCTCGCCCGCGGCACCACCGACGTGGGCGCGATCCTGCACCGCATCGACGCCGACCTCCAGGTGCTGCACGCGGCGGCCGAGGCCGCGTCGCCCGAGTTGCAGGGCCTGCTCGGGGCGATCGCGAACCGGGTGCACGCGTTGATCAACGTGGCCCTCCAGATCCCGCCGGACCTGCCACTCCCCTGACCGCGGGTGTCGGGGAACGGCCCTGGCACTCCTGCGCCGGGCGGGGCGACCGGTCGAGGGGCAGCCGGTGCTGAAGGCCGGGACTGTGCGCGGCGCAGCGAACCGGGCGACGTATCGGTGCGGCCGGCGAGGGCGGCGCGGGGTGAGACAGCGGTGGCGCGCAGCGGCGGGGCCGCGAGCGGCGGCGCGGGGCGGCCGGACTACGGGCCGGGCGACGGGGCCGCTGGCGCGCAGTGGGCCGGGGGCGGGGGCTGTGGGGGGGCAGGACCGGGGCGGCGCGGCAGTGCGGGGGGCGGCGGGATGCCCTGGTGTCAGGACCGCGGGCCGGGTCTGCGGGCCGGGTCTGGTGCCCGGATGCGAGGCCGGGGCCGGAGCGGAGGCGGCGCAGGCCAGGGCCGAGGTCGGCGCGGGGGCGGGGCGGAGGCGGGGCGGGGACCGGCTGGAAAACCGGCTGCGTTGGGTCGGGTGCGACGGCATGATCGGGTGGGTGTTCATACCCGGGCTGGAGCTGTCCCGTCGCTTCTACCGGGAAGCCGTGTGGCCGGCCGTGGTGGCGCGGTTCGGGGACGTGCCGCACTCCGCCGCCCGCGTCGGCGGCGGCTCGGAGGTGTTGGGGTTCGACACCGCGCGCTCCGCCGACCACGAGTGGGGCCCGCGCGTCCAACTGTTCCTCGCGGACGGCGATGACCGCGGCCCGGCGATCCACGCGGCGTTGCGGGAGGACCTGCCCAAGGAGTTCCTGGGCCACCCGACGCACTTCGTCGGCGACGGCATCGGCGTGATGACGCCCACGAACGGCCCGGTGGACCACCGCGTGGAGGTGACCACCCCGGCCGCCTGGTTCGCCGCGCACCTCGGGTTCGACCCGCGGGCCGGTGTGTCCACGGCGGACTGGTTGGGGACGCCCGCGCAAACGCTCGCCGAAGTCACCGGCGGCGCGGTGTTCCACGACCCCTCGGGTGTCCTGAGCGACGCGCGGGAGCGGTTGGCGTGGTACCCGGACGACGTGTGGCGGTACGTGCTCGCGTGCCAGTGGCAGCGGCTGGGTCAGGAGGAGGCGTTCGTCGGCCGGTGCGGCGAGGTCGGCGACGAGCTGGGCTCGGCGATCGTCGCCGCGCGGCAGGTGCGGGACCTGGTGCGGCTGGCCCTGCTCGCGCACCGCCGGTACCCGCCCTACGCCAAGTGGCTGGGCAGCGCGTTCCGGCTGCTGCCGACGGACCTGGCACCGGTGCTGCGGGCGGTGCTCGCGGCGACCGACTGGCACACGCGTGAAGCACACCTGGCCGCCGCGTACACGGCGCTGGCGGAAGCGCACAACGCGTTGGGGCTCACCGCGCCGCTGGACCCGTCGACGGGCCCGTACCACCACCGCCCGTACCGCGTGCTGCGCACCGACCGGTTCGCCCGCGCGTTGATCGACGGCATCACCGACCCGGCGCTGCGGCGACGTCCGCTGATCGGCGCCATCGACCAATTCGCGGACAACACCGACCTGGTCAGTAACGTTCCGCTGCGTCGAAATGTACTTCGTCACTCGTTCGAGTAATTAGAATATCGCTCGATCGGGAAGCCATTTCCCGGGTCGTACGCTGCCGCCCGTCGAATTCCATTTCCACGGGAGTAACCGCGTGCCCGGATATCTCGCACTCGCAGCCGCCACGGCGATGTACGCGCTGGGCATCGTGGCGCAGACCGTCGCCGCCCGCCGCGCCGCGCCCGGTCGGGGCTTCGGCCTGCTCGCCCGCCTGGCCGCCGACCGGCTGTACCTGCTCGGGTTCACCGGCCAGGTCGGCGGTTTCGCGCTCGCCTTCCTGGCCCGCGCCGAGCTGCCGCTGTACCTGGTGCAGGCCGGCTCGTCGTGCGCGGTCGGCGTCGCCACCGCGTTCGGCGTGCTCGCGCTGGGCTGGCGGGTGCGGCCGGTGGAGGTGGCCGTGCTGGTGGCGATGGCGCTGGGGCTGGTGCTGCTGGCGGGCGCGGCGGCGTCGTCGGTGGCCGCCGACATACCCACCGGCATCGGTTTCCTGGTGCTGGGCCTGCCGCTGGTCGCGGTGTTCGCGGTGTCCCGCCGGGCGACCGGTTTGATGCCGATCGCGATCGCGGCGGGCGTGGCGTACGCGGTGGTGGCCGTCGTGGGCCGGTCGCTGGCCGACGAACCGCTGCCGGAACTGCCCTTGCGCCCGCTGCTGTGGCTGATGGTCGCCGCCGCGCTGGTCGGGCAGACGTGCCTCGCGGTCGCCCTGCAACGCGGTTCCGCCACGTCCGCCGTCGCCACGATGGACTCGGTGACCGTCGTCGTCACCTCCGCGGTCGGCCTGCTGGTGCTCGGCGACCGGATCACGCCCGGCCGCGAGTGGTGGGTGGCGGCGGGCGTCGGGCTCGTCGTGCTGGGCGTGCTGGTGCTCGGCCGGGCCGCGCGGCCCGTCGCGACGCCCGCCGTGCCGGACCGGGAGGCGGTGTGAACGTCGCCAGCGTCTCCCTCGACCTGGACAACCTCTGGGCGTACCTGAAGACCCACGGCGACCCGGCGTGGCAGCGGATGCCGAGCTTCCTGCCCGCCGCCACGCCCCGGCTGCTGGAGGTGTTCGGCGAGCACGGCCTCACCACGACGGTGTTCGTGGTCGGCGCGGACGCCGAGCGCGACGACGGCGCCGCCGCCGTGGCCGCGATCGCCGCCGCCGGGCACGAGGTCGCCAACCACTCCTACGGCCACGAGCCGTGGCTGCACCGGTACTCGCGCGCCGAGGTGGAGGCGGAGGTGGTCCGCACCGAGGACGCCATCACCGCCGCAGGCGCGCCGCGCCCGGTCGGCTTCCGGGGACCCGGCTACAGCGTCACGGCGGACCTGCTGGCCGTGCTCGCCGAGCGCGGCTACCGCTACGACGCCAGCACGCTGCCGACCTGGATCGGCCCGCTGGCGCGGTACTACCACAACCGGACCGCACCGTCCACAACGGACAGCGACGAGCTGTTCGGCGGTTTCGACCGGGTGCGCGCGCCCAACCGCGCCTACCGCTGGGACACCGGTCCGGTGGAGCTGCCGGTGACCACCATGCCGCTGCTGCGCGTGCCCATCCACGGCTCCTACCTGGTGCGGCTCCACCAGGTCTCCCCCGCCCTGGCCCGCGGCTACTTCCGGGCCGCGCTGCGGTTGTGCCGGTTGCGCGGCGTGTCGCCGTCGCTGCTGCTGCACCCGACCGACGTGCTCGGCGCGGCCGACGCGCCCGGCATGGAGTTCTTCCCCGGCATGGCGGTGCCCGCCACGCGGAAGGTCGAGCTGCTGGGCTGGGTGCTCGACGCCCTGCGCGCGCACTTCGCGGTCGTCGGCACCGGTGAGCACGTGGCGCGGTTGGGCGCGGACCTGCGGGTGCGGCCCGTCGAACGGCTGGAACGCGCGGGATGACCGGGCTGCTGCGCCTCCTGGCGTGCGCGACCGTCGCACTGGCGCCGCTGGAGGGCTACCTGCTCGCGGCGCACCCCCAGGCGGCGAAGGTCGCGCCCGCGCTGCTCACCGCGGTGTGGGTGGTGCGGTGCGCGTACCGGCGCCGCCTGCCGCGACCGCACCCGGTGCACGGCGTGCTGGCGGCGTTCGCGGTGGTGCTGCTGGCGTCCACGGCGGTGCACGTGGGCGGGCCGTACGCGGTGGGCTACCTCCAGCGCTGGCTGCCGTTCCTGGTGATCACGGTGGTCCTGGTGGACGTGGCGGCCCGCGAGGTGCCGGTGCGCGCCCTGCTCGCCTCGGCCGTCGCGGGTGCGGCGGTCGCCGGGCTGGGCGCGTTGCACAGCCTGGTGGCGGAGGGCGAGACGCGCGCCACCGGGCCGTTGGAGGACCCGAACGACCTGGCCTACTTCCTGGTCGCCGCCCTGCCGCTGCTGATCGCCCTGGTCGGCGCACCACCGACGCGGTACCGGCGGGAACCGCGCGGGAACCGCCGGTCCGCGTGGCAGCCGCGGGAATCGGGTTCGCCGACCCGGTTCCCGTGGCGCGCGGTGGTGCTGGGTTCGGTCGCGGTCGTGCTGGTGGCGGGCGCGGCGGCGACGTTCTCGCGGGGTGGCGCGCTCGCGTTGGCCGCCGCCGCGCTGTGGCTGGTGGTCCGGCGCGCGGTGCCGGCGCGGGCGGTGCTGGTCGGCGTGGTGCTGGTCGTCGGGGTCGCGCTCGGCGTGCTGTTGTTCGGCGGGCCGCTGCTGGACCGGGCCGTGCGGGAGAAGGCGCACATCGCGGAGACCAATGTGGACACCCGCGAGCTGCGGTGGCAGGCCGCGGCGCGGATGCTGGCCGAGCACCCGGTGCTCGGGGTCGGGCCGGGCGGGTTCCGGGACGGCTACGTCGCCGCCTCCGGCAACGCCGAGGCGGACGAGCAGTCGCCGGTGGCGCACAACATGTACCTGGAGGTGGCCGCCGAGCTGGGTGTGCCGGGCTGGGCCCTGTTCACCGGCCTGCTGGCGGTCGCGGCGGTCGCCTCGGAACGGGTGCTGCGCGCGGGCGACCGGCGTGGCGCGGCGGCCGTGCAGGCGTCGTTGATCGCGGTCGTCGTGGCCTCCACCTTCCTGTCCCAGCAGTACTACCTGCCGTTGTGGTCGCTGGTCGCGGTCGTCGCCGCGGCCGACCTGCGTCGAAGGGGAACGGATGCGTGTGCTCCACGTGATCAGTGAGATGGGTGCCGGCGGCGCGGAGGCCCTGGTCGCCGGGATGGCCCGCGCCGGCGGGGAGTTCGGCTGGCGTACCGCCGTCGCCAGTGGCGGCGGGCACCGGGCCGAGGCGTTGCGCGGGCTGGGCGTGCCGACCTTCCCGGTGCCCGTGCCGCGTCGCCGGCCGGTCGGCGTGCTGCGTGCCGCGGCGGCCACCAGGGCGGCCGTCACGAGTTTCCGGCCCGAGGTCGTGCTGGCGCACAACGTGTCCGCGAGCGTGGTCGCCCGGCTGGCGCTGCTGCCCCGCCGGCTGCCGCTGCTGACCGTGTGCCACGGCCTCGCCGACGCCGACTACCCCCGCGCGGCACGCCTGCTGCGTCACACGTCCCGCGCGGTGGTCGCCGTGGCGGAGGCGACCGCGACGCGGTTGCGCGAGCACGGTTTGCGCCCGCTGGTGATACCCAACGCGGTGTTCCCGCAGGAACCGCGCGTGGACCGGGCGACCGTGCGGTCCGCGCTGGGCGCCGACCCGGACGTCCCGGTCGCGTTGTGCCTGGCCCGCCTGGAACCGCAGAAGCGGCACGACGTGCTGCTCTCCGCGTGGGCGCGGATCGGCGGCGGCGCGGAGCTGTGGCTCGCGGGCGACGGCTCGCTGCGGCCCGCGTTGGAGCGCGCCGCCGCCGGGTTGACCGGCGTGCGCTTCCTGGGCAACCGGCCGGACGTGCCGGACCTGCTGGCGGCGGCCGACGTGACGGTGCTGACCAGCGACTGGGAGGGGATGCCGGTGGCGGTGCTGGAATCGCTCGCCGCCGGTCTCCCCGTGGTGGCGACGGACGTGGACGGCGTCGGCGAGGCGTTGATCGGCGGCGGCGGCGTGGTGGTGCCGCCACGCGACCCCGACGCCGCGGCGGGAGCGTTGCGCGCGTTGCTCTTCGACCCGGCCAAGCGGGCGGCGGAGGGTGCGGCCGGCCGCGCGGCGGTCGCCCGCGCCCACGACCCGCGCGCGTTGATGCGGTCCTACGACGAACTCCTGCGCACCTGGGGGATCCAGCGGTGAGTCCACGCGAGAGGGGCTGGGTCCGGCACGTCGTCCGCCCGGCCACGCGGGTCGGCGCGGTGCGTTTGGTCCTGGAGTGCGCTGCCGCGGGTGTGCTGGTGGCCGCGCTGGTGCTGGCGGCGACCGCGCTCAAGGGCGACGAGTACCGCGCGCGCGTCGGGTTGCTCGCCGGTCCGGCCACACCGGAGGCGCCGCAGTACGGCGAGGTCACCGCACTCGGGCTGCCCGCGCTGGTGGAACTGGCCCGCAGCCCGTCCGTGCTGGCGCGGACCGGTGTCGAGGCGGAGCGCGTGACGGTGGAACTGGTGCCCGCGTCGGGGCTGGCGCGGTTGACGGTGCGTGCGCCGTCCGCCAGTCAGGCGGTGGTCGAGGCCACCGCCGTGGCGCGGGCCGTGGTGGAGGCGGACCTGCTCGCGCCGGCGGCGAAGCTGCGCGTGCTGGACCAGCCCGACGTGGCACGCGTGTCGCCGGACTGGCCGCTGGCACTGGGTTTGGCGCTCCTGGCGGGTGCGGTGGCCGGTGTCGCGCTGGCCGTCGTGCGGCACCTGCGGCGCACGCGCGTGGACGACGCCGTGCGGGTGGCGCTGAGCGCGTCCGGGGTCCGGCACCCGGTGCCCGTGCTGGCCGACGACGCGCCGGACCTGGTGGCGAAGCTGACCGCGTTGCTCGACGCCGCGGCCCGCCCCGCCCGGGTGGTGGCGGTCGACCCGGCGCTCACCGGTCGCGCGGAGGAACTGGCGACCCGCTTGCCGGACAAGGCTTTCGAACCCGGCGACGGGGTCGCGCTGGTCGCCGTCGCGCCGCGGGCCGGTCGGCACGAGGCGTTGGCGGGCGCGGTGGGCGTGCTGCCCCCGGGCACGGCGGTGGTCGCGGTGGTGCTCGCATGAGGCGGGAACTGGTCGGGGTGGACCGGCGGTCGGTGATCGCGGCCGTGGCGGCGGCGATCGGCGGGTTCAGCGCGTGGCGGGCGCTGCGGCCGTCCTGGGAGGCGCCGCTGCCGACGCCCGCCAACGGTGCCGAAGAGCGGATGCAGGACTTCCGGGACGCGCTCTACTTCCCGATCCGGGAGTTCCTGGCGGGCGGCAACCCGTACGACCCGGCGGCGATGTTCGCGCACTGGCCGGTGCGGCAGGCGTTCAACCTCTACCAGCCGTACCACCTGCTGCTGCACGCGCCGTTCGCGTTGCCGGGTTACCGGGTGGGCGCGGTGGCGTTCGCGCTGGTCTCGTTGCTGCTGCTGGTGTTCCTCGCGGTGCTGGCCGCCGGGCACGTCCGCGCGCCGCTCGTGCCGGGCGCGATCGTGGTCGCGGCGTTGCTGGTGACCAGCCAGGTGGGCAAGGCCCAGTTGTACGTGGGGCAGGTCAACCCGCTGATCGCGGTGGGCGCGGCGGGTGCGTTGCTGGCGCGGCGCGCGCACCCCGGCTTGGCGGCGGCGGCACTCGCCCTGGCGTGGCTCAAACCCCAGTTCGGGTTGCCGCTCGCGGTGCTGCTGTTCGTGCGCGGCTCGCGGCGGGTGGCGTGGGGCGGCACGGCGATCGCGGCGGTGGCGAGCCTGGTCGCGGTGGTGCCGCTGGTGGTCGGCGGTGGTGGCGTCGGCGCGTTCCTGGACGTCGTCGGGCGGAACCTGGAGCACGCGGGCGCGACGCCCTACGGCGCGGTGGATTCGCCCACCGCGCAACGGGTCGACGTGGCGGCGGTGTTGTTCCGGGTGACCGGGTGGCTGCCGCCGGGCGCGGAACTGGTCGCCCTGCTCGGCGTGCTGGCGGTCAGCGCGGTCCTGGTGCGGCGGCTGGCCGCGGTCGGCGACCGGGGTGCGGCGGCGGACCTGCTGACGTGCCTGGCCGTCGTGGTGTGCGTGGTGCACCAGCCCGGCGACGTGCTGATCGCCGTGCCCGCGCTGGTGTGCGCGGCGGTGGCGTGGTGGCGCGACCGCGATCCGCTGCTCGGGGTCGCGGTCGGTGCGGCGCTGGTCCCCTTCGTCCACCTGCACTTCGCGGACACCGCGCTCCGCGCGCTGCTCGGCGGCCGGGCGAGCGTCACCGCGGACGGTGTCGCCGTGGTGGTCGCGTGGGCGGCGATCGCCCTGCACGCCCGTCGTCGAGTCCTCAGTGGACAGCCGTGACCGGTGCGGTGCGCGGCTCGCTGTGGCTGTTCCTGGTCAACCTGGTCGGCAAGGGCGGCCAGGCCGCCGTCACGCTCGTGCTCGCCGCGTTTCTCACCGAGGAGGGGCTGGGCTTGGTCGCGTTGACCGTGTCGGTGGTGAACATCGGCCAGGTCGTGCAGTCGATGGGCGTGTACGACGTGATCAGCCGCACGGGTCTCGACCCGCGCCGGGTGGCGGGCACGATGCTCACGCTCAGCGTCGGGGCGGGTGTGGCGTTGGCGCTGCTGCTGGCCGTGTCGGCGGACGCGATCGCGGCGGCGCTGGACGCGCCGGCGGTCGCGCCGCTGGTCCGGCTCGCCGCGCTCGGCCTGCCGTTCACCGCGGCGGGTGGTGTCCAGCTCGCCCTGCTGCACCGGGACCTGGACTTCCGGCGGCGGATGCTGCCCGACGCGGGCGCGGCGGTGCTCGGCGCGGTGCTCACGATCGGCCTGGCGGCACTGGGTTCCGGTCCGGTGTCGCTGGTGCTGGGGCTGCTGTGCACGGCGGTCGCGCAACCGCTGCTGGGGATGGCGGTCGGGGTGCGCGTGCGGCCGGCGTGGGACCCCGACGCGGCGGTGGAGGCGGTGCGGTGGATCCGCGTGGTCGGTCCGGGCGCGTTGGTGGCGGTGCTGCTGGTCAACGTCGACTACCTGGCCGTGGGGCACGTCCTCGGCGCGGAGGCGGTGGGCGTCTACTCGCTGGCGTACCGGATCGCGTGGGTGCCCTACGTCCTGGTCGCGGTGGTGCTCGGCGGTGTCGCGTTCCCGTTGTGCGCCAGGCTGGTCCGGGAGGGGCGGCGGACCGAGCTGGCGGCGGCGGCCGGTCGGTTCACGCACGCCGCGCTGGTGGTCACCGGCGGGCTGTACGCGGTGGTCGCGGCGATGGCGGACCGGGTCGCGCTGTTCGGCGAGCGGTGGGCGCCGGCGGCGCTGCCGCTGGTGCTGCTGTGCGGGTACGGGCTCGGCTTCGGGCTCCTCCACCTGTGGTACCAGGTGATCCGCGCCGCCGGGCACGCCCGCCGCTACCTCGTGCTGGAGCTGACCCACCTGGTGGCGCTGGTGGTGGCGCTGGGCGTGGCGACCCGCTTCGGCGTGGTCGCGGTGGCCGCCGCGCAACTGGTGGTGGTGTGGCTGGTGGTCGTGCCGACGTGGGTGGTCCTGGCGCGCGACGGCACCGCGCCGCCACACCCGTGGCGCGCGGTGTCGGCGGTCGCGGCGGGCGCGGTGTGCTGCTTCGCGTTGTCCCGCCTGCTCGGTGGGTTGGCCGGTCCCACGCTGCCCGGTGCGGTCGGCGAGGGGCTGGTGCTGGTGTTCGGCTACACGGCGGCGGCACTGCTCGCCGACCGCCGCACGGTTCGCGAGCTGCGTGAGGTGCGCCGATGAAGATCGTGCACGTGACCCAACCGGTCGAGGCCGGGGTGGCGGCGGTGGTGCTGGGACTGGCCACCGCACAGCGGGACCTGGGTTGGGCGGTGGACGTCGTCTGCCCACCGGGCGCGCTCGCGCTCAGACTGGGTGACGCCGGCATCCGGGCGCACGACTGGCCCGCCGGGCGCACGCCCGGTTTCGCCACGTGGGCCGAGACCCGGTTGCTGCGCCGCAGCCTCGCCGCGCTCCGGCCGGACGTGGTGCACCTGCACAGTTCCAAGGCGGGGCTCGCGGGCCGGTTGGCCGTGCGCGGCGCCGTGCCGACGGTCTTCCAGCCGCACCTGTGGTCGTTCCAGACCGCGCAGGGCGTGCTGCGGCGGGCGGCGACGGTGTGGGAGCGGCACGCGGCGCGGTGGACGCACCAGCTCGTGTGCGTCAGCGACGACGAGCTGGCCGCGGGGCGGGCCGCGGGCGTCCGGACACCGGCCGAGGTGGTGTGCAACGGGGTCGACACCTCGGCGTTGCGACCACGCAGCCGGGTCGCCGCGCGCCGCAGGCTGCGCCTGCCGGACGTGCCGACCGCGGTGTGCGTCGGCAGGCTGGCGCCGCTCAAGGGCCAGGACCAGTTGCTGCGCGCGTGGCCCGCGGTGCTGGGTGCCGTGCCGGACGCGCGGCTGGTGCTGGTCGGCGACGGGCCGATGCGGGAGGAGTGGCAGGAGATCTGCGACCACCCGTCGGTGCGGTGGTGGGGCCACCACGCGGCGGTGGCCGACTTCTACACCGCCGCCGACGTGGTGGTGGTGCCGTCCCGCGCCGACGGCATGGCCCTGGTGCCGTTGGAGGCGATGGCGAGCGGGCGGTCCGTGGTGGCGTTCGACGTGGGCGGTGTGCGGCAGAGCGTCGGGGACGCGGGCGCGGTCGTGGCGGCGGGTGACGAGGCGGCGTTGGCGCGTGCCGTCGCGGTGCGGCTCGCCGACCCCGTGCTGACCGCCGACGAGGGCCTGATGGGGCGGCGGCGGGCGGAGCTGTTGTTCGACTCGGTGCGGGTGAGCGAGCAGATCGCGAACCTGGTGGAGAAGCTCGTGGGAGGTTTCCGGTGAGGATCGCCTACCTGCTGACGCAGGACCGGGGTGGCCCGGTGGACGTGACGGTGCGGTTGGCCACGACGCTGGCCGCGTCCGGTGAGGCGGAGGTGCGGGTGTTCGGCCCCGCGCCCGCGCGTGACGGCGAGTTGATCGAAGGGCTGCACGAACCCGTGACGGTGGCCGGGAAGACCGACCTGAAGGCGGGGCGGTGGGCGCGGGACGCGCTGCGGGCGTGGCAGCCGGACGTGGTGCACGCCCAGGACCGGCGGGCCGGGTTGGTCAGCGCGGGTTTGCGGTTGCGGCACAAGGTGGTGCAGACCTACCACGGCGTGCCGGACGACGTGAGCGAAGCCTGGTTCCGGGGCGCGGCGGGAGCGGAGGGGCCGTCCCGGTACACGCGGACCGTGCTGGCGGCCGACGCCAGCGTGGCCCGGTTCGTCCACCGCACCGTCGTGCCCGCGCCCGCCATGGGCGAGTTCCTCCAGCGGCGGCTGCGGGTGCCCGCGCACCGGTTGGCGCACATCGACAACTGCGTGGCGCTGCCCGAGCCGTGCCCGCCGACCGGGCCGGTGCGGCGGTTGCTGTTCGTCGGGCTTCTGGTGGAGCGCAAGGGTTTGGCGACGTTGCTGGACGCGTTGCCGGGTGTGCTGCCGCCCGGCGGTTCGTTGACCGTGGTCGGTGACGGGCCGTTGCGGGTTTCGTTGGAGGAGCACGCGCGCCGCGTCCTGCCGGGCCGGGTCGACTTCCTCGGGTTCCGGTCCGACGTGCCCGCCCAGCTCCGCCGGCACGACGCCCTGGTGCTGCCGTCGCACCTGGAACAGCAGCCGCTGGTGGTCGCGGAGGCGATGGCGGCGGGCAAGCCCGTCGTGGCGACCGACACCGGTGGGGTCGCGGACATGCTGAGCGACCCGGCCACCCTCGCCGCGCCCGGTGACGTGGAGGGGTTGGCGGTGTGCTTGAAGGCGTTGTTCGACGATCCCGCGCCGGGGCGGGCCGGTGCGGCGCTCGCCGCGCGGGCGCGGGAGTTGTTCGCCCCGGAGGTGTGCGCGCGGCGGCACTTGGCGTTGTACCGGGAAATCCTCGCCGACGCCTGACCCGGTCGGAACGGTTCGGACCGGGCTCGCCCGCCGGTGACACGGCCGGACGCCCTTGCCCGACGCGCGTGCGGGGTGCGGCTCGCCCGATGACGTGGGCGGGCGGGCCGCACCGGTGACGGGCTGCGGACCGCCGCGCCTCTGGCGGGCCGGGCCGCCGGCCGGAGACCGGCATCGGCCGGCTGGACCCGAGGCGGGCCGGCTCGTGCGACTCCGCCCACCGCCGGGCCGGCGGCCCCGCGGGTGGGTTGCGGCCTGCTGACCGGACTCGCGGTCTGGTCAGGAAAGTCGGGGTCGGGTGGCCCGGCTGCTCGGGGGTGCGGTCGTCGGGCTGGTGGTCGTGGTCGGGGTGCCGGTGGTCGCGGTCGCGGCTACCGGGCCGTCGGGTTTCACCAGCACCAGGGCGTCCGCGGCGCCCAGTTGGTGTGGGCTCGGGACCGGGACGTCGTCCAGCGTGACCAGGCCCGGCGGCGGGTGGATCCGGGCCGGGGTCGCGGTGGGGTTCACCGCCACCCAGCCGTTGGTGAAGCGGCGGGTCCAGGTGCCGTTCGGCAGGCGTTGCGCGGCGCCCACCGCTTCGCCCAGGCCGGCGTCCTGGTACGGCGACCACTCGGTGTCCCGGTAGTCCACCGTGGACGTGCTCTGCCAGCAGGTGTGCGGCCCGGCCAGCAGCGCGGCGGTGGCGTAGCCGACCCGCTGCTCGCGCCGGCCCTCGGCACGCGTCACCAGCAGCAGCCACCGCTCGCCCAGCGCGGCCTGGGCACGCAGTTCCATGAACTCCGTGCCGTGGAACGTGATCAGCTCACCGCTGCCGTCACCGCGCAGCCCGAAGTTCTCCTCCATCGCCCCGTCGTACCGGGAGTGCGCCGACCAGCGGCCGGGGGTGAGCTGCGACTCGGACACGTTGGGCACCAGCATCTTGCCCGCCTTGTGCAGCGCGTCGCCCGCCACGCCGAGGAACCGGTCCATGCCCTCGCGGATCCGGCGGTCCGTGGCGGCGTGGTCCGGGGTGCCCTTGAGCACGGCCTTCGAGTAGTACCCGAGCGAGCTGAAGTCGTTGTCGGCGAGCACGCCGTCCCAACCCTCGCGCACCACCTCCTCGGTCACCGCCTTGGCCCACGCGTGCTGGTAACCCTCGTCCCACACCGCCATCTGCCAGTGCCGCGGGTAGCCGTGCCACTCGATCCGCCTGCCGGCGACGTCGACGGCGAACCACTCGGGGTGCTCGCGCTCGGCCTCGAAGTACCCGACGCCGCTGGGCAGCAGCGGCGCGTCGCGGTCGCCGACGACGGCGCCCGGGTAGTCGCGCGTGCTGGAGAAGTCCTTGTACACCAACACCTTGATCTTCGGGTTGAGCTTGTGCAGCCGCCGCATGGCCTCGGTCTCGGTCGCGTTCAGCACCACCAGGTCGTACTGCTGCGCCGCGAACTTCAGGTCCGTGTACGTCGGCGACTCGCCGATCCCGTACCACCAGGCGCACGGCGCCATCGGCTTGGGGTTGCCCGCGGCCTCGGCGGGTGGCGCGCCACCGCGCCCACCCGTCGGGTCCGCCGCGAGCAGGCCGCCCGCCCGCTCGCCCCGCTCGCCGGCCAGACCCGGCAACGCCACACCGGCCACGAGGAGCGCGGCGACGCCCGCGCCGGCCAGCGCACGCCGGGTCCGCCCCCGGATCAGCGGTTCCTTCGACAAAACAGCTCACCCACCGTCAGCAACAGGATTCGCGCGTCCAGCCACAACGACCAATTCGCGATGTAGTAGTTGTCGTACCGGGACCTGTCCACTATCGAGGTGTCGCCTCTCAGGCCGTGGACCTGAGCGAGACCGGTCAATCCGGTAGGCACGCGGTGCCGCGCCCAGTATAGGTCGTGCACGGCCGAGAATTCACGCACGAAACCCGGCCGCTCGGGGCGCGGTCCGACAATCGACATGTCGCCCTTCACGATGTTCCACAACTGCGGCAGCTCGTCCAGCGAGCTGCGCCGCAGGAATCGCCCGACCGGCCCGACCCGCCGGTCGCCGACCACCGACCACCGGACCTGCGAATCGTCTTCACCGGTCATCCGCACGCTGCGGAGCTTGTAGAGCACGAACGTCCGGTCGTCCATGCCGACGCGGACCTGCCGGAAGATCACCGGCCGACCGCTCTCCAGCAGCACGGCCAGCGCGCACGCCGCGAGCACCGGTGCGAGCACGACCAGCGCGACGCCCGCGAGCACGACGTCCAGCGCCCGCTTGACCCACCACGCCGGCCGGCTGGTCGGCGCGGTGTTCAGCCGGGTCAGCGGGAAGCTGCGCAGCCGCTCCACGTCCGGCCCGTCCTGGTGCAGCTCGTGCATCCGGGGCACGACGTAGATCGCGCAGCCCAGCCGGTGGGCCGTGATGGCGGCGGTGACCAGCGGCCGGTCGGCGGCCTGGGAGAACGCGAGGACGACCGTGCCCGCCCGGGACCGGGTGATCGCCTCGGCCAGGTTCGCGTCCAGCAGCGGCGCGGGCAGCACCTCCGGCCGGAGGGCGGGCGCGGGGTCGACGAAGCCGACCGGTGACAGCCCGTACTCGGGGTGCTGGAGCATCACGGCCGCGAGGGTCGCCCCGACGTGGTCGGCGCCCACGACGAGGGTCCGGTCGCAGCGGTGGAACCGGCGGCGGGCCCACCGGCCGAAAGCAAACACCAACAGGCGGCAAGGTTCACCCCAGAGCATGAATGCGAGGGCGGCCCACTGCACCTTCACCGCCGTGTCCGGCGGTGCGCCGAGGGCCAGCACGCCGGCGGTCACCACGGCGAACGCCACCCCGGTGGCGATCACCGAGCGCGGCAGGTCGTGCAGCCACGACAGCCACAGCCGCCGCCGGTAGAGGCCGCACGAGGCGCGCACGCCGAGCAGGGCGGCGACGAGCACGCACGCCCAGACCAGAGGCAACCCGCGGCCGACCGCCGCGACCGCCACCACGTCCACCGCGACCAGCAGCACCGCGACCCCGTTGACCCGGCGGAACACGTCCCGCCGCGGCTCGGCACGCGCACCGCCCGGCGGGGCCGCGACGGCGGACGCGACACCCACCCGGATCACCGCCCGCCACCCGCCCGGACGCCGTGCGGCGCCCGTCCGACCGGTCCCCGCAGCGCCAACACCAGGCCACACCACATTCCGACGACGTCCTTTCCTCCGACCGGTCGGCGGGTCCTCCGGAACGGCGTCCGAACCGCCACAAACGTAAACCGACCGAGTTCACTCGAACGGGCACTTCGACTACGCACTGCATAAAACTTCAATAGTGACGCGGACGGATCACTCTTTCGGTAAACACAGTCCTCCTATCCGGCGAGCGAAACGGTCTGCCTTACGTGGTTCCCGTCACGACCGCGGGTGCGGAAAAGACGGGGGTCGGTGGCACTCGGGCCGAGTTCCCAGGCGAATAATTCTGGCCCGCTAACCCGGAACGAGGGAAATGGGGTCGCCCAGTGGCCGTCGACGAGCAAGAGGCGCTCAGCACGCCGGGCTCGATTCTCACCCGTGGCCGCGCGCACGTCGTGCTGCCCGCCTACAACGAGGCCGCCGCGCTCCCGCCGCTGCTGCACCGCCTCGCCGACGTCGCCCGGACGGAGGAGATCACCGCCTGGGTGATCGACGACGGGTCGACCGACCGCACCGCCGAGGCGGCGGAGCGGGTCGCGGGCCTGGACGTGCGCGTCGTGCGGCACCCCGTCAACCTCGGGCTCGGCCAGGCGGTGCAGACCGGGCTGCGCTCGGTGCTCGCCGAGGCCGAGGAGGACGACCTGGTCGTGGTCATGGACGCCGACGACACGCACGACCCGGCGTTGATCACCGCGCTCCGCGGCGAGATCGCGGCGGGCGCGGACGTGGTGATCTGCTCGCGCTTCGTGGCGGGCGGCGACGACGCCACCGCGCCCGCGTTCCGCCGGCTGCTGTCGCGGGGCGCGGCGGTGCTGTTCCGCCGGATGCTCAAGCTCGACGGCGTGCGTGACTTCACCAGCGGTTTCCGCGCCTACCGGGTGAGCCTGCTGGACCGCGCCGCGGGTCACTGGGGCGAACGGCTGGTCGAGGAACGCGGCTTCGCCTGCATGGTCGAGCTGCTGCTCAAGCTGCGCCACTGCCACCCGGTGATCACCGAGGTCCCGCTGCACCTGCGCTACGACCGCAAGCGCGGGCCGAGCAAGCTCAAGCTGCGGCGCACCATCGCGCAGTACCTCAAGCTGCTGGTGCGCGACCGCCTCGCGCCCGCGCCGTACCGGCCGCTGTGACGGGGGCCGGTATGCGCGTGGTGGTGCTGGGCGGCGGGATCTGCGGGTTGGCGGCGGCGCACCGGCTGGCCCGCGCCGGCGCGGACGTGGTGCTGGTGGAGGGCAGTGACCAGCTCGGCGGGCTGGGCACGTTCTTCCCGTGGCGGGAGCGGTGGGTGGAGCGGTTCTACCACTGCGTGATGCCCACCGACGACGACCTGCTGGCGTTGCTGGGCGAACTGGGGATGCGGGAGTCCGTGCGGTGGCGGCGCACCCGCATGGGCATGGTCGTGGACGGGCGGCACCACCCGTTCAACAGCGCGCTGGACCTGCTGCGGTTCACCCCGCTGCGCCCGCACGAACGGGTGCGCTTCGGTGCGGCCTCGGTGCTGCTGCGCCGGCTCGGCCGCGGCCTGGACCTGGACCACACGCGCACCGAGGACTGGCTGCGCCGCGTCTACGGCGACCGGGTGTGGGAGCTGCTGCTCGCGCCCGTGTTCGGGGCGAAGTTCGGCGCGGCGTTCGGGGACGTGCCCGCGCTGTACCTGTGGCAGCGCCTGGGCCGCGAGAGCAACGTCTCCGTGCGCGGCTACCCCGAGGGCGGCTACCGGACCGTGGTCGACGCGCTCCGGGCGTCGATCGAGGGCGCGGGCGGCGAGGTGCGGGTGTCCACGCCGGTGACCGGCGTCGGCGACGGCTCCGTCGCGCTGGCGGGCGGCGAGGTGCTGTCGGCGGACCACGTGCTGTCCACGCTGCCGCTGCCCGTGCTGCGCGGCCTGGCGGACCCGGCGGTGGCCGCCGCGCTGCCCGACGTGCGGCTGCCGTACCAGGGCGTGGTGAACGCGTTGTTCTTCCTGGAACGCCCGCTGTCCGGGCACTACTGGGCGCCGGTCATCCGGTCCGGCACGGAGTTCGACGGCCTGGTCGAGATGTCCGCGCTCACCGGACCGGTCGACGGGCGGCACCTGGTGTACGCGATGCGCTACACGGACCGCGAATCCGCGTTGTACCAGGACGACGAGGACGCGATCGCGACGCGGTGGACCAAGCAGCTCGCCGGTCTCCACCCCGACCTCACGTCGGCGGAGGTGCACGACGTGCGCGTGTTCAAGGCCCCGTTCGTGGAACCGGTGTACCCGTTGGGCTACCTGGCGCGGCGACCGCCGGTGGAGGTCGCCGGCACGCGGCTGCTGCTCGCCACCACCGCGCACGTCTACCCGGCGGTGACGAGCTGGAACTCCAGCGTGGGCCTGGCGAACCGCGTCGTCGACCGGCTCGGCGACGCGGTACCGGGCTCAGCCGACCAGGGCGGGCACGGCCACCAGTCGCTCCAGGGCGGCGGCGATCCGCGCCGAGGGTGAGCCCGTGCCGTACGGCGAGGGGATCGCGGCGAGGCGGGCCCGGTGGCCCGCCACGTCGTCCAGCCAGCGGCACACCTCGACGCCCACCCGCGGTCCCGGTCGCACCAGCGTGCCGAACGTGCCCTCGATCTCGGGCCGCTCGGTGCTGCGCCGCACCACCACGACCGGTCGCTTCAGCACGCTCACCTCCTCCTGGATGCCGCCCGAGTCCGACACGACGACCGCCGCACCGCTGACCAGCGCGAGGAAAGCCGGGTAGCCCTGGGGTTCCAGCACGTGCAGGCGGCGCAGCAGCGCGCCCAGGCCGAAGCGCGCCACGCGGTCGGCCGTGCGCGGGTGCAGCGGCAGCACGACGGGCAGCGGCAGGCCCGCCAGCTCGCCCAGCACGGTCTCCAGGGTCGCCGGGTCGTCCACGTTCTCCGGGCGGTGCACCGTGGCCACGGCGTAGCCGTCGCGGTGCAGGCCGTGCGCCGACAGCACGGCGGATTCCGCCGCCGCGGTCGGCATCGCCGCCACCAACGCCTCCACCACGGTGTTGCCGGTGACCTCCACGCGGTGCTCCGATACCCGTTCGGCCAACAGGTTCGCCCGGTTGAGCGGCGTCGGGGCGCAGCAGAGATCGGCGAGGTGGTCGATCGTCACCCGGTTGTGCTCCTCCGGCATGGCCCGGTCGAAGCTGCGCAACCCGGCCTCCACGTGCACCAGCGGCACCTCGTTCGCGTTGGCCGCCAACGCGCCCGCGAGCGCGGAGGTCGTGTCGCCCTGCACGACGACGGCGGACGTGGGGTGCGCGGCGAGCACGTCGTCCACCGCCCGCACCGCGCGGCCGAGCTGCGTGCCGCGCCGCCCGCCGCCGAGCGCGAACTCGTGGAAGCCGCCCGGTTCCGCGACGTCCCGCCGGATCAGGTCGTACATCGTGCGGTCGTAGTGCTGTCCGGTGTAGACGACGATCGCGCGTGGTCCGAACAGCCGGACCAGCGGGGCGAGCTTGATCAGCTCCGGGCGCGTGCCGCACACCAGCGTGACGGTGTCCACCGTGGGGAATCTCCTCGTCTGCCCGTGGTGACCGGTTCCAGGTCGCGCGACACACTAGGTGTGCGGGTCGGGATTTCCGTTGCACCTCAGTCGATCGAGTGAACGGCTGTGTCGATCACGGTGCGGGGCCGATAGCGTTTTTCCCGTGCACAGGACATTCAAGGCGGCGGCGGCCACCGCCCTGGTCGCGGCGGCGCTCGGCGCGCCGACCGGCGGACCGCCGCTGCTCCCGGACCTCAGACAGGCCCCGGTCGGCTGCGCGGGCGGCACGACCGGGGATCCCGCGCGGTGCACCGACTGGGACGTGTGCCTCGTCGCCGACGCCAACCAGCCCAACGGGTCCTGTTCGGACGGCGGACCGGCCGCGGCGGTGCGGTTCCGGTTCACCACGTCCGTGGACAACGTGGGCGACGGCCCGCTGCTCATCTACGCCAAGCGCGACTCGGGGAACGTGCCGACGATGGCCGCGCGGCAGGCGTTCCAGTCGGCGGGCGACAACGCCGTGCCCGCCTCGTTCGACCAGGCCCAGCGGCCCATCCCGGCGACGGTGTACTACGAACCCGCGCCCGCCCACGTGCACTGGCACCTGCTGGACTTCGAGCGCTTCCAGCTCCGCTCGGCCGACGGCGACGTCCTGGTGCGGGACCGGAAGAACGGCTTCTGCCTGGGTGACCGCTACGTGGCGCGGGACGGTCAGTCCCTGGCCAACCGCCCGACCAACGTGAGCAGCCCCGAGGGCAGGCTGGCGGCGTTCCTGCGGGACAACCGCTGCCGCCACCACGAGCCGGACGCGCTCGACGTGGTGGAGGGCATCTCCGTCGGTTCGGGCGACGACTACCGCTTCCAGGTCGACTACCAGTGGCTCGACATCACCGGCGTGCAGTCGGGTGTGTACGACGTGGTGAACCTGGTGAACGCGGACCGCAGCTTCATCGAGAAGAGCTACGCCAACAACGCCTCCTCGATCGCGATCTCGGTGCGGTGGCCCGGCGGTGGTGGCCGGCCGGCGGTGATCGACCAACCGCCGGAGGTCAAGCTGCTGCGCAGCTGTCCCGGTCAGGAGCGGTGCGCCCGCGGCTGATGTGGGCGGCGCACGGCGGGGGTGCGCGGCGGGGGTGCGCGGCGCGCGGCGGGGGTGCGCGGCGGCGGGGAGGCGGCCCGATGGTGGCGGCGGCGCGGTCCGCCGGGGGGTAGCGGCGGCACTGGGCGGTTCGGCGATGGGGGGCGGCGGTGGGGGCAGCGCGGGTGCGGGGCGGCCCGGTCGCGGCGGCTGAGCGGCGTTGGCAGTGGCGCAGGGGCGGGGAGGCAGGGGCGGCCCGGCGCAGCGGACCTGATGGTGGCGGGCGCGGCGGGAGCAGCGATCCGGCGGCCGAACGGTGGCGGTCTGGTGGTTGGTCGGGGGCCGCGGAGGGCGTGGCATGATCGGGCCGTGAAAGCCCGTCTCCTCGCGCTCCTGCTCGTGCTCACGGCGTGTGGCGGCACTCCGGAGCCGCCCCCGCCGTCGCCGTCGCCGAGCGCTCCGCCGTGCCCCGAGGGCGGCGTGGAGTTCGGGACGGTCGGTGGCGAGGCGGCGATGGGGCTGCGCGTCCTCACGCTGGAGATGCGCAACTGCGGCACCGGCGAGTACCGGGTGAGCGGCTACCCCGACCTCCGCCTGCTGGACGAGGACGGCACGCCGCTGGACGTGGTGGTGGAGCACGGGTCGACGGGCGTGTCCCGCATCGAGTCGTTCGAGCAGCCGCCCACGGAACTGGTCCTGGCGCCGGGCGACCACGCCACCGCGGGCATCGTCTGGCGCAACACCTACCACGACACCACCAACCCGCCGCAGGTCGGCGCGCGGATCGACATCGCGCCGCTGGAGGGCCGCCCCCGCCAGACGTTCACGCCCCGGCTGGGCACCGACGGCGGACCGCCGCAGTCCTCGTCCCCGGCCACCACCATCGACCTCGGCAGCACCGGCCGGATCGGTGTCAGCCCGTGGCAGCCGCCACGGAACTAGTACCGGCCGCGGGGCTCGTAGTCGTCCTCGTCGTCGTACTCCGGCCGTGCGTGTTTCGACGGCCGGTTCGACCACGAGTCGAACAACACCACCAGGCCGGCCAGGACGATCAGGCCGATGCCGACCGGGGCGAGGTTGCCCCAGAACATCAGGCCCGCGAGCAGCAGCATCGGCACCACGGCGAACAGGCAGAACAAGTCGACCCGCCCGAGAAACGGCCGGCGCTGCCCCGAAGATCCGTACTGCCCCGCCATCTGCCCGCCTGTCCTTCGTCCGCCATGTCCGACACGCCCGGTCCACCAACCGGCAACCCGAACAGCATAATTCCCGGCCGACGCCGGCCACGGCGGGTCACGGACAAGCGGCCACCCGGCGCGCGGGTTCCGGCAACCCGGCGACGCGGTCCTCCGGCAGCTCGGCCGAGCGGACCGCGCGGCACACGGCTTCGCGGAGCAACCCCCGGTCACGGGGCACGACGGCGGGCGCGGGCACCACCCGGTAGACCAGGTCGGCCGCCGGCTCACGGGTCACGTCCGAGCCGAACAGGCCACCCCGGGACCACGTGACGAGGCTCGCACCCGGCGTGCGGCCGTAGTCCACGCCGTTGTCCGCGGGCAGGGTGTCGGGCACGTCCACGTCCCCCGACGTGCGCACGAGCACCCGGTCACCACCCGATGTGATCTTGATCTCGGCAGCGGGCTCGGTCAGCGGCAGGGTGTCGACCAGACCGCGCTCCGCCACGTCCCACAGCTCCACGCGGTCGGACAGCGCGAGCGCCAGCAGGCCGTCCCCGTAGGCGGCGGCCGACGCGTCCCGCGTGAGGTCGTGCGGCACGTCGAACCGCGACCCGGGCTCGTCGCGGCCGTCGTCCAGCCGCACCCGGCGCACCCCGCCGTCCGACTCGACCACCAGCACGTGGTCGCCGTCCGGGAACAGGTGCTCGACACCGACGGGCTCGTCGCCCTCCATGCGGACCGGCAGCCGCACCGGCGCGGGCTGCTCGCGCATCGACGTGAGGTCCCAGCGGGTCAGGTGCGGGTCGCCGTCCCGCCACAGCAACGTGAGCAGGCGGTCGTCGCCGTCCAGCGCCATGTGCACTTCGCCGAGGCCGTTGCCCAACGTCAGCTCGCCGAGCTTGCGCAGCGTCGGCGTCTCCAGCACCACGACCACGTTGCGGTGCTCGTCCGCGTTGTCCCGCCGGTCGGACACCAGCAGCCGCCGCCCGCTGTCGGACAGCAGCAGCTCCTTCGGGGAGAAGGCGTCCAGCGGGTGCCGCGGCGCGGGTGCCGCCAGCCCGCCCAGCCGCTGCCCCGTGCGGGTGTCCCACGCCGTGACGCCGCCGTCGGTCGCCTGCACGTACAGCGCCGCGCCGTCCGGGGACAGGACCGCGTTCTCGGCGGCGGCCACGGCGGAGCCCTCGCTGTCGGTCGGCGGCAGCGCCAGGCCGAGCAGCGTGCCGTTCAGCTTCAACACCACGTGCCCCGAACCGTCATCGGCGAACGACCCCGCCCTGACCGTCCACTTCCCACCGCCGAACGCCGCCGGCACGGCGAACCGCCGGTCCGGCGCGCTGCCGTCCACCCGCCACGCCGCGAGCACGTCGGGCCGGTCCGACCCGGTGCGGAACACACCCAGCAGGTGCCGCCCGGAGGTGTCCAGGCCCATCGCCACCGGCTCGCACACCGAACCGTGCACGACCCGCTCCGCCAGCACCCGCCCCGCGGCCAACGCCACCGCCACCTGGCGGGTCTCCGCGCCCTCCGTCACGCAGCCGCCCAGCACCACGTCACCGGTCGAGTTCTCCACCGGGGCGCCGTCGCGCAGCGTGGGCAGGTCGACGCGGCCCCGCGGCGTCAGCTCGAACACCGGGAACAGCCCATCCGCGGACTTCGCGCCCAACGCGAGCACCGAGTCCGCGCCACGCACGACCGCCAGCCGCGAACCGCTCTCGTCCCCGCGGAACGGCTGGTCGGCGGTCAGCTCCACCCGCGTGGCGGGGTCGTCCAGGGACAGCACGGACACCCGGGTCGAGCCGTGCCCGGCGAACGCCAGGAACCGGCCACCCGGGTCGACGTCGAACGCGCCGGGGTTCTCCTGCGACAGCTCACCGGGGTTCGGGGCGAACTGCCGGGCGATCGCGCCGCGCTCCAGGTCGAAGACGGTCACCACGTCCTCGCCGCCCAGTCCCCGCTTGGCGGAGACCACCACCCGGTGGTCGTCCACGAAGCGCACGAGGTTCGCGAGCACCAACCCCTCGCCCAGGTCGAAGGTGCGGTCGGTGTGGTCGAGCCCCAGCGAGTGCACGGTGAAGCGGTTCGTGATGCCGTCGGTGCGCACGACGAGCGTGCCGTTCGCGGACACGTCCCAGCTGTCGACCGGGCTGTCGCCCAGCTCCAGCAGGCGGGTCGCGTGCTGGAAACCCAGGTGGTCGTCGAGCAGCCGGCGGTCCACGGCGGGCGCTTCGGACACCGCCGCCGCACGCAGGTCCACCAGCACCCGCTCCTCCAGCGAACGGGCCTGCTCGTCCCCGTGCTCCAGGGTCTCCGCCGCCGCGGTGCGCAGCTCGCCCGCCTCCCGCTCCCGCCGGTCGTCCACCTGCCTGCGCCACACCACCGCGCTGCCCGCCACCACCACCAGCACCAGCGCGGACGCGCCGACCCGCAGCAACGTCGCGGTGCGCCGGTGCCGACGACCCGCCGCGACGTACTCGGCCTCGCCGGGCAGCACCAGGTCCGGGTGCTCCGCGGTGCGCCGCAGGGCTTCGGCCAGCGCGCTGCCGCGGGGCAGCAACGCCTTCTCCCGGCCGGAGTCACGCCACCGGGCGGCGTGCCGGTGGACGTCGTCCTGCCACGCCCGGAACTCGCGCTCCGCGTCGGCCCACGCACGCAGCCGCGCCCAGCCGTGCACGAGCTGCTCGTGCGCCAGCTCGACCGTCCGCCCGCCGCGCCCGTCACCGCTCACGGTGATCAGGCGCGTGGTGGCGAGCGCGTCGACCACGGCGTTCAGGCCCGGGTCCAGCTCGGCGGAGGACAGCGGGCGGCGGACGTAACCGGCCGCGCCCGCCGGACTGACGAGCTGGCCCAGCAGGCGGCGGGCGGCGTCCTGGTCGGGCAGGCCCTGCCAGACGCTCTCCGCGTAGTCGGCGATCGCGCCCGTGACGCCGCCGACCTCGTCGTACGCGGCGTGGTCGAGCACACCGCCGCGACGGCGCTCCCACAGCACGGTGAGGACGAACTGGAGCAAAGCCAGCGAACCCGCCGGTGTCTCGGCCGCGATCCGCTCCGCCAGGCCCGGCGCGTAGGACGGCATGGCGGGCGCGCGCAGCGGCGCCTCGATGATCTCGCGCAGGCCCGCCGCGTCGGGCGGGCCGAGCAGGGCGATGCGGTCGTTGAGCAGGTCGGCCACGCCGGGCCGGGCGGTCAGCTCGCCGAGCACGTCGCTGCGGACGGTGATCAGGACCACGACCCCGTCGTCGGCCAACGCGCGCAGGTCCCGCAGCACGTCCTCCGGCCGGTCGTCACGCAGTTCGTCGAACTGGTCGACCACCAGCAGCAGCCGCCCGTCCCGGTGCTCCGCGCCCACGGCCTCGGCGACGTCCTCCCGCGACGTCGGCCGCACCACCACCACGCGGTGCCCGTCCGCGCGCAGCACCGGCACGACGCCCGCGAGCGCCAGCGACGACTTGCCGCTGCCGGACGGTCCCGCGAGCACCGCGAACCCGTCCCGCCGCACCGCGGCGACCAGTTCCGCGACCCGCGCCGACCGGCCGTGGAAGACGTCCGCGTCCTCCTCCCGGAACGGCTCCAGGCCGCGGAACGGCGGGCGCACCAGGGCGAGCCGGCGCAGCTCCGGCCACGCGCCGTCGAGGGCCGACGCCGGGATCAGGTAGCCGGTGCGGCGGGCCGCGCGCTGCTCGGCCTGCGCCACGATGCCGACCACGCCGTCCGCCGCGTCGTCCCACACCGGCGCACCGCTGAACCCGGGCGACACGGCGAAGCCGCTGGTGCGCTCGTCGTCGATCTGCACCAGCCCGGACGCCGAGCCGCCACGCAGCACGCCGGTCGCCCACACGCCGGCGTCGTGCCCGTGCGGCACGCCGAACGAGCGGACCTCGTGACCCCACAAGGCATCCGGCGACACCAGCCGCACCGGGGCCGCGCCGTCCGGCACGTCCTCCAGCACCAGGCCGGCCACGTCCTGCTCCGGCTGCCAGGACACCACCGCGGCCCGCACCGGCCGGCCGGCCGCCAGCAGCGGGAAGTCCAGCACGAGCGGCCGGTTCGGCGCGACCGGTCCGAGCGGCACGTCCAGCGCCCGCGCGACCACGTGCGCGCAGGTCACCACTTGTCGCGGTCCGACCAGGCAGCCCATGCCCACGGGTTCGTCACCGCGTAACAGGCGCACCACCGACGTCGTGAGCGGGTCCACCCGCACCTCCCCACCGTGTCGACCTACGTCCCACCCTGGCACGGACCGGGTCGACCGGATCGGGTTTTCGACGACTAGGATGGCCGCGCACGACTGGCGTCGGGTGGGCAACCACCGGGGAGTGCAGCGGAGTCGGCATCGCACGCCTGGGTGCCCCTCGTTCGTCCACCGAGTGAGGAGCACCGCCATGTCGGCACGCGTTCTCGACGGCACCGCCGTCGCCCGTTCCCTGCTGGCGCGGACCGCCGAGCGGGCCGGCGCGTTCACCGCCGCCGCCGGTCGCACGCCCACCCTGGCCACCGTCCTGGTCGGCGACGACCCCGCGTCGCGGACGTACGTGAAGATGAAGCGCAACCGCTGCGCGGCGGTGGGCATCGGCTCGCGGGCCGTGGAGCTGCCCGCCGAGACCACCACCGAGCGGCTGGTCGCGGAGATCACCGCGTTGTCCACCGACCCGGACGTGGACGGCATCCTGTTGCAGCACCCCGTTCCGGCGCACATCGACGAGCGCGCGGCGTTCGAGGCGATCGCGCCCGGCAAGGACGTCGACGGCGTCACCATGCACAGCTTCGCGGCCATGGCGTTCGGCGAGCCCGGTTTCCACTCGTGCACGCCGGGCGGCATCCTGCGCCTGCTGGACGCCTACGACATCCCGCTGGCCGGCCGCCGGGCCGTGGTGGTGGGCCGCAGCCCGATCCTCGGCAAGCCGGTCGGGATGCTGCTGCTGGCCCGCGACGCGACGGTGACCTACTGCCACTCGCGCACCGCGGACCTGGCGGCGGTGGTGCGGGAGGCGGACGTCGTCGTGGCGGCGGTCGGCAAGCCGGAACTCGTGCGCGGCGAGTGGATCAAGCCGGGCGCGGTGGTGGTCGACGCCGGGTACAACCCGGGGAACGTGGGCGACGTCGAGTACGCGGCGGCGGCCGAGCGGGCGGGTTTCATCACCCCCGTGCCGGGCGGCGTGGGTCCGATGACCGTCGCGCTGCTGCTGGCGCAGACGGTGTCGGCCGCCGAGGCGACCCGCTGAGGACGGAACCCGCGGGGATCCCGTCCTCGGCGGCGGGTCAGGGCGCGGGCGCGCCCCGCTCCAGGGTCAGCACCGAGCCCTCGAAGCGGGCCCTGGTGCGGCGGTCGTGGGTCACCACCACGAGGGCTCCCGGGTAGTCGACCAACGCCGCCTCCAGGTCCTCCACCAGGGCCGGGGACAGGTGGTTGGTCGGCTCGTCCAGCAGCAGCAGGTCGACCGGCTCGGTGACCAGCCGCGCCAGCTCGGTGCGCCGCCGCTGGCCGTAGGACAGCTCGCCCAGCCGCAGACCCAGGTCGCGTGGCGCGAACAGGCCCAGCGACAGCAGCTCGTCCACGTGGTCGTCCGGGTGGCCCCGGCCCTGCGCGAACGCCTCCAGCACGGTCAGCTCGGGCCGCCACGGCGACTCCTCCTGCCGGAGGTGGCCGACCCGCGCCGGGACCGCCACGCGGCCCTCGTCCGGTGGCAGCTCACCGGCCAGGACGCGGACCAGGGTGGTCTTGCCCGCGCCGTTGGGGCCGGTGACCAGCAGCCGCCCGCCGGGGCGGATGACCAGTTCCGGCACGCGCAGGCGGTCGCCCACGCGCACGTCCCGCAGTTCCGCCGCCCAGTCGTGGTCGGCGGAGGTGATGCGGGCCGTGAAGCGGAGCGGGTCGGGTGGCGGCGCCACCGGGTGCGCGGTCAGCCGCGCGACCCGCTCCTTGGCGTTGCGGATGCGGCCCATGGCGCCGTGGCCCCGGCCGCGGGCCCGGAACGGCCCGGCCGCGAACACCGCGAGCGGCAGCTTGCGGGGTATCGCGTCGAGCCGCGCCACGTTGGACTCGGCGAGCCGGCGGTGCCGCGCCAGGTCGGCACGCCACTCCTCGTGCTCCCGCAGCCTGCGGGCGCGTTCGGCGGCCTTGGCGGCCAGGTAGCCGTCGTAGCCGTCGCCGTACCTGGTGACGCGGCCCTCGTCCACCTCCAGGACGGTCGAGGTGACGCGCTCCAGGAACACGCGGTCGTGGGTGATCGCCACGACCGTGCCCCGGTGCCGCACCAGGTGCTGCTCCAGCCACGCCACGGCCTGGTCGTCCAGGTCGTTGGTGGGCTCGTCGAGCAGCAGCAGCTCCGGTTCGGCGGCCAGGGTCGCCGCCAGCGCGAGCCGGGACAGCTCGCCGCCGGACAGCGTGCCCAGCGGGCGGGCGCGGTCCAGGCCGGGCAGGCCGAGGCCGTGCAGGGCGATGTCCACCCTGGTGTCGGCCTCGTAGCCGCCACGCGCCTCGAACCGTTCGACCAGGTCGGCGTAGCGGGCGAGGTCGGTCAGCTCCAGTTCCTCGGCGCGGATGCGGGCCTCCAGTTCCCGCAGGTCGGCCAGCGCGAGGTCGACGGCGTCGGCCACGGTCGCGTGCGGCGGCAGGGCCGTCGTTTGCGGCAGGTAGCCGGTGCCGCCGGGCGCGACCACCGTGATCTCGCCGTGGTCCGGGGCGAGCCGACCGGCGATCAACGCGAGCAGGGTGGACTTGCCCGAGCCGTTGTCGCCGATGACACCGACCTTCTCCCCCGGTTTGACGGTGAGCGTGACGCGGTCGAGGACCACGTGGTCGTCATAGCGCTTGGTGACGTCGTGCAAAGACAGTTGCGCGGTGCGCAAGGCAGGCTCCTGTTCCCGGCCGACAACGGGCCGAGTGGATCGGAAGAGGGGGTGCGGTGAGTGCGCGCCGCGGAGCAGTGCTCAACGCGAACGCGCGTCCGATCACAGGAAGATCAAAGTACCCATACCGCCGACCAGCTTAGGTCGACGGGGCGGTGATCCACAATGTGGTTTCACCCACCTGGGTTACTACTCCAGGTGGAGTAACGAGCACTCCCTCGGGCCGTTGCAACAGCGAGTAGCGCTGCTGTCAACAAACGTGACTAGGGTCACCACTGATGGGCCAACGCTTGCCCCTGTCAGTCACCAGCGGTTACGTTCCCGGCCGCAGATAACGGTTCGATCACCGAGCGAACACGGGTCCGTTTTCCCCCGGACGGCCCCGGACCCGGATCCCCCGCCGGGTCGCGCGGTGGTCGGGCTCCCCGACGCAGGAGGCCCCTCCCTTGGCTCGCCACAGGAAGCCCCGCGGGCAGCAACCGACCGTCTACACGGTCAGCGCGCAGGCCCCGGGATACGTGGGCGCGCACCGCGCCGAACCGGACCGGGCACTGCCCAGGAGGATCTCCGCGGTCGCCGTCGCCGTCGGCGTCGTGACCGGCGCGGGCGGTGCCGCCCACGCGATGACCTCCGGGACGTTCAGCCCCGTCGCGGGCGGCGCGGAACTCGGCGGTCTGCCCGACCCGAACGTCCGGACCGGCAAGGTCGACACCGTGCACGCGATCGACCTCGGCTCGGAGACCGCGCGCATGATCCGCCAGGAGCAGCTGACCGCGCTGCACGCGTTCACCCAGGCCAGCGGCGTCGCGCAGGACGGCTACACGGCTCGCAAGGCGGCCGAGGAGAAGGCCGCCAAGGAGGCCGAGGAGGCCCGCAAGCCGCCGAAGCAGCGGCAGGTCGAGGGCTGGATCCGCGAGGCCATCGCCGTCCTGGCGGCCAACGGCACGCCGATCGACGAGAGCAGCGTCGACGAGATCTGGACGATCATCGACAAGGAGTCCAACGGCAACCCGAACGCCGTGAACAACTGGGACTCCAACGCCGCGCGCGGCACCCCGTCCAAGGGTCTGATGCAGGTCATCGACCCGACCTTCCAGGCGTACCGGCTGGCGGGCCACAGCGACATCTTCAACCCGGTCGACAACATCATCGCGGGCGTCCGCTACACCTACGCCCGGTACGGCGGCTTCGGCAACCACCCGGGCCTGGTGTCCATCAACAACGGCAACGGCTACCGGGGCTACTGAGCCCCGGCACCGGCCCGGTCAGGCGACGGCGGAGCCGACCGGGCCGGCAGTCAGGTGGCGTGCGCAGTTCGGGCAGATCGGCCACTCGCCCCAGAGGTGGTGGCCGCGCTCCGGCGCGGGCAGGCACAGCGCCCGGCACACCGCGCGGTACCGGTCGCCCAGGTGTGCGGAGTGGTGCGCGGGTTCTCCGGCCGGTACCAGGTGACGCTCCTCGGCGAACACGCCGGGCAGCAGACGAGCTGTGGACACGAGTCCTCCCGGTTGGTCCTCGGGGAGGCCGCGGGGGCGCGCGGGACAGGTGTCCCGCGCGATCGCGAACGTTGTGAGAGGCGGCCCTCCCCCCTGGCCCCCCTGGCTGTCGGGCCGCCTCTGGGACCAAGTCTGCTCGACGGACCCTGTGAAACGCTTGAACGAACCTGCAATCCGCAGGTCACGGGGCGTTCGGGGGGTTGGGCGGCGGTGCGGCCCGGTCGTGGCCGCGGGAGGAGCACCTGGCTGGACATTGTGCACGGCCCCGCCGGCGATGTCGCCGCATCGCGCGAGGAATTCCGGGAACCGCCCCGAGCCGCACGCGGATCCACCCGTTCGCCGACCACCGCCGGCGGCGCTCGTCCCACCCGGGCTGCTCCGCTCCGCGACCGGTCCGCCGCGCGGCCGGCCGAGCCGGGCACCACCGCGCCCCGGGCCGGTCCGCGAGCCCAGCAGCCTGTGCGCAGCCCGCTCCCCTCCCCGGTCCGCGAGCCCAGCCGCCCGTGCGCAGCCCGCTCCCCTCCCCGGTGCGCGATTCCCGTCGAGCGGTCGGAATGCGGCTCCCGCGAGCGATCCGCTCGTCAGGCGGTCGAGCGCGTCACGCGCCCGGCTCGTTCGTCGAACCGCCGAGGGCGGTCCGGGCCTGGGCCTCCCGCACGCGGTCCCCGGTGTCGCGGGCGATGTCCAGCGCCTCCGCGTAGTGGGTCGCGGCCTCCGCCCGGTCGCCCAGTGCGGCGTGGGCCCGGCCCAGCGCGAGCAGGGCCGCGGTCTCGCCCGCGCGGTGCCCGTCGTGCCGCGCCTCGGTCAGCGCGCGGGTCAGGTGGTCGAGCGCGGCGGGGTGGTCGCCGAGGGTCAGGTGCACCTCCCCGATGCCGACCAGGGCACGCAGCTCGCCCGCCCGGTCGCCGTTGCGCCGGGCCAGGGCGCACGCGCGGCGGTAGTCGTCCAGCGCGTCCTCGGCCCGGCCGAGCCGGTGCGCCACGTGCGCGAGTTCGCACCGGGCACCCGCCTCGCCGACCCGGTCGCCCGTCGAGCGCGCCAGGTCCAACGCCCGACCCAGGAGTTCCAGCGCCCGCGCGTCCTCGCCCGCCCGCCGGTGCGCCGCGCCGAGGTTGGTCAACGCCGCCACCTCACCCGCCCGGTCACCCAGCTCGCGGGCGATGGCCAGCGCCTCCCCGTTCGCCGCCGCCGCGGCGGCGGTCCGCCCGGCGAGGCCGTGCAGCAGGCCCAGCTCGCGCAAGGCCGCCGCGACCCGTGCGCGCTCGCCGAGGTCGGTAAAGATCTCCCGGGCCCGCTCGTACCCGCGCAGCGCCTGGTCGTGGTGCCCGAGGCGCAGGTGGTCCGCGCCCAGGCGCTGCCACGTCGCGCCCTCCTCGGCCCGGTCGCCGGCCGCGGACAGGGCCCACGTGTCGACGGTCAACGCGTCCGCCACGTGGTTGCGCAGGTGCAGGTAGTGGTGCAGGACCGGGGCGACGTCCCGCGGCTGGGTGCTGAGCAGCACGTTGACGCGCTCGGCGTCCAACCACGCCAGGGCACGGGCGTGGGCGGCCGGGTCCGCTTCGTGCGGGGCGAGCCCGCGCACGGCCGCGCGGGCGGCGGTCAGGTAGTGGTGGGCGAGCCTGCGCGCGGCGCGGAACCGGTCGGCCTCCGCCTCGTTGCGGTGCGCGGCGTCGCGGGCGAACTCGCGCACCAGGTCGTGGAACCGGTAGCGGCCCGCGCGGGGCTGGCCGACCAGGTGCACGTCCACCAGGTTCTCCAGCAGGCGTTCGGCGGTGGCCGGGTCGCGGTCGGCCAGCGCGGCGGCGGCCGGCGCGTCGAAATCGGGACCGGGGTGCAGGCCGAGCAACCGGAACAGCCGCCGCTGCTCGACGGTGAGGTTCTCGTAGGACAGGGCGAACGCGGCGGCCACCCCGTCCAGCCGGTCGCGGCGCAGCCGGTCGGTCAGGTGGGCGACCGTCCACGCCGGACGCGTGCCGAGGCGGGCGGCGGCGAGGCGGATCGCGAGCGGCAGCCGGCCGCACAGCTCGACCGCCTCGGCGACCGGGCCGGGTTCGTCGGCGGCCCGCCCGTCGGCCACGATCCGGCCGAACAGCTCGACCGCGTGCTCCTCGGGCAGCACGTCCACCGACAGCGTCCGCGCCGCCGCCAGCTCCACCAGCCGCCGCCTGCTGGTGACCAGCGTGAGGCTGCGGCCGGAACCGGGCAGCAGGGGTCGGACCTGCTCGGCGTCGGCGGCGTCGTCCAGCACGACCAGCGCCGTCCGCTCGGCGAGTTCGGCACGCCACAGCCCGGCCCGCGCGTCCGGGTCCGCCGGTATCCGCTCGGCGGGCACGCCCAGCGCGCGCAGCAGCACGTCCAGGGCTGCGGCCGGGTCGACCGGCGCGTGACCGGCGGCGTGCCCGCGCAGGTCCACGTAGAGCTGGGCGTCGGGGTAACGCCCGGCGAGCCGGTGGGCGGCGTGCACGGCCAACGCGGACTTGCCGACACCGGGCGGCCCGTCGACCACCCACACGGCGGCCTCACCGCGACCACGCCACGCCGACCGGGCGGGTGCGGGCACGACGCGTGCCCACGCCTCGCGCGCCGGTACGACGCTCGACGCCGCCCGGTCCGCCGCGGGCGCGTGGCCGACCAGCCCGACCGCCGCCGCGACCGCCACGGCCGGTTCGCGTGCCTGCTCGGCGGTGCGCGGCGCCGGGGCGTCGCCGAGCAGCAGCGCCAGCTCCGGTTCCCGGCCGGTGAAGTCCGCCACGTCCCGGGGCAGCGTGTTGCGCGACCTCGGCCGGGCCGGTCGGGCGGCCAGGTCGGCGTCACCACGCAGGATGCGCTCGTACAGGGCCTGGATCTCGTCGCCCGGGTCGACGCCCAGTTCGTCGGCCAGCCGGCGGCGGGTGGCGTGGTAGACGTCCAGCGCCGCGGCCCGGCTGCCCGAGCGGTGCAGGGCGAGCATGAGCAGCGCGGCCACGCGCTCGTGCAGCGGGTGGGCGGCGGCCAGGCGGGTGAGCTGCGCCAGCGACTCCGCGCCGCGACCCTGGTCCAGGCCGGTCCGGGCGTGCAGCACCTGCGCGCTGAGGTGGCGCTCGCGCAGCCGCCGCCGCTCGGCTTCGAGCAGGGGCCCGCCCAGGCCGCTGAACGGCTCGCCGCGCCACAGCGCCAGCGCGGCCTCGACGTGCTCGGCGCTGCCCGGCACGTCGTGGTCGCGGTAGCGGGCGTGCGCCTCGTCCAGGTGCCGGTCGAACACCACCACGTCCAGGCCGGCCGGGTCGCCCTGGAGCAGGTAACCGCCGTCGGTGAGCACCAGCGGCTCCGGGTGCTGCGGCACCCGCAGGACCCGGCGCAACCGGCTGACGTAGGTCTGCACGGCGTTGCGCGCGTCCCGGGGTCCGCGCTCGCCCCACACGCCGTCCACGATGCGGCTCAGCGGGACCGGCCGGTTCAGCTCCAGCAGCAGGACGCCCAGCACGGCCTGCTGCTTCGCCCAGCCGAGTTCGATCCGGCGGTCGTCCCGCCACGCCGTGAGCGGACCCAGGGCGGCGTAGCGGATACCTGACAACAAGCGGAGCCTCCCCGCAGCCGAGCCGCCCGGTCCAGGCCGAACAGCGTAGTCGTCCTTGCTGCGGCAGGTCCAGCACAACTCGGCCCTGACCAGGTACTAAGGCGTCGTGACAGTGCGGCTTGGGCCGTCCGGCGCACACTTGGCGTTGTTCGTCGGCGCGCCGCGCGCGGTCCGACCGGAGGTCGGCCGACGCCCGAGGGGGGAGCCCTCGGCCGGTGCCCGGTCGACGACCGCCGTCGCCTCGGCGGTCGTGCCGACCGCGCCGCTCGCCGCGGACCCGGAGGCGGTCGCCGTGGCTGTGCCGGCGCTGGCCACGGCCGACCCTCCGGTCATCTTCCTAAGCGCGCCAGACGGTTCCCCGCCGCTCGTACTCCAGCACGGTCTCCACGCGCTGGGTGAACTTCGCGCCGAGGAACCGCTCCAACACCCACAACGAGGCGTCCAACCCGGATGTGATGCCGCCCGCCGTGACGAGCGTGCCGTCGTCCACCACGCGGGCGTCGACCACGTCCGCGCCCTGCGCCTTCAGGTCGGCCTTGGCGCCGTGGTGGGTGGTGGCCGGCCGTCCCCGCGTCAGGCCCGCCGCCGACAACACCATCACGCCGGTGCAGATGCCGACCGGCAACGCGCGTGAATCGGCCAGGCGGCGCAGGAAGGCGCGGTCCGCGATCAACCGGTGCACGCCCGGCCCGGCCCGGTCGGTGTAACCGCCGCCCGGCACCACCAGCACGTCCGCCGCGCGTGGCGACCAGCCCTCCGCGACCTCGACGCGCGTGCCGTACGCACAGGTCACCGTGCCGGGGCCGGTGGCGTTGACCAGGGTGGTGCGCACCGCGCCGCCCATCTTCCCGGCCAGGCCGAACACGTCCACGGGAGCCGCGAAGTCCTGCTCCTCCACCCCGTCGAACAGCAGGACGTGCACCCGCAGCGGACGGTCCGCGGTCGGCGCGGCCTCCGCGTGACCCGCGGCGAGCAACGCCCCCGCACCGCCGGCCGACAACGCCGAGGCACGCAGGAAAGTGCGTCGTTCCATCGGTTCCTCCCAGTTCCGCGCCCCGCGGACAACGGGCCGCCGCCGATCCAGTCGGCCCACGCGGGACCGCGGTTCCCGACCACGAACGGGCGAGTTGCCGGACTGCCGGGAACCAGCCGAGTGCCGAGGCCGACCACTGGACGCGGTGCTCACGCCGGGCCGGTCCCACCTCACGAGGCCCACCGGCCCGGCGTCCCACCCGCTCCGCGCTCACGTGTCCCGCACCGGACTCCGCCGCTCCGGCAGCGCACCGCCCGGCCCGGCGAGCGGTATCCCCGCGGGGCCGGCGGCACGGCTCGGTCAGGCTCGGAACAGGTAGCCGCGGCCCGGGTGGGTGAGCAGGTGGCGTGGGCGGGAGGGGTCGGGTTCGAGTTTCCGGCGCAGCTGCACCAGGTACACGCGCGGGTAGTGGGTGGCCGACTCGTGGCCCGCGCCCCACACGCGGGTCAGCAGTTCGCGTGCGCCCACCGGCTCGCCGCCCGCCCGGATCAGCACCTCC
Source organism: Saccharothrix obliqua (assembly GCF_019375475.1). Classification (GTDB taxonomy): domain Bacteria; phylum Actinomycetota; class Actinomycetes; order Mycobacteriales; family Pseudonocardiaceae; genus Actinosynnema; species Actinosynnema obliqua. Next base: position 39,050 of record NZ_JAHXGQ010000015.1, on the reverse strand, counting down.
AGCAGGCTCCACTCGGTGGGCGTGAGGTGGACGTCCGCACCGTCGCGCCGCACCCGCTTCGCGAGCAGGTCCACCGTGAACGACGCGGTCCGCACCGGCGGCTCGCCGTTCGGCCCGCGCCGGGTGCGCCGCACCGCCGCCCGCAGCCGCGCCAGGAACTCGTCCATCCCGAACGGCTTGGTCACGTAGTCGTCGGCGCCCGCGTCCAGCGCCGCCACCTTGTCCACCGACCCGGTCCGCCCCGACAACACCACGATCGGCGTCGTCGCGCGGGCCCGCAGGCCGGCGATCACCGCCACCCCGTCCATGTCCGGCAGCCCCAGGTCGAGCACGATCACGTCCGGCTCCCCGGCGACCCGCAACGCCGTCGCCCCGTCCCCCGCCGTGAGGACGTCATAGCCGTGCGCGGACAGGTTGATCCGTAACGCCCGCACGATCTGCGGGTCGTCATCCACGACCAACACGGTGGTCACGCGACCGCCACCTCCGCCACGGGCAGCGACACGACGATCGTCAGCCCACCACCGGGGGTGTCCTCGGCAGCGATCGCGCCACCCATCGCGTCCACGAACCCCTTCGCCACGCTCAACCCCAGGCCGACCCCCGGTGTCGCGTCACGATCACCCAGCCGCTGGAACGGCGCGAACACCGCTTCCGCCGTGTTCTTCGGCAGTCCCTTCCCGTGGTCGACCACGCGCAGCTCCACGCGATCCCCGTGCGCGCTCGCCCGAACCGCCACCTCCGGTTCGTCGGCGGTGATCGCGCCATCGCCGTCCACATCCACCCGACGGCGCGGCGACAACCTGCCGTGCCGCAACGCGTTGTCGACCAGGTTGGCCACCACCCGCTCCATCAACCCCACATCGGCCAGCACGGCGGGCAACTGCTCGCCCACGTCCACCGCCACCAGCCGGCGGTCGTCGACACCCGCCAGCGCCCGCGCCACCACCTCGTCGAACGTGACGGCACGCAGCAGCGGCCGGACCGCGCCGGTCGCCAGGCGGGACGAGTCGAGCAGGTTGTCCACCAACCCGGTCAGCCGGTCGGCGGACACCTCGACCGTCTCCAGCAGCTCGTCGGTGTCCATCGGGGACAACCGCAGCTCGGGATCGCGCAGGCTGCCGATCGCCGCCTTGATCGACGTGAGCGGCGTGCGCAGGTCGTGCCCCACCGCGGACAGCAGGGCGGTGCGCAGCTCGGTCGCCTCCGCGCGGCGTTGCGCCTCGGCGGTCTCGGCGGCCATCCGCTGCTGCCGCAACGCCATCAGCGCCTGCCCGGCGGCGGCCTCCAGGGCGCGCTGGTCGCCGGCGGGCAGCGCCCGGCCGCGCAACGCCAGGTGCACGTCCGAGGTGACCGGCACGTCCACGTCCGCCTCGTCCGGCTCGTCGCACGGGCGCGGGCCGACGCACGCCACCCGCTCCCACTCCCCCGCGCGCCGCTCCAGCAACGCCACCGACTCCAGCCCGAAGTTCTCCCGCACCTTCTCCAGCAACCGGTCCAGCGGGTACGGGCTGGTCAGCACGGTGCGCGCGTAGGAGGCGAGCAACGCGGCCTCGGTGCGGGCCCGCGCGCCCTGCTCCGCCAGCCGCGCCGCGCGGTCCACCACCAACGCCACCAGCGCCGCCACGGTGAGCATCGCGACCAGCGTCACGAGGTTCTCCGGCGTCGCCACGGCGAGGCTGTAGTACGGCGGCGTGAAGAAGTAGTTGAGCAGGCCCGCGCCGATCAACGCCGCGCCGACCGCGGGCCCGAGCCCGCCGATCAACGCCACCACCACCGTCACCAGGAAGAACCCGAGCAGGTCGGTGGAGAACGTCAGCTCGTCGCGGGACAACGCGCCCAGCCAGGTGACGGCGGCCGGCAGCACCACCGCCAACACCCAGCCGAGCACCACGCGACCGCCGTCGAGCGGGCTGCGCGCCACCTTCCACCGCACGCCGCGCCGCGCCTCGTCGTGGGTGACCATGTGCACGTCGATCGGCCCGGACGACTGGATCACCGACGCGCCGATGCCCTCGTCGAACACCCGCGCCAGGCGGGATCGGCGGGACGTGCCCAGCACCAGCTGGGTGGCGTTGACGCCACGCGCGAACTCCAGCAACGCGGTCGGCACGTCGTCGCCCACCACGGTGTGGAACGTCGCGCCGACGTCCTCGGTCACCTTGCGCAGCTTGGCCACGACCCCGGGCGACGCGCCGGTCAGCCCGTCACCCCGCATGACGTGCACGACCAGCAGGTCCGCGCCCGCGCGCACCGCGATCCGCCGGGCGCGGCGGATCAGCGTCTCGCTCTCCGGGCCGCCGGTGATGGCGGCGACCACCCGTTCACGCGTCTCCCACGTGTCGGTGATCCGCTGCTCGGTGCGGTAGCGCTGCAAGGCCACGTCGACCTGGTCGGCCACCCACAGCAGCGCCAGCTCGCGCAACGCGGTCAGGTTGCCGAGCCGGAAGTAGTTGCCCAGCGCCGCGTCGATCTTGTGCGCGGCGTACACGTTGCCGTGCGCGAGCCTGCGCCGCAGCGCCTCGGGCGTGATGTCGACCAGCTCGACCTGCTCGGCGCGACGCACCACCTCGTCCGGCACGGTCTCCCGCTGCGGCACGCCGGTGATCCGCCGGACCACGTCGTTGAGCGATTCGAGGTGCTGGACGTTGACCGTCGAGAGCACGTCGATGCCCGCGTCCAGCAGCCGCTCCACGTCCTCCCACCGCTTGGCGTTGCGGGAGCCGGGCACGTTGGTGTGCGCCAGCTCGTCGACCACGGCGACCTCCGGCGCACGGGCGATCAACGCGTCGACATCCATCTCCGTGAACTCCACCCCGCGGTGCACGAGGCGCCGCCGGGGCACCTCCTCCAGGCCCGCCAGCAACTGCGCGGTCTTCTCCCGGCCGTGGGTCTCCACCAGCCCGACGACCACGTCCGTGCCCCGCTCCCGCCGGCGGTGCGCCTCGCCGAGCATCGCGAACGTCTTGCCCACACCGGGTGCGGCACCGAGGTAGATCCGCAATTCGCCCCGTTTTCGCTCACCTTCCACCCGACCAGTGTGCGCGCCACCCCGAACCTCGCCGCCGTGACCATCAAGACCCGTCAGGAACGCGTAAACAGCGGTATCCGAGGCTTGCCCGGGACGCTCTTCGGGATCGGGACCACCACTTCGAGCGATGGTTGCGGCACGCCCACCGCGCTAGCCTCGAATCCGCAGGTGGGGGCAGTCCTCGGGGGGCGCGGTGGGTGTGGAGTTCGCCCTGCTCGGCGACGTCCGCGTCCGGGTCGACGGACGTGACCTGGACATCGGGCACGCCCGCCAGCGAGCCGTGCTCGCCGTCCTGCTGATCGAGGCCGATCGGACCGTGACCGCCGACCAGCTCGTGGACCGGGTGTGGGGTGAGCGGGCACCCGGGCGGGCCCGGCACGTGCTCTACAGCTACGTCAGCCGGCTCCGGGCCGCCCTGCGGGACGTCGCGGGTTTCGACATCGCGCGCCGGGGCGGCGGGTACGAACTGCGCGTCGACCACGACACCGTCGACCTGCACCGGTTCCGCGGCCTGCTCGACCGGGCACGCGCGGCGGACGGGCGGCACGCGTTGGACCTGTACGACCGAGCGCTGCGGCTGTGGCGCGGCACGCCCTTCGAGCAGCAGGACAGCCCGTGGCTGGCATCGGTGCGCGACCGGCTCGTGGCGGAGCGGTTCACCGCCGAGGTCCAGCGGCACGAGGTCGCGCTGGACCTCGGTATGCACGCCGAGCTGCTGGCCGAGCTGTCCACCGCGACCGAGGCGAACCCGTTCGACGAACGGCTCGCCGCACAACACGTGCTCACCCTGTACCGGTGCGGGCGGCGGGCGGAGGCGTTGACGCGGTACCGCGCGTTCCGCGACCGGCTCGTGGCGGAGGTCGGCGTCGAGCCGGGCGAGCGACTGCGACTCCTGCACCAGCAGGTGCTCGCTTCCGAGGTGCCCCAACCCCCTGCCGCGCGGCGGGAGGGGCCTCGGCAGCTGCCGGCGACGTCACCGTGGTTCGTCTCCCGCACCCGGGAACTGGCACTGCTGGACGACGCGCGCGACGCCGCCGCGGGCATCGTCGTGGTGACGGGCACCGGCGGGTCGGGCAAGACCTCGCTGGCACTGCACTGGGCGCACCGCGAAGCGGGGTCCTTCCCGGACGGGCAGCTGTACGCGGACCTGCGCGGGTTCGACCGGGTGGGCCGGCCGGCGTGCCCGGTGGAGGTCCTCCAGGATTTCCTGGAGGCGTTGGGCGTGCCGGCGGAGCAGGTCCCGTCCGGGGTGGACGCGCGTGCCGCGCGGTACCGCGGCCTGCTGGCGGACCGGCGGGTGCTGGTGGTGCTGGACAACGCCTACGACGCCGAGCAGGTCAGGCCGCTCCTGCCGGGCGGCGCGAACTGCCTCGCGGTGATCACCAGTCGGGACCGGCTCTCCTGCCTGGTCACCCGGGAGGGCGCGGTGCCCGTCCCGCTGTCCGTGCTCGACGAGCCGGGAGCGGTGGCCCTGCTCGCCAGGCGGCTGGGCCCGGACCGGGTCGCCGCCGAACCGGAGGCGGTGGCACGGCTGGTCGCGCACTCCGCCCGGCTGCCGCTGGCCCTGGCGGTGATGGCGGGTCGCGCGGTGGGCAACCCGGCGTTCCCGCTCGCCGCGCTGGCCGGTGAACTGCGTGACGAACGAGCACGGCTGGACGTGCTGGAGGCGGACGGCTCGACCTCCGGCGTGCGCGCGGTGTTCTCGTGGTCGTACCGCACGCTGAGCCCCGACGCGGCCCGCCTGTTCCGCTTGCTGGGCCTGCACCCCGGCCCCGACGCGGACCTGTTCGCCGCGGCCTCGCTGGCCGGCGTCGAGGTGTCGCGCGGCCGGGTCCTGCTGGGCGAGCTGACGCGGGCGCACCTCGTGGACGAACACCGCCCCGGCCGCTTCCGCTCGCACGACCTGCTCCGCGCGTACGCGGCCGAGCTGGCCGAGGCCGAGGACGACGCGGAGGACCGGCGGACCGCGTTGCTCCGGTGCCTCGACTTCTACCTGCACACCGGGTTCGCCGCGGAACGGCACCTGGCACCGCACTGGCCGCCGATCACACTCGCGGCGGCGCAGGACCACGTCGCCCACGTGCCCATCGCCGACTACGACCGGGCCGTGGAGTGGTTCACCGCGGAGCACGACACGCTCCTGGCCGCGACGGCGGCCGCCACCCGCGCGCGGCTGGACGTGCACGCGTGGCAGCTGCCATGGGTGCTCAGCACGTACCTGAGCAGGCGGGGGCACTGGGTGCACCGGGCCGAGACCCAGCGCACGGCGCTCCAGGCCGCCGACCGCCTCGACGACGACGCGGCCCGCGCCTCCTGCCACCACCTGCTCGGCCGGGCCGAGATCCTGCTGGGCCACCAGGACGAAGCCCTGGACCACCTGCACCACGCACTCGACCTCTACGTGCGCATCGGCGACACCACAGGTACGGCCGTCACCCACTTCTCCCTCAGCTCGGCCTACGACTTGCGTCAACGCCACCCGATCGCGCTCCGGCACGCCCGCACGGCGTTGCGGCTGTGCCGTGAGGCGGGCGACCACGTGTGGGAGGCGTTCACCCTCACCGCCATCGGCTGGTACCACGGCAAAGCGGGGCGGTACGCGGAAGCCCTCGCCCACTGCTCCGAGGCGGAACCGCTGCTGGACCGGATCGGGGACCGGGACGGCAGGGCGCACAACCTCCACTGCCTCGGGGGCGCGCACCAGGGCCTCGGTCAGCACGCCGAGGCCGCGCGGTGTTACCGGGACGCGGTGGTCCTGTTCCGCGAACTGGGCAACCCCTACCTGGAGGCCAAGAGCCTCGACCACCTCGGCGACGCGTTGCGGGCGGCGGGCGACCGGCCCGCGGCGTGCCGGGCGTGGACCCGGGCGCTCGACGTCCTGCGACCGCTCGACCACCCCGACGCCGGCGGGATCGAGTCGAAGCTCCTCGACACCGGCGTGACCGCCGATTGACCGGAACCGGGCACGTCGAACGGCCCGCCGCCATAGCATCTGCCGGTGAACGCAAGATCGCGCTTGGTCTGGGTGGCGATGGCCGCGGTGTTGTCCGCGTGCGCCACGACAACGGGAACACCGGTCGGCAGCACGACCTCCGCCACCGAGCCGGTCGGCGGTCTGCTCGGCGCGTTGGCGAAGGTGCGCGCCACGGAGCAGACGGCGGCCTTGGTGGAGTACGGCGACGTGGCCGCCGTGCGCGACCTGATGGCATCCGACGAGCGCTTCCGCACCCTGGCCGGTTTCGGCTACTCCGACATCGCCACCGCCGCGACGCAACTCGCCGAGCAGGTGGGGATCGACCCGCGTGCGGCGGGTGAGGCGGTGCGCGTCGGCCGGCCGCCGACGTGGGCCGGTGTGCTGCGGGTGGAGGTCGACGTCGCCGCGGTCAACGGGAGGTTCGACGGCTTCGGCGCGAAGCGCGCCGACGAGGCGGGCGCGACCACGTGGATCACGGCCGGGGACGACGAGGTCGAGTCGACCGGTCCGTTCGCGCGGATGGGCGTGGTGTCGGGCTTCAACAAGGTGCGGGTGGCGGCGGACTCGGTCGCGTACGCGCCGTCCGGTCGCGCGTTGACGTGGGTGGTGGACGCGGGCGGGTCGACGCTCGCCGGGCACGAGGTGGTCGGGGCACTGGCCGCGTGCCTGGGTGACGTGGTGGCGGCCGTGCTGACCACCACCCCGACGCCGCTCGCGGCGGGTGTGCGGCGGTCCGGCGAGGAGGTGGCGTGCGCGACCACCGACGACCCGGCCGCGGCCAGGGGTCGGGTGGGCGCGAAGGTGTCGTCACCGACCGCGCCCCGCGGCGGCCGGCCGTGGACCGCGGTCCTGCCCGACGCGCGGGTGGAGGTGCCGACCGACCGGGCGGGTGTGGTGCGGGTCGTCGCGCCGACCGCGCCCGGCGTGCCGGTGGGCCGGGTGGTGCAGGCGCTCCAGCGCAACGAGTTGGCCGCGTTGTTCTCCTGACGGGGCGGGCGTCACCCGGGCACGGGCACCGCGCCGACCACCGCGTCCAGCAGGCCGGGGAACCGGGCGTCCAGGTCGTCGCGGCGCAGGGTGTTGAGCCGGCGGACGCCCTCGTCGCGCTGGCGCACCACACCCGCCTCGCGCAACACCTTGAAGTGGCCGCTGCGCGTCGACTTGCCGACCGGCAGGTCGAAGGCGCCGCAGGCGATCTCCTCACCGGGTCCCAGTTCGGCCAGGCGCAGCACGATCGCCAGCCGGACCGGGTCGCCGAGCGCGGCCAGCACGGTGTCCAACCGCAGGTCGGCACGCGCGGGGTGGACTAGCTCGGTGGCGGTGCGGCTGGCCATGTGCCCATGGTATCCGCGGCTATGTTCGGCGTTCACGAACATATGTTATGTTCGCCCTCGCCGAACATACCGGGGGGTTCTCGTGCAGCTCGGAAATCGAGCGCGGACATGGCGGTTCCGCGGCGTGGCCTACGCGTTGCTCGTCCTGCTGACCGGGACCAACCTGGCGACCCCGCTCTACCGCGGCTACCAGGAGCGGTTCGGGATCTCGCCGCTCGTCGTGACGCTGGTGTTCGCCGCGTACGTCGCCGTTCTCATCCCGTGCCTGCTCACGGCCGGGCCGTTGGCGGACGCGGTCGGCCGCCGCGCCGTGCTGACGGCCGCCGCGGTCCTGGCCGCGCTGGGCGCGTTGTCCTTCGCGCTCGCCACCGGCACGGCGTGGCTGGTCGCGGGGCGGGTCGCGCAGGGCGTCGCGCTCGGCGCGGCCACCGGCCCGCTGACCGCGGCCCTGGTCGAACTCGAACCGACCGGCAGCCGCCGGCGCGCCGCGCTCGTGTCCACCACCGCCTCCGTCGGCGGGCTCGGCCTGGGACCGCTGCTCGGCGGCCTGCTCGCCGAACACGGTCCCGCGCCCCGCGTGCTGCCGTTCGCGGTGGAGATCGCGCTGCTGGCGCCCGTCGCCGCGGCGGTCCTCGCGCTGCCCGCCACCCGCGCGCCCGCCCGCCGACGCGCGAGCCGCCCCGGGGTGCCGGCCGAGGTGCGGTCGGTGTTCGCCACCAGCGGCGCGGTCGCGTTCCTCGCGTTCGCCGTGATGGGGTTGTTCCTCACGCTGGTGCCCGGCTACGTGGCGACGCTGACCGGCAGCGGTGACCTCCTGCTCGCCGGCGCGGCGACCGCCCTGCTCCCCGCGTCCTCGGCGGTCGCGCAGCTCGTCGGGTACGGCCGGGCCGCGCGGTCGCTGGAGGTGCTGGGCCTGCCGCTGCTGGCCGGCGGCCTCGGCCTGCTGGCACTCGCCGGCGCGTTGTCGTCGTTGGTCGTCCTGCTGCTCGCCACGGCCATCGCGGGCGTCGGCCAGGGCCTCGCGTTCCTCGGCGCGCAGACCGCCGTCAACCAGGCCGCGCCCGCCGACCGCCGCGCGGCGGTGCAGTCCGCGTTCTACGTGATCGTCTACCTCGGCGTGGGCGTGCCGGTGGTGGGCGTCGGCTTCCTGGCGACCGCCATCGGTCCGGTGACGTCCGTGCAGTGGTTCGCGGCGGTTGTCGCGCTGCTGTCCCTCGCCGTGCTCGCGGTGCGGGCGGTCAGGACGCCGACCGCGAGTTGACCGCCATCACCACGGACCACCGGGTGGTCCACCCCAGCGCCGTGTAGAGGCGTTCGCCGTCCGGGCTCGCCAGCAGCACCCCGGTGCGCGCGCCGCGCTCGACCGCCGCCGCCGCCAGCGCGCCCATCACCGCCGCGCCCAGCCCGCGCCGCCGGTGGGCGCCGGCGGTCTCGATCCGGTCCGGCACGGCGTCCGCGCCGGCCAGACCGGCGAGGCCGCTCGCCGCGAGGTCACCCGACCCGTCCCACACCTCGACCCGCACCACGTCGTCGTCCACCACCGAGGTGACCCGGTACGGCGCGGGCGCCGGGCGGACCGGGTGGTCGGCCAGCGGCCGGGTCATCAGGAACTCCCGGACCGGCCGCACGACCAGCCCCTCCGCCGCCAGCACCCCGGCCACCTCGTCCGGGCGGTTGGTCGGCGCGGTCAGCCACGTCGACTCGCCGTGCCCGGCGACCTCGCGCGCCAACGCGCGCACCGACGCCGGGTCGTCGTCGGCCGCCAGCGCGAACACCTCCCGCTCCCGACCGGGCAGGCCGAGCCGGAAGTGCAGGCCGCCACGCGCGTCCTCGGGCGCGGCCCAGCCCCGACACGCGCTCCAGCCGCGCTGCCAGCGCCGCACCAGGTCGTCCGAGCCCATCACGGTCCTCTCCTCGGGAGGCCGCAATTGTACGGTTACTCGCCGATCACGGGTTTCGCCGCGCGACCGGCGACGCCGAAGATCTCGCCGTCCGACTCGGCACGTGCCGGTGCCGCCTTGCGCGCGCCGAAGGGGTGCTGCGTCAGCCGCCGCAGGTTGACCTCCACCAGACCGGTGTCCAGCCGGCGGTCGCGCGGCAGGTCCGCCGCCGCGCGGTAGTGCTGGAGCGCCGCCGCGGTGTACCCGGCCTCCTCGTAGGCGCGCCCCAGGTTGTTGTGGAACGGGACCAGCACCGCCGACCCGCCGTGTGCCACGCGGGCCAGGTTGAGGGTCCGCTCGAACCGCTCCACCGCCCTCGGCACGTCACCCGACGCCAGCACCACGCGCGCCACGTCGTCCTCCGACGTCAGCGTGGGCAACGCGGTGGGCCCGAACCGGTGGCGGCGCGCTTCCAGCGTCACCTCGTACAGCCGCGCGGCCTCCGCCAGGTCGCCCGCCGTCTCGTGGGCCAGCGCCAGGTCGTCGCGCAGCTCGTCCACCGCGGGCGGCGGACCGGGGTCGGCCTCGCGGCACGCCAGGTTGTGCCGGGCCAGCCCGACCGCCTCGGTCGCCCGACCCACCCGGAGGTAGGCGCGGACCAGGTCGGCCCGCATCCGGACCACGTCCTCGCCACCCGTGTGCGTCCACAACGCGGGTTCGCGTTCCAGCGCGCCGATCAACGCCCGGGTCTGCGCGCTCACCCAGCCCTCGTTGGCCAGCCTCAGGGACGCGCCGAGCAGGCGTGGCGGGCGCGTGGCGGGCAGCCGCGCGGGACCGGCCGGCTCGGCGGGCTCCGGCGGCCGGTAGCCGCGGGCGTGGCGGACCAGGATCGCGACCGGGTGACTGGGCTCCAGGTTCTCCTCCGCGACCCGCAGCGCGAGGTCGTGCCAGTGCCGTGCCTCCTCCGGCCGCTGCGCGTAGTCGCACGCCGTCGCCAGCTCGTTCAGGTAGCCGGCGTGGGTGGCGGGCGGCAGGCGGTCGGGTTCGGCGACCACCCGCTCGTAGAGCGACACGGCGCGGGCGGGCATCCCGGCGTGCACGTAGGCCCACGCGAGGTCCCGCTCGAACCGCAGCACCTCGGGCGCGCGCCCGCCGAGCAGTTCCCGCGCCTGCCGCAGGGTGTCCTCGTACAACGACACGCCCAGCCCGGTGCGGCCCGCGTAGATGTGGATGCTCGCCAGGTCGTTCCACGCGCCCAGGCGACGCGGGTCGGGCGCGGGCAGCACGCGCTCCGCGTCGGCGGCGACCTCGTGCGCGGCGAGCGCGGCGCGGTGCAGGTCGGCGGTCTGGATGAGCTGGCGCACCGACCACGTCCGCAGCTCCACCAACGCGCCGAACAGCTCGGCCGAGTCCACCCGGTCCGGCGGGCAGTGCTCCCACAGGGCGGCGACCTGGCGGATCAGGGCGTCCGACTCGCGTCGCCGCGACTGCGCCTCCGATTCGGACAGCAGCAGGAACGACAGCCGCTCCACGGCCGTCTCCACGATCGCGGCCAGCGTGCCGTCGCGGGCGCAGCGGTCGCGGATCACGCGTTGCACCAAGCGGTGCATGATGACGTTCTCGTCGTCCACGCTGAACGTCACGATCGACGCCGCGCTCAACCGCGCCAGCTCGGCGTCCACGGTCGCGGCGGGCACGCCGACGTGCAGCATCCGGCGCGGCACGCCGTCCGCCGAGAGCACCGCGAACAACCGCAGCAACCGCGCCGCCAGGCCGTCGCGGGTGAAGCCGACCTCGTCCAGCGACAGCAGGATCGCCTCGGCGGTGCCCCTCGGGTACGACTCGCCGGGCCGCCGCACCAGCAGCTCCTCCACCGGCGTGGCACGCAGCCGGGCCAGGTAGGTGCGGTAGTCGAGGCGCTCGGCGCGGATCACGGCGGCGGCCTGCGCGAGCGCCAGCGGCAGCCGGCCCAGCTCGGTGGCCACGTCGTCCGCGCCCGCCGGGTCGTCGTGGCGGGCCGCCGCGGCCAGGAAGTCCAGCGCCTCCTGCCGGTCGAACACGTCCAGCACCAGCAGCTCGCCCAGGTTGCCCATGGCCTGCCAGGTGCTGGTGATCACCACCTCGGTGCTGCCCGACGCCGGGATGTACGGGCCGATCGCGTCCGGGTCGGTGGCGTTGTCGAACACCAGCAACGCGGGCTCGGGCCGGTTCTCCAGCCACGACCGCACCCGCATCGCCGCGCTGCGCACGTCATCCTGCGGCGCGCGCACGCCCAGCCGCACCGACAGCTCCGCCAGGCCGGCCAGCACCAGGTCCGGTGTCTCCGCGCCGATCCACGCCACCACCGGCCACCCGGACCGGATGCGGTCACGGGCGTGGGCGGCGGCGAGCTGCGACTTGCCGACACCGCGCTGACCGGTCATCGCGCACACCACGACCACACCCGCACCACCCGCGAGGCGGCCCAGCTCGTGCCGGACGCCGTGCCGCGTCTGGTAGTCCGGCGGTTCACGGGGTATCTCGCCCACGACCACCTGCGGCCGGGGCCCGGCCGGCGCGCCGCCCGCGATCACGACGGACCCGATGCTCGCCGCCTGGAGGACCGGTCCGGCCGCGCCGCCGGTGACGCGGTTCGCGGTGGCCCGGCGGGCGAGCACGACCAGCACCACGACGAGGGCGACACCGACCGCGGTGAGCGCCACGAGTAATCCGGCCGTCACACCCACCACCTGTCGCAGAACCCGAAGTGGCGACGATGATAGCCACCCGGGCGACCATTTCCCGGGTGGCTCGCGAACCGGTGGTGAATCGTGCTCACCAATCCGCAGAAATCGGTTTTCGGCGGACTCCGCTCGGCACGCGACCGACCGGGAATCCGAAAGCAGCGCGGCACCGGCTCGGCCTCCGGCCCGCGGGCGGCAACGCCAACCCGATGTCCGCACACGGAATGCACCTCGGCACCCGGCCGACCGGGAACCCCGGAGCCGCGTGCGGCCGGGGACCGGTCACCTGCCCGGCCAACGCGTGGCCGGGCAGGCCGGTTGTCCCGCCCTGGTCGCGGTCCGGCCGCGGCGGGGGCGAGGGGGAAGTGGTTCGTGGCGCGCCGGTTCACCGCTGGGCGGCACCCGGCGCGGCGAGATCACCGCGGAGAACCGGCGCGGACCGGGATTTCCCGGTGCTGCCGGGAAAAGCGGCGCATGTCGCTCATCCCCGTTCCTCCGCTCGCTCGACCCGCACATCGTGGCCGGCCGGCCGATGCGCCGTCAACGCGTTTTCCCACCTACAGCACCGCGATCACCGCACCGGCCACACCGGACACCAACAACGCCGTCACCACACCACGCCGCAACACGAGCAACCACACCAAAGCCGCCGCCAGCAACGCGAACTGCCACGGCACGTGCAGCGACCACGCCAACGGCACCGCCGACCCGGCGATCGCGCCAACGGCCGCCGCGCCGGCACCGGTCAGGAAAGCCTGCGCGGTTTTGTTGCGCCGCAGCAGTTCCAGCCGCGACCCGCCGAAGATGACGAACGCGAAGGACGGTGCGAACGCGACCGCGGCGGCGAGCAGCCCGCCACCGAGACCGGCCGCCGCGTAACCGACGACGGCCACGGTCTGCACCACTGGTCCGGGCGTGATCTGCCCGAGCGCCACGGCGTTCAGGAACTGCGTGTCCGTCATCCACCCGTAGGTAAGCACGGCGTCCTCACGCATCATCGGGATGATCACGAACCCGCCGCCGTACGACAACGCCCCCACCTTGGCCGCCACCCACGCCACGGCGAGCAGGCCACCGCTCGCCGCGGGCAGCGCGAGCACGACGGGCCACGCCGTGCGCCGCCCGCTCGGCGCACGCAGGCCGACCTCCACCAACCCGGCCACGACGAGCACCAGCACCAGCCACGGCCCGGTCAACGCCGCCGCGACCGCGCCCGCCGCGAGGTAGGCGCACCACCGGACACGTGCCGCACCCGCCACCCGCCGCCAACTTCCTGGTATCAGGTCACGCGCCGCGTGCAACGCCACGGCCGGCACCGCCGCACCCGCACCCGCCGCCGCGCCGAGCACCCACGCGGGCGGGTCGTCGGCCAGGAACAACGCCGCCAGCAGCAGGATGAGCACCAGGCCCGGCACGATGAAGCAGAACCCGCCGACCACCGCGCCCGGCGCGCCGCGCAGCCGCCACGCGCACAGGATGGCGAGCTGGGTGGACGCCGGGCCGGGCAGCAGGTTGCACGCCGCGACGCCGTCCTCGAACTCCGCCTCGTCGAGCCACTTCCGCCGCGTCACGCACAGGTCGCGCAGCAACGCGATGTGCGTGGGCGGCCCGCCGAAGCCGACGCACCCGATCCGTCCCCACTCGCGGGCGATGACGCCCAGGCCGACCCGGTTCACGACGCGATCGCCGCCAGCCGGTCGACGCGTTCCGCCAGCAACGCCACCACGTCGTCGAACCCCTCCTCGGTACCGACCGGGTCGGGCACGGACCAGTGCAGCCCGGTCGGCCCCAGTTCCTCGTACGCCCGGTCGCACACGACCACCACCAGGTCGTCGGCCGCCACGACGTCGCGGACATGGGCGGTGCGGTCCCGGTCCAGCCGCAACCCGTGCCGTCGCGCGGCGTGGACGGCGTGCGGGCTCACGCGTGGTCCCGGGTGGGTGCCCGCGGAGGTCGCCGGGATCGCGCTGCGCCCGCGCCACAGGGCGGCGGCCAGCGGCGAGCGCGCGGCGTTGCGGGTGCAGACGAACACCACGCGTGGCGCGGTGACGGCCGCGGCGGGGCTCAGGTCGGTCAACGCGTCGGGCCGCAGGCGCACGTAGGCGCGACGGCGGTCGCCGTGCGACCGGGCGCGGGTGACCAGGCCGGCGGCACGCAGGACCTTCAGGTGGTGCGCGAGCAGGTTCGTGGTGAGGCCGAGCGCGGCGGACAGCTCGCCGGGCGACCGGTCGCCGAGCGCGAGCAGGTCCACGACCGCCAGCCGCGCCGGGTCGGCCAGCGCCTGGTGCCGCACCGCCCGCCGCCGCAGACTTGCCTCAACATCCATTGAGGTGATGGTGGCCGCCGGCCGGGTCCCGGTCAACCCGCGACCACCCGGCGGGACGGCGCGCACCCGAACAGCGGGTCATGGGACACCTGACCGAACGCCGCTCCGCCGACGATTTCCGATTCCGGACATCTTCCTTTTACGCGACAGTAGCGTGATTCACCTCACACACCGGATTGGTGCATTGTGGTGATTCCACACCGCCGTGCGTTCCGTACGTTCTCCCGGTCGAGTCCGGCCGCGCACAGGAGAACGGAGAGCCCGTGATCAAGCGGAAAGCGCGGGCCACCGCCGCATTCGTGCGCGCGGCGTGGTCCGCGGCCCCGGTCGCGAAGCGGTTGCACTGGCTGTTGCGCCTGGGTGTGGCGACCGAATTCATCGGCCACGGCTGGGCGGGGTGGCAGGGGCAGCGCGATTGGCTGCCGTACTACGCGTTGTTCGGCATCTCCCCGCACACGGCGACCGAACTGGTGATGTACGTCGTGGGCGCGTTGGACATCATCGTGGGCCTGTTCGCGCTCATACGCCCGATTCGCGCCGTACTGCTGTACGCGACGTTATGGGCGGTGTTCACCGCACTGCTCCGCCCGTTGGCCGGCGAGAGCTGGTGGGAGGTCGTGGAACGCGCCGGGAACTACGCCGCCCCGCTGGCCCTGCTGTTCCTGGTCGGGTTCGGCGGGCGCTCGGCACGTGCCTGGTTCACCACCGGCCGCCTGCCCACCCACCCGTCCGACCCGGGGTACTTCGGCGTCCACTGGGTGGCCCGGTTCGGCCTGGCGCTGCTGCTGATCGGTCACGGCGGGCTCGCCGCATTCGAGCAGGAGCCGTACTGGTACCGGTTCTTCGCATTCTTCGGCGCGGACAGCAACGCCGTCTACAGCGGGCACCTGATGTACGTCGTGGGCGGGTTCGAGGCGCTGCTCGGCCTGGCCGTGCTGATTCGCCCGGCCCGGCCGCTGCTGTGGTTCGCGCTCGCCTGGAAACTCGCCACCGAATCGCTCCGACCGCTGGTCGGCCAGGAATTCTCGGCGTTCGTCGGCCGCGGCGCCGACTTCGCGCTGCCCCTGGTCCTGCTGGTCGGCGCGGCGGCCTACGCCGCCGCGCGCGACTGGCGACCGGAGCGCTAGGCCCCGGTCTTCGCCTCGGGCCGGGCCGGCTCGGCGAGGTCCAGGCTGGAGCGCAGCGTCACCGGCTTGAGCAGCACCGCCGCGATCACGCCGACCACCGCGATGCACGCCGAGATCATGAAGATGTGCCCGGTCGAGTCGCCGTACGCGGCACGCACGACGTTCTGCACGACTTCCGGCAGCGCGTTGATGTTGAGGCTGCCGCTGCCGCCGCCGGTGGCCGGCACGCCCGCCGCGGCGAGCCCGCCGGCGATCCGCTCCTGGACGTCCCGCGCCAGCACCGCGCCGAGCACCGACACGCCGATGGTGCCGCCGAGCGAGCGGAAGAACGCGATGGTGGCGCTGGCCGCGCCGATGTCCTTGAGCGGCACCGTGTTCTGCACCGCCAGCACCAGGTTCTGCATGGTCATGCCGACGCCCGTGCCCACCAGCAGCATCGCGCCGCCGACCAGGACCAGCGAGGTCTCGTGGTCGATCAGGCCCAGCGCCGCGAAGCCCAGCACGAGGATGATCGTGCCCGCCACGATGTACGGCTTGACCCGCCCGCTGCGGGTGATCATCCGGCCGCTGATGATCGAGGCGCCCAGCACGCCCGCCATCATCGGGATGGTGAGCAGGCCCGCCTCGGTCGGCGTGTAGCCCCGTCCGATCTGGAAATACTGGCCGAGGAACACCGCGCCGCCGAACATCGCCATGCCGACCGCGACGCTCGCCAGGATCGCCAGCGCCGTGGTGTGCCGACGCACGATGTGCAGCGGCACGACGGGCTCGGCGGCCCGCGACTCGACCAGCACGGCCAGCGCGAGCAGCAGCACCGAGCCACCCACCATGGCGCCGCTCTGCCACGAGATCCACGCGAACGAGCCGTCCACGAAGGAGATCCAGACCAGCAGCAGCGACACGCCCGCCGCGATCAGGCCCGCGCCCAGGTAGTCGATCTTCACGTCGGTCCGCCGCGTGGACGGCACCCGCAGCGTCACCTGGAGCACGAACAACGCCACCAGCGCGACCGGGACGCCGATGAAGAAGCACCAGCGCCAGCCCAGCCAGGACGTGTCCACGATCAGGCCGCCCAGCAGCGGCCCGCCGACCGTCGCGACGGCCATCACCGCGCCCAGGTAGCCGTTGTAGCGCCCGCGCTCCCGTGGCGGGATCATCGCGGCGATCACCACCTGCACCAGCGCCTGGAGCCCGCCGACGCCGATGCCCTGGAACGCGCGGGCCGCGATGAGCTGGCCCGCGCTCTGCGCGAACCCGCTGATCACCGAACCGATCGCGAAGATCACGATGGCCACCTGGACCATCGTCTTCTTGTCGAACAGGTCGGCCAGCTTGCCCCAGATCGGCGTGCTGGCGGTGGCGGTCAGCAGGGTCGCCGTGACGACCCAGGTGTACTGGGTCTGCGACCCGTCGAGCGCGCCGATGATCTGCGGCAGCGCGGTGGACACCACGGTGCCGCTCAGCATCGCCACGAAGAGCACCAGCAGCAACCCGCTGAGTGCTTCGAGGATCTGCCGGTGGCTCATCGGCTCGGTGCCCGCGACCGGCGTGGCACTCATCGAACGGCCTCCAAGGTGGAGCCGAGGGCTCCTTCGACATCGGTGTTGAGCCGCAGCAGGAGCGAGGTGAGCACCTCGACGTCCCGCGGCTCCCAGTCCGCGAGCACCCGGTCCAGCAGGTCGTCGTACCACCGGCGGGCCTCGTCGAGCGCGGCGTGCCCGGCGGCGGTGACCGCCAGCACGCTGGCCCGCCCGTCCGCCGGGTCCGCCCGCCGCTCCACGAGGCCGTGGGCGACCAGCGCGGCGACCGCTCGGCTGACCGTCGAGGGGTCGAGCCCGGTGCGCCGCGCCAACTCCTTGGCGTGGCACCCGGACGTCCGCTCGATCAACGTCAGCGTCCCCACCAGGCCGGTCGGGACGGACGGGTAGCGGTCGGTGCGCAGTTGACGCACCAACCGGACGTTCTTCAGCAGGTCGCGCAGCCGCTCGATCAGCTCGTCGTGGCGCGGGCCGGTGTCCACGGTGACCCCTCCCCCGAATGCTTGCTTACTACAAGCATCTATCAAACTTTCCCATCGTGCAAGTTTGCCCAGTGGGCAAAGGTGTAATCTGGGTCTCGATGGACACCGGGCTGCGCGAGCGGAAGAAGACGGCCACCCGCATGGCCCTGCACGAGGCGGCGGTGCGACTGGCGCTGGAGCACGGGCCGGACCGGGTCACCGTGGAGTCCATCGCCGACGCGGCCGAGGTCTCCCGCCGCACGTTCTCGAACTACTTCGCGGGCAAGGAAGAAGCGATCTTCTACGGCGACCTGGTGCGCCTGCGCCGCCTGCTGGAGCTGGTGCGCGAGCAGCCGGGCGACGAGCCGCCACGCGCGGTCCTGACCACCGCGGCCGAGCGGTTGCTCGCCGAGAGCGACCGCCTGGACCCGGCGTGGGTGGCGCAACGCCGCCTGCTGCGCGGCCACCCCAGCCTGGCCGCCCACCAGGTCGCCGCCTACGCGGCGATGGAACGCGACCTGACCGCCGAACTGGCCGACCGGGGCCTGAGCGGGTTGCGGGCCCGCGTGCTGGCGGCGACGTTCCTCGCCGCCCTCCGCGCCGCCACCCAGCACTGGCTGGAGCACCCGGACCGCGGTTTGGCCGAATGGGTGGCCGAAGCCCTGGCTTGACCACGCACGCGTGGTGGAACGGCCCACCCGGTCGCGGTATTGGCACCCCGCCGGGGTGGAAACCGGTTCCCCGCGGTGCGCGATCGGCCCGCGCCGGCGACCATCGGCCGCATGTCTCGAACTCGACTGGCCGGTCTCGCGGTCGGCGCGGTGCTGCTGGCGGCGTTCGCCGCGCCGGGTGCCGGTGTCGCCCAACCGACGTCCGCGGACCGGTTGCCGTGCTCCACGCCGCCGTGCGCGGAGAGGTCGCCCACCGGGGCCGCCGCCACGTCCTCCCCCGAGATCCCCACCCCACCACCGACCGAGGCCAGGGGCGGCGAACCGCCGATCACCACCACCACGGTCCCGCCGACACCGCAGGCGCCCACGCCGGGCACGACTCCCCCACCCGTCACCACCACCACCACGATCACCACCACCGCGACCACTTCCGCAGCCGCACTCACGGGATCGGCCGAGGCCACACCGCCGAAGGGCGCCGGCGGCACCATCGCGGTGACGCCCCCGCCCAAGCCCGCCCCGCTCGCGCGCACGGGCGTGGACACCGGCGTGGTCGCCGCGCTGGGCGTCCTCCTGGTGGTCGCCGGCGTGGCGCTCCTCGGCCTGCTCGCCCGCCGTCGCCGTCGCTGAACCCACGACGAACGAACGGGGTCCGGTCGCGTTGGGCGACCGGACCCCGTCCACCCCGTTCCCCCCAGCCGGGGCCGGGTTCCGCCGGCACAGCACCGCGGAACCCGCCTGAGCGCGTGCCGCCCGCGCTCGGTGTCCATCGTGGACCGCGCACCCGGGACGACGACATCCCGAGAACCAGGGGTTGACTTCGGCAACCGCCGAAAAAAGTTGCACGACGTGCATGATTTGGTACCGTAGGTCATCCATCACCCTGAGCGATGACCTGGTCACCCACCGGGTCGGGAACGGGACCGCCGATGACCAGCCCCACAGCTTCCCGGGAACGCGGACCGAGCCAGGACCGATTGGGCCTGCGCCTGCCGCCCGAGTACAACGAGCGCGTGCCGGACCGCCCCTTCGACCCCTCCGCGCGTCAGGCCGAACTCGCCGCCCGGGGCCCGGTGCACCGGCTCGTCATGGGCGACGGCGACGAGGCGTGGCTCATCACCGGTCACGCGGAGGCCCGCGCGGTGCTCGCCGACCAGCGGCTCTCCGCGGACCGCTTCCGCAGCAAGCGCGTGCTCGACAAGCTCCCGCCGGAACTGCGGGAGCTGCTCACCGACCCGGCCATCCGCGCCGGGAACCTGCTCGGCTCCGACCCGCCGGACCACACGCGTTACCGCAAGCTGCTCACCGGCCAGTTCACCGTCCGCCGGATGAAGCAGCTCGCGCCACGCGTGCACGACATCGTCACCGGCCACCTGGACGCGATGACCGCGGCCGGTGACCGCGCCGACCTGGTGACCGCGTTCGCGCTGCCCGTGCCGTCGCTGGTCATCTGCGAGTTGCTGGGCGTGCCGTACGAGGACCGCGCCGAGTTCCAGGAGCGCACGGGCACGCTCGTGCAGCTCGACGTCGACGGCGCCGAGGTCGTCGAGGTGATCGACGGGTTGCGTGCCTTCATGCGCGACCTGGTCCGGGCCAAGCGCGAGGCGCCGGCGGACGACCTGCTGTCGGGCCTGATCGAGGCCGCGCCCGAGCTGACCGACGACGAGCTGGTCAACATCGCGAACCTGCTGCTCGTCGCGGGTCACGAGACGACCGCCAACATGCTCGCGCTGGGCACCTTCGCGTTGCTGGAGCACCCCGAGCAGCTGGCGAAGCTGCGTGCCGACCCGTCGCTGGTGGAGAACGCGGTCGAGGAGCTGCTGCGGTTCCTGTCGATCATCCACCTGGGTCCGATCCGCACCACCAAGGAGGAGATCACGGTCGCCGGCGTCACGATCCCCGCCGACACGACCGTCATCGTCTCGGTGCCGACCGCCAACCGCGACCCCCGCAACCTCGCCGACCCGGACGTGCTGGAGGTGACCCGGCCGCGCCCGTCGCACCTGGCGTTCGGCCACGGCATCCACCAGTGCCTGGGCCAGCAACTCGCCCGCGTGGAGCTGGCCGTCGCGTTCACCGAGTTGCTGCGCAGGCTGCCCGACCTGAGGCTGGACCTGCCACCGGAGGAGGTGCCGCTGCGCAGCGACATGCTCATCTACGGCGTGCACAGCCTGCCGGTGGCCTGGGGCTGAAGCCTGTTGTGGTGTGGTTCGACCTGCCGTGATCTCGGGTTGCGGTGCGCGGGCACGGGTTGACCGACGGTGGCAGGCGGCGAACCGACGGCGGACGCCTTCCCGCGCCGACGGGGCTCCCGAAGGCTGCCGCCGCCCGCGGAACTATCAGGCAGGCTTCCTGAAAATTAGGGCGCTGCCCGACCGCCGTCTTCCCCGCGTCGGCGGGGGCGGTCCGGGCCGCAGCTTCGGCTTCGGCTTCGGCTTCGGCTTCGAGGACGGCGCCTAGCGGGCGAACCCGGCGTCCAGCCGGTCGACCATGATGTCGATCAGGCCGGTCGGCGGTCGCCGGTCACCCGCGTCCAGCCACCACGCGACGACGACGCGCAACGTGGCCATCACGGCGGCGGCGCACATCAGGGGGTACAGGTCGGCGTCCGGGTCGACGCCGACCCGCCGCGCGATCGCCACCGCGAGCGCCTTCTCCTGCGCGTGGAACGCGGCCATCAGGTGCGGCAGCAGCGCCGGCGTCCGCCGCAGCACGCGCAGCTGCTCCAGCTTGGTCCGGTCCACGCGGTCGGGCAGCACCTCGCCGAGCGCCCGCCGCAACGCCTCCAGCACCGGTTCCTCGGGCGGGCGCTGCGCGAAGGCGCGCACGAACGCCTCGGCGGTGGCCACGTCACCCGCGACGACCGCCTCCTCCTTGGAGGAGAAGTAGTTGAAGAACGTCCGCAGCGACACGCCCGCGGCCCGCGCCACCTGCTCGACCGTCACCCCGTCCACGCCGTGCTCCACGCACAGGCGCAGCGCGGCGTCGGCGAGCGCGGCGCGGGTCGCCAGCTTCTTGCGCTCCCGCAGTCCGACAGGTCGGGTCACAGGGACAACTTAGACAACTTCCCGCCGGAAAGCGCCCTCCGCCGCGCCGGGGAGTGACGCTGAGTCGTCAAGTGCCGACTCCGTGACCTGCGGTGGACTACGGGCGGTGAACCGCCGGGACCGGGCACGCGGCCCGGTCCCGGCGGTCGGGCTCAGTGACCGCCGGACATCTCGGCGGCCAGGCGCTCGTCACCGCTGAGCGTCTTGAGCGGCTTCTCCTTGATGAACAGCACGGCCAGCAGCGCCAGCACGGCGATCGGCGCGCCGATCAGGAACAGCTCGGCCGTGGCGTCGGCGTAGATCGCCTGGATGATCCCCCGCGCCTGCTCCGGCAGGTCCGTCAGCTTCGGCACGGCGCCCGCCTCGCCCGAGGGCAGCGGGCCGAAGCTCTCGGTCATCTTCGACGTGACGCGGTTGGCCAGCACCGCGCCGAGCACGCTCACGCCGATCGCGCCGCCGAGCGAGCGGAAGAACGTGAGGGTCGACGTGGTCGCGCCCAGGTCCTTCGCCGGCACGTCGTTCTGCGCCACCAGCACCAGGTTCTGCATCAGCATGCCGACGCCGATGCCCAGCACGGCCATGTGCACCGACACCATGAACACGCTGGTGCTCGCGCTGATCGTGGCCAGCAACGCCATGCCGCCGACCATCACCACGCCGCCGGCCACCAGGAACGCCTTCCAGCGGCCCCACTTGGTGATCAACCCGCCGGCCACGGTGGACGACACCAGCAACCCGAAGATCAGCGGCAGGCTCATCAGACCCGCCTCGGTCGGCGTCTTGCCCAGCCCGATCTGGAAATACTGGGACAGGAAGACCGTGCCGCCGAACATCGCGACACCGACCAGGGCGCTGGCCGTGGTGGTGAGCGCGACGGTGCGGTTGGCGAAGATGGACAGCGGCACGATCGGGTCGACCGCCCGCGCCTCCACCCACACCGCGAGCGCCAGCAGCACCAGGCCGCCGACGACCATCAGCGCGGACCAGCCGGACACCCACTCGAACTGGTTGCCCGCGAGCGTCGTCCACACCAGCAGCGTCGACACACCCGCCACGATCAGCGCCGCGCCCAGGTAGTCGATCTTGACGTCCTTGCGCACCACCGGCAGCCGCAGCGTGCGCTGGAGCAGCAGGATCGCGGCGAGGGTGAACGGCACGCCGATGAAGAAGCACCAGCGCCAGCCCAACCAGGACGTGTCCACCATGACGCCGCCGATCAGCGGCCCGGCCACGGTGCCGACGCCGAACACGGCGCCGAACAGGCCGGCGTACTTGCCCATGTCGCGCGGCGGGATCATGGCCGCCATCACGATGGTCGCCAGCGCGGTCATGCCGCCCGCGCCGAGACCCTGCACGACGCGGCTCGCGATGAGCACCTCGACGTTCGGGGAGAACCCGGCGATCAGGGAGCCGACCACGAACATGCCCAGCGAGAGCTGGATCAGCAGCTTGCGGCTGTACAGGTCGGCGAGCTTGCCCCACAGCGGCACGGTGGCCGTCATCGCCAGCAGCTCGGTGGTGACCACCCAGGTGTAGACGGACTGCGACCCGTGCAGGTCCGCGATGATGCGCGGCAGCGCGTTGGACACGATCGTCGAGGCCAGGATGGCCATGAACATGCCCAGCATCAAGCCGGACATCGCTTGTACGACGTCCTTCTTCGCGGGCTCCGAAGTGGATTCGGCAGGCTCGCTCGTCTCGACGGACATCGTTCCCCCCTTCAAGGATTTCTTCGGTTACGACTCGGGCGGGGCGCCCAGACCCGCGGCCAGCAGGTCCAACGCCTCCCCGATCAGGTTCTCCAGCGGACGCGGGTCGTCCGGTTCGGCCCAGAGGATGAACGCGACGCGGCAGGCAGCGCTCACGGCGGCGGCCAGGAGCAGCGGGTACACGTCGGTCGGGGTCGCGCCGATGCGCTCGGCGATGCCGGCGGCGAGCTGCCGCTCGGCTGCCTCCCCGCCCGCGAACACGCGCGCGAGGAGTTCCGGATACTGCTGCACGACCCGCATCCGGAGCAACCACAATTCACGGTCGCCCGCCAGCTCCTCCGTGATCTCGGCCAGCACCGCGGCGTGCACCGCGGCCACCGGCCCCTCCTCCGCGGGCCGGCCGACGACGCGGGCGCGCAGCCGCGCCCCGCCGTCCGGGTCCGGTGCGGCGAGCGCGTCGTCCTTGCTCGCGAAGTAGTTGAAGAAGGTGCGCGGTGACACGTCGGCGGCGTTGCTGATGTCCTCCACCGTGACCTGGTCGTAGCCGCGTTCGGCCACGAGCGTCACGGCCGCACGGCCCAACGCCGCCCGCGTCTGCCGCTTCTTCCGATCGCGGAGGCCGCGTTCGCCGTTCACCGGATCAGCGTACGGATTTTTATGCATAAACTGCAACTTTGCAGTTCGCGCACCCGAGTGATTCCCCTCTCAGCGCAAAACCGGGTGCGTGCCGACACGCGCCGTGACTACCTTCGCCCGTCGTGACGAACACCGAGTGGCTGCGCCTCAACCGCGAGAACTGGGACGACCGGACCGCCGTGCACGCGGCGAGCGACTTCTACGACCTGCCGGGCTTCCGCGCCGGCCGCTCCACGCTGCGGCCGTTCGAGCAGGCCGAGGTCGGCGACGTCACCGGGCGGCGGCTGCTGCACCTCCAGTGCCACATGGGCCAGGACACCCTGTCGTGGGCACGCCTCGGCGCACGCGTCACGGGTCTGGACTTCTCCCCCGCGGCCGTGGAGACCGCGCGCGGGCTGGCCGCCGAGACCGGGTTGGCCGCCCGGTTCGTCGTGTCCGACGTGCACGACGCGCGAGCCGCCCTCGGCGGGGAGGCGTTCGACATCGTCTACACGGGGTTCGGCGCGCTGGTGTGGCTGCCCGACGTGGCGGAGTGGGCCCGGGTCGTGGCGTCCCTGCTCGCGGACGGCGGCTCCCTGTACCTGGCGGAGTTCCACCCGCTCCTCTACGTGCTCGGCGACGACGGGCGCACGGTCGAGTACGACTACTTCCAGACCGAGGGCGAGACCTTCGACCACGACCGCACGTACACCGATGGCCCGAAGCTCACCCGGACGGTGTCCGTGCAGTGGCACCACCCCATGGGCTCGATCCTGACCGCGTTGGTGGGGGCGGGGTTGCGGCTGGAGTTCCTGCGCGAGCGCGCGTGGTCGCCGTTCCCGATCCTCCCGGCACTGGTCCGGGTCGGTCCGGAGGAGTACCGCTTCCCGCCCGGTCGCCCCGGCGTGCCGCTGACGTACTCGCTGCGCGCGACCAAGGCGTGACGCCTCACCGCCGTGCGGTCAGCACCGCCCGCACGGCCTCGTAGTCGCCGTCCTCGGTGCGGTTGTGCACCGCGCCCCAGACCGCGCAGTCCAACGGGGTCGGGCCGTCGAACGCGCGGTGGTCGAGGTCCGCGCCACGCGCCACCAGCAACCGCACCACGTCCACCCGGCCGTTCATGGCGGCCTGCGCCAACGGCGTGAACCCGCTCCACCCCGGCGTGTCCGGGGGCAGGCCGGCGTCCAGCAGCGCCGCCACCACGTCCGCCCGGCCGAGCGCGGCGAACTGGCCGAGGACCCAGCCGTAGTCGTCACCCGGCGGCACGCCCGCGACGGGCGCGACCGCGCGGGGCAGCGAGGTGGACTCGCCCCGCGCCACGGCCAGCACCGCCCGGTCCACCGGGTCGAGGTCGGCGGTCGCGCCGCGGGCCTCCAGCAGCTCGTACGCCGCCAGGTGCCCGCACCGCGCGGCCAGGGCCGACGGGCGGCGACCGACGTCCCACCGGTCCCACGGCCGGTCGACGTCCGCGCCCGCGTCCAGCAGCGCGGTGAGCACGCGGGTGCTCCGCCCGCGGGCGATGGCGTGGTGGAGGCAGTGCTCGGCGTTCACGTCGACACCGCGGTCCAGGAACCAGCGCAGTCCCGCCAGGTCCTCGAAGTCGAGCTTGTGGTTGACGCCCACCCGCTCGAAACCCGGTCGGTGCAAGGCGTCCAGGAACGCCGTGCCGGCCTGCTCGCACGCGTGGTAGAACGCGTCCTCGTCCGGCTCCACCCCGGCGGCCAGCAGCCGACGCACCTCCGTCAGGTCACCGGCTTCCACCGCCGCGAGCAAGGTCACGGGTCGATCATAGGTCGGGCGACCGACGGGTGGCCGCCGTGTACTGGCCGTGGAAGCCGAACGGGATGGCGTGCGGCACCTCGGCCCGCGCCAGCTCGGTGAACCGGGCCGCGTCCAGCACCAGCAGGCTCGACCGCTGGGCGGCGGCGTCCAGCACGACGGAGAGCACCACGCCGTCGTCCTCGCCCC
Source organism: Saccharothrix obliqua (assembly GCF_019375475.1). GTDB lineage: Bacteria > Actinomycetota > Actinomycetes > Mycobacteriales > Pseudonocardiaceae > Actinosynnema > Actinosynnema obliqua. Next base: position 13,646 of record NZ_JAHXGQ010000015.1, on the reverse strand, counting down.
GCGCGTCCGGCGCGGGGACGAACACCGGCTCACCGGGGTAGCGGCCGGGTTCGTGCCACGTCCTGGTCGTGCCGGTGCGGACGTCGAGCTTCACGAGCTGGTTGAGGAAGTCCCGCCCGGAGCCGCCCCGCGCGCCGACGCCGTAGGCCACGCCGTAGTCGCGCCCGTTGTGGTCGCGGTAGGCGATGCGGGGCAGTTCCAGCGCTTCGCCGGCGAGGCGGGTCACGCGCACCGCCGCACCGCCGAGGTCCACCTCGTACCGGGTGGGGAAGGCGAGCGGCAGGTCCCCGCCCGCGCGCACGCGGTCCAGGTACAGCGCGTCCACCACACCCGCGTCGGGGTAGGAGCAGATGTCGACGACCACGCCGTCGTCGCGGTCGTACGCGTTGATGTGGTGGAACGCGAAGAACGGCTCGGCACGGGCGTCCGCGACGACCGCGCCGTCGTCCTGGCGGAACACGACGAACCGGGTGCCGAGTTCCGGCCGCCACCGGTAGTTCTCGATGAACGGCTTGCCGCGCAACAGGAACGACAGCGGGTTGACCACGAACGGGAACACCGCGAGCACCACGTGCCGCTCGGTGACGGCGAAGCTGTGCAGGTAGCCGGGGCGGTCGGCGGGCAGCTCGGCGACCGGCTCGCGGACGCCGCCGCGTTCCCGGTAGACGCGGTAGACGCTGCGCCGGCCGAACTTCAGCACGTAGTTGACCAGGTCCCCGGTGCGTGGCGCGACGTGCGGGTGCGCGGTGGTCAGGTGGCCGGTGACGGCACGCGTCGGGTCGGCCAGGCCGACCGTGGCGAGCGTGTCCGGGTCGAACTCCACCGCGATGGGCGTCTCGGTGAGGGCGAGGTCGCGGCCGTCGCCGAACAGCACGTTCACGTTGGCGTTGCTGGTGTTGGCGGGCCGGGCGAACAGCCGGTCGAACGCGGAGCGGCACGGGTCGGTGGCGAACTCGCCGAACCCGATCCGGCCGTCGTCGCGCGCGGACCGCAGGCTCGGCGTGTCCAGGTACCGGTTGCGGTAGCCGACGCGGCCGTCCGCGAAACCGAAGCGGTGCAGCATCGCCTGGCCGTCGAACCAGTGCCGGAACGAGCGGTCGCCCGCCTCGAACCGCGCGGGCCCGTTGCGCACCAGCGCGCCGGTGAGCCAGCGGGGCAGCTCGCCCCGCACCTCCAGGTCCGCGACCACCTCGGTGTCCAACGTCGTGAACCCCGCACGCACCACCGCGACCACCTCCCGCGAAACAATGTTATAAAACATCGTTTCCGAAGGCGCGTCAAGGGGCCGGCCACCTCGAAAACCCGTCGCCCGCCGAGCACGTCCCCGTTAATCTAACAGCACTGTCAGATCAACGGAGGGAACGGTGATGTACCCGGAGATCGAGCCGTACGACCACGGGATGCTCGACGTCGGCGACGGGCACCACGTGTACTGGGAGGTCTGCGGCAACCCGGACGGGAAACCGGCCGTCGTCCTGCACGGCGGCCCCGGGTCGGGGTGCACCCCGAACGCCCGCCGTTACTTCGACCCCGCCGCCTACCGCGTGGTGTTGTTCGACCAGCGGGGGTGCGGGCGCAGCACGCCCCACGCGTCCGCGCCCACCGTCGACCTGTCCGCCAACACCACCGACCACCTGATCGCCGACATCGAGCTGCTGCGCACGACGCTGGGCATCGACCGGTGGTTGGTGTTCGGCGCGTCGTGGGGTTCGGTGCTCGGTCTCGCCTACGCCGTGCGGCACCCGGAGCGCGTGACCGAGATGGTGTACGCGGGCGTCGCCATGGGCCTGCGGGAGGAGATCGACCTCCTGGTCGACGGGCTCGGGCCGATGTTCCCCGAGGCGCACGCCCGGTTCCGGGCCGCGGCGGGCGACCCGGCGGGCGACATCGCGGCGGCCTACCTGGAACTGCTGCTCGACCCCGACCCGGCCGTGCACCACCGCGCCGCCGCCGAGTGGTGTGCGTGGGAGGACGCGATGGTGCCGCTCACCCCGCAGGGCCCGCGGTTCGACCCGCCGGACTACCGGCTCGCGTTCACCCGGCTGGTCACCCACTACTGGTCGAACGGCTGCTGGCTGCCGCCCGACCACGTGGCCGCCAACTCCGCCCGGATCGCGCACATCCCCGGCGTGGTGGTGCAGGGCGAACTGGACCTGGTGAACCTGGTCGGCACGCCCTGGCGGCTGGCCGCCGCGTGGCCGGGCGCCGAGCTGGTCACCATCCGGCACACCGCGCACGGCGGCAGCCCGGAGATGGCGGCGGCACGCACCGCCGCCACCGACCGGTTCCGCTGACGCGTCAGGCGCGGCCCGGCATCGGGTGCGCCGCCATCAGCTCCGCCACCTCGGCCGCAATCCGGTCCAGGGCCGCATCGTCGCCCGCCGCCTGCACGGCCGCGTCGATCCACGCCGCCACCTGGGGCATCTGGTCCGGACCGAGGCCGCGGGTGGTGATGGCGGCCGTGCCCAGCCGCAGGCCGGACGGGTCGAACGGCTTGCGCGGGTCGTAGGGCACGGTGTTGTAGTTGGTCTCGATGCCCGCCCGGTCCAGGGCGCGGGCCGCCGGCTTGCCGCCGACGCCCCGGCCGGTCAGGTCGACCAGCACCAGGTGGTTGTCCGTGCCGCCGGACACCAGGTCGAACCCGCGTTGCGCCAGGGCCGCCGCGAGCGCCTGCGCGTTGGCCACCACGTTGTGCGCGTAGGTCCGGAAGTCCGGCGCGGCGGCCTCGCGCAGCGCCACCGCGATCGCCGCCGTGGTGTGGTTGTGCGGACCGCCCTGGAGACCGGGGAAGACGGCCCGGTCGACGGCCTTCGCGTGCGCGGCGTCCGTCATGATCATCGCGCCACGCGGGCCGCGCAGCGTCTTGTGGGTGGTCGTGGTGATCACCTGGGCGTGCCCGACCGGCGACGGGTGCGCGCCGCCCGCGATCAGGCCGGCGATGTGCGCGATGTCCGCCACCAGCACGGCGCCCACCTCCCGCGCGATCGACGCGAACGCCGGGAAGTCGATGGTGCGCGGGATGGCCGTGCCACCGCAGAAGATCACCTTCGGGCGCTCGCGCAGCGCCAGGTCGCGCACCTCGTCCAGGTCGACCCGGCCGGTGTCCTTCCGCACGCCGTACCGCGCGCCGCGGAACCACTTGCCGGTCGCGGACACGTCCCAGCCGTGCGTGAGGTGCCCGCCCATGGGGAGGGCCATGCCCAGCACGGTGTCGCCGGGGTTGAGGAAGGCCAGGTAGACGGCCAGGTTCGCCGGGGAGCCGGAGTACGGCTGGACGTTGGCGTGGTCCACCCCGAACAGGCTCTTGGCCCGCGTCACCGCGAGCGCCTCGACCGGGTCAACGAACTGCTGGCCCTCGTAGTACCGGCGGCCCGGGTAGCCCTCCGAATACTTGTTGGTCAGCACGGTGCCGGTCGCCTCCAGGACGGCACGCGAGACGTAGTTCTCCGAGGCGATCAACCGGATCTTGGCGAACTGGCGCTCGGTCTCGCCCTCGACCAGGCGCGCGACCTCGGGGTCGGCGGCGGTCAACGACGGCAGCGGTGGAACGTGCACGACAGCCTCCACGGGCGCCGTGGCACCCAGGCGCGCGGTGCTGGTACCGGCTCGTCGCTCCCCGGTGGTCGTTCCCACCCTCGTCACGCCAGTCGCGAACACCGCCACTGTAACCGCGTGCCCCCGGCGGCCGACCGCCACCCCGCGCGATCCCGTCCAGCCGACCGCCACCCCGCGCGATCCCGCGTCCAGCCGACCGCCACCCCGCACCGCCCCGGCCACCGAACCCGCGCCCGGCCGACCGCCACCCCGCGCGATCCGGCATTCACCCGTTAGTGCCAACGCCGTATCCCCGCGACGCACCGGTCCACCATGACAAGTGACGTCGGCGGTCGGCTGCGGTAGCCGTCGGTCGTCGGCCGGTCCATCGCCGGTGAACGGGGGCGGGAATCGGATGGACTTGCTGACCGCGATCTCTCTCGGTGCGGCAGGCGGGGCTCTGGTTGAGGCGATCACGATGTTCGCGCAGGTGGAAGCATGGCAGGAAGCGCGCAGCCGGGGTCGGGTGCGCGACGGGGGGTCCACACCGCCGTCCTTCGGGCGGTTCGTGGACCTGCCCGCCCGGGTGGCGGCAGGCGTCACCCGGCTCGTGCTCGGCGCGGTGGCGGGAGCGGTCTTCCACGACCAGCTCGCCGGCATCGCGGCGGCCGTCGCGGTGGGCGCGTCCGCGCCCGCCGTGCTCCAACACCTCGGTTCGTTCCAGACGGCGCGTGCCGCCGTCGAACAGGAACCCACGAGGGCGGCCTCCGAACCGGAGGGCGTCGGATGACCACCCACTCCTTCGCGACCCGTTACTGGGCCGCGCTCGTCGACGGGCCACCGCGCCCGCTCAACCCGCCGGTGGACCAGGGGTTCCACCGGCGGTGGCTCGCCGCGCTGGCGGGGCCCGCGATCCGGGTCCCGTCGGCGCACCCCGGCGTCGCGACGGCCCTCCTCCGCGGAGGGCGGCCGCCCGCCGCGCGGATCGTGGTGCTGGTGGACGAGCGCGCCGGACCGGCGGTGCTCGCCCGCGGGCACGAGGCGGCCACCGCGGTCGCGGCGACCGAGCCGGCGGCCCGGTCCTCGATCGCGGTGGCGGCCTTCGGGCCGGCGGGCGAGCGGCCCGCCGTCGACCTCGTCAGCCCGGAGCAGGGCGTGCGGGACGCCCTGCTCCGCACCCGCGACTTCCGCACCCGCACCGGCCACGTGGACGTCGCGCGGGCCGTGCTCGCGGCGCTGCCCGCCGACGACGGCCGACCGAGGGTGGTGTACCTGCTCACCACCGGGACACCCGGCCGCGGTGCCCGGACCGTGTTCGACCGGTTGGCGGCGGAGGGCGTCCGGGTGGTCCCGATCGGGGTGCCACCCGACCTCGCCGCGCTGCCCGGTGTCGCCGCCGAGGCGGTCGGCCGCGTCCGCTGCGGCGTGCCGGTCCGCCGACCGGCCACCCCGCGACGCGAGCTGGTGGTGGCGGTGCCGGACGGCGCACGGGTCGCGACGATCGCGGTCGACGTGCACGACCCGCGTGCGACGGCGGTGTTCCTGGACCCGACCGGGGCGGAACACCACCCGCCACCCGGCACGGGGCGGGTGGCGGTGCTGCGGCGGGACGACCCGGAGCCCGGCGACTGGCGCGTCCGGCTCAGCACGCCGACCGGGCTGGCGTGGTGGTCCCACGTGGGTTGAGCGCGGACCGGGTCGCCCGCCGACGACCCGGTCCGGACCCATCAGCCCGCCGGGCGCGGGTAGTAGCCGGTCTCCACGAAGAACCGCACGTAGGTGTCGACCAGGGCGTCGGTGATCGGCGGGCACGTGATGCCGGTGCCCGTCAGCGCCTCCTCCGTCCGCGAGACGTCCACCAGCGGGTAGAACGCGGCGCTGTCCGCCGTCATCAGCTCGAAGGCGTCCAGCAGCGGGATCAGGGCGTTGTCCCGGTCGGCGAGCACGGTCCGCCGCCACTCGTCCCACGGCAGTTCGGCCAACGGGTAGCCGTGCGCGCGCAGCCGGTCCACGAGCTGCGCCCAGCTCACCCGGCCGGGGTTGTAGACGTGGAACGTGCCGCCGGACTCCGCCGACAACGCGACCACGGCCGCCGCCGCGTAGTCCACCGGCACCATCGGCACCTCGCCCGCGAGGTTCGCCGGCACCGCGCCCGCCTGCACCAGGCCCTTGGTGGCCAGCCACACGAAGTCCCTCGTCTGGCAGGCCCCGGTCACCCGGTCGCCGGACACCAGGTCCACCCGGTACACCCGCGCCGGCAGCCCGCGCTCCCGCGCCCGCTCCACCGACTGCTCCGCCACCCACTTGCTGCGCAGGTAGCCGCTGGGCAGCTCGGCGGGCGGCCCGGTCGGGTCGTCCACGGCGAGCGGCACGCCCGGTTCCCGCGCACCCGCGAACACGCCCGTCGTGGACAGGTGGTGCACCGGCACGGAGCGGTGCCGCGCGGCCAGGCGCAACACCTCCTGCGTGCCGAGCACGTTCGACGCGCGCAGGTCGCCGTACGGGCGCAGCCAGTTCACCGTCGCGCCCGCGTGGTAGACGGCGTCGACCAGGCGGGCCAGCCCGTCGAACACGTCCTCCGCCAGCCCGAGCCGCGGCTGCGCGAGGTCGCCGACGACGACCCGCAGCCGGGCCGGGTCCACGTCGTCCCACAGCCGGTACCAACGCAGGTTCGCCTCGACCTTGCGCAGGCCCTCGTCCACGTCGGCCGCGCGCACCAGGCAGTGCACGGTGGCGGCGGTCCGGGAGAGCAGTTCCCGCAGCAGGAACGCGCCGAGGAAACCGGTCGCGCCGGTCAGCAGCACGTGGTCCGGGTCGTGGACGGTGCGCACCACCTCCGCCGCCGGGCGGATGTCGGCGGGCAGCGGCACGTCGTAGTCCTCCTCCGCCGCGCCCGCCGCACCGGCCAGGAACGCGGCCAGCGCGTTCGGCGTCGGGTGGTCGAACACGGCGGTCGCGGGCAGCGCCAGCCCGGTGGCCGCGGTGACCCGGTTGCGCAGCTCCACCGACAGCAGCGAGTCGAAACCCAGGTCCGGGAACGGTTTGTCGGCCACCTCGCCGCTCAGGCCGAGCACCGCCGCCGCCTCCCGGTGCACCACGGCCAGCAACGCGGCACGGCGCTCGGCGGGCGACAGGTCGGTCAGCTCCGGGGCGGGCACGCCGGTGCGGGCCGCGGGCCGGGTGGTCGGCAGCAGGGTCCGCAGCAGCGGCGGGACCTGGTCGGGCCGGGCACGCAGCGCGGCCTGGTCGAGCGGGACGGCCACCAGCGCGGGCACGTCGGCCGCGAGCGCCGCGTCCAGCACCGCCAGGCCGTGCGCGGACCCGATGGGCCGGAAACCGGCACGGGCGATGCGGGCCCGGTCCACGTCGGACAGGTCGGCGGTGATGCCGCTCTCCGCCGCCCACAGGCCCCACGCGACCGAGGTCGTGGGCAGGCCGCGGGTGGCGCGGTGGGCGGCCAGGCCGTCGAGGTAGGCGTTCGCGGCGGCGTAGTTGCCCTGGCCCGCACCGCCGATCACGCCCGCGATGGACGAGAACAACACCAGGTGCGCGTCCGGCACGAGGTCGTGCAGGTGCCGGGCGGCGTCCGCCTTGGGGCGCAACACGTCCGACAGCCGCTCCGGCGTCAGGTCGGGCACCAGGCCGTCGTCGATCACGCCGGCGGTGTGCACGACGGCGGACAGCTCGACACCGCCGATCGCGGCGGCGAGCGCGTCCCGGTCGGCGACGTCGCACGCGACGATCCGGACGCGCGCGCCCAGGCCGGTCAGCTCGTCGTGCAGGGCGCGGGCGCCCGGTGAGTCCGGACCACGCCTGCTGGTGAGCAGCAGGTCCCGCACGCCGTGCCGGGTCACCAGGTGCCGGGCGACCAACGCGCCCAACGTGCCGGTGCCGCCGGTGATGAGCACGGTCCCGTCCCAGCGCTCCCCGCCGGTACCGCCGGTCGCTCCGACGCGCCGCAGCCGCGGCAGGTGCACGACGCCCCGCCGCACCACCGCCTGCGCCGCGCCGGACGCGACCACGGCCGGTACCGCCGCGCGGGACGCCGGGTCGTCGTCCACGTCGACCAGCACCACCCGGCCCGGCTGCTCGGACTGCGCCGACCGGGCGAGACCCCACAGGGCCGCACCCGCCACGTCCGTCACGTCCCGCACCGCGCCGGAGGTGACCGCCACGAGCGGTTCCGCGCCCTGGAGGTCCGCCAACGCCGCCGCGGCCCGCGCGTGCAGGTCCTCACCGGGTGACCACTCCACCACGCGCGGCACGGTGTCCGACGGAGGCAGTTCGACCGGCTCCCACGTGACGTGCAGCAACGAGTCGCCGGGCCGCAGCAGCGCCGCGGCGACGTCGGCGGCGGGTGTGGTCCGCAGCGACGCGGACCCGATCGTCGCGACCGGCCCGCCGTTCGAGTCGGCCAGCCACAGCCGGTCGCCCTCGACCCGCACCCGCACGACCTCCGCGCCGGTCGCGTGCAGCTCGACGTCCCGCCACGCCACCGCGTCACCCGTGCCGAGCACCCGCACCGCCGCGTCCAGCAACGACGGGTGCAGCCGGAAGCCACCCGGCTCGACGCCCGGCAGCTCGACCCACTCGCCGCCGGTCGGCCAGGGTTCGGCGCGGCCCGCGGTCAGCACGCCCGCGGCGTGCCGCGTCCAGTCGCCGTCGAGCGCGCTGTGCACGGTCAGCTCACCGGCCCGCACCCGCACCTGGAGCCGCAGCGCGCCCCGGTCCGGCACGACGACCGGCGTGGTCACGTCCAGCGCCGCCAGCCGGGGCCGCCCGACCTCGTCGCCCGCCCGGATGGCCAGCTCCACCAGCGCCGCGGCCGGCAGCACGACCGAGCCGTGCACGCGGTGGCGCTCCAGCCACGGCTGGTCGCGCAACGACAACCGGCCGGTGAACAACACCTCGTCGCCACCCGCCACCGGCACCGCCGCACCGAGCAGCGGGTGTCCCGCGTCGGCCACGCCGAGTTCCTCGGCACGCGCCGGTTCCTGGTTGGCCACCCAGTACCGCTGCCGCTGGAACGCGTAGGTCGGCAGGTCCACCCGCCGCGCGCCGGTGTCCGCGAAGAACGCCCGCCAGTCGACGGCGACCCCGTTGGCGTGCAACGCGCCCAGCGCCGCGACCAGCCCGCCGCCCGCGCGCTGCGCGGGCACCGCGACGGCGTCCACCACGTCCCGGACCATCGGCGTCAGCACCGCGTCCGGGCCGATCTCCACGAACGTCGTCACGCCCTCCTTGGCCAACGCGCGCACGCAGTCCGCGAACCGCACCGCCGACCGCACGTGCCGCACCCAGTAGTCCGGCGAGCGCAGCAGTTCGTCACCCGCCGGCGCACCGGTCACGTTGGACACGACCGGTATCCGCGGCGCGTGGTAGGTGATGCCGGCGGCCACCGCGCGGAACTCCTCCAGCACCGGGTCCATCCGGTGCGAGTGGAAGGCGTGGCTGACCGGGAGCCGCTTGGTCCGGCGACCCCGCTCGCGCAGCAGCGCGGCCACCGCGAGCACCGCGTCCTCGTCGCCGGACAACACCACGGCGGCCGGCCCGTTGACCGCCGCGACGCCGACGACGTCCGACAGCAGCGGTTCCACCTCGGCGAGCGGCGCGGCGACGGCGACCATCGCGCCGCCGGCCGGCAGCCCGCCGATCAGCCCGGCCCGCGCGGCGACCAGCGCGCAGGCGTCGGCGGCCGACAGCACGCCCGCCACGTGGGCGGCGGTGATCTCGCCCAGCGAGTGACCCGCGACGTAGTCCGGCCGCACGCCCCACGACTCCAGCAGCCGGTGCAGCGCCACCTCGAACGCGAACAACGCGGGCTGGGTGAACCGGGTGTCGTGCACCTCGGCGGAATCGCCGAACACGACGTCCCGCAGCGGTGCCGGCAGGTGCGGGTCGAGCAACGCGCACATCTGGTCGAACGCCGCCGCGAACACCGGGTGCCGCCGGTGGAGGTCCCGGCCCATGCCGAGGCGTTGCGCGCCCTGCCCGGTGAACACGAACGCCACCCGGCCGCTCTGCGGCGTCGTGGTCGGGAAGTCCGCGAGCCCGGCGAGCAGGCCCGCGCGGTCCGCCGCGACCACGACGCCCCGGTGCTCCAGCGCCGCCCGGCCGGTGGCGAGCGTGTGCGCCACGTCCAGCGGTGCGAGGTCCGGGTGGGCGACGAGGTGGGCGCGGAGCCGGTCGGCCTGCGCCCGCAACGCTTCCGCGCTGCGAGCCGACAGCAGGAACGGCAGTTCGCCCGGCGTCGCGGTGGGCGCGGGCGCGGGTTCCTCCGGCACGTGCTCCAGGATCACGTGCGCGTTCGTGCCGCTGACGCCGAACGACGACACGGCCGACCGCCGCGCCCGGTCGGTCGTCGGCCACGGCCGCTCCTCGCGCAGCAGCTCCACCGCGCCGGACCGCCAGTCCACCACCGGCGTCGGCTCGTCCACGTGCAGGGTGCGCGGCGCGACGCCGTGCCGCATCGCCTGGACCATCTTGATGACGCCGCCGACACCGGCCGCGGCCACGCTGTGCCCGATGTTGGACTTCAGCGAGCCCAGCAGCAGCGGCGTGGTGCGGTCCCGGCCGTAGGTGGCGAGCAGGGCCTGCGCCTCGATCGGGTCGCCGAGGCGGGTGCCGGTGCCGTGCGCCTCCACCACGTCGACGTCCGAGGTGGACAGCCGGGCGTCCGCCAGCGCCGCGCGGATGACCCGTTCCTGCGACGGGCCGTTCGGCGCGGTGAGCCCGTTGGACGCGCCGTCCTGGTTCACCGCCGTGCCGCGCACCAGCGCCAGCACCGGGTGGCCGTGCCGCCGCGCGTCGGACAGCTTCTCCAGCAGCAGCAGGCCGACGCCCTCGGACCAGCCGGTGCCGTCGGCCGCGCCGGCGAACGACTTGCACCGGCCGTCCGGGGAGAGCCCGCGCTGCCGGGAGAAGTCGACGTAGCCGGTGGGCGAGCCGTACACCGTGCTGCCGCCCGCGATCGCGAGCGCCGACTCGCCGGCACGCAGCGAGCGCGCGGCGAGGTGCAGTGCCACCAGGGACGACGAGCACGCCGTGTCGACGGTGATCGCGGGTCCCTCGAAGCCGAACGCGTAGGCGATCCGACCGGACGCCACGCTGCCCAGCTTCCCGGTCATCAGGAAGCCCTCCAGCTCCTCCGGCCCGGCGAGCCCGAGGTAGCTCTGCTCGCCCACGCCCGCGAACACGCCGGTCCGGCTGCCACGCAACGTGCCGGGGTCGATGCCCGCGTGCTCGAACAGCTCCCACGCGGTCTCCAGCAGGACCCGCTGCTGCGGGTCCATGCCCAGCGCCTCGCGGGGCGAGATGCCGAAGAACGCGGCGTCGAACTCCGCGGCGTGGTCCACGAAACCGCCGTGCCGGGTGTAGGACCGGCCGGGCACACCGGGTTCCGGGTCGTACAACCGGTCCACGTCCCAGCCGCGGTCGGTCGGCCACGGCGTGATGCCGTCGCCGCCCTCGGCGACCAGCCGCCACAGGTCGTCCGGCGAGCCGACCCCGCCGGGGTAGCGGCACGCCATGGCGACGATCGCGACGGGCTCGGGCTCCTCCAGCTCGGTGATCCGCTCGCGTGCCCGCTGGAGGTCGGCGGTGACCCACTTCAGGTACTCGACCAGCCGTTCTTCGTTCGACACGGCGTCCCCTCTCCGATCCTCGTGGTCAGCGCGCGGCGCGGCCGAGCTGGTTGTCGATGAAGTCGAACAGCTCGGTGGCGGACGCGGCGGCGAGGTCCGGCCGGTCACCGCCCTGCTCGAAGCGGGACAGCATGGCGCGCAGCCGGGCGGTCGCGGCGGCGCGGTCGGCGTCGTCCGCCGCCGCGAGCGCCGCCTCCAGCCGGTCCAGCTCGACCGCGGGCGGCGGCGGGCCGGCGGGCGCGAGGCGGTCCGCCAGCAGGTCGACCAGCGCGGCCGGGGTGGGGTGGTCGAACACCAGGGTCGCCGCCAGCGGGACACCGGTCGCGGCGGCCAGCCGGTTGCGCAGGTCCACCGACGTCAACGAGTCGAACCCGAGGTCGCCGAACGGCTTGGCCAGGTCCACCCGCGCCGGGTCGCGGCGGCCGAGCACCGCCGCCACCTGCTCCCGCACGACCTCCTCGGCCACGCGGGCGCGGTCCTCCCCCGCCGCGACCCGCTCGGCCGGCATCACCTTCGGCCGGCCGCGCACCGGGTCGCGCGGCACCACGCCGTCCGGCAACGCGGACAGCGGTGCGGCCACCACCACGGGTCGGTCCACCAGCACCACGTCGTCGACCACCGTCACGGCGTGTCCGCCGCGTTGCCGGGCCAGCGCTTCCATGAAGGCCACACCCGCCGCGTAGTGCGCGTACCCGAGGACGCCCATCCCCTCCACAGTGGACGCGAACACCAGGTCACCGGTGGTCTCCTCGTGCAGGCGCCAAGCCCGGTCCACGGTCTCCCGCAACGCCTCGGCGAGCAGTTCGTCGGTCAGCGCGGCGAGCACCGCGCGCTCCGGCAGGGCGGGCCGGTGCACCACCACGCCGGTCGCGGGCCGCACCTCGGCCGCGACCTTCACCAGCCGCGGCGCGTACGCCGTGCCGTCGCGGAAGACGACCTGCGGCTCGCCGGACGCGAGCACCGCCGGGAGCCGGTCCACCGGTCCGCCGACCAGCACGATCCGGTCCGGCGCCTCGGCCTGCGCCGCACGCACGAGTCCCCACACCGCGGCGATGCCCGGATCGGCCGGGTCGGGCGTCAGCACGACCACGCGGCTGTCGTCGGTGGCGCGGTCCCGCAGTTCCTCGAGCACGTCCCTCGTCGCGGTGTGCGCGGTGGCCACCGGGTCGGGACCCGCCGCCACCCGGATGACCTCCGGTTCGGGACCGTCGGCGGCCGGCAGGTCCACCGGGACCCAGTCCACCTCGTAGACCGACGTGCGGTTCAAGGCGCGGAACTCCACCGCGTCCACGCGGGCGACCGCCACACCCCGGTCGTCCAGGAAGTCCGCCCCGTCGAACCGCACGGCCGCGCCGGGCGTGAGCGCGCGCAAACCACGCCACACCGCGGGTTCGAGGTCGTCCGCCACGAGGTCCAGGTCCACCCGCGCGTCGACGGCGGGACCGGCCGTGAGCGTGCCCCGCGCCTGCTCCACCCAGCCGTCCTGCCACGCGTGCACGGTGACCGGCCGGGTGTCGCCGGTCGGCTCGCCCACCAGGACCTGGACGCGGCCCGGTGCGGGCAGCGCCGTGATCTCCAGGTCCACCACCGGGAAGCCGACCTCGCGACCCGCGTGCCACACCAGCCCGGCCAGCAGGGCGCCGGTCGCGGGTTCCGCCAGTACCCCGCCGAACAACACCTCGTCCCGGCCCGCGACCGGCACGGCCGCGCCCAGGACGGGGTGGTCGCTCCCGGTGGCACGCCGCGTGGTGAGCCAGTAGCGCTCCCGCTGGAACGGGTAGGTCGGCAGCACCACGCGGCGACCGGGGAACGCCGACCAGTCCACGGGGTGCGAGCGGGCGTGCAGGTGGGCGAAGGCCGCCACCGCCACGTCCTCCTCCGGCCGGTCGCGCCGCAGCACCGGCACGGCCGCCACGCCGTCCGGCAGCAGCGCCGCGAGCAGCCCGGTCAGCACCGCGTCCGGCCCCAGCTCCACGAACGTCGTGACACCCGCGTCGAGCAACGTCGTGGCGGCGTCGGCGAACCGCACGGTGTCCCGGACGTGCCGCACCCAGTGCTCCGGGTCCGTCCAGTCACCACCCACCACGGGGATCTCCGGTTCGCGGTAGGTCAGGTTCTCTGCCACAGCGCGGAAGTCGTCCAACATCGGGTCCATCAACGGCGAGTGGAACGCATGACTCACCACCAACCGCTTGCTCTTGAACCCTTCCGCCGCACGAAGCACGGCATCCTCAACCCCGGACAACACAACCGACCGAGGCCCGTTCACCGCCGCGATAGCCACGCCCTCCGGCAGTGCGATTTCGCCCTCCGCCGCCTGCACCGCGACCATCGCCCCACCACGCGGCAACGCCTGCATCAACCGACCACGCGCACCCACCAACTTCGCCGCATCCGCCAACGACAACACACCCGCCACATGAGCCGCGGCGATCTCGCCAACCGAGTGACCCGCGACGAAGTCCGGTT
>NZ_JAHXGQ010000014.1 GCF_019375475.1 Saccharothrix obliqua | reverse complement strand
GTCTTCCCCGCGCCAGCGGGGGTGGTCCGCTGGGTGAGGGCACGCAGTACCGGCGCGTGACGTCTTCCCCGCGCCAGCGAGGGTGGTCCGGAACGCCGCCTGGCGGTCGTGACCGACTGCCTGTCTTCCCCGTGCCAGCGGGGGTTCCGAAGCTGTCCGCCCGGAAACTTTCAGGGAGCCTGCCTGATAATTAATGCGCTGCCCGACCACCGTCCTTCCCACGTCGGCGGGAGGTGGTCGGGCCGCGCACCGGCTTTCAGGACAGGCCCTACCCCCGTCGCCCGGTCGTGTAGCGCGCACGCCCCGAAGGGTCGAGTCGGGTCTCGACTTCCGTGAACTCCTGCCCCAGCAGGTCCAGCAGGGCATCGGCCTGCGGCGGGTCGTGTTCGATCGCCATCGCGCCTCCCGGGCGGAGCAGGAGGGTGCCGCGCCGCACCACGTGCCGGATCACCGCCAGGCCGTCGTCGCCCGCGAACACCGCGTGCCGCGGGTGGTGCCGCGACCACTCCGGCAGCAGCGCCGTCCCCTCCGCCACGTACGGCGGGTTGGCCAGCACCAGGTCCACCTTCCCGTTCAGCTCCGCAAGCAGCCCGGGATCGGCCACGTCGCCGCGGTGCACGTAAACGGCGGTGTCGCCGGCGGCGGCGCGGCGGGCCGCGTTGCGGTGCGCGAACTCCAGCGCCACCGGGTCCAGGTCGACCGCGTGCACGGTCGCGTCGGGCCGGGCGCGGGCGACCGCGAGCGCCAGCACGCCCGACCCCGTGCACAGATCCACCACGACCGGCTCCCGGACGTCCTGGACGACGCCGAGCCCCCAGTCGAGCAGGAGTCGGGTGTGCGGGCGGGGCACGAAGACGCCGTCGCCGAGGTCCACCTCGATCCCCGCCAGGTCCGCGTGCCCCGTCAGGTGCTGGACCGGCACGCGGTCGGCGCGCTTCGCCACCAGCAGGCGGATGCGCGCCAACGCCTCCGGGTCCACGGTCTCGTCCCGCGCCAACTCGCCACGCGGAACCCCGAGCACGTGCGCGGCGAGCAGTTCCGCGTCCGTGCGCGGACTCCACACGCCCGCGTCGGTCAACACCTCCTCCGCGTCCCGGATCACCAGGGCAAGGGTTTGCCGCTCCACGAGTGCGCCTTTCAGCCGAGGTGGGTGAGGACGAGCGCCGCCGCCGCGAGGCCGAGGGCGGCGAACTGCGGTGGCCGCAACACCTCCTGGTCCACGGCCACCGCCAGCAACACGGTGCAGACCGGGTACAGCGAGGCGATCGGGCCGACGACGCTGAGCGCGCCGTCGTGCGAGGCGACCAGGAAGCACGCGTTGGCGATCACGTCGAGCACACCCGCGCCCACGGCCCAGCGGGCGGCGGGCGCGGTGAGTCGCGGCGATCCGCCGCGCAGCGCCAGCACCACGGCCGTCACCAGCGTGCCCACGCGGATGCCGACCAGCGGCCACAGGCCGGCGTCCTCGCCGACCGGTTCGAGCAACGCGTAGAACAACCCGTAACCCAGACCGGACGCCAGCGAGAGCCCGAGCAGCGGCCCGGACAGCCGGCTCCGCGTGGCGGGCATCGCGGACACCAGGGCGATCGCCACGACCGCGACGACCGCGCCGACGACGGCGAGCGCACCGGGCGTCCGGTCCACCACCAACCCGAGCACCAGGGGTAACGCCGCGGCGGTCACCCCGGTGATCGGCGCGACCAGGCTCATCGCACCCGCCGCGAGCGCCCGGTACAGCAGCAGGAGCCCGACCCCGCCGGACAACCCGGCCAGGAACCCCCACCCCACGTCGGCGGCGCTCGGCCAGGTGTCGGCGGTCAGCCACAGCGCGCCGACCAGCAGGGGCACGCCGGCCAGCTGGGACACCACCACGACGGCCCGCGCGCCGGCGCCCCGGCTGCCCTTGCCGCCGCAGAAGTCCGCGGCGCCCCAGGCCAGCGCGGTGCCGGACGCGGCGATCTCCCCCAGCACGTCAGGTCGCCCGGATCAGGTGCGCCGGCGCCCACCAGTAGTCGAACACCCACCGCGGTTCGAGCGGGGTGAACCCGGCGGACGCCAGGTCCTCCAGCCAGTGCGCGATCGGCTGCTCGGTGTGCGCGGGCCCGTCGTCCTCGGCCAGCGTGCCGAGCAGGACCGGGACCAGGAAGCGCTGCGCCACCAGCTCCCTGGTGTCGTGGTACTCGCGGATGCCCTGCTCGTAGCGGTCCACCAGGTGCTCGAAGCGCCGGGGGTCCCGGCCGGAGCCGAGGTCGGGCACGTCGAACTCGACCAGCGCGAGCTGCTTGGTGCGCGGGCGCAACCACTTGAACAGCTCGACCCGCTCCGCGCGGGTCAGCGCCAGCAACGCGAACGTGTCCTGCACCAGGTCCCACGACAGCGACGACGCCTGCGCGGTGAACTCCTGCACCGTCCGGGTGTGCGCGCGGTGGGTGATCCCGCGCCGCTCCAGCTCGGCGGCGACCCGCGCCAGGCGCGCCGCCGACGGCTCGACCACGTCGACCTCGACGACCTCCGGGGTCAGCGCCGGCAGCAGCGCGTGCCCCTCGCCGGTGCCGATGTCCAGCAGCCGCACGGAACCGAGTTCGGCGTAGACCGAGCGCAACACCTCGTGCGTGTTCCGGTACAGCCCGACGTTGCCGCCACCCGTGGCGAACGCCGTGAACGGCTCCGGGTCCTCGTAGGGGTCGTCCGCCGCGGGCCGCGCGAGGTACCGCGCGGTCTCCGCGTACACGGCCGAGTCCGGGTCGAGCTTCGCCGCGCGGGCGGCGAGTGCCGCGGCCGCGGCCCGGTCGTCGGCCAGCACGGCGAGGTAGAACAGCTCACGGGCCGTGCCGGCCAGCGGCTCCAGCTCGGCGGGGGTCGCGCCCGACCGGTGCGCGTCCCAGATGCGTTCCAGCGTCATTCATCCTCCGTGTTCGCTGAAGAGCCGGCCTCCACCGGGCACGGCCACCTCGACCCCGGTGCGGTCGAGCAACCGCCACAGGACTGCTTGGTTGGCGGTCACGACGGGCACGCCGAGCGCGCGTTCCAGCGGCTCGATCGCCTCCCACGAGCGGAACCCGCTGCCGGGCACCAGGACGCCGTCCGCGTCGGCCGGGAACGCCGCGCCGACCTGCTCGCACACGTCCTCGACGCGGATCTCCCGGTGCGCGCCCAGGTCGAACAGCCGGTGGTGGGGCACGTCCCGCCACCGGCCGCCCAGTTCGAAGCGGAGCACCCCGGCGGCCGGGAAACCCGCCGCGGCGAGGTACCGCTCGGCCGCGTCGAAGGTCGGCCGGGTGAACCACGGCGGCATCACCACCAGCGGGCGGCGGATGCCCGCCGCGGCCAGCGCGCCCAGGATCGCCTGCGCCGCCGTGAAAACGGGTGTCCCGCCGGCCTTCTCGCGGGCCGCGGCGGTGAAACCCTCGTCGAACTCCGCGCCGCCGAAGAAGCTGCACGAGCCGAAGCACAGGCAGATCGCGGACAGCTCCATCTGCCCCAGCTGGCGCAGGCCGCGCGTCACGTCGGCGGAGTCGACGAACATGCGCCACGAGCTGCCGGTGTACTCGGCGCCGGTGCTGGTCGGGCTCTCGAACCGGGCCGAGTGCAGGGTGACGCCGGGCGGCGCCATCGCCCACAGCTCGGACTCGGCGACCGGGTCGTTGTGGATGACCAGGGCGCCCAACTGGGCCAGCCAGTTCCCGTCAGGCACCGGTCACCTCCCGGTCCGCTTGCCGGTCAGGCCGAACCAGACGAGCACCGCGCCCAGCACCGCCGCGATCCCGGTGGTGGCGAACGCCCACGCGAAGCGGTCCGAGTCGGGGTTGGCGCCCAGCACCAGGACGAGCACCGCGATCCCGAGCGCGCCCGCCATGTACTGGGACGTGGTCATCATCGCGCTGCCCACGCCCTGGTGGCGGTCGGCGATGTCGCGGGTGCCCGCGTCGTAGGTGGCGATGTAGGTGATGCCGTGGCTGAACCCGGTGATCAGCAGGCCCGGCAGGATGTTCACCACGTAGCTGTCGCCGTGCACCTGGAACGCGAGCAGGAACAGGCCGATCGCGTCGACCGCGAACGCCAGGGCCAGCGAGAGGCGCACGCCCAGCGAGCCGATGACCTTGCCCGCCACGGCGTTGGCGACCGCGATCGCGACCGCCATCGGCAGGAACGCCAGGCCCGCGGCGAGCGGGCCGTAGTCGAGCAGCTGCTGGAGCAGCAGCGTCACCAGGAAGAACTGGTTGCCGACGCTGGCCATGTACAACGCGGCCGAGCCGCTGCCGACCACCAGGGACCGGGTCCGCCGCAGCAGCGGGTCGACCAGCGGCTGGCTGCTGCGCCGTTCCTGGGCGATGAACGCGAGCAGCAGCACGGCGGACACGCCCAGGCCGATGAGGGTCGAGGGGTGTCCCCAGCCGACGCTGGACGCCTGCGTCAACGCGAGCGCGGCGGCCAGCACGGTCCCGGTGCACAGCACCGCGCTGGGCACGTTCAGCGTGGTCCGCTCGCGCGACCGCGACTCCGCGGGCTTGGCCAGGAACTTGGGCGCGGCCAGACCGCAGAAGATCGCCAGCGGCAGGTTGATGAAGAACACCCACCGCCAGGACGCCGTGGTGAGCAGGCCGCCGAGGATCACCCCGGCGGCCAGCCCGGACGCGCCGACCGCGCCCCACACCGACAACGCCCTGGTGCGGGCGGGTCCGGCGGCGAACGTGGTGTTGATCAGCGAGATGATGGTGGGCTGGAGCATGGCCGCGGCCACGCCCTGCGCGCCGCGGGCGATCAGCAACGCCTCCGGGCCGCCCGCGAAACCACCCGCCAGCGAGGCCACCCCGAACACCAGCATCGCGCCGACGAAGATGCGCCGGGCGCCGAACCGGTCGGACACGCGACCGCCCACCACCAGGAAGCCCGCGAAGAAGACCGCGTAGCCGCTCACCACCCACTGGAGCGAACTCTCGGTCAGGGCCAGGTCGTCACCGATGCTCGGCAGCGCGATGTACACGATGGAGTAGTCCAAAGCGATCAGGAACTGCGCGACCGCGAGGACCATCAACCCCGCGACCGCCCCTTTGCTCCGGATCGTCGATTCGGCAGGCATGAAACTCTCTTCCGATTGTCCAGTCACTTGCCCCGCGCCGGTTGGTGGTCGGGCGACAGCACGCCCACCAACCCGGGCACGGAACCCAACACCTCGACCGCACCGGCCGCGAGCAGCTGGTCCCGGCTCGCCACGCCGAAGTCGACGCCGTAGGCGGGCATCCCGGCGGCGTTGGCCATGCGGATGTCGTCGACGCCGTCGCCGACCACCACGCACCGCTCCGGCGGCACGCCCAGCTCGGACGCCGCCAGGAGGGCGAGGTCCGGGTGCGGTTTGCCCCGCTCGGTCATGCCGTGGCACGACAGCACGTCGAACCGGTCCAGCAGGCCGGCCGCGCCGAGCAGCTCCACCGCGCTCGGCTTGACCTTGCTGGTGACCGCGGCGAGCGGCCTGCCCTGCGCCCGCAACCCGTCGAGGAGTTCCGGGACGCCCGGGAACACCAGGTCCCGGGCGTTCGGCACGACCAGTTCGGTGAACAGCGCCCTGGTGCGCGCCACCGCGTCCGCGACGTCCGGGTGCTCGACGGGCAGGTCCAGCAGGGACGCCAGGGACGCGGCCAGGGGACGGCCGATCGTGGCACGCAGGTCCGCCTCGGGCACCGGGCGGCTCCGCTCCGCCAGCACCTCGCGGAAGACGCGGAGGATGCCCGCCGGGGTGTCGACGAGCGTGCCGTCCACGTCGAACAGCACCGCGTGCGTCACGCCGCCTCCCGGGCCAGTGCCACGGCGACCTCGCCGGCCAGCGCGGTGGTGGACAGCAGCACCGACCGGTTGGCCTCGGCGGTCGCGCCCTTGGTGGCGGCGGCCACCGCGCCGAGGATGTGCGGCGTGACCTCCGGGCCGCTGACGCCCTCGCGCCGCGCCTCGGCCATCTTCTCGTGGATGAGCGCGTAGACCTCCTCGGACGGCAGGGCGTCGGCCTCGGCGATCGGGTGCGTCACCACGAACGCGCCCTCGTTGCCGACCGCCCAGTGCGCCCGGATGCCCCTGGCCAGGTCGCCCAGGTCCTCGACGCGCCGCGGGTTGCGCTGCCCGCTGGACACGCTGTAGTAGGCCGGGAAGTCGTCGCAGCGGTAACCCACCACGGGAATCCCGTGCGTCTCCAGGTACTCCAGGGTCAGCGCGGGGTCCAGGATGGACTTCGCGCCCGCGCAGACCACCGCGACCCGGTGGCGGGTGAACTGGATGAGGTCCGGCGAGACGTCGAACGTCTCCTGCGCGTTGAAGTGCACGCCGCCGATGCCCGCGGTGGCGAACACCTCGATGCCCGCGTGCGCGGCGGCCAGCAGCGTGGACGACACCGTGGTCGCGCCCAGCCCGCCGCCGGCGATCACCGGGCCGACGTCCCGGGTGCTGACCTTGGGAATGCCCGGGGTGGTGGCGAACCGCTCGATCTGCTCGTCGGTCATGCCGACCACGAACCTGCCGTCCACGATGCCGACGCGGGCCGGCACCGCGCCCGCCGCGCGGACGGCCTTCGCCATGTCGCGCGCGGTGTCCAGGTTCATCGGGTACTTCAGGCCGTGCGCCACCGCCGACGACTCCAGCGCCACCACCGCCTGCCCGCTCCGGACCGCGTCGGCCACCTCGTCGTGCACCGAGATCAAGTCGGTCATGTGCTCCTCCTTCACCGCTGTGCGTCGGCCACCAGCGATCCGCCGGCAAGTCGGTTCCAGGTCTCGAACAGCAGCGGGTGGTTCGCCCGGATGCCGTTGAGGATCGTGTCGTAGGGGACGTCGTCGAAGTCGCCGTGCTCCCGGACGAACTCCATGTGCCGCTGCCCGGTTTCGTCGTACGGGTGGTACACGCTGTCGGCGCGGCCGTCGAACTCCAGCGGGGTGATCTTGTAGAGCTTGCACAGCAGCTTGTTGAACACCGGCGTCACCTTGACCCACCTGCCCTCCAGGAAGACGGTGGTGAGGCCGTGGTAGGTGAAGACGTCGCCGCCGATGAGCCGTTCGAGCTTGGGGTTGGTGATGTGGTTGCGGACGTCGCCGTAGAACAGCCGCGCGGGTATGCCGACCGACCGGAGCGCCGCCGCGTACACGACCGACTTGTGCACGCAGAACCCCATGTTCCGCTGGATGATCGAGCTGGCCCGCAGACCGGCGCGGGAGACGTCCGCGCCCTGGATCTCGTACTGGATGCCGTCCCGGACCGCGTAGTACAGCGCGCGGGCCTTCTCCAGGTCCGGCGCGGACTCGTCCGGCACCGCCCGGCGCACGAACTCGCGCACGACCGGCGACCCGTGGTCGAGGAAATCGGTGGCCTCGGTGCTCATCATCCCCCCGTCAGATCCCGAGCATCCGCGCGATGCGCTGGCGCTGGACGTCGGACGTGCCCGAGTAGATCGTCCCGCCCACCGCGTCACGCAGCCCCTGCTCAATGCCGTACTCGGTGGTGTAGCCGTAGCCGCCGAAGATCTGCACGGCCGCGAGCGCGGAGCTGACGTTGCCCTCGCTGGCCGTCAGCTTGGCGATGGCGATGTCGGTGGTGACGTTCTCGCCGCGCTGGAGCTTGTCCGCCGTGTCGTACAACCACTTCCGGGAGGTCTCCACGGCGATCTTCATGTCGACGATCCGGTTGCTGACCGACTGGTACGACCCGATGGGTTGGCCGAACTGCTCACGCGTGGTGGCGTACTCGACGCACCGCTCCAGCCGGTGCTGCATCTCGCCCACGTTGATGATGAAGGAGCACAGGATCTCCCACTTCATCACGTGGTCGAGGACCAGGAACCCGGCGCCCTCGCCGCCGATCCGGTTGGTCGCGGGCACCCGGCAGCCGTCCAGCGACACCTCGCTGAACGGCGACGTGCGCAGGCCCATCTTGCCGATGGGCGTGCCCACCGACAGCCCCGGCGTGTCCCGCTCCACGAGGAACGCCGTGATCGCGTTGGGGCTGCCCGCCTTGCCGGTGCGGGCGTACACCACGAACAGGTCGGCCACGGGCGCGTTGCTGACGAAGGTCTTCCCGCCCGTCAGCACGTACTCGTCACCGTCGCGCACGGCGGTCGTGCGCATACCCATGATGTCGGAACCGTTGTCCGGCTCGGTGATGGCGTGCGCGCCGATCGCCGACCCGTCGCACACCTTCGGCAGGTAGCGCTCCTTGAGCGCCGCCGAGCCGAACCGCAGCAGCGGGACGCCGACGCTGACCATGTGCGTCGACACCGAGAAGCTCAACCCGCTGTCGCGGCAGCTGTGGCCCAGCCCCTCCAGCACGTACATCGTCGTGAGCAGGTCCTGGTCGAGCCCGCCCCACCGGTCGGGGAAGGGCAGGCCGAGCAGGCCGGTGGCCCGGACGCGGTCCCAGTTCGCCCTGGGGAACACCGCGGCGGCGTCGCGCTCCGCCCGGTTCTCGCTGAGCAGGTCGCCGAGTTCGGTGATCGCGTCGTGCAGCGCCTGCTGGTCGTCGTTCCACCGCATCGCTTCCCGTCCCTCAGTAGTGGGAGAAACCGCCGCTGTCGAGGTGGTGCCGCTCGTCACCGCGCAACGCGGGGTTGAACACGCTGATCAGCTCCAGGTCCTCCTCCGGCCCGGCGATGAGGAAGTGCTCGTCGTGCTCGTTCAACGCGTAGATCACGCCCGGTTCGATGTTGTGCGCGACCCCGTCGCCGGTGACCACCTGGCCGCGGCCGGCGATGCAGTAGCACGCCTCCAGGTGCCTGCGGTAGTGCAGCGGCGACTTGGACCCCGCGCGCACCATGGTGTGCGCGACCGTGAAGCCCATGTTGTCGGCCTCGACCAGGAAGCGGTAGCTCAGACCGTTGCCCCACTCGACGGGTTCCACGTCCGCCTTGGCCCGCACGATCATCGCGCGACCTCGCTGTTCCGCCGGGCGTCCGCCACGAAGGCCGCGATCGCGTCGACCGAGCGGAAGTTGTCCGGCGAGATGTCCGCCTCCTCCACCGCGATGTCGAAGCGCTCGCCGACCCAGGCGATCAGGCGCAGCAACCCCAGGCTGTCGACCACCCCGCTGTCCAGTAAGTTCAGGTCGGGTTCCAGTTGGTCCGGCGGCACGTCCGGCGCGAAGTTCCGGACGATGAAGCTCTTGATCTCGACCTCAGTCGACAACTCGGTTCCTTTCCCCAGTAGTGTTCAGCGCCCGCCGGTCGACCTTGCCGGTCGACGTGCGGGGCAGTTCGCGGTCGACGAACTCGACCGCTGTCGGCACCGCTGTCTTCGGCAACCGGGCCGCGCAGTGCACGCGCAGCCGGATGCTGTCGAGCGAGGAACCCGGCCGGCGGCGGACCACGGCGCGCAGCCGGTGCCCCGCGACCTCGTCGGGCACCGCGAGCACGACCGCCTCGGCCACGTCCTCGTGCTGCTGGATGACCTGCTCGACCTCCTGGAGGTTGGTGCGCACGCCCCGCACCTTCACGTGGAAGTCGTCGCGCCCGGCCAGGAACACCAGCCCGTGCTCGTCCCGGGTGACCAGGTCGCCGGTGCGGTAGAAGCCGTCGCGCCACTTCCGCGCGGTCAGCTCCGGGTCGAGGTAGCCGTGCGCCCGGAAGGGGCTGTCCACCTCCAGCTCACCCGAGCCCGCGTGCGGCACGACCGCGCCGGAGCGGTCGACGATCCGCGCGGTCACCCCGTCGATCGGCCGCCCGATCGGCAGCGCACCACGCGCGACCGCCTCCGCCACGTCGACCTCGTGCAGGAAGGTGTCGTTGGTCTCGGTGCACCCGTAGACGTTCCACAGCCTCGCCGCCGGGAAGAGGCCGGGCACCCGGCCGAGCAGGTTCAGGGGCATCGCGTCCCCGGTGAAGATCACGTGCTTGACGCCGGTGAAGGCGGCGGCCCCGGCGGCGTCGTTCGCGTCCGCGAGCAGCCGGTAGAACATCGGCACCGCCTGGACCACGTCCACGGGGTGACGCGTGCAGACGTCGCGCAGGTACGTGCCGTTGGCCGCCTTGTCCTGCTCCACCAGCACCACGCGGCCACCCGCGTGGAGGGTCGTCCAGATGTCGAGCAGGCACAGGTCGAAGTTGAGCGGGGCGTGGTTGAGCACGGTCGTCCCGGGTCCGATGTCGAAGCGGTCGGCGGCCCACGCGAGGAAACCGTCCACACCGGACTCGGACAGCACGACGGTCTTCGGCAGCCCCGTCGAGCCCGAGGTGGCCAGCAGCAGGCCCGGTCCGGTCCACTCCGGACCCGGCCCGGCGCCGGTCGGCCGCGGCGGCCTGCCCGGCTCCAGGAGGTAGGCGCAGCCGATCCGCTCGCACAGCTCGGCCAGCACCTCCGCACCCAGGTCGGGCGAGGGCAGGAAGACCCGCCGCCCGGCCTGGAGGCACCCGATCACCAGGGCGATCACCGCCGGCGACTTCGCCGCGGGCACGCACACCGCCGCGCCGTCGGGCAGGCCGAGGCCGGTGACGACGGCCCGTGCCGCCGCGGCGAGTTCGGCCAGTTCGCCGTAGGTCAGCAGGACGTCGCCCTGCACCAGCGCCGGGGCGCCCGGCTCGCTGGACACCCTTTCGGAAAACGTCCGGAGAAATGCCTCGGAAGGCATGCGGCGCCCCTCTACCACGGTCATGTGCTGAGTCGACAACGGAGCGGAAGACGTCGAAGGCACGACGGGCAAGGGGCGCGCGGAACACGCGAACGTCAGTCGACCATGCAGGCGACCCCCAGAACCGTCAGTACGGTGACCACGCCTCGATCGCTTGATAGGCAAATTACCAGTGACGGGTCCAGAGCGACAATACACCCCGGGTCGGTCAGTCGATCGGACCAAGGTGTCACTACTCGTTGTCCCGCCACCGCTTTGCGTTCGACGACGGCCCGGGATTCACCTCACGCGCACCGTTCGGCCGGACCGCCGATCTGCGGTCCGGCCCCGCGCAGGTTACGCGCGGTGCGCGCCCCGCCGTGCCCTGGTACCGGGCACGGCAGGCGACCCGGCGCACCGACCTGGGGAACAGACCTCCCGGTGGCCTGAACGGGGGACGTGCGGTCGGCACGTTCCGTCACGCGGTGCGACCGCCGTCTCAGGTGGCCCGGCGCGGAAAGCCGCCCCCCGGTTCACCTCTCCGCGGCCGGAGAATTCGTCGTTGTCCGAGCAAACCAACATCACGTTCCCACGAGTTGCCTCATTAGGGGTGGTGTGCGCAACGGACCCGCCCGGCACAATTCCGAGCATTCCTCATGATCGACCCGCGGGCGACCAGCGGATTTGTGGAACGCGGTCACGGATTAGCGAGCGTCCGCAGTCGCGGAACACCGTCGACGCCGTGGAAAAGAACGTTCAGCACGCCGTTGACGCACCGGGGCGGTGTGGCGCCGGTAACATCGCCGAGAACCTCGACGGTCGTTTCACCGGGCGTCCAACGCGCGAGTTCGCCACGCCGGTCGGTGTTGCCCGGGTTGCTCAACCAGTAGACGTGCCCGCCGCAGCGGTGCACGTTCAGCACGGACGTGTCCAGGGTGAGCACGCGGTCGCCCTGCCTCGCCGTGAGCGGGCCCGGGAACGCCACACCGACCTCGTAGGGCGGGAAGGCCGCCGTCAGCTCCCAGTCGTCGGCACGCACCAGCAGGGCCGACCGGCACGCGTCCGGACCGCTCGGGACGCGCTCGGGCGTCGCGTCCGCGCCGAGCCGGTACCAGACCGCGCACTCCTGGCCGGGCGTCGTCTCCCGCCACTGCACGGCATCCGCCTCACCGGTGAGCAGCGACGTGGTCCACCCCGCGTCGGGACAGCGCTGTCCGCGGCGGCCGAGGTCGGCCGCGTCGAGGAAGGTCAGGCAGTTCTCGCCCTCCTGGACGGCGAGGACGCCGCCGGCCGCCGCGAAGCTCCCGGTGGCGAACCGCGCCGTCGCCACGGGCCTGGCCCCACCGGCGACGTCCGCCGCGAAGACGTCCACGCCGTCACCGGACGTCTGGTGGGCGACCAGCCCGCCGCCGATCAACTCGAACTTCAGCGGGGCGGGCGCGGCCCGCCCGAGGACGACGTCCGCGACCGGCCCGCCGCCGACCGCCCGGCTGCCCAGCCGCCACGCGCCGTCCGGCGCGCGCCGGGCGAACACCGCGTGCCGGGAGTCGGCGGCGACGTGCTCCGGCCGGTCGACCCCGTCCGCGAGCACGACGTCCGCCCAGGCCAACCCCGTGACGCCGACCCTCTCGACCTGCTCGGGTTCCGCCGTCGGCGGTGACACCGAACCGCGGAGCGCCAGCACCACCACGACGACGAGGACGAGCGCCGCACCGAAGATCACCCTGCGCATGGCGACACCCTGCCACGGGCGCCGCCCCGGCCGGGTTCGCCGCCGCGATGTTCACCCGTGCCACCGATCGCCCGCCCCGACCGGTCGGACCCGGGTATCCGTGCCACCGGTTCGGCGCCGGGGCCGGCCGGCGGACGCGGCCACCTCGGACATCGGCGTTCTCCGACCGCGAACTGTGCACGTCCTCCGTTGCGCGAACACCGGTATGGCGGTGCAGCTGCGGGTGTTCTCCCTTGACGAACGCCCGAAAAACTACAACCTGTAGTTGAACCCGCCTGAGCATTACCTCGATCGGGTACCACCGCCGTCTCAACAGGAGCCCGTCATGACGCAGACGCAGCCACACCGCGAGCACATCACCGCGTTACCCGCGGGGTTGACCTTCGAGCCGGGGCCCGGACCGGACCGCCCCGCGCTCCACCGCCCCCGCGGCCACTGCCCGCGTGGCGGCCCGGCGGTGGAGACCCGCTGGCCCGACGACGTCACCCACCTGACCGTCACCAGGATCGGCGTCCAGCACCCCGACGCGGCGGCCGGGCGCGCCGCCGCGGCCGTGGCGCTGCGCCTGCTGGCCGGACCGCACCGGCCGGACAAGGTCGAGCGCTGCCGCCTCCGGGACCTGACCGGCCACCTGCCCGGCACGCCCGCCGACGAGGTCCTGGTGTGCTACTGGACCGACCCGTCGACACACGTGAGATGGTGGAACTCGCCGCCGGTGCGGGCCTGGTGGGACACCCTGCCCGAGGACGGCCCGCTCGGGCACTGGGTCGAGACGACCACCACCCCGGTGCGCCGCACCGAGACCATGTACTCCGCGCCGCACGCGGCCGGTTCCGCGACGCTGGCGAAGGTCGGCTGGACCGGGTTGCACGACTACCCCGGCGCCGCCCGCGACCGCATACCCGCCACCGGCGACCTCGGCCCCGGCGGGGTCCCGGACCCGGACCTCGAACCCGGTGGCTCGCCGCTCGGCCGCCGCGTGCGGATCCGGGCCTCCGACGACGGCCTCTGCTTCATCCGCACCGCCCAGGACTGGACCCGCGCCCCGGACGAACAGCTCCGCCCGTACCGGGCCGAGGTCGAACCCGCCTACCTCGCCGCGGTGCGCCACCTGGCGCGGCGGACCGAGGGCTGCCTGTCGGCGCAGTTCCTCGACGCCGTCGGGCCGGACGGCCGACGCGGCACGGGTTCCGAGGCCGTGCTCTGGTTCCGGTCGCTGCACGACCTCCTGCGGTGGGCACGCGACCACCCGACCCACCACGCGATCCTGAACGCCTTCTGGACCGCGATGATCGCCCCGTTCGGCCCCGAAGCCCTGCGCCTGGTGCTGTGGCACGAGGTCCACGTGCTCCCGGAGAACTCGCTGATCGCGGAGTACGTCAACTGCCGACCCCGCACGGGTTTGCTGCCCTGACCACGCGGCGCACGCGGGTCGACCCGTTGGCGGGCACCGGGTTCGCCCGCGTGGCGGTGCGTGGTGCGGCGGCGCCGGCCGAGGCGATTTCCAAGATCATCGCGGTGGTCGCCGGTGTGCTACCTTCCGCAGAATGCGCGGAACTTCGACGCAAGGTCGTGCGACGGTCGCGTTCCACCGGGTTCTCGCGACGCTCGTGCTGGCGGTGTCCCTCCTCGGTTCGGGCGCGGTGGCCCACGCCGGCACGTCGAGGGGCCCGGTGCGCGCGTGCGAGTGCGCGACCCCGTCCATCGACCGGTACCAGCAGTGGCTCGCCTCCGGCGAGGGCACCACCGTGCCGGCGACGGGCAGCCTGCTGGTGCGCGAGGGCCGCGGGTACGCGGCCAAGGTGGCCTTCCTCAAGGCCGAGTGGCACGTGGTCGTGCTGTGGCTCGGCAACCGGTTCGAGGCGCAGGCCGACCTCTCCCGTTCCGGCGGGTTCTGGTTGACCTACAGCGCGACCGACGACCTCTACGTCCAACTGCGCCCGGCTTCCCGCTGGAGCGGCGGGGACAAGTGGCTCACGCCGATCCCGTCGACGGGAGGCCAGGTGGTGCGCAAGTTCTTCAGCTTCGCCCCGGACCAGTGGACGTGGCTGCCCGAGTTGGGCAAGCCGGCCTACTCGCTGGCGTCGGCGCTCGGCGAGGCCCGCGGTCTGGTGTTCGTCGGCAAGACGCCCAACAAGCTGGAGTTCCGCGGCCTCCAGGTGGACGGCTACCAGCCCCCGTGCCGATGATCGGCGCCTGAGCGCGGCACATCGCCTGCCGCACAACGGTTCCGCAGGAGGCGGAGTTGATCGGACGAGCGCTCGTGCCACTGGCGGTGGCGATTTCGGGGCTGGCGTGCGCGATCGCCCCGGCGCAGGCGGAACCCGTCGGCTGCACCACCTCGATCGAGTGGGTGCACGAGGGAAGCAACCACTACTACGGCCGGGGCAACGTGCGGTGCGACACCGGCCGTTACAAGGTCAAGGTCGTCTGCTCGGACCTCCAGGCAGGCACCGGATACGTCGTCTACGGCACGCAGGTGGTCAACGCGCCGGCCACGGCCACGACCACCTGCCACAGCGGCAACGTCGCGCGGAGCGTGCACGCGGTGGAAGACCCGCCGCCGTCCGGTGTCACCGGCTGCGTCTCGTGGGCGGAGTGGGTGGCCGAGGGCATCAGCCACTACTACGGTCGCGGCAAGGCGCAGTGCGACACCGGCCGCTACACGGTCAAGATCGTCTGCATGAACCTCCAAACGGGCGGGACGTACGTGGTCCACGGCACCGAGGTGCAGGCGCCCGACGTCGCCGCGGCCACCTGCTACAGCGGGAACATCGCGGACACCGTGGAAGCCGTGCCCCGGTGACCGGCCACCCGGCTCACGCCTTCAGCCGGGCGGCGCGGGACTCCAGGTAACGCTGCTCGGCGATGCTCGCGGTGGCCTTCGCGGCGCGGCGGTAGTTCGCGAGGGCGCCCGCCACGTCACCGGCCTTCTCCAGCAGGTGCGCCCGCACGGACAGCAGCCGGTGGTGCTCGGCCAACCGCCCGTCGCCGTCCAGTGTGGACAGCAGCGCCAGCCCGGCGGCCGGACCACGCACCTCGGCGAGCGCGATCGCCCGGTTGAGGGTGACCACCGGGTTCGGCGCGATCCGCTCCAGGACCAGGTAGAGGGCGTGCACCTGCGCCCAGTCGGTCTCACCCGCCGAGGCCGCGTCGGCGTGCGTGGCGGCGACGGCGGCCTGCACCTGGTACGGCCCGAGCGCCGGACCCGCCAGCGACGCCTTGGCCAGCAGGACACCCTCCTCGATCAGCTCGCGGTCCCACTGGGCCCGGTCCTGCTCGGCCAGCGGCACCAGGTCGCCGGTCGCCGTCGTGCGGGCCGCCTGGCGCGCCTGCGTCAGCAGCATCAACGCGAGCAGCCCGGTCACCTCGCTGTCCGCGGGCAGCCGCGCGTGCACCGCCCTGGTCAGCCGGATCGCCTCGCGTGCCAGGTCGGCCCGGTGCAACTCGCGGCCCGAGGAGGCGGTGTAGCCCTCGTTGAAGATCAGGTAGAGCACGTGCAGGACGGCACGCAGCCGCTCCACGCGCTCCTCGCCGACCGGCGGGCCGAACGAACCACCCGCGGCCCGCACGCGTTGCTTCGCCCGGCTGATCCGGGCCGCCATCGTGGCTTCCGGCACCAGGAACGCGCGGGCGATCTCGGCCGTGGTCAGGCCGCCGACCGCACGCAGCGTCAGGGCGATCCGGGACGCCTCGGTCAGCGCCGGGTGGCAGCACAGGAACAGCAGGACGAGCGTGTCGTCGGTGTCGGGCACCTCCCCCGGCGGCACCTCGGCGGCCACCGCCGCCTCCCGCGCGCGCCGTGCGTGGTCGCTGCGCACCTGGTCGACGAACCGCCGGGACGCGACCGTGAGCAGCCAGCCGCGCGGGTTCGCCGGCAGCCCCTCGACCGGCCACTGCACGGCGGCGGCGAGGACGGCCTCCTGCACGGCGTCCTCGCACCCCTCGAACCGGTCGTGCCGGCGCACCAGCGCGCCGAGGACCTGCGGCGCGAGTTCACGCAGCAGGTCCACGACGGCGGGTGGGGTCACGCCTCCAATTGTCCGTCGGCGAACATCACCTGTCGCACCTCGACCCCCAGTCCCTCGATCGCGGCGTCCGGGATCCGCGTCGCCAGCTCGACCGCCCGCGCCTTGTCCTCGCAGTCGACCAGGTAGAAGCCGCCCAGGTGCTCCTTGGCCTCCAGGAAGGGCCCGTCGGTCACCACCGGCCGACCATCGCGCACGGACACCACCGCCGCCTGCGACGGGTCGACCAGCGCCTGCATGGCGATCAGCTCACCGGATCGCTTGACCTCCTCGATGAACTCGCCGTGGCCCGCGCCGAGCGCCGCCCGCTCCTCGTCGGTCAACGCGTCCAGCACGGCCGGGTTGATGTGCATGCTGATCAGGAACTTCACCAAGTGCTCCTCGTGGGTCCACGAGCCCCGTCCGGGCTCGCCACCGGTTCGTCGGACCGGATGCCGCCGTTTTGACATCCCACCCGATCCCATGCACGTGTCCGTCGTCACACCACCGGTCGGCGACGCCACCAGAGCACCAGCACGACCGCCGCCACGAGGCAGCCGCAGGCCGCCGTGGTCAACACCGCCGTGCCGGTGTTCACCGGACCGGTCAGCGCGACGCCGACGCCTGCCGCGACGGTGACGGCGGCCTTGGTGATCCCGGAACCCCCGCCCGCGCGCTCGGGCGGCACCACCGCTTGCGTGGCGACCAACGTCAACGCGTTGGCCACCCCGAGAGCCGCCGCGGCGCACGCGCCGACCGCGGCGTAGAGCGGCAACGTGCCCATCAGCGGCAGAGTGGCCGTGGCCGAGGCCGCGACGGTCAGGCACGCCGCCATGACGGGTACCGCGCGACGAACCGCCACACCGCCCGCCACCGGCCCCGCCACGGCCATCAGCGCGGCGGACGGCAGGAACACCAACCCGGCGGTGGTCGCGTCCAGCGACCAGACCCGGTGCAGCGTCAGCGGAACGACGAAGAGGAACACCACGGTCACCGCGTTGGCGACCATCCCCGCCGCGGTCAGCGCGACGAAGGAACCGTTGCGCGCCAACGAGAACTTCGGCCCGCTCCCCCGCGCACCCCGGGACTCCGGAGCACGCGACGCGGCGACCACCGCCACCGCCACGACCAGCACGTTGAGCCAGAACACCGACCGCCAGCCGAACACGTCGGTCAGCACCCCGCCCGCGAACGGCCCCGCGGCGGTGGCCACACCGCCCAGCCCGAGGGCGACGCCGACCGCCCGCCCGCGCCGCTCGGGCGGACCGACCGCGGACAGCAGCGCCAGACCCGCCGGCATGAGCAGCGCCCCACCCGCGCCCTGCACCACCCGGCCCGCCACCAACACGGCCAGTCCGGGCGACACCGCGCACACCGCCGACGCCACCCCGAACAGGCCGAGACCCGCGCGCAGGACGCGTCGGCGGCCCAGCCGGTCCGCCAGGGCGCCACCGCCGAGCATCAGCACACCCACCGCGAGCAGGTAGGCGCTGACCACCCACCGCACGTCGGGCGAGCCACCACCCGACGCGCTCCCGATCGCGGGAAGGGCCTGGTTCAACGCGAACGAGTCCAGTTGGACGCAGAAGACGCCGAGCGCCACCGCGATCAACGCCCACCGCTGCCCGGTGCGTGCGCTCATCGACCGACCACCTCTCACACACGTGGCGACCCGGAGCCGCCACAGGTTGACGGGTCAGTCAGCGGGGGAAGCGCACGCCGGAACAGCCGACTCGAACGTCGGAGCGCGTGCCGGAGGGTGAACGCCGACAAGGCGGAGAACGCCGCGAGCCTACCACCCGTCGACAGCGACGGCCTCGTCACGCGGAATCCCTTGCGTCGTGGGGAATCCTGCTCCGAGCGGGGTCGCGGCAGTGCCGTCTTGTGGTCACTTCCGGCGGTTCGCGGGCGGCGTTAGCGTGAGGACATGATGCGCCGACTGCTCAGCGTCACCGCCGCCGTCGTGCTCGCCCTCACGGCGGTTCCCGCACCCGCGTCCGCCGCCGTGCGGGCCGTCGACCTCGGCCTGCTGCCCGGCGGTGACCGCAGCTCCGCCGCCGCGGTCGACAACGCGGGCACCGCGGTCGGCTACGCGAACACCGGGACCGGCTTGACGCACGCGGTGTCGTGGTCCCGCGACAACCGGATCACCGACCTCGGCACGCTGCCCGGCGACGAGGAAAGCTCCGCCGACGGCATCAGCGACTCCGGTGTGGTGTACGGGCACTCCTACACCGGGAACGGGCCTCTGCACGCGGTCCGCTGGGTCGATCACGTGATCGAGGCGCTGCCGCCGCTGCCGGGTCACGTGGAGAGCCGCGCGGCGGCGGTCAACGAGGCGGGCACCGTGGTCGGCGTCTCGGCCAACGCCGACCGCACCGAGGAGCACGCGGTCGCGTGGGAGCGCTCGGGGAGGCTCGTCCGGCTGGCCGAGCTGCCCGGCGACCCGACCTCCGAGGCGATCGACATCAACCGCGCGGGGCGCATCGTGGGCTACTCCGGCGGGCACGGCTCGGTCGCCGACCTCCACCCGGTGGTCTGGGCGCCCGACGGCAGTGTCACGCCGCTGACGTTCGACGGCTCGAACAGGGGCTTCGCCGCGGGCATCGACGACGCCGGCGTCATCGCCGCCACCGTCGTCGACCGCGACGGCCGCCGCCACGCCACCCGCTTCCGGCCGGGCGGCCAAGTCGACGACCTGGGCGCCGACCTCCGCGCGACCGGTGTCGGCGACGACGGCACGGTCCTCGGCTACCGCTCCGACCGGGGCCGGATGCACGGCTGCCGCTGGCTCCCGGGCACCACGGCACCCGAGTTCCTGTCCCTCGACTTCCAGATCGCCGCCGTCAGCCGCCGGGGCGTGACCGTGGGCGCGACGAGGGGTGGCGGCCGGGTGGTGCACGCGATGGCCTGGGGGCGCGACGGTGAGGACGGCACGCGGCTGCCGACTCTCGGCGGCGTCAGCGGTGGCGCGCACGACGTCAACGACCACGGCGTGGCGGTCGGCTCCACCGAGGTCCCGGGAGGTGCGCGGCACGCGGTCCGCTGGCACCTGTGAACCGACTACCCTCGGCCCGGTGGACCCCGTGACGACAACGCGGATCTCGATCCGCCGCGCCACCCGGGCGGACGCGGAAGCCGTGACGGCGGTGTTCCTCGCCTCCCGCGCCGCCGCGATGCCCTACCTGCCCCGCCTGCACTCCGACGCGGCGACCGCGGCCTGGATCAGGGACGTCGTCCTGGCGCACAGCACGGTGTGGGTGGCCGTCGACGGTGCGGAGGTGGTCGGGTTCAGCGCGCTCGACGGCTCCGAACTCGACCACCTGTACCTCCACCCGGACGCGTGCCGCCGGGGCATCGGCAGCCGACTGCTCCGGATCGCGGTCGACGCCGCGCCGAACGCGTTGCGGCTGCGGGTCTTCCAGCGCAACACCGCCGCGCGCGCGTTCTACGAGCACCACGGTTTCGTCGCGGTCGACCACGACGACGGCACGCGCAACGAGGAGAACGAACCCGACATGACCTACCAGCTCGGGAAGCGCTGAACCGCGCGGTCCGAAAGGGACGTCACCGCGCGGGGCCATCCCTTTCGGACCGTCCTCGGTGGACCGGGTCAGCCCCGTCCGGGCAGCAGGCCGTCGAGGGAGATCGCGTAGACACCGGTCGGACCGCAGTGGGTCTGCCACGGGCAGCGCTCCTCCACCACCACCAGCCGGGAATCGCCGCTGACGGTGGGCGAGGTGACGAACGCGGTGCCCGGTCGCGGCTCGGGCAGGGTGATCTCGGCGCCGGTCGACTGGTCGAGCACGAAGGCGTGGGAGTCGGCGAACGCGTCCTGGGCACGGCCGAGCCGGTCGTGGCCGATCACGCTGCCGGAGCGGTTGGCGGACACCACCCTCGCGGTCCAGGTCTGGCTGTCCTCCGCCCACGTCCGCAACGTCACGGGGGTGCTGCCGGGCGCGGTGGAGACCCGGTGGAGCTGGAAGCGGTAGTTGTCCGCCCGGGTCACGTAGAAGAGCCAGGCGCCGTCACCGCTGATCCGGTAGGAGCCACCGGCCGGCAGGGTGCGCAGTTCGCCCGTGGTGGCGTCCAGCAGCGTCGGCCGCGACGCCTCGCTGTCGTCGGCCTGGTAGTGGAACACCAGCTTGCCGCCGTCGTCGGACACGACCGCTCCGCCCGTCCGCCGGCAGCTCGCGGGGTCGATGTCGCACGCGAGCAGCGTGGTGGTCCGGTTGCCGACGAGGTCGTGGCGGTGGATCAGGTTGTCGTGCCCCCGTTCGCCCAGACCCGCCCAGGTCAGCCACCGGCCGTCCGCCGACAGGTCGACCGTCTCGTAGAACCACCGGTCCGGCATGGTCGCGATGCGCCGCACACCGGATCGCAGGTCGTGGTGGAACAACGCGCCGCGCTCCGCCGGGTCCAGGCCGCTCTCGCCGGTGGAGTAGGCGAACGTCGTGCCGTCCCAACCGATCGCGGAGTGCCGCCAGTCGGCACGCAGGGGGCTGCCGTCCTCCTTCCGGCTCACCAGGGTGGTGCCACTGGCCCGCACGTCCTTGCGCACCAGGAAGTACCCCAGTTCGCGGTTCGTGCGGTACTGCTCGGGCACCATGTTGCTGTTGGTGCGCACCGCGAACAACGCGTACCGGCCGTTGCCGGACAGGTCGATGAACATCCTCTCCCTGGCCGACTCCGGATTCCCCGCCGCGTCGGTGTCGAGCCGGGTGAACCTGGTGTCCGCCGGCGGAGCGGCCCCGGACACCGGCGTGACGCCGATCTGCACTGCCGCGACCGCCGCCAGCAACGCCGTTGTCCTGCGCAAATTCCCCATAGCCATCCTCTCGGTAGCCGGGCGATGACCGAGAGTGTGGCAGAATTCCGGCTGCCCGAAGGGGAACTCTTCACCGGGCCGCCACCACGCCGTCCACATCGGACGCGCGGCCTTAAGCTGGTGCCGTGGACGACTACCGCTCGCGGCTCCGGCAGGTTCTCGACGCGCACTCCGCGGAGGTGGGCGCTCGGCTGCGGTTCATCGCGGACGCCGTCACCGACGACGTGCGGGGTGTGGTGCTCGACGTGTTCACCGACCAGGACGGGGAGGGCTCCTTCAACGTCTGGGCCCGGTTCGACGGTCCCGACTTCTTCGCGCTGAACAAGCCCATCGACGCCCACCGCCACCTGTTCGGCGTGGTGCACGGCGCGGAGGGCTGGGAGCCCGACGTGCCGTTCCTGCCGCGGTCCGCCGGCCAGGACGTGCTCGTCGACACCGTCGCCGACTGGCTCGGCGCGGTGTGGGACGAGCAC
The DNA here is from genome assembly GCF_019375475.1 of Saccharothrix obliqua. GTDB lineage: Bacteria > Actinomycetota > Actinomycetes > Mycobacteriales > Pseudonocardiaceae > Actinosynnema > Actinosynnema obliqua. The sequence continues at coordinate 119,522 of NZ_JAHXGQ010000014.1, read as the reverse complement.
GTGCGCGGCAGCACGACGACCGGGTGGGAGATCGACTCACCGGACGGTCTCGGAACCGACCTCCCCCGGCCGCTCACGGCCGACTAGCCGGCCGCACCACCTCCGGCGCTCAGCGCGAACCCACCGCGACGTCCAGGCACGCCCGGCACTCAGGCCAATCCCGCCGCGAAGTCCAGGCCACCCCGCACTCAGGCCAATCCCGCCGCGAAGTCCAGGCCACCCCGCACTCAGCCCAGTCCCACCCGCGAAGTCCAGACACACCCCGCGCTCAGCGCGAACCCACCGCGACGTCCAGACACACCCCGCACTCAGACCAGACCCACCCGCGAAGTCCAAGCACACCCCGCACTCAGCCCAGACCCGCCGCGAAGTCCAGGCACTCCTGGTAGGTCGGCAGCAGACCGGCCGACGCGGCTTCGGCGAGCGTGGGCGCGGTGGTGTCCTTCTCGGACCTGATCGGTGGTTCCCGCGTGTCCCAGGGCAGGCCGAGGTCCGGGTCCAGGGCGTCGAGGTCGATCATCGTGCCGGGCACGTACTCGGTCGACACCAGGTAGTGCACTCGCGCGGTCGGCGTCAGCACCAGGAACGCGTGCCCGATGCCGTCGGCCAGGTACACCGACACGCCGGAACCCTCCTCCAGCCGCGTCGCGTCGAACATGCCGAACGTCGGCGAGCCGACGCGGATGTCCACCGCCACGTCCAGCACGGCGCCGTCCACGCAGGTCACCAGCTTCTCCTGGCCGGGCGGCAACACGGTGCCGTGGATGCCGCGGAGGGTGTTGTAGCGGGACACCGAGCAGTTGGCCTGCCGGACGGTGAACGGGTGCCCGATCGCCTCCGCGAGCGGTTCGTGGCGGAACGCCTCGTAGAACAGGCCCCGCTGGTCGCGGTACACCTCGGGCGTGAGGCGGAAGCAACCCGGGACCGCCATCTCGGTGATTCGCACGATCGGCTCACCACGTCCTTCCGGGATCGGGTTCGATGACCACCCGCCGGGCGGCGGCGTTGATCCGGTCGACCAGCGCCGCCTGCCGCAGCACGCCCTCCAGGTGCCCGGCGGGCGCGCTGCCCGCCACCACCGCGCGGGCGAAGGCGGCGGTGCTGCCGGCGAACTGGTCGTCCGGCGCGAGGACCACCCGGTCGCCCGGGTCCAGCTCCAGCACGGGGCGGTGGTCGGCGGGCGGGGTGTACGCCCGGTCCAGCCGGAGCCGGCCGAGGCTGCCGGTCAGCTCGTAGCGGGACCGGTAGGGGTGCTCCATGCCGAACGACAGCTCGGCGGCCACACCGCCGGGAGCCGCCAGCAGCACGTGGCCGGACAGGGTCGCGCCACGCGGCGAGTCCCGCAGCACCGCGCCGACCACGTCGCAGTCCGGGCCGAGGAAGTGCAGCGCGGTCCGCACCGGGTACACGCCGACGTCCAGCAGCGCGCCGCCGCCCACGTCGGGCAGGTACCGCATGTCGCCCGCGGGTTTCGGCGGGATCGTGAACACCGCCGACAGGCCGCGCAACTCGCCGAGCAGGCCGTCGGCGAGCCGCCGCCGCACCTCCTCGTGCTGGGAGTGGTGGAGGAACATGGTGTTCTCCATCAGCACGAGCCCGCGCTCGCGGGCCAGGTCGACCAGCGCGGCGGTCCGGTCGTACCGGTCGGTCAGCGGCTTCTCGGCGAACACGTGCTTCCCGGCGCGCAGCGCGCGTTCGACCCACTCCGCGTGCAGCACGGCGGGCAGGGGCACGTAGACGGCGTCGACGCCGTCGTCCGCGAGCAGCCGCTCGTACCCCGGCACGGGCCGGAGGCCGAAGCGCGCGCCGAACCGCTCGGCCCTGGCCGGGTCCCGGCTCGCGACCGCCACCACCTCCAGCCCCGGTGTGCGCCGCATCGCGGGCACGGTGCGCCGCGCCGCGATGTCGGCGCACCCGAGCACGCCGACCCGGATCCGGGTCATCGCCCCTCGCCGGTCCCGCCCTGCGGTACCCAGCTCAGGCCGTCCTCCGAGGCCGCGAGCCCGTCCGGCTCGACGGCACGCCCCTCGCGGGACTTCGCGCCGACCAGCGCGCGGGCCTGGAGCGCGGTGCCCTGTTCGAGGAGCTGACCCGCGCTCGCGCCGATCACCCGGTCGTCCGTGCTGTCGTCCAGCATCCGGCTGATGTTGCGCGCGCCCGAGGTGAGCCGCGCCTTGAGCATGGCGCCGTCGGCGATGTCGTCCGAGGCGACGCCGCCGACCAGCTCGACGAACGCCTCCACCTCGGTCTGGTCGCGGTTCGACAGCCGCCGGGCCTGCCAGAAGTAGGAGTCCTCGGACTGCTCCATGTCGTAGAAGCCGACCAGGAACTCGTGGAAGAGCCCGTACTCCTTGCGGTACCGGCGCTCGAACTCGCCGAACGCCTTCTCCTCGTCCACCGTGCCCGCCAGGCACGAGTTGATCGACCGCGCGGCGAGCAGCGCGCCGTAGGTGGCCAGGTGGACGCCGGAGGAGAACACCGGGTCGACGAAGCACGCGGCGTCGCCGACGAGGGCCATGCCCGGCGACCAGAAGCGGGTGTTGAGGTACGACCAGTCCTTGCGCACGCGCAGCTGCCCGTACGGCCCCTCGGTGACGCGGGTCGCGTCGGTCAGCATCTCCGAGATCAGCGGGCACGCCTCGATGAACTCGCGCATCGCCCGCTCGGGGTCGCCCTGCACCAGGCCCGCCGACTCGCGGCTGACCACGGCACCCACGCTGGTCAGGTTGGGGCGCAACGGGATGTACCAGAACCAGCCGTGCTCGAACGCGACGCTGAGGATGTTGCCCGACAGCGGCGGGTCGAGGCGTCGACCGCCCTCGAAGTACCCGAACAGGGCCAGGTTGCGGAAGAACGGCGAGTATTCGCGCTTCGTCCCGGTCGCGCCGTAGAGCCTGCTGGTGTTGCCGGTGGCGTCCACCACGTACTTCGCGCCCACCTCGTGGACGACGCCGTCGGCGTCCCGGTACCGCACGCCCACGACCCGGTCGTCGCTGCGCAGGACCTCGGTGACGGGGCTGTTCTCGCGCACGTCGACGCCGAGCCTGCGCGCGTTGTCCAGCAGGATGCGGTCGAACTCCATCCGCTCGACCTGGTAGGCGTACGACGTCGGACCCGCCATCTTCCGGGACACCGCGAACTCGAACGTCCACGGCTCGGGGTTGACGCCCCACTTGAAGGTGCCGCCGAGCTTGTGCGTGAAACCGGCCCGCTTCAGCTCGTCCTGGACGCCCAGCAGGTGCGCGATGCCGTGCACGGTCGCGGGCAGCAGGGACTCGCCGATCTGGTAGCGCGGGAAGCGCTCCTTCTCCAGCAGCAGCACGCGGTGCCCGCGCTGCCGGATCAGCGCCGCCGCGGTGGAGCCACCGGGCCCACCACCCGCGACGACGACGTCGTACCGGTCTTCGTCCTTCACGGCATCTCCTCTGGTGCACCGGGGAACGCGCGGGCGACACGCGGTCGCGCTCGCGCTGATCTTCCGGATTCCATTGTCCGGCACCGCGTTCCGGCGCTGCTACTCCTGCGCTGCTGCTCCCGGCCACCCGTTCGCCGCATTCGGAGAGACGCGCCGGGGCGCGTCCGGGCGCGATCCTCGTCACGGCGGCCGGTGCGCCGCGAGTGTCCACACCGGACGGTCCACCGACCGCACGACCCGAGGGGAAGACGACGCATGACCGACCAGAGCCGGGCGGACCGGACGACCGTCGTAGCGGTGGTCGAGGAGATCTGGCGCGACGTCCTGGACGTGCCCAGCGGGTACGAGGACGCGACGTTCATCGAGCTGAACGGCCAGTCGATCACCGCGGTGCTGATCGTGAACCGGATCGAGGAGGAACTGGGGGTGGTCGTCGACATCGGCGAGCTGTTCGAGGACCCGCGCCTGGACCAGTTCATCGAGCACGTCGCCCGGCTGTCCCGTGAGTCGCTCGCCGACCGCTGAACGCGACGCGGTGGGTCGCCCGCACCCCCGGGCGACCCACCGCGCTACCAACCGGTCAGGCCACCGTGCACAGGGTCCGCCGGGCACCCAGGTCCGACTGGCGGGCCAGGGTGACCGCGATGGGCGGATCGGTCGGCCGGCTCGCGCGCAGCGGGACCGAGAACGCGGCCGAACCCCCGTCGACCACCTTGATCGGGGTGCGCCGGTGGCCCACCGCGAACTTCTTCTCGCCGGTGCGCCCGTCGACGTGCTCGGCGGCGGCGAGCACGTACCAGCGGCCGGGCGGCACGTTGTCCAGCACGACCTCGGACGTGCCCGGTCCGATCGGCACGGCCGTGAACGCGACCGGCCCGCGCTGCGGGATCAGCTCGTCGAACAGGCCGACCACGGCGTGCCCGCCACCGGCCGACGCGGGCAGCTCCAGGCGTCCCGACACCGTTCCCCCGCCCTGCCGCTCGGCCGCCCAGCTCTCGCTCTCGGCCAGCAGCACGTCCAGCGGCGCGAGGTGCTGGAAGTGCGGCGCGCACGACACGAGCAGGTCGCCGACCAGCGGGTCGCGGTACTGGGTCGGCGTCATGCCGACCGACCGGCTGAAGCGGCTGGTGAAGGTGCCGACGCTGCTGTACCCCACGCTGCACACGATGTTCGACACCGTGTGGTCGGTGGTCAGCAGCAGGCGCTTGGCCTCGAACAGCCGCACCGCCGTGAGGTACCTCCCCGGCGCCACCCCGGTGAATTTCGAGAAGGTGCGCGAGAAGTGGAAAGGACTGACGAAGACAGCCGCCGAGATGTCGTTGATGGTGATGGGGTAGAGGTATCGCTCATGCATCATAGAAATCGCATCGCGGATAGCTAGAAGCACCAGAACCCCTTTCGGTTCCACCTGGACGCGCAGACGTGAATCATTCGAACAGCAGTGACCCCGACCACTGCCTGCACCCTCCTACCAGCACTGACGTCCGGACAACGAAATGGAGTCAACCCACCCAGCACCCATCGTGAACATTTTTCCTCATTTCCCCGACCGTCCCCGACCACACCGCCCCCGCGGCGCAGCCGGGGTCCGGCTGCCCGGCGGAGGGGCCCCTCCGCCGGGCAGCCGCAGATAACTTCGGATGCACTCTGAAAAGTCACCCCAGCGACTTGCACAGCCTCACACGCGGCGATTCCGGGCGACAACTCCGAGGTTGCGCTGTGCGGACCGCGCCGCGTGCCGCACCCGTCCGCCGACCCGCGCGCGGAATCCACGCCGGGCCCGTGGGCCGGCGTGGACGGTGGCGGGGTCGGTCAGCGGGTGCGCGCGGGTAACCCGGCGAGGCCGTGCATGATCAGGCTCCGCCGCCACACCGGCTCCTCCTGCGGCCGGGCCAGGCGCAGCCGCGGGAAGCGGGTCAGCAGGGAGTGCAGCGCGATCCGGCCCTCCAGCCGCGCCAGCGGCGCGCCGAGGCAGTGGTGGATCCCGTGCCCGAAGGCGAGGTGCTGGTTGTCGGGCCGGGCCGGGTCGAACCGGTCGGCGCCGGTGAACCGGGCCGGGTCGCGGTTGGCGGCCAGCAGCGAGACGATCACCACAGCACCGGCCGGGATCGTCACCCCGGCCAGGTCGACCTCCTCGGTGCTGATCCGCATGGCCGCCTGGACCGGGCTCTCGTGCCGCAGCACCTCCTCCACCACGGTGGCGACGGCGTCCTCCCCCTCCCGCGCCCGAGCCGCCAGCTCCGGGTCCGACAGCACCGCGAGCAGCCCGTTGCCGATCAGGTTCACCGTGGTCTCGTGCCCCGCGATCAGCAGCAGGAACACCATGGAGGTCAATTCGTGCTCTTCGAGCCGGTCCTGCCCGTCACGCAGCGCGCACAACTCCGACAACAGGTCGTCACCGGGCGCGCGGCGCTTCTCCGCCAGCAGTTCCCGCACGTAGGCGAGCATCCGCAGGGCGGTCTCGTCGAGTTCGGCCAGCGGCACGCCGCTGGCGGTGAGCAGCGCCGTCCAGCGGTGGAACGCGTCGGTGTCCTCCGCCGGCACGCCGAGCAGCCGGGTGAGCACCCGGATCGGCAGCGGCAGCGCGAACTCCTCGACCAGGTCGACCTCGTCCCGGTCGGCCAGGTCGTCCAGCAGCCGGTCGGTGATGCGCTGCACGTCCCCGCGCAGCGCGGCCGTCCGGTGGTGGGTGAACGGCGCCGACACGAGCCGGCGGAGCCGGGTGTGGTCGGGCGGTTCCAGGTTCAGCATGTGCGTGTTCATGCCCAGGTCGGTCTCGGCCGACAGCCGGCGGCGGTCGCCCACCGCGCCGGTCCGACCCCGCAACCTCGGGTCGGCCAGCGCGCGGCGGGCGGCCTCGTAGCCGGTGACCAGCCAAGCCTCCCCGCCGGAGGGCAGGGTGACCTGGTGCACCGGGCCCCGGGCGTGCAGCCGCGCGTTGCCGGCGTGCCGCTGCGACGCACCCGCGAACAGGAACTCGGTGCTTTGTAGATCTTGTTGCATGTTCGGATCGTCACTCGCCGACGCGGGCCGCCGCATCTTCCGTCGTGCGCCGCTCGACGCGAGTGACTTCGACATCCCGAAGCGTCCCAGCGCCCGATTCGGTCGCGAACGTGCCCCGAAGCGCACCAATAGCGGCGTTGAGCTGCCGTTCCGGGCACGCCACCGTGATCCGCCGGTTCGACGTCGACACCGCCAGGACGTCCACGCCCGCCTCGCCCAACACCCACCGGATCCGCGCCACCACCGCGGGTTCGACGCGGATGCCGATCCCGTGTACCGCCAATCGGACCACATCCTCGACCCGCACGTCCCGCCGACCGGCCGCCGCCAGCGCGGCGAGCACGGCGGCGAGCCGGTCGCGGGGCACCACGAAGCGGGTCTCGAACCCGGACCCGGACGGCCACGCGGTGAGCAGGTCGGCGGTCACGCCGGCCGCCGCCAGGGCCGCGGGCACGTCGGCCGGCCCGCCGGCGCGGACCGTGATCGCCGTGCCGGTCAGGTCGTGCGTCAGGTCGGTGAACACCGCGCGCTCGCCCGGCGGCCCGGCGACGTCCGCCATCACCCGCCTCCCGTCAGGTCAGGGACTCGCGCACCACCCGCAGCAGCGCGGCGGCCGAGTCCCGCAGGTAGAAGTGGCCGCCGGGGAACATCCGCAGGTCGAACGACGAGGCGGTGTGCCCGGCCCACGCGGCGAGGTCCGCCCGGCCCACCTCCGGGTCGTCGACGCCGCCGCACGCGGTGACCGGGCACGGCAGCGGCGGGTCCGGCCGGTAGCGGTAGCCGCGCACGACCGCGAAGTCCGCGCGCAGCGTCGGCAGCAGCAACGACATCAGCCGCCGGTCGGCCAGCAGCTCCGGCGGCGTGCCGCCCAGCCGGGCGAGCCGGGTGAGCACCACGTCGTCGGGCTCGGACAGCCCCGGCGGCGGCGTGGCACGCAGGTGCGGCGCGGGCCGGGCCGACACGAACAGGCGGACGGGTCCGTCCTGCCCACGCGCACGCGACCACCTGGCCAGCTCGAACGCCAGCAACGCGCCCATGCTGTGCCCGAAGAACGCCAGCGGCCGGTCCCGGTACGGCTCCAGCGCCTCGCCCACGGCGGGCACCAGCGCGTCCAGGTCGGTGAACGCCGGGCGCATCAGGCGGGCCTCCCGGCCCGGGAGCTGGACGGCGACGACCTCCACCCGCCCGTCGAGGTGGCGGGGCCACCCGGCGTAGGCGGAGCTGCCGCCGCCCGCGTACGGGAAGCACACCAGCCGGACGGCGGCGTCGGCGACCGGCCGGTGGACCACGACGCCCACCGGCGACGCGGTCGTCACCCGTCCTCCCGCCACGACGACGCCTCCACCCGCAGGTACGGCGGGAAGGGCGGGATGTCGTCCGGGCGGGCCTCCAGCACCACCTGGTCGCCGTCCCGGTCGACCTCGCGGAAGCCGTTCATCCGGTAGGTCACCCGCATCATCCGGTTCCGGTCGGTCGGCACGAAGTCCGCGCGCAGCCGCACCCCGGCCTGCTCCGCGAGCCGGCGCAGGTGCGTGATGAGCACGCCGCCGACACCGCGCGAGAGCACCCGGCAGGACATCAGCAGCAGCTTGACCGTCCACACCCGCTCGCCGGTCTCCAGCAGGGCGAGCCCGATCGTGCCGTAGGGCCCGAACCGGTCGTCCAACCGGGCCACCAGCAGCTCGTGGTCCGCCGACAGCCGCAGCCGGTCGAGCTGCTCGCGGGAGTACGTCCGGCCCGTCGTGTTGAGCTGGTTGGTCCGCACGGTCAGCTCGTGCGCCCGCGCCAGGTCGCCCTCCTGGGCGGGCGCGATGCGCAACCGCATGTCCAGCGTCGCCAGGAACTCCGCGGGCGCGCCGGTGTACCGCTCCTCCACCTCCCGGCGGCGCTCCTCGGCGCGGTACATCTCACGCCGCCGGGAGGCGTCCTCGGTGACCACGGCGGGCGTCAGCTCCGACAGCCCGGTCAGCCGCCCCGGGTCGCGGGCGTCCAGGCACAGCACCTCGGGCACGGCGAACGCCACCTCGGCCCGCTCGAACTCGTCGTCGTCGACGAACGCGAGCGCGTCCAGCCCGATGTTCAACGCCTCGGCGACCGCGCGCACCGACTCGGACTTGGCGCCCCAGTTGATCTGCGGGTGCAGGAAGTAGTCCAGCAGCCCGAACCGGCGCAGCGCCGCCGTGGCCGCGTCGTGGTCGTTGCGGCTCGCGATGGAGTGCAGCACGCCGCGGCCGTCCAGCTCCCGGATGACCTCCACGACCTCGGGTCGCGGCGTCACCTCGCCGTCCTCCAGCAGGATCCCGTCCCACAGCGTGTGGTCGAGGTCCCAGACCACGCACTTGACGGTTCGGGCGCGCGGGCGCGCGGGATGGGTCGTCACGTCGTCACACTCCACTGCCGTCCGGGCGCCCGGTCCGGTTCGGACCGGGCGCGGAACATGTAGGCGGCTTCGGCGATGGTGATCTGCTGGAGCTGGGTGCTGCCCTCGATGATCTCCATGACCTTCGCGTCCCTCAGGTAGCGCTGCACGGGGTGGTCGCCGCCGATGCCCCGCGCGCCGTGCACCTGCACCGCGTCGTCGGCGGCACGCATCGCGGCGCCCGCGGCGAAATACTTGGCCAGCCAGGTGGCCTGCACGGACCGCGGGTCGCCCGCCTGCCGCAGCAGGCCCGCCTGGCGGCACAGCAGCCGCGCCGCCGCGGCGGCGGTGACCATGTCCGCGAGCATCCGCTGCACGAGCTGGTGCTCGCGCAGCGGTCGGCCGAACTGCTCGCGGCTGTCCGCGTGTGCCAGCGAGGCCGCCGCGCACGCCTCGACCAGCCCGACGCAACCCCAGGCGACGCTGTACCGGCCCAGTTCCAACGCGCTCGCGCCGACCGCGGTCAACCCGAAACCGGGCCGCGACACCCGCGCGTCGTCGGGCACCCGGCAGTCGTCCAGCAGCACGTCGCCCAGGTGCGACGCGCGGGTGCCCAGCGCACCCCCGCGCGGTGTCACGGACAGCCCCGGCCGGTCGCGCTCCACCAGGAACGCGGTCGGCTCGCCGGCCAGCTTGGCGAACACCAGGAAGACGCCCGCGATGCCCGCGCAGGTGATCCAGTGCTTGTGCCCGGTCAACGCGTACCCGCCGGGCACGCGCTCGGCGCGGGTGGTGATCGCGCCCGCGTCGCTGCCCGCGCCCGGCTCGGTGAGGGCGAACGCGCCGACCGCGCGGCCGGTCGCCAGCTCGGGCAGCCAGCGCTCGCGCTGCCCCGGGCTGCCCCACCTGGCCACGGCGTGCGACACCATGCTGTGCACGGTGAGCAGGCTGCGCACCGACGAGCACGCGCGGCCCACCTCCTCGCACAGCATCCCGAAGCTGATCTCGTCCAGTCCTTCGCCGCCGTGCCCGACCGGCACGGCGGCGCCGAGGTAGCCGTGGTCGGCCAGCAACGCCACCACGGCGGGCGGCAACTCGCCGGCCGCGTCCCACGCGTCGGCGTGCGGCACGAGGTGCTCGTCGGCGAACGCCGCGAACCGCTCCCGCGCCAGCCGCTGGTCCGGGTCGAGCCCGGTGCTCGCGAACGTCACCGCCGTCAGCCCCGGTCGGCCGCGCGGCTCTTGCGCTCGACCATCCGCGCGATCGCCGAAACGCTGTTGAAGTTCTCCATCTCCAGGTCCTCGTCCTCGACCGGCACGCCCAGTTCGTTCTCGACGAACAGCACCAGCTGCATGACGAACAACGAGTTGAAGTGCCCGGTGGCGAAGTAGTTCTCGTCGTCGTCGATCCGGTGCCCGTGCAGGAACTGGTCGAGAAATGCCCGTACCCGCTGCCTGATGTCGTCCATGTGCCCGCCTTCCGCCGTGCTCACCGCGCCACGTCCCCGCGGTAGGAGTAGAAGCCCTGCCCGCTCTTGCGCCCCAGGAGACCGGCGTCGACCATGCCGCGCAGCAGCGGGCACGGCCGGTACTTGCTGTCCGCGAAGCTGTGGAACAGCCCCTCGATGGAGCGCAGCACGGTGTCCAGCCCGATCAGGTCGGCCGTCTCCAGCGGACCCATGCGGTGGTGGAAGCAGCCCTTGAAGAGCCGGTCGATCTCCTCGACGCCCGCCACCCGTTCCTGGAGGAGGAACACCGCCTCGTTGATGGTCGGCATCAGCACCCGGTTGGTGACGAAACCGGGCGAGTCGGCCACCACCACGCCCTCCGCGCCCATGCGCGCGAGCAGGTCCAGCGCGGTGCCCACCGTCGCGTCGGTGGTGTAGTGCCCGCGGACGACCTCCACCACGGCCTTCAGCGGCACCGGGTTCATGAAGTGCATACCCAGCACCCGCCCCGGTTCGCGGACCAGGCCCGCGATACCGGTGATCGGGATGACCGACGTGTTCGCGGCGAACACGCGGTCCGGGCGGCACACCTCGTCCAGCACCCGGTACACCGACTTCTTGATCTCCCAGTCCTCCGTGACGTTCTCGATCACGAAGTCGACGGGCGCCAGCTCGGCGGGATCGGTGGTGAACGCGATCCGGTCGAACGTGCGCGCGTCCTCCTCGCGCGAACCACCGCCGCCGAGCAGGCGGCGCATCCGCAGCCCGTCCCGCACGCCCCGCCGGGCGGTGTCCAGGACGTCCTCGGTGCGGTCGACGAGGACCACCCCGTACCCGGCCGCCGCCACGGCCTGCGCCACCCCGGTGCCGATCACCCCGGCCCCGACGACGCCCACCAGCTTCGTGCCGCTCATGTTCTCCCCTGTCGTCGTGCTCATGCGTCCACCCCACCGGCCCACGTCCGGGCCACCGCCGGCCGCAGCAGCGCCGCCAGCTCGGCCACCGTGGGCGCCGCCAGCAGTTCGGCCAGCGACGTGCGCACGCCGAGCTGCCGGTTGATGCGGCCCACCACCTCCAGCCCGGTCAGCGAGTGGCCGCCCAGTTCGGCGAACACGTCGTCCACGCCGACCCGGCCGACGCCCAGCAGTTCCTGCCAGATGCCCGCGAGCAGCCGCTCCAACTCGTCGCCCGGCGCGCGGTAGGGCGTCAGGACGTCGCGCCGCCGGTCGCCGTCGCCCGCCCGCCTGCTGATCGACGTCCGGTCGCCCGCGGCGTCGCGCGCGATGTCGGCCGCCACCGCGGCGAGGTCCCTGGTGCACACCACGACCTGCGGCCCGATGCCCGCGGCCAGCACGCGGCTCAGCGCCACACCGCCCTCGGCGGGCCGGATGCCGGTCTCCAGGTGCGCCGCGAGCGGCGCGCCGCCGGCGGCGGGCGTCGCCGACTCCGGGTACCGGAACACGGCGATCTCCCGGCTGTCGCCGGCGCGGGCGCCGGCCAGCACCTCGTCCAGGTCGCCGACCCGCTTGAGCACGAAACCGTCGACGGCCACCAGTTCCCGCCCGTCCTCGTCCAGCAGGACGAAGTCGGCCGTGGTCGTCTCCCGGCCGGCGCGCTCGGCGGCGGTGTCGGCGTAGCGGTGGTAGCTGAACAGGCGGCGCGGCATCGGCCGCAGGCAGCGCAACTCGCCGTAGGTGACCGGGACGCGGAACTCCTCGTCCAGGTGCAGGCCGACGAAACCGGCGGCCAGGTCCAGCAGCGACGGGTGCAGCTCCAGGTGGTCCAGGTCGCCCGCGAACTCCGCGGGCAGCTCCAGCTCGGCCAGTGCTTCCCGCTCGCCCGCGTGAATCCGCCGCACGCAGCGGGAACGCGGGCCGAAGCCCATCGGGCCCACGTGCTCGACCCGGCCCAGGTCCGCGGTGCGCGCGGTGATCGCCGCGAGGTCGAACACCCGCGGTTCGGCGGCGGGCGCGGGGCCCACCCCGCCCGCGGCGTGCGCCTGCCACCGCCCGTCGGGCAGTTGGCTCACCGTGGTGAACTGCCAGGGCACCGCGGTCTTGTCCACGACCACGCGCAGCTCACGACCCGCGCTCGCCATGAACGGCGTGTAGAACCGCACGTCGGTCAACGTCACCGGGCCCGGTCCGGCCAGTTCGGCGCACACCGCGCGGACCAGTTCGAGGTGGCCGGTGCCCGGCACCACCGGTTCGCCCCGCATCCGGTGCTCGTCGGTCAACCACGACGCCTCGCCGCCGAGCGCCGCCCGGTACACCGCGTGGGTGCTGGTGTGCTCCAGGCAGGCGTCCAGCAGCGGGTGGTCCACCGGACCCGGACCGCCGTGGTCGCCCGCGAGGTGGCGGTGCGCCATGCCCGCCTGCCGCCAGGCGTCCCAGTCGACCGCGACGACCTCCGCGCGGTGGCCCCGCGCGGCGGCGTGGTGGGCGAGCGCGTCCAGCACGGCGTTGCCCGCCACGTAGTCGACCTGGCCGATGGCGCCGGTGACGGCCAGCGTCGAGGAGCACAGCACCACCTGCGCCACGTCGAACTCCTCGGCCAGCTCCACCACCGCCGCGCCGCCACGCACCTTCGGCGCGAGCACGCGCTCGGCCGCCTCGGGGTCCTTGAGCTGGATGAGGCCGCCACCCGCGACGCCGGCGGCGTGCACGACGCAGTCGATCGGCGCGACCCGCGCGGCGCGGGCGAACGCGGCACGCAGCCGCGTGGTGTCGGTGACGTCCGCGGCGAGCGTGAGCACCGGTCCACCCGCCTCCTCCAACGCGGTGATCGCCCGGATGCGGGCGGTGGTCGCGTCGGCGTGGCCGGCGCGGGCGAGCCAGGCAGGCCACTCCGCGCGGTCCGGCAGCGGGGTGCGGCCGATCAACGTCACCACGGCGTGCTCGACGCGCACCAGGTGGTCGGCGAGGGCGAGGCCGACCGCGCCGAGACCGCCGGTGATCACGTAGTGGCGGCCGGGCGTCGCGGGCCGGTCGACGGCCAGCCGCACCCGGTGGAACACCTGCCGCCAGCGCCGCCGCCCGCGCAGCGCGACGACCGCCTCACCGGAGGGGTCGACCAGTTCCGCGAACAGGCCCCCGGTGCGCTCGGTCGGGTCGCCGTCCAACGCGATGTCGACGACGCGGCACGCCAGGTGCGGGTGCTCCAGGGGCAGCACCCGACACGGGCCGAGGACCGCCGCCTGCTCCGGCGAGCCGCGCTCCGCTCCGGTGACCACCATCAGCTCGCGCGTCACGACGGCCAGGTCCACCGGGTCGGTGCCCGGCAGCCTGCCGAGCGCGCCGGTCAACGCGAGCAGGTCGGAGAACGCGGTCGAACCGTCCTCGCCGACCGCGTCCGGACCCAGCAGGTACGCGATCCGCCGGGGCGCCCGGCCCTGCTCCCGCAGCTCGGCCAGCAACGCGTCGTAGTCGTGGTCCGGCGGCGGGCCGCCCCGCACGGTCACCTCGTGCCCGGCCGCGGTCAACGCGTCCGCGAGGTCGCGGCACGCCCCGGCCCGGTCGGCCAGCAGCAGCCAGTGCTCGCCGGTCGACGTCGGGACGGCCGCGTGCCGCGGGTGCGGCGGCAGCGGGGCCCAGGCGGGCGCGTGGAACCAGTCGGCCACGGCGGGTTCCTGCGTGGCGGGCGGTCGCGCCCGCGCGGGCTCCGGCGCGGGCTCCACCCAGTGGCGCTCGCGCTGGAACGGGTACGTGGGCAGCGGCACCCGGCGGGGCGCGGGCCCCGGCTCGGCCGGCCGCTCGACGTCCACCCCGGACAGCCAGAGCTTCCCGACCGCGCCGAGGAAGAAGCGGTCCTCGGGTTCGCGGTCGAACACGCCGGGCAGGCTGGGCACCGCGCGGACGCCCTGGTCCGGGTCGTCGGGCGCGAGCTGGAGCGCGAGGCTGCTCAACGTCCTACCCGGACCGACCTCCAGCAGCAGCCTGCCCGGCTGCTCCCACAGCCGCTCGACGCCCCGCGCGAAGCGCACCGGCATCCGCAGGTGCCGCACCCAGTAGGCGGGGTCCGCCACGTCCTCCGCCGTCACCCACCGACCATCCACATTGGACAGGTACGGGATGCGCGGCGCACCGGCCGGCGTGCCGGCCACCAGTTCGGCGAACTCCTCGGCGATCGGGTCCATCATGGGCGAGTGGAAGGCGTGCGAGGTCTGCACGGCGGTGGCCGCCACGCCCCGCGCGGCGAGCCGGTCACGCAGCGCGGCGACGTCGTCCACCGGTCCCGCGACCACGCACAGGCGCGGCCCGTTGACCGCCGCCACCGCGACACCGGGCGGCAGCGACGCGGAGACCTCGTCCTCGGCGAGCGGCACGGCCAGCATCGCGCCGGGCGGCAGGCCGTCGATCAACCGCGCCCGGCACGCGACCAGGCGCAGCGCGTCCTCCAGCGTGAGCACACCGGACAGGCACGCGGCGACGTACTCGCCGATGCTGTAGCCGATCATGGCGTCCGGGCGCACGCCGTGCGCCAACCACAGCTGTGCGAGCGCGTACTCGGTGACGAACACGGCCGGCTGCGCGTACCGGGTCCGGTCCAGCTCCGACGTCCGGGGCGCGCCACCGCGGCCCAGCACGCGGCGGAGGTCGACCCGGCCGCCCTCCTCGGCGTCGGCCGGGTGCAGCAGCTCGCGGATGTCGCGGCCCAGTTCCGGGCGCAGCAGCTCGGCGCAGCGGTCCACCGCCTCCCGGAACGCCGGCTGGGTCCGGTACAGGCCCGCGCCCATGCCGGGGCGCTGCTCGCCGAGGCCGGGGAACATGAAGGCGATCGGCCGCTCCCGCCCGGCGGGCGGGCCGGTGTGCACGGCACGCGGGTCGCGGGTGGCCAGCGACCGCGCGGCGGTGGCCAGGTCGTCGGCGATGACGAACCGCCGGTGCGCGAACGCACGCCGACCGGTGCGCAGGGTGTGCTCGACGTCGGCCGGTTCCTGGTCCGTGCGGGCCAGGTGCCCGGCCAGCCGGTCGGTCGCCTCCTCCAACGCGTCCGCGGTGCGCGCCGAGAGCACCAGCAGCCGCGCCGGACCACCGGTCGGGGCGGGCGGCGGCGGTGGCGGCTGCTCCAGCACCACGTGCGCGTTGGTGCCGCCCATGCCCAGCGACGTGACCCCGGCGCGGCGCGGACGCCCGTCCGCGGGCCAGTCGCGCAGCTCGGTGTTGACGTGGAACGGCGTGCGGTCGAACGGGATCTCCGGGTTGGGGCGGGTGAAGTGCAGGCTCGGCGGCAGCACGCCGTCGCGGACCGACAACGCCGCCTTGATCAGCCCGGCGACGCCCGACGCCGCGTGGGTGTGCCCGATGTTGGTCTTCACCGAACCGATCGCGCACGTGCCGGCGGGCGCGCCCGCCGCGCGGAACACCCGGGTCAGCGCCTCGACCTCGATCGGGTCGCCGAGCCGGGTCGCGCTGCCGTGGGTCTCCACGTAGCCGACGCTCGCCGGGTCCGTGCCCGCCATCGCGTGCGCCGCCCTGATCACCGCGGCCTGGCCCGTCACGCCGGGCGCGGTGAAACCCGCGCGGTCGGCGCCGTCGTTGCCGATCGCCGAGCCGAGGATCACGGCGTGCACCGTGTCCCCGTCGGCGAGCGCGTCGGCCAGCCGCTTGAGCACCACGACGCCCGCGCCGTTGCCCGGCACCGTGCCGTCGGCGTCGGCGTCGAACGCGCGGCAGCTGCCGTCGGCGGAGAAGATCCCGCCGGGCTGGTGGTGGTAGCCCACCACCTGACGGGCGCGCACCGTCGCGCCGCCCGCCAGCGCGAGGTCGCAACCGCCGCTCAGCAACGCCTGCCCGGCCAGGTGCACCGCGACCAGCGAGGTGGAGCACGCGGACTGGACCGTCACGGCCGGACCGGTCAGGTCGAGCTTGTAGGCGATGCGGGCCGCCACGTAGTCCTTCTCGTTGGCGATGTCGCGGGCGAACCGCTCCGCCGGGTCGTCCGTCGGCGGCAGCCCCGGCAGGTAGCTGTTGTAGTAGGTGCCCGCGAAGACGCCGACCGGACCGGGCACGCGGGCCGGGTCCCACCCCGCGTCCTCCAACGCCTCCCACGCGCACTCCAGCAACGCGCGTTGCTGGGGGTCGACCAGGTCGGCCTCCTTGGGGCTCAAGCCGAAGAAGCCCGCGTCGAACAGGTCGGCCCCGGCGAGCACGCCCTGCGCGCGCACGTACGCCGGGTCGGCCAGGGCGTCCTCGGGCACGCCCGCGTCAGCCAGTTCCCGCGTGGTGAAGCGCGTGATCGACTCGACGCCGCCACGCACGTTGCGCCAGAACTCGTCCCGGTCGCGCGCGCCGGGGAACCGGCACGCCATGCCGATGATCGCGATCTCCAGACCGGTGGTCACGCGTCCTCCTCGCGCTGATCGGCCTCGCGCCGCGCACGCAGCAGGCGGTCGCGGCCGGCGGCCAGCCGGGCGGCGCCGGCGGCGACGTCCCCGGCGGCGACCACGTCGGGCACCGCCGCGGGGTCGTCCAGGTAGCGGGCGAGCGCGCGCACCGTGGGGTGCACGAGCAGCACCGACACCGGCACCTCGTGGCCCATCCGCGCCGCGATCAGGTCCGCGACCCGCACCATGGCCAGCGAATCGCCGTCCAGGTCGAAGAAGTTGACCCGCGCGTCCACCACCTCCCGGCCCAGGACCTCGCCCCAGATCGCGGCGACCGCCCGTTCCGTGCCGGTGCCGGGCGGCGCGCCCGGCCCGTCCACGCGGGCGGCGAACAGCTCGGCCAGCCGGAGCCGGCGCACCTTGCCGGTGGCGTTGCGCGGCAGGTCGTCGACCACGAACACGCGGCTGGGCACCTTGTACGGGGCGAGCCGCGCGGCGACGTGCGCCCGCACCCCCTCCTCGTCCACCTCGACACCGGGCCGGGGCACGACGGCCACGGCCACGTCCTCGCCGAGGGTGGCGTGCGGCAGCGCGAACGCGGCGGCCTGCGCCAGGTCCGGGTGGTCGGCCAGCACCGCGTCCACCTCGGCGGGCGCGACCTTCGACCCGCCCCGGTTCACGATCTCCTTGACCCGGCCGACGAGGTGCAGGTACCCGTCCTCGTCCAGCCGGCCGAAGTCACCGGTGCGCAGCCAGTCGCCGACGCGCGCGGCGGCGGTCGCGTCCGGGTCGCCGTGGTAGCCGCGCGTCACGTTCGCGCCCCGGATGGCGATCTCGCCGTCGGTCCCGGTGGGCACGTCGTGGCCGGCGGCGTCGAGCACGCGCACCGGCTCGCCCACCGGCAGGCCCACCGAACCCCGCTTCCGGACACCCGGCGGCAGCGGGTTGCTGGTGACCAGCGAAGCCCCTTCGGTCATGCCGTACGCCTCGATCACCGGCGCGCGGAACACGCGTTCCAGCTCATCCAGCACGGGACCGGGCAGCGGCGCGGACGCCGAGCGGATGAGCCGCAGGCGCGTGGCGGCCAGTTCGGCGGCGTGCGCCGGTGCGGCTTCCAGCAACGCCCGGTGCATCGCCGGGACGGCCGTGTACCAGGTCGGCCGCGACTCGCTCAGCCAGGTGAAGAACCCGTGCGCGTCGAAGCCCGGCGGGCAGATCACCGACGCGCCGCGCACCACCGACGCCAGCAGCGTGCTGACCAGGCCGTGGGCGTGGAACAGCGGCATCACGTTCAGGCAGCGGTCGGCGGGGCCGAGCGCGAAGGCACGCGCGGTGTTGCGTGCCGCCGCGCACAGGTTGCGGTGGGTCAACCGCACCTGGCGTGGCTGCGCGATCGTCCCGGAGGTGAACAGCACCAGCGCGTCGTCCTCGGCGGCGGCCGGCCGGTCCGGCGCGGGCGGCCCGACCGGCTCGCCCGCCAGCTCGAACACCCCCGCGACGGCGGAATCCGGCGTCACGGTCAGCACTGCGGCGCCGTGCGCCCGCGCCACGTCCGCCGCCGCACCGGCCGCGTCCGGCGGCACCAGCACGGCACGCGGGCGCAGGGCCGTGAACAGCCGGCCCAGCTCGTCCGCCGGGAGCGCCGGGTTCAGCGGCGCGCCGAGCGAGTGCGCCGCGACGCCGAGGAACGCGGCGGCCAGCGCGGGCCCGCTGGGCAGGGCGAGCACGACCACGTCGTCCCGGCCGACGCCGAGCCCGCGCAGCGCCTCGCCGGTCCGGCGCACCAGCGCGACCAGCGCCCGGTAGCCGAGGTCGCGGTGGTCGGGCGCGGACAGCGCGGCGGCGTCGCCCAGCGCCTCGGCCCGCGCCTCCAGCACGTCGAGCAGGTGGTCCTCGGTGTCGGTCACCGGCATAGCGCGTCCTCCAATGTGTACAGACCGGGAGCGGCCTCGGCGACGAAGCGGGCGGCGGCCAGGACACCGGGCACGAACGCGGCGCGGTCGTCCACCCGGTGCCGCAGCTCGACCAGCTCCCCCGCGCCGGCGGCGAGCAACCGGTGCTCGCTGACGCCGCCGCCCATCCGGAACGAGGCGATCTCCGGCAGCTCGCCGTGCCGCCCGCGCCACACGTCCGCCAGGTCCAGCGCGGTGGCGCTGGGGCGGTCCCGCTTGCCCGCGAAGTGCACGTCCACCACGCCCGCGCCCCAGTCCGACCCGACCCGTTCGGCAAGTGCGGCGACAAAGGCGCGCACGGCGACCAGCGCGGTGCTGAAGTTAGCCGCCCGCAACACCGCCCGTTCCCGCGCGACCTCACACAGCAGGTCGAGGTCGGCCGCCGTGAGACCGCTGGTCCCGATGACCAGCGAGCAGCGGGTCCCGCCCGCCTCGCGCAGCAACCGCCGCGTGCCCTCCGGCGTGGTGAAGTCGATGACGACCGGCGCGACACCGGGCACGTCGCGCAACGCCCCGACAACGCCCGCCTGCGCACCGGCCGCGCCCGGTGGCCCCGGCTCGTCGCCCGCCCCGCGGGCTTCGACAGCGGACCGCCCCGGGTCGTGGCCGCCGTTCCCGGCAGACCCCGGCGCGTCGCCCGCCCCACGAGCCCCTGTGGCAGACCGCTCGGAGTCGGCGGAGGCGTCAACCCCGTCCGGCCGCTCCCACCCGTCACGCAGGCTCAGCCGGGCAGCGAGCGCCAGGTCCTCGCTGCCCGCGACGGCGGCGGCGAGCAGGCGGGCCATCCGGCCCCTCCTGCCGCACACCGCGGTGGCGATACCCATGTCAGCCCGCTCCCCCCGACACGCCCATGCGGCGCGCCAACTCCGCCTCGACCATCCGCCGCCCGCCGAAGTAGCCGTCCGGCGTGACGGGCCCGGCGGGCAGGCCCAGGTCCGCGACCAGGTCGGCGGCCACCGCACCGGTGCGGTGCACGAGGTCCGTGGCCGCCGCGAGCACCGCGACCACCGCCTCACCACCGACTTCCACCACGCGCGAGCCGTGCTCCCCGAGCGCGTCCCCCAGCAACGACAGCTCGATGTCCAGCCGGGTCAACTCGTGCGCGAGGAGCTGCGACGTGCTGAACACCGGGCCGGACGTCGCCGTAGCCGCGAGCACGCGCCGCAGATCGGCGACGACCGCCGTGGCGTGCCGCCACGCGATCCCGGCGTAGGCCCACGCGCACGTGTCGATCGCCCGCAGCAACGGACCACCCGGGTCCGCGACCCGCACCGGTCCGGACACCAGCGCGGGGTCCACCACGACGTCGGTCACGTCGACCCAGCCCGCGTCCCCGACCACCACGCCCCGCGCGGTCAGGTCCACCAGGCACAGCCGCGTCCCGTCCGCGAAACCGGTCACCACCACCGCGGCGGCACCGGGGAACGCGACGCGGAACCGACCGGCCAGCACGACGCGGCCACCCTCCTCGCGGGCGTGGACGGCGGGCTCCCCCCAGGCCAGCGCGGCGTTCGCGGTGAACGCCGCGAGCGCGGTGGGCAGCCGCCCGGCACGCGCCGCCACGAGGGTCGGGTGGTCGCGGAACTCCGCCAGCAGCGGCCGGACGCCGTTCAGGTGCTCGTTGGCCGCCGCCGCCACCACGAACGGCACGTCGGCGGGCACGGCCTCACCCGGCGCGAGCCGGACCAGCAACCCGGTCAACGCGCTCATCCGACGCCACCGCCACGTGCCGAGCGGATCAACGCCACGATCCCGTCCACCGTGGCGAGCGCGTCGCCGTCCCGCTCCGGGTCCACCACGACGCCGTACCGGTGGTCCAACGCCTCGACCAGGTTGAGGTAGGCGATCGAGTTGACCCCGGCCGCCTCCAGCGAGCCACCGCTGTCCCGCAGGTCCTCCGCCGTGACGACCCGCCCCGTGGCGACCACCACCAGCGACTCCACCTGGTCACGCAGGTCTCCGACACCCCGTGCGCTCATGTCACCCCTCCCCTCCGCCGCGCACCAGCCGCAGCAGGTCGGTCATCCGGACCTTGCCCGGCGACGAGCGCGGGACGTCCGGCACGAAAGTCACCTTCTGCGGCACCTTGAAAGGCGCGAGCGAGCCCCGGCACGCGGCCACGACGTCGGTACGCCCCACGGACCCGTCCGCCGCGACCGCCGCGTGCAGGAAGACCTGGTCGTCGGCGTCCCGGTCGGCGAACACGACGGCGTCACGCACACCGGGCACCGCACGCACGACCTGCTCCACCTCGCGCGGGTCGACCTTGCGCCCGGCCAGGTTGACCGGACCGCCGGTGCGGCCGGTGACGAACAGCCGACCGCCCTCCCAGTGCCCGGTGTCGCCGCTCGGGTGGAAGCCGTCCGCGTCCCGCGCGGCCTCCAGGACGCCGGGTGCGTTGAGGTAGCGCGTCGCCATGGAACTGCTGCGCACCATGACCTCCTGCTGCCCGGCGGCGTTGCGCGTGATGCGCAGCGTCACCCCGGGCAGCGGCGTGCCCAGCCCCCGCCGGTGGGCGGGGTCGCGCTCGAACGTGCACGGCCCGGTCTCCGCGATGCCGTAGTAGTCGGCGATCCGGACCGAGTAGCGCTGCTCGAACCGCGCCCGCACGTCCGGCGGCAGCGGCGCGCCCGCCGAGAACGACACGGCGAGCCCGGCGAACCGGTCGGCGGGCAGGTCGGCGTCCGCCAGCACGCGGTAGACGGCGGGGAACGCGACCAGCCGCGTCGCACCCGAGTCGGCCATCGCCCGCAGGACGCGGGCCGAGGTCGGCAGTCCGCGGAACAGGTGCAGCTCGGCGCCCACCAGGAACGTCGACAGCAGGGACGTGTTGAACGCCAACCCGTTGGTGAGGGCCGCGAGGCACAGCGTCCGGTCGTCGGCGGTCATCCCGGTGCCCTCGACCCAGTTGCGGGCCGCGTTCACCACCGCTGTGCGGGAGAACTCCAGGCACTTGGGCGATCCCGTGCTGCCGGAGGTGAACCGGCACACCGCCGTGTCCGGGTGCAGCGCGGGCGGGTCGTCCGCGACGGGTGCGGTGGTGACCACCGCGTACCGGTCGCCACGCAGCGGGACGACGCGTTCCGCGTGCGGCACCCGCTCCACCCTCGGCTGGTCGACGAGGAACACCTCGACGCCGCAGCCCTCCCGGATCGCCGCCAGCTCGGAACCGCCGAACTCGGCGTCCACCAGCAACGGCACGCGGCCGGTGCGCAGCAGCGCGAGGTAGGTGACGACGTACTCGACGCTGTTGGCCGCGTGCAACGCGACCCGGTCGGTCGCACGACCACGCAACGCCTCGTCCACGTCGATGGCACGAGCCGCCACCGCGACCGCCAATTCCCGGTAGGACAACCGGTCCGCGCCTTCACCGAGCGCGGTGCGGTCACCGGCGCGGCGGCAGGCGTCGGCCACGTCGTCGTAGAGCGCCGAGGCGTTCACCGCGCCACCCCCGCGGTGTCCCACTCGGCACGCGCCGCGAAGCTGTGGTTGGTGATCGTGAGCATCGTGGTCTGGCTGCCGCCCGCCATCCGCAGGCCGCGCAGCTGGGCGAGGTCCCGCAGCGACGGGTTGCCCCACATGTAACCCGCGCCGCCTTCCAGGTCGCAGCACGCGGCGGCCAACGCGCACGCCCGCTCGACGCAGAACCACTTGAGCGCCGCGACTTCCGGCACCGGCCAGGAGCCTGAGTCCAGCCGGGCGCAGGCACGCGCGACACCGGCCTCCGCCAGCTCCAGGTCCGCCCGGAACCGCGCCAGCGCGTGGCTGTTGACCGGCCACGCGGCGAGCGGTCGCCCGCCGAGCGCGCGCTCACCCGCGTACCGCGTGATCCGGTCGAGCAGGCGGCGGTGGACCAGCGCGGCGTCGGCGGCGATGAGGAAGCGCAGCAACGTCATCACGCGGTTCCAGCGCAGGTGCCTGCCGACGCCGCCGCTGGAGACGATCCGCGTGGCCGGCACGCGCACGTCGGTGAACTCCAGCCGGGCCGAGTCTGCGGACCGCGTGCCGAGCTTGTCGTACACCTCGGCGACCCGCAGGCCGGGCCGGTCCTTGTCCACCGCGACGATGGCGGGCGAACCGTCGAGCAGCACGCGGGTGAAGCACAGGCCCGCGACGGCCCCGTTGATGACGAAGAGCTTGGCGCCGTTGATGACCAGGTCGTCACCGTCGCGGACCGCCGTGGTCGGCTCGTCCGCCGACGGGTCGGTGTCGGCCTGGCACGCGACCAGGCGGCCGTCGAGCAGGCGGGGCAGGAACTCCGCGCGCAACGCGGGATCGGCGTCGACCAGCCACTGGCACGCGACCTCGTTCTGGACGTGCATCCCCAGGGGCAGACCGACATCGCCGAGCCGGGACACCGCCTCGCCCAGCACCAGGCTGCCGAGCACGCCCAGTCCCGCGCCGCCGAACTCGGTGGGCAGCGACACCCCGAGGTAGCCGGCCTCGCCGAGTTCCCGCCACGCTCGCCCGGTGAGCGGCCCGTTCGCGGACTCCCGCCAACCGGCCAACCGCGCGTCGGTGAAGAAGTCACGCGCCCGCGCCCGCAGCGCGTGGTGCGCCGGAGTCAGCAATGCCGCCAGATTCCCGTTCTCCAACACGCTCACCCACCCCACCCGGTCACCGCTGCACGGCCCTGGCTGTACGCGCCGGTGAAGAAACCCCACACCCGCGGCACGTAGCGCGCCGAAGTCAACAACGCCACCAGATTCCCGTTACCCAACACACTCACCCACCCCACCCGGACCCCGGCTCGCGGCCGTGGCTGTACGCGCCGGTGAAGAAACCCCACACCCGCGGCACGTAGCGCGCCGAAGCCAACAACGCCACCAGATCCCCGATCCCCAACACACTCACCCACCCCACCCGGTCACCGCCGCACGGCCGTGGCTGTACGCGACGGCATCGCGATCGAGCTTGCGCGCGCCGGGGTCGGGCACCCCGATCGCCAGCAGGTAGACCACCTCGTCCTCCTCGGGCAGCCCGATCAGGTCACCGCACCGCACTTCGTCGAACCCCCCGATGCACGTGATGCCCACACCGTGCCGCGCCGCGCCGAGGCACAGCGACTGCGCGACGTGCGCCGCGTGGTAGTGGATCTCGGCCAGTGCCGCGCGACCCCGCTCGGCCAGCAGCCGGCGCACGGGGACGTGCAGGTGGACGAACGCGGCGGCGTGCCGCAGCCCCGGCTGGCCCATGCAGGTCGCGAGGACCTCCTCCTCGGTCACCGCACGGGGTTCGCCGACGAGGTGCAGTGCGTGCGCGGGCGGCGAGTACGCGTACACGCCGGGCGCGAGCCCGTCCGCGGACCGCACCAGGACGCGCACCCCGACCCCCCGGGAATCCGCGCAGTCGACGTCCGCCGGGTCCGCCGCGTCGGCGAACAGGTCCAGCACCTGCCGCGCGGTGAGCGGTCGCGGGAGGAAACCCTTGGCCGAGCGGCGGTCGAGCGCGACCCGCGTGAAGTCCTCGCCTGCCGCGGCCACGCCGTGCGGCAGCGGGACGACCTCGCGCGCCGGCTGCTCCGGCGGCTCGACGGACGTGGAGCGCCCGAGCCTGGGCGCGGCGACCTCCGCCGCGTACGGGCTGACCTCGCGCAGCTCCTCCCAGTTCGCCCGCTCCTCCGCGTCCGGGGGCTCCAGGCGGGCCGGTCGGCCGGTGTGCCAGACCGGTGCCGGCGCGCCGGCGTGCGGTTCGCCCCCGTCGAACCGGCCGCCGGACAACGTGACGACCACCTGCGGCTCGCGGCACATGTCGGTCAGCGCGAGGGTTTCGGCGAGGCGTCGGCGGTCGAACCGCACGTGCACCACCGCGTCCAGCCCGAGTTCCCGGGCCGACACCGCGATGTTGCTCGCGGCGTGGCCGATGTCCAGGTGCGTGTACAGGTAGCCGCGCAGCCCGTACTTCACCATCGCCTTCCACGGTCGTGCCACCAGGGTGACCACCGCGCGCAGCGACCGGTCGGGTGGCACCGCCAAACCGGTGCGCCGGACCAGTTCCGGCAGGGGGACGACCCCGCACCCGGGCAGCGCGCGGATGCGGGCCGTGTCGACGTCGTAGAGGTGGCTGGTGCCGTCGGGCAGCCCGACGACGACTTCGAACGGGTACAGCGCACCCGCGGACGGCGTCGTGCGCGCCTGCACGGAGATGCCGTGCTTGCCGACCACCGTCCCTGTTCGCGGACCGCAGCCGCGGCCGAGCACGAGGGCCAGCGCAGAACGGAAGCCGTCGACATCCCGCGCGGGCCCGTCGCCCGCGACGGCCGCGGGGAGCGCGTGGCCCGCGCGCAGCCTGGTGGCCTCCCAGAATCGGAGCAGAGACACTTGATCGGACCCGCTTTCCGCCTGGCGCGCCGACGTCCGAGCGCCGCGCGTCGCCGTGATCTTCGGCCGGGATCCATCGTGGTCACCGGGCGCCGAAGCGGGCGTCTTTCAACTTGCGCAGCAAAAAGCAGCGGCGGGCAATCCACAAGACGCCGCACCGCGCCGGCCGGTGCCAGGCTGCACCGGATCCGATTCCCCGCCGGAGGGCGAACGCCGGTCGCGTGACCGCCGACCGGGCGGCGGGTCCGTCCGGCACCACGCGCCGAAGGAAGGTCGAAACGATGGGGCAAGGCACCAGCGCTGTGGACGGCTCGCACTTCGCGCTATCCCTGGAGCAGGAATTCCTCCGAGCGCAGCACGAGCACGACGGGTCGGCCGGTGATTCCGCACCGCGCCTGATCTCCAGCGGTGGGTGGCGGCTGACCGGGGAGCTGGACCTGGCGTTGTTCGAGCGGGCGCTGTCCGATGTGGTGGCACGCCACGAGGCGTTGCGCACCTCCGTCGTGGTCGGCCCGGACGGGTTGCGCCAGCAGGTGCACGCCCCCGCGACGCCGCCGCTGGAGGTCCGGGACCTCCCCCACGACCCGGACGTGCCGCGCGACGAGCGGGCCGAGCACTTCCTCAACGAGATCGAGGGCGGCACCTGGGAGGTCGGCGAGGGTCCCGCGTTCCGCGCGTTCCTGGGCCGGTTCGACGACCGGGACGCGGTCCTCGTCCTGGTGGCCCACCTGCTCGTGGTCGACGTGTGGTCGCTGAGCATCGTGGCGCGCGACATCACGACCGCGTACCAGGCGCGTGCCGCCGGCCGGGAGCCGGAGGCCGCCGACATCCCCGCCTACCGGGACTACGCCGCGAAGCAGGCGGCTCAGCGGGGCGCGGGCGAGAAGGTCCACGCGTTCTGGCGCGACAAGCTCCGGGGCGCCGAGGCGATCGCCCTGACCGCGGACCGGCCGCCCGCGCCGGACGGCGTCACCGGCACCCGGTGCGACCGCTTCCTGCTGGACGCCGAGCTGGGCGCGGCCACGCGCGAGTTCGCCAAGGCGTCCCGCTGCTCGCTGTTCATGGTGCTGTTCGCCGCCTACCGGCTGCACCTGTTGCGGCGCACCGGGATGCGGGACGGTGTGGTGTGGACGCTGACCTCCGGTCCGGGTCGGCGCGACCGGTGGATGGAGAACACGGTCGGCTACTTCGTCAACATGTTCCCGCTGCGCACGGACCTCGCCGGGTGCACGACGTTCCGCGAGGTCGTCGAGCGGACCAAGGCGACGTGCGTGGAGGCGCTGTCCCGGGAGATCCCGTTCGTGGAGCTGGCGAGCCAGGCGTCCGACGCCATCGGGCAGCTGGAGCGGGGCGGCATGGTGGTGCCCGGTTTCCAGATGTCGCCCTACCCGCTGTCGGTGCGTGCCGAGTCCGCCGGCGGGCTGTCCTGCACGCAGGTGCAGCGGCGGCTGTCGCAGGAGTTCGGCCCGGACATCCCGGACGACGCGATCCTGTGGACGGCGGAGGTCGCGCACTCCGGCGAGTTGCTGTTCGCGGTCAACAGCAGCATCGACCGCTACGACCGGGAGACCATCGCCGGGATGATGGCGGAGTTCCACGCGGCGCTCCGCGACGGGGTGGGCGAGCCGGACGCGCCGCTCGCCGACATCGCCCGATGACCGCGCCACGCCGACCGTCCACAGCGGACCAGCCCGCGACACCGGCCCAGCAGGGCCTGTGGTTCCTGCACGAGCTGCTGCCCGACAGCGCGCTCAACACGTGCTTCGCCTACGACGTCACGGGACCGCTCGACGTGGACGCGCTGCGTGCCGCCTGGCGGACGCTGCTGCGCCGGCACGACGCGTTGCGGTACTCGGTGCGCGAAGTCGGCGGGCTGCCGGTGCTCGACGCGTCCGGGCCGGGCGCGGACGCGGTGGTGGTCGACCTGGCCGGTGACGCGGCGGCGGCCGAGCGGCGGCGCGCGGAGATCGCCGCGACCCCGTTCGACCTCGCGGCGGGTGGTCCGGTCACGCTCACCGTGCTGCGCGTGCACGACCGGCGGCACCTGGTCGTGCTCGCGGCGCACCGGCTCGTCGCGGACGAGTCGTCGCTCGCGGTCCTGGTGGACGAGTTGGGCCGGTACTACGCCGATCCCGGCACGCACCTGCCCCCGGCGCCGCGGTTCACCGACCGCGGACCCGTCGGCGAGGAGGCGGCGGCGCTGCGCCGGTGGTGGCGGGCGGCCCTCGCCGCCGGTCCCGCGCCGGCGGCCGTGCCCGCCGACCGCGTCCGCCCCGCCGAACCGTCCCGCGCCGCCGGCGAGATCCGCTTCGACTGGGGACCCGACCTGGGCCGTGCGCTGGCGGAGCGGTCCGCCGCCGAGGGCGCCGCGCCCGAGGTGTTCCTGCTGGCGGGTTTCCTCGCGCTGCTGTCCCGCTACGGCGGCGAGCGGCGGGTCTCGGTCGGGCACCTGGTCGACGCGCGCCCGATCGGCGGCCGGTCGGAACGCGTCGTGGGACCGTTCGGCAACCTGGTGCTGGTCGACGCCGACGTGGACCCGACCGCGTCGTTCGGCGACCTCGCGCGGCACGTCGACTGGCGGCGCGCGGACGCGCTCGCCCACCGGCAGCTCCCGTACAGCGATGTGGTGCGGTTGCTGGGCGGTCCCCGCGCGGTGGACCGGATTCCGCTGTGCGACACCACTTTCGCCGTCGAGACGGTGCCGGAGCTGTGGTTGCCGGGCCTGGTCGCGCACGGCACGCGGGTCGGCACCGGCGGGTTGCTCACCGACGTGGCCCTGACCGTGGAACCGGTCGGTACCGCCGTGCGCGGGCGGTTGGAGTACCGGGAGAACCGCTACGACGCGACCACCGCCGCCGCGGTGCTCGCCCAGTGGCGCACCCTGCTGACCGCAGCCCTGCGCCACCCGGCGACCCCGGTCGGCGAACTGCCGCTGGAGACGCCGGGGCAGACCGCGGCGGCGGTGCGGGCGGCCGATTTCGTCGGCAGCGCACCGGAACCGCGGCGGCCGGTGCACGTGGCCGTGCGCGAGCAGGCGGCGCACCTGCCCGACGCGCCCGCCGTGTCCTGGCAGGGCGAGGTCGTCACGTACGCCGAGCTGACCACGCGGGCCGGCGCGCTCGCCGCCCGCCTGCGACCGGGCGGCGGCCCCGTGGCGGTGCGGGTGCCGACCGGGCCGGAGCACGTCGTGGCGCTGCTCGGCGCGTTCACCGCCGGCGGGCACGTGGTGTGCCTGGGCGGCGGGGTCACCGGCGGCCGGGACCGGGAGATCCTGGCCGAGCTGCGACCACCGTGCCTGGTGGTGGCGGACGCGGAGGACGCGGCCGGCGAGTTGGCGCGGTGGTACCGGGACGAGATCGGCGGGCAGGTGGTCGCCGTGGCGGACGCGGTGCCCGACGCCGAGCCGGACCCCGTTGTGCCGGCTCCCCGCCTGCCGAGCGCGGTCTCACCCGGTTCCGCGCCGCCGGACCGGGTCCCGCCGGGCAGCACCTCCGGTGGTGCGGCTCGCGGTGAAGCCCATGGCGGGCCGCGCAGCGCACCCGGCAGCGTCCTGGGCGTCCGACCACGCGACGAGCCGAGCGGGGGCGACGACCCGGCCGCCGCACCCGGAGAACCCGACGACGAGTTCGCCGGCCTCCGCAGCGCGCCCGGCAGCGTCCTGGGTGTCGGACCCGGCAGCACCCCGGACAGCGCACCCCACGACCAGTCGGGCGGCGTCGGCCCTCGCGGTGACACCCCGGACGATGAGCCGGACGACGAACCCGGCGACGGGCCGGTCGAGGAGGACGACGAGGCGAACGGGTTGGACGACCTCGCCTACATCGTCCACACGTCGGGCTCGACCGGGCGGCCCAAGGGCATCGCGCACACCCATGCGAGCTTCGCCCAGTTCGTCGACTGGGTGGTCACCGAGCTGGGCATCGGTCCCGGCGCGCGGGTCGCGCAGTGGTCCGCTCCCGGGTACGACGCGAGCCTGTGCCAGATCTTCACCCCGCTGGTGGCCGGTGCGACGCTGTGCCCGGTGCCGGACAAGGTCCGGGTGGACCCGCGCAAGCTCGTGCGGTGGTTGGTCGACGAGCGCGTGACGTTGTTCGAGACGGTGCCGAGCTTCGCCCGGCAGCTCCTCAAGGCGTTGCGCGAGCGGGACCCCGAGCTGCCCCGGCCCGCGTTGCGGCAACTCCTGCTGGCGGGTGAACCGCTGCCCGGCGACCTGGCGGGACGGCTGCGGGCGGAGCTGCCGGGTGTCCGGCTGATCAACCTGTACGGCCCGACCGAGGCGATCCTGGCGACCTGGCACGACGTCACGACGCCGGTCCGGGGGATGGTCCCGATCGGACGCCCCCTGCCCGGCCGCCAGGTGCTGGTGCTGGACGACCACGACCGGCCGTGCGCGCCGGGTGTCCCGGGTCAGCTCGTGATCCGGAGCCCGTACGTGACGACGGGGTACGTCGGCGGTGGCGGGGAAAGGGCTTTCCGCCGGCTGCGCGACGACGACCCGCTGCCGTGCTACCGCACCGGTGACATCGGTCGGCAGCGCTGGGACGGCCTGCTGGAGTTCCAGGACCGCCGCGACGCGCAGGTCAAGTTCTTCGGCAACCGCCTGGAGCTGACCTCGCTGGAAGCGGCCCTGACCGACCACCCGTCGGTCGCGCAGTGCGCGATCGTCCCGGTGGTCGACGGGGACGGGCTGGTGCTGCGCCTCGCGGCGCACGTGGTGCCCGAACCCACCGCGCCGCGGGAGGCCGCCGCGCTCGCGGCGCCGCTGCGGGCGCACCTGAGGGAGCGGTTCGGCACGGCCACGCCGCCCATGGCGTTCACCGCCGTGGCCGACCTGCCGCGCACCGCGAGCGGCAAGCTCGACCGCCGCCGGCTGCCGGCACCACCGGCCGCGCCGGCGGTGCGGGCCGCGGAGGCCGTCGAGGCCGCGGTGGCGGCGCTGTGGACGGAGCTGGTCGGGACGACACCCGCGCCGGACGACTCCCTGTTCGCGCACGGCGGGCACTCCCTGCTGCTGCTGCACCTGCTGGACCGCGTCCACGCGCGGTTCGGCGTCCGGATCCACCTGCGCGACTGCCTCGCCCGCCCCACGGTGGCCGAGTTCGCCGCGCTGGTCGCCGCGGCCGATGTGGCCGCGGCGCGCACAACGACGAACGAACAGTGAGGTGGACATGACTCCGGCCGAGACGACCTCCCAGGTCGACTTCGACGGCGAGACGCTCGACATCCCGTCCGTCCGGCGCGTCGCCGAGGGCGGGGCGCCCAGCCGGCTCAGCCCGGCGACCCTGGCCAAGGTGGCCGCGGGCCGGGCGCTGTGCGAGGAGGTCGTCGAGCAGGGTGTGCCGGTCTACGGCATCACCACCGGGTACGGCGACCTGGGCTACATCGCGGTCAACACGACCAAGGAGACCGAACTCCAGCTGAACCTGGTGCGCAGCCACAGCGCGGGCGTCGGCCCGGTCTTCCCCGAGGACGAGGCGCGCGCGATGGTCGCCGCCCGGCTCAACGCGTTCGCGCGCGGCTACTCGGCGGTGCGCGTGGAGGTGCTCGAACAGCTCGCGCTCTACCTCAACCGGGGTATCACGCCCGCCATCCCGGAACTCGGTTCGCTGGGCGCGAGCGGTGACCTCGCGCCGCTGTCGCACATCGCCAGCGCGTTGATCGGCGAGGGCTACGTGCTGCGGGACGGCCGGCCCGTGCCGACCGGCCCGGTGCTGCGCGAACTGGGCATCGAGCCGCTGCAACTCCGGTACAAGGAGGGGCTGTCGCTGATCAACGGCACGTCCGCCATGACCGGCCTGGGCGCGCTGGTCACGGCCCGCGCGCTGGACCAGGTGCGGCAGGCGGAGATCGTGGCGGCGCTCGTGGTGGAGACCATGCGTGGTTCCACCGGCGCGTTCATGGCCGAGGGCCACGAGCTGGCCCGCCCCCACCAGGGGCAGGTCGACAACGCCGCGAACATGCGCGCGCTGCTGAGCGGCAGCCGGATCGCCCTGGACCACGCTGAGCTGCGGCGGCAGGTCAAGGAGCAGACGCAGGACATGGCCAACGTGCAGCGCACGAAGACCTACCTGCAAAAGGCGTACACCCTGCGCGCGATACCGCAGGTCGTGGGCGCGATCCGGGACACCGCCTACCACGCGACGCGGGTCGTGGAGACCGAGCTGAACTCGTCGAACGACAACCCCCTGTTCTTCGAGGGGCAGGAGGTGTTCCACGGCGCCAACTTCCACGGCCAGCCGGTGGCCTTCGCGATGGACTTCCTCATGCTCGGGCTCACGCAGCTCGGCGTGATGTCCGAGCGCCGGACCAACCGCCTGCTCAACCGGCACCTCAACGGCGGCCTGCCGGAGTACCTCGTGTCCAACGGGGAGCCCGGCCTGCACAGCGGTTTCACCGCCGTGCAGTACGTGGCGACGGCACTGGTGGCCGAGAACCGGACGGTCGGGCCGGCCAGCACGCAGAGCGTTCCGTCCAACAGCGACAACCAGGACGTCGTGAGCATGGGCCTGATCGCGGCGCGCAACGCGCGGCGGGTGCTGGCCAACAACAACCACATCCTCGCGGTGGAGTTCCTGTCGGCCGCGCAGGCGGTCGACCTCGGGGAGACCTACGACCTCCTCAGCCCGGTCGGCAAGGCGACCTACGACCTGGTGCGCTCGCTCGCGCCGACCCTGGACCGCGACCGGTACATGGCCGACGAGATGGAGCGGGTGGCCGCCGCGGTGGCGCGTGGCGAGTTCCTGCGTGCCGCCGCGGAGCACTCGGTGGAGCTGCGCTAGCCCCGCAGCGTGTGATCTGAACCACTCGACGCGCGAGGTCGGACGCCCCGACCTCGCGCGTCGTCGTTCCCGCGCCCGGCCGGGAGGGGTGCCAAAACCCGAACGGAACCAATCCGGAACGCCCCCAGACCAGGCTGGCCGCCTCGCAAGAGCGAACCCACCCCCTGGAGGAGCCAATGCCTTCGACACCCGCGCCCGCCGCCGGCCCGATGGCCGGGCGGCGGGAGTGGATCGGCTTGGCGGTGCTGTGCCTGCCCACGCTGCTCGCGTCGGTGGACCTGACCGTCCTGTACCTCGCCCTGCCCCGGTTGAGCGCCGAGCTGGGCACCAGCGCCACCCAGCAGCTCTGGATCGTCGACATCTTCGGCTTCATGACGTCCGGCCTGCTGGTCACCATGGGCACGCTCGGCGACCGGATCGGCAACCGCAAGATGCTGATCATCGGCTGCACGGCGTTCGCCGCCGCCTCCCTGCTGGCCGCCTACTCGCCCAACCCCGAGACGCTGATCGCCGCCAGGGCGCTGCTGGGCGTCGCGGGCGCGGTGGCGCTGCCGGCGACGCTGGCCCTGATCACCTTCATGTTCAAGAACCCGGTCCAGCGCGGCATGGCGATCGCCACCTGGATGAGCACCTTCATGGTCGGGCTCATGATCGGCCCGCTGATCGGCGGCGTCCTGCTGGAGTTCTTCTGGTGGGGCTCGGCGTTCCTGCTGGCCGTGCCGGTGATGGTCCTGGTCGTGGTGCTCGCGGTGGTGCTGCTGCCGGAGCGCAAGGACCCGAACGCGGGCAAGCTGGACTGGACGAGCGTCGCGCTGTCCCTGCTGGCGATGATCCCGCTGGTGTTCGGCTTCAAGGAGCTGGCCAAGCAGGGCTTCGCCGTGGCGCCGCTGGTCGCGCTCCTGGTCGGCGTCGTGTTCTCGGTCGTCTTCGTCCGCCGCCAGCGGCAGCTCGACAACCCGCTGCTGGACCTGAAGCTGTTCTCCATCAACACGCTGCGCACCGCGCTGGTGCTCGGCATCATGGTGGGCGCCCTGAACAGCGGCGTGTCGTTGCTGGTCACGCAGTTCTTCCAGGTGATCGCGGGCCTGTCGCCGATGGAGGCCGGGCTGTGGCTGCTGCCGCCGTCCGTCGCGATGGTGATCGGCCTGTTCCTCGCGCCGCCGCTGGCCGCGAAGCTGCGCCCCGGTGGTGTGATCGCCCTCGGCCTGGGCATCTCCACGGTCGGCTACGTGATCCTCTCCCAGGTGGAGGCGGCCGGTGGCCTGGCCCTGGTGGTGACCGGCTTCGGCGTCCTGCTGTTCGGCATGGGTCTGCCGTCGTCGCTGGGCACCGCCCTGGTGATGGGCGCGGCGCCGCCCGACCGGACCGGCGCGGCCTCGTCGCTCCAGCAGACCGGCAACGAGTTCGGCATCGCGATCGGCATCGCCACCCTGGGCAGCCTCGGCATGGCCGTCTACCGCGGTCAGTTGAGCGAGAACATGCCGTCCAGCGTGCCCGCCGACGCGGCGGACACCGCGCAGCACGGCATCCCGGGCGCGCTGGAGACGGCGGAGCGCTTCCCCGAGGTGCTCGAACCGGCGCGGGCGGCCTTCACGTCCGGGCTGAACGTGGTGTCCCTCGTCAGCGCGGTGCTGATGGTCGGGCTCGCCGTGTTCGCCTACTTCTCGCTGCGCAACGTCGAGGCCGCGCCCATGGGCCCGCCGGACGGGATGGGCGAGGGCGGGCCGGCGGGCGGCTACCCGCTCACCGAGAGCGCGGCGGCGGAGGGTCCCGCGCCGGAGGGCCTGCCGGACGGGTCGGCCTCGGCCGAGGACGTGCCGGTGCCCCGCGCGGAACAACGCCGGGGAGGTTCCGAATAACCACCGGAACAATGCCGGAATGATTCCGGAATAATGTCCGAAGTGCTGGTCGCGAACCCCTGGAACATTGGCGACCGATAGAGGTTGACGAACTGCGCGCAAACGCGATAACTTTTTTTCGGGCGCTTCCGGGGCTCACTGGCGCCGGCCCCGCGCTGCCTTGTCCGAAGAAATATCGTCTGCGCACAAGGAGACCCATCCAATGCTTCAGTGGAAAACCGCGCTCAAGACCAGTGCCGCTCTCGTGGCCGCGGCCGGGTTCGCGCTGACCCTCGGAACGCCGGCGTCCGCCGCGGCCTCCGCGGCGGTCAGCGTGTCCCCCGCGACCGGCCTGGCCGACGGCGCGACGGTCACCGTGTCCGCGTCCGGCTTCGCGACCAGCACCTCGGCCACCGCTCTCCAGTGCGCGATCCTCGCCGACGGCAAGGGCGCGTGCAACGTCGCAGAGTTCCACGACTTCAACCTGAGCGGCGGCGCGGGCTCGACCTCCGTGGTCGTGCGCCGCAGCTTCACCGGGTACGTCATGCCCGACGGCCCGGAGGTCGGCACGGTCGACTGCGACACCGCACCCGGCGGCTGCCAGATCGTGGTCGGTGGCAACACCGGCGAGTACGGCAACGCGGCCATCTCCTTCGGGTGAAATGAGCCGGAACCGGCGGGACTGATCACCCCGTAACGGCTTCCGGTGGCCAACAGGAATACCGTCGCGTCCGGTCGACCCCGACTCCGCCAGGGGAGACCGGACGCGACGCCCGTTTAGCACCGGTTCGGTTCGCCCGCGTCGGGCGGCGCGGGCGAACCGACCGCAGAGCAGGAGACGACGCTGCCGGAGGTCGTCCGAACAATCGGTTCCGTGGGAAAGAAGCCGCCCGATCCGAGGAGAACCGGCATGACTGTGCGAGCCGTGCGGCCGAGCCGCGCCGGAACCGTGCCCTGGCCAGAGGACGTGGTCGCCGAGTACGTCGCCAAGGGCTACTGGCAGGGCGTTCCGCTGGGCCGCCACTTCCTCGCCGCCGCCGACGCCGCCCCGGACGCC
This sequence comes from Saccharothrix obliqua, assembly GCF_019375475.1. Taxonomy (GTDB): domain Bacteria; phylum Actinomycetota; class Actinomycetes; order Mycobacteriales; family Pseudonocardiaceae; genus Actinosynnema; species Actinosynnema obliqua. The sequence goes on along the minus strand of NZ_JAHXGQ010000014.1, from coordinate 85,027 downwards.
GTCGCCCTGGTCGACGGTGACACGCGGCTGACCTTCCACGACCTCGCGGCACGTGCGGACGGCGCGGCGCTGCGGCTGCGCGACCTCGGGCTGCGTGCCGACGACCGCGTCCTCGTGCAGCTGCCCAACCGCTGGGAGTTCGTGGTGCTGTTCCTGGCGTGCCTGCGCTCGGGCGTGCTGCCCGTGCTGGCGCTGCCCGCCCACCGCCGGCACGAGCTGTCCTACCTCGCCGAGCACGCGGAGGCCGCGGCGATCGCCGTGCCCGCGACGTTCAAGGGCTTCGACCACCGGGCGCTGGCGGCGGACATCGCGGCCGACCACCCCACCGTGACGCACCTCCTCGTCTCCGGCGGCGGGCAGCCGGGCGACGTCGACCTGCGTGAGCTGTGCGCGCCCGCGGCCGACCCGGTCGCCGCGCGGGCCGCGCTCGACCGGGAGGAGCCGGGCAGCCGGGACACGGCGCTCTTCCTGCTCTCCGGCGGCACCACCGCGCTGCCGAAGCTGATCGCGCGCACCCACGACGACTATGCGCACTACGTGCACCGCACGGTGGACGCCGCCGGGTACGGCCCGGACACGGTGAACCTGGTGGCGCTGCCGGTCGGCCACAACTTCTCGCTGGGCGTGCTGCTCGCGACCCTGTTCGAGGGTGGCCGCGTGGTGTTCGGCTCCCCCGAGCCGGAGCAGGCGTTCGAGCTGGTCGAGCGCGAGAGCGTCACCCACTCCGGCCTGGTGCCCGCGGTGGCGCAGCGGTGGCTGGAGCACCGCGCCGCCGCTCCCGGCCACGACCTCGGCACGCTGCGTGGCCTGATGGTCGGCGGCTCGCGCCTGCCCGACCACGTCGCGGCCCGGATCGGGCCCGAGCTGGGCTGCGCCTTGCAACAGGGTTACGGGATGGCCGAGGGGCTGGTCTGCCTGACCCGGCCGGCCGAGGGCGACGAGGTGGCCTGCCACACCCAGGGCCGCCCGCTGTCCGAGGGCGACGAGCTGCTGGTCGTCGACGAGGCGGGCGAACCGGTGCCCGCGGGCGAGCCGGGTGTGCTGCTCACCCGCGGCCCGTACACGCCGCGGGGCTACTACCGCGCCCCGGAGCAGAACGCCCGCGTGTTCACCCCCGACGGGTGGTACCGCACCGGCGACATCGTGCGGCTGCGGCCGGACGGCAACGTGGTCGTGGAGGGTCGGGAGAAGGACATGATCAACCGCGGTGGGGAGAAGGTCTCGGCGGAGGAGGTCGAGAACCTCGCCCTCCAGGTGGACGGCGTGCTGATGGCCGCCGCCGTGGCGATGCCCGACGCCGAGCTGGGCGAGCGGGTCTGCCTGTACGTCGTGCCCCGGACGGGCCGCGAGGTGCGCCTCGCCGACGTGCTCGACCTGATGCGGCGCGTGGGGGTGGCGCGGTACAAGCTGCCCGAACGGCTCGTGGTGGTGGACGCGCTGCCGTTGACCGGGATGCAGAAGGTGGACAAGAAGGCGCTGCGGGCGGACGTCGAGCAGCGCCTCGCGGGTGAACGGGCGGCCGTGTGATGACGCCGATCACGAACTGCCGCGTGTGCGGCAACCGGGAGCTGATCCCCGTGCTGGACCTCGGCGAGCAGGCCGTCACCAGCGTGTTCCCCGAGTCGCCCGACCAGCCCGTGCCCGTCGTGCCGCTGGAGCTGGTCAAGTGCGGCCCGGACGGGTGCGGCCTGGCGCAGCTCCGGCACTCCACCGACGTGGACCTGATGTACGGCACCGGGTCCTACGGCTACCGGTCGAGCATCCGGCCGTACATGGTGGACCACCTCGGACGGCAGGTCGAGCGGATCACCGAGGTGGTCGACCTGGCACCCGGCGACCTCGTGCTGGACATCGGCAGCAACGACGCCACCATGCTGCGCGCCTTCCCCCGGCGCGGGCTCGAACTGGTCGGCATCGACCCCAACGGCGAGCAGTTCCGCGCGCAGTACCCGCCGGGGATCGAGCTGGTCACCGACTACTTCTCCAAGGACGTCTTCACCGCGCGGTTCGGTGACCGGCGCAAGGCGAAGGTCGTCACGTCGATCGCGATGTTCTACGACCTGCCCAGCCCGTTGGAGACCATGCGCGACATCTACGACGTCCTGGACGAGGACGGCGTGTGGGTGTCCGAGCAGAGCTACCTGCCCGCGATGCTGGCCAAGGGCGCGTACGACGTGGTGTGCCACGAGCACCTGGAGTATTACGCGCTGCGCCAGTTCGAGTGGATGGCCGAGCAGGTCGGGTTCACCGTCGTCCGAGCGGAGATCACCCCCGTGTACGGCGGCAGCCTCAACCTCGTGATGGCGAAGAACGGCCGGCGGCACCGGCCCGACCGCGGTGGCGTCGAGGCCATCCGGCGGGCCGAGGCGGACCTCGGCCTGGACGGGATGCGCCCGTTCACCGCGTTCGCCGACCGGTCGACGCGGCTGCGCGAGGAGCTGCGCGAGTTCCTCGACCGCTCACGGGCGGCGGGGAAGCTGACCCTCGGCTACGGCGCCTCGACCAAGGGCAACGTGATCCTCCAGTTCTGCGGCGTCACGCCGGCGGACCTGCCGTGCGTCGGCGAGGTCAACGAGGACAAGTCCGGCCGGTTCACGCCGGGCACCGGCATCCCGATCGTCTCCGAGCAGGAGGCCCACGCCCGCAAGCCCGACCAGCTGCTGGTGCTGCCGTGGGTGCACCGCGACGACTTCCTGGGCCGGGAACAGCACTTCCTGGACCGCGGCGGTCGAATGGTGTTCCCGCTGCCGGACCTGACCGTCGTCGACGCCGACAACGGCCGAGTGCCGGCCACCGAGACCAACTAGCGAAGGCGGGCCCGGACGCGGCACACCCCCACCGCGTCCGGGCCCCGACCACCCCGGCTCACGCTGACTCGCCGACCGCCCGATGCGGCTACCACAGCGCGCCGGAACCCTTGCCACGCCTCAAAACGCCGCATCGGTCACCCCGCGCGCCGCCGGCAGCACCCCGCACAAGCGCCGAGCGCACGCGGCCGCGGCTCAGCTCGTCCCGTCGACCGCCGTGTCAACTGCCGCGTCGACCACCCCGCGCAACCCCTCGGCCAGCGACACCTCCGGCTCCCACCCGGTCACCGCCGGGAACGCCGAGAAGTCCACCACCGGGCTGTGGAAGTCGTGCGCGCTCGCGAAGTCCGGCGGCGGCACGGTGATCACCGGCACGGGCGGCCGACCGGTGCGTTCCGCCGCGGCGCGGGCGATCGCCCCGAACACCTCGGACAGGCGCTCCTGCCGACCCGTCCCGACCGGCCAGTGCCCGCCGCACAACGGCTCGACGTGGTCCAGCGCGGCGGCGAACGCGGCGGCGGCGTCGCGGACGTGCAGGAAGTCCCGCTGCACCGAACCGTCGTGCCACATGGTGATCGGCTCACCGGCCACGGCACGCCCCGCCAGCACGGAGATCACGCCGCGCCCGGTCGACCCGGACAGCGGGCTGCGCCCGTAGACGGTCGTCGGCCGGATCGCGATGCCCCGCACTCGGCCCGCGCTGGTCGCCGTCAGCAGCACCTGCTCCGCCTCGGCCTTGTGGCGCACGTAGTCCGTCGCGCCGGCCGCCGCGCCCGACTCCGCCTGGAGGGTGCTGGCGAACACGACGACCGGCGGCACGTCGCCGGTCGGGGTGATGAGCACGCGCATCAGGTCGGCGTTGAGCCGCGCGGGTTCGTCACCCGCCGCGCGCCACGACCCACCGTCACCCATGTGGGCGGCCAGGTGGATCACCGCGTCGGCGTCGGCGACCGCGGCGCGTGCCGCGTCCGCGTCGGTGAGGTCCGCCGCGTGGAACCGGACGTCCGCCACCGGCCGCGCGGGCAGCGCGGCTCGGCCACGCGCGACCACGCGCAACCGGACCGGCAGGCGGGCGAGCCGGTCCACCACGGCGGAACCGATGAACCCGGAACCACCCAGCACGACCACCAGCGGCCGGTCGGAGCGGGCCGCGAAGGCGGACCCGAACAGGTGTCGATCGGTCATGGTCACCCGATCCGGGCCGGCATGGACTTGACCGCGTTGACGAAGTTGGACGCCATGCGGACCGGCGGCCCGGTCAACGCCAACCCGCCCAGGTGCGGCAGCACGGCCGTCAGCAACGCACGCAGCTCCAACCGGGCGAGGTGCGCGCCGAGGCAGAAGTGCGGCCCGATCCCGAACGACAGGTGCCGGTTCGGGTCGCGCCCGAGGTCGAGCCGGTCGGGATCGGTGAACACCGCGGCGTCCCGGTTCGCCGACGTGTAGTAGACGACGACCTTGTCACCCTCGGCGATGCGCTGCCCGCCGAGTTCGGTGTCGCGCACCGCCGTGCGGCGGAACTGCATGATCGGCGTGATCCACCGGATCAGCTCCTCCACGGCCGTGTCCAGCCCGACCTCACCGGACACCAGCCGCGCGCGCTCGGCCGGGTGCCGCGCGAGCGCTTCCAGCGAACCGCTGACCAGGTGCCGCGTGGTCTCGTTGCCGGCGACCACGAGCAGCAGCCAGAAGTTGCAGAACTCGCGGTCGCTCAACCGCCTGCCGTCGGTCTCGGCGTTGGCCAGCAGGCTGACCAGGTCGCCGGTGGGGTTCTGCCGCCGGTCGGCGGCCAGGTCCAACGCGTACTGGAACGCCTCGGTGAAGGTCGCCCGGTAGACGTCCACGTCGCCGCCGCCGTACTCGGGGTCGTCGAACCCGACCAGGTGGTTGCTCCACCGGTAGAGCAGGTGGCGGTCCTGCCGGGGCACGCCGAGCAGGTCGGTCAGCACCAGCAGCGGCAGCTCGGCGGCCAGATCGGTGACGGCGTCGAACTCGCCCGCCCGCACCACGTTGTCGACCAACGCCCGCGCGTGCGCGTCGATGCCGTCCAGCAGTTGGCGGATGGCACGCGGGGTGAACATCGGCGCGACCAGCTTGCGGATCGCCACGTGCTCCGGGTCGTCCATGTTGATCAGGAGCTGCCTGGTCTGGCGCAACGCCGCCGGCGTGCGCGGGTCAACCAGGAACGCGCCCTTCGCGGCGGAGGAGAACTCGGTCGGCCGACGCGACACCGACACCACGTCGTCGTAGCCGGTCACGGCCCAGTAGCCGGAACCGCGCTCGGCCGTGCGCCCCATGGCGCTGTGCCGCACCAACAACGGTTCGGTCACCCACCCCACCGGCTCCTCCCGCCGCCGACGGGCGAACTCGTCGTGCGGCACACCGGCCACGAACGTCGCCGGGTGGGCGATGTCGGGCCGGTCGACCGCAGCCGCGGACGGGGCCGACACGGGTGCGGTCGACACGGGAGCCGAAGGGGCAGCGGCGGGGGCGGCCGGAGCGGAGGCGGCCGAGGCTGAGGCGATTGAGGCGGAACCGTTTGGCGCGGCGGCTGCCACATCACCGCGGAGGGTGTCCTTGCGGATCTTGCCGTTGGCCTCGCGCGGCAGCTCGGCGACGAAGTGGTACGCGCGCGGCACCTTGAAGCCGGCCAGCGAGCGACGGCTGTGGTCGTCCAGCGTCGTCGGCAGGTCGGCTGTCGGGCCGTCGGCCTCGACGACCGCCACCACGCGCTCACCGAACTCGTCGTCCGGCGCGCCGACCACCGCCACGTCCCGCACGGCCGGGTGCGTCAGCAGCACGGCCTCCACCTCCGCGGGGTACACGTTCACCCCGCCGGACACGATCAGGTCCTGCGCCCGGCCGGACAGGAACAGGAAACCGGCCTCGTCCAGGTGCCCCACCTCGCCGAAGGTGAACAACGCGGCGCCCAGGTGCGCGGCACGGGTCTTCTCCGGCGCGTTGTGGTAGTGGAACGTCCGCCCGGACCGGCGGCGGATGAACACCCGGCCCCGTCGCCCCGCGGGCAGCGGCCGGTCCTCGTCGTCCACGACCACGACCTCGTACGGCGGCACGGCGCGACCCACGCTGCCGGGTCGGCGCAACCAGTCCGCCGAGTCGATCAGGGTCACGGCGCCGCCCTCGGTCGCGCCGTAATACTCCAGCAGCACCGGACCCCACCACTCGATCATCCGGTGCTTGACCTCGACGGGGCACGGCCCGCCGCCGTGCCACACCTGCCGCAGGCTCGCACCGGAGAACCCCGACCGCACCGCGGGATCGACCCGCAGCAGCCGGATGAACTGGGTGGGCACCAGGTGGGTGGCGGTGATCTGCTCGGCGTCGATGAGCCGGAGCGTGGCCACGGGGTCGAAGCGCGGCCTCAAGTACAGCCGCGCGCCGCGCAACAACGCCAGCAACGCGAAGAAGAGCTGCGACGAGTGGTACCACGGCCCGTCGAGCAGGTAACGCCCACCGGCGGGCACGTGCAGCAGCACGCGGGCGTACTCGATGAGCCTGCCGACCCGGTCGAAGGACGCGCCCACCACGAACAACCCGTTGACGACGCCCTTCGGCGCGCCGGTCGTGCCCGAGGTGTAGAGCATCACCGAACCGCACACCTGGTCGGCCGGTTCGTCCCCGGACGCGTCCGCCAGCAGCGGTTCCACCGCCGCGAAGCCGTCGACGTCGTGCTCACCCAGCACCAGCCGGACCCCGCAGTCCCGCGCGCCGCGGGCCGCCGCGCCGGCCACCGCCGCGTGCGCCGGTTCCACGACGAGGGCGCGGCTGCCCGAGTCGACCAGGACGTGCGCGATCTCCGGCTCCGTCAGGTGCCAGTTCACCGGCACCACCGTGATGCCCGCGTGCAGGGCGGCGAGCAGCACCTCGACGGTCTCCCGCCGGTTGCCCAGCACGCAGGCGAGCCGGTCGCCCCGGCCCAGCCCGCGGCGGGTCAGCAGGTCGACCCACCGGTTCACCCGGTCGCCGAGACCGGCCCAGGTGACCTCGCCGGTCTCGTCGGTGATCGCGATGCCCGTGCCGTCGGCGGCGATGTGGTCGTCCAGCAGTGCCGGCATGGTGTGCACTCCCCTCGGGATCGGGTGCTGCGCTAGTCGAGCAGGTCGGGCTGGGCGCGCACGATGTCGTCGTACATCGGCCGGAAGTTGAGCCGGCCCATCCAGGGGGCGCCCATGGTGCGGTGGGTGGCACGCGCCGCCGCGTCCGGGATCGGCTCGGCGCCGCCCGCCGCCGCCACCAGGAGCTGCACCTGGCACGAGCGCTCCATCGAGATGAACCACCACGCCGCTTCGGCCACCGAACCGCCGACGGTGAGCAGGCCGTGGTTGCGCAGGATCACCGCTTTGTGCGAGCCGAGGGTTTCCGCGATGCGGCGGCCCTCGTCGTGCTCCAGGACGACGCCGCTGAACGCGTCGAACACCTCGTGGTCGGCGTAGAAGGCGCACGAGTCCTGGGTGAGCGGGTCGAGCCGCCGACCCAACGCCGACCACGCCTTGCCGTGGACGGAGTGGGTGTGCGCCGCCGCGACGACGTCCGGCCGCGCGGCGTGCACCGCGGCGTGGATGACGAAACCCGCCTCGTTGACCGAGCCCTCGCCGGACACGACCGCGCCGGTCTCGTCCACCAGCAGCAGGTCGCTGACCCGGACGCGGCCGAAGTGGACGCCGAACGGGTTGATCCAGAAGCGGTCGGGGTGCTCCGGGTCGCGCGCGGTGACGTGGCCGCCGGAGCCCTCGTCGAAGCCGAGCCGCGCGAACAACCGCATCGTGGCCGCGAGCCTGCGCTTGCGGTGCAGCCGCTCCTCCTCGGCGGTGCGGGTGGTGCTCATCCGCAGCCGCCCGCGGTGTCGGTGTCGTAGCCGGTGGTCCCGTCGAGCAGTTCGACGGGGATGCCGTGCCACGGGTCGTCCTCGGTCGCCGGCACGCCGGGCTCCTCGGGTTCGGTCACGACGGGTTCCCTCCCTCCCGCGCGGGTCGCCAGACGTCCAGGAAGGCGTCCAGCCGGTCGTAGCCCCAGAACCGGTGCCGGCCCCACTTCAGGTAGGGGATGCCGAACACGTCGTCCAGGTACGCCTGGTGGAGGCAGTCGGCCGCGGTCTCCCGGATCTCCGGGTCGTCGGGCGCGGCCAGCAGCACCTCGGGGTCCAGGCCCGCCTGCTCGGCGGCCACGCGCACCACCTCGGGGAGGCAGATGTCGTCGCCGCGACCCCAGCGGGCCGCCACCAGCGCGTCGTAGAACTCCCACGGCCGGCCGAGTCGGCGCGCCGCGAGCCACGCCAGGTGCGGCAGCTCCCACCACGGGTCGATGTCCACCGGCCAGGCCATGTCGACGCCTTGCGCCTGCGCCAACCGCTTCGTGTCCAACAGCATGTAGAGGTGCTTGGCCCGGCTCATCTGCACGTAGTGGAACTCGCCGCCGCGCTCCTCCAGGGCCGCCGAGGTGATCGGGTCGGGATCCCAGTAGGGCAGCCAGTCCACCTCGTCCAGGCAGGTCGGCACCTCCTCGCGCAGCCGCCGCACGGTCAGCCAGCTGTACGGGCTGCGCAGCGAGAAGTACACGCGCGGGCGGCGGCGGGTCACGCGGCACCCCCGGTCAACGCACGCACCACGTCGTCGGTCAGCTCGGCCAGGCCGCCCGCCCCGTCGCCCGCCGCGACGGCGTACCCGTGCAGGATGCGACCCGCGGCGACCGGCACCAGTTCGTCGCCCCGCTGGACGTAGCAGTCCATCTCGGCGTCGAACAGCGTGCCGCGCAAGACGTCCACGACGCGGAACACCGTGTGCACGGTCTCCTCCATGTGCGCGGCGGCGAGCAACCGCACGCGCGCCCGGGACACCACGGGTATCCACGACCGCTCGGTCAGCAGGCGGCCGACGGAGATGCCGCGATCGGCGAGGAAGCGGTCCACGACCTCCTCCAGCGCCCGCACGAAACCCGAGTGCTGGACCCGGTCGGAGAAGTGGCAGTAGTAGTACGGCGCGCGCCACGACCACACGAAGGCGTTGGGTCGCTCCGCCAACACCTCGGCGGCGGGCCGACCCGCCAGCGGGACGCCCGCCGGCTCGGGCAGCGCGGCCACCTCCAGCGCCGCGAGCGCGGCGGGCGCCGGGCGGTACCGGTCGGCGCTGCGCTCCCGCACCAGCGCCACGCGCACGCGCCCGCGCAGCACGGTGACCTCCGCGCCCTCGCGCTCCACCGCGATCCGCACCGACAACCGGCCTCCGCCCGCGTCCTCCTCCACCGCCTCGACGCGCACCTCGTCGTCCAGCTCCAGCACGGCGGGCAGTTGCAGCGAGCAGTCGACGATCTCCGCGCCCAGGCCGTGCTCCAGGTAGAGCGCGCGGGCCCCGGTACCCCGGTCGCGCAACCACTGCAACACCGCCTGCTCGACCAGGTAGTCGAAGTGCTTGAACCCGACCCACGTGCGGATGTTGGCGCCCTCGTACGCGGGACGGGCGCGCAGCACGGTCGGCTCGGCTCGGGTGGTGGCGGTCATCGGGGTCCTCCGTCTCGCGGTGCCGCCGGCGCGGGCTCGACCAGGCGCACGAGCTGCGCCACGACGTCGCGGGCCCGCCGGATGTGGCAGAAGTGGTCGTAGGTGTCGTGGAACACGAGGCTCCCGCCGGGCATCCCGTCGGCCAGCGCGGCGGCCTCGGTCCGCGACAGCGTCGGGTTGGCCCCGCCGCCGAGCACGAGCGTCGGCGTGGTGACCCGGCCCAGCGGCAGGGCGGCGCTGGCGTGGTACTGCTCGAACGCGGCGCGGTAGCCGGGTGCGCCCACCTGGCCCGCGGCCAGCGCGACGACGCGGTCCCGCAGCCCCTCCTCCATCGACGCCGCCCGGTCGCCCAGCCGCGCCAGCACGCCCTCCCGGAACAGCCGCGCGAACGCCGCCCGCGACCGGTGCTCGGCGTGCTCGCCCAGCGGTGCGCCGGGAACCCGGTACAGCGGGCACAGCAACGCCGCGGCGCGTGGCGGCTCGGTGGTGGCGCACAGCAGCTCCAGCGCGGCGTTCGCGCCGAACGAGTGGCCGACCAGCAGGTCCGGCACGGCGCCCAGCGGTGCCAGGCCCTCGGCGAGCCACCACCCCGGGTCGCGCTGCCGCCACCGGTAGTCGTTGCCCGCGCGCCACGGCAGGTCCAGCGCGACCAGGCGCGCACCGGCCGGCCAGTGCGCGGCCACGGCACGCCACCCGGTCCAGCCGTCCTCCAGGCCGTGGGCGAGCACCACCAGCGGACCACCCGGTCCGCCCGGCGCCAGCACGTGCGCCCGCGGCGCGCGCTCAGCCACCGCCGCCTCCCGCCGCCTCCACCAGCACGGCGAGCGAGCCGTCCCGCACGCCCACCGCGCCGTGCCCGTCGTCGACGGCCAGGTGCGCGGCGAGCGCCGCCGACACCACGCCCTGCGCGCCGTGGCAGTCGCCCCAGTGGCGGACCGGGTCGAACCCGTCGGGTCCCAGCACGACGTGCGGCGGGCGCGGCCACGCGGCGTGGTCGGGCAGCAGCGCCAGCGCCGCGCCACCGACCACGTCGGCCCCCTCCGCCCGGCGCAGCACCAGGCACGCCGCGCCGGCGCGCAAACCGCCCCGCGCGTCGACCGTCCCGTGCAGGGCGGAGGCCACCTCGTCGGCGGGCTCGGCGCCGACCAGCACCACGCGGTCGGCCCGGCGCGCCCGCAGCAGCAGGTCCGCCAGGCGCAACCCGTCCGCGCCCGCCGCCGCGCCCGAGCACACCATGAGGTTCGGCCCGCCGAACCCGAACCACAACGCGACCGTGCCCGCCAGGACGTTGCTGGACGCGTTCGGCGCGTCCAACGCGCTGACCCCCTTCAGGCCCTCGGTCGACACCGCGCGCGCGATGTCGGCGACCGTCTTGACGTTGCCGAGGTTGCCGCACGCCACCACGGCGGTGCGCGGTGACGGCGGTCCCGCCGGCCGCCGACCCGGCGGCAGGCCCAGCGCGCGGTGCACCGCGCACAACGCCAGCCGGGTCGCGGGCTCCTTGGCCAGCAAACCCTTGCGCCCCAGCAGGGTCGCCGCCTGGTCCGGGCCGGGCGCGGCGGCGTGCGCCCACGCGCCGGGCCGGTCCAGGCTCTCCGCGAGCACGACGCCGGGCAGGTGGACGCTCCAGCCGGTGGCGAGCAGGGTCGGGGTCACGCCGCCTCCACGAGGGTCACCGCGTTGACGCCGCCGAAGCCGAACGCGTTCACCTGCACCAGTTCCGGGCGCGTGGCGACCCGCTCGCCGCGCGCGAACCGCAGCCCCGCGCCCTCCGGCAGCACTTCCCGCAGCCCGGCGACCGGCGGCACCACCCCGTGCTCCAGGCACCGGGCCGCCACGTCCAGGTTGACCAGGGCCGCGCTGCCCGAGGTGTGGCCGACGGCGCCCTTGACGCCGGTCACCAGCGGATCGCCGCCCGCCGCGAGCAGGACCTCGCGCAGCGCTCGGCACTCCGCCGGGTCGTTCAGCGCGGTGCCGGTGCCGTGCGCCACCACCAGGTCCACTTCGGACGGAGCGCGACCCGCACGGTCGAACGCGTCGCGCATCGAGCGGACGATGCCGTCGACGTCGGGCGAAGTCTCGTGGTGGGCGTCGCAGGACAGCCCCGTGGCCACGATCCGCGCCACGGCGGGACCCGGCCCGCCCTCGCCGACGACCACCACCGCGGCCGCGCCCTCGCCGAGCAGCACACCGGTGCGGTCCCGGTCGAACGGGCGCACGCGCGTGCCCGGTTCCGGGGTCACCTTGCCGATCATCGCGAGCATGGACCGGGTCATGGTGTCGGCCGCCGCCACCACGACGGCCTCCGCGTCGCCGGACTCGACCATGTCCTGCGCCAACGCCAACGCGTGCCCGCCCGCGCTGCACGCGTTGGCGAGCGTGACGACGTCCGCGACACCGGGCAGCGCCGTGCGCACCACGTCGCCGAAGTCCAGGCGCGACAACGGGAACGGCGTGCCGGTGAGCGCCCAGTCCTCCACACCGCCCAGCTCGCGCAGCCCCGTGCCGACCAGCACCGGCACCCGCTGCCGGGCCGGGTCCAGCCCGGCGCGGCGCACGGCGTCCACGAGGCAGTCCGCGAGCAGCCGCCCGGCCCGCCCGGCGTGGTCGCCGCCCACGTCGTCGGGGACGTGGTAGCCAACCGCGACGTTGAGGGCGGCCGGGTCGCCGTACCGCAGCGGGCCCGCACCACACCGGCCGCTCAGCAGCGCCGCGAAGGTCTGCGCGCCGTCGCCGAAGCACGTGCGCACCGCGCTGGACGCGACCAGTGCTCCCATCACGCACCCACCAGTGCCGCGCCCGACAAGCACCCGTCGACCAGCACGCGCCCAGAGGTCGGCACCGCGCCCATCACGCACCCACCTCCACCAGCGCCGCGCCCACCGCGCCGTCGGCGCCCACCGCGGTGAGCAGCACCTGGCCGGTGTCGGCGCGGGACAACGCGACCGCCAGGGCGACCGCCCCGGAAGCCGCGTCGCACTCGCCGAACATCGGCTTGGCGAGCACGCGCTCGGGCGCACGGCCCAGCACGCGCGTCACGGCGTCGAACTCCCGGGTGTCACGCGAATCCGCCTCCCCGGTGAAGACCGCGGAAACCCCCGCCGGGTCCACGTCGGCCCGGCGCAGCACGCGGGCGACGCAACCCCCCAACGCCTGCCCGGCCGCCGCTCCGCCACCGGGTGCGTAACCCGTGGCGACGGCGAGCACCCGCGGCCCGGTCACGCCCTCCCCCGCCGCCGCCAGGACGAACACCGCGGCGGCTTCGCCGAGCGGCACGTTGGCGGTGGTGCCGGTGTGGTGCGCGGCCCACGCGCGGTGGGGCGCGTACTCCTCGGCCGCGCCGGTGAGCATGACGTCCGCGTACCCCCGCCCGATGACGGTGTCGGCGTAACGCAGGGCGTTGAGGAACGCCAGCGGGCCGCCCGCGAGCGTCGCGTTGACACCACGCAACCCCAGCCGGATCGCCACCTGGCCGGCGGCGCAGTTCATGACGGTGGTGGGGAACAACGCCGGGTTCACCCAGTACGGCCGCTCCTGCACCAGCGTCTCGCGGGTGTAGTCGCTGACGGACTTGTGGCTGCCCAGCGTCGTGCCCAGCGCGACACCGATCCGCGCCGTGTCGTCACCCCCGGCCGGCGCGCCGGCGGACCGCAGCGCGTCCCGGCAGCAGACGACGGCCAGCGCCGTCGTCCGGTCGTACCAGCTCGTCCCCTTGCGCCCCAACTCGGCACGCACGTCGAACCCGGGCAACGCGTGCCCGGTCGGCGCGGGCAGCGGCACGTCGGACAGGCCGTCCACCACCACACCCCGGCCGGCGGACGCCGGGTCCGCCACGCGGCGCGCCAACGCTTCCGCCCCGATGCCCGCCGCCGTCACGGCGCTCCACCCGGTGATCACCATCGCCGTCACGCGACCGCCCCCAGCATCACGATGGCGTTGTTGCCGCCGAACGCGAACGCGTCGTTCTGGGCGACGCGGACCCGCGCCCGCCGCGCCTGGTTGGGCACCACGTCGATGCCCACCAGGTCCGGGTCCTGGTTCGCCCAGTTGATCGTCGGCGGCAGGAAGCCCTCCGCGATCGCCAGCACGCACGCGATCGCGCCGAAACCGCCCGCCGCGCCCATGGTGTGCCCGATCATCGACTTGATGGAGCTGACCGGCGGCGGCTCGGTGCCGAACACCTCCAGGATGGCCCGGCCCTCCACCAGGTCGTTGGTGGGCGTGCCGGTGCCGTGCGCGCACACGTAGTCCACGTCCTCCGGGCGCACGCCGGAGTTGCGGTGCGCCAGGCGCATGCACTCCGCGACGCTCGCCCCGTCCGGTGCGACCGCGTGCCGCGCGTCGCAGTTCATGCCGTACCCCAGCAGTTCCGCGTGGATGCGCGCGCCGCGCGCCTCGGCGTGCTCGAAGGTCTCCAGCAGCAGCACCGCACCGCCCTCACCGGTGAGGATGCCCGACCGGTCCCGGTCGAAGGGCGAGCACCGGCTCTCGGTGAGCGCACCGAGCCGGTAGAAACCCGCGTGCGCCCACCGGCACACCGAGTCCGCGCCACCGGCCAGGACCACGTCCGCTTCGCCGGACACCAGCAGGTCGTAGGCGTACCCGATGGCGTAGTTGCCCGCCGCGCACGCGGTGGCCACGGTCAGCGACTCGCCACGCAGCCCCAGTTCCTCGCTGACCGCGTTGGCCAGCCGGTGCGCGGGCAGCCGGGCGACCAGCTCCGGGTCCTGGGCGGGGAAACCCCCGCCGACGACCTGCTCGGTCAACGCCTCGGCCACCGCCGACTCGCCGCTGGTGGTGCCGATGACCGCGTGCGCCCGCGCCGGGTCGATCCGGTCCGGGTCCAGGCCGCCGTCGGCCACCGCCAACCGCGCGGCGCTCGCGGCGAACTGGCCCGACCGCCCCCACCGCGCGGGGTCCAGCCTGCGCAGGTGGGCGCGCGGGTCGAAATCACGCACCTCACCCGCGTTCCGGTACGGGAACCCGGTGGCGTCGAACCCGGTGATCGGGGAGGCGCCGGACGCACCGGCACGCAGCGCGGCGGCGAACGCGGCGGCCCCGGTCCCGATGCTCGACACCGGGCCGAGCCCGGTCACCGCGATCCGGACCACGGCTCAGCCCCGCCCGCCGGAGTGCCGCGCCAGCGCGTCGTGGACGGCCTTCAGGTTGGTCAGACCCGGCAGTTCCTCCTGCGGGATCTCGACCTTGTAGCGCTTGTCGATGCGCGCCAGGATCTCGATCGCGCGCAGCGAGTCCGCCTCGTAGTCGGCCATGAAGTCACCGGTGTCGGTCAGTTCCTCCGGTTCGATCTCCAACACGTCCGCGACCAGCTCGCGCAGCTCTTCCAAACGGTTTTCCGCGTGCGCCATCACACAACCCCTTCCCGGATCAATGGCCTGTCTGTGGCGGTCACCCCGACGCCTGCCCGGGAACCGACCCGGACACCGGCCGCCGCGTGGCGATGAGCGTGGCGACGGTGGCGATGCGCCGCCCGCCGACCCAGCTCGTGCCGGACGCGATGGCCGTGTCGGCGATGACGGAGTCGAGCCGCACTTCGTGCCGCACCACGTCGCCGGGGTGCGCGCTGCCCTCGACGCGGTACTCCCGCGCGCCGGCGAACATCAGCACCGCGTCCCGGTCACGCGCGTCGCCGCCACCGGCCAGCCACAGCAGCGCGGCGCTCTGGCCGAACGACTCGATCAGCAGCGAGACCGGGTAGGCGTAGGAGACGCCGGGCCCGTCGGGCAGTCCGGCGTAGCAGGGTTCGGTCGCGGTGATCGCCTTGACGGTCGTGATCGACTCGCCCGGCGTCAGCTCCAGCACGCGGTCCACCAGCAGCAGCGGGTGGCGTTGCGGCAGGGCGGCGCGGACGTCGGCGTGCTCACGCATCACGGCCACCACCCGGTCCGAAGTCGGCGGTGATGCGCACCGCCGGCGTACCGTCCCGCCGGGTGCCGTGCGCGACGACCGCCCAACCGCCCTCGTGCGGGCGCGCGGCGATCTCCAGCGTCAGCTCGTCACCGCCGAGCAGCGGCGCGGTGAACCGCGCGGAACGCAGCACCCGCAGCTCGGGTGGCGGCACACCGGCCGCGGTGGCGGCGGCCATCGCCTGGCACACGGCCTCGATCGCGAACACGCCGGGGAACACCGGGCGGTTCGGGAAGTGGCCGCGCAGGTGCTGCTCGTCGCCGTCCACGCGCACCCGCGAGGTGATCGTCAGGCCCTCGTCGTGGGGTACGGCGCGCCAGCGGTCCACGGCGGTGATCGGCCGCGCCGCGACGGGCGGGTGCGGCGCCAGCCAGGGCGACGCCTCCCCGATGACGCCCTGCCCGGTCACAGCGCGATACCCCCGTCCACGTGGAACACCTGGCCGGTGATGTAGGAAGCCCGGTCGGACAGCAGGAACTCGACGAGTTCGGCGACGTCCTCGGGTGTGCCGAAGCGGGCGAGCGGGATGCGGTCGAGGGCCTTGGCGCGCAGCTTCTCGCCGAGCACGCCGGTCATGTCGGTCTCGATGAAACCCGGCGCGACGACGTTGACCCGCACCCCGTGGGGCGCGACCTCCTTCGCCAGCGACTTGCTCAGCCCGATGATCCCCGCCTTGCTCGCCGCGTAGGCGGTCTGCCCGGCGTTGCCCTGCACGCCCGCCACCGACGACATGTTGACCACCGCCCCGCCGCGTTGCTTCAGCAACCGGAACACCACGGCGCGGCACAGGTTCCGCGTGCCGGTGAGGTTGGTCGCGAGCGTGCGGTCCCAGTCCGCCGCGGTGGACAGCACCAGCGGGTCGTCCTTGCTGATGCCCGCGTTGTTCACCAGCATCCCGAGCGGCCCGATCCGGTCCTCCGCCTCGCGGACGAACCGGTCCACCGCGCGGTGGTCCGACACGTCGCACGTCCCGAAGTGGCACGGCACGCCCAGCGCCCGCACCTCCGCTTCGGTGCGCCGCGCCGCGTCGCTCGGCCCGCTGTGGCAACCGGCCACCGCGTACCCGCCGGCGGCGAGCCGCAACGCCACCGCACGGCCTATTCCGCGCGAGGCTCCGGTCACCAGGACCCGGGGTTGCTCGGCCACGTCGTCTCCTCGGCACAGTCGTGGTTCGACATGCCCGGTCACCGGGCGGGATTGGTCGGCGCGACGCCCGCGCACGTCTGGAACTCTATAGATCCCTTGTCGGCAAAGGCTTCTCATCGGTTGCCGACCGACGGTCCAGCTCGGCGAGCACCGCCGCGGTGTCCGCGCCCGGTGCGGGCGCGGGTCGGCGGATCGCCGTGGGCGTCCGGGAGAACTTCACCGGCGGCCCGACCAGCGGCACCACCGAACCGTCACGCAGCCGGACCTCCGGCAGCATCCCCCGCGCCCGCACGTGCGGGTCCGCCACGGCTTCGGCGAGGGTGCGCACCGGTGCGACGACGAGGTCGCGCGCCGCCAGGGCGGCGACCGCGTCCGCGACCGTCCGACCGCGGCACCACCGCGCCACCAGGGCGTTGACGGCGTCCCGGTTGGCCAGCCGCTCGGCGTTGGTGCGGAAGCCGTCCGCGCGGCCCAGCTCGGGCAGCCCGATCTCCTCGGCCAGCGCGCGCCACTGCTTGTTGAGCGCCACGGCCAGGTACAGGTGGCCGTCGGTGCACTCGTAGACGTTGGACGGGACGACGAAACCCGTTTCGTTGCCCAGCCGGGCAGGTGGCGCGCCGGTCGCGGCGAGCGTGGGCAAGCCGCTGCTGCCGAACAGCAGTGCGTCCACCATGGACACGTCGACGTGCTGGCCCTCGCCGGTGCGCGCCCGGTGCGCGAGCGCCGCGAGCGCGCCGATGGCCGCGTGCAGCCCGGCCAGCTCGTCGCCGATGAAGGTGGGCGCGCGCACCGGTCCGCCGTCGGGCGGGCCGTTGAGGTGCATCCACCCCGCGGCGGCCTGGACCACCGGGTCGTACGCGGGCCGGTCGACGTCCGGACCGTACTGGCCCCAACCGGACACCGACACGTACACCACGTCCGGGCGCACCGCACGGCAGTCCGCGTACCCGACGCCCCACCCCGCCAGCACACCCGGCCGGTAGTTCTCGACCACGACGTCCGCCGTGGCCACCAGCCGGAGGAACACGTCCCGGTCCTCGGGCAGGCGCAGGTCGAGCCCGACGCTGCGCTTGTTGCGCCGCACCGTCTCGCGGAACCACGACAGCTCGGTGCCGGGGATGTTCGGCGGCACCTGCCCCTCGCGGCCGTGCGGCAGCTCCACGCTGATCACGTCCGCGCCGAGGTCGGCGAGCACGCACGTGGCCAGCGGGCCGGACCACACCTTGGTGACGTCCAGGACCCGCAGCCCGTCCAGCGGCCCGGTGCGGTCGTCACGTGCTTCGGCGAAGAACTCGTTCTCCAGCAAGGCTTTTCCTACAGTCGTCGCAGCAGGGAGGCGGTGCCGAGCGAACCGCCGCAGCACATCGTGACCAACGCGGTCCCGGCGTCCGCGCGCTCCAGCTCGTGCAGGGCCGTGACCAGCAGGCGGGTGCCCGTGGCGCCCAGCGGGTGCCCGAGCGCGATCGCGCCGCCGTTGGGGTTGACCCGCGCCGGGTCGACGTCGTGCGCCTGCTGCCAGTTCAGCACCACGGCCGCGAACGCCTCGTTGACCTCGAACAGGTCGACGTCCCCGATCGCCATGCCCGACCGGCGCAGGATTCGCTCGGTGGCCACGACCGGACCGTCCAGCAGGTAGTAGGGATCGGCCCCGGTGACCACCTGGTGCGCCAGCGCGGCGCGGGGCCGCAGACCCAGCGCCCGCGCGCGGCCCAGCGACATCCACAGGATCGCCGCCGCGCCGTCGGAGACCTGGGAGGTCGTGCCCGCCGTGTGCACGCCGTCCGCCACGTTCGGCCGCAGCCCGGCCAGCACCCGCACGTCGGTGTCCCGCAACCCCTCGTCGCGGGACACCGTCCGCACCTCGCCGGTCGGTGCGCCGTCCCCGTCCACCACCGGCGCTTGGACGGGCGTCACCTCGCGGTCGAACCGCCCCTCCCGCCACGCGTGCGCCGCCCGCTGCTGGGACAGCGCGCCGAAGGCGTCGGCGTCGGCACGCGTGATGCCCTGCCTGCCCGCGATCCGCTCCGCGCCGCCGAACTGCGCGTGCGGCGGGTCGTCCCACGGGTAGTCGGCGGCCTTGTAGTGGCCCGGACCCTGGTACAGGTTGACGCCCATCGGCACGCGGCTCATCGACTCCACGCCGCAGCCGATGCCGATGTCGATGGCGCCCGCGGCGATCAACGCCGACACCAGGTGGTTGGCCTGCTGCCCGGAACCGCAGGAGACGTCCACCGTGGTGCAGCCGACGCCGGGGTCGTGCCCCGAGTTCAGCCACGCGTTGCGGGTGACGTTCAAGCTCTGCTCGCCCGCCTGCGTGACGCAGCCGCCGATCACCTGCTCCACGTCGCCCGGCTCGATCCCACCCCGGGCGATCACCTCCAGCAGCACGTGCCGCAGCAGCTCGACCGCCTTGAGCCCGGCCAGCCCGCCGCCGCGCCGGCCGATGGGCGTCCGGGCCGCCGCCACGATGACCGGTGTGCGGTCAGCCAGATCCGTGGTCGTCACGCAGCGATGGTCACCGCCGGTGATCGCGGGCCGCGTCTCCTGCCGTGCGGGGAACCACCCGCTCGACGGGTGCTTCTCCCGTGTTGCCGTTCCTCCCGCGCGGACGGGGTTTCCGGGTTTGCTTGGGCTAGCGTGCCGGACATGCGGCTGGACGACAGCGACGAGGAGCGCGCGTTCCGCTCGGAACTGCGCGCCTGGCTGCGGACGGCGGTGCCCGCCGCGCCGGACGGCCTCCCTCCACAGTGGACGGACGGCGAGCTGCGGGCGTGGAGCGCGGCGCTGCACGAGGCCGGGTACGCCGGGCTCACGTGGCCGGTGGAGCACGGCGGGCGCGGGTTGTCCCCCGCTTACCAGGCCGTCTTCGCGGAGGAGAGCGCGCTGGCCGAAGCACCCGACCAGGCCAACGTCATCGGGCTCAACATGGTGGGACCGTCGATCATCGCGCACGGCAGCGAAGCACAACGCGCACACCACCTGCCACGCATACTGTCGGGTGAAACCACCTTCTGCCAAGGGTTCTCCGAACCGGAGGCCGGTTCGGACCTCGCGGCGCTGCGCACCCGCGCGACCCCCGTGCCCGGCGGCTACCTGCTCAACGGCCACAAGCTGTGGTCGTCCTACGCGCACCTGGCCGACCACTGCCTGCTGCTGGCCCGCACCGACCCGGACGCGCCCCGGCACCGCGGCCTGTCCTGCTTCCTGCTCGACCTCCGCGCGCCCGGTGTCGAGGTGCGCCCGCTGCGCAAGCTGTCCGGTGACGACTCGTTCAGCGAGATCGTCCTGCGTGACGTGTTCACGCCGGCGGACAGCGTGCTGGGCGCGCCCGGCGACGGCTGGCGGGTGGCGATGACCACCCTGGCGCACGAGCGGGGCACGTTCGGCATCGCCCTGACCGCGCGGCTGGCCGTGCAGCACGCACGCCTGCGCCGGACGATCACCGCGTTCGGCGCGGACCGCGATCCGGTGGTCCGCCGGGAGTTCGCGGAGTTGCACGTCGAGCTGGAGGGTCTGCGCCACACCGGCTACCGCGCCCTGGCGACCCTCCTGCGCACCGGCGAGCCCGGACCGGAGAGCACGGTGGTCAAGCTCGGCTGGTCGCGCGCGAACCAGCGGCTGACCGCGCTCGCGTGCCGCGTGGCCGCCCGCGCCGACCACCCGTGGTACGCGCACTGGACCCGTGAACGGCTGCGCGCGCGGACCAACACCATCGAGGGCGGCACGTCGGAGGTCCTGCTCGGCGTCATCGCCGAGCGGGTGCTCGGGCTGCCCAGGTCGCGGTAGGAGCACACGTGGACCTCTCGCTCACGCCGACCCAGGCGGACATCCGGGCCGCGGCCCGGCGTTACCTCGACGACCGGTGCCCGCCGTCACGGCCGGCCGAGCACGCGGCGGAGCTGTGGCCGGAGCTGGTCCGCACGGGCTGGCTGGACCCCGACCTCGGCGCGGTGGAACTGGTGCTGCTGGCCGAGGAGAGCGGGCGCGCGCTGCTGCCCGCGCCGTGGTGGGCCACCACGCGGGCCGTCCCGGTCTACCGCGCGGCCGGTGCGGAGCTGCCCGGTCCCGTCACGTCGGTTGACGGCACGGGTTCCTGCGTCGTCCGGGACGGCCGGCTGCACGGCCGGTGCAACGCCGTCGTGGACGCGCGGACGTGCGCGGAGATCGTCGTCGCGGCCGACACCGGCGACGGCGTGGCGTTGTTCGGCGTGCGGCCGGACGCGCCCGGCGTGACGCTGACCGACCGACCGGGACCGGACCTGCTGCGGACCGCGGCGGACCTGGTGCTGACCGACGTGGTCGGCCGGTTGCTGCTGGGACCGCCGGCGGCGGCGCCGGTGCTCGCCGAGGTCACGCGCCGGTCGGCGCTGCTGGCCGCCGCCGAGGGTGTCGGTGTCGCCACGCGTGCGCTGGAGTTCGCGGCGGAGCACGCCCGGACCCGCGTGCAGTTCGGCCGCCCCATCGGTGCTTTCCAGGCGGTGGGGCACGCGCTGGCGGAGTGCTACGCCGACGTGGAGGCCGCGCGCTCCCTGGTCTACCGGGCCGCCTGCGCGCCGGACCTGCCCGACGCGGCGCACTGCGCCACGTGGTCGGCCGCGCGGGCGGCCGCGCGCTGCGGCGAGACCGCGATCCAGGTCTGCGGCGGGATGGGGGTCACCTGGGAGTTCCCGCTGCACCGCTGGTACCGCCGCGCGCTGTGGCTGGAGGCACGCGTCGCGGCCGGACCGGACCCGGTGGACGCGATCGCCGCGGCGCTGCTCGGCCCGGAAACCGTGGAAGGAACGCCATGACGCTCGAACTGCACTGGTTCCTCCCCTCGCACGGCGACGGCCGCGAGGTCGCCAAGCGCGTCGACGGGACGATCCCGGCCGGCGCGCGCCGCGACCCCGACCCCGCCTACCTCACCCAGGTCGCGCTCGCCGCCGACCGGTTCGGCTTCAGCGGGATGCTGGTGCCGTTCGGCATGTTCTGCGAGGACCCGTGGGTGGTCGCGGCGGCGCTCGCGGGCTCGACCAGCCGCATCCGGTTCATGATCGCGCTGCGGCCCGGCCTGGTGTCGCCGGTGCTGGCGGCGCAGGCCGCCGCGACGTTCCAGCGGGTGTCCGGCGGTCGCCTCCAGCTCAACATCGTGACCGGTGGCGACGCCGACGAACAACGCCGCTACGGCGACTGGCTCGACCACGACCAGCGCTACGCGCGCACCGGCGAGTTCCTGGAGGTCTTCCACCGGGCGTGGTCGGGCGAGCGGTTCGACTTCGCCGGCGACCACTACCGGATCTCGGGCGGCCTGGTGACCCGCCCCCACCCGGTGCGCCCGCTGGTGCTCCTCGGCGGCTCCTCCGCCGCCGCGCGGCAGGTGGCGGCGCGGCACGCCGACGTGCTGCTCGCGTGGGGTGAGGCGCCCGCGGCGATGACGCACTTCGTGGCAAGGGGCACCAGCGCCGCCGCCGAGGCGGGGCGGGACCTGGCGTTCGGCACGCGGTTCCACGTGATCAGCCGGGACACCTCGGCCGAGGCGTGGCGGGTGGCGCGCCGGTTGCTGGACGGGATGGAGCCGGAGCGGATCGCGCAGGCGCAGCGCCGCTTCGCGGCCAGCGAGTCGGAGGGCCAGCGGCGGATGGCCGCGCTGCACGGCGGGCGCACCGACCGGTTGGAGGTGCACCCCAACGTCTGGGCGGGTTACGGCCTGGTGCGGCCGGGCGTCGGCACGGCCCTGGTCGGCAGCCACGAGGAGGTGGCCGAGCGCATCGCCGAGTACCACGCCCTCGGGCTGACCCACCTCATCCTGTCGGCGCAGCCCCACGTGGAGGAGGCGTACGCGTTCGGCGAGGGCGTCCTGCCGCTGCTGCGGGAGAGCGGCGTCGTGGCCGGGCACGGACCGGCCTGACCGCTTCGGCACGACCCGGGCGGACAAACGCTTCGGGGCGGGCCGCGCCGCTGGTCGACGCTCCCCGCCCCGAGTCGCCTGAGGACTCAAGCGACGTCTCCGAAACCACGCCGCGACACGCGGACCGGCCGCGCGCCGACCCGACACCGGTGCCCCGGCCCAAAACCCGGTCCGCCGCCTCGAAACCCACGCCGCGGCCACCGGCCCAACACCCGGCCCACCGGCTCGGCACCGGCCCGCTGCCTCGAATCCCGCTTCGCGGCCACCGGCCGGCCCGCCGTCCCGGCGCCCGCACCGCCGCGGCCCCGGAACCCAGCCGCCAACCCGGCAGCCGGGGCCCCGGAACCGGCCGCCGGCCTGAACCGCCGCGGGCGAAGCGGACCGCCCCGTCAGGACTCGTCGGCGAACGCGAGTCCCCTGGCCGAAAGCTCCTCGCGCAGGATGGTGATGCCCTTCTTCCCCATCCCGTGGATCTTGAGCAGGTCCTTCGCCGTGGTCTTCGTGAGGTGCTCGTACTTGGTGTAACCCTCCAGGGCGAGCACCCTCTTGGCGGTTCTGCCGATCCGGTGCGGGAACTCGGTTTCCACTTCCGATTCCTCGGCGGCCATGTTCCTCCTCGTCCGTCGGATCGCGGGACGACCGGCGCGTCCTGCCACGCGGTCGGTGCCGCACAACGCGAAGACCGGGTGGCAAACACCCGGTCTCGCGAAGACTATCACCGCCGCGCGATCACCGCCGGGCGGCGAGCCGCTCCAGCTCGGGCACGACGTCGTTCGGCGACGGCTCGGCCAGCACCTCCTGCCGCAGCTTCTCCGCGGCCGTCCGGAAACCGGGCTCCTCCACCAGCCGCAAGACGTTGTCCCGCAACAGCTCCGGCGTCAGCTCCGGCAGCGGCAGGCTCAGCCCGGCGCCCAGGTCGCGCACCATGTCGGCACGCACCTCGACCTCCCACAGGTCGGGCGAGACCAGCGTCAGCTGCGGCACGCCGTTGAGGGCCGCGGTGGACGCCACGCCGACACCGCCGAGGTGCGCGATCGCCGAGCACGTCGGCAGGATCGCGTGCATCGGCACGAAATCCACCACGCGCACGTTGTCCGGCACGCTCACCCGCTCGTCGTCGCCGACCGCGAGCGCCGCCACCACTTCCACGTCCAGGTCGGCGAAGACCTCCAACGCGGACACCGGCACCGGGTCGTGGCCGAGCATCTGCCGCATGGACATGCTCGGCGTGATGCACACCCGCGGGCGCTCCGGCTGCCGGCGCAGCCAGTCCGGCACGGTCGCGGGCCCGTTGTAGGGGACGTAGCGGACCGGGATCGTGGGCAGGCCCAACGACAGCCGCATGCTGCGCGGCGCCTGGTCGACCGTCCACTGACCGGTGAGGACCGCCTCGTCGAAGGTCGAGCCGTGCCGCTCCAGGACCTCGGTCAGCCAGTCCCGCATCGGGTCGCGCCGCCGCTCCTCGGGCTGCTGCTCCAGCAGTTCCCGGAACCTCTGGTAGAGCCGGGTCTGCGCGTCCACGCCCCACAGGACCCGCACGTGCGCCGCGCCGGTCACCCGGGCCGCCACCGCGCCCGCGAGCGTGAAGTTCTCCCACAGCACCAGGTCCGGCTGCCACGCGCGGGCGAAGTCCACCAGGTCGTCGACCATCGGGTCGTTGAGCACCTTGCCGACGTCGTTGGTCGCCTCGTCGAACAACCGGAGCAACCCGTCGTAGTCCATGTCCTGCCCGCCGGACTTCAGCGCGTGCGCGACCCGGGCGCCCCACTCCCAGTCGAACTCCTTGGTCGCGAGCAGTTCCATGAACCGGTGGTCCTCGCCCACCGGCACGGCGGTCAACCCGGACCGCGTGACGGTGTCGACCAGCGCCGGCTGCGTCGCTACCCGCACCTCGTGCCCCGCGGTGCGCAGCGCCCAGGCGAGCGGGACCAGACTCTGGTAGTGGGTGTTCTCCGCGTAGGTGGCGAACAGAACCCGCATGTGCAGTCCTTCCGATCAGAACCAGTAGCTGATGTGGGGCGCGCGTGCCGGGGTCGCCATGGTGTCCCAGAGGTGCGCGACGCGGGCCTCAGTGGCCCGGATGCGACCGCTGAGGGCCAGGCTGACGGCGGGGTTGCCGCCGAGCAGGATGGCGCCGAGGGTGCTGACGTCCATCTCCATGTCGGGGCGGTCAGTGGTGGTGCGCTCGCACGACGCCTTGCCCGACTCGGCGGTGAGCCGGTACGTGCCCTCCGCGAAGCCGAGGTGGTCGTGCACGCTCAGGGTGAGGGTGCCGTCGCACGCCCACTCGCGGGTGCTCAGCAGGCGCGGCACGTCCAGCGGGCGCAGCCACAGGGCGTCCTGCCGCTTGGACCGCACGCGCCGGGCGTCCGAGACCCACCAGCGCAACGGGCTGTCCACGGCCAGCCGCCACACGTGCACCTCGCGCACCAGGTCGACGGAGAACAGGTGCCGCCACAGGGCGCCCTCGGCCTCCGCGTCGAGCGCCAGGAAGTCGATGACGTGCAACGTGGAGTGCGGCGCGCTCTCCGGCGTCCAGTTCGGCGCGACGCGGTAGGTCACCAGGCCGCGGTCCTCGACCGCCAGGCAGAACCGCGGCCCCGGGCCGGGCATCCCGAGCGCCAGCGACTCCTCCAACCGGCCCAGGGCCGGGTCGTCGGTGAGCCGGTCCCAGTACGCCGCCGGGGGAAGCACCTCGCCGGGCACCTCCAGCGCCTGCCGCCGGTACAGCTCCCGCGCCAGTTCCCGCGCCTGCTCCGCGGTCACGCGCCGCGGTCGCACGTCCCGGCCCGGCACGTCGTCACGCAGGCCCGCCGCGCGCACGTCGATCTCCACCGAGTCGCACCACGTCGCCGGGCCGACGCCGAACCTGCCGTAGATCGGCCACTCGGACGCGCCGCCGATCATGATGGCCTTGTCCTCGTCCACCGCGCGGCGGGTGAGCATGTCGGCGGTCAGCCGCATCAGGCCCTGGCGCGCGGCGGCCGGGTGCGCGGAGCCGCCGGTGCCCGCCGCGGCCGGCACCACGTGCCCGCCGGGCAGCACCAGTTCCCGGTCCACCGCCATGTTCGTGGCGATGTACGCGTCGTCCTCGGCGGCGACCGCGAGACCGCGCTCCGGCGGGTAGTTGCGCCGGTAGAAGTCCACCAGCGCGGGCTCGGAGCCCACCGGGCCGCCGAACACGCCGAGCCAGCAGTCCAACCAGTCCGGGTACCGGTCGTCCGGGATGCCTTCGACGAGCCGCAGCCCGGCCGGGAGGTTCTGGCTCACGCGGTTGCCCCTTCCTGTCCACGGCCGAACAGCTCGCGCGCCGGACGGCCCGAGTAGTAGACGATCTCCTCGTGGTTGGTCGAGCCGACGAAGTGGTGCGCGCCAACCTTGTAGTACATCGTGGTGCGCCATTCGCCAAGCACGTGGTCGTAAGGCTCGCCGTGCTTCAACGACCACGCCAAGGTCGGCGCGTCGCACGGCAGGACCGCGTCGTGCCAGACGTAGAAGCGCTCGCCCTCGATCACCTCGACGGGCAGGCTCTCGTTGACCACCTCGTGCGACGGCTCGCGCCCCGGGCTGGTGTACACCGGCAGCGTCAGCATGTCGTACTCGAACACCCTGTTCAGCAGGTCGGCCGACTCCTTCGGCACCAGCGGCAGCATCGCCTCCCGCCACCAGCGGCGCAACGCGCCGCGGGCGTCCCGGCTGCCGTAGGTGTACTCCGACACGGGGCCGAGCACGTCGGGGTTGGTGAACGCCTTCTCCAGACCCGACCGGAACGGCTGCGAAGCCTGGTCCTCCGCCGCCTCGAACCACTCCATCAACGAGCGGATCGCCTGCGACTGGGACACGCCGCCCAGTTCCCGCAACGGCGTCCACAGGGTGCGGAACACCGGGTTCTCGGCCACCAGCCGGGCGAAGAAGATGAGCTGGTTCATGTACTGGTTGTCCGCCGCCGACATCGTGTCGTGGGAGACCAGGTACTCGAAGTCGTCGCTGTCGCCGCGCACGGTCACCAGCCCGAACCGCTTGCGGTCCTGGTGGTAGGTCGTGTTCGGCAGGATCAGCATCGGGTAGACCGCCACCCGCGACACGTGCGCGGCCAACCGGTCGTAGCCCTTGATGAAGGACTCGACGGTCTCACCCGGCGCGCCCCAGATGAGTTCGGCGTAGCACTGCATCCCCTCGCGGTCCAGCCACTCGGCCAGCTCTTCCCAGTCGTTGACCTTCATGTTCCGCCGGCTCATGAGGTCGAGCGTGTTGTCGTCCAGGGTTTGCAGGGCGAGGGTGAACGAGCTGTGCAGGCCCGCTTCCTTCATCATCTTGACTATCTTGTAGAAGACCTTCGACTTGTTCTTCGCCCAGGACGTCTCGATGCTCTTCGGGAACCCGTACTTCTCCCGGATCGCGATCACGTCCTCGATGAACTCCACGTCGATCGGCAACATGCCGAAGTTCGCGTCGCACAGCACGATGGTGTGCACCTTGTGCTGCGCGAAGACCTCGACCTCCTGGCGCAACCGCTCGCGCGAGAACGCACGCACCCGCTGCCCCACCGCGCCGCCCCAGTAGCAGAACGAGCACTTGTAAGGGCAGCCGCGGTTGGTTTCCAGCAGCGCGACGTCGTAGCGGAACTCGCCGTCGTCGCCGAGCAGCGGCACCGATCCGGTCAGCACCGGTGAGCCGATCTCGTCCAGGTTCTCCAGCCGCGGCCGGTCCTCGGTGGTCGTGATACCGCCGTCCGCCCGGAACGAGATGCCCTGGATGTCGTGCAACGCGTCCGTCGAACGCCCGTCGAGGTTGGCCAACAGCAGTTCGCGGAAGGTGAACTCACCTTCGCCGTTGACCACCACGTCGACGTCGGGGAACGTGCCGAACACCCGCTCGGCCTGGTGCGAGACGTGGTTGCCGCCGAACACCACCCAGCCGTCGGGGTTGATCTGCTTGAAGGTTTCCGCCAGCGCTCCGAAGGCGTGGTAGTTCCAGCCCAGGACGGAAAAAGCCAGCACGTCCGGCGCTCCGTCGCGGAACAGGGAGTTGGCCATCTCGAAGAGGCTCACCCCGCCGTCGAAGTTGTGGATGCGGATATCGGTCTCCCGGGCGATCCGCGGCTCTTGGAGCGCGGTCGCCTTGAGATAGCCCGCCGCCAGCGGCATTGATTCCAGCGTCATGGCCCAGACACCTTGCTGGACCAGCCAAACACCTTTTGGCATTGAATTGCCCCCTCGGGGCGCGCCCCGCGGTGTCCAACCGCTCCGGCACTGCCCTGGCCCATTCACCACTGCACCGACCTGGCGCCCGATATGCGAATGAAGCATCACACCCGCCGGCGCGCGGCACGTCTCTTCGTTTGCGCCAGTGCCGCGACACGAGCCAGGTCCACCCGCTCGGACACCCCGGCGGCACCGGTTGACCGCCCGATGCCCGCCACCACACCGCCGTTCGGGCGAACGAGCCCCCGACCCCGTCCCACAAGAACCCGGGCGGCAGGAAGCCCCTCCCCGCAGCTGGAACTACCGGGGAGCCCGCCTGACAGATCCCCGCGAGCGCGCGGACCGCACCACCCGCCCGACCGGACTGCCCACCGGGCCGGGCCACCCGCGGGGCCGCACCGCCCACCACATCGGACCGTCCACTGGGCCGCGCCGCCCGCCGGACCCGGCGTGCGCGACCACCGGTCGCGCCGTCACCCGGGGAACCGGGTCAGGCCGGAACGCACTCGTCGGGCCGCGAAGCGCCGCCCACCGCGAACTCCGCCTCGAAGCACGCCGCACCGAGCGCCGCCCGCGCGGCGTCGGTCACCCGGTCCACGTCGTACCGCTCCGCCGCGGGCACCTGGATGCCCATCGAGTTCTGCGCCGCCGCCGCGCAACCGAGCAGCCGCGCGGCCACGTCGTGCCGCCCGATGAGGTTGTGCGCGCCGGCCAGGCCCTCCAGCGCCCGCGCCACCGCGCGCTGGTCGCCGGTCGTGCGGGCCGCCTCGTAGCCCTCGCGGTGCAGGGCGAAGGCCGCCTCCGCGTCACCACGCTGCTCGGCCACGAAACCCAGCTCCGCCAACAGGGACGTGACCTCCTCGCCCCACTCCGCCTGCCGCGCCGCGTCGAGCAGCGGCCGGAGGTGTCGCTCCGCCAGCTCGTAGTCGCCCTGCCTGCGCGCCACCACGGCCAACCCCTGCTCCGCGTACTGCGCCACGGCCAGGTTGGACAGCTCGACGGCCAGGGTGCGGGCGCGCTCGTGCAGATCCCGGGCACGGGCGCAGTCGCCGGCGAGCAGGGCGAGGCGGCCCAGTTCGTTGAGGTAGTAGGCGAACTGCGGCCACAGGCCGAGGTCGCGGGCGGTCCGCAGGCCGTCCGAGCAGAGCTGGACGGCGCGGTCGTGGTCGCCGGTGGTGTAGGCCAGCGCGGCGAGCGGGTCGGTGGCCTGGAGGATGCCCCAGTCGTCGCCCAGCTCGCGGAAGAGGGCCAGGCTGCGCTCCGCGTCCCGCCGCAGCGCCGCGAAATCGCCACGCAGCAAGGAGATCCACGCCAGGCTGCTCAACGCGACCGCCACGCCCCAGTCGTCGCCCAGCTCCCGGAAGGTGGCGAGGGCGCGGCTGAGCTTGTCCTCGCCCGCCGGGCGGTCCACGTCGCTCGGCGTGACCGAGGCGAGCAGCCACTCGGCCCGCGCCGCGCCCCGCCGGTCGGCCGGGGACCGCGGCGCGTCCCGCCCGCTGACGCGAGCCAGCACGGGTGCCGGGTCCTCGCCCGCCATCGCCGTCATGCCCGCCCACCACAGCAACGCCGTCGTGCGGGTGCCCTCGGGCACCGGACCGGCCACGGCCAGCGCCGCGGCGAACGACCGGCGGCCTTCGCCCAGCCGGCCGCGCAACACCCAGTACCAGGCCAGCGCGCAGCACAACCGGACGGCCATCGCCGCGTCACCACGCCGGATCGCGCTGTGCAGCGCGGCACGCAGGTTCACCGTCTCCGCGTCCAGCAGCAGCAGCCACCGCCGCTGCTCGCGCCCGCGCAGCCGCTGGTCGGCGCGCTCGGCCAGGGACAGGTAGTGCTCGTCGTGCCGCCGCTGCCACTCGGCGGTCTCCCCCGCTTCACGCAGGCGCTCCACGCTGTAGGCGGCGACGGACTCCAGCATCCGGTAGTGCGGCCCGTCCACCCCTTCCGCGGCCACCACCAGCGAGCAGTCCACCAGCCGCGCCAGCAGGTCCGGCACCTCCTCGGCGACCACGCCGCCGCCGGAGCAGACCTCCGCGGCGGCGCTGAGCGTGCAGCCGCCGGAGTGCAGCGCGAGCCGCCGCAGCACCGCCTGCTCGGCAGGCGCGAGCAGGCTCCAGCTCCAGTCGATCATGCCGCGCAACGTCTGGTGACGCGCGGGCACGTCGCGCTTGCCGGACGAGAGCTGGAGCAGCCGGTCGTCCAGCAGCCGCACCAGCGGTTGCACGCCCAGCGCGCGGACCCTCGTCGCCACCAGCTCCAGCGCCAGCGGCAACCCGTCGAGCCGGCGGCAGATCTCGACCACGGCGGCGGCGTTGTCGGTGGTGAGCGCGAAACCGGGACTGGAGGCGGCGACCCGGGACACGAACAGGTGGATGGCGCTGTAACGCAGCAACCGCTCCGGGTCGGTGCCCTCGTCCGGGCCCGGCAGCTCCAGCGGCGGCAGCGGGTGCAGCAGTTCACCGGTCACGCGCAGGGGTTCGCGGCTGGTCGCCAGCACCCGCAACGACGGCGCCGCGGCGAGCAGCAGCGAGCAGAGCTGGGCGACCGGCTCCACCACGTGCTCGCAGTTGTCCAGCACCAGCAGCACCCGCCGGTCGCGCAACGCCGCGACCAGCCGCCGCACGTCCTCGTCCGCACCGGCCGCCAACCGCGCGCCGCCGGGCTGGTCGTGCAGGCCCAGCACCGTGCTGATCATCTCGACCACGGCCGCGCGCACCGCGGCCGGGTCGGCGCCGCGCGCCTCGTCCGGGCCGGCGGCGGGCTGGCCCAGCGCGGTCAGCTCGACCAGCCACACGCCGGACGGGAAGTGGTCGACCAGCTCGGCGGCCGTGGCCAGGGCGAGCCGCGTCTTGCCCGCGCCGCCCATGCCGGTGATCGTGACCAGCCGGCCGCGCTCCAGCAGCTTGCGGGTCAGCGCGACGGCCTCGACCCGGCCCACCAGCTCGGTCAGCGGCGTCGGCAGGTTCGTCCTCGGCCGCGACACCTCGGGTGCCGGCGGGCGGCTGCCCGGCACCGGCTCGCGCCGCAGGATCGACTGGTGCAGCGCGACCAGCTCGGGACCCGGCTCGACGCCCAGCTCCTCCCGCAGGCGCACCCGCAGGTCCTGGTAGCAGTCCAGCGCGTCGCCCTGCCGCCCCGACACGTACAGCGCGCGCATGAGCAACGCGCGCAACCGCTCGTGCAACGGGTGCTGCGCCACGACCTCGGCCAGCTCGCCCGCCAACCGGTCGGGTTCGCCCAGCGCGAGCCACGCCTCGGCCTGCTCCTGGAGCGCGTTCAACCGCTGCTCGTCCAGCCGCGCGATGGCGGCGCGGGCGAAGCCCTCGTCGGCGAAGTCGGCCAGCGCGGGACCACGCCACAACGCCAGCGAGTCGGCCAGCAGCGCCGCCTTGGCCCTCGTCTCGGCCGTGCCGCGCGCACGCTCGACGGCGGCGGTGAACTCGTCGGCGTCGACGGCCTGCGCGTCGGTGCGCAGCAGGTAGCCCGCCGAGCGGAACTCGATCAGGTCACGCCCGCCGCGCTCGGCGTCGTCCAGCACCCGGCGGAGCTGGGAAACCTTGCTGCGCAACACACCGGCGGGGTTCGCCGGCAGGTTTTCCCCCCACAGGTCCTCGATAAGCCGACCCGCCGACACCCGGCGGCCCCGGTTGACCAGCAGGTGCGCCAGCAATGCGCGGACCTTCACCTCCGGAACGCGCACGGACTGACCCGTCGAGGTCCACACCTCCAACGGGCCCAGAATACCGAAGCGCATACGGCTTACTGTAGCGCAGCGGACAACTGGCAGCACGACCACGCGAAAACAGGTCGCACCGCTCCGCCGAGCCACGTCGGGAGCGCTTCCGGCGGTCCGGAAAAAATCGCCACCCCCGCCCGGAACGGACTATTCACCGGCTCGGCACGCGTTGTTCGGTCGGGGTTTCGAGTGCGTGCCGCGCGCCGGGCCCGGCCGAATTCCCGGCGCGGCTCGCCGGAATTGCCGGACTTGCTCACGGCCGGGCGCCCCGGTATTGACCGGTCAGCCTTTCCAACGCGGGCACGAGGTCGTTCGGGGTGGGCACCGCCGCCCACTCGGCCCGCAGCCGCTCGGCGTTGTGCCGGAACGACGGGTCGTCCAGCACCCGGACCAGGCCGGCACGCAGCGCCGCCGCGGACAGGTGGTCGGAGTCCCCGGACAGCAGCAGGCCCGCGCCCTGCTCGGCCAGGGCGTTGCCCTGGGCGATGGGCCCGTACCACTTCTCGCTCCAGTACGCGCTGGGCACCAGGAGCTGGGGCACGGCGTGCTCGTAGGCGGCCGTCATCGTGGAGGTCCCGCCGTGGTGCACGACGGCGGAACACGTCGGCAGCAACGCGTTCATCGGGACGTAGTCCTCCGCGCGGACGTTGTCCGGCAGGGTTCCCACGCCCTCCAGCTGCTTGCCGGTGAAAGTGGCGACCACCTCGACGTCGAGGTCGCTCACCGCCTCCAGCAGGTCGGCCGCCGACGCCTCCGCGACGTTCGCCTCGCGGTGCGTCATGCCGAGCGTGAGGCACACCCGCCGCCGTTCCGGCTTGCGCAGCAACCAGTCCGGGATCACGGTGGTCCCGTTGAACGCGGGCGTGCGCACCGGCACGTAACGCACACCGGACGGCCGCCAGATCCAAGGCGGCATGGGGTCGACGGTCCACTGGCCCGTCACCGCGTCGTCCGCGAACGGCCCGCACCCGAACCGCTCCAGGACCGGCTCCAGCCACTCGCGCATGGGGTCGTCCGCGCCGCCCTGCTCCGGCAGCGCCCGCCACAGCTGCACGTAACCGTCCGCGCCGAACAGGATGCGTGCGTGCGCGGCGCCGCACGCGCGGGCCGCGATCATCCCGGCGTAGGTCATCTGGTCCCAGATCACCAGGTCGGGTCGCCAGTCGCGGGCGAACTCGACCAGCTCGCCGAGCATGTCGTCGGTGTAGAGGAAGGGGAGGAAGTTGGTGGTCAGGTACGACAGCTCGCCGCGCGGGTCGTCGCGGGCGTAGTCGGTCTGCACGGGCAGCCGCCCGTCGTCGGTCGCGGGGATCGGCTGCGGGGCGGGCTCGGAGGTCTCGTCCACCTCGGCCAGCACCTCGGCCTGCCGCTCGCCCACCACCACACCGGTCAGGCCGGTGGCGGCCAGGTCCTCGACCAGCTCCGGCTGCCCGGCGACCCGCACGTCGTGCCCGGCGGTGCGCAGCGCCCACGCCACGGTCGTCTGGAGGTACAGGTGCGATTTCAGCCCGGGAGGGGTCAGGAACAGCACGCGCATGGGGTCTCTCCTGTCACGTGAGGGGGTGCCGGGGTCGGGCTGCTGCCGGTCGCCGGGTGCGGGCTACGGTCGGACGCCGGGCGCGGATCGTCGTCCGGCGCTTGGTGCAGGTCACGGCCGGCCGCCGGGTGCGGATCGCGGTCCGGCGCTTCGCGCGGGTC
Source organism: Saccharothrix obliqua (assembly GCF_019375475.1). GTDB lineage: Bacteria > Actinomycetota > Actinomycetes > Mycobacteriales > Pseudonocardiaceae > Actinosynnema > Actinosynnema obliqua. The sequence goes on along the minus strand of NZ_JAHXGQ010000014.1, from coordinate 52,107 downwards.
GCGGCCCGCCGCCAGGTGCGGATCGCGGTCCGGCGCTTCGTGCAGGTCGCGGCCCACCGCCAGGTGCGGATCGCGGTCCGGCGCTTCGCGCGGATCGCGGCCCGGCGCCGGGTGCGGGCGGCGACCGGACGTCGGTTCGCCACCGGTCGCCGGGGTCGGGCTGGGACCGAACGCCCGGCGGGTGAGGCTTCCCGGCAGTCGGGGTCGTGCTACGACCCGCCGGACCGCTCGCGGACGCCGACGAAGAGGCCGCGACCGGTCAGCCCGTCGGGCAGGTACTCGGCGGGGCACCCGGCGTCGGCGAACGCGGCCAGGTACTCGTCGCGCGTGAACAGCATGAGGTCGGACGTCTGGCTGAACTCCCGGATGCCGTGCCCGGCCTCGCCGACCAGGAACCGCACCTCCAGCCGCGTCCGCCGGTCCTCCCGAGTCGTGTGCGACACGCGCGCCACCGCGAGCCCGTCCACGCGCCGGCTGTCCACCGCGACGTGCCCGTCCAGGAAGTTCTCCGGGAACCACCACGGTTCCACGACCACCACACCACCGGGCGCGGTGTGCTCGGCCATGCACCGCACGGCGTCCCTCAGCTCCTCGACCGAACCCACGTAGCCGATCGCGTTGAACATGCACGTGACCGCGTCGAAGGTGCGCCCCAGCCGGAAGTCGCGCATGTCGCCCGCGTGCACGGGCACGCCCGGCAACCGGCGACTCGCCCGCTCCCGCATGGGCTCGGCGATCTCCAGTCCCGCCACCTCGCGGTAGAGCGACGCGAACGTCTCCAGGTGCGCGCCCGTGCCGCACGCGACGTCCAGCAAGGACGCCACGTCCGACCGACGGGAGCGGATGATGCGGTCCACCTCGTGGGCTTCCGCGGGCCAGCTCTTGCCGCGCCCCTGGTAGATGAACTCGTAGATCTCGGCGAACTGCTCGGTGTAGGTCATCGCCCGGCCTCCCGGCGCACCCCGACGAACAGGCCGCGCCGGGGCTGGCCGACGTCGGTGAGGTGCTCGGGCTCGCAGCCCGCGCCGGCCAGCGCGGCGAGGTAGTCCTCCGCCGGGAACAGCGTGAGGTCCTGCACCTGGCTGAAGTGCCGCACACCGGTCGCGTCCGCGGCGAGGTAGTGCGCCTCGTGCCGGGACAGGTCGCCGATCCGGTGCGAGCGGGACAACCGCACCACCGTCCGGCCCTCCCCCTCGACCACGTCGTGGGCGATGTGCCCGTCGAGGAACGTGTCGGGCGACCACCACGGGTCGATCACGAGCACGCCGCCGACCGGCAGGTGCCGCGCCATCGCGCCGACCACGCGTGCCAGCTCCGCCGTGTCGGCCGCGTACGCGATCGAACCGGTGAGGCAGCACACCGCGTCGAACACCCGGCCCAGGTCGAAGTCGAACATGTCGGCCTCGTGCACCGGTGTGGCGGCCAGCTTGCGCTCCGCCGCCACGCGCATCGCCGGTGACAGCTCGACACCCGCCGCGTCCGGGAAGTGCTCGACCAGGTGCGCCAGGTGCTCACCGGTGCCGCAGGCGACGTCCAGCAGCGACCGCGCGCCCGGTCGCCGCTCGCGGACGACCCGCCGCACCCACTCCGCCTCGGCCGCGAAGTCCTTGCCGCGCCCCCGGTAGAACAGGTCGTAGACCTCGCCCAGCGCGTCGCCGTACACCGCGTGGCTGTCCCGCACCGCGGCCATCACGCGCCCCCGCCCGACCGGCGGGACACCGAGTCGCGCAACGCGTCCACCACGGTCTGGACGTCGTCGTCGGACAACGCCTGGTGCAGCGGCAGGCACAACGTGCGCTCCGCCGCCTCCTCGGCCCTGGGCAGCGGCGTGGTCCAGCCGTACGCGGCGACCCGGTGCAGCGCCGGGTACCGGAACGTGGTGTAGACGCCCCGGTCGTAGAGGTCGCGCGCCACCTGGTCGCGGATGCGGGCGTCGAGCCGCAGCCAGTACAGGTACTGCGAGCCGCGGTGGCCCCGCGGCAACGCGGGCGGCGGCAGCACGCCCGGCACGTCGGCCAGTTCGCGGTCGTAGTGCGCGACGACCTCCGCGCGGCGGGCCAGGAACTCCGGCAGCCGCCGCAGCTGCACCGCGCCGATCGCGGACTGGACGTCGTTCATGATGGACCGGCGGGAGAACGACGAGATGTCGAAGTCCCACCACCGCGTCGACGTCGTCTTGGCCTGGCTGTAACCGCTGAACTGCTCCAGGCCGAAGTACGCGAGCTTGCCCGCGCGGGCGACCAGTTCCGGGTCCCGGGCGGACAGCGCGCCGCCGTCGCCCGCGACGACGATCTTCTGCGAGTCGAAGCTCCACACGCCGATGTCGCCGAACGTGCCGCACGCCTGGCCGTCCACACTGGACGCGACGGCGGCGGCGGCGTCCTCGATGAGGAGCACGCCCCGGTCGCGGCACAGCGCCGCGATGTCCACCACGTCGCCGGGGTAGCCGCCGTAGTGCAGCAGCAGCACGGCTTTCGTGCGTGGCGTCAGGGCGGCCTCGATGTCGTCGACGGTCGCGTTGAGGGTGGTGGGGTCGACGTCGCAGAAGACCGGGCGCGCGCCGTGCGCGGCCACGGCGTTGCCCGCGCCGACGAAGCTGACCGTCGGCAGCACGACCTCGTCGCCCTCGCCGACCCCGGCGAGGTCCATCGCGATGAAGGTGGCCTCGGTGCACGAGTTCGTCGTGACGACCCGTTCCGCTTCGACCCCGATGTGCTCCGCGAAGTCCCGCTCGAACCCGGCGGTGCGCGGACCCTTGCCGAGCCAGTTGCCCGCGAACACCTCGGCCACCGCGGCCAGTTCGCGCTCACCCAGCGACGGCTGGAAGACGTTGATCACGTCGAACCTCCCCACTGGCCGCGGGCCGGCTCCGACCCGGTCACCGCGCCGCGCGCATCTCGACGATGGAGAACGCGCCCGCCGGGTGCACCGCGGCGATCCGCAGGCCGACGTCGGCCGCCAGTTCGCCCATCTCCTCGGCGGTCCGCTCCTTCCCGCCGGTCACGACGAGCATCCGCAGGTCCATCCCGGTGTGCGTGGCCGCGCCGTGCGGACCGGTCTGCTCGACCACCAGGACCACGCCGTCCTCACCGGCCGCCTCCGCGCAGCGCCGCAGCAACGCGCGCGCCGGCTCGTCGCCCCAGTTGTGCAGCACGAACGACATCACGTAGCCGCCCGCGCCGGCGGGCAGCGGCTCGAAGAAGCTGCGGGACACCACGTCGCACCGGTCGCCGAGGCCGGCTTCGGCGATGGCCTTGCGCGCGGGCTCGGAGTTGTCCGGCATCTCCAGCACCGTGGCGCGCAACGACGGGAACTTGCGCAGCAGGGCCAGCATCAGCGCGCCGTTGCCGCCGCCGACGTCGACCACCGAGCCCAGGGACTCCCAGTCGTAGCCCGCGACGATGTCCGGCGAGCGCGACTCCATGTCGGACGTCAGCTTGTTGAAGTCCTCGGCCCGGTCCGGGTCGGCCGCCCAGTCCTCGAAGAACGTCCGTCCGAACTGGAGGTGGAAGGAAGCCTCCCCGGTGCGGATGGAGTGCAGCAGCTGCGCGAAGGACAGCTCGGCCCGGCCGAGCGAGCCCTCGACGTCCAGCCGGGGCCGCAGCCGCGACGGGTGGTCGTCGCGCAGCGCCGCGCCGAGCGGCGTCAGGGTGTACCGACCGGTGTCGTCGCGGTCGAACAGCCCGCGCACCGAGAGGTAGCGCATCAAGCGCTCCACCGCGTCGGCGTCCGCGCCCGCCGCCGCGGCGAGGTCCGCCGCGCGGTCGCGCCCGGCGGCCACGTGGTCGGCCAGCCGCAGCGTCGCCGCCACCCGGACGGCCATGGGCGTCGCGAGGCGCGCCATCGCCCACAGCTTCGAACTCATCTGGTCGTTCTCCACAGTGCCCTCTCCTGCCACCGGTGACCGGAAACTGGCGCTCGGGCGGACCGGAGCGCAGCACCCACCCTCACATTCCCGCGTTCGCAGCGGCATCTTCTGGATTGCCCGAGTAGCCGGGCGATCTTGTTGCCCGCCGGGCACCCTGGCAAGCTGCTGGAAGTCACGCGGAAAGCACATTTTTCCGCCGCCCGCGCACCGCGACGCGCCACGTCACCCGCCGAGGAGCTGACTTACATGCCGAATGCGGACGTCTCCGCGCGCCTGCCGCTCACCGGGGCCGAATACCTCGAATCCCTGCGCGACGGCCGAGAAGTCTGGATACACGGGGAACGGGTGGCGGACGTGACCGAGCACCCGGCATTCCGGAACAACGCGCGGACCGTCGCCGGGCTGTACGACGCCCTGTGGGACTCGCCCGAGCGGGACGTGCTCACCACGACCACCGACACCGGCAACGGCGGGTTCACCCACCCGTTCTTCCGCCCGCCCGCGGACACCGGCGAACTGCGTGCCGGGCGCGACGCGATCGCCGCGTGGCAGCGCCGCTGCTACGGCTGGCTGGGCCGGTCCCCCGACTACAAGGCGTCCTTCCTGGCCACGCTGGGTGCGAATGCGGACTTCTACGAGCCGTTCGCGGACAACGCCCGCACGTGGTACCGCCGTTGCCAGGAACGGGTGCTGCACGTCAACCACGCGCTGGTGCACCCGCCGGTGGACCGGCACAAGCGGCCGGAAGAGGTCTCCGACGTGTACGTGCACGTCGACCGGGAGACCGACGCGGGTCTCGTGGTCAGCGGCGCCAAGGTGGTCGCCACCGGTTCCGCGCTGACCAACTACAACTTCATCGCGCACCACGGCCTCCGGGTGCGGGAAAAGAACTTCGCGGTGGTCTTCATGGCCCCGATGGACATCCCCGGTGTGAAGCTGTTCTGCCGCGCCTCGTACGAGTTGGCCGCGGCGACCACCGGCAGCCCGTTCGACTACCCGTTGGCCAGCCGGATGGACGAGAACGACGCGATCATCGTGTTCGACGAAGCGTTGATCCCGTGGGAGAACGTGTTCGTCTACGGCGACCTGGACAAGGCGAACACGTTCTTCCACAATTCCGGCTTCATGCCGCGGTTCGCGCTGCACGGCGCGACCCGGCTCGGGGTGAAGCTCGATTTCATCTGCGGCCTGATGCTCAAGGCCGTGCAGATCAACGGCACCGAGGACTTCCGCGGCGTGCAGGGCAACATCGGCGAGCTGATGGCCCTGCGGCACATGATCTGGGCGTTGTCCGACGCGATGATCGCGGGCGCGACGCCGTGGGCCGAGGACTACGTGCAGCCCAACCAGGAGTACGCCCTGGCGTACCGGACGCTCGCGCCCGGCGTGTACGGCCGGATGCGGGAGATCGTCCAGAACACCGTGGGCAGCGGGCTGATCTACCTGAACTCCGGCGTCGCCGACTTCCACAACCCGGAGGTGCGGCCCTACCTGGACCGGTACCTGCGCGGCTCGCACGGCCACACCGCCGAGCAGCGGGTGAAGGTGATGAAGCTGCTGTGGGACGCGGTGGGCAGCGAGTTCGGCGGTCGGCAGGAGCTGTACGAGCGCAACTACGCGGGCAACCCGGACGACAACCGGGCGCAGGCGCTGCGGGTGGCCCAGCGGTCCGGCGTCACGGACGGGATGCTGGAGCTGGTGGACCGGTGCCTGTCCGAGTACGACCTGAACGGGTGGACGGCGCCCGGCATGGTCGGCCCGGACCCGCGGCCGGGGGTGTCGGGATGAGCACCGGCGCGGAGCTGACCGCGCGTGCCGACGCCGGCCTGCCCGCCCGACTGGCCAGGTCCGCGGCCGCCACCGAGTCCGGTGCGTGGATGCGGACCGCGGACTTCACGTCCTGGTTGGACGACCGGCGGCGGGCGCACCGCTTCGAGGTCACCCGCATCCCGTTCGCGGACCTGGACGGCTGGGGCTTCCAGCCCGGCACCGGCAACCTGGTGCACCGGACCGGCCGGTTCTTCACCATCGAGGGCCTGCACATTGTCAACCGCGGCGGCCCGTTCCCCGACTGGCAGCAACCGATCATCGACCAGCCCGAGGTCGGCATCCTCGGCATCGTGGCGCGGGAGTTCGACGGCGTCCTGCACTTCCTGATGCAGGCCAAGATGGAGCCGGGCAACCCGAACCTGCTCCAGCTCTCACCCACCGTCCAGGCCACGCGCAGCAACTACACCGGCGCGCACCGGGGCGCGAAGGTCAAGTACATCGACTACTTCACCGAGCCGGGGCGGTGCCGCACGCTGGTGGACACCCTCCAGTCCGAGCACGGCACGTGGTTCTACCACAAGTCCAACCGCAACACGATCGTGGAAACCCGCGAGGACGTGCCGGTGGACGAGGATTTCTGCTGGCTCACGCTGGGCCAGATCGGGGAGCTGCTGCGCCGCGACAACGTGGTCAACATGGACGCGCGGACGGTGCTGTCGTGCGCGCCCATGCCGTACGCGGAGCCGAACGCGCTGCACTCCGACGTCGAGCTGCTGTCGTGGTTCTCGACCGAGCGGTCCCGGCACGAGGTGCGGATCCGGCGGCTCCCGCTGGCCGAGGTGTCCGACTGGGAGCGCGGCGACACCGGCATCGAGCACGTGCCGCCGCGCTACTTCCGGGTGATGGCGGTCGCGGCGAGCGGCAACCGCGAGGTGAGCGCCTGGACCCAGCCGCTGATCGAGCCGCTGAAGATCGGGCTCACCGCCTTCGTGATCCGCCGGTTCGGCGGCGTGCCGCACATCCTGATGCACGCCCGCGTCGAGCCCGGCTTCCTCGACACCATCGAGCTTGGCCCGACGGTGCAGTGCACACCCGACTACTACACCCACGGCTACCGGCCCGCGTTCCTGGACCTGGTGCTGAACGCGCCCCGCGACCGCATCCGCTACGAGGCCGTGCACTCCGAGGAGGGCGGGCGCTTCTTCCACGCGCAGAACCGCTCGCTGATCGTCGAGGCGGACGAGTCGGAGGCGCCCACCACACCGCCGGACGGCTACCGCTGGTGCAGCCTCGGGCAGATCAGCCACCTGCTGCGGCACGGCCGCTACGTCAACGTCCAGGCGCGAACCCTGCTCGCCGTGCTCAACACCGGCGTCGTGCCCGTGTGAGACCGCGGCCGGTCGCGCCGCTCGGGCGTGACCGGCCGCGGTGGGGCTCAGCCGACCAGTTCCGCCCGGCGGCGCAGGAACTCGCCGGTCACCGAGTCCGGGCTGTCGGCCATCTGCGCGACCGTGCCCTCGAACACGATCCGGCCGCCGCGGTGACCCGCGCCGGGGCCGACGTCGATGACCCAGTCGGCGCGGGCGATCACGTCGAGGTTGTGCTCGATCACGACCACCGTGTTGCCGTTGTCCACCAAGCGGTCGAACAGGCCGATCAGGTTGTCCACGTCGTGCATGTGCAGGCCGCTGGTCGGCTCGTCCAGCACGTAGACACCCGACTTGCGGCCGAGTTCGTTGGCCAGCTTGAGCCGCTGCCGCTCGCCGCCGGACATCGTGCTGACCGGCTGCCACAGCGTGATGTAGCCCAGGCCGACGTCGTCGAGCGCCTTCAACGCCTTCACGACGGGCTTCTCCGTGAAGAACTCCAGCGCGTCCACGACGGACAGCTCCAGCACCTCGCTGATGTCGCGCCCGCGCAGCGTGTGCCGCAGCACGTCGGCGCTGAACCGCCTGCCCTCGCAGGTGTCGCACACGGTCGCGACCTGCTCCAGGTGCGCGAGGTCGGTGTAGATCAGGCCCAGGCCCTTGCACTCCGGGCACGCGCCCTCGGAGTTGGCGCTGAACAACGCGGGGCTGACCTTGTTCGCGGTGGCGAACGCCTTGCGGATCGGTTCGAGGATGCCGGTGAACGTCGCCGGGTTGGAGCGCCGCGAACCACGCGACACGCTGTCGTCGATGAACACCGCTTCCGGGTACTTGCGCAGCAGGCAGCCGCGGATGAGCGTGCTCTTGCCCGCGCCGGCGACACCGGTCACCACCGTCAGGACGCCGGTGGGGATGTCCACGTCGATGTCGTGCAGGTTGTGCAGCGAGGCGTTGCGGATGGTGAGCGCCCCGGTGGGCTCGCGCGGCGTGCGCTTGACCTCCTGGCGGCTGCTGAGGTGCCGCCCGGTGAGCGTGCCGGACTTCGCCAGCTCGGCGAACGTGCCCTCGAAGACGACCTGCCCGCCCTTGCGCCCGGCGCCGGGGCCCATGTCCACGACGTGGTCGGCGATCGCCATGACCTCGGGCTTGTGCTCCACCACCAGGACGGTGTTGCCCTTGTCCCGCAGGTGGCACAGCAGCTCGTTGAGGCGGCTGATGTCGTGCGGGTGCAGGCCGACGGTGGGTTCGTCGAAGATGTAGGTGATGTCGACCAGGCTGGAACCCAGGTGCCGCACCATCTTCACGCGCTGCGACTCGCCGCCGGACAGCGTGGAGGTCTCCCGGTTCAGGCTGAGGTAGCCCAGGCCGAGCCGCTCCAGCTCGGTCAGCCGGGCCACCAGTGACGCCACGGCGGGCGCGACGGTCGGGTTGTCGACGGCGCGCACGAACTCGACCAGCTCCTCGACCTCCATCGCGACGCACTCGGCGATGCTCCGCCCGTTGAGGCGGCACGCCAGCGCCGCCGGGCCGAGGCGGCTGCCGTCGCAGGCGTCGCAGGGCGCGGTGGTGACCACGCGCTCGTAGGCGTCGCGGAGCTTGGGCTGGACGTGGTCCGCGCCCTTGCTCACGTAGAGCCGCTTGAACTTCGGCAGCAGGCCCTCGTAGGTGAAGCTGCCGCTGGTGCGCGCCGGCCCCTCGACCGTGATCTTCTTCTCCGGCAGGTTGAGCAGGGCGTCCCACTCGTCCTCGGTGTAGTCGGCCAGCTTCTTGTCGTTGTCGAACAGGCCGGACATGATGAAGAAGCGCCAGTAGGTCGTGCCGACCGCGAACGCGGGCCAGAGGATCGCGCCCTCCTGGAGGGACTTCGACCGGTCCACCAACGCGTCCACGTCCAGCGCCGACCGCCGCCCGATGCCCTCGCACTCGGGGCACATGCCCTGCGGGTCGTTGAAGGAGAACGCCTTCGGGTTGTCCACCGGCGGCGAGCCGGCGCGGAAGAACAGCAGGCGCAGCAACGCGTACGTGTCGGTCGCGGTGCCCACCGTCGAGCGCGAGTTGCCGCCCATCCGCTGCTGGTCGACGATGACCGCGGTCGACAGGTTCGCCAGCGAGTCGACGTCGGGCCGGCCGTAACGCGGCATGACCGCCTGCACGTAGCCCGGGTAGGTCTCGTTGATCAGCCGCTGCGACTCCGCCGCGATGGTGCCGAAGGCCAGTGAGGACTTGCCGGAACCGGAAACGCCGGTGAACACCGTGATCTTGCGCTTGGGCAGGTCCAGCGAGACCTCCTGGAGGTTGTTCTCGCGGGCGGACCGGACCTCGATGTTGCCGTACACTCACCGCTCCTCGTGAAGACCTGCCGCGACCACGTCGCCGGCGCGCGGGTTCGGACGCCTGTCCCGGATCGTTGCCATGTATAGCACCTCCGGCCGGCGGAGCGGAGCGATCACCCGTTCGGCCGCTCAATACTCGTCGTGGAGGCGCATCCAGTCCATCTTGTCCTCCAGGTGGTCCTCCTGACGGCCCAACGGGGTGAGGTCCAAATAGGCGTACGTCCCGTTGAGGTGGTCGCTGCCGCGCCGGTAGGTCGAGTACGAGTGGAAGACGGCGTCGCCCTCGCGCAGGAAGACGCTGACGCCGGGCGCGTCCACCTCGCCCGGCGCGCCGCCCAGCTCCACGTGGAAGTCCTCGTAGAAGGAGGTGCCGTGGGACGACACGAAAGGAACCGTCCAGCCCATCCGCGCGACGAACGCCTCCACGTCGGACCACGGCTCGGGGCAGTCCACGACGAACGTCGTGTCACGCGCGTGGAAGTGGGCCGGGTGGCCGACGTTGTCGATCCAGAACGAGCACACCGGGCACCAGCCGTAGCCCGGGATCGCGCCCATGAAGTGGTAGAGGATGAGCTGGCGGCGGCCGTCGAACAGGTCGACCAGCCGCACCGAACCGGCGGGTCCCTGGAACGCGTAGTCCGGCGAGACCTCCACCACGGGCAGCCGGCGGCGTTCGGCGCTCAGCGCGTCCCGGGCGCGGGTCAGCTCCTTCTCCTTGACCAGCAACGACTTGCGCGCCTCCAGCCAGTCGGCGCGGGACGCGGTCCGCGGCAGGGTCACCGGGTTCTCCTTCGGCTCGGGCACGACGCGCTCGCGCCACCGCGCCCCATCCTGCTGCGGACGCACCACCCCGCGCCTCTCATGCCTTGCCGCATCGGCCGATGCGACCCGGGCCGGACCACACGTCCCGGGCACCACCGCATCCCGCGCGGAGCCACGCGCGGGCCAGGCCCCACCCGCTTCCCCGAACCGCCGCCCGCACCCCGCCACGCCTGCGAGGCGCCACATCTGCCGCGCCCCGCCGCGAGGCCCGCCCCGGCCACACCCCTCGCATCCCGCCACGCACCCCGCCCGCCGCACGCCAACTCGCACCTCCCGCGCCCCGCCGCCGACCCGGAGCCGCCCTCGCCCCACCGGTCCCCCTGCCGCGCCCCGCACGTGGTTCGCCCGCACACCACCGCATCCACCCCCGTCCACACCGCTCCCCCTCTCGTGCTTTGCCGCATTCCCCGGCGCGCCACCCGTCCCCCACCCGGAAGCAACGCAGGAGATGACCGGGTTCCGACGCGCGATCACGATGTGTGCCAACCAGAGCCGTGGACTCCGCCGCGACACCGCGTGACCGACAGGCGGTTCCCGGTCCGCCCACGACGATCGGACCACCCATGCGCCGCTTCCGCATAGCCGTCCCCGAAGCCGACCTGGCGGATCTCCGCCGACGCCTCGCCGACACCCGCTGGCCGGACGAGCTGCCCGGCGTGGGCTGGTCCCGCGGCGCTCCCGCGGACTACGTGCGGGACCTGGCCGAGCACTGGCGCACCCGCTACGACTGGCGCGCCACCGAGGCGGAGCTGAACCGCCACCCGCAGTTCCTCACCGAGATCGACGGCGCGACGGTGCACCTGATGCACGTCCGCTCCCCCGAGCCCGACGCCACGCCCCTGCTGCTCACCCACGGCTGGCCGGGTTCGGTCGCCGAGTTCCTGGACGTGATCGGCCCGCTCACCGACCCCCGCGCGCACGGCGGCGACCCGGCGGACGCCTTCCACCTGGTGATCCCGTCCATCCCGGGCTACGGGTTTTCCCGGCCGCTCACCCAGACCGGCTGGGACGTGCCGCGCATCGCCAACGCCTGGGCGGAGCTGATGCGCCGCCTCGGGTACGACCGCTACGTGGCGCAGGGCGGTGACGCCGGGTCGGTGATCTCCCTGGCCCTGGGCGCGATGCACCCCGACCACGTGCTCGGGGTGCACGTGAACATGCTCATGACGTTCCCCTCCGGCGACCCGGCGGAGATGGCCGCGCTGGACGCCGTCGAGCTGGAGCGGCTGGGTGCGCTCGGGCGGTTCGACCAGGAGCTGTCCGGCTACATGAAGGTCCAGGCCACCCGGCCGCAGACGCTGGCCTACGCCCTCACCGACTCGCCGGTCGGGCAGCTCGCCTGGATCGTCGAGCGGTTCCGGGACTGGACCGACTCGACCGACACCCCCGAGGACGCGGTGTCCCGCGACCGCATCCTGGACACCGTGTCGATCTACTGGCTGACCGGTACGGCGGGTTCCTCGGCGCAGTTCTACTACGAGGGCGCCGAAGCGGTGCGCCGCGCCGCGGCGGGCGAGCCCGGTCCGCCGGTGCCCGTCCCGGTGGGCGTGGCGGTGTTCCCCAAGGACATCTTCCTGCCGGTCCGCCGCTTCGCCGAGCGGGACATCCACACCATCACCCGCTGGACCGAGTTCGACCGGGGCGGCCACTTCGCCGCCCTGGAGCAGCCCGAACGGCTCGTCGGCGACATCCGGGCGTTCGCCCGCTCCCTGGCCTGAGGCCGGCTCACCCGAAACACGTTGGGAGACAGAATGGCACCGAACACCCCCGTGGCGCTGGACGTCAACGGGAGCGACATCCACGCCGAGGCCGCCGCCCTGCGCGCGCAGGCGCCGGCGGTGCGGGTCACCCTGCCCGGCGGGGTCACCGCGTGGTCGGTCACGAGCCACGCCGCGATCAAGTCGATCCTGACCGACCCCAGGGTGACCAAGAGCGCGCGCAACCACTGGCCCGACTTCATCGAGGGCCGCGTGCCCGGCGACTGGGAGCTGATCAGCTGGGTCGCCATGGACAACATGGTCACCGCGTACGGCAAGGACCACGTGCGGTTGCGCAGGCTGGTGGGCAAGGCGTTCACCCGCCGCCGCACCGAGTCGATCCAGCCACGCGTGGTGGAGCTGACCGAGGGGCTGCTGGGAGCCCTGGCCGCGACCCCGCCGGGCGAGGTGGTGGACCTGCGCGAGCGGTTCGCCTACCCGCTGCCCGCCATGCTCGTCGCCGACCTGATCGGCATGTCCGAGCAGGCCCGCGCCGCCACGGCGAAGGTCATCGACATGATGGTGGACACCACCGTCACGCCGGAGCAGGCGCAGGCCGTCCTCCAGGGCTGGCGGGGCGCGATGTCCGACCTGATCGCCGAGAAGCGCCGCACCCCCGGCGACGACATCACCAGCGACCTGATCGCCGCGCGGGACGAGGACGGGTCGCGGTTGAGCGAGCAGGAGATGGCGGACTCGATCTTCGCCATCCTCGGCGCCGGTTCGGAGACCACGATCAACTTCTTCGACAACGCCATCACCGCGCTGCTGACCCACCCCGAGCAGCGCGACCTGGTGCTGTCCGGCCGGTCGTCGTGGGACGACGTCATCGACGAGACGCTGCGGGTGCAGTCGCCGCTCGCGAGCCTGCCGCTGCGGTACGCGGTGGAGGACATCCCGTTGGCCGGGGTCACCATCCCGAAGGGCGACCCGATCCTGGTCAACTACGCCGCCGTGGGCCGCGACCCCGCGCTGCACGGCGACACCGCGGACGACTTCGACATCACCCGGGCCGACAAGGAACACCTGTCCTTCGGCCACGGGCCGCACTACTGCCTGGGTGTCGGGATCGCGCGCATGGTCGGCACCATCGGCCTGTCCACGTTGTTCGAGCGGTTCCCGGACATGCGGCTGGCCGTGCCCGCCGACGAACTCCAGCCGCTGCCGACGTTCATCATGAACGGCCACCGGGCGCTGCCGGTCCGGCTGACCGCCGAATGAGCGGCGGTGCGGCTGGGGTCGCCGGCGGCGACCCCAGCCGTGCCGCGTTCACTCGGCGCGCGCCCCACCGGCCGCGACCACCGGACCGTCCACCGGGCGGGACCGGCCGACCTTCCGCGCGGCGCGCAGCACGCGCAGCACCATCCCCGGCCGCATCATCGACCCCGGCGGGTCGACCAGGCCGGCCACCCGCATGAAGGCCCTGGTGATCGCGCCGTCCCCGGTCGCCGCCGCCTGGACCTTCGCCATGTAGGCGTTGCCGACCCGCACCTTGAGCGAACGACGCCCGGTCACCTGCGGGTAGGCGAGGTCGCCGCCCGCCGACATGTCCCACGGCACGTCGATGACGCGGGCGACCGCGCGCAGGAACTCCAGCGGCCGGGGCGCGCCCGCTCGCAGGTGCTCGCGCAGCTCGACCGCCTCCAGCGCCGCGGCGGTCATGCCCTGCCCGTAGACGGGGTTGAAGCTGCACAACGCGTCGCCCATGACCAGCAGGCGGTCCGGGAACGCGGTCAGCCGCTCGTACCGCCGCCGCACGCTGTGCGGGTAGCGGAACTGCACGGGGTCGCCCAGCGGTTCCGCGTCCCGGATCACCTCGTGGATGTCGGGCACCGGCAGGGAGCGCACCCAGTCCAGGAAACCGTCCGGGTCGGTCGGCGCGGCGTCGCCGAACACGCCGGTGAGCGAGAGGACGTAGCAGCCGTCCTCGATCCTGGACAGGAACGCGCCACGCGGGTGCGACGGCGACGAGACCGGGTTGATCGACAGGTCGTCGACCAGCGCCCGGCCCTCCCGCGGGCGGTAGATCCGCGTGGTGTAGCTCAGGTCGATGCGGATCCGGTCCTCCTCCGGCCGGGCGTAACCCAGCTCGGACAACCACACCGGGGTGCGGGAACCGCGCCCGGTCGCGTCGACCACCAGGTCGGCGGTCAGCTCCTCCACCGCGGCGTCCGGGCCCTCGCCCCGCACGCGGACCCCGGTGACCGCCCGGCGGTCCGGCGTGGCGATCAACCCGTCCACGGAGCGGCGCTCCAGGAACCGCACGTTCGGCAGCGCGGCGACCCGGTTGCGGACCAGGGCCTCCAGCCGGGGCCGGGTCGCGGAGACGCACACCAGGCCGGTGGGCGCGGGCCGCAGCCGCCGACCGTGGAAGAACCAGCGCAGCTCGCCGAGGTCACCGGTCGGGATGCCGTCGGCGACGGCCTCCTCGGTGAAACCGGGGAACAGCTCGTCCAGCACCTGCTGACCGCGGGCGAGCAGGCCGTGCACGTGCCGCCCCTGCGGCACGCCGCGCCGGGCCGAGGTGGTGCCCGTCAGCCCGTCCCGGTCGACCACGACCACCTCGCCGTACGAGTCGGCGAGCACGCGGGCCGCCAACAACCCGGCCATGCTCCCGCCGAGCACCACCGCCCGGTCGCCCACCACGCGCTCAGCGGTCATCGCGGGGGCTGTTCTGGTACGCCGCGAGCCGCCACTCGCCGTCCTGCCGCACCACGACCCACGACGCGCGGATCGCGCTGTCCTCGGTCACCTCGGTGGTGCCCGGCTTCAGCACGCCGCCCTGGGTGAGCAGCACGCCGCTGTCGGGACCGAAGAACCTGATGTCGATCGGGGTGCCGGTGACCTGCGTGCCCTTGTACTGGTTGCGGAACGCGTCGGCCATGTGCGCCGCGATCTGCTCGCGGCCCTTGCAGTAGACACCGGGCAGGATCATGGTCCCGTCCTCGGTGAACACGCCGGCGAACGCCTCGGCGTCGTGGTAGGCCCACGCGGCCACCACTCGCCGGGTGAGCGCCGCGACGGCGGCGCCGTCGGCCTGGGTCCCGGTGTTCTCGGGTGTGGACGTCGTCATGCTTGTCCTCCTGGGGATACGGATCAGATGTAGAGGGTGTTGGGCTCCAGTCCGCAGAGGACTCGGCCGTACAGCTCGGCGTTGGTGTCCGGGTGCATGAGCGCGTGCTGGTTGATCGCGTGCACGTCGCGGGTGATCCGCTGGATCGGGATGTCGCGGTAGATCGAGGAGCCGCCGCTGGCGGTGGCCAGGACGTCGACCGCCTCCTTCGCGAGCCGGCACACCACACCCAGGTCGGCCCGCGCCACCGCCCGCTCCTCCAGCGCCCACGGCTCGCCGGCCGCCGCCTTGGTGTCGACCAGGTCGGCCAGCCGGTGGGCGTGGAACCGGGCCTGGTCGGTCTTCACCGCGGCCTCGGCGACCTGGAAGTGGGTCAGCGGCGCGTCGGCCTGCCGCTCGTAGGAGGTGTAGGTGATCTTGCGGTCGGGCAGGCGCTTGAAGAACGCCTCACGTGCCGCGACCGCCATGCCCAGCGCGACGCCGACCGACGACGCGGAGGCCACCGGCAGCAGCGGCGGGCGGTAGATGGCGGCGTCGGCGTCGGCCCCGCCGCCGGACAGCACGGCGGGCAGCGGCAGGATGCGCTCCGCCGGGACGAAGAGGTCCTTGGCCACCGTGCTGACGCTGCCCGTGCCGCACAGGCCGGAGGTGCGCCAGTCGTCCACGACGAGCAGGTCGGACATGGGCACCAGGGCCACGATCGGGTACGGCTCGCCCTCGTGGCCGACCATGATCGCGATGATCTCCTGCCACTGGCTGTGGTGGGCGCCGCTGATGAAGCCCCACTTGCCGTTGACGATCGCGCCGCCGTCGGCGGGCGTGGCCATCGCGCTCGGGCTCAACGTGCCGCAGAGCCGCACGTCCTCCTCGGCGAAGACCTCGTCCTGCACGTGGGAGGGGAACTGGCAGGCCATCCAGGTCGGGATGGTGTGCACGGCGGCGGTCCAGCCGACCGAGCCGTCACCGCGGGCCAGCTCGGCGGTGACGTCGACCAGCGTCCGGGTGTCCACCTCGTAGCCGCCGTGGCGGACGGGCGTCCGGAGCTTGAAGAAGCCGGCGGCGGCGAGCGCCTCGACCGTCTCGTCGTGCAGCCGCCGGTTCTCCTCGGACCACGCGGAGTGCTTCCGCAGCAGCGGCGCCAGGTCCGCCGCGCGGCGGACGAGTTCTTCTCGGGACGGGATGTCGGTGGTCGACACCGGGTGCCTCCTGGGTATCGGGTGGGTGCGCGCCGGGACACGTCGGACGGTCCCACCGACACCGCTCCCGGCGCGTCTTCTCGCTTGTGCCGGTTCGCCGGTTCGCAGCGGTGCGGGCGGTGGTGCCGGATGGCCGAACGACACCGGCGCCCAGCGGTGCGGGCAGTGGTGCCGATGGCCCACCGACACCGGCAGCCAGCGGTGCGGGCAGTGGTGCCCATGGCCCACCGACACCGGCAGCCAGCGGTGCGGGCAGCGGTGCCGATGGCCCACCGACACCGGCACCCGCGCGACAACGCCCCCGCCCGCGGGTGCCGGTGGCCGACCGGACGCACCGCCGGCACCCGCGCGACAACGCTCCCGCCCGCGGGTGCCGGTGCGCCGCCCGGCTAGGTCAACCGGTGGTACGCGCCGCCGAAGTACAGCAGCGCCGAGCGGTCCGGGCCGCGGTTCGAGCCGAGCACCCGGCCGACGAAGATGGTGTGGTCGCCGCCCTCGTGCGCCTCGGCCAGCTCGCACTCCAGCCACGCCAGCGCGCCGCCCAGCAGCGGCGCGCCGGTGCACGGGCCCGGCGCCCAGTCCACCGCGTCGAACTGGGTCGCCCCGTCGGGCCGCCGCCCGCCCGCGAAGTAGCGGGCGGTGGCCTCCTGCTCCGCGCTCAGGACCGAGACCGCGAAGCACCCGGCCGACGTGATCGCCCGGTGCATCCGGGCCGTGCGGGTGACGCAGCACAGCACCTGCGGCGGGTCGAGCGAGACCGAGCTGAACGCGTTGGCCGTCATCCCGTGGCTGTGCTCGCCGCCCGCGGTCAGCACGACGATCCCGGTGGCGAACCGGGACATCGCTTCGCGCAGCGACACCGGTTCCGCGGTCGCCGTCACCCCGCCCTCCCCGGTGCGGGCCGGTACGCCGCCAGCGCGGCGCGCAGCTCGTCGGGCACCGGCACGGGCGCGACCGCCGCGCCGTCACCCGTCATGCACGCGATCCGCTGCCTGCCCCGGCCGACCGGCTCCTCACCGCCCGCGCCGAGCCGGACGTAGTCGAAGGCGACCTGGATCTGCGTCCGGGTCAGGTCCTCCAGGCTCATCCGCACCGACAGCTCGTCGAACGCGGCCAGCTCGGCGGAGAACTCGCACTCCACCTTCAGCGTGAACAGCTTCAGGTCGTCCATCACCCTGGCCAGCACGCCCGGCGCGTGGTCGCGCAGGAACATCTCCCGGCACCGCCCCTGCCAGCGCAGGTAGTTCACGTAGTAGACGTTGCCGACGAGGTTGGTCTCCTCGAACCCGACGGTGTGCCGGATCTCGTAGTAGCTCGGCATCTCAGTTCCCCTCCCCGACGAGGACGGCGAACACGGTCGGCCCGGCCTGCCCCGCCACGGTGGTCGCCCAGGTGGCGACCAGGGCGTTGCCCGCCGACAGCACGACCCAACCGCCGGGCCGCACGTCCGTCACGGTCAGCGCCTGCGTGGTGGCGCCGGTCTTGCGCAGGCACTCCAGCGCGGACCACACCCGGGTGGCCGCCACGGTGCCCGGCTCGCCGGTCTCGGCCGCCACCAGGTCGCGGACCGCCTCCTGGTCGCGGCCCAGCAACGCGGCCCAGTCCTCCGCGGAGCGCTCGACCGCGGACTCCGCGTCGCACCCGAGGCGACCGCCGCCCACGACGGCGAAGGTCAGCCCGCCGGTGTGCGCGGCGGACACCTGCGCGCCCGCCACCTCCGGCTTGCCGTCCGGGCGGTAACGCACCCCGGCGGGTCGGCCGAGGGCCCGGCTCAACGCCACCTCGGTGCCACCGCCGCCCCGGCCGCTGGTGCCGGGTTCCACCACGACCGCCAGCCGGCGGCCGAGCACGTCCTCCAGCGCCCGCTCCAGGTGGGGCCCGAGCATCGCGGGCACCCACGGTCCGCTGCCCGAGCCGCGGCGGACCGCGCGCAGGGTCAACCCCTGCCAGCGCTCCACCAGCTCACCCGAGGGCGTGCGGACGTCGATGTCGTAGGTGTAGCTGTCCCCGTCCTGCGACCGCTCCCGCGCGTCGACCACGACGTGCCCGGCGTCCAGGTCGGCCGGGGCGGCCAGGTGCAGCGCCTCGATACCGCGCGGCAGCAGCGTGGCGTCCGGGACGCAGCACTGGAGCGAGTGCATCACCGCGTCCCGCACGCCGGGGTCGGCCAGTTCCAGCGCCTGCGGCAGGAATGCGGCGAACCACGGTCCGGGCGCGGTCGTGGACAGCTCGGCCACCGCGTGCCGGGCGCTCACCTTCCGGTACGCCTGGAGCCGCTGGAAGCGCTTGCCCTGGAACAGCATCCCGCCGTAGAGCGCGGTGTGCGGGTCGACCGGCACGGCGGGCAGGTCGGGCACGGGCTCGCCGCCGGTCAGCTCGGCGCGGGGGAACCGCAGCCGGGCGCGGAAGTGGTCGGCCGCGAAACCGGTCTCCTCGCTGCGCAGCACCACGTCCACGACGCCCGCTTCCCGCACCAGCGCCGCGACCCGCACGGTGGTCCGCCCGCCCGGCCGCACCACGATCGGCCGGGGGAACTCGACGTCCTCCAGCACCGGCGGCCCGTCGGCGGCGACCAGCGCGGAACCCACCTGCGCCATCGCCTCCATCCCGAACACGGCGGGGAACAGCAGGTCGCCGTCCAGCTCGTGGTCGGCCAGGTAGAGGTCGCCGGACGCGGACAGGTCGGCCTCGGTGACCAGCTCGACGCCCGGGTAGTGCACCAGCACCCGGTCCAGGAACCGCTGGAGCGGCAGCTCCCGCCGCTCCAGCGCCAGCGTGGGCAGGTCACCCGCGCGACCGCTGATCACCAGCACCGGTCCGGCGGCGGGGTCGGCGAGCACGCGCCGCAGCACGGACAGGCCCTCCTCCACCGAGATCGGCGTGATGCCCTCGCGGATCAACGCCTCCACGACGCCCAGCCGCTCGCCCATGCCCGCGCCGGACCACACCGACCACTCCAGGGCCAGCACGCGGGTGTGCGGGTGCGCCCGGCCGTGGTCGAGCGTCAGCTCGGTCGCCCAGTCGTTCGCCGTGGCGTAGTGCGCCTCCCCGCGCAGCCCGGCCCGGCCGATGACGCTGCCGAACGTGATCAGCAGCCGCAGCCGGTCCGCGTCGACCGCGTCCAGCACGGCCCGCAACCCGGTCACCTTCGGCGCCAGCGTGCGGCGGAACTCGTCCGGGGTGAGCGCGGCCAGCCCGGTGGGCTCGTTGCGGCCCGCGCCGTACAGCACGGCGGTGACCGGGCCCAGCTCCGCCCCGACCCGCGCGACCACGTCCCGCACGGCCTCCGGTCGCGTCACGTCGACCCGCAGGTAGCGGTACCGGACGCCGGCCAGGTCCATCCGCGCCAGGTTGGCCGCCAGTTCCGGGTGCTCGGCCGGGTCGTCGCGGCCGAGCAGCGCGAGCGCCGCGCCGGAGTCCTTCGCCAGCGCCAGCGCGCACTCCGCCGTGATGCCCTTGCCGCCGCCCGCCACCAGCAGCACGTCGTCCGGGCCGAGCGCGGCCTCCGCCACGTCGCCCTCCGGGTGCACGGGCAGCGCCCGCAACCGGGGTGTCGTGCGTGCGCCGGACGAGTCGTAGCGCACCTCGGCGAAGCCCGTCGTGGCCGCCGCTTCGGCGACCACGCGGCGCACCGCCGCGCCCACGGCGGCCGGGTCCGCGGGCGTCACGTCCGCGAGCCGGACCACGGTGGTCGTGACCTCCGGGTGCTCCAGGTGCAGCGTCTTGGCCAGGCCCGCCGCGCCGAGGTGCTGCTCCACCACGACGAACCGGCCACCGGCCGCCGCGGCGGCCTTGCCCGCGGCGAGGATCAGGTCGTCGTGGCCGGCACCGCGCTCGGGCAGGCACAGCAGCACGCCGCCCCCGATGCCCGCACCGGCCAGCGCGGCGTGCAGCGGCTGCGCCAGCGGGTGGCCCGGCGGCGCGTACACCGCCCAGGCGCCCGACTCGCCGGCGGCGGGCGCGGGTGGCAGCGGCCCGGCGTCGACGTGGTCCACCGAGAACGCCCGGACCCACGCCGCGACCCCGGGCACCGCGCCACGCGACTCCTCCTCGCGCCCGGTCTCGGCCAGGGCGTCGAGCATCCCGGCGAGTTCGCCCAGCCGCACGGTGGCGAAGTTCGGCGTGGTCGCCAACGCGGCCTGGCCGCGGCTGCGGGCGACCTCGTTGACGATCTGGCCGATCGTGATCGAGCTGAGGTGCAGGTCGTCCATCGGGTGGGTGTCCGCGCCGATGGACGTCACGGGCAGCTCCACCCGCTCGGCCACCCGGTCGCGGAGCAGGTCGAGCGTCGACCCCTCGGCGACGACGACCTCCGCGACCGGCGCGGGGGCGAAGTCCTCCGCCCGGCCGGTGTCCAGGACCGGTGCGGCCTCGCACGGGCTCGCCAGGAACGTCATCCCGCCGTCGAGCGGGAACGGGCGCAGCGCGCGACCGGCGAACAGCACGTCGGTCCGCAGCGGCGCGCCCAGCGCGAACGCCGCGCCGACCACCTGGAGGAACGGGGTCAGCGACCGGCTGTCCACGTCCGTGGAGAGCGCGGGCACGTCCGGCGCCACCTCGGCCAGCAGACCGCTCAGCACCCGGCCCGGCCCCACCTCCACCACCAGGTCCGCGCCGTCCGCCGCGCGCGCGGCGGCCTCGTGGAAGCGCACCGCGCCCACGATCTGCTCGCGCAGCAGGTCACGCAGGTCGGCGTCCGGGTCGAGCACGTCGCCGGTCACCGTGGACACCACCGTCCGCTGTGGACGGTCGAAGTCGAACTCCGCCAGGTGGTCCACCATCGCCGCCGCGGCGGGCGCGACGAGGTCGGAGTGGAACGCGTGGGACACCGCGATCCGGACCGCGGTCACCCCGTCCGCCTCGGCCGCGGCGCACACCCGGCGCACCGCGTCCGCCGGACCGGAGACCACCGTCTGGCTCGGGCCGTTGTAGCCCGCGATCACCACTTCCTCGTCGCCGATGAGCCGACGCGCCCGCTCGGGCCCGGTGGTCAGGCTCGCCATCGCGCCGCCACCCCGGCTCGCCTCGGCCATCACCCGGCCGCGCACCGCGGCCAGCGCCAGCACCCGGTCCGCGCCCAGCGCGCCGCCCCAGTGCAGCGCGGTCAGCTCGCCGAGGCTGTGCCCGACCGCCGCGGTGGCGTCGACACCCAGCTCCCGCAACACCTCCAGGGCCGCGAGCGACCCCGCCACGATGCGGGGCTGCGCCACCTCGGTCGCCACGTGGTCGCCGTGCACCGGCGCTTCCCGACCGGCGAACGCGGCGGGGAAGCGACGGCGGAACGCGCCCGGCTCGGGGCGGTGGGAGCCCTGGCCGGGGAACGCGAACACCAGCTTCGGGTCGTCGGTCGGCTGCCCCAGGAAGACGCCCTCCTCGGGCAGGATCGCACGCGTCCGCCCCTCCGCGCACAGCTCGGCCAGGCGGGTGAGCCCGCGCTCGGCGTCCCGGGCGCTCGTCACCACGACCGCCGCGCGCAGCGCGGCACCGGACAGCCGGGACGCCAGCGCGCCCGCGAGGTCGCCCAGCTCGGCCTGGGCGAGCTTGGTCGCCACCGCCGCCAGCCGCTCGGCCTCGTGGCCCAACTCCGCCGCGTCCGCCGCGTCCAGCAGCAGCACCTCGGCGTTCTGGCCGCCCGCCACGACTTCCCGCGTCCGGTCGTCCAGCGCCGTCCGCCGCCGCACCGCCGCCGCCTGCTCGACGGTGATGTGGGTGTTGATGCCGCCGAAGCCCAGTGCCGACACACCCGCGCGGACCGGTCGGTCGGCGGGCCACAGCTCGGCCGTGCGCGGCACGTAGAGCGCGGCGTCGCCGTCGAGCAGCCGGGGGTGCGGGTTGTCGTGGCCGGTGCCCGGCGGGATCACCTGGTGGTGCACCGCCAGGACCGCCTTGATGAGCCCGGCGACCCCGGCCGCGGCCTTGGTGTGCCCGATGTTGCCCTTGATGCTGCTCAACGCGGCGGGCGGCGCGTCGGGGTCGGCGGCGCGCCGGGCCGAGGACAACGCCTCGATCTCGGTCGCGTCGCCCACCGCCGTGCCGGTGCCGTGCCCCTCGAAGTAGCTGACGGACTCCACGCCGTAGCCCGCGAGCGCGTACGCCCGCGCCATGGCGAGGCGGTGACCGCCCGCCTCCGGGCGGGTGATGCCGCCCTTGCCGTCCGACGACACACCCCACCCGGGTATGACGGCGTACACGCGCAGCCCGCGCCGCACCGCCTCGGACTCGCGCATCAGGACCACCATGCCGCAGCCCTCGCCGGGCCAGAAACCGTTGGAGTCGCGGTCGTACACCTTCATCTCACCGGTCGCCAGCGCACCGGTCTTGGCGAAGCCGACCAGTTCGAACGGGTCCAGCGACAGGTCCACGCCACCCGCGACGGCGACGTCCAGCGTCCCCTTGGTCAGGGCGTTCGCGGCGGTGACGACGGACAGCAGCGACGACGAGCACGCGCCGTCCACCGTGTAGCCGCCGCCACGGAGGTCGAAGTGGTTGCACACGCGGCCCGCGATGGTGTTGGAAAGCCCGCCCGCCAACGAGTCCTCGTCGGTCGGCGGGAACGGCGCCTTGTACGCCGTCTCCAGCTCGCGCAGGAACTCGGCCGCTTCCCCGTCGCCCCAACCCCTCCCCGCGAGGGCGGCGGCGACCGTGCGGCGGACGTAGGGCCACCGCAGGCGCATCATGTTGGCCCGGACGAACTCCCCGGTCAGGCTGTTGCCCACGAAGACGCCCGTGGACTCGTTCGGCAGCCCTTCACCGTCCGGGAAACCCGCGTCCGCCAGTGCGCGGGACGCCACGTCGAGCGCGAGCCAGTGCGTCATGTCGGTCACGCGGAAGGTGCTGCCCGCGACCTTGAACCTGGCCCGGTCGAACTCGAAGTCCCGCAGCACGGCCGCGGTGGCGGAGTACAGCCGGTCCGGCGCCGACGGGTCGGCCGACCAGTAGTCGGCGTGGTTGAGCCGCTCGTCCGGCAGCCGCCGGAACGCCCGCCGCCGGGCCAGGACGTTGTCCCAGAGCTGGTCGGGTGAGTCGGCGTCCGGGTACCGCAAGCCGATGCCTACTACGGCGATCCGCTCGGTGTTCATACTTTCACCGCCTGTGGACGTGCTGCACGGAATGCGGGGCACACCGCGCTCGCGACGTGCGCCGCGGGCACATTTGAACGCGCTGAACGAGTCGCGATGAGCATGATCCCCTTTCGAGGCGCGCGGACTTCCCGTCCGACGCGCAGTTCTCGACAACGCCGACTGGAAAACGCAACGCCGTGCCCGGCGAGCCCAGCGTGCCGGACCGGGAACGCGCGGGCATCTCGGTTCGTGCTTTCCGACCTGCCCGTTCGGCCGCATTCCCGCGACGGCTTCTCTTGTCCTGCTTTCTTCCGGCACCCCGCCGGCGGCCGTCGGTGCAGCGCTTACGCTGGCCCACACCGGAAAACCGGGTTCCGCCGCATCGCCGAAGTGGCTTCGCCACCGCGCGGTGGACGACCGGCCCGCACCACGACCGGCCGGTCGATCCCTTTGCGCGAACCCGTTCTCGGACGAACCGCCGAGCCGGATCACCACCACCGAGCCGCCCGCTCGGGCAGCCCGACAACCGGGGAGCACCCATGGCCGACCGATCGAGCCCGCGGCACCGCACGGCGCACGTCGCCGACCTCCCGGTCGCCGCCACCCCGTTGCGCCAACGGATCCACCGCCGCGGTCTGGTGGTGCTGCTCAGCTCGCTGGGCGGTTTCCTGCTCAGCGTCGTGTGGTCCGCCCAGTTCGTCGACGACGTCATCGGCGGCACCGTCGTGGACGCGCTGCTCGGCGAGGGCACCCGGGACTCCGCGGTCAGCGGTGTCGGCTCGGGCGTCCTGTTCGCCCTCGTCTCCGGGCTCGCGGGCACGTTCACCGCGTGCAACATCGCCGCGTTCGGCGTGCTGGCGCCGATGCTCGACGGCTCCGGCAACCGGGTGCGCCGCGCGCTGGGCGCGATGCGACCGCTGGGGTGGGTGGCGATCGGCATGTTCGCGGTGTCCGCGGCCTACGGCGTGGTCGTCGGGCTGGTCGGGACGTCGATGCCGCAGTTCTCCACCGCGACGGGCAGCGGGATGCCCGCGCGGCTCGTGCAGTCGATGGTGGTGTTCGGGATCATCGGCCTGGCCATGACGTACCTCGGCCTGGCGGCGCTGGGCCTGGTGCGCGACCCGTTCGCCCGCCTCCCCAACGCCCGCCTGGTGTTCTTCGGCGCGTTGATCGGCGGGTTCCTGATCGGCAGGCCGTTCCCGTTGTTCCGCGCGCTGTTCCGGGACGCCGCGGAGAGCGGCAACCCGCTCTACGGCGCGGCGGCGTTCTGCTTGCAGTCCCTCGGGAACATCGCCCTCATGGCGGTGATCTTCCTGGTGATGGCGTACGCGGCCGGTGGTCGCGCGGGCCGGTGGCTGGCCGCCTCGCCAAACCGGGTCGCGGTCATCACGGCCGCCGCGTTGCTCGTCGCCGGGGTGTTCACGCTCCTCTACTGGGACGTCCGGCTGCTCGCCCGCCGGGACATCATCCCGTGGTACCCGACCGCGCCGTGGGCGTGACGGCCACGCACCCCGTCCCGTTCCCGCCCACCAGGAGGTCGTCGTGCCCGGTCTGATCGGGTCCCTGCGCCGTCTCGCCCTCACCCCGTCACTGCGCAGCACGGGTTTCGCCGCACGCGGGTTCCCCGGCGCCACGTCACCGGCGGCGGCCCGCCTGGAGGCGATACCGCAGACCGTCGTCTGCGGGTTCGAGTGGGGCATCGACGCGCGCGACCGGTGGGAGCTGGAGCGCAAGCTGGAGCTGGTCGAGGTCGACCTGCGCGGGTTCGCCTACGAGGGCGCGGCCATGGCGACCACCGTGCGGGACGCGATGGGGCGCGGCACCCGGACGCGCGACCTGCTCCTGGGCGGCGGCCGACCGCACCTGCTGCTGTCCTACATCGGCATCGGTTTCGCCATGGCGCGCCTGCCCCGCCCCCTGTGGGCGAAGGTGCTGCCGGACCTGGACGAACTGCCGTGGCACCCGACCGCGGCGTGGCTCGTGGTGGACGGCTACGGCTTCGACCTCGCCTACTTCCACACCGAGCGCTGGGTGCACCGGCAAGAGCTGCCCAAGCCGTACCCGTGGCTCGGCGACAGCGCCTACTTCACGCGGGCGTTCGACCAGGGCGTCGGGCGCGCGTTGTGGTTCATCCACGGCGCGCGGACGGCGGATGTCGCCGCCGCGGTGGCGAAGTTCCCCGCCGCGCGGCACGCCGACCTGTGGAGCGGCGTGGGTCTCGCGGCGGCGTTCGCGGGCGGCTGCGACGACGCGGACCTCGTGGCGTTGCGGCACGCCGCGGGCGGGCACCGGGCGGAACTCGCCCTGGGCGCGGCGCTCGCGGCGAAGGCCCGCGCCGCCGCCGGCTCCACCCCGCCGCACACCGCGGCGGCCACCGACGTGCTCACCGGCGTGCCGGCCGCCGAGGCCGCCGCGCTGGTCGACCGCACGGCCGTGCACGAACGCGGTGCGGCGGACGTTCCGCCGTACGAGCTGTGGCGCGCCCGGATTCGTGCTGAATTCGCCGAACGGGCGTCTTCCCGCACTGATTCGCCCGGCACCGGCGGGCACCGAGCAGAACCGGAGTAGACCGCCCGCGCGATATGCGCGGAGGATTTTTTCCGAGCCCCGGCACCCATGGAACGGGAGAGTGAATTGCTCACGACCTGGCGCGCCCTGCGCCGCCGAATTCTCACGCCGGACGTCTCCGCGACCCGGCTCGACGTCCGCGGTTTCCACCGCAAGGACGAACCGAGCACGCAATTGTTGGAGAAAGTCGGCCGGATCTTCCTCGACGGTTTCGGCCACGCCGCCGAAGCCCGGACGCCGGCTGCCGCCGAAATCCCGCTCCAGCGGATCGAGCCGAGGTTCCGCGGATTCGCCTACGAGGGCGCCGCGATGGGTTTCGCGGTGCGTGACGGGCTGCCGTTCGGCCGCCGGGACCACACCACCCGGTTCCTCGCCGGCGAGCACGCCTCGCACCAGCTCTACATCGCCTACTGCGGCATCGGCTGGGCGATGGCCCGGCTGCCGCGGTTCCGGTGGCCGAACGCCGAGGCGTTCGACCCGCTGGTGCGGTGGCTGGTGCTCGACGGGTACGGCTTCCACCAGGCGTACTTCCACACCCGGCGCTACGTGCACGACCAGTACCGGGACCCGCGGTTCCCGTGGCCGTCCGCGGCGTTGTCCGACTACGCCAACCGCGTGATCGACCAGGGCATCGGCCGCGCCCTGTGGTTCGTCTGCGGCACCGACGCCGTTCGGGTGGCCGACACGATCGACTCGTTCCCCGAGTCCCGCCGGGCGGACCTGTACGCCGGTACCGGTCTCGCGGCGACGTACGCGGGCGGTGCGGACACCGCCGAGCTGCGCGGGCTGCGTGAGCGGGCGGGCCGGTGGCGCGGCCAGCTCGCGCAGGGTTCGGCGTTCGCCGCCGAGGCACGCGTCCGGGCCGGCCTGGTCGTGCCGCACGTCGAGCAGGCCACCGCCGCCCTGTGCGGGACGACGCCGGAGCGCGCCGCGACCGTCACCCAGGAGGCGATCCCGACCGGACCGGTGACCGGTGAGCTGCCCGCCTACGAGGTGTGGCGCCAGCGGATCGCGGCCGAACTGCTTGTTCTCGGAGGTGTAGACACATGAACGCGACAGTCGGCCCCCTGCGCCGCAAACTGCCGGGAATCCTCGCCGTGGTCGTGGTGGTGATCGGCTACTTCGTGGTCAGCCTGCCCACGACGTCGGCCGCCGAACAGGACCGGATCGCGAGCAGGTACCGCTTCACGCCGATGGCGATCGCGCTGCCCGCCTCGGACAAGCACCAGTCCATTCGCGAGGTGAACAAGGACTACGAGCACATCCGGGCGTGGATCTCGTCGGTCGGCTCGGCGATCGCGATCAACGACCTGGACGGTGACGGCCTGGCCAACGACCTGTGCCTGGTGGACACCCGGACCGACCAGGTGGTCGTCACCCCGGCGCCGGGTCGCGGCGACGACCGGTACGCGCCGTTCGCCCTCAAGCCGGACCCCCTGCCGATGAACGACGTCATCGCCCCGATGGGCTGCGTCCCCGCCGACCTGAACGAGGACGGGCGGATGGACCTGTTGGTCTACTACTGGGGTCGCACGCCCGTCGTGTTCACCGCACAGCCGGGCGAGAAGGGGCTTTCCGCCGCTTCCTACCGGCCGGTGGAGCTGGACCCCGCCGCGAAGGCGGGCTACGACGGCCGGTACGCCGGTCCACAGTGGAACAGCAACGCCGCCACCGTGGCCGACTTCGACGGTGACGGGCACCTGGACGTCTTCATCGGCAACTACTTCCCGGACGGACCGGTGCTCGACGCGAGCGTCAGCGGTGGCGTCACGATGAACGACACGATGTCGCACGCCTTCAACGCCGGCGGCAAGTACATCTACCGCTATGACCCGTCCGCCACCGACTCGCGGACCGCGAAGTTCACCCGCGTCGACGACGCCGTGCCGGAACCCGCCCGCCAGGGCTGGTCGCTGGCGGTCAGCGCGACCGACGTGGACCGCGACGGGTTGCCGGAGCTGTACATCGCGAACGACTTCGGCCCGGACCGCCTGCTGCACAACAGGTCGACGCCCGGTGAGCTGAAGTTCGCCGAGGTGCGCGGCGAGCGGGACGCGGTCACGCCGAAGTCGAAGATCGTCGGCATCGACTCGTTCAAGGGCATGGGCGTGGACTTCGGCGACCTGGACCGCGACGGCATGTACGACATGTTCGTCAGCAACATCACGACCTCGTGGGGCATCCAGGAGAGCAACTTCCAGTGGATGAACACCGCCGCCGACGTCGCCGAGCTGCGTGCCCGGCTGGGCAGCGGCGAGGCGCCCTGGGCGGACCGGAGCGCGCAGGCGGGCACCGCCTGGTCGGGTTGGGGCTGGGACGTCAAGATCGGCGACTTCGACAACTCCGGCGAGCACGCGATCGTGCAGGCGACCGGGTTCGTCCGCGGCCAGACCGACCGCTGGCCCCAGCTCCAGGAGCTGGCCACCGCGCACGACTCCCTGCTGCACAGCCCGTTGTGGTGGCCGAACGTCGGTGCGGGCGACGACATCGCGGGCAACCAGACGCTGCACTTCTTCGCCAAGGGCGAGGGTGACCGCTACACCGACGTCGCGGGCAGGCTCGGCCTCGCCGTCCCGGTGCCCACGCGTGGTATCGCGACCGGTGACGCGGACGGTGACGGCAGGCTCGACTTCGCGGTCTCCCGGCAGTTCGGCGAGCCGGTGTTCTACCGCAACGAGAGCCCGGACACCGGGTCGTACCTGAACCTGCGGCTGCTGCACGAGGGCGGGCAGGGTCCGGGTTCGCCGGCCATCGGCGCGGCGGTCACCGTCACCACGCCGGACGGGCGCACGCTGATCGACCGCGTCGACGGGGGCAGCGGCCACTCCGGCAAGCGCAGCCACGAGGTCCACATCGGACTGGGCGACGTGACCGAGCCGGTGACCGTACAGGTGCAGTGGCGCGATCGCTCGGCCCGGTTGCACGAACAGGAACTCCGACTGAGCCCGGGGCAGCACACGCTGCGGCTCGGCACGACCGCAGAGGAGGGCTGAGGACGTGGCGAAGGAGAACGCGCGGGTCTCACCGCGGCACGACGCCAAGGTGGTCATCGCGCTGCGCCGGTTCGCGATCTCGATCTCGATCTTCAACATCTTCGGCTACACGGTGCTCGGGTTCGAGCAGCCCTGGCTGTGGCCGTTCATCGCGCTGTTCACGGCGTACACCACGGAGTTCGTCCTGGAGTTCGTCGCGGCGAAGGCCGAGGGGCGTGCCCCGCGGTACGCCGGGGGCGGCGTGAAGGGCGTGCTGGAGTTCCTGTACCCGGCCCACATCACCGGCCTCGCGCTGAACATGTTGACCTACGTCAACGACCAGGTGCTGGTGATGGTGTTCGGCGTGGTCGTCGCGGTGAGCGCGAAGTGGGTGCTGCGCGCACCGGTGCGCGGGCGGCTGCGGCACTACATGAACCCGTCGAACCTCGGGATCGCGGTCATCCTGCTGCTGTTCCCGTGGGCCAGCATCGCGCCGCCGTACCACTTCACCGAGCACGTGGACACCTGGGTCGGCTGGATCATCGTGGTCGTCATCCTGGTGTCGGGCACGATGCTCAACGCCAAGCTGACCGGTCGTGTGTGGTTGGTCGGCGCGTGGCTGGTGGTGTTCGCGCTCCAGGCGGTGGTCCGCGGTCTGGTCTTCGGCACCTCGATCCCGGCCGCGCTGGGCATGATGACCGGCGTCGCGTTCGTGTTGTTCACCAACTACATGGTGAGCGACCCGGGCACGACACCGTCCAGGCCGTCCGCGCAGATCGCGTTCGGCGGTGGTGTCGCGCTGGCCTACGGCCTGCTGACCGCCGTGCACATCGCCTACGGCCTGTTCCTGGCGACAGCGGGCGTGTGCTTGATCCGCGGCATGTTCCTGTGGGGCGTGCACTTCGTGGACAAGGCACGCGCCGAGCGCGCCGCCCTCGAAGCCGCCGCGCGGGAGGCCGAGGTGACGGCGGACCCGATCGCCGTGCCGACGGGCAACGGCCACGCGCCGGCCACCGAGCCGGTCGCCGCGTCCCCCGTCGTCGCGGAGCCGGTCGCGGACCACCGGGTGGCCCGATGAACGCCCACGGCGGTCCGCTCCCCGCGGACCGCCCCACCCGCGTGGTGCGCCGCCCGTGCTGCCGGCCCGGTGGGCGGGTCGCCGACCTGCCCACCCCCGGCGGCCACACCGCCGACCCGGCCACACCCGGCGGTTCGAGCGTCAACCTGCCCGCTCCCGGCGGCCGGCTCGCCAACCCGGCCACACCCGACAGCCGGAGCGTCAACCTGCCCGCACCCGGCGGCCACACCGCCGACCCTGCCGCACCCGACAGCCGCTCGACCGCCCCGGCCGCACCCAGCGGCCGGGTCACCGGTCAGCCCGTCGAGATGTCCGCCGCGCCGCACCTCGTCCCACCACCGGAGGTGGCGCGATGACCACCGCCCGACGTGCCGTGTCACCCCCCACCACGCCGCTGCGCGCGGCACCGGGTTTGCTGCGCCAACTGATCTTCGACCGGCTCGGGATGATGCGGTCGGCGGCGGAGGCGTACGGCGATGCGGTGAAGATCACCATCGGCCCCAAGTCGCTGTACTTCTTCAACCACCCCGACCACGCCAAGCACGTGCTGGCCGACAACCCCGCCAACTACCGCAAGGGCATCGGCTACATCCAGGCCAGGCGCGCGCTCGGCGACGGTCTCCTGACCAGTGACGGCGAGCGGTGGCGTGAGCAGCGGCGGGTGGTGCAGCCGGCGTTCGCGCACAAGCGCATCGCGGCGCGGGCGGACGTCGTGGCGCGGGAGGCGGGCGCGTTGGTCGCCCGCCTCCGGGGCGCCGCCGGGCCGGTGAACCTGGTGGACGAGCTGACCGGGTTCACGCTGGCCGTGCTGGGCCACACCCTGCTGGACACCGACCTCGACGCCTTCACCGGTGCGGGCCGGGCGTTCGGCGTGGTGCAGGACCAGGCGATGTTCGAGATGGAGACGATGGGCCTGGTGCCCACGTGGGTGCCGCTGGCGGGGCAGCTCCGGTTCCGCCGCGCGCGCCGCTACCTGGACGACGTGGTGGCACGCCTCACCGCGGACCGGTTGCGCCACCCCCGGCCGGAGGGCGACGACGTGCTGACCCGCCTGATCGCGGCCACCCGGAACAACGACCCGAGGCGACTGCGCGACGACCTGGTCACGCTGCTCCTGGCGGGCCACGAGACGACCGCCAGCACCCTGGGCTGGACGTGGTACCTGCTCGACCGGCACCCCGACGTGCTGCGCCGGGTGCGCGAGGAGGCCGTCGACGTGCTCGGCGACCGGTTGCCGACGTTCGCGGACCTGCCCCGGCTGACCTACACGGCCGCGGTGCTCAACGAGTCGATGCGGCTCTACCCGCCGGTCTGGATCCTGACCCGCCAGGCCAAGGAGGACGACGACGTCGCCGGCTACCGGGTGCCCGCCGGCTCGGACGTGCTGATCTGCCCGTACACGCTGCACCGGCACCCGGGCCTGTGGGACGAGCCGGACCGCTTCGACCCGGACCGCTTCCTGCCCGACCGGTCGGGCGGTCGGCCGCGCTACGCCTACCTGCCGTTCGGCGCGGGACCCCGGTTCTGCGTGGGCCAGCAGCTCGGGCTGGTGGAGGCGACGTTCGCGACCGCGCTGCTGGCGCGTGACCTGCGGCTGCGCACCGCGGCCGGTCACCGGGCGGTGCCCGAACCCATGCTGTCCCTGCGGATGCGCGGTGGGCTGCCCGTCACGGTGCACCCGGCGTGAAGGGGCCGGGTGCGGACCGGTGGGCGGCGCGGTCAGTCCCGGCGCCTGCCCAACGCGTTGGTGCGCAAGCTCACCAGCGAGAGCAGCACCGGCGGGTCGAGCGCGTCGGCCGGCCGGAGCGTGATCTCCGGCAGCCGCGTGCTCGTGCCGGGGCGGATGGTGATGGGACCGATCGAGCCGATGAACAGGCCGGGGTCGTGGTCGTGCAGGCGCAGCATCTCGCTGCGGTCGGCGGAGACCGAGTGCGTGAGCAGGTACCAGGTGCCGGGCACCACGTCGTTCAGCACGTACGAGCCGGGGCCGGGCAGGACGGTGCAGCGGACCGGCCGGCCGTGCGGCAGCCTGCCGGGGAACAGCCCCACGAAGACCAGGCCGACGTCACCCTCCCGCGGTCGGCCGATCCGGCCGCGCAGGGTCGTCGCGGGCGCGGCGGACGGCGTCAGCAGCGGCTTGCTGTCCAGGCACATCTGCTGCGTGCACTCACCCAGTTCCCGGTACAGCGACGGCGAGAGGCCGACGCTGGTGCGGAAGCGGTAGCTGAAGGTGCCGACGCTGTTGTACCCCACCCGGAGGCTGATCTCGGTGACGCTCAACGACGTCGAGACCAGCAGCCGCTTGGCCTCCTGCAACCGCACCGCCGCCAGGAACCTGCTGGGGGACACCCCGGTGACGCGCTGGAACATCCTGGTGAAGTGGAACTTGCTGAACATCGCCGTGCGAGCCATGTCGTCGATCGTGAACTGCTCGCCGGGCCTCTCCCGCATCGTCTCGACGACTTTCCGGACCGCGTGCTCGACGTCGCCCTCCATCAGCCCTCCCGCTGAACCAGACGGCTCATGCCCGCCCCCGCCTCGGGGGCACTGATCGAAGAATTGGTCCACCCACCTGCCGGCCACATTATCTGTACGCACCGGTCAATATATTCACCCACCCCAGGCCCCCGACGGACAACAGCATTTGCCAGCATAGCAGTCGCATTTTTGACGCACAAGCAACGAGCCTGTCAGGAATATGCTCACTCTCCGTGAGAATGCGTGCGGACGGCCGCGCCGGTACACTCGATCAGCCGAATTCCAGACTCCAGAGCAAGTTTGGAGACGTGGAAAAAGAGGCCGCAGCGTACGGTGAAGGTGATCAAAAAACAACCGACGGGCGTCGCGCGGTCAATCGAATCGGAGCCTGCCCGGGGACTCTTCGGCCGAATCGCCGCTCCGGCGTCAGGCCCTCATTCATCGGCCGGTCGCCGACTGTTTTCCGGGCGGACCTGTCGGCACTCGGCGTGGAAAGGAAGGCGCGTGCGATCAGGTGACTCGGACGACCGGCGGAGCCGGACCGCGACCCTGGAGTCCTTCGCCGACACGATCGTCCCGGGTGAGAAGCGCACACCCGACGACCGGGCGATCGCGGGCGCGGCCACCGGTGGCGGCGCCGTCGCGGCGGGCGCGGTGGAGCTGCTGGAGCAGCCCGCACCCGGCCTCGCCGCCGGCCTCGACCACTACGCGGCCGGGCTGAACGCCCACGCGGAGGCTTACGCGGCCGAGCACGGCGTGGACCTGGAAACCGGGTTGCCCGCGTTCGTGGCGCTGCCGTTCGAACACCGGACGGCGCTGGTCGCGCGGTTGACCGCGCCCGGCCACCCGGAGAAGGACGGCTGGGTGCTGCTGGCCCTGTTCTGCACCATGGCGTTCGACACCGCGCCCCACATGCGCACCGCGGACGCCCTCGCCGCGGGCCACCCGGGGCTGGCGACAATGGGCTTCGCGCCACCGCAGGCCGACGGCCTGTGGCGGTTCGGCGAGTTCTCCTACGGCCGACAGCTGGCCGACCTCCACCCGGCCACGACGCCCTCGGGCAGCCCCGCATGAGCGCCGAGGAGAGCACCGACGTCCTCGTGGTCGGCAGCGGGTTCGGCGGCGCGATCACCGCCTACCACCTGGCGGCGGGCGGCGCGCGCGTCGTGGTCCTGGAGCGCGGGCCGTGGCTGGAGGGCAAGGACTTCGAGCACGACTTCCTGCTCGGTTCCTCCTACACGCGGGTCTTCGACTTCGTCGCCGGCGACGGCATGAGCGTGCTCAGCGGCAACTGCGTCGGCGGCGGCAGCGTCGTCTACTTCGCGGCCCTCCCCCGAGCGCCCCGGTTCGTCTTCGAGCGCCACGGTTCGATCGGCCGTCGCATGTGGCCGGCCGCGTTGTCCCGCGACTCGCTCGACCCCTGGTACGACCGCGTGGCCGAGGCGATCCCGGTGCGCAAGCAGGACTGGTCCGACGTGACCTACGCGGGTGGCCTGTGGGCGGCGGCCTGCCACCACGCGGGGCGGACCGCGAACCCCGTGCCGAGCGGCGTCGACAACTCGCTGTGCACGAACTGCAACTGGATGATGGCGGGCTGCCGGTTCGACGCCAAGCAGTCGCTGCTGCTCAACTACCTGCCCGGCGCGGTGGCGCACGGCGCGGAGGTCCGGCCCCTGCACGAGGTGCAGCGGATCGAGCGGACCGACGACGGCGGCTACCGCGTGCACTACGACCACGTCGACGGCGTCGACTACCGGGTCCACACCGGTTCCGGGACCATCACGGCCAAGATCGTCGTGCTGGCGGCGGGCGCGGGCGCGACACCGGTGATCCTCCAGCGGTCCGAGGAGGGTCTGGGCGCGCTGCCGCACGCGGTCGGCCGGTACTTCTCCGGCAACGGCGAACGGCTCAACACCGCCGTCGTCAACGAGGACCGCGTGCGCGAGGTGCTCGGCCTCGACCGCGGCGACGGGCGCGCCTACCTGGCGAACCAGATCGGCAAGGGTCCGGTGGTGGCCAGCTGGGACCGCCTGGACGCCGCGCTGCCCGAGTACGAGCGCTTCTCCCTGGAGCAGCTGTACTTCCCGCCCGGTCTGGGCACCATCCTCGCCCAGGCCGCCGGCCCCGCGGGCAGCCCGTCGTGGTTCGGCGTGGCGAAGAAGGAGATGCTCCGCCGCTGGCAGTCGTGGCTGACCGTCTTCGAGATGGTCGAGGACGACAACGAGGGCGTGTTCGGCCCGCCGCCGCCGACCGGCAACGCCTACCGCATCTCGCAGCAGATGCTCGGGCGCGGCACGCTGAGCTACCAGCCGACGGCGAACACCAAGCGCGCCTGGGCGCTCGCGGACGCCGAGGTCAAGGACATCCTGGAACGCGACGGGCTGGCCACGGTGACGCCGTGGACCAATGACGTGGTGGGCGCGTACACGGTGCACCCGCTGTCCTCCTGCCGCATGGGCGACGACCCGGCGACCTCGGCGCTGGACGACCGCCACGAGTTGCGCGGCCACCCCGGCATCTTCGTCACCGACGGCTCCGCGGTGCCCGGCGCGCTCACCGTCAACCCGGCCATGACCATCGCGGCCCTGGCCGAGCGCGCCGTGCCCGGCATCGTCGAGGCGGCACGCGCCAGGGGGGTGCAGGTCACGTACGGCGCTCCGCTGCCGGGCAGCGGCACCACCGGTCCGATGGTCAGGAGTGCGCCATGAGCCACGTCGTGGAACCACCGTTCCGCCTGAGCCCGCCGATCGCCGCGCTCAACCTGCGCTGGCACCGGTTGGCCCTGTTCGGTTACCTGGTGATCGTGCTCGGGCACTGGGCCGAGCACATCACCCAGGCCATCCAGATCTACGCGCTCGACTGGCCGCGGCCCGCCGCCGGTGGCGTGCTGGGCCTGGTGTTCCCGTGGCTGGTCACCTCGGAGTGGCTGCACTACGGCTACGCCGTCGTGATGCTGGTCGGGTTCGTGGTGCTGCGGCACGGTTTCTCGGGTAGCGCCCGCCGCTGGTGGGACACCGCCCTGTGGATCCAGGTCTGGCACCACTTCGAGCACCTGCTGCTGCTGCTCCAGGCGCTGACCGGCGCGTACCTGCTGGGCGCGGTCCAGCCGACGAGCATCGCGCAACTCGTCTTCCCCCGGGTCGAGTTGCACCTGTTCTACAACGCGATCGTGTTCGCCCCGATGGTCGTCGCGATGGTCCTCCACCGACGTCGGCATTCGTCGGACATGTGCTCGTGCGCACGGCACTGAGCACTCGGGCCGCGGGCGGCGCCCTGATCGCCGGAGCACTGGTGCTCGTCACGGCGACGCCGGCCGTGGCCCAGGGGCACGACCACGTGATCACCTCGCCGATCGTCATCGGGCCGTTGGTGCCGCGACTGGCGATGCTCAGCGCGATGCCCGTAGTCACCGGCTTCGCGTTGCTGCGGACGTTCGTGCCCACCCCGGGCCGGACGACCTCGGCGGCGGTGGCCTGGGCCGCCGCGGTGCTGGTGGTGCTCCAGCTCATGCTGACCGACGTGCTGGACATGCCGCCGCAGGTCGCGGTGCTCGCCCTGGCCGCGGCGAGCGCGCCGCTGCTGCCGATCCTGTCGCGCAACCCGCGGCACACCCGGCTCAGCGGTGTCGCGCCGTGGGCGATCGCGGCGTCCGCGGGCGTCGCCGCGGTGGTGTTCGCCCGCGCCTGGCTGGGGTCCTGGGAGGAGCAGGCGCTCGGTGCGTTGCTGCACACCGCGCTGGTGCTCGCTTTTCCCGGCCTGTCGTGGGCCGCGGCCTGGCGGCCCCGTTCCCGCGCGGCGCGGGTCGTGGTCGGCGCGGTCGCCGCGCTGCTGTCCTGCGCCGTGATCGCGGCGACGGCACAGGTGGCCGTGATGCGGCCGTTCGACGCGTAGACGCCACGAGGAGACGGTGATGAACGGACCGCTGGCCGGCCTTCCCCTGCGCGGGGTCAGGCACGTCACGCCGGTGCGACCCGGTGCGGCACGCGGTGTGGTGCGCGAGGTCTACCGGCAGGTCGGCCGCGATTTCGGCATGATCGCGCCGCCGGTGGCGTTGCACTCCCCCGCGCCCGAAGCGCTGGCCGCGTGCTGGGCGTTGCTGCGTGAGACGTTGGTCGTCGGGTCGGCCGACCGCGCCGCCAAGGAGAACGCGGCGGCGGCGGTGTCGACCGTCAACGCCTGCCCGTACTGCGTCGAGGTGCACGAGGCGGCGGCGCACGCCCTCGGCGAGGGGCCGGACGACCGGTTGGCGGTCTGGGCACGGGGTGGCCCCGCGCCCTTCCCGGCGGCGTGGGCGGCGGAGTTCACCGGCGTGGCCGTGGCGTTCCACTACCTCAACCGCGTGGCCAACGTGTTCCTGGACGACTCCCCCCTGCCACCGTGGATGTCCGACCGGGCACGCGGCTGGGGGCTGCGCGTGCTGGGCCGGGTCGTGCGCCGGACCGCGCGACGACCGCGGGACGTCGGCACGGCTGGCGCGCTGCTGCCCGCCGCGCCCCTCCCGGTCGACCTGGCGTGGGCCGCGAGCACACCGCACGTCGCCGACGCGCTCGCACGTGTCGCCGCCGCCGTCGAGCGCGGCGGCGAACGCTCGGTGCCGCAAGGGGTTCGCGAGCACGTCGCAGCCAGACTGTCCACCTGGACCGGTGAGCCACCACCCGGTCCGAGCCGCGCCTGGGTGGAGGACGAGGTCGCCGACCTCGCGCCCGCCGACCGACCGGCGGCACGGCTGGCGCTGGTGACCGCGCTCGCCTCGTACCAGGTCGACGACGCGGTGGTCACCGCGTTCCGCCGACACCACCCCGCCGACCGGAGCCTGGTCGAGCTGGTCGCGTGGGCGGGTTTCACCGCCGCCCGCCGCGCGGGCGCGGTGCTCGCCGCGGGGCCGACCGCCGAGCACGAACCAGGAAGATCGTGAGCGGGGCCCGGTGGGATCCTTCCCACCACCCGGTCGACGCCACCGGGATCTCCGTCCCACCAACGCTGTTCTCGGGAGAAGGGCACGACAATGGATGATCTGCGGAACGCGGTGTCCGACTTCGCCGAGGCGGGCGACGAACTCGACGCCCTCGTCGCCGGGCTGGACGAGGCGGGGTGGCGGACGCCCACGCCGGCACCGGGCTGGACCGTCGCCCACCAGATCGCCCACCTCGCCGCCACGTTCCGGATGGCCACCACCGCGGTCACCGACCCGGACGGCTTCCGGGCGCTGCTGAGCCGGTTGAGCGACAACTTCGCCGCCAACGTGGACGCCGCGCTCGCGGAGTACCTGGCCGAGCCGCCGCACGTGCTGCTGGCCCGGTGGCGGGAGGAGCGCGCGGCGGCCGGGAAGGCGCTCGCGGGTGCGGTGCCCGACCAGCCGGTGCCGTGGCTGGTGCGGCCGATCCCGCCGGTCGTGCTGGCCGCCGCGGGCCTCATGGAGATGTTCGGGCACGGGCAGGACGTCGCCGACGCGCTCGGCGTGCGGCGCGAGCCGACCGACCGCCTCCGCCGCCTGGTCGAGTTCGGGGTGCGCACCTGGGACTTCGGCTACCAGGCCCGCGGCCTCACGCCGCCGGCCGTGGAGTTCCGCTTCGAGGTGACCGGACCGTCCGGCGCGGTGTGGGCGTTCGGCCCGGAGGACAGCCCGGAGCGGATCACCGGACCCGCCAACGACTTCTGCCTCCTGGTCACCCGCCGCCGCCACCACGCCGACCTGTCCCTGACCGCCACCGGCGACCACGCCGAGCACTGGCTGGAGATCGCGCAGGCGTACCGCGGCCCGGCCGGGGCCGGTCGCGCACCCGGCCAGTTCGGTCGCGGGAACTGACCTCGGACCGTGTCGGCGAATCCGCCCCGTCGCCCTGTGCGGCGGGGCGGATCGCGTGACGGGCCCCGGCCGCGCCGCCTGTACCCGCGGCGATCGCCCGCTCGGGGCGGCGGGGTCACCGCGATCATGCCGGTCCGGGCGTAACGCCTGGTCGGACGGGTGATGGGGACTTGTCACCCGGCCGAGGTAACCGGGCGGTGATCGATAAACAATTTCCACCACAAGCGGCGAAGCCGCCCGATGTTTCCCCCGAAGGGTTTCCCAAGCGCCCCGTCCGGCTATTCCGATGATTACCGCAGAGCGATCCGGAGACAGGGTCGACAGGTGCCGGGACGGCGCGCACGCTGCATGTGCTCGCCGACGTACCGCGTCCGACCTGCTCCGTCGCCGCTAGCCAGAAGCTTTTTCACGTTCGTTGGCGGTACTCGGTAAACGGACGTCAAGAGTACGGCGAGGTAAGTCATGTTTAATTTCAGGAACGGTGCCGCGCACCCTCGCGACAGGCTTGCACGTATTCGCGGAGCGGTCGGCGTGACCGCGGTGGCGACCGCCCTCGTGGTCGGTCCCTCCGCGGTGGCGGACCCGCCGGAGGCGGACGTCGTGGCAGGCGAGATCGGGGTCGGCGAGGCCCAGTCGTTCTGGCTGCACCTCAACAGCACGCCGGTCTCCGACGAGGTGGCCGCGGCGGAGGCCAAGCGGCGGCAGTACGTCGTGCTGAACGCCTGGGAGGGCGACCTCCTCAAGAAGCTGAAGGCGAGCAACCCGCGGCTGTCCGTCTTCGTGTACAAGGACCTGTCCTCCACCCGCTCCTACGCCTGCAAGAACGGTGCGGACGACCAGCACCTGCCGACCGGCGTCGGGTTCTGCGCGACCGAGCGCGAGCACCCCGACTGGTTCCTGACCGGGCCGGACGGCAAGAGGTTCGAGTACAGCGGGTACTCGGGGCACTGGCAGATGGACGTCGGCAACACCGCCTACCAGGACGCTTGGGCCGCCAACGTGATCAAGGACGCCAAGGGCACCGGCTTCGACGGCGTGCTCATGGACAACGCGCTGTTCCCGTGCGACGCCTACCACAGCGGCGTGTGCCCGAAGAAGTACCCGACCAATGAAGCGTTCCAGGCCGCGTACGTCTCGATGCTGTCCAACCTGAAGGGCCGGTTCGCCGAGGCGAAGCTGAAGACGGTGGCCAACCTGTCCAACGCCCGCCTGCACAACAACGCGTGGGACACCTACATCGACCACGTCGACGGTGGCTTCGACGAGTGGTGGCTGGTGTTCAGCGACACCGACCTGGTGACCGAGTACCCCCAGGGCTGGAGCAAGCAGGTCGCGGAGATCACCTCCAGCGAGGCGCGCGGGAAGATCGTGATGGTGCAGCCGCACTTCACCGCCGGCAAGGAGCAGCCGCAGCGGTACGCGATGGCGAGCTACTACATGGCGATCGGCGACAAGGCCGCGATCACGCCGATGCCACGTGCCGACGCCTACGGCGACCCGACCCCGGAGAGCCCGATCTACGAGTGGCGACTCGGCCAGGCGGCCAAGCCCTACT
Organism: Saccharothrix obliqua; assembly: GCF_019375475.1. Lineage (GTDB taxonomy): Bacteria > Actinomycetota > Actinomycetes > Mycobacteriales > Pseudonocardiaceae > Actinosynnema > Actinosynnema obliqua. The sequence continues at coordinate 12,403 of NZ_JAHXGQ010000014.1, read as the reverse complement.
ACTCGGTGGCGAACAACGTGTTCCGGCGCGACTTCACCTGCGGCACGGTCGTGGTGAACGCGAACCCGACGAACTCGGCCGCGGTGAAGGTGGACCTCGGTGGCCCGCACATGGACGAGAAGGGCGCGAACGTGACCTCGGTCGACCTCCCGGGCACCTCGGGGACGGTCCTGCGCAAGTCCTGCTAGGACCCCTGCCCGGCGATGGCTCCGCACCTCCGTGCGGAGCCATCGCCGTCACACGCGACCCGGGCTACTTGGCCAGGAAGCGCACCAGCAGTTCGGACACCTCGTCCGCGTGGGTCCACAGGAGCCCGTGCGGCGCGCCCTCGATCTCCACGTACTCCGCGCTCGGCAACCGCTTGGCGAACTCCCGCCCGCTGGCGTCGACGGGCAGGATCCGGTCGGCGGTGCCGTGCACGATCAGCGTCGGCACGCCGGTCTCGGCGACCTTCGGGATGTCCGCCCGGAAGTCCGTCAGCCAGGTGGGCACCACGGCCCAGGACGCCTTCGCGCCCGCGCCGGCGGCCACCGCGTAGCTGGTCCGCACGGCGGCCTCGCTGATCCGGGTGCCGAGGTTCTCGTCCAGGTTGTAGAAGTCGCGGTAGAACTGGTCGAACCAGGCGTAGCGGTCGGCCTTGGCCGCGGCCTGGATGCCCTCGAACACGGCGGCGTCGACACCGGTGGGGTTGTCGTCCGTCTTGAGCAGGAAGGGCTCCAGGGAAGCCAGGAACGCCGCCTTGGCCACGCGCGCGGCGCCGTGCCGGGCCAGGTAGCGGCCCACCTCGCCGGTGCCCATCGAGAAGCCGACCAGCGTCACGTCGGTCAGGTCGAGCGTGGTGAGCACCTTGTCCAGGTCGTCGGCGAAGGTGTCGTAGTCGTAGCCGGTGTCGGGCTGGTCGGACTTGCCGAAGCCGCGCCGGTCGTAGGTGATCACGCGGTGGCCGGCGGTCAGCAGCGCCTGCTCCTGCTTCTCCCAGGACGCGCCGGACAGCGGGTAGCCGTGGATCAGCACCACGGGTCGCCCGGTGCCGCGGTCGGTGTAGTGGAGCTTGATCTCCGCGCTGTTCTCTTGTCCCACCGTGATGTACGGCATGTCGGTTCCTTCCGGAGGTCGTCCGTTTGGTCGTCGCTGTGGAGCAACACCGGCGAAGCTATTACCGAACGATCGGTAAAGCAATGCGACGAAGACGACACCGGCGGTGGGGCCCGGGGGCTTGCGCGCCGACCGTTCGTTCGGTAAACGTGATCAATGGCCCGTCCACCGTCCGTCCACGACGACGAGCTTTACGACCGTCTCGCCGAGGTGTTCCGCACCGCCGGCTACGAGGGCGCGTCGCTGAACGCCCTCGCGGAGTCCGCGGGCTTGAAGCGCGCGAGCCTCTACCACCGCTTCCCCGAGGGCAAGGCGCAGATGGCCGAAGCGGTCCTGGAACGCGTGCACCGGCTGTTCGACGAGCTGCTGACGCCGATGCGCACCGACACCGACGCGCGTGCCGGTGTCACCCGGTCCGCGGAGTTGATCAGCGCGTTCTACGGCGGCGGCCTGCTGTCGTGCGTGCTGGACACCCTGCCGTTGAGCGGGGCGCCGGAACGCGTCCGCCGCCGCGCCGCCGCGGTGGCCGACGTGTGGATCTCCGCCATGGCCGAGGTCGCCCGCCGCGCCGGGCGCACCGAGGCGGAGGCCCGTGCCCTGGCGGAGGACGCGTTCGCCCAAGCCGAGGGCGGCCTGGTGTACGGCAGGCTGTTCGGCGACGGCGGGCCGTTCTCGCGGGCCCTCACCCGGCTCCCCGACCTGCTGCTCGGCGCGGAACACGGCTGAGGCGGGACGGCGACGACACCGTCCCGCCCGCACGTGCCGATCGCGCGACCTCGGCGTGGTCGGCGTCCGGACGCGAGCCGCGGTGGCCCGGTCCTCGGTCAGCCGAACTCCCGCACGTCGTCGGCGGTGTGCCCACCGTCCTCGCCGGGTTCGCCGATGTTCGGCCCGCGTGGCGGGATGCGGTCGTAGTCGGCCGGTGAGAGCTGGTGCACCTGACCGCTGGCGATGCTGGACAGCACACCGTCCAGTCCGATGTAGACGGCGCGGGTCAGGGTGGCGCGGTGCTGCTGGCCGAGGGTCTGCGTCTGCCCGCGGACCTCGAACAGGACGGTGCCGCTGCCGTTGAGCGCGAAGGAACCGAGCCCGGTGCCCGGCAGGTTGGTGTCCTGCGGGTAGAGGGTGACGTTCCCGAACACCGGCCGGTTCGCGGCGGCGGCCTGGAGGGCGTTGTGGACGGCGACGTTCAGCCGCTTCGAGTAGTCCAGGTCGTACTTGCCCGCGTACTCCTCCAGGCCCGGCGTGGTGGCCGGGTTGTCGACGAACTTGCCGGAGATGGAGAGCGTGACGAACCGGTCGTGGTCGTCGGGCATCACGTAGCAGGCGCCCTGGTGGTGCAGGTCGATGTAGGTGTCCACCTTGCCGAACTCGGCGGTGAGCCCGCGGTAGACGTCGCGGATGATGCGCGTCTCGGGCGAGATGTACCAGCCGGGTCGCGTGGACGTGCCGGGGAAGTCCTCCTTGCGCGGCACGTAGTCGAGGTTCGGGTGGTAGTCGCGGTTGATGTCGAACCCCGGCCGGGCGGAGTAGTCGTCACCCTGCACCGAACCGGTGTAGTAGTTCCACGACGGCCCGCTGCCACGCAGGTGCGGGAAGCGCGCGGTGACCTCGTCCCAGGTCATGTCGTTGGCGCGCCGGTCCAGTTCGGCGGCGTCGGGGTTCATCTTCGGGACGGCGACGATGGTCAGCTCGCTGCGCCAACGCCTGGCCTTGGCGCTGTCGCTGGTCCCGACCCAGTCGAGCAGGGACAGCAACGCGTCCGTGCCGGTCTTCTCGTTGCCGTGGATCTCGCTGGTCAGCAGCACCACCTTGCGGCCGGTGCCGACCCGGGCACCCCAGATCTCCCGGCCGCGGTTGCTCCGACCTAGCAGGTCCACCCGCACCCGGCCGGCACTGGTCCGTGCGACGCGGTCGAGTTCGACGCCCAGTTCCCGGTGGTCGGTGAACTCGTGGACGGGTAGTTCCCGGGGCTTCTCGCTACAGGTGGGCGCGGGCAGCGCCTGCTCTGCCTGCACTTGTCCGGCGTGCGCGGGCACCGCGCCGACGAGCAGCGCGAGGGTGCTCAACGCGATCAGTGTGGCGGGTCGTCTGCGTGCGGGCATGTAATGGCTCCTCGCAGATATGACAGTCAACACAGGAATCCGATACTACTTAGTCACGTCTGTTCCGGGAGCCCACTACACCCGGTTGGCCGCGCCCGCCACGCGGAGTACGCCTGCCGGGTGAATCCACCGGAATTCCCCCTGCCGAGCCGAAAACGCGTTCGGCACCGTCCTTTGTGAACACTTCGGGCTCCGCACCACGTCGAGGTGCTGGGCATTTCGGGCTCCGCACGACCGGGTGCGACGGAACCACAGCGGGTCGGCCCGTTGGGCGAGGAGGGCCTGCTCGCCGTGCGGGTGATGCGCGGCAGGCTGGTCGCGGTCCTGCGCGCGAAATCGGACCGGGCTGCGGTCACCCTGCTCAACGACGTGGGCAGGGACGTCGGCACCACGCCCCGACTGGTCGAGCACGACGGCTACCGGTGGCACATGCACCACTTCACCCCCGGCGGCAGCTTCGCCGAGCGCATCGGGGCGGAGTGCGGGATGACCCTGGTCTACTTCCTGCTCGCCGACCGGCGGGAGCGGTTGCGGGAGTGCGCGGCCGTGTCCCGCACCCGGCTGCACGTCGCCGCCCACCCCGTCGCCGGGTGCGGGACTAGCGAATCGCTCGGCCGGTCGTGGAACCGACCTGGCGGTCCCGACCCGCGATCAGGCCGGTCGACAACTGCACGAACACCAGCGCGATCAACAACACCAACGGCCCCGTCCAGGAGTCGAGCAGGTCGTGCAGCGCACCCACCGACCACGGCCCACCCGCGGCGAGCACGTACCCGACGGTCTGGGTCATCGCTGCGAGCTGCGCGGCCCGTTCCGCGTCCGGCGAACGCAGGACGATGAGCACGAAGCAGACCCCCGTGGTGACGCCCTGGCCGATGCCGAGCAACACCATCCACAGCAACGTGCCATCCAGCGGCGCCAGCAGGACCCCGAGGAACCCTGCCAGCAGCAGGCCGGTGCCCAGCGTCGACAACCAGACCTGGCTCCGGGTCCGCCCGGCGAGGATCGGGGACAGCAGGGCGAACGGGATCGCGACGACGCTGATCGCCGACAGCATGGTCCCCGCGGTGGCGACGCCCAGCCCGGCGTCGACCAGGATTGTCGGCAGCCAGGCGGAAACCGTGTAGAAGACCAGGAAGAGCAGGGCGAAGTAGACCGTGACGGCCCAGGCCAGCGGCTCGCGCAGCATGGCGTGCATCGAGCGGCATGCCGCCGTCCCGGCCGAACGCGTCCGGTGGCGCAGCACGGGAACCCAGCAGAGCAGGCCGATCCCCGCCAGGACCGCCCACCACGCGAGCGCACCCCGCCAGCCGACGCCGGTCAGCCCCTGGAGCGGGATGGTCAGCCCGGCCGCGAGCGCAGGCCCGATGTTGAGGCCCATGGTGTAGAGCCCGGTCATCAACCCGACCCGCCCCGGGTGGTCCCGCTTGACCAGCGTGGGCAGCAGGACGTTGCCGACGCTGATCGCCACGCTCACCACGACCGTGCCGCCGAAGAGGGCGAACCCGGACGGTGCCAGGCGGAGCAGGAAACCGACCACCAGCAACACCATCGAGGCGGCGATCGCCACCTCCAGCCCGATCCGGTGCCCGATGCCCGGCACCCACCCGGACATGATCGCGAAGACCACCATGGGAACCGTGGTGAGCAGCCCGATGACCCCGGCCGAGAACCCGGTTTCGACCTGCGCCTGCGGCAACAACGGCGACAGTGCCGTGATGGCGGGCCGGAGGTTGGTGGCGATCAGCACGATCGCCACGCCGACGACGACCAACGACACCCGCGAGGGTTCACCGGCGGCCGGCCGTGCGACGTGGTCCTGCCTCGACGCGGACCGCGGAGTTCCCATTGACATCCCCGAATCAGGCCCACGTGCCGGGCTCAGCAGGTGTCAGGTGCGTCGTGCTGCCGACCCGATGACGGCGAGCCTAGGACAACGGAACGTAACCAGTCAAACACGGCTTTGCTCATGACATGATCGGCGCACGGCCCGAGCCACAGCGAGCAGAGCGCCTGCGGATCGCTTGTCGGACAACGAATGCCGACCGCCGCTCGGCGCTGTCTCCCGGTAGGTGCGGTCGCGCGTAGCGCCCCTCCACGAACTGCCGGAATGCCGAGGCCGAGGAGTGCCGATGCCCCCGATCACAGGTAGTCGAAAAGCGGATCCACCAGGCCGGCGGGTCAAGTGGTCCCGGAATCAGCCGAGGTGCAGGCGAACCAGCATCGCCAGGTGCCGACCCGCCGTGCGCAGTGCCTGGTCGCCGGCCGAGACGCGGCAGACGAGTTCCGCACCCTCCAGGGTGCTGAGGATCGTGGACGCCAGCCCGCGGGCCGCGTCGGCCGGGATGCCGCCCGTGATGAGCTTGGCCGCCAGCAGGTCCTGCCACTGGCGCAACGCCTCGTCGGAAGCGCGTTGGAGGTCGGGTGACGCCCCGATGGTCTCCAGCGCGGTGGCCGCCACCGGGCAGCCGTCGGTCCAGCCGGACACGCGCAGGGTGTCCGCGAGCCGCAGGGCGCAGGCGGCCACCGCCTCGGCCGGGTCCTCGGCGCTGTCCAGCCCGGCACGCAGCAGCTCGGTGAACTCCTCCGCCCCGTAACGCAGGGCCTCGACGGCGAGCTGTTCCTTGCCGCCGGGGAAGAAGTGGTAGACGGAGCCCTGCGTGACCTTGGCCTCCGCGCTGATCCGCTTGATCGACGTGCCCTCGTAGCCCTGGCGCTGCAACAGCATCGCGGTGGCACGCACGATCCGCGTCCGGCTGTCGCCCGCCTCCCCGACCGGGGCTCCGCTCGTCTGCGCCTGCACCCCCACAGCGTACTGGACCACGGGCCTGGTTGAGCGTTCACTCCAGAGCGGGCTAGGCTGTGTTTGAACGATTACTCAAGTGGAGGTTGGCGTGCCCGAAGCACACGCGTTCACCGAACACCCCGGGTTCCGCGCTATGTTCGCCCCCGGCCGCCTGACGGTCGGGCTGTTCCTCCCGTTGTGGCAGTACACCGGGGACATGGCCGACATGGCGGGCCAAGGCGAAGTGGTGCAGCTGGCCGACCGGTCCGGGTTCGCGGCCATCTGGGTGCGGGACATCCCGCTGTTCGACCCGTCCTTCGGCGACATCGGGCAGGTCTACGACCCGTGGACGTACCTGGCCTGGCTCGCCGCGCACACCCGTCACGCCGCGCTCGCCGCCGGCAGCGCGATCTTCCCGCTGCGCCACCCGATCGACCTGGCCAAGCAGGCCGCCTCCCTCGACCACCTCTCCGGCGGCCGGCTGGTGCTGGGCGCCGCGTCGGGCGACCGCGCCGCCGAGTTCCCCGCCTACGGCGTGGACTTCGCGTCCAGGGGCGAGCGCTACCGCGAAACCGTGCGGGTGTTCCGGGAGCTGCTGGAATCGGTGAAGCCGACCATCACGTCCCCGCTGGGCCGCATGCAGGGCGTGGACCTGCTGCCCAAGCCGGTCACCCAACGCATCCCGCTCCTGGTCACGGGCAGCTCCCAGCAGGCGCCGGAGTGGATCGCCGAGCACGCCGACGGCTGGCTCGTCTACCCGGGCCCCACGGGCAGCAACGCCCTGGGGCAGCGGGCGGCGGCCTGGCGCGCGCTCATCCCCGGCGGCGGGTTCAAGCCGGTGGCCACCAACGAGTGGATCGAACTCGTGGAGGACCCGCACCACCCGCCCACCCCGCTGCGTGGTGGGTTCGTGGTGCGCACCGGCACGAACGGCCTGCTCGACATGCTGCACCGCTGGCAGGAGGCGGGCATCAACCACGCGGCGCTCGGCGTCCAGCACGGCCTGCGCCCCGCGGCGGAAGCCGTGGCCCAGCTCGCGGAGGAGGTCGTGCCGCACTTCCCGGCCCTGGCCGCACCCGCGCCGCTGGCCCCGGTGTGGTGACACCGCTGGGCAGCGAAGTGCTCGACACGCCGGTCGGTCCGCTGGTGATCGTCACCCACGCCGACGGCGCGGTGGCCGCGTGCGGGTTCGCCAGGACCGCCGAGGAGCTGTTCGCCTCGTTGCGCGTCCCCGGGTTCCGCACCGCGCCGAGGAACGGGCCGACCGCGGCGCTGACCGCCGCACGGGCGTACTTCGCCGGGGAACTGTCCGCTTTGGACACCGTCGCCGTGCGCCAGCCGGGAACACCGCTGACGCAACAGGTCTGGCAACGCCTGCGCGAGCTGCCGGCCGGGAAGACGGCGACGTACCGCGACCTCCTGCCCACCGCGCCACGTGCGGCCGGGCGGGCGGCGGCGGTCAACCGGGTCGGGCTTTTCGTGCCGTGCCACCGGGTGCACCGCGTCGACGGCGGCCTGGGCGGCTACAGCTGGGGCCTCTCCGTCAAGCAGTGGTTGCGGGCCCACGAGAGCCGGGGTTGACCACCGGCTGGTGGGTCGGGGTGCCGACCCACCAGCCGCGGGTGGTGCTAGCAGTGGCTCTTCAACCGCATGCTGTCGATCCGGTCGAAGAAGTCCGCGTTGAAGCTCCCGCGCGCGAACCACCAGTGCCATTGGTTCTTGACGGTCCCCTTGACGAACTTGGGATCGCCGTTGTGGTGAATGGCGCCCAGCACGAACCTGGAGCTGTCCAGGGCGTCGACCCACATCAGCCAGGCGTCGTTGCTGTCGCTGCTGGTGATCACCGCTTCGAACGACGCGCTGCCGTCGCGGTTGAGGGTCCACTTCGCGCGGTCCATGGTGCAGTCGCCGGCCTTGATGCGCCCCCAGGTGAACCAGCAGGAACCCGCCCCGCTGCACACGGCCTGCGCGGTGGCCGACACCTGCACCCCCGTCGAGATCTGCGCTTCCGGCACCTGCGCGCTCGCTGACGCGGGCGTGAGGAGAATTGTGCTCATCGCGAGCGCGAGCATTGCCCCGGTGATTTTCACCCAGCGTGATTTGATCTTCACGGTAACCCCTCCCAGTAGTCCCCGATACCGTGTCCGACCAGCATAAACACGGCCACAATCCACCAAACGGGGGACACCGGGCGACACGTGTGCGACTCCTGGGAAATGCGGGACTGCCGAGGTTGCCGAGTGTTTCAGTGGGTGCGCATTCCGGTTTTCTCAGATGGCTTTCTGCCCATTTTCGTCACGCACCGCGCACCGGTCGCGGTTTCCGGTCATCACGCCATCTCCACGACCCCCTCCACCTCCACCAGGAGGTCGCTGCGGCAGATGTCGACGCTGAGCACCTGGAGCGCGGTGTTGTCGCCGAAAGTCCGGCGGAACTCCTCGGCCACGAACGGCGCGTCGGCGTCGTGCCGGACGTAGACCTTCGCGAAGCGGAAGTCACCCAGCCCGATCGAGGTGTTCGTCTGCTCCCCCACGTGCTTCAGGAGGTGGTCCAGGTTCTCCACCGTGGTGCGGCACTGGCGCTTCAGGTCGCCCGGGAACGCCGTCTCGTGCCCGACGACGCTGGCGGTGCCGGAGACGTAGAGCAGGCCGTCCGCCGGACCGGTGGTGCCGGGCACCAGGCTGGCGCGGGCGAAGCTCGGCGACCGCGGGCCGTACTGCCGGGGGTAGCGGTAGGCCGGTACCTGCCGGGGGTTCTCGAAGTGCACCGGTCGCCGGGTCCGCGAGGCGAGGCAGTACACCACCACCCCGCCGCCGAGCGCGCCGACGCCGCTCGCCGCGGGCAGGTCGGTGATCCAGTCCTTCGTGGCGTCCTCCAGCGCTTCGGCGCGGCCCTGGCAGAAGTCCCGGTACCGCTCCAGGCCGTCGGCGTTGTCCGCGTTGATGCCCGCGACGTGGTTCCACACGCGGAACAGGTGGTAGCCGAGGTCCCGCGCCAGTTCCACCAGGGCCAGGTAGGTCTCGCGGACGTCGTCCCGGAACCGGTCGGCGTCGGGGAGGTCGGCGGCGCAGAACAACGTCTCGCCGTCGTGGCCGTAGACGAGGTTCTTGTACCGCCCGGTGCGGACGGGCCGGGTGCTGGTCCAGATCTCGTGGAAGGACTGGTCGGGGTTGGCCGCGGTGTGCAACGTCACCGCGGGCCACGGGTCCACCGAGGCCGGTTCCCCGGTGGCGGGCGCGTGCCGGACCACACCGAGCACGTGCTCCGGTGGTGCCACCGGTGCGAACGGGCTGTAGGCCATGGTGATCACGTGCTGCTCCTTCGGTCGGGTGGAGGGACGCGTGGGCTCTCGGGTCGCCGATGGGACCCGGCTTCAGGACGATCGGGCGGGCGCCGCGCCCAGGCCGACCCGCAGCCGGCGGACGCCGCGGGTCACGGTGCTGCGCCACCGGGACGCGGGTTCCAGCAGGGTCAGCCCGGGGAACCGGTCGAACAACGCGCGCAGGGCCGTGGTCGCCTCCGCCCGCGCCAGCGCCGGCCCGATGCAGTAGTGCTTGCCGCCGCCGAAGGCGAGGCTGCGGCGGATGCGGCGGGCCGGGCAGAAGCGGTCCGGTTCGGCGAACTCCGCCGGGTCCCGCTCGGCGGCGGCGTAGGCCAGCAGCACCGGTTCCCCGCCGCCGGGGATGCCGACCCCGCCGACGGTCAGCGGCTCGGTGGTGAAGCGGCCGGTGGAGAGCATCAACGGCGGGTCGAAGCGCAACGACTCCTCGACCAGCTGCTCGACCGGCACCTCCCCCGCCAGGACGCGGGCCCGCAGCCCCGGGTCTTCGAGCACGGTGAGCGTGGTGTTCGCGATCAGGTTGGTGGTGCTCTCGTGCCCGGCGATGAGCAGCAGGTAGGTCATCGACACCAGCTCCTCGAAGCTCATCGCCGGTGCGCCGTCGACCTCGGCGTTGATCATCTCGGTGAGCAGGTCGTCGCCGGGGCGGTCCAGCTTCTCCCGGACCACCTGGCGGACGTGCTCCCTGGACGCCGCGATGACACCTTCGCCGTCGCCATCGGTCACCGTCGCGTTCGTCCACGCCCGGAACGCGGCCCGGTCGAGGTGCGGCACGCCCAGCAGCTCGGTGATCACCGTGATCGCCAGCGGGTAGGCGAACTGCTCGACCAGCTCGGCCTCCGGCGCGTGCCCGACCGCGTCCAGCAGCTCGGCCGCGACGGCCTCGACGCGGGGCAGGAACCGGGCCACCCGGGACGGCGCGAACGCGCCCGCGGCCAGGTTCCGGAGTTCGCGGTGCCGCGGCTCGTCGCAGGTGAGCATCCCCAGGATCGAGCTGCCGCCCCGCTCCTCCTCGGGCAGTCCCGCCCAGTGGCCGAGGTCGCTGCTCATGGTCGGTTCGGTGAGCACCGCGCGGATCTCGTCCAGGCCGACGACCAGCCACGCCGGGTCGCCGCTCGGCGTGCGGACCCGGTGCACCGGGCCGGCTTCGCGCAGTTCACGCAGGACGGCGTGCGGATCGGCGTAGTAGCGCTCCTTCATGGCGTGAAGGTCGAAGAACTGTCCGGAGTGGTCTGACGCCTGCACTCGTTCCCCTCCACATCGTTCGGTTGAGGGCGGCTCCCGGCGTGCCGGGGCCGCGTTCGACCGTGGACCTCCGCGGTCGAACACGGTCACCGCTCGTCGCGGTAGAGCAGCTTCCCGGTGGCGGAGCGCGGCAGCTCGGCGCACAGCTCCACCCGGCGCGGCACCTCGAAATCGGCCAACCGCTCGCGGCTCCAGCTCAGCAGGTCGGGCACCGGGCCGCCGTGCCTGGACACCACGCGTGCCACCGGGACCTGACCCCGCGTCTCGTCCAGGGCGATCACGACCTGGACCTCCAGCACGTCGGGGTGCCCGCCGAGCACCGACTCCAGCCGGCCCCTGGTGGTCTTCCGCCCGGCGATGTTGATCACGTCCGTGACGCGGCCGGTGATCCGCAGCCCGTCCGGGCCGCGCTCGGCCAGGTCGCCGGTGCGGTACCAGCCGTCGCGCAGCGGCAGCGGCCGGAGCACTCCCCCGTCGAGGTAGCCGGTGGCCAGGGCGTCGGTCCAGGTCAGCAGCTCACCCGACGTGTCGATCTCCGCCCGCACGCCGGGCAGCGGCTCGCCGATCCCGTTGGCCGCGGCCAGGTCCGCGGTGTCGGTGATGGTGATGGTTCCGGCTTCCGAGGCGCCGAACGCGTTGAGCAGCGTGAACGCGTGGTCGGCGTGGATGCGCCGCACCGCGTCCGCCGGCAGCGGGGCGCCCGCCGACACCGCGCGGGCGAGCCCGGCGAACCGGTGCGGTGGCGTGGTCGCGATCAGCTGGTACTGCACCGGGAGTCCGACGAGGGTGCGCGCACCGGTGTCGGCGACGGTCGCGGCCAACGCGGCGGGCAGCGTGGTGGGCGCGCGGTAGGTGGTCGCCACCCCCGCCAGGAAACCCGCGAGCAGGGCGTGGGTGAAGCCGTAGGAGTGGAAGACCGGCACGGAGGAGACCACGGGCTCCGGTCCCCGGCCGTGCAGGGCGTCGGCGATGCGGCGGCTGTCGTTGAGCACCCGGGAGAACGGCTTCACCACGGCACGCGGTGCGCCGGTGGAGCCGGAAGTCCGGAACAGCACCGAATCCGCGGGCAGCGACTCCACGCCGGCGGCCGGGCCGCGGTCCAGCGCGTGGCAGTCGCGAACTCCCGCGCCCAGCCGGACGCCGTTCCCGATCGGACGGTCGCCGAGCAGCACGCCCCCGTCACCCGGGTCCGCGGTCGGGTCGAGGTACAGCACGGCGGCGCCCAGGTGGCCGGCGGCCACCGCGATGGTCGTGATCAACGCGGCGTCGGCGGTGGAGCTGACCAGGAAGCGCGGCTGTGCGAAGCGGTTCGCGAGTTCCTCCGCCAACCGCGCTCCGGCGGTCCGCAGCCCGGAGGCGCTCAGGCGGTCGCCGGCGACGATGACGGCCGCGTCGCGGCCCGCGTCCGCCAGCACTTGGTCCAGGGTCGTGCCCATCAGCTCCTCCTCGGCGGTTCGATGCGACGACTAAGCCGTACCGCCATGGATTTCCCCGCGTCCAGCGTCCGGGCCGCACCCGGGCGCTGTTCGGCGGCGCGTTCGCCGCCGGCACGGAAACCCCTTGCGCCGCAAGGGTCCGCCGCGCGGTCGAACGTTTGCCGCGGCGCACCGGGGCGAACTAATTTCCGTCATCGGCCGGGTTTTCGGCTCGGAACCCGCACGTGGGATGGCGACGCGGCGGCGCGCCCGTTCTGGACAACCGCTCGCCAGGACTCGGAGATCCGAGCGAACCGACCGCACACGGTGTGCCTGGCGCAGGGCTGGGTGCTGCCCCGAGGAGGAGGATCCGTGGTCGCACAGGAGGACACCACCGGACGTCGCGTCCGGGTGGCCG
>NZ_JAHXGQ010000013.1 GCF_019375475.1 Saccharothrix obliqua | reverse complement strand
AAACGGCACCCGCGCCGGCCAGAACGCCTTCACCGCCAAATGCACCAACAACGTCGAGTCCTTACCACCGGAAAACAAGATCACCGGCCGATCGAACTCACCCGCCACCTCGCGGAAGATGTGGATCGCCTCCGACTCCAGGCGGTCCAACGTGTCCATGGCTGTCGCTGTCATCCGTGTAACCCGCATTCCGTTTTCGAGGTGCCCGCCCACCGACCGCTGCGCGGGTCGGCGCCCGGCAGCGGCTTCGCCGTGCACGGAGCACAGCCGATGGACAGGTAACCGGTCTGCACCAACGGGTTCTCCAGGATCCCGTGGTCGGCGATGTAGCTGTTGAACTCGTCGTCGGACCACGGCGCGATCGGGTTGATCTTCACCAGCCCGTTGCGCTCGTCCCACTGCACGATCGGCGTGTTCGCGCGGGTGGGCGCGTCCACCCGGCGCACGCCCGTCACCCAGGCGTCGTAGTTGCCCAGCGTGCGCTGCAACGGGACCACCTTGCGCAGGTGGCAGCAGCGGTTCGGGTCGGTCTGGTTCAGCAGGCCGAACTCGCGCTCCTGGTCCGCCACCGACTGCTCGGCGGCGGCGTTGACGATGCGCACCTCCGGGTAGACCAGGGCGACCGCGTCCCGGGTGCCGATGGTCTCCGGGAAGTGGTAGCCGGTTTCCAGGAACAACACCTCGACGTCCGGCTTGACCTTGGTGGCCAGGTCGACCAGCACCGCGTCCTGCATGTTCGACGCGACGATCCAGCTGTCGCCGAACGTGCGCGCGGTCCACGCGAGGGCCTCCTCGGCACTGGCGTCCGCCAGCTCGACCGAAGCGGCCCGGGCGATCACCTTCAGTTCCTCGACCCTGGCGGGTGCGGTCATCGCGACACCTCCTGTGGAAGGTTGAGACCAATGAACTTGACGGTGAACACGCGGCGGCAGGAGGCGCACAGCCACGAGTAGGCCGGCTCCTCCTGGGGGCGGAGGTCTTCGTCCCCGCAGTACGGGCAGTAGAACGGCGTGGCGCGCTCGCTCACCTGAGGTCCGCCTCCTCGGCGCGGGCGACCCACTGCGCGAACCGCTCGCCTTCCGAGCGCTTGGCCACGAAGTTGCGGACCACGCGCTCCACGTAGTCCGCCAGCTCGGCGGCGGTCACCTTGTGGCCGCGCAGCTTCCGGCCGAACCCGGCGTCCAGGCCGAGCCCGCCGCCGAGGTGCACCTGGAAACCCTCGACCTGCGCGCCGCTGTCGTCGGTGACGATCTGGCCCTTCAACCCGATGTCGGCGGTCTGGATGCGGGCGCACGAGTTGGGGCAGCCGTTGATGTGCACCGTGACCGGCTCCGTCACGCCCGCCACCACGTCGGCCAGCCGCGCCTCCAGCGCCGACACCAGGTCCACGGCGCGGGCCTTCGTCTCGACGATCGCGAGCTTGCAGAACTCGATGCCGGTGCACGCCATGACACCGCGCCGCCACGGCGACGGCGTGGTCTCCAGGCCCAGCTTCGCCAGGTCCGCCTGGAGGCCGGGCACCTCGGCCTCCGGCACGTCCAGCACGACCAGCTTCTGCAACGGCGTCAGCCGCACCCGGCCGGAACCCGCGCGCTCGGCCGCCTTCGCGACCTCGACCAGCGTGGAACCGCTGACGCGGCCCGCGATCGGCGCGGCGCCCACGTAGTAGAGGCCGTCCTGCTGGCGGTGCACGCCGACGTGGTCGCGCGGCACGGCGGGCACCTCCGGCGCGGGCCCGTCCGCGAGCTCGCGGCCCAGGTACTCGTCCTCCAGCACCTGCCGGAACTTCTCCGGGCCCCAGTCGGCGACCAGGAACTTGATCCGCGCCCGGTGCCGGAGCCTGCGGTAGCCGTAGTCGCGGAAGACGCTGACCACGCCCTCCCACACGGCCGGCACGTCCTCCAGCGACACCCACGCGCCCAACCGCTTGCCCAGCATCGGGTTCGTGGACAGGCCGCCGCCGACCCACAGGTCGAAACCGGGGCCGTGCTCGGGGTGGACGACGCCGACGAACGCCACGTCGTGGATCTCGTGCGCCACGTCCGGCAGACCGGACACCGCCGTCTTGAACTTGCGCGGCAGGTTCGCGAACCGCGGGTCGCCGATGTAGCGGCGCTGGATCTCGTCGATCGCGGGCGAGCCGTCCAGCACCTCGTCCACGGCGATGCCCGCCACCGGGGAGCCGAGGATGACGCGCGGGCTGTCACCGCACGCCTCCATCGTGGTCAGCCCGACGGCCTCCAGCTTCTGCCAGATCGTCGGGACGTCCTCGATGCGGATCCAGTGGTACTGCACGTTCTGCCGGTCGGTGATGTCGGCCGTGTCCCGCGCGTAGGTCTGCGAAAGCTCGCCGATCAACGCGAGCTGTGCCGTGGTCAGCCGACCGCCGTCGATGCGGACGCGCAGCATGAAGAACTCGTCGTCCAGCTCCTCCGGCTCCAGGGTGGCCGTCCGGCCGCCGTCGATGCCGGGCTTGCGCTGGGTGTAGAGGCCGTACCAGCGGAACCGGCCGCGCAGGTCGGCCGGGTCGATGGAGTCGAACCCGCCGTGCGCGTAGATGTTCTCGATCCGCTCCCGCACGTTGAGCGGGTGGTCGTCCTTCTTGCTCCGCTCGTTGGGGTTCAGCGGCTCGCGGTAGCCGAGCGCCCACTGCCCCTCGCCTCGGCGTTGCCTGGCACGCTGAGGCGTCGTAGTCGGGGGGACCATCCTCGTCCTCCGGGGATTCGGGGCGCTGCCGCGCGTGCGAGTCCCGGTGGGGCGGTGGTGGGGGCCTCGTCAGCGCAGCCGGCGCCGACGGGAACAAACGTCTGGCGCGGACTATGCCGAACGACGGCACATCGCGCTGGAGACGCGACGGAAGTCGACGTGGCGGCGGACCACCAGGCGCACTCCGTTCGACGTCATGGGGGTCAGCGTGCCACGCGTCCATCCCGTGGTCCACCGCCATCCGAATGGTGGGACGGGCTGGACGCGTCCGGTAAGTGGGACACTGGGCGCATGCCCTCCGCTCTGCCGATCGGTGATCCCGCGCCGCCCGACGGCTCACTGCCCGTGACCGCGCTGGCCGGTCTCGGCACCCGCCCCTTCGGCGTCTACGTGCACGTCCCGTTCTGCGCGACCCGTTGCGGTTACTGCGATTTCAACACCTACACCGCCGGTGAGCTGGGTTCCTCCGCGTCGCCCGGCTCCTGGTTGGACGGTGTGCGCCGCGAACTCGACCTGGCCGCCGCCGTCCTCGGCGACGCGCCGCCCGCCGACACCGTCTTCGTTGGCGGTGGCACTCCGTCACTGCTCGGCGCGGACGGCCTCGCCGACGTGCTGGCGGCCGTCCGATCGTCGTTCGGCCTGTCGGCGGACGCCGAGGTGACCACCGAGTCCAATCCCGAGTCCACCTCGCCGGAGTTCTTCGCGGGCATCCGTGACGCGGGTTACACCCGGGTCTCGCTGGGGATGCAGTCCGCCGCCCGGCACGTGCTCGCCGTGCTGGACCGCGCCCACACGCCGGGCCGCGCGCCCGCCGCCGCCCGCGAGGCCCGCGCGGCGGGTTTCGACCACGTGAACCTCGACCTCATCTACGGCACGCCCGGCGAGACCGCGGACGACCTCCGGATGTCGTTGGACGCGGTGCGCGCCGCCGGCGTGGACCACGTGTCGGCGTACGCGTTGATCGTGGAGGAGGGCACCGCCCTGGCGCGGCGGGTCCGGCGCGGCGAGCTGCCGATGCCCGACGACGACGTGCTGGCCGACAAGTACGAGGTGGTGGACACCGCGCTCACCGAGCACGGCCTGGGCTGGTACGAGGTGTCGAACTGGGCGGCCTCCCCGGAGGCCGAGTGCCGGCACAACGTCCTCTACTGGCGGGGCGCGGACTGGTGGGGCGCGGGTCCCGGCGCGCACAGCCACGTCGGCGGCGTCCGCTGGTGGAACGTCAAGCACCCCGCCAAGTACGCCGAGCTGCTCGCCGCGGGCGCGTCGCCGGCGGCCGGCCGCGAGGTGCTCACCGCCGAGGACCGCCGGGTCGAGCGGGTGCTG
Organism: Saccharothrix obliqua; assembly: GCF_019375475.1. GTDB lineage: Bacteria > Actinomycetota > Actinomycetes > Mycobacteriales > Pseudonocardiaceae > Actinosynnema > Actinosynnema obliqua. The sequence goes on along the minus strand of NZ_JAHXGQ010000013.1, from coordinate 184,182 downwards.
CTGGAGCTGCGCCTGGCCGCCGGGCTGCCGGTGGACGTGCTGGACGACGACGGCCGCGCCGAAGCGGCGGTCGCGGCGGCGGACGGGCTGCTCGACCCGGCGGCCCTCGCCGCCGGTCGCTGCGTGCTCACCGACCGGGGTCGGCTGCTCGCGGACGCGGTGGTGCGCCGGCTCACGTGAGGCCCCGCCGGCCGAAGCCGGCGTCGGCGGGTTTTCCGGTAGGACGTCCCACCTCCGTAAACTCGTGGTGAAGAAGGTCGTCGTAGTGGAGGTGACGCGCGGTGAACGCGGACGAGCGCCGGTTCGAAGTGCTGCGCGCGATCGTCGCCGACTACGTCTCCAACCAGGAGCCCGTCGGGTCGAAAGCGCTGGTGGAACGGCACAACCTCGGTGTGTCGAGCGCGACCGTGCGCAACGACATGGCCTCGCTGGAGGAGGACGGCTACATCACTCAGCCGCACACCTCGGCCGGCCGCGTGCCCACCGACAAGGGCTACCGGCTGTTCGTGGACCGGCTGAGCGAGGTCAAGCCGCTGTCGTCGGCCGAGCGCCGCGCCATCCGCAGCTTCCTCGACGGCGCGTACGACCTGGACGACGTGCTGCGCCGCAGCGTCCGCCTGCTGGCCCAGCTGACCCGCCAGGTCGCCGTCGTCCAGTACCCGACGCTGAGCCGGTCCACGGTGCGGCACCTGGAGGTGCTGGCCATCACACCGGCCCGGCTGATGCTGGTGCTGATCACCGACACCGGGCGCGTCGACCAGCGCTCGGTGGACCTCGGCGACGTGGTCACCGAGGAGAACGTGGCACGCATCCGGGCGATGCTCAACACCGCCATGGTCGGCAAGCGCCTCGCCGACGCCTCCGCGGGCGTCGCGGAGCTGCCCGACCACGCGCCCGCCGACCTGCGCGACGTGCTGACCCGGGTGAGCACCGTGTTGATCGAGACGCTGGTGGAGCACCCGGAGGAGCGGCTGGTGCTGGGTGGCACCGCGAACCTCACCCGCAACGTGGCAGACTTCCCCGGTTCGCTGCGCCAGGTGCTGGAGGCGCTGGAGGAGCAGGTCGTGGTGCTCAAGCTGCTCGCCGCGGCCCGCGACCCCGGCACCGTGCTGGTGCACATCGGGGAGGAGAACGAGGCGGCCGAGATGCGCAGCACGTCCATCGTGTCGATCGGCTACGGCAGCCGCGACAACCTGCTCGGGGGCATGGGGGTGGTGGGTCCGACGAGGATGGACTACCCCGGCACGATGGCGGCGGTGCTCGCGGTCGCCGGCTACGTCGGGGAGATCCTCACGTCGCGGTAGCACGGCAACGCAGGGGAACACGGAAGGCCCACAGGACGTTTCGCAAGGGAGCGAGCGCGCGCTCGGCGCGCCCGCAGGAGGACACACGGTGGCGAGGGACTACTACGGCACGCTCGGGGTCTCCAGGAACGCGACGCCCGAGGAGATCAAGCGCGCCTACCGCAAGCTCGCGCGCCAACTGCACCCGGACGTCAACCCCAACGAGGAAGCGCGCTTCAAAGAGGTGACGGCGGCCTACGAGGTGCTGTCGGACCCGAAGAAGCGCGAGATCGTCGACCGCGGCGGCGACCCGCTGTCGCCCGGCGGCGGTGGCGGCGGCACGGGCGACCCGTTCGCCGGGTTCGGGTTGGGCGACATCATGGACGCGTTCTTCGGCGCGACCGGCGGCGCCGGCGGGCGCGGCCCGCGCAGCCGCGTGCAGCCCGGCTCCGACGCGTTGATTCGGCTGTCCATGACGCTGGAGGAGTGCGCGGCGGGCGCGTCCCGCGAACTGACCGTCGACACCGCGATCCTGTGCGACGTGTGCGTGGGCAGCGGCTGCGCCGAGGGCTCGTCCCCGGTGCGCTGCGACACGTGCGGCGGGCGCGGCGAGGTGCAGTCGGTGCAGCGGTCGTTCCTCGGCCAGGTCGTCACCGCCCGCCCGTGCCCGGTGTGCCGCGGCCTCGGCGAGGTCATCCCCGACCCGTGCCGCCAGTGCGCGGGCGAGGGCCGCGTCCGGTCCCGGCGCACCATCTCGGTGCAGATCCCGCCCGGCGTCGCCGAGGGGATGCGGGTGCGGCTCGCGGGCCAGGGCGAGGTCGGCTCCGGCGGCGGACCCGCGGGCGACCTGTACGTGGAGGTCGAGGAGGTACCGCACGAGGTGTTCGAGCGGGACGGCGCGGACCTGCACTGCTCGGTGCGCGTCCCGATGACCACCGCCGCCCTCGGCGCGGTCCTGCCGCTCCAGACCCTCGACGGCGAGGAGGACCTGGAGATCGAGCCCGGCACCCAGCCGAACACCGAACTGGTGCTCACCGGCCGGGGAATGCCGCGGCTGCGGTCCTCCGGGCGCGTCGACGGCCGCGGCGACCTGCACGTCCACCTGGAGGTCGTGGTGCCGACCAGGCTCGACGCCCGCCAGGCGGAGCTGCTGCGGGAACTGGCCGTGTCGCGCGGCGAGGACGAGCCGACGCTGGCGCACAACGGCAAGGGCGGCGGCGGGCTGTTCTCCCGCCTGCGCTCCGGCCGCCACCGGTGACACCGCCCGTCTTCCTGGTGCCCGCGCTGCCCGCGGGCGAGGAGTTCGTGCTCGACGGGCCCGAGGGCAGGCACGCGGCCACCGTGCGGCGGCTGCGTGCCGGCGAGGAGCTGGTGCTCTCCGACGGCTCCGGCGCGCAGGTGCGGTGCGTGGTCGGCGAAGCGTTGAAGGACTCGCTGCGGCTGCGGGTCGTGGAGCGCTGGACCGTGCCCGAACCGGCGGTCCGCGTCATCGTGGCGCAGGCGCTGGTGAAGGGCGACCGCGGTGAACTCGCCGTGGAGCTGGCCACCGAAGCGGGCGTCGACGAGGTCGTGCCGTGGCAGGCCGCGCGGTGCGTGGCGAAGTGGGACGACGGGCCGCGCGGCGCGAAGGCGCTCGCACGCTGGCGGGCCACCGCGCGGGAAGCCGCGAAGCAGGCCCGGCGCGCCAGGGTGCCGCACGTCGCCGAACCCGTCGGCACGGCCGCCCTCGCCCGGATGGCCGCGTCCGCGGCGGTGACATTGGTCCTGCACGAGTCCGCGGCGGACGGCGTCAAGTCGGTGTCCCTGCCCGCCGCGGGCGACGTGCTGCTCGTGGTCGGCCCCGAGGGCGGGATCACCGACGACGAACTCGTGACGCTGACCGGCGCGGGTGCGCAGGTCGTGCGCCTGGGGCCCACCGTGTTGCGCGCGTCGACCGCCGCGGCGGTCGGTTTGGCAGCGCTGGGTGTGCTGACCGATCGCTGGCGGTGATGAGGCTTGCTCTCTTCTGGCGAACCTCCGGAAATGGGGTTACGCTCATGGCCTGAGGGGTTGCATTGGTCTAGTCGGCATCGACCCTTCGGACCACGAGACTCGCCGGACACCTCCCCCCTCGGTCCGGCGTCGCCGCGTCGCGGTGGGGCGACCCCCAGGTCCCATCGCGACGCGGCCCTTTTCGCGCCCGTTTGCTTTCCACCTCGGCCCGCTTCCCGCCTCGGCCCGCTTCCCGTCTCAGGGGTTTCCACTTGCGCATCTCCTACGGCGACCACCCGAGCCAGTTCGGCGAGCTGACCGCGCCTCCCGGGCCACCCGGCCCGCTCCCCGTCGTCGTGGTGCTCCACGGCGGTTTCTGGCACCAGCGCTACGACCTGGCACTGGGTCGCCCGCTGGCCGCCGACCTCGCCGCGCACGGCGTCACCGCGTTCAACGCGGAGTACCGCCGCGTCGGCGGCGGTGGCGGGTGGCCGATGACCGGTGACGACGTCCTGGCCGCCATCGACGCCCTCGACTCCGACGTGATCACCCTCGGCCACTCCGCGGGCGGCCACCTCGCCGTGTGGGCCGCCGCCCGCCACCCCCGGGTCGTCGGCGCGGTCGCCCAGGCGGGTGTCCTGGACTTCCTCCAGCACCCGCGGCTCACCCGGCGCGCGGCCGAACTGCTCGGCGGCGACCCCGACGAGGTGCCCGACCGGTACGCCGACGCCTCGCCCGCGGCCCACCCGCCGACCGGCAAACCCGTGGTGCTGGTGCACGGCGAGGACGACGAGGACGTGCCGGTGGAGCAGAGCATCGCGTTCGCCGAGCGCACCGGCGCGGAACTCGTCGTGCTGCCCGGTGTCAGCCACATGGACCTGATCACGCCCGGCACGTCGGCCTGGCTCGCGTGCCGCGGCGCCGCACTGCGGCTGGCCCGCGCCGCCGTCCAGTAGCCTGCCGACCATGGAGCCCGCCGCCACGGAGCCCGCCGCCACGGCGGACTGCGCGTTCTGCCGGATCGTCGCGGGCGAGCTGCCCGCGGAGGTCGTCCACCGGACGACCACCACGCTCGCGTTCCGCGACATCGAACCCCAGGCGCCGACGCACGTCGTCCTGGTGCCCACGACCCACGTGCCGCACGCCGCGGCCCTGGCCACCGCCGCGCCGGGCGTGCTGGACGACCTGTTCCGCGCCGCGGGCGAGGTCGCCGCCGCCGAGGGCGTCGCCGACGGCGGCTACCGCCTGGTGTTCAACACCGGCCCGGACGCGGGCCAGACCGTGCACCACGCCCACCTGCACCTGCTCGGCGGCCGACCGCTGGCCCGCCTCGCCTGAGGCGGCGTCACGCCCGCACGGACTGCGCGAACGCCAGCACCCCGTTCGGGTCGTACCGGTCGGCCACCCGGCGCAGCCGCGGCAGGTTCGCGCCGTAGTAGGCAGTCCGCCAGTCCGGCAGCTCCGGGTCCACGTAGTTGACGTAGCCGCCGTCCGCGCCCAACCCGTCCCGCACCACCGCCATGTCGCGCCGCGCGCCCGCCTCGTCGCCCGCCCGCACCGTCACGTACACCTGCGCGCTGGCCAACGCGTCCCGGTGCGGGAACGCGGTCTCCGCCGCGCCCACCCGCCCGATCGCGCCGCCGAACGAGTCGAACAGCACCGCCACCGGCCGCTCCCGCGCCAGCAGGCCGACCACCACCGCCGGGTCCACCGGCCGGCGCGGCATCCGCGACGACGCCACGAACCGCGTCGGCGGCACCGGCGGGCAATTCGGGCCCGTGCACCCCGCGAAGTACCGCATCGCGGGCACGTAGTCCATCGGCCGCACGGTGCGCGACTGCACCGGCACCTTGGCCGCCAACCGGTCCAGCCACGGACCCAGGCCCTCCGGCGGACCCGCCCAGCAACCCGACACCACCGCCCGCGCCGGCCGACCCGTCTCCACCCGGCACGCCGTCCACAGCTCGTCCGGCAGCCCCGGCAGCCACTCCTGCCACGCGCCCAGCACGTCCACCGCCGCGCCCGCGGGCGTGCGCAGCTCGAACGGCACCAGCCGGTGCGCGGGCGGCGTGTCGAACCGGAACGACGTGACCACGCCGAAGTTGCCGCCACCGCCGCCGCGCAACGCCCAGAACAGGTCCGGCTCCCGCTCGGCGTCCACGTCGCGCACCGAGCCGTCCGGCGTCACCACCCGCGCGCCCACCAGCCGGTCGCAGGTCAGCCCGTACTTGCGGCCCACCACGCCGATGCCGCCGCCCAGCGCCAGGCCCGCGATGCCCACGCTGCGGCACGTGCCGCCGGGCAGCAGCCGCCCGGCGGCACCCAGCGCCTCGTACGCGCCCAGCAGCGACGTGCCCGCACCCACCACCGACACCCCGCCGGGCCGCACCTCGCGCAACGCCGACACGTCCACCACCAGTCCGTCCGGTGGCGTCGAGTACCCGGCGTAGCTGTGCCGCCCGCTGCGCGCCGCCACCGGCAGCCGCTCCGCCGACGCGAACTCCAGGCACCGCGCCACGTCCGCCTCGTCCGCGCACAACGCCACCGCCGCCGGCCGGTTCCCCGCGTACACCGCGTTGTAGGGCCGCCGCGCGGTGTCGTAGTCGGCATCGGCGGGTAGCACCAGCCGCCCCGTCAGCCGCAGTCTGCTCCAGTCGCGGTCGGCGGCCGGGACCCGCCCGCCACCGGCCACCCGCTCACCACCGGCCACCGCCGCCACGCCGACCGCGCCGAGGAAGGTCCGCCGCCCGAACTCAGCCATCCCCCGATGGTGCACCGCCGCCACCAGCCGGCACACCGACGATCGGACTACCCCGCGCGTCACCGCACCGGGCGCTTGCCGGCACGTGCCGCGCCCCCTTACTCCGGTGCGCGGCCCCGGTGGGGGCGGCTAGCATCGGAGCGGAAGGCGAAACAACCCGAGTTCGGCGCGAACGCGCAGGAAGCAGGCCCGAGGCCACGTGGCCGACACCGCAGAGAACACGCCGCAGTCCGGTCCCGCGGCGGCCGACGCCCAGTCCAAGTTCGCCGTGCCCGACAGCGCGGTGCTCGCCCTGCTCGGTTCGCGCGACGAGAACCTCCGCCTCGCGGAGGAGCTGCTCGACGCCGACGTCCACGTGCGCGGCAACGAGATCACCCTCTCCGGCGCGCCCGCCGACGTGGCGTTCGCCGAGCGGGTCTTCTCCGAGCTGACCACGCTCGCCGGCCGCGGCCAGGAGATCGGCCCGGACACCGTCCGGCGGACCGTCGCCATGCTGTCGGCGGGCACCGGCGAATCACCCGCCGAGGTGCTGAGCCTCGACATCATCTCCCGGCGCGGGCGCACCATCCGGCCGAAGACGCTCAACCAGAAGCACTACGTCGACGCCATCGACAAGAACACCGTCGTGTTCGGCATCGGCCCGGCGGGCACCGGCAAGACCTACCTGGCGATGGCCAAGGCCGTCCAGGCGCTCCAGGCCAAGCAGGTCAACCGCATCATCCTCACCCGGCCGGCCGTGGAGGCGGGCGAGCGCCTCGGCTACCTGCCCGGCACCCTGTACGAGAAGATCGACCCGTACCTGCGGCCTCTGTACGACGCGTTGCACGACATGGTCGACCCGGAGTCCATCCCGCGCCTGACCCAGGCGGGGACCATCGAGGTCGCCCCGCTGGCCTACATGCGCGGCCGGACCCTCAACGACGCGTTCATCATCCTGGACGAGGCGCAGAACACCACGCCCGAGCAGATGAAGATGTTCCTCACCCGGCTCGGCTTCGGCTCGAAGATCGTGGTGACCGGTGACATCACCCAGGTCGACCTGCCCGGTGGGCAGCGGTCCGGGCTCAAGGTCGTCAAGGACATCCTGGACGGCGTCGACGACGTCCACTTCTCCATCCTGACCAGCAGCGACGTGGTCCGCCACCGCCTGGTCGCGGACATCGTGGACGCGTACGAGAAGTGGCAGGTCGAACAGGACGAGCGCGACCTCGGCGAGGACCGGCGGCAGCACGCCGGACCCGGTGCGCGGTCGCGGGGGCACCGCCGGGGACGATAGGCGTCGTGAGCATCGAGATCGCGAACGAGTCGGGCGTGACCGTGGACGAGCCGTCCATCGTCGCCGCCGCCCGGTTCGCCCTGGACCGGATGGGTGTCAGCCCCCTCGCGGAGCTGTCCGTGCTGCTGGTGGAGCTGGACGTGATGGCGGACCTCCACCAGCGGTGGATGGACCTGCCCGGACCGACCGACGTCATGGCCTTCCCCATGGACGAGCTGGACTCCGCGCGGCGGCCCGACGCGGCGGGCCTCGGCCCGGCGCTGCTCGGCGACATCGTGCTGTGCCCGGAGTTCGCCAAGGACCAGGCGAAGAAGGCCGGCCACGGGCTGCTGGACGAACTGCACCTGCTGACCGTGCACGGCGTGCTGCACCTGCTCGGCTACGACCACGCCGAGCCCGCGGAGGAGCGCGAGATGTTCACCCTCCAGAACCGCATCCTCGGCGACTTCCGCACCGCGGCCGCCGAGGCGGAGCGCAAGTCGGCGCAGCGCGAAGCCGACTCCAAGCTGCTCGGGGCGGTGGGCCTGGAGGATTCCGACAGGCCCGACCCGACCGCCTGAGGCGGTCGTCGTGAGCGGGAATCCGACCAGCCTCATCCTGCTGGCCGTCGCCCTGGTGCTGGCGGCGGGCGCGTTCGCGGGCGCCGACGCCGCGCTCGGCACCGTGTCCCGGGCACGCGTCGAGGCGTTGCAGCGGCAGGGCCGGGCGGGCGCGCGGCAGCTCATCCAGGTCCTCGCCGACCGGCCGCGCCACGTCAACCTGCTGCTCCTGCTGCGCCTGGGCTGCGAGCTGGCCGCGACCGTGCTGGTCACGGTCGTGTGCCTGGAACTCGTCGACACCGGCTGGGTGGCGGTGCTGATCGCCGGCCTGAGCATGCTGGTGGTGTCGTACGTGCTGGTGGGCGTGGGTCCGCGCACCATCGGCAGGCAGCACCCGTACGCGGTGAGCCTCGTCGCCGCCGCGCCGATCCGCGTGCTCGGCCGCGTGCTGGGGCCGTTGTCGCGGCTGCTGATCATCGTCGGCAACGCCATCACACCCGGCAAGGGCTTCCGCGAGGGACCGTTCTCGTCCGAGGTGGAGCTGCGCGAGCTGGTCGACATGGCCCAGGAGCGCGGCGTCGTGGACGAGGGCGAGCGCGAGATGATCCACTCGGTGTTCGAGCTGGGTGACACCATCGCGCGCGAGGTGATGGTGCCGCGCACCGAGATCGTGTGGATCGAGCAGACGAAGTCCGTGCGGCAGGCGTTGGCGTTGTCGCTGCGCACCGGCTACACGCGCGTGCCCGTCATCGGGGAGAGCGTGGACGACATCGTCGGCGTGGTGAACCTCAAGGACCTCGTGCGGCGCACGCTGGCCGAGCCGAACGGCGCGGTCGTGGCGGAGGTCATGAAGCCCGCGTCGTTCATCCCCGACTCGAAGCCCATCGCCGACCTGCTGCGGGAGATGCAGCTCTCGCGCAACCACCTGGCGGTCGTGGTGGACGAGTACGGCGGTACGGCCGGGTTGCTGACCATCGAGGACATCCTGGAGGAGATCGTCGGTGAGATCACCGACGAGTCCGACACCGAGGACACGCCGCCCGTCGAGCACCTGGCGGACGGGTCGGTGCGGGTGAGCGCGCGGTTGCCCGTGGACGACCTGGACGCCGTGTTCGGCACCGAGCTGGACGACCACGAGGTGGAGACGGTCGGCGGGTTGCTCGCGCAACGCCTCGGCCGCGTGCCGCTGCCCGGCACCGAGGCCGAGATCGCGGGGCTGCGGATGCGGGCCGAGGGCGGCAAGGACGAACGGGGGCGGGTGCGCATCACGACGGTGCTCGTCCGGCCCGTGAACGGTGACACTTCAGCGGAGGGAACCGCCGGTGACTGACCTCGACCCGGAGAACGCCAAGATCATCACCCTGGCCCGCTCGGCCAGGGCGCGCACGGGTGCGGCCGAGGGTGCCGCCGTGCGTGACACGGACGGTCGCACCTACGCGGCCACCACGGTCGCCCTGGCGTCCCTGAAGCTGACCGCCCTGCAAGCCGCCGTGGCCGCCGCCGTGGCGAGTGGTGCGGAGGGGTTGGAGGCGGCGGCCGTGGTGACGGAGGGGTCGTTGGACGCTGCTTCGGTGTCCGCCGTGCGCGACCTCACGGCGTCCGCGCCGGTGTTCCGCGCCGACCTCGCCGGCGTTGTCCAGGAGCGCGTGTAGATGGCTGTGGTGTTGTTCGGGGCCGCGGCATGACCCGACCCTGGGCTGCGCGGGCCCACGTGACCGTGTGCCGCGGCTGCTGCTGCGGCACCGTGAAGAAGCACCCCGACTACGACCACGAGGCCCAACTCCTGCGCCTGCGCACGCTGGCCGCCACCTCCGGTGGCCGGGTGCGCGTGCGGACGGCGGACTGCTTGGACGCTTGCGAGCACTCGAACGTGATCGTGGTGAAGCCACCCGGGGCCAAGCCGGTCTGGCTCGGTTTCGTCCTGCGTGACGAGGTCATGGACGACTTGGAGCAGTGGCTGACCACCGGCGGCCCCCTACCCACGACCCTCGACCTGAACCGCATCACCCCACCAGCTCAGGCGTAACCCGACCCACCGCCTCGACCCACCCCGGCTCCGCGCCGGCTTTGCTTGCCGGAGCGGGTGGGCCCAGGCTCCGCGCGCCGGTTCTACTCGCCGAAGCGGGTAAATCGTGCCGCTGCGGCGGTGGTGAGAGCGCTCTCACCACCCTCGCCAGACCACGCCGCACCGGCCGAGTCACCCGCTGGTCCGGCGGCCTCGGATTCGCTGCGGCGGCTTGGGAATCCGGCCTGCGATCCGGCCCAGGGAGACGGCCAGCGAGCCAGGGGGGCGGCAGCCCCTGCACGGCGGGCACGAGGCGGCAGGGCACGGGCGGGTGACCCCCCTGGCAGGCCCGGCACGGTGGGAGCGGGCGCGGGGCGCCCTGGGGCGAGGCCGGCGCGGGGCTGGAGGGGTGCGGGGCGGGCGCGGCCGCGGGGCACGGGGCACGACAGGAACCCGCCCGGTGCGGGGCGGGACTGCGGCGGGGGACTGCGGCGGACCGGGCAGGGAGCAGCGAAGCAGGGTGGGGCAGGCCCGGCCCGGCGAATCCGGCTCGGTGGGCGAGAGCCGGGGTGGGCGAGATGTGTCGATGGGGGCGAAGGTGCGCGGGCGGGACCGGCCGGGGGCAGTGGGCGGCGGCCGGGTGTGAGGGCGATGGGTGTGCTGGCCGCTGGCGGCCGGGCAGGGGCGATGGTGTGCGGGCGTGGCAGGCCGCCGAGGGGCAGGCCGTGAGTGCGGGCCGTGTGCCGGGGCGAGCCGTGCGTGGCCGGTGGCGGACCGGGTTGGTGCGGTGAGCGGGGTCCGGTGGCGAGCGGGGTCCGGTGAGGGCCGTGCTCGCCGTGAGGGCCGGGCGGGGAGGGGGCGGAGCGTGCAGGTACGCGCGAGTCCGCCGTTGCACGTGCCCCCGCCGCGCCTCGCCTCCATACTTCCTCGGCAACGAAATCCGCCGCCGAAAAGTGCCCGATCCGCAGCCGGTTCACGACATGGAGTGAAACCCCGCCCCCGAGGTAAACCGAACACCGTCCCCACAGCATTGGACACGGCCAAGACGCGGGTATGTAGGGGCGGAGGGGCGGGGGGCGTGTGGTTGGGGACAATGGGGGGATGGATGGTTTTCGCTCCGGGTTCGCGTGCTTTGTCGGACGCCCCAACGCCGGCAAGTCGACGTTGACCAACGCGCTGGTCGGGACCAAGGTCGCGATCACCTCCAGCAAGCCCCAGACGACGCGGCACACCATCCGGGGGATCGTGCACCGCCCGGACGGGCAGCTGGTGCTGGTCGACACGCCCGGCCTGCACCGGCCGCGCACGCTGCTCGGCCAGCGCCTCAACGACCTGGTCCGCGAGACCTGGTCGGAGGTGGACGTGGTGGGCTTCTGCGTGCCCGCCGACCAGAAGGTCGGGCCGGGCGACCGCTTCATCGCCGCCGAGCTGGAGAAGATCGCCAAGCGCACCCCGGTGATCGGGATCGTCACCAAGACCGACCTCGCGTCCCAGCAGCAGGTGGCCGAGCAGCTCCTCGCCCTCCAGCGGGTGATGGAGTTCGCCGAGCTGATCCCCGTCTCGGCGCGGGACGGGTTCCAGGTGGACACGCTCGCCGACCTCCTGGTGCGCCGGATGCCCGCCGGCCCGGCGCTCTACCCGGACGGCGAGCTGACCGACGAGCCGGAGCAGACGCTGGTGGGCGAGCTGATCCGGGAGGCGGCGCTGGAGGGCGTGCGCGACGAGCTGCCGCACTCGATCGCGGTCGTGGTGGAGGAGATGCTGCCCCGCGAGGGGCGTGACGACCTGGTCGACGTGCACGCCAACGTGTTCGTGGAGCGCCCCAGCCAGAAGGCGATCATCCTCGGCCACCGGGGCGAACGGCTCAAACAGGTGGGCATCACGGCCCGCCGGCACATCGAGAAGCTGCTCGGCACGCGCGTCTACCTGGACCTGCACGTCAAGATCGCGAAGGACTGGCAGCGCGACCCGAAGCAGCTGCGCAGGCTCGGCTTCTGAGATGGCCAACCTGTACCGGGACACGGGCGTGGTCCTGCGGGTGCAGAAGCTCGGCGAGGCCGACCGCATCATCACGCTGCTGACCCAGCGGCACGGCAAGGTGCGCGCGGTGGCCAAGGGGGTGCGCCGGACGTCGTCCCGGTTCGGCGCGCGGCTGGAGCCGTTCGGGCACGTGGACGTCCAGTTCTACCCGGGCCGCTCGCTGGACGTCGTCACGCAGGTGCAGACGCTGGACGCGTTCGGCGTCGCCCTGGTCGGCGACTACCAGCGCTACACGGCGGCGTGCGCGGTGCTGGAGACGGCCGACCGGCTGACCGCGGAGGAGGGCGAGCCGGTGCTGCGGCTGTACCTCCTGGTCACCGGGGCGCTGCGGGCGCTGGCGGCGAAGGAGCGGGACGCCTCGCTGGTCCTGGACGCGTTCCTGATGCGCGCGATGGCGTTCGCGGGGTGGGCGCCGGCGGTGGACGAGTGCGCCCGCTGCGGCGACCCCGGCCCGCACCGGGCGTTCAACGTGCACGCGGGCGGCCTGGTGTGCCACGGCTGCCGCCCGCCGGGCAGCGCCCAGCCGAACCAGGACACGGTGCGGCTGCTCGGCGCGCTGCTGCACGGCGACTGGGACGTGGTGGACCGCATCCCGAACGCGCCGCGCCGCGAGGCGAGCGGCCTGGTCGCGGCGCACCTCCAGTGGCACCTGGAGCGGCAGCTGCGGTCGCTGCCGCTGGTCGAGCGAAAGGCACCGCTGGCGGACGGATAAAGTCGCTCGCCCGAAGGTCCCCGCCCCCACGGGGACGAACGCCGACCACGCCGAGAGGACCCTCCCGAATGCTCCGCCGCAGGCGGGTCGAGCGCGCCCAGCGCGTTCCCCGACCCCCGGAACCGCACCCGTCCGGCGCCGTCCCGCCCGCGCTCCCGGCGGACCTGGTGCCCAAGCACATCGCGATCGTGATGGACGGCAACGGCCGGTGGGCCAACCAGCGCGGCCTGTCCCGCATCGAGGGCCACAAGCGCGGCGAGGCCGTGGTGGTGGAGGCCGCGAAGGGCGCGATCGAGCTGGGCGTCAAGTGGCTCTCGCTGTACGCGTTCTCCACGGAGAACTGGCGGCGCAGCCCGGAGGAGGTGCGCTTCCTGATGGGCTTCAGCCGCGACGTCATCCACCACCGCACGGACGAGCTGGACGAGCTGGGCGTCCGGGTGCGCTGGGCGGGTCGGCGGCCGAAGCTGTGGCGCAGCGTCATCAAGGAACTCGAGGTCGCGGAGGAGCGCACGCGGGAGAACACCGTGCTGAACCTCGCGATGTGCATCAACTACGGCGGGCGGGCGGAGATCGGCGACGCGGCACGCGAGATCGCGCGGCTGGCCGCCGAGGGCCGCATCAACCCGGACAAGGTCGACGAGCGCACGCTGGCCCGCTACCTGTACCAGCCGGACATGCCGGACGTGGACCTGTTCATCCGCCCCTCGGGCGAGCAGCGCACGTCGAACTTCCTGCTGTGGCAGTCGGCGTACGCCGAGCTGGTGTTCCAGGACATCCTGTGGCCCGACTTCGACCGGCAGGACCTCTGGCGGGCGTGCGAGGCGTTCGCCCGGCGGGACCGGCGGTTCGGTGGCGCCGTGGACAAGCCCGACGAGCCCGACGAACCGGAGGAGAACCGGTGACCGACGACGACGCCGCGGTGACGGCGGAACTGCTGACCGCCGCGCGAGGCGCCCTGGAGCTGTTCCACGAGGTGCACGTGGACGACGACGGCGCGTTGAGCTTCCGGCACGGCGACATCCCGTGCGCGGTGCAGGCGATGCGGTTGGCGGAGGGCCTGACCGTGCTGAGCCTGACCTGCGTGGTGGCGTGGGACCTGCCGGAGGACCGGAACCTGTCGGTGTCGGCCGCGGAGCGGGCGGGCCGGGGCTTGTTCGGCACGCTCGGCGTGGTGCGCACCGAGCGCGGCATGGACGTGACGCTGCGGTACGCGTTCCCGGCGGAGGGCCTGCGTGGCGAGCCGCTGAGCACCCTGCTGATGCTGGTCGTCTCGACGGCGTCCCAGCTGCGGTCGGAGCTGCTGGCGGACGTGGAGGGCGGCGCCTGATGGCCGGTGTGGTCGTGTACGAGCCGGATGACGAGGCGGACGTCGCGGGACTGCCGTGGGCCGTCACGTTCGAGGCGTCGGCGGGCGAGGAGTGGGACTCGTTCGTGTGCGGCCCGTACCAGCGGGACGAGGCGGTGGCGCTGGCCGAGTCGGTGGTGGCCGAGGGGCGCGGCGTGACGGCGGTGGTGGAACCGCTGCTGCCGGCGGCCGGCGTGCTCGACGTGCTGGCGACCATCGACGAGCTGCGCGTGGAGGACCCGGCGTAGCCCGTTCGGGGCGACTTGCGGCACCTGGCATCATTTCGAAAGTGACAATCACTGGCGAGATCAGGGGGTCACGCCCACGTCGCCCGCGCCCGCGCGTCACGTCGCTGGAAGTGCTGTGCGCGTTGCTGGTGCTGGCCCTGGTCCTCCAGGACCGGCTGGTGGCGGTGCTGGACGTGCCGGTGCTGCGGACCGCGTCCACGGTGTTCGTCGCGGTGTGCGTGCAGGCGATGCCGTTCCTGGTGCTCGGCGTGCTGATCAGCGGTGCGATCGCCGCCTTCGTGCCGACGGGCGCGTTGCGGCGGTTGCTGCCCGCCAAACCCGCGCTGGCCGTGCCGGTGGCGGGTGTCGCGGGTGTCGCGTTGCCGGGGTGCGAGTGCGCGTCGGTGCCGGTGGCGCGGCGGCTGATGCAGCAGGGCGTGGCGCCCGCCGCGGCGCTGGCGTTCCTGCTCGCCGCGCCCGCCGTGAACCCGATCGTGCTGGTGTCGACGGCCGTGGCGTTCCGCGACGCGCCGTTGATGGTCCCCGCGCGGTTCGTGGGCTCCCTGCTCACGGCCGTGGTGATGGGGTGGCTGTGGACGCGGTTCGGCAAGGCCGGGTGGATCGCGGAGCGCGCGTTGCGGCGGTTGCCGGAGCGCACCGGCACGTCCCGCTGGGCGGTGTTCGCCGAGACGGCCCGGCACGACCTGGTCGAGGCGGGTGGTTTCCTGGTGCTCGGCGGCCTGTTCGCGGCGGTGTTCAACGTGGTGGTGCCCGCGGCGTGGCTGGAGGCGCTGGGCGCGCAACTGCTGCTCGGCGTGCTGGTGATGGCGTTGCTCGCGGTGGTGCTGGCGTTGTGCAGCGAGGCGGACGCGTTCGTCGCGGTGTCGATGACGGCGTTGCCGCTGCTGCCGCGACTGGTGTTCCTGGTGGTGGGCCCGGCGGTGGACGTGAAGCTCGTGGCGTTGCAGGCGGGCGCGTTCGGGCGGTCGTTCGCGGCCCGCTTCGCGCCGGTGACGTTCGTGGTGGCGGTCCTGAGCGCCCTGGCGGCGGGAGTGGTGTTCCTGTGAGGCGGGAGACGCAGAACGTGCTGCTGGTGCTGCTCGGCGGCGCGCTGCTCAAGCTGGCGTTCAGCGGCACCTACCTGCGGTACGTCAAGGAGTCGCTGCAACCGTGGCTGGTGGCGACCGGCGCGGTGATGATCCTGCTGGCGGTCGTCGCCATCGTCCGCGACCTGCGGCGTGGTCCCACCGTGAAGGACACCGAGGACACCGGGCACACCGAGGACACCGGGCACGCCGGGCGGAGCCCGTGGATGCTGCTGCTGCCGGTGCTGGCGGTGTTCCTGATCAGCCCGCCCGCGCTGGGCGCGGACACGGTGAACCGCTCGGACCGCAACGCCGCGCAGGAGGCGAAGCCGGGCAACGGGTTCGCGCCGCTGCCCGCCGACCAGGTGGTGCCGCTGACCCTCGGCGAGTTCGTCACCCGCACCGCGTGGGACGACTCCGGCTCGCTGAACGACCGGAACGTCCGGCTCACCGGGTTCGTGGTGCGCAAGGACGGCCGCACCTACCTGGCGCGGTTGATGATCTCGTGCTGCGCTGCCGACGCGTCACCGGTGAAGGTGCTGGCCGCGGGCCGCGACCTGGGCGGGCTGCCGGACGACCAGTGGGTGGAGGCGACCGGCCGGGTCGTGCCGGGCTCGGCCACCCGTGACAACGCCTACGTGCCGACGTTCACCATCACCGGCGTCACGCCCATCACGCCGCCCGAAGACCCCTACGAGGGCTGATCGGTCCCGCAGCCCTCGCACGTGCCGAAGATCTCGACCGTGTGGCTGACCTCGGAGAACCCGTTCTCCGCCGCGACCCGGTCGGCCCACTTCTCCACGGCCGGGCCCTCCACCTCGACGGTGCGCCCGCAGGTCCGGCACACCAGGTGGTGGTGGTGATGCGCGGAGCACCGCCGGTAGATGGCCTCGCCGGAGTCGGTGCGCAGCACGTCCACCTCGCCCGCGTCGGCCAGCGACTGGAGCGTCCGGTACACCGTGGTCAGGCCGATGCCCTCGCCGCGCTTGCGCAGCTCCTCGTGCAGCTCCTGGGCGGAGCGGAACTCGCCCAGCGAGTCGAGCAGCCGCGATACCGCCGTGCGCTGCTTGGTGGAACGCAGGCCAGGCACCGAGGTGTTGGGGCGCTCGCTCGTCGTCACAGTTCCTCCGTCCCGAGTTCTCCGGAGTTGATACCACGCGTGCGTGGTCCCTCGTCCACGTGCGCCACCGCGTCCACCACGATGTGCGCGAGGTGCTCGTCCACCAGGCGGTACACCACCTCGCGGCCGTGCCGCTCGCCGTGCACGACGCCCGCCGCCTTGAGCACCCGCAGGTGCTGGCTGATCAGCGGCTGCGCGACGCCCAGCGCCTCGACCAGCTCGTGCACGCACCGCTCGGACGCGCGGAGCTGGAGCACTATGGCGATGCGCACCGGCGCGGCCAGCGCGCGCAGCAGCTCACCCGCGGCCGACAGGGTCCGCGCCGGCGGGACGGGCAGCGCCGCGCCCCGGGCGGGGGAGTGCACGTGCTCGCTCCGCACTTCGACCGTCACGGCGCCTCCCGGTTGGTATGGATTTTCACCACCAATACTACGGTCAGAGCACGGACGCGGTCACAAGCAGCAGCACCGCCAGCACCAGCACCCGCAGCACGCGCGCACCGGGCGCGAGCAGTCGCCACGTCGTCGCCAGCAGGCCGAGCACACCCAGGGCGAGCACGCCCAGCAACGCCGCGCCCACCGGTCCCCGGATCAACACCCCCGCCCCGAACAGGGCCAGCACCAGCACGAACACCACCGGTGCAGGCACCTTCGCCAACGGCCCGGCGCCGGGGATCAGCGCACGCTTCGAATCCGCCACCGTGGCATCCTTGCACCGTGCTGCTCGTCTGCCGGTTCACCGTGCCCGAACCCGCCGTGGCGGAGTTCACCGCCCGCGCCGAACGCGCCCTGGAGCTGCTGACCGCGCGGCCGGGCTGCGTGCGCGGCTCACTGGGCCGCGCCCTGGACGAGGCCGACCGCTTCGTGCTGACCGTCGAGTTCGAGTCGGTGGTGGCCTACCGGCGCGCGATGTCGCCGTTCGAGGTCCGCGAGCACGTGGTGCCGCTGCTGTCGGAGGCGTCGGTGGAGCCGGCCGCGTTCGAACCGCTGCTGGTGGCGGACGGCGGCGCGGTGCGGCGGCGGACCAGCCTGGTCGCGGCCGACGCGGGCACGGTCCGGCTGGGCGAGGCGGCCGGGCCGGCGCGTCCGCGCGGCTGACCGGTCGCCCGTCGGAGGCCGGGCGGCGGGGACTACCCTGGCAAGCCCCTTTGTTCGTCCTCCGATGGAGTGTCCGTGGCAGCCGATCGCATCGAGACCGTCGTCAGCCTGTGCAAGCGCCGCGGGTTCGTGTACCCGTGCGGCGAGATCTACGGCGGCACCAGGTCGGCGTGGGACTACGGCCCGCTGGGCGTCGAGCTGAAGGACAACATCAAGCGCCAGTGGTGGAACTTCATGGTGCGCGGCCGGGAGGACGTCGTCGGCCTGGACTCGTCGGTGATCCTGCCGCGCGAGGTGTGGGTGGCCTCCGGGCACGTCGAGGCGTTCGTGGACCCGCTGGTCGAGTGCAACTCGTGCCACAAGCGGTTCCGGCAGGACACGCTGTCGGAGGAGTACGCCGAGCGCACCGGCAAGGACGTCGCGGAGGGCGACGTGTCGGACGTGCCGTGCCCGAACTGCGGCACGCGCGGCCAGTACACCGAGCCGAAGATGTTCAACGGCCTGCTCAAGACGCACCTCGGGCCGGTGGAGACCGACGAGGGCCTGCACTACCTGCGCCCGGAGACGGCGCAGGGCATCTTCACGAACTTCCTCAACGTGCAGACCACCGCGCGGCGCAAGCCGCCGTTCGGCATCGGCCAGATCGGCAAGAGCTTCCGCAACGAGATCACGCCCGGCAACTTCATCTTCCGGACCCGCGAGTTCGAGCAGATGGAGATGGAGTTCTTCGTCGAGCCCGGCACCGACGAGGAGTGGCACCAGTTCTGGATCGACGAGCGCACCCGCTGGTACACCGGGCTGGGCATCTCGCCGGAGAACCTGCGGCACTACGAGCACCCGAAGGAGAAGCTGTCGCACTACGCGAAGCGGACCGTGGACATCGAGTACCGCTTCCGGTTCGGCGGCCAGGAGTGGGGCGAGCTGGAGGGCATCGCCAACCGCACCGACTTCGACCTGAACACGCACTCCAACCACTCCGGCGTGGACCTGTCGTACTTCGACCAGGCCACGAACTCCCGCTACCGGCCGTTCGTGATCGAGCCGGCCGCCGGGGTCGGGCGGCCGATGATGGCGTTCCTGCTGGAGGCGTACACCGAGGACGAGGCGCCCAACGCCAAGGGCGGCGTGGACAAGCGGGTCGTGCTGCGGCTGGACCGGCGGCTCGCGCCGGTGAAGGCGGCCGTGCTGCCGCTGTCCCGCAACGCCGAGCTGTCGCCGAAGGCACGCGACCTGGCCAACGCGCTGCGCAAGCACTGGAACGTGGAGTTCGACGACGCGGGCGCCATCGGCCGCCGGTACCGCAGGCAGGACGAGATCGGCACGCCGTTCTGCGTGACGGTGGACTTCGACACGCTGACCGACCACGCGGTGACCGTGCGGGAGCGGGACACCATGTCGCAGGAGCGGGTGTCGATGGACCAGCTGGAGTCCTACCTCGCGGCGCGGCTGGTCGGCGCGTGACGAGCACGACCGGCGGAGTCGCCTGATCGGGGCGTAATTCCCACCGACGTGGACTTGACTGTGCGCATGTCCTCGACGATGACCATCATCGCCGCACTCGGGTGCGGCCTTATGGCGGGTGTCTTCCTCGCGTTCTCGGCGATGGTCCTGCCCGGCCTGCGCCGGATCGGGCCCGCCGAGGCGGTCGCCGCCATGCGCGCGATCAACACCGCCGTGGTGAACCCGGTGTTCATCACGGTGTTCGTCGGCACGGCCTTCGCCTCCGTGCTCGCCGCCGCGATGGGCGGTACGGTCGCCGGCTGGGTCGGCGCGGCGGCGTACGGGGTGGGCGGGTTCGGGCTCACCGTCGCCTACCACGTACCGCGCAACGAACGGCTGGAGCGGGCGGCGTCGCCCGAGTTCTGGGCCCGGTACGTGCGGGAATGGGTGCCGGCGAACCACGTGCGCGCGTTCGCGAGCCTTGTCGCGGCGGTCGCGTTCACCATTGCCGCAGTGCAGGCGTAATCGACGCGGCACGGTCGTCACAATGAGTAGTTTTCATGATTTTAGATGGTGTGGGTCACGCACAAACGGGTGAAATACGCGGTGAGATGACGGAGCCGGTTCACTATTAACCCCGATGTCACTCCGCGCTGGGAAACTGGAACAGCGCGGCCGATCGGGGGGTGCCATGACGCGTATCGCGATGTTCGCGCTGCTGATGGCGCTCGTCGCCGTGGTCGCACCGCCGACCGCCGGCGGGGACCCGCTCGCGGTCCTCGCCGTGACACCCCACCGCGGCACGCCCGCCGAGAGCCTGCCCGAGGAGGACTCGAACCGCGAGGCCCGGCCGGTGGCGGAACCCCGCGTCATCACCGCTTCCGCGCAGCGCGAGGGGCGCCGCGACCCGGTCCGCCGTTCGCCCGCGGCACGCGACCACCCCGAACCGCCGGTGCTCCGCCCCGCGGACTACCCGCACCCGCGGCACACGCCGCCCGCCCTCCAGGTCTTCCGGAACTGAGCCGAACCGTCGACCCGAACGCATCCTGCCACTACTGATCTGTGAGGATTCCCGTGGAATTCCATCACCTGGTTCAGCACGCCCGGACGCACTCGCAGCGGCGGTCCCCGGAAACGGGGCGCAGACTCGCGGCAGGCCAAGCGCCGACCGCCTTGTTCATCACCTGCGCCGATTCCCGGGTCCAACCGACGGCCATCACCGGGGCCGAACCCGGCACCCTCTTCGAGCTGCGCACCGCGGGCAACGTCATACCGCGGTTCACCCCCCGCTCGGCGACCGCCGAAATGGCCACCGTGGAATTCGCGGTGGTCGAGCTGGGTGTTTCCGAAATCATCGTCTGCGGCCACTCGCACTGCGGCGCGGTGCGCGCCCTGCACGGCGACGGGCCCGCGCCGCGGCACCTGCCCGCCACGCTGCGGTGGCTCACGGCGCACGCGCCACCGGGCGACGCCCTGCCGGACACCGGCACGCCCAGCGCGGGCCTGCGCGTCGAAGGGCAGGAGCACCTGCTCGCACAACTGCGGGAGTTGCGGGCCTACCCGTTCGTCCGGGACCGCCTGGCGACCGGCGCCCTGCGTGCCCACGGCTGGTTCTACGACATCGAGACCGGCGAGGTGACCGCGCACGACGACGGCCGCTTCCAGCCGCTGCGGGAGCGCTGACGTGGCCATGCGCACCGGAGATCAAGTGTCCCGCCCGACCCGCCGCACCTCGTGGTGGCCCGACGTCGGCGCGTCGCTCGTGGTGTTCCTGGTGGCCCTGCCGCTGTGCGTGGGCATCGCCGTCGCCTCCGGCGTCCCGGCCGAGCTGGGCATCGTCACGGGCATCGTCGGCGGTCTCGTCGCCGGGCTCATGCCCGGCAGCTCGCTCCAGGTCAGCGGGCCCGCCGCGGGCCTGACCGTGCTGGTTGCCGACACGGTGGCCGCGCACGGCGTCGCCGCGCTGGGCGTCATCGTGCTCGGCGCCGGCCTGCTCCAGGTCTCGCTGGGGCTGCTCGGCGTGGGCCGCTGGTTCCGCGCCATCTCGCCCGCCGTCGTGCAGGGGATGCTCGCCGGCATCGGGCTGGTGCTGCTGCTCGGCCAGTTCTACCCGCTCGGCGGGCGGGAGGCGCCCGCGAGCACCTGGGAGAAGTTCGCGGGCCTGCCCGGCCTCGTGGTGGACGTGGCGACCGACCCGGCCGCCCTGGGCGTCGGCCTGCTCGCCCTGGCGATCGCCGCCGGGTGGCGGCGCACCCGGTTCCGGGTGGTGCCCGGCGTGCTGGTCGGCGTGGTCGTGGCGACCGCCGTCGCGCTGCCGCTGACGCTGCCCCGCATCGAGGTGGGCTCGCTGGTCGCCGTGCTGCGGCCGGTCGACGCCACCCTGTTCAACACCGGCCTGCTCGGGGCGATCATCACGTTCGCCCTCATCGCGTCGGCGGAGAGCCTGTTCAGCGCGGCGGCGGTGGACCGGATGCACACCGGTCCGCGCACCCGCTACAACCAGGAGCTGGTCGCGCAGGGCGTGGGCAACGCCGTGTGCGGCGTCCTCGGCGCGCTGCCGATGACCGCGGTGATCGTCCGCAGCGCGACGAACGTGCAGGCGGGCGCGCGCACCAAGGCGTCCCGCGTGCTGCACGGCGTGTGGTTGCTGGTGTTCGTGGTGGCGTTGCCCGGTGTGCTGTCGCACGTGCCGCTGGCGGTGCTGGCGGCGATCCTGGTGCAGGCCGGGTGGAAGCTGCTGGAGGTGCGGCGCGCGGCCGAACTGGCCCGCACCGACCGCGCGGAGAGCGCGGTGCTGGTGCTCACCGCCGTGCTCATCGTGACCACCGACCTGCTCACCGGCACCGTCGCCGGTCTGCTGGCGGCCGTGGTGAAGACGGCGTGGGACGTGTCCCGGCTGTCGGTGACCGTGACCCCCGACGGCGGGGACCACGAGCACGTGACGTTGCGCGGCAACGCGACGTTCCTGCGCCTGCCCGCGTTGCTGGAGGAGCTGGAGGCGCTGCCGGTGACCAAGCACGTCCGGGTGGACCTGAGCGGGCTGCGGCACCTCGACCAGGCGTGCCGCCAGGCGATCGAGCAGTGGGCGGCGGCCCACCGCACGGCGGGCCGCTCGGTGGACCTGATCCGGCCCACCGCGGGCTGACTCAGCCGGGCAACCCGGCCACGAGCGCCCTGGTGACGCCGGTCAGGCGGGTGCGGGCGTCGGCGGCCGTGGTGTCGCTGTGCACCGACAGCAGCGCCACGGCGTACCGGCCGTGCAGCACACCCGCCGAGTGCAGGTAGAGGTCGGTCGGGAAGTACCACATCCAGCCCTGCTTCGCGTACGCCCCGACGTCGGGGGCGAGCAGGCCGAACGACTGGTCGAACCCGTCGGCGGCGGTGCCGGGCGCGGTGGACAACGCGCCCACCACGAACACCCGGTCCGCCGCCGGCAGGTCGGTCAGCACGTGGTGGTAGAGCCGCACCAGGTCGTCCGCGGTCGTCTCCACGTCACCCCACTGCGCCGGGTCCTCCGGCGGGCGGGTCGCCGCCAGGCCCGCCCGCCGCGCCGTCCGCCGCACCGCGCCCGGCCCGTCGTGCGACGTCCACAACGCGTTCATGGCCTCGTCGTCGCTGTCGCTCAGCGCACGCCGCAGCAGCTCGCGGTCCTCGTCGGCGACGTCGCCCTCCGCCAGCACGTCCAGCGCCACCAGGAGCTTGCTCAACGACGCGGAGCGGAACGGGACGTCGTCGCGGTGGCCCGCGTGCTCACCGGTGTCCAGGTCGAGCACGGCGAGGCCGAGGTCGAGGTCGCCCGCGTCGGCGACCGCGCGTGCCACGGCCGCCGACAGGACCGAGGTGGGCGCGGGCGTGGTCGTCCCCGGCGGCGTGGACGACCGCGTGCCCGCCGTGAGCGGTTCGGGAGACCGCGGCGCGGCGACGCGTCCGGGCCCGGAACCCGCCGCGGACACCGGTCCCACCGGGGCGCACCCCGCCACCAGGGCGGCGACCAGCGCCGAACCCACCACCCACCGGCTCTTGCCCACGTTTCCAGAGTTCGGGTCAGAGCCGCCTGATGTCGAGCGATTCCTCCTGTGCGAATCCTGAAGACTCGTCACGCCACACCAGGTAGGCGCCACCGGTGGGCCGCTCGGACACCGCCTCGACGAGTTCGGTTCCCCGATACAGCAGGCCCGCGCCGTCGTCGGTGCAGTGCGTTGTCGGCAGCGTCCCGTCCGCCACCGCCGCCTGGATCACGGGCCGCCGCCGGGCCTCGCTGTCGTAGTGCACGCCGTTGCCGTAGGGCAGCAGCCCCAGGCCGTTGGTCACGACCCGCAGCTCCGGGCCGAACGAGTCCGTGGAACCGCCCACGTACCAGCAGATCGACCCCGCGGACACGCCGCCGAGCACCACGCCCGCCTGCCACGCCCGGCGCATCGCGTCGCCGACGCCGTGGACCTCCCACACCGCCAGCAGGTTCGCGACGCTGCCGCCGCCGACCCACACCACGTCGTGCTCCAGCAGGAAGCCGGCGATGTCGGCGGTCGGCGGCATCGTGAACAGGTTGAGGTGGCTGACCTCCCAGCCGGCGACCTGGCCCGCCTCGCTCAGGTCGGCGTTGAAGGAGCGCTGGTCGCCGTTGGCGGTGCCGAGGTGGCACAACCGGGGTTTGGTCGCGCCGGACAGCTCGACGGCGTGGTGGACGAGCCGGTGGAACTCCAGGTTGGTGCGGGAACCGGCCTTGAAACCGCCGGAGGTGGCCAGGATGGTGGGCTGCTCTGCGGGCATTGCGTGATCCTCGCAGCACCCCGGCCGGGTGTGGAATCATTCAACGGTGACCTTTCTGGCCCGCCTCCGCCGCCTGGTGCAACGAACCGTGATCGGCGCGCTGGTGGTCGGGTTCCTCGTCGTCGGCGGCACCGCGTTCCGCGTCTGGCAGGTGGCCCGCGAGGACGACCGCACGCACGCCGACATGGCCGTGGTGCTCGGCGCCGCCCAGTACAACGGCGTGCCGTCGGACGTGCTCGCGGCCCGCCTGGAGCACGCGCGGCGGCTGTACGAGCAGGGCGTGGTGAACTACATCGCCACCACCGGCGGCAGGCAGCCCGGCGACAACTACACCGAGGGCGAGGCCGGGAAGATGTGGCTGGAGTCCCGGGGCGTGCCCGGCACGCGCATCCTGGAGGTCGGCGAGGGCGCCGACACGCTGGGCAGCATCCGGGCGCTGGCCGGGCTGGCGCGGGCGAAGTCGTTGAAGACGGCCGTGATCGTGTCCGATCCGTGGCACTCGCTGCGTGCCCGCACCATGGCCGAGGACCAGGGCCTGGACGCGTGGACCTCGCCCACCCGCAGCGGGCCGAACGTGCAGACCCGCGAGACCCAGTTCTTCTACATCCGCCGCGAGACCGGCGCGTTGCTCTACTACCACCTGATGAAGGCGCCGGTCGACGCGTTCGACGGCATCCTGCTCTGACCGGCCGCCCCCTGCCTAGGCTGTTCCGATGAGTGGTGGGTACACCGCGGCCGACGCGGCGCGGATGCTGGCCGAGGAGCCCAAGGGCTCGGTGCTCGCGGGCGCGCGGCCGGAGCGGCGCACGCCGTTCGCCCGGGACCGGGCACGCGTGCTGCACTCGGCGGCGTTGCGCCGGCTCGCCGGCAAGACCCAGGTGGTCGGGCCGCACGAGGGCGCCGAGGTGACCGGTGTGCCGCGCACCCGGCTGACGCACTCGCTGGAGGTCGCGCAGATCGGGCGCGGCATCGGCGCGGAGCTGGGCTGCGACCCGGACGTCGTGGACACCGCGGGTCTCGCGCACGACATCGGGCACCCGCCGTTCGGGCACAACGGGGAGCGCGCGCTCAACGAGCTGGCCGGGCCGTGCGGGGGGTTCGAGGGCAACGCGCAGACGCTGCGCATCCTCACCCGCCTGGAACCCAAGACCGCGCGTGGCCTCAACCTGACCCGTGCCTGCCTGGACGCCGCCACCAAGTACCCGTGGCCGCGCCGCGCCGGCACGGTGAAGTTCGGCGTCTACGAGGACGACCTCGACGTGTTCGCGTGGGTGCGGGACGGTGCGCCCGAAGGCAGGCGGTGCGTCGAGGCGCAGGTGATGGACTGGGCCGACGACGTGGCGTACTCCGTGCACGACGTGGAGGACGGCGTGCTCGCGCACCGCATCCGGCTGACGTCGCTGGGCGACGCCGAGGAGCGGGCCGCGATCGCCGAGCTGGCCGCGAAGCACTTCTCGGCCGAGCCGGTGTCCGCGCTGGATGACGTCGCGGCGGAGCTGTCCCGGCTGCCGGTGATCGCCGACCTCGGCGACTACGACGGGTCGCCCCGCGCGCAGGAAGCGTTGAAGCGGCTCACCAGCGAGTTGGTGGGCCGCTTCGCGTCCGCCGCCGTGGGCGCGACCCGCGCGGCCCACGGCGACGGCCCGCTGACCCGTTACGCCGCGGACCTGGTCGTGCCGCCGCGGGTGGCCGCCGAGGTGGCGTTGCTCAAGGCGGTGGCCGTGCGGTACGTGATGAGCGACCCGGCGCGGCTGCGTGCGCAGGCCCGGCAGCGGGAGGTGGTCGCCGAACTGGTGCGGCTGCTGCTCGCGGGCGCGCCGGGCGCGCTGGACCCGGCGTTCCGGCCCGCGTGGGAGCACGCGGGCGACGACGCGGCGCGGCTGCGCGTGGTGGTCGACCAGGTCGCGTCGCTCACCGACGCGCAGGCGCTGGCCCGGCACGAGGCGTTGGGCGTGCCCCGTCGGCCGTGACCGGTGGCACACTCGGGTGCACGGCGGGGTCCGGGCCTGCCCGAGAGCTGGAGGAGACGCCGTGCCCGATCGAGCGCACCTGGGGTTCGCCCTCGCCCTGCACGACGCCGTCGTGCCCGACCGGACGAGCAACGCGTGCTGGTCGCCGTACTCCGTGGCCAGCGCGCTCGGCATGGTGGCGCAGGCCGCGCGCGGCGACACCGAGCGGGAGCTGGTGGACCTGCTCGGCGAGGACAACGCCGCGTTGCTCAAGGACTCGGACGTGGGCGACGACGCGGAGTTCGCCGTCGCCAACACCCTGTGGGCGTGGGACGCCCTGCCGCTGGAGGACGCGTTCCTCGCCGAGCTGTCGGCGTGGCCCGGTGGCGACGTGCGGTCCGCGCCGTTCGCCGACGACCCGGACGGCGCGCGGGAGCTGGTCAACGCCGACGTCGCGCGCACCACGCGCGGGTTGATCCCGGAGCTGCTGTCGCCCGGTTCGATCAAGGCGGACACGGTGGCGGCCCTGGTCAACGCCCTCTACCTGAAGTGCGCCTGGGCCGAGGAGTTCCCGGTGCACGACACCGCGCCCCGGCCGTTCCGCGGTGTCGGCGACGTGGCGACCATGCGCCTTGAGGCGTCGCTGCGGTACGGCCGGGCCGCCGGTTGGGAGGCGGTGGCGATCGCCGCGCGTGGCGGCGTGGAGGCCGTCGTGCTGCTGCCGGAGGACGACCTGGGGCCCACCGCGGGCGTGCCCGCGGCGTTGGCGGACCTGGACCACGCGCGGGTCGAGTTGTTCCTGCCGAAGCTGGACCTCACCACGTCCGCCGCCCTCGGCGCGCCGCTGCGGCGGCTCGGGGTGCGGACCCTGTTCACCCGGGCCGCCGACCTCACCGGGCTGAGCCCCGACCCGCGGCTGTACGTGGACGAGGTGGTGCACGAAGCCGTGCTGCGGGTCGACGAGCGGGGTTTCGAGGGGGCGGCGGCGACGGCCGTGCTGATGCGGTTGACCGCGGTGGTGGAGCACCCGCCCGCCCGCACCGTCCGCGTCGACCGGCCGCACCTGTTCCTCGTGCGGCACGCCGGCACCGGCGCGGTCTACTTCCTCGCCCAGGTCGTCGCGCCCTGAACCGGCGCGCGGTCGGGGAAGCGCAACTGGAGCCGCATCCCCTCGCCGTCGCGGCCGGGCAGGGCGCACAGCAGGACGCTGCCCCGGTCGCCGTGCCGGACCCGCACCGCGCAGGAGTCGCCGGTGAGCAGGGTGCCCGCCAACATGCCGGCGGCTTCGGGATCCAGTTCCAGGGTGAGGCTGGTCATGGGGCACGACGGTAGGCCCTCGTGCCCGGCCAACCCAGTCGCTCGAAGGTGTCACGTTCCCGCGGCCCGTCCCGTCCCCGGTGTGCACACCGAGTGGAGGAGGGGACGTGCCCAGGATCCCGGTGCTCACCACCGAGCAGGCCAACCCGTTGGTGAAGCTGGCGTACCGGTTCGCGAAGCGGCGGTTCGGCGCCGTGCCGGAGCCGGTCGCGATGACCGCGCACCACCGCGGGCTGATGATGGCGAACGCGCGGCACGAGATGGGGGTGGAGCGTGCCGCGCGGACGCTGCCGGCGTCGTTGCGCGACCTGGTGGTCTACGCGACGGCGGTCAAGCTCGGCTGCACGTGGTGCGTGGACTTCACCGCCATGCTGATCAAGCACGAGGGGCTCGACGTGGAGCGGTTGCGTGAGATCCACGTGTACCAATCCTCGGACAAGTACACGGATATCGAGAAATTGGCACTCGCCTACGCCGAGGCGATGACCGACACTCCGGTCACCGTGACCGACGAGCAGGTCGCCGAACTGGACCGCAGGCTCGGCCACCGGGGGCTGGTGGAGTTGACCTACCTGATCGCGGTGGAGAACCAGCGCGCCCGGTTCAACTCCGCGTTCGGCATCACCGACCAGGGGTTCACGTCGGGTGACGCGTGTCGGGTGCCGATGCCCTGACGCGGTGGTGGATGGCCGTGTCTCCCGGACGGCCATCCACCCTGGTCACGCGGTCCGGACGACGAAGTCGAACGTGCCCTGGTAGCGGTTGCCGGTCAGCGGGCCGAGCGTGATCACCGTGTCGCGGATGTAGTACGCGTCGCGGCGGTTGAGCGCGCCGACGTTCATGCCGTACGCCTGGGTGTTGTCCGGGAAGTAGAGCTGCGTGGTGAGCACCGGCCCGCGGGGGGCCTGCACCTTCACGTGGATGTGCGGGGTGCGGCCCGGGTAGTCCTTGGGCACGATCGTCTCCAGCGTGAACGCGCCGTTCGCGCTGGTGAACTGGTGTCCGCGGCCCCGGTAGGCGGTGGTGTTGTTGTCGTACTGACCGCGCTGGTCGGCCTGCCAGAAGTCGAGCAGGACGTTGCCCAGCGGCCGGCACCGGAGGTCGTACACGAAGCCGGTGAGGCTGAGCAGCACGCCGTTGACCCCCGTCGTGCGGAGGTTGGTGCGCAACGGCGAGTTGCGCCGGAAGTACGGGCCCTCGATGACGGGCGGCGTGTCGTCGCCGTCGGTGCACTGGGGGGTCGGGGGCAGCGTGCGGCCCTCGGCGGGGGCGCTGCCGGCCAGCGCGACACCTGCCGCGGTCAACGCCACGGCGGCGGTGCCGGTGGTGATGAAGGAGCGGCGGGTGGTGCCGTCGTCGGTGAACTCCTCGGTCATGTGGGGCTGTCCTCTCGTGGTGGGAAAGGCGGCCCCTTCAACGTATCTTGGTCTAGACCAAAGCGGATCTGCCGTTCAGTTCACTCCCTGTGGAGGGTCGGTTGCTCCGCGTGGCCGCGAGGGCGACTGCACGCGCTCCCACACCCCTCGCGGCCGGTTCGCGCCTCCGCACCCCGGGGTCCGCTCCTCGACTCGCGCCCACCTGCGCCCGAGCCTCCGTCGCCGCCCGCATCCGCGTCGCCGCCGGTGTTCGCGGTCGGCGATGGTCGATCGGCCCGGCCGAGCCGCCTAATTTTCAGGAAGCCTGCCTGTATAGATACCGCGACCGGCCCTAACTATCAGGAAGGCTCCCTGAAAGTTTCGCGAGCCGGGGCGACGTTGTCGGCAGCCCGTCTCGGTCGACGCTGGGCCGCGGGGACAGCCGCGGTTGCCGCCCCGGCAGATCGGCCGGGCTGGCCTACGGGACCCGCGGTTCGGCTGATAGGGCGCGCCGCGGGCCGGCGGCCGGGTGGTGGCCGGGCGGTGGCCGGGCGGATGCGTGGGCCGGCTCTTCGGCTGGGTGCGGCCGGCCAACTTTCAGGGAGCCTGCCTGATAGTTGTCGGCGATCGGGTCGGCGGCCGGTGGATCGCGACTGGTGCGCGGGCCGCTGGGTGGTTGAGGCGGAAACTTTCAGGGAGGCTCCCTGAAAGTTTCGGAGGGCGGGCGGGTCAGAAGGTGACGTGGCGGAGCTTGTCCGGGTTCACGAAGTCGTAGAACGCCACGACCCGGCCGTCCCGCACGGCGACCGCCGCCACTCGTGCCGCCAGCTTGTCCTGGGCGGGGAACTTCATGCCGGGCTCGCCGTTGACCAAAACCGGTTCGCCGGCCGGTATCCCCCCGTACTTGCGCACCAGGCCGAGCAGGAAGCGTGCGACCTTCTCCGCCCCGACCACCGCGTTGAGCGCGGTCCGCGCCTTGCCGTCGCTGTCGCCCAGCGCGACGACGTCCGGGTGCAGCAACCCCACCACGGCCGCCACGTCACCGGCCGCCAGCGCCGCCAGGAACTTCTCCAGGACCTCCCGGTGCTCGGTGGGCGGCACGCGCGGCGGGGGAGGGGCGGCCGACGCGGCTCGCCTGCCGCGTGACGCGTGCTGCCGCGCCGTCGCCACGGCGCACCCCAGGGTCTCGGCGATGGAGTCGAACGGCACCCCGAACGCGTCGTGCAGCACGAACGCCACCCGCTGCTCGGGCGTCAGCTCGTCCAGCAGCACCAGGGCCGCCATCCGCACGCCGTCGTCGCGGACCACCGCGTCCAACGGGTCGTCCTCGGACGACGTGACCAGCGGCTCGGGGAGCCACTGACCGACGTACCGCTCCCGCCGCACCGCGGCCGACCGCAGCTGGTCCAGGCACAGCCTCCCCACCACGGTGGTCAGCCACGCCCGCAGGTCCGCGATCTCCGCCCGCGCCCGGTCCGACAACCGCGACAGCCGCAGCCACGCCTCCTGCACCGCGTCCTCGGCGTCCGCCACGCTGCCGGTGAGCCGGTAGGCCACGCCGATCAGGTGCGCCCGCTGTTCCGTGAAGGCGACGGCCAGGGTCTGCTCGGCTGCGGTCACCCCTCCAGTCTGCCGGCACTAGACTCGGCGACCGTGGCAGGACGAATCCGGGACAGCGATATCGCGTTGGTGCGGGACCGCAGCCGGATCGACGAGGTCGTCGGCGACCACGTGTCCCTCCGCCGGGCGGGCGGAGGCGCGCTGAAGGGCCTGTGCCCGTTCCACGACGAGAAGTCACCGAGCTTCAACGTGCGCCCGACGCACGGCACGTACCACTGCTTCGGCTGCGGCGAGGGCGGCGACGTCATCGCGTTCGTGATGAAGATCGAGCACCTCGGTTTCGTGGAGGCCGTCGAACGGCTCGCCGACCGCGCGGGCATCCGGCTCACCTACGAGGGCGGCGGCGCGACGGTGCAGCGCGACCGCGGCACCAGGTCGAGGCTCATCGAGGCGCACCGCGCCGCCGCCGAGTTCTACGCCGAGCAGCTCGCCTCGCCGGAGGCGCTGCCCGCGCGGGAGTTCCTGGCGCAGCGCGGGTTCGACGAGAACGCCGCGCGCACGTTCGGCTGCGGCTTCGCGCCCGCCGGCTGGGACCGGCTCACCAAGCACCTGCTCGGCCGCGGCTTCGAGCTGACCGAGCTGATCAAGGCCCAGCTGTCCAAGGAGGGCAGGCAGGGCCCGATCGACCGCTTCCACCGCCGGCTGCTGTGGCCGATCCGGGACCTCGGCGGCGACGTGGTGGGCTTCGGCGCGCGGCGGATCTTCGACGACGACCCGATCCAGGCCAAGTACCTCAACACCGGCGAGAGCCCGATCTACAAGAAGTCCACCGTCCTGTTCGGCCTGGACCTCGCCAAGCGGGAGATCGCGAAGCGCCGGCAGGCCGTGGTGGTCGAGGGCTACACCGACGTGATGGCGATGCACCTGGCGGGCGTCCCGACGGCGGTCGCGTCGTGCGGCACGGCCTTCGGCGCCGAGCACATGAACGTGCTGCGCCGCCTGCTCATCGACGACGACATGAACGGCGAGGTGATCTTCACCTTCGACGGCGACGCGGCGGGCCAGAAGGCGGCGCTCAAGGCGTTCGAGGGCGAGCAGCACTTCTCCGCGCAGACCTACATCGCCATCGCGCCCGACGACATGGACCCGTGCGAGCTGCGGCAGGTCAAGGGCGACGTCGCCGTGCGCGACCTGGTGGCACGCCGCACGCCGCTGTTCGAGTTCGCCATCAGGACCCAGTTGCAGGCGTACGACCTGGACTCGATCGACGGCCGCGTCGAGGCGTTGAAGAAGATGGTGCCGTTCGTCGCGCAGATCAAGGACCGCGCCAAGCGCGACGGGTACGCGACGCGGCTGGCCTGGTGGGTCGGCTGGGACGACGAGGCGGCCGTGGTGCGGCGGGTCCGGGAGACCGCGAACGGCCGTGCGCCCGCCAAGGGCAGGCCGCGGCCGGTGGACCCGAACCAGGGCACGCTCGCCGTGGAGGCCGAGGGTCCGGCCCGGCCCGACCCGCGCGACCCCCGGCTGTGGCACCAGCGGGAGGCGTTGAAGGCCGCCCTGCAACTGCCGGAGATGGCCGGGCCGTACTACGACTCGCTGCCGGACGAGGCGTTCACGCACCCCGCGTACCAGGCGCTGCACCGGGCGATCCGGGAGGCGGGCGGCGCGTCGGGCGGGCTGTCCGGGCCGGCGTTCGTGGACGCGGTCAGCCGCCAGTGCGACCAGCAGGTCGTGCGGTCGGTGCTCACCGAGCTGTCCGTGGAGGCGCTCCAGGTGCGTGCCGACGACGAGTACCGGTACGTGCAGAGCGTGCTGACCAGGTTGCAGCAGCTGCTGGTGGCCGCGCAGATCGTGGAGATCAAGTCGCGGCTGCGGCGGGTGTCGCCGGTCGAGGAGGCCGACGAGTACCGCGCCCTGTTCGGCGACCTGATCGCGCTTGAGGCTTACCACAAGGAACTGGGCGAACAAGCGGTCGGCGGGTTGTGATGGGGCTGTGGGGCAGGCTGTTCGGCTCGGGTGCGCCCGCCGGGTTCACCGGTGCGCTGGAGGCGGACGAGCGGGTGCTGGCGTCGGCGGCGACGGGTGACGGGTTCCTGGTGGCGACGTCCCTGGGGCTGTGGCTGCCGGGGCCGCGTCGCGTCGGGTGGCACCTGCTGTCCAAGGCGGTGTGGCGTGGTGGCGCGCTGACCGTGGTCGAGGCGGAGGAGGACGGCGTCGCGGGCGAGGCCGTGGTGCTGCGCGACCTGCCGCCGGTCCGGTACCCGCTGGCGACGCCGGGCAAGGTGCCCGAGGTGGTGCACGCCAGGGTGACCGCGTCGATCCGGGTGCGGCACCGGCACGAGGAGCCGGGCGCGTGGTTCCTCCAGCGCAAGGTGCCGGGGCGTGACGGCGTGGTGCTCCAGGTCCGGCCGGACGCGGGTGTCGACGTGGCCAGGGTGCGGCGGATCGCCGAGGAGGTCGCGGCGAAGATCGCCCGCCTCAAGCCGGTCGACTGAACCCCCTCGACAAAAAGCAGTACGCGCGTACTGTGAGAGTCATGTGGGATCCGGTGGCGTACCTGTCCTTCGCCGACCACCGCTCGCGGCCGTTCCACGAGCTGGTGGCGCGGATCGGCGCGCACTCGCCGCGTCGCGTCGTCGACCTCGGCTGCGGGCCGGGGAACCTGACGCGGACCCTCGTCGCCCGGTGGCCCGACGCCGTCGTGACGGCGTTCGACTCGTCACCGGAGATGGTCGCGGCGGCGCGGGAGCACGGCGTGGACGCCCGGGTGGCGGACGTGGCCGACTGGACGCCGTCCGACGACACGGACGTCGTGGTGACCAACGCCGTCCTCCAGTGGGTGGAGGGCCACCCGGACCTGCTGCGGAAGTGGGTGGGCGCGCTGCCGTCCGGGGCGTGGCTGGGCGTGCAGGTGCCCGGCAACTTCGACGGGCCGTCGCACGCCCTCACCCGCGAGCTGGTGGCGTCCTCGTGGCCGGAGCTGACCGGGCTGATGCGGGTGGACCCGGTGCTCGACGCGGCGGGCTACGCCGACGTGCTGGGTGACGCCGCCGAGGTCGACGCGTGGGAGACCACCTACCTCCAGCGCCTCACCGGGCCGGACGCCGTCCTGGAGTGGATCAGCGGCACCGCGCTGCGGCCCGTGCGGGCGGCGTTGGACGACGCCGCGTGGGCCGAGTTCCGGGCCGCGCTCGCGCCCCGGCTGCGGGCCGCGTACCCGCGGCGGGCCGACGGGGCCACCTGGTTCCCGTTCCGGCGGATCTTCGCCGTGGCCCGCGTGCGCTAGGCGCGTCAGCGGTTGACCGGCTCCGCGGGGATCACCGGGTCGCGGTGGTACCCGTTGGTCTGCGCCCGCCGCCGCCCGAAACCGGTCTTCTCGCTCACCTTGGCCCGGACGACACCCGCGGCCCCTTGCACGGCCGGGTGGTCGGCCACGGCGCGGAACGCGCGGGCGATCTGGTCGTACCGGTGGCGACCCGCGCGTGCGCCGAGGACGTAGCCGATCGCCGCGCCGAACAGGATGCCCTTCATGGGATCTCCTCCCGTGCTGTTGTGCCTGGTCAAGTCCCATCCTGCCGCAGAAGGAGGGGGTGTGTGCGAGCACTGTCCACGATGCGCTAGAGTTGTGCACTGTCAGGCCGCGAGGCCGGGCGGCACAACCGAACATTCCCCCATAGCTCAACGGCAGAGCATTCGACTGTTAATCGAAGGGTTACTGGTTCGAATCCAGTTGGGGGAGCTTTCAGGGTCAGCCCTCGTCCAGCACGGACGGGGGCTGATTCGTCTGTCCATGCGTCGTCCCCGTTCCCCGAAGTCCGGTCCCAGGGTGACCCGGAGCCGGGCGGCGCAAACCCTGATCACCCGTTTGACACACCGACGGAGGCGGTCCGGTGCGGCACGCTGGGAACATGTCGGACCGCTTCGCCAACCGCCGCCTCATCGAGTCCCTGGACCCCGTGCGGGACCACGAACGCATCATGCGGGTGTCATCGGCCTACGAGTTCCCGTGGGACTACGTGCGGGCGCTGGAGTTCGCGTTGTTCAAGACGTACTGCGTGCCGTCCATCTCGTCGCTGCTGGCCCGGACCGGCGAGTTCGAGCACCGGCCGCAGAAGCGCTACGACGACACCGCGCTGCTCATGGCGGAGCTGGTGGACCACGGCTACGACTCGCCACGGGGCAAGGAGGCGCTGCGCGTGGTGAACCGCCTGCACGGTCGGTACGACATCGCCAACGACGACATGAAGTACGTGTTGTCGACGTTCGTGTACGAGCCCATCGACTGGCTGGAGCGGTTCGGGTGGCGGCCGTTGACCCGGCAGGAGCGCTTGGCGGCGTTCTACTTCTACCGCGCCGTGGGTGCGCGTATGGCGATCCGGGACGTGCCGGAGACCTATGACGAGTTCCTGGCGTTCAAGCGGGCGTACGAGGAGAAGGAGTTCGTGTACAGCGACACGAACCGTCGGATCGGTCAGTACACGCTGGACCTGTTCTGCTCGTGGTACCCCGCGCCGCGGGCGCTGACCGCGAAGGCCGCCGTGGCGATGCTGGACGACCGCATGGTGCGTGCGTTCGGCTTCACCGCGCCGCACCCGTGGGTGGGCGCGCTCGGCCGCACGGCGCTCCGCCTGAGGGCGCGCCTGGTCCGCCACCTGCCGCCCCGCACCACACCGCGTCTCACCAACGACCCGGGCAACCGCACGTACCCCGGCTACCCGGTGGGTTACCGCCCGGCGGACCTCGGTGCCCCGTAGCCGTTTGCACACGGGTTGGTCACGTGCTGACGGGTTGTCGAGACGTGGCGACCGCCGATCTGTACTCTCCTGAACCGCGCAACAGGGGGCGGTAGCTCAGCTGGTCAGAGCAGCGGACTCATAATCCGTCAGGTCGTGGGTTCGAGCCCCACCCGCCCCACCACGTCGTTCCGGGTTCGCGGTGACGAAGTAACAGCTGTGCTCGTCACCGTGACCGCGTGACCTCCTACCGTGACGATTCCCGGGCGACACGAGGATCCGAAGGCTGCGCAGTCGCGAGTTCAGGCACCGCTCGCCGGATTTCAGCGGTGATGTGCGCCAGGTCCTGAGATATATTCCGGTAGTCGAATCTCAGGTATTGCAGCCTTGCCAGGGTCTTCAGCTCCGGCGGTAGCGCGTCGGCGCGCAAGCGCTCCGTCCCGGACAGCAGTACGGGAATCACCCGTATGTTCCTCCTCAAGGCTCGTGATATCTCGATCACCACCCAGTCGCTCGTGTCCGCGGAGGCATCGAAAGAATCCTGCCAGTCGGGACCGATGATGACGACCATGGCTGAGCACAAGTCCAACGCTGTGCTCAGGCCGACCTCGTAATCCTCGCCGGCGAGAATCGATCGGCCTGCTCGGAAAACGCTTTCCGGGCCGAACTGTTGGGATAACCCGTAGTCCAACAAGGCTGCGGCGTAGGCGTCATCTCGTCTCCGGTAGTTGATGAATATCGAAGTCAAGTGGCGATCCTGTCTGGAGGGGACCGATATGCTTCGGCTGCTACGCGGAGACGTTCGGCGCGTGATCCGTTCGGGTCCCCGACGCGCCCGAGAGGCTAGTCTACGCTGGTGCGCGTGCGCTACGGTGGGCACGTGACCGGTGTCGTGGTGATACGCGTCACATATCCGCAGCCCAATAATCGAATGGACTCAAGTGGCTGAGACGACGGCGCACTGCAGTTTATCTACCCACTCCTGGGATACGCTGCGATTAATTCAGTGGCAGATTGACAGATATGATCGCATGCGGGCATCGACGTCGTCCCGTGCGGCTGTCCTGTTGAGCGCGGATGCGGCGTTGCTGGCCGCCTCTATTCTGGAGGCCAACGCGTTTCTGCAAGCATCCGGGATCGCTTTCTGGGTGGTGCTTCTGATGCGCACCCTGTCTGTTGTGACGATCGTGTTGACTGTTGTTTCACTGACATTCTGTACCAACGCGGTAGCTGCTTGGCGTACCACTCGGCGAATGCACAGGAAGGAGATCCCGAGTAGGTTCATGTTCAACTGGGGTGACACGCTGGCATCGGTCGACGGTTATAGCAACTTTGCGACGACCGTCACGGCCCAGTCGATCGACGATGTCCACAAGAGCGCGATGGCCGAACTGTGGACGGCAATTTTGCAGCACCAGCGCAGGCACAAGCACATGAGGTACGGCATCCACACGTTCCGGTTCGCGTTGATTTCGTTCGTGGCAGCCGCGGTGCTTGTGATCGTCACTCGTTGACCCGGGTGGGGCACCGCGGTGCCTGGCGTGCGGAGGTGCCTGTGGCGGTCGAGTCGGGCGGTCAAGGCACGTCGCGCTTGTACTGGAGTCGACCGGCGTCCAAGTGCAACCGATGATGCGGCGGGGACGGATGATCTCGTCGCTGAACCAGCCGCACACTCCGCCCGCTCACGAACCGTCGCGGCGGGCGGACGGCGGCTGGCGGGACGTGGACCGGGACAGCGGCAGGTCGCCGGGGGCGCACCACAGGTCGACCGGCTGTTCACCGCGGTCCGCCAGGACGAGGCGTCCCGCGCGGACCGCGGCGTGGTGACCGACCTGTGGTCAGGCGCCCTTCGGGGAGAGGGTGAAGAAGCGCTGCTGCCAGAGGGTGTACAGGGTGGACCGGGTCAGTGGCGTGAGGGGGCCCAGGGCGGACAACGGGGTTTCGCCGTCCGCTTTGGACAGGAGGTCGAAGACCTCCGGGGTGAGGGTTGCCCGGGGTCCCGCCGAGTGGGCCAGGGAGATCTCTCCCACGGGTGGCTCGCCGACCTGCCAGTGCTGGGTCAGGCGGGTGTCCGGGCGCAGCTTCGGGACCAGGTCGTCCAGCAGCTCGGTGGTCGGCGCGCGGCGGGTGATCAGGTGGTCCTCCACGACCAGCACGTCGATCTCCGTCGTCAGGAACGTGGTGATGGCGTCGTGCACGGTCTGCACGATGGGCTCGGCGTTGTTGTTGAACGACGTGTTGAGCAGCACCGGCACGCCGGTGAGTTCGCCGAACCGGTTGATCAACGCGTGGAACCGGGGGTTCGCGTCCGCCGACACCACCTGCACCCGCGCCGTGCCGTCGACGTGGGTCACCGCGCCGAGCGTGGCGCGGTGGGCTTCGCGGACGTGCACCACGAAACCCATGAACGCGTGGTCGGCGGCAGTGGGGGTGAGGTCGAAGTAGGTGTCCGCCGCCTCCGCCGCGACCGCCGGTGCGAACGGGCGGAAACCCTCGCGCTTCTTCACCATCGCGTTGATCCGGTCGCGGTTCTCCACCGGCCTGGGGTCGGCCAGGATGCTGCGGTTGCCCAGCGCCCGCGGGCCGAACTCGGCACGCCCGTGCGCCCAGCCGACCACCTTGCCCTCGGCCAGCAGCTCGGCGGTGGCGGCGACGACGTCGGTCGGCCGGTGGACGTCCAGCAGACCCGACCACGCCGCCAGGTCGCGCGTGACCTCGGCGGGCGTGCCCGGGGTCGGTCCCAGGGACGCGGTCGTCAGCCGGGTGTGCCGGGTGCGGCGGTCGCCCAGGACGCGGGCGGCGTGGATGGCCGCGCCCTCGGCCGCGCCCGCGTCGTGCGACGACGGGTGCACGAACACCTTCTCGAACAGGCCGGAGCGCAGGATGAGGCCGTTCAGGCTGCTGTTGTGCGCC
Organism: Saccharothrix obliqua; assembly: GCF_019375475.1. GTDB lineage: Bacteria > Actinomycetota > Actinomycetes > Mycobacteriales > Pseudonocardiaceae > Actinosynnema > Actinosynnema obliqua. The sequence continues at coordinate 146,684 of NZ_JAHXGQ010000013.1, read as the reverse complement.
ACGCCGCCGGTGAAGCACAACGCGCGGGCGCCGGTCTTGTGCGCCCAGTGCGTGAAGACGTGCATCGCCAACGTCTCCAGCATCTCCTGGAGCGCGGCGGCGAAGTCCTTGTGCTGCTGCGTCGGCTCCTCACCCGCGCGGCGAGGCGTGAAACCGATCTCCTGGAACGGCCACAGCGTCGGGTTGAAGTCGGGGATCGACGGGGTCAGGCGGTACTCGCCGTCGTCGAGCAGCGCGTACAGGCGGGCGAAGTGCTCGCGGTACGTCTCCGGGTTCCCGTACGGGGCAAGGCCCATCACCTTGTACTCGTCGCCGAAGCCGTAGCCGACCTGGCCGATCGCGTTCTGGTACAGCAGTCCCAGCGACTGGGGGACCGAGTACGTGTGCAGCTCGTGCAGCTCGGCGTCACGCCCCTGGTACACCGTGCCGGACACGACCTCGCCGCGGCCGTCCAAGACCACCACGAGGGCGTCGGAGAAGCCGGAACGGGCGTAGGACGACCACGCGTGCGCCACGTGGTGCTGCGTGAACAGGAGGCGGTCGTCCGGCAGGTCCCAGTCGAAGCGGTCCTTCAGCAGGCCGTGCAGCACTTCGCGCGCGAAGCGCACCGGCTGCGCCGGGACGTCGGCGTGGAAGTTCGCCAGGCCCAGGTCGGTGAACCGGTGGTTGAAGTAGTAACCGATCGCGTCGACGTCGGACGTCCGCGCGCCGGCCAGGTCGAGGCACGCCTGAATCGCGCCGGACGGGAAGCGGTTCGTTTTCTTGATCCGGTTGAACCGTTCTTCTTCCACCGCCGCGACCAATTCACCGTCACGCACCAGGCACGCCGCCGCGTCGTGCATGTAGCTGCGGTAAAGGTCCGGCACCAGGTCGAAGTGCCCACTGATCCCCAGAGTCAGCATGTCGTCACCGAACCACGGGCCCGGATCGCCGGGACACCGCTGATCGGTCGGTTCGGCGACTGCCGAACGTCCCAGGTGCAGGCGGGTGCGCGGCGGGGCCTACGGCATCGCGAAGCGCGGGTGCGGTGCTCCGGGTGCGCCGCGGGGCGGGGTGGTCAACGGGGCGGCGGCGCTCCCAGGTGGATGCCGCCGTTGACCACGTTCGCCTGCACGCCGTGGAACGCGCCGTTCACCACGTTCACCACGCGCCCCTGATATTCCGGTTCGGGCTCGTCGGGTGGGGCCACGGCGGTCGCGGTGCGGGTGTCGAAACCCGGTACGCGCACCCAGGTGGTTTCCGCGAATTCCTTGTCCCGCACCTCCAGGGGGCTGAAATCGGTTCGGCGGACGTGCGTCGTGTAATCGCCGCCGAACGCGTCGCGCAAGGCGGTGGCGGACACGATGAGCGCGGTGTTCATCCCGGAGCACCGGGCGACGAGGTCCTTGAACGCCGGGGCGTTGAGCATCCGGTTGAGGGAGATCTTCGGCGCGTAGTAGCCGGGGTGCGGGCCCACCGGGCCGACCTCGACCGCCAGCCGCAGCCGGATGTCCGGCCTGCGCCTGCGGTTGTGCTCCTCCGCCAGCGCCTCCAGGTGGTGCACGGCGTCGAGCACCGCGCCCAACCGGCGGCTCGGCAGGGTGAGCAGGGCGCCGTCACCGGTCGACTCCCACTCCAGCACGTCACCGCGGCCGAGGCCCGCCGTGGCGAGCGCGTCGCGAACCATCTCCTCCACCGCTACCCGCACGGTGTCGAGGTGGTACCCCTCGTTCCGCGCCGAGCCCACCACGTCGACGCCCAGCAGCGCCCGCTGCTCAGGAACCCGCATGGTGGTGATTTTCCGGCGGGACGGGCTCGGCTTCTCCCGGAAAATGCGGAATCGCCGCCGGGTGGTTCGGGACGGTGGCGGCCGGTTCGGGCCGGGCTGCGGACGGTGTGGTGGGGCGCGGGGGTCGGGGGCGGACGGTGTGGTGGGGCGCGGCGGCGGACGGTGTGGCGGGGCGTGGGGTAGGTGTGGACGGGGTGCGGGGTGCGGGGTGCGGGGTAGGGGGCGGACGGCGTGGCGAAGAGGCGGGTTAAGGGTTGAGCAGTCGGGACAAGGCCGGTGGGTCGGTGAGGGTGAAGCTCAGCCGCGACGTCCGCAGCAGGCCCCGTGCGCGCAAACCGCCGAGCGCCGTCTCCACGCTCTTCTCCGACGCGGCGACGGCGTCGGCCAGGTCGCGCTGGCTCAGGCCGTCCAGGCGCAAACCGTGGTCCGTCCGCCTGCCCTGCTCGGTGACCCACTTCAGCAGCACCGCCGCCACCCGCGAGCCGACCTCCATGGTTTGGGTGAGGCGGCGTTCGTCGGCGTCGTGCAGGCGCTTGAGGATGGTGTGGTCGACCAGCGCGCGGACGTCCTCGTTCTGGTCGCGCAACCGCAGGAACGCGCTCGCCGCGAGGTGCACGGCCCGCCCGGCGGACAGCGCGACGACGTGCGCGCTGCGCGGCCGGCCGTGGACGACGCCCAGCTCGCCGGTCAGGTCGCCCCGCCCCGCCAGGCCGACCAGCGGCTCGACGCCGTGACCGGGCAGCAACGTCTTCAGCAGGCCGGACTCGACGAGGAGCACCTCGTCACTGGGCGTGCCGGCGGTGATCAGCCGGTCGCCGCGGCGGAACGGCGCGGAGCGACCGGCGGCGCGGACCTCCGCCCGGCCCCGGTCGGCAGCGTGGTCGGGCATGGCGCCCCATCGTGCCGACCCTCACGCCCCGGGTGTGCCGGAATCCACCGCGTTCACACGTTCAGGGGAGAGCGGGCTCCGCAGCGTCTCTATCCGCGCCTGGTTGCGCGAACCCCACTCGCCCAGCGGCTCCAGCGCCTCGTTCAGCGACTCGCCCAGGGCGGTCAGCGTGTACTCCACCCGCGGCACGACTTCGGCGAACGTCCGGCGGGACACCAGTTCGTCCGCCTCCAGCTCGCGCAACTGCTGCGTCAGCACCTTCTCGCTCACCCCGGGCACCAACCGCTTCAACTCGCCGAACCGCTTGCTGCCGGTGGTCAGCGCCCACAGGATGAGGACCTTCCACTTGCCGTCGATGACGTCGATCGCCACGTCGACGCCGCACGCGTACGGCCGCTTGCGCCGCATCCGCCGGGACCCCCTGTCGGTCTGGGACTGGTTACTCCGAGGTGCGTGCTTACCAGATCGTGCGTACTTGATCAGTTTAGGCAGGGCCCCGACCATGGTCCGGGTGACCAGTGAACGGGTGATCAGCGGACGTGTGCCCACCGGACGGACGAAGCAGCCGGTGACGGTCCTCGGCCTGGGTTCGATGGGCACGGCGCTCGCGGCGGCGTTCCGGCGCGCGGGCCACCCGACCACCACGTGGACGCGCTCCCACCGGCGGGGACCCGCCGGCACGGCGGACGCCGCCACCGCGGCGGCGGCGGTGGCGGCGAGCCCGCTGGTCGCGGTGTGCGTGCTGGACTACCAGGCGGTGGACGCGGTGCTGGCCGGCGAGCTGACCGGCAAGGCGGTGGTGAACCTGACCACCGGCACGCCCGAGCAGGCACGCGTGCTGGCGGCCCGGGTCGTCGAGCGGGGTGGCGAGTACCTCGACGGCGGCATCCTCGTCACCCCGCCCGCGATCGGCTCACCCACCGCCACGGTCCTCTACTCCGGCTCGCCGGACGCGTTCCAGGCCAACGACCGCGTGCTCACCGCGCTCGGCGCGGCGCGGTACCTCGGCGCGGACCCCGGCCTGGCCGCGTTGTACGACGCCGCGCTGCTGGGCATCGCGTACTCGACCGTGACCGGGTTCCTCCAGGCCGCCGCGCTGGTCGGCCGGGAGGAGGTGTCCGCCGCGCGCTTCCTGCCGTACGCGCGGGAGGTGCTGGCCACGACGTCCGCCTCGCTGACCGCGGTCGCGCGGCGGGTCGACTCCGGCGAGCACACCGGCCTCGACGCGCGGCTCGACGTGCGGTTGTCCGCGGTCGAGCACCTGGTGCACGCCGGGCAGGTGCGCGGGATCGACACCACGATCCTGGAGCACGTGCGGGCGTTGCTGGCGCAGGCGGTCGCGGACGGGCACGGAGCGGCTGATTACTCGGCGGTGATCGAGCTGCTTCGTGAGCCGTGAGCCGGCGGTGTGGCTTGCTGAGTCTCAAGCCGACCACGTGCTCACCGGAGGCTGCCGCACGGTGGTGTTGATGCGGTTGAAGAGGTTCGTCATGGCGATCATGAGGGTGATCGCGGCGAGCCCCCGCTCGTCGTAGTGCTCGGTCGCGGCGGCCCACACCTCGTCGCTCACCGCGTCCGGCCGGTCGGCCAGCCTGGTCGCCGCCTCGGCCAGGTCCAGCGCCGCGCGCTCGGCGGCGGTGAACCGGTCCGACTCCCGCCACGCGGCGAGCAGCACCAGCCGGTCCAGGTCCTCGCCCGCCTTCTTCGCGCTGCTCAGCCCGAAGTCGACGCAGGCGGTGCACCCGTTGATCTGGCTGGCGCGCAGGTGCACGAGTTCCAGCGTGGTCTGCGGCACGCCACCGGTCTGGATGGCCTGGATGAGCTGGTTGATGGCCTTCATGGCGTCGGGCAGGACCGCCACGGGGTTCTTCATCCTGGGGTTCACACCGCGTTGACGGATGGGACCGCCCGGATGTGACCTGTGCGGACGGGTATGACCGCAGGTAGCATCGGTGGTGTGAAAATCAGTGTGAGTTTGCCAGAGGAAGACGTAGAGTTCGTCGATCGCTACTCCCGGCAACACCGAAGCGCCTCCCGATCGTCCGTGATCCAGCAGGCGATCGGGCTGCTGAGGGAAGCCGGACTGGAGAGCGCCTACGCCGACGCGTGGGACGAGTGGGAAGCCGACGGTGAGGCCGAGATGTGGGACGTGACCGCGGCAGACGGTGTCGTCGATGCGTCGAGGTGAGGTCTACTGGGTCGATCTGGAGCCCGCGCTCGGCGCCGAGGCGAACAAGATCCGACCGGCCGTCGTCGTGAGCAACGACGCGGCCAACCGCGCCGCCGGACGGGGCGGTCGGGGTGTCGTGACCATCGTGCCGATCACCTCCAACACCACGCGCGTGTACCCGTTCCAGGTACTGCTGCCCGCCGCGGAGTGCGGGCTCTCCACCGACTCCAAGGCCCAGGCCGAGCAGGTGCGCACGATCGCCGCGGCCCGCCTGCGCGCCCGGATCGGCGTGCTGCCGCCGGCCGTGCTCAAGCAGCTCGACGAAGCGCTGAGGCTGCACCTCGCGCTGTGAGCGGCCGGTGAGCCGTCGCCGACCCACCGGCCGGGGGTGCTACTGCTCGACCACCTTGATGGCGCCCGCCGGGCACAGGTGCGCGGCTTCCCGCGCCTGGTCCTCGTGACCGACCGCGGTCGGGTCGAGCAGCACCACGGTGCCGTCGACCTCGTCCTGGTCGAACACGTCGGGGTCGGTCAGCGCGCACATGCCGGATCCCGCGCAGCGGTCCGGGTCGACTTCGATCCTCATCAGGGCCCCTCGATACTCAGAACGCCACCGGCAGGCTGTGCACGCCGTAGATGGCCATGTCGCTCCTCATCGGCACTTCCGCCGCGGGCACCGCCAACCGCAGGTCCGGGAACTCCCGGATCAACGCGTGGTACGCCACGCGCATCTCGATCCGCGCCAACTGCTGCCCGAGGCACTGGTGCACGCCGTGGCCGAAGCCCAGGTGCCCCGTGGCCGAGCGCCGGAAGTCCAGCTCGTCCGGTCGTTCGAACCGCTTCGGGTCGCGGTTGACGGCGGGCGCGGAGATCAGCACGTTGTCACCGGCGGCGATCACCACCCCACCCACCTCGACGTCCTCCAGCGCGACCCGGGACGGGCCGAGCTGGATGATCGTCAGGTAACGCATCAGCTCCTCGACGGCGTTGTCGATCAGCGTCGGGTCCTCCCGCAGCGCCTGGAGCTGTTCCGGGTGCTCCAGCAGTGCCAGGGTACCGATGCCGATCATGTTGGCGGTCGTCTCGTGACCGGCGACGAGCAGCAGGAGGCCCATGTTGGCGACCTCCTCGTCGGTCAGCTCACCGGTCTCGATGAGGCCGGTCAGCATGTCGTCGCCGGGCTCGTCGTGCTTGCGCCGCACGAGGTCGGCGACGAACGCCTCGATCCGCTGGAACGCCGCCATGATCACCTCGAAGTCGTTGTCGAGGTTGAACGTCGTCCGCGTCTCGCGCTGGAACTCGTCGCGGTCCTCGTAGGGCACGCCCAGCAGCTCGCAGATCACCATGGACGGCACCGGCAGCGCGAACTCGCGCACCAGGTCGGCGCCCGGACCCGCCGCGCGCAGCGCCGCGAGGTGGTCCGCCACGATCTGCTCGATGCGCGGCTTCAACTTGTTCATCCGGCGCACGGTGAACTGGCCGGTGAGCAGCTTGCGGTAGCGGGCGTGGTCCTCGCCGTCCATGCCGATGAACATCCCGGGCTTCGCCGGCTGGGGTCTCGGCGAGACCTGGCCGCCCACGCGGACCGGCGAGTGCCGCAGTTCCGACCGGCTGCTGAAGCGCCGGTCGGCCAGCACCGCGCGGGCCAGTTCGTGGCTGGTGATCAGCCAGCCGAGGTGCCCGTCCGGGAAGCGCAGCCGCGCGACGGGCTCGGTCGTGCGCAGTTCCCCCAGTACGGCGGGCGGGTTCAGCCGGTGCTCGCGCTCCAGCGGGATCCCGTCTAAGGCCGAGGGTGATCCTGAGTCGAGAGTTTCGGTCATCTCGCACACCTCCCAGTGCGTCGGTGGACCTCCTTTGGAAGGTACAGAAGATTCACGAAGTCGTGAAGTAAATAAGTCGTAAGATAATTGAGTTGGTACGAGTGATAGCAGGTGTGCTACAAAGTGGCGCGTGAGTTGGACGGGTGGGGCATGGGCGCCGCCACTGTCGGAGGGGGTGACCGGGGTGGTCATAGACGTGCGCGACCTGCGGATGCGGTACGGCTCCGTGGACGTGCTGCACGGGGTGGACTTCACCGCGGAGCAGGGGGAGGTCGTCGCGCTGCTCGGGCCGAACGGCGCGGGCAAGACCACGACCATCGAGATCCTGGAGGGCTTCCGGCTCCCGTCGGCGGGCCACGTGCGGGTGCTCGGCGTGGAACCGGCGAAGGGTGACGAGGTCTGGCGGGCGAAGCTGGGCGTGGTGCTCCAGTCCTGGCGCGACCACGCGCGGTGGCGGGTGCGGGAGCTGCTCGACCACCTCGGGCGGTACTACGAGCCCTACGGCACGCCCGGCCGGGCGCGGCCGTTCCCCACCGACGAGCTGATCAGCACGGTGGGGCTGGAGGAGCACGCGGCGAAGAAGGTCGGCAAGCTCTCCGGCGGCCAGCGGCGGCGGCTCGACGTGGCGATCGGCATCGTCGGCAAGCCCGAGCTGCTGTTCCTGGACGAGCCCACGGCCGGTTTCGACCCGCACGCCCGCCGCGACTTCCACGACCTGGTGCACCGGCTCGCCGACCTGGAGGGCATGACCATCCTGCTCACCACGCACGACCTCGCGGAGGCGGAGAAGCTCGCCGACCGCATCCTGGTCCTCGCGGGCGGCCGGATCATCGCCGACGGCAGCCCCGACCAGCTCGGCAGGCAGGTCGCGGGCAAGGCCGAGGTGCGGTGGACGCAGGACGGCAGGCGGCACGTGCACGCCACCGACGACGCCACCGGGTTCGTGCGCGAGCTGTTCGCCCAGCACGACCGCGGCATCTCCGAGCTGGAGGTGCGGCGCAACACGTTGGAGGACACCTACCTGGCCCTCGTGCAGCGGCACGAGAGCGGCCAGGCGACGGAGGAGGAGGTGGCGGTCCTGTGAACGCGCGAACGCACGCCGCGAAGCTCGGCCTGCGCCGGGGGTGGATGGAGTTCCGGCACACCCTGGGCAGCTCCGACCAGTTCTTCAACGTGCTCATGGGCATCGCGTTCCTGATCGTGCTGTGGTTCCAGCGCGATTTGACGGTGCCGGGCACCACCGTGTCGCTGGCCGCGCTGACGCTGCCCAGCATGTTGGGCATGGCGGTCGCGTTCAACGGCATCGTCGGCCCGGCGGGCCAGTTGTCGATGAACCGCGAGGACGGCACGCTGCTGCGGGCCAAGGCCGTGCCCAACGGGATGGTCGGCTACCTCCTCGGGCGGGTCACCCAGACGTCGCTGGACCTGCTGGTCACCCTGCTGGTCGTGTTCGTGCCCGGCTACCTGGTGGTCGGCGGGCTGAGCGGTGTCGGGGTGCCGGAGGTCCTCTACCTGCTGGTCGTGCTGGTGGTCGGGATGGCGGCCACGCTGCCGTGGGGCGCGGTGATCGGCTCGCTCGCCAAGAGCCCGCAGGGCGCGATGGGCTTCACCATGCTGCCGATCATGGGTGTCATCGCGATCTCCGGGATCTTCTACCCCATCACGGCCATCCCGGGCTGGTTGCAGGTCGTGGCCCAGGGGTTCCCGGTGTACTGGCTGGGTCTGGGCACCCGGTCGGCGCTGCTGCCCGACGCCGCTGCCGCCGCGGAGCTGACCGGGTCGTGGCGGACCCTGGAGATGTTCGGGGTGCTCGGGGTGTGGGCCGTGCTCGGGTTCCTGGTCGCGCCTACGATTCTGCGACGAATGGCCCGGCGGGAGTCGGGGTCGGACATGGAGCAGCGGCGGCAGGCCGCGCTCCAGAGGGGCGTGGGGTGAGCGAGACCGTCTACAACCGCATCGCGATGCTCCGCGCTGAGCGCGGGGTGTCGCGGCGGCAGTTGTCCGAGGCGTTGGGGATCCACTACCAGACCGTCGGGTACCTGGAGCGTGGTGAGTACAGCCCCAGCCTCTATCTCGCGTTGCGGATCGCGCAGTATTTCGAGGTGGCGGTGGAGGTGGTGTTCTCCACCGATCCGTTTCCGCGGTTGGGTAGTTCGGCTGAGCAGTCGGCGTAGGGGTCTTGAAAAGCGTCCTCGCCGGACGGGCAGACCGCCAAGGAGAACATTTGAGAGCGCCGTCGTGTTCTCCCCGTATGGCCTGGTCAAGACAACCACCCTTTGCCAGGGAGGGCAAGCGAAAAGCGTGCTTGCCCTCCCTGGCAAAGCGCGGTTCGCTGGCGCGCAGGCCATACGGGGAGAACACGACGGGGGGCGTTCTGTGCTGCGCGGCAGTGTGTTTTAAGGATTACGTGCGGGGGATTTCTGCCTCGATGGTGTTCGCTGCCGCGGTGGTGCCGCCTGCTTCTTTGATCTCCTGCTTGAGCTTGGCCAGGCTTGTGGCTACCTCGGTGCTGGTCGTCAGGTCTGTCACGGCCTGGCGCAGGGCTTCCGGGGTTGCCTGGTCACGGGGGATGTGCTTGCCCACGCCGAGGGCTTCCAGTCGTTCGGCGTTGATGGTCTGCTCGGCCATGCCCGGGACGCCTACCATGGGCACGCCGTGGTGCAGGCCCTCCATGGTGCCGCCCATTCCGCAGTGCGTGATGAACGCCGTGGCCTGCCCGAGGATGTGCAGTTGGGGTACCCACCTGTGCACCTCGAAGTTGTCCGGGATGGCGCCCAGGTCATCGGGGGAGACGTGCTTGCCGATGCTCATCACGACGTGCCAGTTCGGGGCGTCGGCGAAGGCTGCGACGCAGGCCCGGTAGAAATCGGGGCGGTCGGTGTCGGCGGAGCCGAGTGAGATGAGGAGGACGTCCTTGTCCGCCGGTTTCGTCCAGTCGCCCTGGTAAGCGCGGTTGCCCAGGCAAGGACCGACGAACGTGTACTTGGCGGGCACCGAGTCGCCGTTGGGCTGGAACGAGCGGGGAATGCTGACCACCGCCCGGTCCGGGTGGCCGACGTAGGTGCGCGGGTCCGTCGTGCTGCCTTCGGCGCGCAGCCACGTCTCGATGTCCTGGAACGCCTGCCGGACTTCGGGGTTGTCGTAGAAGTCCCCCATCTCCTCCTCCCACCCCTCGTAGGCGACGAACGTGGGGGAGAACTGGACGGCCGGCACGCCCCAGCGCTCGGCCAGGACGCGGGCGGTCCAGGCGGCGATGTCGTAGACCACCAGGTCCGGTCGGTGGTCGGCGTAGGCCCGCTCCAGGTGCGGCAGGACCTCCTTCGCCTCGCGCAGGAACAGTTGCAGGGCCGCTCCCATCCCGGTCGGCCACTTGTCGTCCGACGTGGGGAGGGTCGTGGGGTAGACGACCGGCACGGCGCCGGCGTGCTCGACCTGCGCGGTGAAGGCGGCGGGCACGGCGTAGGTGACCTGGTGGCCCCTGGCCGCCAACTCGGCCACCACGGGCAGGGTCGGGTTCACGTGTCCGTGACCGGGGATGTTGAGGAACGCGATGTGTGACACGGTTGCTGCTCCGAAGTCTTCGATGATTCCGACTGGGTGCGGATCGCCGGCACGGGCGCGAGTGGCCCCCTGCGGTGCGAGTGGCCCCTGCGGGGCGAGTGCCGCCATGGGTTGCCGCGTAACCCCTTCACGCGGTGCGCGGGGGCTGCGGCCGGGTCGGAATCAGAGGTAGAAGACGTGGAACGGGGGGTACATGAGGCTGAGCATAGCGGTGGGCCGGTTGGCGTAGCGGGGAGTGGTGGTCGGTGTTGATCAGGGGTCGTGACGGATATCACTGGTGTTGGGGTGATGCCGGCGGAAGATCACCCGTTTTCGCTGGATCTGGCACCCTTTTGCCCGATCAAGCACTCACCGTGTGCTACTGATTGCCCGGTGTATCGGGCGTTGGGTGCCCGACACGGCGGTGCGTTTTATCCGGTGGGGCAACTACGGTGTGCCGCCATGGCCCCCGTCCCCGCCCGTACGAGTGAAGCCATCCCCTTGCACACCAACACCGTCGACCTCGCGGAGGCTGACGACTTCATCCGCCTGTACCACTCCGAGCACCCGGGTGCGGGTTCTCCCCAGCGCCGGATGGCCGAGGTGCGTGCCGAGGTCGCCGCGACCGGCACGTACCGGCACACGGCCGACGAACTCGCGTTCGGCGCACGGGTCGCCTGGCGCAACAGCGCGCGCTGCATCGGGCGGCTCTACTGGCGCAGCCTGAAGGTGCGTGATCTCCGCGATCTGCGTGACCCCAAGGAAATCGCCGACGAGTGCGTGGCACACCTGCGACTCGCCACCAACGGTGGGAAGGTGCGCCCCGTCATCTCCGTCTTCGCCCCCGACGCGCCGGGGCGGCCCGGACCGCGCATCCGCAACGACCAGCTGATCCGGTACGCGGGTTACCGCGGCGAGGACGGCGGTGTGCTGGGCGACCGCCGCAACGCCGAGCTGACCGACCACGTCATCTCGCTGGGGTGGAGACCGCCCGTCACGCGGGGACCCTTCGACGTGCTGCCGCTGGTCGTCGAACGCGAGGGCGCGGAGCCGGCGATGATCGAGCTGCCGCGGGACGCCGTGCTGGAGGTGCCGATCAGCCACCCCGAGTACCCGTGGCTGGCGTCGCTGGGGCTGCGCTGGCACGCGGTGCCCGCGATCAGCGACATGCGGCTGCGGATCGGGGGTGTCGACTACCCGGCCGCGCCGTTCAACGGCTGGTACATGGGCACCGAGATCGGCGCGCGGAACTTCGCCGACACCGACCGGTACGACCTGCTGCCCTACCTGGGCCGCCGGATGGGGCTGGACACCTCCGGCGTGCGGACGCTGTGGCGGGACCGGGTGCTGGTCGAGCTGAACCGGGCCGTCCTCCACTCGTTCGGCGAGGCCGGGGTGACGATCACCGACCACCACACCGAGTCCGACCGCTTCCTGACCCACCTCCGGAAGGAGGAGGAAGCCGGCCGGTCGTGCCCGGCGGACTGGACGTGGATCGTGCCGCCGATGTCCGGCGGCCTCACCGGTGTCTTCCACCGGTACTACGACAAGGAAGAACTCGTGCCGAACTTCTTCCCGGCCGGCACGGTCGGCGTGTGCCCCGTCATTCACTAGTACGGGTGTACGGTGAACGTGAACGGCGTGGTGTGGTGTGGATCACCTTTGATCGTCTAACGTGACCTCCCGTGAGAGTGGGCATTCCCGCGGAGTCGCGGCCCGCTGAGCGCCGCGTAGCCGGTCTACCGGAAACGGTGACCACGCTGATCGGCGCCGGTCTCGCGGTCGACGTGCAGTCCGGGGCGGGGGCTCACGCCCACGCCTCGGACGCCGCCTACCGGTCGGCCGGCGCGGAAGTCGTACCGGACCACCCGGCGGGGCGCGCCGAGGTCGTCACCTCGGTGCAGCCGCTGGACCTGGACCGCGCCCGCGAACTGCGGTCGGGCGACATCACGGTCAGCTTCCTCCAGCCGTCCGCCGAACTCGACCTCGTCCGGGTCCTCGCCGAGCGCGGCGTCACCGCGTTCAGCCTCGACCTGCTGCCACGCGTGACCCGCGCCCAGAGCGCGGACGCGCTGTCGTCCCAGGCGCTGGTCGCCGGGTACCGCGCCGTGCTCGTCGCGGCCCAGCACCTGCCGCGGTTCCTGCCGATGTTCACCACCGCGGCGGGCACCGTGCCGCCCGCGAAGGTGCTCGTGCTCGGCGCGGGCGTGGCCGGGCTCCAGGCGATCGCCACCGCCCGGCGGCTGGGCGCGGTGGTCGAGGCGTACGACGTGCGCCGCGCCGCCGCCGAGGAGGTGCGCAGCCTCGGCGCGCGCTTCCTGGAGCTGCAACTGGAGTCGCAGGACGGCGTGTACGCCGCCGTGCAGTCCGAGGCGTTCCTGGAACGCCAGCGGGAGCTGATCGCGGACCGGGTCGCCGCGAGCGACGTGGTGATCTCCACCGCGGCCGTGCCGGGGCGCAAAGCACCCGTCCTGGTCACCACGGACATGCTCAAGGCCATGCCGCCCGGTTCCGTCGCGGTCGACCTGGCCGCCGAGTCCGGCGGCAACATCGTCGGCTCGGTGCCCGGCGAGGACGTGTGGGTGGGCGACGTCCTGGTCCACGGCGCGCGGAACCTGCCGAGCACCATGCCCGTGCACGCCTCGCGGCTGTACGCGCGCAACGTGGCGAACCTGCTCAAGCTGATGACCGCGGACGGGCGGGTCGAACCCGACCTGTCCGACGAGGTGCTGTCCGGCGCGTGCCTGACGCACGCGGGCGAAGTCCGCCACGCGCCCACCCGGGAGCTGCTGTGATCGAACTGCTGACGATCTTCGTGCTGGCCGTGTTCGTGGGCTTCGAGGTGGTCTCGAAGGTCTCCACGATCCTGCACACCCCGCTGATGTCCGGCGCGAACGCCATCCACGGCGTCATCCTCGTCGGCGCGATCCTGATCACCGGGCACGCCGACGACGCCCTCACCCTGGTGCTGGGCCTGCTCGCTGTGTTCCTGGCGACGGTCAACGTCGTCGGCGGCTTCGTGGTGACCGACCGGATGCTGGAGATGTTCAAGGGGCACAAGCGATGACGTGGGTCCAGCTCGCCTACCTGGCCGCCGCGCTGTGCTTCATCCTGGCGCTCAAGGGCCTCAGCACGCCGAAGTACGCGCGGGTGGGCAACCTGGTCGGCGCGGCCGGCATGGCGCTCGCCGTGGTGACCGCCTTCGCCACCGCGGGCGACCACCACGTGCTGATCGCGGTCGCCGTCGTCGTCGGCGTGGTGGTCGGCGTGCCCGCCGCGCGGCAGGTCAAGATGACCGCCATCCCGCAGATGGTGGCGTTGTTCAACGGGGTCGGCGGTGCGGCGGCGGCCCTGGTGGCGCTCGCCGAGTTCCTGGAGAACACCGGCGCGGGCGTGTTGTTCGTCGTCGCCACCGCGCTCACCGTCCTGATCGGATCGGTCAGCTTCTCCGGCAGCCTGGTGACGTTCCTCAAGCTCCAGGAGATCATGACCACCCGGCCGGTGCTGCTGCCGTCCGGGCAGTGGATCGGCATCGGCGTCGCCGCGGTGAGCGCGGTGCTCCTGGTGGCGACACCGGCGACCGGCTCCGCCGCGCTGCTGGTGCTGCTGGCGGTGGCGGGTCTGGCGCTGGGCGTGTTGTTCGTGCTGCCGGTGGGCGGCGCGGACGTGCCGATCGCGATCTCCCTGCTCAACGCGTTCACCGGCCTCGCGGTGGCGGCTTCCGGTTACGTGCTGGAGAACACGCTGCTGATCGTCGCGGGCACGCTGGTCGGCGCGTCGGGCACCATCCTGACCCGGCTGATGGCGCAGGCCATGGGCCGACCGCTGACCAACATCCTGTTCGGCGCGTTCAAGGCGGTGCCGCCCGCGGCGGCGAGCGGTGAGCAGCGCACGGTCCGGTCCGGGACGGTCGAGGACGTCGCGATCCTGCTGGGGTACGCGCACTCCGTGCTGGTGGTGCCCGGCTACGGCCTGGCCGTGGCGCAGGCGCAGCACGCCGCGCGGGAACTGGCGCAGCTGCTGGAATCGCGTGGTATCAGCGTGGACTACGGCATCCACCCGGTCGCCGGCCGGATGCCCGGCCACATGAACGTGCTGCTGGCCGAAGCCGATGTGCCGTACGAGAACCTGAAGGAACTCGACGACGTCAACCCGGGCATCGGCAGCGTGGACGTGGTGCTGGTGGTCGGCGCGAACGACGTGGTCAACCCCGGCGCGCGGGACGAGCCCGCCAGCCCCATCTACGGTATGCCGATCTTCGACGTGGACCGGGCGAAGGCCGTGGTGTTCATGAAGCGCTCGATGCGGCCCGGTTTCGCGGGCGTGGACAACAGCCTGCTGTACCACCCGAAGACGACCCTGCTCTTCGGCGACGCCAAGGACTCGCTCACCAAGCTCCTGGCCGCGGTCAAGCAGCTCTGACCTACAGCTCGTAGCCGGGCACGGCCGGTCCGGCGAACGCGCCGAACGCGCCGTCCACCCCGACCTCGCGCCACCAGTCGGCGAGCGCCGGGGTGTCCAGGTCCGGCACGCACACCGCGGCGCCGAACTCGCGGACGGACCGAACCAGCTCGCCGATCGCCCGGTGCGGCAACGAACCCGGCCGGTCGGCGAGCCGGCGCACGGCGGCGGGCGCGAGCAGCACCACGTCCGCGGCCAGCTCGTCCAGTAGGGACAGCTCCGCCTGGCCGCCGTTGAACCCGGCCAGCCCGATCGGGATGCCGTTGTCCCGCAACACCTGTGCGTTGTCACCACCCGCCGCGAGCATCGCGCGGGTGTCCAGGTGGATCCGCAGACCCGTGCCGGGCAGGGCGGTCTCGTCCAGCACCCGCATCACCGTGCCCACCAGGTCCTCGTCCCGCGACTGCATCGGCGAGAGCACGAAGTGCAGCACACCGGCGGACCACCCGGCCGCCGCCGCGGCGGCCTCGCGCAGCGCCCACTGGCCCAGCACCAGCGACCAGCCGTTGGCCTCGGCCAGCTCCACGCAGTCGCCGTGCCCCAGCTCGTCCCACCGCAGCCGGGCCACCCGGCCGTGCACGCGACCGGAACCGAAGTCCGCCACCGGCCGGTACTCGACTTCCAGCTCCGCGTCGGCGAGCGCGCCCGGCATCCGCGCGGCCCGCGCGAGCCACGCCCGCGACCGGCGGTCCTCGTGCCGGTCGTACGGCAGCCACTGGCGCTTGCCGTGCGCCTTGGCGCGGTGCAGGGTCGCGGTCGCCGCGCGCAGCAGCTCGTCCACGTCCCAGTCCGCGCCCGGCCGGTCCACCACGCCGATGCTCGCGGAAAGCGCCGTGCCGCAGTCCATCGGTTCGGCCAGCGCGTGGTTGATGCGCTCCACCATCTCCGGCACGCGTGGCGTGGCGGGACCGTTGTCCACGACGATCGCGAACTCGTCGCCCGCGACCCGCGCCACCAGCGCGCGCTCGCCCGCGACGACGACCTCCAACCGCCGGCCGACCTCGCGCAGCAGCCGGTCGCCCACCGCGTGACCCATGCCGATGTTCACCACCGAGAAGGCGTCCAGGTCCAGGTGGTAGAGCGTGATGCCGCGGTGGGACTTGCGGTGCATCGCCTCCAGCCGCGACCCGAACCGCTGCCGGTTCGACAGCCCGGTCAGCGAGTCGTGCAGCAGCTGGTGGTCCAGGTTCTTCTGGAGCAGGTGCAGTTCCGAGACGTCCTCGACCATCGTCACGTGGAACGCGGGCGCGCCGTCCGCGTCGTGCAGCAGCGACACCGCCAGGTGCACCCACACCGGCTCGCCGTCGTCGCGCAGCAGCCTGCGCTGCTCCCGGAACCGCTCACCGCGCCGCACGCCCGTCGGGTGGTACCGCGTGGCCAGCGCATCGGCGTCGGCCGGGTGGAACAGGTCGACCAGCCGCCTGCCCGGCAGCTCGGTGAACGGCACGCCGACCATCTCGCCGAGCGCCTCGTTCGCCTCCACGCACACGCCGTCCAGGTCCGTGACGACGATGCCGAACGCGGACGTCGTGAACACCTCGCGGAACCGCGCCTCGCTGACCTCCAACACCCGCTCGGCGCGTTGCTTCGCCGCCAGCAGCGCGGCTTTGACCTCCTCCTGCCGGTCGAACGCGTCCAGCCGCATCGCGGTCGCGAAACCCGTGCTGAGCGCGCCGAGGATCGCGACGACCTTCTCCGGCAGGCTCGGCACGTCGCTCAGCTCGGGGGTGAACAGCAGCGCCCGGCCCAGCACCTCCACCGTGCGCTGGAGCGTTTCCGGACCCGTGAAGTGGTTGCGCACCAGGCGTTGCCCGACCTCGGCGATCGGCGCCGCGGTGAACGGCTCGGCCTGGACCGCGTCGGCGATCACGTCCACCAGGTCGAGCAGGAACCGCTCGATCTCGACCGGGGAGAGCGGGACGTACGCGGTCGGGTACACCGCCGTCATCCACTCCCGCGCGAGTTCCCGTCGCCGGGGTCTAGCGGGCGGCTGCGCCATGCGGACTCACTTCTTGAGGCCCACTCCCGCGAAGATGCCCGCCCGCGCCGGGTCGTCGGTGTCCGGCGCGCCCTCCTCCGGGCGCCACAGCGGGAGGGGCACCACACCGGGTTCCACGACGTCGAAGCCGGCGAACAGATCCGTGATCTCCGCGTGCGTCCGCGGGTACATCGGATTCATGCTCCGCTTCATCACCTCGACGATCCCGGCCATCTCGGCGGGCTGCAAGTCGGAGGTGAACTGGGACAGCGCGAGTCCGCTGCCGGGCACGACGGCGTCCCGGTAGGCCGCCACCACGCCGGCCGGGTCGTCCTCCGGCGGCACGAAGTGGAACACGCCCACCATCAACAACCCGATCGGCCGGTCGAAGTCGAGCAGGCCCGTCCCACGCGCGGCGCCCAGCACGGCGGTCGGGTCGGTCATGTCCTCCTGGAGGATCGTGGCTAACGGGTCGTCCTCCAACAGCAGCCGGCTGTGCGCGACCGCCACGTCCTCGAAGTCCACGTACACGACCCGTGCGTCCGGTGCGGAGCGGCGGGCGATCTCGTGCACGTTGCCCACGGTCGGGATGCCGGAGCCGAGGTCGAGGAACTGCCGCACGCCGCGGTCGATCAGGTGCAGCACCGCGCGGCGCAGGAACGCCCGGTTGAGCCGCGCGATCGCCCTGGCGTTCGGCTGCGCCAGGAGGAACCGCTCCGCCAGCGCGCGGTCGGCCGCGAAGTTGTGGCCGCCGCCGAGCAGGTAGTCGTACAGCCGGGCCGCGCTGGGCAGCCCGGTGTCCACGCCGGCGGGCACCCAGCTCGTCCGCTCCACCACACCACACCCCGATTCCACGTGGGAGGGACCCGCCTCGGTGCCCGCGCGGAGAGGTTACTGAGCGGACCACCGGGCCGGGAGTGCCCGACCGGGGTTGTCCCCGATCGGCCTATCGGGGACGGGTGGCGCGCCCGGTCGCGGTGGATCGTCCCGCCATGCGGACACGGCCGATCGCGCGCTCGAATTCAGTACCATTCGCGCATGTCAGACGAGGCACGCACGCTCACCGACGTGGTCACCAGACTGCGCCGCGCCCTGCGCACCAGCATCCGGTCGGAATGGCCGTGGGACTCGCTGCCGATGGCTCAGGTCGAGTTGCTCCAGACGCTGGCCGAGCGACCGCCGATGCGGGTCGGCGACCTGGCGGCGGAGCTGCGGCTCGCGCCCAACACGGTGAGCGGCCTGGTCGGGCAGCTGATCGAGAACGGTCTGGTCGCCCGCGGCGGCGACCCGTCCGACCGCCGCGTGGCGCGGTTGTCCGTCACGCCGCAGGGCCACGAGCAGCTCGCCGTCTGGCAGGCGGCGCACGAGAAGCGGATCGGCTCGGCGCTGGACCGGCTGGACCCCGGCGAGCGCGCCGACGTGGTCCGCGCGTTGTCCGCACTGGACCACCTGGTAGACCACTTGCGTGCCAACTGACCCGGAGGAGCCCGCGCCGCGGCCCGAGCTGTCGGCGGCCGTGCTCGGCGTGGTCGCGCTCGGCGGCGGTATCGGCGGGCTGGGCCGGTACGCGCTGTCCGGGTTCGGGCTCGCCGGGACGGTCGCCGTGAACCTGCTCGGCTCGGCGTTGATCGGCGTGCTGGTGGTGCTGGCGCCCCGGCTGCACCCGCTGGCGCGGCCGTTCCTCGGCATCGGCGTGCTCGGCGGGTTCACCACCTTCTCCGCCTACGCCCTGGACGCCGTGCGGCTCGGCGGGTTCGCGGCCTTCGGCTACCTGCTGGGCGTGCTGGTGGCCGCCCTGTGCGCGACGGCCGCCGCCATGGCGGTCACCCGGCGGGTGGTCGGGTGACCGCGCTGCTGGTGTTCGTCGGGGCGGGCCTCGGCGCCGTCGCCCGCTACCTCACCGACCGGGTCGTGCGCGCTCGGCACCGGTCGATCATGCCGTGGGGCACGTTCGCCGTGAACGTCGTCGGCTCGTTCCTGCTCGGCTGCGTCGCGGGTTCCGCGCCGGTGGCGGAAGCCCTCGTCGGCACGGGTTTCTGCGGCGGCCTCACCACCTACAGCACGTTCAGCCTGGAGACGGTGCGCCTGCTGGAGGCCGGTGCGCTCCGGCAGGCGCTCGCGAACGCGGTGCTGAACCTCGTGGCCGGTGTCGGCGCCGCCGCCGCCGGCTACCTGCTCACCCGGTGACCTTCAGCCTGCCCAGCACGGCGGGCAGCTCGTCGGCGTGCAGCACCCCGAGCCGTTGCGTGGCGCGGGTCAACGCCACGTACAGGTCGCTCGCGCCGCGCGGCGACTCGGCCAGGATGCCGTTCGGGTCCACCACGAGCACCGAGTCGAACTCCAGGCCCTTGGTGTCCACCACGCCGAGCACCACGACCTGCGCCTCCAGGTCGTCCGACGCGCCCGGCACCACCGCGCGCAGCTCGTCGACCCGCGCGGCGGGCACGATGACCGCGAGCTTGCCCGCGCCGATCGCCGCCACCTCGTCCGCCACGACGGCCGGCAGCGCCGCCGCCACGTCGGCGACCCGCGTGCTCCACGGCTCGTGCCCGCTGTCGCGCACCGAAGTCGGCGGCGCCAGGTCCGGGTCGACGCCCGCCAGCACGTCCGCCGCGACCGCCATGATCTCCGACGGCGTCCGGTAGTTCACCGTCAGCTCGGTCAGCTTCCAGCGGTCCATCACGTACGGCGACAGCACCTCGTCCCACGACGACGCGCCACCGATGTCGCCGGTCTGCGCGATGTCGCCCACCACCGTCATGGACTTGCTCGGGCAGCGGCGCATCAGCGTCCGCCACGCCATCGCCGACAGCTCCTGCGCCTCGTCCACGATCACGTGGCCGAACGTCCAGGTCCGGTCGGCCGCCGCGCGCTCGGCCGCCGTCTCGTACCGCTCGACGCCGTGCCGCTCGGCCAGCCGGTAGGCGTCCACGAGGTCGGTCGCCATCAGGATCTCGGGGTCGGCGTCGTCCTCCAGGTCGAGGATGTCGAGCACGCCCTGCGCGTAGTCCACCGCCTGCCGACGGCGGCGTTCCGCGCGTGCCTTGGCCTCGGTGTCGTCCTCGCCGAGCAGTTCCGCCGCCTCGTCCAGCAGCGGCACGTCGGCGGGCGTCCACTCCGCGCCGCGCGGGCGGGCGAGCAGCGCCCGTTCCTCCGGCGACAGCTTCGGCGTCGCCTTCGCCAGCCGCTTCGGCGAGGCGAACAGGTCCTCCAGGAGCTGCTGCGGGGTGAGCGTCGGCCACAGCCGCTCCACCGCGGCGCGCACCTCCGGGTCCTCGCGCAGCTCGCGGCGGATGTCGTCGACGTCGGCCTGGTCCAGCAGGTGGCGGCCGAGGCGGTTCACGGCCTGCGCGGTCAGGGCCGAGATCACCTCGCGCAGGAACGTGCGGCGGGCCTCGTTGTGCGGGCGGCGGGTGCGCCGGGCGCGACCGCGGGCCGCCGTGATCGTCCGCCGGTCCAGGCGCAGCACGTCCTGCTCGAACGGGATCTCCACCAGCGCCGGCGCTTCCTGGCGGTCCTTCACGGCGTGCGCCACCACGTCCGCCATCTCGATGCGCCCCTTGAGCGCCGCCGCCTCCGCCGACTCGCGGCCCACCGCCGTCAGGCCCGGGTACAGCTCGCCCACCGTCGACAGCAGCACGCCCGTCTCGCCGAGCGACGGCAGCACCTGCCCGATGTAGCGCAGGAACGTCGTGTTCGGACCCACCACCAGCACGCCGCGCTTCGCGAGCTGGCGGCGGTGCGTGTAGAGGAGGTAGGCGGCGCGGTGCAGGGCGACGGCGGTCTTGCCGGTGCCGGGGCCGCCCTGCACGACGACCACGCCGTTCAGCTCGGTGCGGATGATCCGGTCCTGCTCGGCCTGGATCGTGGCGACGATGTCGCCCATCTGCCCGGTGCGGCTCGCGTTCACCGCGGCCAGCAGGGTCGCCTCACCGGTCAGGCCCTCCGAGGGGCGGGCCGGGTCGACGGAGTTGATGTCCAGCACCTCGTCGTCGAAGCCGACGACCGCGCGCTGCTTGGTGCGCAGGTGCCTGCGGCGGCGCACGCCGTCCGGCGCGGCGGCCGTGGCCAGGTAGAACGGGCGCGCGGCGGGGGCGCGCCAGTCCATCAGCAGCGGCTCGTAGTCCCGCTCCTCGTCGAACAAGCCGATCCGGCCGATGTAGAAGCGGTCGTCGGTGTGGAAGTCCAGGCGGCCGAAGCACAGGCCGTTCTCCACCGCGCTGTACTGGGCCAGCTGGTCGGAGTACATGGCCACCGAGGTGTCCCGCTCGGAGCGCATCTGGTGCGTGCCGCCGGTTTCGCGGAGCGCGCCCGAGAGTCGCTTGGAACTCTGGGCGCGCAGGTCGTCCAGCCTGCCGTACAGCATCGACACGTATTCCTGCTCCGACTCGATTTCCGCGAGTCGGAGGTCGGCGGAGGGGCTTGACAACGTGCCTCATTTCTGGATAGCGTGGTATATCAGGCTGTGCCGCTTTTCGCCTGACCTCTCTCTGCGCGCGCAGAAAGTCCAATCTACACGTTCGACGGCCCCGGTGCCTCCATGTGTGGCGCGTTCGTCGGGTTTTGGTGCGGGTGCGCCCGGTGTCGCCGGTCGGGGGTTCCGACCCGCCCCGGTGCCCGCGGGCGAGGGTCCGGTGTCCGAGCCGCGCCAGTGCCCGGGACTGCCCGGGACTGCCTGGTGTCCGACCGCACCTGCGCCGACCGCACCTGCGCCGAGTCGCACCTGCGCCGAGTCGCACCGCCCGCGAGCCGGGGCAGACCCGGCGGACGCCGGGTCTGTGTTCGCCGCCCGCGGGGTCCGCCGTGCCTGTTTCGCCGTGCCTGTTTCGCCGTGCCGTTCCGTCGCGCCCTGCACACCTGTGGCCTCGATCCGGTCGACCCCCGCCCCGCTCGCCGTCCGTGCGGCGGGTGGCGTGCCGGTCCGGCTCTCCCGGCTGTCCGCCCGCGGCGTTGGCCGGGATCGCCCGTCCGGACCGCGAAGCGGGCCGAGTCGCGCCCGAGCCGGGTGCCGGTGGTCTGGTCGTCTCGTACCGCTCGCTCCCGGTGATCGGGCGCCACCCGTTGAGCGGCAGCGGGTGGGGCGCGTGGGTGAAGCGCTGGGCGGGGTGGGGGGTGGCCCGGCAGGCTGGCGGGGTGAAGGAACATCGGCAGGAGTTGGTGCGGCTCAGCAGGGTCGCGGTGGACCGGTCGCCGACGCACCTCTTGTTCGCGGTGCTGGTGTCCGCGTGGGTGCTGGCGTGGGTCGTGTCCCAACCCTTCGGCGCGCCGGGGCCGTTGGACGTGGTGCGCCTCGCCCTCGGCTGGGCGGACGTGCCCGCTGACTGGCTGGACGCCGTCGGCGCCTGGTGCGCCGGCCGCACGGGGTGGCTCGCCGTGGCGGGCGGGTTGCTGTGGGCCATGACCACCGCGCGGCAGCAGTTGTCGGGGTTGCTGGGGTGGCTGGCGGTCATGTTCGCGGCCGAGTCGGTGGGATATGGGGCGGTGCACCGCGCGCTGCTCACGCTCGCCGTGTTCCTCGTGGTCCTGGGGCTGCTCTCGATTCCCGGCCGGCGGGCGTTCGTGGTGGACCGGATCGCGATCATCCCCAAGGACGTGGCGCGGGCGGCGGCGACGGCGGTCGCCTTGTCGGCCGTGGTGCCGTTGATCGCGCCCGGCTTGGTGATCACCGGTTTGCTCAAACCCTATGTGACCAAGCCGCCACGCTCGCGTTCTGAACCGAAAGAAGGCCCGGGGACGTCAAGTTTCGATCACGCTTTGCCGTCCCCGCGCCCGGCGCCGGCGGAGGTCTCGCCGGCCACTTCCCGCCCATCGGCGGGCTAGCGGCGGTTACCGGTCGGTACCGACGATTGTCCGGTCAACAATGGTTTCGGCGGTAATTGCGCTGCCACCTGCGCGTGTGGCACGTCGTCCTTTCGGCAGGTGGTTCAGGAAAGATGAGCACCGCTCACGTGGAGACCGCAGTCCTGCGCATACGTGCGACGATCCGTGATGAAGCTGGTGCCAATCCTGTGTTTGGGCTTACCGGTCCGTATCCATCAAGATGTGCGCGTGCCTGAAAATCCCGCCGAAAACCGCTTAGCCAAGGTGATGCGCCGGCAGCCCGTCCAGCAGCGTGGCGCCGCCACCGTCACCGCGATTGTCGACGCGTGTGCGCAGTTGCTGAACGAGTACGACTACGACGACATCACCACTGCCCGTATCGTGGAGCTGGCCGGCGTGCCAATCGGCTCGTTCTACCAATACTTCCCGGACAAACGTTCTGTTGTGCACGCGTTGGCGCTGCGCGGCATGGAGGAGTACCTCGGTCGGGTCGAAACGCTCTTCAACGAAGGGCAACTCGCCGCGAACTGGCGGGAAGCCGTGCAACAGGTGGTCGGTGTCTACCTGCGGATGCTGGCCGAAATGCCCGGTTTCGGCCGCGTCCGGTTCAGCGACCTGTTCGACGGGCACCGCCTCGACGCCAGCGTGGACCAGTACGAGCTGATGGCGGAACGGTTGCGCGAGCTGTTCGTTGGCCGGTTCGGCGTGCGCGGTGACGCGCCGGTCGACCTGACCTTCCGCATGGCGACCCAGACCGCCGACGCCATGTACAAGCTCGCCGAGCGCGTCGAACCCGCCGAGCGCCCGGTGGTCCTGCGCACCGCGGACGGCGTGATCCTGCGGCTGCTGTCGGGTGTGTTCGACCCGGCGTGACTTGCCGCCCCGGTCCGGGTGGTGTGGGGTGGACCGGTGAGCGACTACGACGTGATCGTGATCGGCGGCGGACCGGTGGGCGAGAACGCCGCCGCCCGGACCGCCGCCGGTGGCCTGCGGACCGCGCTGGTGGAAGCCGAGCGGCTCGGTGGCGAGTGCTCGTACTGGGCCTGCATGCCCAGCAAGGCGCTGCTGCGCCCCGGTCACGCGCTCGCCGCCGCCCGGCGCGTGCCCGGCGTGCCGGTCGGCGACCGGTTGGACGCGGCCGCGGTGCTCAAGCGCCGCGACTCGTTCACCTCCGACTGGGACGACTCCGGCCAGGTCGAGTGGGCCGAGGGCGCGGGCCTGGAGGTGCTGCGCGGCCACGGGAAGCTCGTCGGCGAACGGCAGGTCGAGGTCGGCGGTCGCGTGCTCACCGCGTCCCGCGCGGTCGTCGTGTGCACCGGCAGCGTCCCCAACATCCCGCCGCTGCCGGGGCTCTCCGACGTGCCCTACTGGACTTCACGCGACGCCACGTCGGCGCACGAGGTGCCGTCGTCGCTCGTGGTGCTCGGCGGCGGCGTCGTCGGCGTCGAGCTGGCGCAGGCGTGGGCCCGCCTGGGCTCCGAGGTGACGCTCGTCGTGTCCGGCGAGCGCCCGCTGCCCCGCTTCGAGCCGTTCGCCGGCGACCTCGTGGTGGAGGGCCTGCGCGCGGACGGCGTGACCGTGCGCCTCGGCGTGCGGGCGACCGGGGTCTCCGCCGTGGACGGCGGCGTCGGACTCGCGTTGTCCGACGGCTCCTCGGTCTCCGGCGCGCACCTGCTGGTCGCCACCGGCCGCCGACCGGCCACCACCGACCTCGGCGTGGAGCTGTTCGGCCACACCGCCGGGCACGCGCTGCCGGTGGACGACACCGGGCGCGTCGAGGGCGTCGACTGGCTGTACGCGGCGGGCGACGTCACGGGCCGCGCACCGCTGACCCACCAGGGCAAGTACGCCGCCCGCGCGGTCGGCACGGCCATCGTGACCGGCGCGACCGACCCCGCGCCGTGGACCGCGCCGGTGGCCACCGCCGACCACACCGCCGTGCCGCAGGTGGTGTTCACCGACCCCGAGGTGGCGTCGGTCGGGCGCACCGCGGCGGAGGCGCGCGCGGCCGGGCTCACCATCCGCGTGGTGGACCTGGACATCGCCGTCGCCGGGTCGTCGCTGCACGCCGACGGCTACCGCGGCAAGGCGCGGATGGTGGTGGACGAGACGACGCGGACCCTGGTCGGCGTCACGTTCGTCGGCCCGGACACCGCGGAACTGCTCCACGCCGCGACGATCGCGATCGTCGGCGGGGTGACGGTGGACCGGCTGTGGCACGCCGTGCCCGCCTACCCGACGATCAGCGAGGTGTGGCTGCGGCTGCTGGAGGCGTACGGGTTGTAACCGGCGGCGCTCACGCACCGGATTCGCGCTGGGCCAACGGTTCTACCGCCGCTGCTCCATCAGGGGCCACTTCCGAACTTCCGCGGTTTTGCTCACTACACTGCGGAAGTGACCAGGGGGACTGTCGTCATCGCCACCGCGGCGGTCCTCTGGTGCGCGTTCGTCATCGGCACCTCGGTGCCGCCCGACGGGCCGACGCTCGCGCCGATCGCCGCCTACCTGCCGGGTTTCCTGGTCGCGCCCGTCGTCGCGCACACCCTCCTGCGGGCCCGGTCCACCGCCCTGCTGTGCATCGCGCACGTGCCCAAGGCGTTGCTGTGGGCGGGTTCCGCGGTGGCCGTCGCGGGGTGGCTGTTCTCCTGCGGCGCGCTGGCGGGCCGGCCGGGCACCGAGACCCTGTGCACGGTCGCCGGCCTGGTGATCGTGCTGCACGTGGCGTTCGGGCTGATCGCGTTCGGGCTCGCGCGCACCGGCCGCTGAGCACCGCTCACTGCGCCGCGGGCAGCCGCAACGCCTGCTCGGCCAACGCCACCAGGGCCGGGTCCGCCGGGTTGGCGTCGCCCTCCGCCCACACCGCCTGCGCGATGCGGACCCGGGCGTTCGTCAGCGCGGTCCGGATGGCGGACCGGTCGAACGACGCGGGACCACCCGCCCACTCGCGGCCCTCCTTGACCAGCGCCACCACGCCGCCCGAGCCGGCGGCCGACGCGACCCGGTGCAGCTCGCCCGCGCGGGTCGCGTCCGGCAGGCTCAGCTCGGCCACCGCGATGCCGACCTTCCGGCCGTCGACGGAGGTCTCGTACTGGGCGCGGCGCAGTTGCAGGCACATGTGCCCGGACAGCCACGCCTGCACGTCGCCGAACGCGTGCGCGGCGCAGTCCTCCGTGCGGTCCGCGCCCTTGGGCGCGAAGTTGCGCCCGTCCACGACCACGGTCGTCGGCTCCGGCGCGGCGGTGGTGGACGTCGAGGACGCGGGCGAACCACCGGACACGAGCACGACGACCACCGCCACCACGACGAGCACGGCCACGACCGCGGCTGCCGCGTACGGCAGCCACCCGGGGCGCCGCCGGGCGGGCACGACCTTGGGTAGCAGCATGGTGCTCGCCGACGCGAGATCGGCCGCCGCGTCCGGGAAGCCCTCGTCACGCAGCCGCCGGTGGTCCGGCGGCGTGCCGGTGGGCGCGAGGACGGCGAGCAGCTTGGCGGCGTGCTCGGCGGAGCACGGGCGGTCGCTGGTGGCCAGCTCGCGGGCGGCGGCGAGCAGCGTGGTCGGCTTGGGGTGCAGCACCCGCACGCCGCGGTTGAGGTCGCCGGTGGGCTGCACGACCTGGCTCACGTACGGGCCGACCGCGACGACGGTCGTCACCGGCAGCGGCTCGCCACGCATGTCCTGGATGCGCCGCGCCACCGCCGTGGCCGCCTCCAACGCCTCGGCGGCCGGGTTGGTCGCGCCGTCCGGGCGGCTCAGCGGCCAGCCGTCGATCTTCCACTGCCCGGCGAGCGGCGCCTCCAGGCGCACGGCCGGGTCCGGCAGGTCCACGCCCACCACGACCAGCACGCCCCGCGGCAGGACCACCACCGCGTCCAGCGGGCGCGGGCAGTCCGGCGGGGTGACGCCCAGCATGGCGACACCGCCCAGCACGGCGTCACCGACGCCCCAGGCGCTCAGGGCGGCCCGGACGTCCACGCCGACCCGGGTCGGCTCGGCACCGAGTCGGATCAGCCGCACAAGATCACACCGTTCCTCACGGTCGAACACGGTAGCGCTGCGCGGCCGGGCGCGGGCCGCCTCCCGGCGGTCGCGGCTTTGGGGTCGAAAGTCCTGTATCTGACCCGCCCGGGTGATGAACGTGCTGGTTCTTCTGGCGGACCGCTGCCCCAGCGGGCAGAATGACCAAGTCGGGAATTCACAAGATCGTCCGCTTCGACAGGTCGTAGGGGAAGACGTCCCTCGTCGAGTAGCGGAGGTCAGCAATGAGCACCCGTGGCAGCACCAGTGGCGTGGTCTACGTCCACTCGTCGCCGTCTGCGGTCTGCCCGCACGTCGAGTGGGCGATCTCGGGCACCCTCGGCGAACGGGCGGACCTGAAGTGGGCGGCGCAGCCCGCCGCGCCGGGCCAGTTGCGCGCCGAGTGCGCGTGGTCCGGCGACGCCGGCACCGGCGCCCGACTCGTGGCCGCGCTGCGCGCGTGGCCGATGCTGCGCTTCGAGGTCACCGAGGACCCGAGCCCGGGAGTCGACGGCGTCCGCTACTGCTTCGCGCCCGTGCTCGGCCTGTGGCACGCCCGGACCAGCGCGAACGGCGACATCGTGGTCTCCGAGGACCAGTTGCGGGCCCTGGCCGCCCGCAGCCGCGGCGGCGAGTCGTTCGCGCACGGCGTTGACGAGATCCTCGGCGCGGCGTGGGACGACGCCCTGGAACCGTTCCGGCGCGCGGGCGACGGCGCGCCCGTCACCTGGCTGCACCGCGTCGGCTGAGCCCCCGGCCGCGTCCACACCGGACGCGGCCGGGGGCCGGCCGCCCGCTCACCCCGCCGAGACCGGCTGCCAGGCGGCCATCAGCTCGGCGTACGCGGCCGATCCCGCCATCAGCTCGTCGTGCGAGCCGAGCAGCGGCGCGCCGCCGTCCATGACCAGCACCCGGTCGGCCCGCAGCGCCGACGACAGCCGGTGCGCGATCACCACCAGCACCCCGCCCCGCGCGGCGAACGCCCGCTCCACCACGGCCTCCGCCGCCGGGTCCAGGTTGGACGTCGCCTCGTCCAGCACCACCACGTCCGCCGGGCACGCGTACACCCGCGCCGCGGCCAGCAGCTGCGCCTCGCCCGCGGACAACCCGCCACCGGCGTGACCGACCTCGCCCGCCAACCCGCCGAGCCGGTCCACGACGTCCGCCGCGCCGACCGCGGCCACGGCCGCCAGCAGCTCGTCGTCCGACGCGTCCGGCGCGAACAACGCCAGGTTCTCCCGCACGGTCCCGGTGAACAGGTACGTCTCCTGCGGCACCAGCGCGATCCGCCTGCTCCGCTCCGCCGGCCGCACCAGCCGCACCGGCGCGCCGCCGAGCAGGACGACGCCTGCGCGCGGCTCGACCAGGCCGGTGACCAGGCTCGCGAGCGTCGACTTGCCGATGCCGCTCGGGCCGACCACGGCGAGGTGCGTGCCGGGCGGCAGCGCCAGGTCCAGGTCACGCACCACGGGCTCGGCGTGCTCGCCCCACCCGAAGGTCACGCCGCGCAGCTCCACGCCGCCGCCGTCGGGCACCAGGTCGCCCGCGGGCGGCACGTCCGGCGCGACCTCGGCGAGCCGGCGCAACGCGACCGCCAGCCGCAGCACGACCGTGCTGGTGGTGTCCGCGAGCCGGCGCAACGCCGGCTGCACGCTGGTGCCCAGGTACACGACGGCGGCCAGCACGTCGCCCGCGCTCAGCGCGCCGCGCGCGACCATGCCGGGCGCGAGCACCAGCAGCAGCGCCAGCGGCAGGAAACCGCCGACCCCGATGACCGCGCCGCGCAGCGCGGACGCCCACGCCACCCGCACCGCCGCCCGCGCCTGCCGGTCCACCTGCCGCCGCACGTCCGCCGCGGCGTGGTCCCGCGCGTCGCACGCCACGACGTCGCGCACCCCGAGCAGCACCGCGCCCGCGGCCTCGGCGGCGCCCTCGTCCGCCAGCACCAGCGCGCGCTGGCCGCGCGCCAGCGACGGCAGCAGGGCGCCGAACAATAGCAGCGCCGCCACCACGGGCAGCACCACCAGCCACGCCACGGAGGACACCGTGGTGGCCAGGCCGACCAGCGCGGCGGTCGTGGTCACCAGCAACGCGCGGGCCTGCACGAGCAGCCCGGCGGTCGCGTCGCGCACCACCTCCACGTGCCGGGTGATCCGCGCGACGGCGCTCGCGTCGGGCCGCCGGCGGTGTGCGCGGCCGTCATGCAGGACACCGCGCACCACGGTCGTGACCAGCGCGTCACGCAGTGGTTCGACGACGTCGCCGAGCCGCGTGAACACCTGCCGCAACCCGAAACCGCCGAGCACCGCGACGACCGCGAACGCCACCAGCCACGCCACCCCGGTGCGCACGTCGCCGACCGCGAACCCCCGGTCCACGGCCAACCCGACCAGCCGCCCGGACAGCAACGCCGGCACGCCCTCCAGCACCGACCAGCCCAGCAGCGCCAGCACCGCCCGCCGCCGGCCGGCCAGTGCCCGGAAGTACGGTCCCATCAGCCGAACACCGCCCGGTACTCCGCGTCCTCCCACAACGACCGGTGCGCGTCCACCGCGCGCACCCGACCGCCCGCCAGCCACACCACGAGGTCCGCGCGGCGCGCGGTCGCCGCCCGGTGCGTCACCACGACCCTGGTGCGGCCGGGCAGCGCGGACGCCAGCGCGTGCTCCACGGTGGACTCCGTGACGGTGTCCAAACTGGCCGTCGCGTCGTCCAGCACCAGCACCTGCGGGTCGCGCACGACGGCCCGCGCCAGCCCGAGCCGCTGCGCCTCGCCCCCGGACAGCGGCGCGTCCGCCATGGGCGTGTCGTAGCCGTCGGGCAGGCGCACCACCACGTCGTGCACCTGCGCCGCCCGGCACGCGGCGACCACCCGGTCCCGGTCCGGCGTGACGCCGTAACCCACGCCGTCCGCGACGGTCCCGCCGAGCAACGCGGGCCGCTCGAACGCGTAACCCACGGAGCCGCCCCGGGCGACCTGCCCGGACGCGGGCGCGGTCAGCCCGCCGATCACCGCCGCCAACGCCGACTTCCCGCTGCCCGAACGGCCCACCACGGCCACGCACGCCCCGGCGGGCACCACCAGGTCCACGTCGTGCAGCGCGCCCGGCACGCACACCCCGCGCAGCTCCACCACGCCCGGCGGCGCGTCGGCGGGCGCGGGCGCCGGCGCGGGTTCGGCGTCCAGCACCTCGGCCACCCTCGCCGCGGCGGCCCGCGCGCGTTGCACGGCGGTCAGCACCTGCGCCTGACCCACGACCGCCATGCCGAGGCCCGCGTAGCCCAGCGCGGCCAGCACGTCGCCCACGCTCAACCGACCCGCGACCACGCCGAACCCGGCGGCGGTCAGCACCGCCAGCTCCACGGCGGGCAGCAGCAGCCCCGCCCGCCAGATCATCCGCGCCTGCGTGCGCCACATGCCGACGCCCGCCGCCGCGAGCCGGGGCAGCGGGCGCAACACCCGCGCGGCCTCCTGGTCGGCCCGGCCGGCGGCGGCGATGGTGCGCAACCCGCCGACCGCGTCCAGCAGCCGGGCGGACAGCTCGCCCGACACCTCCTGGTAGGTCGCCACGTCGTCGGCGGTCAGCCGGAGGTGCGACCGCACCAGCAGCAGCGCCAGCGGCACGCTGAGCAGGAACACCGCGGCCAGCCGCCAGTCCAGCAGCGCCAGCGCCGTCACCGCGCCGACCGCCGTGAGCAGCGAGATGCCCAGGTTCACCAGCAGCACGGCGAACCCGCCCGCGATGGCGCTGTCGCCGGTCAGCCTGCTCACCGCGTCACCGGCCTCGAACCGCCCGGGGTGGCCCAGCGCCAGCAGCCGCGTGGTGAGCCGGTGCCGCAGCCACGCCGTGCCGCGTGCCGTGATCGCCGCCGCCAGCACGACGCCGATCGCGTCGCCGATCAGCTCCACGCCCGCCAACGCCACCAGCCGCAGCACGGCGGGCGGGTCCAGCCGCCCGCCGAGCGCCGCGTCCACCGCACCCGCCAGCGCCGCGGGCAGCAGCAGGCCCGCCGCCGTGGCGAGCAGCGCGTTCACCGCGAGCAGCAGCCAGCGCGGGTCGCGCAGCACGACCGATCTCAACAACATCGGGGCTCCAGCGGGTCGGTGGCGCATCATGGGCGAGGGCCCGGCTCCGGCCGTCCCGGGTGTGCGCCCGGGGTGGCCGTCGCCGGACCCTCGCGAGGTCGGTGAGCGGCGCACTTCGCCTGCGCCGCTCACCCCGTGCTCATCCGCCGGTGTGTCAGCAGAGGATGAGGCTCACGGTGGAGTGGCTGCACGGGAGCAGCAGGGAGGCGTTGGACGCGGTCGTGCTGCCGCCGCCACCGCCGCTGCTGCCGCCGCTGGCCATCGCGTTGGACTGGACCTCGGGGGTCTCCAGGTCCTGAAGGTCGAGGATGAACTCCATGTCGGACTCCTTCGATCGGGGGAACCGTTACTGCTACCGGCCCTCGCGGGCCGGGGCTTCGAGGAACGGCAGCACGGGCGTGCCGTCCAGCGCGGTGGCGAGGGCGAGCAGCACGCCCGCGCCACCGGTGTTGAGGTCCATGGACAGCCGGCGGAGCTGGATGCCGGGGAACGCGGTGCCGCCCTGGTAGGGCACGGCGTGCCAGGCCAGCGCCGCCAGGTGCCGGTCGACGGCGGCCCGCGGCCCGCCCGCGTGGGCCAGCACGGCGAGCAGCCCCGCCCGGCCGAGCACCAGCGCGGGTTGGATGACGAACTCGCCGGTGAGCCCGCCGAGCAGCTCCGGCAGCCGGGCCGCGCAGTCGGCGTCCGGCGCGACCCGCGCGAACTCGTGCAGCGCCAACGCGATGCCGGCGCTGCCCACCCCGACGTAGGGCAGGGTGCGGAAGTTGCCGTCGCGGACCTGGGTGGAGCCGTCCAGCGCGGTCATGCACTCGGCGAGGTCGCGTTCCAGCGCGCGTTCCGCGTGCTCCAGCCACACCGGGTCGCCGGTCAGGCCGTGCAGCCGGACGAACAGCAGGGCAGGCCCGGACCAGCCGTGCAGCAGGCCCGCGCGGGCCTTGTCGCCGGGCGGCGGCGCGGTGGCGAGCGCGTCGGTCAGCCGCCGTCCAGCGGTGAGCGCCTGCTCGGCGAGCGCGCCGTCGTCCCGGGAACGCGCGAAGTGCAGCAGGTTCAGGGCGATGCCGGACAACCCGGCGCTCAGGCCGTGGTCGCCGATGCCGGGCAGCAGGTCGGCGTACGCGCGGACCAGCTCGTCGGCCTCGTCGCGGTAGTCGAGTTCGTCGAGCACGTGCGCGATGCCGTGCGCGCCGGTGAAGAAACCCGCTTCCTTGGGCGGGTCGCGGCGCAGCGAGTCCAGCAGCCACCGCTCGTGCTCGGGGTAGCGGCCCTCGCCCGCCACGTGCAGGGCGTGCAGCACGCCCGCCGCGCCGTGCGCGAAGCACGCGCCGCCGACCTCGAACTGCTCGACGTCGCCGGGGAACAGCCGGTCCAGCCGGTGCGGCGTGGCGGAGGCGAGGATGGCGACGGCCACCGACTTGCGCACCACGGCCCAGTCCGGCGCGGGCTCGTCCAGCGGCGTCGACACCGGGGCGGGTGGGTCGACGCGCGGCGTCAGCACCGCCGTGATCCCGTCGCAGTAGTCGGCGGGCAGGTCGAACCGGCGGCGGATGAACTCGACGTGGTGCCGCAGCTTGGCGGGCGCCAGCTCGACCACCGCGTTCAGCGGCAGGAACACGTACAGGCGCAGCGCGGCCAGGGCGAACTCGTCGATCTCGAACCCGGACCGGTCCGGCGGCGCCTGGAAACCGGGTGAGCCCAGCGTCGGCTTGCGGCCCTCCTCGACCCGCGACGCCAGCTCGAAGTCGATCAGCGAGACCGAGTCGTCGTCGTCCACCAGCACGTTGAGGGGGTGCAGGTCGCCGAACACGACGCCGCGCGCGTGCACGGCCGCGACGATGCGCTCGACGGCCGCGACGATCGCCATCGCCCGCCGCGCGTACCCGGTGACGTCGCCGACCTCGTGGTGGGTCAGCGGGTAGTGCTGCCCGAGCCACTGGCCGATGGGCCTGCCCGGCACCGGCGACATCGCCAGGAACTCGTGCTCCCACGCGGTGAAGTGCTCGTGCGCCGCGGGCACGCCGGGCACGCCGCGCAGCAGGGTGAGGATGTCGTGCTCGCGGCGCAGCCGGGTGACCGCGTCCACGTCGTCGCGGTCCAGCCCGGCGTGCGGGCGGGCCTCCTTGAGCACCACGTCGACGCCGTCGGACTTGCGGGTCGCCCGGTACACGCCGCCGCCGTTGGAGAAGTGCAGCGACTGCGTGACGCGGTACGGGAACGCCTCGGCGTCGCCCGCCGCCCGCGCCGCGACGTGCTCGGCCAGGAACGCGGGCGGGGTGATCCACGCCGGCACGGAGAACGTGGGCTTGCGCAGGTCCGGCACCAGTTCGCCGTCCGGGCCCTCGATCGCGAGCACCCGCTTGCCGTCGACCTCCAGCCACTGCTCCACGAACCCGCCGTAGCGGACGAAGAGGGGACCGGCGCCGTAGCGCAGGTCGCTGAGGATGTACGCGCCGGGCTTGCCGCCGATCAGCTCGTCCAGCTCGCGGAGGGTGGTCTCCAGCTGCGCCTCGTCGGCCGGGTAGACGGTGATCAGCTTGCCGCTGGCCTCGCGTGGCGCGTACTTCGAGTTGCGGGCCAGCACGATGGCCTGGGTGCGCAGGTACTTGAACGGTATGCGGCGCGCCACCAGGTGCCGGTGCACGGCGAGCAGCACCTCGCCGGCGTTGCGCACGGTGGCCGAGACGTGGATCTTCCAGCCCTGCCGCGGCAGCTCCGCGTCCTTCGGCTGGAGGTAGCGCCAGATGGTCAGGTCGCTGCTCACCCAGTCTGCGGGCAGCTCGGGCAGCACCCGGGAAAAATCGTCCGGAGCGGTTTCCGCGGCGCTTTGCACGTCGTAGAAGAGGCGATCCGCGAAGCAGTAAGCCTCATAGCGGAGATCCACGTCAATTCGCCTCCTTGCGCTTTTTGGGACCGGCATATTCCCGCATGTCGGTCAGCGGAAGGCCATCCGCCAGATCGGGGAGTTGACTGGGCCGTTCGTGCGTCTCACCAGGGCCATCCGGCCACGGTGGGTTGTATCGGATGCAGTGGGGTTCACCCGTTCGCCAGGTTTGACGTTGCTCCGACTGTTTCTGCGGAATGCCGTAGCTAAACGGAACCGGTCGGGTCACGTGGTGACCTGCGGAGGTCCGCTAAATTCCGCAGAACTGCGGACGTCGGCCATTGGTGGCACCGATGGGCCGATCGGGCGATTGGTCCGGCGAGCTGGTCCCGGTAATGCTCCGAAAGGGGGTGGAAAGGGGATCCCGAATTCGGGTTCGCCGATTTTTCGAACCAGTGGCAGTGGTCTGGACCGCAGTGATCGGGTCCGCCGCTGGTCCGTCCGGGTGGTCAAGCCCGCGTTCGGCGGCATGTGGCAACCTGATCCGCGTGTCGTCCCGGCTGCTGCTGCCCCTGGTGCTGGTGCTCGTCGCGGTGACCGCGGCGACCGGCCTGGTGGCGCGTGACGCGTACCAGCGGCCGGCCGTGGCGGCGGGCGGGCGGATCGCCGTGCCGTCCGGCACGTCCGCCGTGCCGCGGTCCGCGCAGCCCGGCAGCGCCGCCGTGCAGCTGAGCCCGGACGCGGCGCGCCACCCGGACGGCGAACGCGTCCGGGACCTGCTCCAGCGCTACTTCGACGCCATCAACGACCACGAGTACGAGCGGTGGGCGCGGACGGTGACCACCCAACGGGTCACCCGCACGCCGCGCGACCGCTGGCTGGCCGACTACCGGTCCACCCACGACGGCACCATCGCCGTGCACCGCGTGGAAACCGTGTCACCGACCCGGCTGCGGGTGCTCATGACGTTCGTCAGCACCCAGGACCTGGCCAACGCGCCCGCCGAACTCCAGGCCGACTGCATCCGCTGGCGCGTCGTCTACCCGGTGCAGGAGGAGTCCGGTTCGCTCCGCGTCGACTTCGGCACCGAGGGCGCGGGCTCGCAGTTCACCGCCTGCTGACGCACGAAGGGCCGCTCCCCGCGCTGGGGAGCGGCCCTCGGCGCACCGATCGCTCAGGCGTTGGTGAAGACCAGCGAGACGTTGTGCCCGCCGAAGCCGAACGAGTTGTTCACCGCCGCGGTCAGCTCGACCTTGCGCGGTTCGCCGGTGACGACCTCCAGCTGCACCTTCGGGTCGATGTTCTCCAGGTTGAGGGTCGGCGGCACGACGCCGTCGCGCACCGACAGCAGCGTGGTGATCGCCTCGACGGCGCCGGACGCGCCGAGCAGGTGGCCGTGGTGGCCCTTGGGCGCGGTCAGCACCGGGTGGTCGCCGATCGCGCGGCGCACGGCCTGCGGTTCGATCACGTCGCCCACCTGGGTGGACGTGGCGTGGCAGTTCACGTGGCCGACGTCGGCGGGTGAGACGCCCGCGCTGCGCAGCGCCGCCGCGATGGCCCGGGACTGGCCGATGCCCTCCGGGTCGGCCGCCGTGATGTGGTGGCCGTCGGAGCTGGTGCCGATGCCCGCGAGCTTGCCGTAGATCCGCGCGCCGCGGGCGCGGGCGAACTCCTCGCGCTCCAGCACCAGGATCCCGGCGCCCTCGCCGAGCACGAAACCGTCCCGGTCGACGTCGAACGGGCGCGAAGCACGCTCCGGCTCGTCGTTGCGGGTGCTCATGGTCCGGGCCTGGATGAAGCCCGCCATGGTGATCGTGGTGATGCACGCCTCCGCGCCGCCCGCCACGACCACGTCGGCCTCGCCCGCGCGCAGCATCCGCCACGCCCAGGCCAGCGCCTCCGCGCCGGACGCGCACGCCGAGACCGGCGCGTGCACACCGGCCCGCGCCTTCAGGTCCAGGCCGACGTGCGCGGCCGGGCCGTTGGGCATGAGCATGGGTACGGTCAGCGGGGAGACCTTGCGCAGGCCCGCGGTCTCGATCAGGTCGTCCTGGCCCAGCAGCGTCATCGCGCCGCCGATGCCGGTGCCCACCACGACGCCCAGCCGCTCCGGGTCGACGCCGTCGTCACCGAGCCCGGCGTCCGCCCACGCCTGGCGGGCGGCGACCACCGCGACCTGCTCGCAGCGGTCCAGCCGGCGTGCCTCGACGCGGGGCAGCACCTCGGTGGGCTCGACGGCCAGCGGCGCGGAGATCCGCACCGGCAGCTCGTACTTCACCGCCCAGTCGGCGTCCAGCGGCATCACACCGCTGCGGCCGGCGAGCAGGGCGTCCCAGGTGGAGGCGACGTCGCCACCGAGCGGGGTCGTGGCGCCCAGCCCGGTGACGACGACGTCGTTGCCAGTGGTCATGCGTTGCTGGCGATGTAGGTGACCGCATCGCCCACGGTCTTGAGGTTGGCCAGCTCGTCGTCCGGGATCTTCACGCCGAACTTGTCCTCGGCCTGCACGGCGATCTCCACCATGGACAGCGAGTCGATGTCCAGGTCGTCCACAAAGGACTTGTCGGACGTCACGTCGGCCGCCTCGACACCGGCGACCTCCTCGACGATCTCGGCGAGCCCCTTCTGGATGTCCTCGTTGCTCACTGAAAATCCCTTCCTTCTAGCTCCCGCCGGCTGGGCTGTCCCACCGGAGTCTGGTGTCGGGTCACGGCAGTCGGACGACCTGTCCCGCGTAGGACAGCCCGGCCCCGAAGCCGACGAGCAGCGCCACGTCCCCGCTGCGCACCTCGCCCGCCGCGCGCATGTGGTCCAGCGCGAGCGGGATGGACGCCGAGGACGTGTTGCCGGAGTCCACGATGTCACGTGCGATCACGAGGTCTTCACGCGCACCCTTGGCGTGCAACCGCTTCGCGATCGCCTCTACGATCCGCAGGTTCGCCTGGTGCGGCACGAAGACGTCCACATCGGACACCTCGATGCCCGCCAGCTCGACCGCGCGCAACGCGATCGGGGCGATCTGCGTGGTGGCCCAGCGGAAGACCGACTGGCCCTCCTGGTGGACGAACGAGTGCCGGTCGGGGATCTGGATCATGTCCACCAGGTCGCCCGCGCTGCCCCAGGCGACCGCGCCGATCGCGGCGGTGTCGGACGGTCCCACGACCGCCGCGCCCGCGCCGTCGGCGAAGATGATCGCCGTGGACCGGTCGACCGGGTCGACCCAGTCGGTGAGCTTCTCGGCGCCGATCACCAGCACGTGCCGGGCGGTGCCCGCGCGGACCAGGTCGGAGGCCATCGCGAGGGCGTAGCAGAAGCCCGCGCAGGCGGCGTTGAGGTCGAACGCGGGCGCGCCGGTCACGCCGATGCGGTCCGCGACCTGCGCCGCGGCGTTCGGGATCTGCGACGGCATGGTGCACGTCGCGACCAGCACGGCGCCGATGTCGGTCGGTGCCAGCCCGGCGTCGGCGACGGCCTTCGCGCCCGCCTCGACCGCCATGTCGACCAGCTTCTCGTCCGGCTTGGCGAACCGGCGGTTGACGATGCCCACCCGTTCCCGGATCCACTGGTCCGAGGTGTCCATCGTCCGCGCGAGGTCGTGGTTGCTGACGATGGTCTCCGGCTGGTAGCTGCCGATGCCGAGGATGCGCGCGCCGGGTGAGCCGGTGGGGACGGCGAAGGAGGTCATGCGGCGGCCTCCCCGATGAGCGCCACGACCGCGTCGAGCTGGTCGGGGGTCTTGAGAGCCAACGTGGGAGTGCCCTTCAGTTCGCGCTTCGCCAGGCCCGTCAACGTGCCGGCCGGTGGCAGTTCCACCACCGCCGACACGCCGTGGGCGCCCAGCGTCGCCTGGCAGGAGTCCCACCGCACGGGGCGGGTCACCTGGGAGATGAGTCGCTCCAGCACCTCGGTACCGGTGGTCACCCGGTTCCCGTCGGCGTTGGAGAGCAGCGGCAGCACGGGGTCGGCCACCGCGATGTCCGCGGCACGGGCGCGCAACGCCTCCTCGGCGGGCGCCATGTGCTCGGTGTGGAACGCGCCCGCGACCTGGAGCCTGCGGATCTTCGCCCGCTCCGGCGGGTTCGCGACCAGTTCGTCCAGCGCCGCGAGCGGTCCGGCGGCGACGATCTGCCCCGCGCCGTTCCGGTTCGCGCCGACCAGGCCCAGCTCGGACAGGCGGGCCAGCACGACGTCCTCGTCACCGCCGAGCACGGCCGCCATGCCGGTGGGCGCGAGCGCGCAGGCGGCGGCCATCTCGCGACCGCGCACGGCGGCCAGCGCCACCGCGTCGTCCGGGTCGAGCACGCCGGCGACGGCCGCGGCGGCCAGTTCGCCGACCGAGTGGCCGGCCACGACGGTGTCCGCCGGCAGGTCCACGCGGCGGCGCAGCTCCTCGAAGGCGAGCAGCGCCAGCGCGACCACGAGCGGTTGCGTGACTGCGGTGTCCTTGATCTCCTCCGCGTCCGCCTCGGTGCCCAGTCGCAGCAGGTCGAGGCCGGTCGCGTCGGACCACGCGGCGATGCGCTGCCCGGCCCCCTCGACGTCGAGCCAGGGGACGAACATGCCGGGCGTCTGGGAACCCTGTCCGGGGGCGAGAAGCGCGATCACCCGCTCACTGAACACGCTTTCGGCGGGTTGACGGGATGCCGCCACAGACGAAACGCGAACCCAGCCGTTGTAGGGTTCCTACAAACGTGACGCAAAGATGAACGTCGAACGACGTGCCGTGTTGTCGATGGCGTCGCATTACGCCTCAAATGGGATCGGTCACACCTGATCGGGGGTCACCACAGCCCCCGAGCACGGGCGAGACGGCCCACGGACAACGCGACGCGGAGCACGAGGGCGTCCCGGGGGTCGTTGGCGTTGCGCCCGGTGAGGTCGGTCGCCCGCCGCAGCCGGTAGCGGACCGTGTTGGGGTGCACGAACAACTTGCGCGCGCACGCCTCCAGCACACCGCCCACCTCCAGGTAGGCGTCCACGGTCTCCAACAACGCGCCGCCCGCGTCCTCCAGCGGCCGGGCGATCCGGTCGACCAGCTGCCACTCCGCCTCCGGGTCGCCCGCCAGGGCCCGTTCCGGCAGCAGGTCCAGGGAGCGGACGGGGCGCGGCGCGGCGGGCCAGCCCACCACCGCGCGCAGCCCGGAGAGGGCGTCGCTGGCGCTGCGGTGGGCGTCGGCCAGGCTCGACACGGAGGGCCCGGCGACCACGGCGCCCGCCCCGAACGCGTCCGCGAGCCGGGCCAGCGCGTCACCGCCCTCGGTCTCCCCGCCGAGCACCACCACCAGCCGCGACCCCTGGACGCTCAGCAGCACCGGGCGCGACATCCGGGCGGCCCGGCTGCGCACCTCGAACACCACGGCGGGCGGGTCGTCCGAGGGCGGGTTGCCCACCAGCACGGTGGCCTCGGCCGCCGGGTCCCAGCCGAGCGCGGTGGCGCGGGAGAGCAGGGACTCCTCGGCGTCGCCGCGCACGATGCCGTCGACGACGAGCGCTTCGAGCCGGGCGTCCCACGCGCCGCGGGCCTCGGCGGCGGCGGCGTAGGAGGTGGCGGCGGAGAACGCGATCTCCCGGCCGTACCGGAGGACGCCCTCGGTCAGCAGGGCGCGCTCGGCCTCGTCGGCGGCCAGCCGCGGCAGCAGGTGCTCGAACAGTTCGAGCGCGATCCGCACCAGCTCCACGGTCTGCCGGAGGCTGACCCAGCGCGAGATGTCCTTGGGCGCGGACCGGAACGCCTCGGCCGTGAGCCGAACCGCCTGCTGCGGATCGTGCAACCAGGAAACAAACCCCGCGACACCGCTCTGGATGAGCAACAACACCCCGGCCCGCTGCGCGGCGGGCATCCGCCGGAACCAGGGCAGGCGCTCCTCCATCTCGGCAACGCTGGCGGTGGCCAGCTCCCCGGAGGCCCGCTGCAACATCCGCAACGTCTCCGGCGAAAGCGCCGCTCCCTCCACAGACCCGCTCATGCCCCCACGATCGCACGCCCCTCCGACCTCCGAGCCGAATGGGGAGTTGAGGTGCGGAGCAGGGGTGGGGAGTGGGGGAGTGAAACAGGAGGGGAGTGGGGAGGGGAGGTGTGGGCTGCCGAGGTGCGCGGCGGCCGAGCCAGGTCTGGTTGGGTCGATATGCTCCCGATCGGTTAATACCCGACCGGGGACATATTCGCGCTACCAGGTCCATCCCTTAGATGGGGCACCCAATCGGGTGTTCGGTCGGGTTCCCCAACCCAGGGTGTCACCCCGTCGTGTTCTCCCCGTATGGCCTGCGCGCCAGCGAACCGCGCTCGTTCCCAGGGTGCAAACACGCTTTTCGTTTGCGCCCTGGGAACGAGGGTGGTTGTCTTGACCAGGCCATACGGGGAGAACACGACGGCGCTTTCACATGTTCTCCTTGGCGGTCTGCCAAGCGGCGAGCGTTGTTTTTCGCTTAACCACCCACCCGCCTGGTCGAGTGACATCATCCGACGCTACCCACGCAACCGCCCTACCTTCGGATGGCATCCGCCACCACCCCTGGGAGGTTGCCCGTGCGAAGGTGTGCTTCACCGCATCCAGCGGCACTGCTGTCCGCCACCGCGCTCGTCATGGCCGCTCTTCTCCCGGCCTCTTCAGCAACCGCGCAGACCCCAACACCCACAACACCCGCACCCACACCCACGACACCCGCACCCACCACAACCGCACCCCGAACACCACCGGACCTCACGCCTTACACCACCCAGCACCCCACCTGGACCCCGTGTGAGAACAACCTGGAATGCGCGGACATCACCGTCCCGCTGAACTACCAGAATCCCGGGACCGACCACATCTCCGTCCGCATCAGCCGGCTCAAGGCGTCGGACCCGACCCGCCGCCGGGGCGTTCTGATGCTCAACCCGGGCGGGCCGGGTGGGGCCGGTCTCACGCTCCCCGCCTTCTTCGCGCGATCGGCCCCGGCGGCCGTCTACGACCTGATCGGGTTCGACCCGCGAGGCGTGGGCGCGTCAACGGCGTTGAACTGCCGCAAGGCACCCGTGTTCACCATCACCGACTCACGGCCCGCGGACGCCGACTTCCCGAAGTGGGCGGCCGAGGCGCGGGCGGCGGAGGACGCGTGCCGGCGTTCGGGCGGCGGCATCCGGGCGCACATCAACACGGCGAACACGGCCCGCGACATGGAGGTCATCCGCATCGTCCTGGGTGAGCAGAAGATCAACTTCCTGGGCTACTCGTACGGCACCTACCTCGGGGCGGTCTACGGGAGCCTCTTCCCGGACCGCCTGGACCGCAGCGTCCTGGACTCCTCCGTGCACCCGGACTGGGTGTGGCGCGAGCAGGTGAAGGGCCAAGCCGTGGCGACCCGGCGGAACGTGGACGCCTGGTCCGAGTGGGTCGCGGCCCGGGACCCGAAGTTCCACCTGGGCAAGACCGCCGCCGAGGTGATCGCGAGCGTGGAGCGGGTCGCGGCGCGGCTGGTGGCGCAGCCGATCGGCGGGCACACCCGGACCGCCTTCGACGCCGCGGTGGGCACGGGTGCGCGCTTCCGCCCGCTGTGGGGCGAGATCGCGACCGCCGTCCGCCGGCTCGACACCGCCGCGCCGGCCACCGCGCTCCACCTCCTCGCGGACGTCCAGCAGACCGAGCTGGTGCCGGGTGTCTTCAACACCGTCGTCTGCGAGGCCGACTGGCCCACCGACCTGGAGACCTACTACGAGGACATGCGGGTCTTCCGGGAGCGCTACCCGTACGGCTTCGGGGTGGCCCGCGCCGCGCCGGCGACGTGCACGTTCCGCAGCTTCACGCCGCCCGAGCCGCCGGTCCAGCTACGGCGCGAGGGGTACCCGATCGGGGTGGTCGTGCAGGCCGAGGGCGACACGCAGACGCAGTACGAGAGCGGTCCCGCCATGGCGGCCCGGCTCGGGCACAGCCTGATCACCGTGGTGGACGAGGGCAAGCACGGCCTCTACGGCAGCGGCAACCGCTGCGTGACCACCGCCGTGGACCGCTACCTGGTGGACGGGGTGCTGCCGGACAGCCACTCCACCTGCCCCGGCGACCCGCGGCCGAGCGATGACGCGCCGGCCAACGCCCAATCCTTTGTGGACAGCTTGCGGGTCGGCCCCCTCCACTGACCCCCGGCAACGGAAACGCCCGGCACGCCTTGAGCGCGCCGGGCGTTTCCCTCTCCCCGGTCCCCACCGGTGGCTCCACTCTGGACTGTCCACGGCGGACGCGCCACGCCAGTCACCCTTTCGTGGGGTCGCTTCACCAGGGGCGGTGCACTCGGGGGTCGGCGGCGCGGTGGGGCGCGGCGGGGTGGGGCGCGGCGGCGCGGTGGCGCGGTGGATTGGGGACGGCGCGGTGGGGCGCGGCGGCAAGGCGGGGTTGGCGGAGGTCGGCGGCGCGGCGAGGGGCTGACGGGACGGCGTGATGGGCGGTGCGGTGGAGCGGTGGGGTGAGGGCCTGGAGGGGGCCAGCGCGAAGCCGCTCGGCGCGGCGACACGACCGGAGCCACCCGCGCGGCCACCCACCGCGAACCCGTGCCCCGCGCCCCGGCTCGCCCACGCACCCCCTACCACCGAACCCGCACCTCAGAGCACCGCCTTCCACCTCCCGGGAAAGAGCAACCAACACGCCTGTGGCACCCGTTACGTTGGGAATCGGGAGCGCCCCGGCGGTGTTCCCCGGCGTAGAGACGGATGGGAGACCGCGATGCGCGTCCTGGTGGACAACGGATTCACGGTGTTCGGCCAATTCGTGTCCTACGCCGAGTTCATCGGCCAGGTGTTCGCGCTGGTGGTGGTCTACCTGGCGCAGCGGCGGACGCTGTGGACGTGGCCCGTGCAGCTCCTCTCCGTCAGCCTGCTCTTCGTCGTCTACCTGTCGGCGCACCTGGGCGGCACGGCGGCGCGGCAGGTGGTGATCGCCCTGATCACCATCTACGGCTGGTGGGCGTGGACACGTCGGCGGGACCCGGTGTTCGGGGTCGTGGTCCGCAAGGGCACGGTCCGCGAGCGCATCGCGGTGGGGGTCGTGTTCGTGCTCGGCACGTCGGGGTTCGCGCTGGTCCTGGACGCGCTGGACGCGTCGTGGGCGCCGTGGCCGGACGCGGCGATCTTCGTCGGCACGGTGCTGGCGTTCGCGCTCCAGGGGCTGGGCCTGGTCGAGTTCTGGCTGGTCTGGCTGGTGGTGGACGCGATCGGCGTACCGCTCCAGATCCACTCGCAGCTGTACTTCAGCGCCCTCGTCTACTCGGTGTTCGCGTTCCTGGTGATCCGCGGCTGGATCGACTGGAACCGCGAGGCCAAGCGGGCGGCGCTCGCGGCGGCCTGAGCGCTCGCGGCCCGGGTCACCTCCCGCTGAACGCCCGCTTCACGTCCACGGCGAGCCGTCTCAGCTCGGACTCGATCGACTGGGGTTTGCCCAGCGCGCTGTGCACGGCGGCCTGCACGAGCCGCGTCACCTCGTCGTAGTGGGCGGTCGCCGGCCGGTTGCGGGCCGCCTCCAACGCCGCTCGCAGGACCGTCAGGTGGGGGAGGCGGGCGTTCAACGCCGGGTCGTCGTAGAGCGCGCGCAACGTCGGCGGGTAACCGCCCTGCTCCAGCAGCGCGCGCTCGACGTCGTCGGTGGTCAGGTGGTGGATGAACGCCCACGCGGTCGCCTGGTGCGCCGAGCACCGCGACACGGCGAGGTTCCACCCGCCCAGCGCGGCGTGCCCCGGCAGCGCCGCCATCCCGAACGACCCGCTCAACGGCGACGCGGCGAGCTGCTCCCGCGCGTACGGCCAGTTGCGCATGAACAACGCGCGCCCGGCGGAGAACTCGGCCAGCGCTTCGGACTCGGTGTGGTTCAGCGCGTCCTGCGGTATCCAGCCGTCCCGCAACCCGCGGGCCAGCATCTCGACGCCCGCCCTGGCCGCCGGCGAGTCGAGGGCGGTGGCGTCGCCGCCGTGCGCCCAGACCGCCTCCAGCGCGTTGACGGTCAGCCCCTCGTACCGGCCGAGCTGCCCGACGTACCCGTGCAGCCGGTGCCGGGGCGCGATGTCGCGCGCCATCCGCTCCAGCTCCGGCCACGACGTCGGGGGCCCGACGCCCTCGGCGGCGAGCACGTCGGACCGGTAGTAGAGCACCCCCACGTCGGCACGCCACGGCACCGCCCACAGCCGCCGGTCGACGGTGGCGGACTCCAGGGACGCGGGCAGGAAGCGGTCGACGTCGAACTGCTCGCGGGGCAGCGGTGCGAGGCGGCCCGCCTCGGCGAACTCGGCGGTCCACACCGCGTCCAGCGCCACCACGTCGTAGCACCGGGACCGCACGTCGCCACGCGCGCCGGCGAGGTCCTGCGCGCGGGCCACGAGCTGCGCCCGGTACGCGTCGGTGGGCGTCGGCAGCGACACGTAGGTGACCTGCTCGTGCCTCCGGGCGTGGGCGTTCCACTCCTCGACCCGCTGCTTGATCCGCCGGTTGGCGGACAGGTCCTGCGCGTCGACGAACGTGATCCGGCCGGTCGCGCCGCGCGCGGGTTCCACGTGCGCGCCGAACGCGGCGCTGAGCACCGCGGCGACCGCGCACACCGCGAATCCCACCGGCACCGCCAACGCCAGTCGTTTAGCCATGCGTTCCCCACAATCCTTCGCACACCGCGAAACCCACCGGTTCAGCCATGCGCTCCCACGACCCCTCGCACACCGCGAAATCCACCGGTTCAGCCATGCGCTCCCCACAACCCCTCGGCCACCCGGTCCACGGCCCGGTCCACGTCCGGTTCGGTGTAGCAGCCGCCCCGGTACGACGCCTGGAACGCGCCGAGCTGGTCGGCCGCCGTGCACGGGCGGTCGGTGAACCCGACGCCGAGCACGGTGACCTGCGCGGCCGACACGGCGGGCTGCGTCGTGGCGGCGGGCGGCGTGCCGCCGACGACCACGACGACCGTGTGGTCGGCCCCGTGCTCGCCGACCGCGCGCTCCACGACGCGCGGCAGGTCGGCGGGCGCGTAGGTCATCCGCCGCACGTCGCCGTGCTCGCCGACCAGCGCGGTGAGCCGGTCGGCGAACACGGCCGCCCGGTCCGTCCCGTCGACGGCGACCACGACCCGGGTGAGCGCGCGCGCCGCCTCCCACGCCGCGCGCACACCGGCCGCGTCGACGGTGAGGGCCAGCTCGGGCGGCGGCTTGGGGCGGATGTCGTCGTGCGGCGCGACCACCCACCCGCGGTCCCGGAACCCGGCCTGCCGCAGCACGGCCTGCGCGGGCCCGTCCACCAGGAACGCGTGGAACGCGCCCGCGACCGCCTCCCGCCGCGCGTTCGGCCGGTC
This sequence comes from Saccharothrix obliqua, assembly GCF_019375475.1. Lineage (GTDB taxonomy): Bacteria > Actinomycetota > Actinomycetes > Mycobacteriales > Pseudonocardiaceae > Actinosynnema > Actinosynnema obliqua. Next base: position 102,021 of record NZ_JAHXGQ010000013.1, on the reverse strand, counting down.
GGTCCGCCGCACCTCGACGAACGGGTGGTCCAGGTCGAGCGTCCCGCCCGCCGGGTACAGGGGCTTGAGGCACGTCAGGTCACGCACGGCCTTCTCCGACCCGAGAACGGCGACCCCGGCCGCCGGGCACGGGTCGACGGGGTCGCGCGCGGTGCGCAACGCGGCCTCCCGCAGCCGCCGCACCACGTCGGGCCCGCCCAGCGTGGGCCCGCCGAGGGCGGTGACGCCCAGCGCGGCGTGCGCCAACGCCGCCGCCGCCGCGAGGCCCGCGCCGCTGTCGGCCGCGTCGACCGGCCCCAGCGGGCGGAAGGCGGCCAGGTCGTGCCACTGGAACACCCGTTCCCGCGCCCGGTCGGGCGTGACGCCGAGCACCAGCGGCGAGTGCGCGACGGGGCCGCGGTCGACCAGCACCACGTCGTCGCGCCCGCCCGCCGCCAGCACCTGCCGGGTCTCCGCCACCTCCCACGACGTGTCGGGCAGCCACACGTGCGGCTCCGGGCTGAGCGCCGCCACGTCGCCGTCCGGCCAGCCGCGGCCGAGCGCCGCCACCGAGCGCTCGGACGGCCCGACCGCCACGTGCACGTCGGCCTGCTTGCAGCCGCCGGCGTCCTCGAACGACCGCGACGCGTCCTCGAAGTCGACCGCCAGCGCGCCGACCACGTCCGCCTTCTCCGCCGACGTCAACACGTTGAGCTGCACCGGGTCCGGGCACGGCGGCGTGGGCACGGGCGTGGCGAGCAGCGCGTCGCACGACACCGGCGCCGCCAGCAGCACCACCAGCGCGGGCAGGCTCCACCGCAGGCGCCGCAGGACGGGCCGGGCGAACCAGGACCGCTTCGGCGCCGCCACGGCGGGCGGGTGGTCGGGCCGGGTGATCCACGCGGTGTCGCGCACCTCCTTCACCGCGACGTCCACCCGCCGGTACGACAGCGGGTCGCAGGCGGGGTCGTTGTCGATCACGTCCCGGTAGAACCGGTCGGACACGATCAGCGCCAGCTCGCCGGGCCGCCTGCGCAGCTCGTCGCGCAGGGCGGCGCAGTCCAGCAGCCGGAACGCGAGCACCAGCCCGTCGCCCATGACGCCGTTGCCGTCGTTGAGGACCTCGCCCGAGGTGATCGCGGCACGCAGCCGGATCGCGCCGCCCGGCGGCAGCACCGCGTTCTGCCTGCGCAGCTCGCCGACCAGGACGTGCGGCAGCGCGCTCACCACGCGTGCGTTCGGCACGGTGGCGGGCACCAGCACGAACAGCCCGTCGCCGCGATCCTCGTGGTAGGTGCCGTCCCACTCGTCGTCCCACCGGATGCCGCACTCGGTGAACGCCGACTCCAGCGCCCGGTACAGGCCGTTGCGCACGGCCTGCTGCACGTTGCGGTCGAGCGCGCCGAAGCCCGAGACGTCCACCGCCAACATCGTCCGGTGGACCGCGGGCCGCGGCGTCCCCATTGCCCCCCTCGTCGGAGTCTTCCGCACCATTCTATGGCCCGTGTCACACCGAAGCCGGCCGTCCGGCCCGCCTACCGCCCCGGATCACCTCTCCGGTCCCCTTACCCGCGCTTGCCGCCGCACGGCCGCCACGCGGCTCTGAGGGGCCTCTACGGCCCCGTCCCGTCACCCTGCGGAGCCATGGGCCGATCGTAAGAGCGTCCCCGGCCGGCGAAGTCCGCAAAAAGCGAACGGGACCCCACTCGATCGAGTGGAGTCCCGTTCCCGATGTCACCCGTCAGGCGAGCCCGGCGTCCGTGGTGGACGGCCCGGCCGCGCTCACGTCGTCGATGCGGTACTTCCGCGCCGCCTGCACGACCAGCGACTGCTGGATCTCGCCGCGCTTGGCCAGCGCCGCCAGCGTGGCGACCACGACGGACTCGGCGTCCACCAGGAAGTGCCGCCGCGCCGCCGGCCGGGTGTCGGAGAAGCCGAAGCCGTCCGTGCCCAGCGTCGTCATGTCGGTCGGCACGTACGGGCGGATCAGGTCCGGCACGGCCGTCATCCAGTCGGACACCGCGACCACGGGGCCCGCCACGTCGGACAGCACCTGCGTGACGTACGGGACGCGCGGCTCCTGGTCGGGGTGCAGCAGGTTGTGGCGGTCCACCTCGACCGCCTCGCGCCGCAGCTCGGAGTAGGACGTCGCGGACCAGATGTCGGCCTGCACACCCCAGTCCTCGGCCAGCAGCTCCTGCGCCTTGAGCGCCCACGGCATCGCCACGCCGGACGCCAGCACCTGCGCGCGCGGACCCGTGCCGGACGCCTCGCGGTAGCGGTACAGGCCCTTGAGCAGGCCCTCGACGTCCAGGCCCGCCGGCTCGGCCGGCTGCTGGTAGGGCTCGTTGTAGACGGTGATGTAGTAGAAGACGTTCTCGGCGTTCTCGCCGTACATCCGCCGCAGGCCGTCCCGCACGATGTGCGCGACCTCGAACGACCACGCCGGGTCGTAGGCGATCACGGCCGGGTTGGTGTGCGCCAGCAGCAGCGAGTGCCCGTCGGCGTGCTGGAGGCCCTCGCCGGTGAGCGTGGTGCGGCCCGCCGTCGCGCCCAGCACGAAGCCGCGCGCCATCTGGTCCGCCGCCGCCCACAGGCCGTCGCCGGTCCGCTGGAACCCGAACATCGAGTAGAAGATGTAGATCGGGATCATCGGCTCGCCGTGCGTGGCGTAGGACGTGCCCGCCGCCGTGAACGACGCCGTCGAACCGGCCTCGTTGATGCCCTCGTGCAGGATCTGGCCCTGCTCGGACTCCTTGTACGCCAGCATGAGCTGCGCGTCCACGGACGTGTAGAGCTGGCCGTTCGGGTTGTAGATCTTCTGCGCCGGGAACATCGAGTCCATGCCGAACGTGCGTGCCTCGTCCGGGATGATCGGCACGATCCGGCCGCCGATCTCGGGGTCCTTGGCCAGGTCGCGGACCAGCCGGACGAACGCCATCGTCGTGGCGACCTCCTGCTTGCCCGAGCCGCGGCGGACCGCCTCGTAGACCTTGTCGCCCGGCAGCACCAGCGCCTTGGACTTGGTGCGGCGCTCCGGCACGTACCCGCCGAGCTGGCGGCGGCGCTCCTGGAGGTACTGGATCTCCGGCGCGTCCTGGCCGGGGTGGTAGTACGGCGGCAGGTACGGGTCGAGGTCCGCGTCCGCGATCGGGATGCGCAGGCTGTCCCGGAAGAGCTTCAGGTCCTCCAGGGTCATCTTCTTCATCTGGTGCGTGGCGTTGCGCCCGGCGAAGTGCGGGCCCAGGCCGTAGCCCTTGATGGTCTTGGCGAGGATGACCGTCGGCTGGCCCTGGTGCTCCGTGGCCGCCTTGTAGGCCGCGTAGACCTTGCGGTAGTCGTGACCGCCGCGCTTGAGGTTCCACACCTCGTCGTCGGTCATCGGCGCGACCAGCTCCTTCGTGCGCGGGTCGCGCCCGAAGAAGTGCTCCTTGACGTACGCGCCGTCATTGGCCTTGTACGTCTGGTAGTCGCCGTCCGGCGTCTGGTTCATCAGGTTGATCAGTGCGCCGTCGCGGTCGGCGTGCAGCAGGGCGTCCCACTCGCGGCCCCAGATGACCTTGATGACGTTCCAGCCCGCGCCGCGGAAGAACGACTCCAGCTCCTGGATGATCTTGCCGTTGCCGCGTACCGGGCCGTCGAGCCGCTGGAGGTTGCAGTTGACCACGAAGGTCAGGTTGTCGAGCTGCTCGTTGGCGGCGATCTGGAGCAGGCCGCGCGACTCGGGCTCGTCCATCTCGCCGTCGCCGAGGAAGGCCCACACGTGCTGCTGCGAGGTGTCCTTGATGCCGCGGTCGTGCAGGTAGCGGTTGAACCGCGCCTGGTAGATCGCGTTCATCGGGCCGAGGCCCATGGACACGGTGGGGAACTCCCAGAAGTCCGGCATCAGCCGGGGGTGCGGGTACGACGGCAGGCCGCCGCCGGGGCCCGCGTGGGAGAACTCCTGGCGGAAGCCGTCCAGCTGCTCGGTGGTCAGCCGGCCCTCCAGGAACGCCCGCGCGTACACGCCGGGGGAGGCGTGGCCCTGGATGTAGACGTGGTCACCGCCGCCGGGGTGGTCCTTGCCCCGGAAGAAGTGGTTGAAGCCCACCTCGTAGAGGCTCGCGGACGAGGCGTAGGTGGAGATGTGGCCGCCGACGCCCACCCCGGGCCGCTGGGCGCGGTGCACGGTGATCGCCGCGTTCCACCGGATCCAGGCGCGGTAGCGGCGCTCCACCTCCTCGTCGCCGGGGAACCACGGCTCCCGCTCGGTGGGGATGGTGTTGACGTAGTCCGTGCTGGTCAGCGCGGGTACCGAGATGTTGCTCTCCCGGGCCCGCTCCAGCAGGCGCAGCATCAGGTACCGGGCGCGCAACTGGCCGCCGCCCTTGAGCGCGGCGTCGAAGGACTCCAGCCACTCCGCGGTCTCCTCCGGGTCGATGTCCGGGAGGTGGGCTGCGAGGCCGTCACGGATGACATGCACCCGCTCGGGAGTGTTCTGGGGGCTCAAGGGATCTCCTCGTTCCGGGGTTCGCTGACTCCCATCGTCACCCGGCCGGCCCGATCCCCGCACCGCTACCGGTGAGTAGTTCTGGATCGTGTCCCTCGCGCGCGCGAATAGGAGGTATGTAGAGCGTGCCTCATGCGGTCGGCGGAGCGCATCCCGGGGTACCCGATGCGGCGTGTCTCCCCGCTTACGGTTGCGCTTAGCAGGTCCGACAGTGTTCGCTAACCGCGACTGGTAGTGACAACGCGCGGCAGTCGAACCCGGCTGCCGCTCTTGTGTACTTGGAGGAGTGGAAGCCGTGGTCGCCGCGGAAGACGCCGGCAAGATCGGTGTCGCCGACAGGCTCGGGATCGAACCGGGCAGCGTGGTCCAGGAGATCGGCTGGGACGAGGACGTCGACGACGACCTCCGCGCCGCGATCGAAGAGCGCATCGGTAGCGATCTGCTCGACGAGGACGCCGACGAGGTCGTGGACGTGGTGCTGCTGTGGTGGCGCGAGGAGGACGGCGACCTGGTCGACGCTTTGGTGGACGTCACCACCCCGCTGGCCGACGAGGGCGTGATCTGGGTCCTGACGCCGAAGACGGGCCGGGACGGCCACGTGGAGCCCAGCGACATCGCGGAGGCCGTGTCCACCGCGGGGTTGGCCCAGACCTCCAACATCAACGCCGGCGGTGACTGGACGGCCACCCGGCTGGTGTCGCCGAAGTCGGCCAAGTCCAAGCGCTGACGCCGGCCCGCTAGGCTCGACGGCGGGCTCCACGCACGTGGGGCCCGTCTTCTCGGGCTGGCGAGCGGAAGGGCGAGGCATGGCGGTCGAGGTCGGTACGGAGGCTCCGGACTTCACGCTCAACGACTACAACAAGCAGCCGGTGGCGCTGTCGTCGTTCCGCGGTGAGCGCAACGTGCTGCTGGTGTTCTACCCGTTCGCGTTCAGCGGGATCTGCACCGGCGAGCTGTGCCAGGTGCGGGACGAGCTGGCGGCGTACGAGGACGAGAACGTCCAGGTGATCGGGGTGTCCGTGGACACGCCGTTCAGCCTGAAGGCGTGGGCCGAGCAGCAGGGCTACCAGTTCCCGCTGCTCTCGGACTTCTGGCCGCACGGCGCGGTGGCCGAGCGGTACGGCGTGTTCAACGAGGCCGCGGGCCTCGCGAACCGCGGCACGTTCCTGATCGACACCGCCGGTGTCGTGAAGTACGCCGAGGTGAACGGGCCGGGCGAGCCGCGCGACCAGGACGCGTGGAAGAAGGCCGTGGCCGCGTTGAAGTCCTGATAGCGTTTTCGGCGCCGCACCCGCCCGGGTCGGCGCCCCCGGGGCGTGTAGCTCAGCGGAAGAGCACTCGGTTTACACCCGAGCGGTCGCAGGTTCGAATCCTGTCGCGCCCACTGTGGTCTTTTTCACAGTTTTACCCGGAAAATGATCGAAATGGCCCCGGCTGACCTCCCGGGGCGATTCCCATTCGGTCTGATCAATCATTCGGGGAACCCCGATCAGGGCATTGCGCGACCGTCTGCCCGTCGGGACGCTTGGACCCATGCGCAACCCGGAGCTACGTGTGCGGCTCCCCGCCGACCTGCCGAGCGAGAGCTACGAGGGCATCTGCCTGGCCGTGTCCAGCCTGCTGGAACTGTGGGGCGTGCCCGACGTGTGCCTGCGGTTGACCAACTTCGAACCGGCCGCCCGCGCGCCGGGCCGACCGGGCGTCCACCGCGGTTGATTCCCGCCTGCATTCCGCCACGCATTCCCGTGCGGTTTTTCGCGTCCCGGGCACCCGGGTCGGGTGCCCGGGACGCGCAACGCGCTAGCGGGACAGCAGCGACGTGATCTCCTGCGCCGCGCCGCCCGCGGTCAGCAGGTGGTGCAGGTGGTCGGGCAGCACGTCGCCGCGCTTCTGGACGGCCTGCGCGTACAGGCGGCCCGCCCGGTAGGAGGAGCGCACCAGCGGACCCGCCATGACGCCGGAGAAGCCGATCGACTCGGCGGTCTCCTTGTGCGTCACGAACTCCTCCGGCTTCACCCAGCGCTCGACCGGGTGGTGCCGGGGCGAGGGCCGCAGGTACTGCGTGATGGTGATGATCTCGCAGCCCGCGGCGTGCAGGTCGCGCAGCGCCGTCGTGACCTCGTCCGGGGTCTCGCCCATGCCGAGGATCAGGTTCGACTTGGTGACCAGGCCGGCCTCGCGGGCGCGGGTGATCACCTCCAGCGACCGCTCGTAGCGGAACGCCGGGCGGATGCGCTTGAAGATCCGCGGCACGGTCTCCACGTTGTGCGCGAGCACCTCGGGCCGGGACGCGAACACCTCGGCCAGCTGCTCCGGGACCGCGTTGAAGTCGGGGATCAGCAGCTCGACGCCCGTGCCCGGGTTCATGGCGTGGATCTGGCGGACGGTCTCCGCGTACAGCCACGCGCCGCCGTCGGCGAGGTCGTCCCGCGCGACACCGGTGACGGTGGAGTAGCGCAGGCCCATCGCCTGGACGGACTCGGCGACCCGCCGCGGTTCATCGCGGTCCAGGTCGGCGGGCTTGCCCGTGTCGATCTGGCAGAAGTCGCAGCGCCGGGTGCACTGCTCGCCACCGATCAGGAAGGTGGCCTCCCGGTCCTCCCAGCACTCGTAGATGTTGGGACATCCGGCCTCTTCGCACACCGTGTGCAGGCCCTCGCGTTTGACCAGGCCCTTCAGCTCCCGGTACTCGGGACCCATCTTCGCCTTGGTCTTGATCCACGAGGGCTTCTTCTCGATGGGCGTTTGACTGTTGCGGACTTCCAGTCGCAGCAGCTTCCGACCCTCAGGTACGACGGTCACGTCCCAACCCTACGTCACGAGGGGTCGGGCGCGACGCCCGTCAGCTCGGCCGTCAGGGCCCACAGCCGGGCCGCCGCCCGCTCGTCCCGCGCGGCGGGCGCGGAGGTCGCCGGCGCGGGGTGCCCGGCCAGGCCCCGGAACCCGTCCGGGCCGTAGTAGCCGCCGCCCTCGACCTCCGCCGCGGTCGCCGCGTAGAGCTGCGGCAACGCGCCCCGGGCCACGCCCTGGGAGAACACGTCGGTGATCTTCGCGCCGATCGCCAGCAGGGGGTTGCGCTGCTCGCGGGCCATGGTCGCGCTCAGCTCGGTGGAGGTGAGACCGGGGTGCGCCGCGACGGACGTCACGTCCAGGCCCGCGGCGCGGCACCGCCGGTCCAGCTCACCGGCGAACAGCAGGTTCGCCAGCTTGGACTGGCTGTACGCGCCCCACGCCGAGTACCGCCGCGCCTCGAAGTTCGGGTCCGCGAAGTCGATCGCGCCCGACCGGTGCGCGAGGCTGGACACGGTCACCACGCGCGCGCCGGGCGTGGTCCGCAGCAGCGGCATCAGCTGCCACGTCAACGCGGCGTGCCCCAGGTGGTTGGTGCCGAACTGGCGCTCGAAGCCGTCGGCGGTGCGCCCCGGCGGCACCGCCATCACCCCGGCGTTGTTCACCAGCACGTCGAGCCGGTCGACGCGGTCGCGGACCTCCGCCACGGCGTCGGCCACCGACTTGAGGTCGGCCAGGTCCAGCGGGACGAGGTCGGCCGCGCCCGCCGTGCGCACGCGGTCCAGCGCGGCACGCCCGCGCTCGGGGGAGCGGCAGGCGAGCAGCACGCGCGCGCCCCTGGCGGCCAGGACCTCGGCGGTGCGCAGGCCCAGCCCGGAGTTCGCGCCGGTCACCAGTGCGGTGCGGCCGGTCTGGTCGGGGATGTCGCGCTCGGTCCACTTCATGGTCACCACTAAACCCGCGGTCCGGTGCTCCTGGCGAGCCCGCGGTGAGGGCGGCCCGGGGCGGCGGTTAGCTTGGGGCACGTGGAACTGGAGCTGCGCATCTTCACCGAGCCCCAGCAGGGGGCTTCCTACGACGACCTGCTGCGAGTCGCCCGTGCCGCCGAGGACGCGGGCTACGGCGCGTTCTTCCGGTCCGACCACTACCTGAAGATGGGCTCCGCGGACGGCCTGCCCGGACCCACCGACGCGTGGATCACGCTGGCCGGCCTGGCCCGCGAGACGAAGGACATCCGCCTCGGCACGCTGGTCACCGCGGCCACCTTCCGCCACCCCGGTCCGCTCGCGATCTCCGTCGCGCAGGTCGACCAGATGTCCGGCGGCCGGGTCGAGTTCGGGCTCGGGTCCGGGTGGTTCGCCGAGGAGCACGCCGCCTACGGCCTGCGCTTCCCGGCGCTGGGCGAGCGCTTCGAGCTGTTCGAGGAGCAGCTGGCGATCATCACCGGCCTGTGGTCGACGCCGGTCGGCGAGACGTTCTCGTTCGACGGCGAGCACTACCGGCTCACCGACTCGCCCGCCCTGCCCAAGCCGACCCAGAGCCCGGTGCCCGTCGTGATCGGCGGCATGGGCGCGAAGCGCACCCCGGCGCTGGCCGCCCGGTACGCGAGCGAGTTCAACCTGCCGTTCGTGGACGTCGACTTCGCCACCGCGCAGTTCGCGCGCGTCGACGCCGCGTGCCGCGACATCGGCCGCGACCCGGCCACCATGACCCGGTCCGTCGGGCTCGTGCTCTGCGTCGGCCGCGACGACGCGGAGGTCGCCCGCCGCGCCGCCGCCATCGGGCGCGAGGTGGACGAGCTGAAGCAGAACGGTCTCGCGGGCACGCCCGCCGAGGTCGTGGCGCGGCTGGGGGAGTGGCACGCGAAGACCGGCATCAGCCGCGTCTACCTCCAGGTGCTCGACCTGTCCGACCTCGACCACCTGGAGCTGGTGGCGGCCGAGGTCGCGCCCCAACTGCGGGGCTGACGGCGCGCTCAGCCGAGCGAGGCCCGGAGGTCGTGCAACGCGGCCGGGTCGAGCAACGCGGACCGGACCGCGCCCACCAGGTCGCCCGCCGCACCCGGTCCGGTGAGCACGACGGCCGTGCCGACCCGGCCGTCCGACCACCGCACCCACACCGCGAACCCGCCGGACCACGCGTCGCCGAGCACCCGCGCCCGACCCGGGTGCCCGGCCACCCCCGGCGAGCGACCCGCCGACCGCAGCAGCCGGTGCAGTTCCGCGGCGGTGCCGAGGCCGCCCGTCCCGGCGGGCGGGTGGGCGTCCGGTCGGCGGCCGATCACCTCCAGCTGGAGCCGGGGATCGCCCACGTACTGCTCGGCGGTCACCGGTCGGCCGAGGACGGCGTGCAGCGCGTCACCCAGCAGGTCCGGCACGGGGAAGGTCGACCGGCCGGCCGCGGCGCGCAGCACGTCGTCGCCCAGGCGGTGCCGCAGGTAGTCGGCGGCGGCGTGGTCGCCGTGCTCCGCCAGGACGCCGACCAGGTCGGCCAACGACACCCGGGCGTTCGGGTCGTCGGCGGTGGAACCGTTGGTGGACTTGAGGTCCAGCGCACGCAGGGCCGCGGCGTGACCGTCGTCGAACGGCGACCGGTAACGCTCCCAGTCGCCCACGCGCACCGGTTCGCCGGGCACGGCCAAGCCCCGGTCCAGGGCCAGGCCGTACGCGGCCAGGTGCAGGAGCCGCACCGTGCCACCCAACGGCCGGGGTTCGTGCGCGTGGTGGGCCAACCGACCGCCGCGGCCGTCGTCCAGCACGACGGCCGGTGAGCCCGGTCGTGGATCGGCCGCCGCGGTCGGGATGGGCAGCAGCAGGGCGCCACCCACCGCACCACAGGCGGAGAGCAGGTGCCGTCGAGTCAGGAGCACGACGAATCTCCCCTCTGGTAGTCCGTGCTCCGGAACCTAGAGGGGGTGGTTCGGGGTTGTCAGCCGGCGCGGACCGCGAACGTGACGCCCGCCGCCACCGGCTGTTGACGGATGAGCGTCCGGTCGGTCAACGGCAGGTCGCCGTTGAGCGCGTCGACGACCGCCTGCCGGGCCAGCGGCAGCACCTCGGCCACCGGCACGACCCGGCCCAGCTCCTCGGACAGCGACGCGACACCCGCGTCCCGGATGCCGCACGGGATGATGTCGCCGAACGCGGCCAGGTCGGCGTCGCAGTTGATCTCGAAGCCGTGCATCGTCACGCCGCGCTGCACGCGGATGCCGATCGCGGCCACCTTGCGCTCCACGCCCCGGTCGTCCGCCGGCACCCACACGCCGCTGCGGCCCTCGACCCGGCCGGTGTGCACGCCGAGCTGGTCGCAGACGTGGATCAACGCCTGCTCCAGGCGGCGGACGTACTGGACGACGTCCAGCGGCTCGGCCAGCCCCACGATCGGGTAGCCGACCAACTGGCCCGGACCGTGCCAGGTGATCTTGCCGCCGCGGTCGACGTCGATCACCGGGACGTCGCCGCCGACGGGCCGCTCCTCCGGTTCGGTGCGCCGACCGCACGTGTACACCGGGGGGTGCTCCAGCAGCAGCATCGTGTCGCCGATGGCGCCGTCCGCGCGTGCTTCGGCGAGTTCGCGTTGCAGGTCCCACGCGGCCAGGTAGTCGATGGTGCCCAGCTCGCGCACCTCGATCGGGTCCGAGGAGGTGCGGCAGGAGAGTTCACTCACGCCTCGACCCTACGCCTGCGGGCAGCAGTCGCAGGGCCAGGGTGGCGAGCAGTCCGACACCCGTGGTGGCGAGCACGGCACCCACCGTGTCGGTGAACCAGTGCATCTCCAGCACCACCCGGCTGGCCGCCGTCGCCGCCACCGCCAGCACCGCCACGACCACGGCTCTGCGCAGGTGGGCACGGGCGAGGTGGGCGCACAGCACCACGCCCGCGAACACCACCGCGGTCACCGCCGTGACGTGCCCGCTCGGGTACGACGGCAGGTCGTACGCCACCGGCCGCACCCGGTCGTACACGTACCGGGCGGTGATCGTGGACCACGAGACACCCAGCAGCACGGTCACCTTGAACACCAACGGGTCCCGTGCCAACACCGACCGCAATCCCAGCGACACCACGGCGAGCACCGCCATGCCGGGGCTCAGCACGAAGCTGACCACCGCCGCCACGCGCGTGAAACCGGGACCCAGCGCGACCGCGTGCCCGTGCAGCACGACGTCCAGCTCCGGCGTGTGCCGGTTGACGGTGAAGCCGAGCAGCACCGAGGCGAACACCAGCACCACGCCGAGCCCGCCCAGGTACGCCTTCGCGGCGCGGTCACCGGTCATCCGTTGACGGCCACCGCGACGGCCGCGCCGAGCGCCGGGTGCTGGAAGTGGAAACCGTGGCGCTCCAACACCTTCGGCACCGCCCGCTGACCCGCCAGCACACCCTCGCCGGCGATCTCGCCGAGCACGGCGCGCAACGCGAACCCGGGCACCACCCACGGCGCGGGCCGGTGCAGCGCGTGCGCCAGGGTGCGGGTGAACTCGGCGTTGGTGACGGGGCTCGGCGCGGTCAGGTTCACCGGGCCGGAGATCGCCTCGTGCTCCAGCACGAACACGATCGCCCCGATCACGTCGTCCAGCGAGATCCACGGCATGTACTGGCGGCCGTCACCCAGCCGCCCGCCGAGGAAGAACCGGAACAACGGCGTCAGCCTGCCGAACAGCCCACCCGTACCGCTGATCACCAGGCCCGTGCGCAGCCGCACCACGCGTTGCTCGGCCGCCGCTTCCGTCGCCGCCTCCCACTGGCGGCACAGCTCGGCCAGGAAACCCGTGCCGGACGGCGCGGTCTCGTCCACCACGGCGTCACCGGTGTCGCCGTAGTAGCCGATGGCGCTCGCGTTGACCAGCGTGGGCACGCCGTGCTCGGCCACGGCGGCGGCCAGCACCTCGGTCGGCGCGGTGCGGCTGTCCAGCAGGACCTGCTTGCGGGCGTGGTTCCAGCGCTTGTCGCCGACGCCCGCGCCGCACAGGTTCACCACGGCGTCCGCGCCGTCCAGCGCGCCGGCGTCGATCCGCCCGGCGGGCGGGTCCCAGCCCCGCTCGTCCGGTGCGGCCGGCCGGCGGCGGACCAGGCGCACCACCTCGTGCTCCGCCCCGCGCAGCGCGGCCACCAGTGCCGTGCCGATGAAGCCCGACGAACCCGCCACCACTACCCGCATGGGTTGATCGTCTCGCAGCGACCCCGCCGATGCACAACAACCCCCGCAATGGCCGAAGCCGCCCCGGAGCTGGTCCGGGGCGGCTTCGCGTGGTGCGGTGTGCGCTCAGAGGCCGAGGTCGGCCTCGAACGAACCCTCCTCCAGGCGGTTCTTGACGGTGGTGAGGAACCGGCCCGCGTCCGCGCCGTCCACCAGGCGGTGGTCGTAGGTGAGGGCCAGGTAGGCCATCGAGCGGATCGCGATGGTGTCGTCGCCGTTCTCGTCGGTGATCACCACGGCGCGCTTGCGGACCACGCCGACGCCCAGGATGCCGACCTGCGGCTGCTGGATGATCGGGGTGTCGAACAACGCGCCGTTGCTGCCCAGGTTGGTCAGCGAGAAGGTGCCGCCGGTCAGCTCGTCCGGCGTCAGCTTGTTCGCCCGCGCGCGCGTCGCCAGGTCGTTGATCTTGTGCGCGAGACCGGCCAGGTTGAGGTCGCCCGCGTTGGAGATCACGGCGTTGAGCAGGCCGCGCTCGGTGTCGATCGCCACGCCCAGGTGCTCGGCGCCGTGGTAGGCGATCTCCTTCTTCTCCTCGTCGATGGACGCGTTCAGCACCGGGTGCTGCTTGAGCGCCTCCACCGCCGCCTTGGCGAAGAACGGCAGGAACGTGAGCTTGGTGCCCTCGCGCTGCTCGAACGCCGCCTTCGCCCGGTTGCGCAGCCGGGCGATCTTGGTGACGTCCACCTCGAACACCTGGGTCAACTGCGCCGAGACCTGGAGCGATTCACGGGTCCGCTGCGCCACGATCTGCCGCAGGCGGGGCAGCTTCTGCACGGTGCCGCGCTTGCCGCCGGCGTCCGGGGCGGGCGTGCTCGCGACCCGCTGGGCGGGCGCCGACGGCGCGGGTGCGGCGGGCGCGGGCGCCTTCGCCGCCTCGACGGCGGCCAGCACGTCCTGCTTGCGGATCCGGCCGCCGACGCCGGTGCCCTTCAGCGTCGACAGGTCGACGCCGTGCTCCGAGGCCAGCTTGCGGACCAGCGGGGTCACGTAGGGCGCGCCGTTGGAGTCGTCCGAAGACGACGCAGACGACGCAGAAGGCGCGGGCTGCGCGGCCGGTGCGGGCTGCGCGGCGGGCTTGGGCGCCTCGGGAGCCGGTGCGGGCTTGGGCGCCTCCTGGGCCGGTGCCGGCTTCGGCGCTTCCGGAGCGGGCGCGGGCTTGGGCGCCTCCTGCTTGGCGGGCGCGGGGGAGCCGGAGCCGATGACGGCGAGCTGTCCGCCGACCTCGACCGTGGCGTCCTCCTCCGCGCTGATCTCCAGCAGGGTGCCCGCCACCGGGGACGGGATCTCGGTGTCGACCTTGTCGGTCGAGACTTCCAGCAGCGGCTCGTCGACCTCGACCTGCTCGCCGACCTGCTTGAGCCAGCGGGTCACGGTGCCCTCGGTGACGCTCTCGCCGAGCGCCGGCATGGTCACCGGGGTGCCCTCGGCGGCACCGCCGCCGGACGGCGCGGGCTGCTCCGCGGCGGGGGGCTCCGGCGCGGACTGCGGCTCGGGGGCCGACTGCGGTTCGGGCGCGGCCTCCTCCGCCGGCGCGGTCGTGGGCGCGGTCTCGCCGCCGTCGCCGTCGCCGATGACGGCGAGTTCCGCGCCGACCTCGACGGTCTCGTCCTCCTGGGCGACGATCTTCTGGAGGACACCCGCCGCGGGCGACGGGATCTCGGTGTCGACCTTGTCGGTCGAGACCTCCAGCAACGGCTCGTCGACCTCGACGCGGTCACCCTCCTGCTTCAACCAGCGGGTGACCGTGCCCTCGGTGACGCTCTCGCCGAGTGCGGGCATTTGGACGGAGAAGGCCATCGTTCGCTGACTCCTCGTGCGTGTCGGATATCGGCTGACTGGGGTGTCGACGGTCAGCCGTGCACGTGCAGCGGCTTGCCGGCCAGGGCGAGGAACGCCTCGCCGAGGGCTTCTGTCTGGGTCGGGTGGGCGTGGATCAGCGGAGCCACGTCCTCGGGGTAAGCCTCCCAGTTGTAGACCAGCTGGGCCTCACCGATCAGCTCGCCGACCCGCTCGCCGACCATGGTGACACCGACCACCGGGCCGTCCGGCGCCTTGACCAGCTTGACGCCGCCCGCGGTCTTCAGGATCTGGGACTTGCCGTTGCCCGCCAGGTCGTAGACGAACGTCTCCGCGGAGCCGTACTTCTCCTTGGCCGCGGCCTCGGACAGACCGACCGACGCGACCTCCGGCTTGCAGTAGGTGACGCGCGGGATGCCCGCCTCGTCGATGACCTTCGGCTGCTGCCCGGCGATCTCCTCCGCCACGAAGATGCCCTGCTGGAACCCGCGGTGCGCGAGCTGGAGGCCGGGCACGATGTCGCCGACGGCGTACACGTTCGGGAGGCTGGTGCGCAGCCGCTCGTCGGTGACGACGAAACCGCGCTCGATCTTGACGCCCGCCTCCTCGTAGCCGTGGCCCGCGGTGTTCGGGCCGCGACCGACGGCGACCAGGAGCAGGTCGGCGTCCAGCACGTCGCCGGACTCCAGCGTCACGGAGACGCCCGAGTCGGTCTGCGTCGCGCCGGTGAACTTCACGCCGGTCTTGAACTTGATGCCGCGCCGGCGGAACGCGCGCTCCAGCTGCTTGGACGCGTACTCGTCCTCGGCGGGCACCAGGCGGGGCAGCGCCTCCACGATGGTCACGTCCGCGCCGAACGAGGCCCACACGCTGGCGAACTCCACGCCGATCACGCCGCCGCCCAGCACGACGACCTTCTCCGGCACGAAGTCCAGGTTCAGCGCCTGGTCGCTGGTGATGACCCGGCCGCCGATCTCCAGGCCGGGCAGGCTGCGCGCGTAGGAACCGGTGGCCAGCACGACGTTCTTGCCGGTGTACCGGTCGCCGTTCACCTCGACGGTGGTGCCGCCGACGAACGTGCCCGCGCCCTCGACCAGCGTGACCTTGTTGGCCTTCGCCAGGCCCTGGAGGCCCTTGTAGAGGCGGCTGATCACGCCGTCCTTGTACGAGTTCACACCGGCGATGTCGATGCCCTCGAGCGAGGACTTCACACCGAACTGGTCGCCCTCGCGGGCGGTGTCCGCGACCTCCGCCGCGTGCAGCAGCGCCTTGGTCGGGATGCAGCCGCGGTGCAGGCAGGTGCCCCCCAGCTTGTCCTTCTCGACCAGGACGACGGACAGGCCGAGCTCCGCCGCGCGGAACGCGCAGGCGTAGCCGCCCGAGCCGCCACCGAGGATCACAAGGTCGGCGGAGGTGTCGGTCACGGGATCTCCCTGGAGAGCTTGTTGCCTTACTTCGCGCGGGTGCGCGCGGGTGATTGCCATCTTGTCACTACTTCGCGGGAGACGGCGACGCGGTGTCCTCTTGGGAGGATTTGGCCACGCCTTCACACGCGCGCCGGCACCATGGTCGTCTCGCGTCGCAACAGGAGGTGGCCCGGTGGGCCTGTTCGACCGTTTTCGCAGGAAGCAACGCCCAGGCGTGTTGCGCGCGGCCACGTCCACGGACACCGGCCACCTGGAGCAGTGGGCCGCCGCACGTCGCGGGGTCGAGGCGTACGTGGAGCCCAAGACGACCGTGACGGAAACCACGGTGGTGCTGGTCGCCCACGACGGCGAGTGGACCCGGCGGCGGATCGACGGCGTCGAGGGCGCGAAGAAGCTGGCGAAGAAGCTGGGCATCCCGATCTACGACGCGGGCATCGTCGGTTACCCGAAGCGGATGCGCGAGTTCTCGCGCCGCAAGAACCAGCAGGGCTGACGACCCGACGGTCGGAACGCCTCGTGCGGCCGGTGCCGTCGCCGGGTGGAAGAGGGATGCATGAAGGTGACCGTCTTCGGCGCGACCGGGGGGACCGGCACGCGGGTCGTCGCGCGGGCACAGGCGGCGGGGCACGACGTCGTCGCCGTCGTGCGCACGGCCAACGGGCGCGACGTGGTCGCCGATGTGCTGGACCCGGACTCGATCGGGCCGGTGATCGCGGGCTCCGACGCCGTCGTGACGGCCATCGGCGCCAGGGGGCGTGGTCCCACCACGGTGCAGACCGACACCACGGCGAGCATCGTCGAGGCGATGAAGGCGCACGGCGTGCGGCGGCTGGTCGTGGTGAGCAACAGCGGCATGGTCGTGGACGAGCACGACGACGCCCTGAGCCGCTACGTGGTGAAGCCGATCCTGCGGCGTGTGTTCAAGCACCCGTGGGCCGACATGGCGGACATGGAGCGCGTGGTGCGGGCCAGCGGTCTGGAGTGGACGATCGTCCGGCCGCCCCGCCTCACCGACGGACCGCGCACCGGGAAGTACCGCACGGCCGTCGACACCAACCTGCGGCGGGGGACCACCATCTCGCGGGGCGACCTGGCGGACCTGGTCGTCGGCTGCCTGGACGACCCGGCGACCACCGGTCACGCCGTCGCCGTCGGCTACTAGGGCCTGCCCTCGGAGCTGCTGCGGTTGATCCGCTGTGATCTTGGGTGCGTGGTGTGCGGGCATGGGTTGACCGACGAGCAGTGGCACGAAACTTTCAGGGAGCCTGCCTGATAGTTAGCGCCCTGCCCCGATCACCGCCCTCGCGCGCCGGCTGGAGTGGTCCTGGGGGCTGTCGCCTCGCGTAATTTTCAGGGAGCCTGCCTGATAATTAGCGCCTGCCCCGACCACCGCCCTCCCGCGCCGGCCGGGGTGGTCCTGGGCTGTTGCCTCGCGAAACTTTCAGGGAGCCTGCCTGAAAGTTAGCGCCCTGCCCCGATCACCGCGCTCGCGCGCCGGCCGGGGTGGTCCTGGGGGCTGTTGCCCCGCGAAACTTTCAGGAAGCCTGCCTGAAAGTTCCAGGGCAGGCCCTGGCCGCAACACGCGGAACGCCCCGCCCGACCTCCGGGCGGGGCGTTCCGGTCGGGTTCGCTCAGCCGTTGGCCGCGATGTCGGCCAGCAGCGCCGCCAGCGTCCGCACCGGCACACCGGTGCCACCGCGGGTCGTGTAGCCGTACGCGCCACCGCTGTGGAACGCCGGGCCCGCGATGTCGACGTGCGCCCACGGCACGCCCTCGGCCACGAACTCACGCAGGAACAGGCCCGCCGCGAGCATCCCGCCGAACCGGTGCCCGGCCACGTTCGCGATGTCCGCCACCCGCGAGTCGAGGTCGGCCCGCAGTTCCTCCGGCAGCGGCATGGCCCACGCCTGCTCGCCGACCGCGCGGCCGAGCGCGGCGACGCGGTCGCGGAACTCGTCCGAACCCATCACGCCCGCCGTGCGCTTGCCCAGCGACACGACCGCCGCGCCGGTCAGGGTGGAGGTCTCGACCAGGTAGTCCGGGCCGTCCTCGCACGCACGCGCGATCGCGTCGGACAGCACCAGCCTGCCCTCGGCGTCGGTGTTGAGCACCTCGACGGTCTTGCCGCCGTACATGGTCAGCACGTCACCCGGCCGGTACGCCGTGCCGGACGGCATGTTCTCCGCCAGCGGGGCCCACGCGGTGACCTCCAGCGGGAACTTCAGCTTCGCCGCGAGCAGCGCCGTGGCGACCACCGCAGCCGCGCCGCTCATGTCCGAGGTCATCTCGTCCATGCCGGCGGCGGGCTTGATGGAGATGCCGCCGGTGTCGAACGTGATGCCCTTGCCGACCAGCGCGACCTTCTTGCCCGCCTTCGGGCCGCGGTAGGTGACGCGGACCAGGCGCGGCGGGCGCGACGAGCCGCCGCCGACGCCGAGGATGCCGCCGAAGCCCTGCTTGCGCAGCGCCTTCTCGTCCAGCACCTCCACCTCGACGCCGGCCAGGCCCTTGGCCAGCGCGGTGACGCGGTCCGCGAACGAGCCCGGGTACAGGTCGTTCGGCGGGGTGTTGATCAGGTCGCGGGTGTCGGCCACGGCCTCCGCGATGGCGGTCGACGCCTTCACGGTCGCGCGGTGCGCCTTGGTCGTGCCCTCGGCGGGCGCGACCAGGTCGACGCGGGCGACGGGCGCGTCGCCGGCGGCGGTCTTGTAGGCGGTGAACTGGTACGCCCCGAGCAGCGTCCCCTCGGCGGCCGGGCCGAGGTGGAGCGCGGACAGGGTGGTCACGGCGCGCTTCTTCCCGGTCAGCGCGCGGGCGGCGGCGCCGGAGGCGCGGCGCACCTGCTCCTCGCCGACGCCCTCGGCGGTCGGCTTGCCCAGGCCCACCGCGACCACGAGGGGTGCGGCGAGCTTGCCGAAGGTCGGCAGCGTGACGACCTCGTCGGCCTTGCCGGTGGCGCCCAGCGTGCCCAGGACGTCCAGCAGTCCGCCGTCGAACGCGGCGTCGACCGCTTCGGCCCCGCCGGCGAGGACGAGGCCGTCCGGGCCCTGGATGGTGCCGACCACCACTGCGTCGGCGGCGGTGGTGCTCAGCTCACTGTCGGTGATGGCCAGCTTGGGCGCGGTCACGTCGGCTCCTTGACGGTGGTCCTCCCGGCACTTCCTGGTCGTGCGGCGGGAACGTGGGTGGATCGTGACGAATGCTAAAGGTCTCGTAGGACCGTTCGCCGTCGGTCCCTTCGACAGCGGGGAGTAACAATTAACAAGGGCGCGGGTCAGTCGTGCGGTTGTCGGTCCGCACCCGGTCCACATGCGATTGTGTACCGGTGACAGTCACGCCCCGTGCCGGGGCCGTGGTGCTCGCCCTCGGCGCGACCCTCGGTGCCGGCGTCCTGGTGGGATTCGGCCCGGCCGCCGCCCTCGCGGGCCCCTGGTTCCTCCCCGCGCTCGCCCTCGCGGCCGTTGCCGCGCTCTGCTGCGCGTACTCGACCGCCGACCAGCACCGGGCTTACCCGGACGCGGCCGGCGGCTACTCCTACATCCGCCACCAGCTCGGGCCGTGGCCCGCGCGGATCGGCGCGAGCGCGCACCTCGTCGGCCGCGCCGGGCTGGCCGCCGCGCTCGCGGGCGCGTTCGGCGCGTACGCGTTCCCCGCCGACCGGGTCGTGGCCGGTGTCGTGCTGCTGGTCGTCGTCGGCGGGCTCGGGCGGTTCGCCGCCGGGTGGATCGGCCTGGCCGCCGTGGTCGTGGTGCTCGTCGCGCTGGGCGTGGTGGTGGCGGTCGCGTTCTCCGTCGCGCCGCCCGCCAACCCGCCCGGCGGCGAGGTCGGGTTCGACGGCGTCATGGGCGCGGCCGGCCTGCTGTTCGCGGTGTTCACCGGGTTCGAGCGGGTGACCGCCCCGGAGCGCGGTGACCCGGTGTTCCCGGCGCGTGCGTTGCGGGCCGCCGTGCCGGTGCTGGTCGGGGTGGTGCTGGTGGTGGCGCTGGCGGTCGGCTGGGCGGTGCTGCGCCAGCTCGGGCCCGCGCGGCTCGCCCTGTCACCCGCACCGCTGCGCGACGCGCTGGCCGCCGCCGACGGGCGCTCGCTCGTGCCGGTGCTGGCGGTGGGCGTGCTGGTCGCGGCGGGGTCGGCGCTGGTGTTCGTCCTCGCCTCCGCCCGCCGGACGTTGCGCGGGCTGGTGGAGCACGGCGACCTGCCGCGGGTCCGCGCCGACTGGCCGTTGGACGTGGTGGCGGTCGGGCTCGCGCTGGTGGTGTTCCTGGCGCTGCCGACCGGCACGGCGCTGGCGGTCGGCGCGTGCGGCACGGCGTTCTACTACGGCTTCACGAACGCGTCCGCGCGGGTGCTGCTGCACGAGGAGCGGACGTGGCCGATGCGCACCGCGTGCCTCGGCCTGGGTTTGTGCGTGCTCCTGGCGATGAGCGCGCCCACGGACGCCTTGCTGCTGACCGCCGCGGCCCTCGCCGCCGGCACCGCCCTGCTGAGCCTCAACCGGGTCCGCCGCCGAATCGGCTAGCGGTCCGCCGCCGGTGTCGGCGGAGCGAGGCGGCTCGGCGGTCCCGCGGACGGGGTGCGGGGGCATTTTGTCGGCGTGCCGCGGGAAATCGGAGGACCGAGCATCGGGACAACGATTTTCCGATGTCCGAGTGGGAGCTACTGTGCTGACATGACGACCGCGTTGCCTTTCACCCGGACCCCGCACCCGCAGCCGGCGACCCCGGAGCGGGTCGCGGAGGTACTCGCCAAGCCGGGCTTCGGGCAGCACTTCACCGACCACATGGTGACGATCCGCTGGAACCGCGAACAGGGCTGGCACGACGCCGCAGTCGAGCCCTACCACTCGCTGGAGCTGGACCCGGCGGCAATGGTGCTGCACTACGGCCAGGCGATCTTCGAAGGGCTCAAGGCGTACCGCCGGCCCGACGGATCGATCGCGTCCTTCCGCCCCGAGGCGAACGCGGAGCGCTTCCGCGCGTCCGCCCGCCGCCTCGCCATGCCCGAGATGCCCGACGAGCTGTTCCTCGGCAGCATCCGGGAACTGCTGGACGTCGACCGGCGCTGGGTGCCCTCCGACGCCGAGGAGTCGCTGTACCTGCGGCCGTTCCTCTACGCCACGGAGAAGCACATCGGCGTGCGGCCCGCGAACGAGTACCTGTACGTGCTCATCGCGTCGCCCGCCGGCTCCTACTTCGCGGGTGGCCTGAAGCCGGTCACGGTGTGGTTGTCCACCGAGTACGTGCGCGCCTCGCCCGGCGGCACCGGCGCGGCGAAGTTCGCGGGCAACTACGCGGCGTCCCTGGTGGCGCAGGCGCAGGCCGCCGAGCAGGGCTGCGACCAGGTCGTCTGGCTGGACGCCGTGGAGCGCCGCTGGGTGGAGGAGATGGGCGGGATGAACCTGTTCTTCGTCCTCGGCTCCGGGGCCGACGCGCGGGTCGTCACGCCCGAGCTGTCCGGCGCGCTGCTGCCGGGCATCACCCGCGACTCGCTGCTGCGGCTCGCCGCCGAGTTCGGCTACGGCGTCGAGGAACGCCGCTTCTCCACCGAGGAGTGGGAGAAGAAGGCCGAGTCGGGCGAGCTGACCGAGGTGTTCGCGTGCGGCACGGCGGCCGTGATCACGCCGGTCGGCCACGTGAAGCACGCGGGTGGCGAGTTCAGCGTCTCCGGTGGCGCGACCGGTGAGGTCACCATGCGCCTGCGGGGGCGGCTGACCGGCATCCAGCAGGGTCTCGTCGAGGACACCCACGGCTGGATGTCCGAGCTGGCCTGACGATCAGGCCAGCGCGCAGACGGCGAGCACGGTGAGGCTCGCCGTCTCACCCGCCGCGCCCAGCACGTCCCCGGTGACGCCGCCGAACCGCCGCCGCACGTGGCGAACCAGCAACAGCACCAGCCCGGCGGCCAGCAGCACCGCGACCGGGCCGTGCCACGGCGCGACGAAGAACCCCGCCACCGCGAGCACCAGCCACCACGCGACCGCCACCACCGGGTGCTGCGAACCCGCGACCAGCGCGCCGAGCCCCTCGGGCCGGGCCGCCGGCACGCCGCGCACGCAGCACAGCACGAACGCGGCCCGCCCGGCGGCCAACGACAGCACCACCGCGCCCCAGGGAACCGCGGGCAGCGCCGCCGCCTCGCCGCCGAGCACGACGATCAACGCCACCACGGCGAACGGCCCCGCGCCGCCGTCCTTCATCACCGCCAGGGCCCGCTCGGGCGGGCCGTAGCAGCCGAGGCCGTCGGCGGTGTCCGCGAGGCCGTCGAGGTGCATCCCGCGGGTGGCCAGCGCCAGCCCGCCCACGACGAGGAAACCCGCGAGCATCGGCGGCGCGTGCAGGACCGCGGTGAGCAGGTGCAGCACACCGGCGGCGACCAGGCCCAGCAGCACGCCGACGAGCGGTGCGCAGGTGATGGCACGCGCCGCCGACCGCGCGTCCACGTGGTCCACCCGGACCGGCAGGACGGTCAACCACGACAGGGCGAGCCGCATGTCAACGCACCGGGCGGCCCGCGTGGTGGCGGGCCGCATCGAGGGCGGGGGAGGGCATCACGTGGGGTCGGACGCCGGCCGGGTGGCCTCGTCGGCCGGGCCGGACACGCCCGCGCCCTCGAACGTCGCCATCTCCGCCAGCACCTTCGTCGCCATCGCGACCAGCGGCAGGGCGGCCACCGCGCCGGAACCCTCGCCGAGCCGGAACCCGAAGTCCAGCAGCGGTTCCAGGCCCAGGTGCTCCAGCGCCAGGGCGTGCGCCGGCTCGGCCGACCGGTGACCGGCCAGCCACCACTCGCGCGCACCCGGCGCCAGCTCCTCGGCGACGATCGCCGCCGCGCCCACCACCAGCCCGTCCAGGATGACCGGCGTGCGGCGCACGGCCGCCTGCGCCAGGAAACCCGCCGTGGCGGCGATGTCCGCGCCGGACGACGTCGCGAGCAGCCGCACCGGGTCGGTGATCACCGGCCGGGCACGGCGCAGGGCGTCGCGGATCGCCGCGGTCTTGCGCATCCAGCCCCGGTCGTCGATGCCCGTGCCGCGGCCGACGACGGCCACCGGCTCGGCGCCGGTCAACGCGGCGATGAGCACCGCCGACGGGGTGGTGTTGCCGATGCCCATGTCACCGGCGACCAGGATGTCCGCGCCGCCGTCCACCTCGTCGTCGGCGAGCTTGCGGCCCAGCTCGACCGCCCGCTCCGCCTCCTCGCGCGTCAACGCGTCCTCGCGGTCGATCGAACCCGAACCACGCCGGACCTTGTGGTCGCCGACCTGGGTGTCCGAGTCGACCGCCACGTCCACCACGCGGACCGTCGCGCCGGCGACCGCCGCCAGCACGTTCACCGCCGCGCCGCCCGCGAGGAAGTTCGCCACCATCTGACCGGTGACCTCGCTCGGGTACGCCGACACGCCGTGCGCGGCGACCCCGTGGTCACCCGCGAACACGACCACGCGAGGCCGCGTGAACGGCCGCGGCGGGCACTGGCCCTGGCACGCGGCCACCCAGACGCCCAGCTCCTCCAGCCTGCCCAGGGAACCCGCGGGCTTGGTCAGCACGCCGTGGCGCGCGACGGCCTGGCGGCGCACGTCGTCGTTCGGCGGCTCCACGGGCGGGAACACGATGGTCACCGACTACCTCCGGCTTCGCGCAGTCGCAGTGGGATTCCGGCGACGACCAGCAGCACCTCGTCGCAGACCTCGGCCAGCCGCGCGTTGAGCGAGCCGAGGTGATCGCGGAAGAGCCTGCCAGAAGCGGTGCCCGGTACGACGCCGAGGCCGACCTCGGCCGACACCAGCACCAGGCGGGCCCGGGTCGTGGACACCGCCTCCACGAGGCGCGCGCACAGCCGCTCCACGTCGTCCAGCCCGTGCCCCTCCCACGCGCCCGCGTCGTCCAACGCGCCGGTGAGCCACGTCGCCACGTCGTCCACCAGGATCGGCGGGTCGTTCACGGCGGTGGCGGTGAGCAGGGCGATCAGGTCGTCCGGGCGGGGCGCCTCGACGGTGTGCCACGTGGGCGGCCGGCGGGCCACGTGCCGGGCGATGCGCAGCTCCCACTCCGCGTCGTCCGGGTAGCGGCGGCCGGTCGCGACGTAGGTGACGACCTCGTCGACGAGCACGCCCTCGGCATGGGCGGACTTGCCCGAACGCGCACCGCCCAGGACCAGTGTCCGACGCGTCACACCGCACTCCAAGCGTTCATCGGCGACATAGCCTGACGGGATAAGGATCAACGACGCAGGGGAGGCCGTCATGGACTACCGGTGGCGGTACCAGGACGCGCTCGGGCGCGAGGTCGACGGGCCGGACGTGCGGTTCGGCGACCAGGAGGAAGCCGAAGCCTGGTTCAGCGCCGCGTGGCCGGAGCTGGCCGACGCCGGCGTGGCCCAGGTGACGTTGCTGCGCAGCGAGTCGGAGGTCTACGGGCCGATGTCGTTGTCGCCCGCCGAGTAGCGGTCCACCCGGCGCGCCGCCGCCGGCGCGCCGGGCGGGTGGGTCACGGGGTGACCGTGAGCCGCGGGTCGGTCTCCACGGAGTCGCCCAGGATCTCGTCGATCTTCGCCAGCAGGTCGGCGTCCAGCTTCACGCCGGCGGCCTTGACGTTCTCGTGCACCTGCTCCGGGCGGGACGCGCCGATGATCGCGCTGGCCACGTTCGGGTTCTGGAGCACCCACGCGACGGCGAGCTGCGCCAGGCTGAGCCCGGCGTCCGCGGCGAGTGGCTTGAGCTGCTGGACCTTGGTCAGCACGTCGTCGTTGAGGAAGCGGGCGATGAACTTCGACCCGTTCTGGTCGGTGGCGCGCGAGCCCTCGGGCACCGGCTGCCCCGGCAGGTACTTGCCGGTGAGCACGCCCTGCGCGATCGGCGACCACACGATCTGGCTGACGCCCTCGCGCTCGGACACCGGCACCACCTGGGACTCGATGACCCGCCACAGCATCGAATACTGCGGCTGGTTCGAGACGAACGGGACGTGCAGCTCGCGGGCCAGCTCGGCGGCACGCGCGATCTGCTCGGCGTTCCACTCGGAGACGCCGATGTAGAGCGCCTTGCCCTGGCGCACGATGTCGGCGAACGCCAGCATCGTCTCCTCGAGCGGGACGGTGCGGTCGTAGCGGTGCGCCTGGTACAGGTCGACGTAGTCGGTCTTCAGGCGCTTGAGCGACCCGTCGATCGACTCCAGGATGTGCTTGCGCCCGAGGCCCTTGTCGTTGGGGCCGCCCGGACCGGTCGGCCAGAAGACCTTCGTGAACAGCTCGTACGAGGCGCGGCGCTGCCCTTCGAGGGCGCGGCCCAGCACCTCCTCGGCCTTGGTGTTGGCGTACACGTCGGCCGTGTCGAAGGTGGTGATGCCGGCGTCCAGCGCGGCGCGCACGCAGGCGGTGGCCTGCTCCTCCTCGACCTGGGAACCGTGGGTCAGCCAGTTGCCGTACGAGATCTCACTGATGTTGAGGCCGCTGCGGCCGAGGCGTCGGAACTCCATGTCGCGGAGTCTAGGTCAGCGTTCGTTCGGGTAGCTAATGAACGCTGCGGGGGTCAGATGTCCGCGCCGTAGGACACGCGTGGCTTGGGCACCCGCAGCCTGCGGAGCTGGCTCGCCCGGATGAACGAGTACCAGCCGAGGGACAACCCGCGCGTGGTGTCCTTCGGGAACCGCGCGCGCACGCGCTTGACCACCATGCGGCCGAGCACGACACCCTCGATGACCATGGCCAGCAGCATGAACGCGGTGAGCAGCGTCGCGTACTGCTGGATGGCGGCCGACGGCACCAGCAGCGCCACGAACACCAGGATCGCCAGCGGCATGAACAGGCCCATGAGGTTGCGGCGCGAGTCGACGACGTCCCGGACGTACGCCTTCACCGGCCCGCGGTCACGCGGCAGCAGGTACTTGTCCTCACCCGCCATCATGCGTTCCCGGCGCTCGGCGTTGGCGGCGCGGCGCTCCTCCTTGCTCTGCTTGTTGCCGCGCATCCGCTTGAGGGCCTCGCGCTGCGTGCGGGGCGGCGGCGGCACGGGGCCCCGGCGCTTGCCCTCGGCCTCCCGGCGCTTGGGGGTCGGCCTGCCCTTGCCCGGCGTGCGCGAGGACTCGGCGGGCGTCAGCTCCGCCGGGCTCTCCTCGGCGGTCGGGGTGGCTTCGTCGGCGTTGCGGCGCAGGAACCTCACACCCCAAGAGTAGGAGATGGGCCGTTACGTACCCTTCGCGAGGTGCGAGTTGTTATTGCGCCGGACTGCTTCGGCGGCACCCTCACCGCGCGCGAGGCCGCCGAGGCGATCGCCGGGGGCTGGCGGCGGACCGCGCCGGACGACGAACTGCTGCTGCGCCCGCTGGCCGACGGCGGACCGGGATTCGTGGACGTGCTGCACGCCGCGCTCGGCGGCGAGGTCCACGCGACCGCGGTCACGGGCCCGCGTGGCGAGCCGGTGACCGCGCGGTGGCTGGAGCACGACGGCACCGCGTACCTCGAATCGGCGCAGGCGTGCGGCCTGCACCTCGTCCCCGAGGACGAACGCCCCGCCACGGCGGAGACGGCCACCACGCGCGGCGTCGGCGAACTGATCCGCACGGCCGTCGACGCGGGCGCGCACACCGTGGTGGTGGGGCTGGGCGGCACGGCGACCACCGACGGCGGCGCGGGTCTGCGCGAGGTGCTGACCTCGGTGGACGTCGCCCTCGTCGCCGCCGCGGACGTGGTGAACCCGCTGCTCGGCCCGCACGGCGCCGCCGCCGCGTTCGGGCCGCAGAAAGGCGCGTCACCCGAGGCCGTGACGCGGTTGGAGGCGCGGCTGGCCGGGATGGCGGAACTGGACCGGGTGCGTGACGTGCCGGGCGCGGGCGCCGCGGGCGGGCTGGGCGCGGCGTTGCTGGCGCTCGGCGCGACGACGACCTCCGGCGCCGGGCTGGTGCGCTCGCTGACGGCGTTGGACGCCGCGCTGGACGCCGCCGACCTGGCGATCACCGGCGAGGGCTCGTTCGACTGGCAGTCGCTGCGCGGGAAGCTGGTCACCGCCGTCGCGGGCGCGGCGGCCGAGCGCGGCATCCCGTGCCTGGTCGTGGCCGGTCAGGTGAGCGTGGGGCGGCGTGAAGCGGGCGCGGTGGGAGTGCAGGAGTCGTACTCGGTCAGCGAGCACGCGGGGTCGGTGGCGAAGTCGCTGGACGACCCCGCGGGAGCCCTCGCGGCGCTGGCCGCGGACGTCGCGAGGCAGTGGTCACACCCCCGTCCCTGACGGCTGTGGGACGATGGAGTGAGGAACAAAGCGGGTGCTGCCCGTGTTTGCAGGGAATAGATGCCCGCAAAGGACCTCTGAGGGAGAGCTATGACGACCGCTCAGGACGCAGTCACCTCGACTCCTGACGCCCCGCCCACCCACGGCGTGACGCTGACCGACGCGGCTGCCGTGAAGGCCAAGGCGCTCCTCGACCAGGAGGGCCGTGACGACATGCACCTGCGCATCGCCGTCCAGCCCGGAGGTTGTGCCGGTCTGCGCTACCAGCTGTTCTTCGACGAGCGCACGCTCGACGGTGACGCGCTGCGCGACTTCAACGGCCTCAAGGTGGCCGTGGACCGCATGAGCGCCCCGTACGTCGAGGGCGCGGTGATCGACTTCGTGGACACGATCGAGAAGCAGGGCTTCACGATCGACAACCCGAACGCGGGCGGCTCCTGCGCCTGCGGCGACTCCTTCCACTGAGTCGCGCCGAGGGCACCACGCGAACGGCCCCCGCCTGGTGGTGGGGGCCGTTGGTGTGTGTGGAGCCGGAGGAACTACACGTAGGTGTCCATGCCCACGACCTGGGCGACGCAGGCGTCGGTGACCTGCCACGGCTCGGCGGCGGGCGGTGCGGGTCGGGGCTGGTCGGTGGGCCGCAGCTCCGCGGGCAGCGCCGTGCAGTCGTCGATCAGGTCGTCGAGCGTGTCCGCGTCCAATGTCGTCACGGTGGGACCGTAGGCGTGATTCCCGGACGACGACAGCCCTACCGAGCGGTAGTCGCTCGGCAGGGCCGCATCGCCGGAACGGACCGTCAGATATGCGCCAACGTCACCGGAACGGGTGTCGCCGGCGCGGCGCCCCGGCGGGCCAGCCTGCCGATCAGGAGCGCCACCAGCACACCGAGCACGGCGGGCACCGCGCCGACCGCCGCGATCCACTGGAACCCGAGCCCGTTGGCGATGACCGCGCCCCCGATCAGCGGCCCGAACGCCGCCGCCACGTTGAACGCCGAGATGTTCACCGACGCGACCAGGCCCGCGGCCGACCCCGCCTGACCCATCAGGAACGTGTGCAGCAGCGGTCCCGACGCGAACGCCGCCGCGCCCAGCACGAAGACCGCCAGCACGGCCGTCACCTTCGTCTCCAGCAGGAAGCCCTGGACCAGCAGCAGCACGGTCAGCACGGCGAGCGGCACCGGCAGCACCCGCGGGATGGACTCCGGCCGCACGCGGCCCGCGATCGTGCTGCCGACCATGGTGCCGAGGCCGTAGACCAGCAGGACGCCGGTCACCCAGCCGGGGCTGAAACCGGTCACGTCCCGCAGCGCGGGCGCGACGTAGGTGAACGCGGTGATCATGCCGGTGAACGCGAGGATCGTGGTGAGCAGCCCGAGGAGCACGGTCCGCTTGCCGAACGCGAACAGGCTCGCCCGCACGCCGGGGTCCGGCTCGTGCTCGACCTTCGGCGCACCGAGGGCGACGCCCACGAGCCCGATCAGCGTGAGCGTGGCGACCAGCGCGAACGACGCCCGCCAGCCGAAGTTCTGGCCGACCAAGGTGCCGACCGGGATGCCGAGGATGGTGGACAGCGCCACGCCGTTCACCACCTTGGCGATGGCGGCGGTCTGCTTCTCCGGCGGCACGGCGGCCACCGCGACCTGGGACGCGACGGCGAAGAACAGGCCCTGCGCGAGCGCCGCCACCATGCGGGCCGCCATCAGGGTCGGGTAGTCGCCCGCCAGCGCGCACGCCGCGGCGGCCAGCAGCGCGAGCACCATCACGGCGATGAGCAGGGACCGGCGCGGCAGGCGCCCGGTGAGGACGGTCAGCACGGGTCCGCCGACGGCGACGGACACCGCGTACGCGGTCACCAGCAGCCCCGCGGTGGGCAGGGCGACGTCGAGGTCGGCGGCGACCTCGGGCAGCACGCCGACCACGATGAACTCGGAGGTGCCGACGGCGAAGGCGCACAACATCAGGACGAGAGCGATCACGGCCGTGACGCTAAAGTGTGACACTGACGTCAGGGTCAAGCTTGGGTGATCGACGGCTCTTCTGCCCGGAGGTGGGAATACGTGCTGATCGGCGAGTTGAGCGAGCGGACGGGCGCGACCGTGCGCATGTTGCGCTACTACGACCAGCAGGGGCTCCTGCGCCCCCAACGGACCGATTCGCGTTACCGCGTGTACGACGAGGCCGACGTGGAGCGCGTGCGCAGCGTGCGGTGCCTCATCTCGTCCGGGCTCAACGTGCGGCTGGCGCGGCTGGTCCTCGCCCACGCGTTCGACGAGGAGATCGAGCTGCCGGAGGACGAGGCGGGGTGCGTGCCGCTGCTGGAGATGCTCCAGGAGGAGTTGGCCGCGGTGAACACCCGGATCGGGCAGTTGGAGCGCAGCAAGGGGCACCTGGAGCGGCTGGTCGCCGATGTCGGGGCGATCATGGCGGACAAGCGTGCTGTGGCTGCTTGTGGTGGCGCGGAGTCGATTGGTGGCGCGGAGCTGGTTGGTTCTGGAGAGCCTGGCGGCGCAGAGCCGCAAGAGAGGGCCGGGTGATGTCCTCACCCGGCCCACTCGGTCAGAGCTTCACCGGGTAGTGCGGCTCCGGCACGACCGGCCGGATGCGGCCCTCGACGAAGATGCCGTGCCAGATCATGAACACCAGCAGCGCCCAGATCCGCCGGCTGTGGTCGGCGACCCCGGACCGGTGCTCCTCGATGATCCGCAGCACCGCGGCCTTGTCGATGTACTGGTCGGTCTGCGACTGGCGCACGGTGTCCACGGCCCACTCGTGCATCTCGTCCTTCAGCCAGTGCCGGATCGGCACCGGGAAGCCCAGCTTGCGCCGGTTGAGCACGTGCGCGGGCACGATGTCGCGGATCGCGCGGCGCAGCGCGTGCTTGGTCGTCTCCTTGGTGAGCTTCAGCTCGGACGGGACCTGCGACGCGATCCGGAACACCTCGGGGTCCAGGAACGGGACGCGCAGCTCCAGCGAGTTGGCCATGGTCATCTTGTCGGCCTTGACCAGGATGTCACCGCGCAACCAGGTGAACAGGTCGACGTGCTGCATCCGGGTCACCGGGTCCCAGCCCTGCGACTCGCGGTACGGCTTCGCGGTCACGTCCTGGTGTGACACGTTCGGGTCGTACGTCCGCAGCACCTGCCGGAGCTGGTCGTCCAGGAAGATGCGCGCGTTGCCGTAGTAGCGCTCCTCCAGGGTGAGCGCGCCCCGGCGGAGCAGGTCCTTGCCGCGCACGCCCTGCGGGATCTTCGTGGACACCCGGCCCATGGCCTTGCGCAGCGCGCCGGGAACCTTCTCGAACGGCGCCAGCGACAGCGGCTCGCGGTAGATGGTGTACCCGCCGAACAGCTCGTCCGCGCCCTCGCCGGACAGCACCACCTTCACGTGCTCGCGCGCCTCGCGGGCGATGAACCAGAGCGGCACCAGGGCCGGGTCCGCCACCGGGTCGTCCAGGTACCACGTGATGAGCGGCAGGGCGTCCATCATCTCCTGCGCCGTCACCGCCCGGACCACGTGCTTCACGCCGATCGCCGCCGCCGACTCGGCCGCGACGTCGATCTCCGAGTACCCGGCCCGCTCGAACCCGGTGGTGAACGTGATGAGGTCCGGGTTGTGCTCCTTGGCCAGCGCCGCGACCACGGTCGAGTCGATGCCGCCGGACAGGAACGAGCCGACCGTCACGTCCGCGCGCATGTGCTTGGCCACGGAGTCCCGCAGCGCCTCGGTGATCTCGTCGTAGAGGCGGTTGGCGTCGGCCTCGCCGTGCACGGCGCGCGGCCGGAAGGTGGCCGGGAAGTACCGCTCCACGACCGGGGCGCCACCCGGCTGCACGGTGAACGAGGTGCCGGACTCGATCCGGTGCACCTGGCCGTGCAGCGACTCCGGCTCGGGCACGTACTGGAGGATGAGGTAGTGCTGGAGCGCCTTGCGGTCCAGCTCGGGGCGGATGCCGATGGTGCCCGCCAGCTCCAGCACGGACTTCTTCTCGCTGGAGAACGCCACGCCGCCGGGTCCGGTCGCGTAGTACAGCGGCTTGATGCCGAACGGGTCGCGCGCGCCGAAGACGACCTTGCGCTCCGAGTCCCAGATGAGGAACGCGAACATCCCTCGCAGCTTCCCCACCGCGGCCGGGCCCCAGTAGTGGTACGCCGCCACGATGGTCTCGGTGTCGCCGTCCGTGGCGAACACCGCCCCGAACTGCTTGGTCAGCTCGGCGCGCAGCTCCAGGTAGTTGTAGATCTCGCCGTTGAAGTTGATGGTGTACCGGCCGGGCAGCTCCGGCGGGCCCCAGTGCAGGGGCTGGTGCGAGTGCTCGATGTCGATGATCGACAGCCGGTTGAAGCCGAAGACCACCTCCCCGCCCTGCCAGGTGCCCGTCTCGTCAGGCCCGCGGTGCCGCTGGCAGCGC
Organism: Saccharothrix obliqua; assembly: GCF_019375475.1. Taxonomy (GTDB): domain Bacteria; phylum Actinomycetota; class Actinomycetes; order Mycobacteriales; family Pseudonocardiaceae; genus Actinosynnema; species Actinosynnema obliqua. The sequence continues at coordinate 70,715 of NZ_JAHXGQ010000013.1, read as the reverse complement.
ATGGCGGCGGCAACCGCCGGGCGCGCGTGCTCGGCTTCGTTCTCGCCAGGGCAAACCAGTCCAACCAGGCCGCACACGGCTTCAGCACCTTTCGTGGGGTGTGGAGAAGTTCCCAGTATGCCGGGACGCCGTTGTGTGACCGAAACTGCACCAGGCGGGGCCTGCCCCCGAGGGGTGGGGACGCATCGCCTGAGCTACGCTCCCGCATGATCCGGCAAGGGGTTTGAGGTTCGCCCTTGCCTGCGAGCTTTCAACGAGGAGGCGGCGAGCAGTGGGCCTGAAGGAGGGCACCAGGGCAGCGCGGCTGGCGAAGGTCGTCGGGCTGGTCGGCCTGGTCGGCGTCGGGGCCACGGGTTGCTCCACGGATGAGGTGCTGCGCTTCGGCTGGCCGGTGGCCGTGACGCCGCAGGCCGAGCGGATGCGCGAGCTGTGGACGTGGTCGGTCGTCGCCGCGCTCGCGGTCGGTGTGATCGTCTGGGGGCTGATCCTCTGGTCGGTCGCGTTCCACCGCAAGAAGAGCGAGGAACTGCCCCGCCAGGTCGCCTACAACCTGCCGCTGGAACTCGTGCTCATCGTCGTGCCGACGGTCATCGTGGCGGTGTTGTTCTACTTCACCGCGGTGACCCAGAACTACGTCACGAAGAAGACCGGCGACGTGGACGTGACGGTCGACGTCATCGGCTTCCAGTGGAACTGGGAGTTCCGCTACCCGGAGTACAAGACCGCCCGGGACAACCAGCCGGTGAGCACCATCGGCACGTCCGGCGAGGTCCCGCTGCTGGTGGTGCCCCAGGGCCGGTCCATCCGGTTCAACCTGGAGTCGACCGACGTCATCCACTCGTTCTACGTGCCGGAGTTCCACTTCAAGCGGGACGTCTTCCCGAAGCCGCACAAGAACAACCAGGACAACGCGTTCGAGATCAGCCAGATCGACCGGACGGGTTCGTTCGTCGGCCGCTGCGCCGAGCTGTGCGGCGTCTACCACGCCGTGATGAACTTCGAGGTGCGCGCGCTGGAACCGGCGGTCTTCGACCGGTACATGGACCTGCGGGCGAAGGACAACCCGAAGACCGGCCAGCCGTACAGCGCCGCCGAAGCGCTGACCGAGCTGGACTGCGGTGAGCTGTGCACGCCGTTCGCGGTCACCACCAAGCCGTTCGACACCGACCGGACCGTCCGCGAGGCGTCCGGCGCCGGCAACAAGTAGGGGAGGAGGACGCTGCGATGAAGATCGAAGCCCGCATCTTCGACCTGGTCATGGGGTTCTCGTTCCTGATCGCCGTCGTGTACGGCTACTGGACGTGGGCCGACACCGGGCACCTGGAACCCATCGGCACCATCGCCCTCGCGCTCAGCGGCGGCCTGGCGCTGATCGTGGGCACGTACTTCCGGTTCGTGGCCCGGCGCATCGAGGTGCGCCCCGAGGACAACGCGGACGCCGAGATCTCCGACGGCGCCGGTGAGCTGGGCTTCTTCAGCCCCGGTTCGTACTGGCCGGTCGCGCTCGCGGCCGCGGCGGCGTTGGCCGGTGTGGCGCTCGCGTTCTGGCACGTGTGGATGCTGGTGATCGCCGTGGTCGTGGTGTTGATCGCGGTGGGCGGGTTGGTGTTCGAGTACCACACCGGGCCCAACCACGACTGAATCCGGCCGTTCGTGCTTGAGGGCCGCCCCCCTGGTGGGGCGGCCCTTTTGCTGTTCGGGGGGCGGCCCTGTTGTTTGGGCGCGGCCCTGTTGCTGTTCGAGTTCGGTTTCCTAGGCGGCGGCGTCCTTTGACGCCTGGTAGCTGTCGACGTAGTCCTGCCCCGACAAGTCGAGGATGCGGTACACGATCTCGTCGGTGACGGAGCGCAGCACGGGCAGCGACTCGTGCATCCCCGCGTACCGGGAGAAGTCGAGGGGCTTGCCGAACCGGATCGTGATGGGGCGGATGCGAGGGAGCTTCGCGTCCACCGGCTGGACCTTGTCCGTGCCGATGAGGCCCACGGGGACGACGGGCGCACCCGATTCCAACGCCATGCGGGCCACGCCCGTCCGGCCGCGGTGCAGGTGGCCGTCCAGCGAGCGGGTGCCCTCGGGGTAGATGGCGAACGCGCCGCCGCCGGCCAGGATCTCGGCCGCCGTGTCCAGGGAAGCGCGGGCCGCCCTACCGATACCCCGGCGTACCGGAACGTGGCCCAGCGAGCCGAAGAAGTACCGGGAGAGGGCGCCCTTGACGCCGGTGCCCTCGAAGTATTCGGCCTTCGCGAGGAAGGACACGCGGCGGGGGACCACCATGGGGATCACGATGCTGTCGATGAACGACAGGTGGTTCGGGGCGAGGATCACCGGGCCCGTGGTGGGCACGTTCTCCAAGCCCTCGACCGTCGGGCGCCAGACCATGCGTGCGGTTGGGGCCACCACCCGCTTCATCACCGTGTAGAGCATGGCGGCAGGCATCCCTTTCGGTGGGTTGGGGGGTCTGGGTTAAAAGCGTCCTCGCCGGACTGGCAGACCGCCAAGGATGACGATCAAAGGCGGGCTGCGTGTCATCCCCGTATGGCCTGGTCAAGACAACCACCCTCGTTCCCAGGGCGCAAACGAAGTGCGTGTTTGCGCCCTGGGAACGAGCGCGGTTCGCTGGCGCGCAGGCCATACGGGGATGACACGCAGCGGGGTGGGGCGTGCGGCGTGGCCGCTTGCTGTTGCCTGCGGCTTGGCCGGTGTTGCTGTCGCCTGTGGTTTGGCGGTGTTGCTGTCGCGTGCGGTTGGCCGGTGTTGCTGTCGCGTGCGGCTTGCCCGGTGTTGCTAGTCCGCGGTCAGTTCTGCCTTTAGTTCCGTCGAACGGGTGACCCACTTGTTCAGCAGGGTGGCGGTGGCCCCCGAGTCGATTGCCTCGGCCGCTCTCGTCAGGGCGCCGGCCAGGTCCGCGTGCAGGTCGTCGGTCAGGCCGGTGTGGGCGGCGATGGCGCCTGCCGCGTTGAGCAGCACGGCGTCTCGCACGGGGCCCGGCTTGCCGGCCACCAGGTTGCGCACGACCTCGGCGTTGACCGCCGCGTCGCCGCCACGCAGGTCCTCCGGCAGCGCGGGGCTGATGCCCAAGGCCGAGGGGTCGATCCGGTCCTCGCGGACGGTGCCGCCCCGGGCCGCCCAGACGGTGGTGGTGGTCGTGGTGGTGATCTCGTCCAGCCCGTCGTCGCCGCGTACCACCAGGGCCGTGTTGCCGCGTCGGGCGAAGACGCCCGCGATCAGGGGCGCCGCGGCGGCTCGGGCGCAGCCGATCAGGCCGACCTCGGGCTGGGCCGGGTTGGTGAGCGGGCCCAGGAGGTTGAACGACGTCGGGATGCCCAGTTCGCGCCGGGGGCCCAGGGTGTGGCGGAACGCCGGGTGGAAGACGGGTGCGAAGCAGAAGCCGATGCCCAGCTCCTCGACCGTCGCCTGCACGCCCAGGGGCGGCAGGTCGATGGCCACGCCCAGTTCCTCCAGGACGTCGGCGGTGCCGCACTTGGAGGACGCGCTGCGGTTGCCGTGCTTCACGATCGGCACGCCGGCCGCCGCGGTCACCAGGGTGGCCATGGTGGAGATGTTCACCGACTGCGAGTTGTCACCACCGGTGCCGACGATGTCCGCGGCCCGCGCCTGCACGGTGAAGCGGCGGGCGTGCTTGAGCATCGCGGTGGCCAGGCCGTCGACCTCGGCGGGCGTCTCGCCCTTCGCCCGGAGCGCGACGGCGAAGGCGCCGATCTGGGCCGTCGTCGCCGCACCGGACATGATCTGGTCCATCGCCCAGGCCGTGTCGTCCTCGGAGAGGTCGGTCCGGTCGATGAGCTGGTTGAGCAGTAACGGCCACGTGCGCTCGGTCATCGCCCTCAGCTCCGCACGGCCGGCACCGACGCCGAGCGCAGCACCTCGGCCACGGTCTCGGCGGCGGCCAGCGGGTCCAGGGGGTGGACCAGCACGGCGTCGGCCTGGGACCAGGTCGCCAGCCAGCGGTCGTCCTTGCGGCGGACGGCTACCACGATCGGGGGGCAATCGGTGATCTCGTTCTTGAGCTGCCGGGACAGGCCCATGCCGCCCGTCGGCTGCGCCTCGCCGTCGAGGATGGCGAGGTCCACCTGGTTGTGGTCCATCTCGTAGAGGACGTCGGCGATCGCGCCGACCTCGACGTACTCCACCCGGCCCAGGTCCGGGGCCGGTCGGCGGCCCACCGCAGTGATGATCGTCTCACGCACCTCGGGGCGGTGGCTGAACACCAGGATCCTGGTCGTCTGCGTGCTCATCTGCGTGATCCTCCGGCGGGTCGGGTGCCAGGTGCCGCTGATGTTATCCGGCGCACCTACGCGGACCCCTGCCGGACCTGGAGAGCGTCCCAGCCGAGCCACTCGCCGTCCAGGCGCTGGGCCAGGCTCGCCATCCGCGAGCGCTCCTGGGCGCACGACAACGCGGTCAGCACCTGCACCCGCAACGCGTGGCAGACCTCACCGGCCCGGAACTCCCAGTCGTCCTGCGCGAGGATCTCCGCCGCCCGTCCCCGCTGATCAGGAGGGATGCGCAGGTGGTGGCGCAGCACGGCCGGGGCTTCCGGGCGCAGGCCGGGGGAGCGGGCCAGGACGGCGGAGTCGGCCTCGGCGAAGTCGAACGCCTCGGCGACCACCTCCAGGTCGGGTGAATCGATCTCCGGTGGGGGTTCGCCCCGCCGGACCAGTCGATCCCGCAACCTGCGCAACAACCCCATGGTGTCCTCACCGCGAGTACGGCCCCGGTGACCGGCCGATCAGCGCCGGACCCGATGGGCGGAGCGAAAACCTGCAAGCAATAATGCGTCGTGTGACAACGGCAGCGCCCTCCCTCGGCCAGCGCGTGCACTCGCTGAACCGCCCGAACATGGTCAGCGTCGGCACGATCGTCTGGCTGTCCAGTGAGCTCATGTTCTTCGCGGGCCTCTTCGCGATGTTCTTCACCGTCAAGGCCCAGAACGAAGGGCACTGGCCACCAGAGCCGACCGAGTTGAACGTGCCCTACGCACTGTTCTTCACGACCATCCTGGTGGCGTCGTCGTTCACCTGCCAGTGGGGCGTCTTCGCCGCCGAGCGCGGTGACGTGTTCGGCCTGCGCCGCTGGTACCTGGTGACGCTGATCATGGGTGCGATCTTCGTCGCCGGCCAGGCCGGCGAGTACGTGACCCTCGTGAAGGAGGGCACGACGATCGCCGAGTCCGCGTACGGCACCGTCTTCTTCCTGACGACCGGCTTCCACGGCCTGCACGTGATCGGTGGGTTGATCGCGTTCGGGTACCTGCTGGTCCGCACGAAGCTGAGCAAGTTCACGCCGGCCCAGGCCACCTCGGCCATCGTCGTGTCGTACTACTGGCACTTCGTGGACGTCGTCTGGATCGGCTTGTTCGCCATCATCTACATCGTGCCCTGACGACCAGCACGAACCCCGAACTCACTCCAGCAAGGGTTGCTGCACACATGACCACCAACACCAAGCGCAAGCGCGGCACGAAGCTGCGCAGGCGGATCTCGGGCCTGCTCGCGCTGGGCTTCGCGCTGCTGTCCGCGGGTTTCCTGTTCAGCGCGCTGGCGCCGCAGCCGCAGACCGCGCAGGCGCAGGACGACCCGGCCCAGGTGCGGCTGGGTGAGCAGCTCTACAACAACACCTGCATCTCCTGCCACGGCAAGAACCTGGACGGCGTGCAGGACCGCGGCCCGAGCCTGATCGGCGTCGGCGAGGCGGCCGTCTACTTCCAGGTGTCGTCCGGCCGGATGCCGATGGCGCGCCAGGAGGCGCAGGCCCAGCGGAAGCCGGCCGTGTTCACGGCCGAGGAGATCGACGCCCTCGGCGCGTTCATCCAGACCCGCGGCGGCGGGCCGCAGACGCCGGAGAAGCGCGGCGAGGCGCTGCGCGGCGAGGACCCGGCGCGTGGCGGCGAGCTGTTCCGCCTCAACTGCGCGGCGTGCCACAACTTCACCGGTCGCGGCGGGGCGCTGTCGTCCGGCAAGTTCGCACCCGAGTTGGACGGCGTGACCGAGGAGCAGCTCTACACGGCGATGCTCACCGGTCCGCAGAACATGCCGAAGTTCTCCGACCGGCAGCTCACGCCGGAGGAGAAGCAGGACATCATCGCGTACATCAAGTCGGTGACCGACGGGAACAACAACCCCGGCGGCGCCCCCCTCGGCGGCCTCGGGCCGGTATCGGAGGGTCTGATCGCGTTCATCGTGGGTATCGCCGCCCTGATCGGCGTGACCCTCTGGATCGGAGCCAAGGCATGAGCGGCGAGAAGCCGAAGGAGCTGCCCGACGAGGCCGAACTCGCCGGGATGAGCCGGGACGAGCTGGTGAAGCTCGGCACCAACCTGGACGGCGTCGAGCTGGTCCACTACCAGGAGCGGTGGCCGGTCAAGGGCACCCGCGCGGAGAAGCGCGCCGAGCGCGCCGTCGCCCTGTGGTTCACCCTCGCCGCCGTCGCGGGTCTCGCGTTCCTCGCGGCCTTCCTGTTCTGGCCGTGGAAGTACGAGGCGCCGAACACGTCCGGCCACTTCCTGTACTCGCTGTACAACCCGATCATCGGCGCGACGCTGGGCCTGTCCATCCTGGCCCTGGGCATCGGCGCCCTGCTCTACACCAAGAAGTTCATCCCGGACGAGATCGCCGTCCAGCAGCGCCACGACGGCGGCTCGCCGGAGGTCGACAAGGCGACCGTCGTCGCCGAGCTGGCGGACGCGGGCGCCCGCTCCACCATCGCCCGCCGGTCGCTGATCAAGCGGACGGCCGGCCTCGGCGCGGGCGTGTTCGGCCTCGGCGTGCTCGCCGTGCCGCTGGGCGCGCTGGTCCGCAACCCGTGGGCGGACAGCGAGAGCAAGGACTCGCTGTGGCACACCGGCTGGAAGTCGGAGAACGGCGAGAAGGTCTACCTGCGCCGCAGCACCGGCCGGTTGCACGAGGTCGCCCTGGTCCGCCCCGAGGACCTCGACGCCGGTGGTTTCGAGACGGTGTTCCCGTTCCGCGAGTCCGAGCGCGGCAACGAGGAAGCCCTGGTCGCGGCCATGAAGCGGGCCGACACCCCGGTCATGCTCATCCGCCTGCGCCCCGGCCAGCAGGTCGTCAAGCGCGAGGGCCAGGAGGACTTCAACTACGGCGACTTCTACGCCTACTCGAAGATCTGCACGCACCTGGGCTGCCCGACCTCGCTGTACGAGCAGCAGACCGGTCTGCTGCTGTGCCCGTGCCACCAGTCGCAGTTCGACGTCTTCCACTACGGCAAGCCCCGGTTCGGCCCCGCGACGCGCGCGCTGCCCCAGCTTCCGATCACGGTGGACGAGGACGGATACTTGATCGCCCGCAGCGACTTCATCGAGGCTGTGGGTCCGGCGTTCTGGGAGCGTAAGTCATGAGCGGCATCACGACGCCGACCAAGCGGCCCAACGCCGCCGCCAGGGTGGCGGGCGGTGCCGCGAAGTGGGCCGACGACCGGTTCCACATGGCCGGTGGTATGCGGAAACAGCTCAACAAGGTGTTTCCGACCCACTGGTCGTTCCTGCTCGGTGAGATCGCGCTGTACAGCTTCATCATCCTGCTGCTGTCCGGCACGTACCTGGCGCTGTTCTTCGACCCCTCCATGGAGGAGGTCGTCTACCACGGCAGCCTGGTGAACATGCAGAACATGGAGATGTCGCGGGCGTTCGAGTCGACGCTCGAGATCTCCTTCGACGTGCGTGGCGGCCTGTTCGTGCGGCAGGTCCACCACTGGTCGGCGCTGCTGTTCATGGCCGCGATCGTGATCCACATGTTCCGGATCTTCTTCACCGGCGCCTTCCGCCGGCCGCGGGAGATCAACTGGGTCATCGGCATCGTGCTGTTCATGCTGGGCGCGATCGAGGGCTTCCTCGGCTACTCGCTGCCCGACGACCTGCTGTCCGGCACCGGCCTGCGCGTGATGGCGGCCCTGCTGATCTCCTTCCCGGTGATCGGCACGTGGCTGAACTGGCTGGCGTTCGGCGGCGAGTTCCCCGGCACGGAGATCATCCCGCGCCTCTACACGCTGCACATCCTGGTCATCCCGGCCATCATCCTGGCGTTGATCGCCGTGCACCTGGGCCTGGTCTGGTACCAGAAGCACACGCAGTTCCCGGGCGTCGGCCGCAAGGAGACCAACGTCGTCGGCGTGCGCATCATGCCGGTGTTCGCGGCCAAGGGCGGCGGGTTCTTCGCGGTCGTCGTCGCGGTCACCGCGATCATGGGCGGCATCTTCCAGATCAACCCGATCTGGAACATCGGCCCGTACAACCCGTCCCAGGTGTCGGCGGGCTCGCAGCCCGACTGGTACATGGGCTGGACCGACGGCCTGGTCCGCGCGTGGCCCGCGTGGGAGATGTACCTCGGCGACTACACGATCCCGGCGCCGTTCTGGCCGTTCATCCTCGGCCTGCCGCTGCTCACCGGCATCGCCGCGGTGTACCCGTGGATCGAGCGGAAGATGACCAAGGACTACGCGCACCACAACCTGCTCCAGCGTCCGCGCGACGTGCCGGTCCGGACGTCGCTGGGCGTCATGGCCATCTCGTACTTCCTGGTCCTGCTGGTCATGGGCGCGAACGACATCTTCGCGTACAAGTTCGACGTGTCGCTGAACGCGACCACGTGGATGGGCCGCATCGGCATGCTGGTGATCCCGCCGGTCGCCTACTTCCTGACCTACCGGATCTGCATCGGCCTCCAGCGCGCCGACCGGGAGGTGCTGGAGCACGGTGTCGAGACCGGCATCATCAAGCGCCTGCCGCACGGCGAGTTCATCGAGGTCCACCAGCCGCTCGGCCCGGTGGACGAGCACGGCCACCCGCTGCCCCTGGCCTACCAGGGCGCACCGGTGCCGAAGAAGATGAACAAGCTCGGCTCGGCGGGCCACCCGGTGCCCGGCAGCTTCCTCACGCCGGACTCGCCGGAGGAGACCGCCGCGCTCGCCCGCGCCCGCCGCGAGCAGGGCGACCCGAAAGCGGCGCTGTCCGCCGAGGGCACGGCCACCGGTGAGCTGACGGGCAAGCCCGCCCAGCCGGAGAGCTGACCCGCGAGACGACGAAGGCCCCCGCACCGACCGGTGCGGGGGCCTTCGCGCGCAGTGCCCGCTGTCAGACGTCGTCGAGGCCGACGGAGAACGCGGCCTCGGTGTCGCGCTTGGAGTAGGAGCGGAACGAGATGTGGGTGTCGGTGTTCAGCACGCCCGGCACCTTCGAGATGTGGCCGGGCACCAGCTCGGCCAGCTCCTCGTGGCGGGCGACCTTCACCAGGGCGATCAGGTCCACGTCCCCGGCGCACGAGTAGACCTCGGTGACGCCTTCGATGTCGGCGATCGCCTGCGCCGCGTCCGGGATGGTATCGGCGGCGGCCTGGATCAACACGATCGCGGTGATCACGGCGTCCTCCTCGTCAAGGTCGGGTGTGCCCACATGCTAGTGGCCCCACTCCGCGTACTGGTCGCGGCCGGCCTCCGCCCGCTCCACCCACGCCCGCCACGCCCCGGCGGCGTGCGCGGGCGACGTCCAGGGCCGCTCGCAGCGCACCAGCCGCGTGCCGGGCCGGTCCAGCCACCGCAGCACCACGGACGCCTCCTCCGGCGGCGCGCCGCGCAGCGGGCCCTCGCCGGGCAGCACCGTCTCGGCCGCCGCCACCAGCTCGTCCACCACCGGCATCGGCCGCACGCCCCGCGGCGCCACACCCGCCGACGCCAGCCGCCCGTGCCGCACCACCGCGAACTCCCAGCCGCCCGCGCCGTCCGGCCGCGCGGCGACCAGTTCCGGCAACGCCGCCAGCCCCGCGAGCCGCTGGCCCCGGTCCAGCACCCGCACCAGGCCCGCCACCCGGTCCCGGTGCGCGGCGGCGTCCTCGAACCGCTCAGCGCCCGCCAGCACCTCCAGGTGCGCGGCCACGGCCCGCAGCGGTGCGGTGTCCTCACCGGCCACCAGCGCCCGCAACGACGCCACGGCGGGCGCGTACTCGGCCACGGACTGCTTGCCCGCGCACGGGGCCTTGCAGCGGCCCAGTTCGTGCAGCGCGCAGGGCGTGCCCTTCGGCGCGCGTGCCGGGATGCGTTGCGAGCACGCCCGCAGCGGCACGGCGTCCAGCAACGCGTCCGACGCCGCCTCCGCGAGCCGGCGGGAGCGGAACGGGCCGATCGCGCCGTCCCGGGGAGTGCGGACCAGGGACAGGCGTGGGAACGGCTCGTCCGTCAACGCCAGCCACCACCAGCCGTTCTGGTTCTTGGAACGGCGGTTGTAGGCCGGTTTGTGCGCGGTCAGCAACCGCAGCTCGCGCACCTCCGCCTCCAGCGGGTGCGCACACGTGATCGCGTCCACCCGGACCGCCAGCGCCACCATCTCCCGCAGCCGCTTGCGGCCCTCCGCGGCGGTGAAGTATTGCCGCACCCGGCGGCGGAGGTCGGACGCGGTGCCCACGTACAGCACCTCCTCGGACGGTCCCCGGAACAGGTACACCCCGGGCGCGGCGGGCAGGTGCGCCGCCAACGACCGCTTCCGCCGCTGCGCCGGCGTGACCTCCGGCAGGTAGGCGACCAGCTCCTCCAGCGAGTGCACCCCCACCGAACCCACCCGTTCCAGCAGGCGGTGCAGCACCTCCACCGTCGCCTGGGCATCCACCAGGGCGCGGTGGTTCGGCGTCGGGCCCACCCCGAACAGCTCGGCCAGCGCCGACAGCCGGCAGCTCGGCGCCTCCTCGCGGGACAACACGCGTCGGGCCAGCTTCACCGTGCACACCACGGTCGGCCGGGGCCACGCGTACCCGTGCCGCTCGCACGCCGCCTTCAGGAAGCTCACGTCGAACCCCGAGTTGTGGGCCACCAGCACCGCGCCCGCCGCGAACTCCAGGAACGCGGGCAGCACCCGCGCCAGCGGCGGCGCGCCGGTGACCATGAGCTGGGTGATCCCGGTCAGCGCCACCACCTGCGGCGGGATGCCGCGCTCCGGGTCGACCAGGGTCGAGAACGTGCCGAGCACCCGGCCACCGCGCACCTTCACCGCGCCGATCTCGGTGATCGCGTCCTCACCCGCGCGACCACCCGTCGTCTCCAGGTCGAAGACGACGAACGTGGTGTCGCGCAGCGGGGTGCCCAACTCGTCGAACGAGAGCTGGGAAGACGAGTGGGGGGAGGGCTGCGTGCTCACCGCCGGCACCGTAGCGGTGGGGTACGACAGTGTTGGACCGCCGCGGCTGCCGGGGGGCGTGAGCGGGGTGGGGGAGCGGCCGGGTGTTACGGGGGTCCGGGGTGCGGGAAGGCGGTCGGTGTCCAGGTTGAGGGGGCCGTAGCCTGTACGGGTGCAAGACCCGATAGCGCCCGAGGACGGGTTCGTCACCGGAGAGCCGGACGCGCCTGTCGAGTCCACTGTGGACTGGGGCGCGCTGCCGGAGCCGTTGCGTGCCCGGTTGGCGGAGTTGAGCGCCGATGCCCTGGGTGACCTGGCCAAAGTCGATGTTCCGCAACCGCTGCGGGCGGTCGCGCGGTTCGCGCCCACCAAGCGCGCGCGGCTGGGTGCCGGGCCGCTGCTGGCCGGGTTGCGCGCGTCCGCCAACTTCCGCGCGGCCGTGGTGGAGTGGTTGGAGCGGAACCGGCCGGCGGCGTTGGAGGTGACCTCCCCCGACCCCGTGGCGGCCGGCGCGGCGGCGATCCTCCAGGGCGACGAGGTCGCGCACCACTTCGTGGAGCTGGTGGCGCGGCGCGCCGCCGAGGCCGCGTTGCGGGTGGAGCGGGACACCGCGGTGCAGCGGGCCGAGCGCGACGCCGCGGAGCTGGAGCGGCTGCGGGCGGAGCGGGCCGAGTCGAGTGGGGTCGCGGACCGGATCCGGGAAGAGGCCGAGGTCGAGCTGGAGCGGCTGCGCAAGCGGTTGCGGGAGCAGGGCGTGCGGCTGCGGGAGGCCAAGGACCGGGCCGAGGCCGCACGGGCCGAGGCCGACCGGGTGCGGGCCGAGGCGGAGGCGGAGGTCCGCCGGATCACCGCCGAGCGCGACCGCGAGCGGGAACGGGCCGAGCACGAACGCGCCAAGGCGCAGCGGGCCGAGGCCGACGCCGAGGTGGCGCGCCAGTCCGCCAAGGAGGCCCGGCAGGCCGACGAGGTGCGGTTGGCGCTGCTGGTGGACACGCTCGACGGCGCGGTCAACGGGCTGCGCCGGGAACTGGCGCTGGGCGGCGCGGGCCCGCGGCCCGCGGACCTGGTGCGCGGGGCCAGCGCGGCGCAGGGCGCGGTCGGCCGGGTGGAGGACCCGGCGGCGCTGGACCGGTTGCTGGCGCTGCCCGCCGTGCACCTGATCGTGGACGGCTACAACGTCACCAAGACCGGCTACCCCGAGCTGTCGCTGTCCGACCAGCGGGACCGGCTGACGCACCAGCTCGCCGTGCTGGCGGCCCGCACGGGCGCGGAGGTGACGCTGGTGTTCGACGGCGCGGGCGTGGTGGCCGTGCCGACCAGCGGACCGCGCGGGGTGCGGGTGTTGTTCAGCGATCCCGGCGTGCTGGCCGACGACGTGATCCGGGCACTGGTGACGGCGGAGCCGGAAGGCCGTCCGGTGGTCGTGGTGACGTCCGATCGGGCGGTCGCCGATTCCGTCCGACGGCGGGGCGCGCACCCCGTGCCGTCGGCGGTGCTGCTCGCCCGGCTGGGGCGGGTGTGACCCGCGTCGTGTTTTTCACACCACGTCCGGTCACCGTCCGAGGTCACGGGTGGGCTGTTCGAGGATCGTTGTCAACCTGAAAGGTTTTAGGGCACTCGTGGGTGGACGTGGGGGCTCACCTTTCGTAACCTAGCCGAGATCTCGCGGGGGCAGTCGTCCACCCTGGACGGCGACGCGGGTTCACCGCCGAATCGGCCTGTCGGGGTGCCGAGCCGGAACGAGCAACAAGCCAAGGTCTGTCGGGCAGGTGCGCGTGCGCACGCCCGGCCGGTAGGCGGTCCAGACGTTAGGAGTACACGCGACTGTGGCGTCGCAACGACTCAAGCGCGGCGTGCGCGGGGCGATCGCGGCCACGGCGGTGGCCGCCGCAGCGGTGACGATCACGCCGGTTACCGCTGGAGCGCAGCCCAACACGAGTTCCGATGCGCTGAAGAGGTACAACGAGCTGGCCGAGCAGGCCACCAAGCTCAACGAGGAACTCCTCCGCGCCGAAGAGCAGCGGGACAAGAACCAGGGCCTGCTCGACCAGGCCAACGCCGACCTCGCCCAGGCGACCCAGGCGGGCGACCAGGCGAAGCAGGACGAAGAGGCGTTCCGCGGCCAGGTCGACAAGCTGACCGAGGCGTCGTTCGAGGGCGCGCGGTTCAACCAGCTGTCCGCACTGCTGGTCAGCGACTCGCAGCAGGACTTCCTCAACCGCATGACGGCGCTCGGCGTGCTGGCCGCCGACAACGAGGAGGCCCTCGACAAGCTCTCCGGCGCGGTCAACGCGGCCGAGTCGGCCCGCACGTCGGCCAAGGACGCACAGGGTCGCGCCCAGCAGGCCGCCGACGAGGCCAACAAGATCGCCGAGGACGTCAAGAAGCGCCAGGACGAGCTGAACGGGCAGATCGACGAGGTCCGTCAGCAGCTCAACCGGCTCAACACCAGTGACCGCGCCGCCCTGTCCGACAAGGGCGACATGTCCGACATCTCGGTGCCGTCGGGCACCGCGGGCGCGGCCTTGGAGTACGCGCTCCAACAGCGCGGCAAGATGTACCGGTACGGCGCGACCGGCCCCGACACGTACGACTGCTCGGGTCTGACCATGTCGTCCTACCGGGCGGCGGGCGTGGGCATCCCGCGCACCAGCCAGGGTCAGGCGGGCGCGGGCCGTGCCGTGTCGCGCGGCGAGGTCCGCGCGGGCGACCTGATCATCTACAACGGCGGCAACCACGTCGGCATGGCCGTGGACAACGCGAACGTCGTGCACGCGTCCACGGACGGCGTGCCGGTGAAGATCGTGCCGCTGGAAGCACCCGGCTCCATCTACGCGATGCGCCGCATCGAGGGCTGAGCCGCGGTCGGCCGGGCCACCACGACGGGAGTTCCCGGCGGGTGGCCCGGCCGACTACGTTCCGAACGCGTGAACCGCACCCGGGTCCTGTTGGCGCTGCTGCTCGCCGCGACGTTCGCGGGCGGGCTGGCCTTGGCGGTGCCCGCCGACCCGCCGGCGGACACCGACGACACCCGCGCGCACGCGGTGCGCGAACTGCTGGACCGGCGGGCCGGGGCGGTGCTGGCCCGCGACGAGGCCGCGTTCACCGCCGACCTCGACCCCGCTGCCGACCCGGCGTTCCGGCAGCGGCAGCGCGACCTGTTCCACAACCTGGCCGCCGTGCCGCTCGCCGGGTGGGAGTACCGGGTCGACCCGACCGGGACGGCCGTGCCCGATCCCCCTGACGCCGACGACGCGTGGGCGCCCGGCCTGTCCCTCGCCTACCGGCTGCGGGACGTGGACGTCGTGCCGTCCGTGCAGCCGATGGCCTACCTGTTCACCCGGCGCGGCGACCGCTGGTACCTCAACTCCGACACCGCCCTGGAAGCCGCGGGCAGGCACACGTGGCGTGGGCCGTGGGACTTCGGGCCGTGCCACGTGCTGACCGGCGCGAGCGGTTTCGTGCTGAGCCACCCCGGCGGCGAAGCGCTGGCGGCACGCGTGCTCGCCGAGCTGGACCCGGCCGTCGCCGCCGTCACGGAGGTGTGGGGACCGGCGTGGTCGCGGCGGGTGGCGGTGCTCGTCCCGGCGGGCACGGCGGAGGTGCGCGCCCTCGTCGGGCCCGCTTTCGCGGACAGCGCCATCGCCGGCGTCGCCGTGGCGGACGGGGTGGACCACGCCACCCGCACCGCGCGCGGGCAGCGGGTGGTGGTGAACCCGGCGAGCGCGGAAGCCCTGTCGCCGCTCGCTTTGCGCGTGCTGCTGCGGCACGAGATCACCCATGTCGCGGCACGCGGCGAAACGGCGGACGGCGCGCCGATGTGGTTGCTGGAGGGCTTCGCCGACTACGTCGGGTTCCGCGGCGACGACGTGCCGCCGAGCCTGGCCGCGCCCGCGCTGGCCGCGCGGGTGCGCACCGCGCCGCCCGGGGGGCTGCCCGCCGACGACCGCTTCCGGGGCGCGGACCTGGACCTGGCCTACCAGGAGGCGTGGTCGTTCACCCGGTACCTGGCGCAGCGGTTCGGCGAGCCGGCGCTGGTCGGCGCGTACCGGCGGATCGCGGGCGCGGGCCGGGTCGACGACGCCCGGCTGGCCGCGCTGGTGCGTGCGGAGACCGGCGTCGAACTGGCCGAACTGGTGCGGGACTGGCGGGAATCCCTCCCCGCGGCGTTCCCGTAACGTGATGCGGGTGCGTCGGACCCTCCTGGTGACCAATGACTTCCCACCGCGACCGGGAGGCATCCAGTCCTACTTGCACGCACTCGCCACGAGGTTGCCGGAGCTGGTCGTGTACGCGCCCGCCTGGGAGTCGCCGTCCGGGTCGCACCCCGAGTTCGACGCCGCCCAGCCGTTCGAGGTGGTGCGGCACCCCGGCACGCTGATGCTGCCCACGCCGGACGTGCGGCGGCGGGCCGCGGAGATCATGCGCGCCAACCGCTGTGAAGCCGTGTGGTTCGGCGCGGCGGCGCCGCTGGCGTTGCTCGCGCCGCGGTTGCGGGACGCCGGCGCGCAACGCGTGGTGGCGTGCACGCACGGGCACGAGGTGGGTTGGTCGATGGTGCCCGGCGCACGGCGGTCGTTGCGCGCCATCGGGTCCTCAGTGGACGTCGTCACGTTCGTCAGCCGCTACACGCGTTCCCGGTTCGCCGCGGCGTTCGGCCCGATGGCGGCGTTGGAGCACCTGCCGTCCGGAGTGGACACCGACGTGTTCTCGCCCGACGAGTCGGCCCGCGCCGAGGTCCGCGCCCGCTACGGCCTGGGCGACCGGCCCGTCGTGGTGTGCGTGTCCCGGCTCGTGCCGCGCAAGGGGCAGGACGTCCTGGTGCGCGCGCTGCCCGAGATCCGGCGGCACGCCCCCGGCGCGGCGCTGCTGCTGGTCGGCGGCGGGCCGTACCGGGACGCGTTGGCGCGGACCGCGGCCGAGGCGGGCGTCGCCGACCACGTCGTGTTCACCGGCTCCGTGCCGTGGGCGGAGCTGCCCGCCCACTACAACGCGGGCGACGTGTTCGCCATGCCGTGCCGGACCCGGGGCCGCGGCCTGGACGTGGAAGGGCTCGGCATCGTCTACCTGGAGGCGTCCGCGACCGGCCTGCCGGTGGTGGCGGGCCGTTCCGGCGGCGCGCCGGAGACCGTGCGCGACGGCGTCACCGGCGTCGTCGTGGACGGCCGCGCCGTCGCGACCGTCGCCACCGAGGTCGGTCGGCTGCTCGCGGACCGCGCCCGCGCCGCCGAGATGGGGCGCGCCGGCCGGGAGTGGGTGTCGCGCGACTGGCGCTGGGACGACCTCGCCGCCCGCCTCGCCACGCTCATCGGCTGAACCTCACCCCGCGCGGTGCCCCGTGCGGACCTGGAGTTCACGTGCCCGCTCGGTCTCCACCGCCGCGCCCTCGTGGTCGCCCAGCGCACGCAGCACCAGCACCATCTCCGCGCGTGCCGCGCACTCCACGAGGCGCAGCCCGTGCCGGGAGGTCAGCGCCACCGCCTGCGCCGCCAGCGCCCGCGCCTCCACCGGCTCGCCACGCAACCGCCGCACACCCGCCAACCCCACCAGCGCCTTCGCCTCGCCGAACCGGAAGCCGATCCGGCGCGCCTTGGTCAACGCCTGCTGGAACTGCTCGTCCGCCGCGGCCAGGTGACCCAGCCCCCGGTTCGCGGCGGCCATCACCACCAGCACGCTCGTCGTGACCCGCTGGTCGCCGTCGTCACGCAGCTCGGCCAGCGCCTGGTCGGCCAGCTCCAGCGCCGCCACGTGCTCGCCCAGGTCCAGCCGCACCGCGGCCGTCGCCTCCAGCGCCCGCGCCGTCGACGCCCGGTTGCCCGCCTCGCGGCTCATCCGCAACGCCTCCGCCAACCGCTCCAGCGCCCGCCGCGGCTCGCCCATCAGCTGCGCGGTCATCCCCAGCAGCACGCGTGCCCCGATCTCCGCGGCCCGCTGGCCGTGCGCCGTGCTCACCGCCAGCGCCTCACCGAGCAGGTCCTCCGCCTCCGCCAGCTCGCCCGCGTCGATCGCCAGCACGCCCAGCCCGGTCAGCACGCCCACCTCGCCCGACCGGGGTTCACCCGACTCGCGCTTGAGCGCCAGGCACGTCTCCAGGTCGTTGCGCGCGCCCGCGAGGTCGCCCGCGTCCAGCCGGACCAGGCCCAACGCGCCCCGGACACCCGCCTCCGCGGCCAGGTCGCCCGACGCCCGGTGCAGCTCCACCGCCCGCGTGTAGTTCGCGACCGAGGTCTCGAAATCACCCAGCCGCCAGTGCAGCGTGCCGAGGTTCTGCCGCATCGCCGCCTCACCCGCCCGGTCCCGCTGGCCGTGTGCCGCGTCCAGGCCGTACCGGGCGGCGGTCAGCCACTCCGTCACGTGCTTGCCCAGCCACAGGTAGCCGCGCAAGCCGTCGGCGAGCCGCCACGACAGCTCCGCCGGCCCGTGCTCGGCCGCCGACCGGATCGCCGCCGTCAGGTTCGCCCGCTCCGCGTCCAGCCACGCCCTCGCCTGCGCGGGCGTCTCCAACCGCGGCAGCCGCACGTCCTCGCCGTCGCTCGGCGGCAACCGCATCAGGTCCGGGTACAGCAGCTCCGCGCAGAGGTCCACCGCGCGCACGTAGAACTTCAACAGCCGGACCCGCGCCCGCGCCGTGTCACCCGCGACCCCGGCCGCGTACTCGGCCAGCACGTCGTGGAACGAGTACCGCCCGCCGTGGTGGCGCAGCAGCCGCGCCGCCGCGAGCTGCGCCAGCAACACCGCCGCCGACGACACCGGCAGACCCGCCGCGTTCGCCGCCGCCTCCGCCGTGAAATCAGGCCCCGGCGCCGCGCTGAGCAGGCCGAACAACCGCCGCGCGGCCGGCGGCAACGCCTCGTGCGCCAGGTCCAGCGTGCGCCGGTCGCCCAACCGCTCCAGGTAGCGGGCCACCGAGCCACCACCCACCGCCGCCGCCGCGACCACCAGCGCCAGCGGCAGCCGGCCGCACCGCCGCGCCAGCTCCTCCGCCGCCGGACCCGTGCGGCCCAGCAGCTCCAGCGACTCCGCCACCGACAGCACGTCCAGGTCCACGCGCCGCGCGCCGTCAACCGCGATCAGCCCGCGCAGGTCGTCGCGGCTGGTCACCAGCACCGGGCAGCCCGCCGTGCCCGGCAGCAGCGGGCGCACCTGGTCCGGCGCGGCGGCGTTGTCCAGCACCAGCAGCATCCGGCGGCCCGCCAGCAGCGACCGGAACAACGTGCTTTGCTCGTCGTGGTCCACCGGGATCTGCTCCGGCGGCACGCCCAGCGCGCGCAGGAAGCGCGTCAGCACCTCCCCGACGTCCAACGCCGGCCCACGCGCGTAACCACGCAGGTCGACGAACAGCCGCCCGTCCGGGAAGCGGTGCCGCAGCCGGTGCGCCAACCGCACCGCCAACGCCGTCTTGCCCACCCCCGGTGGACCCGACAACACCACGATCGGCACCGCCGTGCCCGTCTCGTCCGGTGCGACCAGCCGCGTCACGCGCTCGGCCACGTCCACCCGGCCCACGAACCCCGGCACGTCCGGCGGCAACTGGTCCGGCACGTCCGGGTCCGCGTGCTCGGCGGGCGCGGCCAGCGCCGGGTCGCCCACCAGGATCGCCTGGTGCAGCCGCCGCAGCTCCGGTCCGGGCTCGATGCCGAGCTGCTCGTCCAGCACCCGGTCCACCCGCCGGAACGCCTCCAGCGCCTCCGCCTGCCTGCTGCCCCGGTACAGGGCCACCATGAGCTGCGCCCAGAACCGCTCCCGCAGCGGGTGGTCCGCGGTCAACCCGCGCAGCACCGGCACCAACCGCTCGTGGTTGCCCAGCGCCAGCTCGACCTCGTTGCGCTCCTCGTGCGCCACCATCAGCCGCTCGGTCAGCCGGGGCACCTCGTCGTGGCGCAGCACCTCCGACGGCACGTCCGCCAGCGCCGGACCACGCCACAACGCCAACGCCTCCGCGTACCGCTCGGCGGCGTGAGGCAGATCACCCCGCTGCACCGCCTGCCGCGCGAGCCCCGCCGACTCGGCGAACCGGTGCACGTCGACCTGCTCCGGCGCCACCACCAACCGGTAGCCGTCCGAGGTGGTGCGGATTAGCGAAGGGTCGCCGAGCAACTGCCGCAACCGCATCACGTACGTCTGCAACGTGCCGCGGGTCCGGGCGGGCGGGTGATCGCCCCACAGGAAGGCGACCAGCTCGTTCACCGGCACGACCCGGCCCGCACGCAGGGCCAACGCCGCCAGCAGCGCCCGGTGCTTGCCCGCGCGCACCGGCACCGGGCGGCCCTCGATCCGCACCTCCAGGGGGCCGAGCAAACCGAACAGCGGCCCCGATCCCATCCTCAATCCCCTCGGCCGAACACCCGACGACCCACAGCCTAAGCCGCCCGCTGACGGCGCGAGTCACCGCCGCGTCAGCGATACGACAGCGCGCTCCGGCACTCTTGGGACGTCCCGCTCGGGGGAGCCGGGACCCGGAACTTCTCGAATCCGCGCCAGCGGATAACGATCACTGGGGGTCGAGTGGCCCGCACCGGCACCGGTGCGGGCCACTCGTCTGTGTTGGATTGCCGCGGCTCCGCCGCGGCGGGCGAGGGCGCTGGGAAGTCGGTGGTTCGCCCCTGATTTCTCCGCGATCGAAAAGCGTGATCGCGGAGAAATGAGGGACGAACCACCGACGCGTCCTCGCCGACTGGGGGAACCGTGCCGTAGCCGAAGGGGCGGGGCTGGGGGGGCTAGCGGGTGTAGATGGCCTCGATGTCGGTCTTGTAGGTGGTCGCCACGACGGCGCGGCGGAGTTTGAGGCTGGGGGTCATCTCGCCGCCGGCCTCGGTGAAGTCGACCGGCAGGATGCGGAACTTCTTGATCGCCTCCGCCTTCGAGACCGCCTGGTTGGCCTCGTCCACGGCGGCCTGGATGGTGGCGCGCAGGGTTTCGTCGCCGACCATGTCCGCGACCGTCGCGTCGGCGGACTTGCCGTTCTGCTCCTTCCAGGCCGGGAAGAACTCCGGGTCGATGGTGATCAGCGCGCCGATGAACGGCTGCGCGTCGCCGACGACCATGCACTGGCTGATCAGCGGGTGGGCGCGCAGGCGGTCCTCCAGGACGGCGGGCGAGACGTTCTTGCCGCCGGCGGTGACGATGATCTCCTTCTTGCGCCCGGTGATGCGCAGGAAGCCGTCGTCGTCGAGTTCGCCCAGGTCACCGGTGTGGAACCAGCCGTCCTCCAGGGCCTCCGCGGTGGCCTCCGCGTTGTTCCAGTAGGCGCGGAACACCACGTCGCCCTTGATCAGCACCTCGCCGTCCTCGTCGATCCGCACCGACGTGCCCGCGATCGGCTTGCCCACCGTGCCCACGCGGAACGCGGTGTCGGTGTTCACGCACGCCGCCGCGCTGGTCTCGGTCAGGCCGTAGCCCTCCAGCACCGGCACGCCGACGCCCCGGAAGAAGTGCGCCAGCCGCTCCCCGAGCGGCGCGCCGCCGGACACCGCCGCGATGCACCGGCCGCCCAGCGCGGCCTGGAGCTTGGAGTACACGAGCTTGCCGAACACGGCGTGCTTGATCCGCAGTCCCAGGCCGACGCCGCCCGCGTCCAGCGCCTGGCTGTACGCCACGGCGGTCGCCTCGGCGGCGTCGAAGATCTTGCCCTTGCCGGCGGCGTGCGCCTTCTGCTTCGCGCCGTTGTAGACCTTCTCGAACACGCGCGGCACGGCCACCACGAACGTCGGCCGGAACGACTGGAGGTCGTCGACCAGGTTCCGCACGTCCGGCGTGTGCCCGAGCGTGACCCGCGTGTACACGCCGCACAGGGCGATGGCGCGGGCCAGGATGTGCGCCAGCGGCAGGAACACCAGCAGGCCGTTGCCCGCCTGCATGAGCTGCGGGAACGCCGCCACGTCGGAACGCACCTCGGCCAGCAGGTTGCGGTGGGTCAACTCGCAGCCCTTGGGGCGGCCGGTGGTGCCGGAGGTGTAGACGATGGTGGCGGTGTCGTCCGCGCCGACCCGGCCGCGCCGCTCGCGGGCGTCGTCGTCGGACACCTCCGCGCCGAGCGCCGTCAACTCGTCGATCGCGCCCGCCGCGTCACCGGTCGGACCCTCGATCCGCCACACGTGCGCGACCTCCGGCAGGCCGGGCACGATGGTGTCGACCGCCTCCTCGTGCGCGGCGGTCTCCACGAAGATCGCCTTCGCCGCCGAGTCGGCCAGGATCCACTCGACCTGCTCGGGCGACGACGTCTCGTAGATCGGCACCGTCACCGCGCCCGCGTACCAGATGGCGAAGTCCAGCAGCGTCCACTCGTACCGGGTCTTGGACATCAGGCCCACCCGGTCGCCCACGCCGATGCCGGCGGCGATCATGCCCTTGGCCACCGCGAGCACCTGCGCGGCGAAATCGCGGGCGGTCACGTCCACCCACGTGCCGTCGACGCGTCGTCGGAAGCTGACGGCGTTGCCGAAGCGCTCCGCGTTCGCCTGCACCATGTCGGTGAGGTTCTCGTCGGCAGCCACAGCAGCGGTGGCGGGGACGCTGAACTCGCGCACGTCAACCTCCGGACGGTTGTTTATTACCGGTGGGGAAACTTAGCCTGTGATTCCGGCGATACACCAGGCCGGTGGGGTGTTCCGTGACCGTGTCGTGGCACTCTTCCCACCCGTGCCGAGCGTGGACGTCGTCGACGAGACCTTTCTGGCCGTTCCTCCCGAAGTGGTGGCCGCCGCTTTCGCGACGCCCGGGTCGTGGGCCGCGTACTGGCCCGACCTCATCTTGGACGTCTACCTCGACCGCGGTGCGCAGGGGTTGCGCTGGACGGTCGCGGGCGCGTTGGTCGGAACGATGGAGGTGTGGTTGGAACCCGTGCTCGACGGCACGTTGCTGCACTACTTCCTGCGTGCCGACCCACGTGGTGACACCTCGCCCAAGCGCCTGCGCCAGGAGGTCCGCCGTCGCCAGCTCGCCGCCAAACGGGTGTCGCTGGGCCTGAAGATGACCTTGGAAGCGGGCCGGCCGCCGGGCGTTCCCCCAGCACTGCCGTAGATTCCCGGGTGTGCGGGTTCACGTCGTCTCGGATGTCCACGGCAACGCCGAAGCCCTCGCCCGCGCGGGCGACGGCGCGGACGCACTGGTGGTCCTGGGTGACCTGGTCGACTTCGTCGACTACTACGACCACGGCAAGGGCATCCTCGGCCGGGTGTTCGGCGCGGAGAAGGTCGGGGTGTTCGCGCGGATGCGGCGCGAGCGGATGAGCGCGGAGACCGCCCGCTACGTCCGCGCCCTCTGGGACAGCCTGGACGACGCCGCGGCCGTGGTCCGCGAGGCCGTGCTGGAGCAGTACGCGGAGCTGTTCTCCGCGATGAGCGCACCCACCTACGCGACGCCCGGCAACGTGGACAGCCCCGAGCTGTGGCCGCGGTTCGCCCACGACGGCGTGCACGTCCTGGACGGCGCGTCGACGGTGATCGGCGGCCTGCGGTTCGGGTTCGTCGGCGGCGCGCTGCTGTCCAAGGGCTTCGTGCGGCGGCCGAACGCGCCCTGGTACCCCTACCTGCGCACGGAGGAGGAGTTCGGCGCGGCCCTGGCGGGGCTGGGCGAGGTGGACGTGCTGTGCACCCACGTGCCGCCCGCGGTGGCCGAGCTGACCTACGACGTGGTGGCGCGGCGGCCCGAGTTGGGTTCCACGTCGTTGCTGAAGGTGATCGAGCGCGATCGGCCGCGCTGGTCGCTGTTCGGGCACGTGCACCAGCCGATGGCACGGCGCGTGCGCATCGGCTGGACCGAGTGCGTGAACGTGGGTCACTTCCAGCGCAGCGGCACGCCCCACGTGTTGCGCTGGTGAACCCGACCACCGGGTAGCCTCCCCGGCATGGCCGACCAGTCCACCCAGTCCATCACGATCGACGCGGCGCCTTCGAGGATCGTGGCGGTGATCGCCGACTTCGCCGCGTACCCCGACTGGGCCAACGGGGTGAAGCGGACCGAGGTGCTGGAGACCGGGGCGGACGGCTACGCGGCGCAGGTCAAGTTCAACATCGACCAGGGACCCATCAAGGACGAGTACGTCCTCGCCTACGACGAGTGGTCCGCCGAGCGGATCTCGTGGCACCTGGTCAAAGGGCAGATGCAGAAGTTCCAGGAGGGCAGCTACGTGCTCACCGCGCGGGGCGGCTCGACCGAGGTGACCTACACGCTGTCCGTGCAGCTCGTGGTGCCGATGATCGGCCTGTTCCGCCGCAAAGCCGAGAAGATGATCATGGATACGGCGTTGAAGGAGCTGAAGCGCCGCGTGGAAAGCGCTGGATGAGCGCGCGACTGCTGCTGTTCACCGGCAAGGGCGGGGTCGGCAAGACCACCCTCGCCGCCGCCACGGCGGTCGCGCTCGCCGCCGGTGGGCGCAAGACCCTGGTCGTGTCCACCGACCCGGCGCACTCGCTCGGCGACGCGCTGGGCGTGCCGCTCGGCCCGGCGCCCGTGGAGGTCGACGGCGGCCCGCACGCCGCCCAGGTCGACCCCCGTGCCCTGGTCGACGCGTCGTGGCACGACCTGCGCGGCCACCTGCGGACCGTGCTCGCGGGCGCGGGCGTGGACGAGCTGGCCGCCGAGGAGCTGACCGTGCTGCCCGGCGTGGAGGAGCTGCTGGCGCTCGGCGAGGTGCGGCGGTTCGCCGCGACCGGTCCGTGGGACGTGGTCGTGGTCGACTGCGGGCCGACCGCCGAGACGCTGCGCCTGCTCGCCCTGCCCGAGGCGCTCGCCTCCTACCTGGAACGGCTGTTCCCGACGCACCGGCGCGTGGTGCGCGGCCTGCTCGCGAGCCTCGCGGGCAGCAGGTCCCCGGAGAGCTGGGACGCCACCGCCGACGCGCTGGGTCGGCTCGCGGAGCACCTGGCGCAGTTGCGCGACCTGCTCACCGCGGACACCACCGGCGTGCGGCTGGTGCTCACGCCCGAGCGGGTCGTCGCCGCCGAGACCCGGCGCACCGCGACGGCGCTGGCCCTCCAGGGCGTCCGGCTCGACGGCGTCGTGGTCAACCGGCTGGTGCCGCACCCCGGCGACGGGACCGGCCCGGCCGCCGACTGGCTGCGCACGCGTCGCGCCGAGCAGGAGGCCGTGCTGGCCGAGCTGGACCTGGGCGAGGTGCGCACCGCCGAGCACCGCGCGGGCGAACCGGTCGGCCTGCCCGCGTTGCTGGAGCTGGCGGGCGGCCTCTACGGGGGAGCGGACCCGCTGGCCGG
This sequence comes from Saccharothrix obliqua, assembly GCF_019375475.1. GTDB lineage: Bacteria > Actinomycetota > Actinomycetes > Mycobacteriales > Pseudonocardiaceae > Actinosynnema > Actinosynnema obliqua. Next base: position 46,370 of record NZ_JAHXGQ010000013.1, on the reverse strand, counting down.
CACCGGCGTGGCGGGAGCGGCGCTCGACGTGGCGCGCGTCGGTGACGAGTACGAGCTGCGGCTGACCCTGGCGCTGGGTGACGCCGAACCCGCCCTGGCGCGGGTCGGCGACGACCTGGTGGTGACCGTCGACGGGCGGCGCAAGCTGATCACCCTGCCGTCGCTGCTGCGGCGGTGCGTGGTGGTGGGCGCGGAACTGGACGACACCGGGTTGGCGGTGCGCTTCCGCCCCGACCCCGACCTGTGGATGCGGTGAGGCACGTGGACGCGAAGCTCGCGGAGGAACTGCGCCTCCTGCTCGACGCCGCCGCCGAGCGCGCGCAGCCGTGGCTGAACCGGCTCAGCGAGAACGACCACGACCCCGGGACCTGCGGCTGGTGCCCGCTGTGCAACGCGGTGGCCCTGGCCCGAGGTGACCGGTCGGAACTCGCGGCACGCGCGGCCGAGCACGTCACGGGCCTGATCGCCGTGCTGCGGGAAGCCCTGACCGACCCGCCACGCGCCGCCGGGACGTCACCGGCACCGGAGCCGGCCGCCGCGCGACCGGCCACCGCGGAGCCGGCCGCCACCGAGGAGCCGCCGCCACCACGCGTGGAGCACATCCCGGTGGTCCGGCGGCGGTCCTAGTGCTGACCATCGGCGTCGACGTCGGCGGCACCAGCGTGCGCGCGGGTGTGGTGGACGCCGACGGCGCGGTCCTGGACACCGCCCGCGCCGCCACCCCGTCCGGCGAGGAGGCGTTGGAGGAGGCTGTCGCCGCCGCCGTGGGCGAACTGGCGTCCCGCCACACCGTGAGCGCCGTCGGGTTGGCCGTGGCGGGTTTCGTCGCGCCGGACCGGCGGACCGTCCGGTTCGCGCCCCACCTGGCGTGGCGGCAGGCGACGGTGGCCGAACGCGTCACGCGGCGCGTCGGGCTGCCGGTCGTGCTGGAGCACGACGCCAACGCGGCGGCCCTGGCCGAACACCGCTTCGGCGCGGCCAGGGGAGCGGGCGTCGCGGTCCTGGTCGCCATCGGCACCGGCATCGGCGGGGCGTTGCTGGTGGACGGCGAGGTGTTCCGCGGTGCGCACGGCGTCGCGCCCGAACTGGGCCACCTGCGCCTGGTCCCCGACGGCCGCCCCTGCCCGTGCGGCAAGAACGGCTGCTGGGAGCGCTATTGCAGCGGCACGGCCCTCACCACGACCGCCGTCGAACTGCTGGCCCGCCATCCCGGCGTCTCGACCCCCATGGCCCGCGAAGCCCTGCGCGACTCCCGAGCCCTCACCGGCCGCCGAATAGCCGCCGCGGCCCGCGACGGCGACCCCCTGGCCCGCCGCGCGATGTCCGACCTGGCCCGCTGGCTGGGCGAGGGCCTGGCCCTCGTGGCGGACGTCTACGACCCGGAGATCGTGGTGATCGGCGGCGGCGTCTCCGAATCCGCGCCGTTGTTCCTGGACGAGGCCCGCGAACGCTACGCCGCCGCGGTGACCGGTGCGGGCCACCGCCCCCTGTCCCGCATCCGCACCGCCCAACTGGGCGACGACGCGGGCATCGTCGGCGCCGCCACCCTGGCCCGAGACCTGACGGGCGTCGCCCCGACATCGCGAGCAGCCCCGTAGACCGCCTCGGGAGAGCCGCTCGTCAGGGCACCGCTCGTCAGGACACCGCTCGCCAGGACACCGCTGGTCAGAGGACCGCGCCGTCGTCCCACCCGGAGTCCGGGGGCGGGCCGTTGCGGATGCGCAGGATCAGCCAGCCGACGCCCGCGCAGAGCACGATGAGGGCCAGCGGGGTGCCGAGCCGCGACTCCAGGCCGAACAGCCCCGGGAACAGCAGCACCACCAGGCCGAGCACGATCAGCAGCAGGGCCGCGATGGTGCCGGGCCGCAGCGCGGGCAGCGGCGGGGGCTCCGGGGGGATGAAGTGGTCGTCCGGGTCGTCGTCGGGTTCGTCGTCCGGGGTCCGGTCGGCGGCCGTCGCGGTCGAGCGGCCACCGGGGCGGCCGGCGGGCTCGGCCTCCTGCTCGTCGGGCTCGTCGTCGGGCAACGACTTGCCGACGCCTTCGCGTTCCAGACCGGCCACGATCTCCGCGAAGGTCGCGTCCACGTCCTCCGGACCGTCCGTCGAGTCGCGTCGGGAGTTCATCGGCGTGCTCCAGCCCTCCGGTCGTGAAGGCGAACCCTCTGCCACACTCAATCGTCGCACGACGCCGTTGTGTTGCGGATTACGGCGTCGGTGGGACTTGCGACCGTACCGCGCGAACGCGGGACTTCGTTGTGCCTGGTGCGGTCCGCTCCGTAGGCTGACCCGCCGGGGACCAAGCACGTCGAGGAGGCGCTCCCAGCGGTGCTGTACTGGCTGATGAAACACATCTTTCTCGGGCCGCTCCTGAAGCTGTTCTTCCGACCCCGGATCATCGAGGGCGCGGAGAACATCCCCAAGGAGGGCGGCGCGATCCTGGCCTCCAACCACCTCGCGGTCTCCGACTCGTTCTTCCTGCCGCTGAAGCTGTCCCGCCGGGTCACGTTCCCGGCCAAGATCGAATACTTCACCGGCAAGGGCTTCAAGGGCGCGTTCCAGCGCTGGTTCTTCGCGGGCGTCGGACAGGTGCCGATCGACCGCTCCTCGGCGTCCGCCGCGCAGGCCGCGCTGGACACGGGCGTGCGGATCGTCCGCGAGGGCAAGCTGCTCGGCATCTACCCCGAGGGCACCCGTTCGCCCGACGGCCGCCTGTACAAGGGCAAGGTCGGCGTCGCGTGGATCGCGCTGGAGTCGGGCGCGCCGGTCATCCCGGTGGCCATGTTCGGCACCGACAAGGCCAACCCCATCGGCTCCAAGATGTGGCGCCCGCACCCGATCCGGATCAAGATCGGCAAGCCGCTGGACTTCTCCAGGTACGCGGGGTTGTCCGGCGACCGGTTCGTGCTGCGGTCGATCACCGACGAGATCATGTACGCCCTGATGGAGCTGTCCGGCCAGGAGTACGTCGACGTGTACGCGGCCAAGGCCAAGGAGGTCAAGCCCGAGGCCGGGAAGCCCGACGCCGGCGACGCGGACCGCCTGCCCGGCACGAAGGCGGGCTGAACCGCACCTTAAGCTTGGCGCGGTGCGGTTCTTCTACGACTGTGAGTTCATCGAGGACGGGGTGACGATCGACCTCGTCTCCATTGGAGTGGTCGACGAGGAAGGCCGCGAGTTCTACGCCGTGTCGACCGAGTTCGACCCGGAGAAGGCAGGCCCCTGGGTCCGCGCCAACGTGCTCAACCAGCTCCCGCCGCCCGCCGACGGCGCGTGGCGCAGCCGCGAGCGCATCCGCGAGGACCTGCTCGACTTCCTCGGCGGCCCCAAGGCGAACCGGGACGACATCGAGCTGTGGGCGTGGTTCGCCGCCTACGACCACGTGGCGCTCGCCCAGCTGTGGGGACCGATGCCCGCGATGCCCCGCTGCCTGCCCCGCTTCACGCGTGACCTGCGGCAGCGCTGGGAGGACGTGGGCAAGCCCCGCCTCCCCTCGCCGCCGGCCGACGCCCACGACGCGCTCGCCGACGCCCGCCACAACCTGGCCCGGTGGAAGGTGATCGAGGCCGAGCGCAGGCGCCGCGGGTTCGCCGTCCGCTAGGTGGACTGGGCCCTTGCTGCACCGATCCAGGTCGTGACAGTCTTGGGTGACCCGCGACACGAAGAGATGGGCTAAGCAGATGCGTATTGGTGTGCTCACCGGCGGTGGTGACTGCCCCGGGCTGAACGCGGTGATCCGCGCCGTGGTCCGCAAGGGCATCGAGGCGCACAACTGGGAAGTCGTGGGCTTCCGCAACGGTTGGCAGGGCCCGGTCGAGGGGCTGACCAAGCCGATCGGCCTCGCGGACGTCGAGGACATCCTCACCAGGGGCGGCACGATCCTCGGCTCGTCGCGCACCAACCCGTACAAGCTGGACGGCGGCGTCGACAAGATCCGCAAGGTGCTGGCGGACGAGGGCGTGGACGCCCTGATCGCCATCGGCGGCGAGGACACCCTGGGCGTCGCGAAGCGCCTCACCGACGACGGCATCGGCGTCGTCGGCGTGCCGAAGACCATCGACAACGACCTGGGCGCCACGGACTACACGTTCGGCTTCGACACGGCGGTCCACATCGCCACCGAGGCCATCGACCGCCTGCGCACCACGGCCGAGTCCCACCACCGCGCGCTGGTGGTCGAGGTCATGGGCCGGCACGCGGGCTGGATCGCGCTGCACTCCGGCCTGGCCGGTGGTGCGAACGTGATCCTCGTGCCGGAGCGGCCGTTCAGCGTCGAGCAGGTCGTCGAGTGGGTGGAGCGGCGGTTCGAGCGGCAGTACGCGCCGATCATCGTCGTCGCCGAGGGCGCCGTCCCCGAGGGCGGTGCCGAGGTGCTGCACTCCGGTGAGAAGGACGCGTTCGGCCACGTCCGCCTGGGCGGCGTCGGCACGTGGCTCGCCGAGGAGATCGCCGAGCGCACCGGCAAGGAGTCGCGCGCGGTCGTGCTGGGCCACGTCCAGCGCGGCGGCATCCCGACCGCCTACGACCGCGTCCTCGCCACCCGCTTCGGGTTGCACGCGGTGGACGCCGTCGCCGAGGGCGACTTCGGCGTCATGGTCGCCCTGCGCGGCACGGACATCGTGCGCGTGAAGCTCTCGGAGGCGACCGCCGAGCTGAAGACCGTCCCGCTGGAGCGCTACGCCGAGGCCCAGGTCTTCTTCGGCTGAGCCACACCGGTCGGGCCGGGCTTGGTCGAACGGCCCGGGAACGGCAGCCGCCGGCACCCGGCATTGGCCACCGGCACCGACCGCGACAGGAAGTGCGAGGGCGCTTCCGGACGGACCCTCGAACCGTCCGGGAGCGCCCTCGCCGTGTTCTCACGCCGGGAGCCGGGCTCCGTGGAGGAGCGGGCGGCTGGGGCCGAGCGGAGGAGCGGTTGGCTCGCGAGCGGCTGGCTCGGCGCTGCGGATGCCCGGTGGCGGATGCCCGGTGGCGGATGCCCGGTGGTGGGTGCCCGGTGGTGGGTGCCCGGTGGTGGGTGCCCGGTGGTGGGTGCCCGGTGGCGAGCGGCCAGGGGCGATTGCCCGGCGGCGGGCTGGCCGGCGCGGGGCCGGGTGCGGGGCGGGGCCGGGTGCGGGCCGGGTGGGCATGAGCCGGACTGGCCGGGCGCGGGCCGAGCCGGCGGGCTGCGGCTGAGTCGGCGGGGCGCGCCTGAGCGGGCTGGCGCGGGCTGAGTGGGCGCGGGCTGAGTGGGTGCGGGCTGAGCGGGCTGGGCGCGGGCCGAGTGGGGTGCGCGCTGGGCTGGGCGCTACCGAGCGGCTGGGGTGGGTGGGCTTGCGTGCGGCCGGGTGGGGTGGTTCGTGGTGCTGTTGGCCGGGCTCCCGATGGTCTGCTCGGCGGCGAGCATGACTCACAACATATAACCCGCCCCCGTCTCGCACTCCGGACCGCATACCCTTAACACGTGAACTGGACCGTGGACGTGCCCGTGGACACGCTTCCCGAGCTTCCGCCCCTCCCGCCTGAGCTACGCGCGCGCCTGGACGACGCGCTGGGCCGCCCAGCCGCCCAGCAGCCGGAATGGCCGGACTCCGAGCAGGTGCGGCGCGTGCGCGCCGTGCTCGAAAGCGTTCCGCCCATCACCGTGCCCGCCGAGATCGACCGGCTGCGTGACAACCTCGCCGAAGTCGCGCGCGGCGAGGCGTTTCTCCTCCAGGGCGGCGACTGCGCCGAGACGTTTGCGGACAACACCGAGCCCCACATCCGGGCGAACGTGCGCACGCTGCTCCAGATGGCGGTCGTGCTGACCTACGGCGCGAGCCTGCCCGTCGTGAAGATCGGTCGCATCGCGGGCCAGTACGCCAAGCCGCGGTCGTCCAACATCGACGCCCTCGGCCTGCCGTCCTACCGGGGTGACATCGTCAACTCGCTGGTCACCACGCCCGAGGCACGTATCCCGGACCCCTCGCGGATGATCCGGGCGTACGCGAACGCGGGTGCCGCGATGAACCTGCTGCGGGCGATGACCACGGCGGGCATGGCCGACCTGCACCGGTTGCACGAGTGGAACAAGGACTTCGTCCGCACCTCGCCCGCCGGTGAGCGGTACGAGGCGCTGGCCGCGGAGATCGACCGGGGCCTGCGGTTCATGTCGGCGTGCGGTGTCGACGACACCTCCCTTCACACGACGGAGATCTTCGCCTCCCACGAGGCGCTTCTGCTGGACTACGAGCGTGCGTTGCTCCGCCTGGACGCCAACAGCGACCAGCCGAAGCTGTACGACCTGTCGTCGCACTTCCTGTGGATCGGCGAGCGCACCCGGCAGCTCGACGGCGCGCACATCGCGTTCGCCGAACTGCTCGCCAACCCGATCGGCCTCAAGATCGGCCCGACCACCACCCCGGAGCTGGCGGTCGAGTACGTCGAGCGGCTGGACCCGTACAACCAGCCCGGCCGGCTGACCCTGATCAGCCGCATGGGCAACGGCAAGGTGCGCGACGTGCTGCCCGCGATCGTGGAGAAGGTCACCGCGTCCGGTCACCAGGTCATCTGGCAGTGCGACCCGATGCACGGCAACACCCACGAGTCGTCCACCGGGTACAAGACCCGGCACTTCGACCGGATCGTGGACGAGGTGCAGGGCTTCTTCGAGGTGCACCGCCGGCTCGGCACGCACCCCGGTGGCATCCACATCGAGCTGACGGGTGAGGACGTCACCGAGTGCCTGGGCGGCGCGCAGGAGATCTCGGACACCGACCTGGCCGGCCGGTACGAGACCGCTTGCGACCCGCGGCTCAACACCCAGCAGTCGCTGGAACTCGCCTTCCTCGTCGCGGAGATGCTTCGCAGCTGAGGACGCTTATGGCCCGCCCGTGGTGGCGGCGAGCACGTCTGGAGTGCGCCCCGGTGGTCTTGGACCGCCGGGGCGCAGTCGTTTCCGGACCTCGCGATGGGGTGGGGTGGCGCTTGCTCGCAGGTGCCGCGGCAGCCGAGGCCGAGGGACGGGGGCCGAGGGACGGGGGCCGAGGGCCGAGGTGGAGACCAGGCGAAGGCTGCTGGAGGCGGCTGGAGCTGACTGGAGGTGGCTCCGGAGGCGGGAGGCCGGGGCTGTGACCGGGATGCTGCGACCTGAGGTGCTGCGACCTGGGGCGAAGCCAGGGGAGCGGGGCCAGGAGAGCGGGTCGGAAAGCGGGCCGGGGGAGCGGAGCCAGAGGGAGCGAGGTCGGGGTTGCGGCCGAGCTGTGTGGGGCTGGTGGGGCTAGGTCGAGGGTGTTGCGGACGGTGGAGCGGGCCGGAGGTGCTGGGCGCGGTTCGGGCCGAAGGGGCGGTGTCGGAGGAGTCGGGGCGGAGGAGCGCGGCCGGGTGCTGTGATCGGAGGTGGGTGGCTGGGGAGCCTCGGGTCCTCCGGCGGGCGCGCGCCGGGATGTCGTTGGACCCGAGGCTCCCAGGTGCTCTGATGCTGAGTGCTCGGGTGCTGAGTGCTCGGGTGCTGAGTGCTCCGGTGCTGGGTGGTCTGGTGGCGAGCGCTCCGGTGCAGGTGGGAGCGGTGTGCGGTGAACGTGATCTCGAACATGCACCAACCATAAATCGAACAAGTGTTCGAGTCGAGGTCCCGACACGATCGTGTAGCCGGGACCCCTCGTTCGAGAATCAGACGGCGATGAGAGTGATCTTCGTGCCCTTCGGCACGCGCTCACCACCCCTGATCGACTGATTGATCACGGTCGCTTTGTCGCGGTTGTTGAGCTGGACCTCGACCTGGAGCCCGGCGCGCTCCAAGGTCTGCTTGGCCTCCTTGAGGCGCTTGCCCTCGACGTTGGGCACGGTCACGCCGCGGTCCTCCGCGATGATCACCGTGACGCGCTTGTCCGCGCCGAGCGCGGTGCCCGCCGCCGGGTTCGTGCGCACCACCCGTCCGCCCTCGACCTCGCCGGACGGCTCCTGCGGACCCTCGATCGGGTCGAAGCCGGCCGCCGACAGCTCCGCGAAAGCCTCCTCCTTGGTCTTGCCCTTGACGTTCGGCACCGGTTTCGGCTGCACGCCCTTGCTGAGCACGATGGTCACCGTGCTGCCGATGTTCACGGCGGTACCCGGAGCGGGCTTCAGGGTCACCACCTTGCCCTTCGGCACGCGGTCGCTGAACGCGTCGTCCGCCTCGTTCAGCTGCGGCTTGAGGCCGACGCCCGCCAGCTCCTGCTCCGCCACGGACACGTCGACCCCGGGCTGCACCTGCGGCACCACGGGCTTGCCCCGCGACACCACGATCCGCACCAGGTCGCCCTTGGTGGCCTGCACACCGGCCGCCGGGTCGGTCCGCAGCACCTGGCCGGACGGCACGGTGTCGCTGTTCTCCGTCGTCACCGCGGACTTGAGGGACGCGTCCTCGACGATCACGGCGGCGGCGTCCTGCTCCTTGCCCACGACGTCGGGCACGGACGTCATCCGGCCGATGGCCATCCACCAGGTCGTCACGCCGATGATGACCGCCGCGACGACCACGACGCTGATCCAGACGATGAGCTGCTTCTTGCTCCTCGCCCGCATCTCCTCGTAGAGCTGCTCGGGCGTCTTCTTCTTCGGCGGTCGCCGGGGGCGCACGGGCCGCGGTCGCGGCGTCCCCGCGGCGGGGGACGGCATGGGCTCGGCGAGTAAATCGCGCGGTATGGCCTGGGTGCCCCGCGGCCCTGTGGTCGGTCTGCGAACCGGCACGGTGGCCTCCGTGAACGCCGCCCCGACGCCCACCGGCTGCACGCGCTCCGTCTGCGGCTCCAGCGTGGCGGTCTCCTCCGCCGCGGACGGGGCGGGCGCCACTACGGGCACGTCGACCGCGGCCATGCCGAGCTGGGCGCGCGTCGTCTCGACCTCGGACAGGAACGCCTCGGCGTCCGCCGGCCGCAGGAACGGCTCCTTGCGCGTCGCGCGGCGCACCAGCTCGGCCACCTCGGCGGGCACGCCGGGCACCGGGGGCACCTCGTCGTTGACGTGCCGGTAGGCCACCGAGATGGCCGTCTCGCCCACGAACGGCGGCGTGCCGGTCAACATCTCGTACAGCAGCACGCCGGCCGAGTAGACGTCGCTGCGGGCGTCGGCCGAACCGCTGGCGACCTGTTCCGGCGACAGGTAGGCGACCGTGCCGAGGATCGTGGTGTCGCTGGTGATGCCGGGCGTGGCCACCGCGCGCGCCAACCCGAAGTCGGCGACCTTCACCGCGCCGCCACGCCCGATGAGCACGTTCTCCGGCTTCACGTCCCGGTGCACGAGCCCGGCCTTGTGCGCGGCGGCCAGCGGGGACAGCACCCGCTCCAGCACGGTCAGCGCCAGCGCCACGTCCAGCTTGCCCCGGGAGTTGAGCAGGTCGCGCAGCGTGCCGCCCTCGACCAGCTCCATCACCAGGTACACGCGGTCCTCGTCCACGCCCTGGTCGTGCACCGCCACGACACCGGGGTGGTGCAGCCCGGCCGCGGCACGTGCTTCGCGCTCGAACCGCGCCACGAACTGCGGGTCGGAGGAGAACTGCGGGTCCATGACCTTGATCGCGACCGGGCGCTCCAGGCGCGTGTCGACACCCCGGTACACGGTGGACATGCCACCACGTGCCACGAGGGCGCCCACTCGGTACCGTTGCTCCAGCAACCCGCCGATCACGTTCGTCACCGACCTCTCCACAGCCGAGGATCGTACGGTGGGGCGAAGACGGTCCGTGCGCCGCAGCATCGCGAGCCGCACGTGGGATTCGCGGCGAACTCCCGTGGTACGGGGGGTGTACGGGGACCGACCCGCGGGTGTATCCCGACCACCCGGTTGGCGCAGGGCATTGCTCCCGGCGTTGTGGCATCGTGACGCACGTGAGTGCGATTCCTGCCGCTGCGGATGTGCTGGCTCCCGACCTGGAGGTCCTGGACCTGCCCGAGGTCGCCGAGCGTCTTGGTTTGCCGGTCAACCGTGTCCACCAGTTGCTGCGCGACGGCCAGCTCCTCGCCGAGCGCCGCAACGGTGTCCTCGTCGTCCCCGCCCAGTTCCTCGCCGCCGGAGGCGTGGTGAAGGGGCTGCCCGGCACCATCACGGTGCTGCGCGACTCCGGCTACTCGACCGATGAGATCCTGCGCTGGCTGTTCACCGAGGACGAAACGCTGCCGGGCACGCCGATCGAGGCGTTGCGCGGCGACCGCGGTCGCGAGGTGAAGCGGCGCGCCCAGGCGATGGGCTTCTGACGACCACTGTCGTCCGGGCGGCGCCAAGTGAGCCGCCCGGACACCACACGGCTGGTCAGCGCCCCGACCAGACCGGGCAGCGCCACCGCGACCCGCCGCGCGCCCGGCACCGCGACCCGCTTGTCCAGCACGTGGTGGTCGGCGGCGGCGATGCCGTCCAGGATCTCCCGGTAGAGCGTGAGCGCCGTTCGCACGCACGGCCGCGCCACCGGCTGGAGCAGCGCGATCCCGTCTTCCGCCGTCCGGTACACGGAGTGCGTCACGGCTGTGATGTGCCTCACGGCCGCACTGATACGGCGGTCTGGCCGGCCCGTGTGCCGGGACCACGTCAACAGGTCCCGATCGACCCCGTAGACGTCCAGGACGTCCCGTGGCAGGTACACGCGGCCACGGTCGAGGTCTTCACCCACGTCCCGTAGGAAGTTCGTGAGCTGGAACGCCCGGCCGAGCGCCGCGGCGGCCGGTTCGGCGTGCGCACGGGGCGCGATGGTGCCGAACACCGGCAGCAGTTGCAGCCCGATGACGGCCGCCGACCCGTGCATGTACCGGTCGAGTTCGGCGAACGACGCGTACTCCGTCACGTCCAGGTCCATGCGCATGGACGTGAGGAAGTCGCTGAACAGCACGGGGTCGATGCGGTAACGCCGGGCGGTGTCCGCGAGCGCGGCCAGCACCGGGTGCCCCGTGGGCCGCCCGGCGAGTTCGTCGGCGAGCTGCCCCTCCAGCACGTCCAGCTCGCCCGCGGGATCGCCGGACGTGCCGCTGTCCACGATCTCGTCCGCCCAGCGCGCGAACCCGTACAGCGCGTGCACGGCGGGCCGCTGGACGGGTGGCAGCAGCCGGGTGGCGAGGAAGAACGTGCGGCCGTGCCGGGCGTTCAGCTCGCGACACCGGGCGTAGGCCGCGGCGAGTTCGGTCACGTGTACCTGCTGGACAGCTTCAACGGGTCGGGCTTGACCAGCGACACGCACGCCAACGCGGACACGGCCACGGTGAGCACCAGGTAGCCCCACGAGTACAGGGCCGTGTCACCGTCGGGGAACGTCACCAGTAGCAGCCACGTGGAGAAGAACGCCGTCGCCTGGAGGCCCTTGTCGGTCCACGCCAGGCCCGCGCCGAGCACCAGCGCCCAGCTGAAGTACCAGGGCAGCGTGGCGGGCGACAGGAGCGCCACGGCCAGCATGGTGATCGCCGCGCGGCGCATGGCCTCGGGACCGCCGTCGTCGGCCGCCCGCCACTGCCGCCACGCGATGAACACCAGCAGCAACGAGCCGAGCCCGCGCGCCACGGTCATGAACGCACCCGGCTCGACGTGCACGAACAGGTCGACCACGGTGTACGCGAAATCGCCGACCGCGCTGGGCAGCGACAGCCAGTTCACGATGGTCGAGGACGAGCTGAGCGCCGGTATCCAGCCGAGGTCGAGCCCGGACACCAGGGTGGTGGCCGCGAACACCACCACGAACGCGGCCAGGCCGCCCGCGATGGCCTTGACCAGCTGCGCGGTGCGGCTGCCGGTCAGCCGCCGCGCCCACACCAGCACCAGGAAGGGCAACGCCACCACGGCGGTGGCCTTCACCGCGAACGCGAGCGTCACCAGGGCGATGCCGAGCACGTGCTTGCGGTCCAGGACGAGCAGGCACCCGGCCGCCATCAGCCCCACCATCAGCACGTCGTTGTGCGCGCCCCCGATGAGGTGGATCAGCATCAGCGGGTTCGCGCCCGCGAGCCACAGGGCCACGGCGGGCCGCCCGCCGAGGTGCCGGGAGAGGCCGGGCAGCGCCCAGCACAGCAGCGCGAGCCCGGCGACGAGCACCAGCCGCATGAGGACCACGCCGCCGATCACGCCGGCGTTGGTCGCCCACACGACGCCCATCGCGAGCAGCATGAAGAACGGCCCGTACGGCGCGGGCGTGTTCTGCCACACCCAGCTCACGTTGTCCGACAGCTGGCTTTGGAGCACCGCCGGACCCACGCGGTACGGGTCCAGGCCGTTGAGCGCGAGCTGGCCCTGGGCCAGGTAGCTGTAGATGTCCTTGCTGAACAGCGGTGGCGCGAACAGCAGCGGCAGCGTCCAGGCCACGATGGCGGTCAGCACGGCGTTGGCGCCGACGTGCCGGTTGCGCACCATGCGGCCGAGCCGGACCCACGCCCAGATCACCATGCCGAGCCCGATGTACAGCACGGCGGTGGCCAAGTCGTGGCCGTGGCCGTACCGGATCCAGCTCAGCGAGGTGTCCGCGAGCAGCGGGTCGCGCTTGAGGACGGCGCCCGCACCCGTGCCGCCGAGCGCCACGAGCATGACGCCCGCGACGCCGAGCAGGATGGTGCGGACGGGGATGCCACCGGGATCCGGCGGCTGGGTAGCACCGGACCGCACCGGCTCGACAGGTGCGGCGCTCGATCTGGGTAGGGACGGGGTCGCGGCCATCGCGGCAACATCGTCGCACAACGCGAGCGCGCGTCGGCACGCTATGGCGGAGACGCGCGACGCCCTCGGGACACCTCGACGGATCCTCGCATGGGGCGGCCACCCGGGCGAGTGACCAGTTGGAGTATTCCGACGTGCGGGAATGCCCGTGCGGGCACCGGGAGGGGTGCCCCGCACGGGGGGTGGCGGGTGTCGCCGGTCACCCCGCGTCGGTCAGCGCGGGCTCTGCGCCCGCGGTCGGACGGCCGGTCGCCGCCACGCCGCGCCGACGTGTCCCGTGACGCGTTGCGCCGCGAGCTTCCCGGAGATCAGCACCGGCGGCACGCCCACGCCCGGCGTGGTGCCGCAGCCCGCCAGCACGGCGTTGTCGAGCACCAGGTTGCGCGGCCGGAACGGGCCGGTCTGGGCGAACGTGTGCGCGACCGAGAACGGGGTGCCCGCGGCGAGGCCCATCGCGGCCCAGTCCTTCGGCGTGACCAGCGACTCCACCTCGATCGAGTCGCCGAACCCGGTCAGGCCGCGTGCCTGGAGGACCTGCACGACCTCGTCCCGGTAGGCGGGGCCGACGCGGTCCCAGTCGATCGCGCCGACCCGCAGGTTCGGTGTCGGCGCGAGCACGAACATCCCGCGTCCCGGCGGGCTGGTGACCAGGAGCGACGGGTCGCTCATCAACGTGCCCCGGCGGGTCAGCTCGTCGAACGTGCGGTCCCACGCGCCGCCGAAGAACAGCGTGTGGTGCGCGAGTTCCGGCCACGTCCGGTCCACCCCGGCGTGCAGCACGGCCGCCGACGGCGCCCAGGTGAGCGGCACCGGGCGGCGCGGGCGGTGGCCGAGCAGCCGGTACGACATGGGCAGGTCGGGCGTCAGGACCACGGCGTCGCACGGGATGCGCTCGCCCTGCGCGGTGCGCACGGCCGTCACCCGGCGGCCGATCCGCTCCAGCCACGCGACCTTCGTCCGGTAACGCAGCTCCGCGCCCGCGTCCCGGGCGGCGTCCGCCAACGCGTCCGGCAACGCGCGCATCCCGCCGCGTGGGTAGTACACGCCCGCGATGGTGTCCATGTACGCGATGACGGCGTACGCGGCGAGCGCCCGGCGTGGCGACACACCCGCGTAGAGCGACTGGAACGAGAACACGCGTTGCAGGCGCTCGTCCTTCAGGAACCGCGCCACGGACGGTCCCAGCCGCGCGAACCCGCGCAGCCCCGCCAGGCGGGCCAGCTGCGGCGTGAGCAGGCTCAGCGGCGAGTCGAAGTTCGCGCCGATGAACGCGTCGCGCTCGACCCGGTACAGCTCCGTCAGCCACGACCGCAGCGCCCGGTACCCGGCGGCCTCGGCGGGTCCGGCGAACCGCCGCACCTCCGCCTCCATCGCGTCGCCGTCGGCGTGCACGTCCAGCACGGAGCCGTCGGCGAACCGCGCCCGGTAGGCGGGTGTCACGGGGAGCAGGTCCAGCCGGTCGGCCAGGCTCTCGCCGACCGCGTTCAGGGCCTCCTCGACCAGTTCCGGCATGGTGAGCACGGTGGGGCCGGTGTCGAACCGGTAGCCGCCGAGGTCGAGCCGCCCGGCCCGGCCGCCGGGCACGTCGTCGCGCTCGACCACGGTCACGCGCCTGCCCGCGCCGAGCAGGTGCAGCGCGGCGGACAGGCCCGCCAGTCCCGCGCCGACCACGACCACGTGGTCCGTGCGGCCGGTGACGGTGCGCATCGTCAGTAGGTCCGTTTCGTGGCGCTGATCGCGAGTTCCGCCAGCCGCTCACCGGCCGGTTCGGCGATCGGGGCCCGCGCCAGCGCCGTCAGCGCGGACTGGGTGAGTTCGGCGATGCGCCGCTCGACCGCGTCCACCGCCCCGACCTCCACCAGTCTGGCCCGGATCTCGTCCACGGTGTCGACGTCGAGGTCCGGGCGGCCCAACGCGTCGTGCAGCACGTCCGCGCCGTACTCCACGCCCAGCGCCACGAGCAGCGTCCGCTTGCCCTCCCGCAGGTCGTCGCCCGCGGGCTTGCCGGTCACCGCCGGGTCGCCGAACACGCCGAGCAGGTCGTCCCGGAGCTGGAACGCCACCCCGATGTCCGTGCCGAACGCACGCAGGCCGGCGACCAGCTCCGGCGGCGCGTCGCCGATCGCCGCGCCCATGTGCAGCGGGCGCTCCACGGTGTACGCGGCGGTCTTCAGCCGGTCGATGCGCAACGCGGCGTCCGGAGAGGAGTCACCGCGTGCCTGCGTGAGCACGTCCAGGTACTGGCCCGCGAGCATCTCGGTGCGCATGTCCCGCCACGGCAGGCTCAACCGCTGCAACGCGTCCTTGGGCAGCCCCGCCGCGAACAGCATGTCGTCGGCCCAGGCCAGCGCGACGTCACCGATCAGCACGGCCGCCGCGAGCCCGAACCGCTCGGCCTCGCCGAGCCAGCCCTCGTCGCGGTGCTTCTTGCCGAACCGGATGTGCACCGTGGGCATGCCCCGGCGGGTCTCGGAGGCGTCCATCAGGTCGTCGTGGATCAGCGCGCACGCCTGGATCAGCTCCAGCGAGCTGACCGCCGTGAGCACGGGCCCGGCCAGGTCGCCGCCCGGGTCGCCGCCCGCCGCCCGCCAGCCCCACCACGCGAACGTCGGCCGGATCCGCTTGCCGCCGCCGAGGACGAAGTCGGCGAGCCCGTCCACCACGTCGGTGAAGTTCGACTCCATGCGCGCGCCCAGCGTGCGGCGGTCGGCGAGGTAGTCGGCGAGCGCTGCGTCGACGTGCTTGGGCAGTTCCTGGTCCAACGGGTGGGGCGGCACCCGTCTATGGTCACCTCTGCCCGGAACGCCCGCCCAACCGGGGGCCGCTTCCACGAAGTGAACCGGGCCTCCCGAAGGCCGGCACGGGCACTACGCTGGAGGGCATGACTTCGGTCGTCGAACGCCTCAACGGCGGCAACTCGGGGTTCTCCGTGGAGTTCTTCCCGCCGCGCGACGCCGCGGACGAGCAGGTCCTGTGGCGGGCGATCCGCGAGCTGGAGCCCCTCGACCCGGCGTTCGTGTCGATCACGTACGGCGCGGGCGGGTCGTCGCGCGACCGCACCATCCGCACCACCGGCCGCGTGGCCCAAGAGACGACCCTGGTGCCGATGGCGCACCTCACGGCCGTGGAGCACTCGGTGGCCGAGCTGCGGAACGTGATCGGCTGGTACGCGGCGGTCGGCGTGCGCAACATCCTGGCCGTGCGGGGCGACCCGCCGGGCGACCCGAACGGCGAGTGGGTGGCGCACCCGTCCGGGCTGACCTACGCCGAGGAACTGGTGCGGCTGTGCCGGGAGCTGGGCGACTTCTGCGTGGGCGTGGCGGCGTTCCCGTACGGGCACCCGCGGTCGGCGGACCTGGACGAGGACACCCGGCACCTGGTGCGCAAGCTGCGCGCGGGCGCGGACTTCGCGATCGCGCAGCTGTTCTTCGAGGCGGAGGACTTCCTGCGGCTGCGGGACCGGGTGGCCGCGCAGGGCTGCGATGCCGTGCTGCTGCCCGGCCTGATGCCGCTGACCACGCCCCGCACCCTGGTGAAGACGATCGAGCTGTCCGGCGCGCCGGTGCCCGCCTCGGTCGCGCGTCGGCTCGACCCGTACGCGGACGACGCGGCGGGTTTCCGGAAGGCGGGCGTCGACCTGGTCACCGAGCTGGGCGAGCGGCTGCTCGCGGAGGGCGTGCCGAGCCTGCACTTCTACACGCTCAACCGGTCCAAGGCGACCCGCGAGGTGGTGTCCCGCCTGGGCCTGGTGCCGGTGCGCGCGTGACGCCCGGCGGGGCCGCCCCCTGGTCGGCCCCGCCCCGCGGTCAGCCCAAGCGCAGTTCGGTGGCCGAGTCCATGGTCACGCCGATCCGGTTGAAGGCGTTGATCGCGATGATCTCCGCGAGCAGGCCGGCGACCTGCCGCTCGTCGAACGTCGCGGTCACCCTCTCCCACAGCTCGTCCGGCACGCCGTGCTCGCCGAGCCGGGTCACGGCGTCGGTGAACTCCAGCGCGACGCGCTCCTCGGCGCTGAAGAAGTGGGACTCACGCCACACCGCCACCGCGAGCAGGCGACGGGTGTCCTCACCCGCCTTGATCGAGTCGGTGGAGTGCAGGTCCACGCAGTAGGCGCAGTTGTTCAGCACCGACGCGCGCAGCTTGACCAGGTCGGCCAGCCGGCGGTCGATGCGCTCGTGGGCGAAGGCGTCGAGCGCGACCAGGTGCCGGTACACCTCGGGCGCCACGGCGGCGAAGTTCATCCTCATGCCCGGTGGACGGGGCGGCCCGCCGGGTTGTGACGTGGTTCAGGCCACGAGGCTGCGGCGGTGCGCCACGACCGCGAGCACCAGGACGATCAGCGCCGCCGTGCCGGTCAACCCCGCCACCAGCATCGTCCAGGCGAAGTAGGCGGGTGAGTTCTCGCCCGCGTAACGCAGGGTCGCGGTGAGCATCGACGCCTGGCCGGGCTTGGGCGACCACGCGATGGTGTTCCGCTCCTCCTCCCGGCCGTTGGTGTTGACCAGCTCGCCCGGGAAGCTGATCTTCACCTGGATGTCGGCGCGGTCGGCGGGCACCTGCGTGAGGTCCACGGAGCCGGACAGCGTCACCAGGTCGCCGGACCGCCGGAAGGTGAGCTGGTAGCGGCTGGACGTGGTGCTCGTGGCGGCGGACAGGGCCCGCACTTCCTCGAACGTCAGGCTGTTGAAGAACAGCTGCGTGCCCGTGTAGTTGTCCACCTTGTACGCCTTGGCGGTGACGCGCCCGGCCAGCTCGTTCGGGATCTTGAGCTGCGGGCCCGGGTCGTTGTCCTGCGTGGGCGGTGTGGCGGCGATGACCTCGCCGGACACGCGGTCGTCGGGCGACAGCGCCATGGCGGCGTGCAGCCGGACGCAGCCCGTCAGCGTGAACACCGCGAGGAGCAGGACGGGCAGGAGGAGCGCTGTGGCCCTGGGCACGCGGTCATCCTGCCGGCCGGGTCAAAAGTTGACCGGGCGACAGGATCGTGAGCCTCGCTAAATACCTGTCGGCGGCCGGCGACCCGGAGGTAACGTCGCGGCCATGGCAACCTCTCCGGCCGGCGTGCACGGCATCAGCAACCAGTTCGTAGCCGACTACGCGGCGGCAGACCCGCTGACCGCGACCTTCCTCGGTACCCCCGGCCACGACGACGAGCTGACCGACTACTCGCCGGAGGGGCACCGCGCCCGCAAGGAGCTGTCCCGGCGCGCGCTCGCCGACATCACCGCCGCCGAGCCCGCCGACGCGTCCGAGGCCGCCGCGAAGTCGGTGTTCCAGGAGCGGGTCGGGCTGGAGGTGGAGATCCACGAGGCGGGTCTCCAGGAGGGCGCGCTCAACGTCATCGCCAGCCCCGTGCAGAGCCTGCGCGAGGTGTTCGACCTCATGCCGACCGACACCCCCGAGCAGTGGGCGACCATCGCCAAGCGCCTCGCGGCCATGCCGGACGCCGTGGCGAACCTGCGCGCGGGCCTCGCCCACGCGGCGGACCGGGGCCGGGTGTCCGCGCTGCGCCAGGTGCGCAAGGTCGCCGAGCAGTGCGACACGTGGTCCGGGCGCACGGGCGGCAAGTCCTACTTCGCCTCGCTGGTCGAGGGCGCCCGGGTCGACTCCGCGCTGCGCACCGACCTGGAGACGGGCGCGAAGGCCGCCGCCGAGGCGTACGCCGACCTGGCGGTGTTCCTGCGTGACGACCTCGCGCCGAAGGCGCCCGCGAAGGACGCCGTCGGCGAGGACGTCTACCGCCTGTGGTCCCGCTACTTCACCGGCGCGCGGCTCGACCTCGCCGAGGCGTACGAGTGGGGCTGGGCCGAGTTCACCCGCATCGAGACCGAGATGAAGCAGGTGGCGAACCGGATCAAGCCGGGTTCGACGCTCGCCGAGGCCGCCGCCGCGCTCGACGCCGACCCGCGGTACCTGGTGCACGGCCAGGACCGGTTCCAGGCGTGGATGCAGGAGCTGTCCGACAAGGCGTTGCTGGACCTGCGGGACGTGCACTTCGAGCTGCCCGACGAGCTGATGCGGCTGGAGTGCCGCATCGCGCCGCCCGGCGGTGGCGTCGGCGCGTACTACACCGGGCCCACCCCGGACTTCTCCCGCCCCGGCCGCATGTGGTGGTCGGTGCTCGCGGACAAGACCGAGTTCTCCACGTGGCGTGAACTCACGACCGTCTACCACGAGGGCGTGCCGGGCCACCACCTCCAGGTCGCGACCGCCGTCCACCAGGCCGGGAAGCTCAACGACTTCCAGCGCCTGATGTGCTGGGTGTCCGGCCACGGCGAGGGCTGGGCGCTGTACGCCGAGCGCCTGATGCGCGAACTCGGCTACCTGGAGGACGACGGCGACCTGCTCGGGATGCTCGACGCGCACCTGTTCCGCGCGGCCCGCGTGATCATCGACATCGGCATGCACCTGGAGCTGGAGATCCCGCGCGGCACGGGTTTCCACGAGGGCGAGCGCTGGACGCCCGAGCTGGGCCTGGAGTTCATGCTCACCCGCACCATCACCGAAGCGGCACACGTGCACGACGAGATCGACCGCTACCTGGGCTGGCCCGGCCAGGCCCCGTCGTACAAGATCGGCGAGCGGCTGTGGCTGGCGGCCCGCGACGAGGCCCGCGCCCGGCACGGCGACGCGTTCGACCTCAAGAAGTTCCACAAGGACGCGCTGGAGATGGGCGCGATGGGCCTGGACACGCTGCGGGAGCGCCTCGCCGCCCTCTGATCCGCCCTTTGGGGAACCATTGGTGAACAAAACCCCGGTGACCGCCTTAACGGCGGCGTCACCGGGGTTTCTGTTGCATATGCTGCGGGCACCGAGGAGGGGGCACTCATGGCGAGACGTCTCAGACGCACCGCGGCGGTCGTGATCGCGGTCGGCGCGTTACTGGCGGGGGCGGTCCCGGCCCAGGCGCAGGACGAGGTCGCCGACCCGGCGCAGTGGCGGATCCGGCAGGAGATCGTCGACTACGCCTTCAGCCAGGTCGGCGCGAAGGAGAACGGGCCCAACGGCTACCCGCAGCGCTACCAGGACGTCGACCCGGACGTGCGTCGGCCCGTCGAGTGGTGCGGCGTGTTCGTGAACTGGGCCTGGACGAAGGCGGGCGTGCCGGAGCGGCCGTCGATGCGCGCGGTGGACGGCGCTCCCGGCGTGGACCAGGGGCACTGGGCGACGTACTGGCAGAAGTGGGGCCAGGCCAACGGCCGCTGGAAGCCGATCGCGGACCGGGACGTGGAGATGGGCGACGCCGTCGTGTACGGCAACTACCCGTCGATGTACGCGCACGTCGGTGTCGTGGTCGAGGTCAACTACGACCGCACCGGGCTGAAGGCCACCCACGTCCGCACCGTCGAGGGCAACGTGAGCGACCGCGTCGTGTACTCGAAGTGGCGCAAGCTGTCCGACCTGAACGCGGGCCCGGGACTCCGGGCCACCGGTTTCGTCTCGCCGTTCTGAGACGCGGGGGCGGCCCCGGACCGGGGTCGCCCCCGCGGTTCCTCAGTCCAGCGGCAGGCTGCGGCCCAGCACCGCGAACGGGCGCGGGTCGCCGGTGAACTGGTAGTGGCGCAGGACGTCCACGAAACCCAGCCGCCGGTACAGCCGCCACGCCTTGCTCGGGCCCTCCGGCGTCGACAGCAGCACCCGCGACGTCGGCACACCCGCCAGCAGGTCCCGCAGCACGCCCTCGCCGATGCCCCGGCCCTGCGCGCCCGGCAGCACGTGCAGCTCGGTCAGCTCGAAGTAGTCGTGCATCCACTCCTCGACCGCGCCCGGTCCGGACACCGCGGTGAGGCCGTGCCGCACCTGCTCGTGCCACCACTGGCCGGTCGAACCCCGGTAGCCGTAACCGATGCCGATGAGTTCGTCGTGCTCGCCGAGCGCCACGACGCAGCGCCAGCCGTCACGCAGCATGTGCGCCAACCACATCGGCGCGCGCTGCTCCGCCGTGCCCGGCGGGTAGTTCATCGCGCTGACGTAGAGCGCCAACGCCTCGCCGAGCCGGGAGTTCAGCTCCCGCGCGGAGAACTCGACCAGCCGCCGCGACGGCGCGGCGGTCATCGCGCGACCTTCGCCGGCGTGCCACCGGTCAGGTCGACGAGGCCCGCGTAGGTCGTCGGGAACACGGCGTGCGGGTGCCCGGCCGCGGCCCACACCACCTCGTACCGCTCCAGGTCGACGTCCACGAACGTGCGGATCGGCGCGGGGTGGGCGACGGGCGACACGCCGCCGATCACCTGTCCGGTGTGCTGCCGCACGAAATCCGGCCGGGCCCGCTCGACCCGCTCGACCCCCGCGAGTTCGGCCAGCAGGTCCGTGTCGGCGCGGTGCGCGCCCGACGTGAGGACGAGCAGCGGCGTGGTGCCGCCCGCGTCGACGGCCGCGAACACCAGGCTGTTCGCGATGGCCCCGACGGGCACGTCGACCGCTTGCGCGGCCTCGGCGGCGGTGCGGACGGCGTCGGCCAGGACGCGGATGCCGTCCGCCGCTTCGGGGTGGCCGGCCTCGGCGAGGGCCGCCGCGACCTTGCGGATGCCGGGGTGGTCGAGTGCGCTCACCCGTTCATGAGACCACGGCCGGCCGGGTTGAGGAGTGTCGGGTTCACGGGTTACGCTGGCCGGGCTCGAACACGTGTTCGAGCTATGCCTTGGTGGTGGGGCGGGGGAAGCGCCCCACCACCAAGTGCCGCCGTCTCCCCGCGGCGGTCGTCGCTGTCCCGACGCCGCGAGGAGGCCGCAGATGTCGACTTCCACCGACTTCCCCAGCACCCACCGGTTCCCGCCGCCCTCGTCGGCCGCCGCCCTGCTCGGTCAGGCCCGCGCGTGCGTGCGTGCAGCGGACCGCGCGGTGACGCCCGCCGACCGGTTCACCACCGCCTACCTCGCCGCCCTGCGTGCCGCCGGCGCGGTCCTCGCGCTGCGCGGCAGACCCGTCCGGGGTCGCGCCGAACCGACCAGCGCGTGGGCCCTGCTACCCGGGCTCGCGCCGGAACTGCGGGAGTGGGCCTGGTACTTCGCGTCCTGCTCGCCGGCCCGCGCCGCGCTGCGTATGGGCGCCGTCCGGCGGGTGGACCCGCGCAGCGCTGACGACCTGGTGCGCCAGGCGGGGCAGTTCACCGAGCTGGTCGACGGGATCGTGCGCGAGGGCGGGTCGTGAGCAGGGGACTGGTCGACTACCACCGGTTGGTCGAGACGGTGGCCGCCGAGGCCGAGGTGCTGGCGACGGCGGCGGAGGGTCAGCGGCCGGAGCGGCAGGTGCCCGCCTGCCCCGGGCTGAACCTGGGTGAGACGGCGCGGCACGTCGGCAGCACGTTCCGGATGGTCGCGGCGTGGGTGCGGGACGGTCGGCAGCCCACGACGTGGCAGCAGGACCCGGTGGCCGGCCAGACGCTGTCCGACTACGTGCGCGACGGCGTCGGTCCGCTGGTGGACGTGTTGTCCGAGCGCGCCGCCGACGACCCGTGCCAGACGTGGTGGCCGGCGGAGCGCACGTGCCGGTTCTGGGCACGCCGGCTCGCGCACGAGGCGACCGTGCACCGGATGGACGTGCAGTCGGCGGCGGGCCTGCCGCTGGACCCGGTGCCGGACGACGTGGCGGAGGACGGCGCGGACGAGGTGCTGACGCTGTGGCTGGGCCACCGCCTCGACGTGCTGGGCGTGCGCGGCACGCGGGAGGGCGCGGTCGCGATCCGCGCCGGCCGCCGGGCGTGGATCGCCCGCACCGGCCCGGAACCCGCCACCGCGTGGGAGGTGTCGCCGGAGGAGGCGGACTCGGCGGACGCGGACGTCGCCGGCTCGCCGATGGCGGTGTACCGCTGGCTGTGGGGTCGCATCCCGGACCGCGAGGTGACGACCAACGGCGACCACGACGCCATCGCGCAGCTGTGGGCGTTGCTGCGGCTGGCGACGAAGTAGCCGTCAGAGCACCAGGTCCGCGGTCGGGTGCAGGCCGTCGGCGGTGGCGGTCGCCAACCGGAACCGGGCCGTGCGACCGGAGATCTCCAGTTCCGCGACCGAGTTCCCGAAGTGCGGCCCGCTGATCCGCCGCCACGAGACCGGGTCGGGCGGCACGCCCACCCGGTCCGCCCAGCGGCGCAGCAGCCAGGCCAGCGGCTTGGACCACGACAGGCGGAACACCACGTGGAACGGGCGCGGCGGCGCGTTGTGCACCGGCGAGCAGACCAGTTGCAGCACCGAGGAACGAGTCGGCTCGGGGAACGCGGCACGCGCCGCGTAGCTGTGGTGCACGTCCCCGGACAGCACGCAGATCGTGGCGGGCGCGTCCGGCCCGTTGCCGACCCGGTGCAGCAGGCGCGCCAACCGCTCGAACGAGGCGCGGAACGCGGGCCAGTGCTCCAGGTCGCCGACCTGGCGGACGCGTTCCGCGATCCGGCCCACCACGCCGGGCCGGTCGGCGAGGCGTTCGTCCACGGACTGGAAGTGGCTCAAGGCGTGCGGCATCAGCCACGGCAGCGACGACCCGATCAGCAGGTGGTCGACGTCGCCCTGCGCGTTGCGCTCGATCCAGTCGAACTCCTCGTCGCCCACCATGAGCCGTTGCGGGCCGTCCAGGATGCGACCGCTGCGCGTGTCCACCACCAGCAGCCGCACGCGGCCGAAGTCCCGCCGGTAGCTCCACCGGGTCGACTTGCGGCCGTCCACCTCGCGGTCGGCTTCCTCGGCGAACTCCTCCAGCAGCGGTCGGACGTCGCCCTCGGCGGCGCGGACCCGGCCGAACAGCTCGTCCCGCGCGAGTTCCGCCGGACCGAGGTTGCCGATGTGCTGGTACACCCAGTACGACGCGAGCGCGGCCCGGATCCGCTGCCGCCACCACGGTTTGTCCGCCATCTCCGCGCGCCACACCCGCGACGTGTTCCAGTCGTCGCGCACGTCGTGGTCGTCGAAGATCATCGACGTCGGCAGCACCGACATCAGCCACCGGATCTCCGGGTCGGCCCAGGACTCGTGGTACAGCTCGGCGTACTCGCGGAACGACACCACCTCGCCCGCGGGCTCCGGGCGGCGCTCGGCGAGCCACCGCGCGACCCGCGGCGTCGGCTCGTCGGCGTACACCTGGTCGCCGAGCAGCAGCAGCGCGTCCGGCCACTCCTCCTCGGGCCGGTCCTTGAGCCGCTCGGCGAGCGCGTCCAACGCGTCCGGGCCGAGCCGGTCGTTCCCGTCGCCGCCCTTGGCCGCGCGGCAGGAGCCGAACACGATCCGCTCCACCGGCCCGGTGCGGATGCGGGGCGCGGGTAACGGCGAACCGGGCTCCGGCCACACCACCCGGCCGTCCAGCCGCACGTCGTACGGCGTGCTGGCGCCGGGCGCCAGGCCCTCCACGACGACCAGCGCGAAGTGCTGCTCGCCCGCCTGGAACGTCCTGGCGCGACCGCCCGCCACGGTGACCTCGCACGCCGCGTCCGTTTCCACCCACACGGTGGCCGACGTGCTGTCGACGTGCCGGAGCACCGGGCCGAGCACCAGTTCCGCCATGGGCGCAGACGTTACCGTCGAGGGATGGCAACGAGGTTGTACGACGTCGTGGTGGACGCGGCCGACCCGGCCGCGGCGGGTCGGTTCTGGTCGGCGCTGCTGGACCGGCCGCTGGTCGGGGAGGACCGGTACGTCGAGCTGTCGGACGTCGGGCTGGAGTTCGTGCCGGTGCCCGAACCGAAGGCGGTGAAGAACCGGGTGCACCTGGACCTCGCGTCGACCTCGCCCGCGCACCAGGCGGAACTGGTCGAGCGGGCGCGGGACCTGGGCGCGTCGCCGGTGGACATCGGCCAGGGTTCGGTGCCGTGGGTGGTGTTGGCGGACCCGGAGGGCAACGAGTTCTGCGTGTTGGAACCACGGGACGAGTACCGCGACACGGGGCCGTTGGCGGCGGTGGTGGTCGACGCGTTCGACCCGGGGCTGTTGGCGGGTTTCTGGGCGTCGGTGACGGGGTTGCCGGTGGAGCGGGAGCACGCGGACTACGCGTCGTTGCGCCGCGCGGGTGGGTTCTGGCTGGAGTTCGTGCGGGTCCGCGAGCCGAAGGTGGTGAAGAACCGGGTGCACCTGGACGTCGTGCCGCCGGCGGATGGCGACCTGCTGCTGGAGGTGGCGCGGCTGGAGGCGTGCGGCGCGGTGCGCGCGGACATCGGGCAGGGCATCGTGCCGTGGGTGGTGCTGGCCGACCCGGAGGGCAACGAGTTCTGCGTCCTGTCGCCGCGATGACCGGCGTGGTCGAGCTGGCCACCACGACACCCGGCCTGGCCCTGGTCGAGCTGACCGCCGCCGACGCCGCGGCCTACTACGCCGTCCTGGACCGCAATCGCGACCACCTCGGCCGGCACGGCGACTACCGGGACGAGGTCGCCGCGACCCCGGAGTGGGTGGCCGAGCACCTGGCCCGCCCCGTGCCGGACCGGTTCGGCATCCGCCTGCGGGGTCGCCTCGTCGGCCGGGTCGACCTGGTCCACGTCGACCCGCCCCGCTACGGCCTCGGCTACTGGCTCGACCGCGCCGCCACCGGGCGCGGCCACGCGACCGCCGCCTGCGCGGCCGTCATCGGGCACGCCCGCGCGGCCGGCGCCACCGACGTCTTCGCGGGGGTGACCCGGGGCAACGACCGCAGCGCCGCCGTGCTGCGCCGCCTCGGCTTCCGGCCGGTCGCCGAACTCCCCACCCACACCCGCTTCCACCTGCCGCTCGGTGCGGACAACGTCCGCGGTTGACCCTGGCCATGCGGTGTGACAGCCGTTACAGTCGCCGGTATGCAATATATCAGTCGGGCGCTCTACCGGGACCAGGCGTTGAGCGCGATCCGCGCCGCCATCCTGGACGGCGACCTCGCGCCCGGCACGCCGATCAAGGACGTCGAGCTGGCCGAACGGCTGGGGTTGTCCCGCACGCCGGTGCGTGAGGCGTTGGCCCGGCTCGCCGACGAAGGTCTGGTCGAGTCCAAGCCGCACAGCTACACGCGCGTCACCCCGTTGGACACCACGCCGGTGCGGGACGCCCACGCCGTCGTCCAGGCCATGCACGCCCTGGCGGCACGCCTGGCCGTGCCGCGCATGGGCGAGGCCGAACTGACGGCGATGCGCGCGGCCAACGACAGGTTCGCCACCGCGCTCGCGGCCGGCGACGTGGCGGCGGCGCTGGCGGCGGACGACGAGTTCCACGACGTCGCCGTGCGGGTCGCCGGGAACTTCGCCGTCACGGCGACGATCGAGCGGTACACGCCGCTGGTGCGGCGGTTGGAGCGGCTGCGGTTCGCCGCGCCGAGCGGACGGCACTCCGTGGTCGCGCACGACGGGATCGTCGCCGCGTGCGCGGCCGGGGACGCGGACCTCGCGGCCCGGCTCGTGGAGCGCAACTGGGCGACGTTGACGCGGGAGGAGAACTGATGGGGCTGGACCGGTACGCGCGATTCCCGTTGACCTTCGGGCCGTCGCCGGTGCACCCGCTGGAACGGCTCACCGCCCACCTCGGTGGCGCGGCGGTGTGGGCCAAGCGGGAGGACTGCAACTCGGGGCTCGCGTACGGCGGCAACAAGACGCGCAAGCTGGAGTACCTGGTGGCGGACGCGTTGGCGACGGGGTGCGACACGTTGGTGTCCATCGGCGGCGTGCAGTCCAACCACACCCGGCAGGTCGCCGCGGCGGCGGCGCGGGCCGGGCTGAAGTGCGTGCTGGTGCAGGAGAGCTGGGTGGACTGGCCGGACGCCGGGTACGACCGGGTCGGCAACATCCAGCTCAGCCGGTTGCTGGGCGCGGAGGTGCGGTTGGTGGCGGCCGGGTTCGGCATCGACGTGAAACCCGCGTGGGAGCAGGCGGTCGAGGAGGTCCGCGCGGCGGGCGGCAAACCGTACCCGATCCCGGCGGGCGCGTCCGACCACCCGTTGGGCGGACTGGGTTTCGCGGGCTGGGCGGCCGAGGTCGAGCGGCAGGAGGCGGAGCTGGGCGTCCGGTTCGACACCGTCGTGGTGTGCTCGGTGACCGGCAGCACGCAGGCCGGGATGGTGGCGGGCTTCGCCGGTGGCGGGCGGCGGGTGATCGGCGTCGACGCCTCGGCCGCGCCCGCCGCGACCCGGGCCAGGGTGGCCCGGATCGCCCGCGCCACCGGCGAACTGCTCGACGTCGAGGTGCGGGACGAGGACGTGGTGCTGGACGAGCGCTTCCACGAGGGCGTCTACGGCGTGCCGGGCGAGTCCACCGTGGACGCGATGAAGCTCGCCGCCCGCCTGGAGGGCATGATCACCGACCCGGTGTACGAGGGGAAGTCGTTGGCGGGCTTGGTGGAACTCGTGTCGTCGGGCGAGATCCCACGCGATTCGACCGTGCTGTACGCCCACCTCGGCGGCCAACCGGCCCTCAACGCCTACAGCGACCTCTTCGGCTGAGCACCGGCACCGCCCGGGGTGCCGCGGCCGTCGTCGAACGCCCGCGCCGGCACCGCCGCCCTGGTCGCGCCGGGCGGCGGTGCCCGAGGCCCTGCGCCGCCCCGCGTCCGCGTCGCTCGGCACCCGAACCCCACCACCGACGACCCCGGTGCGAGACCACGCCGGCGGTCAGGCGCGCAGGCGCAAACCCTTCGGCGTGGCGCGGAAACCGGCCTCCCGCAGGACGTCCGCCATCCGCGAGCCGAGGGCGGTCTCGCCGTCCGCCCGCTGCACGGCCAGCTGACCGAGCCACCCGTCCCGCACCGCCCGGCTCAACGCCTGCGCCGCGGCACGCAGCACGTCCTCCTCCTCGCTGAACGAGAGCAGCGACCGCCCACCCCGCTCCACGTACAACGCCACCACCCCGTCGACCAGCACGGTCAGCGCACCCGACTTCCGCGCCGGCCGGTGCCTGCCCTCGCCGACCGGCTCCGGCCACGGCAACGCCGCCCCGTACGGCTGCGCCGGGTCGGCCGCCGCCAGCACCACCGCCTCCACCACGCCCGCGTGCTCCTGGCCGGGCGGCCGGGACAACGCACGCAACCGGTCCACCGCGCCCCGCGCCGCGAACTGCGCCGCGCCCAACCCCTCCACGACGTACCCGCGCACCACCTGCCCGGACTCCTCCATCGCCCGCAGCACCCGGTACACGCCGCTGAACCCGCCGGTCACCCGCTCGGTGTCCAACGCACCCCTGGTCAACACCCCGTGCCGCTCCAGGAACGCCTCCGCCCTGGCGTGCGCACGCCGGGTCGGGTCGGTCGCGGGCACCACCGCGAGGGACCAGCGGCCGGCGACGGTCGGCGGACCGGTGCGGCTGGGCAGCTCGGGCCGACCCGCCCGCATCCGGGCGTACCGGCCGCGCGGCGCGGCCCGCCGGGGCTTGTGCGCGGCGCCGCCACCCGCCACCAGCGCCCGCAACGGCGCGAGCGTGTCGTTCGTGACCACCCCCGCCCACACCAGGTCCCACAACGCGCCGACGACCTCGGCGTCCG
Organism: Saccharothrix obliqua; assembly: GCF_019375475.1. Classification (GTDB taxonomy): domain Bacteria; phylum Actinomycetota; class Actinomycetes; order Mycobacteriales; family Pseudonocardiaceae; genus Actinosynnema; species Actinosynnema obliqua. The sequence goes on along the minus strand of NZ_JAHXGQ010000013.1, from coordinate 18,342 downwards.
TCGTCGGGCCCTGCGCCGACACCCGGTCCACGACCTGCCGGAAGAACAACGCGCCACCGGCCAGCGCCTCCACCACCGCCCGGTGCGGCGACGACTCGGGCACGGCCTCCGGCGCCAGGTCGGGCAGCAGCAGGTCCGCCACGTCGGTCGGCGCGAACGCGATCCACCCGTCGCCGCCCGCGAGCGAGCCGCACCCCGTCCACGTCACCTCGCCGGACGCGGTCAGCTCGTCCAGCAGCGCCGGCGCGTAACCGGGCAGCCGCGCGGGCAGCAGCAGCGATTCGACGGCGCTTGCGGGCAGCGGCGCGCCCGCCAACTGCTCCACCACCGCGTACACGTCGTCCACGGTCGGCGCGGACCGCAACCGCCTGCCCACGCCGTGCCAGCCGGGCAGGAACCGGCCCAGCGCGGCCGGTTCCACCGGTTCGACCTCGGCCCGCAGCCGCGCCAGCGACGCGCGCCGCAGCCGCCGCAGCACCTCCGCGTCGCAGAACTCGGTGTGGGTGCCACCGGGCCGCAACTCGCCGCGCACCAGCCGCCCGGCGCCCGCCATCCGCTCCAGCACCGCGGTCACGACCGCGACGCCCAGCCCGAACCGCTCCGCCGCCTGCGCCGCCGGGAACGGGCCGTGCGTGCGCGCGTACCGGGACAGCAGGTCGCCCAACGGGTCCGCCACCGGCTCGGTGAACGCCTCCGGCACGCCCACCGGCAACGCCACGCCCAACGCGTCCCGCACCCGACCGGCGTCCTCGATGGCGAGCACCCGCTCCGCACCCGCGATCCGGACCCGGATCGCCCGCCGCTGAGCCACCAGCTCCGCCAGCCACTCCGGCCGGATGCCGCGCTCGGCCGCCTCCGCCTCGGACAGGTCGCCGAGGAACCGCAGCAGGTCCGCCGCGCCCTCCACGTCCCGCGCGTGCCGGTCCGGCGCGAGCCGTTGCAGCGACCGCTCGACCTCGGCCACCACCTCCGGGTCCAGCAGCTCGCGGATCGCCTCCGCGCCCAGCAGCTCCGCCAGCAGTGCCGAGTCCAGCGACAACGCCGCCGCGCGGCGTTCCGCGAGCGGCGCGTCCACCTCGTACAGGAACATGCCGACGTACCCGAACAGCAGGCTGCGCGCGAACGGCGACGGCGCGGGCGTCTCCACCTCCACCACGCGCACCCGCCGGGCCCGCACGTCGGCCATCAGCTCACGCAGCCCCGGCACGTCGTACACGTCCTGGAGGCACTCCCGCATCGCCTCCAGCACCACCGGGAAGCTCTCGTACTTCGCCGCCACGGACAGCAGCTGCGCCGCCCGCTGCCGCTGCTGCCACAACGGCGTGCGCCGGGTCGGGTCGCGCCGGGGCAGCAGCAGCGACCGGGCCGCGCACTCCCGGAACCGGGCGGCGAACAACGCCGAGCCGCCCACCTCGGCCACCACGACCCGCTCCACCTCCTCCGGGTCGAGCAGCACGTCCTCGGCCGTCGCCACGACCTGCGCGCCGTCCGGGTCGACCGCGTCCGGCAGCCGCACCACGATCCCGTCGTCGGAGTGCGCCACCTGCACCTCGACACCGCGCCGCTCCCGCAGCCGGGCCGCGATCGCCAGCGCCCACGGCGCGTTGACCTGCGCGCCGAACGGGGAGTGCACCACCAGCCGCCAGTCGCCCAGCTCGTCCCGGAACCGCTCCACCAGCACGGTCCGGTCGTTGGGCACGTGCCTGGTCGCCGCGCGCTGCTCGGCCAGGTACGCCAGCAGGTTCGCCGCGGCCCACTCGTCCAGCCCGGCGTCGGCGGCCCGCGCGGCGGCGTCCGCGTCGTCCATCGAGGACATCTCGCGCAGGAACCTGCCCAGCGCGCGCCCCAGCTCCAGCGGGCGGCCCGGCGCGTCGCCCCGCCAGAACGGCATCCGCGCCGGCTGCCCCGGCGCGGGCACCACGATCACCCGGTCGTGGGTGATGTCCTCGACCCGCCACGACGAGGTGCCGAGCAGGAACGTGTCGCCCACCCGCGACTCGTAGACCATCTCCTCGTCCAGTTCGCCCACCCGCGAGCCGGGACCGCTCTCCGTGCCCGGTGTCATCACGGCGAACAGGCCGCGGTCGGGGATGGTGCCGCCGGAGGTGACCGCGAGCCGCTGCGCGCCCGGCCTGCCGCGCAGCTCGCCGTTCACCCGGTCCCACGTGATGCGTGGCCGCAGCTCGCCGAACTCCTCGCTCGGGTACCGGCCGGCCAGCATGTCCAGCACCGCCTGGAGCGCCGACTCCGGCAGCGCCGCGAACGGCGCGGCCCGCCGCACCAGGCCCGCCAGCGCGTCGACCGACCACGGTTCCAGCGCCACCATCGCCACGACGTGCTGCGCCAGCACGTCCAGCGGGTTGCGCGGGTACCGCACCGCCTCGATCGCGCCGTCCCGCATCCGCTCGGCGACGACCGCGCACGACACCAGGTCGCCCCGGAACTTCGGGAACACCACGCCACGCGACACCGCGCCCACCTGGTGCCCGGCGCGGCCCACCCGCTGGAGCCCGGACGCCACCGTCGGCGGCGCCTCCACCTGCACCACCAGGTCGACCGCGCCCATGTCGATGCCCAGCTCCAGCGACGACGTCGCCACCACGCACGGCAGCCGGCCCGACTTCAGCTCCTCCTCCACGGCGGTGCGCTGCTCGCGCGACATCGAGCCGTGGTGGGCGCGGGCCACGGTCGCGGTGGTCTGCGTGGTGAGCCCGGACTGCCCGATCGCCTCCGCCGGGAACCGCTCCGCCGCCACGGCCTCCTCGGCCAGCTCGTTGAGCCGGGCGGTGAGCCGCTCGGCGAGGCGGCGCGAGTTGGCGAACACGATCGTGGACCGGTGCTCCCGGACCAGCTCCAGCACCCGCTGCTCCACCGCCGGCCAGATCGAGGTCCGCTGCTCCGCGCCCGACGCGGAGCCGGTGACCTCGCCGGTGGGCTCGCCGAGCGCCGACATGTCCTCCACCGGCACCTCGACCCGCACCTCGATCGTCTTCGCCGTCTTCGGCTGTACGACCGTCACCGGCCGCCCGCCCGCGAGGAACGCGCCCACCTCCTCGACCGGCCGGACCGTCGCGGACAACCCGATCCGCTGCGCGGGCCGCTCCAGCAACGCGTCCAACCGCTCCAGGGACAACGCGAGGTGCGCGCCGCGCTTGGTGCCCGCGACCGCGTGCACCTCGTCCACGATCACCGTCTCCACACCGCGCAGCGACTCGCGTGCCGACGACGTCAGGATGAGGAACAGCGACTCGGGCGTGGTGACCAGCACGTCCGGCGGCCGGCGGGCGAACGCGCGGCGCTCCTCGGCCGGTGTGTCGCCGGTGCGCATGCCCACCGCGATCGCCGGTTCGGGCAGGGACAGCCGGTGCGCGGCCTGCCGGATGCCCGCCAGCGGAGCACGCAGGTTGCGCTCCACGTCGACCGCGAGCGCCTTCAGCGGTGAGACGTACAGCACGCGGCAGCGCCGCTTCGGGTCCTCCGGGGCGGGGCGCGCGGCGAGCCGGTCCAGCGCCCACAGGAACGCGGCCAGCGTCTTGCCCGACCCGGTCGGCGCGATGACCAGCGCGTGCTCGCCGGCCGCCGCCGCGCGCCACGCGCCCGCCTGCGCCGCGGTGGGCGCGGCGAAGGCCCCGGCGAACCACTGCCGGGTCGCGGGTGAGAAGGCGGTCAGCGCGTCCATGCCGACATCATGACCCCGGGGTACGACATCGACCGGTCGGGAACCGGGCTCGCCGCTGGTGGGGCTATGACAGGATCACCCCGATTCGCCAGCGAAGGGGTCACCGTGCGCGTCCTGTCCGTCGACCTGGGCACTTCCAACACCGTCGCGGTGCTCGCCGCGCATGGTCGGCCACCCAGGGTCGTGGAGGTCGACGGCTCCGCGACCATGCCGTCCGCCGTGTACTGCGAGGAGGACGGCTCGCTGGTGGTGGGCCGGGACGCCGAGCGGCGTGCCCGGCTGGACCCGTCGCGGTTCGAGCCCAACCCCAAGCGGCGGGTGGACGACGGCGCGCTGCTGCTCGGCGACAACGTCGTGCCGGTGGCGGACGCCCTGGCCGCCGTGCTGCGCCGCGTGCTGGACGAGACCAACCGCCAGCTCGGCGGCGAGCCGCTGGACGAGATCCGCCTCACGCACCCCGCGCAGTGGGGGCCGACCCGCCGCAACGTGCTCGTGTCCGCCGCACGGCTCGCGGGCGTGACCACGGAGGTCGTCCTGGTGCCCGAGCCGGTCGCGGCGGCGTCGCACTACGCGTCGCTGGCCGTGGGGCAGGCGCTGGCCGTGTACGACCTGGGCGCGGGCACGTTCGACGTGGCGATCGTCGGCGCGACGCAGAACGGGTTCACCGTGCTCGCCGAGGACGGCCTGCCGGACCTGGGCGGCCTGGACGTGGACCAGGCGCTGCTGGAGCACGTGGGCCGCCAGGTGTCGCACCGCGACCCGGCGGTCTGGCAGCGGTTGCTGCGGCCCGAGTCGACGGCGGACCGGCGGGCCCGGCGCGCGTTGCAGGAGGACGTGCGGGCGGCCAAGGAGTCGTTGTCGCGGCACGCGCACACCGAGGTGCCGATGCCGGAGCCGTTCGAGGACGTGCTGGTCAACCGGTCCGACCTGGAGGCGCTGGTCCGGCCGAGCATGTTGCGCAGCGTGGAGCTGCTGGCCGCGACGATCCGGTCCACCGGCATGGCGCCCAACCAGCTCGCGGGCATCTACCTGGTGGGTGGCGCGAGCCGCATCCCGCTGGTGGCGACCATGATCGCCGAGCAGGTGCGGGTGGTGCCGACGAGCCTGGACCAGCCGGAGACCGCGGTCGCGCTGGGCGCGCACCACGTGCCGAAGGACGGCGTGGCGCCCCGCGCGGACAAGCCGGTGAAGGTGACCAACGAGCCGGCCACGGTCGTCACCAAGCCGGTGACCGGCCCGAACCCCGTGCCGCCGAACCCGGCGGTGAGCGGCCCGTACCGGGTGGGCAACCCGGCCGTCAGCGGTCCCTACCCGGTGAACCCGGCGGTCAGCGGCCCGTACCAGGTGAACTACCCGCAGACGGGTCCGCAGCAGTTCAACTTCCCGAGCGTCGCGCCGCGTGCGCAACCGGTGAAGAAGAAGTCGAACAAGAACGTGTTCATCGCGGTCGGCGCGGCCGTGGTGGTGATCGCGGCGGTGTTGGGCGGGGTCCTCGCGTTGGGTGGCGCCGGTGTGCCCAGCGCGCAGGAGTGCAAGAACGACACGGAGAAGGACGCGCAGGGCTTCACGCAGTGCCTGCGGCAGCTCGCCGGGACGGTCCCGGACGGCAACACGTGCCAGGCGGGCGGTGGTTCCGGCGTGTCCGGCATCGACGCCATCAAGGGCACCGTGGTGAGCTGCACGGTGAAGGACGACTACTCGGTGCGGTACATCCTCACGGAGACCGTCACGGGCGCGCAGCAGGGCGCGGACGCCGTGGTGCGCTCGCTGAAGACCGACCGGGTCGAGGCGGAGTGGGCGGGCAACGGCCTCAAGGGCAAGTACCGGGCCGCCGCCGACGGCGGGGTCGGGCTGCTCGCGTTCACCGCCGACGACCGGCCGCTGCTGGGCATCGTGCTCAAGAGCGGCGGCGGCGACCTGACCGCCGACGCCGTCGCGGACTTCTTCGAGAACACCGTCCAGCCGGGCACCTGAACGGCCGTCCCGGAACGACGATGACCACGACGGTGGAGGTGGTGCAGCGCCGCGCGCTGCGCGTGCTCACGGCGACCCAGGTGCTGGGTGCGGCCGGGGTGGCGATCGGTCTGGCCGTGTCCACGCTGGTCGCGGCGGCGCTGTCGGGTTCCGGCGCGGTGGGCGGGCTGGCGCAGACCGCCGCGGTGCTCGGCGCGGCCGTGTTCGCGCTGCCCGCGGCGCGGCTCGCCACGCGGCGGGGGCGGCGGCCGGCGCTGGTCCTCGGGTACGGCGCGGGTGCGCTCGGCGCCGCGCTGGCGGCACTCGCCGCGGTGCTCGGCACGTGGTGGCTGCTGCTCGGCGCGCTGGTCCTGTTCGGCGCCGCGAGCAGCGCGAACCTGGCCGCCCGCTACGCGGGCACGGACCTCGCGCACCCACGGCGGCGGGCGCGTTCGCTCGCGGTCGTGGTGTGGGCGGCGACGCTCGGCGCGGTCGCCGGGCCGAACCTGGCCGACCCGGCGGGCCGGGCCGCCGCCCGGTTCGGCCTGCCCGTCGCGGCGGGTCCGTACCTGTTGGCGGCGGTGTTGTTCGGGCTGGCGGCGCTGGTGGTGCTGCGGTTCCTGCGGCCCGACCCGTTGCGCGTGGCGCGGTCCGTGATGCCCGTGACGCCCGCGCACTGCGCCGGCGGGGTCGGCGACACCCGCGGCGCGGGCGCGGTGTGGCGCGCGTTGCCCACCACGGGGAGGCTCGCGCTGGGCGGCATCACGTTGTGCCACATGGCCATGGTGGGGCTGATGTCGATGACACCGGTGCACATGGACCACGCCGGGTCGTCGCTGCGCGTGGTGGGCGTGGTGATCAGCCTGCACGTGGCCGCGATGTACGCGGCCAGCCCGCTGTTCGGGTGGTTGGCGGACCGGTTGGGCAGGCTGCCGGTGCTGGCGATCGGCTCGGCGCTGGTGGTGGCCGCCGCCGGTGTCGCGGGCATGGCGCCCGCGCACGACGCGCCGCAGCTCGCGATCGGCCTCGGGCTGCTCGGCCTCGGCTGGTCGGCGGGCCTGGTGGCGGGTTCGGCGCTGCTCACCGAGGCCGTGCCGGTGGCGGACCGACCGGCCGCGCAGGGCCTGTCGGACCTGTGCATGAACGTCGGCGGCGCGGTCGGCGGCGTCGTCGCGGGCGTCGTGGTGACCGCCTGGTCCTACGCCGCGCTGGGCCTGCTGGTGGGCTTCACCGCGTTGCCGATGCTGGTGGCGTGCCTGTTCACCACGTTGCGGCGGACGCGCTGATCAGCGCTTGCGGTGGTGGTACCACCAGGCGCGGACGCCGACCACGATCGCGGCGACGAGTCCGGCGATGATCGCGATCTGGGCGATTGGCGAGGAAAGTCCGGTCGGGTCGTCCATGTCCCGAGGCTAGCCGCCCGGCCGTGCCCGCGCCGCCGATCGGCGCGCTAGCCTGGTCGGCGATGCGCAACACCGTTTTCCGCAAGCTGATGTCGAACGAGTTCGGCCAGGTCCGGGCCGAGATGGTGGCCAGGGACCACGTGATGTCCGCCCTCGACGGGCGCACCGCGGACGAGGCCCTGGAGGCGGGCGTTCCGCCCAAGGAGGTCTGGCTCGCCGTGTGCGACGCGTTCGACGTGCCCGAACACCGTCGGTGACCGCGTGTCGAACAGGCGATCGAACACCTGTTCGGCTATAGTCCCCGGGCACGACCGGGTGACAGATCCCCGCGGGTGACCCGGTCCCCGCCGAGAAATGTCGTACCCCGCCCGTAACGTCGGCCCCGACATCGCTCAGCGACCCAGCAGACAGACGAGGTGGACTCCAGATGGCACAGGCACCCGACCGGGACAAGGCCCTCGAACTGGCCCTGGCCCAGATCGACAAGCAGTTCGGCAAGGGCTCGGTCATGCGGCTCGGCGAGGAGGGCCGCGCCCCGATCGAGGTGATCCCGACCGGCGCGATCGCGCTCGACGTCGCGCTGGGCATCGGCGGCCTGCCCCGGGGCCGCGTGGTGGAGATCTACGGCCCGGAGTCGTCCGGTAAGACGACGGTCGCGCTGCACGCCGTGGCCAACGCGCAGCGCAACGGCGGCATCGCGGCGTTCATCGACGCGGAGCACGCGCTCGACCCGGACTACGCGCGCAAGCTCGGCGTCGACACCGACGCGTTGCTGGTGTCCCAGCCGGACACCGGCGAGCAGGCGCTGGAGATCGCGGACATGCTGGTCCGCTCCGGCGCGCTGGACATCCTCGTGGTCGACTCGGTGGCCGCCCTGGTGCCCCGCGCCGAGATCGAGGGCGAGATGGGCGACAACCACGTCGGCCTCCAGGCCCGCCTGATGAGCCAGGCGCTGCGCAAGATCACGGGTGCGTTGAACGCGTCCAACACCACCGCGATCTTCATCAACCAGCTGCGCGAGAAGATCGGCGTGATGTTCGGCTCGCCCGAGACCACGACCGGTGGCAAGGCGCTGAAGTTCTACGCGTCCGTGCGCCTGGACGTGCGGCGGATCGAGACGTTGAAGGACGGCGGCGAGCCGGTCGGCAACCGCACCCGCGTGAAGGTCGTGAAGAACAAGGTCGCGCCGCCGTTCAAGCAGGCCGAGTTCGACATCCTGTACGGCGTGGGCATCAGCCGCGAGGGCTCGCTCATCGACATGGGCGTCGACCAGGGCATCCTGCGCAAGTCGGGCGCCTGGTACACCTACGAGGGCGACCAGCTCGGCCAGGGCAAGGAGAACGCGCGGAAGTTCCTGCGCGAGAACCCGGACGTGGCCAACGAGATCGAGAAGCGCATCAAGGACAAGCTCGGCATCGGCGCGACTCTCGACGCCGACGACACCGCACCCGCCCCGGTCGACTTCTGATCCGGTCGCTCCGGACGCCCGCGGGCACTCCGGAGCGGGGCGGTTCCCGGTCTGTGGTGTTCGGTTGGCACGAAGGTGGTGTGGTGAGCGGTTCGCGTGATGCCCGGGAGGTCGACCCCGGTGGCGACGACCCGTTCGAGGCGTGGGGCCGGCGTCGCGGGTCGTCGGGCGAGGCCGTGCCGCTCACGTCGGCCGCCGAGCGGGTGGTGGACGCGGACGACCCGTTCGAAACCCTGGGCCGGCGGCGAACCACGTCCGGTGAGGCCGTGCCGGCGCCCTCGGGTGGGGACCGGGCCGAACGGGCGGCGGATCCCTTCGCGCCCGCGCCGGAGTCGGATCAGTCGGACCCGGCCGCGTCAGCGCTGTCGGGGGAGGGCCGGGCCGAACGGGCGGCGGACCCGTTCGCGGGCGTCGAACCCGGCCAGGTGGGCGAAGCCCGCCGACGTGGTTCGTCCTCGCGGGACGAACCGGCCGGTCTGTTCCCCGGGGAAACCGCCCGCCCGGGTACTTCCCGCCGCGGCACTTCCCGCAGCGGCGCGGCGGGCCGACGCGCCCCCGGCGGGGGATTGGCGGATCGGGTCGGGTCGGGTGCGCACGACGTGGTCGGCGCCGATGGCGGCGGTTCGACCGACCGGGCGCGGCGTGCTGGTCGGCGTGGACGCCGGGGCGAGGCCGTGCCCGAAAGTCCCGTCGACCCGGCCAAGGAACAGCGTCAGGCCACCGACATCTGCTACGCGTTGCTGACCGCACGGGCACGCAGCCGGGTCGAACTCAAGGAAGCCTTGCTGCGCAAGGGAATCCGCGAGGAGACAGCGGAGTCGGTGCTCGGCAGGTTCGACCGGGCCGGGCTCATCGACGACGCCGCGTTCGCCGAGGTCTGGGTCCGCTCCCGCCACACCCACCGGGGTCTGGCGCGACGCGCGCTGGCCATGGAACTGCGCCGCAAGGGCGTCGCCGACGAGGTGGCCGCCGAAGCCGTCGCCGCGGTCGATGACGACGCCGAGCGGGAACGGGCGCGGGAACTGGTGCGCAAGAAGCTGCGCTCCATGTCCGGTGTGGACGACCAGGCCAAGATCCGGCGACTGGTGGGAGCGTTGGCACGCAAGGGTTATGCCGAGGGGATGGCGTACCGCGTGGTGCGCGAGGAGTTGCGGGCGGCGGAGGACGAGTCACCGCTGGACGACTTCCTACCCGACTAGGCCGCCCGCGCCGGCGCTGTCCTGCACCGCCCGCCCGCCCGCACCGCCGGCCCGGCCGCTCGCACCGCCCGGCTGGCACCGCCCTGCCTGCATCGTCCGCTGGCACGGCCCGCCCGCACTACCTGGCCCGCGCCGCCCTGCCGGCATTGTTCGCCCGCACCGCCAGCACCGCCCGGCTCGCACTGTCCGCCGAACGCGGCCTGGCGGGGATGTCCGACCGCGCTGTCCGCGATGCGAAGCCCGTCGCGGCGGGTGACGCCACCCGACCCGCTCGTCCGACCGTCCGCCCCGCCGAGCCGAACCCCGCCCGGCCCGCTAGTCCTGCCCGTCCGCCTTGCTGAGCCGCCAGAACTGGCGCTTGCGCTCCTCGCGGACGACCACGCCCAGCCTGGCCAGCTCGGCGCGCAGCTGGGCCACGTCCTTCTCGTCGTCGTTCTTCAACGCCTTCGCACGAGCCTTCAGCAGTGCGTTCGCACCGGGCGGCAGACCGGGCACGTCCTCCACCCACCGGCGGAACTCGTCGCGGTAGGGGTCTTCCGGCAGCCACGGGTAACCGTGCCGCTGGAAGGCGTCCGCCAGTTCCTCGCCCTTCAGGTCGGACTTCTCGCGGGCCAGTTCCTCCGCGGCCAGGCCGAGGATGACGAGTCTCTTGCCGTCCAGGAACACACCGGCGACCTTGGTGCGGTCCACCGCCCGCTCCTCGCCGCCCCGGTTGAGCACCACCATCTCGTCGGCGACCTCCACCGACAACCGCTCCTGCGCCGCGATGAACGCGACCGCCAGGCCCACCAGCACACCCAGCCCGATCGCACCCAGCGTGGCCTGCGGTTCGGGGATCGACGCCACCAGCTCGAACGGCCCGCGCAGCGGCGCCCACGGCAACGACACCACCCAGTCCGCCGCGGCCTGCACACCCCACAGCACCGCGGCGCCCAACACCGGGAAACCCGTCCACACCAGGCCGACCTGCCAGCCCGGTTCGGCGACCGTGGTCGTCCGCTGCGTGTCCATGCTCTCCTCCCCGAAAGTGCCGAAACAACCTATCGCAGCGCGGCCGGCTATCTTGGCGGGTCGGGAGAAGGGGGCGCTGTGCGGCACGTGGTGTGGGACTGGAACGGAACGCTGCTCAACGACACGCACGCCGTGCTCAAGGCCGTGAACCGGGTGTGCACGCACTTCGGCCGGGTGGAGGTGTCGCTCACCGAGTGGCGCGCGATGTTCAGCCGCCCTTTGGTCGCCTGCTATGAACGGCTTCTCAGCCGGACGCTGTCGGCGGCGGACTGGGCGTTGATCGACCTGCTGTACCACGAGGAGTACCGGGGTCTGCTCGACACGTGCCGGCTGGCGGACGGCGTGCCGGACCACCTGCGGACCTGGCCGGGCACCCAGTCCCTGCTGTCGATGTGGTTCCACGACGAACTCGTGCCGCTCGTGACCGCCTTCGGGCTCACCGGCCTGTTCACGAGGGTCGACGGCCTGCGCTTGGACACCGACGGCGGCTCCAAGGCCGAACACCTGGCACAACACCTCGCGCACCAGGGGCTCGACCCGGCGGACGTCGTCCTGATCGGCGACGTGGTCGACGACGCCGAGGCGGCTCGGCACGTCGGTGCGCGGGCGATCCTCGTCACCACCGGTGTCGGCGACCGCGGCAAGCTCGCCGCGACCGGCGTCCCGGTGGTCGACTCAATCCCCGAGGCCCTCGCCCGCCTGAGCTGAGACGAGGCCGTGCCCGCCCGGCGACGCACCGGGCGGGCACGGGACGGGTCGTCACAGGGCGGCGGCGGCCTTGGCCAGGGTTTCGACGCGAGCGAAGTCGCCCGTCGCCAGGGCGTCCTTCGGGGTCAGCCACGAGCCGCCGACGCAGCCGACGTTCGGCAGCGCCAGGTACCGCGGCGCGCTGTCCGGCGTGATGCCGCCGGTCGGGCAGAAGCGCAGACCGGGCAGCGGCGCGCCGACGGACTTCAGGTAGTCGACCCCGCCCGCGGCCTCGGCCGGGAAGAACTTCAGGGCCGTCAGGCCGCGCTCGGCGATCCGCAACGCCTCCGACACGGTCGCCGCACCGGGCAGGAACGGCAGCCCGGTGTCCTCGACGGTGTCCAGCAGGCGGTCCGTCGAACCGGGCGTGACCAGGAACGACGCGCCGGCCGCGGCGGCCTGCCTGGCGTGCTCCGGCGTGGTCACGGTGCCCGCGCCGAGCACGATGTCCGGCACCTCGGCGGCAATGCGCTCGATCGCCGCCAGGGCCGCCGGCGTGCGCAGGGTCAGCTCGATGACGCGGATGCCCCCGCGCAACAGGGCCTGTGCCAGCGGCACGGCCTGCGCGGCGTCGTCGAGCACGACGACGGGGATGACGGGGGACAGGTCCAGCAGATCCGCGCTGGTGGTCACCGAGTTACCTCCTGGTTCGCGCGGCCCGCGAAGTGCGAGGCCGCGATGGGGCCGAACACGCTCGCACCCCGGTCGGCGGGTCCGACCGAGCGGCGCAGCGCGGCGAACAGCTCACGTCCCGTGCCGGTCCACGCCTGCGCGTCCGGGGGGAAGTCCACCAGCTCGCGCCCGGCCAGCTCCGCCGGGTCCACGAGCACCTCCAGCGTGCCGGTCTCCGCGTCGACCCGCAGCACGTCGCCGTCCCGCACGCGAGCCAGCGGACCGCCGACCGCGGCTTCCGGCGTGACCTGGATGGCCGCCGGGACCTTGCCGGACGCACCGGACATCCGGCCGTCGGTCACCAGGGCGACCCGGAACCCCCGGTCCATCAGCACACCCAGGGCGGGCGTCAGCTTGTGCAGCTCGGGCATCCCGTTGGCCTGCGGTCCCTGCTGGCGCACCACGACCACCACGTCCCGCTCCAGCTCACCGGCCTGGAACGCCGCGCTGAAGCCCTCCTGCGTGGTGAACACGCGCGCGGGCGCCTCCACGACGCGGTGCTCCGGCCGCACCGCCGACACCTTGATCACCGCGCGGCCGAGGTTGCCGGTCAGCATCCGCAGCCCGCCGTCCGCCGCGAACGGGTCGGACGCGGGCCGCAGCACGTCGGTGTCCAGGGAACGGCCCGCGCCGTCACGCCAGGTCAGCGCGCCTTCGATGAGCACCGGCTCCTTGCGGTACCGGTCGAGCCCGTCGCCCGCCACGGTCCGCACGTCGCCGTGCAGGAGACCGGCGTCGAGCAGCGTCGACACCAGGAACTGCACACCGCCCGCCGCCTGGAAGTGGTTGATGTCGGCGGACCCGTTGGGGTAGACGCGGGCCAGCAGCGGCACCACCGCGGACAGGTCGGCGAAATCGTCCCAGCCCAGCTCGATGCCCGCGGCGGAGGCGATGGCCACCAGGTGCATGGTGTGGTTGGTCGAACCGCCGGTCGCGAGCAGCGCGATCACGCCGTTCACCACGGACTTCTCGTCCACCACGTGCCCGATCGGGGTGTACTCGCCGCCGCGGCTGATCTCCACGGCGCGGCGGGCGGCCTCCTCGGTCAGCGCGCGGCGCAGCTTCGTGCCCGGCGGGACGAAGCTCGCGCCCGGCAGGTGCAGGCCCATCACCTCCACCACGAGCTGGTTGGAGTTGGCCGTGCCGTAGAACGTGCAGGTCCCGGGGCTGTGGTAGGACGCCGACTCGGCTTCCAGCAGGTTCTCGCGGGACGCCTTGCCCTCGGCGAAAAGCTGCCGCACGCGGGCCTTCTCCGAGTTGGGCAGCCCGGAGTGCATGGGACCCGCGGGCACCAGGATCGCGGGCAGGTGCCCGAACGACAACGCCCCGATCAGCAGGCCCGGCACGATCTTGTCGCACACGCCGAGCAGCAGGGTCGCGTCGAACATGTCGTGGGACAGGGCGACACCGGTGGACATCGCGATGACGTCGCGGCTGAACAGGGACAGCTCCATGCCGGCGCGCCCCTGCGTGATGCCGTCGCACATGGCGGGCACGCCGCCCGCGAACTGGGCCACGCCGCCGGCGGCACGCGCGGCGTCCTTGATCCACCCCGGGTACTCGTGCATCGGCTGGTGCGCGGACAACATGTCGTTGTACGACGACACAATCGCCACGTTCGGGCGACGGAGAGCACGCAGCGCCTCCTTGTCACCCCCTGTGATGCCCGCGAAGCCGTGGGCGAAGTTGCTGCACGCGAGGTCGCGGCGGACCGGTCCCTCGGTGTGGGCCTCGGCGAGTCGTCGCAGGTAGGCTGACCGGCCGGGGGCGCTGCGGGCGGCGATTCGGGCCGTCACCTCAGCGACGACGGGATGCACGCTCATGGTTCGCTGTCTCCGGTGGTGATCACGGGCCGTGGTGGGCCCGGTGGACGACAGCGCTGGCGTCGCACGGACGGACGTGACAGCTCACACACTATGTCACGACACCTCGCCATCACAAAAACGATTCAGAGCCTGAGACGAAACGCGGCCCTTTGTGGTGCTTGTCACAGGCGGGGAAACGGGGCAGAGTCGGCATCCGGACCCCCAAGGGAGGTGCTGCCATGACGTCCTCGGAGATCGTGGAACTGCGCCGAGCGCTCGGCCGGCTCCGCCAGTGCGTCGGCTCCCTGCGCTCGCGGTACGGCGATGTCGCCGCGGTGCAGCGGCTGGCCAACGACGTGGAGCGGATGGACATCGACGCCACCGAGCTGATCGACCTGGACAGCGCACCCCGACCGCGGGAGGCGCCCGCGGTGGAGCGGGAAGTGGTCGTCGTGCCCGACACGCCGTACGACCCCAAGCTCTGGCGAGACGCCGACGACGAAGGTCTGGGCGGCTACCGCCACACCTGAACCCCCGCAGACCGGCCCCCGCGACACAGCGCGGGGGCCGGTTTCGGTTTTCCGGAGGTCCGGCACGGCCCCTACCCGATCACAACCGTCCCGATCACGACCGTCCCCGCCACAGCGAAGTGGAACCGAGGTGAGGTATGAGGGCGCAGATCGCCCAGCGCACGCTGCGCACGGACCGGTGGTGGCTGCCACCGGTGGCCACGTTCGCGGGCCTGCTGCTGATCTCGATCTACGCGGCGGTGCGCACCTTCATGGGCGACTTCTACTGGGTCGACGAGTACCGGTACCTGACACCCATGTACTCGCCCTGCCTGAGCCAGGAATGCGTCGAGGCGGCCGCGCACTTCGGCCGCCCGCTGCCCGAGCTGCCGGGGTTCCTGACACCCCCGGTGGTGATCATCCCGTTCCTGCTCGGCTTCCGGGTGACCTGCTACTACTACCGCAAGGCGTACTACCGGGCGGCGTGGCTGTCCCCACCCGCCTGCGCCGTCGCGGAACCGCACGCCAAGTACACGGGTGAGACCCGTTTCCCGCTGATCGCGCAGAACTCGCACCGGTACTTCTTCTACGCCGCGTCGCTCCTGCTGCTGATCAACATCTACGACGCGTTCTACGCGCTGACCACCGGCCTCGGCCTGGGCAACCTGGTCCTGCTGGTCAACGTCGGCCTGCTCGCCGCGTACACGCTGTCGTGCCACTCCTGCCGCCACATCACCGGCGGGCGGCTGAAGCACTTCTCCAAGCACCCGGTCCGGTACTGGATGTGGACGCGGATCTCCAAGCTGAACGCCCGCCACATGCAGCTGGCGTGGGCATCGCTGATCTTCGTCTGCGTCACGGACCTCTACGTCGCGCTGGTCTCCTCCGGGACGATCGCCGACCTCCGGATCATCAACTGAGGAGCTGGATTTGCCCGAGGTGGAACGGCATTCGTTCGACGTGTTGGTGATCGGCGCGGGAGGCGCCGGTTTGCGCGCGGCGATCGAGGCCAGGGAACACGGGATGCGCACGGCGGTGCTGTGCAAGTCGTTGTTCGGCAAGGCGCACACGGTGATGGCCGAGGGCGGTATCGCCGCGGCCATGGGCAACGTCAACGCGGGTGACAACTGGCAGGTGCACTTCCGCGACACGATGCGTGGTGGGAAGTTCCTGAACAACTGGCGGATGGCCGAGCTGCACGCCCGTGAAGCACCGGACCGCGTGTGGGAGCTGGAGACCTACGGCGCGTTGTTCGACCGCACCGCGGACGGCCGGATCAGCCAGCGCAACTTCGGCGGCCACGAGTACCCGCGGCTCGCGCACGTCGGCGACCGCACGGGGCTGGAGCTGATCCGGTCGTTGCAGCAGAAAGTCGTTTCGCTGCAACAGGACGACCACGAGGCGACCGGCGACTACGAGTCGCGGCTGAGCGTGTTCGCCGAGTTCACCGTCACGGACCTGGTGCTGGACGACGGGCGCGTCGCGGGCGCGTTCGGGTACTGGCGCGAGTCCGGGCGGTTCGCGTTGTTCGAGGCGCCCGCCGTGGTGCTCGCGACCGGCGGCATCGGCAAGTCGTTCAAGGTGACCTCGAACTCGTGGGAGTACACCGGCGACGGGCACGCGCTGGCCCTGCGCGCCGGCGCGTCGCTGATCAACATGGAGTTCATCCAGTTCCACCCGACCGGCATGGTGTGGCCGCCGTCGGTGAAGGGCATCCTGGTCACCGAGTCGGTGCGCGGCGACGGCGGCGTGCTGCGCAACTCGGACGGCAAGCGGTTCATGTTCGACTACATCCCCGAGGTGTTCAAGGACAAGTACGCCGACAGCGAGGACGAGGCCGACCGCTGGTACACCGACCCGGACCGCAACCGCCGCCCGCCCGAGCTGCTGCCCCGCGACGAGGTGGCGCGGGCCATCAACGCGGAGGTCAAGGCGGGGCGCGGGTCCGAGCACGGCGGCGTGTTCCTGGACGTGTCGACGCGCCTGCCCGCCGAGGAGATCCGCCGCCGGCTGCCGTCGATGCACCACCAGTTCAAGGAACTCGCCGACGTCGACATCACCGCGCAGCCCATGGAGGTCGGGCCGACGTGCCACTACGTGATGGGTGGCGTGCGGGTCGACCCGGACACCGGCGCGTCGTCCGTGCCGGGGCTGTTCGCGGCGGGTGAGGTGTCCGGCGGGATGCACGGCTCCAACCGGTTGGGCGGCAACTCGCTGTCCGACCTGCTGGTGTTCGGCCGGCGTGCGGGCGAGGGCGCGGCGGAGTACGTGTCCGGGCTGGTCGAGCGCCCGGTGTGCGGGGACGACGCGGTCGCGGAGGCCGAACGCGTCGCCCTCGCGCCGTTCGCCGGTGAAGGCGGGGAGAACCCGTACACGCTGCACATGGAGTTGCAGCAGGTGATGAACGACCTGGTCGGCATCATCCGGCGGGCCGAGGAGATGGAGCAGGCGGTGGGGCGCCTGGCGGACCTCAAGCGCCGTGCGCGTGCGCTGACCGTGGAGGGGCACCGCCAGTTCAACCCGGGCTGGCACCTGGCGTTGGACCTGCGGAACATGCTGGTGGTCAGCGAGTGCGTGGCGCGGGCGGCGTTGCTGCGCACCGAGTCACGTGGCGGCCACACCCGCGACGACCACCCCGGCATGGACCCCGAGTGGCGGCGCAAGCTGCTGGTGTGCGAGGCGTCCGACGGCGACGTGACCGTCACCGAAGCGCCCCAGATCCCCATTCGCGCCGACCTGCTGGCGTTGTTCGACCACAGCGAGTTGCAGAAGTACCTGACCGTCGACGAACTGGAGGGCTGACATGGGGTACCAGGGGCACTTCCGGGTCTGGCGCGGTGATGCGGACGGGGGAGGGCTGGAGGACTTCACGGTGGAGGTCAACGAGGGCGAGGTGGTCCTCGACGTCATCCACCGGTTGCAGGCCACGCAGGCGGCGGACCTCGCCGTGCGGTGGAACTGCAAGGCGGGCAAGTGCGGGTCGTGCTCGGCGGAGGTCAACGGCAAGCCGCGGCTGCTGTGCATGACCCGCATGTCCGTGTTCGCCGAGGACGAGACCGTGACCGTCACGCCGATGCGCACGTTCCCGGTGATCCGGGACCTGGTGACCGACGTTTCCTACAACTACCGGAAGGCACGCGAAATCCCGGCGTTCCAGCCGCCTAAGGGCGTCGCGGCGGGCGACTACCGGATGTCCCAGGTGGACGTCGAGCGCTCGCAGGAGTTCCGCAAGTGCATCGAGTGCTTCCTGTGCCAGAACACCTGCCACGTCATCCGCGACCACGAGGAGAACAAGCAGGCGTTCGCCGGGCCGCGGTTCCTGATGCGCGTGGCCGAGCTGGAGATGCACCCGCTGGACGAGGCGGACCGCGTCCAGGCCGCGCAGTCCGAGCACGGGCTGGGCCTGTGCAACATCACCAAGTGCTGCACGGACGTCTGCCCGGAGCACATCAAGATCACCGACAACGCCCTGATCCCGATGAAGGAACGGGTGGCCGACCGCCGCTACGACCCGATCGTCTGGCTGGGCAACAAGCTGTTCCGCCGGTCCTGACCGGTCGCGCGGGGGCGGTCCGGAACGGCGTCCGGACCGCCCCCGCGCGTGTGCCGGGCTGTGCCGTGTCATCCGTCTCGTGGGCGACTCGGCAACCCGGGTTCCTCGACGCCGCGGTCGCACTGGACTTCTACACGCGACCCCGTGAGGGCGGTTCGACCGAACTCGTGCCCACCGCGACCGCCGAGTTGATCCGCCTGATCAAGGGGTACCGCTCCATAGCGCGCCGCGCTGCTCGGCCTTGCCGGGGCCGGGAACCTCCGGCGTTGAGCTGGAAGCTGTGAAAAGCGCCTGGCCGAGTGGTCGGCGGGAAACCGACCACTCGGCCAGGCGCGACTAGCCC
>NZ_JAHXGQ010000012.1 GCF_019375475.1 Saccharothrix obliqua | reverse complement strand
CGTCCCGGCCGCGGCGCGGCGGGTGTTCGCCCCACACCCGGTCCAGCAACCGCTCGACGGGCACGGGCCGGTTGGCCTCCGCCAACAACACGCCCAGGACGCCGCGCTGCCGGGGATGCCCGAGGTCCACCGGCGCACCGTCCCGGTACGCCCGCACACCACCGAGCACCCCGAACTCCACCACCATCACGAACCCCCGAACCACGCTTCCTTCCCGTGTCAAACCGGGATACCAGTACGCTCCCCGAGTTCAGGTCGATCGCCGGGATTTTCCCCCGGTCGGCCCTCCACCGGTGGTCCCAGGCCGGTCTCGGACCCCCGAAAGCCCGGAGCGGGTGCACACGTCGCTCTCGGCCAACGGACGGTTCGGAGGTCACACCACGGCAGGACCGTCCACGTCGACGGGAATCACTTGCGTTGACACCATTGAAACCGGATGGGAGCCATGTCCGCCGCGGCCGACGGCATCACGGTGGCCCTGGTGATGGCCAGCGCCACCGCGAGCCCTGAGACCGTCGTCATCGAACCCGGCCGCGTAGGCCACCGCGATGGTCACCCGGTTCGCCGACCTCGCGACTTCGAGGATCTCGGCACGCGTCAACAAATGCCCGGCTGGCTCCTTCTGCATCTACCGCGACTACCGCGGAAAGGGCTCACCGCAGACAGCAGGCTGGTGGTCGCCTACAGGGGCCGGGCGACCACCTCCGTGCCCCTGTCCTGATGGTCGACCCACCGGGACCAGCCTGCGGTCGCGGCGATGTCGACCGGGCCCACCGTGGCCGGCACCTCGACGAAGGTGCGGCCGTGCCGGCGCACCCACAGCGCGCGGCACCCGGCGTCGACCTCGGCCAGCAGCCTGCGCAGCGACCAGACCTTGCCGGACCGGACGGCCGGGCGCACACAATGTCCAGCCGGGCACGCCGCCCACCGTCCCGGGTTATCCGGCCGGGCATCTCAACTCCGGGGCCCAACCCCGGGCGCGGCACCAGGCCACGACCGCGTCGGTCACCGCTTTGGCCGCCTCCGCTGTGGACAACCCGGCCAGCCGGACCGCAACCAGGTCCCGGCCGAGGGCGGTTGCCAACGCGATGGTCTCCACCAGGTGTTCCCCGGCGTGTTCGGCGTTCGACCTCACCACCACATCGTCCCGTGCACCGGGACGCCGAGGCCACCCTCCGACCGAGCGGCCGGCGCGCGCCAGGGGCTGCTCCGGTCATGCGACCGGTTTCCCCCGTTGGATATCCGTGTCCGCCCAACGGCTCTCACCAAGGGGTGACCGGGCACTGTTGCTGGCACGGGCGTGACGCCGCGACTGCCGACCGCGGCCGGACAGGCGGGCGTGGCGGCGTCGCCGACATGTACCGGGTTCCGCAGCCCACGGTGTCCCACGCCTACCTGCCGATCGTGCCGCTGTTGCCCCGACTGCTGCGCCGCCATGTGCCGAGCCTGGCCGACGCCACCCGCGGCCGTGTCCTGTTGGTGGACGGCACCCGGCGACGACATCCCGTCATCCCAGATCATCGAGTTTCGGCCGAGGCACGCCGACGAACGGTAGCGCCTGGTCGGCAGCGTCGAGAAGCTGCTCGCCGCACTGCGCCTCGCAACGCCCGATCGTGAAGCCGCAGCAGTGGGCGTGGCTGACGGATCTCTTGGCTTTCGATGTGTGTCAACCTCGCCACCGCACCCGCGTCCGCGTCTGTCGCCCGCTCGATCCACGTCGCCTGCCGGCTGAATCGAGCGGTCAACCCGTAGGGCGAGTACGTGTGAATGCCTGTGGAAGACTGCGGTGGTGCGCATTCCCGGTTACGTGGAGGGGTTCGTACCGGCAGTTCCGGACGACATCCTGGTGGATCGAACCGATCTGGTCGGCGATCCGGTGTTCTGGGCGCTGTTCCTCATGTCGACCGGCGGCGCCGACTCCGCGGCGGAGGCGTTCGACGTCGACCCCGCGGACATAAGCGCGTTGTACGAGGACCTGGGCGACCAGGACCGGTGGCCGGTGTTCACCGTTCCCGTTCGCGGCGGTCACCGCGTGCACCTCGTGTGGTGCAACTTCCCGGACGACAGCGGTCACGACTACCTGCTCAGCCCGTCCGACGACCGACCGGCCGTCCCCCTCGCCCACCTCAGCGGCAACTTCCGCGGTCCGGGCCTGTCCTGGGACGAACTCGTCGCCACATCACAGCAGCCCGATCCCACGCTGAGCGCCGCCGCCCGCCTGCTGCTCCTCCTCCCGGCCACGGGTGATATCGCCACCCCACCCACCGCACACGACCTCGTCGCCGCCGCGCTCACGGCCGTCGGCGCGAGACGCCACCAGCGCGCGGTGGCGACCGAACTGCTCACCCACCGCCATTACTGGCCGCCCGCCGACTGGCACACCACCGGGGGTGTGTCCTGGTGCTCCGGGCAGTACACCTACCGCACCCGCGACAACCCCGACGTACGCCTGTTCACGGCCGCCTTCGGCTGATCCGTCCGAGCAACGTCCGATCAAGGCACCTGGTGCTCCAACCGTCTCCCCACGCCACCCAAGCGGCGCGTTGCAGCAGGGTGAACGTTGCCTGATGCGGCACTGGGAGTAACACACCCACCCTTCCGTTCTCGAACGGAACTAGCCTCGAAGTCGTGTACAGCAACGCGATCGGTGAGTTCCTCAAGGCCAGGCGCGCGCAGGTGCGGCCGGAGGACGTCGACCTGGCGCCCGGCACCCGCAGGCGGGTGTCCGGCCTGCGCCGGATCGAGGTCGCGCTGCTGGCCGGCGTAAGCACCGACTACTACGTGCGGCTCGAGCAGGGCCGCGAGCGGAACCCGTCGCCGCAGGTCATCGACGCGCTCGCGCGGGCGCTGGACCTCGACGAGGAGGCCAGGGCGTACCTGCACGACCTGGCCAGGCCCCGCCCGCGGCCACGTGCGCGGAAGGAGCAGGTCAGCCCGGCGCTGGTGGCCATGATGGCCGCCTGGACCAGCACTCCCGCGGTCGTGCTCGGGCGGTGCATGAACGTGCTGGCCCACAACCAACTCGGCGAGGCTTTGTTCGCCGGCCACACGTACAGCAATGACCTGGTGCGGCTGGTGTTCCTCGACCCGGACGCCCGCGACTTCTACCCGGACTGGGAACGCGTGGCCGTCAACACCGTCGGCGGCCTGCGCTCGCACACCGACCCCGACGACCAGCGGCTCATCCGGACCGTCGGGGAACTGTCGCTCAAGAGCGAGGACTTCCGCAGGCTCTGGGCCCGGCACGACATCCGCCAGAAGACCCGGGAGACCAAGCGTTTCCGGCACCCGCTCGTCGGGGAGCTGACCCTCACCTACGAGTCGCTCACCGTGAACAGCGCACCAGGCCAGCAACTGGTCGTCTACCAGGCCGACCCCGGCAGCCCGTCCGCCGAGGCGCTGTCGCTGCTGGGAAGCCTGACCGCGCGCTGAGTTCGTATCTCGCACGGACCGGGGCTCGCCCCTGCCCGAAAAAGGAGAATTCATGACCTCCGTTTGGTTCGTCACCGGTTGCTCGACCGGTCTCGGTCGCGCGATCGCGACGGCCGCACTCGACCGCGGCCTGCGTGTCGTGGTCACCGCCCGCGACCCGGAGCAGGTCGCGGACCTCGGCTCGAACGAACGGGCCCTGGTACTCCCGCTCGACGTCACCGACCACGCCCAGGTCACGGCCGCGGTCGCCACGGCCGAGGACACGTTCGGCCGCATCGACGTGCTGGTCAACAACGCCGGCTACGGCTACCTGGCCGCCATCGAGGAAGGAGAGGACGCCGAGGTCCGCAATTTGTTCGACACCAACGTGCACGGGCTCGTCGACGTCACGAAGGCCGTGCTGCCAGGTATGCGGGCCCGCCGGTCCGGTCACATCGTCACCATCTCGTCCCTGGGTGGGCTGGCCGCGTTCGGCGCGACCGGCTACTACCACGCGACGAAGTTCGCGGTCGAAGGTCTGTCCGAGTCGCTCGCCGCCGAGGTCGCGCCGTTGGGGATCCGCGTGACGATCGTCGAGCCGGGCGCGTTCCGCACCAACTGGTCGGGCCCGTCGATGCGCCAGTCCGCGACGGTCATCGACGACTACGCCGAGACCGCGGGCGCGCGTCGGACCGCAACCCTTGCCACGTACGGACATCAGCCCGGCGATCCGGCACGTGCCGCGCAGGCCGTGCTCACCGCGGTCGAGTCGGACGAGCCGCCGCTGCGGTTGCTGCTCGGCAAGGCCGCCTACGACATCGCGACCGCTCGCCTCGACACGCTGCGCGCCACGTTCGACGAGTGGCGTTCGCTCACCCTGTCCACCGACTACCCGGAGAACTGACATGAAGGTCGTGCTCATCACTGGTGCCAGCAGCGGGATCGGCCACGCGACCGCACTGCGCCTTGCGCGCGAAGGACACCACGTGGTCGCCAGCGCGCGACGGGAGGACCGGCTGGCGGAGCTGGCCGGCGAGATCCGCGCCGACGGCGGCAGCGTCGAGACCCGGCGACTGGACGTGACCGGCCGCGAGGAGGTCGCGGAGTTCGTCGACGGTGCGGTCGAGCGGCACGGGCGTGTGGACGTGATCGTGAACAACGCGGGCGTGATGCCACTGTCCCGAATGGACTCACTGCTGGTCGACGAGTGGGACCGGATGATCGACGTGAACGTGCGCGGGTTGCTGCACGGGATCGCCTCAGCACTGCCACACTTCCAGCGTGCCGGCAGCGGTCACTTCGTGACGGTGGCGTCGATCGCCGCGCACGAGGTGTCGCCGACGGCAGCCGTCTACGCCGCCACCAAGCATGCCGCCTGGGCGATCACCGAAGGGCTGCGGCAGGAGCTGGAACCGGGCATCCGCGTCACCACGGTCTCGCCCGGCGTGGTGGAGTCCGAACTCGCCGACACCATCACGGAGGCCGGTGCCAGGGAATGGATGCGCACTTACCGTGCGAACAGCATTCCGTCGGACGCCATTGCCGAAGCCATCTCGTACGCGATCAACCAACCGTCCGGTGTGGACGTGAACGAGCTGGTGATCCGGCCGGTACGGCAGCGGTAGTAGCGGTACGGCACCCGGGCGGCCACCGCCGCTTCCTCGCCGCCCTCCAGCTCCATCGCGAGCCGGACGCTGTTCTCGGCCGGCGAGTCGACGACGCGTGCTCAGCCTGATCTTGCCGCCCACCGGCGCGGGCGCACTGGTTTCCCAGCCCGTTCCAGCCGCGCTCAACGCCACCCGTGCGGGTGATCATGGCGGTGCTCAGACGGGATGGCGCCCGACCAACGCCGTGTCGGCGGCTTGGTGGTGGCGGCGCGATTCGCTTCCGCCGATTGCCGGAGGTCCGGTCAGGTGCGGCTCGACCCGGGACGGTCTCGGCTCGTTGTGCTGGTGCGCGGGTTCGAGTCGGCGGATGGTGTGTGGTCGAGGGCCGCTTGGACGAACGTGGAACCGCTCCAGCAGTACCGGGCGCCCCGGTCGTGGTGGAACTGGCTGGCGGCCAAGTCGGCCGGAGCCCTCGGGCTGGTCGTGGGCTTGTTCATCCCGGTCATCGGTGTCGCGGCAGCGGTGGGGCCGATCCTGTACTTCCTCAGAGCGGCGGCCACGACGGTGCGGACGCACTCCTACCAGACCACCCGCTGCCGCACCTCGCACCGGCCGCCGCGACGCTGGTGCGGCAACTGGCTCGATGAACATCCGCTCATGCCGCGGAGCGTGCGATTCGTGTGCCGGCTTGGCGGTGGGGCGGGGACGCCGGTCCCCGCCCCACCCTGATTTCCTGGTACGGAGTGAGTGGGCGGTCCCTATCAGGGCTGTTGGCGGGCGGGCACCTGCTTGACGACCTGGCGGTGGTCGCCCGGGCAACCACGCAGCCGGCTCCCTTGAAACGGGTAGCGACTGTTGTTGCGCACCAACATCCCCTAGGGCCTGTCTTCAAATGTGATCAAGCGGTGTTGGATCATGTGTGTCGTGGTGCGTCGTCATGAGTTGTCGGATGTCGAGTGGGCTGCGTTGTCGCGGTTTCTGCCGGGCTCGGGGACCGTGGGCAGGCCCCGCTCGGACGACCGTGTGGTGCTCAACGGGATCGTGTGGAAGCTGCGGACCGGCTCGGCGTGGCGGGACGTGCCGGAACGCTACGGCTCCTGGCAGACCCTCTACACCCGTTTCCGCAGGTGGGCGTTGGACGGGACGTTCTCGCGGATGCTGCGGGCGGTCCAGGCGGAGCACGACGCCGCCAGCGACCTGGACTGGCTGGTGTCGGTCGACTCCACGATCGTGCGTGCCCACCAGCACGCCGCCGGAGGCAAAAGGGGGCGCGCGGCCACGGCGAGGCGGGTGATCACGCCCTCGGCCGATCCCGCGGCGGATTGAGCACCAAGCTCCACTTGGCCTGCGACGGTCGGGGCCGCCCGCTCGGGTTCGTGCTGTCGGGCGGCAACGTCAACGATTGCACCCGCTTCGAGCAGGTGATGGAGGCGATCCGTGTCCCCCGGATCGGGTCGGGCGGTCCGCGAACCCGCCCCGACCACGTGATCGCCGACAAGGGCTACAGCTCACGCGCGATCCGCGCCTACCTGCGACGACGGGCCATCCGGCGCACGATCCCCGAACGCGTCGACCAGGCCGACGGCCGCCGCAACCGAGGCTCACGCGGCGGCCGACCACCTTCCTTCGACCACCGCACCTACCGACTCCGCAACGTCGTCGAACGCTGCTTCAACCACCTCAAACAGTGGCGGGGCCTGGCCACCCGCTACGACAAGACCCGCGAGTCCTACCAGGCGGCGGTCACCATCGCCTCGATCCTGCTCTGGATCTAACCTTCGAAGACACGCTCTAGCCGTCGTCGCGGACATGTACCGGGCCTCCCTACCCACGGTGTCCCGCGCCCACCGGCGGATCGTGCCGCTGCTGCCCCGACTGCCGCGCGCCAAGCCTGGCCGACGCCACCCGTGACCGCGTCCTGCGTCGACGGCACCCCGGTGCCCACCGGCCACAGCAGAACGAAAACGACCCGGCCAAATCGGAAGCCACATCGCCGACGACCACCCCCATGGGCAACGCTCACCGAGTGGTGGCGATGAGCCAGAGCTCCACCTGGCCCGCCTGTCGGGACGAAGCGGTCCGCTCGGCTCGCCGCACGGGGGCACGCGACGACGCACCGGCCGTCAACCACAGTGCTCCGACCCCGGCAGTCACCGTCCAAGTCCCGCAACTGATCCGAGTCCGAATTCGGCACCAATCGTCGTCGCGACCGTCCTGCGCGCCTGGCCACACCCACTCGGAGATCGCCTTCGCCGCCCTGATGGGCGTCGCTCCGCTGCCAGGATCACCGGGCAACGCTGCCTCAACGAGGCTTCTCGCAAGCACTACATCAGCCACAAACTCTTCCGACTCCCCACCGCCCGGCCACGATCAAATAGAAGCATCACTGTTGGTGTTAACGATAGGCTTCGTGATGATGGCACCATTGGCCCTGTTGGCAACGGAGTCTGGGGCGGGTTGACATCTTTCGTCATGATTGTCCATGAGTTGGACGAGAATAGCCGATGAACGCCGGAGCAGGCAAATCGGCAACAACTGAGCCGCACGTATTTTCCACAGGAAATGACCCAGATGAGCTGCCGCGCGACTTCCCGGGAGTGAGGTCGCCAGCGGGCCCCAGAAAGAGGCAGGAATGAAACTGTCCATTTCCGGAACTTATTCGGTCGGCAAAACCATCACCAGTATGGCACTCTCGCACCTGACCGGCATTCCGCGCACGGCCGCCCCCACGATGAGGGAGATCCTCCCGATCTCCATCCCCGGCAAAACGCTGGAGGAGTGCAACGGCGCGGAACTCATCATGCTGATCACGCGACGCATCCAGGGCCGTGCGGTCGCCGAGAGCCACCTGGGGGACGACTACATCTCGGACGGCTCGTCGCTGCACGAGTGGGCCTACGCGACGGTGCGGGTCAAAGTTGGCATCAACCCGAACGACTCGGTCGACCTGGAGACGGTCGAGATGACCGACGAGGTCCGCTTCTACGCCGAGGTCATGAAGCAGATCAAGGTCCCGGCGGTGCAGCACGCCAAGAAAGCCTACGACGTGTTCGTCCACCTGCCCATCGAGTTCCCGATCGTGGAGGACGGGCACCGGCCGGTGAACGAGCGGTTCCGCTCGCTCGCCGAGGGACTGTTGCTGGAAACCCTGGCGGAGCAGGACATCCCGGTACACGTCGTCGGGGGACCGATCCCCGAGCGGTTGCAGAAAATGCTCGACATCTTCAGGTTCACGCCGCAGATGAGCATCGACGAAGCCATCGCCCACGCACAGGAGGACTACTCGAAGATCGATACCCGCACGGAGATCGAGCGGCTGGCCGACACCGTGGCCTGAGAAGCGCGGCGATGGTGGCCGGCCCGCGCCGAGCCGCCGTCGCGGTGCCCCACCCCGGCGAGCGGCTCACCACCGCTCTCGACACCCGGACGAACGGAGATGAATTCGTGAGGATTGCTTTCGTCGGCGCGTACGGCAACGGCAAGACGACACTGACCACGGAACTGTCGGCGCGGCTCGGACTCGGGCGCACCCACGGCAGCGCCATGCGGAATCCCGCGGGCGGCGCCCCCAAGCCCCTGGAGGAGACGACCGAATCGGAGCTGATCCAACTCGCCGCCCGTCGCTTCATCGAGCGCTCCGTCGAGGAATCCTCGCTCAAGAACGGGTTCCTGTCCGATGGTTCCGTCCTGCACGAGTGGGTCTACACCAAGGTGCGGCTCGCGGTGGGGCGGTACCCCGAGCCCGCCGCCGACGTGAAGACAGCCGTGCGCTCCGGGAACACCGGGATCTACGAGGAAGTGGTCGACCAGCTCAGCTTGTTGGCGCAAGAGCACGCGCGCACGGGTTACGACCTTTTCGTCCACTGCCCGGTGGAGGTGCCGCTCGCGGTCGACCCCCTGCCCATCAGCGAGTCCTTCCGAGTGCTGTCCGACAAGCTCATGCTCGAGACGCTGGGGAAACTCGGCCTGCCCGTGCACGTCGTCACCGGGTCCGTGGAGGAGCGGATCTCCCAGGTGCTGGCGCTCCCGAACGTGCCGTCTCCTCACTAGGGGCCAGCCACCACACGACATGGTGATACACATCACAGATGTGGTTGTGCTGTCGATGGAAACC
This sequence comes from Saccharothrix obliqua, assembly GCF_019375475.1. Taxonomy (GTDB): domain Bacteria; phylum Actinomycetota; class Actinomycetes; order Mycobacteriales; family Pseudonocardiaceae; genus Actinosynnema; species Actinosynnema obliqua. The sequence goes on along the minus strand of NZ_JAHXGQ010000012.1, from coordinate 236,499 downwards.
CGACTTCATCGACAGCACAACCGGCCGCACCCCGAGGCGTTGCCCGACGCAGGTCATGACGGTCGGGGACTCCGCAGATGAGGGCCGGGATTCAATGGCGAGACGCCGGAGTTCCCGGACTGATCACGACGAAGGGCACACCGGATAGAACGAAACTTGTACCATGAGTCGCCTGACATCTATGTCGAACGAATTCCACCACAGGTGGACAGTGGATATTGCTTCTGGGGGGATCATTGATGACTGGTACCGGTTCGACCCGATCGAGCGCCAACGTCACCGTGCACGAGGTCCGCCGCAGCGGCATCACCGCTGCCGGCCGTGCGTCGAGTTTGACCGACTTGAAGTTCGCGGAATTAGGTGTTTTCCTCGCGGCCCGGCGCGCCGAAGTGACACCGCAACAGGTCGGGTTACCGAACACCGGACCCCGGCGACTTCCGGGACTGCGCCGCGAGGAAGTCGCCATGCTGGCGGGTATCGGAGCTTCCTGGTACACCTGGATCGAACAGGGCAGGGCGAAGAACGTATCGCCGAACATCCTGGCCGCGATCGCCGACGCCCTGTGCCTCAACGAAGGCCAAAGGCAGTACATGATGCGCCTGGCGGGCTACGCGACGCCCTCGCCCCGACTGTCACCGGAGAACCACCGAGAACTGAGCACCAGCGCCGTGAACGGCTTCCTGCCGAATCCCGCGTACGTGCTCGACTGCTACTGGGACATCGATGTGGCCAACTCGACCGCCGTTCGCCTGCTCGGCATCGAGGGGCAGTGGACGAATTACCTCGACCTGCTCTTCAACCACCCGCAGGCGGCGAATCGCTTCCCGCACTGGGAGCAGGAGGCGGCAAACGCCGTCGCGCACTTCCGGGCGGAGAGCGCGGAGATGCTGGGCGATGCGCGACTGGACGCGCTGATCACCAGGCTCCGGGACACGAGCCCGGTGTTCGCGAAGCTCTGGGACCGGTACCACGTCAATGACGAACCGCCCATTGTCCAGGTCCTGAACCACCCGGAACTGGGCGAGCTGCCGCTGACCCGCCTCTCGCTTGACGTCACCTCTCGCTCCGGCCTGAAGTTGGTCCTCCTCCGCCCGCGATCCGCCGACGCCGCCGACCGGATCAACCGATGGGTGGACGGCTCGGACACGAGGTGAGGAGTCCGCTCGCCGAGGTCGCCTCGCGCGTCACCTGACAGCCCGGACGAGCAGTTCGTGCAAGGCTCGCTGCTCCTCCTCGCTGAGCCGGCCGAGCGGGGCGTCGACACCCAGTTGTTTGACCACCTGCTTGCGCAGCGCGGCACCTTCAGGGGTCAGGTACAGCAACTTGGCACGACGATCGGTGGGGTGAACCCGCCGCTCCAGCAGGCCCATCTCCTCCAGCTTGTCGGCGACGAACGTCGCGTTCGAGGCTTCGCAGTGCATCCGCTCCGCCAAGGCGCGAAGAGTACGAGGCTCAGGCAGCTCCCGCAGGGCGACCGCCTGCGCCGCGGTGAGGCCGAACTGCTCCGCAACCTTGCGGGTGTGCCGGTCCATCGCTTGCGATAGCGCGCTGACCAGGCCACATACCTCACCAGCGGGAAGAGGGGCCGGTCTCTTGGGCGTCGCCATGCGTCCATGATAGTCGGCCTCCCACATCCAGCCGATCACTGAATATTAACAACTCGAAGTATACTAGATCGATGCTTCGTGTGGACAGGATTGCCCTGCCTGAGACGCGTAGTTACCATACGCTTCGAGTTGCTACTGTTCGAGCTGCAACCGATTGGCTCGTTGGGGGTGGGACGTGCCCTCGTCCGTCTTCGCCGTGACCACCCCACCGATCGAGAGAGGTGCACGGCAGTCATGACAACGTCACGTGCCGTACGGCATCCGGCGCTGGTCCTGCTATCCCTGGCACTCGCCCAACTGATCATCGCCTTGGACTACAGCATCGTGTTCGTCGCGCTGCCCGACATCGGAGCGGGGATCGGCTTCTCCAGCCACGAGTTACAGTGGGTGATCGGCGCGTACGCCGTCACGTTCGGCGGGTTCCTGCTGCTCGGCGGCAGGCTGTCCGACCTGCTCGGACGACGCCGGTTGTTCTTCGTGGGCTTGGCGCTGTACGCGATCTCGTCGGTGGCGGGCGGGTTGGCGGAGTCCCCTGAACTCCTCGTGCTCGCCCGCGCTGTCCAGGGCCTCGGCGGCGCCGTGCTCGGCCCGTCCACGCTGTCCCTGATCACCACCATGTTCGCGGAGGGCAAGGAACGCAACCGTGCCCTCGGGGTGTGGGGAGCCACCGGCAGCAGCGGCATGGTGGTCGGCTCCCTGCTCGGTGGCGTGCTGACCCAGACGATGGGCTGGGAGGCCGTCTTCTTCGTCAACGTCCCGCTCGCGGTCGGTGTGGGCCTCCTCGCGTTGCTCGTCGTCCCCCCGGACACCGTGACCGCACGCCGGGGTGGGCTCGACCTGCCCGGCGGGGTGACCGTCACCGCCGGCGCGCTGCTGCTGGTGTTCGGACTGGTCAACGGCCCCGAGGCGGGCTGGACCGATGTGCTCACCCTGGGCAGTTTCGTCGGGGCCGCGCTGTTCGTCGCGGCGTTCGTCCTCATCGAGTCCCGGTCGACGGACCCGCTGGTGCCGCTACGCGTGTTCAGGAACCGCAACCTGAGGTTCGGCACCCTGATCACGTTCAGCTTCATGGCGACCTTCGGGGCCAGCGCGTACTTCATCACCCTGGCGTTGCAGGAAGTGCGTGGCTGGAACGCCCTGAACACCGGGTTGGCGTACATCCTGCCTTGCGCGCTGATCCTGATCGGCTCGTTGCTCGGCGGGAAGCTGTCGACGGCGATCGGGGTGCGCTCCGCGCTCGTCCTCGGCCTGGTGGTCGGGGCGATCGGCACCGCCCTGTTCGCGGCGTTCCTCGACAGCGGTTCGACCTTCCTCCAGATGACGCCGGGCATCGTGGTGTTCAGCCTGGCCCAGGGCGTGCTGTGGACGTCCATGTTCGCAGCCGCGACGTCCGGGGTGGAGAACGAGCTTCAGGGCCTGGCGTCCGGGCTGGCGACCAGTGGTCAACAGGTCGGTGCCGCCGTGGGCCTGGCGGTGCTGGTCGGAGTGACCAGCACGGTCAGCGGCCCCGACCCGTCGCCCGACCGACTGTCCACGGGCCTCCAGGTCGCCGAGTACACCTCGGCGGTGCTGATCCTGCTTTCCGTCGTGTTCGCGCTGGCACTGCCCAGGGCGAAGTCGACCGCGGCGGCGGAGGGGACCGCCGGGAAAGCGCCGGTGGAAAAGGCGTGACGTTCGCGAGGTGGCCGTCCGCGGTGCTCGCCAGGAACCCGCGGACGGCCACCCGCGTTCTTCCGGCGCGCATATGAACGGGATCGCGCTCGACCGGGTGTTGGCGCGACCACTATGTCGAGCACGCACTGTTCAGCCGCGGGTACCGGCCGGATGATGGACGCATGTCCTCACCGGTGATTCCCACTCCAAACATTTCCGCTCCATTCGACGAGAAGGAATTCCGCACCGTTCTGGGCAGGTTCGCTACCGGCGTGGTCGCGGTAACCGCACTCGACGCCGGGGACTCGCAGCCCGCGGGCTTGGCCGTCAACTCGTTCACGTCGGTCTCGCTCGACCCGCCCTTGGTGCTCTTCTGCATCGCGCACACCAGCTCGAGCTGGCCCAAGGTCCGAGCCGCCGAACGGTTCTGCGTGAACATCCTCGGTGAGGCCCAGCGTGAGACGAGTGAACGTTTCGCCACCAGTGGCTCCGACAGGTTCCGAGGACTCCGGTGGACCGGAACACCCCAGGGGGCGCCGATCCTGGAAGGCGCCATCGGCTGGCTGGAGTGCTCAGTCGAAGCAGAGCACCCGACCGGCGACCACGTGGTCGTCATCGCGCGGGTACACCACGTGGGCGCACACCACGTGGGCGCCCCGCTGGTCTTCTACCGCGGTTCGTACGGCCGGCTGGCCGCCGCGTAGCCGAGGCGGGTCCACGAGCGAGGAAAGAGAAGGTACCTACTCCATGATGAACAGCACAAGCCCCCGGAAGCCCCTCGGGGTAGGGATCGTCGGCCTCAGCGCCAACGGCGGCTGGGGCGCGCGAGGTCACCTTCCCGCACTGCGCGCGGTGGACGGCTTCGAGGTGCGCGGACTGGTGGGTTCGACGCCCGAGTCGGCCGCGCGGTCCGCCGCGGAGTTCGGCGTCCCGCTGTCGTTCACCAGTGTCGCCGACTTGGCCGCCCACGACGACATCGACCTCGTTGTCGTGGCGGTCAAGGTCCCCCTCCACCGCGAATTGATCGTTCCCGCGCTCGAGGCGCGGAAGGTGGTGTTCAGCGAGTGGCCGCTGGCCACCGGTTCCGAGGAGGCAGCCGGACTCGCGGCGCTCGCCGCCGAGCACGGGGTCAGGACGGCTGTGGGTCTGCAAGCCCGATCGCACCCCTCCGTGCGTTACCTCCACGACCTGGTGAAGGACGGCTACGTCGGCGAAGTGCTGTCGACGAGCATCGTGGCGTCGGGCGGCGGCTGGGGTGCGACGGTCCCCTCGCGCAACGAGTACACCGCCGACCGCGACAACGGCGCCACCCTGATGACCGTCCCGTTCGGACACACCCTGGACGCGTTCACCCTGTGCCTGTCCGGTTTCACCGAGCTGAACGCGACCACGGCGACCCGACGGCCGACGATCAGCAACGCCGACACCGGGAAGCCGGTCCGGCAGACCGCGGAGGACCAGATCGCCGTCACCGGCACGCTGGAGAGCGGCGCTGTCGCCTCGATGCACTTCCGGGGCGGTTCCAGCCGGGGCACGAACCTGCTGTGGGAGATCAACGGCTCCGAAGGCGACCTGGTCGTGGCCGGAGACTCCGGACACCTGCAGTTCGGCCAGTTCACCCTGTGGGGCGCCCGCGGCAAAGACGCCAAGCTGTCCGAACTGACGACTCCCGCGATCTACCACGCCATCCCCGGCGTGAGCGAGGTCTGGTCGGGAGTCGCGCACGCCTACAACCTGCTGCGGTCCGACATCGAGGCCGGCACCTCCACCGTTCCCGATTTCGCCCACGCGACGGAGCACCACCGGCTGCTGGACCGGATCACCCGCGCCGCGGCCACCGGAAGGCGCCAGTAGCCCTCCCGGCGGAGCCCTTGTCCGCCCATCGCTTCCAGTTCCAGTCAAGGAGCCACCATGCACAGCGGAATCGGAGTCTTCCTGTCACCACTGCACGCACCGGGACAGGATCCGCACCTCACCATCCGCCGCGACCTCCAACTCGTCGAGCACCTGGACGAGCTGAACTACGACGAGGTCTGGTTCGGCGAGCACCACTCCCTCGCCTGGCCGACGATTGGCGCGCCGGAGACCATGATCGCGGCGGCTGCCATGCGAACGAAGCAGATCAAGCTGGCCAACGGCGTGGTGCCCCTGCCCTTTCACCACCCGTACCACGTCGCAACCAGGGCGATCATGCTCGACCAGCTCTCCCGTGGACGCTACATCCTCGGCGTTGGCCCCGGCGCGACGCCGAACGACTCCTACCAGCTCGGGGTGGACCAGAACGAGCTGAAGCGGATGGCAGGTGAAGCGATTCCCGTCGTGCGGGAACTCGTCAACGGTGAAGGCAGGGTGAGCGCCAAGACCGACTGGTTCGTGCTGCAGGACGCCAAGATGCAGCTCCCCCGCTACAGCAAGCCGGGAATCGAGATGGCCATCTCGAGCGTCGGCTCGGCCAACAGCCCCAAGGTGGCCGGGCAGTTCGCACTCAGCCTGGTGTCGTGGGGCGCACCTCCACCCGGGTTGCCGAGCGTCGACCTGGCGCAACAGTGGCGCTACCTGGAGGAGTCCGCCGAGGAGCACGGCAACGCAGCGGACCGGAGCACGTGGCGGGTCGTCGTCCCGCTGCACATCGCGGAGACGAGGGAGGAGGCTTACCGCGACGCGCGTGAGGGCTTCTCCGACTGGCTTTGGAACTACTGGGGCAAGGCCGCCGGCTTCGACGTGGCCGCCGGCATGGAGGGCGTCCAGCCCGGCCAGGAGCTGGAGGTCGGCGTCGAGAGGGGCTTGGCGATCATCGGCTCGGTGGAGGATGCGGTCGAGGCGATCGAGAACCTCCAGGAGCGGACCGGTGGTTTCGGCTCGTTCCTGGTGTACGGCATGAACTGGGCTTCGTTCGACAAGACGAAGCGGAGTTACGAGTTGCTGGCGGAGCAGGTCGCCCCGCGGTTCTCCGGCACCACGAAGCGCGGCGACGAGTCCGTTCAGTGGAGCATCGACAACCGGCACCTCTTCCCGCACACCGCCGCCCGGCGTGAGCGGATGGAACGCGAGAGGAGCACCACGACCCGCTGACCGGCGCTGCGCCGGGTGTCCCCAGGCACGGCGCAGCGCAACCACAGAGCCCCGCGGCACATCGGGCCGCGGGGCTCTGTGCCGTCGTGAGCAGTGGGAGCCGTTTCGACGCGGCGTCCGCGAGCTTGTTGTTCACGGCGATGATTCCCCCGGCGGCGGTCTTCACGACGGTGACACCACCACAAATGGTGACAGCGGAGTCTGGGAAATGCCGCGCACCAACGCGATGATGAGTGCATGAGCGGGGATATCCGCACCCGATTGGCCTTTTCCGCCGTAGACGTCACCCCGGCCACTTCACCGGCCGAGAACAGTTCATCCCAGGAAGGGGTGGACAGCACTTGTTTCGAGACCCCACCGGGAGTCGGCACCGAAGCCGTCCCGCACCTCACCGCCGACGGCCTGGGCGTCCTGCCGCAGGGCACGACCGGGCTGCACTTCGCACCTGCCCACCAAGAGACACCGGAGAACGCATGAACGCGTGGTTCCTGGAACGAATGCACGATTTCGGCGATGCCGAGGCGATCGTCCACGACGGACGCGTGGTGAGCTACGCGGAGCTTCTCGACTTGGCGGTGGAGTGGCAGGACTACCTCGACCTCAAGGGCGTCCGCGCGGGGCAGGTGGTGGCGCTGGAGTCGGTGAGCGGTGTCGCGGCCTGCGCCGGACTTCTCGCGCTGATCGCCCGCGGCGCCATCTCCGTCCCGCTGGCCCCGTTGTCCGCTGCGAAACGAGCGGAGTTTCACGAGATCGCCCAGGTAGAGGCGGTGATCACCCTCGACGCGCACGGCCGTTCCCACCACGACACCGACCGCAGGGCCGACCACGAGCTGTATCGGCGGCTGCGCGATGACGGCGTCCCCGGCCTCGTCCTGTTCAGTTCGGGAACCACCGGCCGCAGCAAGGCCTCCGTGCTGGACCTCTCGAAGGTCCTGGCCAAGTACGGCGAGGTTCACCGCCCGAAGCGGACGGCCGGTTTCCTCAACCTCGACCACATCGGCGGCATCAACACCGTGCTGCACACCCTCAGCCGGGGCGGGACGCTGGTCACCCTGGCAGCGAGGACACCGGACGCGGTCTGCGCCGCCATCGCCGCGCACCGCATCGAAATCCTGCCGACTACCCCGACGTTCCTCAACATGCTGCTCATCTCGGGTGCCTGCGGGCGGCACGACGTGAGCTCGCTCCAACTGATCACCTACGGGACGGAGCCGATGCCACTCGGCGTCCTGAAGCGCCTGGACGAGGCGCTGCCCGGTGTCCGGTTGAAGCAGACGTACGGTCTCTCGGAACTGGGCATCATGTCGACCAAATCGCGTGCCAACGACAGCCTGTGGATGAAACTCGGCGGGGACGGCTTCGACTACCGCGTCCGCGACGGCGTGCTGTGGGTCCGGTCGGACATGGCGATGCTCGGCTACCTCAACGCCCCGGCACCCTTCGACGACGAGGGCTACTTCAACACCCAGGACGCGGTGGAGGTCGACGGCGAGTACGTGCGAATCCTCGGCCGCAAGTCGGAGATCATCAACGTGGGAGGAGAGAAGGTCTACCCCGTCGAGGTCGAGAACGTCCTGCTGGAACTGCCCTTCGTCGGCGATGCGACGGTTTCCGGACGGCACAGCCACGTCACCGGCCAGGTGGTGAGCGCGCTCGTCAAGCTGACCGAGCCGATCGACCCGCGTGAGGTCGCCAGGCGGGTGCGAGCGCACTGCGCCGGCCGCCTGGAGCCGTACAAGGTGCCGCTCGTGGTCGAGGTCTCCCAAGACGATCAGCACTCCGACCGGTTCAAGAAGATCAGGAGCGCCTCGTGAACGCCACCGCGACGCAACGCAACGTCGGCGTGGTGACAGGCGGCAGCCGAGGACTGGGACGGGTTCTGGTCGAGCGGATGCTGGCGAACGGCTGGCAGGTCGCCACGTTCAGCCGCAACGCCAGCGACTTCACCGAGATGGCCACCGAAAAGTACACAAAGGACTTCTACTGGGAACCCGTGGACCTGCACCACGCGTCAAGCCTGAGGAGCTTCACCCACGCCGTCGAGTCGATCTTCGGTCGGGTGGACCTGCTCGTCAACAACGGTGGCGTGCTGCACCAGGAGTTGTTCCTCACCACCGCTCCGCAGCGGATGCAGGACATCGTGACCACGAACCTGGTCGCCCCCATGCAGCTCGCCCAGGTGTGTGCTCGCGCGATGATGCGCGGCGGTGGCGGCTCGATCGTCAACATCTCATCGATCAACGCCGTCCGCGGCTACCGGGGCGTGGCGCCGTACTCCGCTGCCAAAGCCGGACTGGAGGGGCTCACCCGCAGTCTGGCCAGGGAGCTCGGCCCGCTGAACATCCGCGTCAACACGCTCGCCCCCGGCTTCTTCGACAGCGAGATGACGGCGGAGATCACGTCGGCCAACCGCGAGAAGATCCGCAGCCGCACACCGCTGGGCAGGCTGGGAACCGCGGAGGAGGTAGCGGACGCGGTTTCCTTCCTCGCCTCCCCACAAGCTGCTTTCGTCACCGGTCAGACATTCGTCGTGGACGGAGGAATCACATGTTGAGTGAACCAGAGGTCGAAAGCGTCGTTCTGCGGGAAATCGCCGCTGTGCTGCTCGACGACAGCGGTGACGAGTACCTCCTGGACGACCCGCTGCTCTCAACCGGCTTGAACTCCCTGATGCTGGCGCAGTTGCTGCTGCAGTTGGAGTCCGCGTTCGGCGTTGACCCGTTCGGCGACGAGCGCTCCATCGCCGAGGTTCGGACCATCCGGGACCTGGTCACCGCGTACGAGGAAGCGCTGATGACCAAGACGGCAGGGGCGCTGGACAATGGCTGACAGCACTCTGCTCCTGGCCTCGATCGACGACTACCTGGGCCCGGGCGAGAACCGCTTCTTCTCCCGCGGGTACCAGCGCGCCGGGTACCGAGTCCGCGACATCACCGTCGATCCGCCGGACTTCTCCGAGCCCGGTGTGCGAGCACGGGTGGACGTCGAGTACCCGGCGGACTGGTCCAGGAAGGGCGATGTGGACCAACGGCCGCACCTGAGTACCGTCGACGCCCTCGTGCTGGGCGTTCAACTGACGGAATTGCACCTCGCGCACGGGTTCGGCCTCAGCCCAGCCGACCGTGCCCGCGCCCGGTTGCGCAAGGCGGTACTGCGCGCCGGTGGTGAGCCGCAGGAGGACCTCACGGACATCCCGCTGTCGACTCGGCTGGTACGGAGCGAGGCGACCACGCCGTCGTATTCGCTGTCCGTGTACGACTGCGCGGTCGGATCCCTGCGGATGCGTTGCGAGGTCGAGCACCCCACCGGTGCTTCGAGACGGGAACCGGGCAACTACGACGACCTCGACGACGTTCTCGGCGATGGCGGCAGGCGGTACTACGGCGAAGCTTTCAAGTCCCGACGGCACCACGTGCGGGATGTGCGCGTCGACTTGGACACCCTCGACGCGCAGGCAGAAGTCCACTTCTCCCCGGAACCCGACGTGGCGGATCGGGGCATTGGCGGCCGATTTCAACCGTCGGTCACCTTCGTGGACGCCTTCGTGGTCAACCTCCAGCTCGTTCAGGTCCTGCTCTACGAACTGGACTCCCTGTCCAGAGCGACGAGCAACACGCTGTGGATGATGCAGACCGTCCTGGAGGCACTGGCGCCACCACCTCCGCTGCCTGACCGCGCCGAGGTGGCACTACCCGCCTCTGCGACCCTCGTCGGGAAGCGGCTGCTCACCCTGCGCGGCGGCACGTGGCGTAGCGTCGACATCGAGGCCAGGATGGCCGGCATCGGCATCCGCTGCAGTTTCGCCCACGAGCTGCCGACGTGAGCCTGCACTCAGGTCGCCCCCGGGCCGATCGTCATCCTGTTCCCGGTCGAGGACGACGTCGGCGCTCCTTGTGCCTGGGACCATCGGCCGCAGTTGTGCCGTCGCGGCAGGCTCGGGCACCAACGCGGCGAGCACGATGTTGCTCACGCAGGTGATCGGCAGGTGCCGTCGGATTCCGTCCGCGAGAACGGACTCAAGCCGGCCGGGTCGGTCCGAGCGATATCCGAGCCGGCACCCCACCCAGGCGCGTAAGGTCGCTGTCGGCTACTTGACGTGACCGAGCGCTTGTCGGGGGGTCATCAGGTGCTTGATGAACGGCCGAGCGCGTACGACGCCTTCCTCTCCTACAGCCACGCCGCGGACGGGCGGCTGGCTCCGGCGGTCGAACGGGGTCTGCACCGGTTGGCCAAGCGGTGGAATCAGGTGCGGGCGTTGCGGGTGTTCCGCGATCAGACCAACCTCGCCGCGAGCCCGGACCTGTGGGGCACCATTACCACCGCGCTGGACCGGTCCCGGTTCTTCATCCTGTTGGCCTCACCGGAAGCAGCGGCCTCGCCGTGGGTGGGGCGCGAGGTTTCCCACTGGATCGAGCACCGGGAGCGGGAGACGTTCCTGATCGTGTTGACCGGCGGCGTCATCGCCTGGGCCGGTGACGACTTCGACTGGGACCGCACCGACGCGTTGCCGCCGCGGCTGCGCGGGTGGTTCGACGCCGAGCCGCTGTGGATCGACCTGAGCTGGGCGGGCGACGAGGCGCACCTCTCGTTGGGGCACGCCGGGTTCCGCCGGGCGTTGGCCGCCCTGGCCGCGCCGATCCACGGCAGCACCGTCGACGCCATCGACAGCGAAGACGCGCGACAACACCGCCTGGGCAGGCGACTGCGCCGGTCCGCGGTGGCCGGTGTCGCGTTGCTGCTCGCCGTCGCCCTGGTGTTGAGCACCCTGCTGTGGTCCCGGACCGAGGGCCAGCGGACCGCGGACCAGTCGCGCGCGCTCGCGGCCCGCAGCCAGGCCGTCGGCGACCGGGACCCGGAGTTGGCGCGGCTGCTGGCCCTGGCCGGTCACGCGGTCGGCCCGACCGTCGAGTCCCGCACGGCGATGCTGCTCGCGGCCGACCGCCCGGGGCTGGCCGCCATGGACGGCGGGCAGCCGGTGCACGCCCTCGCGGTCGGCGCTCGCGGCACGCTCATGGCCGGCGGGACGGAGGTGCGCCGGTGGGATCTCGCCACCCGCCGCGAGGTCGCACCACCGAGGCCGATGCTCGACGGCCCGGTCAGGACCGTGGTCTTCAGCCCCGACCTCTCGCACCTGGCCGTCACGAGTCGGCGCAAGGTGGAGGTGTGGGCGTTGGACGAGCGGGGCGAGCCGCGCAACCCGCGCATCATCGCCACCGAACCCCTTGACGACCCCGATCGCCCCGAGCACCGGACGGTGTCGTTCAGCCCCGACGGCGCGCTGCTGGCGATCAGCGGGTCCGGCCACTCCGTGCGGCTCTGGGACGTGCGGGCCTCCCGGCAGGTCGCCCACAGCGACCTCGGGCGGCAACCACCCGCCCTCACCACGTGGACCTCGAACGTGGCGTTCAGCCCGGCCGGGTCGCTGATCGCGACCGGCGGCCGCGACGGGAAGCTGTGGTTCCGCGACGCGACGACCCTCGCCCCGGTGGGCGAGCCGCTGACCGTCGACACCACCGACCACGCCGCGCCCGCCTTGGCCTTCAGCCCGGACGGCGCGCTGCTGGCCACCGCGAGCCCGGACGGCGTGGTCCGGCTCTGGGACACCGCCGCGCGCCGCCCGGTCGGCGAACCTCTCACCGCTCCCGCCGCGGGGCGATCTTCGGTGGCCTTCAGCCACGACGGGCGCCTCCTGGCGACGGGAGACCGTGACGGGGCCGTGCGGTTGTTCGACGTCGACACCCGGCGCCAGGTCGGCGATCCGCTGACGGGGCACGTCGCTCCGGTGCTGTCGGTGGCGTTCGCCCCGGACGGCCCGACGCTGGTCTCCGGCGACGGCGACGGCGTGATCCGCGTGTGGGACGTCGAGAACCACTCGCGCACCGCCGATCCGCTGACCGGACACCCCGGACCGGTCCACGCGGCCGCGTTCAGCCCCGACAGCCGTTTCCTGGCCACCGGTGGTGACTACGGCAGGGATTTCGCCCCACCGGCGCGAGGCTCCTACTGCGCGGAACGCGGCTCGGACGTCTGCGTCCGCGGCGACGGTTGGGAGGCGTCCCTGACCCGCCTCGGGTTCGACACCGGGCTCCTGGGTGACGACGAGATCGCCCACCTCCGGACGCGGGTCGTGGACGGGCCGACCGTGCTGCTGTGGGACACCTCCAAGCGCACCGCGGTCGGCCGGTTCACGACGGGCGACACGCGGACCGTGCGCTCGTTGGCGTACAGCCCGGACGGCTCGACGCTGCTGGTGGGCGGAGCGCAGGCGGGTCCGGGTGTCGCGACCGCGGGCACGGTGTCCACAATGGACCCCACCACCGGTCGCGTTCGCATTGCGGCGCAGTACGGCCCGATCCGCCCGGTGTGGTCGGTGGCCTACTCCCCGGACGGCCGGACGGTCGCGCTGGCCTCGAACAGCCTCGAACGCGACGCCGACAAAGCCACGGTCCACTACTGGGATCCCGTGTCCGGGGCGTCGATCCGCACGGCGCTGAAGGGTCGCACGGCCTACACCACCGCGTTCAGCCCCGACGGGCGGACTTTGGCCGCGGGCGCGGACGACGGCACCGTGTACTTATGGCCCGTGGACGGGGGCGACGGTGTCACGCTGGCGCACGACGGGCCGGTCCGTTCCGTGGCGTTCAGCCCCGACGGCAGGACGCTGGCCACCGCCGGTGCCGACAACCTCGTGTGGTTGTGGGACGTCGCGTCACGTCGACGGATCGGCGAGCCGCTGACCGGGCACACCGGGCAGGTGCACGCGGTGGCCTTCAGCCCGGACGGCGAGTTGCTGGCCTCCGGCGGCGGCGACGGCTCGGTGCGGCTGTGGCACGTCGCCTCGCGGCAACGGGTGGGGCCGACGCACCTCGCCCACGACGGCTCGGTGCGCGCGGTCGCCTTCAGCCCCGACGGGACGATGCTCGCCGGGGTGGGTGAGGACGGATCGGTGCGCTTATGGCGGGCCGGCCACCTGACCGACGTCGAACGCGCGCTGTGCGGCCAGGTGAGCAGGTCGCTGACGGCGGAGGAATGGGCCGAGTACGCGCCGGACGTGCCGCACCGGCAGGTGTGCCCGTGACCCGCGGGGGCGTCCTGGTGCTGGGGTTGGCGATGCTCGCGCTCATCTCGTGCGGCGGGACCGACGAACCGGTCCTCGGCACGACGACGTCCGGGGTGGCACCACTCGATCCCGGGCAGCGCCTGCGGGAACTCGGCACCACCTATCGGGTCGGTGGCCTGCGTTCGTGCTCCCCGCCACGCCTCGACGAGGCGCGCTGCGCCGAAGAACTCGTCGGCGCGGGCAGGGCGGTCGAGAAGTTGAGGGAAGCCGTCACCGCGGACGAGACCGTGGCGGCGACGCGCTACCAAAAGATCGTCGTGGTGGCCGACGACTTCCTGCGAGCGGTGAACGTCATGATCAAAGGCGGGTGCTACGGCTTGGGTCCGCCCTCGGCCGTCGAGGAATCCCTTTCGCTGTGCGGCGACCTCGCGGCGCTCGCGGTGCTGACCTGGATGGAGTTGGAAGCGGTCGCGAGTGGTCGATGACGGTGACCTGGTGCGACCTGCGAGCCACCGCCGCATTGAAACGCGCCGATCGTGCGGAGCAGCACGGTGAGTTGTTCTTCTGCGAGGGAACTGGAGGCAGGGCCGCGGAGGTCTCCCTCCGCGTGGGGGTGCAAGCCGAGCAACGTCGCCTGAACAGGACCACCCCCGTGCGCCGGCTCGGTGATGCGCCCGCGCAACAGGTCTTCCGCCGCGGTCAGGAGGTCGGTTCCCCATTCCCGCACCGCATCGTCGCCGGTGTCAACGCGTTCCTCACCTTCGCTCCCGATGAGCACGCCTTCATCTGCCAGCAGGTCGAGCGTCAGTTCGAGTTCGCGCCTGCCGTCGGCCAGTCGCACCTGGCGGGTGACCGGGTCGTAGCTCGCGGTCAGGCAGTGCAGACCCCGGCGCAACGTGGTGTTCTCCAGCCCTCCTTCCCAGGCCGTGCGTCCCAGTTCGACCCACCCCGCGCCCGTCAGCAACGTCTCCACCCGGTCCAAGACGGTATCGACGTGGCCTTCGCCCTCTCCGGCACCGTAAAGCCGCCGGTATGCGGTGCGGGCCCAGTCGTAGCCGCCGGTCGCGGCGGCGGCTTGTCCGGCGAGGACGATCGGGGTGAGCAAGGCCGTCACTTCAGGGAAGTCGAGGTCGGGGCAGCCGCCGCGGTGGCACCAGTGAGGACCGGGGCACGACAGGACGAGTCGGTGCACCGCGGCCAGGGCGTCGCCACCGCCGGTCGACCGGGTGGCGCACAGCAGGTAGCCGTGCAGCGGGTCGGGTACGGCGCTCAACCCCTCGTCAGCGTGCAGCGCGCCGCCGTAGACGTACACGACCAGCCCGCTCTTGCCCTCGTCCGCCCAGCCGGCGATCGCGGCCGTGGCGGTGCCGAGGAAACCGGTGCCGTCGTCGGGGGTGCTGGTGTCCAGCAGCCAGTGCCGGCTGTGTCGCCAGTCGCCTGCCGACGACAGCGCGGTGATCACCGCTTCGGCCCCGGCAGCGGTGTTGTCATCGACCGGCAGTCCCGCCAGGGTCGCGGTCGTCGCGAGCAACTCGCTGGCCACACCCGGGTCCTGCGCCGCCGGCACGGGCTGTGCGGGCTCGGTGGACCACCAGCGCTCGCCGTCGGGAACCAGGGCCTCGTTGGCCATCTCGTCGATCCGCACCTCACCGCGTGGTCCTTGCTCGTCCGCGGTGCCCAACAGCGCGTGCAGGACGACTTCCAGCTCCCCGATGCCGCCGGGGGCCATGGCCAGTTCCGGGCGGTCGTCGTGGTCGGTGGGCAGGTGGATCGTGACCTCGCCGAGTTCGGGGAAGCTCCGGACCACAACGGGACGACGTGGCCCCTCGCCCTGTGCGCCGGAGGGGTCGCGGTACTCCGGCCGGGCGTTGCCGTGGCGGTCGACCAGCGGGACCCACGACGGACGGCGTTCCTGGTGCCGGGTGATCCGCTCCAACTCGCCGAGCAGTTCTCCCTTGGTGGGGTGCGAACGCAGAAACCCGACCGCGGCAGGCCGTACCAACGCTTCGAGATCGTTCTTGGTCAGCTGCTCGGGGTGCGCGGGGATGTCGATGACCACCTCGGGCTTGGCCAGTTGAGCGATCATCACCTGGACGGCGGCGGCGAACCTGGTGGCGAAGTCCCCCCGCGTCGTCTCGAAGGCGATCCTCGCCGGCTCGAGGTCCACGTTCTCACCGACGAGGCTGTCCAGCATCCCCCGCAACAACTGGTTCCAACTCGCCGGGCTCACCATGGGGAAGACGATACGGATCTTCCAGGACGGAGGGCCGGCCAAGCTGTTTCCTGGAACGGCCTCACGGTGTTGTCGGTCAAGCAGGTGTGTCGGCGTGGTCGGTGGTGAGTCGCTCAGTGAGCTGTTCGACGCCCCGTCAGAGCTGGTCCGAGTGCCAGCTGGGGCGCGGGCGGCCGGCGGTGTCCGGGGTGGGTTCCGGGTTCATCAGGTTGAGCAGCATCATCGAGTCGTGGTCGGCGCTGCCGGGCGGCGCCTGGTAGACCACCAGGCGCTGGTGGTCGTTGAGCACGTCCAGCACCTCGTAGGTCAGGGTCATCAGGCCGACGCCCGGGTGGTCGAGCACCTTGCGGCCGGTCGACAGGCTGCGCACGTCGTGCTCGTGCCACAAGCGCGGGAACTCCTCGCTCTTGGCGCTGAGTTCGTCGACCAGCGCCTTCAGGGCCGGGTCGCCGGGCAGCAGGCCGTCCATCGCGTGTAGGTGCGCCACGGCGTTGCGCGCGATCATGTCCCAGTCGACGAACAGCGTCCGCGCGGTCGGGTGCAGGAAGATGTAGCGGATGGTGTTGCGGCGGGCGGGTGGCCACGACTCCAGACCGGCCAGCAGTGCCAGACCCGCGGCGTTCGCGGCCAGCATGTCGTTCCAGCGGTTCAGCACGTACGCCGGTGACGGGGACACGGTGTCCAGCAGCTGTCGCACGACCGGGCGCACCCGGCGATTCGTCGCCGGTGCGGGCGGGGTGCGCTTGCCGGAGTGCGCCGCCAAGCGGAACAGGTGGTCGCGCTCCTCGCCCTCCAGCAGCAGGGTCGAGGCCAGCGACTCCAGCACCGCGATGCTGGGGTTGCGCTCGCGCCCCTGCTCCAACCGGGTGTAGTAGTCGACGCTGACCCCCGCCGAGGCGGCGACCTCCTCGCGCCGCAGACCTTGCGTGCGCCGGAGGGTGTGCCCCTCGGTCAACCCGATGTCGGCCGGCCGGACCTTCGCCCGGCGCGATCGCAGGAACGTGCTGAGTTCCGTCTGCTGGGCCATGCACCCATGCTGCCACGGGTTCAGCCGGTCAGCCTGGCAGTGGCGCACCCGGGGACGGGGTTCCCAGGGAGGAACGCGTCCTGCCGGTGGGACGACGCACGACGCACGATCGGTGTCGTGACCGAAACGAAGACACCACCCGAGACCAGGACCGCGCTGCCGGTGCGCAGGCTCGCCGGCCGCACCGTCGGCGCGTTCGGCCTGGGCTGCATGGGTATGAGCGAGTTCTACGGCAGCCGGGACGACGCCCGGTCGGTCGAGGTCCTCCACGCCGCGCTCGACGCGGGCGTGACCATGCTGGACACGGCCGACATGTACGGCGACGGCCACAACGAGGAGCTGGTCGGCCGCGTGCTGCGGGATCGGCGTGACGAGGCGTTCGTGGCCACCAAGTTCGGCATCCGCCGGGGCGGGGGCCGCCGGTGGCACGACTCCAGCCCCGGGTACGCCCGCGCCGCGTGCGACGCGAGCCTGCGCCGGCTCGGCGTCGACACCATCGACCTCTACTACGTCCACCGGCTCGACCCGACCACGCCGGTCGAGGACACCGTAGGTGCGCTGGCGGAGCTGGTGCGCGCCGGCAAGGTCCGGCACATCGGCCTGTCCGAGGTGAGCACGACGACGCTGCGCCGCGCGCACGCCGTGCACCCGATCGCCGCGGTGCAGAGCGAGCTGTCCCTGTGGACGCGTGACGTGGTGACCGACGGCGTGCTGGCCGCCGCGCGCGACCTGGGCGTGACCCTCGTGGCGTACTCCCCGTTGGGGCGCGGGTTCCTCACCGGTGCGCTGCGCGACCGCGACGGCCTGGCCGAGGACGACTTCCGGCGGGCCAACCCCCGGTTCACCGGCGAGAACCTGTCCGCCAACCTGTCGCTGCTGACCCCGGTGACCGAGGTGGCGCGGCGGCACGGCGCGACGCCCGCGCAGGTCGCGCTGGCGTGGGTGCTCGCGCAGGGCGAGGACGTGCTCCCGATCCCGGGCACCAAGCGGCTCGACTACCTGCGGGAGAACCTGGCGGCGGCGGCGCTCTCGCTGAGCGCCGCCGACGTGGCCGCGCTCGACTCGGCCTTCGCGCCGGACCGGGTACACGGCGACCGCTACCCGGCGGCCACCATGCCGGACACCTCCGACGCACCGGGGACGCGGGCATGAGCGGCCGGGAGGACGCCGGCCGGCGCGTCATGGGCGTGCTGGGCATCGACCCGGACGCGGTGATCGCCTCGGTCGCCGCGCTCGACGAGCGGTTCGGCCACACGATCGTGGAGTACGCGTTCGGCGACGTCGTCGGGCGCCCCGAGCTGGACCTGCGCACCCGGCAGCTGGTGACCCTGGCCCTGCTGGCCGCGCAGGGCGGGTGCGAGCCGCAGCTCGACACCCACATCCCGGCGACCCTGCGGGCCGGCGCCACCCGCGACGAGATCGTCGCGCTGTTCGTCCACCTCACCCCCTACGTCGGCATCCCCCGGTCGTTGAACGCCCTCTACCAGGCGAAGCGACTGTTCGACGCGGCCGACGACACCATCCCGGAGCAGGAGCGCACCCCGTGACCACCTCGCCGTCCACCGCCGCGCCGCCCGTCGTCGCCGAGGAGGTCGAACCCCGGTCGTGGCCCGCCGTGTGGGTGCTCGGCCTGGGCACCTTCCTGTTCGTCACCACCGAGCTGCTGCCGATCGGGCTGCTGCCGTCGATCGGCGCCGGGGTCGGTGTGCCGGTCGGCATCGCCGGGCTGGTCGTGTCGGTCTACGGCGCCATCGCGGCCATGACCGCCGCCCCGCTGACGTCCCTGGTGCGGAGGATGGACCGCCGCCGGCTGCTGGTGGGCCTGCTGGGGCTGCTGGTGCTGGGCAACCTGGTGTCCGCCGTGGCGCCCAACTACCTGGTGCTGATGCTCGGCCGGGTGCTGATCGCCTTCGCGCACGGCGTGTTCTGGTCGACCACACCCGCCGTCGGCACGCGCCTGGTGGACCGCGCGAGCGCGGTGCGGGCGCTGTCGGTGGTGCTGGGCGGCATCTCCGTGGCGTCGGTGGTGGGCGTGCCGCTGGGCACCGCCATCGGGCAGGCGGCCGACTGGCGCGTGGCGTTCCTGGTGGCGGCCGGTCTCGGCCTGCTCGTCATGCTCGCGGTGCTGGTGCTGCTCCCGTCGATGCCGGCACGCAACGGCGGCAGCCTCGCCGCCATCCCGCGACTGCTGCGCAACGGCCCGTTCCTGGTGGCGATCGGCGTGGCGGCGTTGACCATGATCGGCCACTACCTGGCCTACACGTACGTGACGCCGTACCTCCAGGAGGTCGTGGGCATCTCACCGGCGCTGGTCAGCGTGCTGCTGCTGGTGTTCGGCGCGGCGGGGATCGCCGGGAACTTCCTGGCGGGCGGCGCCGTGGCCAGGGGGCTGCGCCGGGCGCTGCTGGGCGCGGTCGGCCTGCTCGCCGCGTCGCTGCTGGCGCTGACCCTCACGGGTGGCGGTTCCGCGGTGGCGGCCGTCGTCCTGCTCGTCACCTGGGGCGTGTCGTACGCGGCGCTGCCGGTCTGCCTGCAAACCTGGGTGCTGCGCTCGGCGCCCGACGCCACCGACGCCGCGTCCTCGTTGTACGTGGCCGTGTTCAACGCCGCCATCGCGCTCGGGGCGCTCGGGGGCGGGCTCGCCGTGGAGTCCGCGGGAGTTCGTTCGGTCACAGGGATCGGCGCCGTTCTCGTCGGTGTGGCGCTGATCGTGGTGCTCATCACGCGAAAAGCGCACCGAACCACGGAATAGACTCGAATATTCGCCCGGCGTGCGAATATTCCGATTTGTCGCGGACCGGTCCTCCGTGCATCATGGATATGTCCGGAGATCCCGGCGGAGGGGAATATTCCCCGGGGCGGATCCGGCTCGGATCGGTGCCGCGACGCCACGCCGTCTGAATTCACCGAAATCACCGCAGTGTCAAGGGGAATACTTGTGATGTCCAGCGCGAACACCGCTGTCAACTTATCGGAGCACCACGCCGCGAAGGTCGACCAGGAGCCGACGGACAACGTCGTCTGCCTGGTCGGCGACAGGTTCACCGGCATGGGGGCCGTGCCCGGGGTGCAGACCCTGAGCCGACTGGTCGGCGACCTGCGGCGTGGTGCGCCGGTGCCCGCCGCGATCGTCATCGGGCAGGGACTGGGCGACTACGAACTCGACTACCTGCACGCCGCGCTCGCCCGGCGGGAGGACACCAGGGGCGTGCCCGTGGTCACCGCCAAGGGCACGCCGGTGGCCAGGTCCCTGGTCCACAAGCACCGTGAGCAGAACGTCCTGCTGTCGGACCTGCGCACCCTGCCCGACGGGCGGCGTCAGGCGGCCCTGGTGGTGCACGGGGAGAACGAGCTGCTGCTCGACCACCAGACCGGGCAGCACGTGCAGGGCATGATCGTCGCCGAGGCGATGCGCCAGATGTTCATCGCGGTCTTCGAGGCCGAATACGGCGTCCACTTCCCGGATCGCCACTACTACGTGGTGTGGAACTCGATGTCGGTCACCTTCGAGTCCTTCCTGTTCCCGCTGCCCGCCGAGATCACCTGCGAGATCGTCGAGGCCGATGTCTCCGACCCCGAGCGGATGACGTTCCGGGTGACCATGGGCATCACCCAGGCGGGCACGTCGGCGGCACGGGCGGACGTTTCCTTCGCCGCGTTCGACGACCACCGCATCAAGCGGTCGGAACTGCGCCGGGCAACCTCCGCGGTACAGGCGCTGGTCGCCGACCGCGCTACCGAAGTGGCGTGGTGACGTGACACGCGTCGCCGCTTTCTTCGACATCGACGAAACATTGATCACCGGCAAGAGCATGTTCGACTTCCTGCGGTTCCACCTCGCCGACGAGCGCACCCCCCAGGTGGGCCAGGCGGCGCGGTTCGCCGAGTGGGAACGCCTCGTGGGCGCTGTCTCCCGGCACACCGCCAACCAGGGTTACTACCGGATCTACCGCGACGTGCCCGCCGACCTGGTGCGGCAGCAGGGCCGGAAGTGGTTCGCCCGCAGCCGCCGCACCCCGGGCTTCATCAAGCCGCGGGTGGTCGGCGCGCTGGTGCGGCACCGCCTCGCGGGCCACCGCGTGGTCCTGGTCAGCGGCTCCTTCCCGGCGTGCACGCAGCCGCTGGCGGAGGCCCTGGGCGCGCACCACGTCCTGTGCACCGTGCCCGTCACCGGCCCCGACGGCCTGCTCACCGGCGAGGTCGACCGATCGGTCATCGGCCCGGTCAAGTCGCAGGCCGTGCGTGAACTGGCCCGGCGGGAGGGCATCTCGCTGCCGCTGAGCTTCGGCTACGGCGACCACGCCAGCGACCTGCCGCTGCTGCAAGAGGTCGGGCACCCGGTCGTCGTGGGCGTCGACCCCGAACTGGGCAGGCACGCCGACCGCAACCGGTGGCTGCGACTGGACGGGGTGGCGGCGTGAAGGGGGACTGCTTCTGCGGCTGCGCGCTGGCCGAGTCGGCCGACGGCCCGTTCCACCGCGAGCCGGCGACACCCGCCGGCGTGGGTGTCCTGGGCTGCGGCAGCTACCTGCCCGAACTGGAGGTGGGCAACGACGTCGTGGCCGCCGAAGTCGGGGTCGAGGAGCCCTGGATCGAGCGCAAGACCGGCATCCTGACCCGCCGCCGCGCCGCGCCGTGGCAGGCCGCCTCCGACCTCGCGGCCCCGGCCGCCGAGGAGGCGCTGAGCCGGGCCGGGTTGACCGCCGCGGACCTGTCGGTGATCGTCGTCGCCACGTCGACGCCCGACTCGCCGCAGCCGGCGACGGCCTGCGTGCTCCAGGACAAGCTGGGCGCCGTCGGCTCGGCGGCGTTCGACGTGAACGCGGTGTGCAGCGGGTTCGTGTTCGCGCTGGAGACCGCACGCCGGCTGATCTCCGACGGCGGGTACGCCCTCGTGGTCGGCGTGGACGTCTACTCCCGGATCCTGGACCCGACCGACCGCCGCACCGCCGTCCTGTTCGGTGACGGCGCGGGTGCGGTCGTGCTCGGGCCGACGCCCGCGGGCCGCGGCGTCGTGGCCTCCTCGCTGGCGAGCTTCGGCCAGTACGCCGGGATGATCCGGGTCCCGGCGGGCGGCAGCCGCATCCCGCCGTCCAAGGAGTCCCTCGCGGCGGGCGAGCACTACTTCGCCATGGACGGCCGCGGCGTCCGGGAGTTCGTCGACCGCGAGGTCCCCGGCGCCGTGCGGAGCTTCCTGGCCGAGTCCGGGTACCGCGACGACGCCGTCCGGCACTTCGTCCCCCACCAGGCCAACCGCCACATGCTCGCCGACCTGGAGACCAAGCTGGCGCTCCCGGCCGCCCGGACGCACTACACGGTCGAGCGCTACGGCAACACCGGAGCCGCCTCCGTGCCCATCACCCTGGCCGAGGCGCAGCACGAGTTCACCGAGGGCGACCTGGTCGTGCTCGCCGCGTTCGGCGGCGGCATGGCGATGGGCCTGTCCCTCATCCGCTGGTGAACCACCCCATTACGAGAGGAACGACCATGCCCGCGACCACCTTGCTGATCACCGAGGTCACCACCGCGCCGGGCGCGCTCGACAGCGCCGCCAAGGAGTGGACCCGGCTGCGTGCCGACGACGGGACGGGCAGCGTGCTGTACCGGGCCCTGGACGGCGACACGCTGATGGAACTCACCCCGCTGGCGGACTTGGCCGGGCTCGCCGCCGAGGTGGAGCTGTTCGACCGCCAGTTCGCCGAGCTGGCGCCCCACGTGGCCGGCGACTTCCGCCGCCAGGTGCTCCGGTTCGTCGAGGCGCCGAAGTCCACGGACGACGCCGTCCCCGCGACGCGCTACGTGCAGCTCCGGCACATCGAGGTGCCGCCCGCCGTGTTCGCCGACTACCGCCGGTGGCGCGAGGACACGATCTTCGACGTCGTGCGCCACGCCGACGAGGTCGAGGTGTTCCTCGCCTACCACTCGCTGCTGAGCACCGAGCCGGGCGTCATGTTCGTGTCCGGCTTCGACACCACGCCCGAGCGGTACGGCGCGGTGTTCACCAGCCCCCGGTACCGGGAGATCGTCCGCCAGGCCGGGTCCGCCTACATCGCCGGCGGCGAGCGCGGCCTCTACACGACGGTCTACGAGCGGGTCGAGGCGCGGTGACGGCGGTCGCGCTGAGCGTCACCACGCAGGGACCGCTCTACCCGCCCAGCGAGATCATGAACGCCGACGGCGACTTCGTCGTCGTCGGCCGGGTGAACCGGGCGACCGCCGACGGTGGCGTGACCTCGCCCTGGGAGTCGGTGCTCGTGAGCGCCGACAGCCCGGTGCCGGAGTTCGGGCGGCACCTGCCGCACGACGTCGTCCGCCCGCTCACCCGGGACGACGACGACATGGTGCTCCACACCCTGCCGGTGCCGCTGCCGTGCAACAACTACCCGATGACGTTCGCGCCGGACCAGCCGGTCGGCGCCCGGGACGTGCCGAGCTACCCGCTGCACCGGGTGCCGATCCCCGACCTGCGGGCGGAGGACGGGCCCAAGATCACCGAGCCGATCACGCTCGGGCAGTGGCTGCGGGCGCGGGGCGAGGTGACGGTGCGGGTGTCGCCGGACCGCGGTCGGGCGGACTTCGACTTCGAGTTCGCCGACCTCATCCCGAACAGCCTCTACACGGTGATGTCCCTGCGCGAGCGGGACCTCGACCCGGCGGGCCCGACCCGACCCGGACCGCTCGGCGTGCCGAACGTGTTCACCACCGACCGGCGTGGTGCGGCCCGTTACTCGGCGACCCTGCCCGACCCGTTCCCGGCCCACGACCGCCCGGGGCGCAACCGGGTCGTGAACGTCATCGTGCTGTGGATGAGCTACCAGCGCAGCTACGGCGGCGCCATCGGGCAGTTCGGCCTGGGCGGGGACATCCACGCCCAGCTGAAGCTGACCGGGCCGGGGTTCCACGAGCACACCACCCAGATCTGAGGAGGACCCATGCCCATCGTGTCGGTGACCACCTGGCCCGGTTCGGACGACCAGACCCGTCGGTTGGTGGAGGAGTTGACCAAGACGGTGCGCGAGGTGACCGGCGCGCCCATGGACAAGATCACGGTCTACGTCCAGGAGATCCCGCGCGAGCGCTGGGCGGAGGGCGGCGTGCTGGGCAACAACCCGGACTTCCCCACCCTGAGCCGCCGCACGTGACCACCGGTGGGCCCGTCCCCGGGACGGGCCCACCGTCGCGTGCCTGACCGCGGAGTACCTGGGCGTGCCGGCCAGGCGGACCAGCGGGGGGGGGCGAGTGGCCCTCGACCATCCCTGTCGACGCCGAGACCACCGGGCGCGCACGTGCCGTCGCGGTCGGGGCCGGCGTGGTGTTATGGGACAGCGGGCGTGGCCCGCGCGCTGTTCCTCGCCGGCCGGGCGGTGGACCGACCCGTCTGGCGGTGCACCACGCGCGACTCGCTGACCGCCGCCGCACGCGACACCACGACCATGGCCGACTGCGGCCTATGCCACGGCTGGGCCGGCCTGCTGCACGGCGCGCGACTCCGGCGAACCGGTGCTAGCGGGCCTGCTGCCAGGGCTGGACGCTCGCGTCCTGGACTGCTTCGACCCGACCGCGCCGTTCGGCTACCGCGGCGACGACGCCGGCGGACAACACGGCCCGGTACGCGCGGGGGCTAAACACAGGAGAGACGAGCATGACTGATCTCGAACTGCCGGTGAAGCGGTCACGGGTTCCCGATCCCTCGTGAAACCAGTGACCGCTTGCCCTTGATCACCATGTCGCGTAGTCAACGACAGAGAATCCCGCGATGTCCCGTTTCCTCAGTACCAGACCTGGTCGGGATACTTGCTGTCGCACCGCCATCCCAAGACCTTCCCGTCGCTGTGGGCGGCGAGACACTTGCCCCGGTGATTGAGGTTCTGGAATCGGTAACCGCCGCGGACCGAGGAGCGGGTCCACCTCTGGTCGGTGTAGTTATCATTGCAGGAATGAGTGAAGACATTCCCGTTGCTGTGCATCGCGAGACATTTTTTGCTTTGCAGGTTGACCAATTGCTTCTTGCCGTTCCACGTCCAGCGCTGATCCCGATGTTCCCCGCACGTGTACATGAACACCCGGGGGTGACGGTTTGCCAAGCACTTATTGGAGGGCAACCCCTTATTGCGCAACTTCGATCGGGCGGCTATGTCGACAGATTGGGATTCATCGGTGGGCGAGGCCGTCGCGCTCGCGTCGGAGTGTGCGGTACCGGACGGGACGGGCACCGTTTCCTCATCGGAGCCCGCAGGGTAACCGTGCTCGACGGACGCGGTCGCCCAGCCCTGCTGCGGCACAGCTTGTACCGGCGTCGGCACCGCCAATACTGGCACAGCAAGCAGAACTCCGGCCGCCGCTATGGTCATCACCGTCTCTCGTATCCCCATTTATCTTTTCTCCCCTCGTGACTTGTCGATGGATCCAGTTGCCAACGCCGATCCCTGGCGGCTGCGTGAGGGGGTTGATCGCCCCTGTGCTGTCCGATTCGACAGCAGGCCCTGCCCACTGGCAGAGGGGAAGCCAACCTCAGCGCCCTTTCCCGAGCCGCCCGCATGCAGGCCGGCATAACCAACTCTGGTCAGCTCGTGTTGGGGGATCCTTGCGAGAACCTTGACGACGCAGGTCGCTTCGGTTATTCCAGTCGGTGGAGACGGCGAGTGGGATGCGGTGGTGGCTGAAACCCGAGTACCGGCACCTGAAGGAAGGGCTCGGACTCGCCGACGTAGGCGCGCGGCACTGATACGACATGGCTCGTTGACACCTGGCCTGCGACGTTGCGGGCCAGATGCCAGGAACGGAAAGGAAGCAGGTGAACTCCGCCCATCCGCCATGGTTCGTCCGCCGACGGACTTCCCGTAGCCAGGTGCTGGACCGCTTCCCACTGCACCTGGTCGGCGTCGGCCCTACCGCCAATCGCAGTGGCCGCCGCTCGCCGCGCCTCGGCACCGCTCGGCCGGACCGCCTCCCTGAGCGACATCGGCGAACCGGAGTGGATCCTGGACCAAGTGGAGCGGTAGTCCGTCACGGGCGGCGGACGTCAGCCGCACATCCGGGCGTTCATCGGCCACGCCCCGGCGGCGGGCACCTGGGGTGTCGGTGACAGGTTCCCGGCGACGGCGGCGAGATCACCGTGATCGGGGCGCGCACCACAGGTCACTGCGGCCCCACACGGTTTCGGCTTCGAGTAACCACCACGCGCTCTCCGGCCGAAGCCCATCGCCGTGGGACTTCGGGCCGCTGCGGACCGCCTCCCGCAACGGGTTCGCCGCCGTATCGGTGTCGCGGATCGCCGGCCGCGGACCACCGAGGCCCGTCGCGCGGGAGATTCGTGTGCGTTTTGTGTCCTGCCTTCGAACGCGTTGCGGTCAAGCGGCCTGGTGTCGCTGCGGTCGCGCCGGGGCGAGTGTCCGCACCAGCCACCGGTAGTGACACGCCGTGTGCACGCGGGCTTGCTTCCGTCTTCCGGCCGCACGCCGTGCACCCGAGGAGGCCACGGAACAGGTTAGGGCCGTTTCGTAGGTCGCTCAGGTGAACCCGCGTGGAGTCCTCAACGCTCACGATCGCCGGATGAGAGGGCTTACGGGACCGCCCGTACCCGTCGGGCGGCGGGGGTGGTGTGGCGGATGGGGGGTGGGAGGGAGCTCGTGTGGCTGGGCCCGCGTGGGCTTCTCGGTGCTGTAGCCCGGTGCGAGGCTGGTGGTTCGAAAGCTGCTCGGGTGTGGTGTGCTGGCGGTGCGGAGTGTCCGGTCTCAGCCCGCTCGTTCTCCGGTCGTGGTGCGCCATCGGCGTCGCCATGCCCCTGGTGCGACCCCCTCGACGCGGCGGAAAGCCCGGCTGAAGGCGGCGTCGGTGTCGTAGCCGATCGTCAGCGCTATCTGCCGCAGGCTCAACCGCGTGTCGCGCAGCAGTCTTTTCGCTCGGTGCATCCGCCAGCAGGTGAGGTAGTTGATCGGTGAGTCGCCGGTCTTCTGCTTGAACGCCGCGGCGAACGCCGCACGCGACATCCCGGCCCGGCGCGCGAGTTCGTCGACCGTCCACGGGTGGGCGATGTCGGTGTGCAGCTCGCGCAGGGCCGGCGCGAGCCCGGGGTCGCTCAACGCGGCAAGCCACCCGGGCGAGGTCATGGCCGACGACGAGGCACAGGTCCGCAGCGCATACACGAAAAGCGCTTCGACCAAGCGGCTCATGATGAAGCCCGACCCGAAGCCGGGGAACGTGCGCTCCAGCTCCAACAACCGGAAGGTGGACCGCAACGCGTCGTCGGCCGAGTCGTCGAGGTCGAACCGCAACACCGGCGGCAGCACCCGCAACAGGGGCTCGGTGACCTCGGTGTCCAGGGTCAACCGAGCCGAAACGATCTCGGTCAGCGGTCCGTTCCCGCCATGCCGCACCGAGGGATCGTGTCCGGCCGCCAGGAGGCTTTCGCAGTCGACCGTGCTTCGCCCCGGTTCGTCCGCGATGATGAACTCGGCGTCGGCTTGGACCAGGAAACACGCACCGGCGGTGAGCAGCACCGGGGCCTTGTCCGCACCACGCAGCCACCAGCAGCGCCCGCTCCTGATCATCATCACGTAGGTCGCACGGGGCGAGCGGAACGAGATCCCCCACGGGCCGCGGGCCTGCACCCGCACGTACCGCGAATCCTCACCGGACCTTGCTGTCAGGACATCGTCGATAGCGTCCACACCGACACGGTAGACGATCAGTCATAAAAGCAAGACGATCAACGATCGCCCGTCTTGAAGCTCCGTCGTAGCGTCGCGGTAACGCACCAGCCGAACACCATTGGAGTCGACATGCCCGGGTCCCCCACCCCTTCGGTCGCCATCGCCTTCCACTCCGGCTACGGGCACACCGCGGTCCTCGCGGAGGCCGCCCGGCGCGGGGCGGCCTCCGCCGGCGCCGACGTGAGCTTCGTGCCCGTGGACACCATCACCGAGACGCAGTGGCGGCAGTTGGACGAGGCCGACGCGATCGTGTTCGGCTCGCCCACCTACATGGGCAGCGCGTCCGCCGCGTTCCACACCTTCGCCGAGGCCACCAGCCGCCGCTTCGCGGAAGGCCGCTGGGCGGACAAGCTCGCGGCGGGCTTCACCAACTCCGCCTCCAAGTACGGCGACAAGGCGGGCACTCTCGCCTTCTTCGCCACCTTCGCCGCCCAGCACCGGATGCTGTGGGTCAGCCTCGGCCTCGCCCCGGGCTGGAACTCGACCACCGCCACCGAGAACGACCTCAACCGCCTCGGCTTCTGGAGCGGCGCCGGAGCCCAGACCCCGCTGGACGGCGGCGTCGACACCGTTCACCCGTCCGACATCACCACCGTCGAGCACCTCGGCAGCAGGGTCGCCCACCAAGCGGCGCTCGTCGTAGCCGGGCGCCGCATCGCTCCCTGACTGCCAGAGCGCCCGAATCACCTGCCGAACAACGCTTGCCCAGGGCACGGACTCATGCGACCGATTCGTCCGCGTTGGTGGATCCGGGGCTGTTGCGCAGCGTTACCCAGATCGTCATCACCTTCTCGACCTGGTTCGGGGGCAGGCCGCAGGCGATCGCGACGTTGCGCACGTTGTCGGGCTTGGTCGGCAGCACATCGCGTTCGGGGTTCAGCATCAGGTACACGCTGTTGCGCGGGACCGCCGCCACGGCGGCCAGCCTGCCGGCGGTGATCCCCGCGTTGGCGCGGATGGTGTCCAACAACATCGCGAACTCCCGCGGGTTGCCTGCCCGGAGGGCATGGTCCGCGGTCGGCACGCATGGTTCCACGGGCTGGATTCGACGCCGTTTCGATGTGTCCGCGGACGCGTTGGTCCCCGCCGGTTTGCCATCGACCTTCTTCCGGACCAGCCGGAGCCCCGAGGCGCGGTAGCTTCGTTCCAGCGTGGAGGCGTTCCGCGGGGGCCGGTCGAGGTAGTTGCGGAGGTTGTCCTTCGAGACCAGCTCGGATGCGTTCACCATTGCCTCACCGATCAGCGCGAGCACGTCCGTGGCCGAGGGGTCGGGTGGTTCGGTGAGCAACACCCGACGCAGCAGCCGATGAGCCTCGTTCTCCTGGCGGACGCGCTTTTCGTCGCGCTCGGCCTGGGCGCGGCTGCTGGGCGGTGTCCAGACCGCGACGGCCGACGGGCCGTGGTGCGCGGTCTTCCACCGGTTCTCGATCCAGCGGCGTTGGGCCAGGGTGATGTCCAGGTGGAAGACCACCAGGGCGTAGTGCCCCAGGGGCAGCAACCGGTGGTAGGTCACGGCGTGGTCGAACCACCACGGCAGGCGGCGGGCGTCGGCCTGCCGCTGATGCGTCCGGATGATCGCGTGGTGCAACTCGCCCAGGGCGTCACCGGAGGACGGGTTCGTCATCATGCGCCTGGTCCGGCGGAGTTGCCGCCGAGCAGTCGCTTCAGCCACCGCCCGAGGGTGGCGGGTTCCGCGCGGGAGGCCAGCATCGTGCCGAACACCAGCACCAGCACCAGCACGACCGCGGACCACACCGAGCCGGCGGTGAAGTTCACCAACAACACCACTCCGCCGAGCATGAGCAGGAACAGCACCAGTTCCCCGGCGTGCACCCGCCGACGTTGGTCGACGTCACGGGAACGGTCCTGGTCCGCGTTCTTGTCGAGGGGTGCGCCCAACGACACCGCTTTTGGCTTCGCCACAGCGGTTTTTCCTTTCTGAGCACGCGAGCAACCGCCCCGCCGGGTACGGCAGGGCTGCACGCGGTTGGCACGGTGACCAGCCGGCCCGAGGTGTCAGCCGACCATGGCCGTCCGGGTGATGACCCCGGGCGACTCCGACGCGCAGTTCCCGCTACGCGACCCGGACGTACCCGCGACGAGCCCCTGTTCGCGGGAGTAGTACAAGTCCACCGCTCCGAGCCCGGGAGGTCAACCGAGCACCCCCGCGACGGCCCGGCAGGTGCCCAAAACCGTCCAAACGCCGCTGCGCCGCGCGTTGATCAGACCTACGCTGCTTCCCAGGCGCCCACCCGTGGAACAGCGTGCGGAAGCGTCGCCCTGAGCAGCACATGACCAGCCGGCCCAGGGCGGATGGGCCCCTGTTCCCGCGGGGGCCCATCCCATTCCGTCGAACGTTCTCGGAGCGCGCCGCACCCGACGCTCGGCAGGGGATCAAGCGGTGGGCACCGGGGCGCCACGTGCCCGGGTCAGGCGCAGGCTGCGCCCGGGGATGGTGTCGACCTCCGCGGTGGTGAGGTCGCCGGTGTAGGAGGACACGGGCGGGCGGCCCGCGTCGTTCCAGGCGCGCAGTCGTTCTCGCAGGGTGGTCGCGGCCGGGGAGTCCGGGGAGTCGGCGACGAGGTCGCCGTCCTGCGTGAGGGCCGCGGTGGCGGCGGCGGTGGTGGTGTGGACGACGGCGTCGGCGTCGCCGAGGCCGGCGGTGGCGAGGTGGGGGTCGCCGGCGGTGGCGGCCCAGGTGCGCCAGCCGACCCAGTCCCGCGGGGCGAAAGGTGCGTGGTGCTCGGTGTGCGGTGGGTCGAGCAGGAGTCGCAGGGCGGCGTGCGCGTCGGCGTGGCCGGTGGTGGAGATCCACGCGGGTGGGTGGCGGGTGGTGTCGGTGGCGGCGATCCAGCGGGTCGGGGTCAGGGAATCGCCGGGGACGGGCAGGGTTTCCATGTAGCCGCCGTCGTGGACCGACACCACCGCGGGGTGTCCGTTGTGGACGGTGATGGTGGCGATGGCGGTGAGGTGCGGTAGTTCCGCGATCGGCAGTGGCGTGACCAGGCGCGCGTCGTCGGCGAGGTGGTCGGTCCAGGTCGCCGGCAGCAGTGGTGGGGTGCACCAGGCGACGACGCGGTGGTACGGGCCGTGGTCGGGGTGCCCGGCGAGGCCGTCGGCGACGAGGCAGTCGACGTTGCGCACGCCCCGTTCCCGGTGCAGGGCACGGGCGCGGTCGACCAGGCGGGGGTCGACGTCGATGCTGACGACCCTGCCGTGCGGGCCGACCAGCGCGGCCAGCAGGGCGCCGGAGTAGCCGGAGCCGGTGCCGATCTCCAGGACCGTCATGCCGGGGCGGACGTCGAGGCTGGTGAGTTCGCGGTGGACGGCGTCGGGGTTGGAGCGCATGGCCGTGGTGCCGTGCCGGGGGTGGTGGCTGTAGTGCCGGCCGGGCACGGCGCGGGCGGTGTCGACCACGGGGGTTGGGGTCACGGTGCTCCTCGCGGGGCGAACACGACTCGTGTTCACTTCGAGTGATGACTGGTGACGGTGAGTGTAGGCGGCGGGTTCGGACCGCCGCGGTCGACCTCTCCCCCGCGTCGGTCAGCGCCCGCCCCACCGGGAGAAGGCCACGCGCACTTCCTCGGGTGAAGCGGCGAGTGCGCCTTCGTCGGGCGTGGCGGCGGTGACGTGGGGCAGGTGCACGATGACGTCGTAGGCGTGCACGAGGTTGACGTCGCCGTGGAAGGTGCCGGAACGCTGCTCCACGACGCCGTCCAGGACTGCGGTGTCGGCGGGAGGCAGGTGTCGGAGGTTCACCGCGAAGGGGCCGTCGTGAGCGGCGGCGGCGAGCGCGTCCAGGGTGCCGGGCCGCGGCGGTGCCAGGTCGGTGAACAGCTCACCGGCGAAGAACTCGGCCGCGGTGTTGAGGGTCCGGCCGGTGCCGGTGGTCGTGCCGATGACCACGTAGTCGGGTCCCAGGCGGTCGGCCAGGTGCAGGCCCATCACCGCCGGCACCACGCCGGGCCACCGCTGCACGTGGCCGTTGTGCGCGGCGAGCACGATCCGGTCCTCCCGGCGCAGGACCCACTCCACGGTGTCGGCGATCGCGGCCTCCCGCGCCGAGTGCGCGCCCTGCTGGTCGCCGCGGGCCATCGCGCGCACGACCCCGTCCAGGGCGGTGGTGAGGCGCAGCGAGTGCAACGCCCGGTCGTAGGCGTCGACGGACGTGCGCCGCACGTATTCCAGGCGTCGTGCGGTGACGCGTGCGGTCAGGTCGGCCAGGCCCGCGGTCAACGCGTCCCTGGCCCCGGTCGGCAACGCGGCGTAGGTGGCGAACGCCGCGGGTAGGGAGAACGCCGACCGCGGCGCGAAGGCCGAGGCGGTGTCCCGCAGGTCCGCTTCGAACCCGGGGTCGGCCTCGGCCAGGTAGGCGAGCACGGCGTCCAGGCCCGGCAGCAGGGAGGCGTTCGAACCACCCAGGTCGATGCCGTGGAAGCCGACGCCGTGCCGACGCATCCACTTCAGGTGGTCGCCCATCTGGGACCACAGGCCCATCAACGACGTGATGCCGTTCGCCATGACGTGGCCGAGTTCCTGCGAGCCGCCGTGCAGCCACTGGTCCACCAGGTGTGCCTCGGTGAACCCGGTTTCCATGGCGTAGGCGCCGAACCCGTGCCGTTCGACCAGGTAACGCAGCAGGCGGTGACGCAGCAGGTAGGACTCGGCGTTGTAGTGGGCGCTTTCGCCGATCGCCACGACCCGCGCCCGGCCGACGACCTCGTCCAGCCACGCCAGGTCGTCCAGTGCCGCGGCCGGGTCCAGCGTGCGCAACGGGATGACCGCCTCATCGCTCAAGCGGACCTCGGTGGTCACAGCCGCCCCCTTCGATTGTTCCCAATATTGGGAACAGTACCACCTGTGGGAACATCAGGGCCGTGGACACGCTTGAACTGCTCCTGCACCCGGTCCGGCTGCGCATCGTCTGGGCGTTGTCCGGTGATCAGGTGCGCACCACGTCCGACCTGTGCGAGCGCCTGGCCGACGTGCCGAAGACCACCGTGTACCGGCATGTCGGCCTGCTCGCCGACGCGGGCCTGCTGGAGGTGGTCGACGAGCGGAAGGTGCGGGGAGTGGTCGAACGCCACTACCGGCTGCACCGCGAGCGGACGGCGGTCGACGCGGAAGCGGGTGCGTCGATGTCCCTGGACGACCACCGGCGCGGCTTCGCCGCCGCGATGGCCGCCCTGCTCGCCGAGTTCAACGCCTACCTCGACCAGCCCGGCGCGAACCCGTTCGCCGACTCGGTGGGCTACCGCCAGGGCACGCTCTGGCTCGACCCCGGCGAACTGGCCGAACTGGTCGGCGACCTGCGTGCCGTGCTCCGCGCCCGAGCCGACCACACGCCTGCCCCGGGCCGCAAGCCGCACCTGATCAGCGCGATCTTCTTCCCGACCGGGCCGCCCGTTGACCAGGCGTGAGGACCCCGTGCCACTCGCCAGGCGTCGTACCATCGCCATACGCAACTCTTCGCCACTGGTCGTGAGAATGCGGGGCCGTCATGACGACGCGTGTGCTCTACGTCCCGGCCAACCGCGAGTTGGACCTCTCCCGCCTCTCCGAGAGCGACTACCAAACGATCGCCTCGCTGCGGGGCAAAATCGGGCGCGGCGACCGCGTGCTGCTCTGCCTGGAACCGGCGGTCGCCGGTCACGACGAGATGTTCGTCCGCAGGCGTGACGGCAAGTATTACGCGAGCCACTTCGCAGGCGGTGGCCACGGCACGCATGAGATCGCACGGGAGAGCGACGAACACAAGCGGCAGAAGGAATACTGGCACCGGGCGGGAGACGACGCCGGCTTCCCCAGCACCACCGAGTTCACGACGAGCACCGGGAGCGTCCTCGACGTCGCCATCCACGGCCCCACCCGCACCGGCGTGGAGGTCCAGCTCTCCCGCATCAACGTGTCGACGGCGGGCAAGCGCACCGCTCGATCACATCGCGCCGGCTGGTTGTCGCTGTGGTTCACCGCGGCGGAGCGCCCGCCGAAGTGGTTCCACCGGGTGCCTTCGGTGGGCTGCAACCACATCCCGTGGGACGACCTGCCTCCCCGGGGCTCGGCCGTGGCCACCGGTCTGCGCCGGGTCCACCCCGCCAAGTGCACCGCCCAGAACTTCGACAGCTGCCCGAAGAACAACCACCGCCACTGCGGGGGTGATCACCCGAAGCTCCGGCCGTGGGCGGGCCTGACGCTGGACCACGTGGCGGGTCTGGTCCCCGCCGGCCAAGCGGTGCCGCTCATGACCACCGGCCGGACCGTGTACCTGGTCCCGCCGAACGACCTGCGACTCTACGAGGGGCTGACGGGCGGCCCTGCCCGCTACAACCCGGAGTTACCACCGGATGCCGACCGCGCCTCGGCGAAGCCCACCCACAGCGCGTCCCACCTCGCCGATTCGGGCGTGGAGTGCGAGAGGTGCGGCCAACGCCTCCTGTGGAAGCGCCCGGGCCGCGTTCTCTGCGAGCGCTGCGACCCGATCATGCGCCTACCGATCAGCCCCTATCCGCTCTGAAGGCCGCCCGCAGCCGCCCTACGTGCGATAGGCCCGAATGATCGTCTGGTCGACCCGGTTGCCGTTGGCGTCCGCGGCGGATGCCTTCAGGGAGACGGAACCGCCGGAGGGCGGGTTCCTGACCAGGGCGACACCGGCGTCCCCGGTCCGGACGTAGGCGGGCTTCACCCACGTCGCCCCGTCGTCGAACGACACCTGGAGGTCGAACTCCCGGGTCACACCGGCGGACGAGTCGGGTTGGTGCTGGATCGTGAACGGTACGGCGAAGATCCGCCCGGCGGGTGCTCGCTGGTCGAGGTCCAGCCGAGGGGTGAAGCGGACGGCCGACAGCGGCAGGTTCCGCGCCCGCTCCCCCGCCACGTGTGCCGACCGGAACGTCCACCGCGCGGTGATCGACCTGGACACGAAGTCCACGCCCGGCACCTGCCGGGCGGCCGAGAACTGGTACGTCGCGTCACCGGGCGGGACGTCGGCGTCCAACCGCACGGTGCGCGTGTTCTCCGCCACCACCACGCCGTCGCGGGTCAGTCTGGCGGAGGCGCTGCGCGTGTACCCGATACCGACGTGCGTGCTGCTGTCCGTCGCCAGTGACGGCGCGAAGGTCAGCGTGTCGCCCTGGCGGGACATGGCGATCGTCGTCTCGTCCCACGGGTCCAGCGGGGAGTTCTCGGGGAACGCCGGGCCGAGCACGCCGAGGTTCCACGTCTCCTTCGTGGTGCGGCCGGGGACCATCGTCGTGAACGGCGCGTAGCCGTGCGACTGGTTGGCATCGTCCACGATGCCCCGGAAGCTCTTGCCGTACTCGACATCGCTCGTCGCCGCGTAATACTCGGTCCGGACCAGCGGCAGGACCGCGTCGCCCCGGAAGCCCAGCCACCGCGACTTCGTGTCCCACACCGGCTTGTAGCCGACGTAGATCGAGGTGCGTTCGCCAGGCCCGGCAGCCGCGTACCGCGCTTCGGTCACCGCGAGGTCCTTGGGCGCGAACGTCCGGTTGAAGCCGTCGAAGAAGGTGCCCCGGCGGGAGTGCCAGGCGAGGTTGTACGCGTAGGGCGAGTTGAGCGTCGAACCGTCCTCGTTCTTCCGCAGGAATCCCGCCGCGGCACTGCCGGAGATCATGCCGTCCGGGTCGTCGGGACCGACCTGCCCGGCGTACAGCCGCTCGAACGTGAACCCGAGCAGGGTGTCGCCGAGGTACCACTCGCCGCTCCGCACGCGGTAGTTGAGGCCGATCTGCGCGATCGTCTGGGCCGCGTCCGGCTCGGGTGCGGTGACCGCGAGGGGTTTCGCCGTCCGGACGTCGACGACGATGGTCTGGTCGCGGTCCATCACGACCCTCGGCGCGACGAGCATGCTCTGCGTGCCGGTTTCCCACTCCCCGTCGTAGACCAGGGTGTCGAACGTGTACCGCCCCTTCGGCAGCCGGAGGGTGGCGATGCCGTCCGGGTGGTACACCGGCCGCCCGCCGGGGCGGTCGCCCTGGGAGATGAAGTAGGTGTAGGCCCGGTTGGTGGGATTGCCGTCCCAGCCGAACGCCTTGATGGTCAGCGTGTGCATCTCCGGTTCGAGGTACGCGGTCATCGGCGTGCGCAGGCTGGTGCCGTCCGCGGTCGCCGAGAGGACGCCGCCGAGGTACCTGTCGATCGGCACGGCGACCTTCGGGTCCATCGTGACGGTCACCGCGGCGGAACCGCCCGCGGGCACCGTGATCGTCGAGCTGTCGACCGCGAGGAACCCGCCCGGGAGTGCGGCACCGGTGCTGTCCATCGCATCGAGCTTGAGGTCCAGGCGCAGCGGCGCGGAGCCGTCGTTGTGGTAGGTCACCGTCCTGCGCACCGGATCGCGGTAGGGGAACTGTCGCACGCCAAAGGAAAGCGCGGCGGGTTCGGCGGTGGCGGCCTGGCCGACCGCGCGTGCCGCGTCGAGCCGGCCGGCGCCGGTGGCGAACCAGTTCCGCACGTCCGCACCCGCCGAGGCGACGAGCCCCTGCTTCAGCCGGGCCGGGCTCCAGTCCGGGTGGCGCTGGGCCAGCAGCGCGGCGGCTCCGGCCACGTGCGGTGTCGCCATCGACGTGCCGCTGAACTCGGCGTAGCTCCCTGTTCCGGCGCGTGCCGCGACGATACCCACCCCCGGTGCGCTGATCTCGGGCTTGACCGCGAGGTCGCCGAGCACCACACCGCGGTTGCTGAACGCGGCCGGCACGTCGGTGTCGTCCACGGCGCCGACCGCCAAGGCGCCCGGCGCGCTCGCGGGTGAGTCGGTCAGCCCCGCCTCGTTGCCGCTCGCCGCCACGAACAGCGTGCCGGGGTGTGCCTCGACCGCGCTCTCCAGCGGATCGGAGCCGGCGCGGTTGGCACCCCCGATGCTCATGTTGACGACCTTGACGCCCTTGGCTGCCAACCAGTCCATCGCTTGCAGGACAGCAGAATCCTGGCAGTTGCCCGACCGACGGCACGCCTTCGCCACGTAGAGCTTGGCCTCCGGGGCGACACCGGTGTGCTTGCCGCCCTGGGCGGCCCCGGTCCCCACCGCGATCGAGGCGACGTGCGTGCCGTGGCCGTGGTGGTCGATGTTGTCGGCTTCCGACGTGAAGTCGACCCGTTCGACGACCTTGCCCACGAGGTCGGGGTGCGTGTCGTCGACGCCGGTGTCGATGATCCCGATGGCCGTGCCCGCGCCTCGGTAGCCCGCAGCCCAAGCCGCCGGCGCGCCGATCCGGGGGACGCTGACGTCGAGCGAGACCTTCGACATCCCGTCCAGCCAGACCTTCTCCACGCCCGGCCGGCCGGCGACCAGGCCGCGCCAGGTGGACACCGCGTCGCTGTGGTTCTGCCGCACCGCGACGGTGCGGGTGGCCGGGGACTCCGCCGTCACCACGAGGCCGGCGTGCGACGCCGTCGCGCCCTCCGGGTACGTCAGCAGCAACGGGAGGTCGGGGCGCTGGTCGTACCCGTCCCTGACGAGCTGGGTCACGTCGAACAGCCGGGGATCCAGCCTGCCCTCGGCGAGCAGGGGCAACGCGTCCACCGGGATGACGTGCCGGTGGCCGTCGACCTCCCGCGCCACGAACCGCATTCCGGGTCTGGCCGGGGAGGGGTCGAGGGACACCCGGTCGCCGTCCTCGGACACCAGCACCCGGTCGCCGGTCACGAGCCGGACGGTGCGGACCGGCTGGTCCGCGCCCGGCTCCGCGCCCGGGTCGGCCCACGCCGGCACCCCGGGCGCCGCGACCAGTGACAGGACTACCAGCAGGCGGGACAAGCGGTGGGCCATGACCTGATCGCTCCGTTCGCGGTGCGCGGGCAGAGGGCAGTTCCTGCGAGTCGCGACCAGGCCGTGCGGCGGAACGTCCTGAGGTCCTCGGGTATCGGTACCTTGGCACAAGGCCGGGCAACCCGAGGGCTGATGTGCCTCAAGGGGCAACGCCGGAACCACGTTCAACGCGCCAGCGCCGCGACGGGCGCACCTCCATCCTTCGCGCGTTCACAGCCAGCCGACGAGGATCAGCACCGAGCGGCTATTTCGTTGAAGTCGATCCTGCTCTGGACCCAACCTTTGAAGACACGTCCGAGCGCCGATATCCTCGATGAACGCCTCGGGCGGGTTGCCGTACCGGCCGGGATCGGGTTCGCACCGGACCAAGACGTCCCGCACCGCACCTCCTGGAGCGTGATGGATCGCCGCGACCTGCTGACCGCCGGACTGCTCGCCTCCGCCTACAGCCTCCCGCTGTCGCGGTGGCTGACCGAACGCGACCCCGTGTCCACCACCGGACCGGGCCCGCGTGTCGGGCGGGCCGACATCGACCACCTCACCGCCACCGCCGCCCGGATCCGCGCCGCGGACTCCCGCTACGGCGGCGGAAGCCGGCGCGACGTCCTGCTCAACACCGCCCTGGTCCAACGCGCCACCCCGCTGCTGCACGGCACGTACACCGACCTCGTCGGGCGCAGGCTGTTCAGCGCGGTCGCCGAACTCGCCCGGCAAACCGGCTGGAGCGCCTTCGACGCCGGGTACCAGGAACTCGCCCAACGCCACTTCGCCCACGCCCTACGACTCGCCAGGGTCGCCGGTGACATCGGTCTGGGCTGCTACATCCTGGCTTGCATGGGCCTACAGGCGACCCTGCGCGGCCACCACGCCACCGCCCTGCACATCCTGGAAGCCGCCACCACGCGCGCCCACCACCACGCCACCCCGCGCACCGCAGCCTTCTGCGAACTGATCCACGCCCGCGTGCACGCCCGCGCCCACGACCAACCCCGCGCGCTACACGCCTTCGCCAACGCCGAAATCCTCCTCCAGCGCGCCGCCGACGACGACCCCGAGTGGATCAGGTTCTTCGGCCACCCCCGACTGGCCGCCGACGCGGTCGAGATCCACCGCGACCTCTCCCTACCCCGGCACGCCCGCCGCTGGAACGACCTCACCACCGACAACTCCACCCACACCCGATCCCACGCACTGCGCCACATCGTCCTGGCCGACACCCACCTCCAAGGCAGTGTCGACCTCGACCTGGCCCTGCACCACGCCACCACCGCCCGCACACTCCTGGACGACGTGACCTCCGCCCGCGCCGCCACCTACCTCACCGACCTCCGCCGACACCTGGCACCGTGGAACGACCACCCGCCGGTCGCGGCCTACCTGGCCTGAACCACACGCCTTCGGCGAGGAAGTCGGTCTGCTGTTCGCCACCCACGCCGCGTGCCGGACGGGTCCGGGTGGAGTGCTGTGATCCGGTGAGGTGGCGTGAGCACCCTCGGCCGCTCACGCCACCTCACCGACACCGAACACTCCGCAGCCCGCGCCGGCGGCCGCCCGCTCGTGTCCGGCAGGTCAGACGAGGTTCAACGCCGCGTCAGGCACGCCCTCCCAGCCACCACCGATCTGCACCCGCGACCCCCACCGCACCGTGCCATTGCTGTTGTAACCATCATTCGCGTAACCGAACAAGCCACCATCCTGCTTGCTCATCAGGTCCGCGCGCCCGTCACCATTCAGATCACCCAAGTACAACGCGGCATCCGGCACACCCTCCCAACCGCCACCGATCTGCACCCGCGGCCCCCACTGCACGGTGCCATTGCTGTTGTAACCGTTGTTCGCGTAACCGAACAGGCCACCATCCTGCTTGCTCATCAGGTCCACACGACCGTCACCATTCAGATCGCCCAAGTACAACGCGGCATCCGGCACACCCTCCCAGCCGCCACCGATCTGCACCCGCGGCCCCCACCGAACCGTACCGTTGCTGTTGTAACCGTTGTTCGCGTAACCGAAGAGGCCACCGTTCTGGACGCTCATCAAATCCGTGCGGCCGTCACCATTCAGATCGCCGTACTTCATTGCCGTATCCGGCACACCCTCCCAACCACCACCGATCTGCACCCGCGGCCCCCACCGCACCGTACCGTTGCTGTTGTAACCATTGTTCGCATAACCGAACAGGCCGCCATCCTGCTTGCTCACGAGATCAGTAAGACCGTCTCCGTTGAGATCGGCGAACTTCACCGCGGCTTCCGGGACCCCGTCCCAGCCGCCACCGATCTGCACTCTCGCACCCCACCGCACGGTGCCGTTGCTGTGGTAACCGTTGTTCGCATAACCGAACAGACCGCCGTTCTGGACGCTCACCAGGTCTGCCCGGCTGTCACCGCTCAGCGAACCGCCGCGCCGGCCGCAGTTCTGGCTGGTCAGCACTTCGGGTTGACCGACGCGCACGTTGACCGGAACTCCGTTGAACTCGGCTCGGACCGTGTTGCCCGGAGCGTCCGCCCATTGCTGGTAGTGCAGGTGCGGCGTACCGGAGTCACCGGTGCTGCCGACTCGCCCGAGTTGCTGACCGAGCGCCACCGCCTGTCCGGCCGTGACGGCGGGCGTCTCGATCATGTGGAGGTAACTGGTGCCCCAGCCGTCGCTGTGCCGCAGGTTCACCATCCACCCGCCGCCGTTGTCCCAGCCCGCGTAATCGACGGTGCCCGCGGCGGAGGCGAGGATGGGCTGACCGTTGGAGCCCCCACCGACCTTCAGGAAGTCGAGGCTGTTGGTGTTGGGCTTGTGCCCGTCATAGGTCGACGCCTCCCACACCTGTCCGCATTCGAAGGGTACTTGGAAGATCGGCCGGGGTCCGACCGCTTCGGCCGGAATGACGATCGTGAACAGAGCGGCGGTGAGCGACGTGGTGACGACCGTTGCCCTGCTCATGGACCGGCGAGCGGCAGCCACACCCGATCTCGACTCGATTTTCATGATCACTCCGTTTACCGGGGGACGGACCACTTCGTGCCGCAGAAGCGGCGAGGATCTGGAGAGCGACCCGGGGGGTGTGGGCTTGATGTGCAGCCCACACCCGTATCGCTCATGGATCAGACGTCCCACCAAGGCTTGCAGTAGTCGACATCACCGGAACCGGGCCGTCGCAGGCACACGTGGAACGACGTGACAGTCGAGGGCGCGTATGTGGTTCCGCAACCACCCGAGCTGCCGTTTTCGTCCCTGACCACACCCTGGCCTCCCGGCCACCGGTACTCCACGAACACACCCCGGTCGTCCGCTTTCGTATCGCACGCTTCGACCTTGTTTCCCAGGACGTGTCCGTACCCCCGACCGTCGTCGAGGTATTGCGTCACGTCCGCCGCGCTCGCCGTCGGAGCCGTCAACGCCAGTGCTCCCAGCACGGCCAAAGCCGCCATCCCGGCACGGATCACCCTCGTCATCTGATGTCCTTTCGTCGCCGGCCGTCTGCCGGCCCCCAAGGAATAGGTGTCCGCGAGGTGTCCGGACCAGGGCCGGGGCCGACCGGACATCGAACTCCGGACGCGCCCGCCGGGGAAGGTCGACGCGCGGCCGTCAGCAGGTCTGCTTGCGCGGCAGGTCGGGGATGAACTCGCGCCATTCGTCGTCGGTGGGTTCGCGGCCGAGGGTGTCGCAGATGTGCTGGGCCACGCGTTCGGCGTCGGTGTCCCAGAACAGCACGGCGTCGTCCGCACCTGTCGAGACCAGTGTTCGGCCGTCGGGGCTGAAGGCCACGGCGTGCACGGGCTTCGTGTGGCCGGGCAGCCGGGCCACGACCGTCTGCTGCTTCACGTCCCACAGCGACACGGTGTGCTCACCGGTGGCGTAAGCGAGAGTCGCCCCGTCCGGGCTGAACGCCGCTCCGTTGAACACCGCGTCGACGTGCCCGGTGACGGTCGCACGGGGCGAGCCGGTCTCGGCGTCCCACAGGCGCACGGTCGAATCGGCGCTCGCGGTGGCCACCATCCGGTTGTCGGGGCTGAACACGGCGCTGCGGACCCACCCGCTGTGCCCGGACAGCCGGACGCGGGGTGTCCAGTCGGCGGTCTCCCACAGCACGACGCTGGAGTCGTGGCTGGTGGTGACGAGCGTCCGCCCGTCGGGGCTGAACGCCACCCCGTTGATCACACCGGTCTGGCTGGTCAGCACGGCCCGCTCGGCCCGGGAGGCGAGGTCCCGCACGATCGTCCGCTGGTCCGCGCCCGCGGTCACGAACGTGTGCCCGTCCGGGCTGAACGCCACGTCCAGCACGTCGCCGGTGTGCCCGCCCACGCGCGCGACCTCCCGCCCGCCCGGGACGTCCCACAGGGTCGTCGTGCCGTCCTGGTTCGCCGTGGCCAGCACGGTGTTGTCCGGGCTGAACGCCACGGCGTTGACCACCGACCGCTCGGTCAGCACCGCGCGCCGCGAGCGCGTGCCCGGGTCCCACAACGTGGTCCGGTTCCCGGCCGCTTCGGCGAGCACCGCGCCGTTCGGGCTGAACACCAGGTCGCCCGCACCGGTCGGCTCCGGCTCGGCCAACGGCGCGAGTTCGGTGTCCCACAGGATCACCGAGCCGCTTTCCCCCGCCGACGCGAGCACGGGGCCGCTGCCGAACGCCAGCGCGTAGACGCTGCCGGTGTGGCCGGTGAGCCGGGCGCGCGGACTGCCGTGCGCCACGTCCCACAGCCGCACGTCGGTGTCGTTGCCCGCACTGGCCAACAGGGTCCCGTCGGCGTTGAACGCGAGTGCGATCACCGATCCGGTGTGGCCGGTCAGCGTGGTGCGTCGCGTCCCGTCGGGCATGTTCCACAGCCTGATGGTGGAATCCCAGCCGGTGGATGCGAGTACCCGTCCGTCGGGGCTGAACGCCAGGTCCTTGACCACGTCGGTGTGGCCGACGAGGGTTCGCACGACGGTCGCCGACGCGATGTCCCAGAGCAACACGGTGTGCCCGCTGCCGGCGGTGGCCAGGAGTCCGTCCGGGCTGAACGCCAGCCCTTGCACTTCCCCGCCGTGGCCGGTGAGGTGGGCGAGCGGGGTGCGGCGGGCCACGTCCCACACGATGGCCTGGTCGTCCGCCGCTCCGGTGGCCAGCAGCCGTCCGTCCGGGCTGAACGCGATCTCTTTCACCTCCGCGCCGTGCCCGGACAACTCGGCGATGCGCACCCGGCTGGCGACGTGCCACAGCACGACCCGGTGGTCGTCGCCACCGCTGGCCATGACCGACCCGTCCGGGCTCATCGCCAGGGTGCGCAACGGGGTGCGGTGCTCGTCGAGCGACGCCGATTTCGCGCGCCTGCGCACGTCCCACACGCCGATCGTGCTGTCACCACTGGCCGTCACCAACGTCCGGCCGTCCGGCGTGAACGACATCTCCGACACCGCACCCCGATGTGCGGTGAACGCGCCCTGGTACGCGCTGCGGGCGGACATGCCGAGCAACGTGCTGCGCGCCTCGGCCGTGGGCGCGGTCCGGTACGCCTGCACGCTGAGCAGCATCGCCGTGTCCGGGCGGGACCCGGCCAGCGCCTGCGCCTGCGTGGCCACTTGACGGGACACCGCGGTCTGCCGTGCCGCCACCGCCTGCTGCCGCTGTTCGACGGCCACGAACGTGACCCCGGTGACGACGGCCAGCAACACCACCAACCCGAGGACCAGGATCCTCAGCTGGAGATCACGCCGCGCCCGGCTCCTGCGCTCACGGGCCTCCGCGTCCACCGAGGCGTCGAGGAAGGCACGCTCACGTGAGTTCAGCTGCTCCCGGTGTCCGTCACGGGCACCCCATTCCCGCACGATCTCCAACTGCGCGCCCCGGTACAACGCGCCCGGGTCCTCGCCGAGCACCTGCCAGGTCCGCGCGGCTTCGGTGAGCCGCCGGTGGGTGCGCAGGTCGTCGCGGTCGGCCGCCAGCCAGTGGTGCAACCGCGGCCACGCCGAGATCAGCGCCTCGTGCGTCAACTCCACCGTGTCCTGGTCCAAGGTCACCAGCCGTGCTCCCGCCAGCACGTCCAACGTCGCCCGGACCTCGGGGGCGTCGGCGTCCAACTCGTCGCGCGAAATCCGCCGCTTGGTGTCCTCCGTGCCCTCACCCAGGGCCGTCAACCTCAAGAACAGGCCACGCGCCAACCGCTGTCGCGGCGGCCCCAACTCGCCGTAGACCCGTTCGGCGGTCTGTGCCAAGGCTTCTTCGATGCCACCCACGGCGCGGTAGTCCGCCAGCGTGAGCACATCGTCGCGGCTGCGCCGCCACGTCTCCAGCAAAGCGTGCGACACCAACGGCAACGCCGCGGCCCGACCCGTCGCGCCGGCCACGATCGCCGCGACCAGTTCCCCCTCGACCGTGCACCCCGCTCGCGCGGCAGGCTCCACGACGACCTGGCGCAACTCCTCCGGAGTCATCGCCCCGACCAAGACCTGCGCGTCACCCATCGCCACGCGCAACTCCGGGAAGTCCGCGCAGTGCGCGAGGAAATCCGTCCGCAACCCGATCACCACCCGGGTCCCCGCGCGCACGGCCCGCATCAAGCCCGCCACGAACCGGCCCCGCTCCCCCACGTCGTGGCAGAGCGTGAACACCTCCTCGAACTGGTCGACCACCACGACCACATCGCGCTCATCGCCATGGCCCGCCAACGACTCCATCAACGCGGCAACGGGCTGCGCCCCCGGCGTCATCACCACGGCCGCCACGTCACGGGCGCCGTCCAGCCCCCGCGCCCGCAGGCGAGCCACCAACCCGGCCCTCAACAACGACGACTTGCCGACCCCCGAGGCACCCACCACCGCGAGGAACGCGGTTCTCCCCAGCCGGCCGACGACCTCGTCCACCAGCCCGGCCCGACCGAAGAACCGGTCGCTGTCCTCGACCCCCAACGACGCCAACCCCGAGTACGGGGCCTCGTGCACCTCACCGCCGTCCACGGCGACCTCACGCCACCGCCGCTCCCACTCGACGACATCCCCACCGCACGC
Source organism: Saccharothrix obliqua (assembly GCF_019375475.1). GTDB lineage: Bacteria > Actinomycetota > Actinomycetes > Mycobacteriales > Pseudonocardiaceae > Actinosynnema > Actinosynnema obliqua. The sequence continues at coordinate 192,367 of NZ_JAHXGQ010000012.1, read as the reverse complement.
GCGGACGAAACCGAGGACGACAGCCAACGTCGGCAACCGCCGCCCACCGGCGGCATCGGACAAGGTCGTCGAGGAGTAGTGCGCCCTCCGCGCCAACTCCCGGTAGCTGGGCGTCCCCGCCCGCGCACGCAACCGCCGCAGGTCCGCGGCGAACCGGACCAACTCGGAGTCCTCACCACCCAACGGGCGCTCGCCCTGGGGCATCACGACCTCCCTGGATCGCCGAACTCACCATCGTGGGCCGCCGCGCACCCAAGAACACGCGTCCCGCGACGTCGTCACCGCACCGGACCAATCAAGCGCCGACGAGCGTGGTGCCGACTGCGTGAGCCAGGGTCGAGACCTGCCGGGTCGTTGGCAGGTCTCGACTCCTGGTTCGCGTCAGGCGTGGAGAGAACGGGCGGTGATCAGGATTTCCACTCGCCGGTCATCTCGACGTAGTTCTCGCCACGGACGTTCTTGCCGTCGTACCTACCGGTGAACGCCGCCGCGGCCTCCAGGTAGCCGCCCCCGTCGGGGGTCTCGATCTCCTGGTCCGGGTTTCCGGTGACCCGCACGTCGAGTTCGGACCGCAGGGCGGGAATCCGGATGTGCCAACGGGTGGGGTAAGTCTGGCCGGTGGCCGGGCTGGTCCACTGGCGGGAGGCGCCCCGGGCGAGTGGTTCCACGTCCACCACTTCGTAGGAGCCGTCCGGGTGGAGAACCGTCGCCCAGCTGTTCTTGGTCCCGGTGCCCACCGTGTCCCAGATGGCGATCTTGTCCCCGTTGGGCATGGCGAGGTTCATCCACGTCCAGCGGACGAGGGAGGTGGGCATCTCGCCCCACTGCCGGTCCAGCCAGGAAGTTCCCTTGATCTGGTGCGTCTTGCCGTCCACGGCGAGCGTTCCGGACGTCCGCATCGCCGGGAGTGCGAACTCGTAGTTCGGCACGCCGTCGGCCAGAGCGAAGAAGCCGGTGGACGCGTAGTTCAGGGCAGGACCGGTGGGTGTCAACTGGACGTCGAGCGATCCCCAGGGCGTCTCGACCTGAACCGATTGGTGGACGACGTCACCCGACCAGCTCAGCCCCGGCGCTGTGATGTCCAGCTTGCCCGGGCTCCACCGGTAGTCCTCCGGCTCCACCATCACGGCGTGATCCCGGTACCACCCGGTGGTCTTGTTGATCACCGCGAGCGTCCAGCGGTACGCGGCCTCGCCCCTGTTCGGGAGGATGCGCGTGTGGACCTGCAGGCCGAACTCCTGGCCGTTCGCCCGCACCGAACTGGTGAAGTAGATGGAGTCGAACCAGGTCGGCTGGGGTCCCGGCGCGTGCCGGCCCAGGTCGACCGCGGGATCGACGAGAGCCGGGATCCCCGAGGTGGGCGCCGGGGTCGGGGTGGCTTGCGCGGACGATCCGATCGGCACGGCGAGTGCCGCGGTGGCAACCAGGGCCACCGCTCGGCGCCTGGCTTGGCTTGTGGACATGAGGGCTCTCCGTTACATCTGAGTGGACGAGGCGAGACGACGCCGTGGCGCGGGCATGGGTTTCCTTGGGGCGATCGTTGCGATGCCGCTCGCGCCCGTGCCGCGAAGCGCTCTCCGGATTGGTTTGCACTACGTACTAATTCGAGTTTGGTTGGCAGTGCAAACTATGTCAAGTAGGATCGCGGCATGGGATCCGACGACGCGCTTGAGGACGCTTTGGTCCGGACGTCCTTCCGGGTGATGGCCGTGCTCACCCGCATCGGCTCCGACCACGACCTGTCCCTCACCCAGTTGCGGGTGCTCGGCCTCCTGCGCGACCGCCGACCGCGCATGACCGAACTGGCGGCGTTCCTGGGGCTGGACAAGTCCACGATGACCGGTCTCGTCGAACGGGCCGAGCGGCGCGGTCTCGTGGCACGGGGCAAGTCACCGGAAGACCGCCGTGCGGTCGACGTCTTCATCACCCCGGCGGGACGTGAACTCGCGGAACGGGTGCAGGAGGAGGTCCGCGCGGCACTCGCGCCCTTCACCGACCGGCTGCGCGCGGACGACCGCCAACTGCTCACCCGCCTGCTCGACTCCGTTTCCGCCGCGGCGACGGCGAACCAGGCCACGAGGGGCACCTTGTCCGGGCCGACCGGGTGATCTCGAAGCGTCCTGCGATCCTGGCGCACCACGGACCGTTGCGAGCAGTTCCGCCGCGCGGCGACCGATCGGGGCGTTCCCAGCGACGGGAGGGGAAACCCGTTGCCGGTCCTCGCTTCCGTCGACTGCACCGCCCTCCCGCGGGTGGAAGGGCTTCCCCTGCCGGAGGATGGCTCGCTGCTCTTCTCCGTGCACCACGCGGTGGCACCGCCGCCGGGCCACGACAGCACGGCGTTCCTGCCCGAACACCCGCTTTCCGCGTGGGTCCCCGGCGTAGACCACCAGGTCTTCAGGCAGGCGCGGGAAACGTGCGGAGCCACAACTCGGTGCTATGACAGGATGATCCGTGTCCGGCCGGCAGGGGCTCGGTACCGGTGAGGCGGGAGGTGCCCGGTGACGCGGTTCTCCCCGCGGGTGGACGGGGATCTGCGTGCCGCGGGTTGGCGTCCCGGGCGGGCGGTGGACGTCGGTGGGTGGCGTCAGCAGCTGGAAGCCGGTGGCCTGGTTCGGATGCACCCGGCCGCCGAGGCGTTCCTGGCCGAGTTCGGCGGGTTGGACGTGCGGATCTCCGGTCCGGGTATCTCGTGCGCGCGTGAGCCGTTCGAACTGGACCCCGGACTCTGCGTCGGCGAGGAGGACCGCTTCGCCGAATGGGGCGCTGCCCTGGGTTGCGCCCTGTTCCCCCTCGGCGAACTCGACCTGGGTCGGTTCTTCCTCGGCATCTCGGAGATCGGCGAGGTCTTCCTCGTGGAGACCTGGGTGGCCTCGTTCGGAGTCGGGGACGCCGCGCTGGAGAGCCTCGTCCTCGGCGTGGCGCCGCGGGAACGCTGAGTCGCCCGGCCACCGGGGTCGCCACCGTTCGGCAGGCCGGAACCGATCACCTGCTCCGCGGCGCAGCCGGCGGGGGCGCGATCGCCGTGGTGGCGCTGCTCGGTCTGCCGGGGACACGCGGGGAGGAATTGCCGTGGTCCGCGCATCGGCTCGGCCATTCACCGTCGCGCCCATTACCCGACCAAGCCCATCCGCCGATCCGAATAGCCACGGCCGGGCAATACGTCGGAATGACCCGGCACTGGTCCGGGCCGACGTCGCCGGCCGGGCGGTCGGGTGCCGACGCTCCCACTGTTCGGCGCATGTGGCATTGTCGCCCCGACTGATACGGTCGAACCACCCGAGCCAGTGAATTCGGCATCCGCTTCGGAGCGGTAATCACGCAGTACGTTGTTGCGGAGGAAGTGTGCAGAAGAGATCGTTGATTCGCACCGGCGCCCGGTTATTGGTCTCCGTGGTCGCCGTCATGCTCGTCGCATCGGGATCACCGGCCACCGCCGCGGCGCCGGATGCGGCGGACGGGTCGAGCGCCGTCGCGTACCGAGGTTTCGACGCCCTCGCGACCGCCGAAGAGCGCAACGGCACGCTGTGGAAGCACCTCGGCCTGATCGGTGACCGGTACGTCATCTTCGACGACACGCACATCTACGAAGGCCCGGCGTCGATCGCGGGCAAGTGGCCGTTCCTGCCCAGCCGGTTCACCAGCAACCTGGACGCGGCGTCGGTGGTGCTGGAACGCGGTGTCTGGAAGTACATGTTCACCAAGGGCACGGAACGGGTGATCTTCTTCGACTGGGGCCTGGCCATCGCCCCGCAGCACTACCCGTCTGTCTGGCCCTTCCTCGGGCCGCAACTGTCCAACGGCATCAATGCCATCACGACCCACCTGGAAGGCAACAACCTGTGGGTCCACCTCACCGCGGCCGGTGAGTATTACGCCATCCACAACGACACCCAGGCACGCAGCGGGCCGACGCTCATCCGCACGCGCTGGCCGTTCCTGCCGCAGCACTTCACCAGCAACCTGGACGACGCGTCGTACACGATCGAACAGGGATATCCCAAGATCAGTTTCTACAAGGGCACGGAACGCATCATCTTCAACGACGTGCAAGTGATCGAACACGTCAACATCGTGCAGAAGTGGCCGTTCCTGGCGGGTTTCCTGGAGGGCTGACCGAGCCGAGCACACGGGCCCCGAATCAGGCGATTCGGGGCCCGCGCCGCGCCCCGCGCGCAGCAGCGACTCGACCGGTGGGGAGTCGGGCGCTCGGCACCGGACCAGACGTCGGTCTCCCGTGGTCGCGCGCACGGGGGCTCCCCCGTGCCGCAACGGTTCCCGTCATCGAGCCGGGCGGTTGAGTGTGACGGTGTGCTCGGCGACCGTGTCGTAGAAGGACAGGTAGCCCTTGATCGCGACGGCCTCCGGTGTCGGGTCGAGGTAGGCCCACGCCACGTCCACCCGCGGCTCGTCGCCGCCGATGTAGGTCCAGTACGAGGCGAATCCCTTGTACGGGCAGCCGGTGCGCGACCCGGTGCGCGAGAACAGGTCCAGGCGCACGTCCTCCGGCGGCAGGTAGTAGCGCGCCGGGATGCCGGTTTCGAACACCAGCACGGGACGGCTGGACTCGGCGACCACCCGGCCGTCGATGGTGACCCTGACGTGCCGCGTGCTGCGGATCGCGTCGACCCGGTGGAGGGGGTCGCGCGCGGTCGTGAAGACCTCCTCGTCCTCCTCGTACCAGTGGTCCAGGACGTCGTCGCGGCGGAACCACTCGAAGGCCACGTAGTCGGCCAACTCGTCTTCGGCGTAGGTCCACGCGGCGTTCGGCACCACCACGTCACCCACCACGAGGTCGTAGAACGCGTGCGCGCCGGGAGGCGGATCGGCGGCGGGGCGCAGCAGGTCCGCCCGGACCTCGTCCTTGGGGAACGCGTACAGCGGCGTGTAGCGGTCCGGGTCGCGGACCAGGACCGCGTGCGTGCTGTCGACGACGGTGACGTCGCCCTTCGTACCGCGAACCCAGCGCTCGGTGGGCTCCCAGCTCAGCTCGGTGTACTTCGGCAAGGTTATTCCTCTTCGACACGCCTTGGGGCACAACCGCTACCCTTGGGAAACGTTCTGTTACCGACCGCATTTTCTGCGATGGGTGGGGGCTGGGGAAGGAGGGACATCCATGTCCCAGGGGAACACCGGTGTGACCGACGAGGCCATTCACGACGTGGCGTGCCCGATCCGCGAGGTGATCGACCGCGTGGGCGGCAAGTGGAGCGTGCAGATCATCCTGGCGACCGCGCAGGGGCCGGTGCGGTTCACCGACCTGGAGCGCCGGATCGAGGGGATCAGCAGGCGGATGCTCACGCTGACCCTGCGCAACCTCGAACGGGACGGCCTGATCGTGCGCAAGGTGTACGCCACCGTCCCGCCCAAGGTCGAGTACACCGGCACGGAGATGTCGCGCGAGTTGCACGACCCGCTGGAGCGGCTGGCCGACTGGGCGCGGCGCAACCGGGGCAACATCTCCGCCGCCCGTGCCGAGTACGACCAGGCCAACAGCCGCGACGACTAGTCGGCCGTCGTGGACCAGGTCGGCTCGTCGAGCACCCGCACGACGGCGCAGCCGAACGTGAAGCCCGCGCCGATGCCGGCGAGCACGACGTGGTCGCCCTTCCTGGCCGCACCCGTCTCCAGCAGCCGCGTCAGGCCGGCCGCCTGGTCGCCCGCGCCGATGTGGCCGACGGTCCGGCCCCACGACCAGAGCGAGCGCGACTCCTCGACGCCGAAGTCGCGCCGCCGCAGGTCCCAGTCGACCACGCCGCGGCCGGCGTTGGGGAACACCCACCACGCGACGTCGCCGCTGTCGATCCGGGCGTCCTTCAACGCCGTCTGGATCGCCTCCTGCTGCTTGAGGTTGGCCGACTCGATGAGCTTCCAGATGTCGACGCCGTTCGCCAGGTACTCGGCGCGGCGGCGGCGCATGTCCACCGGGTGCCCGTCGTGCCCGTACGCGTCACCCCACGGCCGGTCGCCGCGGTAGAGGGCTTCGTGCGTGGTGTCGCTGAGCACCGCGGTGGACAGCAGGCGCGCCGTGCCGCCCGCCCGGCTGAGCACCAGGGCCGTCGCGCCGTCGCCGCGGGTGAGGCCCTTATCGGACCGGTAGCGGTCGAACGCGGGCAGGTCGTACTTGTCGGCGGTGGTGAGCAGCGCCGCGCTGGGCGCCTTGCGCGCGGACAGGAACGCCGCGGTCAGCTCCAGCGCGGCCAGCCCGCCGTTGGACGCCTGCTTGACCTCCACCGCCGAGGCGGAGCCGCCGACCGTGCGGGCCTGGATGTACTGGGCCGGGGACCAGTGGTCCAGGCCCTGGAAGCCGACGCTGGCGTGCACGATCAGGTCGAAGTGCACGGGGTCCACACCGGACCGCGCGAGGGCGCGCTCGGCCGCCGTCACGGCCATGTCCGCGGCGGAGATGTCGCCCGCGACGCGGACCGAGGCGAAGTCGTCCTCGGCCGCCTCCTCGGCGTCGTACCGACCGGCGGCGACGGCGTCCCGCACGTCTTCCTTCTCCCCCAGCCACACGGCGGCCGAGCTGACGTATACCTCGTCCCACTGCATTCGGGTTTCTCCTTAGCCGGAAGGCGGATCAGGCGGTGGCGCGCTCGGGTTTCCGGAGCACCAACGCGATGGCGGCGCTGACGAGGGTGGTGGCGACGGCGAACCAGCCGCCGACCCGCAGGCCGGCGACGCCGCCCGGGATGCCGGCGTTGACCAGCGCGACGAGGAGCGCGAGACCGACCGAGCCGCCGATCTGCCTGCTGGTGTTGGCCATCGCGGAGGCGACGCCCTGCTCCAGCGGCGCCACGCCGACGCCCGCCGCGGCGAACATCGGCGAGAACGCCAGTCCGCCGCCGAAGCCCCACAGCACCAGGCCGGGCAGCAACGCCCAGTACGAGCCGGTGGCGCTGAACGCCGCGACCGCGCCGAGCGTGCCGATCGCGGTGATCAGCAGGCCGACCGCGAGCGTGCGGCGGATGCCCCACCTGGTGAGCAGCCGGGCGGTGAGGCTCAACGCGACCACCATCGACACCAGCGTGGGCGGCAGGAACGCCAGGCCCGCGGCCAGCGGCGAGTAGCCGAGGACGTCCTGGAAGTAGGTGGTCAGCAGGTAGTACACGGCGGCGGTGGCGCCTTGGAAGGTGAACGCCACGCCCATGGACACGCCGAGCCCCCGCACCCGGAACAACCGCAGCGGCATCAGCGGCGTGCCGGTGCGCGACTCGACGACCAGGAACGCGGCCAGCAGCGCCAGGCCCGCCGCGAGGGCCCAGACGCCCTGCACCGAGAGCCAGCCCGCCTCGGGGCCGTTGACCAGACCGAACACCACGGCGGACGCGCCGAGCGTGGCGATGATCGCGCCCGGCAGGTCGAAACCGCCCTGGTCGCCCGGACGCGGCTGGTCGGGCGCGAACACCGAGGGCGCGGCGAAGGCGGCGAACAGGCCCAGCGGGACGTTGACGAAGAACACCCACTCCCAGCCCAGGTAGTTCGTGAGCACGCCACCCAGCAACGCGCCCGCCGAGAGCCCCGCGCTGCCCGCCGCGCCCCACGTGGCGAACGCGCGGTTGCGCTCGGGACCCTCGGTGAAGTTGGTGAAGATCAACCGCAGCGTGGCGGGGGTGAGCAACGCGCCACCGACGCCCTGCACCGCCCGGCCCGCGATGAGCACCCCGGGATCGGTGGCCAGACCGCCCACCAGTGAGGCGATCGCGTACAGCGCCGCGCCGATGACGAACATCCGACGGGTGCCCAACCGGTCCGCGGCCCGGCCGCCGAACAGCAGGAAACCGCCCAGCACCACCACGTACGCGCTCACGACCCATTGCAGCGACTGGATGCTGAAGCCGACGTGGCGGCCGATGTCCGGCAGCGCCACGTACACGATGTTGAAGTCCAGGGCGACGATGAACTGGGCCAGCGCCAGCAGACCGAGCCGCAGGCCGTAGGCCGACGGCGGGCGGGTTGTGGTGGGTGCAGCCACGGTGTGGACCCTCTTTCGACGGTGCGGGATGGGGCAATCACAGCGAGTTCCCCCGGGTGGGGGAAGAAGGCACTTCGCTGTCCCAGGGGAACACCGGTGTGTCAGCGCAGGTCAGCGAGCACGTGCCCGGCCGAGCGCACGCGGGTGGCGCTCGGCCGGGTGCCCCGTCAGCGCACGCCGCCCAGGGCGACCGGCAGTTCGGCCAGCGTGCGCATCGAGATGCCGGGCGCCCGAAGGGGTTCGGGCACCGCCAGCTCGACGTCGTGCCGGATCAGCGCCGCGAGGGTCACCTGGGCGGTCATCCGGCCGATCGGCGCGGCTACGCAGAAGTGGATGCCGTGGCCGAAGCCGAGGTTGCGCTTGGGCGGCCGGGTCAGGTCCAGGCGGTCCGGGTCGGTGTGCTCCTCGGGGTCGCGGTTGCCCGCGCCGAGGAGGAGGGCGAACTGGTCGCCGGGACCGACCGCCACGTCGCCGATCTCCGCCTCCTCCAACGCCGAGCGCACGACGAGCTGCATCGGCGCGTCGTACCGCACCAGCTCCTCGGTGGCGCCGGCCAGCTGCTCGGGGTGGGCACGCAGCCACGCGAGTTCGTCGGGGTGCCGCAGGATCGCCAGGATGACGTTGCCCATCATCGCGGCGGAGGCGTTGAAGCCCGCCGCGAGCAGGTTCATCAACGTCAGCTCCAGCTCCATCCGGGTCAGCCGGTCCCCTTCGGACTCGGCCAGGGCGAGCAGGCTGACCAGGTCGTCGCCGGGCTTCTCCCGACGGGCGGCGGCCAGCCCCGCGCCGGCGGCGGTGATCTGGTCGCGGGCGTCGTCACGCAGCTTCTTCTCCTCGGCGGAGAGGGTGAAGCCGGGGTCCAGGCCGCGACCGCTCTCCTTGGCCAGCGCGATGAACATCGAGTGGTACTCCACCGGGATGTCCATCAGCTCGCTGAGCACCATGCCGGGAAGCGGGCGCAGGACGGCGTCCATCAGGTCGACCACGCCGTCCACGGTTTTCTCGCGCGCGGCGGCCACGAGTTCGGCGGCGAACAGCTCGGTCTTGACCCGCAGGCGTTCCACCGTGCGCGGCGTGAACGCCTTGGACACCAGGCGGCGCACGCGGGTGTGGTCGGGCGGGTCCATGAACAGCAGCGGCCGGTGCGGCGCGCCGCCGTCGGGGTCGGGCACGAACTGGTCGGAGATGGCCGGGTCGTCGCCCCACCCGAAGCGGGGGTCGCTGAGCAGCTGCGAGCAGTGCCGGTGGCCCAGCACGGAGATCATGCCGCCGGGCATCCGGAAGAGCTGACCGCGCTCCGCGCGGATGCGTTGGTACACCGGGTAGGGGTCGGCCTGGTAGCCGGGGTCGAAGGGGTCGAACGGCAGGAGTCGCCGGACGGTGTCCAGGTCGACGGCGGTGCTGGTCATCGGTGGGTTCCCTCCTCCGCGCGCCGGGCCGCGACGGACCGGGCGAGCGCGGCGAACTCGGGTTGGTGGCCGGTGTCGAACCGCCGCCACAGGTCGGCGATGCGGTGCTCGGCGTCGGAGCAGTGGATGTCGGCCACGTCCTGGCTCGGGCCGCTGTCCGAAGAGGACGGTCCGGCGGTCGTGGCGAGCAGGGTCAGCACGCCCAGCAGCTCGCCCGCGATCTCGCCGAGCAGGGCGACCGGGTGCTGGCGCGCGTCAGGGGATCCGGACAGGTCGGCGCACGCCTCGGCGAACCGGCGCACGTGGCCGGCCGCGATCCGCAGGTGCACCCGGTTGGCCGCGGACAGGTCCCCTCCCCGGACGTCCTCGGCCGCCATCGCCGCGGTGGCGAACGCGTGCCCGTCGGCCAGGAACGCCGCCATGGCCGTGTGGTCGAGCCGGAAGTCGACGTTGCCCGCGATCCGCAGCCCGCGCGCGTCCCGCAGGGCGCGTTCGGTCGGGACCGGGTCCACGCCGCGCCGCCGCTTGCTGCGCACCGTCTCGACGCCCTCGCCGCCGAACAGGGAGACGGTGCGGTCGACGACGCGCCAGGCGGTGCGGGCGCACAGGTTCTTGAGCAGGGTGCGCTCGAAGTCACGGCCCTCGGCCAGCAGGCTCCACCGCGCCGCGCTGTCCAGCGCCGCCACGTCCGCGGCGTTGAGCGCCAGGATCTGCTGGACCTGTTCGTAGTCGAGGAGTTCGCGGCCGTCGACGCGGCGGCGCGTCACGAACGACCGGCTCCACTCCAGGCAGTCGCGGGCGATCGCGACGGCCGGCGCGGCGGTGAAGTACAGCATCCCGAGCAGGACGACCGGGCCGAACCCGGCCACCGGCATCCGCGGGTCGCCCTCGGCGCCGATGAGCACGCGGTCCGCCGGCACGTGCACGCCGTCGAACCGCAGCGCGCCGTTGGGCAACCCCCTGCTGCCGGCGAACTCCAGCCGCGAGGTCACCTCGAAGCCGGGGGCCGCGGTGTCGACGAAGCACACGCACAGCCGCCGCCGGTCGCCCTCGCCGTGCACCGCGGTGACCGCGAGGACTTCGGCGACGGTTCCGTTGCCGGTGAACAGCTTCTCGCCGTGCAGCAGGAAACCGCCCTCGGTCGAGGTCGCGGTCAGCTCGGGCCAGGTGTTGTTGCGGCCGGCCGGTTCGGTGACCGCGAACCCGGACAACGCACCCGCCCGCACCCGCTCGGCCAGGTGGTCGGCCAGCGGACCGGCGGGCAGGGCGGGCAGCAGCGCCGGGACGCCCACGCCGGACTGCACGGCGAGGAGCTGCCCGATCGCGACCGAGTCGCGACACGCCCGCTCGACCACCCGGAAGGCGTCGTAGGCCGACAGCTCCCGGCCACCGAGCGCGGAATCGTTGCGCAGGGCCAGGAACCCGCCCTCGCGCAACCGCGTGACGAGGTCCGCGGGCACCTCGCCGGTCTCGTCGACCTCCTCCGGCGACGCCGTCGCGAGCACTTCTCCCAGCGCCTCCAACGCCTCGTCGCCCGACTTGCGGTCGACCGGGTCGTGGACGGGGAAGTCCAGCAACCCCGCCCAGTCCACCCGACCCGAGGCGAAACCGGCCCGAAGGCCCGGCCCACTCCGTTCGCTGCTCACCACGATTCCCCCGGATTTCACACGTGCGGAAGCCACGCCGGACCACGCGGTCGGAAACAATCGGACCGCGGTGCCCAACGGGAGAGAAGACGGCCGCAAAAGCCCGTGTTCACCGGACTACGCGCCGGTGTTCGGGACTGATTTCAGGCTACGGCCGCACCAGGGGTGTTCCAACCCCGAGTCGACCCCTATTCCGGCAGCAGCTCCACCGGGACGTCCAGGGGGATGGTGTGCTTGTTGCTCGCTCCCCAGACCACCGGGCCCGCGGGCCGGATCTCCCGCACCCGGTCCAGCAGCGCTTCCAGCACCAGCGCGATCTCCAGCTTCCCGACCTCGTCGCCCAGGCAGAAGTGCGCGCCGTGGCCGAACGACAGGTGCGGGTTGGGGTCGCGGCGGATGTCGAAGGTGTCGGGGTCGGTGAAGACCGCCTCGTCGCGGTTGGCCGAGGGCCACCACAGCGTGACCTTCTGCCCCGCCCGGATGAGGTTGCCCCGCAACACGACGTCGCGGGTGGCGGTGCGCCGGTTGTAGGGGTTGGGCGGGTTCCACCGCAGGACTTCCTCGATCGCCGACGGCAGCAGCTCGCGGTGCTCGCGCAGCAGCCGCCACTGGTCGGGGTGCTCGGCGAACGCCCGCACCGCGCCCGCGATCGTGTTCCGGGGCTGTTCCAGCCCGGTGACCATCAGGACGTTCGCGTTGACCTCGCGCTCGGCGTCGGACAGCGGCGGCTGCCCCGGTGGCGGGTCGCCCGCGGCCAGGACGCTGCCCAGGTCGGGACCGGGCGCCGCGCGCTTGGCCGCGAGCAGCCCGCCGAAATACTCCCGCATGGCGCCGAAGATCTCCGCCGACTTCGCGTCCGCCTCGCCCGTGCGGCGGTTGAGGAACCCCAGCGCGTGGTGCGACCAGTCCCGCAACCGGCCCCAGTCGGCCTCCGGAACGCCCAGGAGCACGGCCATCGCCTGCACCGCGAACGGGTGCGACACGTCGTCGACGAAGTTCACCGGGCCCGCGCCGACGAACGGCGCGACCAGCTCATTGGCCATGGCACGCAGGTCACCGCGCAGGGCGGTCACGGCGCGGCCGGTGACCGACGGGGCGAGCAGCCGGCGGATCACGTCGTGCCGCGGGTCGTCCATCATCGCGATCATCACGCCGGGGATGACGCCCATCGGCAGGTCGTCCAGGTGGTTGCCACCGCCCGCCCGGCCCCCGCCGCCCTCGGCGGAGAACACCGGGTCGGCGGCCACCGCCGCGATGTCCTCGTGCCTGGTGAGCACCCAGAAGCTCTCGCCGTCCGCGCTGCGGCCGGGCGGGTGCCACAGCACCGGCGCGGCCACGCGCAATCGCGCGAAAAGCTCGTAGGGCGTCCCCTCCGCGAATCTCGTCTGGTCGGTCAGGTCGAACCCGCCGAGCACCGGCGGTAATCCGTCGACGATTTCCCTGGCGTTCACACCGCCCCCTCCCGGTTCGTACTCGAACGCTATTGAGCGGCAACCCCTAACGCCAACCCGGAACCATCCCCTATTCCGTCAGCCCGACCGCCAGGACCGCCGGTGTGCCGGCCCCAGCCGGTGACCGCGCTGTCGGACGGCGGTGCTCCGGGCCGAAGCCGGTCGCGCGGTGCCGGCGCAACGCCTTGATCCCGGTGGACGACCCCTCGTCCAGCACCAGCCCGATGCGCTCGTGCGGGGTGGGCTTCCCCTTGGCGTGCCGCGATCTTCAACGCGGCCGGCTCGGTCGGCCGTACGTGGACCCCGGTCATCGTGCTGCCAGGGCGTTCAGCGACTCCTCGACGTCGGCCAGCTCGGCGGGCCGGGTACCGCGGGCCGCGACGTAGTCGTCCGGCCGCAGCACCAGGAAACCGGCACGGCCGCGGGCCAGGTGGTGGTGCGCCACGCGGTCGGGCGCGCGGTCGGCGATCGCGGCGGCCAGCCGGGCGACCGCGCCGGCGGCGGGACCGGTGGTCACCAGCCGCAGCCGCGCCGGGTCGCGCCCGGCCGCGGCCACCACCCGGGCCGGCGCCCGCGTGCTCCGGCGGCGGCCGGTGCCCAGCAGCACGTCCGGGTAGTGGACGCGCCTGCCCGCGACCAGTGGCGCGAACCAGCGGCGCAGCAGCCCCGACGACTCCAGGGCGCTCCACGACGCGTTGCGGACCTTGGCCCCGAACGGGCCGAGGGTGAACATCCGGACGAACCGGCGGGTGATGCCGACGACCTGCTCCGCCGCCGTCCGGCGCTCGGCGTCGTAGGAGTCGAGGACGGCCGGGTCGAACCGGCCGTGGATGACGCCGGCGAGCCGCCACACCAGGTTGCGCACGTCCTGGAGGCCCAGGTTGAGCCCCTGGCCGCCGACCGCCGAGTGGGTGTGCGCGGCGTCGCCCAGGAGGAACCAGCGCTTGCCCTGGAACGCGGTGGCGATGCGCTCGTGACTGGTGAACTTGGCTATCCGGTCGACGCCGGTCAACCGCAGCCCACCGGGACCGCGTTCGTCCAGCAGCGCTTGAACGCCTTCCGGCGTCTCCGGGGTGGCGGCGGCGACGATGGCACCGATGCGGACCACGTCGTGCCGCATCGGCGCGAACACCAGGGAACCCGTGCGACCGAGGAAGTAGTGCACGGCGCCCTGCTCGTACTCGCCGTCGACCTCGCCTTCGGCGATGAGGAACGGCATCGGCACCTGCGCACCCGGGAACTCCACACCGAGCCGCTCGCGCACGGTGCTGTGCACGCCGTCCGCGCCGAGCAGCCAGTCCGCCTCGATCACCTCCGGCCCGTCCGGACCGGTCACCTCGACCTTGACGAACCCGTCCCCGGCCACCACGTCGGTGACCGCGGTGCCGCGTTCGACCCGGACGCCCAGCTCCGCCAGCGCGCCTTCCAGCAGCCCGTCGGTGGTCTCCTGGGGCAGCAGCAGCGGTTCGTTCTCGGCACCGACCGCGACGCGCAGCGTCGGCCCGCCGGCCAGGTGGTAGCTCATGGCGTGCACCCGCTGCCCGGCGGCCAACGCTTCGTCGAGCACGCCGAGGTCGTCGAGCACTTCCAGCGCGGGCGGCCACAGCTGGACCGCCCGGCTCCCCTTGCGTGGTTCGAGCGCGGACTCCACGACCCGCACCGAGACGCCGTGCCGCCGCAGCGCGCACGCCGCGGCGAGACCGCACGGACCCGCTCCGACCACCAGCACCTGTCGCACTGCTGCCTCCGTTCAGGGTTCGAGCCACCGCTCCACCGCGCGGGCGGCGTCGTCGGCGTGCTGTTCGATCAGGGAGAGGTGGGTGCTCGGCACCTCGACCGACACGTGGGGCAGGTCCCACCGCGCACCGTCGGTCGAGCGCACCAGCAGGGTCGGCGGCGCGTCCCCGCCGGGCGACCAGTCCGCCAGCAGCCGCAGGTAGTGGTCGGCGGCTGCGGTCCGCCGCCGGTCGGGTGGCGTCAGCTCGCCGAACGGCACCCGCTCCGGCGGCGGGCCGGACCGGTGGGTGTCGAGCAGGACGACGGCGTGCGGCGGTGCGCCGCCCGCCGCCAGCTCGCGGGCCACGGCGTGGGCGAGCAGGCCGCCCGAGGAGTAGCCGACGAGCGCGACCGGCCCGGCACCACGCACGATGCGCGCGATGTCGGCGACCAGCGACCCGAGGTCGGGCGGCAGTCGCTCGCCGGCCAGGTAGCCGGGCAGGGCGACCGCCGAGACGGTCCGCGTGCCCGCGAACCACGCGGCGAACCGGGCGAACTGGTGCGGCGCGGACGTGGCGAGCACCGTGGGCAGGCAGATCAGGGCGGGCGTCGCCGGTCCCGTCGCGAGCGGGACGAGCCGCGGTGCGTCCGAGCGCTCGGGAGGCGGCGGCGTCGAGCCCAGCGCCACCGCCAGCAGCCAGTCCGCCAGCCCCTCGGGTGTCCGGGTGTCCAGCACGATCCGCGCGGGCAGGCGGATGCCGGTGGTCGCGGCGAGTTGGTTGCGCAGCTCCACCACGGTCAACGAGTCCATGCCCAGCTCCAGGAAACCGCTTCCCGGCGGCACGGCGTCGATCCCGGAGTGGCCGAGCACGGCCGCGACCCGTCGCCGCACGACGTCCAGCACCCGCCGGCCGCGCTCGGCCTCGGGCAGGTCGGCGAGGCCGGCGAACGGGTCGGCCTCCTCGGCTTCCCGGTGCGGCGCGACGAGGTCGCGCACCAGCGGGCGGGCCCCGAACGCCCTGGTGTACGCGGGCCAGTCGACGTCGGCTACCAGCCCGCCGGTCACCTCCGGCAACGCCTTGAGCGCGGCGCTCGGCGGGATCGTGCCGAGGCCGCGGCGGGCCAGGCGGGCGCGGCGGTCCTCGTCGCCGTCGTCCCACACGCCCCAGGCGATCGACCTGGCGGGCAGGCCCAGGCCGATGCGGTGCTGCGCCAGCGCGTCGAGGTAGGCGTTGGCCGCCGCGAAGCCGCCGAGCCCCGGCCCCGCAGGCAGCACGGCGGCCACCGACGAGAAGAACACGAGTTCGGTGTCCGGGGCCAGGTCGTGCAGGTTGCGCGCCGCGACGACCTTGGCGCGCAGGATCTCGGCGAGCCGTTCCCCGGTGACGTCCTCCACCGGCCCTTCGCCACGCACCTCGGCGGTGTGCACGACGGCGGTGGGCCGGGTGCGGGCGAGCACCTCCGCCAGCTCGTCGCGGTCGGTCGCGTCGCAGACCACCGCCCGGACGCCCCGGTCGGCCAGCCAGCGCACGACGTGGTCGCCGTGCTCGCCGCCGGTCACGAGGACCGTGCCGCGCGGTGTCCAGGGCCGGTGCGCCGGGCGGCCACCACGCGCCAGCCGCTTGACGTACGTGCCGCTCTCGCGGATCGCCACCTGGTCCTCGTCGCCGGTCAACACGCGGACGAGGCGGGTGAGCACGCGGTCGTCCACCCTTCGCGGCAGGTCCACCACGCCGCCCCACAGGTGCGGGTGCTCGACGGCCACGGCGTGGCCCAGCCCCCAGACCTGCGCCTGCTCCGGGTCGTGCAGCGGGTCGGCGCCGCTCGTGGACACCGCGCCGCGGGTGATCGACCAGATCGGCGCGCTCACGCCCGCGTCGAGGAGGTCCCGGACCAGGGCGAGCGTCGCGCCGACGTCGGCGCGGGC
Organism: Saccharothrix obliqua; assembly: GCF_019375475.1. GTDB lineage: Bacteria > Actinomycetota > Actinomycetes > Mycobacteriales > Pseudonocardiaceae > Actinosynnema > Actinosynnema obliqua. The sequence goes on along the minus strand of NZ_JAHXGQ010000012.1, from coordinate 176,243 downwards.
GACCACACCGGAGATGCCCGGTCCGATGTCGCGGACGACGGTCGCGCCGTGCGCCTCCAGCGCGGGCACGACGTCCGCCGTGTCCTCCCCCACCACGAGCCACGTCCCGGTCAACGCGGGCACCGGCCCGTCGGCGACGGGACGCCACCGCACCCGGTAACGGCGCTCGTCGGCGGCCGACCGCTCACGCCGCCACGCGGCCAGCGCGGGCACCAGCTCCCCGACCACGAACGCGTCGACGCCGAGCATGTCGGCCAGGCCCGCCACGTCCTGCCGCTCCACGGCCGTCCAGAAGCCGTCCGCGGGTTCGGGTGCGCTCCGCTCGTGGTCCGGCCAGAAGCGCACGCGCTGGAAGGGGTACGTCGGCAGCGGCGCGGGACCGACCGCGGGCAGCGCGGTCGCCCAGTCCACCGGCACGCCGTGCGCCCACAGCTCGCCCGCCGACAGCCGGAACCGCTCCAGACCGCCCTCGCCGCGGCGCAGCGACCCGACCACGACGGGGTCGGCCCCGACCTCCTCGGCGATCTCCACGACCGGCGCGGTGAGCACGGGGTGGGCGCTGGCCTCGATGAACACGTCGTGGCCGTGGTCGAGCAGCGCGCGCACCACCGGCTCGAAGCCGACCGGCCGGCGGCAGTTCTCGTACCAGTAGTCGGCGGTCAGCTCGGAACCGTCCAGCACCTCGCCGGTGACCGTGGAGTACAGCGGCACGGCGCCGCGCACCGGGGAGACGAACGACAGCAGCTCGATCAGCCGTTCCCGCAGCGGTTCCACCTGGGGCGAGTGCGAGGCGACGGTGGCGGCGACGACCCGCGCGCGCACACCGGCGGCGACGCGGTCCGCGACGAACCGCTCCAGTTCGGCCGGCGGACCGGCGACCGTCACCGAGCGCGGCCCGTTGACACCGGCCACCGCCAACCCCTCGGGCAGGTCCAGTTCGTCGACCGGCGACGCCACCGACGCCACCGCGCCCCGGCCGACCAGCTCCTCGGCGAACAGCCGGGACCGCGTCACAATCAGCCGCGCGGCGTCCGCCACGGAGAGGGCGCCCGCGAAGCACGCCGCGGCCACCTCGCCCTGGGAGTGGCCCACGACCGCGTCCGGCACGACGCCGTGCGCGCGCCACAGCTCGGCCAGCGCCACGTGCACCGTGAACAGCACCGGCTGGACGACTTCGATCCGCTCCAGCGACACCTCGCCGCGCAACGCGCCCTCGACCGACCAGTCCACGTGCTCCTCGACGGCTTTGGCCACCTCGGCGAACCGCTCGCGGAACACCGGGGAGGACGCCAGCAGGTCCAGCGCCATGCCCGCCCACTGGGAACCCTGGCCGGGGAACACGAACACCGCCCGGTCGCGGTCGCGGGCCGTGCCGCGGACCACGTCCGCCGACGGCTCGCCCGCGGCCAGCGCCGCCAGCCCCGCCTCGCCGCGGACGACGGCGCGCTGCTCCAACGCCGCGCGGTGCACGGCCAGGGTGCGGGCGACGGCCGGCGTGGTACCCCGGCCGCGCAACCGGGCCGCCTGCTCGCGGAGCGCCGCCTCGCCACGCGCCGACAACAGCAGGGGCGTCGAACCGTCCACTTCGGACGCTTCCATCGGATCGACAGTGTCCACGTCGGACTCTTCGAGGATGACGTGCGCGTTGGTGCCGCTCATCCCGAACGCGGACACGGCCGCGCGCCGCGGGCGATCGCCGCGCGGCCACGCCACCGGTTCGGTCAACAGCGCCACCGCGCCGGCACTCCAGTCCACGTGGGGCGACGGCTCGTCGACGTGCAGCGTGCGCGGCAGCCTGCCGTGCCGCATCGCCTGCACGACCTTGATCACGCCCGCCACCCCGGCGGCCGCGAGGGTGTGCCCGAGGTTGGACTTCACCGACCCCAGCCACAGCGGCCGGTCGCGGTCCTGACCGTAGGTGGCGATCAGCGCCCGTGCCTCGATCGGGTCACCCAGGCTGGTGCCGGTGCCGTGCGCCTCCACGACGTCCACGTCGGCGGGCGTCAGCCGGGCCTGCTCCAGCGCCGCGCGGATCACCCGGCGCTGCGCGGGTCCGCTCGGCGCGGTCAGCCCGTTGGACGCGCCGTCCTGGTTGACCGCGCTGCCGCGGACGACGGCGAGCACCGGGTGGCCGTTGCGCCGCGCGTCGGACAGCCGTTCCACGACCAGCACGCCGACGCCCTCGCCGAACCCGGTGCCGTCGGCCCGCGCCGAGAACGCCTTGCAGCGCCCGTCCGCGGCGAGCCCGCGCTGGCGGCTGAAGTCCACGAACGGGTCTGGGGTGTTGAGCACGGTGACCCCGCCGACGAGCGCGAGCGACGTCTCACCGGCCCGCAGCGCCTGCCCGGCCAGGTGCAGCGCGGTCAACGACGACGAGCACGCCGTGTCGACGGTGATCGCGGGACCCTCCAGGCCGAAGGTGTAGGCGACCCGACCGGACAGCACGCTGCCCGCCGTGCCGGTGAGCCGGTACGGCTCGACGTCCGGCGGCGGCGTGGCCAAGAGCGCGGCGTAGTCCTCCGACGCGCAGCCCGCGTAGACGCCGGTGTCGGTGCCGCGCAGCGACAGGGGGTCGATGCCGGCGTCCTCCAGCGCCTCCCAGGCGGTTTCCAGGAACAGGCGCTGCTGCGGGTCCATGGCCAGCGCCTCGCGCGGTGAGATGCCGAAGAACCCCGCGTCGAAGTCGGCGACGTCGTGCAGGAAGCCGCCTTCGCGGGTGAAGCTCGCGCCCGGCTTCCCGGGTTCGGGGTCGTACAGGGCGTCGACGTCCCAGCCGCGGTCGTCGGGGAACGACGTGATCGCGTCCCGGCCCGCGTCGACCAGCTCCCACAGCTCGTCCGGCGTGCGGACGCCGCCGGGGAACCGGCAGGCCATGCCGACGATCGCGATCGGCTCGCCGGTCCGCCTGCGCAACTCCGCGGTGACCCGCTTGAGGTAGTCCCGCAGCTTCCGCTCGTCCGACGTCACAGCGCCCCCAGCTCGTTGTCGATCAACCGGAACAGGTCGTCGTCGGACGTGTCGTCCAGCCCGTCGGCCACGACCGGCGCCCGCACCGCTGCCACGTCGACCGACCCGTCGAGTTCGTCGCGCAGGAACCCGGCGATGGCGGCCGGGGTCGGGTGGTCGAACACGAGGGTCGCGGGCACCGCCAGGCCGGTGGCGGCGGCGAGGCGGTTGCCCAGCTTCACCGCCGCCAGCGAGTCGAAGCCGAGGTCCTTGAGCGTGTCGCGCGCCCGGACGGCGGACCGGTCGGGGTGGCCGAGGACCGCCGCGACCTCGTCGCGCACGAGGTCCAGCAGGACGCGGTCGCGGTCCGGCCCGCGCAGTGCCGCCGCCTCCGCCGGCTCGACCACGGCCTCCGGCTCCTCCCGTTCGACCACGACCTCCGGCGCGCCCAGCCAGTACCGCCGCCGCTGGAACGGGTACGTCGGCAGGTCGACCTTCCGGCCACCGGCCAGCAGGTCCGCCCACCGCACGTCGACGCCGTTCGCGTACGCCTCGGCCACGCCGAGCGCGAACGACCTCACCTCGTCGTGGCCCCGGCGGCGCACCGAGGTCGCCACGACGTCGGTGCGCCCCAGCCCGTCCTGGGCCATCGCGGCGAGCACCGCGTCCGGGCCCAGTTCCAGGAAGGTGACCACGCCCTCGTCGAGCAGCAGCCGGACGCCGTCGTGGAACCGCACCGCCTCGCGGGCGTGCCGCACCCAGTAGTCGGGCGAGGTCAGTTCCGCGGCCGTGGCCAGGCGGCCGGTCACCGCGGACACCACGGGCAACCGCGGCGGCGCGAACGCCTGCTTCGCCGCGACCCGGCCGAACTCGGCGAGCACCGGCTCGACCAGCGGCGAGTGGAACGCGTGGCTGACCCGCAGGCGCCTGGTCCGGCGTCCGCGCGCGGCCAGTTCGGCGGCGATCCGGTCCACCTCGCCGGCGGCGCCGGAGAACACCACCGAGGTCGGCCCGTTCACCGCCGCGATCGACACCAGCGGCGTGCCCGCCACCAGTTCGGCCACCTCGTCCTCGGGCGCGAGCACCGACACCATCGCCCCGCCCGCCGGGAGCGCGCCCATCAGCGTGCCGCGGGCCGCGACCAGCTCGCACGCGTCCGGCAGGGACAGCACCCCGGCCACGTGCGCGGCGACGATCTCGCCGACCGAGTGGCCGATCAGGTAGTCCGGCCGCACGCCCCAGGACTCGGCGAGCCGGAACGACGCGACCTCGAACGCGAACAACGCGGCCTGGGTGTAGCCGGTGCGGTCGAGCAGGTCGGGGTCGTCGCCGAACACCACGTCGCGCAGCGACCGGTCCAGGTGCGGGTCCAGGTGGGCGCACGCGGCGTCGAACGCCTCGGCGAAGACCGGGTGGGCGGCGTGCAGGTCGCGGCCCATCCCGGGCCGCTGGCTGCCCTGGCCGGTGAACAGCAGCGCGAGGCCGCCGTCCGCCCGCGTGCCGAGCACCGGGGCGGAGCCCTTGTCCGCCAACACCCCCAGCTGGGAGGCCAGCGAGTCGCGGTCGGTCGGGAAGAGCACCGCGCGGTGGTCCAGGGCGGCACGCGTGGTGGCCAGGGTGTGCGCCACGTCGAACGGCTCCAGCGTCGCCGCCGCCTCGCGCAGCCGCCCGGCCACCGCCCGCAGCGCGGCCGGCGACCGGGCCGACAGCACGACCGGGAGCACCGGGGGCGGGTCGGCCGCGGTCTGGTCGGCGACCGGCGGCGCCTGCTCCAGCACGACGTGCGCGTTGGTGCCGCTGATGCCGAACGACGACACCGCCGCCCGGCGCGGACGCCCGGTCCGCGGCCACGGCCGGGCCTCGGTCAGCAGCTCCACCGAGCCGGACTCCCAGTCGACGTACGGCGACGGCGCGTCCACGTGCAGGGTGCGCGGCGCCAATCCGTGCCGCATGGCCTCCACCACCTTGATCACCCCGGCCACCCCGGACGCGGCCTGCGCGTGCCCGAGGTTGGACTTGGCCGAGCCGAGCAGCAACGGCCGCTCCCGGTGCTGCCCGTAGGTGGCCAGCAGGGCCTGCGCCTCGATCGGGTCGCCCAGCCGGGTGCCGGTGCCGTGCGCCTCGACGAGGTCGACATCGGCCGCGGTGAGCCCCGCGTCGGCGATCGCGGCCCGGATGACGCGCTGCTGCGCCGGACCGCTGGGCGCGGTCAGGCCGGTGGACGCGCCGTCCTGGTTGACGGCGCTGCCCCGGATCACGCCCAGCACGCGGCGCCCGTTGCGTACAGCGTCCGACAGCCGTTCCACCAGAAGCACGCCGACGCCCTCGGACCAGCCCGTGCCGTCCGCGGCGGCGGCGAAGGACTTGCACCGGCCGTCACGGGCCAAGCCCCGCTGACGGCTGAACTCCACGAACGTGCCCGGCGTCGCCATCAGCGCGACACCGCCCGCCAGGGCCAGCGAGCACTCACCGCGCCGCAGCGACTGGACCGCCAGGTGCAACGCCACCAGCGACGACGAGCACGCGGTGTCCACGGTGATCGCCGGGCCGGTCAGCCCGAGGGTGTAGGCGACCCGACCGGACAGCACGCTCGCCTGGCTGCCGGTGAGCCGGTAACCGTCCACACCGGACTGCGGCACGTGCAGCGGTGGGCCGTAGTCGTGGTACATCGCACCGACGAACACACCGGTGGCGGTGCCGCGCAACGACGTCGGGTCGATGCCCGCGCGTTCCACGACCTCCCACGCGTGCTCCAGGACCAGCCGGTGCTGCGGGTCCATGGCCAACGCCTCGTTCGGCGAGATACCGAAGAACGCGGCGTCGAACTCGGCCGCCCCGTGCAGGAAACCGCCCTGCCGGGTGTAGGAGGTGCCGGGCCGCTCGGGGTCCGGGTCGAACAGGTGCGCCAGGTCCCAGCCGCGGTCGGTCGGGAAGTCCGAGATCGCGTCACGACCCTCGGCCACCAGCCGCCACAGGTCGTCGGGCGAGTCCACGCCGCCCGGGTAGCGGCAGCTCATCCCGATGATCGCGATCGGCTCGCCCCGGCCCGCTTCGAGTTCGGCGGTGCGCCGGCGCAACCGCGCGACCTCCTTGAGCGCGTCGCGCAGCGCGTCCACCACCGCCTCCGGTGTGCCGGCCATGCCTCGTCCCCCTTCAGGTCCCGTCCCGCGCCAGGCGGATCAGGTCGTCCACGTCCATCGCGTCGATCAGGTCCTCGTCGCCGACGACGACCGCGGGCTCCTCCTCCGCCACCGGTTCGGGCACGCCGAACAGCTCGGTCCGCAGCCGGCCCACCAGCTCGGCCGGTGTCGGGTGGTCGAAGACCACCGTGGCGGGCAGCCGCAGACCGGTCGCCCGGTTGAGCCGGTTGCGCAGGTCCACCGCGGTCAGCGAGTCGAACCCGAGTTCCTTGAAGCCCCGGCGGGCGTCCACCGACCCGTTGTGCCCCAACGTCTCGCCGACCAGCGCCCGGACCAGGTCGACCAGCGCGCGCTCGCGTTCTTGCTCCGGCGTGGCCGCCAAGCGGTCGGCGAAGGACACGTCGGTCGCCTCGGCACGCGCGGCACGGCGCACCAGGCCGCGCAGCGGTGCGGGCACGTCACCACGCGGGTCGAGCTTCGCGGGCACCACCACCGCGTGGTCGGCGGCCAGCGCGTCGTCGAACAACGCCACGCCTTCGTCGGCGGACAGCGGTGTCATGCCGATCGTGCGGAGCAGCCGATCGCGGTCGCCGTCGTCCAGCGCCGCCTCCATGCCGCCCTCGGCCCACAGGCCCCACGCCATCGAGGTCGCGGGCAGCCCGTTGGCCCGGCGGTGCTGGGCGAGCGCGTCGAGGAAGACGTTCGCCGCCGCGTAGTTCGCCTGCCCCGCGCCGCCGACCACGCCCTGGACCGAGGAGAACAACACGAACGCCTTGAGGTCCTTGGTCAGCTCGTGCAGGTGCCACGCGCCGTCCACCTTGGGCCGCAGCACCGCGTCCACCTGGTCCGGTGTCAGGGACTCCAGCAGCCCGTCGGCCAGCACGCCGGCCATGTGCACCACACCGGTCACCGCGTGCTCTACGAGGAGATCACGGACCTCCTCGCGGTTGGTCACGTCGCACGCCACCGCGGTGAGCGCGCCGCCCGACGGACCACCGCGGCGACCGGCCAGCAGCACCCGCCCGACGCCGTGCCGGTCGACCAGGTGCCCGGCGACCAGCCGGCCGAGCGCGCCGGTGCCGCCGGTGATCAGCACCGTGTCGTCGGGGCCCCACTCGACCGCGCGGGCGGCGTGCACGCCCCGCGTCAGCCGGGGCACGCGGACCTCGCCGGCACGGATCGCGAGCTGCGGCTCGCCGGTGCCCAGCGCCACGCCGAGCCGGGCCGGGTCGTCGGCGTCCACCAGCACGAACCGGCCCGGGTGCTCGGCCTCGGCGGAGCGGATCAGGCCCCACACCGCGGCGGCGGCGAGGTCGGGCACGTCGTCGTCCGGCCCGGTCGCGACCGCGCCGGAGGTCAGCAGGACCAGCTTGGCGCGGGCGAACCGGTCGTCGGCCAGCCACGCGCGAGCCAGGCCGAGGGCGCGGTGCGCGGTCGCACGCGCCGCCTCGGGCACCTCGCCCGGTTCCGGCCGCACCGGCGCCACCACGAACTCCGGCACGTCGACCACGCCGGGGAGGCCGTCCAGGCCGAGCACCGTGAACGACGGCTCCGCGCCGACCGGCACGGGCTGCCACTCCAGGCGCAGCAGCGGTGCGGGCGCGAGCTGTCCCGGCGACACCGGCCGCCGCACCAGCGAGCCGATCGACGCGACCGGCAGGCCGTCCCGGTCGAACACCTGCAACGCCACCGCGTCCTGCCCCGCGGGTGACAACCGGACCTTCGCCGCCGCGGCGTCGCGCCACAACCGCACACCGGTCCAGGAGAACGGCAGCCACGTCCGGTCGGAGCGGGGCAGCACGCCCAGTTCGACCGCGTGCAGCGCGGCGTCGAGCACGGCGGGGTGGAGCGCGAACCCGGTGTCGGGCGCGGGAGCCAGTTCGGCGAACACCTCGTCGCCCCTGCGCCAGGCGGCACGCAGGCCCCGGAACGCCGGGCCGTAGTCGTAACCGCTGTCGGCCAGGCGGTCGTACCACCCGGTCAGGTCGACCGGTTCCGCACCGGGCGGCGGCCACTCCGCCGGCGTCGGCGGCTCGCCGGGGCCGTGCGGTGCGAGCGTTCCGGTCGCGTGCCGCACCCACTGGCCGTCCGGCCTGGAGTGCACCGACACCCCTCGCCGACCGGTGTCGTCGGGCGGCTCCACGACCACCTGGATCGCCACACCGCCCTCGGGCAGCAGCAGCGGCGTCTCCAGGGTCAGCTCCTCCAGCGCCGGGGCGCCGACCCGCCGACCCGCCGCGAGGGCGGTCTCGACGAGCCCGGTGCCCGGGAGGAGGACCGTGGCCAGGGCCGCGTGGTCGAGGAGCCAGGGGTGCACGGCGGACGAGAGCCGTCCGGTGAACACGGTCCGGTCGTCGTCGGCCAGCGGTACCTCGACGCCGAGAAAGGGGTGCCCCGTCGCGTGCAGGCCGGAGGCTGCCGGCTCGACGCCGCCGCGCGGGGGTGCGAGCCAGAACCGCTCGCGCCGGAACGGGTAGGTCGGCGCGGGCACGATCGGGGCGGGCGGCAGGGCGCGCCCCCAGTCCACCGGGACGCCGTCGACCCACAGCCGCGCCGCCGACTCCCAGAACCGCGCCGGGCCGCCGTCGTCGCGGCGGGTCGTGCCGACCGCGAGGACCGGTGTACCCCCGGCCGTCTCCTCGATGCCCATCACCAGCACGGGGTGGGGACTGACCTCCACGAAGACGTCGTGACCGGAGTCCAGCAGGGTGCGCACCGCCTCGGCGAACCCGACCGGGCGGCGGCAGTTCTCGTACCAGTAGTCGGCGGTCAGCTCGGAACCGTCCAGCACCTCGCCGGTCACCGTCGACAGCACCGGCACCGCGCCCACTCGCGGCGACACGAACGACAGCAGGTCGAGCAGCCGCTCGCGCAACGGCTCCACCTGCGGCGAGTGGGAGGCGACCGTGGCGGCGACGACCCGGGCGCGGACGCCGTCGGCGACGCAGGACGCGACGAACCCCTCCAGCTCCGCGACGGGACCGGCGACGGTCACCGAGCGCGGGCCGTTCACGCCGGCGACGGTCAGCCCGTCCGGCAGCCGCTCCGCCACCTCCGCGCGGGACAACGCCACCGAGGCCACCGCGCCGCGCCCGACGAGTTCGTCGGCGAACAGGCGGGACCGCAGCACGACCAGCCGGGCCGCGTCGGCCAGGTCCAGCGCGCCCGCGACGCAGGCCGCCGCGATCTCGCCCTGGGAGTGCCCCACGACCAGGTCCGGCTCGACACCGCACGAGCGCCACAGCGCGGCGAGCGCCACGTTCACCGCGAACAACACCGGCTGGAGGACTTCGATCCGGTCCAGCCACCGCCCGTCGCGCACCACGTCCTCGACGGACCAGTCCACGTGCCGCTCGATCGCTTCGGCCGCTTCGGCGAACCGCTCGCGGAACGGCGGGGAGGCGTCGAGCAACCCGACCGCCATGCCCGCCCACTGCGAGCCCTGGCCGGGGAAGACGAACACCGTCCGGCCGTGCTGCCGCGCGGTGCCTGTGACCTCCGTGTCGCCGACGAGCACCGCGCGGTGCTCGAACACCGAACGCCCGACCGCGAGCGTCCGCGCGACGCCGGTCGTGACCGGCCGGTCACGCAGCCGCTGGACCTGCTCGGCCAGCGCCACCGGGTCCTTGGCCGAGAGGACGAGCGGCAACACGTGTGCCGGCTCGGGGTCCGCGTCGGGCTCGTCGACCTCCTCCAGGACGACGTGCGCGTTGGTGCCGCTGATGCCGAACGACGACACGCCGGCGCGGCGCGGCCGGTCGGTCCGCGGCCACGGCCGGGCCTCGGTGAGCAACGACACCGCGCCGGCGGACCAGTCGATCCGCTCGGACGGCCGGTCGGCGTGCAGGGTGCGCGGGAGCAGGCCGTGGCGCAGCGCCTGCACCACCTTGATCACGCCCGCGACACCGGCCGCGGCCTGGGTGTGGCCGATGTTGGACTTGACCGAGCCGAGCCACAGCGGCCGGTCGCGGTCCTGGCCGTAGGTGGCGAGCAGGGCATGTGCTTCGACGGGGTCGCCCAGCCGGGTGCCGGTGCCGTGCGCCTCCACCACGTCCACGTCCGCGGCGGTGAGTCCGCCGTCGGCCAGCGCCCGGCGGATCACCCGCTGCTGCTGCGTGCCGTTGGGCGCGGTGAGGCCGTTGGAGGCGCCGTCCTGGTTCACCGCCGACCCGCGCACCAGCGCGAGCACCGGGTGGCCGTTGCGGCGTGCGTCGGACAGCCGTTCCAACACGAGCACCCCGACGCCCTCGGACCAGCCGGTGCCGTCGGCGTCGTCGGAGAAGGACTTGCAGCGCCCGTCCGCGGACAACGCCCGCTGCCGGGTGAGTTCGACGAAGATGCCGGGTGTCGACATGACGGTGACGCCGCCCGCCAGCGCCAGGGTGGACTCGCCGCGACGCAGCGACTGGCACGCCAGGTGCAGCGCGACCAGCGACGCCGAGCACGCCGTGTCCACGGTGAGCGCGGGTCCCTCCAGGCCCAGGGCGTAGGCGATCCGACCGGAGGCGATGCTGGGCGTGCTGCCCGTCATCAGGTAGCCCTCCGTGTTCGCGGCGCCCTCGCCCAGCCGCGGCCCGTAGTCCTGGAACGTCGTGCCGACGAAGACGCCGGTCGGCGTGCCGCGCAGGGTGGTGGGCGCGATGCCCGCGTTCTCCAGCGCCTCCCAGCCGGTTTCCAGGAGGAGCCGCTGCTGCGGGTCCATCGCCAGGGCCTCGCGGGGCGAGATGCCGAAGAAGTCGTTGTCGAACTCCGCGGCGCCGCGCAGGAACCCGCCCGCGCGGACGTGGTGCTTGCCCGGCGTGGTGCCGTCGGGGTCGTACAGGTCGGTGGGCCAGCCGCGGTCGGTGGGGAACGGGCCGATCACGTCGCGCCCCTCGACCAGGGCCTGCCACAGCTGCTCGGGCGAGTCGATGTCGCCGGGGAACCGGCAGCCCATGCCCACGATGGCGATCGGATCGCCGTCCGGCACGACCGCGGGCGCGGTGGTCGGCTCGGCGTCACCCGCGCCCCGCAGGTAGCGGATGACCGCCGCACCGGAGGGGTGGTCGAACACGAAGCTCGACGGCAGCGGCAGCCCGGTCCGCGCGGCCAGCCGCTCCCGCAGCTCCACGGTGAGGAACGAGTCGAACCCGAGTTCCTTGAAGGGCCGGTCGAGGTCCAGTTCCGCGGGCGCGGGGTGCTCCAGGACGGCGGCGACCTCGGTGCGGACCAGTTCGTCCAGCACGTGGTCGCGCTCGGCGTCGGGCACACCGGCGAGCGCCAGCACCCCCGCGGCGGACTCCGCGGGCTCGCGGCCACCGCGCTGGGCACCGGGCACACCGGTGGCGGGTTCCGCCGGCTCCCGACCACCGCGCTCGGCGTCGGGCACACCGGCGAGCGCCAGCACCCCCGCGGCGGGTTCCGCCGGCTCCCGACCACCACGCTCGGCGTCGGGCACCCCGACGAGCGCGGGTGCCCCCGCGGCGGGCTCCCCGCCACCGCGCTCGGCGTCGGGCACACCGGCGAGCCCGGCCACCGTCGCGGCGGAGTCCGCCGGCTCGTGGCCGTCGCGCTCGGCCGGCACCTCGCCCCCTCCGGGCGCGGCGGGCCTGGCGACGCGTGGCGAGAGCCAGTGGCGCTCGCGTTGGAAGGCGTAGGTCGGCAGCGCGACGTGCTGCCCGGTCCCGCCGCCGACGTCGGTGAGCACGCGTGCCCAGTCCACCTCCACCCCGGCGGTGTGCAGGGTCGCGACCGCGCCGAGCAACGTCCTCGCCTCGGGCCTGCCCGACCGCGCGCCGGGCGCGAACACCGCGGGCGCGGTCAGGCAGTCACGGCCCAGGGCGCTGAGCACGGCGTCCGGCCCGATCTCCAGGAACCTGGTGACGCCCTCGGCTTCCAGCCGCCGCATGCCGTCGAGGAAGAGCACCGCGTCCCGCACGTGACGCACCCAGTGGTCCGGCGAGGTCACGTCGCCCGCCGACACGACCGGGACGCGTGGCCGGTGGTAGGTCAGGCTCTCGGCGACCTCGCGGAACGCCGCCAGCATCGGGTCCATCCGGGGCGAGTGGAAGGCGTGGCTCACCCGCAACCGCTTGGTCTTGCGCCCCTTCTCCCGCCACAGCGCCGCGACCGACGCCACGGCGTCCTCGTCACCGGCGACCACCGTGGCCGCCGGGCCGTTGACACCGGCGACGGCGGTGCCGGCGACCAGGGTGGGCGCGACCTCCTCGACGCCGGCCTGGAGCGACACCATCGCGCCGCCCGCCGGCAGTTCCCGCATCAGCCGCCCGCGCGCCGCGACCAGGGTCGCCGCGTCGGGCAGGGACAGCACGCCCGCGACGTGCGCGGCGGCGATCTCGCCGATCGAGTGGCCGAGCAGGAAGTCCGGCCGCACGCCCCAGTGCTCGACCAGCCGGTGCAGGGCGACCTCGAACGCGAACAACGCGGGCTGGGTGTAGGCGGTGACGTCCAGGCCGTCGCCGGTGGCCACCACCTCGCGCAGGTCCCGGTCCAGGTGCGGGTCGAGCGCGGCGCACACCTCGTCGAAGGCGTCGGCGAACACGCCGAAGGTCGAGTGCAGTTCGAGCCCCATGCCGGTGCGCTGGCTGCCCTGGCCGGTGAACAGGAACGCCGTCCCGCCGGGTCGCGGCGCGGAGCCGGTGACCGCGCCCAACGCCGCGTGCAACGAGGCGTGGTCCTCGGCGAGCACGACCGCGCGGTGCTCGAACGACGTGCGCCGGGTGGCCAGCGCGTGGGCGAGGTCGGGCAGTCCCGTCGACGGGTTCTCCCCCAGCCACCGGTCCAGGCGCGCCGCCTGGTCCCGCAGGGCGGCCGGGGTGCGGCCGGACAGCAGGACCGGCACCGCGGCGACCGGTTCGCCCGCGGTCGTCCGCGTGGTGGTGGGCGGCGGCGAGAGCACGAGGTGGCAGTTGGTGCCGCCCATGCCGAACGAGCTGACGCCCGCGAACAGCGGATCGGCGGAGATCGGCGACAGCTCGTCGTTGACCCGCAACCCCAGTTCCGCCAACGGGATCGCGGGATTGGGCGTGCGGAAGTTCAGGCTGGGCGCCACCTGCCGCTCACGCAGGCAGAGCACGGCCTTGAGCAGCCCGGCGATGCCCGCCGCGCCCTCCAGGTGGCCGATGTTGGTCTTCACCGAGCCGACCAGCAGCGGCTCGGTCCGGCCCGCGCCCAGCACCGCGCCGAGCGCCGCCGCCTCGACCGGGTCACCCACCGGCGTGCCGGTGCCGTGCAGCTCGACGAACCGCACGAGGGCCGGGTCGACCCCGGCGTCGGCGTACGCCAGCCGCAACACCTCCTCCTGCGCGGCCTGGCGCGGCGCGGTCAACGTCTCGCCGCCGCCGTCGTTGTTCACCGCGCCGCCGCGGATCACCGCGTGGACCCGGTCGCCGTCGGCCAGGGCCCGGCGCAGCGTCTTGAGCACGACGACGCCGCCGCCCTCGCCACGCACGTACCCGTTGGCGCGCGCGTCGAACGTGTAGGAGCGGCCGTCTGGGGACAGCGCGCCGAACCGGCGGGCGAGGGTGAACCCGTCGGGGGTCAGGTTCAGGCTGACCCCGCCCGCCAGCGCCACGTCGGACCCGCCACCACGCAGGCTCTCGCACGCCAGCCGCACGGCGACCAGGGACGACGACTGCGCCGTGTCGACCACCATGCTCGGACCGGTGAGGCCGAGGGTGTAGGACACCCGGTTGGCCAGCACGCCGCGGCTCAGGCCGGTGATCGTGGTGTGGGTGACGGCCTCTGGTCCGGCCGCCTGGACCAGGCGCGCGTAGTCGTCCCAGATCGCGCCGAGGAACACCCCGGTCCGGACGCCGCCGAGCCGGGACGGCACGATGCCGGCGTCCTCCAGCGCCTCCCAGGACAGCTCCAGCGCGAGCCGCTGCTGCGGGTCCACCCCGGCCGCCTCCCGCGGCGAGATGCCGAAGAAGCCCGCGTCGAAAGAGTCCACTTCGGACAGGAACCCGCCACGCGGTGACCGGTCCGGGTACTCCGGGCGGCCGGGCGGCACCTCGCCGACCGCGTCCACGCCGTCGGCCAGCAGCCGCCAGAAAGCCTCCGGGTCGGGAGCGCCGGGCAACCGGCAGGACAGCCCCACCACCGCCACGGCCTGGTCCAGGTTCATCGGTGGTCTCCTATGCGTACTCGTAGAACCCGCGGCCGGACTTCCGGCCGAGCAACCCGCTCTCGACCATGCGCAGCAGCAGGGGCGGCGGGGCGTACAGGGGTTCCTTGAACTCGGCGTGCATCGCCCGCGCGATCGACACCGTGGTGTCCAGGCCGATCAGGTCGGCCAGGCGCAACGGGCCCAGCGGGTGCGCGCACCCCAGCTCCATGCCGCGGTCCACCACCTCGGCGGTGGCCACCCCGGACTCGACCATGCGGACCGCCGAGAGCAAATAGGGGAACAGCAGCGCGTTGACCACGAACCCGGCGCGGTCCGGGGTGCGGATGGCGGTCTTGCCCAGGGTGCCGGTGAGGAACGCCTCCGCGCGGTCGAGGGTGTCCGGTCCGGTCAGCACCGAACCGACCAGTTCCACCAGCGGCAGCACCGGCACGGGGTTGAAGAAATGGACGCCGACCACGTGGCTCGGCCGCAGGGTCGCGCCCGCCAACCGGGAGATCGGCAGCGAGGACGTGTTGGTGGCCAGGATCGCGTCGGCGTCCTCGACCACCTTGTCCAGCATGGCGAACACGTCGAGCTTCAGCGGCTCGTCCTCGCGCACCGCCTCGACCACGAGCTGCCGGTCCGCCAGCTCCTCCAACCCGATGGCGAACCGCACCCGGCCCAGCGCGTCGTCCCGCGCGGACGCGGTGAGCCTGCCCTTGGCCACCGCCTTGTCCAGGGACGCGGTGATCCGCGCACGACCGCGGTCCGCGGCGGGAGGTCCGGTGACCGCGACGACCACGTCCAGGCCCGCCTTGGCGGAGACCTCCGCCACGCCCGCGCCCATCAGGCCGCACCCGACGACGCCCACCCGCTCGATCCGGGCGCTCACGCCGCACCCGCCCAGCGCAGCAGGGCCGATCCGATCGCCATCCCGCCGCCGAACCCGGCCAGGAGCACGAGGTCGCCGTCCTTGAGCAACCCGGCGCGGTTGGCGTCGTCCAGCGTCACCGGCACGGAGGCGCTGCCCACGTTGCCGTACTTCTCCACCGTGCGGTGCGTGTGCGCGGAGGTGAGACCCGCCTGTTCCACCAGATCGGTCAGCATCACGCCGTTCGCCTGGTGCGGCACGAAGTGGTCGACGTCGGCGCCGGCGCGGTCCACGAGCCTGCGCAACGCGCCGGGCACGTGCCGCGCCACGAAGTCGCGGACACCGCGACCGTCCATCTTGAAGTGGTGACCGCCGTCGTCCACGGTCTCGTGCGACGCGGGCCGCCTGCTGCCGCCCGCCTCCACGCGGATCAGGTTGCTCGCCACGCCCAGGCTGGACAGGTCGACGTCGATGATCCCGTACGGGTGGGCGACCCCGCCGACCAGCGCCGCGCCCGCGCCGTCGGCGAACAACGCCGCCGTGCGCCGGTCGGTGCGGTCGAGGATGCGCGAGTAGACGTCCGCCGCGACCACGAGCGCCAGCGCGTCCGGGCGCAGCGAGACCAGTCCCCGCGCCAGTTCCAGCGCGTAGACGAAACCGCTACAGACGACGTTGACGTCGAAGCAGGCCGCGTTGTGCGCGCCCAGCAGGTCCTGCACCAGGTAGGAGGTCGGCGGCTGCGGTGAGTCGCCGGTGGACGTGGACACGATCAGGTAGTCGATCCGCTCGGCCGGGACGCGTGCCGAGTCCAGGGCCTCGGTGGCGGCGCGGGCCGCCAGGTCCGAGGTCGCCTCGTGCGGTGCGGCGTACCGACGGGTGCGGATCCGGGTCTTGCGCTCGATCCACTCGGCCGTGGTGCCCGCGCGGGCGGCGACCTCGTCGTTGGTCACCTCGTCCTTGGGCAGGTACGACCCGGTCGCCAGGATGCCGACGGAATGCGTTGCCACTGCTCCGCTCCCCCTTTCAGTTGGTGCGCAACGGGTTCAGGTGATCCGCGCCGATCGCCTCGCGCAGCGCGGGATCCGTGACGCCCAGGCCCTCACCGGGTGCCAGGCAGAGCACGCCGACCTTGCCGGAGTGCTGGTTGGTCTGCACGACGCGCGCGGCTTCGCCGACCTCCTCCAGCGGGTACACCGCGGACAGCGCGGGGACGAGCTTCCCCAGCCGGAACAGGCGGTTGCACTCCCACTGCTCCTGGTAGTTGGCCGCGTGGCTGCCGATGATCCGCTTGAGGTTCATCCACAGGTAGCGGTTGTCGTACCGGTGCTGGTAGCCGGAACTGGAGCCGCAGGTGACCACCACGCCGCCGCGCCGGACGACGAACACCGAGATGCCGAAGGTGGCGCGGCCGATGAAGTCGAACACCACGTGCGGGTCCTCGCCGACCTCGCGTCGGATGACCCGGCCCAGCGCCTTGCCCAGCTCGACGGCGCGTTCCGGCGCGGGCTCGGCGGAGCCGCCGAGGCCCAGCTCCGCCCGGTTGACCACCACGTCGCAGCCGAGCCGGCGGGCCGCCGCGACCTTGTCCGCGGAGCCGACCACGCCGACCGGGATACCACCGGCGTTCTTCACCAGTTGCACGGCGAACGCGCCCAGCCCGCCCGTGGCGCCCCAGATGAGCACCACGTCGCCGAGCTTGATCCGGGCGCCCTTGTCACCGACGAGCATCCGGTACGACGTGGACGCGGTCAGCATGGTCGACGCCGACTCCTCCCACGTCAGGTGCGCGGGCTTGGTCAGCAGCTGGCTCGCGCGCACCACGGCGTAGTGCGCCAACCCGCCGAAGTTCGTTTCATAGCCCCAGATCCGCTGACCCGAGCCGAGCATCCCGTCCGCGTGGGTCGCCGGCTCCTGGTCGTCGACCTGGACGCAGCTCACCACCACGTGGTCGCCGACCCGCCACCGCCGCACGCCCGCGCCGACCCACACCACCACGCCGGCGGCGTCGGAACCGAGCACGTGGTGGGGCAGGTCGTGGCGGGCGTCCCAGCCGCCCTGCGCACCGAACTTCTTGAGGAAGCCGAACGTGGGCACCGGCTCGAACGTCGCCGACCACACGGTGTTGTAGTTGATGGCCGCGGCCATCACCGCGACCAGCACCTCGTCCGGCGCCAACTCGGGCATCGGCACCCGGCCCACGCGCAGCGACTTGCGGACGTCCTTGTCCGCCACGCCGCGGAACATGTCCACGTCCTCGACGCGGGTGTGGGCCGCGAGGTAGTCGACCGGCGGCGCGGCGCGTTCCAGCTCCTCCGGGGAGCCACCCGAGACAACGACTTCAGCCAACGAACCCATGTGTGATCTCCCCCTGGGATGCACGCGCGGCAGCGGCGGTCGCGGAAGGTGGGGATCTGCTCGACGCCGCGCGGAAGTGCTTGCCTGCCAACGAAGCTACGGCCAACCCCGGCGGGGGCCAACCCCAGCCGGACCCCTAAACCCCGCGATCGGGCGCACGCTCCAGTCCTGAATGGACACACGGCTCGGCGGCAGCCGTGCGCACCACCGAGGGCGGCGGCCAGGCCCCGGGTGGTGGAGGGGAGGACGGGCTCAGCGCAGTCCGGAGTCGACGGGCAGGCGACGTGCCAGCTCGGTGCGACGGGTGACCCGCAGCTTGCGGTACACCCGGGTGAGGTGTTGCTCGACGGTGCTGACCGTCACGAACAGCTTCTGCGCGATCTGCCGGTTGCTGTACCCGTCGGCCGCGAGCACGGCGACCCGCGACTCCGCCTCGCTCAGCCGCGCCGGCCGCGGCTGGACCGCCTCGCGCACCTGCGGCACGGCGACGGCCCACTGCGGCGACCGCACCGATTCCGCGATGCCGCACTCCTCGGCCAGCACCTGCGCGTGGTCGCGGACCCTCCGGGCGTCCGCGGACCGGCCGTGCGCCTCGTACTCGGCGCCCAGGTCGCGCAAGGCGTAGGCCAGTTCGAGCCGCGCGCCGGCCGCGCGCAGGTCGTCCACCGCCCTGGTCAGCGGCTCCAGCCGGGCGCCCGGCTCCAGGCACAGCGCGAGCACCCGCAACGCCACCCCGCGCTGCCGGGCGTCCTCCGCCCGGCACCGGCCCAGGTGCTCGTGGACGAGCGCGGTCGCCCGCTCCCGGTCGCCCAGTCGCAGGTGCGCCATCGCCAAGTCGGTGCGCCACGGCACCAGGGCGGGGAGTTCCACGTCCCACCGCCGCATCAGCTCACCGACGGCCGTGAGGTCGTCGACCGCCTGTTTCAGGCTGCCCGTGGCCAGGTGGAAGCGACCGCGCGCCCGCAGGTAGTGCACGCCGATGGGTGTCTCGAACATCCCGTCGGGCACGACGACGTCGAGTTGCGCCGCGGCCTGCTCCCACTTCCCCAGCGCCAGGCTCACCTGGAGGAACACCCCCACCGGGTAACCCAGGAGGACACCCCAGCTGCGTGGCGACATCACCTCCAGCGCGGTGCGCGCGTACACCTCGCCGAGCGGCAGGTCACCCCGGCGCAGCGCGATGTCCGCCCGCACCGCGCAGAACAACGCGTGCCAGCAGGTCAACCCGCGGGCCTCCGCGTCGGCCAGCAGCGGGTCGCACCACCGCTCGGCCGCGGCCAGCCGGTCGGCCGACAGCAACACCACGAGCGCGGTCAGCAGCAACGCCACGGTCTGCTCGTCCAGCCGCCCGGTGCGCAGCGCCCGCTCGGCCGCGGCGACCGACTCCGGGTCGGCGTGCCCCCGCACGAGCAGGTCGTAGGCCATGGCCGCGGCGTCGAGACCGAGGTTGCGGGCCGCCTCGACCGCGGCGAGGGGTGACTCGCCGGCCGCCGCCCAGTCGCCCTCCGGGTGCAGCGACCGCGCCCACAGCCGGTACGCACGCAGGTGCGCGTAGGTCTCGTCGGTCGGTCCGGCCGTGGCCGCCGTCCGGTGCAGGGCCGTCCGCGCCTCGGTGAACTGGCCGAACCACAACCGGGCGCCGACCGAGACCAGCGCGTGCCTGCCGGTGAGGTGCCCGGCACGCACCTCGCAGTCCAACGCGCGCGCGTGCCGGATGCCCACCAGGGGGTCGACCTGCCACCCCGCCCGCGCCAGCAGCGCCGTGGTCGTGGCGCGCTGCCGCTCGTCGGCCACCGCGTCGCCCTGCCGCGCGAGCCGCAGGTAGTCGCGTGCCCGCTCGACCCGGCCCGCCGCGATCGCCTGCTCGGCGGCCTCGTGCAGCACCGGGATCGCGTAGGCGTTGGACCGCTGCGCCGCCAGCATCTGCTCGGCCACCTCGACGACGGGCGCGCCCTCCTTGTAAAGCGCCTCGGCCGCCGCCCAGTGCAGGTCCGCGACCTCGCCGGGCGGCGTCGTGCCCAGGACCGCGGTGCGCACCGACTGGTGCCGCAGCCGCCGGCCCACGAGCAGGCCCGCGGCCTCCAGCGCGGCGGCGGCCCTGGTCAGGGTTTCCGCGTCCAGGCCGGCCACCTCGCGCACCAGCACGGAGTCGACCGGGCGGTCCAGCACCGCCGCCGTGCGGGCGAGCCGGACCACGGGCGGCCCGTACCGGTACAGGCAGCTGAGCAGGCCGCGGCCGAACGCCTCGGTGGTACCGGCCTCGTGGTCGTCGGCCAGCGCGCGGAGCAGCAGCGGGTTGCCGTCGGTGATCTCGTGGAACGCCGGCGTGAGCCGGCTCGCCGTGGCCGCGTCGAACCGCTCGCCGAGCAGGGCGCGGACGCCCTCGCGGGACAGCGGCTCCAACGGGACGCGCACGCAGCAGGGCTCGGACGGCAGCTCGGCTTCGAAGGACGACAACGTTATCGACAGCGGGTGCACGGACTGGGTGAGCACGAACAGGACCCGCGCGTACCGCAGCCTGCGGATGAGCGACGACAGGCACAGCAGCGACGGCGGGTCGGCGTGGTGCAGGTCGTCGACGGCGATCACGAGCGGCCGGGCGCTGTGCTCGACCGCGGCCAGCAGGACCATGCCGAGCTTGTGGATCGTGTTCGGGTAGACCTGGTCGGCGGCGTGCGGGCCGCCGTTCACCACGGCCCGCACCAGGTCCCGGTCGAGCGGGTCGCCGACCCCGCCCACATCGGGGCAGGAGACCGACAGGCCGTGGAACAGCTGGCCGAGCACCCCGAAGGGCACCGCCTGCTCACTGCGGGAGGCCACCGCTTCGACGAACAACGCGCCGGCGGCGGTGGCCCGCTCGGCGAACGCGTGGACGAGTTCCGTCTTGCCGCTCGCCACCGGGCCGCGGACGACCGCGACGCGGCCCCTGCCCTCGACGGTCTCGGCGAACATGCGCTCCAGCGCCGCTAACTGACCGCCTCTTTCGACCAGCATTCGTCGTTACCCCCCGTAACAATGCACCGGCCGCTCGTACTCGGTACGCGCACCCCTCCCGATGAACGTGGGGACGCGTGACGGCTCGGTACTCCCCAGTAGGGTGAACCCATTCGTACAAGTCCCGAATGCCACCCAGGTCGATCGTGACACGGACTCCGGCGGGCACGCAACGCCGTCGACCCACCTCAGGAGGGACCCGAGTGGTCGCCGGACAAGCACTTCGCGATTCCGCACAAAAGCGCCGGAATACGTGATGCGATAAACTTGAAGAACTACAAAAAAGATCCGGCCAGTCGATTCGATCATGATCCGGGACGGGCCCGGGGAACACTCCCCGGGCGATCTGCCGCGCGCGACCTGGCAAGCCGTTCCCCCACTCGACCGTCCGGGTGACCGCGGAATTTCACGCGAGGTGGCACAACAATTCACCGGATCGGCGTCGCTGAACACGGAGAGCGAACCCGCGTTACACCCGTGAAACGCGGTGACAAGCGATTCCACGGGTGACCGCGGGGTGACCGCCCGACCCGTAGTGTGACGACAATCACATAGACACCGAATGGGACTGGTACCACGACCGCCGGCCCGGTGTCCGGATCCGGGTCGATCGGATGCGGGTGCACCGGGCCGGCGTGGGGTGTGCGGTCAGCGGCCGTCCACCGTGAAGGCGAACAGCTTGTTGTTGGACCTGCCGCCGAAGAGCACCTGCGCGAGCGTGTAGCCGGAGCCCCACAGGACCACGCCGTCGGCGACGGCGGGTCCGCGCCCGACCGAGCCGCCGCTGGGGAAGGCCCAGAGGATTCGGCCCGTGCGGGCGTCCAGCGCGTACATGTTGTCCTTGTCGGGGTCGAGCGACCCGGTGAACACGATCCCGTTGTGCAGGGTCGGCTCGCCCATGACGAACGGCACCCGCGGACCGGGGTCGGCGGTCTGCCAGAGGATGCGGCCGGTCCGCTTGTCCAGCGCGCTCCACGACCCGCCGGTGGTGGTGACCCCGGACGGTTCCAGCACGTGGGGCTTGCGGTCGACGTTGCCGATCGGCACGTAGATCCGCCGGTCGTCGACGGCCGTGCCGTACATGATCCCGCCGAGGATCGAACCCGGTCCGACCAGCGTCTTCCACACCAGCGAGCCGTCAGCGGCGTTGAGCGCCCAGTAGACGCCGCTCTTCTGGCCGACCCCGACCACAGTCGTCGGCCTGCCGCCGACGTCGACCCGGAACAGGTCCGGCCCGGACCCGAAGTCGAAGTCCTCGCCGCCGGGGTCCGGGCACCACGGCACCGGCTTGCCGGGGCACGTCACGATCCACGCGTCGTAGCCCGACACCCGGTGGGTCCACTTGATCCGCCCGGTGCGCAGGTCGAGCGACAGGACCGTCTCCTGGAGGTCGCGCGGGTCGCTGCAATGGTCGAACGACTCCTTCTTCGCCAGCGCCTCCTTGACGCAGTCCTCCACCGCGTCGGGCACGGTGTAGTTGTTGCCGGTCGCGGTGTAGAGCGAGCCCGTCGCCGGGTCGACCACCGGCTTGGACCACACCGCGTTGCCGCTGTAGCCGCAGTCGTCCTCGCCGCACGCCGCGACCAGGTCCTCCGGCAGCGTGTACGTCTGCCAGTTCTTCCGGCCGGTCTTCAGGTCGACCGACACGACGCTGCCGCGGAACGTGCAGCACGCGTAGCCGGCGTTGGCGGCGTAGCCCTCCTCGATCGAGGACACCCCGGCGTAGACCGCGCCGCCGTGCACGACCGGGTCGGCGGTGATGACGGCGGCGCCGTGCGACTCCACCTGCGTGTTCCAGACGAGCCGGCCGGTCCAGCGGTTGACTGCGAACAGGTGCGCGCCCCGGTGCGGCTGCCACTTGCTGTGGTTGTCGCCCAGGACGAGCAGGTCGCCGGCGATGACCGGGTTGGTGCGCCCGATCGCGTTCGGCGATCCCGTGTAATCCGGGACGAAGCCCTTCCAGAGCTGCTTCCCGGTCGCCACCGCGACCGCGTACACGTAGCCGCCGTAGTCGGTGAAGTAGGCGATCCCGTCACGTACGGCGGGCGTCACCGCCACGTCTCCGGTGGCAGTGAAAACCCATTTCGGTTTGAGTCTCGAAACGCTGCCGGGGGTGATTCGTCCGCGATGTCCCGTCGTCGCGGCCACACTGCCGGCGGCCGGTTCGGCGGACACCGGCGCCGCCGCGGTCGCCGCTGTCACCGCTGCGGCGCAGACCGCGGCCAACAGCCGTTTGAATACCATGTCGTTCCCCGCCTCAGGCTCGGAAGGAATGGTCGGAGCGCCCGAAGATGAGCGGGAATGATCACCCGGCCAACTCGTATCGGGGCGCGCCGAGCCTAACTCGGGCGACCTGGTCGGCGGATACCCCTATTTTCGGGGTGTGATTGCGGGGTCCATTGGGGGTTGACGACGCGCCGGGTCTCCGCGACTACGCACCGGAGTCACGCCGACCCGCGGCGCGTTCGACCACCCGCTCCGCCCGCTTGACGAAGTCGGCGCTGTCGCGCAGCAACCGGATGCCCGCTTCGGCGGAGCTGCCCGGCTCCGCGTGGTACATCAGCACGCGCTGGTCGGAGCCGTCGGGCATGAGCAGCGTCTCGAACCGCAGCTCCAGCTCGCCCACCTCCGGGTGCTGGAAGCGCTTGCTGCCGGAGACGTGGCTGGCCACCGGGTGCTTGGACCACCAGGTCGCGAACTCCTGGCTCTTCACGCACAGCTCGCCGATCAGGTCGGCCAGCTCCCGGTCGTCCTTGTGCGCGCCGACGACCAGCCGCAGCGCCGCCACCGAGCACTTGGCCTCCTGCTCCCACCGGGCGTACAGCTCGCGCTGGTGCGGGTCGAGGAACAACATCCTGGTCAGGTTGGGCCGGTCGCTCGGCCGGTCCGGCGCGGCGAAGTCCAGGTGCCCGGCCAGCAGCAGGTGGCCCAGCCGGTTCCAGGCCAGCACCTCGTGCCGCACGCCGATGACCAGCGCGGGCACGTCGCCCAGCGCGGCCAGCAGCGCCTTGACGCCCTTGGACGCCATCGCCGGGCGCGCGGGCCGCCGCGGCTGCTCCGGCGCGGGACGGGCCAGGTTGTGCAGGTGCGCGCGCTCGTCGTCGGTGAGGTTCAGCGCGCGGGCCAGCCCCTCGATCACGGACTCCGACGCGCGGGTGCTCTGGCCCTGTTCGAGCCGGGTGTAGTAGGTGACGCTGACCCCGGCCAACTGGGCCAGTTCCTCGCGCCGCAAGCCCGACACCCGGCGCTGCCCGTACGAAGTGACCCCCACGTCCTCGGGCTTGATCCGACTGCGCCTGCTGCGCAGGAACTCGCCGAGTGGTGTGTTGTCCTCCATGGGCCCCATCCTCCCCTTGGTGGCTCTCCACTGGCTATCCCTGCCAGTGCTAGGCAGCCGGTGACTACCCTGACCCGGGTGCTGGCTGTCCGGGCGCGCCACCCCAAGAGTGATCACACCAGGGGTTCCGCGTCCGGAAGGAAGACCACAGCATGTCCAGCGTCGATCAGGCGATCGGCGGTGAGCAGTCGGCGACGCGGATGACGCGGCGGCAACGTCTCACGCTGATCCTGCTCCTCACCGCCAACTTCACCCTTGCCGTCGACTTCTCGGTGCTCAACGTCGCGCTGCCGACGATCGGGCAGCAGGTCGGGTTCGCCCTGGAGAACCTCCAGTGGATCGCCACCGGCTTCGCCCTGGCGGCGGCCGGGTTCACCCTGCTGTTCGGCCGCATCGCCGACCTGTTCGGGCGTCGTCGCCTCTTCCTCGCCGGGATGCTGCTGCTGGGCGTCTCCTCGCTGGTCGGCGGCGTGGCGACGTCCCCGACCATGCTGCTGATCGCCCGCGTGGCCCAGGGCCTGGCGACCGCGGCCGTGACGCCGGCGGCCCTCTCGCTGCTCACCACCTCGTTCCCGGAAGGCCCGCTGCGCGCGAAGGCGTTGGGGCTCAACGGTTCCCTGGCCGCCGCGGGGTTCACCACCGGCGCCATCCTCGGCGGCGTCCTGACCGACCTGCTCAGCTGGCGGTGGGCGTTCTTCATCAACGTGCCGGTCGCGGTGCTCGTGCTCGTGCTCGCACCCACGGTGCTGGCCAAGGACACCCGTGAGGAGCGGCGTTCGCTCGACGTGCCCGGCGCGGTCCTGGTCACCGGTGGCCTGCTGGCGATCATCTACGGCCTGACCGAGGCGGCCGTCAAGGGGTGGGGCGACTCGGGCGCCCTGCTCAGCCTCGTCGCGGGCGTCGTGCTGCTGGCGGTCTTCTGGGTGGTGGAGCGCAAGGTCGCCGAGCCGCTGGTGCCGGTGGCGATCCTGCGGCGCAACAACATCGGCTGGGGCAACGCGGCCGGCCTGCTCGCGTTCGTCACGCAGACCGGGTTGATCTTCCTGCTCACCCTGTACCTCCAGAAGGTGCTCGGCTACAACCCGCTCCAGGCCGGTCTGACGTTCGTCGTGCTCGGTGCCGGCGCGTTCATCGGCGGCGTGACGGCGGCGAAGATCCTCGGCAGGCTGGGGGTGAAGAAGCTCATCGTGGTGGGCTTCGTGGTCCAGGCCGCGGCCACCGGCGTGCTGGTCCTGCTGGGCACGGCGTCGTCGTGGGTCGTGCTGCTGATGGTCGCCACGCTGGTCGGCGGCTGGGCGAACCTGCTGCCCATCGTCGGGTTCATGGTCAGCGGCACCTCGGGGCTGCCCGACCGGGAGCAGGGCCTGGCGACCGGCCTGACCACGATGACCCAGCAGGTCGGCATCACCCTCGGGATCCCGATCCTCAGCGCCGTGTTCACCGCGACGGTGACGTCGCTCGGCGCCGAGACCCCGGACACCGTGTTGCGCGGCGTGAGCACAGCGATCGGCGTCGATGCCGTCCTGTGCGTGGTCGCGGCGCTCCTGATCGCGGTTTTCCTGCGCACCCCCACGCAGCGGACCGCCGAGTAGACGCGCCCCACGCACCACGGTGGAGCGGGGTGGGCGATCACGCCCACCCCGCTCTTGCGTCACCGGAACCGGTCAGTCGCCGGTAGCGGCAGTTGCCACTTCGTCGCGTGGGTGTTGCGGTCCTCGTCCGCGTAGGAGTGGCCGACCACCAGGTTGTGGTTGTTGATCCGGGAGGCGCCGGCCCAGTCCCGCCACACCGGGCTCAGGTCGACGCCCGCGGTGTCACCCGGGGCCCACGCGCGGGCCCGGTAGTACGGCCCGGACTTGGTGGGGCCGACGACGATGCCGGCGCGGTTGACCGACAGCGGGTGGGTGCGGGACGTCAGGCTGTCCCACCGGTGGCTGCCCGCCGCCCACCGCCCGCCTTCCGAGAACGAACCCGGCCAGAACTCGCCGATGACCGTGCCGTCCTCGCCGATGTCGTACGTGCGGGTGCCCCGGCCGGGCTCGGGCAGCGGGGTGCCCCGCCAGGAGAACGGGGTCCCGCCCGGGACGAGCACGAACGGGTGCGAGAGCCCGTCGGCGCCGTAGAACGTCGCCGCGATGTGGCCCGCGTTGTTGATGCCGGACGCGATGCCCCGGTCGCCCAGCGCGGAGGTGAGGAGCCGCGGCGTGCCGTCCGCGGCCCAGACCACCGGGCGGTCGCCCAGCGGACCGCCGGTCGAGCGCCCGACCACCTGACCGCTGTCGTTGATCGCCTCCGCCCACGTCTCGGTGTCGCCGGGCAGCGGCGCCAGCTCGGTGAACGGGCTCCACGTCACGGCGCGGTGCAGGTGCGGGACGTCGTCGCTGTACGAGCGGCCCAGCACGGTGCCCGACCGGGTGAGCGCGGTGACGACGCCCGACGTGTGGCCCGGCAACAGGGGTAGTTCGGTGACCCGCCCGGCACGGTCCCAGCGGACCGGCGTGGGGTAACCCTGATCGTCGTAGGAGACCCCGGCCACCACCTCGTCGTCGTTGATCTGGCTCGCGCGGCTCTGCGACTCGCCGGGCAGCAGGTCGAGGGCGACGGGCTTGCCGTCCGCGCCCCACTTCACGGCCCGGTGCTTCGGTGACCGGGGTTCGGTGTTGGAGAAGCCGACCACGACCCCGTTGTCGTTGACGGCGACGGCCTGGCTGGACGAGCCCCCGGGCAGCACGCCGAGGTCGACACCGGCGACCGAGCCGGCCGCGAGGGCACCGGTGGGCGCCGCCGTCAGGACAAGCACGACGGCGGCGAGAACGCTGAACTGTCGATGCATGGCACCCAACGCTAACCGCGGCACGCGAACCCCGACAGCAACCACATGCCGTCATGCGGTGGCGTCCGGACGGTCGCACCGCCGGGGCGAACGGGACCGGTGACGTGGAATCCGAGTGGGGCTGTCGCACCACCGGCCTCCTTCGAGGACTGTCCAAACAGGACTCACGACATACCGGGACGCCTGACGGGGCCGACTCACGTGGGACCGCGCGTCGACCGACCGGCACGAACCACCGGTCGACAGAGCGAGCGGCAGGGTGGCGAACCCGATCGGGCGGCAGAGCCCAGCTCCGAGCAACCAGTTCCCGCCCGGGGCGCAATGGGCGTGTTCGCGGCCAGTGGCGGGTTCACCTCGCCGGTGGACGATCCGGACGCGGTCACCTACCAACAGCACGAGATGGACGCGTTGGTGGCGCGGCCGGGACCTCGGGCTGCCCTGCGCGGTGCACGCCTTCAACGACGCGGCGGTGCGCGCCGGGGTGCGGTCCGTGGAACACGCCGTGTACCTCGTGCCGACCTTGCACGCCATGCATCCACTTCCTCGACCGGCTCCGCACATCCGCCCGGTGCCTGGCCGCCAGCCCCGTCACCCTGGCTTTCGGCACTAACGCCAGCGTGTTCCCGCACACCGACAACTGGCGGGAGTTCGTGGACATGGTCGCGGTGGGCATTCCCCCGCCGCGCGCGCTGCGGGCCTGCTGGGCCAGCCGGAACTGGGCGGCCCGACTGCGTCGCCGACGCCCTGATGAGGGCGCGCCGCTTCCTGGCGCAGGACGTGGCGCGGACGGTCGGCCTGTCGGCCGACGAGATGCGGGAGGCCCCGATCGCGCCCCCGGTGAAGCGGTTCGCCGAGTTCATCGCCCGGGTCGGGCTGAACGCGGGCGCCGGTGAGGCCGCGTTGCCGGCGCGCACCGACTTCCTCCTGTGGCGCAACACATGCGCGCCGCCGGCCGAGGCGCTGCGCAAGGTGTCCAGGGCGCCCGGCGAGGTGGTGGCCCACCTGGAGCAGTACGCCGAGGTGCCGCCCGAGGTCGAGGACGGCGCGGTGGACGTGATCGACTTCGGGCTGCGCACCGGCGGACACGAGCCGACGCCCCCGGCGGGACGACAACCGGTCGACCCGGACGCCTCCCCGGTCCCGCGCGACGAAAGCGCCCGGAACCCGCTCACGCGCGTGAGCGGGTCGGGCCGGTCGGCTCACCTCACGAGGCGGAAGGGGCCGCAGGCGGCGGGTGAGGTTGCTTCCAGGGGCAGGGAGGGGTCCAGGTCGCTGGGGGCGCTGCCGTCGTAGGTGCCGCTGTGGTTGGGGTCGATGCCGTGCACGACCAGCACCGCCTTGCCGTTGCGGATGTCGGTCGCGACGTCGGCGGTCACCGCGATGCTCCGGCGGTACTCGTAGGTCGAGCCGTCCGGTGTCGGGAAGCGGTCGACGGCCAGGCCGCTGGCCGGGCTGGTGTCCCCGCTCGTGGTCAGCGAAGTGCCGATGTGGCCGTAGAACGGGTGGCCCTCGGTGGTGTTGACGATGCCGTCACCGCTGGTGTCGGCGTCCTGCGAGGGACAACGGCCCTGTGCGCCGATGTGGATGTGCTGCGCGTGCGGTGCGCGGGCCAGCACACCGCGCACCCGGAAGCTGATCTCGACCTGGTTGCCGCGCAGGACCAGGGCGCCACGCCCGGAGGCACCGCTGTCGTTGAGCTGCCTGAGGTGCACGGTGGCGACCGTGGTAGCGCGGTCGCCCGCGGAAGCCACCGCGGGCGCGGTCAGCACCAGCCCCAGTGCCATCACCGGAACCGATGCGCGGGTCGCTTTGCTCGTGAAACCGGTCATCGTTCATTCCTCTCCTCACGGGGCAAGGCCGAGCTAGGGCATCAGGACCTTGTCGATGACGAAAACGGTGGCGTTGGCGGTCGGGATGTTGCCGCACAACACCTTGCTGCCGTTGACGGTGACGTTGTCGCCGGAGCCCGCGACCTTGAGGGTGCCGCCCTGGGCGGTGGGCAGGGTGGCGGTGGCCAGGATGTCGTCCCGGTCCATCCGCTGCGGCACGACGTGGTAGGTCAGGATGGTGGTGAGCTTGGGCTTGTCGGACAGCACGGCGTTGAGCGCGTCCTGGCCGAGGGCTTCGAAAGCGGGGTCGTAGGGCGCGAAGACGGTGTACTTGGCGTCGGTCTTGTTGAGCGTGTCCACCAGACCGGCGGCCTTCACGGCGGTGACGAGCTTGGTGAGCAACGGGTTGTTGCCGGCGGCGGTGGCGACCGGGTCGTCGACCATGCCGTCGAGGGAACCCTCGTTGCCGGATTCCTTGGGGAGACTGGCGCAACCGGCGCCGAAGACGTCGCCGGTCCTGGTGACGCCGTCGCTCATCGCCGCGCTGCTGGTGGTGGTGGTGGCCGCGGTGTTCGAAGCGGACTCGCTGCTGCCGCACGCTGCGACGGATACCAGGACCGAGGCCAGAACACCGATCGCCAAGCGGGTGCTGCGCATGGGGAGATCACTCCTATGAGGACTGTGGTCGAACGGTCACGGGTGATTCGGCACCGGTCGGCCACCGGATTGGTCGAAGACGCGGAATTCGTCAGGAACGCGCGGTGAACGCGATCGCGTGCCACCCGGCGGCGCCGTCCGGGATCGGCTCGGCCCGGTCCCCGGTCTGGGTGTAGCCGGTTCGGTCGGTGGCTCGGACTTCGAGGGTGTGCGCGCCCGCCGGGAGGTCGAGTTCCACGCGCCACATCCGCCACGTGTCGACGTTGACCTCCGTGCTGAGCGTCGTGGTCCGCCAAGCACCGCCGTCGATGCGGACTTCGACCTTGTCGACGCCTTTGTGCTGTGCCCACGCGACCCCGGCGGCGACGAACCTCCCCGCGGGCACCTGTTCGAAGGCTTTGGGCCGGTCGATGCGGGACATGGTCTTGATCGGCGCGCGTCGTGCCCAGTCGCGCTTGACCCAGTAGGCGTCGAAGTCGGCGAACGTGGTGAGTTCCGCGTCGACCAACCACTTGGTCGCCGAGACGAACCCGTACAGGCCCGGCACGACCATCCGCACCGGGAACCCGTGCTCGGCGGGAAGCGGTTCGCCGTTCATGCCGATGGCCAACAACGCGTCACCGCCGACGTCCTCGACCGGAGTGCCGCAGGTCCAGCCGTCCGCGCTGCGCGTCACGAGCTGGTCCGCGCCCGGTCGCACGCCGGCCTCGGTGAGGAGGTCACGCAGGGACACACCGATGAAGTTCGCGGTCGAGATGTAGCGTCCGCCGACCTCGTTGGACACGCAGCAGAGGCTGATCGTCCTCTCCACCAGCGGTCTGCTCAGCAGGTCCTCGTAGGTGAGCACGAGTTCGCGATCGACCATGCCGTGCACGCGCAGCCGCCAGTCCTCCGCACGCAGCCTGGGCACCGACAACGCGGTGTCCACCCGGTAGAAGTCGGCGTTGGAGGTGATGAAGGCGGGTGTTCCGGCTCCGGCGAAGTCCGCGCCCGCCGGGATCGGCGGCGCGGCCACGTCCGGGGTGAGCCGGATGGCGCGGCGGGACGCCTCCACGTCGACCCGGCCGCCGAGGAACCGGCCCGTCACACCGGCCACGCACGCCGTGGCGACGACGGCGGCCGAGGTGAACAGGAAGCGACGGCGGTCCAGGCCCGACCCATGCAGCTCACCGTCCACGTGCGACGGAAAAGCGCGGCGCGCGAATCCGTGCAGCCGGCGGAAGACCACCACACCCACGACCAGACTGGTCAGCGGTGCCGACACAGCGGCCGGTCCCAACGCGGGACGGGTGAGCACCGCCGCGACCCCGACCAGGCCGAGGGCGGTGGCCAGGAGCGTCCCGGGGAGCGGGCCGCGCCGGGACAGCACTCCGGCGAGTGCCGCCGCGGCGGCGATGACGACCGCCATCCCCGTCAGCAGCACGACTTTGTCGTTCGAGCCGAACGCGCGGATCGCGAAGTCCTTGACCGGGTGCGGTGTCAGGTCGATCGCGGCGTTGCCCACGGCCAGGAACGGCGAGGCCAACGGGTCGATCAGGGCCGCCACCAGGTGTCCCGCGGCCAACGCGGCGGCCACGGCGATCAGGCCCACCGCGGTGGCCGCCCACGTGCGCGTGGATGGGTTCATACGAGGTGTTCGCAGCCGACGCCCCCGTGGATTGCTCAGACCAGCGGAAGCACCACCACGGTCGGGGTCGTGGGTCGAGGTGATCCCCCTCGTGGTTCCACGGTCAGCCCCACGGCCTCCGTGCCGGTGAAACCGCTCGCCAGCAGGGGCGGCCCCTCGGACGACGCGAGCAGACCGGCCGACCGCGGCCCGTCGGCACCGATCAACCACATCTGGTACGTGCGGTCCTCCGGCAACCGCGCCAGCCCATCGGCGAGGAACACCACCTCTCCCTTCATCCGCGAGGCCACGACCGTCCCCGTGCCACCACCGGTGACCTCACCGCGGACGAGCTTGGCGTCCGGCGCGGCCAGCAGCCGGGCGACCTGGCCATTGCGGGAGTTGACCTGCTCCAGGGCTTGCAGGTCGCGCTCCAGCCGATCGTTGGTGTGCACGGCCTGGACGCCCAGCGTCACGGCGACCGCGATGCCCGCCGCGGCGACCGGGATCGCCACCCGCGGCCACCGGCCCCCGGAGTTCCGGCGGGGCGGTGGGTCGTCGGTCCGCGGCGGCGGTTGACGAGTGCGTGCCGCGGCGGCCAGCACCCGGTCACGCAGGTGGGCGGGCGGCTCGGCCGTCGTCCCGCCGGCCAGCAGCGCGGTCGTTTCCAGCAGTTCGGCGGTCTCCCGCGCGCAGCTCGGACAACCCGCGATGTGCTCCTCGAAGGCGCGGCGCTCGGTGTCGGAGACGGCGTCGAGCACGTAAGCGCCGATCAGCGTGTGCGCTTGGGCGTTGTCGGTCATCGGGCCACCCCCAGGCAGTCTCGGAGCCTGATCAAGCCGTCCCGCATCCTGGTCTTGACCGTGCCCAGCGGGACGCCGAGGACGGCGGCCGTCTCCGGGTAGCTGTAGCCGCGGAAGTAGCCCAGCAGGATGGACTCCCGCTGGAGGTCGGTCAACGTGGCCAGGCACCGCCGCACCTGCCGTTGCTCGATGCGCGCGGCCACCTGCTCGCTGACCGCGTCGAACGGCGTCTCGGCGTCCCGGCGGGCGGCGAGGTCTTCCCGGCGGGTCGCGGCCTGCGCGGAGCGGACCCGGTCCACGGCGCGGCGGTGCGCCATCGTCATCACCCACGCCACCGCGCTACCTCGCCCCGGGTCGTAGCGGGCGGCCGTGCGCCACACCTCGACCAGGACCTCCTGGGTGACCTCCTCCGACTGCGCGTGATCACGCACCACGTGACGCACCAGGCCGAACACCCTGGCCGCCACCACGTCGTACAGCCGGGCGAACGCTTTGTCGTCACCACGTGCCACGAGGACCAGCAACTGCTCCGCCGTGACGTCGCCCGCGTCGTCGTCGGGTACGGCTTGCAGCTTGCGCTCACGCCCTGCCATCGCGCCCCCTCTGATCGGGTCCCCCACGACGATCGCGCGTCATCGGCTCGTCCGCAGCCGGGGCGGCCGAACAGAGGACGTGGCGGCACGGAACATGAATCCTCCTCGATCAGTCGGGTCGTCACCTCCTGTTCGGTGCCGGGCGCGGGTCGGATTGGTCGACACGCACGGGTGCCCCCGCCGATTCGACGGGGGCACCACACTCGGGCGTCACGGCGTGGGAGCGGCCTTGCCGTAGCCGAGGTGCGAGACCAGGTTGCCGTTCGTGTCACGCAGCTTCGCGGTGTCGCCCTGGTCGTTCCAGATCGGGCGACCCTTCCCGTAGGAGAACCCGCCCCACTCCGGGTGGACCTGGTTGGTGTAGATGCGGATGCGCTGACCGGGCTGGAGGACCGTGCCGGGCGGGAAGGTGAAGTCCTGGCCCGCGTCGTCCGCGCCGAGCACCCAGTTCGAGATGTCGCCGGGCGCGCTGCCCCGGTTGACGATCTCGACGTACTCGTCGGCCTGGCTGCCCTTGACCTCGCCCTTGTGCCGGACCTGCGTGATCGCGATCTCGGGCCGGCCCGCCTTGGCGAAGATCGCCACCACGTCGGCGCTGTTCGCGCCGTTCTCCGGGCTGATGAACTTGCGGACGACCTGCCCGCCCTGCTTGAAGCCGCTGATGACGACCGCGTACTCCTCACCGTCGACGGTGACGGTCTGCGGCGAGACGAACGAGGGCAGGTCGACCTCGTCCTCCGGGTTGGGGCCGGTGTTGGGCGTTTCGTTGTGGTGGAAGCGGAAGCTGAAGTCGGCCTGGGTGCCGTCCTCGAACACGACCCGCGCGGTGAGGTCGACGTCGAACTGCGGCTGGGGCATCGCCTGGATCGGGAAGTTCTCGTGGGTGAACGTGCCGAGCGTGAACTCCGTCCCGTCCAACCGCACGTCCACCGCACCGCCGCGGAAGATGTAACCGCTCTTGCCGCCACCGGCCGGGACGCCCCAGGTGACGTGGTCCGTGCCCAGACCGGAGAGGTTCGGCGGGGTGACGCTGATGGTGGGCCAGGTACCGGAAGTCGTGGCTTGACTCATGGTTGATGATCTTCCGGCGGTGGGCGGGTGATCGTTAATACGCCGGCGAGGTGAACGCGTTCACCGCCGATCGCGGGAACCGCGGCCCGCGACCGGCACCACGCGTGCCGGGAGGTGGGCGACCGGGTGAGCACGGGTGCCCGACCGGCCCAGTTTCCGCAGGACTGCGGTCGCGGGCTACCGGGTGGTGTCGATGAAGACGGGTGTTTCCGAGACCGCGACCCGAAGAGTTCCGTCGAGGAGCCGTACGGGTGCGTCGACACCGAAGGCGTCCACCGCGTGCGCGTCGGGGTAGGGCCATTCCCGGGTGAGGGCGATGAGGTCTTCGCGGTGCGCGGTGCGGGGCCGCCGCCAGGCGATCAGCAGTGGTGTGCGGTTGGTCCGCCGGACCCGGGATCCGGTCGACCTGCTCGACCACGTCGAGGTGCCGCGTCATCAGGTCGAGCCACGTACTCCTCGGCCGTGCCCGCCCCCAACGCGCGGGCCTGCGGGACGAACCGCTCCGGCGGGCCGAACATGCCGTAGGTCGTGGCACGGACCACGCCGACACGGATGCCGGGCAACACGTCCTCCGCCATAGCGTTCTCCTCCCTATTAAAGGACTGAACGTCCCCTACGCTCGCGGCAACGGTAACGCCAAGAAGGCAAGTTAGGGGACTACTAGTCCTCTACCGGTGAGGAGCGCGCATGGCGGACGATCCCCGGAAGGGGCCGCGGCGACGGGGGCAGGTGCTGGAACAGGCGATCCTGCGTGCCGCGCTGGACGAGCTGGCGGAGGTCGGCTACCACGGCCTGACCATCGACCGGGTCGCCGCCCGCGCCCACACCAACAAGACCGCGGTCTACCGCCGCTGGCCCAGCCGCGCCGCGCTGGCCGTGGCCGCGTACCTGCACGTCGCGACGGACGAAGAGCTGCCCGACACCGGCGACCTCCGCACCGACGTCCTCGCCCTGCTGCGTGGCGCGGCCCAGCGGATCGGCTCACCGCAGGGCGGCATCCTGCACGTCCTCGCCGCCGAGATGGGCAACGAACCCGACCTCGTCCGCACGATCCGCGATCAGGTGATCGACACCGGCCTCACCCGGTGGCTGACCGTGCTCGGCCGCGCGGTCGCCCGCGGGCAGGCCCGCCCCGAAGCGCTGTCGCCCCGCATCGCCACCGTCGCGGTCGACCTGCTGCGGCACGAGTACCTGGTCCGCGGCGTCACCACCATCACCGACAACACCGTCATCGAGATCGTCGACGCGGTCTACCTCCCCCTCGTGCGGGCCTGACCCTCATCCGCTCGTCACCGGCGCCGTGGAGAGATGCCAGAACTCGGCGTAACGGCCGCCCTGCCGCAGCAGCTCGTCGTGACCGCCGTCCTCCACGATCCGGCCACCGTCCAGGAACACGACCCGGTCGGCACGTCGGACGGTCCGCAACCGGTGCGCCACCATCACCACCGTCCGCCCCGCCATCAGGCGCTCGACACCCTCGTGGACGGCTGCCTCGTTGATCGGGTCCAGCGCGGAGGTCACCTCGTCCAGCAACACGACAGGGGCGTTCTTCAGCAACGCCCGCGCGATCGAGACGCGTTGGCGCTCACCACCCGACAGCAGCGCGCCGCCCTCGCCGACCTCCGCCGCCCACCCGCCGGGCAGCCGCTCGACCACCTCGTCCAGCCGCGCCGCGCTCGCCGCCACCCGCACCTCGGCCTCGTCGGCGTCGGGACGGCCCAGGCGCACGTTCTCCTCGATCGTGCCGTCGAAGAGGTAGACGTCCTGGAAGACGATGGCGATCCGAGCCATCAACGCCTCCGGGTCGACCGCGCGCACGTCCGTGCCTCCCACGCGCACCACACCGGCGTCCACGTCGTAGAACCGCGCGATCAGCTGCAACAGCGTGCTCTTCCCGGCACCGGACGGTCCGACGACGGCGAGCCGCTGTCCGGCCGGGACGGACAACGACAGGTCATCGACCACCGCGCGGTCGCCGTGCCGGAACGTGACCGACTCGAACGCGAGGTCGTGCCCCGCCGGTTCGACAGGTTCGCGGGGTCGCGGCAGCGGCTCGGTGCGCAACACCGCGTCCAGCCTCGCCAACACGGAACGAGCGCCACGCAGCTTGCCGCCGATGTCCGACAACGACAGCAGCGGATCCGCGCAGCGGGTGGCCAGCACCAGGGCCGTCAGCAGCTCCGCCACGCCAATGCTCCCGCTCAGCGCCAGGGAAACACCCAGGGCCGACAACGCGGTGAACACCGCCTGCACCACGAGCGTCACACCCACCACCGCGGGCAACGTCGACAGCGTGCCGCGGCGGGACACGCGCTGCACCTCCCGCAACGAGTCGTCCAGCAACCGGAAGCGTTCCTCGGTCCGGCCACCCGCCCGCAGCACCGGCTGGGCCTGGAGGTACTCGACGACCCGCTCCGTGGCCTCGCGGTCGCGTTCGTGGCGCTGCGCGTCGGTGGCGGCCATCCGGCGTCCCGTCCAGACCTGGATCACCGCCACCACCGGCACGGCGACCAGGGCGGCAAGCCCCAACTGCCAGGAGACGACGAGCAGCACGGCGACGATCGTCAACGGGGTCACCGACGCGAAGATGAACGGTGCCAGCAGGTGCGCGATCACGCTCATCGCTTGCAGGACACCACGACTGGCCAGCACGGAGACCTCGCCCACCCGACCCGCGTCGTACCAGCCGAGGGGCAGCCGGGCCAGGTGGTCGCCCAGCCGGTGGTACATGCCGCGCAACATCGTGGTGCCGACCCGGAAACCGGACAGGTCGCTGCGGTAACGCAGCACCGCGTACACCGCGACCGCGGCGCCGAACGCGCCCAGCCAGGGCCAGGCGTCCGCGGGTGCGCTGCCGAGCAACGCCCGCAGCACGGGAACCAGCAACGCGTAGGACAATCCTTCGGCCACCGCGGTCGCCGTCATCAACGCCACGGTGCGGCGCACCGGCCGTGCGTACCGGTGCCCCAGTACGCGCAGCAGCATTCGAATCATCGGGCCGCGTCTCCTCGCCGTTCGATCTCCTCGGCCACCGCCGATCGGTGGGACTCCCAGAACGCCGCGAACTTCCCGTCGTGTGCCAACAACTCGGCCGGGCTGCCGCGCTCGACCACCGACCCCTCCTCCAGCACCACGACGGTGTCGGC
Organism: Saccharothrix obliqua; assembly: GCF_019375475.1. GTDB lineage: Bacteria > Actinomycetota > Actinomycetes > Mycobacteriales > Pseudonocardiaceae > Actinosynnema > Actinosynnema obliqua. The sequence continues at coordinate 139,955 of NZ_JAHXGQ010000012.1, read as the reverse complement.
GTCGCTGATCGTCTCCAGGCGGTGGGCGATCACCAGGACCGTCCGGTCGCCCTTCACCGCCGCCAGCGCGCGGCGCACCGCCTGCTCGGTCCGCGGGTCCGCGAACGCGGTCGCCTCGTCCAGCACCAGGACGGGCGTGTCGGCCAGCAATGCCCGGGCGAGCGAGATCCGTTGTGCCTCACCACCCGACAGCCGCGCCTGCTCGCCGAGGACCGTGTCGTACCCGTGCGGCAGGGCGAGGACGCGATCGTGGATGTCGGCCAGCCGGGCGGCACGCACCACGTCCGCGAAGTCGGCCTCCGGCACGGCCAGCGCGATGTTCTCCGCGACCGTGGCACGCAACAGGGACGTGCTCTGGAAGACGAAGGACACCGTCCGGTAGAGGTCACGGCTGTCCAGCTCACGCAGGTCGACACCGCCGATCGTGACCGAACCGCCGGTCGGGTCGAAGAAGCGCGGCAGCAGTTGGACCAATGTGGACTTCCCGCTGCCCGACGGCCCGACGACCGCGGTGACCGTCCCCGGCTCCAGCACCAGGTCGATCCCGCGCAGCACCTCGTGATCGGCCTCGTAGCCGAAGCGGACGTCACGCAGTTCCACGCGGTGCCCCTGTGGCGTGACCGGGTTCGCGGGTCGCGGGAGTGGCCGCACGTCCAGGACTTCCCGAATCCGGCCGACCGCGCGCCGGGCGGCCCGCATGTCGTCGAAGCCGTGACCGAGCGCCGCCACCGGCGCGGTCAGACCCAGGCCGAGCAGCAGGAAGGGCAGCAGGTCGGCCGGTGCCAGGCCGCCACCTCCGATCAGGAGCGCACCGCCGCTCAACACCACCAGGAGCACGAACGGCGGCGACAGGGCCAACTGCATCGCGGCGGCGGGCCCCGACATGCCGCGTGCCCACCGGTTGAACGTCCCGACGAAGTCATCCGCGGCCACGCGGAACTCGCGGTGGGCGCGCCCGGTGCCGCCGAACGCCTTCACCACCGCGATGCCCTGGACGAACTCGACGACGGAACTCGCGATCCGGCCCATCCCCGCGTCGAACTCGCGCTGCTCGCGCAGCCGGGCCGGGGTCATCATCAGCGGGACCAGCGCCACGGCCAGCACGACCGGGATCAACGTGATCAGCGTGAGCCGCCAGTCGATGCCGAACAGGTAGACCAGCGACACCAGCGGCACCGCGAACGCGGCCACCAGCTCGCCGGGCGCGTGGGCGATGAACGGGTGCACGGCGCTGATGTCCTCCCCCACCACCTTCGCCAGCTCACCGGTCCGGCGTCGGGAGAACCAGCCGATCGGCACGCGCCCCAGCCGCGCGGCCAGCCGGCGTCGGAACGACAGCTGCACCCGGTCGTCCAGGACGTGCCCGATCCCGGAGGACGCGGCGGTGAGCACCAGCCGGGCGAACAGGCCCGCCGCGCCCGCGATCACCACGAGCCGGACGTGGTCGTGGTCGACCGGTCCGGCCGACAACAGCACACGCCCCAGTTCGACCACCGCCAACAACGGCGCCAGACCCGCCACCGCACCGACCAACTGCAAGAGCACGACAACGGCGAAGGTCCACCAGTAAGGGCGCGTCGGCGATTTCCCTTCCGCCACAGCGGGTTCAACGCCGGTCATCGCTTGCCGCCCTCGGTGCTCCCGGTCTCTCCGTCACGCACAGGTGGCTCCGGAGGAAGCCGATGATCTCCGCCCGCGCCGCCTTGGCCCGCGGCACCACGCCCGGCATGCTGAGGAACGCGTGCGTGGCCCCGGGGTGTTCGGCGAGCTGGGCGGGCGTGCCGGACGCACGTAGCCGTTCGGCGTAACGGCGGGCGTGGTCGGCGACGGGGTCGATGGTCGGCACCACCAGGAGCGCCGGGGGCAGCCCGCTCAGGTCGTCGGCCTGCAACGGTGACAGGGCACGGGCATCCGTCCCCGGCGGAGCGGACAGCCGCTGGAACAACCGCATCTGCGCCAGGTTCAACGTCGGGCTGTCCGCGTGCCGGACCATCGAGGCGTGGTCGTACCCCGCGTCGGTCACGTCGAGAGCGGGGTTGACCAACACCTGCGCCCGCAGGCGCGGGCCGGACTCCCTGGCCCGGAACGTGTTCAGCGCGGTGATCGCGCCACCGGTGCTCTCACCGAAGACCGCGACCCGCGCCGGGTCGACGCCCCATTCCGCGGCGTGCCGGACCAGGTGCCGCAGCACGTCCCAGCCGTCGTCGACGGCCGCGAGCAGCGGGCTGCCCGGCCGGAGCAGGCGGTGCTCGACCGAGACGACGACCGCCGGGAGCCGTGCGGCGAGGTGGCTGTTCACCCAGTCGCTCTGCACCGCCGTGCCGACGAACCCGCCGCCGTGCACGTGCAGCACGAGTGGCAGGTCCACGACGCCGGATTTGGGCCGGTGCACCCGGACCGGGAGCACGCGGTCGGGCAGCGTCACGTCCTGCCACCGGATCGTCGCGCCGCGATCGGGGAACCCGGTGATCAGCCGGGCCAGTGGGGCCTGTCGCTTGCGGTTCACCGCCTTGCTCAGGGTCGCCAGCTCCTCGGCCGTCATCGTCGACCAGTCCGGTTCCTTCCCGATGGCGTGCAGCAGCCGGATGCCCAACGGCGGTCGGTCGGTGCCGTCGCTCACGTCTCCTCCTCGATCATGCCAATTACGCTACCACCGGTAGCGATACCGACGGTAGCGTAATTGGCTATGCTGAGGGGCATGACCCCCGCGAAGCAGCCCGGCCGCCCGCGTGCAGGCATCGACGCCGCGGTCTTCGCCGCGACCTTGAGCACGGTCCACGAACTGGGCTACGCGGGCGCGACGATGGACCGCATCGCGGCGGCGGCGGGCGTGGCGAAGACGACGCTCTACCGCCGCTGGCCGTCGAAGGGGGCGTTGATCACCGACTGCCTCCTCGACGCGTTGGGCCCCGCGCCGCTGGAGGGGGTCGGTCGGGAGGAGGTCATGGCCACGGCCATCCGCTGGGTCGCGGCGGAGATCGGCAAACCCGGCGTCGGGGCGGCGTTCGCGGGGGTGTTCGTCGACGCCGTCAACGATCCGGCCCTGCGCGCGATCCTGTCCACGCGGTTGCAGGACCCGTACCGGATCGCGCTCCAGGACGCCCTCGGCGAGCCGGAGAACCGGGTCCTGCTCTTCATCGACATCGTCGTCGGCACCCTGCTCCACCGGCTGGGCATGACCGGCGAGCCGATGGTCGACGCCGACGTCACCGCGCTGGTCGAGATGGTCCGGCACCACTTCGGCTGACCGCGGGGTCAGCCACCGAGCATGTGGGCGCCCTTCATCGACTCGCTGGTGGCGGTGAAGACGCCACGCACGTTGGCGGTGAACTCGGCCTTGTCGACGTGGCCGTCGCTGTTGGCGTCCATCGCGGCGAACGCCGTCGCGGCGACCAGTTCCGCGTCGGCGACCTCCGCGGCCCGGTACAACGCCGCCAACGCGGCCTGGTCGACGTGACCGTCACCGTCCCGGTCGATCAACTCGAAGCACCGGTCCGACACGGCGGCCCACAGGTCGGCCACCGCGTCGAGCGACAGCTCCCCGGACAGGTGGGCGTGTTCGAACTCCTGCTTCGTCACCGCCCCGTCGCTGTCGGCGTCCGCCACGTCCCGGACGTAGTCCCACACCTCCCGGTACGCCGCCAGCAGGTTCGCGGGCTCGGCCGCGTCCGCGGGGACCGCGAACTCCCGGCTGACCGCTTCCGTGATGGTCTTGAAGTCGGCCCATTCCACCCGGCCGTCGCCATTCAGGTCGAGAACCGCGAAAACGCGCTCTATGTTCGCGGTCAACAACTGCTCGGACATGTGAATTTCCTCGCCTTCGGCATCGACCCTGAAGTAGGCCGAACAGTAGCGAAGGCGTGGTGAGCGGACATCGGGAAAACGGGTTCGCCGCTTCACTCGAAGCGGTGACGAGAAAACCCACCGTCAGTAGTGCTCCAGGGCCATAGGCGAGTGGCACTCCGGCAATTCCCGAGCCGGTCGTCGCCTTTCGCCGTGATGTCGTGCGGTTCTTCGCGGATCACCGCGTCGGGCGCGAAGACGTGGCGGGTGGGGGTCGGGGGCGTGGGCTCCTTCGTCCGTCACCACAGCAGTTGCACCGCGGTCAGCGCCAACAGCAGCGCGGGGCCACGCAGGACCTGTGCGATCAGCCCGATCGGCATCATCCCCATGGGCGTGTCCACCGCGGCCGACGTGTACTCCACGGGCGGCCGGTTCGCGATCCGGTAGGTGACCGCGACGGCACCGAGGATCGAAACGGCCACCGGGAAGACCGACGGGTCCGGCAGCGCGGGCGCGGTGGCGGCCACCCAGAGCAGCGCGCCGGATGACGGCAGGACGAGGTGGACCAGGCGCAGTTGCCGGTCCCGGCCGCCGATCGCGCGCCGCAGCGCGGGCGATCGGCAGACCGCACGCAGACCCGTGGCCAGCCGGTCGGTCGCGAGGAACGCGCAAACCAGGTGCACCGCCGCGATCAGGTGCGCGGGCAACGTCGCCGCCGTGAGGTACGGCAGCGGCACCAGCCCGGCGTACAGCAGCAGGCCCAGCGGGTTGCGCCGGTGGCGGACGAGTTCCGCGCGCAGCAGCCCCCCGTCCGACCACCGCGCAGTCGTGCCGGGCGCACCCGGCCGACGGCACGCGCGCGGCGCACGGCCAACGTCGAGGACAGCAACGCCGGGTCCAGCCAGTTGACGGCGGTGACGGTGGCGTCGGCGAACTCCGTCCCGGCGGCGAGCGACGCGCGGCTCAACCGGCCGAGAGCGGTGTACGCCCACCAGCCCGCGAGCGCCGCGGCGACGAGCGCGATCAGCGAGGTCGTCAGCGGTTCGGGCGCGAAGGGGAACGCGGGGACCGCCGGGCCGGCCAACGCCAGCACGCCGAACCCCACCGCGCACAGAACAGCGAACCCGTCGAGCACCCGCCGGACGAGCCGCGCCCCGGCCGGGTTCGACTGGACACCGACCGCCAACGCCGCGAGCACCACCCCGACCGGCACCGCCGGGCCGAGCGGGGTCAGGACGTCCGACGGCCTGACCGCCACCACCGCGAGCACGGCCACGGCCAGGGCGGCAACACCCCCGACACCCAGGACGGCGAGGAACCGCGCGGTCAGCAGTTCCCTTCGGGACACCGGTGTGCTCAACAACCACGTCTGCCAGGTCGCCCCGACCAGCACCGGGCCGACCGCCAACGCCAGCCTGCCCAGCAGGGCCAGCAGCAGGGACACAGCCAGCGCGACGAACCACCGCAGCAACTCGACCCGCTCCGCGGGGATCGCGTAGTCGGGCGACACGGCCGTCTCCAAGCCCGAATTGGCCGCGGAGATCACGATGCCGCCGATCACGGCCACGTTGAACGACCTGCCGTAGGCGTCGGCCAGCCGTGCGGTCAGGGAACGCGGCTTGGCCCGGTGCGCACGCAACCGGTCCCGCACCGCGCCCGCCGGAGGGACGACGCCACCGAAGCGGTCCGCACGTTGGTGTGTCATGCGCCGACGTGGACGCGCATGTCGACCACCGCGTCGAGAAGGTCGTCATCGTGCGACGCGATCAGGACCGCGGTCCCGGCGGCCTTCTCCCCACGCAACCGCTCGGCCAGCCACACCCGGCCGGCCGCGTCGAGCCGTTGCTCCGGCTCGTCGAGCACCAGCAGCCGGCGCGGGCGGACGAAGCACGCGGCCAGCGCCAACCTCCGGCGTTGACCGCTGGACAGCGTGCTCGGCAACTGGTCGGCCGCCGCTGCCAGGCCCAGTTCCGCGAGCACCCCGTCGACCACGTCATCGGGATCGGTCGCGCCGTGCGCCCACGCGTAGAGGCGAAGGTGGTCGACCACCGAGAGGTCGGTGAAGAAATCGACGTCGTCCAGCACACCGGCGAGCGCCGCCCGGACCTCGGACGCGGTCTCGTCCAAGACCACGCCGTCCAGCAGCACGGTGCCGGAATCCGCTGACTCGGTGCCGACCACGCAGCGGAGCAGGGTGGACTTCCCGGAACCGTTCGGACCGACCACGCCGGCCGCCGCACCCGCCGGCAGCGAGAAACCGACATCGTCCAGCACGAGGAAGTCACCGTACGCCTTCGTCAGCCCTCGAACGGCGAGCAGTTCACCGGTGGCGGAGTGGCCAACATCGCCGGGCATCGCGCTCCTGACGTCGTGTCTGCGACGCGTGGCGGTGAATACGTCCGCCACGGCCTTTTCCACACCCATTGTCCAGCGTTCGCCGATGCCACCCACGTCGCCTGGCCGCACCCCGCACGTCCGGTCGGTACATCATGGAACCCGGGAAGGCGGCCGTTCGTGCGATCCGGCGCTTGGACCTGCGCGCTATCCCTGCTGCTCAACGGGAAATCGGTGATGGAGGGGCAACGGCATGGCGGTGGAGTTGGGGCTGCTGGGCGAGGTGACCGCCCACGTCGACGGGCGGGCGGTGGACCTCGGTCCGGCCAGGCAGCGGTGCGTGCTGGCGGCGCTGGCGGTCGACATCGGACGCGCCGTGCCGGCGGAGCTGCTGGTGGAACGGGTGTGGGGACCGGATTCGCCGCGGCGGGAGCGGACGACGTTGCACAGCTACCTGTCCCGGCTCCGCCGCGCCCTGGCGGGTGCGGGCGACATCGTGCTCCGCTCGGGCGGCTACGCGCTGGTGGTGGACCAGGCCGACCCGGTCGTGGACCTGCACCGGTTCCGGGAGCTGAGCGGTCGTGGTGACGACGTGGCGGTGCTGACCGAGGCGTTGGCGTTGTGGCGCGGCGAGGCGTTGACCGGCCTGACCGGACCGTGGGCGGAAGCCGAACGCGAGCGGCTGCACCAGGAGCGGCTGTCCGCGCAGCACGCCCTGACCGACGCCCTGCTCCGCGCCGGCCAGGGCGGTGAACTGGTGGCGGAACTGGCCGCGCGAGTCGCCGAGCACCCGTGGGACGAGCGGGTCATCGGCCAGTACCTGCTGGCCCTGTACCGCGGCGGTCGGCAGGCCGACGCCCTGGAGCACTACCGACGCGTCCGCGAGCGGTTCGTCGACGAACTGGGCACCGACCCCGGCCCCGCCCTCCAGGACCTGCACCGACGGATCCTGGCCGCCGACCCGACCCTGTCCGCCGACCCGGGCCGGATCACCGCGAAAGCGGGTGTCCCCCGCCAACTGCCGGCAGCGCCCAGGCTGTTCACCGGGCGCGTGGTCGAGTTGGACGCCCTCGACCGCACCCTGACCCGCGCCGCGGGACGGGACCGGGCGGTGGTGATCTCGGCGATCGGCGGGGCGGGCGGCATCGGCAAGACCTGGCTCGCCCTGGCCTGGGGGCACCGCCACCTCGACCGGTTCCCGGACGGGCAGCTGTTCGTGGACCTGCGTGGTTTCAGCCCCGCGGGTGAGCCGATGTCGCCGGACGAGGCGGTGCGTGGTTTCCTCGACGCGCTCGGCGCGGACCCCGACCAGCTGCCCGCCGACCCGGACGCGCGGGCCGCGCGTTACCGGAGCCTGGTCGCCGACCGGCGGATGCTGGTCGTGCTGGACAACGCCGCCAACGCGGAACAGGTCGGTCCCCTGCTGCCCGGCACGGACTCCTGCACCGTCCTGGTCACCAGCCGCCACCGGCTGCCCGGCCTGATCGCGCGGCACGGCGCCCGCCCGCTGCCGCTGGACGTCCTGTCCGACACCGAATCCCGGAACCTGCTCACGGCGTGGCTGGGTGCGGCACGGGTGACGGCAGAGGAGCAGGCGGTGACCGACCTGATCGGCCTGTGCGGCGGTTTCCCGCTGGCGCTGGGCGTCATCGCCGCCCGCGCCGCGACCGACCACCACCTGCCGCTGGCCGACACCGTCGCCGAACTGCGCGAGTACGGCCTGGACGCGCTCGACGACACCGACCCCACCGCCAGCCTGCCCGCCGTGCTCTCGTGGTCCCTGCGCCGCCTCACCGACGCCCAGCGCACCGCGTTCGCCCTGCTCGGGATCGCACCCGGCCCCGACATCGCCCTGCCCGCCGCGGCCGACCTCCTCGGCCTGCCGGAACGGGAGGCACGCGCCGCGTTGCACGCCCTGGTCGACGCCTCCCTGCTCGACCGCACCGCCGGCGGCCGGTACGCCCTGCACGACCTGGTTCGGGCCTACGCCACCACCACGGCACGCGACCTGCCCGAACCCGTGCGGCGAGCCGCACTGGACCGGGTGGTGGACTTCTACCTGCACACCGCCCACGCCGCCGACCAGTTGCTGACCCCCTCGGACGGGTCGATCCGCCCGGACCCGCCCGTGCCCGGCACGCACCCGCAGCCGCTGTCCGACGTACCCGCCGCGCTGGCCTGGCTGGACGCCGAGCAGTCGAACCTGCCGGCCGCCCAGCACAGCGCCGCGGAGCAGGGCAGGCACCACGTCGTCTGGCACCTCGCCTGGGCACTGACCGACTTCCACTGGCGGTTGGGGCGGTTCCACAGCGACGTGGTCATGTGGCAGGCGGCGTTGAACGCCGCCGAGCACCTGCCCGACCCCGCGCCACGCATCCGGGCGCACCGCTACCTCGGCCGCGCCCAAGCCGGCCTGGACCAGTACGAGGACGCCACCGACCACCTCGGCCGGGCCCTCGCCCTGGCCGAACAACACGACGACGTCCTGAACCAGGTCTCCACCCACCTGGAACTCGCCCGCGTCATGGAACACCGCGGTGACGACCACCAGGCCCTCGACCACTGCCGACGCGCGTTGGAACTCCAGGAAACCCTCGGCAACCCCCACTGGAAGGCCGACATGCTGAACGCGGTGGGCTGGTCCGCCGCCCGGGTCGGCCAGTACGACACCGCGCGCGACCACTGCCGCGCCGCCCTCGTGCTGCACCGCCAACACGGCAACACCCAGGGCCAGGCCACCACCCTGGACAGCCTCGGCTACATCGACCACCACACCGGCCGCCACCGGCAGGCCGTCGACCACTACCACGAAGCCCTGGCCAACTACCGGGCCATCGGTTCCGACAACCAGATCTCCGACACCCTCGACCGCCTCGGCCACCCCCACCTCGCGCTCGGGCAACGGGAGCAAGCCGTCGAGGTGTGGCGGGAAGCCCTGGAGCTGTACCGGCGCCAGGGCCGCGGCACCGACGCCGACCGCGTCCAACAGCAACTCGATGCCGTCACCGCCCCGACCACCTGAGCCGTTCCCGGTGCGGACCACCGGACACTGTGGACGGAGTCGTCAGCCGCTCGTCGTCCCGAGCGCCTGCCGGCTCAAGGACCAAGCGAGGGCAGCGGTGAGCGTCGTCGGTTCGGTGGTGGACGGCTACCCCGGGTCGAGCACGCGGACCTGGCCCCAGGTCGCCCGGGTGACCGCCGACGCGGTGACGAGCACGACGACCAGGACCAGCGCGCCGACGTCGGTGACCAGCGACGGCAACACCCCGACGACACCGAACCGCTCCCGAGCCGCGGTGAAGACCTCCGGCGGCACCAGTTTCACACCCGCCGCCTGGGTGGCGTTGACCGCCAGCACGACCCAGAACAGCCACCGGCTCGGCCCGCGCAGCGCGAGCACGCCCAGCGCGTTGCCCACCACGTACAGGCACCCGACCACGCGGAACCCCACCAGGAACCCCGGCGCCTGCCCGGGATCGGCCCCGGCCAGGACCATCATCCGCGTCAGCGTCTGCTCGTCCACGACGACGAACGCGTGCACGGCCGTCCCGACCGCGAACACCACCGACGCCCACCCGGTCACGACGAGCAGCACCTTGGTCCAACGGCCCGGACGCACCACGGTTTCACGTAACGACCCCACAGCCCGATCATCGCCCCACGAGGAGCCACCGCGGATCCGGGAACGACCCTGAGGTGGCTTGAGCTTGAAGATCCATGACAAGGGAAGGAGGACCACGTGACGGGGGTCGGCACGCGCTCGCTGCTGGAACTGCCCAAGGCCCACCTGCACCTGCACCTCGACGGCTCGCTGCGCCGCTCGACCGTCGAGGAAATCGCCCGGCGGGAAGGTCGGGAGATCCCGCGCCCCACGGGGTACGGCTCGTTCGCCCACTTCACGGCGACGATCACCGCCGCCGCGGCCTGCCTGCGCGACGAGGCCGATGTCCGGCGGGCCGTCCGCGAGATCGTCGAGGACGCCAGGGCCGCCGGTGTGGTCTGGCTCGAACTCTCCGTGTGGCCGGGGCTGTTCCGGGGTCGGCTGGGTGACTACCGGGCCGCGGTCACCGCGGTCCTGGAGGCGGGTCGCGACGCTGCCGGTGAGGTCGGCTTCGGGCTCGTCCTCGCCGCCAACCGCGGGGCCGGCGTCGACGACGCGCTCACCGTGGCCACCACCGCCGCCGGGTTCGCCGGCGACGGCGTTGTCGGGTTCGGACTCGACGGTGACGAGGCATCCGCGCCGGCGGCGTGGTTCGGGCGACCGTTCGCCATCGCGCGTGAGGCCGGTCTGCTGTCGGTCCCGCACGCCGGCGAGCCGGCGGGCCCGGAGTCGGTCCGGGCCGCGCTCGGCGTCCTCGGTGCCGACCGCGTGATGCACGGGGTGCGTGCCGTCGAAGACCCCGCTCTGGTCGAGGAACGCGCGGCACGACGCTCGACATCTGCCCGACGAGCAACGCCCTGCTCGGCGTGTACCACCCGGTGGGGACCAACCCGCTGCCGACGTTGCTCGACGCGGGTGTCCGTTGCTCCCTCAACACCGACGACTCACTGCTGTTCGACACCGACCTCCTCCACGAGTACGAGATCGCCCGCTCCGTGCTCGGGTTGAGCGACGAACAACTCGCGGCGGTGGCGGCGGCCTCCGTCAACGGCTCCGGCGCACCGGACGAGCTGAAGGCCGCCGCGCTGGGCTCGATCACCACGTGGCTCGGCTGACCCGGTCAGTCGACCCGCAGGACGAAGAACAGGAACGCCAGGAAACTGGTGCCCGCGAACTCCTTGAACTCCTCGGGGAACAGCTCGCGGGCGCCGGGTGCGGGCGGCGGCTCGCTGATGACGTCGATGTGGAAACCGGCCGCGGTGAAGGCGTCGGTCATCGCGTGCAGCGGGCGGTCCCAGAAGCTCAACCGGGCGGTCTGCCCGCCCATGGTCCACTCCTCGACCCGGTTGCGGGTCTGGAAGTAGTCGGGCTTCTCCCCGGCCATGCGTTGCATCATGGTGATGACGAACGGGTGCTCGACCGAGACGATGAGCCGCCCGCCGGGTGCCAGCACGCGACGCAGCTCGGCCAGCGTCGGCCCCCAGTCCCGCAGGTAGTGCAGCACCAGGGAGGCGACGACGTCGTCGAACGCGTTGTCGGGGAACGGCAACGGTTCGGCCAGGTCGGCGACCCGCAGGTCCGCGTCGGCGCCCAACCGCCGCCGGGCCAGCTCCAGCATCCCGGCGCTCGCGTCGACGCCGGTCACCACCGCACCCCGATCACGCAGCGCGGCGAACAGGGGCCCCGAGCCGCAGCCGGCGTCGAGGATCCGCCGTCCGGCCACGTCCCCGGCGAGTTCCAGCATCGCCGGCCGTTCGTAGTACGCGTTCACGAGGCTGGTCTCGTTCTCGGCCGCGTACCCCTCGGCGATGTCGTCGTAGTCGTTCACCCGAGCCGAAGTCATGTTGACGGGACGTCCGAGCGGTGCGGAGGTTGCCCGGCCCGTAAAGCGTCCTCCAGGTCGTCGTTGGGGCAGCGGCACGTGACAAAGGAATGTCGCACTGGCCGCGCTCCTGTCGGCGGGAGGCGCCCTGTCGGTGGCGGCACCCGTCCAGGCCCACCCGGGGGGACTGGACCTGGTGGAGATCGTCTCCACCGACAGCACCACCCTGGCCTGCGTGCCCTGGTCCCACTCCGAAAGCTACGGTTCGGCCGCCGGCCGGGTCTGCACGCCGGGCAAGAACACCGGATGGGTCAAGGACACCAAGGCCGACGGCAAGTGCGTCTTCACCGAAACCCGTTGGTACCAGGGCCGTCGAGAGTTGGGCCGCTGGCGGTCACCCCGTGCGTGCCCGAAGGGCGACGTGAAGAACTTCACCTCTCCGCAGTCGCCCCGCGGAGCCACCACGGCCAAGGTCTACATGGGCCGCGACTGACCCACACCGCGTGAACGCGGCACGCCCGGCCGCCGGGAAGCCGGCGACCGGGCTCGGGTGCGGGGGGGCGTTATACCCCGGAGTTTCCCACCGGTCCGCGGGTGGAACCGCTTGACGTGCCGGCGCGGAAGCGGCGGGCGAGCAGGACCGCGGTCGCCGCGAAGCCGACGCACAACCCGGTCCACACGCCGTTGCCGCGCCAGTCGAACACGTACGCGCACAACACCATGCTCGGCACACCGATCGCCCAGTACCCCACGAGCGTGCTCCGCAGGCCCGACACGGTGTCACCGAGGCCGCGCAGCAGGCCGACCATGATGTTCTGCGTCCCCTTGCTGTACTGCTGCGCCACCGCGAACAACAGCAGCGCCGACGCGGTCGCGAGCACCGCCCCGTCCGCCTCGTCCTGGAGGAACGGCCACAACACCGCACCCGGCACCAGCACGTACGCCAGGCTCACGACCGCCATGAACGTCCAGGACAGGGTGAACGCCCGCCGCGCGATCACCGGCGCCAGACCGACCTCACCCCGGCCGACCGCGCGGCTCACCAGGATCGACGAACCCTGCGACAGACCGATGTTGCACTGGTAGACGATGTACGCGAGCTGGTTGGCCACGTTCGACGCCGCCAGCACCGCCGGCCCGAACGCACCCATCAGCAGGGTCGCGATCGACGTGAGCGCCGCCTCCGACCCGTACGTGAAGCAGATCGGCGTGCCGTGCCGGACGATCCGCCGCACCGCCGCCGGGTCCGCCCGCCACGCCGCCAGGGACACCATCGAGCTGAGCCGGGGATCCCGGGCGATGGTCGAGGCGAACGCGGCGAGCGTGCAGAACTGGACCACCGTCGTCGCCAGGCCGACACCCGCGACGCCCAACCGCGGCAGACCGAGCCAGCCGTAGATGAACACCGCGTTGCAGCCCGCGTTGACCGCGATCGACACCAGCGTCACCGCCAGCAGCGAGCCGGGCCTGCGCAACCCGACCGCGAACTGGCGCAGGACGTTCAGCCACACCATCGGGAACAGCCCGCCCGCCAACGCGAACATCATCGCGCGGGCGAGCGACACCACCTCGGGCTGCTGGCCCAGCAGCGGGAGGGCCGAGGCGAGGCCGCAGAGCACGGCCGCGCCCACCGCCGCCGTCACGGTGGCGACCAGCAACGCGGAGCGCAGCAACGACCGGATCTCGTCCCGCGCCCGGTCGTCCAGCTCGTCGGTGCCGGTGCGGCGCTCCGCCGCACCGGCCGCCGCCGCGACCAGGTTGCCGGTGCCGGTGACCATGCCCACGCACATGGTGCGGATCTGGTTGTAGAGCAGGATCGCCAGCCCGCCCGCCGCGACCGCCGACACGCCCAGCAGGCCGAGCATGGCCAGGTCGACGCTAGTGAGGGCGACCTGCGCGAGCTGGATACCCGCGATCGGGGCGGCCAGCGCCACGAGCGCGCGGTACCCGTCCCGCGCCGCCGTCGCGACCTGCGTCACGCGCCCACCGCCACCGGCGTCGGCCACGCCTCGCGCGCGGCGACGCGGACCGACGCCGCGTAGGTGGTGAACCAGCGCTCGACGCGGCGGTGGGCGAGTTCGTCGAGCACCCCGCGCGCCCGCAGCCAGTCGTCGTCGTACACCGAGTCCAGGTACTTCTCCCCGGCGTCGTTGGCCAGGACCACGACGGTGCTCCCGGGCGGGTGCTCCAGCAGGCGGCGCAGGGCCACGTGGATCGCTCCGCCGGTGGTGCCGCCCAGGAGCAGGCCGGTGCGGCGTGCCACGACGCGGGCCCCGGCGAACGCGTCGCCGTCGGACACCCGGTGCGACCGGTCCACCAGGGAGTAGTCCACGTTGGACCCGACGGGGAAGCCCTCCGGGCTGCCCGCGCCGGTCTGGTGGTAGACGCCGGGCCGACCGCCGAAGATGATCGAACCCATCGGCTCCACCGCGACCGACAGCGTCCGCGCACCCCGCGCGCGCAACTCCCGGACCGTGCCGCACAGCGAGCCGCCGGTGCCGATCGCGGCCACGAGGACGTCGACCGCGCCGAGCTGGCGCAGCAGCTCCGCCGCGAGGTCGGTGTAGCCGTTGGCGTTGCCGGGGTTGTTGTGCTGGTCCGGGTGGTAGGCCCCCAGTTCGGCGGCGAGCCGGGCGGCGACCTCCCTCCGCCGCACCGAGCTGGGACCGCCGGTCGACGGGGTGTCGACGAACACCAGCTCCGCGCCCATCGCCGACAGCATCCGCAGCTTCTCGCGGGCCGCGTGCCGGTCCACCACCGCGGTGAACCGGTAACCGCGCTCCAGCGCGAACAACGCCAGCCCGCAACCGGTGTTGCCGGAGGTCGGCTCGACGATGTGGCCGCCCGGCTTCAGCCGGCCGTCGCGTTCCGCCTCGACGACCATCTGCTTGGCCATGCGCACTTTGCAGGAGCCCGTGGGGTTGAGCTGTTCGAGTTTGAGCAGCAACCGGGTGCCGGTGCCGGTGCGGGCGAGTTCGAGCAGCGGTGTGTCCCCGATCAGGTCGGAGGCGCGCCGGACGATGGTCATCGGAACTCCTGGACGGGGTAGTCGGTGTCGACGTGCCAGCTCCCGTCGCCGACCACGACCTTCGGGGGAAGTGGCAGCTGGTGGAAGCCGCTCTCGTTCTTGTCCATCTGGTAGCCGGCGGTGTTGGGGTAGACGAGCAGGTCGCCCGGCCGCGGTTCGGCGGGCAGCCGCACCGTCCGCCAGGTGAACACGTCGTACTCCATGCAACTGGACCCGACGACCGCGGTGCGCACCGGCTCACCGGCCTCCGGCGACCCGCCCGCGCGCACCAGGACCGGGTCGGGCAGGAACTCGCTGCCCTTCCACTGCTCGGACAGGCTCATGCTGAGCCCCGCCACGGTGGTGATCAGGTGGTCGCCGCTGGGTTTGCGGCCCAGGACCGGGAAGACCGAGAACCCGGCGCCGTCGACCAGCGCCCGGCCGGGTTCGAGCAGCAGCTCCACCCCGGCGTCACGCAGCCGGTCCGCCAGCGGCACGCCGCCGGTGTCGTGCCGCAGGATGGCGGTCACCATCGCCGCGCCGGTCGGCGCCTGGTGGTACGGGTAGGTCCGGGCGGGGTTCCGTCCACTGTGGAACCACCCGTCGTGCCGGCCTTCCTCGAACCGCCGCCAGTCCTCCTCCGCCACGTAGGCCACGGCGACACCGCCGCCGATGCTGATCTTCGTGGCGGGGTGCCCGAGCGCGCGGGCGTCCCGGCACAGGTCGACGAGGTGTGCCGCGAGCCGCGCGCGGGGCACGGGGTCGTACCCGTCCAGGTGGAAGGAGAAGCCACGCAGCACGACGGAACCGCCGAGGTCCGCGCAGCGGCGGACGGCCGCGGCGAGGTCGTCGGGCGCGAAGCCGAACCGGCTGGTCGTCGCCATCGGGGGCAGGACGCGCAACAACACCTCCGCGGTCTCGCCCAGTTCGGCCGCCAGCCGGGCGACGCGCTCCAGTTCGTCCGCGGCGTCCACCGCGATCAGGCAGCGGTGGCGCAGCGACAACCACAGCAGGCCGTCGGACTTGGCCGCGCCCGTCACGCCGATCGCCTCGCCGCGCAGCCCGTTGCCGAGGGCGTGCGCCAGCTCCGGCACGCTGGCCACGTCGACTCCGGCGCCGGGGCGGATGCACTCGCGCAACCACGCCGACGCCTTGTTCGCCTTCTTGCCGTAGTACACCCGGCCGGGGGTGCGTTCGGCGGCGAGCGCGCCGATCAGGTCGTCCAGGTTCTCCGCGAACGTCTCCGGGTGGATCACGTGGAACGGGCCGCCGCCGAGGGCGCGGGCGATCTCCCACAACATCCCGCTGTCCCGCAGCTCCGGCGCCCAGGGCCGCTCGGTCGCGGGCAGCGGCGTGGACAGGGTCGCATCGGTCAGGACCACAACGCCACCTCGTGCCCGCGACCCGCCGCGATCGCACGCGTGGCGAGCGCGTGCGCGACCGGGATGTCGGTGATGATCATGCCGCTGTTGAAGGCGAAGATGCGCTCGTCGTCGGTGCGGCGGCCGGGCGCGCGGCCCGCCAGGATCTCCGGCACCTCGGTGTCGACGCGGAACACCCCGTCCGGACCGGCCATCCGCTGCCCGGTCACCGCGAGCTGCGCGGCGCTGGTCGCCACCGCGTAGTCGGCCTTGGCCATCGCGCCCTCCTCGACGCCCTTGCTGGCGACGGAGATCAGCAGGCCGCCGGGGCGCAGCCAGTCGAAGCTGACCAGCGGGTGCGCCACGCGCCCGGACGCCGCGACCACGATCTCGGCCTCGCGGGACGCGGCCTCCACGTCGTCCACCAGTTCGACCTCGCGGCCGGGGAAGTGCTCGGCCAGGATCGCGACGCTGTCGCGGATGCCGTCGGGGTGCGTGCCGAACAACAGCAGGCGGTCGAGCTTCGGCACGGCGGTGAGGAGGTAGGGCAGCGTGCGGGTGGTCTGGGCGCCGGTGCCGATCATCAACGCGGTGCGCGCGTCCGGTGAGGCGCAGGCACGTGCGATCAGCGCGGTGCTGGCGGGGGTGCGCGTGGAGCCGACGCGGTGGCAGTCCATGAGCACGAAGGGCATACCCGTGGTGTCGTCGTAGAGGGTGATGCTCGGGTAATACTTCCCCGCCGACGTGCTGCCCTGCCGGTAGCTCGTCTTGAAGGCGGCCTGTTCGAGCGACCCGTCGTAGCCGAGCATCGAGTACGTGACCGAGTCGCGCTCGGGGTCGGGCATCGTCATCATCAGCTTGGCCGGGTTCCGCGAGGCGCCGGAGGCGAAGGCCAGGTAGCCGTCCTCGACCAGCGAAAGCGCCTCGTGCGGCGGGAGTTCGAGGTCGGCCAGGTCGGACCGGGTGAGGATCCGCAGGGTCGGACCGGAGTTCACGGGCAGGTTCCTCTCACGTGGTGGGGTGCCGGGCACCCCGGGGAATTGCGGACCGGACCGCGCGTTTCACCGTCGGCGGTGGCGCGGGAATTCCGGACCGTTTGTCCGGCCGATGTGCACGGGGCGGGCGTGAGGTCGCTTCGCTGGACGTGCGCATTTTCGGGAATTGGCGCACGTGCGTCGCGGGCCGGGGTGTTCCCGGAAATCAGGGGACGCGATCAGCCGTTGTCGTCCGAACCGGAGGACCGCCGTCCGGGGAATCCGGGAAGTGCGGGCGCGGGCCACCCGCCCCGACGGAACGGGGGCGTGGTGTCACCGCGGGGGTTCGGTCAGGTCCGCGCGACGCAGATCGACGTCAGCACGTCGCGGCCCCGTTCTCCGGGGTGCGGCGGGTCGGCGTGCGCGCGGGGCAGCGGGTGGCCCGGTGCGGGCCACCCGCCGGTCGTCGGCGTCGTGACCGGGGCGGATTCGCCGGATGTGCCCTGTTCGTACAGGATCCGGCTCTCCAGCAGGGGGATGCGGCACTGGTGGCCGCCGTCGCGGTCCGCCGGTGCGGTCGCCGTCGACGACGTGGCCGCGACCGCGGTCGTCTCCTGCGCCGCGATCGCCGGGTGGACCCGGCCGTCGGCGACGCAGACCGCGAGGTGCAGGACGAACAACCCGACGAGGAGGAAACCGCCGACGAAGGCGCACAGCCACCGCCGGCAGCTGTTCGCGCTCGTTCGTCCGCTCACAGTACGACGACGCTACGGGCAGCCCGCGGAACCCGACTACCGCTGAACGGATGACGGAATAGCGATAGCACTTGACCGAATTCATCCGGCCCGCCACACCGGCTTTAGGCAGGACCGGGCCACGTGCATTACTAATCGCGCCCCGGTCGCCTGCTCGTGCGAACCGCCCCGGGCGTCAGGTGCGGGCACGCCGCGCGAGCCCGGTCAGCCGCTCCCCGATGCGGTCGACCCGCGGCTGGTGGCGCAACTCGGTGAAGATCGCCAGCGCCGCGTGCCAGGACGTCTCGGCCGCCGCGTGGTCACCCGCCTCCGCCAGGCACTCGGCGATGCCGTCCAGCGCCTTGGCTTCCTGCAACGGTTCCCCGATCCGGCGGGCCGCCTCCAGCGCCTCCCGGTGCCGGCCGAGCGCTTCGGCCGGCCGGCCGCAGTGCAGCAGGGTCGAGCCCAGGCCGTTGAACGCCTCCGTCCGCAGGCTGTGGCTGCCGATCTCACCGATCAGCTCCAGCGCCTTGTGGTGGTGCTTGAGCGCCTCGTCGGACCGGCCGAGCAACCCGTGCGCCTCGCCCAGATTGGTCAGGGTGCGGGCCTCGCCGTGCCGGTCGCCCAGTTCCTGGCACAGCGCCAGTGCCCGACCCAGGTGGTCCAGCGCCTCGTCCGCCCGGCCGGTCTCCAGGTGCACCCGGCCGAGGTTGTCCAGGGTCACCGTCTCGCCCACCCGGTCGCCCGTTTCCCGCATCGCGGCCAACGTCCGGACGAAGTAGGACACGCACTCGTCGTACCGGGCGATGTCGAGGTGGAACGCGCCGAGGTTGCCCAGCGCGACCGCCTCGCCGTGCCGGTTGCCCGCTTCCCGGCACAACCGGAGGTCCCGGTGGAAGCACGCCAGGGCCTCCTCGAACCGGCCGAGCTTCTTGGCCGCGTTGCCCAGCGCCGCGAGCGCCTGGTTCAGGCAACTCGGGCGGTCCAGGTCGACGGCCTCGCGCAGGTGGGCGTGCGCGGCGGCGAACTCGCCCTGCCGGTACAGCGCGATCCCCAGGTGGGCGCGCACCACGGCCCGGCCGTCGGGGTCGCCGTCGCGGTCGGCGGCGACCAGGGCGGCCTCGTGCACGCTCCGCAGGTCCGCCGTGCAGCCCCGGGTGTACAGGTAGCGGAACAGGGTGGTGGCGAGCCGCCAGCAGGACGCGGGCGCGCGGTCACCGCACCACTCCGCCACCGCGACGAGGTTGGCGTGCTCGGCGGCGAGCCACCGCAGCGCGTCATCGCGGGACGCGAAGTGCTTGTCCGGCAACGACAACGCGAACGGCCGGCTGCCCGCCGGCGCGAGCACCCGGTCGGCCGCCGCGGCGGTGACCAGGTAGTGGTCGATCAACCGGGACACCGCGGGCCACGGGTCGGGCTCGGTGTCCAGGGCGGTCTTGCGGGCGTGGACGTGCAGCAGGTCGTGGAAGCGGTAGCGGCCGGGCACCGGTTCCTGGAGCAGGTGGACGTCCACCAGGTCCTCCAGCAGCGGCTCGACGGCGTCCGGGTCGAGGTCCGCGAGCACGGCGGCGGCCTCGACGTCGACGTCCGCGCCGGGGTGCAGGCCCAGCAGGCGGAACAGCCGTCGCCGGTCGGTGGGCAGGGCGGTGTAGGACAGCTCGAACGCGGACGCCACCCCGAGGTCGCCCACCGCCAGCTCGCGCAACCGCCGCCGCTTGTCCCGCAACCGACCCGCCAGGTGCTCGACCGTCCACTGCGGACGGCTGCGCAGGCGGGCGGCGGCCAACCTGATGGCCAGCGGCAGGTTCTCGCACAGCCGCACCACCTCGGCGGCGGCGTCGGGCTGCCGCTCGGACCGCCCGTCGCCGACGACACCGCCGAACAGCGCCAGCGCGTCCGGGAACGGAAGGACGTCCAGCGACAACGTCCACGCGGGCAGGTCCACCAGTCGTCTTCGACTGGTCACCACCGCCAGCGAATCGGCCGAGCCGGGCAGCAGCGGTCGGACCTGGGCGGCGCTCTCGGCGTTGTCCAGCACCAGCAGCACGCGGTGACCGGCGAGCGTGGCGCGCAGCAGCGCGGACCGCTCGTCCACGCCGTCGGGCACGTCCTGCTTGGGCACGCCCAGCGCGCGCAGCAGCGCCTCCAGCGCGGTCGTGGTCGAGGAGGGAGCACGACCGGCGGTGTGGGCGTGCAGGTCGAGGAACAGGCAGGCGTCCGGGTACCGGTCGGCCAACCGGTGGGCGACGTGGACGGCGAAGGTCGTCTTGCCCACGCCCGCCATGCCGTCGACGGCGACCACGTTGCGCTTCTCGTCCTCCACGGCGGCGAGCAGGCTCCGCGCCTCGTGCTCGCGATCGGTGAAGTCGGCGGCGTCGGCGGGCAGGTCGTTTCGGCCGGTCGGGCGGGCCGGCTCGGCGGCGCCGCGCAGGATCTCCTCGTGGGCGCGGCGCAGCGGCGGGCTGGGGTCCGCGCCGAGTTCGTCGGCCAACCGGCGGCGGACGCGTTCGAAGTGGTCGAGCGCGTCGGCCTGGCGGCCCGCCTGGTACAGCGCCCGCATGTGCTGGCGGGCGATCCGCTCGTCCAGCGGGTGCGCGGCGGCCAGCGCGGCGAGGTCGGGCACGGGCAGGTTGCGGGCCAGCCGCTGCTCGTTGCGCTCGACCTCGGCGGCGAGCCGCTCGACCTCCAGCGCCTCGCGCACCGACTCGGCCCACGGCGTGTCGATCCGCTCCAGCGGCGCGCCCCGCCACAGCTCCAGCGCTTCGTCCAGGGCCGACTCGGCGACCAGGTGGCGGAAGCGGTGGACGTCGACGGACAGCGGGTCGGCCTCCAGGACGTACCCGCCGGACCGGCGCACCAGCTCGGTGTCCGGGTCGACCGCGAGCACCCGCCGCAGCCGCGAGACGTAGCTGTAGAGCACGTCGTTCGGCTTGCGCGGCGCCTGGTCGGACCAGACGCGCTCGACCAGGACGTCCACCGGGACCACCCGGTTGACCTCCACCAGCAGCACCGCGAGCACGCACTGCCGCCGCGGTGGACCGACGTCCACCCGGCGTCCCCCGACGCTGAACCCGACTTCTCCGAACAGGCGGAAATTCGCCACAGCCCCTCCCCCGGCCCCCCGCTCCAGGGAAGGCGACGGGGCGGGGCGCGGCAACCGACTCCGCCGAGCACCGCTCGAATGGAGGACCCGTTCACAGATGGCACCGGGCCGGTCGACCAGTGGACGGTCGACCGGCCCGCTCCCCTCGGGTTACTTGATCTTCTTGTACGCGCGCGGCTCGTAGCCGCCGTTCTTCAGCGCCTTCACGGACACCTTCTCGTGGTCCATGTCGGTCCTGGTGCTGCCCTGCTCGTAGATCCACATCACGGTCTTGTCGGCGTTCGCCCACTTCTCGAACAGCTTGACGTGACCGCGGCTCAGGACGATGTCACCGGGCTTGAGGGACTTCCACCCGATGGACCTGGACACGGCGGGCAGGGTGTGGGTGGTGCGGCTGCTGGTGAGCTTCCAGGCCATCGAGACGAAGCCCGAGCAGTCCGTGCGGTACTTCTTGCCGTTGTTGATGTCGCGGTAGGTCGCCCTCTGGTTGTAGGGGACCTTCTTGTCCCACCAGTATTTCGCCCGCTTGATCACCTCGGCGCGGGTGATGGGCTTGCCGTACCCCGCGGCGGCGGCCTCGGCGCTGTCGTCCGGGGCGTCCTCCACCCCCTCCTCGGCGACGACCTCGACCAGCGGCGTCTCCTGCACTTCCTCGGCTGTGGCGACCCCCAGCGACCCGAACAGCAACGACCCCGCCACGACCGGCGCGATCGCCAGTCCTGCGAGCTTCTTCAACACGTTGACCTGCACTGTTCCCCCTCTGGCACGTGGTGTTGATCCAACGCGCCGAACTCTGCCGAGCCCACCTTGCGGGAACCTTGTGGCCGTCGTGCGCACTCGCGTCAGGGGCGGCGCGGTGTCCGCGGCTCTGGGCTCACGGCCAGGTCGCCGGAACCACTCGGGTCGAACTCAGGAGGACAAGCCCTGCCGCTACACGACGCCCGTCTCCACCGAGACGAAGTAGGCGGCGGGCAGCACAGCGGCCAGGAGCCACGGTGACAGCACGCGGAGACCGAGAATGCGCCTGGCGAGGGCAACGGCCAGGACCCCGGAGCAGACCGCCAGCAGTGGCAGGTGCCAGCGCTCCGCAAGCCGCTGCGGGCCACGCGGCGTCGTGCTCCAGCCCAGGAGGCCGGCGAGGGTGATGGACCAGTACATGAAGAAGGCGAACACCAGCAGAGCGAGCAACCAGCGTAATACCGTCATCCGCTTGGAGCGATCCATCCTCGCCGACCTCTCGGGTTCATCTCATCGAACGTACTGGTAACGCCACGAACCACACACCACGCCGACCAGGCACGAGGGGTCCTCCAGCTCATGGTGGAAGACCAGTGTCAAGTTGTCCGTGATCGGGCTACCGGGATCGTTGGGGTCCTGCTGGATTTGATCGAGCCGGTAGAACTGGTGGTCGGGCATCTTGTCGTGCGATCCGTAGATCCAGTGACGACCATCCTGGTAGACGTCCTGCTGGTTAGCGTAGGTGATGCCGGCGATGGAGTTGCAGTAGGGGTTACCCACCTCATGTTCGATGACGTTGCGTGCGTACTTCCCGTCGTTGCCCAGGGCCCGGACGTCGAAGTCGTCGGCACCGGCGGTCCGGGTGGAGTCGTAGACGAACTCGCCGTTGCTCCGGCGTTCGTAGCGGTTGGTGGGATGAACGTCCTTGTGCGTCAGCGTCGCGTTGGCGTACCACACCAGGTTGAAGACAGCCCTGGTCCGGTATAGGCCAGTGTTCCAGCCGACACCGCGGTTGTCACCGCTGTACTGCCAATCAGGTCCACCCCAACTGCCCTCACAGGTGAGTCCGAAAGGGTCCTCCGGCGCGTCGATGTACCGAGTGGGGATGAACGTTTCGTACGAGTGCTCAGTGTTGATGATCGCCGGGGCAACGGCGGCGACCTCGTCACCAACACTCGCTGTTGCCGGGATTTCGGCGATGACCGTAGTCGGCGGGGTGATCTCCACGCCGTACCGGTAGCTGACCGGCCCGCCGCCCTCACGCTTTCCGTGGCCATCCTGAATCGAATTGCTGGTGAACTGGTATTGCGCTGACTGCCCCAGGGTGACAGGCAGCACTGCCCCGGCCTCGACAGTCCTGCCGACCTGCCGAGGCGCGTCCGCCTGCCCCGCCGTCACCACGTAGGAGTTCGCACCGGGAATCGCCCCCCAGGTCACCGAAGACTCCACGGTCGTCGTCACAACGGTCAAGGGAGTGAGCTGTGATGACGGGTCCGGGTTGGTGGCGATCACGGTCGCCACCGGTCTGACTTCGGACGCAGCCATGGAGACAACCACCAGGGCGGCAGAGGTCGACTGCGGCAGCGGGAGCTGCGTGGACGCCTCTGCTCCTCGCCAAAGCACTCGATGTGCGCGATCGTCGACCACCATGCGCTCGACACCTCCCCCGGGCGAGAAGGTCAACTGATCACGCGCCGGTGGACGGTCAGCATGAATTCTCCGCATCGTTTGACAAACGGTCGAGAAACCGTGCAACGCAAATCATGCGAGAACAGTTCACCTCCTACGAAACCTGCGGACACCCGAGTGCTGTTGCCGTAAAAGCATGAGCCGAGCCGTACAGCGCAGGTTCCGGAAAGCCACCTCCGGAAGCCCGGCTCCGCCGGCTGTGAAGATCACAACGCCACAGCAGACATGCTCAGCATCTCGGGTTGCCCACGACGCTACCGAGCAACATGGTCGACTCAATACACCTTACGGGTGAATTCGACGCGTTTCGGCCGCTTTCCGCGATTGGAATACCGGAGCCGTGGTCTGTTCACTTACAGTAATATTCACGTCGCGCACCCGCCGAGCAGTGGATGGCGCGCCGGATTTCCGTCCAGGCGGCAGGGGGCCATTGGCCCACTTGGCGCAGAGGGCGGGGATTGGCTTGAACGGAAGTTGTCCCCAATGGCTTGAACCAGAGTTGCCGATATGCCTCCGGTTGTGGATACGCTAGCCCCCCGTGGGGGGACGAGACTGGTTCGATGATCATGTGGCAAGAACGGTGGAGCAGCTTGCTGCAGAAGTGGAGGAGCGATTCGAGGATCCGATCCTGGCACGACTGTGGGTTGCGGACAGGGTCCGTTCCGCAGCAGAGCGCCTCGCCGACGGTTTCCTGGCAGAGGCGCGTCACGACAACACCGAGGCCGCTGATTGCGGGCACCGTGTTCGGACTTGGGAGGAACTCGGCCTGGTGCTGGGGATGTCCCCGCAAGGGGTGCGACAACGACACCTCCGGCGGCGTGGTCGAGACTAAATCGGCCAGCCCTGCTCCACGACGCGCCACTGCTCGCCCGACTTCTCGACGTTCACCGCGCTGGCGATGCTTCCGACCGTCGCTGCGACGACCGTTCCGCTGTCGGTCGACCGGGTCGCGTACGCCGGTCGAGATGACCTGCTGAAGTTCACGTACCACTACTACGAAATCGTCGACGTCTGCTTCGCGGAGGGCGGAGCGGTCTCGTTCCCCCGTGGCTCTCTGGTTGTAGCGGATCAGCTACACCTTCCCGAACTACCAGGGCGGCACCAGCCTGAACCGTGTTCGGACCGGCCGATCCCTACCGCGCAACGGCGAATCAGGCCCCAGCGCCACCGACGCAGGTCACCGGCGGCCGGCCGACGCCACCAGCCACGACCTGCTGCCCATGCCCCTGACCCGGCGCAGCCTCGCCCACGTGACCGACCGGGTCCGGGCGGTCCAGGACTTCCTCGGCCGTCCGCTGGTCCTGGAGAACCCGTGCACCTACCTGGAGTTCCGGGCGTCCGAGATGCCCGAGTGGGAGTTCCTGGCGCGGCCGGCCCGGGACACCGGGTGCGGCCTGCTGCTGGACGTGAACAACGTCTACGTCAGCGCCACCAACCACGGCTTCGACCCCGTGACCTACATCGAGGACCTGCCGGCCGACCACATCGTCCAGGTCCACCTCGCGGGGCCGAGCGACCACGGCGACTACCTGCTCGACACCCACGACCGACCGGTGCCCGACGAGGTCTGGCCGCTCTACGAGCTGGTCCACCGCCGCACCGGCGGGGTGTCCACCCTGCTGGAGTGGGACGCCGACATCCCGCCGTTCCCCCGACCTGGTCGCCGAGCCGGCGAAAGCCGCGGACGTCCGCGCCGGGCGGCGCCCGGCGGGAGACCGCGCCCATGGCTGCACCTGGACTTCGCCCTGCTCGACGCCCTCGACGCCGCCGACCACGGCCACCGCCCCGCCGTCCCGGCCACCGCCGACACCTACTACGCCGTGGCCCGCACGCACTACCGCGTCCGGGTCCACGTCCTCGAACCCTGGCAACACGCCTTCCTCAGCCACCGCACGGACAACCGCGACCTCCCCCGGTTCCAGGCCTCATCACCTGGCTCCCCCTGGCCGTGGACGCCGGCATGGCGACCGCCGTCCTTGACGAGTAGGCGGAACCCCGCGCTCGACGTCGCCACCGGTGACGACGTCGAGCGCTGCCAGGAGATCAGCACTCGGCCAAGGCCCTGCCCCACCCGCGTCGGCGGGGTGGGCCGGAGCGAGAACGCCCCCAAGACCGGTTTCCCCGCACCGACGGGGGTCCGGGCGACGCTCCGGCTTTGAGGACAAGCCTCAATGGCGTTCCAGGCAGCCGTGTCCCCGCGCGGCGTAGATCAGGGATGAGCCCTCGGCCAACTTGACCGTCAGCTTCCCGCAGACGAACACCCTGCCGGTCGAGTTGATCGTGATGGTGCCCTCCCCCGCGTACGGCACTCGCGGCCGGCAGTCGAAACCGCCGACCTCCAAGCTGGGCCCGTCACCCACGGGACCGCCGTAGGCGCAGTGCACGTGTCGAGGATCGGCCTGCGCGGTGGTCGCCAGGCCGGTGACCAGGACACCGGCGGCGAAGGTCGTCATCAGGCTCTTCGTCAGGTTGCGCATGGGTCTCTCCTCCGAGGTGTGCATCGCCCGCGGACCGCTGCCCCGCGGGCGTGGCGAATCCGGGCCCGGGTACCCCTTGGCCGGGCGATGCCGACAGCTCCGCGGCGAGTACACCCGACCGGGACGGCGGGTTCACCCGTTGGACAACGGCCGCCGGCCAACGGCGAAGCCCGCGGTCAGGGGGCTGCCGGGCACGATCCGCACCACCGCCGTCATCGCGTGGCAGGGTGATACGGTGATCCACATGAGTGGCATCTAGGAACTCTCGGGTGTGAATGACCGGCGTCGTGACGGAGCGGCGCGGGTTTGCGCCGCCTTCGCGGCGACTCCCCCTCGCGCTGTTCGCGCGAACCCGAGAACCGGAGCCACTTCACCATGTCCTTCCCCACGCCTGGTCCCCGCGTGCCCGAAACCGCCCGGTCGCGGTGGCTGACGCTGACCCTGCTCGCCTTGTTGCAGTTCCTCATCGCGGTCGACGTCACCGTGGTGAATATCGCGTTGCCCGCCATCGGTGACGAGTTCGACGTCGACGCACGTCACCTCACCTGGGTGGTCACCGGCTACACCGTCGTCGGCGGCGGCCTGCTCATGGTGGGCGGCCGGATCGCCGACCTGTTCGGCAGGCGCCGGACGCTGCTGGCGGGCGCGGCGTTGTTCGGGGTGGCCTCGCTGGGCGCCGGCCTCGCACCGGCCCTGCCCCTGCTGGTGCTCGCCCGGTTCGGTCAGGGCGCGGGCGAAGCACTCGCCCTGCCGGCCGCCATGTCGATCCTCGCGCTGCTGTTCCCCGAGGCGCGGGAGAGGTCGCGGGCGCTGAGCGTCTGGGCCGCGGTGGCCAGTTGCGGCCTGGTGCTCGGGTTCCTGCTGTCCGGGCTGATCACCGAGCTGCTGCACTGGCGGTGGATCTTCCTGGTCAACCTGCCGCTGGTCGTCGTCGTGGTGTGTGGTTGCCTGGTGCTGCTGCGCCCCGACGGGCCGGTGACCCGCACGCCGGTCGACCTGCCCGGCGCGGCGCTGCTCGTCACCGCGCCGCTGCTGCTGATCTTCGGGGTCATCCGGTTCGGCGACCAGGACCCGGACCTGCTGCTCGCGGGCGCGGCGGTGGTGGCCGGGCTGCTGTGCGCCGCGGCGTTCCCGCTGGTCGAGCGGAGGGCCGCGCACCCCCTGGTGCCGCTGTCCTTCTTCCGCCACCGCGACCGCGTCCTGGCCAACGGGGCGACCGCGTTGTTCAGCGCGGCGCTGTCCACGTCGTTCTTCCTGCTGACGCTGCACCTCCAGGAGCAGCGCGGCCTGTCGCCCATCGCGGCGGGCGCGGCGTTCCTGCCGCTGGCGGTGACCCTCATCGGGGCCACCGTGGTCGTGCCCGGCATCATCGCCCGGCTGGGGTTCACGTGGACCGCGGTGCTCGGCATGGCCACCGCGGGACTGGGCATCGGCGTGCTCGCCCTGGTCCCGGACACCTCGGCGCTCGTGGTCTCGGTGCTCCCCGGCACGGTGCTCGTCGCGTTCGGCATGGGCGTCGGGTTGGTGGCGTTGCAGAACGCGGCGCTGCACGGCGTCACCGATGCCGACGCGGGCATCGCCTCCGGGGTGCAGCGCTGCGCCGACCAGCTCGGCGGCGCGAGCGGCGTCGCCCTCTACGTCGGGGTCGGCTTCTCCCCGTTGCTCGGACCGGGCACCGACCCTTTCCTCGTCTCCTACGGATTCGCGCTCGTCGGCATCGTCCTGGTCATCGCCACCGTGCCGGTGTTGTCGCGGCCTCGGTCACGGTGAGGCGGATCGGCACGCCGATGACCGGCGTGCGCGGACCGGTGGTGAGCAGGTCCAGCGCGGCGTTGTACACGCCCGGCCGCAAACCCGTCGCGTCGACGGTGACGTGCACCTGCCCGGTCGTCCCCGGTGGGATGGCGGCCGGTGACGCGGGCGTCGTGAGCCACGGCAGGTCGGTGTGCACCGGGGACGGCGTCTGGAACAGGCTGACGTTCGCGGGTCCCTGGCTCGGGAACGGGCCCGCGTAGCGCGGGTGGGTGTACACCCAGACGTTGCCCGACGCGTCGGCCTCGATGCCACCGGCGTTGTAGGGGCTCGCGATCGGCGCCCAGCCCAGGACGTCCCCGGCCTGGCAGCTGGTCGGGTTGATCAACTCGATGCGCCCCCTGCGGTCGTTGTAGTTGCCGGTCGCCTCGTAGACCCAGAGGTGGTCGTGGGGCCCGAGGGCCGCGCCCGCCGGGTAGTAGTTCGGGTCCCACCGGCTGAACCTGATGTCGCACGAGGAAACCAGCGCGCCCGCGTCGGCGTGCGAGGCGCCCTTGACGGTCCACACCGTCCTGTTGTCGATCAGGTGGAACACGTCGGTGCGCGGGTTGTGCGCCAGGCCGCTGCGACCGCCGACGACGTGGGGCACGGTGGTGAGGTGCGTGCTCACCTCACCCGTGTTCGGACGCACGCAGTGGATGACGGCGCCGCCGTCGAACGTCGACTCGTTGACGTAGCAGAGCTTGTCGCCGACCACCGCGGGGTCCGCCGGGTTCTCGGTGTCGGGCAACGTCGTGCGGTCGCGCACGACGCCGTCCGGGGTGAGCCGGACCAGTTGGTGTGCCGAGGGCACGGTGATCCACACGTCGCCCCCGAGTTCGGCGACGCCGGAACCGCCCTCGACACCGGCGGCCCTGGGGTCCCAGGAGCGCAACGTGCCGGACGTGCCGGGCCGCGGCGGCGTCGAGCCGCCGTCGACCTCCCTGGCCGACCAGGTCCCGGCCGAGGTGCCGGTGTTGCGCACCGACGCCGACCCCGTCGCCCTGCCGCCGGCGGGCACGGTGATCTCCAGCGTGCCCGCCGGTGGTTCGAGGATGGGCGACCTGATCGCGAGGTCCGCCGTGACCGCGCCGTGCTCCGAGGTGGACCCCGGTGTCAGGACCTCGGTCGCGTAGCCGGGCGCGCTCACCGTGACACGCGGATCGGTCGCCGCGACCTCCAACTGGTAGCGGCCTTCGTAGTTGGACGTGGCCGTCGCGGTCCGGCCGCCGGTGGTCGTGCTCAGGACGATGTCGGACTGCGGTTTGCCGGTGTTGGCGTTGGTGATCACGCCGCGGGCGATCGCGGTGCCGGGCACGTGCAGCCGCACCGCGGCGGTGTCCGACAGCTTGTTCTCGTTGTCCGACCACACGACGGCGCTGGTGCCCCCGGCGTTCTCGATCCCGACGAGGGCGGTCGCGCCGCGTTCGGCGGCCTGGTCGAGGCCCCGGTACTGGAGCAGGATCACACCGTTCTCGCCGAACACCAGTTCCGCGCTCAACCTGCTGCCGGGCACCGACTTGAGCGTCACGTCACGCCATTCGACGATGTAGCGGCGGTTCGGCGCGACGCCGTCGGTCCCGGTCCAGACGCCCGCCTGGTCGTCCACGACGAGGTCGTCCCAGAACGCGTACACGGCGGCGTTGGGCCGGTTCGGCGCGGGAATCCGCTTGGGCGGCTGCACGTCGCCGTCGTTGATGAAGCTGAGGTAGCCGTCGACCTCGTGCACGGCGTCGCGGTACGTGGTGCCGTAGAACGTCAAGGGGAACGGCAGTTGGAGCACTCGCGCGTCGAAGTCCCCTTTGAGGGTGGTCTTCGTCGTTCCCTCCACATAGGACGGAGCAACGGCGGTCGCGGTGTAGCCGTAGGTCTCGGTGCCGGTCGCGGGCGCCGCGATCGCCGGCGCGGCGAAGGCGACCAGGGCCAGGGCGGTGGCGGCAGGCAGGTGGCGCATCACGCACTCCTGTCGAAGGGGTGGAGTGGCCGATCCCACCTACCGTGCCGAGTGCGCACCCCTGTGCACAAGGCACCTGACGGACGCCACGCCGCCGCCGAAAGCACAGCACGACTGTGCCGGTCGCGATCCAAGACGCGAGGACCCCGCGGAAGTCCCGGGCACGTGAGCCGGACTCGGATCGGTCCCGCTCGGTTCACGGGCGGCGGAACCGGGTCGCTATCGTCCCACCACAGGTAAATCCGACGGAGGTGGCTGTGGGGCGGAGACCCGGGTGGCGGCACGTACGCGTCATCGGCTTCGTCGCGATCGGTTCCGTGACCACACTCGTGTTGTTGCCCATCGCGATCAACGTCGGCACCGGCGGGACCGCGCCCGGTCTCCTGGGCGACTACCAGGGCTGGCTCTGGCCCGCGGTCGCGGTGCTCACCGCGCTCACGGTGGTCTTAGGCGCATGGGAGCGGTTGCGCGAGCGCGACAAGCCCAGATTACCGGGCAAGTGGAATCACCCGGCGAACCGCGCGGCGGCTCTCGACCGGGTGGAGGCGTGGACCAGGCGTCGCCGCGCCGGCTCGCTGGTGGTCCGCGTCCAGGTCGAGCTGGAGCTGTCCGCGGAACCTGACATGATTGTGCGGCCGGTGGACTGGGTGGACGACGTCGACAAGCCCGGCGTCGATGCCTACGGCAGCGGGCAGGTGGCCGCGTTGTTCGAGGACACGCGCCACGAATTGCTGATCCTCGGCGCACCCGGCGCCGGCAAGAGCACCCTGCTGCTCGACCTGTGCCTCGCCTTGCTCGCCGGCGCGCGCGACGATCCGGACCGCCCCGTGCCGGCGGTGGTGGACCTCGCCTCGTGGTCCGTCTCGGGGTACCGCCGCCGCGCGGAAGGCCGCGAGCCGGCGGAGTTCGGGAACTGGGTCGTTCACCAGGTGGCCAAGCGGTACGGCATCCCGGCCGGCAACGTCTGGGCCTGGCTGAAGAACCAGCGGATCGCCTTGCTGCTCGACGGGCTCGACGAGGTCTTGGCGGAGCATCGCAGCCGGTGCGTGGACGAGATCAACGCCTTACGTGCGGAGTTCGGGGTCCAGGTCGCCGTGTGCTGCCGCATCCAGGACTACGACCGGCTGAAGAACAGGCTGGAACTCTACGCGGCGTTCCGGATCGAACCCCTGAGCCGTTCCCGGCTGCTCGACTACTTCGACTCGGTGCGGCCGGCCCTCGACGGCGTGGAGGCCGCTCTCGACCACAACAAGGCGTTGTGGGACTTCGTCAGCACGCCGCTGATGCTCAACATCATGGCACTCACGTACAGCCGATCCCTGTCCACCTCCACCCACGGGCACCGGCGGCTGTTCGACGACTACATCGTGGAAATGCTGGTGCGGCGGCGAACACCCGACGCGCCGTTCACCGATCAGCAGGTCCTCCGGGCGTTGCGGTTTCTCGCCCGGCTCGCCGGGAAGTCGTGGAGCGACGTGGCCACCCGCCGACGTCTCGGGCACCGGGCGGGGTGGCTGGACTTCGTCCGAATGGACTCGATCATCGCCACCTACACCTGGTTCGTGCCGACTCTCCTGATCGGGATGAGCGCAAGCAGTGCGGTAGTGGTCGGCCTCCGGTACGGGGCGTGGCCCGCAGTTGCCGCTAGTGGCTGCCTCGCGTTGCTGCTGTGGATGTCCGACCCGGCGATCTGGGCGGAGCTGCCGGTCGGCCCGCGGTCGGCGGTCAGGTGGCGCGAGCTGGTGATCGGCCTCGGTGCGGGCCTGGCGGTCGGCGCACCGGCGTGGATCGCGGCGGACTGGTTCGAAGGTCTGCCCTCGGTCATGCCGCCTGTCCTGGTCTACGTGCTCGTCGTGCTCGTTTCCCTGGTGTTCGCCGGGTTCAATGCGGTCACGATCGGCATGTCCACAGGCAAGACCTCGCTCCCGTTGATGTTGTTGACGGGTCTGGTCACCCTGCCGGTGGTGGCGATCATCCGCGACGGCATGTCACCGGAGATGTTCGGCAGCATCGCGACCGGACTGGTCCTCGGCCTGGCGTTCGTGGCCGTGGGCGTCGCCTGCGGAACGCCGTGGCCGGAGATCAAGGTCCTGCACGACATCCGGCCGGGCACCTGGTGGGGCTTGGCCGTGGTGGCGGTCATGTTGCTCGGCGGGGGCACCGGCCTGGCGCTCGCGTGGATCGGCGGCGCCCGGTTCGACGGACCTCCGGTGCTGACGCCGGTGACCGGCTTGCTCATCGGCATGGCACCCGCCCTCCTGCTCGCCACCAACACCCCACCGCTCGACGCCTTGGCGGACGCCCTGGCGTGGCTCTTCGTCAGACCTCTGGCCGCGACCGAGTTGCCCTGGCGCCGAACGGCCCTGCTGAGGTTCGCTGCCGAGCGGATCCTGCTGGTCCAGGACGGCCGCGAGTACCGGTTCGTGCACCGCCTGATCCGCGACCACCTGGCCGAGTGCGATCCGGTCGAGCTGGACCACCGCGTCAGTCGGCGGCTGGCCGATGACCTGTCCAGTCGGTGATCCCTCCGCGAAGATGTAGCGAGTGGGATGGGACGCGCTCAAGCAGTGGGGTGATGACGCGGTTCGCGTCGAGCCGCTGACCGGCGGGGCCGGTGTCAACGAGGTGTGGAGCGTGCGCGTCAACGGGCACCTCGCGGTCGGTCGTCTCGGCCGACGCGGTAACGCCGACCTCGCCTGGGAAACCGACCTGCTCCGCCACCTCGACCGGGCGGGAATGCCCGTGCCGGTGCCGATCCCGACCGCGGACGGTCGGCACTTCGCCAACGGCCTGGTGGTGATGACCCACGTCGAGGGCGGACCACCGGAGTCCAAGGCCGACTGGCGTCGCGTCGCCGCGGCGCTCCGCCAACTGCACCGGCTCACACACGGCTGGCCCCAACGCCCGGGATGGCGATCGTCAACCGACCTCCTGCACGCCGAGACCGGCACAAGGGTCGACCTCAACGCGATGCCACCCGAGGGCGTCGCCCGGTGCCGAGCGGCGTGGGGGCGGGTCGCCGGTCGGCCCACGTGCGTCGTCCACGGCGACCCCAACCCGCGCAACATCCGCATGACCGCGGATCGCGTCACGTTGATCGACTGGGACGAAGCGCACGTCGACGTGGCCGACCTCGACCTGGCCCTGCCCCACAACGCCGCCGACCTCGACGACAGGGCGTACGACACGGCCGCCCAGGCACGAGCCGCCTGGGAAGCCGCCGTGTGCTGGGACCCCACCGGGACCGACGAGTTCGCCGTCAGGCGGCTCGCCGAGGTCCGGGCGGTCTGAGTCCCACGAGAATTGCGGCGTCCTACCGGGGCCTCGTCCGGTCGGGCTATGGTGTCCCCGCCGGGGGGCGTTTCCGCAAGGCGTCGAACAATGATCCGCACTATTGCGGAACTGGTGCGAAGTCGTATCCGGAAGAGGTGCGGTGAGGAATCCGCGACGGTGGTGGCAGGAGGTCGAGGCGGACGACTGGGCCGCGTTCGCCACGTCCGACGACCTGATGCGAGAGCAGTTCACGGCGCTCCTGGCCGCATTGGAGGAACTCTCGACGCGCGGGCCCATGGCCACGCTCGCGGACATCTCCGCACAGGCCAGGGCAGTCGGTTACCACGACCCCATGCCGGAAAAAGTCCTCCGCGAATCGTTGGACAAGTTGGCGACATGGGGATTCGTCGAACCGTTCCGGGACTACGCCGCACCGGTCCGCAGCCTCCAGGGCTTGATCGGCAGGCAGGAGGCGTGGGCGCTCACCCGCAAGGGACGTGGCATCGTCGCGGCAGTGCGCTCGGCCGTGGTCGACGCCCGGCGTGCCCTCCAGTTGCCCAGCAGGCTGCTGGACGGCGTGGACGGCACGATCCGCGCGTTGCTGGAGCACGCCGAGACCGACCCCGGTCGCCTGCCCGTGGACCTCGATGACGTGCGCACGCGGACCGACGAACTCCGGCGCGTCACCGCCGACTTCTACGACGCGCTCGCCCGCATCGTCCAGTCCGACGTCACCGACGACAGCGTGTTCGGCGACAACCGGGACCGCGTCATCGAGGCGCTGCGGCAGTTCCCCCGCGAGTACGAGCGGGCCCTGAAACGGGTGAAACGCGCGTTGGAGGACCTCGAAGCCGCCGGACACCACGCCATCGCAGAAGACGCCGTCGCCCACGCCGGCCTGGTCGACGCCGCCGAGCAGCAGGGCTGGGTGGCGGACCGGGTGCGCAGGCTCGCCGACTTGGCGGCGTGGTTCCACCAGGATGGCGGCGTGCACCGGTTGATCAGCTCGGCCACCGGCGCGGTGCACACGCTGCTGGTGGCCATCGACCGCCGCTACACGGCCCGTCGCCGGGGCTCCGACCTCGGGCACGACTTCCGGCTGCTGGCACGCGGCCTCTACCGCCAGCCGACCGACGAGGAGGCCCGTCGCGTGTACGCGGCGGCTTTCGGCGACTGGCCGGCGTGGCACGCGGTGCCCCGGCTGGTCGAGGAGGACGTGGCGCACGGCACCCTCACCGACGCGGGTCCGTGGAGGCACCAGGTCGAGGTGACGCTGCGCGAGCACGAACGTCACGGTCCGGCCGGCGGTCGACCGCGCAAGCTCGCCGACACGAGCCGGGACCGCGCGGCGGCCGAGGCCGAGGCGGCGGCGGAAGCAGCGCAACGCAGGCACCTCACCGCGTTGCTCGCCACCGACGGCGAGGTGGCGTTGGACCACTTCACCGGGTACGCGTCCGCCGCCGTGGTGGTCCTGCTGCGTGCGGTGGAGGTGGCGCTCGCCCAGCTCGACCCGGACACGGGTATCGGCCAGGCGTACGCGGACGGGGCGAGCGCGCGGGTGCTCGTCCGGGTCGGCATACCTGGTCGCACCGTCCGCGTACGGCTCGCGGACGGTGTCCTGGCCGCACCGGACGTGCGGGTGCGCGTGATCCCGTCGGGCGACCGCGACGTCCACAAGATCCAGGAGGGCGGTGTCGCGTGACCACGACCCGAGCACTGGCACCGGAACTGCGCGAGCCCGCCCGCCGGTTGGTCGCCACCGGACGCATCCGGGCCGAGACGGACGCCGAGTCGTACCGCGCCGCCATCCGGGGGCGGCGGCAGCTGACCGACTTCTTCCGATCGGAACTCGGCTGGGAACTGGAGATCGTCGAGTCGGCGGAACTCGTGCGGCTGCACAAGCGCCGGGCCGACGTGCCCGCCGGGCGAGGCCCCCGACTGCGTCGTGATGGCCGTGAGGCGCACCTGGCGTCGAAGGAAGTCCTGGCCCTCGTGGCGCTCGTGTGCGAGCAGCTGTGGCGCAGGCCGAGGATGAGCCTGCGTGAACTGATGCAGGCCATCGCCCAGGTGTGCGCCGCGGAGGAGCCGACCGGTGGCCTGCCGCGGTTCAAGGTCGTGGCGACCGACGGCACCGGGAAGGCCGATGCGCGCACCAGCCGGCTCAACCTGGTTGACGCCCTCAAACTCCTGGTCGCCGAGGGTTCGATAGCGGTGGACGCCGACCTGGAACGGATCGCCGGGCAGGACGACGGCGACCTGGTGGTCAGCGCGTCGCGGGAGCGGCTGGCCATGAAGTTCTCCTCGCTGTCGCCCGCCCTCCTCGGTCTGGACGCCTTGGAGCCGGAGCGCCACGTCGCCGCGCTGTCCGCCGACGTGCTGACAGACGACGTGACGGCGCACGACGAGCCGACGGTCGACGACCGGCGGTTGCTCGCGATGCGCCGCCTGATCGACGACCCTGCCGCGGACCCGCTCGACGACCCGGCTCCGATGCCCTACCTGCACACGCCCACCGGTCGCGAGCGGGCGCTGGAAGTCGTCGCCGCCCTGGGTTTCTCCACGACAGCGCGTCGTGACTGGTGGGAGGTCACCGACCCCAGCGGGGTCGGCACGCTCGTCGCCTTCCCCAATGGTCGTCGCAACGAGCGGCAGGCCGCGCTCGCGCTACTAGACGCCGTGAACCGACGACCCGATCCCCGATCGGCGCTGGGCATCGCCGAGATCGTCGAACTGTTCGAGCACGTGCGGACGACACTGCCCCGCTGGGCCGCGGCCTACGAGCACCGGCTGCCCGCCCTCGCTCGCGCGGCGGCGGCCGAACTGGTGGCGGTGGGGCTGCTCGTCCCGTTGCACCACGACACCTGGCGGCCGACACCGGGTGTCCACCTCTGGAAGGTCAGAGTCCAGCAGAACGCCGCGGAACCGACCGAGGAGCCGACCGACCGATGAACACCACCAAGAACCCGGTCGGTGGGCTGGATGCCGTGCGGGACCTGCGGACGGTCGGCGTGCCGGCCGTCGAGCAGCGCTGGCAGCCGGCCAGGGCGGGTGTCGTCAACTCCTGGGCGTGGTCCAACGAAGTCCTTGTCTTCGCCGATGGGTGGATGACCCTGACCGGCCCCAACGGGTCGGGCAAGTCGCTCACCGCGTCGATGCTCATCACCCTGTTGTTGGACGGGGACACGTCGCAGACCGCGTTGTCGGTGTCGGGCAAGGCGGCGGGAACGTTGACCAGCAGGCACACCGACCGCAACGAGCGCGAGGACCGCACCGGGGCGTGGTGGCTGGAGTACGGCCGCCACGACCCGGGGACCGGCGAGACCTCGTACCTCACCACGGGTTTGTGGTTACGCGCCGTCGGCGGGAACCTCCAGCGCGCCTTCTTCATCAGCCCCGGCCGGGTCGGTGAGCAGCTCGTGCTAGAACGCGACGGGAATCCCGTGCGGATCGACAACCTAGCCGCTCAACTCGCGGCCACCGACGGAACACTGTTCACGTCGGCCCAGGCGTTGCGCTCGAAGGCGGCCAATCACCTTGCCGCGGTGAACGACGAGCCGGGCTACCGGAACGCCGTGCGCACCACCCTCTTCGACCCGCTGGACGAAGTGCAGTTCGAGGCCCTGATGGGCGTGCTGCGCAGCCTGCGGAGCCTGCGCACGGCCGAAGCGATCCCACCCGCGCAGATGCGTGCCGTGCTCACCGAGGCGCTGCCCGCGCTGGACCCGGACCGGTTGACGGTCATCGGCGAGGCGATGGAGCGCATCTCCGAGTTGGAGACCCAGCTGGCGGACATGCGTGACGAGGCCAGGCAATTGGCCGCCACCGACAAGCGCTACCAGCGCTACGTCGCAGCGCTCGTCGATGTGGAAGCAGCGCAGCTCACCGCGGCCAACACCGAGTTCGACGCCCAGACACGTCGCACCCGTGAGGCCACCGCGAAACTGGAAACCGCGCAACACCGGCAGCGGGAAGCAGCCGAGCAGCTGAAACTCCTGAACACCCGCATCTCCACCCTCGAAGGCCGTCTTGAAGCGGCGAACACCGCCTTGCGCGACCACGCCGGAGCGGAACTCCCGCACATGGAACGCCGTGCCGCGGAACTCGCGCGGGACGCCGAACGCGCCGAGGATCGCGCGGAAGGCGCCACCGCCGATGCCGATGCCGCGGCCGAACAGGCAGCGGAAGCGACGATGACGGCCGCGGAAGCCGGGGATCACCTGGCGACCCTGTCGGACGAGCTGCGTGCCACCGCCCGCGCCGTGGGTGCCGACTCCGCTCTTGAGCAGCTGGTCGCGACGACGGCCCTGCTCCGCACCGGCCACACCCAGATCGCGGAAGCGGACGTGGTGCGGACGTGCGCGACCCCGGTGGCCTGGTCGGAGGCTCGTGTCGCCCAGGTCGACAGCGTCGACAACGCGCTCAGGGAACACATGACGGCACAGCGGGGCGAACGGGCGGTGGCGGAGGAGTTGCGCCGGGCCGAGAGCCGGGACGACGAGGCACGCGTCAAGGCCGAGGAGTCGGTTCGCCTGCGCCGCGAGGCCGAGTCCGCCGTGCTGGAGTCGATCGCCGAGTGGGAGGTCTCCGCCCGGCACCTCGGCCGGGTGCCCGGCGAGCTGGTCGAGCCCGGTGACGGTACGCGGCTTCCCCTGGACGTCGACCGCATCACCGCCTGGCTCGCCTCGGCCGCCGACGACGCCCGCGCCCGGATCGACCTGGTGGGTCGACGCCAGGCCGCGGCAACGGCCGGTGCGCTGGTCGCCGAAGCCGTCCGCGCGTCCCGACGAGCAGGTGACGAGCACGACCGCGCTGTCCGCTCGGTGGAGGTCGCGAAGTCCGCTCTGCTCGTGGCACGGGAACAGGTGCTGGCCGAGGAGACGAGCGCGGAGGGGGAACGTGTCGCAGCCGACGAAGCACACCGGAGAGAGGTCGACGCGGCTCGGCAAGAGGTCGACGCAGCGGCAGAATCCGCCGCGGCGGCCGCCGCGGGTGCCCGCCGGGCCGTCACGTCGTGGGTCGAGCAAGCGCACCGGTGGCGCGCGGCTGCCCGTTTCGTGCACGCGGTCGACCTGCCCGCAGCGGACGACTTCGACGTCGATCCCACCGTCGTCCGCTTGGCGGTCGTGCAGGCGCACGCCCAGTCCGGGATCGGGCTCGGGCACGCCGTGGTCGAGTCCCGGCACGCCGTCGAGCAGGCCGAGTCCGCCGTCACCGCCCTGACTCGGGAACTGGTCGACGCCCGTCGAGCCGCCCCGGTGCCGCCGGCCTCTCCGTGGCGTGACCGCCGGCCGGAGGACGGCGTCCCGCTGTGGGCGTTGGTGGACTTCGCCGACCACCTCTCACCGGAGGAGGCGGACCGGCTGGAAGGCGCGCTCCTCGTCGGCGGGCTGCTCGACGCGCTGGTCACGCCGGACGGCCGGGCAGTCGCAGGCGACCTGGTCATCACCGCCGACCAGCCGGTGTCCGGCCGTGCGCTCGGTGAACTGCTCGTCGTCGAAAGCTCTCCGGCGATCCCGGCTGAACGCGTTCGGGCACTGCTCCAGGCCATTCCGATCGGGGACGGCGTCGAGCACGGCCGGTTGCGCACGGGTGTCCTGACCGCCACGGGGCCCGCCGGCTACCGGACGAAGTTTATCGGTCGCACCACTCGGGAACAGGCTCGCCTGAAGCGGGTCGATGAGCTGGAGACCGCGCTGGCTGCCGCGCGGCACGACGCGGACGCCGCCCGTCGGGAACTCGCGTCCCGGGAGGCCGACGTCCTCGCCGCGGCGGCCGAACGCGACTCGTTCCCGTCGCACGAGGAACTGGTGGCCGCACGCCTCAAGGCCGAGCGGCAGCACCGGGTCACCGAAACAGCGCGAGGCGAGGCGGCCAACCGGATCGCACGGGCCGAGCTGACGAGGCAACGGGTTCTCGCCGACCTGGACGCCGCCGCGGCGAGGCGGTCGACCAAGATCGCTGCCGCCGAACAACACCTGCGGCACAACGAGGACATCGCTGCCCAGTCCCGGCGCGAGGTCGAGATCGCGGAGCAGGTGGTCGCTGAGCGCCGAGCCGCGGAGGACGAGACCTCGACGGCCCTCGCCGCCTCCGAAGAGGCGCAACGGGAGGCCGACGCCGAGCGCGCGTCCTTCCCCTCGATGTCCGGTATCCGGTCGGCGCTCATGGTCGAGGAGCGTTGTGCGGAGGACCTGCGCCGGTCGCAAACCGCCGTCATCGAGGCGACCGACCGCCACCACGAGGCGGGGCGCGCGGTTCACGAAGCACTGCGCGAACTCAACCACCGGGCCACGTTGCCGGACGGCACGCTGCTGCCGACCGAGCGGACCGCCTTGGCCGCCCACCGCACCACCGCGGCCAACCTCGGGCACCACGTGGCGCTGTGGGGGCAGGCGGCGATCCGGGTGATCGGGCTGTTCCGCCAGGCCGCTCGTGCCGACGGCCTCGCGCGACAGCGGGCGGAGGTCCTGGCCAGAGCCCGCACGGAGGCGGAGGAGGCGCGGCTGACCGCCGTCCGCGAGGCTTCCGCCGTGGCCGAGGCCCGCGAGTTGTACGGCGCGGAGTACGAGCAGTTGCGCGCCACCCGGGAACAGATCACCGACCACCTCGCCACGGCCAAGAAGGACGCCGAGGCCGTCGGCGAATCGGGGCGTCGGGCAGGGGAGGCAGCCGCCGCCATGCGAGCCACGCTCGACGGGATCGCCCCGCAGCGGGAGGCCGCCGAACAACGGCGCGACACCAGGCTCCGGCAGTTCGGCGCGCTCGTGGACGAGGGGTTCGCCGAACTGCCCGATGACCTGCCCCGCACCTCGACGGGCGGACCCGCGCACCTCACGGCCGCGCTCCAGTGGGCGAGGCGCCTGCTCGCCGACCACCCCGCGACCGGCGACCGGCTCGGCGCGCTGGTGCAGGCACGCGGCCGTGCCCTGGCCCAGTTGGAGTCGAGCGTGCGCACGACCAGCACCGCGCTGGCGCGGTTCGACCGGCAGGTCGTGCTGGTCACCGTCGACGGCACCGAGTGGCGGCGCGCCGTGGTCGCCGATCCGGGTGCGACCCGGGGCGAGGACCTGCACGTCGCGGTGGGGAAGCTGGAGGCGACCGCCGAGCAGTTGGAGGACGACCTCCGCGACGACGTCAAGCGCACCCTGAAAACCAGCCTGTTCACGGAGCTGCGGCAGGACATCCAGCTCCGCCTCCAGGCCGCCGCGGAGCTGGTCCGCCAGATCCGCAGGACACTCGACGGCGTCCGGACCGGGGTCGCCCGGGTCGGTGTGCAGGTGGAGTGGAGCGTCAGGGAGGACGAGGACGCCCGGCGGATGGTGGAGCTGATCTCGCAACCGCAGTCGGACGACATCTTCGAGGACATGTACACCGTGCTGAGGCAGCGGATGAACGAGAAGGCGGGCGACTCCTGGAAGGACCGGGTCGCGCACACCTTCGACTACCGATCCTGGCACGACTGGAAGATCCAGGTCACCCACTCGTCGTTCGCCGATCAGCGGCAGGAGAGGTTCCGCGAGGTGACCGCGCGGTCCAACCCGCTGGATTCGCTGTCCACCGGCGAGCGCAGGCTGGCGACCATGCTGCCGCTCCTCGCCGCGGCGTGGTCCATGTACTCCGGCGAGCGCTACCACGGCCCCCGCTGGGTGTCGATCGACGAGGTCGACGCCGCGTTCGACGAGCCCAACCTGCGTCAGGTGCTCGCGCTGCTGCGTTCGTGGGAGTTCGACCTGCTGGCGACCGCGCCGTTCATCACGCCCATGCTCAAGAAGGAGAGCGGGCAGGTGGTGATCCACCAGGTCGTGACCGCGGGGAAGCACCGCGTCACCGTGCCGTGGTTGTGGACGGGGCATGGCGAGGCCGAGCCGCTGACCCTGGAACTGAGGGCGTGATGGCGGCCGACCTCGGCGTCCTGGCCGCCGATCGGGACCTGCTCCCGTTGTGGGCCGCCGTCCACAAGCGACTGTGCGCCGGTCGCCGTCCCGGGACGATTGCGCGTGTCCGGGTCGAGGGGTTGCCGAGCCGCGGGCTGGCCGTCTTGAGGGGCTGGGTCGACACCACGACGCGCCGTCGACGCGACCGGTCCGCCGTGGTCTCGGCCAACGGTGTGACCGTTGTCCCGTTGCGCGAAGTGCTGTCCGCTTTGGAGCTGTCGGCCGACGACCTCCAGCGGCTGGTGGAGGAGGCGGTGGGACGGCCTGTTGTCGACCGGGCAGCCGCGCGACGAGCCGCGTCGGCACAACGCCGAGACCTGTGGTCCGACGCCGAGGCGGCACTCCCCTCGTTGCCGGGCCTGGTGGGCAGGATGCGCGCTGCCGGGACGGACGACGAGGCGGCCGTGCGGCAGCTGATCGCGGCCCTGGCGAAGGTGGTGCCGCTGCTGCCCAGAAAGCCGCCGACCAGTCTGGCCAAGCTGTCCCACGACTGCGCGGGCGATCCTCACTACTTCGACCTGGACCGGCTGCCCGGCACGCGCCTGGTCGCCGCGGTGGCGGAGCTGACCGGCGTGCCCGAACCCCGACGGCCCGACCTGGTGCGGGCGATGCTCGCGCAGGCCGGGATCCTCGCGGACCGGCTGTCCGCCACGGTACTGCTCCACCAGGTGCGCGTGCGCGGGACCGGTCCGGTCGACCGGAGGCTCGGCGACGCGACAACCCCCGTCGCCCTCACCCTCCTGGACTTGACGGTGCACCCGCCGACCTTCGCGCCGCAGGTGCTCACCGTGGTCGAGAACCCGTCCGTGCTGGAAGCGGCCATGGTCCACGACAGCCCGCACGCGTTCGCCTGCACCAGCGGGCACCTGGGCAGCGTCGACCACGCGTTGCTGCGACTCGCGGCCGAGCAAGGAGTGCGCCTGCGGTACGCGGGCGACCTGGACGGTCCCGGGCTGACCATCGCGAACGCGGTCGCCCAGACCTACGGCGCCGAACTCGTCGCCATGTCGGCCGACACCGTCCTCCAGGCCGGGCACGAGCCGTCCGGTGTGGCACTCGACGAACCTCCGGCGTGGATCGACCAGCGGTTGCGAGATGCGCTCGCCTCATCGGGCCGCGTCGTCTACCAGGAGCACGACGCGGTGCTGCGTGAGCTGTTCAGGTAGAGGTGGCCCGTCCAGCGCAACCGGAGCGGCCGGGTCGGTGTTCTCTCGGTGTGCCCACAAGTGGCGGGAACCTGGACGCGGAGGTCGGTGCGGTGCTGGCGTCGTTGCGGCGCAGCGGGGCTGTGCTGGTGAACGTCGGGCACGGCCGGGATCCGCTCAGCGCGGCTCGGGCGGCGGCGTTCGTCGCTGCCTGGCAGGACGTCGGGCAGGTCGGCCTGGTCGTGTCGTGGCCCGCCGTCGCGGCCTCGTGGTTGCGGCCGGCCCGGCGGCTGGTGTCCGGCGCACCGGACGCGTGGGTGGTGGCCGACTCGCCCGAGGGGTGGGCCGGGCTCAGCCCGCGGCTCGCGAGCACGCCGGGGTGGCGTGCCGACCGCACCTTCGTGTTCCCGGGGCTGCCTGAAGCGCCCCGCCGGTTCGAAACGGAGAGTCGTGGACACCCATGAGACCCCGGTGGGCACCGTCACCCTGGCCGCCTCGGCGGAGGGTCTGACGGTGTGCACCTTCGCCCCGCCCGACGTCGCGCGGGAACGCTACCCGGAGGCCACCGCCGACCCCGCCGTGATCGAGCGGACGCGCCGGGAGCTGGATGATTACTTCGCGGGCCGCTTGCGCGAGTTCACCGTGCCGGTGGACCTGCGTTACGCGAGCGCGTACCACCGCACGGTCCTGGCCGGGCTGGGCGGCGTGGGGTACGGCCGTACGACCACCTACGGCAGGCTCGCCGCCGACCTGGGGCTGCCGACGAGCGCGGCCCGCGGGGTGGGCGGTGCGATGGCGGGGAACCCGGTGCTGATCGTCGTGCCATGTCACCGGGTGCTGGGTTCGGGCGGTGCGCTCGTCGGCTACGCGGGCGGGCTGGAGGTCAAGCGGCGACTGCTCGACCTGGAGGGCACGCAGACCGCGTTGGACTTCGGGACGTGACCTACCGACTGCTCGGTCCGGACGGGAAGCCTTACCCGTCAACGGTTCCGGGCACCCTGGGTGGGCACCGGCGATTGCGCGTGTACGGGCGGTTGGACTGCCCGAACGCCCTGCGTTGGTTGGCACGCGGGCACTACGCGCGGCACCGGGTGTTCTTCGCGGACGAGGTGACGGCACGGCTGGCCGGGTTCCGACCCTGCGCGGTGTGCCTGCCCGAGGAGTACCGGGCGTGGCTCGGGTCCTGAGCCCCCGGTGCTCAACCGGCGTCGTCGGCTCCGGTCCGCGATGCCGCACCCTTCCGAACGGCTGGAGTCGCGGTGCAGCGCACAACGGCTCACCGAACCGGCCGGCTGCTCGCGGTGATGGGCATGGCGGTCTCGCTGATCGGGTTCACCGCCCCGGCCGGGGCGAGCGCCGGCGCGGCTCCTCGGCTGTCGTTTGACGCATGTTCCAGGCGACACGGGCCGGGCTGCGGCGGGATGATCGGTGGGTGTGGTCGAGCAACAGCGTGTCGGGCCGGGTCGATGGTCCGGTGGTGCAGATCGGTGTGGTGCTGGGCAACGTCATCCTGGACGCGGATCGCGTGCGGTCGGCCTACACGTCCCAGGTATGCGCACTGGCACCGGACGCCTTGGAGGGTCGAGACGAGGAGTTGGCCGTCCTATCGGCGTTCTGCACGTCGACGGAAGAGGGCTACCTGTGGTGGCAGGCGGAGGCGTGGTCCGGCAAGTCCGCGCTGCTGTCCTGGTTCGTCCTGCACCCCCCGCCGGGAGTGCGCCTCGTGTCGTTCTTCGTCACCTCCCGGCTGCCCGGCCAGAACAATCGGCGCGGCTTCGTGGACAACGTGCTGGACCAGCTCTACGACATCACGGGCGAGCCCCCACGCACCGACCTCACCGACACCACCCGGGAGCCCCACCTCCTGCGCCTGCTCGCCGAGGTGGCGCAGCAGGTCCGGCAGCGGGGTGAGCACTTCGTGTTAGTGGTCGACGGCTTGGACGAGGACCGCGGGGTGGACGGCTCACCCGACGCGCACAGCATCGCGGCGCTGCTTCCCCGCGGTGGGGTGCCCGTGATCGTGGCGGGCCGGCCCGACCCCGACCTGCCCGACGACGTGCCGCCCGAGCACCCGCTGCGCACGTCCGCGCGGGTCGAGACCTTGTCCGCCTCACCGAAAGCCGGCGCCGTGCGCGATGTGATGATCAGGGACCTCAAACGACTCCTGCGCGGCAGCCAGGTCCA
The DNA here is from genome assembly GCF_019375475.1 of Saccharothrix obliqua. Taxonomy (GTDB): domain Bacteria; phylum Actinomycetota; class Actinomycetes; order Mycobacteriales; family Pseudonocardiaceae; genus Actinosynnema; species Actinosynnema obliqua. The sequence continues at coordinate 96,051 of NZ_JAHXGQ010000012.1, read as the reverse complement.
GCAGGACCTCCTCGGGTTCGTCACCGCGGCCGGTGGCGGCCTGACCGCGCACGACCTCGCGGAACTGACCGGCACGTCGTCGTGGCAGGTCGAGGACGACCTCCGCACCACGGCCGGACGCAGTTTCTCCCGCCGTCCCGACAATCCCCCGGTCTTCGTCCTGGCCCACGAACAACTGCACGCCCTCGCGTCGGAGATGTTCGGCTCCCGACTGCGTTCCTACCGCGAGCGGCTTCGCACGTGGGCCGACGGCTACCGCATGCGCGGGTGGCCTTCCGACACGCCGCGCTACCTGCTGCGGGGCTACGCTGCCACGCTGATCACGATCGGGGACGTGGCACGCCTCCTCGACCACGCCACCGACACCCGCAGGCAGGAACTCGCGCACTCGGCGTTCGGCAACCACAACGCCTCCGTGGGCGAGATCGAGGCGGCACAGGCGGTGTTCCTCGATGAGGACGAGCCGGACCTCATCGCGCTGACGCGGCTCGCCGTCCACCGCAGAAGCCTCCAGGAAAGCGCCGACTGGATACCGCAGTCGCTGCCGCAGGTCTGGGCCAGGGCCGGCCGCGTCGAACACGCCGAATCCCTCATCGTGATGATAAGCGACCCCATACAGCGCATCCGCGAACTCATGGCGACGGCAGTTGCCCTGCACCATCGCGGCCACACGCGACGAGCATCGCAGCTCCTCGACAGGGCCGAAGGAATGGTTCGCGCGGTCAACCAGTATTGGGGAGTCTGGCTGCACCACGAACTTGCCGATGCGGCCACGGGGATCGGCGACCACGACAGGGTGCGACGTGTGGTGGGCGATGTCCGAGACGCACCGTCCAAGGCCAGGGTGTTCGCCTCCATGGCGCTGGTGGCATTGGGTTCCTCGGCTCGTGAGCAGGCTGAGGAGTGGTTCACCAGCGCTGAGGATGCCCTCGCTGCCGGTCTGGACCCCACCGGTCGCCGCGGGGGTCGCCTGAGCCCCCTGGCTTTCGCGACGATGGCAGCCGCCGCAGCGGCCTTGGACCACCCGGAAAGGGCGTCCGAGTTGGCCGGCCTGATCACCGACCCCGGTCGGGCCTATCCGATCCGGTCACGGGTTGATGCGTCGGCGGTCGCGGAAGTGTTGATCAGAGGCGGGTTTGACGATGCCGCGACCTCGCTCGCTCGAACCCTCGACAGGGCCGAGGACCGCGAGGCGACATTGCTGCGCATCACTGAGGTGATGGCTGACAGCGGCAGATTGGACGAGGCAGAGGCGATCGCCCGGACTGCCGAGGACGTGCGGTACCGGTACGCGCGGCTCGCCGCGGTCGCCGTCGCAGCAGGCAGGAACGACGCGCCCGCTCGGGCGAACCGCCTTGTGACCGAAATCAAGGACACCCTTCATGGCATTCCCACCGGGAGTAGCCGCCGGTTCACCGTCATGGCGGTCGCGGTGGCCGTCGCGGACGCCGGGCACCACGACGAGGCGGAAACCGCGGTTTACGCCGAACTGCTCCCGAACGGGGACTTCGGAGGTGCCCTGGCGGTGGCCGCGACCTTCCTGCGTCACGGCGACACCGACCGGGCCCTGGCCGTCATCGAGGCGACCGAGCAGGCCGCGCGCTCGACCTCATCCGATGTCGACGAACGCAGCATCTTGCAATGGATTGACGTCATGACGGACTTCCGAGACGTCGATCGCGCCGAACCGCTGGCTCGGTCACTCCGGGATGCGGACATACGGGCGGCAGCATGGGAACGTGTGGCCGAAGCTCATGCCGCCACCGGTGATCTCCACCGCTTCGCCAACGCGTTGGAGCAGACCACGCACCCCTCGCGACAACGACGGCCCCGCATGGAGATGATCCGCATACTTCTGGCTCGCGGCGACAATGACGAGGCCGTCGGGCTCGCGAGAGCGGCCACGGCCATGGCGCACCGTGCGGAAGCACTCACCTTCATCGCGGAAAGAACTCGCGGCAAGGCTCTGCTCGACGAGACGATCAGCCTCGCGTCCGACACAGACGACATCAAGGAGCAAGCGGCCATACTGCTCTCGGCCCTCCGCACCGCCGCCAACATGGCAGACCGGATCACAGCGGAGCAACTTCTGCGGCGGCTGAAGACCATCGAAGAGAACCTCCCCGATCGATCCCGGTACGCCGTGCCAGTCCCGTCCCTACCTGATCACCTCGGAACCCTGGTCGAGATCGCGGAGAGGGTCGATCGCTTTTTCGACCCCGACCGGAGTGTCGAGCGGGCACCGGCGGTGCGTTCCGGTATGCCGCCACTGTGGGCTGGGTCCTCGTCACTTCCGTTCCGGAAACAGCTCGCCAAGGCGCTCACGATAGGGAACTGGATGGAGATCGTCGACCGCGTCGTCGAGGTCGAACCCGCCGCCTACCCCGCCATCACCGGCGAACTCGATCGACTGCACCGCAAGCCGGCGCCTTGATCGCGTGCCGCGATGCGCGTCCGGGTGTACTCGCAGCAGGTGGCGCGATGATGTGTTGCACCGCCGGGCTGAACCCCACCGAACGACGCACCGCCCGCGAGTCGAGGCGGCATAATCGCCGTCGTGGGTGGCTTGACTGGACGTTACCTCGTCGGCCGGTACCTGCTCGTGGACCCGATCGCCGAAGGTGGGAGCGGTTCGGTTTGGCGGGTGTGGGACTCTGATTCGGGCCGCTACCTCGCGGCCAAGCTGCTCCGGCCCTCCGACGCGGGGTCGTTTGGTGCGCTTCGTCCGGGAGCAGTCGCTGCGCGTCGTCCACCCCCACGTCGTGGCTCCGGCCGGGTGGGCGGCGGAGGACGAGCAGGTGCTGCTCACCATGGAACTCGTCCGCGGCGGGGATGTCGCGCGCCTGCTGGGTGACTACGGGGCGCTGCCCCTGTCGTTCGCCGCGGTGCTGGTGGACCAGCTGCTCGACGCGTTGACGGCGGTGCACTCGCACGGCATCGTGCACCGGGACGTGAAACCGTCCAACCTGCTGCTGGAGCCCACCGGGCGGAACCGGCCCGTGCTCCGGCTCGCGGACTTCGGCATCGCCGCGGTGCTGGGTGAGCCGCGGCTGACCTCGGCGGGCCTCGCGGTGGGCAGTCCCGGCTACGTGGCACCCGAACGCCTGCTCGGCGCACCTCCCGACGTCCGCGAGGACATCTACGGGGTTGGCGTCGTCTGCTGCCGCCTGTTGACCGGGCAGCCGCCGTCGCCCGAAGTGCTCCGCTCATTGCCAAAACCGTTGCGGGCACTGGTGTCGGCGATGTGCGCGCAGTCACCGGACGACCGCCCGGAGTCGGCGGCGATCGCCCGGGAGGAGTGGCGGAACGCGGTCGAGCGCGCCGGGGCCGAGCCGATCGACCCCGCGGACCCGCACGCGATCGAGGTTTTCGAACACGTGGCACCGCTGCCGGAAGGGTACGGGCCGGACGGCCCGCTGACGCCGCCGGCCCCCACCGCCCCGAGCGCCCCGGCGGCAGAGCCGTCACGACGCGCGCGGCGGGCGTTGTCCGTCGCCGGTGCCCTGGTGCTGGCCGCCGGGCTCACCACGTCGATCATCCTGTCCACAAAGGACCATTCCAGCTCGGTGTCCCAACGCCTCGGGCACACCACCACGGCCAGCAGCACCACCACCCGCACCACGACCGGCACAACCCGCACCACAACCAGCACCACGACCAGCACAACCAGCACCACGACCAGCAGCACCACGACATCGGACACCTCCGCACCGGCGGAAGACAACCTGCTGTCCGACCCGGGTGCCGAGAAGGTCCCCGCGGCCTGGACTTCGTTCGGCTCAGGCGTTGTGAGCCAGGTCAACGCCCCTCGCAGCGGGACGAAGGCCCTGCGGATCACGTCGTCCGCCGAGCAGGAAAACAGCGCGGGAGCCACCACCAAGCCCGCCCACTCCCCGACCGTCGCGAGCACGACCTACCACGCCGCCTGCTGGGTCCAGTCACTCGACGCGGTGGGTGCCATCCTGCAAATCCAGGAGTACACGGCGGACTGGAAGCGCGTCGCCGATCCCGCACCGTCGCCGAAGGTCGTCCTCGACCCCGGTGAGTGGAACCGCGTCTCCGTCACATACACCGCCCGGCAGAGCGGGAACCAGTTGCCTGTCACGGTGTTCTCCAACAACCTGCGCGACGGGGCAGGAGCGCTGTTCGTCGACGACTGCTCCCTGACCGCGGGGTGAGCGCGACCCCTGGACGTCCGAGGGTCGCGCTCGGGGCCACCTACCCGGGCCGGCCGCCGAAGTCCGGCAGTCGCCGCGGGTCCACCCACTTGATCCCGTCCAGGGCGTCGCCGCGGGGCGTGAAGGAACCCGCACCGACCCGGTGGGAACCCGCCCACTCGGCCGTGACGCCCACCTTGACCGCCCGTGCACCCCGCGGGTCGATCCAGCACTTCGCCATCATCAGCTCCTCATCTTCACTAGGTTTACTGCTGTAAATTTACAGCAGTGCAGTAGTGAAGTCCAGAGTTCGTGATGGAGGAACGGCGGGAGGCCGGCGGAGTGTCAGAGCTGCTCGACGTTGGCCGCGTAGTGGGCCACCGCGTCACCGGTGCGACCGGCGCCGTACACCTTGAGCACGGCCGCGATCTCCGGGTGCCCGGCCTCGATCGACGCCGCCGCGTCGAGGATCTCCTCGGCGCTCGCCACCGCGCGGAACAACGCCTGCACGGAGCGCACCGCCGCACGCGTGGTCAACGTGCCGCCGGTCGTCGAACCGCGGGTCACCACGGCCGCCTGGCCGGCGATCTCGGCCAACCTCGCCTCGACGTCGGCCGTCGCGACCCGGTTGGCGGCAACCAGCCCGCCCAGCTCGACCAGCGCCTGCAACCGCTGGACGGCCACCGGGTTGCCGATCTTCACCCGACGCGCGCTCGCCAACTGGGAGATCATGGGCGCGGACAACCCGAGGACGCCACCGATCCTAGCCTGGGTCAGCCCGAGCTGATCAGCGATCCGGCCGACCAGCACACCCAGCGGTTCGCCGTACATCGCGGCCTGCTGCTCGCGGTTCCGGTCGAGAACGACGGTCGCGTCCAGGTCGGACCCATCCTCCTGCGCCACTCGAACTCTCCCCTCGATCCGCACCCGTGCAGCCCGGTGCAAACTTCACTACCGCGAAGGGAGGTTAACACCGATACCGTCACATCGAAACGCGGACGTCCGGCGGATCCGCTGCTCCGCACGCGGTGAGTTGGCGGTGCACCCGGTCGGCGTCGGCTTCACGCCCTTGCCGCCGGAACAGCACCACCGCCTCGTGCCACGCGGCACGCGCCTCGTCGTGCCGCCCGAGCGCGACGAGCGGGTGGCCCAGGTTGTCGAGGGTGTTGGCGACCTCGTACGTGTAGCCGAGCGCCCGGAACCGCGCGAGTGCCCGCGTGTAGTGGTCGACCGCCTGGTCGTGGTGGCCGAGGCGTTGCGCGATGTAGCCCAGGCTGTCCCGGGCGTTCGCCTCGCCGGTGGGGTTGCCGTGCTCGCGGTGCAGTTCCAACGCGGCCCGGCAGTGGGCTTCGGCCGTGCGGTAGTCGCCCAGGCGGGCGGCGTACCAGCCCGCCGAGTTGAGCGCGCGGGCCTCGCCCACCGGTTGACCAAGGGCCCGGTGCAGTTCCAACGCGCGGTTGGCGTGCTCCAGCGCCCGTCGAACATCTCCCAGGCGCTCCAGTATCCACGGGAGGTGCCGGTGGGTGAGCGCCTGCTGCGTGGGATCGTGCTCGGCCAGCGACAGGGCCTGGTACAGGTGGTGGATCGCTTCCTCGTACCGGCCCAGCCTGCCGTGGGCGGTGCCGAGCACCCGGTGGGCGACGATGCCGGCGGTGGGATCCGCGAGCCGGGCGGAGGCAGCCACCGCCGCCTGCCACACGGTCAGCTCTTCGTTGCGGTGCCCCCGCCGCGTGTGGAACGTGGTCAGGGTCCAGGCCAACTGCCACACCACGTCGTGCCAACCGCGGGCGCGGGCCGTCCGCTGGGCGGCGAGGAGGTGGGGGTGCTCGACGTCCAGCCAGGCCATCGCCGCCGACTGGTCGGGCAACGGCTGGAACTCCACGTCCGGGGCGGGCGGGTCCAGCCGGACGGGCTCGGCGTGGGGGTCGAGGATGCGCTCGGCGTGGTAGGCGCTGTGCAGGTAGAAGTCCACCACTCGGCGCAGCGCCGCCGTCCGCGTCGGCTCGGCCAGCTCCTCGGCCACGGCGGCGGCGTACTTCCGGATGACGTCGTGCATCGCGTAACGTCCCCGAGCCTTCCGCTCCACCAGGGAGGCGTTCTCCAACGCCCTCAGCACCCGGCGGGTCTCCCGCGGCGGCAACCCGGCGAGCGAGGCCGCCGCGGGCAGTCCGACGTCGGGTCCGGGAGCGATGCCCAGCAGGGCCAGCACGGTGCGCTGCCGGGAAGTCAGGCCGCGGAGTGACCACGAGAGCACCGAAGGCAGGCCGGCTGCGGTGTCGGTATCGCTGGACAACGCCTCCAGGCCCAGCTCACGCAGCTCGGCGGCGAGTTCGGCCAGGGTGACGGACGGCCGGGCGGCGGCGTGCCGAGCGGCGATCGACAACGCGAGGGGGTAGTGCCCGCACAGCCCGACCAGGTCGCCGGTCGCACCGCGTTCCGCGTCGACCCGCGCTCGGCCCAGCCGTCCGACCAGCACGGCGTACGCCTCGTCGTGGGGCAGCACGTCCAACTGGAGGCAGCACGCGCCGTGCCGGATGACCAGCGACTCGGGCTTCGTCCGGCTGGTGATGAGCACGGTGGAGGTCCGCGTGCCGGGCAGCAGCGGTGTCACCTGGTCCGAGTTCGCCGCGTTGTCCAGGACCAACAGCACGCGCTTGTCGGCGACGAGGCTGCGGAACAACGCCACCATGGCGTTCAGCTCGTCGGGGACGCGGTCCGCCGCGACGCCGAGCGCCGTGAGGAAGTCGCGCACCACCTCCCGCGGTGCCACCGGGCTTTCCGCGGGGCTGAAGCCACGCAGGTCCACGAACAACTGGCCGTCCGGGAACCGGTCGGCGTGGCGGTGCGCCCAGTGCAGCGCCAGCGACGTCTTGCCGATGCCCCCGGCGCCGGTCAGCACGGAGATCCCGGTCGTCCCGCCCTCCAGCGTCGCGGTCAGCACGTCCAGTTCGCCCGCGCGTCCGACGAAGTGCGGCGGCGGGGGCGGTAGCTGCCGCGGGACGAGGCGATCGGGGGCCGGGGCGGGCGTGGTCAACGTGATGTCGGCGTTGAGCACCCGCCGGTGCAGCGCCTGCAACTCGGGGCCGGGGTCGACGCCCAGCTCCTCGACGAGCCGATCGCGGGTCGCGCGGTAGTGGGCCAACGCGTCCGCCTGCCGCCCGGACCGGTACAACGCCACGAGGTACTGCGCGGCCACCCGCTGGTCGAGGGGGTGCTCACGGGCGCGGACCGCCAACCCGGGCAGCAGTTCCGCGTGCCTCCCCGCTCGGAGCGCGAGGTCGGTGCGGTGCAGTTCGGCGGCCTCGCGCTCCCGGTCGAGCGCGTGGCGCACCGAGCCGATCCAGGGCGTGTCCAGCCCGGCGAAGGGCTCGCCCCGCCACAACGCCAGCGCTTCCTCGACGGCGGCCAACCCCGGCGGCTCCCCCGCGCCGCGGTTGCGGGCGAGCAGGCCGCGGAACCGGTGCAGGTCCACCGAATCCGGCGGCACCGCCAGCTCCCACCCGCCGGCCCGGCGCACGATCGCGGTGTCCGGCAGGTGGTCGAGGGCGCGACGCAGCCGCGAGAGGTAGCTGTACAGGGTTTCCCGCCACCGGTGCGGGACGCGCTCGCCCCAGGCGCGGTCGACCAGGCGATCCGCGCTGACCACCCGGTTCGCGTCCACCACCAGGGCGACGAGCACGCAGCGCTGCTGGGCGTGCCCCAGGTCGACCCGCGTCGCCCCCGCCCACGCCTCGACCGCGCCCAGCACGCGCAACTCCCCCATCACCGACTCCTCCGGACGACGGCGGTGTGCCTCGGAGGTCCAGCGATAGCACGGGGAACCGGGCGCTCGAACGTCATTGGGAGCTTCGTACCCGATCGGCTCCCGCTCGACGGCTCAGCCGGAGGGCGAGCCACTGCGGCTCTGAACGCCCGCGAAGCCGGTGCGTCGACGTCACGCGGCACGAGGTGCGTTCGCCGGGGAACGACGGGATCGGCTGAACCGTCGCATCATCGGCCGTTCGACCGCGGCGTGCACCGTGGCCGCGACGGCGAGCGACACGGCCAGGAATCCCAGCACCACCAAGAGCGCGACGGGCGTGCTCCACGCAGCACCACCGAGCAGCCGGTGCCCGTAGGACAGCACGAGCCAGTGCACCATGTAGAACGCGAAGGACGTCTCACCCAGCCACTGCGCGACCCGGCCGCGCAGGACCGAGCGCCGTCCGCTCAGGTCGGCTCGCGCGCCGGCACCGATGAGCAGCGCCAGCGGCACGGCCGTCGCGGCGGCGAACTGGTACGGCGTGGGCGCGACGAGTGCCACGGCGTACCCCGCACCGACCAGCGCCGTCGCCCACCACAGCCCGACGTCCACCCACCGACCGGTCGCGACCAGTCGGGCGACGACCATGCCCAGCACGAACTCCAGGGCGCGGACCGGCGGGAACACGTACAGGAACCAGAACGACGCCATCGACGTCCCGGGGTCCCACGGCACGCTCGGGCTCGCCGGCAGCACGGCGCCCGCGACGGGCACCACCAGCACGCACGCCGCCGCCAACGCACCCGCCGCCACCCACAGCCGTTGCGGGCGGATGCGGCGCACCAGTGGCAGCAGCACCGGGAACGACAGGTAGAACAGCACTTCGCAGGCCAGCGACCAGCTGACGTTGTTCATGCTGGAGAACACCTCGCGCACCGGCACCCACGTGTGCACCAGCAGCAGGTTCGGCAACGCCTGGTGCCACCCGAAAGCCGGTCCGGCCGCCACCATGAGCAGCACCGCGGCCACCCAGGTGACCACGTGGTTGGGGTAGATCTTCACGAACCTCCGCCGCCAGAACCGGCGCGCGGTGTCGTCGTCCCGCGCCGACCAGGTCAGCACGAAACCGCTGAGGATGAAGAAGAACGACACCCCGGCGAACCCGAACTTGTTCACCGCCGCGTAGTACGCGCCACCGACCGCGGTGTCGGCGAACACCCCTTCCAGCGACACGTGGAAGGCGAACACCATCAGGGCAGCCGCGAACCTCATGCCGGTCAACGACGGTAACCGCTGTTCGATCCCCCGCACGTTCCCTCCCGGTGGGCTTCGGGCGTGCCTCAGCCGGGCAGCCGGACGGATTGCGCGTGGTGGAACACGTCCGCGGCGTCCCACCTGGCCTTGACCCGCTGCAACCGCGGGTAGTTGTCCTTGAAGTAGAGGTCGTGCCACGGGACGGCGGACCGGTTGTGCGCCGGGTCGCCCAGGTCGATGTCCGGGTAGTTGATGAAACAGCCGTCCGTCACGTCGTTCGGCACCGGAACGCCGCCCGTGTCCGCGTGCACGTCCGAGTACAACTCCCGCAGCCACGCGATGTGGCGGTCGTCCTCGGCCGGGTCGGTCCACGCCACGCCCCACAGCAGCTTGAGCACCGAATCGCGGTGCGCGACGGCCGTGTCGCCGGGCGCGACCGCGTTGACGCGCGCGCCGTACGACGCCATGGAGACCCTGGCGGTCGGGTAGCCGTAGTCGGGTCGCGTGAAGTGGTGGTGCAGCGCCGACACCTGCGTCTCGTCGTACCAGGACCGCAGGTAGCTCGACTTGAAGTCGCTGCGGCTGGTGGTGTCGTTGGCCCACAGGCCCTGCCACCCGGTGCCGTGCAGCCACGGCAATGCCCGCCGCTCGACCACCCGCGGCGGCGCGGCGACACCGTCGCCGACGGCGGCGACGAGGTCGTCGATCACCCGGTCCGGCGCGGCCAGGCCGCCGTCCACCTGCACCGCCAGCGTGCACGGGCCGGTCTGCCGGGGCACCAGGTTCAACCGCGCGAAGACACCCGCGAGCGGGTTGCCCGGTGCGGCGTTGGCGGCGCACCAGCGCGCGTAGTTGCCGAGCAGGCGGTGGAAGCCGTCCTCGCCCAGCGACGCCCAGGGCCACTCGACCCGGCCGACCCACACCGACGCCGGTGGTCGTGGCAGCAGGTCGGCGGGGTCGGCGCCGCTCGCGCCGGTGGTGCGGAACCAGTACCTGGTGACGATGCCGAAGCTGCCGCCCCCGCCCCCGGTGTGCGCCCACCACAGGTCGCGGTTCGGGTCGTCGGGTTCCCGCGTCGCCACGACCTTGCGCACCCCGTGCGCGTGATCGGCGACGACGACCTCCACCGCGTACAGGTGGTCGACCACCAGGCCGTGCAGCCGGGACAGCGGGCCGTACCCGCCGCCGGCGACGTGCCCGCCCGCGCCGACCGAGTAACACGAACCGCCGGGCAGGGTGACGCCCCAGCGCTTGAACAGCGTGGCGTAGACGTCGCCCATGACGGCTCCCGCCTCCACCTCCACCGCGCGCAGGCGCGGGTCGTGGCGGATGCCGGTCAGGTCCGACACGTCGATGACCACACCGACGCCGGGTTCGGCGGCGAACGCCTCGTAGCAGTGCCCGCCGCTGCGCACGGAGAGCCGCAGCCGGTCGCGCAGCGCCCCGCGCACGGCGGTGACGACCTGGTCGGGCGTGCGGACCACCACGACGCGGTCCGGCGTGGCCACCCAGCGGTGGTTCATGCCGCGCACCAGGTCGCCGTACCTCCGGTCGCCGGGTGTCACGACGGCCGGTTCCCCCGCGCTCGCCGCCGCCGGAGCGGCGGTGGCCACCACGCCGGCAGCCACCGCCGCTCCGGCGAGGAAACCCCGCCGCGACAACGCTTCCCCCATCGTCCCCCCCCCCAAGTTCCTCACCCCGTGACGGGGTCACCCTCCTCCGCCGCGGCGGAGGTCACCCGGTTCAGCCGCTTGAGCAGCAGACCCAGCGCGATCGCGACGACCACCGCGCCCACCGCCGCGTACAGGGCGGCGGACTGCGCCGAGCCCAGCGCCGCCGCCCGGTCGACCCCCGCGCCGATCAGGTCGCGCGACCGCAGCGCCACGACCGTCGTCAGCACCGCGATGCCGATCGCGCCGATCACCTGGTTGCTCATCACCAGCAGACCCGACGTCGCGCCCGCCACCTCGTCGGTCGTCCCCATCGTCGCGATGACGAACACGGAGACGATCGCCAGGCCGAGCCCCACGCTCGCCACGCCCGCGGGCAGGATGAAGGTCACCACCAGGTTGCCGTGCACGTCGAGCGCGGTCGCCCACCAGACCAGGCCGACCGCCTGGACGACCAGGCCGGTGAGGAGCAGGTTGACCGGCCCGCCGACGCGACCGAGCAGCCTGCCCGCGAGGTTCGTGCCCAGGAACAGGCACAGGTCGAGCGGGATCATCACCAGCGCGGCCGAAACGGGTCCGTAGCCGCGCGCGTCCTGGAGGTGCACGGAATTGCTCACGAACACGCCGTAGAGCGCGAACCCGACCAGGCCGCAGGCGACCACCCCGAGCACCAGCGCGGGCGCCCGGAACAACGCCCGGGGCAGCAACGGCGTCGTGGCGGTGCGCTGCCGCACGACGAAGGCGACCAGCAGTACCGCGGCGGCGGCCAGCGAGACCAGCACGGCGGTGCCGCCCCACCCGGAGACGCCGCCCCGGATCGCCGCGTACACCACCAGCGACAGGCCGACGGTCCCGGTGAACGCGCCGAACACGTCGAGACCGCCACCGACCACGGGCCGCACGGCGGGCAGCAGGCGCAACCCGAGCAGCACGATCACGAGGCCGATCGGCAGGTTGATCAGGAACACCAGGCGCCAGTCGACGCCCGCCAGCAGGCCGCCGAGCAGGACGCCCACCGGTCCGGCGACACCACCCACGCCGCCGAAGATCCCCATGGCCTTCGTCCGGTCCGGCCCGTCCTCGAACAGGTCCGTGACCGTGGCCAGGGCGGCGGGGCTGGCCATGGCCGCGCCGACGCCCTGGAGCACCCGGCCGGCGACGAGCATCCAGGGCTCGACGGCCACCGTGCACAGGGCCGAAGCCGCGGTGAACAACACCACGCCCCACAACAGCATCCGCCGCCTGCCGACCAGGTCGGCGGCGCGGCCTCCCAGCAGGACGAGGCCACCGAGCACGAGCATGTAGCCGTCCATCACCCAGGCCAGGCCCTCCGGCGAGAAGCCGAGGTCCGCCCGCACCGACGGCAGCGCTATCGCCACGATGCCGGTGTCGAGGATGACCATGAACTGGATGACCACCAGCAGCCAGAAGATCGACCAGGGGTCGCGCCGCGCGCCGTTACCACTCGTTGTACCCACCTCGGACAGGGTTGTCGCACCCGGACGAACCCGGCATCACGTGTTCGCGCGATCCGGCAGCTCGACGGACTGGCCGTGCCGGAACACGTCGTGCGGGTCCCAGCGGCCCTTCGCCCGCTGGAGCCGCGGGTAGTTCTCCTTGTAGTACAAGGTCTGCCAGGGCACGCCGGACCTGTTGTGGCGCGGGTCGCCGAGGTCGGTGTCCGGGTAGTTGACGTAGCAGCCGTCCGTGGCGTCGTCGGGCACCGGCACGCCGCCGGTCTTCGCGTAGACGTCGGCGTACACCGCGCGCAGCCACGCCAGGTTGACCTCGTCGTCCTCCTCCTTGTCCCAGAACGACTGGTACAGCGCCTTGAACACCGAGTCGCGCTGTGCGACGGCGGTGTCGCCCGGCGCGGGTGAATTGGCCCGGCCGCCGAACGAGATCAGCATCGCCATCGCGTTGGGGTTGGCGATGGCGTCGCCGGTCACGTGCCGGTGCAGCGCGGCGATCTGCTCGTCGGTCAGCGCGCGGCGGTGGTAGGCGGACTTGTGCTCGCCCCGCAGCGTCGGGCTGATCAGCACGGGCGTGTTGGTCGCCAGGTAACGCGTGCCGTTGAGCCAGGGGTACCGCTGCGGCGTGGCGATCTCCACCATCGGCCCGAACTCGCCCACCGCGAAGTCGACCGGTGCGGGCGTGACGTCGATGCCCGCCGTGACGTCCTCCAGGAACCGGCGGAGCAGGTCCTCGGAATCCGGTCGGGTGCCGTCGAACTGCGCGACGACCAGCGCGGCGCCCGCCGAGCGGTGCGGCAGGACCAGGAACGCGGCGAGCCCCGCGTACGGCTCGTCGGGATCGCTGTTGGCCTCGTGCCAGGCGCCGAAGTTGCGCACCAGCGCGGAGAACTCGGCCTCGCCGAGCGCGTCGTAGGGCAGCGCGACGGCGTTGAGCAGGATCTCGGCCGGCGGGGCGGGCAGCAACCGGGCGGGGTCGTCGCCGGTGGCGTCCGGTGACCGCATCCAGTATTTCGTGACGATGCCGAAGTTCCCGCCACCGCCACCGGTGTGCGCCCACCACAACTCGCGGTTGGGGTCGTCCGGTTCGCGCGTCGCGACGACCACCTCGGCACGGCCCCGGTCGTCGACCACGACGACCTCGACCGCGTACAGGTGGTCGACGGTGAGGCCGTGCTTCCGGGACAGCGTCCCGTAACCGCCGCCGACGATGTGCCCGCCCGCGCCGACGGAGAAGCACGTGCCGCCGGGGATCGTGACGCCCCAGGTCCGGTAGAGCCGCTCGTACGCCTGGAGGAGCGTCGTGCCGGGCTCGATCGCGAACGCGTTCATCCGCTTGTCGAAGTACACGCCGCGCATCTCCGACAGGTCGATCACGACCTGCGCTTCGGCGTGGTAGACGAAGTCCTCGTAGCAGTGCCCGCCGCTGCGGACCGAGATCCGCGACCCCTCCCGCACCGCGCGCTGGACCGCCCGGACCACCTGGCGGGTGTCGTTGACGATCTCGACGTACCGGGGCCGGGCTCGCCAGCGCTGGTTGTTCCCCGACACGAGGTCGCGGTAGCGCGGCTCGTCGGCGCTCACCCGGACCGCCGCCGCCACGCTCGCCGCCACGCCCTCCGGCTCGACCACGCGCAGTTCCGTCGACTCCATCGATCCCCCACTCCCCACTGTCATCACCAAGGCAACGCGGTCCACGCACGTTGCTGCATTCCGGGCACGGCACAGGTTTTCCGATCACGTGCAGTCACACATCACGCGTTCACGCGATGCCGATCGGCTGAACGCGGCTCGCTTTGCGCGAGATCACGTGAACAAGCGATGGCAGCGGCACCCGGCCGGACCACCCTGGGCACGACACCGCTGCGACGCGAGAGGAGCCGGCCGTGACGGTCACGCTGACGCACACCGTCCCGTTGCCCGTGGACGAGGGCGGCGGGCAGCCGGGCTTCGACCGGATCTGGCAGTCGATGCTGAGCAAGGCGGAGAACCCCGTCGAGTACGTGCCGTCGATCACCGCGTGCCGGGTCGTCGAGCGGTACGCCGACGGGTTCCTGCGCGAGGTCGTCTTCTGGGGCCGCGACCGCGTGCTGGAACGCGTGACGCCCCAGCGCGAGCGCGGCCGGATCCTGTTCGAGGTGATCGACCACCCCGAGATGGTGCTGATCACCAACGAGCTGATCGCGGACGCCGAGGGCCGCTACAGCTTCACGCTCACCTACGTCCTGTCCGAGGGGCGGGTGTCGAAGCTGCGCGCGGAGAACGAGTTCATCGACCGGTTCGCCGGTGTCGTCCGGGAAACCGCGGAGACCACGGTTTCCCAGCTCGGCCGCACCGCGTCGGGCCACCGCTGACCACAGCGCCACACCACGAGGAGAGAACGCACATGTCCGATCGGTTCGCCGGCAAGGTCGTCCTGATCACCGGGGGTGGCTCCGGCATCGGGCGCGCCGCCGCCCTCGCGTTCGGCCGCGAGGGGGCGGCCGTCGTGGTCTCGGGACGCGACGGGGGCAAGCTCGCCGGCACCGTCGCGGAGCTGGAGGCGGTCGGCGCCAAGGCGCTCGCGGTGCGGGCCGACGTCCGGAGCGACGCGGACGTCGCCCGCCTGGTCGAGACCGCGGCGACGCACTTCGGCGGGCTCGACATCGCCTTCAACAACGCGGGGGTCAGCGGCGTCGGCCTGCTGGACCTGGGCGAGGAGGAGTGGGCGCGGATCGTCGACACCGTCTTCGCGGGCGTCTGGCGGTCGATGAAGCACGAAGTCGCCTACATGCGCGAGCACGGCGGCGGCGTGATCGTCAACAACGCGTCGAACGTCGGCCTGCACACCCGGATGCCGATCATCGGCGTCTACGGCGCAGCCAAGGCGGCGGCGGCCGTCCTGACCCGGGCCGCCGCGCGGCAGCACATCGCCGACGGCATCCGGATCAACGCCGTCAGCCCTGGCCCGACCGCGACGGAGCTGTCCAAGGCACCGGGCCAGACCGACGAGGAGCGGGACGCCGCCTACGCGCCGATGATCCCCCGCGGCCGGATCGGCACGCCGGAAGAGGTGGCCGACGTGGTGCTGTGGCTCGCGTCCGACCAGTCCGCCTACGTGATCGGGCAGGACGTCGTCGTCGACGGCGGCGTGACCGCGTAGCGGTGACCAGGGGTCTTGCCGCGGTGGTCCCCCAGGCCGCGGCAGGACCCCGCCCTCAGCCCACCGAGTCGTGCTCCAGCACCCGGCGGGTGAGTTCGACCCGGCTGGACAGGCCGAGCTTGGCGAACGCGTGCCGCAGGTGGCTGTCCACGGTGTGCGGCGAGAGGAACAGCCTGCCCGCCGTCTCGCGGTTGGTCAGCCCTTCCGCGACCAGCCGCACCACGCGCAGCTCCGACTCGGTCAGGCTGTCCCAGCCGGTCGCCGGCCTGCGCCCCGCGGCGGCGGCCAGGGGCCGCACCCCGAGCCCCCGCAGCCGCCGCCGGACCCGCCCGGTGTCCCGGCGCGCACCCGTGGTCGCGTAGCGGGCCAGGGCCTCGTTGAGGAACCCCACCGCCGCGTCCCGGTCCCGCGTGACGCGCGCGCCGTCCTCCAGCGCCGAGGCGAGCGCGAACGGCCGGGGGCTCTCCCGGTACGCCCGCACGGCCAGGTCGAACGCGGCCGGGTCGCCGGTCAGCAGGCCCTCCGCGTGGGCGGCGGCACCGGTCAAGGACGCCACACCGGGGTTGTCCGCGGCCAGGGAGCGCACGGCGTCGACGACGCCCTCCGCCTGCCGGCGGCCCCCGGCACGCAACGCCAGGCGCACCAGCTGCGGTCCGGCGCCCGGGTCCCGGACCAGCAGCAGGACCCGTTCGTCGAGCTTCTCGACGATCCCGCGGACGGCGAGCCACGCCTCCGTCCGCTTGCCCAGCGCGTCGAGCACGAGCGCCCGGGTCCACCGCAGGTTCTCCGACACCACGCCGATGCCGGAATCCACCAGCGCCCGCACGCGCCCCAGGTGCTCGCGGGCCTCGGTCAGCGCGTCGCGGCGCACCGCCGCCCGGGCCAGGACGGCCTCCAGCGACGACGCCATCGCCCGGATGTCCAGCCGCTCGGCCACCCGCAGCCCGGCTTCGGCCTCCGCCTGCGCGTCGGCCACCCGGCCCTCCGCCACGTGCAGCTCGGCCAGGTAGTAGTGCCACAGCGGCAGCGACCAGCCGGTGCCCAGGCGTTCGGCCTCGCGCCGGCCGATCTCGAACACCGCCGACGCCTCGGTGAACCGGTCGGCGGCGGCGAGCGCGGGTGCGAGCCACAGCCGGGGGTGCCGGTGCCGGGCGTCGCCGCCGAACCGCTCGGCGATGTCCACGGCCCGGGTCGCGATCACGATGGCCGCGCCGAGGTCGCCACGCGCCTGCGCGCCGACGCTCTGCGCGGCCAGCCCGAACACGACGGCCGCGTGCTCCCCCGTCGCCTCGCCGAGTTCGGCCGCCCGGCCACCCGCCCGGTCCGCGCCCACGAGGTCGTCGGCCTGGAGGTGGCCGTGCGCCTGGATCGCGTGCAGGTGCGCCCGCGCCCGGTCGGGCACGCCCGGGCGGTCCAGCGCGCGGCGCGCGTACTCCAGCACGACGCTCTCGTGGCCCGCGTGCTTCACCGCTTCGGCGAGGCCGAGCAGCACCTCTGCCTCCACCTCGGCGGGCAGCGTCTCGCGCAGCACCCGCTCGCCCAGCTCACGTGCCCGCACGACGCGGCCCGCGGCGGCCAGCAGGCGCACCGCCTCGGCCGCGGCCACCGGCCGGGCCGGGTCGGTCTCCGCCATCAGGTCGACGGCCTGGAGCACCATGTCGGCCGCGACACCGGGCGCGGCGTGCGCCACCGATCGCGCGGCCTCGCGCAGCAGCGGCACGGCCCGTTCGTCGGTCGTCCCGCTGCGCACGAGGTGGCAGGCGGCCTCCACGACCGCACCGCTCGCGCGCAGCAGCAGCGACGCCTCGCGGTGCAGGGCGCTGCGGACCGGACCGACGATGCCGTCGTAGACCGCCTCGCGGAGGATGTCGTGCCGGAACGCCAGCCGGGCGTCGTCGTCCACCAGCATCCCGCTGTCCACGGCTTCCTCCACCACGCCGAGCAGGTCGCCCGAGGGACGGCCGGTCACCCCTGCGGCCTCGTGCACGGTGAACGGCCTGCCGAGCACCGCCGCGGCCTCCAGCAGCCGCCGGTAGGACTCCGAGCGCCACCGCATCCGCTGTGCGACGGAGGTCAGGAAGGTGGTGGGCAGGCCGGGCGCGACGGCCGAGGCGACGCCGTCCGCGATCCGCACCCGGCCCTCCTCCCGCAGCGTCCGCAGCAACTCCTCCAGCAGGAACGGGTTGTTGCCGGTGCGCACCGCGAGGTCGAGCAACCCCTGGTCCGGTTCCGCCGCCAGCGAGGCGCGCACGACCTCGGCGACGGCCGCATCGGACAACGGGTGCAGCTCGACCCGCCGCGCGCCGTCGTCGACGAGGTGCCCGACGACGTCGCCGACCGGGGAACCCGCGCCTGCCGGCCGCCGGGCGATCAACCACAGCACCGGTGCCGTCCGCAACGCGGGCACCATCACGCGCAACGCCGCCAACGTCAGCTCGTCGGCCCACTGGGCGTCGTCCAGGACGATCATCAACGGCCGGTGGCGCACGTGGCGCTCGACCAGTTCGGTCAGGCGCTCCACCAGCCAGTACCGGTTGTGCTCGACCGAACCGAGGTGGACCAGCTCGGCGGCCCGCGCCTCGTCGAGCACCGGCGGCTCGCCGGAGCGCAGGCCGCCGAGCAGCGGCGCCAGCGGCAGCTCGACGTACTCGGCCGCCCGGCCGAGCGCGACACCGACACCGGCGGCGCGGGCGCGGTCCACCGCCGCCGCGAGGACCCGCGTCTTGCCGATGCCCGGCGGCCCCTCGACCACCAGGCAGCCGCCGTCACCCCGGACGACCGCCGCGAGCACGTCGTCCACGGCCGTCAGCACCGACTCGCGTTCCACCAGCGGAGTGATCGCCGAGCGCAAGTCCCACCCCCTTGCTCAGGCCCCCGACCAGACAGTACGACGTCGGTCGGAATCCGTCCCCGACTATCCCGTGAACCGGTGATGCCGACTCCCGGAGGCGGGCAGAAGACTCCACCCCATGAGAGAACTCTCCATCGCGGTCGTCGGCGGGGGCATCGCCGGCCTCGCGACCGCCGCGGCGCTGCACCGGGTCGGGCTGCGGTGCGACGTGTTCGAGCAGACCCGGCACCTGCGTGAGATCGGGGCGGGCGTGCAGCTCGCGCCGCAGGCCGTGCGCGTGCTCCGCCGGCTCGGCGTGGGCAGCCACCTGGACAAGGTGTCCGTCCACCCCCGGATGGTCGAGATGCGGCGCTGGGACGACAACGCGGCGATCAGCCGCACCACCCTCGGCGAGGAGTGCGCCGAGCTGTACGGCGCGCCGTACCTCACCCTGCACCGCGCGGACCTGCACCGGGGCCTGCTGGAGGCGGTGCCCGAGGGGACGGTGCACCTGGGCGCGCGGTGCGTCTCGGTGACCGAGCACGCCGACGCCGTCGAACTCCGGTTCGCCGACGGCACGACGCGCACCGCGGACGTGGTCGTCGGCGCCGACGGCATCCACTCCGCGGTGCGCGAGGTCCTGGTGGCCGACGAGCCGCGCTTCTCCGGCCAGGTCATCTACCGGGGCCTGATCCCGTCCGGCCGGTTGCCGTTCCTGGTGGCCGAGCCCAAGGTCGTGCTGTGGCTCGGCCCCGGGCAGCACGCGGTGTGCTACCCGGTCTCGCGCGGCGCGTCGATCAGCGTCGGGTTCACCGTCCCGGCGGCGTCGGGCGAGGTGGAGTCCTGGTCGGCGAAGGGCGATCCCGCGGACGTGGTGGCCGCGTACGCCGAGTGGAACGAGGAGGTCCGCGCCATCGCCGGGGCGGCCGACGAGGTCGGCCAGTGGGCGTTGCACGACCGCGACCCCATCACGCGCTGGAGCACCGACCGCGTCACCGTCGTCGGCGACGCCGCCCACCCGATGCTGCCGTTCCTGGCGCAGGGCGCCAACCAGGCGGTGGAGGACGCCGTCGCGCTGGCGGCCTGCCTGGGCGCGACCACCGACCCGGCCGCCGCGCTGCGCCGCTACGAGACCGCGCGGCGCGAGCGGACCGCGCTGATCCAGACCCGGTCACGCGCCAACACCCGGGTCCTGCACCTGGCCGACGGCGAGGAGCAGCGGGAGCGCGACCTCGCCCTGCGGGCCCGGGCCAACCTGCACGGCCAGGCGTGGCTGTACGGCTACGACGTGGAACGCGAACTGCCGCCGGTCTGACGCGTTCGCCGTGCCGGCGCCGGCACGGCGAACCCGGATCAGTCGACCAGCGCCTGGTTCACCAGCTGCCGGAAGCGCGCATAGATCGGGTACGTCTTCACCGGCGCGAACGACGAGAAGAAGATCGCGATGGTCCGCTCGACCGGGTCGACGGAGAACACCGTCGTGTAGCCCGAGTACCAGGAGATCTCGCTCGGGCTGATCAGCAGCTTCGTCCTGGCCTGGTCGACGACGGTCTGGAAGCCCAGCCCGAAGCCGAGCCCGTCGTAGGTCGGCTGGCCGAACATCACCCGCCTGCCGACCGCCGCCAGGTCCGCGCCGCCGGGCAGGTGGTTGCGCGCCATGAAGGCCAGGGTGCGCGAGCCGATCAGCCGCGTGCCCTCCAGCTCGCCGCCGTTGAGCAGCATCCGGGTGAACCGGTGGTAGTCCGACAACGTGGTGAACAGGCCGCCGCCCGCCGACAGGAACGTCGGCCTGCTCGTCGGCAGCACGCTCAGCTGGTCGTTGCGCACCGCCCGGCCGCCCTCGGGGTTCGGCGAGTACAGCGGCACGACCCGGTGCGTGTCGGCCTCGTCCACCCAGAAACCGGTCTCGGTCATGCCCAGCGGGTCGAGCACCAGGTCCGCCAGCACCCGGTCGATCGTCTTGCCGGTCACCACCTCCAGGACCCGGCCGAGCACGTCGACGGACACCCCGTAGTTCCACGCCGTGCCGGGCTGGAACAGCAGCGGGAACCCGGCCCACGCCTCGCACGCGCCGGCCAGGTCCACGTCGGGCGGCGCGTCCCAGACGTAGCCGGACTGCGCGTACATGAACTCCACCGGGTGCGCCAGCCAGAAGCCGACCGTCAGCCCGGACGTGTGGGTGAGCAGGTGCCACAGCCGGATCGGCTCGACCGGCGCGTCGGTGTTCGGCGCGTGGACCGGGCCGTTGCGGTACACCCTGGTCTCGCCGAACGCCGGGATGAACCGGCTCACCGGGTCGTGCAGGTCGAACGCGCCGCGTTCGTAGAGCATCATCGCGGCGACGGAGACGATCGGCTTGGTCAGCGAGGCCAGCCGCCAGATGGTGTCGGCGTCGACCGGCAGGCCCTTCTCCACGTGGCGGTACCCGCGGTGCGCGACGTGGACGACCTTGTCGTTGCGGCTGACGAGCCCCGCCCAGCCGGGCAGCCTGCCGTCGGCGACGTAGGCGTCGAAGTGGTCGTCGAGCCTGGCCAGCCGGTCGGCGGCGAAACCCGACTCCGCCGGGTCGGCCTCGATCTTGATTTCCGCCACGAATTCCTCCCGGTCCGGGTGCGCGAACTGCACCGCCAGCCTCGTCGTGCTCGGAAAAGGGCGTAAGACCCGTCGGTGCACCGCCTGCGGGCATAGCCGAACGGTGCGCCTGCGCATGTCATCCGACCAGGTACGACGAGGTCGTCACGGTCCGGATCACGCGGGACGAAAGTGGTCTTGTGGCGGACTCGCCGAATTCGTTGACTGAATCGGGTCAGGTCTTCGGCCGAACGAGGAGAACGCGTGAGCGAGATTCCTGCGCACCACTCCCGGGTGCGCGACCAGTACCCGCTGCCGCTCGCGGCGCTCGCCGAACCGCCCGAGCGGTACGCCGAGCTGCGGGACAAGTGCCCGGTCGTGCGGGTCGGGCTGCCCAGCGGGGACCACGCCTGGTTGGTCACCGGTTTCGACGAGGTGGCGGCGGCGATGACCGATCCCCGCCTGTCCCGCGCCGCGTTGCGCGAGCCCGGCGCGCCCAGGGTCGTCACCGGTCCCGACTTCGGCGACAACCCGTTCAACCTGCTCAACCAGGAGGGCGCGGACCACGCGCGGCTGCGCAGGCTGATCGCGCCCGCGTTCACGCCGCACCGGGCACGCCAGTGGCACGCTCGGATCGAGCAGATCGCCGACGAGCTGGTCGACGCGCTGGTCGCCGGTCCGCGCCCGGCCGACCTGCACGGCGGTTTCGCCGCGCTGTACCCGATCCAGGTCATCTGCGAGATGGTCGGCGCGCCGTTCGAGGACTGGCCCCGGCTCCAGACCTGGACCGAGCGGCTGGTCAGCATCACGGCGGGCACGCCCGAGCAGCGGCTGGCGGCCCGGGAGGAGGCCGCCGCCTACGTCGCGGCGCTGGTCGCCGAGCGCCGGGCGGACCCCGGCGACGACCTGCTCAGCGCACTCGTCACCGCGCGCGACGACCAGGACCGGCTGTCCGAGCGGGAACTGGTGTGGCTCGGGGTCAACCTGCTCGTCGCCGGCCACGACACGACGGTGAGCGCCTTGTCCCGCGGCCTGTACGCCCTGCTGCGCCACCGCGAGCAGTGGGAACTGCTGTGCGCGCGGCCCGAGCTGACCGACCGCGCGGTGGAGGAGCTGCTGCGTTACGCCCCTCCGTCGGAGATCGGCTTCATGCGGGTCGCGACCGAGGACCTCGTCCTCGCGGGCACCCCGGTGGCCAGGGGCGAGGGCGTCATCCCGGTGATGCACGCGGTCGGCCGCGACCGGAGGCACGTCGCGGACCCGGACACCCTCGACATCACCCGCGCCGAGACGCCGCACCTCGCGTTCGGGCAGGGCGTGCACTACTGCCCCGGCGCCGGGGTGGCCCGCGTGGAGCTGCGGGTGGCGCTGGCCACCCTGGCCCGCAGGCTGCCCGCGCTGCGCCTCGCGGTGGACCCCGGCGACGTCGAGTGGGTCGGCGGGCTGCTCACCGTCCGCCCGCGCACCCTGCCCGTGGACTGGTGACCCGTGGGCGGCATCACCGGCTGGGTGGACTGGGCGCGTGACCTGGGTGCGCGTGAGGCCACGATCACCTCGATGACCGACACCCTGGCCCACCGCGGCCCGGACGGCGCGGGCACCTGGTCCTCGCCGCACTGCCTGCTCGGCCACCGCGGGCGCGCCGCACCCGACCCCGGCGGCACGCAGCCGATGGCCTCGGGCGACCACGACCCGGCCGCCGTGATCGCGTTCAGCGGCGGCATCCGCGACCACGACCGGCTCCGCGCCCACCTGACCGCCCGCGGCCACCGCTTCCGCACCCGCACCGAGGCCGAGGTGCTGCTGCGGGGCTACCTGGAGTGGGGTGAGCGGCTGGTCGAGCACCTGGCGGGCGTGTTCGCCTTCGCGGTGTGGGACGACCGGGAGCAGTCGCTGCTGCTCGCCCGCGACCACCTCGGCGTGCAGCCCCTCTACTACGCCGAACTGCCCGACGGGCTGCTGTTCGGGTCCGAGCCGAAGGCCGTGCTGGCGCACCCGGGCTTCCACGCGCGGGTCGGCGCGGACGGGCTGACCGACGTCTTCGTCGTCGGCGCGCGCCGTCCCGGCGACGCCGTCTACACCGACCTGAAGGAGGTCGTGCCGGGCTGGACGCTGCGCGTCGACCGCAACGGCCTGCACCACCGGCGGTACTGGGCGTTGGAGAGCGCTCCCCACGAGGACGACGCGGCGACCACCGCGCGCACCGTCCACGACCTCCTCGACGAGGTGGTGCGTGCCGAGTCGGCCGCCGACGTGCCGCTGGGGGTGCTCGTCTCCGGCGGCCTGGACTCCAGCGCGCTCGCCGCGCTCGCCGCACGCCACCGCGCCGGGCCCCTGCACAGCTACTCGGTGGACTTCGCGGGCAGCGACACGGATTTCCGCGCGGACGCGTTGCACGTGAGCCGGGACGAGCCCTACATCGCCGCGGTGGTCGAGCACCTCGGCACCCGGCACCGGGGCGTGGTGCTCGACGCGCCGTCGTTGCTGGACGAGTTGCGGACCACGCTGCGGGCCCGCGACGTGCCCGGCGTGGGCGACCTCGACGTCTCGCTGCACCTGCTGTTCCGCGAGGTGCGCCGGGACGCGGCGGTCGTGCTGTCCGGTGAGGGCGCGGACGACGTGTTCGGCGGGTACCCGTGGTTCCTGGCCGAGGCCGAGCGCCCGACGCGCAACTTCCCCTGGTCCGCGGGCGTCACCGACCGCAACGCGATGCTCTCCGCCGACCTGCGTGCCCACCTCGACCTGGACTCCGCGGTGGCCGAGCGGTACGCGGCGGCGCTGGCCGAGGTGCCCGCCCTGCCCGGCGAGCACGGCGTGGACCGGCGGATGCGGGAGGTCTTCCACCTCCAGCTCACCCGGTTCCTGCCGTTCCTGCTCGACCGCACGGACCGGATGGGCATGGCGGCGGGCCTGGAGGTCCGGTTGCCGTTCTGCGACCACCGGCTGGTGGACTACGCGTGGAACATCCCCTGGTCCGTGCAACGCGTCGGCGGCCGGGAGAAGGGCGTGCTGCGTGCCGCCGTGGCCGGGCTGCTGCCGGAGAAGGTGGTGAACCGGCCCAAGAGCGGCTTCCCGGTCGGGCAGAGCCCGAAGTACCTACACGCGGTCCGCGACGCCGTGCGCGAACTGCTCGACGACCCGTCGTCACCGGCGCGTCCCCTGTTCAACGAACACGCGATGCGGGAACTGGTCGACGGCGAGCGGTGGTCGGCGGGCACGTTCACCCCTCCGCCGTGGCTGCCCAGGGCGTTGCTGCTGGACGCCTGGCTGCGGGAGTACCGGGTCGACGTCGTGCTGTGACCCGGCGGGTGCGGCGACCGGCCGGCGTGCCCCGGGCCGGTCGTCGCTCCGGTCAACCCACCTGGTCCAGGCTCCGCCGGACCACCGACCGGATCGGCTCGGGCAGCCGGTCCCAGTTGCGCTCGTCGTCCAGGTCCAGCACCCGCGACAGCTTCCACCCCAGGTACTGGCCCAGCGCCGCCAGCGGCGGCAGGGTGTCCACCGGGCGCACCGAGACCTCGTGGCCGGGGAACAGCGGCGCGATCCGCCGGGCCAACGCGTCCGACCACCGCGCCTCACCCGACCCGTCGGTGGTCACCAGCACCACGACCTGCTTCCCCCGCACCACGAGCATGTAGTTGAACACCGCGCCGCCGGGCAGTTCCTCGGTCCACAGCGCGTCCTCCACGTCGTTCTGGCGAACCCCGTTGCCCTCCAGCACGAGCAGGTCCTGGGTGCGGCCCAGGGTGCGCAGCACCGGCAGCGCCAGCCCGCACGCGCACGGCGCGTCGTCCACCTCGACCAGGTCGCCGGTGCGGTAGCGGATCAGCGGCCGGGCCGGGATGTCCAGCGTGGTGACCACCAGCTCACCCCGGTCGCGCGCGCCGGTCACCGGGCGGGCGCCCCGCTCGTCGACCAGTTCCAGCAGGTAGCTCTGCACCTGGAGGTGGAGGCTGCGGTGCTCGCAGGTGACCGCCACCGTCCCGGCCTCGGACGAGCCGTACGACCCGACGTACGCGCGGGCGCCGGTCAGCCGCTCCAGGTGCGCCAGCAGCATCGGGCCGGTCTGCTCGGCCATGAGCAGCAGCCGCTCGAACTTCGGCGCGGGCAGCCCGGCGCGGTGCGCGAACTGCACCATCTCCAGCAGCCGGGACGGCGGGCCGATGAACACCGTCGCGCCCAGTTCGCCCACCAGCCGCAGCACGCGCGTGTAGTCCCCGGTGATGTTGTCGACCCAGGGCCGGAACGACATCACCCCCAGGTACTCCATGATCTTCTCGAACTGGTAGGCGGCGGGTGCGAACGGCGCGTTGATCAGGATCAGCGCGACGTCCGCCGGCTGGATCAGCCTGCCCCACATCTCGCCGATGTTGATCGTGTTCACCACCAGGTCGTCGACGGCCTTCGGTGCCGCCGCCGGGTGACCGGTGGTGCCGGAGGACTCGTAGTAGTGCAGGAACTCCGACAGCTCGCGGGTGAACGCCTTCCGCCCGTGGTCGCTCAGCTCGCGCTTGCCCAGGAACGGCAGCCGCCCGAACACGTCGTCCAGCACCGCCGCCGGGTCCACCGCCGCGCCCGCGCCGAGCGCGGCGCGCACCTCGGCGGGGATCACCCGCTCGTACATGGGCGAAGCCAGCGCCGCCGACAACGCCGAGACGAGCTTGCGCGCGTACAGCGCGCGCAGGTCGGCCCGACCGGCGAACACGTCCCTGACCAACTCGGTGTGCACGAGCTGCAACCCGCGACCGCGAGCCAGTTCACCCTCGTCACGCAGCAACAACATGGTCGTCTCCCAACGTCGGAACGGTCGGCGGCCGGCGCCTCGCCCGGCCGTGCTCGGCGGCCCGCGTCACCGCGCCGCGTCCTGGTCCGCGACACCGGCCGCCCGGCGCAGGTCGCCGCCGCGCACCAGCTCGACCACCACCCGCACGTCGTGGTCCATCCGCCGGTCGGTGTCCGCGAACGGGACCCGCTCGCGGAGCAGGGCGTGCGCGGCGCGCACCGCCGGCGCGGCCGAGGCGGCGCCCCGGAGGTCGATCGCCTGGGCCAGGGCGATCAGGTGGATGGCCGCGACCTCGCGGCACAGGCCCACGACCGTGCGGGCGCCCCGGGCCGCGGTCGTGGCCATGCTGACCTTGTCCTGGTTGTGCGCCTCGGTCGACCGGGAGAACACCGTGGCGGGCGCGGCGCCGCCCAACGCCTCAGCCGTGATCGACGAGCACGCGATCTGCATCCCCTTGAACCCGTGGTGCAGCCCCTGCCGTTCGTCGCCGTCCGGCTGCCACGCCACCAGGTTCGGGGTCAGGCCGGCGTTGAACTTCTCGTCCACCACCAGCGCGAGCTGCCGGTCGAGCAGGTCGGCCACGTTCGCCGCCGCCACCTTCAGGCTGTCCGCCGCCTGGCCGACGTGGCCGGCGTAGAAGTTGCCGCCGTGGTGGACCCGCTCCTCGTCCGCCGCGAAGAGGGGGTTGTCGGTCGAGGAGTTCGCCTCGACCTCCACCCACCGCGTGGCCCATCCGACGGTGTCACGCAGCACGCCCACGACGTGCGGCGCGCAGCGCAACGAGTACCGGTCCTGGATGTGGTGCCGCTGCACGGCGAAATGCCGTTCCCCCAGCGGTTCCCGGCGGTCCAGCAGGTCCTCGTAGCTCGTGGTGAGCCGGGAACCGCGCAACAGCGCGCGGATCACGGCCGCGCTGGCGGCCTGGCCGGGGTGCGGCTTGGCCGCGTCCAGGTACGGGTGGTAGTGGGACGCGTTGCCGCGCAACGCGTCGCAGGCCATCGCCGTCGCCAGCTCGGCGGCGAAGGCCAGCTCGCGCGCGTCGTGCAGCGCGAGCGCCGCGAACGCCGCGGTGAACGCGGTGCCGTTGATCAGGGCGAGCCCTTCCTTGGCCGCGAGCACCAGGGGTTCGACGCCGCACTCGGCCAGCGCCTCCCGCGCCGGCCGCACCGCGCCCCGGTGCCGGACCTCGCCCTCGCCGATGAGGGCGGCGGCCACGTAGCAGAGGGGCACCAGGTCGCCGCTCGCGCCGAGCGAGCCGCGCTCCGGGATCACCGGCAGGACGTCGTGGCGCAGCAGCGCCAGCAACGCGTGCACGACCTCGGGCCGCACCGCCGACGGTCCGCGGGCCAGCGAGTTGGCCCGGATCAGGACGGTCGCGCGGACGACGTCGGGTTCGGCGGCCGGACCCGTGCCGTTGAGGTGGTACCGCACCAGGTTCCGCTGGAGTTCCGCCGCCTTCGCCGCCGACACCTGGCGGTTGGCGCTGTCGCCGAACCCCGTCGTGACGCCGTAGACGGGTGTCCCGGCGTCCAGCAGCCGGTCCTTGAACCGGACGGACGCCACCATCCGCTTCTCGGCCTCGGGCGCCAGGTCGACGGGGTGCCGCCCGCGGGCGACGGCGACGATGCGGTCGATGGTCAGGTTCCCGCCATCGAGCACCACGGCGGTCGGCTTCCCGGTCATGTGTCGGGTCACGGTCGGGCCAGGGCGAGATCGGGCGCGGCGGCCAGCCCGGTGCCCAGCGCGGCGGCGATCCGGCGCAGCTGCCCGGTGACGGCGGCGAACGCGGTGAAGTCCAGCGACTGGTCGCCGTCGGACAGCGCCCGCGCGGGATCGGGGTGCACCTCGATCAGCAGCCCGTCCGCGCCCGCGGCGAGCGCGGCGGCGGACATCGCGCCCACGTAGCGGGCGGCGCCGGCCGCGTGGCTGGGGTCCACCACGACCGGGAGGTGCGACAGCTCCTTGGCCACCGGCACCGCGCCGAGGTCCAGGGTGAACCTCGTGCTCCGCTCGAAGGTCCGGATGCCGCGCTCGCACAGCACGACGTCGGACGTGCCGTGCGCGAGCAGGTACTCGGCGGCGTGCAGCCACTCGGCCACGGTCGCGGCGAGCCCGCGCTTGAGCAGCACGGGGACGCCCGCCCGGCCCAGCTCGACCAGCAACGGGTAGTTCTGCATGTTGCGCGCGCCCACCTGGAGGACGTCCGCGGCGCCCGCGACCAGCTCCACGTCCCGGACGTCCAGCACCTCCGTGACGACCGGCAGGCCGATCTCGTGCCGTGCTTCGGCCAGCAGGGCGATCCCCTCGCGCCCGAGGCCGTGGAAGCTGTAGGGCGACGTGCGGGGCTTGAACATGCCCACCCGCAGCATCGCCGCGCCCGCGTCGCGGACCGCGCGCGCGGTGTCCAGCAGGACCCGCGGGTTCTCCGCCGAGCACGGCCCGGCGATCACCACGGGCCGGTCGCCGCCGATCTCCACGCCTCCGACGCGCACCACGGTGCGCGTGCCGTTCGCCCGCGCACCGGCGAGCGGGTGCGGTCGGTCGCCGTCGAGCACGGTGCCCACGTGCTCGCACGCCGCCAGCTCCGCCACCAGTTCGGGTCCGGGCCCGGTGACGACGAGCAGCAGGCGGGTCCCGCTCGGCCGGATCTCCGCGGCGCCGCCGAGTTCTCCGATCCGGGCGACCAGGACCGCCAGGTGTTCCTCGGCGACCCGCTCGTTGGTCAGGGCCAGGTACTTCGCCATGCGATTCCCCCAGGTGGTAGGGCGGTGCGCGAGTGGATGACGCCTCACGCGAGGCGCTTGCCGGACCAGCGCGGCCGGGCGCCCGCCGCGTAGGCGGCCCGGAGCCGTTCGGCGTCCCGGATCAACTTGCCGTTCGCGGTGCGCGGGAGCGCGCTCACCACGTGGAAGCGCACGGGCACGGCGGGAGCACCCAGGTGCGCGCGGCACCAGCCGGTCAGCTCGGCGGGCCCGACCGCGCCGGTGACCGCCAGGTGCGCCTCCAGCACGCCGTCGTGCACCACCACGGCCTCGGTGACGCGGTGGTGCGCGCGCAGCACGGCCTCGACCTCCAGCAGGTCGACCTCCCGACCGGAGACCCGCGCGGTCGAACCGACCCGGCCCCGCAGCCGCAGCACGCCGGCGGCGTCCCGGTCGACCAGGTCGCCGGTGCGCAGCCAGCCGTCGGCGTACCGCCCCCCGCCACCGCGGAGGTAGGGCGACGTGTCCTGGCGGACGTGCAGCTCGCCGTCGACGACCCGCACCACCACGCCGGGCGCGGGTGCGCCCACGGCCGGTGGCGGGTGCGCGCCACGCAGGTCGGCGGCGATGACGCCGACCTCGGTCATGCCGTACGCCTGGCCGATCGCCACGCCGTGCCGCGCCGCGAAGGCGTCCCGGACGGCGGGGGTCAGCGCCTCGCCGCCGGACACCGCGAGCCGCAACGCGGGCAGGCGGGTCGCGGCGCGGGACAGCTCCGCGAAGTGCCGCGGCAGGCCGAAGACCGCGGTGACGTCCTCGGCGGTCGACGCCGGTGTGCCCGCGTCGCGGCCGTCGGTGAACACGACGGTCGAACCGGCGTGCAACGCGTGCAGGACGCCTCCGATCAACCCCAGCGAGTGGGACATGGGGTGCAGCAGGAGGAGCCGGTCACCGCGGGCGGGCATCCCGTCGAGCGAGGCGAACCGGCGCACCTCGGCCAGCAGCGAGTCGCCGACCCGGCCGACGACCTTGGGCACGCCGGTGGCGCCCGAGCTGAACTGGACCAGGCAGTGCGCGGTGTCCGGTGCCCGACCGCCGGCCGCCGGCCGGACGGTCACCTCGGACTCGCGGCGGAACGCGGTGGTCGTGCGCCCCGGACCGCCGAGCCTGATGTGGTGGCTCGGCGCGCACGACCGCAGCAGCTCGTCCACCTCGGGGCCGGTCAGCCACGGGTCGACCAGCACGACCTGCACCTCCCGCGACCACAACGCCAACAGCAGCCACAGCTGCGTGAAACTCGGCTGCGCCCGCAACGACACCCGCTGCCGCGGGCGGACACCGTGCCCGTCGAGCAGCCGCACCAGCTCCGCCACGCGCTCGCGGACCCGGGCCCGGGTGACCCGCGTGCCCAGTCCCGTCCACACCACGTCCTCGCCCGCGCCGTCCAGCAGCGGTGCGCCCCACCACGTCCCCGGTCCCATGCCGCCCCCAGCGGATCGCCGTCGTCGCCTACTGCTCCACGCAGAACTCGCCGACCGGCCACCCGACGTGCCGCCGGTCCGTCGCCACGTGACCGAGGAGCTGGTCACCGGGCTTCAGCTCGGTGACGTTGCAGACCGCGCCACCCGGGCCGAGGACGCGGACGTGCCAGTCGTCCTGGACGGTGAGGCTCACCGGTGTCCCGTCCTCGGCGACGGCGTCGATGGCGAGCAGCGGCCGGGACTCCAGCTTCGCCCGGCCGACCGCGACCCGGCGCGTGCGGCCGTCGGCGGCCACCGCCAGGACCGTGCTGCCGGACCGCAACTCGGACAGGTAGTTGGTGCGGTTGTCCATACCCAGCACGTAGGAGTGCAAAGCACCCGCGTTGACCCGGAACGGCCGGGTCGGCATGTAGGGCAGCGGGTGGGTTTCGCTGGCGCACAACACGAACCCGTGCGCGAACGAGCCGACGAGGATGCCCTCGTCCTTCTCGAAGTGCGAGGTGGTGTCCACGCAAACCCGGTCGCCCAGCCCGATGTGCTTGATCGACACGACGGAGAGCTTGGTCAGCGCCAGCTCCGGCGTGCGCGCCCCGAGCACGTCCGCCAGCTCGAACACCTCGGTGACGTGGGACGGCGCGAACAGGATGCCGTCCGAACCCTTCTCCAGGACGTCGACGATCACACCGGCCTCCTCGACCGAGGCCGCCTCGCAGACCAGGCGGCCCTCGCTGCGGTCGGCCGCCGCGATCACGATCTCCAGCGGGATCTTGGTGGGGTCGCGGAACTTCACGACGGTCCAGGGCAGCGCGATCGCGGCGGCGCAGGCCAGGCGCAGCGTGCGGTCGTCGACCACGTGCACGTGCGCGGCCAACCGCTGCTGCTGCTCGACCGGGAGGGCGCGCACCCCGTCGAGGTCGTCCTCCGACTCGACGGGGACGACGCGGATGTCGGCGGTGTCCGGGTCCGCCGCTCCCGTCGTGATCCTGCGGACGGTCGGGGGAAGCGTGGCCAGCACGGTGTCGTCGTGGTCGAGCACGCCGTCCAGCCGGGCGTGCACGGCCGCGTCGACGACGGCCTCCCGCTGCTGCGGCGCGACGGTGCGGAGGTCGATCCAGGCGAATTTCACGGTGTACCTGCCAGGGCTCGGGTGGATGCGGGAACGGGCGCCGCGCCGCGCCGGTGCACGAGCGCGGCGAGAGCGCGAACGGCGCTCGCGGGGTTCGGGTGCTCGAAGACCCGTCGACCGACGGCGAGGCCCGCGCACCCGGCGTCCAGCACCGCGCGCGCGTAGCCGGCGAGGTCGCCCGCGCCGGACGGGCCGCCCGCGACCAGCACCGGGATCGGGCTCGCGGCGACCACTTCGGACAGTCGCCCGAGCGGGTCCGCCCAGCTGCTCTTCACCAGGTCCGCGCCCAGGTCGGCCGCGATGTTCACGAGGTGCGCCAAGGCGACCGCGTCGTGCGGGTCGACCACGCGCGGACCACGCAGGTAGACCATCAGCAGCAGCGGCACGCCGAGCCGGTCGCACTCGGTCGCGACCGCGCCGGCGTCGGCCAGCTGGCGGGCCTCGGTGTCGGAGCCGATGTTGAGGTGGACGCTCACGGCGTCCGCGCCGAGCCGCACCGCGTCCTCGACGCCCGCGACCAGGACCTTGGCGTCGGCGTCCGGCGCGTGCCGGGTGCTCGCGCTCAGGTGGACGACCAGCCCGGCGCCGTGGAGCGCGGCGGGGTCGATCGAGCGGACCCGACCGCGGTGCACCACGACGGCGTCGGCGCCCGCGCCGGTCAGGGTCGAGACCAGGTCGGTGAACGCACCGCCGGTGGTGACCGGGCCGTCGGACACCGAGTGGTCGAGCGGGACGATCAGGTGGTGGCCGTCGCCGTGCCGGGAGAGCCGGCGCAGGCGCAGCGCCTTGCCGGGTGGAATGTCGAATCGCACTCGGGACCTCCTCGGTGGTCCGGACGCTCGGTCCCCGTCGCCGGAGCACCGCGGCAACCAGCATCCGGGCCGTCCCGGAGATTCGAAAAGACTCGTTGTACCTGGTCGTGGGCGGCAATCCGTTCGCGCGGCGACCATAGCCATTCGGCGCGGGCCGTCCAGCGTGCCGGCGCGGTGCGGCGCTTTTCGGCCGTTTGGCTTACCGAGGACGCGCCACCTGCGACAACCGTGCGCGACGAGCAGTTGGGCCAAGCGTGTGAATAGCCACCTGATCGGCATAAGGCGAACATTGGCGGGGTACGATCTGCTCGGGGCTGCCGAGGGGATGACGCACTCTCCGCACGCCCTGCGGCACGTTCCGGGGGGAGACGCGATAATGCATCACAATTCGGAGCCCAAGATCGGGCTCGTCGACGTCGCGGTCGGCCTGAGAAATGATTTACAGCGGTTCGGGCTGGAACAGATACTGCATTCGTTGGACGCGGTGGGGAGAGTCCGCTCCTACGCGTCGGCGCTCGACGCGGTGCGGACCAGCCCGCGCTCCCCGGTGATCATCCTCGCGCTGTGGGAGATCGCGGAGGCCGAGTACGTGCCGCCGCCGGACCAGGACAGCAAGGTGCTGCTGCTGATGGACAGCTCCAACCCGCGGCACGTCCTCGACGCGGCCACCATCGGCGGCAGCGGGTTCCTCGACGTGCAGGAGCTGGACGGCCGGACCCTCGACGACGCGTTGCGCCGCCTGGGCTCCGGCGAGGTCCCGATGCCCGCGCGGCTGGCGCGCGACCTGCTCGCCAAGGTGCGGGACAGCTCCGAGAGCGAGCGGGCCGTGAGTTCGAAGAAGGTCACGCCGCGGGAGCACCAGGTGCTGGTCCTGATGGTCGAGGGGTTGAGCAACAAGCAGATCGCCCGCCGGCTCGGCATTTCCGAGCACGGCGTCAAGCGGTTGGTGGCCAGCATCCTCGCGAAGCTCAACTGCGCGAACCGGACCCGTGCGGTCGTGAAAGCGATCCGGGACGGCCTCTACACGCCGGGGGACATGCCGGCCTCCTGTTCCCTGCACTAGCCGCCACACCGGCGGAATCGCCCCCTTCGCCAGGCGACGTCCGGCGGTGTACGTGTGCAGGCCCCTATCGACGTCCGCGTGCCCCGGAGCACGTGCCGCTCCCCTGTTTCGCTTCGCGCGCGGCGGCCGTCGGGGCACCTCGCGCGGTGGGGACGGCGTTGGTGCCAACAGGGGTACCGGACGGGATCGCGGTCGCTACGGTCGGGTTGAGCGGTACCACACCGGTGAAGTTCGTCCGCTGCCGGACTTCCTCGTTTCGCAGGAGGTCGAAATACATGCGGATTCGGCGCGTCTCCTTGATCGCTGCCGTTGTCGCGGTTGTCGGATCGTTCCTCTCCGGCCCGGCGGCGGCGGTCGAGGCGGAGGCGGGATCGCAGGTCGAGCCTTACATCATCGGGGGGCGGGTGGTCACCACCCCCTATTCGTTCTTCGCGTCGCTGCAACGCAATGGCAGGCACTTCTGCGGGGCGTCGCTCATCGCTCCGCAATGGCTGGTCACCGCCAAGCACTGCGTCCAGGGTTCCTCCGGGGGTGACTTCTCCGCGCGGATCGGGTCGCTCAACACCGGTTCCGGCGGTGAACTCGTCACCGCGAGCCGCGCGATCCTCGGTGAGAACGACATCGCCGTGGTGAGGTTGTCGCGGGCGGCCACCTCGCGGCCCATCAGGATCGCGGCGAACACGCCCGCCGTCGGCACCGTGAACAAGCTCATCGGGCACGGGCAGACGTGCGGCACACCCGGCTGCGGCGGCGCGTCGCCGCAGCTCCGCGAGGTCGACACGACCACCGTCGCGGACTCCCGGTGCACCGCTTCCTTCAAGCGGGGCAAGGAGATCTGCTTCCAGGGCGCACCCGGCACCAGCGCCTGCTACGGCGACTCCGGTGGTCCTTCCGTGCTGGACGGTGAACTGACCGGCGCGACCAGCCGGTCCGGCAACAACAGCCGCAACTGCCTGGACGGTCCGGGCATCTACAACAGCGTTCCCGGCTACCGGGCCTGGATCGACCAGGTCACCGGTGGCGCGGTCACCGCGTGGGAGGCGACCCTCTAGGCGTCAGCCGACCCGGGCCGCAGCCCGGGTCGGCGATGCCACGTTCGGCGGCATAACCGTTGCGGTGCAACAGAAGTACGCCGGGTGGGCTACCCTGACGCGCCGTGACGCCTCTCGACCTCGCGCTCCGCTTCGTCGAAGCACTGGTCTGGCCGCTGTCGGTCCTGGTCGCCGTGATCATCGTGGTCCGCGTGACCGCGCCCCGCGCCGCACGACCCGCGCCACCGCCGCCGCGGCCGGTGGCCCAGCACGCGGGTGACTCCGTCGGCACCGCGATCGCCGAGGTCGAGGCGCTGACCGGCCGCGGCGGCGGGCCACCTCCCGACGCCACCGTGCACCTGGGCGAAACGGTCCGGCTGACGCCGACCGACCACCGGGACGCGGAGTGGCACGTGGTCGAGCACCTGCGCGCGGGCCACGTGGTGATCATCGACCTCTCCGCGCTGGACGAGACCGCCGCGACCCGGCTCGTGGAGTTCTGCGGCGGGTTCACGCTGGGCGGCGGCGGCACGTTCTTCCAGATCTCCGGCACCGTCGTCCTGCTGACGCCCGAACGGTCGAGGTGACACCGCGTGGCCGAGCGCAACACGCCCACGGGCCAGGAGGGGCAGCGGCGACGCGACCAGAGCATCGCCGCCAACGAGGAACTGCTCAGGATCAACCACACGTTGCGGGAGTTGGAGAGCGCGGTCCGGATCGCGCGCCGCCGGAGGTTGACCGCGCGCTGGTCGATCGCCCTCGGTCCACTCATGTTGTTCGTGCTGTACGTGTTGTACTGGCTGCCGTGGTTCACCCGGGACCAGCTACGGCCCGTCTACATCATCTGCGCGCCGGTGGTCGTGTTCTTCGTGGGTGTGGCGATCCACCTGGGCCGGAACCCGGGTGGGCCGGTCGAGTCGGTCACGGACGGCCCCGCGCGCAGGCGCACCGAGTCGGAACTCGAACTCGCCCTCGCCCGGCAGCAGGACCTGCGCAAGCTCAAGGTCGCGCACGGGTTGTACGACGCGACGACCAGGCGGTTGATCTACAAGGAGGACGCCTACGCGGAGATTGAGAAGCTGCGCGGGGAGAGCCGGAAGTACCGCCACGTCAACAACCTCATGCAGGGCGTCCTCATCGTGGGCGCGCTCGGCGCGACCGGTTCGTCGGCGATCGCGGCCGAACTCCAGGCCCTGCGCTGGGTCACGTTCGGCATCTCCGTTGCCGTCGGCCTCGCGAGCGGGTTCATGGGGTACTACAAGTACAAGGAACGCAGCTTCTACCTCCAGCAGACCGCCGACGCCATCGAACAGGAATGGGAGGCGTTCGAGGTCGGTGTCGGGCGCTACAAGCGCGCGAGCAACGAGGAACAGGCGCTGGAGGACTTCGTCGAGGAAGTCCACCGCCTGAAGTCCGAGCAGCGCAAGCGACAGCAGAACCTGGAACAGCCGCCCGAGGTGCGCGGCAGCGGCGAGGCTTGACAGTTCACCAGGTGACGGGCAGCCGGTCCAGGCCACGTGCCATCCGGCCACGCCGCCAGGGCAGCTCCTCCTCCCCCACCGCGAGCCGCAGGGTCGGGAAGCGGCGCAGGAGGGTGCCCAGCGCCACGCGCAGCTCGGCCTTCGCCAGTTGCGCGGCGACGCAGTAGTGCAGGCCGTAGCCGAAAGCCAAGTGCGGGTTGGGTTTGCGGGTGAGGTCGAGTTCGTCCGGGCGCTCGAAGACGCGGTGGTCGCGGTTGGCGGCGTCGAGCTGCACCATCACCGCGTCGCCCGCGCGGATCAGGACTCCGCCCAGTTCCACGTCCTCCAGCGCGATGCGGGTGAAACCGGCCGACGTCACCAGGGGGTTGAAGCGCAGCAGCTCGTCCACCGCCCGGTCGACCAGCCCGGGTTCGGCACGCAGGGCGGCGAGTTGGCCGGGGTGGGTCAGCAGGGTGTAGACGGCGTTGCCGAGTTCGCTGGTGGTCGTCTCCAACCCGGCGTACAGCAGGGTCACGCCGAGCCCGACCAGCTCGGCCTCGCTCAGCCGGTCGTCCTGGTCCCGCGCCTGGACGAGCGCGTCCAGCAGGTCGTCACCGGGTTCCCGGCGACGGGCGGCGACCAGGTCGGTCAGGTAGTCCTTGAGCGCGGCGAACGCGGCGTGGATCTCCTCGCTCGAGAAGGCGGTGGTGGCCAGGGCGACGTCGATCCAGGCGGCGAACCGCTCGCGGTCGGCGATCGGCACGCCGAGCATCTGGCAGATGACCGCCACCGGCAGCGGGATCGCCAGACCGCTGATCAGGTCGGCGGGCGGACCCTGTTCCGCCACGCGGTCGAGCAGGTCGTGGGTGACGTGCCGGGCGTGCTCGGTCAGGCGGTCGACCTGGCGGGGGCTGAACGCGGCGGCGACCAGGCGGCGCAGCCGGGTGTGCTCGGGCGGGTCCACGGTGTGCAGGGTGGGATCGGTGTGCCTGCGCGGCGAAGCACGCGGCACGTCGCGGTTCAGCAGCGCGGCACGGCTGAACCGCGGGTCGCCGAGCACCGCGCGGACGTCCTCGTGCCGCACCGCCAGCCAGGCTTCACCGCCGTAGGGCAGGGAAATCCGGCTGAGCGGTTCGTGGTCCCGCAGGTGGGCGTACTCGGGTTCCAGCGCCAACGCGGTCGGTTCGCGGAACGGGTACGCGCGGGTTGTCCGCATTCGGTGTCCCCAATCGCCGGTGTCGCCACCAGTAGTCGTCGTGCGGTGGCCGCGAGTTCCCCGGGAACCGGCGGACGTCCGCCGACGACTCGTAGGACGCGAGCACCGCACGAGGACTGGAGCGGCATGGGCTGGTACGAGGACGACGACCTGTGGGTCGGGTTCGCCGACGTGATGTTCCCGCCCCGCCGCTGGGCGGAGGCGGAACGCCTGGTGGCCGAATCGCCGTTGTTGAAGGTCTCCGCCGGGGACCGGGTGCTGGACCTGGCGTGCGGACCCGGCACCCACGTCGTGCCCTTGGCCCGCCACGGCGCGGTGGTCACCGGGGTCGACCTCAGCGAGGCGATGCTCGCGCGGGCACGTGCGGCGTGCGAACGGGCCGGGGTCGAGGCCCGGCTGGTACAGGCCGACATGCGTGCGCACGTCGAGCCCGGCGCGTACGACCTGGTCGTCAACATGTACACGTCGTTCGGCTACTTCACCGATCCCGGCGAGAACCTGGCCGTGCTGCGCAACGCGCACGCCAGTCTCGCACCGGGTGGCCGGCTGCTGGTCGACGTGCTGGGCAAGGAGGTCTTCGCCGGCTGGGTCGGCCGCCCGCAGGCGGTGGACGTCGACGGCGGCACGGTCTACATGCGCGACACCGTCCTGGACGACTGGACGCGGCTGCGCAGCGACTGGACGTGGGTCCGCGGCGACGAGGTGCGGCGCACGTCGCTGCACTCCACCCTCTACAGCGCCGCCGAGCTGCGCGGCCTGTTCGAGGCGGCCGGGTTCACGGGGGTGGAGTGCTTCGGCGACTTCGACGCCACCCCCTACGACAACCACGCCCGTCGCCTGATCGTCCGGGGCACGCGGGCCTGACCGGTCAGGAGGCGCGGACGAAGCAGGTGCCCCGGGCGCGGGGGAACAGGTCGGGCGCGAGGCCGATGGCGAAATCGCGGACGAGCACGTCGACGTCCACGTAGGACTTCGCGCGGCACTCCTCGAAGTTCTCGTCGACACCGGCGATGAAGTTGTTGTCCCGGAAGGGTTTGAACTGCTTCGTGCGCGGATCGCCGTCCAGGGTGGCCCGGGTCATCGCCATGGGGTCGTAGACGATGAAGAAGTCGGCGTCGGCCGCGGTGCCCACGGCCTTCTCGAAGTCGTAGGGCTGACCGTTGGGGCCGGGGTTGTCGGGTGCGAAGACGTTGCCCACGCCCAGTTGCGTCAGCAGGCGGCCGACGAGGGTTTCCGCGCCGTGGCCGTGGAAGAACTCGCACCCGCGTTCGGCGGCGACGCAGAGGTAACCCGCCTTGCGGTCGGCGATCTTGCCGGAGACGGTGGAGACCACCTCGTCGTACTTGGCCTTGATGCCGTCGAACTCGGCGTTCGCGGCGGCTTCCTCGTTGTAGAAGGCCGCCACCATTTTGATCCACTCGGCGGAGGCCAGGGCGTGGCGCTCCAGGCGGTTGGACACGCTCACGCCGGGCATCCCGGCGGCACGGGCGGTGCTGATGTCGTCGAAACCCTTCCCGAACCCTGACATGAGGACGACCTGGTTCTTCAAGCCCAGGACGGCTTCCTTGTCCAGCTCGGTGTACTCGCCGATCGACACCGGCTTCCCGGCGGCCTCGACCACCCCGGCGTACCACTTGTCCTTGGCGGCATTGCCCAGCAGTTGCCCGCTCAGGCCCGTGATGGTGTTGTTCTTGCCCAGCCGGTCGACCATCGCCAGGGCGTTGAACGAGGTGACCGCGACGTTGGTCACCGGCACCTGGACGAACAACGCCCCCGCCAGGTCCCCGGTGGCCTCGGGTTGGGGTGTGCCGCACTGGTAGAGCACGTACTTCAGGTCGGGGCCGCCGACGTTCTCGGTGTCCGCCAACGTGATCGTCTTGTACGAGTTGTGGTAGCTGATGTCCCACAACTCCGACTCCACGACCGTGCTCTTGTCCGGGAAGTAGTCGCGGCCTTCGGCGTAGTCGGTGACGCAGCCCGCGGCGTCGGCCCGGTCGCCCGGACCGGCGGCGCCGCACCCGGTGGCGGCGAGGAGCAGCGCGACGGCCGAGGCGACAAGTCTTCTCACGGTGGTGCTCTCCTTGACTCCGGTCATGCGGTTCGCGAGTCCTCGGGGCGCGGTGCGACTTGACCGCGCAGGTGGGTGACGAGGCTGTCGAAGCTGATGCCCGCCGCG
This sequence comes from Saccharothrix obliqua, assembly GCF_019375475.1. GTDB lineage: Bacteria > Actinomycetota > Actinomycetes > Mycobacteriales > Pseudonocardiaceae > Actinosynnema > Actinosynnema obliqua. Next base: position 57,363 of record NZ_JAHXGQ010000012.1, on the reverse strand, counting down.
TGCGGCACGCGCGTTCCCTCGACCCGCCAACGGCACGGCGTGCCCGGTTCGACGCGCAGGACGCGACCGCACTCGCCGGCGACGGGCGTCCAGCCCGCGCGGCGCACGGCGTGCTCGGCCCACTGGCGTGCCCGGCCGTCACCGACCACCTGGACGGTCGCGCCCGGCGCGGTGTCGTCGGCGACGACGATCGTGGCGGCCGCGTCGTCGAAGGACATGTTCTCCCCGGCGAAGGTGCGGGCGATCGCTTCCCCGTGCGCGAGGTCTTCGGGCGCGCCGGCCGTCACCGAGCCGTCGCCGCCCACCAACCACACCTGGTCGGAGCGGCGCAGCGCGAAACCCAGGTCGTGCGTGGACAGGACGATCGCCGCGCCGGTGGCGGCGGTGAGCCGGGACAGCATCGCGGCCAGCTCGATGCGGCGGGCGACGTCGAGGAACGCGGTGGGCTCGTCCAGCACGAGGACCGCCGGTTCCTGCGCCAGGGCGCGAGCCACCATCACGCGTTGCCGCTCGCCGTCGGACAGGTCGGTCAGCGGTCGGTGGCGCAACTCGTCGACACCCGCGTCGACCAGGGCCCGGTCCACCGCGAGCCGGTCGTCGCCGGTGCCCCGGCCGATCCAGGAGCGGTAGGGCATCCGGCCCAGCGCCACCACCGCCTCCACGCTCATCTGCCCGACGTCGACCGGTTCGGTCAGCACGACCGCCAGCCGCCGGGCGCGCTCGCGGGCCGACAGGGTCGCGAGGTCCCGGCCGTCGAGCAGGACGTGACCGGCCAGCGGGGGCTGGGCCCCGACGAGGGTGCGCAGCAGGGTCGACTTGCCCGCGCCGTTGGGGCCGATCAACGTGATCAGCTCGCCGGGCCGGGCCGCGAGGTGCACGTCCTCCAGCACGCTGACGGCCGGGTGGCGGCGGCGACGCGGGTACCCGGCGGTCACCGCCACCGCTTGCAGGGCCGCCGGTTCGGACACCGGGGTCATCACGCACTCCTCCGCGCACGGCCGGACAGCAGCACCCACAGGATCACCGGCGCGCCGACGAAGGCCGTCACCGAGTTCAGCGGCAGCGAGGTCCGCGTCAGCCCGTTCCCACCGGCGACGTACTCGGCCACCAGCACGATCACCGCGCCGATCAACGCGCTCGCCGGCAGCACCAGCCGGTGGTCGGCCGTGCGCAGCAACCCGCGGGCCAGGTGCGGCGCGGCGAGCCCGACGAACCCGATGGCCCCGCAGTAGGCGGTGGTGATGCCCGACAGCACCGCCACCCCGGCCAGGGACAGGAAGCGCACCCGGCGGACGTTGACGCCCAGGCTGCCGGCGTACCGGTCGCCGAGCAGCAGCGCGTTGAGCGGCTGGGCCAGGAACACCGACAGCCCCAGGACCACGGCGCAGGACACCGCGATGACCTGCAACTCGTTCCAGGTCACGTTGCGCACCGAGCCGCGGGTGAAGGTGGCCAACGCCTGCAACCGGTCCGGGTCGGTGTAGTAGACCAGCATGTCCACCACCGCACCGGCCAGGTAGCCGAGCATCACGCCCACCACCAGGACCACCACCGGGTCGCCCACCCGGCGGGCGATGCCCAGCGCGATCAGCAGCACCCCGGCGGCGCCCGCGACGGCCGCGCCGGTCACGCCCAGCTGGCTCACCACGCCCAGCCCCGACAACCAACCGACCCCGCTGGTGCCGAGGATGACGATGGCGGCGCCGAGGATCGCGCCGGAGCTGACGCCGAGCACGAACGGGTCGGCCAGCGGGTTGCGGAACAGGGTCTGCATCTGCGCCCCGCCGACCGCGAGGGCGGCCCCGGCCAGCAGACCGGCGACGACCTTCGGCAGCCGCGCGTCCAGCACGATCGTGCGGTGGACCGCGGAGTCCACGTCCTGACCGGTCAGGACGCCCACCACGTCGCCGATCGGGACGGCGATCGAGCCCTGCGCGAGCAACACCACGACCGCGCCCAGCGACAGCAGGACCAGCACCGCGAACAACGCCGTCACGTACCCGACGCGCCGCCTGCTCACCGCCGGTGCGGTCCGCCGGACCACGTCTTCGACGTCCGTGCCACTAACCGACACCCTGTTCCTCCCGAGGGCCGATGCGGGGCCACCACCGTAGGAGTCGTCAGACACCGGCCCGGAGTTCCCGTGATCGCACGGAATCAGCCGAACAGCGGCCGCAAGACGCGGAACTCTCGGCCGGGCTCCCCGGACGTTCCGCGTCGCGGGATCTTTCAGGGAGGCTGCCTGAAAGATCGAGACCGGGCAACCATCACGAGCCCCGCGCCCCCGGGTCCCGACACCGCCAGGCGAGCCCTCGAGCCCTCCGGCCCCGACCCCCAGCAGGCAGGCACCCCGGCCCCGACAACTATCAGGCAGGCTTCCTGATAGATCCGGGCCGGGGAACTATCAGGCAGGCTTCCTGAAAGTTCTGCGCCGAGGATCTATCAGGCAGGCTCCCTGAAAGTTTCGGCTTGGGGGGGAACCTCCCTGCCGGGCCGGCCGACCTGTGGTGGTGTGCCGCGGTGTCGCGGGCCGTTGCCGACCGCTCGGCTGCCGGGAGGAGTTCGATGAGGGACCTGGGACCGGAGACCTACGGTGAGCTGAACGTCGACGTCTACGACGAGTGGCACGCCGCCCACGATCCCACCGAGGCGGTGCGTGGTTTGGTCGAACTGATCAGCGAGGGGCCGGCCGGACCGGTGTTCGAGCTTGCCGTGGGCACGGGCCGGGTGACCATCCCGCTCGCGGAGGCGGGTGTGGAGTTGCGTGGGGTGGACGCCTCACCGGCGATGGTGGCGCGGATGCGTGCCAAGCCCGGCGGGGAGCGGATTCCGGTTGTCATCGGTGACATGGTCGACGTCGACCCCGGCACCGACGACCTGTTCGCGATGGTGTTCGTCGTGTTCTCGACCTTCTTCTTCCTCCCCGACCAGGAGCAGCAGATCCGCTGCTTCGCCAACGTCGCCGAGCGCCTGCTCCCCGGCGGCCGGTTCGTGATCGAGTGCCCCATGCCCGACGTCGCCCGCTACGAGCGCAACCAAACCCTGGAGACCTACCAGGTGGGGATCGACCGCGTACGGGTCGTCGCCGTCCGCCACGACCCGGTGGAACAACGCTTCGAGGGCCACCACGTGCTGATCACCGGCGAGGGCACCAAGCTGGCACCGGCGTTCATGCGTTACGCCTGGCCCACCGAACTCGACCTGATGGCCCGCTTGGCGGGACTCGAACGCCGGTACCGGTGGGGCGGCTGGGGCCGTGAACCGTTCCGCGGCGAGGGCAACTACATCACCGTGTACGAGAAGCCCTCGACCTAGCCACCCGGCGCGCCGCCGCCAGCACCAGCGGCGGGAGCAGGAGGCACTGAACGGCTGCCGCCAGCCAGAAGCCGGGCAACGCCCCCACCTCCTCGAAAAGCCCGTACACCGCACCACCGACCACGCCGCTGAACAACGACCCCACGCCGGCCGCCAACCGCTGCTGGCCGAAGGTCACCGTCGCCGACCGCCGCGACCCGGCCAACGCCTCCAGGTCGTTCTTGAGCAGCAGCACGGCGGTGCCCACGCTCATCGCCACCGCACCAACCGCGAACGCGACGATCCCACCACCGGCGAAGGCGACCATCCCCAACCCCATGCACGGGAACCCGATCCCCATCGCCACGGGATAACGCAGACGCCCGACCCACCGCGCCGCAAGGGGTTGGACCACGACAACGCCGAGCGAGTAGCCCATCATGACCAACCCGTAGGCCGCCGTGGGCACGCGACCTTCCGCGAAGCTCGACAGGTACTGGTAGAAGTGCATGTAGAGGTACTGGGTCAGCGCGGTGACGGCGAACGGCAGCCCGGCCAGCCCCCGCAACACGCGCCGGAACGGTTCGACCGCGACCCGGTCCACGTCCCGCTCCCGCCGCAACGACAGGTGCCCGACCGCGAGAACGCCGTAGAGCACGGTGTTCGCCGTGAACAACAGGTCCGGCTCGGCCAGGAACAACGCGCCCACCACCGGCCCGAGGGCGATGCCCAGACTGCCCGCCGCGTTCCCGGCCGACACCAGCCGCGGGCGTTGTCCGGGGGTCGCCGACTGCACCAGGTAGGCGCGGTAGGCGGGCGAGTACAGCGATCCCGCCCCGCTGCTCACGAACAACGCGAGCACCGTCAGCACCGGGTCGTCCGCCCCGACCAGGTAGGTGACCGCACCTGCGCCGTAGAGCACCGTCGCCAGTGCCAGGCAGCGCTTGAGACCGATCCGCTCGGCGAGCGCCGCGGTGAACGGGGCGCTCGCGAACTGCACCAGCGTCGCCAACCCGAGCACCACGCCGACCTGCGCCATCCCGACGCCCAACCGGTCACGCAGCAGGACGGCCAGGTACGGGTACACCGCGAACGTGCCGACGTTGACCAGGCACCCGCTCACCAACAACGCGGCACGGGCACCGGTGAACACAGTCAACGCCTCCGCCCATCCGGCACCAGACCGCCGCAGCACTGGTCGTCCCACGGCGGGGGGAAGTTCCCGCACCGATTCCACCGGCTCGGGAACCGACACCGCCCCGCCGACGACCAGTAGGGCTGGAGACGCCCGGCCGACGCGGAGGTGAGGATCGTGCGCGACCACAACGCCGCGACACCGGCGGTCCACGAGCACATCACCGACGCCATCAAAACACCCTCCCTCGTGCGGCTGTCACCCAACACCGTGCTGATCAGGTTCGAGACGCTGAAGGTGTACGCCGCGCTCGGCGCGGTGCGCCACCTGCTCGACACCGGCGTGCTGCGGCCCGGTCAGACGGTGGTCGACAGCTCCAGCGGCATCTACGCCCTGGCCCTGGCGATGGCCTGTCACCGCCACGGACTGCACTGCCACATCGTGGCTTCCACGACGGTCAACGACACCATGCGCGCCCAGTTGGAGATCCTGGGCGTGACGGTGGACCAGATGCCGCCGTCCGACGACCTGCACCTGGACCAGAACCGGCGGGTCGCACGCGTCCGCGAACTGCTCGCCCGCCGACCCGACCTGCACTGGATGCGCCAGTACCACGACCCGGTGCACCACCTCGGCTACGCGGAACTGGCCGACCTGCTGCGCGCGGCGCTGCCCGGCGAGCCGCTGACCGTCGTCGGCAGCGTCGGCACCGGGGCCTCCACCGGCGGGCTGGCGCGGTCGCTGCGCCGGCACGACCCGTCGGTCGCGCTGGTGGGCGTCCAGCCGTTCGGCAGCGTCACCTTCGGCAGCGAGCACTTCACCGACCCCGACGCCATCATCGCCGGCATCGGCAGCGCCATCCACTTCGACAACGTCCACCACGAACTCTACGACCGCATCCACTGGATGGACTTCCAGCACGCCATGGCCGCGACCATCGACCTGATGCGCGAGCACGCCGTGTTCGCCGGGCTGTCCACCGGCGCGGCATACCTGGCGGCGAAGTGGGAGGCCGCACGGGAACCGTTGCGCACGCACGTGGTCATCGGCGCGGACACCGGACACCGCTACACCGAACGCGTTTTCACCCGCCACCGGGAAGCCCTCGACCCCGCGTTGCTGAAACCCGTGGAGATCACGTCGTTGGCGGAGCTTTCCCCGCCGTGGGCGGCGATCGACTGGGCGCGGCGGTCGTACGAGCGCGGCGTTCCCGTCCACACCCAGGAGAAGGACCTCGTGCCGTGACCGTCGTACTGCTGGAAGCCCTCACGTTCGGACTCGGCCGCCTCACCGCCGCCGCGAGCGACGCCGGGCACGACCTGGTGCTGCTCACCGGCGACCGCTCGATCTACGCCCACGAACTCGCCCGGGGCGGTCCGCGCGTGGTGGACGTCGACACCACCGACGTCACCGCGTGCGAGGAGGTCGTGCGCGACCTGCCCGACGTGGCCGGGTTGATCAGCTCCACCGACACCTGGGCCGTGCCGGGAGCCGAGTTGGCACAACGCCTCGGCCTGCCCGGTCCGTCACCGGAGGCGGTGCGCGTGCTCCGCGACAAGGCCGCTGTCCGGGCGCGGCTGCACGCGTGCGGGCTGAGTCGCAGCGGTCCGCTCGACCCGGCGACCGCGGACGTCTTCCCCTTGGTGCTCAAGGATTCCGCGGGCACCTCCTCCCGGGCGGTGTGGCTCGCGCGCACACCGGCCGAGCGCGACGCCGCGCTGGCGGAGGCCGCGGCCACCGCGCTCAAGGGGACGCTCGTCGCCGAACCGTACTTCGAAGGTCCCCTCTACAGCGCCGAGACGATCACGTGGCGGGGCGAGACCCGGCTGCTCGGTGTGCTCAGCCGGGTCCTGTCGCCCGAACCCGCGCGCCGCGAGGAGGCGTCGGCGTTCCCGGTCGCCTTCCCCGACGACGACCTGACGGCCCTGGACCGCTGGATCACGCGGGTGCTGGCGGCGGCCGGGCACGAGCAGGGCTTCGCCCACACCGAGTTCGTCCTCACCGCGCGCGGACCGGAGGTGGTCGAGGTCAACGCCCGCATCGGCGGCGCCCTCGTCGGCGAAGCCCTGTGCCGGGCGTTGCGCACCAACGTCTACGACGCGATGGTGCAGGTCTCCCTCGGCACGCGCCCCGGCCTGCTCGACGGCGGTACCGCGTGCGGCGTCGCGACGGGTTTCGTGGCGCTCTACCCGCGTGCGGCCGGGGTGCTGGAGGGGTGGACCGGGTTGGCGCGGCTCGCCGACCTGCCCGGCAACCCCGAGTGGTACCCCACCGCGCGGCCCGGTGACGTGCTGGAGCACCTGACCGATCAACGCTCCTGCACCGGGATCGTGCTCGCCGAGGGCCCGACCGCCGAGTTGGCCCTGCACCGCGCGCAGGCCGCCGCGGGCGGCATCACGCCGGTGGTCGGGGCGCGGTGATGTCCTCCGCCCCGGAACCGGGACCGACCCGGCGCGCCGATCCCGCCGCGGTCACCGCCGCCTTCGCCGCGGCGGCGGCGCTCAGCCCGTCCTGCGTCGTCGAGGAGGACGGCGCGGGCTCGTTCCGGCACGACCACGACGCCCTGGCCGAGGCCGTGCGCGTGGTCGGCGCGTGGTTCGACGCGGTGGAGGAACGCGTGGCCGCCTCGACCCTCCAGTTCCTGGTGGCGGCCCGGTCCTGGTCGGTCGCCCTCGGCGCGCTCGCCGCCGGCGGTGTCGTGCCGGACCTGGTGCGGCTGCGGTTCCGGGTGGACGAGGACGCCACCGTGCGGGTGTCCCTGCCCGAACCGGTCGGCTGGACGACCACCGGCGACCCCGCGCCGCTGCTGCTGCGTGCCGTGGTCGACCGTTGCCTGACGCCGTTCCACGCCGAGCTGCGTGCCGTCGCCAAGGTCGCCGACGGGTTGCTGTGGGGCAACGCCGCCGCGGCCGTGCGCAGCGCCATGCGGCGGCTGCCGACCGATTTCGGCGACCTCGGCGACCGCCTGCTGGCCTCGCCGGCGTTGCGGGACAGGCTGTCACCCGACGGCACCCGCCGCAGCTGCTGCCTGTTCTACCGCACGCCCACCGGCCACACGTGCCGCGCCTGCCCGCTCGTCGGCGCGGCCGTCGTCAGGCACGCGGAGCACTGACGCCGAACCAGCGCGGCAGGTGGGCGAGCAGGTCCCGCTGGTCGTCGCCGACCCACGCCACGTGGCCGTCCGGCCGCAGCAGCGCCGCGGGCACGTCCAGCTCCGCGTCGGCGTCGACCACGTGGTCCACCCGATCCGCCCAACCCGCGACGGAGAGCCCGCCGGTCCGGTCGAGCAGCACCCCGCGTCCGGCACGCATCCGCTCGTAGAGGCGACCGCCCTTGAGTTCCAGGTCCCGCAACCGGCGGCCGAGCAGGTCGGGTCCCCCGCCGAAGTCGTAGCGGACACCGATCGCGGTGATCTTCTCGACCAGGTGCCGGTTCACCTCCGCGAAGTCCATCAGCTCCGACAGCAGCCGGCGCACCGCCCGCGGCCCCGGTTCGGTGGACATCAGCTCGCTCTGCGCGCGGGTGGTGTCGAGCACGTCGGCGCCCACCGGGTGCCGTTCGGCGTGGTAGCTGTCCAGCAGCCCCTCCGGCGCCTGGCCGAGGACGCACGCCGCCAGCTTCCAGCCCAGGTTGAACGCGTCCTGGACACCCAGGTTGAGCCCCTGGCCGCCCATCGGCGGGTGGACGTGCGCCGCGTCGCCGGCCAGCAGCACCCGGCCGACCCGGTAACGCTCGGCCTGCCGGGTGCCGTCGCCGAAACGGGACAGCCAACGCGGCGTGTGGACGCCGAAATCGGTGCCGGTGACCGCCCGCAGCCGGTCCTTGACCTCGTCGAGGGTCGGCGGCGTGCGATCACCGACCACGCCCTCCGCGGGCACGACGACGCGGTACACCCCCTCCTCGCCGAAGGGGCCGATGCCGAACCGCTTCTCGGTCGCGCGGACCTCGGCCATGACGGCGGCCACCTCGTCCGGCAGCACGCCCACCGCCATCTCGCCCAGCAGCCACTCGCGCTTGGCGGGCTCACCGGGGAAGGCCACGCCCAGCAGCTTGCGCACCGCGCTGCGGCCACCGTCACAGCCGACCAGGTAGCGGGCGCCCAGCCGGGTGCCGTCGGCCACTTCGACCGTCACCCCGCGGTCGTCCTGGCTCAATCCGACCACTTCACGACCACGGCGGATTTCCGCGCCCAACGCGGTCACGTGCTCGGTCAACACGCGTTCGACGGCGGGCTGCGGTATGCCCAGGACGTACGGGTGGGCGGTGTCCAACCGGTCCGGCACCGGTTTGACGATCCCGGCGAAGAAACCACCGAGCGGGTGCCGCGTGCCCAGTGCGTCGAGCCGGTCGAGCAGGCCGCGCTGGTCCATCAACTCGATGCTGCGCACGTGCAGCCCGAGCGCGCGGACCACCTTGTTCGGCTCCGCCTCCTTCTCCAGGACCAGCACGCGCACACCGCGCAACCGCAACTCGCCGGCCAGCACCAAGCCGGTCGGCCCGGCGCCGGCAATGATCACGTCGAACATGAATACCCGATTTCCCCTGGTACGGACTTCGGCCGCAGATTGTGCGGCACCACCGGGGCCTTGCCGCAAGACCCCCGGTGCGCTATATGTTGAAAGTGGCAGGAGTTCCCTGCCCTTTTCGGAATACCTTCGCGAATGCGCGTGTCCTGCGCCACCTCGGCTGCGCGTGCGCGGCCGCTCAGGCACCCTGGTACCCGGCCCCGCGCCCTCGCGGGCACCCGGACACCCACCTACCGAGGAACAACACGTGACACTGCCCTACGGGCCCGACGACGATTCCGCCGCCTACCACTACATCAACGCCGCGCTGCGCGGCCGTGAGCCCGAGGCGTGGCAGATGCTCGCCTCCGACGCGCACGTCGAGCAGACCGACCGGGTGATGCGGGCGATGCTCGACCGGATCGCGGTGGCGCGGAAGCACCGCATGGCCGCGCGGGCGACGGCGCGGGCACGGGCGCTCTCCGGCGAGATCACCCAGGAGGAGTACCGGCGCGACGCCGCCGAGGACGCCACGCGGGCCTCGAAGACGGCCCACTTCGAGACGCTGCTGCGCGAGCAGTACCGGTCGATCGGCCAGGCCGCCCGCCGGCTGCGCGGCGACGACGTCCGCGACGAGCTGGCGGACCTGGTGCTCGCGCTGGGTTCCGCGATCGACGAGCACCGGACCGCCGTCCTCGCCGCCGGCTACGAGCCCACCGCGGCGGACCAGGCGTTGTGGGAGCGGCTGTCCACACTGGACGCACCCGACGGCGGGGGCCGTGCCTCGGTGGAGGACCTGGTGCAGCGCCGGGCGGAGGCGCAGGACGAGTTCGCGCGGGTGCTGGCCGCGATCGTCCTGGACACCGCGGGCGACGCGACGTCCGTACCGCGCGCGGACCTGCTGCCCGCCTGGAAGAAGGCGGTCGCGCCGATGCTCGCGGCGGAGCAGAAGACCGAGTTCGCGGCCAAGGGCAAGGGTTCCCTGGCGACCGAGAAGCTGCGCAAGACGCTGGGCCACCTGGAGCGCCGGGGTCTGGTCAAGCGCTCCGACGCGGCGGACGGGCAGCGGCTCGACCTGCTCGACCGCCGGGGACTGGCGGAGTTGGCCGGGGATCAACCGATCGGTTGATGCCCTCATCCACCGCGGCCCGTCGCGAAGCCGGCCGCGCGGTCGATTCGGCGCACCCCTCCCGCGCGGCACGCTCTTGGCATGGCGATCATCGAGGTAACCGACCTCGTCAAGCGGTACGGCGACCACACCGCGGTGGACGGGGTCGGCTTCACCGTGGAGCAGGGCGAGATCTTCGGCATCCTGGGGCCGAACGGGGCGGGCAAGACCACGACCGTCGAGTGCATCGAGGGGTTGCGCTCGCCGGACGGCGGCACGATCCGCGTGGGCGGCCTCGACCCCCGGCGTGACGAGGCGGCGCTGCGGCGGCTCCTCGGCGCCCAGCTCCAGGAGAGCGAGCTGCCCGACAAGCTGGAAGTCGGCGAGGCGATGGAGCTGTTCAGCTCCTTCTACGGCAACCCGACCGACTGGCGTGAGCTGATCGAGGCGTTGCGCCTGACCGACAAGCTCGGCACGCAGTTCCGGAAGCTGTCCGGCGGGCAGAAGCAGCGGCTGTCGATCGCGCTCGCGCTGGTCGGCGACCCGAAGGTCGCGGTGCTGGACGAGCTGACCACCGGCCTCGACCCGCAGACCCGCCGGGACACGTGGGAACTCATCGAGGGCATCCGCGCGCGCGGCGTCACGATCCTGCTGGTCACGCACTTCATGGAAGAGGCTGAACGGCTTTGCGACCGGCTCGCCCTGATCGACGCGGGCCGGGTCGTCGCGCTCGACACGCCCGCCGGCCTGGTGGCCAGGGTGGACGACCGCCAGCGCATCCGGTTCCGGCCGTCCGCGCCGATCGACCACGCGGTGCTGACCGCGTTGCCGGAGGTGACCGCCGTCGAGCGGGCCGGCGGTCAGCTCGTCGTCACCGGCCGCGGCAACGTGCTGCTCGCCGTGACCACCGCGCTCGCCCGCCACCAGGTCGTCGCCGGCGACCTGCGGGTCGAGCAGACCTCGCTGGACGACGCGTTCGTCGCGCTCACCGGCCGCCCCTTCGACGCCTGAGGAGACCACCATGTCCGCCCTGACCAGGCTCACCGCCACCGAGGCGAAGCTGTTCTTCCGCGAGCCGATGAGCGTGTTCTTCACGCTCGCGTTCCCACCGCTCCTGCTCGTGATCCTCGGCGCGATCCCGGCGTTCCGCGAACCCGACGAGACGCTGGGCGGCGCCCGGGTGATCGACCTGTACGCGCCGGTCGTCATCGCGATGGCCATCACCATGTTCGCCGTCAGCAGCCTGCCGCAGGGATTCGCGACCTACCGCGAGAAGGGTGTTCTGCGGCGGATGCGGACCACGCCGGTCAAGCCCGCGGTGATGCTCGGCGCACAACTGCTGATGAGCACGCTCATGTCCATCGCGGTGATGGTCGTCGTGCTGGCGATCGCGCGGTTGGCGTTCAACGTGAGCCTGCCCAGGCAGGTGCCCGCGTACCTGCTCGGGTACCTGCTGTGCGCGTTGGCGATGTTCGCCGTCGGCCTGTTCGTCGCCTCGGTCGCGTCGAACGGCAAGAGCGCCGGCGCGATCGGGTCGCTGCTGTTCTTCCCGTTCCTGTTCTTCGGCGGCCTGTGGGCCCCGCGCGAGACGATGAACGACGTCCTGCGCACCATCAGCGACTTCACCCCGCTGGGCGCGGGCGTGCAATCATTGTCCGACGCCACCGCCGGGCACTGGCCCCAGCCGCTGCACGTGGTCGTCATGCTGGGATGGGCGGTCGTGGCCGGCGGGTCGGCCGCGCGGTACTTCCGCTGGGAGTGAAGTCGTGAGCACCGAGGCCGAGCTGCGGGAGGAGTTCCACCGCTGGGAGCGCCGGGAGACCGCCGTCTTCCAGGCCCTGCCCTACCTCCTCCTCGGCATCGGCACCGCCATCACGTTGGCGCAGCCGACCCCGAACCAGCCGGCCGTGCTCGGGCTCACGCTCGCCGCCGCGGTCTGGCTGCTCGTGTTCCACACGTGCCACCCGGAGTGGCACGGGAACGGCTCGTTGACGGCGTTGTACTACGCCGGGTTGATCGCGCTCGCCTTCGGCCTCGTCGCGCTCACGCCCTGGCACGGCTTCTTCGCCTTCGTCGGTTACCCCCAGGCGTTCTACTACCTGAAAGGCCGCTGGCGGTACGTCGGCGTCGCCGCGACCGCGATGGTCGCGGCGATGGCGTACCTGGGCGGGTGGGAGAACATCCGGGCGGAGGACCTGTGGTGGGCCTGGCCGCTGCTCGGCTTGGTCAACACGGTGCTGGCGGCGGGGTTCTCCCACCTCGCCGAGATGGCCGACCTGCGCAACGACCGGCAGAAGCAGGCGCTCGCCGAGCTGCACGAGGCCAACCGCAGGCTGGAGGAGGCGTTGGTGGAGAACGCGGGCCTGCACGCCCAGCTCGTGGTGCAGGCCAGGGAAGCCGGTGTGCTGGACGAGCGGCAGCGGATGGCGCGGGAGATCCACGACACGCTGGCCCAGGGCCTGGCCGGCATCCTGGCCCAGCTCCAGGCCGCCGAGCAGACCGCGGACGAGCCCGCGGCGTTGCGCCGGCACGTGACCAACGCGATGGACCTGGCCCGGGAAAGCCTCACCGAGGCGCGCCGGACCGTGCACGCGGTGGAGCCGTCGGTGCTCGCCGAGGCCAGGCTGCCGGACGCGATCAGCGACGTGACGAGGCGTTGGGCGGAGGTCCACGAGGTCGACGCGGTGCTCACCACCACCGGTGTGCCCCGGCCCATGCACGCCGACGTGGAGGTGACGTTGCTGCGGGCGGCGCAGGAAGCCCTCGCGAACGTGGCCAAGCACGCGAAGGCGGGTCGGGTCGGCTTGACCCTGTCGTACATGGACGACCTGGTGACGCTCGACGTGCGGGACGACGGCGTCGGGTTCGACCCCAACACCAGGCGCGTCAACGGTTCCGCGACCGGCGGGTACGGGTTGGCCGCCATGCGGCACCGCGTGCAGCGGCTCGCCGGGCGGCTGGAGATCGAGTCGGAACCGGGCGGTGGCACCGCGATCTCGGCGACGGTGCCGGCCATCCCGGCCGGAGGCGCGCCGTGATCGGGTTGGTGATCGTCGACGACCACCCCGTGGTGCGTGACGGGTTGCGGGGCATGTTCAGCGCCGACCCGCGCTTCGAGGTGATCGGTGAGGCGGGTGACGGCGCCGAGGCCATCGCCGTCGCCGAGGAGCTGCGGCCCGACGTGATCCTCATGGACCTGCGAATGCCGCGGACGGACGGCGTCACCGCGATCAAGGAGCTGGCGCGGCGCGGTGTGCCGGCCCGCGTGCTGGTGCTCACCACGTACGACACGGATTCCGACGTGCTGCCCGCGATCGAGGCGGGCGCGACCGGTTACCTGCTGAAGGACGCGCCACGCGAGGAGCTGTTCCGCGCGGTGGAGGCCGCCGCACGCGGGCAGGCGGTCCTCTCCCCCGCCGTCGCGACGCGGCTCATGGGCCAGATGCGCAGGCCCGCCTCGGGGCAGTTGTCGCAGCGGGAGTTGGAGGTGCTGGAGCTGATCGCGCGTGGCTCCACCAACCGCGAGGCGGCGCGGCAGCTCTTCATCAGCGAGGCGACCGTCAAGACGCATCTGCTGCACGCGTACGCGAAACTGGGCGTGAACGACCGCGCCGCCGCCGTGGCCGCCGCGTTCTCGCGTGGCTACCTGACACCCCGGGACTGATCCGCTCAGCCGGTGCGCCGGGGCAGGGCCGTTGCCCGCGTGCCGACGGCACCACGTCGTCTTGCCCGCAGCGCCGAGTCCCTCAATCGCCACGATTACGTGCCACGTCCTTGCCTGGGCGCACGTCTGTCGTCGGACGCAACCGCGATGCGATGACCAACGTGACGACCACGACCACCGCCATGGTCAGGAACACGTCGGAGTACGCCGCGCCCTCCGGTCCGCTGTGGAACGGGTTGACGGCCCCCGCCCCGCTCTGCCCCCGCGCGGACACCAGGACGCCGAAGACGGCCGGACCGGTGGCCGCGCCGAGGAACTGGACGCCCTGGAGGATGCCCAGGCCCGTGCCGGCTTGTTCGGCGGGCAGTTCGGCCGCCGCGGAGTTGACGAGGGTCGTCATCACCAGGGCGAAGCCGATGCTGAGGCCGAGGATGCCGATGCCTGCCGGGATCGGTGAGGCACTGCCGGTGAAGGTGGACAGGTACAACGCGAACAGTCCCATCAACGCCAGGCCGGTGAGCACCAGGGTGCGGCGGCCGATGTGGTCGGGAAGGCGGCCGATCAGGGGTGACAGCACGGCGACGGCGACGCCTGCCGGGATCATGGCCAGCGCGCCTCGCCCCGGCGTGAGGCCGTTGACCTCGACCACCAGCAGCGCCACGAACACCAGGCCGCCGAGGTTGACGACCATGGCCGGGAACGCGATCAGCAGGCCGGTGCGGTAGGTGCGGTTGGCGAACAACGCGGGCGGGACGAAGGGGTGCTCGACGCGGAAAGCACGCCACCCGAACAAGAACAGCGCCACCACCGCGGCGAGGAGGCTGCCCCACGCCGAGGGCTCGGCGAAGCCGGCGACCTGCGCGCGCGTCATGCCGAGCAGCACCAAGCCCGCGCCCAGGGCCAGCAGCACGCCGCCGAGCATGTCGATCGGGCCGCTCGCCGCCGGTGCTTCGTCCGGGAGCACTCGCAGTGCCACGGGCACCAGCACCAACGACATCACGAGCGTGATCCAGAACAACGCGGGCCAGCCGAGCAGTTGGCCGACCAGCCCGCCCACGGCGGGACCGGCGGCGGTGCCGACGCCCGCGCCGGCGGAGACCACACCGATACCCGCGCCGCGCTGGTCGGCGGGCATCAGGCGGGTCACGGCGATGATCGACAGCACGGGGATGGCCGCGGCGCCGATCCCCGTGACGACGCGGCCCGCCACCAGCACGAGCAGGCTCGGCGCGAGCGCGCAGACCGCGCTGCCGACCGCGAACGCCAGCAACGCGGAGGCGAACAGGCGCCGCAGGCTGAACCGGTCGGAAACGCGCCCGTAGAGCGGGATGCCGACGGAGAACACCAGCAGGAAACCGGTGACCACCCAGGCCAGTTCGGCCTCGGTGGCGTCGAAGCGCGCACCGATGTCCGGGAGCACCAGGTTGACCATGTCGCCGGCCGTGACCGCGGTCAGCATCGCGGCCGGCACCAGGGCCGGTAACGCGGTCCGCCCGGTCGTTGTCGTCGCAGCCATGACACCCTCCAGTTTACTGCTACCACCGTGGTTACATTTAGGGCCGCAGAAGGTGACGCCCCCGCTGCCCCGACTCAGCGGCGGTGCGGCACCGGCAACCGGCGCTCGGCCTCCAGCACCCGGCGGACCAGGTCGGCGATCGTCGTGCGCCCCAACCGCTCCGCCATGGCCCGTTCCGCTGCCTGGAACTCGTCCTCCAGCAGGCCCTGGATGTTGCGCCCCACCTCGCACTCCGCACTCGGCGGGTGCGGGTGCCGGGACAACACCGGGCCGTCCTCCACGGCGGCATACGCGTCGTGCAGCGTGATCTCCGCCG
This sequence comes from Saccharothrix obliqua, assembly GCF_019375475.1. Lineage (GTDB taxonomy): Bacteria > Actinomycetota > Actinomycetes > Mycobacteriales > Pseudonocardiaceae > Actinosynnema > Actinosynnema obliqua. Next base: position 41,825 of record NZ_JAHXGQ010000012.1, on the reverse strand, counting down.
CCGGGCGCGCCAACGACCAGCCCCCGTTGCGCCCCTCCGCGGACCAGACCAGCCCCGCCACGCGCAGGCTGCCGAGGATGCGCCGCACCAGGACCGGGTTGCTCGCCAGGCTGTCGGCGATCTCCGCCGAGGTCAACGACTTCCCGTTCCACCGCGCGAGCATCGTGAGCGCGTGGATCGCGACCGCGCTCCTGCTGCTGACACCCACGACCGCACCCGTCTCATCTCCGGGGACCAAACCGCAACCAAGCTAGTGGCAGTTCGAGGAGCGTGTCAACGACGCGCGGCCCGACCGGTTTTCTCGCAGGTTGCGGAGCAAGGGTCGAACAACGGGCGGTGTGCCTAACATGGGGGGACGGCACCGCAATCCGTCCTGATTGGACCGACGATGAGCCTCCCCGACGAATCCGCGCCGCGCCGCCGGCTCGTCACCCCTCCGCCGGCGGAGGGCGCGGACGGGCTGTTCAGCCAGACCTGGTACCCGATCTGCCTGTCGGACGAGTTGACCGGCGGCAAGCCCGTCGGGGTGGACTTCCTCGGCGGCCGGGTCGTCGTGTTCCGCGGACCCGGTGGGCGGGCCCAGGTGTTGAGCGCCTACTGCGTCCACGTCGGCGCGGACCTGTCCGTCGGCGAGGTCGTGGACGACCGGCTGCGGTGCCGGTTCCACCACTGGAGCTACGACGTGGACGGGCGGTGCACCGGCACCGGCATCGGCGACCCGGTGCCCGAGGGGGCGCGGCTGTTCCGCTTCCCCACCGCGGAGAAGTACGGGGTGGTGTGGGCGTTCAACGGGCTGCGGCCCCTGTTCGAGCTGCCGGACCTGCCGCACCCGGCGGACCGCCTGGTGCTGCGCGCGTCGGCGTTCCCCCGGTCGCTGCCCTCGGACCCGTGGGTCATCACCGCGCAGACCCTCGACCTGCAACACTTCTCGCAGCAGCACGAGTTCGGGCTGCTGACCGACCCGAGCACCACGGTCCGGCGGACCGCGCACTCGATGGGCTGCGACCTCGACCTGCGCCTGCGGGACGGCGCGGACTTCCGGGTGCGGGCGGACATCCACGGCACCAACATCTACTGGCAGACCGGCACGCTGGACGGGCGCTGGTTCTGCTGGATCACGGGTGTGGGCCTGCCTCGACCGCAGGAGTCCGTCTCGACGTTCATCTGCGGCACGGTCCGCGGCGACGACGATGACGAGGCACAGCGGTTCCTGGACACCGCGACGGGCGTGATGATGAGCCTGCTGGACGACGACGCGGCCGTGCTGAGCACCATTCACTACCGACCGGGACTGCTCACGGAGAGTGACGAAACGCTGCGTGGTTTCCTCGACTACCTCAACGGCATCCCCCGCGCTCACCCGTCCGCCGACTTCCTCTCGTGACGGCTCGACCTGCCCGCTCCACGGGTCTCGCTAGGATGTCCGCGCGCGAGACTCCACCGGCGGACGGGGCGATGGGTGACCGAGAACCCGCGGACGATCAACCTGGACCAGTTCCTGCCCCACCCCCCGCACCGGGTGTGGCGGGTGCTCACGGACCCGGAGTTGCTCGCGCGGTGGCTGATGCCCAACGACTTCGCGCTGGAGGTCGGCCGGCGGTTCACGTTCCGGGGTGAGGCGATCCCGGCGGTCCGGTTCGGCGGCACCGTCCACTGCGAGGTGCTGGCCTACGAGGTCGAGCGGATGCTGCGGATCAGCTGGGACGACCCCGGCGACGACAACCGCCTGCGGTCGACGGTGACGTGGCGGTTGGAGCCGGAGGGCCGGGGCACCCGGTTGTTCCTGGCGCACGACGGGTTCGACGAGCACAACCCGGTGCACCGGTTGTCCCGCCGCATCCTCGGCGGCGGGTGGGTCGGCGTGCTGCGCAAGCTCGGCGCCGTGGTCGACCAGGCGGCCGGCGGGGAACACCGCAACATGCGATAAGTACCGTGAACCGGCGGCTCGTAGCGTCGGCGGCATGGCGACCGCTGAGCAGTTCCTGGACCGGTTCCTGGCCGTGGTCGGCGACGCCTCGGTGTGCGCGATGTGCGCCATCGGGGACCGGCTGGGGCTCTTCCGCGTCCTGGCCGAACGGGGTCCGCTGACGGCGGCCGACCTGGCCCGGCACGGCGCGGTGGACGAGCGGTCGGCGCGGGAGTGGCTGCACGCCCTGGCGAGCGCCGATTTCGTCACCCGGGACGGTGACCGGTTCGCGTTGCCGCCGGAGCACGCGGCGCTGCTGGCGTACGAGGAGTCCCCGTTCTACCTGGGCGGCGTGGCCCGGCTGCTGCCGGCGCTGGGCGGCGTGCTGGACCGGGTGGTGGCCGGGTTCCGCACGGGCGCGGGCGTGCCGGTCGAGGACTACCCGGCGGAGCTGTTCGCGACGATGCACCGGATGGCCGGTCTGTGGCTGGAGAAGATGCTGGTGGCGCAGTGGGTGCCGGCCGTGCCGGGGCTGGCCGACCGGCTCGGGCGCGGCGGGCGGGTGGCCCACCTCGCGAGCGGGGACGGGCGGGCGCTGGTGCTGCTGGCGCGGGCGTTCCCGAGGTGCGAGTTCGTCGGGTACGACCGGGTCGCGGCCAACGTCGCGACCGCGCGCTCCGCCGCGGCGGCGGCCGGGTTGGCCGACCGGGTGCGGTTCGTCCACGGCGACCCGTCCGAGCTGGACGGCGGGTGCGTGCTGGTGCTGGCGCTGGACGTGCTGCACGACGCGCTGGACCTCACGGCCACGTTGCGCGCGGTGGCGCGGGCGATCGGACCGGACGGGGTCTTCCTGCTGCTGGAGACGGACTGCGCGGCCGACCCGGCGGACAACACGGGCCCGGCGGCGACGTTGTTCTACGCCACGAGCGCGCTCTACTCCGTGCCGATCGCGCAGGCGGCAGGCGGTGAGGCGTGGGGCATGATGGGGCTGCCGGAACCCGTGCTGCGCGCGGCGTGCGGCGCGGCCGGGCTGGGCGGGGTGCGCACCCTGGCCCACCCGATCCCGACGTTCAACACGCTGTACGAGATCCGCGCCGCGGAATTCACCCGGTAGTGTCAGTCGAACTCGACCGGCGGTTCAGCGCTTGCGGATGCGGGCCACCGCGATGCCGCCGAACACCACCGAGATGCCGATGCTCCAGAGGACGGCGAGCAGGGTGAAGTGACCCGCCGTGCCACCGGCCAGCGCCTCGGCGGGCGCGCCCTGGGTCAGGGTGCGCGCCGCGTTCACCGCGACGGTCACCGGCTGGTGCTCGGCGATCGCGCGGAGCCAGTCGGGCATGGTGTGCACGGGCACGTAGGCGCTCGACGCGAAGCTCAGCGGCAGCACGAGGAAACCCAGGCCCTGCGCGGCTTGCGGGTTGGCCGCGGACAGCAGGCCGAGGGCCACGAAGACCCAGACGAACGCCATCCCGAACAGGACCACCACGCCGAAGGCCGCCAGCCCGGCGAAGAAGTTCGTGTGCACGCGGAAGCCGATGAGGAAGGCCGTCAGCGTCGCGGCCAGCAGGCACCACGCCACGAGCACCGTGTCCGCCAGCACCCGACCGCCGAGGATCGCGGTGTGCGCCATGGGCAACGACTTGAGGCGGTCGTACAGCCCCTGGCCCGCGTCCTCCGCGATGCCGACCGCGGACACGCCGCCGGAGAACAGGACACCCGCCGTGGCCACACCGGGCACGAGGTAGTCCACATAGGACAGCGTGCCGCTCTCGATGGCGCCGCCGAAGGCGTAGCGGAAGATCAGCATGAACGCGACGCCCTGCACGGCGCTGACGAACAGCACCTGCGGCGTGCGGCGGTACTTGAGCAGGCTGCGCTTGGCCACCGCGGACAGCGAGCTGAGCACTCCCGCCCCGGGCGGGGCCTGCACGACGGCGGCGGTCACGGGCTGGTCACCTTCTCGTCCTCGGGTCGGGCGGCGGACGTCCCGGTCAGGGCCAGGAACACCTCGTCCAGGGTCGGTCGCCGCAACGCGATGTCCTCCACGGCCACCTCCTGCTCGGCCAACGCGCGCACGCTCTCCAGCAGGCGCTCGGAACCGCTGTCGACGGCGATCGACACCAGCCGGGTCGCGGCGTCGGCGCGGGGTTCGCCCACGCCCAGCGGGGCCAGGACGCGTGCGGCGGCGGCCACCGACTCCCGGTCGTGCACGTGGACCTCCACGACGTCGCGACCCGCACGGGCCTTCAGCTCGCGCGGGCTGCCGGCCGCGACGACCCGGCCGCGGTCGACGATGGCGATCAGGTCGGCCAGCTCGTCGGCCTCGTTGAGGTACTGGGTGGTGAGCAGCATGTCCGTGCCCTGCTCGACCAGCTCGCGGATCACCGACCACAGCTCGATCCGGCTGCGGGGGTCCAGGCCCGTGGTGGGTTCGTCGAGCAGCAGCACGCGGGGCGTGCCGACCAGGCTCGCCCCGAGGTCGAGCCGCCTGCGCAGCCCTCCCGAGTAGGTGCGCACCAGCCGGTCGCCGTGCTCCTCCAGGCCCAGTTGGCGGAGCACGCGGTCGGCGGCGGCACGGGCGGCGCGCCGGTCGAGGCCGAACAGCCGGGCCACCATGTCCAGGTTCTCCCGACCGGTCATGGCGCCCTCGACGGCGGCGAACTGCCCGGCCAGGCCGATCAGCCGGCGGACGCGCCGCGGGTCGGCCACGGCGTCCACGCCGGCGACCCGCAACGCGCCGCTGTCGGGCCGCAGCAACGTCGCCACGGCCCGGACGAAGGTGGTCTTGCCCGCCCCGTTGGGCCCGAGCAGCGCGACGACCTGGCCCGGTTCGGCGACGATGTCGAGCCCGTCGAGCGCCGTCACCTCGCCGAACCGCTTGCGCACGCCCACGGCCTCGATCGTGGGGGTCATTCGGGTTCCTCTCGTTCCACGCGGGTCTGCTCCTCTTCCTCCGCACGGGCCTCTTCGTCCAGCACCGCGCTCATCGCGGCGAGCTTGTCCCGCCAGAACAGCTCGTAGGGGGCGAGCCAATCCCGGATGGACGCCATCGCCTCGTGCTCCAGCCGGTAGATCTGCTGCCGGCCACGCCGGCGGCCGGAGACCAGTCCCGCGTCCTTGAGCACCTTCAGGTGCTCGGACACGCTGGGCCGCGCCATGTCGAAGTGCGCGGCCAGGCGCTGCACCGGCTGGTCACCCTCTTCGAGGAGCCGCGCCAGCAACGCCCGCCGCGTCGAGTTGGCCAGTGCCGCGAACACCCCGTCGATCACGTCCGTCATGGGCACATCATCCGGCCTCCTGCCGCTGCACCAGCACGAACGCGTTGCCGTCGGGGTCGGAGAAGGTGGCCTGCGTGCCGAACGGGGTGTCGAACGGCCCCTCCACCTCGACGCCCGACGAGCGCAGCGCGTCGGCGTCGGCGGCGATGTCCTCGGTCTCCAGCATCAGCCCGAAGAGGTTGCCGGGAGTCATGCCCTCGAACCAGGTGCCGAGGATGAAGCTGGTCTCCCCGCCGTCGGGCGCGACCTCGATCCAGCGGGCGTTGTCGCCCATCGGCACCGGCAGTTCGAGCAGCAGCTTGAACCCCAGGGCCGAGGTGTAGAAGTCCTTGGCCCGGTCCTGGTCGGACACCGGCACCGACACGCGCTTGATTCGAGTGATCTCCATGCGGACATGATACGTAGGGAGCTGCCTACGCATCAACCCGGCGTAGGAAGTTTCCTACGCAACGCTGCGTGACGACTACCGGTTCTCCCACATCGCCGACCAGCCGCCGCCGCCCGCCAGCAGGTCCGGGATCTTCGCGACGTCGAACACGCCCCAGTGCTCGGCGATCCGGTCGCCCTCGAACCGGAACGTGTTCGACCCCCCGATCACGAACCGCGTGCCCGTCGGCGCGATGCCCAGGAACTCGCCGGTGTGCTCGAAGTGCAGCTCGATGGCCTGCGCCAGCACGTCGCCCTCGCACACCGACACCAGCACCTCCACCCGCCTGGTGGTCAGCGCCGCGGCGGCCTGGTGGAACCGGTGCTCCACGCCGGGCCGGCCGGGCGGGTCCCACGGCGGCGCGAAGTGGTCGACGAAGTCGTCCGCCAGCACTTCCCGGAGCACGTCGAAGTCCTGCCGGAACAGCACCGCGCCGCGGAACCGGCGCACCACCCGCTCGTAACGCCGCTTGCGGTCCACGGCTCACTCCACCTGCTCGGTCGGCCGCAGGACGACCCGCTCGACGGCCGCGTGCCGGGGCTGCTCGACCACGTACCGGACGAGGCCGCCCACGTCGGCCGGGCTCAGCGGCGCGCCGGGGTCGAAACCGCCGGCCAGGCCCGCCATGACCTCCGGCCGGGTGTGGAGGGGCAGCTCGGTGGGCGCCACGAACCCCGGTTCGACCAGCGCGACCCGCACGTACCGGCGGGCGACCTCCTTGCGCAGCGACGCGCAGAACGCGGCCAGCCCGGCCTTCGTGGCGTCGTAGCCCGCGGTGAACGGCAGCTCCAGCCGCCTGCCCGCCGAGCCGATCACGACCAGGTCCGCCACCCCGCGTGGCCCGGCGGCGGCGGCCAGCAGGTGCGGCAGGGCGCTGTGCGCCACCCGCACCGCGCCCAGCAGGTTGACCTCCACCATCCGGCGCAGCTCCGCGGCCGGCGCGTGCTCGACACCCCCGAGCAGCAGCACGCCCGCGTTGGCCACCACCACGTCGAGCCGGCCGTGGTCGCCCACCACGTCGGCGACGACGTCCCGGTCCGGGTCGGTGAGGTCCGCCGGGTACGCGTGCCCGCCGATCTCCTCGGCCAGCGCCGCCAACCGGTCCGCGCGCCGCGCGGTCACCGCCACGGTCGCCCCGGCGGCGGCCAGCTCCCGCGCCACCGCGTCGCCGATACCGCTGGACGCGCCGGTGACCAGCGCGACCCCGTTCACGACGCCACCCGGGCGCGCAGGTTGGGCACGGTGAGGTCGGCGGTCGGCAGCACGCCGTCCACCAGGTACCCGGTCACCACCTCGTCCACGGCCGCGTTCCGGTAGAACGGGAACACCCGGTGGTGGGCGGTGTCGGCCACGGTCAGCAGCCGCGCCTCCCGGGCGAACACCTCGCGCATCCGCACGCCGGCCGCGTGCGGCGTCGACATGTCCTGGTCCGCCGCCACCAGCAGCATCCCGGGCGCGGGCGCGCCGGTGTCCAGCGGGGTCGGCGGTTCGACCGGTTGCACCGGCCAGAAGGCGGTGGCCTTGATCCCCGCCATCGCCCGGCCCGCGAACGGCCACCGCTCGCCGTGCGCGCGCATGTCCCGCTCGTACAGGTCCGGGTCGCGAGGCCACGACCAGTCTCCCGCCAGGATCGCGAGTTGCGCCACGGTGCCGCTCTCCTCCTTGGGCTGCGCGAACATCGGCGCCATGTACTCCAGGGTGGACGGTGCGAAGGGACCGCCGTGCACCGCCGCGCGCACGATGTCGGCCAGGTGCTCGTACGCCAGGTCGCTGTTCAGCATTCCCACCGCCACCAACCGGATCAGCGTGCGGTCGAACGGGAAGCCGGACACCTCGACCGGTTCTCCCTCGGCCCGCGCCAGCAACCGGTCGTAGCCGGCGCGCACCCGCGCCCCGGTCTCGCCCAGGCCGTACCGGTCGTGGTGGCGCGCCGCCCAGCCGGCCCACCGGTTCAACGCGCGCTCGCCGTTGGGGCTGAAATCGGTGAACAGGCCGCGCCACACCCAGTCCGGGCTGCACATCGAGTCCAGCACCACGCGGTCGACGTGCTCGGGGAACATCCGCGCGTACACCGCACCGAGGTAGGTGCCGTACGAGTACCCGAGGTAGGAGATCCGCTCCTCGCCGAGCACGGCCCGGATCACGTCCATGTCCCGGGCGATGTTGCGGGAACTCGCGTACGGCAGCACGTCCATCGCGTGCTCGGCGACCTTGGCGGCCACCTTCGCCTGGAACCGCACCTCGTGCTCGAAGTCGCGCGGGTGGTGGAACACCCAGAGCCGTTCCTCCGGTTCCAGGCCGACGACCACCGGGCTGCTCGCTCCCATGAACCGGTGGTCGAACCCCACCAGGTCGTAGCACGCGCGCACTTCGTCCGGCAGCGCGCGGGCGAGTTGGCCGAGCAGCACCAGACCCCGGTTGCCCAGGTCGTCACCGGGACCGACGAGCAGCACGCCCCGCCGCGCGGCCGGGTTGCCCGCGCGGAGCCGGCCCAGGCCCAGGGTGATCGTGCGCCCACCGGGCCGGGTGTGGTCCAGCGGCACGGTGAGCGTCGCGCCCTCCAGCCCGGCCACCGCCGGCTCGTCGAGCGGTGCCCAGGTCAGCTGCTGGTGGTGGAAGTCCACGGCGTCGCCTCCGCGATCGACAGGTCGTTGTCCGGCAGTCGGCCGCTCACCAGGTAGTCGGTGACGGCGCGGGTGACGCCCCCGTGGCCGGAGAACGGGAACACCCGGTGGTGGGCCAGGTCCTCGGCGAGCACGAGCCGGCTGCGCGGCAGCAGTTCCCGGACGTGCCGCGCCCCGGACGCCGGTGTGAACGGGTCGTGTTCGGACTGCACCAGCAGCACCTCCGCCGGACCGCCGATCGCGGTGGCCGGCTCCAGCGGCGGCACCGGCCAGAACGCGCCCGGTTTCGGCCCGGCCATCGCCTCGCCCACCAGCGTGCCGCGGGCCGCTTCGAGGTCCGCCCGGTACACGGCGAGGTCACGTGGCCACGGGCACTCGCCGCTGAGGATCGCGAGGTGCGCGACACCCGCGCTCCGCGGTTTCGGCGTGCCGAACAACGCGCCCAGCTCGGCGACCGCCGCCGGCTCCGGCTCGGCGTCGCCCGCCGCGGCGGCGAGCACGTCGGCCAGCACGCCGTAGGTCCGGTCGGCGCGGAGCAGCACGACGGTGATCATGCGCAGCAGCGCGCCGGTGACCGGCACCGGCCCGATCGCCGCCGAACCCAGTTCCCACAGGCGCTCCGCGTAGGCCCGCACGCGGTCCGGGGTGCGGGCGATCCGACCGGTGGCCGCGCACCAGCGCGCCCACCGGTCCAGCCCGGCTTCCGCGCCGGCCGCGACGGCGCGGAACAGACCACGCCACACCCAGTCCGGGTCCAGCACGCTGTCCACCACCACCCGGTCGGTCCGCGGGCCGAACATGTGCGCGTAGACCAACGCGATGTAACCGCCGTAGTTGTGGCCCAGCAAGGAGATCCGGTCCGCGCCGAGGGCCGCGCGGACCACGTCGACGTCTCGCGCGATGTTGCGGCTGGTCAGGTGCGGCAGCACCGCGGCGTGGCGGGGGAAGCACTTGTCCACCAGGGCGCGCTGGAAGCGCACCTCCGCGGCGAAGGACTCCGGCCGGTGGAACGCCCACAGCACCTCGTCGTCGGTCAGGTCGGCGGTCAGCGGTGCGCTGGCGCCGCTGAACCGGTGGTCGAAGCCGACCAGGTCGAAGCGCTCGGTCACCACGCGCGGCAGCAGGTCCGCGAGCCGCGCGGCGAGGGCGGTGCCGGAGCTGCCCGGGTCGTCGGGGCACACCACGAGCACGCCGTGCCGCCGGGCCGGGTCGGCCCGGTACCGGACCACGGCCAGGTCCAGGGTCGCGCCGCGCGGGTGGCGGTGGTCCACGGGCACCGGCACCGTCGCGCGCTGGACGCGGTCACCACGCCACACCGGGGTCATCACGGCCACCTCGCCGGGGTGGTGGCGACTCCGTCCACCGTGGATCGTCCGGGCTGTGGGGCGCCGGACCCGCCCGGCGGGTGCGCGTCGGGTGACCGTCCGGTCGTCATGAGCCGAGCGTGGCACGGGCGCCAGGTGTGAACTTCTCGGAGGTTGCGCTCCGCCGGGGCCGTCAGTCCAGCCGGATCGCGGTGGCGTGGGCGGGTCCGGCGGGGCGGTGCAGCAGGCGCAGCAGGGCGTCCATCCCGGCCCGCAGCGGGATCGGCGTCATGCCCATCCGCCGGGCCTGGGCCACCGCGCCCATCTCGTGCGCCATGCCCGCGCCGCTCCACAACGCCCATTCCGCCACCGTTGTCGCCGCGTTCGGCAGGCGGGTCGCCAGGCTCAGCGCCGAACGCCGCAGCAGTTCGTTGGCCAGGCCGTACGCGCCCATCCCCCGGTGCGGGTCGTGCGCCGTGACCGAGCCGAACACCACCAGGTGCCGCAGCTCCCGCGCGTCGACCACGTCCAGCACCGCCCGCAGTCCCGCCACCTTCGCCGACTGGGCGCGGGCCAGGTCCGCCGGCGTGCTGCGCGCGACCTGCCCCGCCACCAGCACACCCGCGCAGTGCACGACCGCGCGGACCGGCCCGGTGACCGACGTCGCCAGCGCCGCGCGCACCGCGTCGCGGTCCCGCACGTCCGCCCGCACCACGACCGCGCGGGCCGACGCGAGCCGGTCGGCACGCCCCGGCTCCGCCACGTCCACCACCACCGGCCGCCAACCGTGCACGCGGGCGAGCACGAGGGCCGCCCGCAGCCCCAGACCACGCGCGCCACCGGTGACCAGCACCGCGCCGCCGGGCAGCGGGCCGTGGCCGGGCAACGCCACCTCGTGCCACGCGGTCCGCGTCACCCGCCCGCGCGCGTCGACGCGCGCCTCCGGCTCGTGCATCGCCGCCGTGGCCGCCGCCACCGCGGCCCGCGTCGGCACGGCGGGCAGTTCCACCACCCCGACCCGCAGCCCGGGGTCCTCCCGGGCGGCCACGCGCAGCAGGCTGCCGCCCCCGGCGCCCTGGTGCACCAGCACGAGCCGACCGCCGGTGCGGGCGGCGGCGGCCACGGCCGCCAGCAGCAGAGCGTTGTCCGCGGGGCGGAACTCCGCGCCGAGCAGCACCGCGGTGGCGTCCGTGCCACGTGGCAACCCGGCCGCGACGGGGTGGTCCGCCGGACCCAGCAGCCGCCACCCGCACGCGACCGCGGGCGCGGGGCGGAACGGGGCGTCGTGGCGGGCGGAGGCGCGCACCACGTCAGGCCCGCAACGCCTGGAGCAGGGTGGGCACCGCTTCGGCCTGGAAGTCCACGTCCACGTCGAAGTCGTTGATCATTCCCTCCAGGACCAGCAAGGACACCAGCGGGAACACGAACTCCGGCGCCGCCGAGATGCCCGACCGCCGCTGCACGTCGAACAACCGGGTGGCGAACGGCGCGAGCCGGAACCGACCCGCGGTCTGCCCGTGCGCGGCGCGGACCAGTTCGACCACACCGCGCCGGAAACCCGCCACGTCGCTGCCCGGCGGCACGTGCTCGGCGCTGCGCAGGACCACCTCGGCGCACTCCTCGGCCCGGCCCGTCGCCATGTCCAGGAAGAACTCCGCGAACAGCCGCCGCACCCCGGCGGGCAGCCGCACCACGAAGCCCGCGTCGAGCAGGACGACCTCGCCGCCCGGCGCGAGGTACAGGTTCCCCGGGTGCATGTCGCAGTGCACGTAGCCGTCGATGAACAGCATCCGGTACACGCCGCCAAGCACGCGCCGCACGATGTCACGCCGCTGCTCCCTGGTGAAGTCGCCCGGCTCGAACCTGGCCAGGCCCTCGATGAAGTCCATCACCAGCGCGCCGTTCCCGCTCGCCTCGGCGATGGGGCGCGGTACGACGAACCGGCCCCGGCCGCCGAGGTTGCGGCGCAACTCGACCAGCGCGTCCGCCTCGTGGTCCAGGTCGGCCTGGCGGCGCACCGCGACACCCACCTGCTCGACCATCCGGCGCGCGGGCAACCGGCGCATACCGGGCAGCGCCTGCACGATTGTCGCGCCGTGGGCGAGCAGCGCGAAGTCGACGCGCATCCGCCGGTCCACCCGCGGCCGGCGCAGCTTGACGGCCACCGGGCGGCCGTCGCGGAGTTCGGCCCGGTACACGCAGGCGATGCTGCCGCACGCGTGTGGCGTCCAGTCGAACCGGGCGAACGGCCAGCGGTCGGGGTACGCGTGGGCGAGGGCGGTGACCGCCTGCGCCCGACTCATCGGGCGGACCCGGTCGTGCAGCGCGCTCAACCGCGCGCACCACGCGTCCGGCAGCACGTCCCGGCGGGTGCCGAGCAGTTGGCCACCCTTGACGAAGGTGGGCCCGAGCCCGGTGGCCCAGGAGCCGACCCGGCGGGCGGCCACGTCGGTGGTGGCGCCGGTGATCCGGTCCCGTGCCGCCTCGACCAGCCCCAGTCCCAGGTGCCAGGCCGTCGCACCGGCCCAGTGCGCGAGGCGGAGCACGACCTGGTGCGGTCGGATTCGTTCCTGCGCGGCGGTTCTCGGCATCGTCACCGTCCCGGGTGGACTCGATCGCGCGAGCGGCGGTCGCCGGTCGAGCACCGCCGCCGTTCGGGTGATGTCGGGAAAGATGAGCTGGAAGAACTTTTTTACTACTGGTTTTTATAGCGTATTCGGACAGGGAAAACCACCGACCTGGAGGGGTGCCGCGATGGCCATCGACCTGTGCAACAAGTCCCCCGCGTCCTTGGCGGAGCGCGATCCCGGGTCCTGGGGCGACGCGGTGGGCGGTCCCGCGCTGCTCGACGACCTGGGCGCCGAGCAGCGCGACGCGCTGAACTTCGCCTACCGCACCACGTTGAGCAACGTCGACCCGCGCTTCGTCGCGGGCGACCCCGCCGCCTGGGCCAGCGACTTCGGCTACGCGCTCGACCGCGTCGCGATCCGCCTGGACAACCGGACCAACGACGAACTGCGCGACCAGGCGCTGAACCACCCCGACCCGGCGATGCGCGAGCAGGCGCTCTACGAGTACGCCGACCGCGACCACGACGACGCGATCGAACTGCTCGTGCAGGCCGCCCGTGACGACCGCAACCGCGAGGTCCGCTGGGACGCCCTGTGGGCGATCGAGAAGCTGGGCGGTCCGCGCGCGGTCGCCGCGCTGCGTGGTTTTCGCGCCGACGCCGACCCGGAGATCGCCGAGTGGGCCGGGTTGTTCGACAGCGAACTCCAGACCGGCGACCCGGCGTTCGACGGCCGGTCCGGCAGGTTCACGCCGGGCCGCACCTTCGACGAGACGATCTACCTGCTCATCCACTGCGACCTCTACGTCCGGTTGGACGACACCAACACGCACTGGGGGAAGATCTCGCTGGCGCCGCAGGGCCTCGCGCGGATCTACGGCCAGGCGCACGCGTGCCCCAACGTGACCACCCGCGAGCGGCAGCTCGTGATCGCCAAGACGATCTCCGGCCTGCACCGGGACGGGTCGCCGCACTGCGACAACTACCTGTTCCGGGGCTTCACCGACCGGACCCGGCGCGACCGCGGCAACTTCTTCTTCGAGTCGCTGGTGCCCAGGACGTTCTTCAAGTCCGGCCGCGCGGACGACCCCAGCGCGGGCACCCGGCAGGCCAACATCGGCTTCGCCCGGTACGGCACGTGGCACCTGGACCCGAAGTTCCAGGTCCACGACGAGGCGGCCATCCGCTACGTGCGCGGGCGCTTCCAGGGCTGGGGCTACGTCAACCTGTCGCGGATCGCGGGCAGGTCGCTGGAGGAGGTGCTCACCCCCGGCAACGGCGTGCTGTCCACGCTGCACGACCCGGAGGTGGGCCCGATGACCAACGCGTTCATCCTCGGCACCTTCAAGGGGAAGCTGAACGACTGGGACGGCGACGGCGTCATCGACCTCAACTCCCGCGACGTCTACTCCACCGTGAACGGCGAGATCGACTCCGACCAGGACGGCGTCGCCGACCAGCAGGGCCTGACCTGCTGCGACCACACGACCCGGTTCGTGTGACCAAGTGCGAGAGGAGAGGACCATGACAGCGCAGCAGCCGACCGTCGTCTACGGCCGCCCGGTGACGACCGAAGGCGTGCCCAACCTCTACCGGGGCACCACCGTCGTCCCCTGGACACCGCCCGAGCCGGGCATCGACAACCTGGGCATCACCTCCGTCGACACGTTCGCCGTGCCGGGCGTGGGCGAGTACACCGTCGAGTTCTCCGGCTACGTGCGCGTGGTGCGCTCGGAGCCGACCTCCGCGGAGTGGGCCGGCGCCGAGGTCTACACGAACCTGATCGAGATGAAGATGACCGGGTCGTGCGAGGAACTGGGCGACATCACCGTCACGCTGAACCCGGACTGCCTGTCCACGGGCCAGATCCGCACGCCGTTCGACCCGTACGCGGGCGAGGGCCCGTCCGCCAAGGCGTGCCGGATGGCCGTGGGCGCGGTGTTCACCATGCCGAAGCTCGGTATGCGGCTGGTCAACAAGGAACCGATCATCCTGACCATCGACGACGTCCGGCAGATCCCGCCCGCCGGGTCGCCGGGCAAGGGCCAGATCTACCGGATGCTGCCGCTGCACGACGAGCGGGACCTCGACGGTCCGCCGGTCGCGTACGTGACGAGCCTGCGCTTCCGGATGGGTGGCTACCTCGCCAAGGAGGAGATGTGACGTGACGGGTGCGGCGGCGCGGGGCCTGCCCCGCGCCGTCAGCCCTTGTGGCGGTGCAGGGCGAACAACAGCGGTACGGCCGGCACGACCGGCGGGTCGTACGGCCGGGCGTCCCGGAGGCGCACCACGAACGGCAGACCCAGCTGCGCCCCCCGCCACACGCGCACCTCCGCCCGGCCCCAGCCCTCGTGGTCCTGGGATTCACCGCACAGCGCCCGCACGACGGTCGTGCCGCCGTCCAGGCACACCGTGAACGCCCGGTAGTCGCCGTCCGCCGGCGAGCCCAGCTCGACCCGGCTGCCCCGGTCGGCCACCGGCACCAGCGCGCACCCCACGGGCCGCCCCTGCGGCAGGTCCGCCCCGAACAGCCCGGTGAACAGCACCGCCGGCCGCGCCGGGCCGCCGAGCACCGTGCCCCACACCGCCGCCGACCGCGCGGGGACCTCCACCGAGTCCAGCAGCTCACCCATCCGCAACCCGCCCACCCGGTCGACGGCGCGCCGGTACGCGCCCGGTGACGTGCCGACCAGCCGGGTGAACTGCGTGGTGAAGGTGCCCAGGCTCGCGTAGCCCACGCGCGCGCACACGACCGTGACCGTCAGGTCCGTCTCCGCCAGCAACCGCTTCGCCACCGTCATCCGCACCGCGGTCAGGTAGCGCGCCGGCGTCGTCGTGGTGACCCGGTGGAACGTTCGGTGGAAGTGCGACGGGCTCAGCGTCGCCAGCGCGGCCAGGTCGGCCAGGCGGTGCGGTGCGGCCGGGTCGGCACGCATGTGGCGCACCACGCGCGTCACGTCGTCCTCGTGCACCCGGGAGACCAGCCGGCGCCCCGTCATGACCGGAGACGCTAACTCTATGATTTTCAAGCGACAAGGATGCCGCGGACAAGGCCGCAAGACCAGAGAAGTACCGCACCGGACCTGGTCCTAGCGTCCGGGATGACCACCCCGGCGACGAGGAGGACGACATGGCCGAAGCGGACAACAAGGCGTTGTTCCGGCGCTTCGTGGACGCGATGAACAACGGCGACTTCGAGACCGTGCTCAGCGTCTGGTCGCCCGAGATGGTGCACCACAGCCGGGCCGGCTCGTACGGCCGGGACCGGGTGGCCTCCCTCATGGGTGGTTTCCGGCGGGCGTTCCCGGATTTGCGCTTCCACATCGAGGAACTCGCGGCCGACGGCGACCTGCTGTTCTCCCGGATGACCGCCACGTGCACGCACAAGGAGGACTTCCAGGGCATTCCCGCCACCGGTCGCACGATCAGGGTCCAGGTGATGGGCGAACTGCGCATTGTGGACGGACGGATAGTCGAGCACCGCAACGTGATGGACGAGCTGCACTTCCTCAGCCAGCTCGGCCTGGTCGACGAGCGGCTGCTGTCCGCGATCCTCACCTGACGTGCGGGTCGCGGTCATCGGCGCGGGCCCCGCGGGCCTCGCGGTCACGCTCGCCCTGCGCCGCGCGGGGATCGACGCGCGGTGCTGGGAACGGGCGCGAGAACTGCCCGCCGAGGGCACCGGCCTGACCCTGTGGCCCAACGGCCTCGCCGCACTGGACCGCTTCCACGCGGGCGACGTGGTCCGCGCCGCGGGCCTGGCCGCCGAGGGCATCGCGATCCGCACCGCCGGCGGCCGGACGCTGCACCGCTTGTCATCGGACGACATGGAATCGGTCGGTGGCAATGGGATCGGCGTGCACCGCGCCGAACTCGTGGCGGCCCTGGCGGGCCTGCTGCCGCGCGGGACCGTGCGTTACGGGGCTGAGTGCGTCGGTGTCGAGACGGTGGGCGGACGGGCCCGGGCCGTGTTCCGCGACGGCACGTCGACGGAGGCCGATGTCGTCGTGGCGGCGGACGGCGCCGGCTCCACCGCACGTGCCGCGATCGGCCTGGACGTCCCGTGGCGAGGCGGTGGCAGCACCGTGTGGCGG
This sequence comes from Saccharothrix obliqua, assembly GCF_019375475.1. Taxonomy (GTDB): domain Bacteria; phylum Actinomycetota; class Actinomycetes; order Mycobacteriales; family Pseudonocardiaceae; genus Actinosynnema; species Actinosynnema obliqua. The sequence continues at coordinate 25,620 of NZ_JAHXGQ010000012.1, read as the reverse complement.
GCCGTGGTCGAACTGGGCCTGCCGCCCGGCCCGGGGCTGCTCACCATGGGCGGTGACCTCTCGGTGGGGGTGTGGCGGCTGCCCGGCGACCGGGTGTACTGGTTCGCCTCCGGACCCCGACCCGGTCCACGTCCGCCGGACCGGTTGCGCGACTGGCACGAGCCCGTGCCGGAACTGCTCGCCGCCACGCCCACCGAGCGGTTCGTGGTCACCGGGGTCCGGGACCGGGGGCGCGCCCGCTCGTGGCACCGGGGCCGCGTCGTGCTGGTCGGCGACGCCGCGCACCCCGGGCTCCCGCACATGGGCCAGGGCACCTCGCAGGCGTTCGAGGACGCGCTGGTCCTCGCCGACCGCCTCAGGTCCACAGTGGACGTCGCGGCGGCACTGCGGTCGTACGAGGAGTCGCGGCGCAAACGCGCCGAGGCCGCCAACGCGCAGGCGCGGGCGTTGGCCGCGGTGGGCGCGTGGCACCACCCCCTCGCCTGCCGGCTCCGCGAGACCGCGGTCGCGGCGATGCCGAGAGCACTGCGGTTGCGGCAGTTGGCCGCGTTGTTCCGGTTGCCGCGCTGACGGCACAGCGCAAGCTGTGAGAAGTCGGCACCCGCGCCCGGTGCCAGTCTCGGTCCATGACGACCGGCCTTCCCGGCGGCGCGTTCGCCGGCATCCCCGCGCCACCCGACTTCGACCTCACCCGGCGCGCGACCGCGTTCGAACCGCTGGGCGGCAAAGCTTTCCCGGTCGCGCAGGACCGCTGGGAACGACTGGTGACCACCACGACGACCACGGCGCCCGCCGACCGCGTGTGGGCCGCGCTCACCGAGCCGGCGCGACTGCGGGAGTGGTTCGCCGTCCCGTCCGGCGAATGGGCGGTGCGCGGCGCGGAGTCCACTTTGGACTTCGAGGACGGCGAGTTCTTCTACTGCGCCACCAGCCGCAGCACGCCGCCGACCGGCACGCAACCCGGCGTGCTGGAGCACCTGTGGCGGTGGAACGGCATCGGCCCGGCGGCCCGGGTGACGTGGACGGTCGCACCCGGCCCGGACGGGACCGCGGTCACCGCGGTGGAGGAGGCGACCAACCCGCCGTCGGACTGGCGGTCGTGGAACGGCATGGGCTGGCCCGGCATCCTCGACCAGCTCACCGCGCACCTGCGCACCGGGGCCAACACCCGGTGGACGTGGCGGCGGATGGGCCCCTACGTCCAGACCCCGCTGCCGTTGATGCCGTTCGCGGCGTGGGAAGCGCTGACCAGTCCCGGCGCGGTGAAGCACTGGTTGCAGCGCTCCGCCGGGTCGCTCGCGCCCGACGACGAGCTGACCCTGGTCATGGGCGACGCGAGCGGAACGGTGCGGATGCGCGTGACCAGGCTGGTGGACAGCGGCCAGCAGTTCCCGTCCTACCTGCCGAGCCTGGACTTCGAGCTGCGCCGCCCCTCCTGGTCGCGTGCGCTCACCGGGCACGTGTGGATCGAGCCCGCGGGCTTGGGCAGCAGCCTGCTCCAGGTGTTCCACTCCGGCTGGGAAGGGCTCGACGTGCCGGACCCGGTCGCCGAGCGCAGGCTGCTCACCGCCTTCTGGATCGACGCGGGCACGCGGGCGCAGTCGCTGTGCGGGCCCCGGCCCGGTCCCGGCGGCCCCCACGGCTGGTCGGCCGGCGGCGGGCCGCCCGAGCGGCGACCCGAGCCCGACCTCGCCGCGACGTTCGGCTTCGCGCAACGCGTCATGGCCGACCTCGGTGGTGGCATGACCGGGCTGCTCGGCGCGCTGGGCGTGCGGCTGGGCCTGTTCGGCGCGCTGGCCGCGGGCCCCGCGGGCAGCGCGGAGCTGGCCGAGCGCACCGGGTTGGCGGAACGGCACGTGCGGGAGTGGTTGTGGGGCATGACGAGTGCCGGTTACCTGGAGGTGGAGGACGCGCGGGAGCGGTTCACGCTGCCCGCCGCGCACGCCGCCGTGCTGGCGCACGAGGAGTCGCCCGCGCACCTCGGGCCGGGTTTCGAGCTGATGGCGTCGATGGCGACCGTCGTGGACGAGGTGGCGGCGGCGTTCCGGGAAGGGCGTGGCGTGCCGCACGAGCGTTACCCGGAGGCGCTTTACGCCGCCATGCGGCGGATGAGCGCGACCTGGCTGGACCGGCAGCTCGTCGACGAGTGGCTGCCCGCCGTGGACGGCCTGGTGGCCCGGCTGGAGCGCGGTGGCGCGGTGGTCGACGTGGGCAGCGGCGGCGGTGCGGCCCTGATCGCGCTGGCGCGGCGGTTCGGCGCGGCCGGGTTCGTCGGGTACGACCTGCACGCGCCCGCCGTCGCACGCGCCACCGAGGCCGCGGCCCGAGCCGGGGTCGCCGAGCGGGTGCGGTTCGAGCGCGGTGACGCGGCGGAAGCCCTGTCCGGGCCGCTCGACCTGGTCACGATGTTCGACGTGCTGCACGACGCGCCCGACCCGACGGCGTTGTTGCGCGCCGCGCGGCAGGCGCTCGCCCCCGCGAACGGCGTGCTGCTGGTGCTGGAGAGCAAGTCGGCGGCCGACCCGCGGGACAACACCGGGCCGGCGGCGGCGGTCCTGCACGCGACGAGCACGCTCTACTGCGTGCCGACCGCGCTGGCCGACGGCGGTCCGGCGCTGGGCACTCTCGGGCTGCCCCGGGGGAAGCTGGTCGAGCTGGCGACCGCGGCGGGGTTCGGCTCGGTGGTCGAGGTGCCGGTGCGCAACCCGCTGAACTCGTTGTTCGCCCTGCGCACCTAGACCGTCCGGGCGTGTGCCGATCGAGTGGCGCGGCGTGGAACCGGCACCGCGGTGCGAGTAGGTTACTTGAAACGCATATAGCGATCTGGGAGGGCGCGGTGCACGACTCCACGGTGCGCGTGGGAGCGGAGGTCGATCGTCCGGTCGAGGTCACCTGGCGGGCACTGGTGGAGCCGGCGGAGGTGGGCCGGTGGTTCGGCGACCTCGACCGCCCGTGGGAGGTCGGTCGGCCGTCGCGGATCGACTTCGGCGACGGCGACTTCTTCGTCGCCACCCCGCTGGCGGTGGTGGCGCACCGGTCGCTGGAGTTCGAGTGGAGCTTCCTCGGCGTCGGCCCACCCGCCCGCGTCCGGTGGGCCGTCGGCGTGCTGCCGCACGGCACCCGGGTCGACGTGGTGGACGTCGAGCCGGGCCGCGGCGCGGCCGAGGCCGGGCAGCTGCGGGACGGGTGGACCGACTTCCTCGGCCGCCTGGTCGGGTACCTGGACACCGGGCGCGGCACCCGGTACGCGTGGCGGGAGGACGTGGACGGCGCGGTGGACCTGCCGCCGGGTTTCGCCGCCCTGTCCCCGGACGAGCTGGTCCGGTGGCTGCCCGTGGCGACCGACGGGTTCACGCCGAGCTGGTTCTTCGTCGTGGACGCGGACGGCCCGCGCCGCTTCCCCGTGGTCGACTGGGTGGCCGCACCGGACCGGCTGGACTTCGGCGTGGAGCTGCCCGGCGGGCACCGCCCCACCCGCTGCGCCGTCCTGGTGGAACACGCGCCGTCCGGCACCCGCCTGCGCTTCACCCACGGCGGGTGGGCGACCGCGGGACTGCCGGACGGCCGCGCCGGCGAACTGCGCCGCCGCTTCGCCGCGACCTGGACCGCCGCGCTGCACGCGGCAGCCGACCTCGCCCGCCGCCGGCATGGCTGACCACGTCGCCGCCGCGCACGCGGCCCACCGACCACCCGTCGACCACCGCTCCCCCGCCCACCACGCGGCCGACCTCCACACGGCCGACCTCCAGACGTCTGCCCACCACGCGTCTGCCCACTACGCGGCCGACCTCCACGCGGCTGCCCACCACGTGGCTGATGACCGCGCGCCCGCCCACCGCTCCCCCGCCCACCACGCGCTCGACGACCGCACCGCGGCCGAGCAGTTCGCCGCCGTGCTGCGCTCCATCCGCTGCATCACCGACAACATCGGGGCGGGTCACTCCCTGGAGTCCCTGGCGCGGGCGGCGCGGTTCAGCCCCTACCACTTCCACCGGATGTTCCGGCAGATCACCACCGTCACCCCGGCGCAGTACCTGGCCGCCGCCCGGATGGCCGAGGCCAAGCGCCTGCTCGCGGCGACCCGCCGCAGCGTCACCGAGATCTGCATGGGCGTCGGCTACACCAGCCTGGGCACGTTCACCACCCAGTTCACCAGGCTGGTCGGCGTGTCACCGCGCCGCTTCCGCAAGGTGTTCGCGATGTTCGCCGACCAGCCCTTCGCCGCCGTGCTGGGCGCGATCGAACCCTCCCTGGCCCGCCCGACCCACGTGCAGACCACCGCCGTGGTCCTCGGCGGACCGACCGGCACGCCGGTGCTGGCGGGGCTGTTCCCCACGGCCGTGCCGCAGGGCCGGCCCGCCGCCTGCGCCATCGTGCCGACACCGGGCGTGGTCGGGTTCGGCGGCCTCGACGACGGCGACTACCGGCCGCTGGCCGTGGCCTTCCACCCGCGCACGTCGGTCGCCGAGGCGCTGCTGCCGGAGCACTGCTGGGTCGGCGCGGCCCGCGCACCCGTCGTGATCCGGGACGGCCGCGCCACCGCCGAACCGCTCCGACTGCACCTGAGCCCGCCGGGGATCACCGACCCGCCGCTGGTCCTCGCCCTGCCGCTGATCGTGGCCGCCGGGCTGGGCGCGTGACCGCAGGTGGGTTCCCAGCACGTGGCCTGGTCCGATCCCGGTCGCCGACCAGTGGTAGGAAGGCCGGGTGAGCAACGTGGAAGAGGGCCTCCGGGTGGCGCAGGACGAGGTCGTCAGCCTCGCCAGCGAACTGATCAGGATCGACACGACCAACACCGGGGATCCGGACACGCTGGTCGGTGAGCGCGCCGCCGCCGAGTGGGTGGCCGAGAAGCTGTCCGAGGTCGGTTACGAGACGACCTACGTCGAGTCCGGCGCGAAGGGGCGCGGCAACGTCGTCGCGCGGTTGAGCGGCGCCGACCCGTCGCGGGGCGCGCTGCTGGTGCACGGGCACCTGGACGTGGTGCCCGCCGACGCGTCGGAGTGGTCGGTGCACCCGTTCTCCGGGGCGGTGCAGGACGGTTACGTGTGGGGTCGCGGCGCGGTCGACATGAAGGACATGGTGGCCATGTCGCTGGCCATCGCGCGTCACTTCAAGCGGGACGGCGTCGTGCCGCCGCGGGACATCGTGTTCGCGTTCCTGGCCGACGAGGAGGCGGGCGGCGTCTACGGCGCCAAGTGGCTGGTGGACAACCGGCCCGAGCTGTTCGAGGGCGTCACCGAGGCGATCAGCGAGGTCGGCGGGTTCTCCATCACGTTGAAGGACGACGTGCGGGCGTACCTGGTCGAGACCGCGGAGAAGGGCATCCGCTGGCTCAAGCTCCGGGTGCGGGGCACCGCGGGCCACGGCTCGATGATCCACCACGACAACGCGGTGGCGAAGCTCGCGGCGGCCGTGACGAAGCTCGGGCAGCACCGCTTCCCGGTGGTGCTGACGCCGTCGGTGCGCGAGTTCCTGGCCGGCGTCTCGGAGATCACCGGCCTGGACTTCCCCGAGGACGACCTGGAGGGGTCGATCGGCAAGCTCGGCGCGCTGTCGCGGATGATCGGCGCGACGATCCGGGACACCGCCAACCCCACGATGCTCTCCGCCGGGTACAAGGCGAACGTGATCCCGTCGATCGCGGAGGCCACCGTGGACTGCCGCATCCTGCCGGGCCGCGAGGAGGCGTTCGACCGGGAGCTGGCCGAGCTGCTCGGGCCGGACGTGGAGCGGGAGTGGTTGGGGCTGCCGCCCGTGGAGACGACGTTCGACGGGGCGTTGGTGGACGCGATGACGGCGTCGATCACGGCGGAGGACCCGGGCGCGAAGGTGCTGCCTTACATGCTGTCCGGTGGGACGGACGCCAAGTCGTTCCAGCAGCTCGGTATCCGCAACTTCGGCTTCGCGCCGCTGAAGCTGCCCGCGGACCTCGACTTCTCCGGGCTGTTCCACGGCGTGGACGAGCGGGTGCCGGTGGACGCGCTCCAGTTCGGCGTCCGCGTGCTGGACCGGTTCCTGCGCAACTCGTGACGCCTGGTCCGCGCGTTCGCTCGTGACGTCCGGTTCGCCCGTTCGTTGGCCTCGGTGAGGGCTTGGACCTCGGTGGGGCTTTGAGCGGGCGGGCGCGGCGTGAGGGGTGGAGGGCGCATGATCGGCGAGCGGGTGTGGATGGACGACGGGACCGAGCTGCACGTGGTGCGCACGGGCCCGCCGGATGCCGAGGTGACCGTCGTGCTGGCGCACGGCTACGCGCTGGACAGCCGGAGCTGGCACCGGGTCGTCGCCGAGCTGCCCGCGGGGTTCCGGGTGGTCACCTACGACCACCGCGGCCACGGCGCGTCCGCGACCGCTCGCCGGGGGTCGGCGCGCGTCGAGCAGCTCGGCGACGACCTCGGCGAGGTGGTCGAGAAGGCGACGACCGGCCGCGTGGTCGTCGTCGGGCACTCCATGGGCGGCATGGCGGCGTTGGCGATGGCCGAGCGGCGCCCCCGCCTGTACCGGCAGCGGGTGGCCGGGGTGGTCTTCGTCGCCACACCCGTGACCGGGGCCGCGGAGACCTCGCTCGCCTGGCCGAAGGCGCTGGGCAAGCTGGTGCGCGAGCTGGAACGCGCCTTCGGCCCGCTGGTGCGCGCGGTCCGCGAGAGGGTCGAACCGGCCAAGGTCGCCGGGTTGCGGTGGTGGCTGTTCGGCGACCAGCCGCGGGCCGAGGACGTGGCGCTGACCGCCGAGATGGTGCGGGCGCACTGGCCGGAGACGGTCGCGTTGTTCCGGCCCGCGGTGGACCGGTACGACCGGGAGGCCGCGCTCACCGTCGCGGGTGAGCGGCCCGTGGTGGCGGTCGTCGGCGACGAGGACCGGCTGTGCCCGGAGTCCGACGCGCACGCGCTGGCCGCGGCGGTCGGCGGTGAGGCCGTGGTGGTCGCGGACGCCGGGCACATGCTGCCGCTGGAACGCCCCGCCGAGCTGGCGACGCTGATCACTCGGCTCGCGTTGAGTGACTAGCTCGATCACCTGGCTCCGTTGGACGGCTGGCTCGCGTTCAGCGGCCGGCTCGCGTTGGGCGACTGGCTGGGCACTCGCTGGGCGACTGGTTCGCTCGGGAAACCGGGCGGTGTCCCGCGCGTCGTTGATCCGGGTGGCTGGTGGGTCGATGTGCGGGCTGGTGGCGGGTCCGGTGTCCGATGGCTCCGGCATCCGGCGTAGCTGGTGGGTCCGGCATGTAGCTGGGTGCGGCGGCCGGCGTGTGGCTGGTGGATTCGGCGTGCGGTGGGCTGCGGTGGGTTGGCTGAGCGTGCGGCGGACGCGTCCGCATCTGGGCAGCGTTCAACCCCGCGTGCGTGTGCCTGGTGCCTCGTTGCCTCCCGCCGTGCCGCCTCCTCTTCTTTACGGCAACGAATTTGCCCGCCGAAAAGTTTCCGGATCGCGTCCGTTTCGCTATATCAGGTGGCCTTTCGAATCCGTGACAACCAAATGAACCATTCACCTGACAAGGTGTTTGCGCTGGTCACGTCCGTCCAGCCTCATGAAGGCGCACTGAACGGCCTACGGAAGTCGAACAGATCGAATGCGACGAGGCGGCCCGGGTCCACGTCAGAGCCGAGCGTTCTCGCGGCGGATCTGGGTGATCAGGTACGCACCGCCGCCCATGAGCAGGAGGAGCAGGCCGACTGCCAAAGGGAGGCCGGGGTGGTAGCCCGTGCTCGCCAACGGCTCGGCGGCGGGAGGGCCGGCGGCGGCCGGGGCGACGGTCAGGTGCACCGCGCCGGGCGCGGAGGTGACCTGGGCGCCGTCGGGGCCGGTGCCGGATGCGGTGGCGACGTTGGACACCCCGCCTGCGGCCATGTCGGCTGGGGTCGGTTCGTAGGTGGCGGTGCAGGTTGTGGTTGCGCCGGGGGCCAGTGGACCCTGCGGGCAGGTGGCTGCCGGCACGGCACCGGTGCCGGAGAACGCCACCTCATCCACCCGCACCTCGGTCAACGTCACGTTGCCGGTGTTGGTCACCGAGAACGAGTACGTGACGGTGTCACCGGGCGAGCGCACCTCAGCGGGCGAGACCGACTTCGTCATGGTTAGCGATGCGGTCCGCGGGATGGTCACCTCGGCACCGGAAGGGGACGACGTAATAGGGGGCAGGCCGGCCGGCGGTGTGGCGGTCGCGGTTGCCGAGTTGGTGATCCGCCCGGCGTCCACGTCGGCCTGTGTTGCCGTGTAGGTGGCGGTGCAGGTTGTGGTTGCGCCGGGGGCCAGTGGACCCGGCGGGCAGGTGGCTGCCGGGACTGCGCCGGTGCCGGAGAACGCCGCCTCGTCCACCCGCACCTCGGTCAACGTCACGTTGCCGGTGTTGGTCACCGAGAACGAGTACGTGACCTCCTCGCCCGCCGCGTCCACGCCGTCCGCCGACGCCGATTTGATCACGCTCACACCCGGCCGCCGGTCGGTGTCCACGGCGGTCTGGGTTTCCGGGGACCTGGTTGGTGTTGTGGCGCCGGGCGGTGTCCCCTCGGCGAACGCCGAGTTGGTGACGCGGCCGGAGTCCAGGTCGGGCTGGGTGATGCGGTAGGTCGCCGTGCAGGTGAGCACTTTGCCGGGCGCGAGCGACGACGCCTCCGGCGGGCAGTTGACGACGGGTTTGCCGCCGGTGCCGGAGAACGCGCCCTCGGTCAGCGTGACGTTGGCCAGGGCGACGTTGCCCGTGTTGGTCACGGTGAACGTGTAGGTAACGGTGTCGCCGACCGCCGAAACCGCCGCCGGCGACGCGGTCTTGGCCACGGTCAACCCGGGCTGCTGGGGGATGATCTCCAGCGTGGCGGGCGGTGCCGGGTTCAGGCCGGAGGTGGTGATGTTGTCCGGTCCGTTGACGTGCTTGCCGGGCTGCGTGCCGGTGACGTTCAGCGTGACCGTGCACGAGGTCATGCCCACCGAGAGGTCGCCGCGCACGGTCACCGTGTCGCTGCCGGAGGTGGCGGTGACCTGGCCGGCGGGGCAGTCGGTGGTCGCGGCCGGGTCGGTGACGACCAGGCCGCCGGGCAGCCGGTCGGTGAACGACCAGCCGTTCTTGGCGCCCAGCTCGCTGGTGTTGGTGATGGTGAAGGTGACCCGGCTGGTCTCGTACGGCAGCACGGACGGCGGGTCGAACGCCTTGTCGAGGTTCGGGGTGACGTCGAGGATGCGGATGTTGTCGAACGCGTGGTCGTTGCCGGCCCCGCTGCCGTTGTTGTTGACCATCGCGACACCGACGGACGAACCGCTCACCAGCACCGCGCTGTTGGCGGTGTAGGTCTCGACGCCGACGGCCGTCGCCGCCACGGTCCCCAGCGGGGGTACCGAGATCTCCGCCGCGCCGGTGCACCCGTCGAGTTCCGAGCCGACCGCCGTCCGGTTGCCGCCGTCGTCCACCAGGTAGAACTGCAACCTCGGGGTGGACACCTCGCAGTTCAGCGCGGCCACGTCGACGCTGAAGGTGAGGAACCGGTTCCGCGCCGTGAACGGCACGTTGTCCACCGTGCGGAACTCGACCAGACCCGCGCCCGGGTCGGCGCTGGTGTACGCGGACACCGCCTGGTTCCCGCGGGCCTGCGCATCGGACTGCCCCGCGTGCTTGCCCAGGGCGTAGGACAACTGCTGGACGCGGTTCCAGTTGCTCTGGTTCCAGCACTCGGCGCGCGACAACGCGCCGGGGTCGTCCACGGGCTGCGACGCCGAGGCGATGTAGCCGTTGCAGTTGGTCAGCCACTTGGGGTCGGCGGCGTACCGCTGCCCGGTCGCCCCGGCGTAGCCGTCGAGCTTGCCGGGCGAGCCGGTGTTGGGGTTGTTGTCGAAGTTCTCGGCGTAGACGGGGATCGGGGGGCTCGGCACGCCCGGTTCGGCCGACGCGGGCGGCGCCGCGATCGCGCCCGAAAGCCCGGCCACGGCCACGACGACGCCCAGCGCGATCCCCTTGCGCGCACCGGTGCGCCGCGGGACGCGGCGGCCGGCTCCCCGTATCGCCATGCTGCCCTCCAGAACACGGAAACAGTGCGCAACGTAATCGGGTTTCGCGGGTCGTACCGGATCAAGCCCATGCCGGTGCGCACTCAGCGTGACCCGCTGGCGCGGGAGGGCCAACGTGGTCAACCTGGCCGTGCGGTCGCCGGCGGGCGGATTCGTCACGCACCGCCGAACCACCACTCGGTCTCTTCACCCTGGTCGAGGTGAACCGCCCCGACAGGTGGTGTTTGCATGACACGACAACTCTCCGCGAGTGCTCGCCGCCGAAAAGCAGTTGCCCGCCACGGCGCAGGTGATTGACTACGCGACGCAACTCCCTTGTTCGAGGGGAAAGCCCGTGGCGACCGTGGACGACAAGCCGCGCGGACTGCGTGACAACCGGGATTTCCGGTTCTGGTGGGGCGGCACGGTGCTGTCCGCCATCGGCGACGAGGTCACGCTCATCGCGTTCCCGCTGCTGGTGTTGTTCCTGACCGGGTCACCGGTGCACGCGGGTCTGGTGGGTGGTGTGGCCGCGGTGCCGCCGCTGCTGCTGAGCCTGCCCATCGGCGTGCTCGTCGACCGGATGTCCAGGCGGGCGCTGATGGTCGGCGGCTCGGTGGTGAGCGCGTTGTCCATCACGTCCATCCCGGTGGCGTACTGGGTGGGCGAACTCGCGTTGCCGCACCTGTACGTCGTCGCCTTCGTCAACAGCGTCGCGGCGACCGTGTACCGGATCGCCGACACGGCGGCGTTGCCGCGCATCGCGGGCGAAGACCAGCTGGGCGAGGCGGCGGCCCAGAGCGAGACGATCTGGGGCATCTCCGCGATCGCCGCGCCGCCGTTGGCGGGCCTGCTGTTCGAGACCGCCGGCCCCGCGTCGCCGTTCCTGGTCGACGCCGTGTCGTTCGCGGCGATCATGGTGTGCGTGCTGGCGATCCGGGCCAAGCTCGGCGCGGACAAGCCGTACCCCGAGGTGTCCTGGCGGCAGGACCTCACCACCGGCGTGCGGGTCACCCTCGGCCGGCCGCTGATCCGCGCGCTGACCCTGCTGACCGCCGCCGGCGACTTCCTGTTCGCGGGGATCGGCCTGCTGCTGATCGTGCTGGTGCGGGAGAACGGGGCGTCCGGGCTCGAGACCGGCACCGTGTTCACCGCCGCGGCGGTCGGCGGCATCCTCGGCTCGATGGTGGCCGCCCGCGTGGAGGACCGCATCGGGATGCTGCCCGCCGTGCTCGGCAAGCACTGGCTCACCGCGGCGTTGTTCCTGCTGCTGCTGATCGACCTGCCCGGCTGGGCCACCGGCCTGGTGTGGGGCCTGATCTCGTTCCAGATCTCCATCCTCAACGTGATCCAGGTGAAGTACCTGATGAGCGTCATCCCCAACGGCGAGCTGGGTCGCGTCGAGGGGTTCCTGACGTTCATCGAGCAGGGCAGCCTGCCGCTGGGCTACGCGCTCACCGGCGTCCTGCTGGGCCTGTTCGGCACCGGCGGCACGTTGCTCGCCTACGAGACCGTGCTGCTCGCCCTGGCCGTCTTCGCGACGGTCAGCCGCGGCCTGCGCCACCCCGCCCGGTCAACGGGCTGACCGGCCCGCCGGGTCGTGCTGCCGGCGGGCCGGTCGGTGCGGGTGCGGCTCAGCGGTAGCCGCTGAGGCCGTCCTCGAGCGCTTCCTCGTCACCGTCGCGGGTGGCGGCCAGGGCCTGCTGGAGCGCGAACGTCCCCTGGTACGCGGTGGTCCTGGGCACGGTGGCCGCCCGGTCGAGGCCGAGCCGGTCGATGACGCGGCCGAGCAGGTCGGGGCCGTAGCTCGCGCCGACCGCGGCCAGGTCCTCGGCCGGGTCGCCGATGGCGGCCTCGTCCCAGTCGACGATGCCGGTGAGCCGGGGCACCTCCCCCTCCTGCCGCCACAGCACGTTCTCGCCGCCCAGGTCGCCGTGCACCAGGCCGGTGGCGACGTGGTCCAGGGCGGTGACCGCGGCCAGCTCCCGCTCGGCGCGGTCCCGGCCGGCGTCGCTCATCAGCGGGTGCAACTCGGCGCGGACGCCGGCGGCGAACCCGGCCCACCGGTCCGGGTCGGTGGTCGGCACGACGTCGCCCAGCCGCGTGGTGTCGGCGGTGGCCATGGCGTGCAGCACGCGGGCGAACTCGGCGGCCACCGCGTCGACCGCGGCCGGGTCGGTGGCGGCGGCCCGGTCGAGCGGCGCGCCCGGCACGCGGGTGAGCACCAGGTAGGCGTCGCCGAGCGGGGCGTCGGGGTCGAAATCGGACAGCGGGGCGGGCACGTCGACGCCGAGGTCGAGGTCCGCCAGGGCGGTCAGCAACGCGGCCCGACCGGGCAGCTCGGCCGCGGCGTCGGCCGTCCGCGGGAACCGGAACACCCGGTCGGACGCGATCAGCACGTCGTGGAACTGGCCACCGTGCAGGCTGACGTCATCCAGGTCCCGACCCGCTCGGGCGCGCCGGACCGCTTCGACGTAGTGGGGCAGGGTCATGTCTTCGGATACTGCCGTCACGCCGACGGATTGGCGAGTAATTTTGTTGACCCTCCGCATCCGCGCGGCTACTCCGTGAACATGGGGTGTTCCGGGGCGGCGGGGGTGCTCACGGGTTGGGACGATGCGGCGCAGACGCGTTCGGATCATGGGCCGGCCCGGTTATTCCCGGTGTTCCCGCACCGTCCCAGTGGGTGGTGGGCCGTTCCCGCGCACCGGGCCGCGCCCCCAGACTGCGGATCATGCCCGCGGTTCCGCTCTCCGTGCTCGACCTCGTGCCCGTGCCGTCCGGCTCGACCGCCGCCGACGCGGTCCGCGACACCGTCGACCTCGCCCGTCGCGCGGAGGCCGCCGGCTACCACCGGTACTGGTTCGCCGAGCACCACCTCAACCCCGGTGTGGCGGGCGCGTCGCCCGCCGTGGCGATCGCCCTGGTCGCCGCCGCGACCGGGCGCATCCGGCTCGGTTCGGCGGGCGTGCAGCTCGCGCACCGCACCGCGTTGGCCACCGTGGAGGAGTTCGGGCTGATCGACGCGCTGCACCCGGGCCGGCTCGACCTGGGTCTGGGGCGCTCCGGTCCGCAGCTGTTGGCGGAGTACGCGCGCCGCGAACCGGTCACGACGCCACCGCCCGCCAACGGGTTGCCGGTGCCCGCCGCGCCGCGGGTGCTCGCCGCGGAGCGGGTGGCGTTGGCGGCGGAGCTGCTGCACCAGCCCGGCGCGCGGACCCCCGACTACGCGCGGCAGGTCGCCGACGTCCTCGCGCTGCTCGCGGGCACGTACCGGTCGACCGGCGACGTCGCGGTGCGCGCCGTGCCCGGCGAGGGCGCGGCGGTGCAGGTGTGGGTGCTGGGCAGCAGCGCCGGTCTGAGCGCGGCCGTGGCCGGCGCGCACGGGCTGCGGTTCGCGGCCAACTACCACATCAGCCCCGGCTCGGTGCTGGAGACGGTGGCGGCGTACCGGGCGGCGTTCGTCCCGTCCGCCGAGCTGGACCGGCCGCACGTGGCGGTGTCGGCGGACGTGGTGGTCGCCCCGACCGACGCGGAGGCCCGGCGGCTCGCGGCGGGCTACCCCGCGTGGGTGCGCGGCATCCGGTCGGCACGGGGCCCGATCCCCTACCCGTCGCCCGCGGAGGCGGACGGGCTGACGTGGACCGACGATGAGCGGGCGCTGGTCGCCGACCGCGTGACGACCCAGGTCGTCGGCTCGCCGGCCACCGCCGTGGCGCGGCTGCGGCAGCTCCGGGACGCCACCGGGGCCGACGAGCTGGTGATCACCACCATCACCCACGACCACCGGGACCGGGTCCGGTCCTACGAACTGCTCGCCGAGGCGTGGGGCACCGCGCCGTGACCGGAGGAAGACACGCATGACACAGCTCAACCAGGTGGACGTCCAAGCGGTGGGCGCGCTGGTCGCCGCCGTCCGGGACGACGAGGCGAAGGCCCGCACGACGTGGGCGGCGCACGTGACGTGGCGCGGCGGGTTCCGGTCGGAGGCGAAGGTGCGCGGGTTCGACCCGGCGCCGTCCGACGAGCCCACCGCGCTCGGTGGCGACGACACCGCGCCCAACCCCGTGGAGCAGCTGCTCGCCGCGCTGGGCAACTGCCTGGCCGTGGGCTACGCGGCGAACGCCACGGTCGCCGGGATCGCCGTGGACAGCCTGTCGGTGGACGTGAAGGGCGACGTCGACCTGCGGGTGTTCCTGGGCCTGGCGGAGGGTCACGCGGGGTTCGACTCGATCACGGCGCGGGTGCGCATCCAGTCGCCCGCGTCGCGGGACGAGCTGGAGGCGTTGCACGCGCGGGTCGTCGCCTCCTCCCCCGTCGGCCACACGCTCGGCAGCGCCGTGCCCGTGCGGGTCGAGTTGGCCTGACGCCGCTTCCCGTTGCGGGGCAAGGGACGTTCGGAGCACCCTGCCGGCGGCAGTGGGGAAACCCTGAATTGTGGCTGGCGGACGCCGTTCGCGGTACCTACCGCAAGCCCTAGTTCGGGGACGCGCGGAATGCGACGCTTCGCAGGTTCGGCCGTGCCCCGATCGTGGGGCCGCCCTTCCTGCGGGGCGGTGCGGCCGGGCACTTCCCTGCCTTACAAGGAGCAACGGATGAAGCACAGAACCCTGGGCGCGGCTCTCGCCACGGCGCTGGTCGCCCTGGTGACGACCGCGGCGCCCGCGCTGGCGAACCAGGCCGAGCAGCAGCCGGGCGGGACGGCGACCGCGGTGGCCCTCGCGCCGCCCAACATCGACGTGGCCGCGGTGCAGGCGCACCTGTCCCAGCTGAACTCGATCGCCAACAGCAACGGCGGCAACCGCCGCGCCGGCAGCGGCGGCTACACGCAGTCGGTGGCCTACATCAAGGGCAAGTTGCAGGCGGCCGGCTACACGGTGTCCGAGCAACGGTGCACGGGCTGCACCTACGTGTCGAACAACCTGATCGCCGACTGGCCCGGCGGCGACGAGAACCAGACCATCATGTTCGGCGCGCACCTCGACGGCGTGTCGGCGGGTCCGGGCATCAACGACAACGGTTCGGGCTCGGCGGCGCTGCTGGAGAACGCGCTCCAGCTCGCCGCGCGCAAGCCCACGATGACCAAGCACGTCCGGTTCGCCTGGTGGACCGACGAGGAGCAGGGTCTCAACGGGTCGCGGTTCTACGTGGGCCAGTTGTCCGGCACGCAGCGGGCCGCGATCAAGGCGTACTACAACTTCGACATGGTGGGGTCCCGCAACGCGGGCTACTTCATCAACAACATCAGCACGGCCGCCGCCGCGCCGCTGCGTGAATACTGGAACTCGTTGAACCTGTCGCCCGAGGAGAACACCGAGGGCGCCGGTCGGTCGGACGACGCGTCGTTCCAGCGGGCGGGCATCCCGTCCTCCGGTTACGCCACCGGCGCGTCCTACCGCAAGACCAGCTCGCAGGCCGCGAAGTGGGGCGGCACGGCCAACGCGGCGTACGACTCGTGCTACCACAGCTCGTGCGACACGACGGCCAACATCAACGCGACGGCACTCGACCGCGCGTCCGACGGCATCGCGTACACGATCTGGAAGCAGGCCGTCAACGACGCGCCGGTCAACGAGTTCTCGTTGTCGTTGAACCCGTCGTCGGGGTCGGTGGGCGCGGGTACCTCCGGGTCGTTCACGGTGAACACGGCGACTACGTCGGGGTCGGCGCAGAGCGTCGCGCTGTCGGCCTCCGCACCCAGCGGTGTGTCCGTGTCGTTCAGCCCGTCCACCGTGCAGTCCGGCTCGTCGTCCACGGCGACTGTGTCTGTCGGCTCGTCGGTTGGTTCCGGCACGTACACGATCACCGTGTCCGGCGCGGGTTCGGTGACCCGTACGGCTACGTACCGGTTGACCGTCACCAACGACAACCCGCCGGTGAACGACTTCTCGTTGTCGTTGAACCCGTCGTCGGGGTCGGTGGGCGCGGGTACCTCCGGGACGTTCACGGTGAACACGGCGACTACGTCGGGGTCGGCGCAGAGCGTCGCGCTGTCGGCCTCCGCACCCAGCGGTGTGTCCGTGTCGTTCAGCCCGTCCACCGTGCAGTCCGGCTCGTCGTCCACGGCGACGGTGTCGGTCGGCTCGTCGGTTGCCTCTGGGACGTACACGATCACCGTGTCGGGTACCGGTTCGGTGACCCGTACGGCTACCTACAGCCTGACCGTGCCGGGTGGTCCGGGCGGGTGTGACGGTATCCAGGAGTGGAACGCCACGGCGAACTACGTGCCGGATGACGTGGTGTCGTACGACGGCCACAAGTGGAAGTCCACCTGGTACTCGTCGGGTGCCCAGCCGGGCGCGCCGGGTTCGTGGGCCGTGTGGCAGGACCAGGGCGCCTGCTGACGCGCTGCTGAGCCGTTCGGGGCGTCTGCCGGCATGCCGCGCCGACAGCCGCCCCGCGGTTCGGCGGCGACCGACAAGTGCCCGGGGATCGGCATTTCGGTCCGCCGCACCGGGCCGGGCGGAGGTCCGTCCGGTCGTCTCGCGGTGAACCGGTCCGGCGACAGCGCCGGGAGCGAACCGGGGGCGGATCGGCAACTCGGCCAACCGCGCCGCTGCCAAACCGCGCCGCGGTTCGGCCGCGCGTAGGGTTTCGCCATGCCGATCGGGCCGGACCGCGAGGTCGTGCTGGAGACGAGTCGCCTGCTGCTCAGGCCCTGGCGGGTGGGTGATGCCGTGGTCCAGCGCGAGCTGTGGACCGAGCGCGACCCGCGCGTGCCGCCGCACCGCCGGATCGACGCGGACGGCCGCCCCACGGTCGCGGAGCTGGAGGAGCGCATCCGCGCCGACCGCTCAACGACCGCCGGGCTGCTGGCGATCGAACTCAAGACGACCCGTGACGTCATCGGCTACTGCGGCTTGGTCGGACCGGGAGCGGACGGGGAGGCGGAGTTGGCGTTCGAGCTGCTGCGCCGGTTCTGGGGTCGGGGTTACGCGACCGAGGCCGCGTCCGCCGTCGTGGAGTGGGCGCGGACGTCCGGGTACCAACGCCTCCGGGCCTCGGTGTGGGACTGGAACACCGCTTCCCGCCGGGTGCTGGCCAAGGTCGGCTTCACCGAGACCGGGCGGGCGGAGGTCGACGTCCACGGGACCTCGCTGCTCACCGCGAAACAGCTCTGAACCAGTCCGGCAGCAGGGCCAGCACGGCATCCGCCGCCTCCACCGCGGTCAGACCCGTGGTGTCCACGGTCAGGTCCGCGTCGACGGGGATGGTGTCGGGCAGCTCGGCCAACCGCGCCGCCGTCAGGCCGCGGAGGTCGTCGCCCGGGATGGGTGGGCCCTCGCCCCGGCTCCGGCGCAGGCGGCGGGTGGACAACACCTCCGGGGTGGCGGTCAGGTGGCAGGTGGTGGCGCCGGGCGGGGCCGGCGTGGGCGGGCCGGTGAGGATCAGCCAGCGGGCACCTGCCGCGTGGTGGTTCGCCGCCACGGCGGTCACGTTGTGGCGGTGGTGGTCGGGGTCGGCGTGGAAGCCGAGTTGTGCCGTGTCGAGGTACGCGACCGGAAGACCGGCACGCAGGGCTCGACCGAACAACTCCCAGCCGACGGCCGACTTGCCCACGGCGCGGGCACCGGTGAGGTGGACGGCCTTCACGTCAACGCGGCCAGGACCCGGTCCACCACCTGGTCGGCGGTGAGCGCGTCGGTGTCCACGACCAGGTCGGCGAAATCCGCCCGGTCCAACGCGCGGGCGTCGGCCACGGCCTCGTCGGCCAGCGCGGTCAGCGGACCGCCCCGGGCGAGGATGCGGGCACGCAGCTCCGGTTCGCTCGCACGCAGCCGGCACACCGTGATCGACCAGTCCGGACGCCGGGAGAAGTAGGCGTGCGCCGTCGCCCGGTCGGGCAGGCCGCCGGAGACCACCACATCGCCGGGCGGGAAGCGGAGTGCCGCGAGGTTGGCCGCCTTGAGGCGGTGGTTGCCCGGGTCGTCGGGCGGGGTCGGGTAGCACAGGCCCAGTTGGTCGGTGTCCACGTAGGCCGCCGCCCACCGGCGGTGCAGCAGCCAGCCCGCGGTGGTCTTGCCGACACCGGACGGGCCGATCAGCCAGAGGCAGCGCGTCACGGCCGCCAACCGTAGGGGAGGCGCGCGGAGCGACGCCGGCGGTTTTTCAGCCGGTGAGGGGGATGGTGAACTTCGGGGCCGTGCCGCCCGTGCTCGACACCGTCGTGGTGGCCTCGACGGGAGTCCCGGACGAGCCGTGCGTGATGCGGTGGACGACCAGGACCGGCGCGTCGGACGGGATGTCCAGGGTGTCGGCCTCGTGCCGGGTGGGCAGGCGCGCGTCGAGCTGCACCGTGGCGACGATCGGGTCCAGGCCGGCGTTGCGCAGCAGCGGCGTCAGGTCGGGGTGCGGGGTGTTGACCCGGTCGGAGATGTCGTGGCCGGTGTGCTCCTCGATGGTGCTCGCCACGGCCTGCGGCAGCCACTGCTGGTCGATGCTGGTGACCCTGGCGCCGGTGTGGTGGTGCCGGATGCGGTGCACGACGAGGCTGCCGGTGCCGATGCCGAACCGGCCCGCGATGTCGGGACCCGCGGCGGCCCAGCCGCTGAGCACGACCTTCGGGTACGTCGCGCCGTCGGGCAGGATGCGGGGCGTGTCGCGCTGCGGCGGCACGGTCGTGCCGCACACCAGCGTGCCCAACCCCTGCTTGGAGGTCGCCACGCCCTGCGCCACCAGCACGGCGACGGCGGCTCGCGCGGTACCCCTGGCCACGCCGAACCTGTCCATCAACTCGTGCAACGTCGGCAGTGCGGTGCCCACCGGGTACTCACCCCGGTCGATGGCACCGATCAGGTGATCGGCGATCACCCGGTACTTCACGTCTTCCACGTCGCCTCCCCCAAGCCGAATCTCACCGCAGGGACGTGAGCTGGGCGCACTTAGTAACGAACCGTTCGATACTGTGCTATGGTCTGGACCACTTGTCAAGCGTTTGTCTCTGCTAGCGTGCGCGGCACAGGTGCGAAAGCGAGGCGCGCGTGTCAACCGGATCGGCGGCCACCGGGCCGCACGTGCTGCGGCGGATCAACGCCACGGCCGTCCTCAACGCGCTGCGCGACGCGGCGGGTCACACCGCCACGGTGTCCGACCTGGTGGTGGCCACCGGCCTGTCGCGACCCGCCGTGACCAGGGCGCTCACCGCCCTGTCCGACGCGGGCATCGCCGAGTTCTCCGGCACCACCGAGCACCAGATCGGCCGCCCCGCCCAGCGGGCCAGGTTCCGCGCCGAGCTGGGCCACGTCGCGGGCATCGACATCGGTCCGCACAAGGTGCTCGCGATGGTCGCCGACCTCGCGGGCAACGTCCTCGCCGAGCGCCAGGCCGCGAGCCCGCCCAACCCCGACATGGCACCGGTGCTGCGCACCGTGCTCACCGAGGTCGCCGCCGAGGCCGGCGTGACGCCCGCCGACCTGTGGGCCGCGGCCGTCGGCACGCCCGGCATCGTCGACCACGAGCGCGGCGAGGTCGTGCTCGCGCCGAGCATCCCCGGCTGGTCCAGCCTGCCGGTGATCACCGACCTGCGGGACTGGCTGGGCTGCCCCGTGGGCATCGAGAACGACGTCAACCTCGCCGTGGTCGCCGAGCGGTGGCGTGGCGAAGCGGGCGACAACCTGCTGTTCGTCCAGTGGGGCGAGCGCATCGGCACCGGCATGGTGATCGACGACAAGCCCTACCGGGGCGCGTCATCGGCCGCGGGCGAACTCGGGTTCATCGACCTCGTCACCGACCTGGACGACGAGCCCAAGCCGCCCGCCGACGGGCTCGGCGCGTTCGAGCGGCTGGTGGGCGCGGGCGAGATCCTGCGCCTGGGCGTGCAGCGCTGCGACCGGGAGCTGCGCGACCGCCTCACCACCGACGACGACATCGCGCCCCTGTTCGACGCGGCGGCGGCGGGCGACCCGGCCGCGGCCTCCGTGGTGGACACCATCGCGACCAGGTTCGCCCGCGGCCTCGCCGTGCAGCTGCTGATCATGGACCCGCAGCGGGTGGTGATCGGCGGCGGCGTGTCCCGCGCCGGTGACGTGTTGTTCGACGCCGTCCGCCGCCGCCTCAGCCGCCAACTGCTGGTGCCGGTCGACCTGCGGGTGTCGGCGCTCGGCGCGGGCAACGTGGCGCTCGGCGCGGTCCGGATGGCCTTGGACCGCGTGGAAGAACGCCTCACCGCCATGCTCTGAGCCCGGCTTGCCGTCGTGGACACGACCGGGGAGGGTGTGCCCGTGGCCAACGCGAGAGCACGGGACGGCGAAGAGCGCGACGGGGTTTCGCTGACCAACCTGGACCAACCGCTGTTCGACGGCGCCGAGGCGACCAAGCGCGACCTGGTCGACTACCTCGACGCCGTGCGCGACCGCATCCTGCCCGCCCTCACCGGACGGCCGCTCTCCGTGGTGCGCGTGCGGCCCGGTCAGGAACCGTTCATGCAGAAGAACGTCCCCAAGTACACGCCGGACTTCGTGCGCACCACTCGGATCTGGGCCGACGCGTCCAAGCGGAACATCGACTACGCGCTGTGCGACGACCGCCGGACCCTGCTGTGGTTCGCCAACCAGCGCGCCGTGGAGTACCACGTGCCGCTCAGCCGCGCCGATGACCGGGAGCGCCCGCAGTACCTGGTGCTCGACCTCGACCCGCCGGAGGGCGAGGCGTTCGACGTCGTCGTCGCCGCGGCGCGCCTCGTCCAGCGGGCGTTGGCCGACGAGGGTCTCACCGGGGCCGTGAAAACCAGTGGTGCCAAGGGTTTGCACGTGTTCGTGCCGGTTTCCGCCCACGACGACGACGCGGCTGCCGCCACCCGTGCCCTCGCCGCGCGTGCCTCACGCATCGACCCGACCATCGCCACCACGGCGTACATCCGGGAGGAACGGGGCGGCAAGGTCTTCCTGGACGCCACGCGTGCTTACGGGGCCACCGTTGTCGCCCCGTACAGCCCGCGCATCCGGCCGGGCACGCCGGTGTCGTTCCCGGTGGCGTGGGACGACCTCGACTCCGTCGCGCCCGGGGACTTCACCGTGCGCACCGCGCCCGGTCTGCTCGGCGGGACGGACCCGTGGGCCGCCGCCCTGCCCGCGCCGCAGGAGCTGCCGGACGACCTCGTGGCCGAGGGGCGGGAGATCCCGGTGGCGCGGGTCGTCGCCATGCACGAGGGCAAGCGCCGCGCACGCGAACGCCGCGGCTGACCGCCCGGCTGGGGACGCGGGCCGGCGACGCGGACGCGACACGGACGCGGCCGGGGCGCGCGGAGGGCAGCGCGAAGGCAGGCGGCGCGGCGGGCGGCACACGCGGGGCACGAGCGGTCCGGGGGGCGAGCGGTCCGGGGGCGCGGCGGAGCGGCAGGGCGGCGCGGCAGGGCGCGGCGGCGAAGCGGCGCGGCGGCGGAATGGCAGTGCGGTGGGCGCGGGGCGAAGTGCGGCGGGTACGGGAGCGGGAGCGCGGTCGGATCGGGTAGCCGGGAATCGGCCGCGGGCGGCGCTTTCCGCGCCCGGGTCGCCCCGAGTACCCAGGACTCGGTCGGCGGGGTCGGCCGGGCTTGTCCCCAGCGAGGGTTCTGGTCGGCGGGTTCCGCCCCTACCGGCGGGCTGATCAAAGAACGCTTTCTTTGGTCAACACTGAAGCAATAGTCACAGCAGAGCCAGCCCTCCCCCCGCGGAATCACGACGAATGCCGCTACCGGTGACTCGGGCGGACGTCGCAGGCTCTGAGGCGGCTATCCCCTACACCCTGCGGAGGCAGCCATGTCCCTCAAGCGGGCAACCCCGCTGGCGAGCGCCCTGCTGCTCGCCACCGCACTGCTGACCCCACCGGCGGCCACCGCCGCGCCGTTGGCGGTGCCGGACATCGCGCTGGCGAACGTCCAGGCGCACCTCAACAGCTTCCAGAGCATCGCCAACAGCAACGGCGGCAACCGGGCGCACGGCCGGCCCGGCTACCGGGCCTCGCTGGACTACGTGAAGGCGAAGCTCGACGCCGCCGGCTACACCACGACGGTCCAGCAGTTCTCCTCCAACGGCGCGACCGGGTACAACCTCGTCGCCGACTGGCCGGGCGGCGACGTCAACAACACGGTGATGCTCGGCGGCCACCTGGACAGCGTCAGCGCGGGTCCCGGCATCAACGACAACGGCACCGGCTCGGCGGGCATCCTGGAGGTCGCGCTGACCGTGGCGAAGGAGAACCTCAAGCCGGAGAAGCACCTCCGGTTCGGCTGGTGGGGCGCGGAGGAGCTGGGCCTGGTCGGCTCCAACTACTACGTGAGCCAGCTGCCCACCGCCGAGAAGTCGCGGATCAAGGCGTACCTGAACTTCGACATGATCGGCTCGCCGAACCCCGGCTACTTCGTCTACAGCGCGAGCGGCCAGCCCAGTGGCTCGGCGCAGCTCCAGCAGCTGCTCCAGGCGGCGTTCAGCGGCAAGGTGGCGACCGAACTCACCTCGGTCGGCGGTCGCTCGGACCACGCCGCGTTCGCGCGGGCGGGCATCCCGGTCGGCGGCCTGTTCACCGGCGCGGAGAGCACGAAGACCTCGGCGCAGGCGACGAAGTGGGGCGGCCAGGCCGGTGTGGCGTTCGACCGCTGCTACCACCGCTCCTGCGACACCACGGCGAACATCGAGAACACCTCGCTGGACCGGATGAGCGACGCGATCGCCTACGCGCTGTGGAACCTCGCCGGCACCGGCGGCACCCAGCCCGGCGACAAGTTCGAGAACACCGACGCCCTGCCGCTGCCCGACCAGTCGACGGCGGAAAGCTCGATCACCGTCTCCGGCATCACCGGCAACGCGCCGTCGGCGCTCGTGGTCGGCGTGGACATCAAGCACACCTACCGGGGTGACCTGGTGATCGACCTGGTCGCGCCGGACGGCACCGCGTTCCGCGTGCAGAACTCCAGCAGCGACAGCGCCGACGACCTCGTGACGACCTACACCGTCGACGCGTCGGGCGAGACCGCCAACGGCGTGTGGAAGCTCCGCGTGCGCGACGCCGGTCCGCAGGACGTGGGCACGCTCAACAGCTGGTACCTCCAGTTCTGAGCCGGCGGCGGTGAAGCGGCGGGAGCACCGCCGCCTCACCGCTCGGCGGTCAGGAAGTCCACCACCGCGAAACCCCTGGAGTCGGCCTCGACCACCACCGCGCCGTGCTCGTTGACCATGGTCGGCGTCGCACCGGGCGCGGTGTCGCGGTCGGCGCCGGTCACCGCGTCCAGCACCACCGGGCCGCGCCGGTCGAGCGCGCCGTAGACGGCGCCGTGCCACGCCGTGCCGAGGCTCGGCACCAGCCGACCGGACGCGTCACCCGGACCGCCCAGGGTCCACAGGCGGTTCGCGTTCCCGTCGTACGCGGCGAGCATCCCGCCGCGGGTGGTGGCGAACTGGCACACGGTCAGCCGCTGCCGGTCGTGCGCGCACGCCCGCGGCTCGCCGTCCGGGCGCTCCTCGAAGCCCGCGACGTCCTGCGGCGCGCCGGTCGCGGTGTCGTGCACGGTGTCGTGCCGGTACAGGCCCGCCACCGAGGTGTGCACCCACACGCGGCCCGGACCGAACGGGGTCAGCCGGAGCGCCTGGCCGGTGCGCGGCCCCACCCACAGCTGCGTTCCGGTCGCCGCGTCCAAGGCACGCGCCTCGGCGTCCATGCCCCGCGCGTCCCAGTAGCCGCCGGTCTGCGCGCGGCCGACCGCGGCGGAACCGTCCACGAACACCGTCTCGAACCCGTCGACGCGCCAGACCTCCTTGCGAGAGGCCAGGTCCACGCCGATGGACGTCGGTGTGCTCTGCTCGCCACCCGCCACCACGACCACCGTGCGGTCGGACGCGCCCGCGACGTAGACCCACGGGTAGGACGTCGGCGCACGCGGCGTCGCGACGCGTCCCGTCCACGCCTCCTCCCCGGTCGACAGGTCCATCGCCACCAGTTCGGCGGACAGGCCGTCGGGGGTGGTGCCGCTGCCCGCGACGAGCGTCGGGAACGCGGCGACGGCGATCGTCCGCCCGCCGGCACGCACCACCGCGGGCGGCGCCTGCGCCCCCGCGGGGCTCACGTCGCGTGGCGGCGGGCCGGAACGCGCCACCGACGCGACCTCCCGGCCGGTGCGCAGGTCGAGCGCGACCAGGCGGCTGTCGGTGACGTGCAGCAGCCGGTCGCCCTCCAGGGTGATCGTCGCGGCCACGACACCGCTCACCCGCGGGCCGGGCTCGAACCGGGTCGGTGCGCGGGTGGCCGGCGACGCCGCGGGCCGGGTGGTGGCCGCCGGGCCGCTAGCCGAGGTGCCGGGCCGCGGCACGCCGACCACGTCGCGGTCCGCCCGGTGCACGGCGTACCCGCCGACCAGCACCAGCGCCAGGACCAGGCCGCCGATGCCGATCCGGGTGCGGCGCGACTGGTCCACGTCCCGGCCGGCGATCACGCTGCCGCGCATCGTCACGCCCGAGCCGACGTGCACACCGGTCGGCCGGGCGTCAGCGGGTGGCGTGGCGGCGGCGAGCCGCGTCGGGTCGGCGGGGTACGGGTGGTCGGGCAGGGCGATCCACGCGCGTGTCGTGGTTTCCTTCACCGCGATCTCGACCGGCCGGAACGTCGCCGGGTCCACGACCCGGCTGTGCCGCACCACCTCGTCGAAGAACCACGGCGACACGACCAGGGCGAGCGACCCGGGCGACGCGCGGTGGGCGGCCTTCAGCGGCTCGGCGTCGACCAACCGGAAGGTGAACGTCACGGCCGGGGCGGTGACGCCGTGCCGGTCGTAGGCCACTTCCCCGGCGTGCACGGCCATGCGCAGCCGGATGCGCTGCGCGGACCCGTGGGTCGCGTTGTGCTCCCGCAGCGCGGTCGCGAGGGCGTCCGGGACGACGTCCACGAACACCGATTTCGCGGTGTCGGCGGGCGCGAGCACCACGACGCCGTCGCCCCGGTCCTCGTGGTGGCAGTCCTCCCACCGCACACCGGCCCGCTCGACCGCACCCCGCAGCAGGCCGTAGAGGGCGTCGCGCACCGCGACCTGGTCGGCGGTCGTCCGGCCCGGGTCACCGAAGCCCTCGACGTCCACCACCACGACGGTCCGGTGAACAGCCGGCATGTCCGCCCTCCGCTCCCCCACGGCCGCGCGGGGGTTCGGGTCCCCCGGCGGACCAACGGCCGCGCGGGACCGCTCCCCCACGGCCGCGCGAGGGGTTCAGGCTAGCCGGCTCACGCCGGTGGGGGTACCGGCCGGATGGCTCACCCCTCCGGCACCGTCGTCGGTGGCCCGCCGACCAGACCCGCCGCGAGCGTGCCGCCGTCCGCCGCGTCGATGACGAGGAAGGCGCCGGTCCGCCGGACTCGCGCGTACTCGTCCAGCGCGAGCGGTTCGGCGGTGCGCACCGCGACGTGACCGATCTCGTTCAACGCCAACGTCCCCGGTCTGTCCACACTGGACAGCTCCTGCTCGTCGAAGCGGGTGTGGAGGTCGGTGACGACGGCCTGGACGGTGCGGGTGCCGTGTTTGAGCAGGACCCGCGCGCCGGGCGTCAACGGCCGTTCGGCCAGCCAGCACAGGGTCGCGTCGAACTCGTCGGTCACCCGCGGTGGCTCCCCGCCCACGACCAGGTCGCCCCGGGACACGTCCAGGTCGTGCGCCAGCAGCAGCGTCACCGACCGCCCCGCCGCGGCCTCGGC
>NZ_JAHXGQ010000011.1 GCF_019375475.1 Saccharothrix obliqua | reverse complement strand
GCTGCTCCCCCGGCGCGGCTGTCCCGGTCAGGCGGCGGAGCGGGCCGGCGGGCCGAGGAGGAGCGGGCCAGGCGGTCGGGTGGCCGGCAGGCCGAGGAGGAGCGGGTCAGGCGGTCGGGTGGCCGCCGAGCCGAAGAGGAACGGGCCAGGCGGTCGGGTGGCCGGCGGGCCGAAGAGGAACGGGCGAGGCGGTCGGGTGGCCGGCAGCCCACGAGCGGGTGCCCGGTCCGGCCCGGTGTGGTTCTCCGGGCCGGGCAACCGGGTGAACCGGGTGGCCTCCGGTGCACTGGTTCGAGCGGTTGTGGCGAATGGGCGGGGCTCGCCGGCAGCCTTGCCCTGTGCGGCGGCGTGCCGGTACGGGCCGCGGCCGGGGAGGGGCGACGGGTGCACGGCGAGTTGCGGATCAGCGTGCTCGGGCCGGTTCGGGCGTGGTTGGGCGACGGCGAGGTGTCGCTCGGCACGGCGCGGCGGCGGGCGACGTTCGCGGCGCTCGTCGGGCACGCCGGCGAGGACGTCTCCTTCCGCGAGCTGATCGACGCGGTGTGGGGCGCGTGGGCGCCCGCCAGCGCGCAGGGCAACGTGCACACCTACGTCTCCGGCCTGCGCCGCGCCCTCGGCCCGGCACGCGACCTCCTCGTCACGACACCCCGCGGCTACCGGCTCCTCCTCGACGGCGCGGACGTCGACAGCACCGCCTTCGAGCGCCGCCGCGAGGAGGCCGGCCGGCGGGTCCTCGTGGGCGACCTCCACGGCGCGGTGGACGACCTGACCGACGGGCTCGCGCTGTGGAGGGGCGCGGCCTACTCCGGGGTGCCCGGCCCGTTCGCGGAGCTGGAGGGCCAGCGGCTGGACGAAGCCCGGCTCGCCTCGGTCGAGCAGCGGGCGGGGCTGCTGATCGAGGCCGGGCACCAGGCGGACGTGGTGGCCGACGTCGCGGCCCTGGTGCGCGAGCAGCCGCTGCGTGAATCGGCGTGGGAGCTGCTGGTGCTGGCCCTGCACGCGTGCGGCAGGCACGCCGAGGCGCTGGCCGCGGCGGACGACGCGCGACGCACCCTCACCCGCGAGCTGGGCGTGGCGCCCGGCGCGAAGCTGGTCGACCTGGGCAGCCGCGTCCGGGCGGACGCCGACCGGGTCGGCCGGGCCGCGGTCGCGCCGCGCCGCGCGCCCGGCCCGGTGGTGCCCGCCTTCGTGACGGCGGCGACGGTCCGCCCGGACCCGTCCGCCGACGTGACCGCGCTCCGCCGCCTGGTGTCCGACGTGGCGGTCGGCCGGGGCCGGGCCGTGTGGATCGAGGGCGACGTGGGCGCGGGCAAGTCCGCGCTGCTGCTCGCGGGCCTGGCCGACGCCGGCCGGTCGGGCTGCGTGCTGGGCTGGGCGGAGGCGGACGAGCTGCTCGGGCGGTTCGACCTCCAGGTGGTGCTCAACTGCTTCGACGTCGACCTGACGCCCGGCGGTCGGCTGGCGCCCGGCCACGAGGAGCACCGCGTCGAGGACCGGCTGGTGGAGCTGATCACCCGCACCTGCGCCCGGTCACCGCTGGTGCTGGTGGTGGACGACCTGCACTGGGCGGACCCGGCCACGCTGCGGCTGTGGGCCCGGCTCGCCCGCGCGGCGCACCGGGGCCTGCCGCTGCTGCTGGTCGCCGCCACCCGCCCGAGCCGGGCGGGCACGGAGCTGGGCCGGCTGCGCGACGTGGTGGCCGACGCGGACGGGCACCTGGTCGTGCTGACGCCGCCGCCCGGCGACATCGGGACCGACGCGGACCCGCCGCCGTCGCTGTGGGCGCCCCGCCCGCCCGGGGACGACGAGTTGCGACGGCTCGCCGCGCGTCGGGCACTGCTGGCGTTGTCCGCCGAAGCGGCGGCCGTGGTGCGCACGGCCGCCGTGTTGGGCGTGCGGTTCAGCGAACCCGATCTGCGACTCGTGGCGGGCGTCGACGCCGAGTCGGTGCGCACGGCGGTGGACGAGGCCGTGACGGCGCAGGTGCTGGTGGTCCGGTACGGCGCCCTGGCGTTCCGCACCCGGATGCTGTGGCAGGCCGCCTACGAGCGCATCCCCGGTCCCATCCGCACCCCGCTGCGACGGCAGTTCACCAGGATCCTCACCGCGGGCGGCACCGGGCGGTCCGGCCCGGGATGAGGCGGCCGGCCACGCGCCGGATCGGTAGTGTGGTCCGTTGCGGAGGTGCGCGGTGGCGGGTCCGGTGATCGACGTGGCCATCCTGGGCGAGCCGGCGGTGTGGCGCGACGGCGTGCCCGTCCTGCTCGGCGGCGGCCTGCCGCGTGCCGTGTTCTGCGCGCTGGCCCTGCGTTCCGGGCACATCATGTCCCGTGCCGAGCTGATCCAGGCCCTGTGGGGCGGCCACCCGCCCGCGAGCGCGTCCGGCAGCCTCTACACCTACGTCTCCACGCTGCGCCGCGCGCTGCACAAGGACGTGCTCACCACCTCCTACGCGGGCTACCGGCTCGCGCTGCCACCCGACGCCCTGGACGTGCACCGGCTGGACCTGTTGCGTGAACGGGCGCGGGTCCTGCGCGAGCGGGACGACCCCGGCGAGCCCGCCGCGGTGGAGGAGGCGCTGGCGCTGTGGCGTGGTGAGGCGCTCGCCGGTGTGCCGGGCCCGTTCGCCGCGGCCCACCGCTCCCGGCTGGCGGAGGTGCGCCTGGCGCTGCTGGAGCGGCGCGCCGAGTTGGCGGTGGCCGCCGGCCGCTACGACGAGGTCGTGGACGAGCTGACGGACCTGGTGCGCCGCGAGCCGGCCCGGGAACGCCTGCACGCGTTGCTGATGACCGCGTTGTTCCAGGCGGGCAGGCAGACCGACGCGCTGGACGCGTACCGGCGGGCACGCGCCACGCTCGCCGAGCGGTTCGGCACCGAGCCCGGTCGGGAGCTGCACGTGCTGCACCAGGAGATCCTGGCCGGCGACCTCGCGGCCGGCGAGCGGCGGTTCCCGCGGCCGGTGGCGCGGTTGGCGGCGACCCGCCCGTTCGTGGGTCGCGCCGGTCTGGTCGCCGAGCTGCGCCGGGTGGTCGACGACGTGCGCGCGGGCCGCGGTGGCAGCCTGTGGATCGAGGGCCTGCCCGGCAGCGGCAAGAGCGCCGTGCTGGCCGAGGCGTTGTCCGGTGCGGCGACCGCGGGCTGCGTGGTGTCCTGGGCCGCGGCCGACGAGTTCGCGCAGGACGTCCCGCTGCACGCCGTCGAGCGCTGCCTGACGGGCTTGGGCACGGCCGCGCACGGTGTGACGGTCCGCCCGGACACGCCGCTCACGGTGGTGTTGGAGCGCGTGCGCCAGGTGCTCCGGTCCAACGCCGCGCACCCGCTGGTGCTGGTGCTGGACGACCTCCAGTGGGCCGACCCGGAGAGCCTGTCCGTCTGGCACTACCTGCGCGGGTTGAGCGCGCACCACCCGCTGCTGCTGATCGCCGCGGGCCGGCCGCTGCCGTGCCGCCAGGACCGGCACCTGCCCCGCGTGCTGACCGACGACGCCGGGGCGCGCGACGTGGTGCTCCCGCCGCTGACCGACGCCGAGGCGCGTGGCCTGCTCGCCCTGGCCGGGGTGACCGACGAGGCGTCCGCGCGGGCGATCACCGCGCTGGCGGGCGGGTACCCGTCGTGCCTGCTGGCCGCAGTCTCCGCGCTGCCGGAGCACGGCCCGGCACGCCGCTGGCGGGTCGTGCCGCCACCGGTCGTGGCCGCGGTGTCGGAGCAGTTCGCCCAGCTCGGCGGCGCGACCCTGGAAACGTTGCGCGCCATGGCCCTGCTCGGCGAGTCGTGCACGGTGGACGAGATCACCGCGGCCACCGGCACGCCGCCCAGCGGGCTGGTCGACGTGCTCGCCGAAGCGTTGATCGCGGGCGTCGTGGTGGAGGACGGGGACGAGGTGCGGTTCGCCTACCCCCTGCTCCGGCGGGTGCTCTACGAGAGCGTGCCCTCCTCGCTGCGGCTCGCCATGTACCAGCAGTTCGCCACCTGACCCGCGACCCGGTGCCGCGCACGGTGGGCAAACGCGTCGATGAACGCCGCCTCCCGCCGAACCGCACGTGGGAAATCACCGGGAACCGGCGCGCCCTCGTGGTTCTCAACCGCGACAGGTCGCGTAGAGGTTCCTTGAAGCCACTTCTCGCACACTTTTCTTGTGATCGGTGAACGTGAGGAGGCAAGGGTGAACACGGTGAAAGTGGTCGTGCACGGGAAGGACCCGCTGGCGCACTCGGCGATCTGCGCCCACCTCGGTTCCCGTGCCGGTGTCGAAGTGATTTCCGAGGACCGGCGCGACAGGCCGGACGTGGCCGTGGTGGCGCACGACCGGATGACCGTCGAGGTGTCGTCGTCGCTGCGGCGGCTGAAGGCGGCGCTGGGCGTGCCGGTGGTGCTGGTCGTGGGCGAGATCAGCCGGACCGACCTGCTCGTCGCGGTGGAGTGCAACGTGGTGGCGGTGCTGCCGCGCACGTCCGCCACCGGTGACCGCGTGGCGGACGCGGTGCTGACGGCGGCCTCCGGTGGTGGTGTGCTGCCGTCGAACATGCTCGGGGAGTTGCTGAAGCAGCTCGAACGGGTCCAGCGGGAGGTGTTGTCGCCCCGCGGGCTGCACACGTCGGGCCTGACGCCGCGCGAGATCGACGTGCTGCGCCTGATGTCCGACGGCCTGGACACCGCCGAGATCGCCGCGAAGCTGTGCTTCTCCGAGCGCGCGGTGAAACGGGTGGTCTTCGGGGTGACCAACCGGCTCAACCTCCGCAACAGGCCGCACGCGGTGGCGTACGCGCTCCGCAACGGCGTCATCTGACCGGTACCGCCAGGGGGAGGTAGCGCCTGCCACGGGGCGGGCGGGCGCCCTTCGTTCCGACGATCAGGCCGGTCGCGGCCAGTACGCGGACACCACACCGGGCTCCCCGCCGGGGTGGTCCAGCGCGGCGCGACGCACGGCGGCGGGCACGGACTCGTGGAGGACCCTCCGCACGACGGGGTGGCGGAACCGGAGCCGCGCGCCCCCCTCGTCCACCAGCACCCCGCCCGCCAACGCCTCGTCCACCAGGTTCAGCAGCTCGTGCGCGCGTTTCCCGGTGGCGCGCAACGCATCACCGACCGTGTGCGAGTCGCCCAGCAGCGAAGCGCGGCGCAACATGTCACGCGTGTCCGGCGAGAACGCGTCCAGGTAGTACCGCACGGCGGCGGCCACCGGTTCCGGCGTGGTGGTCCAGCACTTCACCGGCAGCGCCGCGACGGCCTCGCCGATCGCCCGCGCGAACGCCGGGTTGCCGCCCGACCAGGCGGCGACCGCGCCCGCCGTGTGCCGACCGGTGAGCCGCACGCCCAGCAGCAGGTCCCACACCTCCGCGTCGGACAGCTCGCCCAGCTCGAACGCGTCGCAGCCGTTCTCCTTCACCAGCGCGGCCAGCAGGTCGAGGTTGCGCCGCCGGGGCACCGGGCGTGACGCGGACACCAGCAGCACCGGGTAGCGCGTGGTCATGGTGTGCAGGTCGCGCCACACCAGCAGGGTCTCGTCGTCGGCCCAGTGCAGGTCGTCCACGACGAGCACCAGCGGCCTGCCCGCGGCGGCCTCCAGCAGCTGCCGCACCCGCGCGATCACGCCGCCCAGCCGCAACCGGGCGTCGACCCGCCGGAGGGCGTCGTCATCGGGGCTCACCTCCGCGTCCAGGCCCGCGCGGTGCAGCAGGGCGTGGTCGAGCCCGGACAGGCAGTCGCGCAGCGCGCCGAGCGGCAGGCGGTGCGACATCTCGTCGGCGGTGCCGAACCCGATCGCGCAACCGGCGGCGGCGAGGTCGGCCAGCCCCTCGGCGATCAACGCGGTCTTGCCGCCGGCAGGCGCGCCGGTCACCCACAGCGACCCGCCCCGGCCGGCCAGCAACGCCCGCGCCGCCGCCCGGATCCGCGCCACCTGGTCGGCCCGCCCGACGAACCCGTCCACGCGGGCGCGGGCGAGCCGCGCCGCGCCGCTGTCGACCGGTCGGGCGGGCGGCGGCGCCCGCCGCACCGCGGGCGGGTTCGCCGTGATCTCCTGGTGCAGGGCGCGCAACGCGGCGCCCGGCTCCGTGCCGAACCGCTCCACCAGCGTCTCCCGCGCCGTGCGGTACGCGGTCAGCGCCTCGGCCTGCCGACCCGACCGGGCCAGCGCGGTGATCAGCGAGTGCTGGATGTCCTCGCGCGCGGGGTGGCGGCGTGCCAGCTCGGTCAGCTCGCCCACCACCTCGTCGTGCTGGCCCAGCTCGATCAGCAGCCGGGCGCGGCGGGTGCGCAGCGACAGCTCGCCCTCCGTCAGCCGCTGCCGCCAGGACTCCGCCAGCGGACCGGGCACGGACCGCAGCGCCTCGCCCTGCCACATGGCCAGGGCGTCGTCCACGAGCGCCAGCTCACCCCGGTGGTCGCCGCGGGCGCGCACGCCCCGTGCCTGCTCCCGAAGGCGTTGCAGCACCGCGAAGTCCAGGTCGTCGGGCTCGACCACGAGGCGGTAGCCGGAGTGGCTGCTGTGCAGCACCTCCTCGCCGCCGACCTCCCGCCGCAACGCCGAGACGTGGCTGTAGATGCGGCTGTGCGCGCCGGCGGGCGGCTCGCCGTCCCACAGGGCCGCGACCAGCTCGGTCCGCGTCACGACCCGGTTGGCGTTCAGCGCGAGGGCGACGAACGCCGCGGTCCGCCGGCCCCCGCCGAGTTTCACGGGCACACCACCACGCCACGCGCGGGGTTCGCCGAGCAGCGACACCTTCAGCGGCGGGACCATTTGGGCGGCATTCGGCACCATGCACACCTCGAACGCACATTGATCGGGTTGTTTCGAACAAGTGGGTGCGGACCCGATGACGAGACTATGGGTGCCGCCGGAAGCCGGGCAAAGCGAAGCGCGGAAATCCCGGCGTTCCATGTCCGATCGGGCAATGGTCCTCCCTTTCGCGGACCATGGTGAGACGCGTGTCCGCGAATGCGGCGCGGACGACCGACGACGACCGGAACCGGCCGCGCACCGCCAGTTCGCCACGCACCTCTCCCCCGACGCGCAGCTCCACCGAAGCGGCCATGTGCGCGCGCACGGTGCGCCAACCGCGGCACACCAGCTCGGGGTAGACGTCCCACGGCTCACCCGCCGCGGTCGTGACTTTCGCCGCCGACACCAGCAGTTCCGCGTCACCCGGCGCCTCGCCGCCGGCGCGCGCCACCGCCGTGAGCAACTGGCACGCCGCGTCCAGCAGCAGGCTCACCGGCCGCGCGCCCGTGTCACCCGGCGCGGACGGGCCGACCACGTCCGCCGCCGGTGCCCCTTCGGGCGTGCGGCGCGGCGGCCCGATCAGCACCCGCCACGGCGCGTCCTTGCCGACGAGCACCTGCGGCGCGCGCCGACCCGGTGTCGCCACCCACGGCGCGAACAGGTCGTCGCCGTCCGCGAACCGGATCGTCCCGACACACGCGGGCAACCCCCTTTGCGCCACCTCGAACCGGGCCGCGCGCACGTCCGGCGACGGTCGGAACGGGTCGAGCACCAGGTGCGTGGGCACACCCCGGTGGAACGGACCGGGGAACGCCACCTCGACCGACCGCGGTCGGCACCCGCCCGCGTCCGCGGGCGCCGCGGTCGCCGCCCGCACCACCGCGTCGAGCAACGCCACCGGCGCCACGTGGCCCGACGACGCGTCGGCGAAGAACGAGCCCTCGAAGACCTCGTCCGCCACGTCCGGCACGTTCCCGACGGTCATCGGCCCACCCCGCTCGGCACGAGCGCCCGGTGCGCGTGCACCGACCAGGGCCGCCGCCCCTCCGCGCGCATCCGGCGGCGCAGCAGCACCAGGTAGGCGACGTCCAGCGCGACCATCGTCGGGATCAGCACCAGGAACAGCACCCGGTGCGGGTAGAGCAGCAACCCGGTGGCCCCGGCGAACGACGACCCGACGAACTTGGCCGTCGCGATGTGCATGCTCTGCCCGGCGGACGATCCGCGCCGCTTGAGCATCAGGATGAACGCCGCGCTCAGCGGCACGTTGAGGGCCATGCCGATGTACATGCCGTCCCGGTCGTGGAACTCGTTCGCGCTCGCCATGACCAGCAGCGAGGACCACACCAGCACGCCGACCAGCGACCAGCGGAAGGCCCGCGCCGGCATCGCCGGGTAGTCGCGCCCGCCGTGGCGGAACACCTGGAACAGCAGCACGGCGTCGATGACGACCCAGGCAGCGTTGATGCCGCGCTGGGTCGGCGTCTGCTCCAGCAGGAAGGTCAGGCTGAACTCCCAGGCGAAGTTCACCGCGACCAGGTACGCGGGCACGCCGGTCCGCCCGTCCAGCGCGGTCTGCCGGATGGCGAGCAGGTACGTCGCCACCCAGCCCGCGGCGGTCGGTCCCGCCAACGCCCAGAACAGCCACCGGGGCACGTCGGCCGGTCCGCGGGTGACCGGCGCGATGTCGGACATCGGGATCAGGAACGGGGGTAGCCAGTCCATGGTGGTCCTCCGCGGGCCGGGCGTCAGAGGCTGGGCACGATGGGGTCCAGCCCGAAGAACGAGCCGCCGTACAGCTCGCGGCCCACGTGGACGTTCAGCATCGCGTGCCGGGCGGCGGTGTTGGCGTCGCGCCAGAACTGCTGGAGCGGGTTGGACTCGGCGAACGCCGCCGCGCCGTGCGCCCACATCAGCTCGTCCAGCGCGACGGTCGTGAGGTTCACCGCTTGGCCCACGTCACCGCGGATGCGGCGCAACTCGGCCTCGGGCAACGCCACCCCGGCCGCCGCCGCGCCGTCGATCACGTCCGCGGCCCGGTTCAGGTGCAGCTCGGCACCGTCGATCGCGAGCGCCGTGCCGCCGAGGGCGGCGACGAAGGCGCGGGAGTCCGGTTGGCTGGTGTAGCGGGTGGGCGCGACACCGCGGCTCGGCGCGCGGTCCACGACCACCGCCCGCGCCGCCTGCCCGATGCCGATCACCACCGACGCGCAGATCACCGCCATGGCCGCGACGGCGGGCGAGCGGAACAGCGGCGGCAGGGTGAGGTCGGTGGCGTTCTGCCTGCCCAGCTGCGCCTCGACCGGTATCACCCGGTGCGCGGGCACGGCCACGTCGTGCGCCACCACCGTGTGGCTGCCGGTGGCGCGCATCCCGACGGTCGCCCAGGTGTCCTCGACGGCCAGGTCGGCGACGGGCACGAGGACCGACACCGCGCCGCCGCCACCGGTGACCTTCGCGCTCAGGATGGCCCAGTCGTCGTGCAGGATTCCCGAGGCGTACGGCCACCTCCCGGTGAGCCGGTAGCCGCCGGGCGCGGGTTCCGCCGTGCCGGCCGCGACGAAGACGGACGCGAGCTTCGCGCCCGGGTTGTCCCCGAACACCTCGTCCCGCGCCTCCCGCGGGAACCGGAACGCGAGCAGGTTGGACCCGTTGATGTTGTTGACCACCCAGGACGTGGAGGGGCAGTAGTGCGACAGCGCCTTGGTCACCTCGCTGAGGGTGCGCACGTCGGTCTCCAGGCCGCCGAACTCGCGGGCGGTCCACAGCCTGCTCACCCGGGACTCGTCGATGGCGCGGACGCTGGCGTCGGGCAGCCTGCGCTCCCGGTCGCCCTGCTCGACGCCCCCGGCCAGCACCGGCCCGATCTCGTGCACCCGTGCCAGCAGTTCCACGCGCACGTCCTCGACACGCGTCCGGACGTCGGTCATGCGACTGTCTCCCTTGCTCCGGGCGTCCCGTCCACCGCGCCGCCGTTGATGAGGTTCGTGATGTCGAAGTAGTCCCGCCACGCGCTGATCCGGCCGTCGCGCACGTCGAACGCGCCCATCACGGCCAGGTCGCGCGCGATGAAGGTGCCGTCGAGGCGCAACATGTCCTCCACCCGCTCGACCAGCACGGTGTCGCCGGACGAGGCGATGTGCCGGAAGCGCACGGCCAACCGCGCGAAATCGGGCGGCAGGAGCGAAAATATTTCGGACTTGCCGCGGCACACCGGCGATCCGGGGTTCTCCCACACGCAGTCGTCGGTGAGGAACCGCTCCACCGCACCCCGGACCGCCGCGGGTGTCGGGCCCAGCGCGGTGAGGAAGGCGCGCACGACGCTCTCGCTGTCGTTCGGCACGGCCACCCCACCGCTCCCCCGACCCGCGACGCGGCGAACCGCCGCGGTCGACTCGTCCTCCGGCACGGTCACTCACCTCTTCCCAACACCCGGCGGAGCGCCGCGGTCAGCTCGTCGGCCGCGCCGGGGCCCGGCGAGCCGCCACGCCAGGCGACGTGGTTGTCCGGTCGCACCAGGACGGCACCTCGCCGGGGTCCGCCACGCGCGGTCGCCCACGTGCCGTTCGCGTCGCGGTGCCGACCCGGGGAGACGGTCACCGCCGTCACCGGCACGCCGCACGCGGCGGCGGCCCGTGCGGCGGCAGCCGCCCACACGTCGTCGGTGTCCCCGGTGATGAGCACGAACCCGCCGCGGTCGCCGACCAGGTCGTGCGTGGACAGGCGGCGACCGCAGAGGTCGAGCCACGCGTGCGGCAGCCGGTGGCCGGGACGCGCGTCGGGGTGGTGCACGTAGCCCCACGGGTCGCGGGGCGGCGCGGCGCTGCCGTCGGGCACCAGCGCCCCGGCGGCGTAGGCGAACCCGATCTCGATGTCGTGCGCCTGGTACTCGACCCGCTGGGTGGCGAACACCTCCGCCGCCCTCGCCCGCCGCGTCTCGCCCATCGGCGTGTCGGCGAGGAGATCGCGGAAGTTGGCACGCGTCACCTCGGGCGGCTGCCCCGGCAGCAGGCCGAGACCGGCGTGGATCACCGCGTGGTTGCGGAAGGCGAACATGGCCCACTCGACGTTGCGCTGCGCCGTGGGCAGGCGTTCGGCCTCGTAGGTGTCCAGGAGGGCGTCGCCCGCCTGACCGTCGAGCACGGCGGCGAGCTTCCAGGCGAGGTTGTGCGCGTCCTGGACGGCCGAGTTGAGGCCGAGCCCCGTGGCGGGCGGCTGGCGGTGCGCGGCGTCGCCCGCCAGGAAGACCCGGCCGACGCGGAACCGGTCGGCGATCACCGCCTCCGGCCGGTAGTGCCCGACCTGGTGCACCACGACGTCGAGGTCCGGCAGCTTCAGCAGACCGCGCACGGTGTCCGCGGCGGTGTGCTCGTCGAAGGTGGTGTCGGCACCGGGCGGGACGTGGAAGTGCAGCGCCCACTCCCGCGAGGCGCGTCCCCACTCCGGTCCCATCGCGACCATGCCGTACCGGGAGACGGGACCGCCGTCCGGGCTGACGAAGTTCGTGATCAGCACGCGGTCACCGCTCCACCACTCGCGCAGGTCGGCGCTGAAGTGCACGGAGATCACGTCGAACGCCCAGCCGTCGCCCCGCATGGGCACGCCCAGCCGCGCGCCGATGCCCTTGCCGCCGTCCGCGGCGAGCAGGTAGCGGGCGCGCACGGTGGTCGTCCGCCCCGTGGACCGGTCGGTGACGTGCGCCGTCACGCCGTCCTCGTCCTGGGTGAAGTCCTGCATGACGTGGTTGAACAGCGGTGTGCGCTTCGCGCGCCCACGGACGTGCTCCAGCAGCAGCGGTTCCAGGCGGTGCTGGGGCAGGTTGGTCGACGGGCACGGGCTGTGCGCGGCGTACGGCTCGGCCGTGCTGCCGCCGCCGAAGGCGTCCATCCGGTGCAGGTCCCGCGCGTCCAACTCGCCGTCGCCCGCCAACGAGGTGCGCCAGGCGACCTCGCCGATGTTTGCCGTCGGCGCGCTGATCCGGTAGACGTCGTCGGCGAGCCCGTGCTGGCGGAACACCTCCATGGTGCGCTGGTTGAGGTAGTGGGCCCGCGGCAGCGTCGAGGTCGTGGCGCGCCGCTCCACCAGCAGGTGGTCCACCCCCAGGTCGGACAGGAAGACCGACGCGGTGAGGCCGCAGCCGCCACCGCCGACGATGAGGACGGGCACTTCGAGATCAGGCATCGACCACTCCTCGGTCCGCGATCAACCCGCGGGCACGGCGCACCGCGCGTGCGCTGTTCCAGCCGACGACTCCGATGACCCGCCCGCCCGACTCGGCCGCGGCCACGAACTTCCGCGTCGCCGGGTCGCCTTCCAGGACGCGGAGCGCGTCGGCGCCCGCGAGGTCGCCGAACACCTGCATCCGCACGTCGTACTGGTCCGTCCAGAAATAGGGCACCGGCACGTAGGGCCGGTCCGCGCCCATGATGTTGTCCGCCACGGCAAGCGCCTGCTCGGTGGCGTTGGTGCGGTTCTCCAGGCGGACGCTGCGCCCCTGCCCCTCGTGCCACCAGCGGGCCACGTCGCCGACGGCGTAGACGCCTTCGGCGGCGCGGCAACGGGAATCGCAGACGACGCCGTCGCTCAGGACCAGGCCGCTGCCGCGCAGCCAGCCGGTGGCCGGTGTCGCACCGACGGCGACCACCACGGCGTCCGCGGCGATCCGACCCGCCGACGTGCGCACGCCGGTCACGCGTGCCTCGTGGACGACGGGGTCCTCCACCGTGACATCGGTGAGCACCTTGACGCCGTGCGCGCGGTGCAGGTCGGCCAGCAGGGCACCCAGGCGGGGCCCCGCCTGGCGGGCCATCGGCGCGGGACCGCGGTCGACCAGGGTGACGTCCAGGCCCCGCTGCCGCGCGGTGGCGGCGATCTCGCAGCCGAGGACACCGCCGCCGAGCACGACCAGCCGCCGCGCGGTGAGCAGGTCGGCGTGCAACCGCCGGGTGTCCTCGACGGTGCGCAGCACGTGCACGCCCGCCGGCCCGGCGAAGCGACCCAGCCGACGTGGCGTGAGGCCCGTGGCGATGACCAGCGAGCCGTAGGCGTGGCGGCGGCCCGCGGTGTCGGAGACCTCGCGCCGGACCACGTCCAGCGCCGTGGCGCCGCGACCCGTCACCAGCTCGATGTCCAGCGCGGCCAGGTCGTCGGCGCCGCGCAGCACCACGCGCTCCGGGTCCCGGGTGCCCGCCAGCACCTCCTTCGACAGCGGCGGCCGGTCGTACGGCGGGTGCTCCTCCGCGCCGAGGAGGCGGATCGAACCGGTGAAACCCCGGCGGCGCAACGCCTCGGCGGTGGCCAGGCCGGCGGCCGAAGCGCCGACCACCAGCACGTCGGTCACCGCGCACCACCGCGGTCGCGGAGGGTGATCGCGGCGGCCGGGCAGAGCGCGGCGGCCTCGCGGACCTTCCCGTGCTCGCCCGCCGGCGGCGTCGGGTCGAGCAGGACCACCACGCCGTCGTCGTCGCGCTGGTCGAAGACGCCCGGCGCGGCGGCGGCGCAGTGCCCGGCCGCGACGCACCGGGGTTCGTCGATCTCGACGGTCATGCTCATGACGCCTCCTCGCGGGTCCAGGTGACCGGCAGCCGCCGCACGCCGAAGACGAGGGCGGTGGTCCGGTAGTCGACCTCCTCCGGCGGCACGGCCAGCGCGAGCGTCGGGAACCGGTTGAACAACGCGGGAAGCGCCACCCGCAGCTCCATGCGCGCCAACTGCTGGCCGAGGCACTGGTGCGCGCCGTAGCCGAAGGTGACGTGCGAAACGGGTTCCCGCCGCACGTTCAGCGTGTCCAGGTCGCCGTCGGACAACGCGTGGTCGCGGTTGGCGACCAGCACCGACACCACGACCTTCTCGCCCTCGCGGATCTCCTGGCCGCGCACGTGGAACGTCTCGGCCGCCTGCCGCGGCATCGTGGTGGCCGGGGCGCAGTAACGCAGCAGCTCCTCGATCGCGCCGGCGGCGGCGTCCGGTTCGTCACGCACCACGGCGAGCTGCTCCGGGTTCTGCAACAGCAGCGCCGCACCGGCGGACAACATGCTGGCGGTGGTCTCGTGGCCCGCGATCAGCAGCATGTTGCCGATGCCGATCAGCTCGTCGTCGGTCAGCTCGTGGCCGAAGTCGCGCACCACGCCGCCCAGCAGGTTGTCGCCGGGGCTCTCGCGGTGGCTCGCGATCAGGGTGGCCATGTAGGCGTCCATCTCGGCGAGGTTGCGGATCTGCTCCTCGCGGGTGGTGTTGACGTCCAGGCCGACCTGGGCGCGGCGCTGGAAGCCGGCGCGGTCGGCGTAGGGCACGCCCAGCAGCTCGCAGATCACCATGGTGGGGATGGGTGTGCTGAACACCTGCACCAGGTCCGCGCCGGGACCCGCTTCCTCCAGCGCGGCCAGCCGGGAGGCGACGACCTCCTCGATCATCGGCCGCAACCCGCGGACGCGCTTGACGGTGAACCCGCCGGACAGCATCCGCCGCAGCCGGGAGTGCTCGATCCCGTTGTAGTTCAACAGGTTCCCCGGCTGGTTCAGCATGGTCCGGGGAGCGTCGGGGTCGAGGCTGAAGCCCATCCGCAGCCGCTCGTCGTTCAGCACGCTCTTGGCGTCCTCGTAGCGGGTCACCGCCACGGCGTCGAACTCGCCGAGCAGCGGGCTCGGCACCTTGACCCGGTGGAGCCGGTCGTCCGCCTGCAACTCGTACAGCTCGGCCGCCGGCGCGTAGGGCTGCCCGGCGGCGCGCGCGGCGATCGGGAGCGCCTTGGGTCCGGTCATGGTCACCTCTCGGTCTTCACGTCCACAGTGGACTCATGAATGGGTGTGGCGCCGGGTCCGACCCGGCACCGCGAGCGCCGTCGCCAACGCGATGAGCGAGCCGAGCACGCCCATCGCCAGGACGGTCGCGAACGCGCTCCGCGTCGGGACCGGCACGCCGCCGACCGGCGTGCTCATCCCGGTGAGGACGACGCCGACGACCGCGCCCGCCACGGTGGTGCCGACCGACCGGAGCAGGGTGTTGACCCCGGTCGCCGCGCCGGTCGCGCTCGGCGGCACCGCCGCGACGATCAACGCGGGGATCGCGCCGTAGGCGAGGCCGAGTCCGGCGTTGGTCACCACCGTCCCGAGCACCAGCCCGGCGGCGGAACCCGGCAGGGCCAGGCAGATCACGTAGCCCAGGGCCATCAGCACCGCGCCCAGCGCCAACGACGCCTTGGGCCCGCGCGCGGCGGACAACCGCGCGCTGCCCGCCGCCGCGCCCATCATCGCCACGCCGGCGGGCAGCATCAGCCAGCCGGTGCGCAGCATCGACAGCCCCAGCCCGTGGCCGGTGGCGGCGGGCAGTTGCAGCAGTTGCGGCACGGCCAGCGTCTGCGCGTACATCGCGAAGCCCACGACGACGGCCGCGGCGTTGGTGAGCAGCACCGGCCGGCGCGTCGTGACGCGCAGGTCGACCAGCGGCGAGGCGACCCGCCGCTCCCAGGCCACCCACAGCACGAGCAGGACGGCCGCCACCCCGGCCGCGGTCCAACCCCACCGGCCGCCACGCGTGATCGCCAGCAGCAACCCGGTCAGGCCGCCGGTCAGGGTCAGCGCGCCGACCACGTCGAACGCGCCGGCGGCCAGGCCGGGC
Source organism: Saccharothrix obliqua (assembly GCF_019375475.1). Taxonomy (GTDB): domain Bacteria; phylum Actinomycetota; class Actinomycetes; order Mycobacteriales; family Pseudonocardiaceae; genus Actinosynnema; species Actinosynnema obliqua. Next base: position 290,345 of record NZ_JAHXGQ010000011.1, on the reverse strand, counting down.
GCCGGCGGCACCAGCCACGCCGCGAGCACCGCGCCGAGCGCGGTCAGCGCGGCCACGCCCCAGAACACCCAGCGCCAGTGGCCGAGTTGCGCGACCGTGGCCGCGAACGGCAGGCCGAACGCGCCGCCGACGCCCACCACCGAGGAGGTCAGCGCGATGGCCGCGCCGACCCGGTCCGGGGTGACGACGTCCCGCAGCAGGCTGATGCCCAGCGGCACCAGGCCCATGCCGAGCCCCTGCAACGCACGTCCCGCGACCATCGGGAGCAGGGACCCGGCCGTCGCGCACAGCACCGCGCCGACACCGGACAGGACCAGGGTGAGCAGCAGGAGCCGCCGCTTGCCGTGCAGGTCGGCGAGCCTGCCGACGACGGGGCTGGTGACCGCGCCGACGAGCAGTGCGGCGGTCACCGTCCAGGCCACGCCCGCCGCGTCCGCGCCGAGCAGGCCCGGCAGGTCGCCCAGCAGCGGCACCACCAGCGTCTGCGCCATCGAGCCGAGCCCGGCGACGAACGCCACGACGGCGATGACGGCGCGGGCACGCGCCCCCGTCACCGGGGTCACCCGCTTCCGCTCCGCGTCCACGCCCAATTATTTGCACACTCCGACATAGTGTCGCAAGGTGCCAATATTTCGGTCGGGCCCCGGACGCCCGCCACCGGCGGTGTAGGAGGATGACGGCATGACGGCAGAACCGGCGAGGGGGGCGGTCGACCGCGGCCGGGGCAGGCCGCCCATGAGCGAGCGGCGCAAGGACCTCATCCGGCTGGAGATCGCCACCGCGGCCCTCGCCCTGTTCAAGGCCCAGGGCGTGGCCGCGACGTCGGTCGAGCAGATCGCGGGCGAGCTGGGCATGTCCGCGCGCACCCTGTGGCGGTACTGCCCGTCGAAGGAGGCGTGCATCCAGCCGCTGCTGTCGCACGGCCTCGCGGTGGTGGTCGAGAAGCTGCGCGCGTGGCCGCGCGACCTGCCGCTGCTCGACCGGCTGCTGCACGAGGGCGACCTGGCCGACCAGGTCCCGGAGTCCACATTGGACCTGGTGCGGCTCACGCGCGCGGAACCGTCGCTGCGCGCGGTGTGGGTGCGGTCCTACCTCGACGCGGAGGACGCCTTCGCGGAGGTCATCGCCGAGCGGACCGGCGATCCGGTGGACGCGCTGGAGACCAGGGTGCGTGCCGGGATGCTCAACGTCGCGCTGCGCGTGGCGTTCGAGCACTACGCGTGGGCCGACGACCCCGCCGACCTCACCGAGGCGACCCGCCGGGCCCTGCACACCGCCATCACCGGTCTGGGCGACTGACCCGAACCCGTTGTCCCGTGGCGGTTTTCCGACCGCCGGGGGGTGGAACGACCCGAAGCGCGTCCCGTTCGGGACCGGGTGGTCCGCGATCGCGGACAGCGCGGATCGCCGTCCCTACAGTCGGCCCCATGACCAAGACCGATGTCGCCCGGGTCGCCGACCCGGAGATCGCCGCCCTGGTGCGGGCCGAAGTGGAGCGGCGGTGGCCCGACGGCGTGTCCGGGCTCGCCGGGCTCGCGCGTTACGGGCTGTTGCCGTTCGGCAAGATGATGGGGCCGTGGCTGGTCGTCCGGTCCGCCCTGGCGGTCGGCGGCGAGCTGGCGCCGGTCCTGCCCGCGGCAGTCGCCGTGGAATGCGTCCAGGTGGGCGCGATGATGCACGACGACATCATCGACAGCGACCCGGAACGGCGGAGCAAGAAGGCCGCGTACGCCACGTTCGGCGAGCCCTCCGCCATCGTCGGCGGCGACGGGCTCTACTTCCACGGTTTCGCCGCGCTGGCCGAGTGCCGCGACACCGGCATCCCGCTGGATCACGTCACCCACGCGCTGACCATCATGTCCGACGCGGGTCTGCGCATCGGTGACGCCGCCGTGCAGGAGATCCGGATGGGCCGCCGGATCTGCACCACGGACGAGTACCTGGCGATGATCCGCGACAAGAGCGGCGGGCTGCTGTGGATGGCGTGCGGCGTGGGCGGCGCGCTCGCCGGCGCGACGGGCGCGGAACTGGCCGCGCTGCGCGACTACAGCGACCTGCTGGGCACCGGCTACCAGATCCGCGACGACCTGATGGCCTACGACGGCACCCGGTCGGGCAAGCCGAACATCTCCGACGTCCGCAACGGCCGCCCGACGCTGCCCGTGCTGCTGGCGCACCGCTACAGCTCCCCCGCGCGGCGGCAGCGGATCGAGGACCTGCTCGCCGACACCACGACGGAGCCCGAGGCGCGGCACGTGGAACTGGCCGCGGTCGTGCGCGACTCCGACGCGTTGACCGCCGCACGCGACCTGGCACGCGACTACGCGCGACGCGCGGAACACGCCCTGCGCGACCTGCCGCCGTCGGAGCACCGGGACGCGCTCGCGGACCTCACCGCGCCCGGACGCCTGGTGTGACGCGAGGTGTCCCGTGACCACCATGACCTACGCGCGGTACCTGCGCCTGCCGGACCTGTTGTCCCTGCAACACCCCCTCACGCCGCCGGACGACCACGCGGCGCGTGACGCCGAACGGCTCTTCATCGTCGTGCACCAGGCGTCCGAGGTCCTGCTCGGCCAAGCCCTCGTCGACCTGCGCCGCGTCGCGGCGGACCGGCCCGGGGCGCCGGGCCGCGACCACCGCCGGGAACGGGCGGTGCGGTTCGTCGACGCACTCACCGACCACCTGCGACTGCTCCGGAAAACGTTGCGGCGCGAGGACTTCGCCGCTTTCCGCCACCGGTTCGGCGGTGCGAGCGGCATGCAGTCCCGACAGTTCCACGAGTTGTTCCGGTTGGCCGACCGGCTCGACCTCCCGGAGCTGCGCTCCGCCGTGCGGAACTGGCGCACGGTCCACTTGTCGTTGGTGCGCCACATGATCGGCGACCAGCCCGGCTCCGGCGACACCTCGGGCGTCGAGTACCTGGCCCGCAAGCTCACGCCCGTGCCCGACGGCGAACCGTCGTGAGCGCGGCACCGGAAAGACTGGAGACGCGCGTGCGGAACGTCATCGTCGTGGGCGGCGGTGTGGCGGGCCTGCTGGCGGGTCACGTGCTGGCGCGGCACGTCGACCACGTCACCCTGGTCGAGCGGGACCACCACCCCGCCACGCCGCGCCCCCGCGCCGGTGTGCCGCAGTCCCGGCACACCCACGTGCTGCTGGACAGCGGCATCCGGGCGTTGGGCGAACTGCTGCCCGGTCTGCCCGGCGAGCTGGCGGCCGAGGGCGGGCCGAGCCTGGCGGTGCCCGCCGACGTCGGCGTGTGGCAGGCCGGCCAGTGGGTGTCGCGCCGCAACCCCTCGGCCGAGGTCGTCACCGCGTCCCGGCCGCTGCTGGAGCACGTCGTGCGGCGGCGCGTGCTGGCCGACCCGCGCATCGAGGTGCTGACCGGCACCGAGGCCGTCGGCCTGCTCGGCGGTCCCGGGCACGTCGCGGGCGTCGCGGTGCGGGACCGGGGCGGCGACCACGCGTCACGCGAACTGCGTGCCGACCTCGTGGTGGACGCCACCGGGCGCGGCAGCCGCACCCCGGCGTGGCTGGCCGGGCTGGGTTCGCCCGCGCCCGCCGAGGAGGTGCTGGAAACCGGCCGGGCCTACGCGACGTGCGCCTTCGAGGCCGACGCGCCGCCCGGCAACGACCTGCGCGGCTTCTACATCGTGCCGGACGCGGCGCAGCTCCTCGGCGCGATCATCCTGCCCGCCGAGGGCGGCCGGTGGATGGTCACGCTGTCCGGTCCGCGCGGCCAGGCGCCGCCCACCGACCCGGACGGGTTCGTCGACTTCGCCCGCGCGCTGCCGCACGACGCGCCGCACCGGTGGCTGCGCGCGGCACGCCCGCTGGGCAGGCCGGTGGGCTACCGGCACACCGGCAACCGCCGCCGCCGCTACGACCGGGCGCGGTCGCGGACCGGCCTGCTCGTCGTCGGCGACGCGGCGTGCACCTTCAACCCCGTCTACGGGCAGGGGATGTCCGTCGCGGCGTTGAACGCCGTGTCCCTGGCCCGAATGCTCGACCGCGGCTTCCCGTCGACCCGCGCCCTGCAACGGGCCGTGCTGCGCTCCTCGCGCGACGCGTGGGACGTCGCCACCGCCGCGGACAGCCCGATGCCCGGGGCCGAGGGCGGCGCCCTGCGCAGCGGCTTCGCCGAATCACTGGTCAACCGCTACGTGGGGCGGGTGCGCGACCGCGTGCCCGGCGACCCGGTGGTGTGCGGTGCGTTCCGGGACGTGCTGTTCCTGCTCGCGCCGCCGAGCAGCCTGCTCACCTCGCCCGCGGTGCTGCGCCGGGCCTTGTTCCACCCCGTCGCGCGGACCTCGCCCGAACTGCCCGCGCCGTGACCACCCGAACCGGAGGTTCCAGAACGCGATGACCACGACACCGATCAGAACGCTGCCCGCCTCCCTCGACACCGCCACGGCGCTCGTCGGGCCCGCGCTGCACGAAGCCGTGCGCCGCCACCTCGGCCTGGAACTGGAGCTGGTGGTCGACTACCACCACGGGTGGGTCGAGGCCGACGGCAGCCCCGCGACCGGCTGGGGCGGCAAGCTGCTGCGGCCCGCGCTGGCGCTGCTGTCCGCCCGCGCCGCGGGCGGTGCGGTCGCCGACGGCGTGCCGGCCGCCGTGGCGGTGGAGTTCGTGCACAACTTCTCCTTGCTGCACGACGACATCATGGACGGCGACACCGCGCGCCGCGGCCGGGCCACCGCGTGGACGTTGTTCGGCGTGCCACGCGCGATCCTCGCCGGCGACGCGTTGCTGACCGCCGCCGTGAGCCACCTGTTGGGAGCACGTGGCACGGGCGCCCGATCCGCCACCACGTCGCTGATGGCCGCCACCCAGCGCATGATCAGCGGCCAGGCGTCCGATGTGGACTTCGAGCGGCGCGCGGACGTCACGCTCGCCGAGTGCCTGCGGATGGCGGGCGACAAGACCGGTGCGCTGCTGTCGTGCGCCTCCTCGCTCGGCGCGGACCTGCTGGGCGCGAACCCCGCGCTGGTGCGGCGGCTGGCCGCGTTCGGCGAGCACGTCGGCCTGGCGTTCCAGCTCGTGGACGACCTGCTGGGCATCTGGGGCGACCCCGCCCGCACGGGCAAGCAGGTCGGCGCGGACCTGCGGGTGCGCAAGAAGTCCCTGCCGGTGGTGGCGGCGTTGAACGCGCCCGGCGCGGACGAGCTGGCCGCGCTCTACGCCCGGCCGGAGCCGTTCGACGACGAGGACGTCCGGCACGTCGCGGACCTGGTCGAGCTGGCCGGTGGCCGCGACTGGGCGCGGGACGAGGCGCGGCGCCGGGTCGCCACCGCCGAGGCGTGCCTCGACGGCGTCGCCGACGACGTGCGGGCCGATTTCCTGGAGGTCACCGCGTTCATCACCGGCAGGCGCTTCTGATGGCCGGGCAGGCGTTGCGGACACCACCCGCGCCGGTCGCCACGTCGTTGCGGCGGCTGGTGCCCGGGTTGCTCGTGTCGCGGACGGGCATCGTCATGGCGATCGCCGTGCCGCTGCAACTCCTGCTGACCATCCGCCTCACCGCGCTGCTCGACGGCGCGGGCGCGGCGGTGGCGTTCGGGCTCGTGACCGGTGTCGGCGCGGTGGTGGCCATGGCGCTCAACCCGATCACCGGCCGGATCAGCGACGCCACCACCGCGCGGTTGGGCAAGCGGCGGACGTGGCTGCTGTTCGGCGCGCTCACCGGCGGCGCGGCGCTGGCCGTGCTCGGCCTGGCCACCGAGGTCTGGCAGGTGGTGCTGATGTGGACGGCGGTGCAGGCGCTGTTCAACTTCCAGGCCGTCGCCACCGACGCGTTGTTCGCCGACCAGGTCGACCCGGCCCGGCGGGGTCGGGTCGCCGGCATCTCGGGCCTGCCGTCCCTGCTGGGTCCGGTGATCGGCATGACCCTGGTGAACCTGGTGCCGGCCGGGTCGGCGACGCAGTGGCTCGTCCTGGCGGGCGCGTCCGCGGCGGCCGGCGTGCTCGGGGCGCTGCTGGTGCGCGACACCCCGGCCGAACGCGCCACCGAACCGCTCGACGTCCGCGGCCTGCTGCGCAGCTTCCGCGTGGACGCTCGCGCGCACCCGGCGTTCGCGTGGGCGTGGCTGGTGCGGTTCCTGTGCAACTGCGCCATCGCCACGGTCACGTTCACCGCCGTGTACCTGACGGAGAGGTTCGGGCTGTCACCGGCGGAGATCGGCACGACGCTGCTGCGGGTCGTGCTGCTGTCAGCGGCCGTGCAAGCCGTGAGCGGTCTGCTGGCGGGCTACCTGTCGGACCGGTGGCGGCGGCAGAAGCCGTTCGTCGCGGTGGCGGCCGTGATCACGGCGGTGGGCACGCTCGGCGTCGTGTTCGCGCCGGCGCTCGGCCTCGTCATGGTCTCGATCGCGGTGCAGGCCGTCGGTTTCGGCACGTTCCTGGCGGTGAACTTCGCGATGTGCGTCCGGGTCCTGCCGAACCCCGCCGACGCGGGCCGGGACCTGGCGCTGGTCGACCTGGCCAACTCCCTGCCGCAGTCCTTCGTGCCGCTGCTCGCGACCGCCCTGATCCCGCTGGGCGGGTACCGGTTGTTCTTCGGCGCGCTGACCGCCGTCGGGTTGCTCGGCCTGGTCGCCCTGGCCCGGGTGCCGGAGGTCGACGCCTGAATCAGGCGGGCTCCCGGGGAGTTTCGCGGCGGCGACGGCCTTCAGCACCGCCCTGACGGCTCACGAGATCGCGATCGAACTGGCGCGGTTGCTCCAGCCGTCCCCGACGGTGCGCAGGTCGCGTGACCGGATGATCCACGGGCTGCGCGGACCGCTGAGGTCGACGTCGTCGAACAGCTGCACCTCGCACTGGTTCGCGGTCCTCAGCGACTCGGCGCGGTTGTCGAACCCGAGGAACCCCAGGTCGACGAGCCAGTAGTCGGGCGGGTCGTACGCGGCCGTGCACGGCTTGTTGCCCTTGATGGTGAGGGTCGAGCCCTCGTAGTCGACTTGGTCGTACAGCACGGCGACGAGCACCAGCCGCGGCTTGACCATGGCCTGCTGCTCGGCCTGCTCCGCCGTGGGCCCGCACGCGCTCGCCCCGGTCGTCAGGTCCAGCACGCAGTGCTGCTCCGCGGGTTGACTCGCCGACGCGGGCGCGACCGACACGGTGAGCGGTACGAACCCGAGCGCCGCGATTCCCACGGCAGCACGGCGGTACCACGGCATGAAGTTCATGACCATCCCCTATGTGCTTCGTCGACACCCGGCCGGAGCCTGCCTGCGCAGGTCCCCCCGAGCCCGCCCTCGACTGGGCCCTTCGAAGCTAACCGCCACCCGTGGTCGGCACGAGTCCTGGCCACCCACCACCACCCGAACGTGTCGGCGTGTCGAGTGGACAGTCACCCCGTGCCGATCGGTCCAAACACGCGGCGTGTCCGACCACACCACTGCGCCCGACAGTCCTCCTTGCCGGGGGCCGATTCCACCGCTCCGCATCCACGACGCACCGCCACCCACCCGCTCGTGCGACACCCCTTCCCGGGGAGACGTCGCGGACCGCGCGCGGGACATCACGACGCTTCGACCCGCACCCCATGACCGCCGGTCAGGAACGACGCCACCGCATGTCCCTCTTCGGCGACACCCGCCCGCTCGGTCCCGGTGAAGTCGCGCAAAGGCGTGACCACCACGACGTCGTCCGCGACGGTCCACGTAGCGGCGACGCGACCGTCGACCAGCACGACCCGCGCACCCGCGACCGACAACCCCCGGTGGGCGTGGTCGATGATCCGGCTCCGGTCGTCGTAGCCGAGGACCGCGTTGTCGAACGCGGGCAGGAACCGCACCGGGGCGGGCGTGTCGGGGTCGGGCCGCGGCGCACCGGGGAGGTCGACCAGCTCCCGCCCGTGCTCGTCGCGGAAGGACACCAGCTCCCCGCGGATCGCGGCCACCGCGCCCGGCAGCCCGGCGAGACCGCACCAGGCACGCAGGTCGGCCACCGCCGCGGGCCCGAACGCGGCCAGGTAACGCCGCGCCAGCGCCGCGCCCACCACGTCGACGCCGTCCACGAGCGGGTCGATCGGGCGCCCCAGCCACGAGGAGAGCCGCACCATGCGCACCCCACCCTTGGCCCGCCACAACCCGCGTGGCGGCAGCTGCACCATCGGGACGAGCGCGGCGGCCACCATCTCACCCAGCGGCCGCGGTCCGGTGGCGGGCCAGCGCGCCGCGAGGGCGCGGCCCACCTCCGCCATCGAGCGCGGCTCCTCGTCGGCCAGCACCTCCTGCGCCGCCGCGGCGAGTTCGGCCAGGTCCACCCCGGCGAGCTCGCGGCGGTAGACGCCGAGCACGCGTTGCCGCAGCATGGCGTCGTGGCGTGCGCGCCAGGCCACGGCGTCGTCCGCGGTGACGAGGTGGATCGTCCGCCGCATGAGGTGCGTCCGCACCACGCGCCGCCCGATCAGCAGCTCGTCGAGCGCGGCCGGGTCGAACGCCCGCAGCCGTGACCACAGCCCGGTGAAGGGTTCCTGCGGTTCCTGCGCCTGGAGGCCGCCCAGGTGCGCCACGGCGTCGAGCACCGGCACGTCGGCGCGGTCGAGGAGGAACTGCCGGGCGAGCGTCGCGCGGTTGAGCGCCCGGGTGCTCAGCGTACTGGCGGACAAAGGTCGCTCCCTGCGTGGAACTGCATGACACGACCACGGTCGCAGGCAAAGCGGACAGGGAGTGTCCTCTTCAGCACCAGGTGCAACAGATCATGATCCAGCGGCGTCTTGTCTGTGCGAGCCCAACACCCACCATGGGGGAAACATGCGCAAGTTACTGGCGGCTGCCCTGGCAGCCGTGGCACTCGTCGCTCTCACGGGCACGGCGTCCGCCCAGACGAGCTTCCCGTGGCCGCCGACGGACATCACGCCGGTCTACAAGACCAAGGCGGAGCTGGAACAGCAGGCGGAGAGGTTCTCCGCGCACCAGCAGCGGACCTACCGGTGGATCTTCCCCGGTGCGCAGGAGATCACGCCGAGCCTGTGGGGCCATGAGGCCGGCAACTTGTTCGACGGTTTGCAGTACATGAACAACCGGGTCAAGTTCACCTACGGCGACCGGAAGGTCATGATCATCACGCAGGTCCACGCTCCCGGCCGGTACGACGCCTCGCCCGAGCAGCTCTGCGAGCACGTCCGGTGCACCGGCACGGTCGGCGACCACCGGGGCGGCCTGATCGTCCTCCACGAACTGGACCAGTTCGGCATCAGGACGGCGACGAACTTCCGCCCGAACGGCGAGGTGGTCTGGGCGCAGGGCGGCGTGCAGGACAACCCGTTCCAGCTCGCGGCGGTGGCCGCGGACCGGCACTACACGTTCACCGGGTAGTGCTCGGCCGGCTCACCGCGGTCGAGCGCGGTGAGCCGGCCGCGGCCTCAGGTCGCGCTGGAGCCGCGCGGGAGCGGTGCCGGCCCCAGCGGGACCGGCCAGCGGCGGTAGCTGCGGTCGGCGTACACCAGCGGGGTGCGGTCGGTCCGGGTGGTGATCCGGGTGACCTCGCCGAGCACGACGACGTGGCCGCCGGCCGGGACGGTGCGCGAGATGCGGCAGTCCGCCACCGCGTGCGTGTCGCGGTGCAGGTGCGGACCGGCGGCCCACTCGTCGCTCCGCCACTCGACCCGGTCGAAGCGCTCACCGGCGGTGAAGGCGAACAGCTCCGCCACCGGACCGGCCGCGTCGTCCAGCAGGTTCACCGCGAACGCGCCGTGCCGCTGGACGGCCGCGAGCGTCGGGCTCGCGGCACGCAGGCAGACCAGCAGGGTCGGCGGCGCCATGGTGACGGCGCACAGCGACGAGCACGTCATGCCACGCGGCCTGCCGTCGTCGTCGGTCGTCGTCACCACCGCCACACCGGTCGGGAAACCCCGCATCATCGACCGGAACCCGTCCGCCAGGTCGGGTTCGGTCATCGCGTCGGTCATGGCGGCCTCAGCGCATCCGGGAGAAATACTCGTGCTGGCTGGGCAGGGTCTCCACGAGCCGCTGCGCGGTCGCCCGGATCGAGGCGAACTCCGCCTGCGCGGCGCTGTCGTCGGCCAGCGCCAGCGCGGGCGAGGGTCGCATCGGGATCGCGCCGGCACCGAGCAGGATGCACATGTACGAGTACGGCGGCAACCCGTGGTAGTACGGGAACACGTTCTCCGAGTCGGGCTGCTGCACCTGCCACTGCTCGATCCGCTCGGCCAGCGAGTCCGGGATGGCCCGCGTCTTGGTGTCCTTCCAATACTGCGTGTCGTCGCGCGCGGCGCCCTTGTAGTGCAGCACCAGGAACTCCCGCACGCCGTCCATGACGTTGGCCACGGCGGAGTTGTACCGCTCGCGCAGCTGGGGGTGCCAGTCCGCCGCCGGGAAGTGCTTCACCAACTGCTCGATGGCGTGGTGGATGAAGAAGATCCCGGTGGACTCCAGCGGTTCCACGAACCCGCTGGCGAGCCCGACCGCCACGCAGTTGTTCCGCCACGACTCGGCGCTGCGCCCGATCCGCATCCGGATGTGGTTGGCCTCCACCTCGGCCGCCTCGGGACCGACGAACTCGCGCAGCGTGCGCTCGGCCTCCTCCGGCGAGAGGTAGTCCTTGGCGTAGACGTAGCCGGTGCCGACCCGGCCGAACAGCGGGATCGTCCAGATCCAGCCCGCGTCCTGCGCCGTCGCGGTGGTGCACGGCCGGATGCCGCGCTTCTCCATGTCCAGCGGCACCTGCAAAGCCACCGCGCTGTCGTTGGGCAGGGTGTCCTGATAGGACACGAACGGGACCTCAAGCGCCTTGTTCAGGAGCATCCCGCGGAAACCGGTGCAGTCCACGAACAGGTCGCCGTGCAGGTCGCCGTTCTTCTCGGTCACCACGTGGTCGATCCAGCCGCGCTCGTCCAGCTTCACGTCCACGACCCGGTCCACCACGTGCCGCACGCCGCGCTCCACCGAGTAGCTGGTGAGGTACTTGGCCAGCAACGCCGCCTCGAAGTGGTAGGCGTAGGGGAACTGCGTGCGGCCCTGGTGCTCGGACATGGTGAACAGGGCCGTGCTCTCGGCCTCGGCGAACTGCTCCGCCTCGAACAGCGTCCCGTCCAGGCGGCGCGGGCTGCGGCCGGCGTCGCACAGCGAGGCGATGACGAAGCAGTCCTTGTCGAACCGGTCGGTCGGGCCGTTCTGGAGCCACCAGTCGGTGAGCGGGAACCCGCCGACCGACTTGATCTGCTCGAACGGGTGGTAGAAGTGGTGGCCCGGCCGCCGCCAGTTCTCGAACCGCACGGCGAGCTTGTAGGTCGCGTTGCACGCCGGCATCCAGTCCTCCTCCTTCAACCCCAGGAACTGGAAGAAGTGCCGGATGTCGCTGAAGGTGGCCTCGCCGACGCCGATCGTGCCGATCGAGTCGGATTCCACCAGCGTGATGTCGATGCGGTCGCCGAACGCGGCCTTGAGGTACGACGCGGTCATCCAACCGGCCGTACCACCGCCGACGATCACGACGCGGTCGGGATTGCGCAAGGTCATGGGAAGTGCCTCCGGTCCACGGGAGCGCGGGCGCGTTATTCGGCGACTTCCAGCGAGACATCGCCGAACACGGTGCATTGGCAGGCCAGGCGGTGGTCGAGATCCACGCCGAGCACGTCGAGGACGTTCATCTCGTCGTCGCCGGGCGGGCTGAGGTGTTCTTTGCCCGATGTCACCCGGATGACGCACGCGCCGCATTGCGCGGCGCGGCAGCCGAACACGACGGGGGTCGAATGGGTGTCGCACAGCTGTTGCAGGGTGGTACCCGCCGGGACCTCGAAGGGCACACCGGCGATGGTCACCTCGGTCATCGTCGTTCGCCGCGACTGGCCGCGGCGGCCGGGCTGTCCGGCAGCACGGGTGTGGCGAGATCGCCGGTCGCGTTGGTGTCCGCGACGAGCGCGCCCATTTCCGCCATGAACTTCTCGTAGTTGTCCTTCGCGTCGGCGAAGATGCGCCCGGTGGTCGTGCCGCCCTTGATCACCTGGCCACCCAGGTGCCGGTGCATCTGCCGGAAAAGGCCGAACAGCTCGACGCAGCCGACATAGGCGGCGGCCAGGTCCTCGTTGCCGCTCTCGTGCACCCAGGACTTCAACGCGGGCTGCCGGTTGTAGATCATGCGGAAGTAGCTCTTCCAGTGCTCCGGCACGAATCGCAGGTTGTTCGCCCGCGCGGCCACCACGCCGTCGTGCCGGTAGTTCACGTGGAACAACGCGTCGAGCATCAGCATGAACGGCAACTGGTAACCGGACGCGACCCCGTTCACCTCGTCGCCGACCCAGCCGAAGGTGACCTGCAACCGGCGGAACTGGTGCGCGTCGATGCGCGGGATCAGCATTTTCGTGTACGTGTACACGTTGCGCAGCGTCGCCCGGACCATGGTCAGCGCGAGCGTGCCGCCGGCCTGGTCGTCGTTCGCCGCGCATTCCAGCGCGTACGCGCCCCACCCGTACAACGGGGCGCCGAACGCTTCCACCGCGTAGAACGAGCGGTAGAGGTCCAGTTCGCTCTGGTTGTCGTTGTTGAGCCAGAACGGGTGGCGCATCCGGTCTAGCGACACCAGTTCCCGGTAGGTGACCGGCTCCCGCTCGGCCACGCCGTCGAGCTGCCAGGCCATCATCGTCATCACGATCTGGCTGAACCGCGGTACCGCCCCGACCTCGTCGGCGACGAGCACCAGCAGCTCGTGCAGCGGTTCCGGCATCGCGCTGGGCCCGACGACGGGTTCGTCCTCCGGGTTGCCCTGCCGCCACATGTGGTTGAGGTAGATCAACGGGACCAGCAGCGCTTCGAGGTCGTCGGGCGACAACCGCCGCGCTTCCCGCCACAGCTCCGCGACCGGCGGGAACCGCCCGGCCTGGGTCTTGAACCAGGACCGGAACGCGTCCCGGTCGTGCCGCACGATCTCGGCGCCCGCCACGCGGCACACGTCCGCGATCAGGCCCAGCGGGCCGTCGAACCGGAACACCGGCGGGCTGTCCTGGAGGAATCCCGTTTCGGTCGAGGCCAGCGACGCGGTCGAGGCCAGCGGCCCCAGGGCCTCGTAATCGGGCAGGACGCCCTCGGGCGGCGCCAGCGCGAGCACCGCGGCCGAGCGCCGGGTGTCCGCCAGGACCAGCAGCGGCACCTCCAGCGGGCGGGCGCCGAGCACCGGCTCCGCCGCCTGCGCGACCTCCGGCGCCACCGCGGACAGCGGCACCGTTTCACGCTCATCGGACATCGGACGAGTGATCACCTGAAATTCACGCACTGTTCCCCCGGTGGAGGCTGTCGTCAAACGACCGACTCGGTGTTGTGCGCCGCGACCACCAGCCATTGCCCGGCCTCCCGGCACAAGACGAATGTGAAGATGCCGCGGCGCACGCCGGCGCCCTCGCGGTCACCGGTCATCTCCCAGTTGTAGTGCGCCAGCGCGACATCCTGGCGCAGTAATTTGATGTCCAGGTCGAGGGTGCGGACCGAACTTTCGGCGAACCGCTGCGCGTGCCGCGCGGACTGGTCGGCGAACATCGCCTCCCGACCACGCAGCCGCCGTCCCACGACGTCCACGAAATCCGCATCCTCGGCGAACACCGAGAAATGCCGGACGATGTCGTGTTCGTTCCACCCGGACGCGAAGACCTCGATCGCCTTCGCGACTTCCGCCGTAGCCAAGGCGGTATCTCCGTTCCACGTCAACATTTCATTACCGGATCAGCCGAGGATCCCTGTTGAGATATACACGGAGCCTGCCGGTTTGCCAAACTATTCGCGGCGACCTGTACTTCGCTCGACCGAACCCCGGCAGCGGGACGGCTTGATGGCGGTTTGACAAAGTCCCGAAGAAGTGAGCAACGGTCGGATGGACGACTTCCGGCATACTACGTAAATCCGAAGCGGGGCACATAAGGCGTAGTCGACCGCGGTGTCCGGCGAAAAGCCCTCGACCGCCCTTCCGGTGTGCTGCCTTGAACCATTCGGCGGTCACCGGGCGCGGCACCGCGGCGCACGCCCGCTGGACTTTTCGGCCACGCGCGGCGGGAATACCCGCGCCGCACCGGGTCCACCGCGCGGGCACCCTCCGGTCCACGCGCCCGCGCCTCCTGTCAACGCACGTGCCCTTCCTTCCACACACTCGCCGCCCACCTGCGCACGCGCCCGTTCACGCACGCCCCGCCGCTCACCCACGCACGCCACCCCACGCGCGCGCCCCTGCCCGCCACGCACGCGCCGCCCGCCCGGACCCAGCCCACCCACACACGTGCCAGGTCCACCCACATACGCGCGCCATCGATGCGCTCTCGCCCCCGTACTCGCGCCGCCCCACGCACTCTGCCCCTTCGCGCACACATCCCGCTCGCCCCAGCACCCCGGGTGACCCCGGCGCTTCGGCCGCCCCTATTGGTGATCGCGCCGTGGTGCTGGAGGATGCACCGGACACCGGTCCGGCGCCGAGAGGTGAGGTGGCGATGCCGCGGCGGCATGGTTTTCGCGAGCGGTTCGGCCTGGTCGAGTACGACGAGGACGTCCTGCGCCGTTCCCTGGTGACCCGCTACCTGCGCTACGTCGCGCCACACGTGGTGGTCACCGAACTGCGGACGCCCGAGGCCGCACCCCGGACCGCCCACCTCTCCGAGGCCGACCTGGTGACCGAGGTGCTCGCCTCACCGGGCCTCGCCGACGACCTCCGCCGCGTGGCCGGTGAGCACACGCCGGACATCGGGAGTCGGGTGCGCAGGAGGAACCTCAGGCGGCTCATCGTCCTGACGGCGTACACGGTGGCCGTACTGGCCACCGCCACCGCCGCCGGGCTGTCCTCTCCCCTGACTTCGAACGCGTGGGAGCGCTTCGGCGGCGTGGTGGCGATTTTCCTCGGGATACCCGTGCTGGTCGTGTCCATCATCTCCTCGTTCCTGGACACGACGGCGGTCGACAACGTCGCGTTCGACGAGTCGGCGATGGACGACTGGCTGCGACCGGCCGACGAGGAAGTCCTGCGACCGGCGACCCGGCAAGTGCTCAGCCGGCACCTCGACGCGTAGCCACCGCCGCTCTCCGGGTCACCGCACAGCCGGTGCGTTGTGGACGTTCCCGCGGTACGACTCGGTCCGCACACCTTCCTTCCGAGATCCGGCCCGCACCTCGGCTCCTGCCCCGCGGCCGACGCGGTCAGCGGTCCGCCGCGGCGATCCGGCCGGCCACCTCGACGGCCCACGCGGCGTCGTCGAGGGAGACGACCTCGGACTGCCGCCCCTCCCGGACGCAGGCGGCGAAGTGGCGGTGCTCGGTGGCCAGGGCGCCCGTCGGGACGCCGCCCACGGTGCCGTCCAACCGGGTGTCCGGCCGCCAGTCCCCGGCGGCGTCGGAGATGGTCAGGGCGTCGGACGGCAGCTTGAGCCGCAGCTGGCGGCTACCGGTCACAACGACCAGTTCGCTGTCGATGTACTGGCGCTCGTGCGGCTGGGTCCAGTGGTTCTCCACCGTCGCCGTCACGCCGTCGGCAAACGCGAGCGTCGCCCACACCGACTGCGGGTGCGGGCGGGACGGCTCCCGGTTCGCCGAGCGCGCCACCACCTCGCCCAGGTCGCCGGGGCACAACGCACGCACCAGGTCCAGGTCGTGCACCATCGCGACGTACGCCGGGTGGTGCCGACCGTGCAGGTCCAACCGCGCCCGGGGCACCACGCGACGGGCGTGCGCGGCGAGCACCCGCTCACAACGCACGGCGCGCCGCAGCTCGGCGAACTCCGGCAGGAAGCGGGACACGTGGCCCGGCAGGATCACCGTCCCCGTCTCGGCGGCCGTCGTCGCGAGCGCGCGGCAGCGGGCCGGGTCCAGGTCCACCGGCTTCTCGATCAACGAGTGCACGCCCGCACGCGCGGCCGTCTCGGCGCACTCCACGTGGGCGTCCTCCGGGGTCGCGATGACCAGGGCGTCGACCCGGTCCAACACGTCGTGCCAGTCGGTCGCCGCCGCGACGCCGAGACCGGCCGCGACCTCACGGGCGCGGGCGGCGTCCAGGTCGACCACCGCCACGAGTTCGTACTCGGCCAGCGCCGCGGCGATGTGGGCGTGGCGGACGCCGAAGTCGCCCACGCCGACCACCGCGACCCGGACTGGTGCACGCATGTCAGGCTCCGTTCGACGAAAGCGCGCCGCGCACGACGACGGCGTTCGGGGAGGCGTACGCGTCGGGCGACGCCAGGGGGTCCGCGGCGAACACCGCGACGTCGGCACGCCTGCCCGCGACGAGTTGGCCGCACGGCTCGGCCAGCAGCGCCGCGCCGGCGCCGGTCAACGCGCGCAGCACGGCCGGCGCGGGAACGCCCGCCCCGGCCAGCAGGACCGCGAGTTCGGCCAGACCACCGCCGTGCGGGTTGAACGTGGTCCCCGCGTCGGTCCCCGCCACGACCGGGATGCCGCGCCGCGCCGCCAGGGCGAGGGCGGCCCGCTCGTGCGGCTCGTGGTCGAGGATCTTGGCCAGGGTGTCCGGCCGGGCGCGGTCGCGGTCCGGTGCGGTGGTGAACCGCGTGGTCGCGACCAGGGTGCACACCAGGGCGACGGACCCCCGCGTCACCGTTTCGGCCAACCGGTCGTCCAGGTAGGAGAAGTGCTCGACGGAGTCGACGGCCGCGTGCACCGCGTGGGCGATGCCCTCGGCACCGTGGGCGTGCGCGGCGACGCGGATGCCCAACCGCCGGCAGGCCGTGACCACGGCGGCCAGTTCCCGGGGCGTCATCTGCGGCGCGCCCGGCCGGGTGCCGGACGTGATGACCCCACCGGTGGCGAACAGCTTCACCCAGCGCGCGCCGAGTTCGGCCGCGGCCTCCACCTCGTGGACGAACTCCTCCGGCGTGCGGGCGTGCGCGGCCAGGAAGTTGCCGTGCCCGTCCGGGTGGCCGATCGCGGCGGCGGCGACGACCGTCGGCACGTCGGGACCGGTCGGCGGGTGGCGCAACGCGAGGTGGCCGGGCGAGCCGAGGTCGCGCACGGTGGTGACCCCCGACGCGACGTGGCGGCGGGCGTTCGCGGCCATGGTGGCACGCAGGTCGTCCTCGTCGCGGCCGGCCAGCTCCGCGACGACGTCCGCACCGCCGTCCATCGCCAGGTGCACGTGGCAGTCGACCAGGCCGGGCACGGCGACCCCGGCGAACCGGGGCAGCCGCACCGGCGCGGGACCCGAGCCGATCCCGGCGATGCGCGGGCCGTCGAACAGCAGCCACGCGTCGTCGACCGGCGTGAACCGGGGACCGACCAACGCCCGGTCGACGCGGATTCCGGGCAACGCGGTCATGTCCGCACCCTTTCGTGGATCTCGGTCATCAGCCGGCGCGCGACCGCGACGAAATCGGCACGCCGGGGCACGTGGTCGAGCGCGATCTCCCGCCACGACCGCTCCAGTGCCGGGACGTACCCGGTGTAGCCGAAGCGCTCGACGGCCGCCTCGTACCAGGGTTGCGCGCGTTGCGCGCGGTGGGGCAGGTCGGGTCGGCGCAACCGCTCGACCTCGAAGCGGCGCACGCGCGCGCTGTGCCGCCACCGCAGCAACGCGCGGGCGGCGTCCCGGTCGCGGCACCACGTCGTGACGGCCAGGCCCTCCGCGTACAGGAACTGCGCCGGGGCGACCGGTCCGGTGACGGTCGTGTAGCCGACGCGCCCGCGCACCGCGGAGCCCTCGGCTTCCAGGAAGGGCGCCCAGGCGCTGGTGTCGAACAGCTGGACGGCGCCGCCCGCGGCCATCCGCGTGCCCAGCCGGGCGTAGTCGTCGGCGCCGGTCGCCGACCGCGCCAGGACGTCGAGGAGTTCCGCCGGCGGTGCCGCGTCGGGCTCGCCCGCGTCGGGCAGGAGCCGTTCGCCGTTCGCCCACGCCCAGCCGAGGTGCCCGGCCAACGACGAGAAGTCCGGGCCGGTGCGCATCAGCAGTCCAGCGCGGTCGGGCCGGCCGAGGTCGCGGGCGATCCGCAGGACGTCGTCCGTCGTGCGCGGCGCGTCGGTCAAGTCCTCGCGGTAGCACAACATCCCGCCGCACAGGGTGTGCGGCACGGCCAGCGGCGTGCCGTCCACCGACAACGCCGCGACCGCGGTGGGCTCGAACTCCCCGAGGTCCACGGCGTCCGGGACCGGCTCGACCAACCCGCGCCGCGCGACCTCCTCCGCGTACCAGAACGGCAGCGTGACCACGTCCGGCCGGACCTCGCCGCCGACCAGCAGGTCGTGCGCGGCGGACTCGGGCACCGCCGCCACGTCCAGCTCCACGCCGGTCTCGGCGGTGAACTCCGCGCCGAGGCGCTGGACCACCTCGACGGTGTGCCCCTCCTTGAGCCAGACCGACAACCTCACCGCACCGCACCCCCGGACAGGCCGGTGGTCAGCCACTTGCGCACGATCAGGCCGAACACCATCGGCGGCAGCACGCCCAGCGCGCTGGCGCTGAACATCGAGCCCCAGTCGACCTGGAAAGCGCCGAAGTAGCCGGGGATCGCGGTCGGGAAGGTGGCGGCCGAGGACCGGGTGAGGATGAAGGCGTAGAAGAACTCGTTCCAGGTGAAGATGAACACCAGGATCGCGGTGGCGATGAGGCCGGGTCGCACCATGCCGAGCGAGATGCGGGTGAACACGCCCCAGTTGCCGAGCCCGTCGAGCTGCCCGGCCTCCTCCACCTCGGCCGGGATGTCCAGGAAGAAGCCGTGCATCATCCAGATCCCGAAGGCCAGGCTGTAGAACGTGTACACCAGCACGATGCCCACGTGCGTGTCGATGAGCTTGACGTTCGCCGCGAGCAGGTAGATCGGCAGGGCGAACACCACGGCCGGCCCCATGCGGGTGGACAGCACGAAGAACAGGAACCGCTCCCGGCTCCGGCTGCGCAGCCGGGCCAGGGCGTGCCCGGCCAGCGCGGACAGCACCACCACGATGACGGTGACCACCACGCTCACCCCGAGGCTGTTGAGCAGCTTGCCGGGGAAGTCGCTGCGCAGCACGCCGAGCAGGGATTCCCAGTACGGGGCGGAGAACCAGTCGATCGGCATCTCGCGGTAGTCCGCGGGCGCGGTCAGCGCGATCCGCAGCATCACCAGCAGCGGCATGACGAACACCGCCGCGATGAGGACCATGAGCACGCCGCCCGCGGTCCGGAACAGGGTGCGCCTCATCGGCCGACTCCTTCCACCGCGCGGAACCGCTTGACCAGCACGGTGCTCATCAGGGAGATCAGCACCAGCATCACCAGGCCGACGGCGGCGGCGTAACCGACCTCGTAGTAGTTGAAGGCGTAGCGCCACAGGTAGATCGGGAGGGTTTCCGACGACGTGCCGGGACCGCCCGCGGTCATGATGAAGATCTTGTCGAACTCGCGGAAGCTGTCCATGAGCCGCACCAGCACCACCACCGCGAGCAGCGGCCGCAACTGGGGCAGCACGATGTGGAAGAACTCACGCACCGGGCCCGCGCCGTCGACCCGCGCGGCCTCCAGCGGTTCCTTGGGGATGGACTCCAGGCCGGCGAGCACCACGAGCGCCACGAACGGGATCCACTGCCAGGCGTCGACGAACGCGACCGTCGGCAGCGCGAGCGTGCTGCTCGCGAGGAACGCGATGGACGGCAACCCGACCTGCTGCAACAGGTGGTCGGCCAGGCCGCCCGAGTTCAGGATGAACCGGAACAACGCGCCGATCACCAGCGGCGTGACCACCATCGGCAGGATCATGACGGTGCGCAGGAAGGCGGTGCCCGGCAGCTTGCGCGCCATCAACGCGCCCAACAGGCAGCCGATCGGGATCGACACGGCGAGCGAGATCCCGGAGAACAACGCGGAGTGCCACAGCGCCGACCAGAAGCGGCCGTCGGACAGCAGCGCCGTGAAGTTGTCCAGGCCGACCCACTGCGCGGGCGCCAGGCTGGTCAGCCGCTTCTTCTGGAAGGCGAGCTGGACGACGTACAGCGTGGGGAAGACCAGGACGACGAGCAGGACCAGCATGGTCGGTGTCAGCGCCTGGATCAGGTACCTGCGGGTGACGCGCATCTCTCACCTCTCTCGATGCAGCCAGCGCACCGGGTTGTCGACCAGGAGTGCGCGCACCTGGGCGGTGGTCAGGCCCCGGTCCAGCAGCAGCGGTGCGAACCGGACGGGGATGTGGGTGGGGTCGCCGAAGGTGTGGCCGGCGATCTCGGCGGGGCCCCGGAACCGCTGCACGGAGTCGTGCGACAGCAGCACCCGCCCCAGCAGCCCGAGGTCGCCGAGGTGGGTGATCAGCGACGCCCAGTGCTCGTCGGTCGCCGCGTGGTGGCCGATCCGGTCCAGGCCGACGAAGGCGCCGCGCCGCGCGATCTCCTCGGCGTACCCGGCGGGCTCGCCGTGCGAGCCGACGTGGGAGACCAGGACCCGTTCCAGGGGAACGCCTTCGCGCTCGTAGACGTCCAGTGCTTCCAGGCCCATGCCGCCACTGGTGTGGCTGACGATGCGGGCTCCGGTGCGCAACGACGCCCTGGCCGCCGCGCGCAGGACGACGTGCTCGGCGTCGGTGATGCGACCGGCGCTGGTGGCGGCCTTGACCACCGCCTGCCCCGGTCCGCCCAGCGGACCCCGCACCTCGTCGGCGAAGTAACGCGCCAGTCCCTCCACATCGGACGCCGCCACCAGGCCGGGCAGCGGGGACCACTGCTCGCAGAACGAGCCCGTGGCGGCGTACACCTCGACCCCGGCGGCCTCACCGGCGGCCCGCAGCTCGTCGACCCGCCGGCCGTAGCCGGGTGGCGTGCAGTCGACGACGGCCGCGCAGCCCAGGGCGGCGAGGTCGCGCAGCACGCGGACGGCGTCGGCACGCAGCGCCTCGTCCCAGTCGGCCGCGCCGCCGTCCTTCTGCGCGTAGTCGATGGACAGGTGTTCGTGGACCAGGACGAAACCGTCGATGCGGAGGTCAGCCATGGTGACCGCCCGCGAACGAGTTGCCGTAGTCGAACGTGGCGGTGAGCCCGCCGTCGACGGTCCACACCGCGCCCGTCACCCCGGTGGAGGCGGGACCGGCCAGGAACGAGATCACCTCGGCCACCTCGCCGGCGGTCAGCAGCCGACCGATCGGGTGGCGGCGCACCAGCGCGGCACGCGCGTCGTCGCCGTCCGGCAGGGCGTCGAAGTGCCTGGCGAGCAACGCGGTGTCGGTGGAACCAGGGCACACGCAGTTGACGCGCACGCCGCTCGGCGCCAGCTCGGTGGCGAGGGCGCGGGTGAGCGACACGACCGCGCCCTTGGAGGCGACGTAACCCGTGGCGGCGTCCTGCCCGACGAGCGCGGACACCGATGCCACGTTCACCACGCTCCCGCCACCGGACAACAGGTCCGCGAACGCCTTCGTGCCGAGGAACACCGACAGCACGTTGACGTCGAGCACGGCGCGGAACTCCGCCGCGCCCATCTCCCGCATCGGCTTGACGACCGCGACGCCCGCGTTGTGCACCAGGGCGTCCAGGCGGCCGTACTCGGCGGACACGCCGGCCGCGAGCCCTGCCCACTGCCCCTCGTCGGTGACGTCCAGCCCGACCGGCACGCAGCCGAGCGCGACCACCTCGTCCAGCGACGCCGAGGGCAGGTCGGCGACCAGGACGGTGTCCTGCCGCGCCCGCGCCAGCCGGGCCACCTCGGTGCCGATACCACCCGCGGCGCCGGTCACCAGCACGACCCGACCCGGTTGCGCTACCACGTCCGAACCTCCTCGATCAGCTCGTCGCCCAGACCGGCCGCGGCGCTGAACGCCCCGAGGTCGGCCGGGGCCGGGTCCTCGCCGAGCGTCTCCTTCAGCCCGCCGCCGGTCAGCACGCACACCGCACGCGCGCCCGGCACCCCGTCCCGCCGCCACAACGCCGGTGCGGCGCAGGAGGACAGCTCGACGTCCAGGCCGTCGTACCGGGCGAGGTCGGCCCGCATCCGGGCCATCTCGTGGTCGTCCACGGCGGCGGCCACTCCCCCGCTGTCCCGCACCGCGCGCAACGTCAGGTCGGCCTCGGCCGCGTACCCCGCCAGCCGGTCCGCGATGGCGTGCGCGCGGGTGTCGACGGCGCCCGCCCAGGGCGCGACGTGCCGCGCGCCGGCGGCGAACGCCTCGGCGATGGGCGCGCACCCGGCGGCCTGCGCCGCCCAGAGGGCCGGTGTGCCGGACATCCCCGCCGCGGTGCCGACCAGCACCGGACCGACGCTGACCGGCGCCACGAGGTGCGTGACCCCGTCGCCGGCCTGGTCGCCGATCTCGCGGCCGATGTCCCGGCACGCCCACTCGCAGCCGGGCGCGGCGAACGTCGAGGCGAGGTTGGCCAGCGGGAACCGGGCGGCCAGCTCGCCGGCCCGCCGGTGCGCGGCGCTCGGGTCGTCACCGACCCGCACCAGCGCCGCGCCGCGCAGCAGCGCGGGTGCGAGCCGGGACGCGGGCACGCCGTCGGGCACGAGCACCAGCAGCGGCAGCCCGGCACGGGCGCAGGCCGCCGCGGCGGCGACCGCGGCGTTGCCGGAGGAGGCGACCACGGCGGCCCGGTAGCCCGCCGTGACGGCCTGGGCGACCAGCACCGCCATCACCCGGTCCTTGAACGACCCCGTGGGCTGGACGGTCTCCAGCTTGAGCAGCACGCCCTCCAGGCCGGGTGCCCGGCTGGCCACCAGCGGGCTCACCACGGACGTGGACACCGGTGGCGTGCGCTCGACGACGAGGAGCACACCACCGCAGCGCGGGCAGGCTCCGGTGAACACGGCGGCGCGCGCGCCGCAGTCCGCGCAGGCGGACTCCGGCAGCGGTGCGGCGGCGATCACGTGATCATCTCCAGGGGTGCGGGACGGCCGAGCCGGCGGCCGTCGTGGATCACCGGCGCGCCCGCGAGGAACGAGTGCGCGACGGCGTCCGGTGTGGACGGTCCGGCCTCCGGGCCGGCGGACAGGCGGGCGGGGTCGAGCACCAGCACGTCGGCGGGCGCGCCCCTGGTGAGGGTGCCGCCGGGCAGGCCGAGCACGGCGGCGGTGCGGCCGGTCATCTTGGCCACCATCGCGGGCACGCCGACGGGGATCACGCCGTCGCGGGCCCAGGCGAGGAAGCGGAGGAACGACCAGGCGGCGCGGGGGTGCGGCGGGTGGTCGCCGGCGAGCAGGCCGTCCGACCCGACCACGTGCCGCGGGTGCGCCGCGACGCGCAGGACGTTGTCCCGGTGCCCCTGGCGGGCCAGGGCGAAGCAGTCCAGACCGGTCTCGGCCGCGACGGCGGCCACGACCTCGCCCGGGGTGGTCGCCAACGCCCGCGCGGCCTCCGCGACCGGGACGCCACCGCTGCCCCGCGACACCTCCGGGCGGCGCGGCACGAGCACGATGCCGTCCCAGCCGACCGCGAACGTCGCGCCGGGACCGAGCGCGTCCAGGTCGGCCACGAGCCGTCGGCGCGCGGTGCCACCGGCCAGGATGCGTCGCCGTGCGACGTGGTCCGCCGCCTGGAACCACTCCGGCAACGCGGAGAGCAGTGTCGTGCACCCGGTTTCGTACGGGTAGGAGTCCAGCGTCACCCCGTCGTCCAGCCGACGCAGGTGGGTCGCGGCCGACCCGGCCCGGCCGGGGCCGGAGACGTGGAAGTGCGACAGGTGCAGGGAAGCGTCGGCGGCGCGGGCGATCGCGACCACCTCGTCGACGGCGTCGGCGAAACCCGCGCCGTAGTCGCGCAGGTGCACCGCGAACCGCCGGCGGTCCCGGGGCAGCGCGGACAGCGGCGCCACCAGTTCGTCGCCGTCCGCCCAGCGCGCGGGCGGGTAGCTCAGGCCGGTGGACAGGCCCACGACCCCGTCGGTCAGCTCCGCCCGCGCGAGGGCGGCGAGCCGGGCCCGCTCCGCCTCGTCGGCGGGCCGGCCCGGTTCGACGCCGACCGCCGCGCGCAGGCACGAGTGCGGCAGCAGCGCGGCGACCCGGGCGAAGCCGGCCCGCCGGGTGGCGGCGAGGTACCCGGCCGCGGTGGCGTGGGTGTGCGTCACCGCGGCCGGTCCGGCGAGCGTGGTGAGGCTCTCCGCGACGGCGTCGAGGGTCGGGCCGACCACCGGGAAGAGGCCGAAGCCGTCCTGGCCGACCACCTCGGTGGTGATGCCGGCCCGCGCTCGCAGGGCCATGCCGTCACCGGTCAGCGCCGCGAGGTCGGCGTGGCTGTGCGCGTCGATGAAACCGGGGGTCACCCACGCGCCCGCCGCGTCCACGACGTGACCGGGCTCGTCCACCCGGTCCGCCACGTCGGCCACCACGCCGTCGCGCAGCAGCACGTCGGCCCGCCTGCCCGGTCGGCCGGTGCCGTCGAACACCGTGCCGCCCTTGATGAGCACCGTCGTCATGGCTGTTCTCTCAACGGTTGTTCCGCATGATCTCGGCGAGGGTGGCCTGGCTGTCCTTCAACGCGCCCTCGACCGCGGTGGAGCCCGTGATGGCGCGGGAGACGTTCTGGCAGAACGTGTCGCCGATCTGGGCGAACTGCGCGTAGAACGGCCAGTGCTCGGCGGTGGCCGCCTCCCACGACTTCGGCAGGATCTCGGTGAACGCCACGACGTTGTGCTCCCGCGCGTACTTCTTGTACTCGTCGCTGCCGAGCACGTGCAGGTTCGGCACGTCGGTGCGGCCGAGTTGCGTCAGTTCCTTCGTGGTGGTCTCCCGCGACATCCGCCACTGGAGGAACAGCCACGCCGCGTTCTTGTGCTCGGACGTCGCGGTGACCGCCAGGCCCTCGTTGTAGAGCCACTGCAACTTCTTGCCCTCGGGACCGGTCGGCAGGGTGTAGCCGACCTTGCCGGCCACCTTGGACTGCGCGGGGTCCTCGAAGATCGTGCCGAAACCGGAGGTGTCGAACATCATCGCGGCGCGTCCGGAGGAGAACTTCTCCCCCGCCTGCGTGAAGTCGAGCGACGCCGCGTCCGTGGGGCCGTAGTCCCGCATCAGCGTCACGAAGTCCTGCATGGCATGGGCCATCTTCGGGTCGTCGGCGTGCGGTTGGCCGTTGCCATCCATCAGGACCGCGCCGTACCCGTAAGCCCAACCCAACTGCGTGCCCAGGCTCGCGAACGACGACGCGCCACGCGCGACGAACGGCACCATGTCGGGTTCGGCCTGCTTCAGGGCTTTCGCCGCGGCAAGGATCTCGTCCGTGGTCGTCGGCGGCTGGATGCCGTGCCGTTCCAGGACATCGGCGCGGTAGTAGAACAACCCGCCGATGATGGTGTGGGGCAGTGCGTAGAGCTTGCCGTCCACGGACATCGAGTCCAGCGCGCCGCCGGGGATGTCCTCCTTGTGCAGCCAGGGGTCCTTGGCCTGCTCCAGGTACGGGTCGAGCGGTTCCAGCCACCCCGCCTCGGTGAACTCGGGCAGGTTCCAGAACGACGCGGAGGTCACGTCGTAGGTGCCGGTCCGCGAGGTCATGTCCAGCGCCAGCTTCTGCCGGGCGGTCGACTCGTCGTAGACCTCCAGCTCGACGTCGATGCCGGTGGCGGCCTCGAAGTCCGGCAGGAACTCCTGGATCGCGTTGATCTCGTAGCCCTCCTTCAGGAGGACCCGGATCTGCTGGCCCTTGAAGGACTCCCGCCCGCCCTGGGGCGCGGTCTCACCGCCGGTGCCGCCGCACGCCGCCAGCAGTGCCGCCGCGGCGGTCGCCGTCACGAGGGACCGCAGCGCTCTACCGCGTGTTGCCATGCCGTCCACCACTCTTCCCGATAGCGTTGCTTATCATGCAACACTCGTTGCGCATCGAGCGGTGCTCACGATTACACCCGCATTTGGCGGTGTCAAGAGCTATCGAACAGCGGCCTTTTGGCGTAACAACAAGCCCGGCGAACCCGGTTTTCCACCACGCGGGCTTACGCTAAAAGCACCGTAACACCAGCGTTCACCTGCTGTGTTGCTTATCAAGCAACGGTCGTTGCTTGATGCGCTTCGTGATGGCATAGTTTCGCATCGAGGCCGGTGCCGCACGCGCGGTGCTCGCCCCCTCGACGTCTCGAACCCGCCGACATCGGTCGGCCGTGGCCGGTCCCAGCAGAAGGGCTTCTCCAGTGGTGGATCCGCAGGTCGTCTGCGTCGGCGAGACCATGGCGATGTTCATCCCCCACGAAGGGCGACTGGAGTCCGCCGAGCTGTTCCTGCGCACCGCGGGCGGCGCGGAGTCCAACGTGGCCTCCTACCTGGCCCGCCTGGACGTGCCGGTCGGGTGGATGAGCCGGGTCGGCGACGACCCGCTCGGCCGGGCGCTGGTGGCGGCGGTCCGCGAGTCCGGAGTGGACGTCAGCGGCGTGGTCGTGGACCCCGAGCACCCGACCGGCGTCTTCTTCAAGGACATCGGCCCGGCGGGGACCCGGGTCTACTACTACCGCCGCGACTCGGCCGCGGGCGGGATGTCGCCGGAGTTCGCCGACGCCGTGCTGCGCCGCGCACCCCGGCTGCTGCACCTGACCGGCATCACCCCGGCCATCTCCACCGGGTGCCGGGAGCTGGTCCGGGCGCTGCTGGCCCGCAAGCCCGCGGCCGGCCTGGTGTCCTTCGACGTCAACTGGCGGCCGTCGCTGTGGCGCGAACCGGCGGGCGACCTCCTGCGCGACCTCGCGCGGCAGGCCGACGTCGTCCTGGTCGGCGCGGACGAGGCCCTCGACCTGTGGGGCACCGCCGATCCCGCCGAGGTCCGGCGGCTGCTGCCCGAGCCCCGCTGGCTGGTCGTCAAGCAGGGCGCGGACCCGGTGACCGTGTTCTCCCCGACCGGTGTCGACGTCGTGCCCGGCCTGCGGGTGGACGTCCGCGAGGTCACCGGCGCGGGCGACGCCTTCGCCGCCGGGTTCCTCGCGGGCCTGCTGCGGTCGCGCGATACGGTGCGCTCCGCGCGACTCGGTCACCTCGTGGCGGCCAGCGCGCTCAGCGTGGTCGGCGACGTGGGTGAACTGCCGCCGATCTCCGAGCTGTGGGAGCTGGCCGCGCTTCACCCCTCCGTCTGGCAACGGTTGCGCGTCCGCGGTGGAACCGTCGTCGAAGAGGTGGCTTCATGATCAAGAGTCTTGAGAAGGCGATGATCCTCCTCCAGGAGATCACCAAGGAGCCGCAGAGCCTCCGGACGCTCAGCGAAACCCTCCAGGTGCACAAGTCGACCGTGCTGCGGCTGCTCCAGACGCTGGAGGAGTTCGGCATGGTCGAGCGCGACGAGGAGTTGCGCTACCGGCTGGGCAGTGCCTTCTACGCCATGGCCTACCAGGCGCTGGAGGGGCTCGACCTGCGCAAGGTCGCCGCCCCGGTGCTGCGCGACCTCAACGCGCGCACCAACCTGACGGTCCACCTGGCGGTGCTCCAGGGCGACAAGGTGGTCTACATCGACAAGTACGAGGGCATGCAGCAGGTGCAGATGTACTCCCGCATCGGGCTGCCCGTCCCGATGAGCAGCGCCGGTGTCGCCAAGGCGATCCTGGCGCACGTGCCCGAGCCGGTGCGGGACGCGGTGCTGCGCCGGATCGAGTTCAACGGCGTCACCGAGACCAGCATCCGGTCGGTCCAGCGCTACGTCGAGGTCCTGGAAGAGGTGCGGCGCAACGGTTACGCCGTGGACCGCGGCGAGCTGGAGCCGTTCATCCACTGCGTGGCCATGCCGATCCTGAGCATGGACGGCGCGCCCGTCGGCGCGGTGTCCATCACCGCGACCACGTCCTCGCACACGTTCGAGCAGCTCACCGCACTGCTGCCGGACCTCGCGCAGGCCACCCGGACCATCTCCAGAACCCTGGGAGGGGAAGCATGAGCGAGTTCTTCGAGCGCGGTCTCGCGCGGGTGCCGGTGATCGCCATCCTGCGCGGCCTGGGTCCCGAGACCACGGTGGAGCGCGCCCGGATGTGCTGGGCGGCGGGCGTCGAGCTGGTCGAGGTCCCCGTGCAGGGACCGGTCGACGCCGAATCGCTGACCGCCACCGTCGAGGCGGCCGGCGACCGGCCGGTCGGCGCGGGCACCGTCCTGACCGCCGCGCAGGCGGAAACCGCGCTGGGCCTGGGCGCCCGCTTCCTGGTCGCGCCGTCGGTCAGCGCCCGCGTCGCCGCCGTCGCCGCCGGTGCCGACTGCCCCTACCTGCCCGGCGTCGCCACGCCCACGGAGACCGCGGACGCGCTCGAACTCGGCCTCACCTGGATGAAGGCGTTCCCGGCGGGCTCGCTGGCCGCCGACTGGTACGCGGCGATGAGCGCGCCGTTCCCCACCGCCCGGTTCGTCGCCGTGGGCGGCGTCAACGCCGCCAACAGCCGCGCGCACCTGGACCGCGGCGCGGCGGCGGTCGGCGTCGGCAGCGGCCTCGGCGCGGCGGCGGAGATCTCCGCACTGGTCGCCTCCTGCGACCGCTGACCCGAGAGGACCCCCGATGACCGAAGCCGTCCGCCGCCGACTCGAAGAACTGGGCGTCGACCTGCCCGCCCTCCCGGAACCCCGCTTCGCCTACCTGCCGGGCGTGATCACCAACGGCCCGCTGGTGTTCGTGTCCGGTCAGACCCCCACCGTGGACGGCGTCCCGGTCGTCACCGGCCGGTGCGGCGCGGAGGTGAGCACCGAGCAGGCGGCGTTGGCCGCACGCCTGGTCGCGGTGAACCTGCTCGCCGAACTCGACCACGTCGCCGGTCTGGAGAACATCAGCCGGATCGTGAAGGTCACCGGCTACGTCGCCTCGACCAACGGTTTCATCGAGCAGCCGCGCGTGGTCGACGGCGCGTCGGAACTGCTCGCCGAGGTGTTCGGCGACATCGGCCGGCACGCGCGGGCCGCCATCGGCGTCGCGCTGCTGCCGGGCAACGCGCCGGTCGAGGTCGAACTCGTCGCCGAACTCCGGCAACCCTGACCAGCGGTCCGGTCGGCGGCACGCGCCCCAAACCCGCCGACCGGGCCGCATCCCACTCGGCTCAAGGACGTCGCGGGTGGTTCTCCAGCGCGGTGGCGGTGGCGTCGAGGACGTGGGCGATGTCGTCGCGGGACACCTCGACGGTTCCCGTCCGCTCGCCGACGCCGGGCACGGCGCTGTGGAGTTCGTACCCGATGCCGGTCGGCAGCAGTTCGGCGGTGACGTGGTCCGTGGTGGGTCCCCAGTCCAGGAAGTCCGCCCCGCGGTCGAGGGTTCGCAGGGTGCTGCGCAACGAGTGCGCGAACTGGGGGACGTAGACCTCGTTGTCCACCGGGGAGACGTTGTGGCCGTCGACCCAGGCGGTGCAGATCCGCAGGGAGCCGTCCGGGTCGACCGGTCCCAGCTCGACGGCGAACACGGCGCGATCACCGAACAGCAGGTCGTGCCGACGCCACCGGAAGACGCCGAGATCGGCGTCCAGCGTCGTTTCACAGGCGTCCAGGACCGCACGGGTCTCCGCGATGTCGAGCACCCCCTCCTCGGGCATACCGGTGTACCCGTGGGAGACGAGGGTTTCGCGCAACGCGGCGAAGTCCGGCTCGCGGTCCGGGTAGGTCGTGTTGATCCCGAGGTTGCGCAACTCGGGCACGTACGCCGACGTCCGGGCGTGCCCCAGCACCACCCCGGCGAGGGTGATCCGCGCGGGTCGGCGGTAACCGCCGTGGTGGTCGGCCGGTCCGAGGTCCACCGCGAACCGGGAGGGCGTGCCGTAGGAGCGCGAGGAGTCGCGTGCCAGGAGGTCCAGCAACCACGACGCCGCCGCCCGGTGGTCGTGGGAATCCCCGGCGAGCAGGGTTCGCAGGTCGTCATGACCGCCTGGCTCCTCACCGGCGTGACGCAGCAGCGCGTCCGCGCTGCACCGCCGCACCAGGTGGTCGTCGTCCGTCACCCCGCGGTGCAACGCACCCAGCGCCTGCGGCGTCGCGTGCGCGGAACCCAGGGCGGTCGCCGCGGCCGCGCGTGCCGACGCGTTCCCGGTGCCGGTCAACACGGCGGCGACCTCCGCGATGCACGCCTCGTCACCGGTGAAGAAGTGCAACGCCAGTCCCACCTGCACGCGGAAGTGGCCGTTCGCCGCGGGCAGCACCGACCGCAGCCGGTCCGCCGCGTCGGCGGGCGCGTGGTCGAGTTCGCCGAGCACGCGCAGTGCCCGCGCCGCGCGTTCGTCGTGCGCCGCCAGACCCGCGCCGATCAGGTCGTGCACACGTCCCGCGTCGCGTTCGACGGCACGGCCGAGGCCCGCCGGGTCCACCTCGTCGTGTCCGGCATCGCGCGGATCGCCGAACACGTCACGCCTGAACCGCTCCCAAGTGGTCGCCACCGGCACAAGTTACGACGTGACCGCTCCCGGTGGCGGGCAACCGCTGGGCGCGTTGGCGGAGCCCGGCGGTACGCTGCTCCGCGCCGGCAGCGGGAGGTCACGTCGTGCGGTTCGCGGTCCTGGGGCCGTTGCGGGTCGAGCGCGCCGGCGTCGACATCGCGGTCGGTGGGCCGCGGCAGCGGGACCTGCTGGTGCTGCTGCTGTTGCGCGCGAACCGGGTGCTCACGGCCGACTGGCTCGCCGACGCCCTGTGGGACGGCAGGCCGCCCGCCGGCGCCGCCGTCACCCTCCGGTCCCACGTGGCCGGCCTGCGGCGGGTCCTGGAACCCGAGCGCGGCCACCGCGTGCCCGCCGAACTGCTGCGCGGCCACACCGGCGGCTACGAGTTGGCCGTGCCGCCGGACGCCGTGGACGCCGTCCGCTTCACCACGCTCGCCGACGACGCGGCAGCGGCGATGGCCGCCGGTGACACCGCCCTGGCCGAGCACCGCTACCGCGAAGCCCTCGGGCTGTGGCGGGGTGACGTGGCGGTCGACCTCGCCGCCGTGCGTGCCGATGTCGAGGGCTTGGCCGGAACACGCCTGGAGGTCGAGGAAGGGCTCGCCACGGCGGCCGTGGCGCTCGGCAGGCACCACGAGGTGCTGCCCGCCCTGAGGCGCTTCGTGACCGAACACCCGGAGCGCGAGCACGCGCGTGGCCAACTGATGCTCGCCCTGTACCGCGCGGGACGGCAGGCCGAGGCGCTGGAGGTCTACGACGAAGGCCGGCGCGTGCTCCGCGACGAGCACGGCGTGCCGCCCGGTGAGCCGTTGCGCCTGCTGCACCAACGCATCCTCGCCCAGGACGTGCCCGCCGCCGCGCCGCCCGTCCGCGTGGCCCCGCGACCCGCCGGAGGCCGGGCCGGGGTGCGGCTCGTCGGCCGGGAACGCGAACTCGCCCTGCTCGACGGAGTGCTGGACGCGGCCCGGCACGCGGGTGGGCGGTTCGCGGCGGTGGTCGGCGAGGCCGGTATCGGGAAGACCAGCCTGGCGCGGGCCGTCGGGGCCCGTGCCGCGGCGGCCGGCACGCCCGTCGTGTGGGCGCGGTGCCCGGACATCGGGCAGACGCCGCCGTTCTGGCTGTGGACGCAGGTGGTGCGCGCGTTGTCGCCCGACGGCGTGGCACCCGCGCTGGCGGGTTTCACCGGCCCGTTCGCGGCGGGCCACGCGGACCGCGTCGACCCGGCCGCCCGCTTCCGCGCCTACGAGGCCGTGGCCGCGCTCGTCCACACCGCGTCCGCCGACGCGGGGCTGGTGCTGGTCCTGGACGACCTGCACGCCGCCGACCCGGATTCGCTGCTGCTCCTGCGCTACCTGGCGCCCACCCTGCACACGTCCCGGGCGCTGGTGGTCGCGACGCTGCGGCCCTACGCGCACGAACCGGACGTGGTGGCCGCGCTCGCCGACGTGGCGCGCTCACCCGGGCACCGCCGCGTGCACCCCGCCGGGCTCGACGCGGAAGCGGTGGCCGACCTGGTGCGCGAGCACACCGGTGGCACGCCGTCCGCCGCCGACGTGGCCCGGCTGGTCACCCGCACCGGCGGCAACCCGTTCTTCCTCACCGAGCTGCTGACCTCGCCGGAGGACCCGCCGCCGGGCGTCCGCGACACCGTGCGCCGCCGCCTGCACGCGCTCGACGCGGACACCCGCGACTGCCTGGACCTGCTCAGCGTCGCGGGCCGGGACCTCGACGTCGCCGTCGTGGGCAGCCCCTCGCCGGCCGCCGACCACCTGGTCACCGAGACCGCGCCGGGCGTCGTCGGGTTCCGGCACCCGTTGTTCGCGGAGGCGGCGTACGCGGACCTGTCCCCCACCCGGCGGGCCACCCTGCACGCACGCCTGGCCGACACCGCGCGGGACGTGCTGACCCCGGCCGAGCTGGCGCACCACTACGGCCGGTCGCGGAACCGGGGAGCCGACCACCTGCACTGGACGCTGGAAGCCGCCGAGGACGCCACCCGCCGCTTCGCCTTCGCCGACGCCCTGACTCACCTGGACCGGGCGGCGGACCTGCTCACCGACCCGGCGCGGGAACTGGCGACGCACCTGCGCCGCATGGCCCTGCTCCAGATCACCGTCGGCATCGGCAGCGACGCGGTGGCCGAGGCGGCTTCCCGCGCCCACGTCCTGCTGGCTCGCGCCGAGGACCGCCCCGAACTGGCCACCACCCTGTGGACGCTCGGCGAACTGGCCTGCAACCGCGCGGACTTCCCGCTCGCCGTCGACCTCTCCCACCGGCTGCTCGCCCTCGGCGGCGACCCGCTCACCAGGACCGCCGCGCACTACCTGCTCGGTGTCGCGGCGTACTTCACCGGTCGCCTGGCCGACGCCGAGGACCACCTCACCACCGCCGTGGACCACCTGGACGAACGCCTGCTGCGCGGGCAGACCGGCCGCACCCCGACGCTGGCCGTCCACGAGTTCCGCGCCCTGGTGCGGTCGCTGCGCGGGC
Source organism: Saccharothrix obliqua (assembly GCF_019375475.1). GTDB lineage: Bacteria > Actinomycetota > Actinomycetes > Mycobacteriales > Pseudonocardiaceae > Actinosynnema > Actinosynnema obliqua. The sequence goes on along the minus strand of NZ_JAHXGQ010000011.1, from coordinate 257,667 downwards.
TGGACGCCCAACCGGACCTGACCGCCGCACGAGCCCTGGCGGAACGCATCGAGGACCCGTACGGCCGGGCCAACGCCGAGCTGTTCGCCGGCTGGGCGGCGCTCCAGGAGCACGACGTGCCCGCGGTCGAACGGGCCGCCCGGGAGTGCCGCCGCATCGGCGCTCGCGGTCACATGACGCACTTCGTCACCACCGGCGACTTCTTCGCCGAGTGGGCGGCCCTGCGCCGGGGCGACGCGACCGGGCCGGGGGCCGCGCGTGCCGCCGCCGACGGCATCTACCGGTTGGGCCTGCGCGCGACCCGCACGATCACGGTCGCCGCCCTCGCCGAAGCCCTCCTCGTCACCGGTCACCACGAGCAGGCCGCCGCGCTCGCGGACGAGGGCCTGCGCACCGCGCGGGCCGTCGGCGAACACGTCCTGACCGCCGAACTGCACCGCGTGCGCGGCTTGGCGTCGGGCGACGCGCATGACCTGGACACGGGCCGCGCGATCGCCCGGCAGCAGGGCGCGCACCTGCTGTCGTCCCGCTTCCACTAACGCCTCAACACGATCTCCACAGCCCTCCGCTGCGATTCGCCGCGTCACCACAACGGAGGGGGAACCCATGTACGACGCCGTGGTCATCGGGTGCGGTCCGGTCGGCGCGCTCACCGCCAACCTGCTGGGCGCACGCGGTGTGCGCACGCTGGTGGTCGAGCGGAGCACCGCGCCGCACGGCCAGTCACGCGCGTTCTCGTGCGACGACGAGGCGCTGCGCATCTACCAGCAGGCCGGGCTGCGCCGGGAGGTCGAGCGCGACACCCACCAGCCCCGCCGGGCCGAGTACGTCAACGCCCGTGGCCGCGTGTTCGCCGAGATCGCGTTGGACGAGGTCGACTTCGGGCTCGGCGCGGGTCCGCTGCACCTGTTCGACCAGCCGAGGCTGGAGGCGACCCTCAGGCGGGGCCTGGACCGGTTCCCGCACGTCACCCTGCGCACCGGCGTGGAGCTGACCGGCCTGACGCAGCACGCCGACCACGTGACCGCGACTTTGCACGACACGCGGGTGGAAGCCCGGTACGTGCTGGGCGCGGACGGCGCGCGCAGCACGACCCGCGCCGCCGCCGGGATCACGCTCACCGGCGCTTCGTACGCCGAGCCGTGGCTCGCGATCTCCGGCGTGGTCGAACCGGGCGCGGTCCGGGTGGACGCCACGCGGTTCGTGTGCGACTGGCGACGACCCGCGTTCGTCTCCCCCGGCGCTTTCGGCACCTACCGCATGGAGTTCATGCTGCGCGACGACGAAGACCCGGCGGACATGACGCGACCCGACACCATCCGCCGCCTGATCACGCCGTACGTCGACCCGGACCGGTTCACGACCACCCGCTCCGCCGTCTACACCTTCCACCACCTGATCGCCGACCGCTGGCGGGACCGTCGGGTGTTCCTGCTCGGCGACGCCGCGCACCAGATGCCGCCGTTCCTGGGCCAGGGCCTGTGCAGCGGGTTGCGCGACGCGGCGAACCTGACGTGGCGGATCGCCCAGGTGCTGCGTGGTGACGCCGACGACGCGCTGCTCGACGGCTACGAGGCCGAACGCCGCCCGCACACCGAGGCGATGGCGACGACCAGCGTCCGCCTGGGCCGGGTCTTCCTGGTGCGCAACCGCTTCGGGGCCGCCGTCCGGGACACCGCGCTGCGGCTCGCGCAGACCGCACCCTGGGTCCGCCGGGCGATCCGGCACTTCGAGTTCAAGCCCCGCCCCGCGCTGCCCGGCCACCACGCGCCGGTCGGCACGATGTTCCCCCAACCCTCCGTCGCCGTGGCCGGAACGCGGGTGCCGTTGGACGACGTGCTGGGCGCGGAGTACGCGGTGATCGGCCCCGGCGTGGACGCGTCCACCGCGCTCGACTGGCGCGGCCCGGTGGCCCGTTTCGTGCGGGTGGCCCGACCCGGCACACCCGCACCCGCCGACATCACGACCGTCGAGGACGTGGACGGCACGCTGACCGCCTGGTTCGCGGAACACGGGAGGGACCTCGTGGTACTGCGCCCGGACCGCTTCGTGGCCTCGTAGGCGGTCGCGTCGTTGCTCGACGCCCATCGGCACCGCGGCCCAGGTCGGCGCGGACGGCCGGCGTGCCACCGGGATCACGCGGAAGCACCGATGCCCCGCCACGAAACCGAACCGTTGCCGGTCGCGGTTTCCTCGTGACCGGCACCGGTGCTCACCCACGCGGTATCAGCACTCCCACTTGTGCGATCGGAGGAGATAACCGGTGCCGTTGTTCCCCGCGAAATTCCCCCTCGTGCCGGGCGCTGTGCAGCCGCCGCGTGAGCCGCCGTAATTCGCTCCGGTGTAGTAGGAAACCGAACGGCCCGAGGTCCCGCGGTTGTACACCGACTCGGCCTTCGTGCCCTTCGACCAGGAACACACGACCTCGCCGCTGTGCCAGTCCCGATCGTCACCCGACCACTTGCACATGCTCCCGGTCCCGTTGTCGTTCGACCAGAAGCACACGTGCTGGGAAGGGCAGTCGTTCCAGCCCGGCACAGGGGCCGCCAGCGCCGAACTCGGCACCCCGAACCCGATGGCCAGCAGCAACACGGCCAACACGCGGAAGATCACACGGCGGAATCTCGACACGACGGCTCCTCAGGTTCTCCTCGGTCAGGAATTTGGGCGTTGAATTGCCCCGGTAACAGCGGACCGCATGTCGCCGGAATAACCTGGCGACATGTCAACCCCCCGTCGGTCGCCAGGTTAGTGAGATGCGCGACAAGGGCCAAGCGGTTGCCATCGATCGGTGTCAGAGGTAACCCGCAAATACCAATGCATTCCACCCGTGACGGACTGCGATCAGGACCTGGCGACCTACCCGTTGGAATGTGCGAGCACATTCCAACCGAGCGCCCCGGACTACCCACTGGAACTCATCGACCGGACCGCCTGCGGAGAAATCCGCACAAATTCGGAACTCGTCCCTCGCGGGCGAGCGTCGTCTTGCCCGACGTGGGACGCCTGAGGACGAACAGGGGGTGCCCCGACCGGCGAACCCGTCGCGGCTCACGTGAGCGGCGGGGTGCTCGCCGGTGGTCGCCGGTGGTGCGTCGCCTGCTCGTAGTCGAACGCGAGCCCCAACAGGGTCGGTTCGCTGAACGGAGCACCCAGCAGCTCGACGCCCACCGGCATCCCGTCGGGGGTGAACCCGGCGGGCACGGTCAGGGCCGGGAAGCCGGTGTTGGCGGCGAGGGCGCACGCCCCGCTGCCCACCTGCGGCTGCCTGATCGGCGCGGCCTGCCGCGGGACCGTCGGGTAGACCAACGCGTCCAGGTCGTGGTCGGCCATGAGCTTCCCCAGCAGCCGCTGTGCTTCCGCCCGCCGGGCCAACCGCTCGTGGTAGGCGTCCTGCGGACCGGTCGAGCGGCCGAGCCGGACCTTGAGCCGGTCGAGCACGGTCGGCGTGACCTGCCCGGAGGTGACGATGTCGGCCAGCGTCACCCGGTCCACCGGCGGTTCCAGCCGGGCGAGCGAGGGCGGGAACCGGGACCCCGGCGCGGAGAGGTAGCGGTTGAGGTCGCGCTCGTGCTCGTCGTTGATCACCCAGGAACCGTTCACCGCCGCCAGCAACGCGGGCTGGGCCGGCAGGTCGACCGCGGTCGCGCCCTGCGCCGCCATGTCGTTGACGGCTGCCCGGATCAACGCGGACGTCTGCTCCGAAGCGCCCATGTAGTCGGTCAGCACACCGATGCGGGCACCGACCAACGCGGTGTCGTCCAGGGCGGCGGTGTAAGTCGGCGGTACCCGCCCGATGGACGCCGCGGTCGACGGGTCGTCCGGGTCGTACCCGGCGGTGGCGTCCAGGACCAGCGCGACGGCGCGCACCGACTTGGCCATGGGACCGCCGACGTCCTGCGTGTCCGAGATGGGCGCGATGCCGTCGCGGCTGGACAGCCCGAGACTGGGCCGCAACCCGACCAGGCTGTTGTGCGCCGCCGGGTCGCGCACCGAACCGCAGGAGTCCGACCCCAGGCCGACCACCCCGAAGGCCGCCGCGAGCCCCGCCCCCGTGCCACCGCTGGAGCCGCCCGGGTAGCGGGTCTGGTCGTAGGGGTTGCGCGTCTGCCCGCCGAGCGAGCTGATGGTCTCGATGCCGCTGGCGAACTCGTGCAGGTTGGTCTTGGCGACGATGATCGCGCCGGCGTCGCGCAGCCGTGCCACCTGCTCGGCGTCGTCGGCGGAGCGCCAGTGCCGCAACGCCAGCGACCCGCTGGTCGTGGGCAGGTCCGCGGTGTCGTAGTTGTCCTTGATCAGGACGGGGATGCCGTGCAGCGGGCCGCGGACGTGCCCGTGCCGGCGTTCGGCGTCGAGCCGAGCCGCGACGGCGATCGCTCGGGGGTCCTCGCGGATGACGGCGTTGATGCCGGGCTGGTCGGCGTACGCCTGCTCGTAGGCGTCGATGCGCGCCCGGTACGCCTTGACCAGTTCCACCGAGGTGACCCGACCCGTGGCCAGCAGCTCGCCCAACCCGTCGACGTCCTCGTCCACCACCCAGCGCGCGACCCGGTCTTCGACCGCGGCGCTCCCGGCCGGGGGCGTCGACGTCACCAGTGCGACCACGCTCACCGCCAGTGCCGCCGCCCGGCCGAGCGATCGTCGTGCCATGCCGGCCCCCGCTCGTCTGGTAGCAGCCAATTCTGCCCCCGTGCGCGCCTCGGCGGCCATCCGTCGATCGGGCGGGCCGTCGGCCCCGCTCTCCGGATCACGAGCTTTCGTCCGAAGTGGACGGGTTCAGAGCGGGAGCTTGTAGCCCTCGTGAGTCGCGGTGAACCCCAGCTTCTCGTAGAAGCGGTGCGCGTCGGTCCGCCGCTTGTCGGTGGTGAGCTGGACCAGCGTGCAGCCACGCGAGCGGGCCTCGTCCAGCACCCAGCGCATCATCGTCTCCCCCAACCCCTCACCCCGCACACCCCGCGCGACCCGGACCCCTTCGACCTGCGCGCGCAGCGAGCCCTTGCGCGACAAGCCGGGCAGGAACGACACCTGGAGCGTGCCGACCACCTCCCCGCCCCGTTCGGCGACGACCAGCAGTTCCGAGGCGTCGGCGTCGATGGCCGCGAACGCGGCGCGGTACGGGGCCAGGTCGTCGGGCGACTCGCGGGTCGCGCCGAGCTGGTCGTCGGCGAGCAACGCCAGGATGGCCGGGAGGTCGGCCTCGGTGGCGCGGCGGATGTCGATGGTGGTCACAGGCGGTCCTTCCGTGGTGCGGTCACCCGGGTTCGTGCCGGCGTGGTCGAGGACCGTCGAGCGAAGCCTCGCGACGGGGCATCCGCGGTTCCCGCCGTTACGGGGCAACCAGTTCGCGGACGACCGCGGCCAAGGCGTCGACGGCCAGGGGCGAGTGCAGCATGGACGTGGAGGCGAGCACAAATCCGGGCGACAGGCGACGCCAGAGCACGCCCTCGACGGGAACCTCCTCGATCACGAGTTCGAAGGCCAGTCCCTCCGTGCCGAGTTCGCGCTGGACGCGGTGAACGGCGTCCTGCATCTTGAACACCTCACGAGCAGGTGCGCGGACCTCCGCCGCGCGCCGTTCCGCGGCCCACCGCGCGTAGGGCAGCCGCAAACCGTCCTGGAGGCCGCGCAGTCGCGCGGGAGCGTCGGCAGGGACCCGGGTCGAGGCGGGCGGCACCAGCCGGCTCCCGGTGATCCCACCCCACCACTCGTCCCACAGCGCTTCGAGAGAGCCCGCGGCCGGACCGGCCACCGGAAGCACCGCGGGTTCGAGGCGCGGAACCGACTCCGCCGATCGGAGCCCCGAAGAATCCCGCACGAAGAGCGCGAACGTGATCTCACCATCGGAGTTCAAGGTGATCGACCAGGGTTCCCCGTGAGTCCGCATGGGCCACCGTACCGCTCTGCCCCAGCACGTCAGGCCGGTCAAGCGAACCGGGGACCCCTCCCGGAGGACATCGCTACCGTGCAGGGGTGGCTGCCAAGTGCTCAGCGGTGCTCGGTGCACTCCTCCTCGCCGGTTGCGGCACCGCGCCCCCACCGCCCGCGGTCAAGACGACCACGAGTTCCACCACCCCATCCGTCACGAGGTCATTGCGCCCGTCGGTGCCGGAAAAGGAGGTGGACCACAAGATCCGCTTCGAAATGCAGAAGACGGCCTGCGAGCAGGGCGTCCCGTTCAACCCGACCAGCCGACCGTACGCGGGCGTTGGACCGCACTACGCGGATGCGCACGAGTTGCACCAAACCGACCGGCACGTACAACACGCGCTGATCGTGGGCGTTGCCGATCACTGGCTCGCGACGAGCAACGTCAACGTCGTCGAACTCCTCGCGTGCGCCCGACTCGTTCCGGGCCAACAGCTCGGCGACGTCACGTGCGAATTCAAGCGAGGCGTCGCCACCAGCCGCACATGGCCCTTCTACGAAGCCTCGTACGAGGTCACGGTCCGAGAAGCGCGGACCGGACGCCAGATCACCGTCTTGACCGTCCCGGGCGACTCCACGCCGGAGGAGAGCTGCCCCAGCGTCGCCACTGACGATGCCGGCACGGTTGTGGCACGCAGCCTGACCGCGAAAGCACTGGGCACGGCACTGGAACCGTTGATCAACGGGACGGTGTAGCCGGTTTCCCCGCGGACACGGGAACTCACCAGTCGTGACCGCGGGTAGGACACTTGACCGCCGCCCCGGTGCGACGCCCGGGTCGCGTTGATCACGAGCCCGCCGGCTTCCCGCTGAGGCCACCGGGAAGCACACCGAGCACTCCGCCGCGAGAACACGCCCCCACGGCAACCCACGCCCCAGGCCGCGGAGAACCCTACCGGCGAGGACAGGCGAGGACAGGCCCGGCGGGGATGGCGCGGTCGCAGTCGTAGCGCGCCTCGATGAGAGACCGCGCCTCCTCGGGCAAAGCGGGAACGCGGAACCAGGACGGCTGGACGACGAGGTACCGGGAAGCGTTGTCGGACAGGCAGTTCAAGTTCTCGCGGTAGCTCTCCAACCCGTCCACGCCAGGCAAGTACGTGGTGCGCTGGAGGAACACCGGCGAAGGGTAGCGACACGTGGTCGGGTTGCCCAGCAGGTAGCCCATGTCGCCGAAAGCCAGGTAGGTCACCGGGGTCTCGGCACCGATGCGCTCGCGCAGCGGGGCGAACGCGTCACCGGTCTCCCGGACGGCCTGGACGCGCTCGGCGTTGGTGTAGGCGGTGTGGATGTTGTCGAACGAGTACGGGCTGGTCGGCCACACCGGAACCACCAGCGCCGACACCCCCACCACCGCGGCTACCGCCAAGCCGGGGCGCGACGCCGTGACGAACCGCCCGCCCACCGAGGCGACCAGCGCGAGCAGCACCAGCACGACCAGCACCCCGTAGACGACGGCACCGTGCCCGAGACGCCACGAGACCGGGGCCGCGGAAACCACCGGTGCGCCCACCGCGGCCACCGCCGTCAGCCCGACCAGCGGCCAGGGCAAACCACCACGTGCGACCCACCAGCGGGTAACCGCCAACGCCCACAACCCGGCCGCGAACACCGCGAGCACCACCAGGTGGTACTGGAACCACTGCCCCTGCACCACCACGCCGGCCAACACCACCAGCACCCCCAGCGCCGGGGCGACCAGCCACGCCGTCCGCTCCCGCCGGCCACCGGCCAGTCGCACCAGCAGCGCCACCGCGACGGGCAACGCGGCCAGCACCGGCGCGAGCAGCGCCTCGTTGGCCACGGTCACCGCCAACGCCTGCCCGTCGGCCCAGACCAGGCCACGCGTGACCGGGTTGGGCGGGTTCAACGACGGCAACTCCCACAACCACCGCCACTCCCGCGGCTCCACCAGCACCGCCAGCCCGAACAACACCCCGCCGGCCGGCACCGACGCACCGGCGAGCGCCACCGCACGCCGCCGGTCCAACGCCGCCACGACCCCCACCGCGAGCAACGCCACCGGCGCGGTCGTGTACTTCACCAGCACCACCAAAGCAAGCAGCACACCGCCGACCACTCCGGCGAGCGCCACCCGGTCGAACCACAACGCCGCCGCCACCGCCGCCACCGCGAACACCGCGGCAACCCATTCCGGCTGGAGGAAACCCCAGTTCGGCGCCAGCGCCAACGCCGCACCCACCGCCACCGCGACCGCGGTCGCCTCACGCGACGCGACGAACCGCGCCAACCCGGCCCGCAACCACCACGCGCACAACCCGACCACGACCACCGCCGCCGCGCGGACCAACGCCTCGCGCACCGCCAACGGTCCGGCGGACACCGAGTCCAACCCCGCCATCACCCACCGGTAGGCCAACGGCCGGTGCACGAACACCTCCGACGCCGCCAACCCGGCCGCGCGCCCCACCCGCAGGCACCCCAGCACGTACCGCACGTCGTGGTTCAGACCCGTCCACGCGATCGTGAACACCACCGGCAACGCGATGACGGCCGCGATCACCGTTCCCGGCAACCACGACCGCCACCGCGAGACCCGACCGATTCCAGCACGCACGGAAAGCACCCGTGCATCGTTTCACGCGGTCAAGCGCCCCACTTCGTCGGCTCGACGTGCCAGACGCGATCGAGGAACTCGCCACCGCAGGTGAACTGGTAAAGCTCGGCCCGGTCCACGTTGTTCGTACTCGGTGCCGTCAGGCAACGATTCGTGTAGACGTTGCGGATCTGCACCACCGGCCCCACCTGCTCGATCCGCCACACCCGATCCAGGAACTGCGCACCGCAGGTGAACTGGTAGACCACGGCCCGGTCCACGTTGTTGGAACTCGGCGCCGTCAAACACCGATCCGTGTACGGATTGCGGATCTGCACCACCGACCCGACCTGCTCGATCCGCCACACCCGATCCAGGAACTGCCCGCCGCAGGTGAACTGGTAGACCGCAGCCCGGTCCACGTTGTTCGTGCTCGGCGCCGTCAAACACCGATCCGTGTACGCATTGCGGAACTGGAAGGTGTGCGCGTAGGTGGACACCGCCTCCGACGGCGTCTGCTGCGCGATCCACCCGGCGATGTCGTCCAGCCGGGTCTCGGTCGTCCCCTTCCGGGTCTCCGACTCGCCGAAGCAGCTGTGCTGCCACGACTTGTCGTGCAGCGCGACCAACTCCACCACACCACCGACCTCGCGGAACGCCGGACCACCGGCGTCACCACGACATGTCGTGGCCTCCGGGTCCGGGTTGCCCACGATGGCCAACGACGTCGCACCCACGCTCTCCACCGCGAACGTGGTCGTGTGCATCCGGTCGGGCACCCAAGCCTCGGTGGTCCGGCCGAACCCCGCGACACGCACGATCTCACCGCTCGCCGGCGGCGTCGTGGCGATGCTGATCGGAGCCACTTCGGCGGCCGGGTACGCCAGTTTCGCCAACACCAGGTTGCGATCGCCACGCGGCACCAACTCCACCACCGGGAACCGATGACCCGCGGTGCTCGACGGCACAGTGCGCCCGAGCGTCACGGTGGTGGGCTTGGTGGGCGCACCAGCCGGCGGGGAACCCGCGAAACACGAACCAGCGGTGGCCACCCACTGCGGGGCGACGAGGACACCGCTGCACAAGCGTCCGTCGACATCCACCCTCGCCACGAACGGATAGGCCCCGTCAGGGGTAGGAGCGGACCGCCCCAAGGCCGACGCGCCGGGACCAACCAGGAAACCGGCGGCGACCACCGCGGCGGCAACGGCTGTGAGGCGTCTGGCGAGCGAACTCCGGTCGTGCACGAAAGCTCCTTGTTGTCAGAACCGGTGTAGAGCACTAGGACGAGTGGATTCGAGAATGAGGAACGCGGCCAAGGTCAGCTCGCCGGAACCTCCATCACCCTTGCCAGGACCAGGTAGTGGCCGGCCGTATCGAGGCCCTCGGCTGCTTCACGGTGTGCGAACAGGATGACTGCGCCCGCGTCGGTGCGGATCGCGCTCTGCCCGTCGAACGTCAGCGCTGGATGAGGCTCGAAGGCCGTGCCTGAGCGTCGCAGGATTTCGAGGAACACGTCCCGCTCGATCACCTCGGACGGTTGCAGCACGACTCTGTCCACGCGCCCGTCCGACACGTACAACGACAGGTCACCCCAGTAGTACGGATAACCGGACGCCTCGGGTCCGAGCAGCCGGATCGCCGGGTGCGGCGCACCCGAACCAAGCACCTCTTCCGCCTCGGACAACAGCATGCCCAAGCGCACCCGGCCGATGCGCCCGGTCGTCACCAACTCCAGCAGAACGTCCATAACCGATCACCACGAGTCGAAGGAGTGGTCGGAGCACGCGACGGGCTCCGACCACGGAACGTCAGCCTGGTCCGAAAACAACGTGGACACTGGTGTAGGCACCATGCGCACCTTCCGGCAGCACTTCAATGGAAATTACATCGCTGAAGCCGTACTTGCCGGCCATGTGCCCCGTGAATGTACCCCTGGCGGCATCCTTGACGCTCATGCCATTCCTCAGGTTCTCGTTGAATGCGTTGAGATTGGAGGGCATCTTGGTGCCCCAGAAGCCCTCCACTGTCTTGATCCTGCCCGCGAAGTGGTCGAACGCCAAGCTGACCATGGTCCCGCCGACGCCACTGCCGCGTGTCGGCTCCTGGAGCGCGATCGCGAGCGAGAGCCTTCCCTCGTCACTGAGGGACGCGAGCAGCGTCGACTCGTCCAAGAGACCAATGTGGAGAAATTTGTCGCCGGGATCGTAGATCTTCGCGACGGCGCCCACCCGCCCCAGCCGGGCGATCCAGGAGGGCGGCATGACCGCCGCCGCGCTCCACGCGCACGCCTCGGCCTGGCTGGCCAGGTTCTTGTCCGTCGCGCACCGGTAGAAATCGTTGAGCAGCCCCTTGGCCAGCTCCAGCAGCACCTGCCCGACGATCTGCCCGGTGTGGAGCGTGTGCTCCTTGACCACCTTGAAGTCGACCCGCGTGCGACCGATCTCGATCCGCTCGCACTGCTCCTTCGCCGTCGCACCGGCCGGGCACTTGAACGTGAAGTACCGCATGGTGCCGGTGATGTGGTGCTCGACCCTGTAGGTGCAGGAGACGAATCCTCCGCGGGTGCCCACGCAGTTCGATTCGCCACGCAACTCGCGCGGGTCGTCCCGCATGTCCTCCGGCACGCTCTCGATGCCGAACGGACTGATCTCGGACTCCTTCGGCACATCGCCCGCGTTCCGCTGCTGGTCCGCCGACTGGGCGAACCGGGCGGCGGCGTCGATGGCCTCGTTCGCCGCGGCCTCCGCGAGTGCCGCGTCCTTGCCCGCCTGGTCGGCGCTCGTCCGCGCCGCGTCGGCGGAGTTCCTTGCCGCAGCGGCCGCGCTGTTCGCGTAAGCCGCGGACGCGGATGCGTTGGCGGCCGACGCCGAGGCGGCGTTCGCGCTCTTCTGCGCCTGTGCCGCGGCATCACGAGCCTGCTTCGCGGACGCGGCGGCCTGGTCCGCGGAACGTTGCGCGGCCTCGGCCGACTCCTCCGCCTGGCGGGCGGCCTCCGCCGCCGCGGCGGCCGACGCCGCGGCCGCGTCACGCCACTGCCGCGCCTCGTCGACGGCCTTGCGGGCGATCGCCGCCCACTCGGCCGCCTTGTTGGCGTTCTCCCGCGCGAGCGCCGCCGACTGGTCGGCCTTGGCCAGATAACCATCGATCTGCGCGACGTGCTTCGCGGCGTCGGCGTCGCGGAGTTGTGCCTTGGGAAGCTCGACGAGCAGGAACTTCGCGAGGTGCGAATCCGGCCCCGACAACGCTGCCTGCGCCGCGGCCTTGACCTCCGGTCCACCGGTCTCCAGCACCTTGTTGACGGCCTTGCGGTCGTCGTGGAGCGCCGCCTCGAACCGACCGCTCCCCAGGAACCGGTGCAGGGCCTCGACGTCGCCGGACAGGTCGGCGTCAAGGGCTTCATCGCCCTTGGCGTACACCACGGTGCCCTGGCCGGCGGCGGCCATGACGCGGTTGACCTCCTGGCGGTCCGCCTCCCGCTTGCCGGGGTAGTCGCGGGTCCGCAGGAACTCCTTGACCGCCTCGTAGTCGCCGCGCTCCGCGACGATCGCGGCGTCGCGCTGCTTGGGGATCGCCGTGGTGCGACCGATGATGCCGACACCGGCGCGGTCGTCCTGCTCGACCGCGAGCGCGAGGTTGGTCGCGAGGAAACTCCGGACACCGTGCTCGTTGCCGACGAGCGCCTGTTCCGCGGCCGACTGGACCCACGGGCCACCACGCGTCAGCAGGCGCATGGCCGCTTGGCGCGTCTTGGCGAGCACGGTGTCCACATCGGCACCCGCGGTGCGGGCCTCGGTCAGCAGGCGTTCGGTTGTGGCGTCGAAGGTTTCGCGCTCACCGGGCCGCCAACGGGTGTTGTCGCGGTTCTTCTCCTCTTCCAGCACCGCGTCCTGCGCATCGCGCACACCCTGCGACTCGGCCTGCCTGACCCGCTCGGCGTCGGCGTCACGTGCCGTCCGCGCCACGAGGTGCGCCTGGTCGGCGGCGGACTTGGCGGCATCCGCCGCCTTGGCGGACTCGGTCGCCGCGGCGGCGGAACGTTCCGCGGCTTTTTCCGCGTCGTACAAGCGGTCGGCGGCCTCGTCAGCGGCGTTCGCCGCCGCGATGGCGTGTGTCGCGGCAGAGTTCGCCGCGTCGCGTGCGTCGAACGCGGCCTGCGCGGCGCGCTGAGCGAGCGTTTCGCTGGCACCGGCGGCACGGCGTGCCTCGGCGGCGGCCTGGCGAGCACGCTGCGCGGCGCGTTCGGCTTCCGCCGCGTTGGCACCGGCGGCACGAGCGGCAGCGGCGGCCTCGTCCGCCGCCGTGGCGGCCGCGTCGGCGTTGCCGCTGGCGCTCTTCGCCGCGTTGGTGGCGTTGAACGCCTCGGTGACGGCCCTGCCCGCGGCGTCGGAGGCGGTCGCCGCCGCGGTCGCGCTCTTCGCCACGTCGCGGGCGTTCTGCGCCGCGACACGGGCGTCGTGCGCCTTGCTCGCGTCCGTCGCGGCAGCCGCGGCAGCGTCGTGCGCGCGGGAGGCGGCTCTCTCCGTCATGGAGGCGGCAATGGCCGCCTGGCCGGCGGCGTTGGCGGCGACCCTGGCCGCGTCGTTGGCCCTACCCGCCGCGTTGATCGCGGTCTGCGCCGCCGCCGCGGCACCCCGGGCGGCAGCCGCCGCGCGGCTCGCGGCGTGCGCGGCACGCGTCGCGTCACCCTGTGCCGCGGCGGCTTCGGTCGCGGCGCGTTCGGCAGCGCGCTTCGCCTGCTCCGCCGCGGCGACGGCCTGGTCCGACGCCTCCTTCGCCGCGTCGGTCTGCTCGGCCGCGCGCTGCTGCTCGGCCGCGGCCAGTTCCGCCAGACCGGCGACGGTCATCATCTCCTGGTCCCGCTGCACCGCGACCTGCCAGCCGCTGCGCAGGAACTCCCGGACGTCGTCGATCGAACCGTCCAACGCGCGCTGCGCCGCCACGTAGACCGCGGATCCCTCCGCCGACGTGGCGACGATCTTGTTGACGCGCATCCAGTCGTCGTGCTCGGCGGCCTTGTGCTGCCCGGTGTTGATGAACGCCAGCACGTCCTCGAACGTGCCGTTCAACGCGGTGTTGCCCGCTTGCCGCACCTTGGGTCCACTACGCGCGATGATCCGGTTGACCAGCTGGTACTGGTCGTTGCGCCACGGTGCCTTCCAGCCCTCGCTCAGGAAGGCGCGCACGTCCTCGATGGAACCGTTCATCGCGGTGTTGGCGCCGTTGCGCACCGCCGTGCCGGAGACCGCCATCAGGCGGGTGAGCGCGATGCGGTCGTCGTGCTCGGCGATGACCGGATAAGCCTCGGTCAGGAACTCGTGCACCTGCTCGTCGGTCCCGACAAGGGCGGCGCTCGCCGCCTCGGCCACGAGTTCGCCGCCGGTCCTGACGAGTTCGAGCGTTCTGGCGCGCTCGCTCGGCCCGGCGGGAGCGGCGACCGCGGTGACGGGCGAAAGCCCGCCGGCGATCAGCCCGGCGATCATGGCGATGATCACGCTTGCGCGGGCCATGCGGGCACCGCGCGTCGGCACGCGCATGTGTTCACTTCCCCCCGTGATCCCGATGGGCGTCACCGGGAGCGAAGCAGGACCACCGCAGAGTGACCTGATCTTCACGGCGGAGCCTAGCTGGGCGTCCGGTCGATCGCTAGAGTGCCGATGGCAACTGCCCACGGGGGCTTCGTCGCCAGGACCGCGTTGTCATCCGGGTCGCGCGGTGCACTCCCGGGATCCCTTCCAAAGACGAGGAAGCAGCCATGCGTTCGATTCGGAGAACGGCGATCATCGGCGCCGTGGCCGCCGCGATCATCGCGGGTTCGGTCGCCACCTACGCTTCCGCCCAGAACACCACCGCGGTGGACGAGCAGCAGCCGCTCGTCGAGGACTTCTCCTACCCCGACGCGGACCGGATCGCCACCGAGCGGGAGATCACCTTGATCAAGGGCGACGGGCACATGGTGCTGGTCGACTGCGTGCCCAACGCCACCGGCCAGATCGCACTGCGCAGCTCGGCGCACTCGAATCTCATCTGCTTCAAGGTGACCGGCAGCACCGGCCGGCTGAGCCTGTCCCTGCCCGAGGTCTACTCGATCAGGGGCGACGGCACCCACTCCGGTGAAGCCACCGTCACCACGGACGACGGCGCGACCACCAGCAAGACCCCCATCGGCAAGAACGCGTGGACGCCGATCAACGCCGGCGACGGCGCGACGCTGCTGGAACTCCGGGCGTGGACGTGACCACCCGGCTCGACCCAGCGGGCATCGCCTGCCACGGACCAGGCGCCCGTCCTGCCCAGCGGCTCCGGTTCCGGTAAGGGGCGGCCTCGGGGAAAGCCCGGGTCAACGTTCCCCAGCCGGTTCACGGCGAATCAGGACTCATACCGGCCCCGACCGGCGACATAGCCGTGTGGCCGCGTGTGGCGCAGGGTGTCGACACGGTTGGAGAACTCGCGCACGGCCTCCGGCAGCCCTCCGCCGAACTCGTTCCGGAACGCCATGATGGCCCACACGTTGCGGCCATCCAAGATCGTGTCGTCGATGACCAGCCAACGGCGTTCGTCCGAGCCCTCGGGCGTGGACAGGGCGGCCACACAGATCCTGATGCGTTCGACCTCGGCGAGGACCTGCTGGGGCGTGAGCACGTCCAGCGACGCCAGCCGCTCCCCCGCCGGCCCTGTGGGCACGTCCAGTGTCGCGCACAGCCACTCCCGCAGCTCCGCCGGCGGGCTCCCGTCGGTCGGCAGGCTCCTGATCTGCCGGACCAGTTCCCCGGCCGTGCGGGCCGAGAACAGGCGGGGGTAGGGGCGGTTGGGCCGGTCGGGGGTCAACGCGGTCAGCGGCCAGGAGAGCGAGAACCCGGCTGCGTAGACGGCCTTCCTGGCACGGGCCGCGTCATCCTCGTCGAGCAGGGGGTCAGGCGAGCGGTCGGGGTCCTGCTGGTCGGGCGCGTCCGCCACGGTGTGCCCGTACCGGCCGACGACGAGGACGATCGGCGTGCCGGCCCCGGTGGCCTCGCCCGGGACGGTGACGACGCCGTGGTGCTCGCCGCCCTCCGGCAGGCGGTCGACAACGCACCGGCAGCCGAACTCCGCACCCAGCGCCTCGGCCAGCCGCGCGACCCCGGCCCACGCGACAGCCGGGTCCAGGAGGCGGGGGCGCTCAAGGCGGTCGGGGGCATCGAGGTCGACCAGGAAAGCACACAGGTCTTCGACGGTGACGGGCACCGCAAGATCATCACACCTGGGCGACCGGTCCGTTCAACGCTTTTCCCGCGATCCTCGACCGGAAGCCGTCGAGCACCAGTTCGAGCCCGCGCTCGAAGTCGGCCGGCCCGCCCGGCGGCCGATCGATCACGCCGGCGCTCGCGGCTTGCAACGCGGTCTGCTCCTCCACCGTGTGACCGAAGACGAGGTGCAGGAGGACGCGGGTGCCGACGTCGACCAGGTCGTCGGGCAGGCCGCCGTCCCGCAGGGCGGCCCGCAACTGGTCGGCGGGCTCGCTCACGCCCAGACCGAAGGTGTACGCCGTGGCGACCACGTCGGCACCGTCCCGGTAGGCGAGCATCGCGTCCCGGAGTTCGGCGCAGACCTCGACCACGCGCCGGTCCCACCCACGGGCCCGGTGCGGGCGTCGGCCGCGGGTCAGGATCTCGTCGGCGACCTCGGCCAGCAGGGTCTGCTTGTTCGGCACGTGGTGGTAGAGCGCGCTGGGCTGCACCCCGAGTTCGGCGGCGAGCCGACGCATCGTCAGCGACTCCAACCCGTACTCGTCGAGGACCTGGATCGCGCGGTTCACGACGTCCGCCCGGTGATAACGCATGAGCAGGTCCTCCTGTTGACCGATCAATCCCGACCAGTTTAACCTGAACGGCGTTCACCTGAACGGCGTTCAGGTCCGGTCAACGCGGGAGAAGCCGATGAGCACCGACTTCCAGCAACTCGCCGATGCGATCCTCGCCGGGAGCCCGGCCGGGCCCGAGGACGCTCTGGCGGTGCTGCGAGCCGACGACGCCGAACTGATGACCGTCGTCGCCGCGGCAGGTCGCTTGCGCCGTGCCCATTTCGGCAACACGGTGAAGCTGAACTACCTGGTGAACCTCAAGTCGGGCCTCTGCCCGGAGAACTGCCACTACTGCTCGCAGGCCCTCGGCTCCGCCGCACCCATCCTCAAGTATTCGTGGCTGTCCAAGGAGGAGACCCTCGAACAGGCCGGCGCCGGGCTGCGTGGCGGCGCCAGCCGGGTGTGCCTCGTCGCCTCCGGCCGCGGACCGTCCACTCGGGACGTCGACAAGGTCGCCGAGATGGCCGTGGCGCTCAAGCAGGACCACCCCGGCGTCGAGGTGTGCGCGTGCCTGGGCCTGCTCCAGCAGGGTCAGGCCGAACGCCTCAAGGAGGCCGGTGTCGACGCCTACAACCACAACATCAACACGGCCGAGAGCCACCACGAGAACATCGTCCAGACCCACACCTACGCCGACCGGGTGGACACCGTGGACAAGGCGAAGGGCGCGGGCCTTTCCCCCTGTTCCGGCCTGATCGCCGGTCTGGGCGAGACGGACGAGCAGCTGGTCGAAGCGTTGTTCGCGCTGAGGGAGCTGGGCAGCGACTCGATCCCGGTCAACTTCCTGATCCCCTTCGACGGCACCCCGTTGGCCGGCACCCGGGAACTCTCCCCGACCCGCTGCGTGAAGATCCTCGCCATGGCGCGCTTCGTCTGCCCGGACAAGGAGATCCGCATCGCCGGCGGTCGCGAGATCCACCTGCGTTCGTTGCAGTCGATCGCGCTGCACGTGGCGAACTCGATCTTCCTCGGCGACTACCTCACCTCGCAGGGCCAGGAAGCGAAGGCAGACCTGGAGATGATCCGCGACAACGGCTTCGTCGTCCTGGGCTCCGCGGAAGACCCCGGCCGGCAGCTCGAACCGGCCGACCCGGCGATCCGACGTCGCGGTGCGGGCACCGACCTCCTCCCGAACGCCTGAAAATGGCGCTGCGACACCGGCGTGGGACCGGCTCTACGGCGAATCAGTACGCTTCGCCGTCGTCGCCGATGAGCCGGGCGGCGAGGGCTTCGCCGATCCACCGCAACGCGGCGATCGAACGGGCATCGGTGATGCCCGTGACCGTGATCCGGTCCCGCCACCAGTGCAGCGAGACCACGTCCCCGGTGCCGCAGTCGAACCCGAACACCGGTTCCGCCCCGGTCTCGCCGTAGGTGACCTCGCCGCATTCAGCGAGCCGTTCACGCGCGAACGACTCCCACTCACCCCGCGGGATCGGCACCCGGTCGGCATCGGCCCAGTGATCGGCCCGGGTGATGTGCAGGTCGTAGCCCATCACGTCAACCTTAGGCCACACCGGCACATCACCCGACCATGACGGCACGCACCGCTTCCGCGACCGTGTGGAGCGTCGCGATCAGGTCATCGCCGAGCGGGTAGACGCCGACGTGGTCCGCGCCGGCGTCCCGGTGGGCCAGCAGCCGCGTCGCGACGGTGGCCGGGTCGCCGTGGGCGACGAGCGCGTCGATGAGCCGGTCGCTACCGGCGTGGGAGAGGTCGTCCCCGGTGAAGCCGAGCCGCTGGAGGTTGGTCGCGTAGTTGGTGACGTCCAGCGCGGTTCCGGGCGGTGCGGACCGGGCGAACGCACGGGCCCGCCCGGCGTCGGGCTCGGCGAGGGCGAAGTGGCCGGGCAGCAGCAGTTTGCCCGCACCGAGGACCGAACGCGCCTGCCGGGTGTGCTCGGGAGGCACCATGCACGGAACGACCCCGGCGGTGCGGTCACGGGCCAGGCGCAGCATCCTCGGCCCGAGCGCGGCGACCACCGTGCGCTCGGCCGGAACGCCCGCCTGGGCGAGTCGGTCCAAATAGGACACCAGGGTCGCGTACGGCGAGGTGTACTCGGCGTGGACTTCGCGGTGCCCGACACCGACGCCGAGCAGGAACCGGCCGGGGTGCCCGGCCTCGACCCGGTGGTAGGAGGCGGCGACGGTTTCCGCGTCGGCGGTCCGGACGTTCACCACGCTCGTGCCGACGACCAGCCGGGTGGTCGCGTCGAGCAACCGCTCCGCGAGGGCGAGGTCGGCCGGTGGCGAGGCGTCCAGCCAGAGCGTGCCGTAACCGGCTCGCTCCAGTTCCACCGCGACGTCCGGGTTCACTTCGTGCTCGCGCAGGTGGGCGCCGAGCAGGCCGAGATCGATGTTCACGCCCCGACTCCAGCACGGCGGCCCGCGGCGAACCAGGACCAGCGCTGACGCGCGACGATAACCTGACGGCATCGTCGCTGGGAGGGCCGGTGGAACTACGGGCGTTGCGGTACTTCGTCACGGTCGCCGACGAGCTGCACTTCGGCCGGGCCGCCGACCGGCTGCACATCGCCCAGCCCGCGGTCAGCAGGCAGATCGCACGGCTGGAGCGCGAGTTGGGCGTCCGGCTGTTCGACCGCTCACCACGACGAGTCCGGCTGACCGCGGCCGGTCACCGGGTGCTCGACGCCGCGCGGGAAACACTCGCCGCCGCCGACCGGGTCCGGGCCGTGGCGCGTGAGCAGGCCGGTGTCATGCGCATCGGTACGGGCACCGGGCAGTTCACCGCACGCTTGGAACGAGGGATAGACGCGTTGCGGGAGCAAGCTCCGGCGTTCGACGTCGTGCTCGTCGACCTGCCGCTGCCCGCCCGCCTGAACGCCCTGCGGCAGGGGGAGATCGACCTGGCGTTGGCGCGCGGGGTGCGTTCGGCGCCCGGGGTGCGGGTGCTGCCGGCGTGGAGCGAATCCCTGTTCGCGGTGGTGTCCACGCGCCATCCCGCCGCCGGCGGCGAGGTCGTCGGCCTGGCCGAGCTGGCCGCCGCCCCTTTCCGGACTTCCCGGGACCACGACCCGGCGGTGATCACCGCGCTCCGGGAGACCGGCGTCCACGTGCGACCGGGCCGCCGGGCGGGGACCGCCCAGGACACGATCGTCGAGGTCGGCTCCGACCCGCACAGCTGGACGGCGCTGCCCGCCGACCAGGTGGCCGAGATCCGGTCCACCCGGGTACGCGCGATCCCGCTCGTGCCGCGCACGACGATCATCGGCAGCGTCGCCGTTCCCGACGACCACCCGCCCACCTGCATGGCGGCCCACCAGGCGGCCTTCGGCGACTGATGCCGCGGCACGACCGAAGCGGGAGGCTGTCAGCTGTAGTACACGCCGATGCGGTTGCCGCCGATGTCGTGGACGGCGATGTCCAGGTCGAACACCGTGCTCAGCAGCTCGGGCGTCATCAACTCCGCGGTGGGCCCCTGGGCCACGACACCGCCGTCACGCATGGCGATCACCTCGTCGGAGTGGCAGGAGGCGAAGTTGATGTCGTGCACGACCAGCACGACCGTCTTGGCGAAGTCCCGCGCCATCCGCCGCAGGCGGCGCATCATCTGGACGCTGTGCCGCATGTCCAGGTTGTTCAACGGCTCGTCGAGCAGCACGTAGTCGGTGTCCTGGCAGAGCACCGCGGCCACGTGCGCGCGTTGCCGCTGGCCGCCGGAGAGCTGGTCGAGCTGCCGGTCCGCGAACTCCTCCAGCTCGAAGTAGGCGATCGCCTCGTCCACGGCGGCCAGGTCGGTCGCGTTGAGTCGCCCGCGCGAGTGCGGGAAGCGGCCGAACGCCACCAGTTCCCGCACGCTGAGCCGGATGCTGGTGTGGTTCTCCTGGCGCAGCACCGCCAACCGCTTGGCGAGCGTGGCGCCGGGCGTGGTGGCCACGTCCAACCCGTCGACGGTGACCCGGCCGGAGTCCGCGGGCAGCAGCCTGCCGATGATCGACAGCAGCGTCGACTTGCCCGCCCCGTTGGCCCCGATGATCGAGGTCACCCCGCCGGGCGCGATCGTCAGCGACACGTCGTCGAGGACCTTGGTCGAGCCGTAGGTCTTGGTGACGTTGCGGACTTCGATCACCGCTTGGCCTCCCGGATCAGCAGGGCGATGAAGTAGATCCCGCCCACGAAGTTGATGATCACGCTGAGCGCGGTGTCGAGCGAGAACACCCTCTCCAGCACGAGCTGCCCACCCACCAGGGCCACCACCGCGAGCAACGCCGAGGCGGGCACGACGACCCGGTGCCGGGACACGCCCGCGAGCTGCCGGGCCACGTTGGCCACCAGCAGCCCGAGGAAGGTGATCGGCCCGACCAGCGCGGTGGCCACCGACACCAGCACGGCGACGGCGACGAGCACCTGGTTCACCACCGAGCGGTGGTCCACGCCGAGGTTCAGGGCGTGCTCACGGCCCAGCGCCAGCACGTCCAGCCGCCGGAACAACCTGCCCATCCAGAGCGAGACCACGGCCACCAGCACCGCCGAGACCACCAGCAGGTCCTGGTCGACGCTGTTGAAGCTCGCGAACAGGGTGTCCTGCAACACGACGAAGTCGTTGGGGTTGATCAGCCGCGCGGCCAGCGAGGACAGGCTGGAGAACAACGTGCCGCAGACGACCCCGACCAGCACCAGCACGTAGAGGTCGCGACTGCGCCGGCCGAACAGCCACCGGTACAACGCGCCGGCGAAGACGACCATGAACACGACCTGCCCGGCGAACAGCAGGCGCGGATCGGCCGAGCTGAGGGCCAGCGCGCCGAAGAAGTACACGACCAGCGTCTGCACCAGCACGAACAGCGAATCGAACCCCATGATGCCCGGTGTGAGCACACGGTTGTTGGTGACCGTCTGGAACAACACGCTGGACACCGCCACGGCGCAGCCCACCACGACCATCGCGGCCACCTTGCGGGCCCGGATGGTCAGCGCGTACTCCCAGTTGCCGCGCAACGCGATCACGCAGAAGGCGACGACCACCGCCACGGCGGCCAGCGCGAGCAGCGCCAGCACCCGGTGCTCCCGACGGCGCGCGCGGGCGAAGGTCTCGGCCGAGGTCACCCGGCTCACCCCGCCACGCGCCGGACGCGCAGCACCAGCAGGATGAACACGATGCTGCCCACCACGCCCGCGACGGTCTCCACCGGGATCTCGTACGGGTGGCGCACGACCCGGCCGACGACGTCGCAGGCCAGCACGAAGGCCGCTCCCACCAGGGCGGTCACCGGCAGCACGCGGCGCAGGTTGTCGCCCAGCACCAGGGTGACCAGGTTCGGCACCACCAACCCGATGAAGGGGATGTTGCCGACCGTCACCACCACCGCGGCCGTGGTCGCGGAGACCAGGAGCAGCCCCAGGTTGACCACCCGGTCGTAGTGCACGCCGAGGTTGACCGCGAAGTCGCGGCCCACCCCCGCCACGGTGAACCGGTTGGCGTAGAGGTAGCACCCGACGGTCACCGCCGCGGTCAGCCACAGCAGCTCGTAACGGCCGCGCAGCACCGAGGAGAAGTCGCCGTTGGTCCACGCGGACAGCGACTGGAGCAGGTCCGCGCGGTAGGCGAAGAACGTGGTCACCGCCGTGATCACGCCGCCGAGCATGATGCCCACCAGCGGCACGACCACCACGTCGGCGAAAGTCAGCCTGCGCAGCACCCACAGGAAGAACAGGGTGCCGATGAGGGCGAACCCCAGCGCCACGACCATCTTGACCATCACCGACTCGGCGCCGAGGAAGGCCGTGGCGACGAACACGCCCAGAACGGCGGACTCGGTCGTGCCCGCCGTGGACGGCGTGACGAAGCGGTTGCGGGTGATGTGCATCATCACCAGTCCCGCCACGCCCATCGCCGTCCCGGCCAGCAGGATCGCCAGCAGCCGGGGCAGCCGCGACTCCACCAGCAGCAGCGCCGCGTCGGAGTCGCCGTTCAGGAGGTCCAGCGGGCTCAGCTCACCGGCGCCGACGAACAGCGAGGCGAACGCGGCGGGGACCAGCAGGAGGACCGCGAGCACCAGGTGGCGCCCGCGGACCTCCCGCCGTCGTCCGGTGCCCGTGCTCACGACAGGCTGTCGCCGATCGCCGTGACCATGGACTCGACCGAGCTGAGCCCGGTCGGCGCGACGTACCACGGGAACGGCTCCAGGTAGACGACGCGGTTGTTGCGCGCGGCGTTGGTCCCGTTGACCAGCGCGTTGTCCAGCACCTGGCGGGCGGCCTGGCCACTGTCGCCGATGGCCGAGTCGCGGTCGATCACGTAGATGACGTCGGGGTTGGTCTGGGCGATGAACTCGGCGGAGACGGCGTTGCCGTGGATGTCGGTGCCCAGCCCCTCGGCGGCGGGCTGCACGCCCAGCGCGTCGTGGATGAGGCCGAAGCGCGAGCCGGGGCCGTAGGCGCTCATCTTGCCACCGGTGGTGAGCACGATCAGGCCGCGCTTGCCCTGGGCGGGGGTGCGGCCGGCGATCTCGGAGATCTTGGTCGACAAGGCGTCGAGGCGGCCACGCACCTGGTCCTGCTTGCCGAAGACCGCGCCCACGGCCTCGACCCGCTCGCGCAGGCTGGTCAGGAACTTCGCGTTGTCCACGGTCAGGTCGATCGTCGTGGCGATCTTGGACAGCTCGGCGTAGGCGGGCGCCGACCGGCCGCCGATGATGATCAGGTCGGGGGCCAGCTCGTTGACCTTCTCGTAGTCGGGCTCGAAGAGGGTGCCGACCTTGGTGTACTGGTCGCCCGCGTACTTGGCCAGCCGCTCGGGCAGCCCCTCCACCTTCGGCACGCCCGCCACCGGCACGCCGAGGTCGTCGAGCGTGACCAGGGCGCCGATGTCGAACACCACGACCTTGGTGGGCGTTGCCTGGAGGGTGGCGGTGCCCTGCGCGTGGGTGACCGTGACCGGCCCGGAGGACGTGGGCGCGGCCGGCGCGGCCTCCGATCCGCTCCCGCAGGCGGAGAGCACGAACAGGGTGAGGGCGGCGAGAACCGCGGTCAACCCGCGACCGGTCGCGCGGTGGGTGGGGGCGGCCACTGGGTGCACTCTCCTCGACACTTGGTCCGTTTGGCGTCCCGGCCGAGGTCCGACCACGCATCGCGATCGGGACGGAAGGAGGTGTGGGACACCGCCGAACGGCCGTAACTTAGGGAAGCCTAAGTTTTCTGCGTTGACGGTTCAACAACCACCGGTATGTTCGATCTCACGCACGAACCGCTGGTCACCGCGCCCTCGGTGTGATCCCGTCCCCGGCGAGGGCGGCGTCAGCCGAGGGCTGGTACGGGCAGCGGGCTCGTGGCCAGGACGGTGCGGATCTCGCGAAGTCCGACGAGTCGTTGCCCACCCCGGACACGAACCGCAGGTCCACCAACGCCGTCTCCACCAGCTCCAGCACCACCCGGTCCCACGGGATGCCCGCCTCGGCGATCGCACTCGCCACGATGTCCTCGAACTCCGGATCACCCGGCAGCAGGCCACTCGGGTTCACCGCCGCCGACGCCGACTGGTCACCGGGCGTCGACCACGACGCGGCCTCCTTCAACGCCGTCCGCAACACCCACCGGTCCAGCTCGCGCAGCAGGTGCGCCTGCGACTCCGCGGAGTCGACCAACGATAGCGGTGCGGAGCAGACCCGCCGGGCCAACGCCACCAGCAACTCGTCACCCGCGTCGTGCCCCAGGGAGTCGTTGACCCGCTTGAAGTTGTCGACGTCGCAGAACAACACCGCCACCCGCGAGCGGTCCTCGGACTCCAGCAGGGTGGTCAGCAGCGTCTTTATCAGCACCCGGTTCGGCAGGCCGGTCAGCTCGTCGTGCGTGGTCCGGTGGAGCAGTTCTTCGGCGGTGTGGTGGTGATCGGTGACGTCCTGGAACGCGACGAACCAGGACGGCCTCCCGTCACCGTCCCGGGACGGCGTGATGTGCAACTCGCAGTGAACCCCGTCCGACCGCACCAGGACCCGGTCATGCCGCGCAACCGCTCCCTGCCCAACCGCAGCAACGCGTTCAGAGCATCGTTGGCATCCACCAACCGCTCCGCCTCGTCGAACAAGCCCATGCCGACCGGGGACAGGGAGAGCGCGTCGGCCACGAGACGGCTCGAGTCATCCACGCGGCGGGCGCCGAACAGCACCCACTGGTTCGGCCCTCGGCGCTTCGCCGCGTCCAGTGCCGCCCTGGCGTCCCGCATCAGGTCCGTGACGGTGCTCCGCGAGGTCTCGCGCGTGACTATTCCGACCGCGGCGGGCAACGTCAGCACGGCACCGTCGACCGGGATGGGCGCCGCCACCTCCGCTTGGAGCCGACGCGCCGGCCCTATCACCTCGGCGTCGTCGTGCGACTCCTCCACCGCCACGACGAACCCGGTTCCCATACCGGCGAAGAAAGCCGACCCGGGCAGTATCGCGCGAGGCGGTACCCACCCGCGTCGCGGAGCCGGTTAGAACACCGTTCAGTTCATCGAGGAACCGGGCGAGGTCGAGCAGACGGCCGAGGCGAACGACGCGGGTCCGGGCACCATCGCCCTCCAGGTCGGCGAGTTCCCGCTCCTGCTCGTCCAACAGCCGCTGCACCTGCTCCAGGCCCGCCGCGGTGTCGCGCAGGACGTCGTCGCGGGTGGGGACCACGACGCCCGACTCCGAACCGGCGGCGAGCACCCTCACGTCGTGGACACCCGCCCGGCGCGGCGTGCTCTCCAACCGGAGGATCTTCGCCTGGCTCGCCTCGGCCAGGGCGGTGGCGCGACGCCGTTCCTCCTGGGACCGGAGTGCAGTTGAGGATCAGACAGTCCTCCGGGACCCGGCGGACCGCGCCGGAGGTCATGCAGATCGACTCGCCACCTGCCGTGGTCGAGGCCGAAGAGGCGGACGACGAGATGGAGTACACCGACGTGGGCAAGGGCAAGGCGCAGGCGGTGACCGGGCGCCCTGAGGACGATCAGCCGGCGTGGCGGGATGGTCGTCGACTCCGGCGCGCTCGATGCCTGCCCGGCCCGCGGTCCGCTGCGGGCCATCGGCGACCAGACCGCGGGTGGTGACGTACCGCCACGACGGAATACCAAACAGCGAGCGACTTAGACATCAAGTGTTGTCTAACCATCGTCGTGTTGGGTAACGTGGCGATCACTGCGCTCGCCGGTCGGTCTCACGACCGCTTACCCACGCAAGCGAGGTTGACTCCCCATGGGACCGTGGCTCGTTCCACTGGTGCTGGCCCTGTTCACCTTCGGCACCGCCGACTTCGTCGTCGCGGGCGTCCTGCGCGAGCTGGCCACGAGCCTGAGCACGAGCGACGCGGCAATCGGGCAGCTGGTGACCGTCTACTCGATCGTGTACGCGGTGTCGGCACCGCTCGCGGCGGTCGTCACCGCACGTGTCGCACGGCGCAAGCTGGCCGGGTACTCGTTGCTGTTGTTCATCGCGGGCAACGTCGCCGCCGCGCTCGCCCCGAACTACGAGGTCCTGCTCGTCTCCCGCGTGCCCACCGCGATCGCCGCCGCCGCTGTCACCCCGATGTGCTTCGCGGCCGCGGGCTCCCTGCCTCCGGAAGGCAAGCGCGGCAAGGCACTCGGCGTGCTCGCGGGCGGCATCATGCTGGCCCAGCTCCTCGGCGTGCCACTGGGCACCTGGTTCGGCAGCGCGTGGGGGTGGCAGGCGTCGTTCTGGATGTGCGCGGCGCTGGGCACCGTGGTGCTCATCATGATGTTCACGCTGCTTCCCGCCCTGCAACTGCCACCCGCCATGGGATTGCGCGAGCGGCTCGCGCCCGTCACCCGGTCTCCCGTGCTGCGCGGTCTGGGTGCGATGCTGCTGCTTTCCACGGGCAGCATGATGATGATGGCCTACATCGCCCCCATCAGCGGTGCGGCGGCCGGGATCGGTACCGGTGGCATCGCGGTGCTCTTCGTCGCCGCGGGCCTGGCCGGGCTCGTCGCCACCCAGGTGGGCGGCACGCTGAGCGACAACCTCGGCCCGCTGCGCACCGTGGCGATCGGCGCGTGCATCCTGGTCGCGTCGATGGTGGGCCTGACGGCGTCGGTCGCCTGGGGAGCGGCACCGTTGTGGGTGCTCATCGCGATCGTGATGGTGATGGCCTTCGGGATCGGAATGCTCAACCCGCCGCTCGCGGTGTGGCTGCTGAGCCGGGCAGGCGCCTCGGGCAACGAGGTGATGGCCCTCAACGCGAGCGTCATGTACCTGGGCACTTCGGTCGGCGGCGCGCTGGGAGGTGTGCTGCTGACCCTCCACGGACCGGGTGCCCTGCCCGTGCTGGCCGTCGTGGAAACGTTGCTCGTCGTGCTGCTCGTCGTCACGACGGAACGACGTTCATCCTTGCCGGACAAGGACTCGACGGCCGACGAGCCCGTAGCGAAACAGCCGCGTTGACGAGCCACCAGGGCGTTCCACGACAGTTGTCGGCTACCGATCAAGTGTCGAAGATCCTTATTCTGGGTCCATGGTGAAGAAGAAGCCCGACGCCGAGTCCGGCGAGCGCGTGGACCCCCGGGTCCGCCGCACTCGGGCACTCCTGCGGTCCGCGGCGCTCGAACTGGTCTCGGAGCGCGACGTGGAGTCGCTCACGATCGCCGACATCGCCGAGCGCGCCGACGTGAACCGCGCCACCGTCTACCAGCACTTCAAGGACCGGGACACGTTGCTGCTCAACGCCATGGAGGAGGAGGTCGGTCGACTCGCCCGTGCGGCGGCACGCTGTCCCCTCACCCGGCACGGCGGGGGGACCCCGGCGGAACTCGTCGAACTGTTCCGCCACGTCGAGGCGAACGCGACGCTGTACCGGGCGATGCTCGGGTCGACCGGTACAGCGCGGTTCATCAACGAGCTGCGCGGTCTGCTGGCCCACGAGGTCGCGGTCCAGATCCACGCCGCGGCGACGACGGGGGACGAAGCACTCACCCGGTTGCGCGCGCACTACCTGGCAGGTGCCTTCATCGGAGCCTTCACCCAGTGGGTGTCGGACCCGCAACGCATCAGCGCGGAACAGGCCGCCGACGAGGTGTGGGACCTGATGCGCTGACACCACCGAGCGGCGGCCACGACACCCAGCCGACCTCCACGTACCAGCGGTCACGCGCCTCCAGCACCTCACCGCCGAGCAGTTCCCAGCCGACCGCCGCACGGCCGGAAGGTTGTGTCATGGCTTCCCCCCAAGTCCGGAAGTGCCCACTCCCGACTGCTGACCTCCGCAGGTTAGGAAAGGGCGCGGGGACGCCGTGACGGTCGATCACCCCACAAATCGGGCGGGCTACAGCTCGTCCAGCCCGATCAGACCGTCCTGGATGGCGCGGGCCACGAGCGCCGCCTTGGTCGGGGCCGGGCGGCCGACGTTGGCGTACCGGATGCGGACGCGGTCGATGTAGCTGCTCACCGTGCGCACCGACAGGTTCAGCTTGCGGGCCACCATCTCCTTGGACTCGCAGGCGAACCAGTTGACCAGCACGTCGACCTCGCGCGGGGTGAGCCGCGGCCGGTCGGGGCGGGTGTCGGTGGTCATGGCGCGGGCCATCGAGGGCGGCGTGTACGGCAGACCCCGGCCCGCCGCGTGGATCGCGTGCACCAGGTGGCCCGGACCCTCGGTCTTCGCGAGGTAGGCGAACGCACCGAGTTCCAGGCAGCTGAGGATGGGGTCGCGGTCCTCCCTCATGCTGTACACGATCACCTGCCTGCCCGCGTCGATCAGCCGGCGCAGCTCGGCGTAGGCGGGCACCCCGGCGGAGAGCTGCAAGTCGAACACGACCACGTCCGCGGACAGGCCGGGGTCGGTCCACGCCACCAGCGGCGTCGGGCCCGAGTCGACCAACCGGACGGGCGGGTCGGCCGCCGCGCACCACACCCCGATCCCGGACACGATGGCCGGGTGGTCGTCCACCACCACGACCGTGGTCACGTCCGGGTTCGCCACGTGGCCTCCAACCAGACCGTGTCCCCGTCCACCAGGCGCGTCACGGTGATCCCGTGGTCCGAGTCGGTGCCCTCCCCGGCGACGCGGGCGTCGGCGACGACGCTCACCGTGACGCTCTCCGGCGTCCCGAGCACGGTCACCCGCGCCCGGGACCCGGCGGTCGTCACGACCTCCAGCACCGGTTCGGTCAGGGCGCGGCGCACCTCCAGCGGCGGTGTCGGGCCGGCGCCGCACGTTTCGAGGTGGACGACCACCCCGTTGCGCTCCGCCGGGTCCACGCACGCCGCCAGCTCGTGCAGCAACGGGTCCTCCACCTCGTCGTGCTCGGCGAACAGCCGGCGCAACCGGGCCGCGGCCACGGCGTAGGCGGCACGCACCCGCTCGTCGGACAGGTCGGCCCGGCCGGTCGTCAGGTCGGTCAGCAGCGGCACGGTGGTGGCCGCGAGGTCGGCGAACCGCTCCCGGCGGTCGGCGTGGAGCTGCTCGGCCACCGCGTCCGCGGTACGCACGCGCTCCGCCCGGTCGGTCTCGGCCACGACGGTGGCGGCAAGCGTGCGCAACGCCGCGGCGGCGGCCAGGACCGGCAGTTGCAGGCCGAGCACGACCGCGGTGACCACCACCAGGTCGGCCACCTCGTGGCCCTGCCCGACCAGGACCAGTTGAGCGAACGACATGACCGTGTGCACGCCGAGGAGCACGGCGGGTGCCGTCGTGCCGTAGTCCACCATCAGCAACAGCACGAACCAGCCGATCACGCCGTAGGACCACTCCTGCTCGGACATGAGTTCGGTGGCCGGTATCCCGGTGGTGGCCAGCACCGAGGCCGTGAACACCGCGACCACGAGAACCCAACGGGCCTTGCCCAGCGGTCGCCGCCGCACGACCCGCACCCCGGCCACGACCCCCGTGCCGGTCAGCAGGGCGAAGGCCACCACCTCCTGCGCCACGCTGCGGTAGACGCCGGGGTAGGCCGCCAGCAGCGGCAGGGCGAACACGGGCAGCACAGCGGCCGTGATGGCGAGCACGGCCAGGTGCAGTCCGGTGAGCAGCTTGTCCGCCACCAGCTCGCCGTTCGGCTCAGCCATCCGCCAGCTCCAGCCGGACCCGCGTGCCCGCGCCGGGACGACTCGTCACGTCCGCCCGCCCGCCGACCGCGGCCATCCGCTCCCGGACCGACCGCGACAGCCCGCGCCGGTGCGGCGGCACCCGGTCGGGCGCGAACCCCCGCCCCCCGTCGGAAACCTCGACGACCACCGCCCGGCCGACGTGGTCGACGACGAGTTCGGCCGTGTCCACCTCGGCGTGCCGGGCGACGTTGGTCAACGCCTCGCGGACCGCCGCGCCCACCGCCGCGGCGTGCTCGGCGCGTACCGGCAGGGTCGGCGGCGAGCGCAGCGCCACGGCGACCGGCGCCTGCCGCGCCACCTCGTCCAGCAACCGCACCAGGTCGGTCCGGCCGACGGGCAGGCCCGGCTGCGCGGCGAGCGCCGCCAGGTCGCGGGCGGCCTGCTCGGCGAGCCACGGGGCCTGGTCGCCGACCATGCGGGCCCCGACGGCGAGCAGCGTGGACGCCGCCGTGTCGTGCAGCAACGCCAAATGCTCGCGCTCGTCCTCACGCCGGGCCGCGGCCACGGCGGCGTCACGCCGCGCCCGCTCACCGCTCTCGACCGCCCGGTCCGCCCGCCGGGCCGCCGCCCGGACCAGTCGGAACAGCACCCCGGACAGGGCCGCCTCGCTGAACGCCCAGAGCCCCAACCGGACGGCACCGGTCGCGTCGCCCCCGACGGTGAGGAGGGACCCGGCCAGGTGCGCGGCGATGATCACCGTGGTCGACAGCGCTGCGGTGGCGGGACCGGTGAGCCACTGGTGCGCGACGGCGGTGGCGGAGACGACGGCCAGGACCCAGTTCGTGCTGGCGCCCAGTGCATCCGGCGGCACGGTCCAGCTCTGCGTGAGGCAGAGACCCATGACCACCAGTGTGTCCACGGGCAGCAGCAGCCGGCCGAGGTCGAAGCGCAGGTGCACCGCGTTCCACGCGACCAGCCCGACGACCGCGGCGGCGGTTGCCGCACGCTGTTCGGGCAACGCCTGGGCCAACGCCGCCCCGGACGCGCAGAGCAGCACCGCGGCGCGCATGACCACGACGATCCGGCGACCCAGCCGACGTACTTCGCCCTCGGTGGCACCGACCTGGAAGTCCATCCCGCCGAACAGTTTCCCCGAATCCCCGCCCGTCCGGACCACATCGCGGCCGGACCACCCGGACAGAGCAACGACCGGCACCACCGAAGTCCACAGTGGACGGCTGATCGTCCGCACAACTACGGGTTGGGGGCACACGCCAGGGGTCTTTCGCGAGCTGCCGAAGCGCGTCATTCCAGGACCGGTGGCATCGCCCGTGCTCGGTGCCCGAAAAGCCCGTGGAACCGGTGTGACGTGCACGATGCAGGGCCGATCGAGGGAAACCCCGGCGATCAACCGTGCGCCCCGAGCCCGTCCTGGTATCCCGGAACCGCACGGGAGCGGGCGATCCGGGAGTCGTGATGGTGGTGGAGTTCGGGGTGCTCGGTGGTGTGCGGGCGCAGCGGGACGGCACGCCGGTCGACCTCGGGCATCCCCGGCAGCGCGGCGTCCTGGGCGTGCTGCTGACCGAGGCCAACGCCCCCGTGCCGGTCGAGCGCCTGGTGGACCGCGTGTGGGGCGAACACCCGCCGCGCCGCGGCCGGGACACCCTCTACAGCTACCTGACCCGCCTGCGCAACGTGGTGGCCGGCCTCGACGGGGTCCGCCTGGAGCGCCACTCCGGCGGCTACCGCCTCACCCTCGACGAACAAACCGTGGACCTGCACCGGTTCCACGACCTGCTCACCCGCGCCAGAACCGTCCGAGACGACGAGCAGGCTGTGGCCTTGTTCGAACAGGCGTTGGCCCTGTGGCGGGGTGAAGCACTACCCGAACTGGACAGCCCGTGGGCCGCGGACCTGCGCGCCACCCTGGGCCGCCACCGGCTGGCCGCCGAACTCGACCACACCGACACCGCGCTGCGGCTGGGTCGGCACACTGACCTGCTGCCCGACCTGACCGACCGCGCCACCCGTCATCCCCTGGACGAACGCCTCGCGGGCCAACTCATGCTCGCCCTGTACCGCAACGGACGCCAAGCCGACGCGCTGGACCACTACCACCGACTCCGCACCCGACTCGCCGATGAACTCGGCGCCGACCCCGGCCCACCCCTGCGACAACTCCACCAACAGATCCTCACCGCCGACCCCGGCCTGGCCGATCCCGCGGTGGGCGCGAAGCGTTCCCGGATCGTGCCCCGCCAACTACCCGCCACACCACGACTGTTCACCGGCCGCACCACGGAACTGTCCGAACTGGACCGGATTCTCACCACCGCACCCGACGGCGGATCGGAGCCCGTCGCCACGGCGGAGTCCGAGAACTCACCGGTCACGGTCCTGATCTCGGCGATCGGTGGGTCGGGTGGGATCGGCAAGACCTGGCTCGCGCTGGCGTGGGCGCACCGCAACCTGGACCGGTTCCCCGACGGGCAGCTGTTCGTGGACCTGCACGGGTTCAGCCCCACCGGGCAACCCGTCACCCCCGATGTCGCCTTGTTCGGGTTCATCACCGCACTCGGCATCGCGCCCGAACACGTACCGTCCGATGTGGATGCCCGTGCCGCGCTGTACCGCAGCCTGGTCGCGGGCAAGCGGGTGCTGGTGGTGCTGGACAACGCCGCCACCCCCGACCAGGTCGAGCCCCTCCTGCCCGGCGGCCACGCCGGCACCGTCCTGATCACGAGCCGGCACAGGTTCCACCGGCTGATCGCCCGGCACGGCGCCCGCCACCTCGACCTGGAGGTGCTCACCGACACCGAAGCCCGCACCCTGCTGCGGCACCACCTCGGAACCGAACGCCTCGACGCCGAACCCGAGGCCGTCACCGCCCTGCTCGCCCACTGCGGAGGCGTCCCGCTCGCACTCGGCATCCTCGCCGCGCGTGCCCACACCGACTCGGACCTGCCCCTCGCCCACCTCGTCGTCGAACTGCGCGACTACGGCGTGGACGCGCTCGGGGACACCGACCCCGCCGTCAGCCTGCCCGCGGTGCTGTCCTGGTCCCTGCGCCACTTCACCGACCGGCAACGCACCGCGTTCGCGTTGCTGGGCATCGCACCCGGACCCGACATCAGCCTGCCCGCTGCCGCCGGCCTCTTCGGCCTGCCGGACCGCGAAACCCGCGGCACGCTCCGCAAACTGGTCGACGCCTCGCTGGTCAACCACGATCGTGGCGACCGATACGCGATGCACGACCTGGTAAGGGGTTATGCGACCACCATCGCCCACTCATTGCCCGAAGCGGTGCGGGTTGCCGCGTTGGAGCGGGTGGTCGACTTCTACCTCCACAGCGCCTACAGCGCCGATCGCCTCTTGGATTCCCGCCGCCCGCCGATCCACCTGGATCCCTCGCTCCCCGGCACAAGCGTGCTCTCGCTGTCCGACGACCCGGCCGCGCTGGCGTGGATGGACGCCGAGCACCGCCACCTCATGGCCGCCCAGCACTGCGCTGCCACGCACGGCAGGCACAACGTCGTCTGGCAGTTGGCGTGGACGTTGACCACCTTCCACGACCGACGCGGGCGACACCACGACAACATGGCCGCGTGGCAGGCCGCACTGGACGCCGCTGTTCATTTGCCCGATCCCGCCACGCGCATCCACGCCCACCGACGCCTCGGCCTAGCCCATGCCGCGTTGGGATCGCCCGACAAGGCCACCGAGCACTTGCAGCATGCCCTGGACTTGGCTCAACACCAACACGATCCCGTCCAGCAGGCTCATGCGCACTACACCCTCGCGTGGGCCTGGGAGCAACGGGGGATGCACCGTGACGCCTTGGACCACGCCGGCCGCGCCCTGGTTCTCTACCGCAGCCTGGGAAAGCACGCGGCGGAGGCCAACGCGCTGAGCGCGATGGGCTGGTACGCGGCCCGCCTGGGCGACTACGACACAGCGCGTGAACACTGCCAAGCCGCCATGGCCCTCTACCGCCACCAGGACCCCGCCGGCGAGGCACACGTCCTGCACAGCCTGGGCTGGATCGCCCACCACTCAGGTGATCACCAACAGGCCGTCACCCGCTACCACGAAGCACTCGGCCTGCTCGATTCGCTGGGCCACACCGAGGCGATCGCCGAAACCCTCGACAACCTCGGCCACTCCCACGTGAGCCTCGGCCAACAGGCGGAAGCCCTCGCCGCCTGGCACAGAGCGCTCCGGCTGTACCGGGACCAGGGCCACGACGACGACGCCGCACGCGTCCAACGGCAACTCGACGCCCTGGACCCGATCGAAGCCCCTTGACCCGCGACGCATGCCCCTCACGCGCTTCCCGAGGCGCCACCCAGCGACGCCAGGCGATCCCCCTCCTCGGTGTTGAGGAACCAGCAACCACTCCCCTGCGGCTGCCAGGACTTCGCTCGACAGTCCTCGATCACCCGCCTGATCAGACTTTCCCCCGTTCCGCCCCACGCCTCAAAAACGCCCGACCCGATGTCACCCGGCATCATCAGGCCATCCCGTATCAGCCGCACGATGAGCCTGCTCGCGACTTCGACGTAGTCGGACGGAGTTGATTCCGCGATGTCGCGCGCGTACCCGATCACGCGATCAACCGGCACCCAGTCCGTCAGCCCCTCGTCCAAAAGCTCGCGAACAGCGTCATCATCTTCAGCCGACATACGCCTTCAGCCTTTCGGAGCGCGACCGACCGCGTCACCGGACAATGACCCGAGGTCGGCCTCCAGCTCCGCGAGGTCGCGATTGACCGCGACCATGGTGCGGACCGTGGTGTACCCCAACTGGTGGTTCACCCGGATCATGTGCTCGTTGCCGGCGCCGGTCGTCGTGTAGATCCGGTCCAGGCCGGGGCGGTCGGCCAGCAGCCATGTGGTCAGGTGCCCCTTGACGCACCTCCCGAGCCCACGCCCCCGGTGCGCCGGCACCACCGCCGTGTCGCGCTGGTACCCCCGGGACGGGCGATGCGGGTGCACCTCCAGCTCGGTCAGCCCGACCACCTCACCGGTGCCCTCGTGCACGGCCACGACCGCCCGCAGCTCGATGTCGTTGCGCCGCAACTCCTCCTCGCGAGCCCGCACCCTCGCCACGCTCCACGTGGGCTCCTGGTAGCCCAACTCCCCCAACGGGGCGTCGTGCATGGCGTTGCGGGCAGCCGCGAACGACGCGACGAGGTCCTCGGGCGCGGCGCCCACCCAGCGCCGCAACCGGTATCCGGCGGGAACGTCGACCCGCCAACGGTTTCGGTCGACCTCAGGAATCATCAACGCCTGCAACACCACCGTGTGCACCGTGCGGAACCCCAGCGACTCCGCCCACCGCTCCCCCTCGCCGCCCTTGGTGATCTCCCACGTCTCGACCAGGCTCCGGCCACGAGCACGCAGCTCCGGGACGACCGCTTTCAGGATCGCGGTGCCGACACCCCGACGACGGACCCGCGGGTGGACGACGACCTCGGTCAGCCCGATGTGGCCGCTCTCCTCCTCCAGGAAGTAGACGATCGCCAGCCCCACCACCTCGCCCCGCGAGCGGGCCACCCAGTGGGCCACCGGGCCGAACCCGACGAACGGGTTCTTCAGGCGGCCCACCACGTTCTCATACGACAGGCGAGGCTCGTCCGGTCGGTCCGCCTCCTGCCTGGCCACCATCACCTCGTGATAGCCGCGAAGGTCCTCCTCGGTGGCGTGCGCGGGGTCGAACCGCCCGACCTCGACACCTGCGGTCACGAACGTCCCCCTTCCTCGGCCACAACGCTCCGGCGACCCGTGCCGCTGCATCGAACTCGTCGCACGCATTCTCGTATCGCGACGAGCCTTGGGGTCAAGGGGTTTTGACCGGGTCGATGTCGTCGAGTTGCCGTCGCACGCGGTCGGCGTCGTCGTCGCGGCCTTGTTCCCGGTACAGCCGGAGCGCTTCCCGCCACACCTCCCGGGCGTGGTCGGGTTGTCCGAGAACGGCGTGGGGGTGGCCGAGGTGGTCGAGGGTGTTCGCGACCTCGGAGTTGTGGTCGATGGCGCGAAAAAGGGCGAGCGCCTGGTGGTAGTGGTCGATGGCCTGGTGGTGGTTCCCGGTGTGGTGGGCGATCCAGCCGAGGCTGTCCAGGGTGCTCGCCTCGCCCTCGACGTTGTGGTGGTGGCGGTGGAGTTCGAGGGCTCGGCGGCAGTGGTCGCGGGCGGTGTCGTGGTCGCCCAGGCGGGCGGCGAGCCATCCGGTCATGGTGAGCGCGGCGGCTTCACCCACCGGCTGGTCGAGGCTGCGGAAGAGGTCGAGGGTGTGCTGGGCGTGCTGTAGCGCCTTCCGGTCGTCCCCCCGCAACGCCCACGCCACCGAGAGGCCGTTGCTGACGTGGGCTTGGCGGGCGATGTCGTGGTGGTGGTCGGCCAGCGCAAGGGCGTGGTGCAGGTGGTCGTCGGCTTGTTCGTGCTGTTCGAGCCTGGCGTAGGCCAAACCGAGGTACCGGTGGGCGAGGATGCGGACCACGGGGTCGGGTAGCTGGTCGGCGGCGGCGGTGGCGGCCTGCCAGACGGCCAGCGCTTCGCGGCGGTACCCGCGGCGTCGGTGGAGGGTGTGCAGCGTCCACGCGAGCTGCCACACGGCCTGGTGGCTGCCGGCGGTGTGTTGGGCCGCCAGCAGGTGGGGGTGGTGGCTTTCCAACCACGCCAGGGCGGCGGGGCGGTCCGGCAGCGGCTGGGGGTGGGTGCCGGGCACGGGTGGGTCGGGCCGGATCGATTCCCGTTGGGGGTACAGCAATTGGGCGGCGGCATGTGCGGTGTGGAGGTAGAAGTCGGTCACCCGCGCCAACGCCGCCCGCACGTGCTCGGACAGGTCGTGGGCGAGGGTGGCGGCGTAGGCGCGGACCAGGTCGTGCATCGCGTATCGGCCGCTCAGGGTGTGGTCGATGAGGGATGCGTCGGTCAGGGTCCGGAGCGCGGACCGCGCCTCCCGTTGGGAAACGCCGGCGAGGGACGCGGCGGCGGGCAGGCCGGTGTCGGGACCGGGTGCGATCGCGAGCAGTGCGAACAAGGTCCGCTGCTGATCGGTGAGGTACCGCAGGGACCAGGACAACACGGTGGGCAGGCTGGCGGCCGGGTCGGTGTCGTGGTCCAGCATTTCCAGCCCCAGCTCGCGCAGTTCGGTGGCGACCTCGGCCAGCGGGACCGCGGGATGGGTGGCGGCGGTGCGGGCGGTGATCGACAGTGCGAGCGGGTGGCCCCCGCACAGTTCGATCAGCTCCTCCACGGCGTCGGGCTCGGCGGCGACGCGGTCGGCGCCCAGGCGGGCGGTGAGCAGGGTGCGGGCCTCGTTGTGGGACAGGACATCCAGGGACAGGTGACGGGCGCCGTGCCGGTCGATCAGGGAGGCCAGCCGATGTCGACCGGTGACCAGCACCGTGCACGACGGGCTGCCGGGCAACAGCGGCACGACCTGTTCGGCAGTGGCGGCGTTGTCCAGCACGACCAGCACTTGCTTGTCGGCGACCAGGCTGCGGTACAGGGCGGCCCGCGCGTCGACGTCGACCGGGATGCGGTCGGGGTCGACGGCGAGGGCGTCGAGGAACCCGCGCAACGCCACCGCCGGCTCCACCGGATCCCCCGCCGGGCTGAAGCCGTGCAGGTCCACGAACAGCTGCCCGTCGGGGAACCGCTCCAGGTTGCGGTGCGCCCAGGCCAGCGCGAGCCACGTCTTGCCGATACCGCCCACACCACCGATCGCCGACACCAGCACCGTCGCACCCGCGTCGAACGACGTGTCCAGCTCGGCCAGTTCGGCGGCACGGCCGGTGAAGTGACCCGGCACGGCGGGCAACTGACGGGGCACCTCCCGGGTCCGGGCCGCCTCCGCCGGTTCGGCCAGGTCGGGGTCGACCGCGAGGATTTGCTGGTGGAGCCGCTGGAGGGACGGGCCCGGGTCGGTGCCGAGTTCGTCGGCGAGCCGGGCGCGGAGCTGCTGGTAGTGGGACAGGGCGTCGGCTGGGCGTCCGTTGCGGTACAGGGCGAGCATGAGCTGACCCGCGAGTCGTTCGTCCAGCGGATGACGGTCGGTGCGGCTGGTCAGCACGGGCAACAGGTCGGCGTGGCGGCCCAGGCGCAGGGCGGTGTCGGCGTGGTCGAGTTCGGCGGCCAGCCGGTGACGTTCCAGGGCAGCCCGCAGTTCGGCGGCCCACGGGCTGTCCAGCTCGGGCAGCGGCTCGCCCCGGTACAGGGCGAGCGCCTGCTCGTACAGCGCCATGGCCTGCCCGTCATCCCGCGTGGCCCTCACCTCGGTGAGCAGGTAGTGGAACCGATGCAGGTCCACGGCCCGCTCCTCAAGCGCGAGACGGTAACCGCCGGAGTGCCGCTCCAACCGAACCCCGTCCAGCCCGGCCAGCACGCCACGCAGACGGGCCAGGTAGCTGTAGAGGGTGTCGCGCCCGCGCCGCGGCGCGGGTTCACCCCACACCCGGTCCAGCAGCCGCTCAACGGGAACGAGCCGGTCGGCTTCCGCCAGCAGCACACCCAGCACCCCGCGCTGCCGGCGGTGCCCCAGGTCCACCGGTGTGCCGTCCCGGTGCGCCCGCACGCCGCCGAGCAACCCGAACTCCACCACCATGACGCGCCCCCTGGCCACCGCTCTCACCGGGCGCGTCCGGCATACCAGGACGACCGGCGGTCTCGGGTGTGTTCGCCGGGTTTTCCCCCGGTCGGCCCCGCACCGGTCCGTCGTCGTCGCGATGTCCGGCCCCAGCGGCGCGCCGAACCCGGCCGTCGTGGCGCGTACG
Source organism: Saccharothrix obliqua (assembly GCF_019375475.1). GTDB lineage: Bacteria > Actinomycetota > Actinomycetes > Mycobacteriales > Pseudonocardiaceae > Actinosynnema > Actinosynnema obliqua. Next base: position 219,595 of record NZ_JAHXGQ010000011.1, on the reverse strand, counting down.
GATGCGGCTGAGCCTGCTGCCAATGGGGCAATCGAGGACTGTTACCGCGCGGATTCCCTCCGACGTTCCGATCGGTGCTCCACTTGGGACTGTTGTCGAGCGAAACCGGCTCCACACAGCGATTGTCCGCCGGTGGGGCTGGTCGGCCGGAGTCAACGGGTCGCCGACCTCTGCCTGCCCGTGGTCAGCTGCCTGATCGCGAAGACGAACCGGGCAGCCGCGATGAACGCGCCCAGCCCCAGCACGAGGAACCACATCTGCCACGGCTCACCGAGGAACGCGATCAAGAGGCACGACGCCACCACGTGCGAGGCCAGTACGGACAGGCGGACCCCGGTCGGCCGCAGTGGCAAGACAGCCACTGCGACGGACGCGACGAACATGGCCACCAGCAACGGCCAGAGCGTCAATCCCGCTCCCATGCACCCGAGCGTAGCCGCCTACCGGCCAGTGGCACCGCAGGGTAGCGCGACGCGACGGGTTCGCCGGTCGACTCATCTCCTCCTGCGTCGGGAGCCGGTCGCCGTCGCTCCCGTTCCGGGCAGCAGGGCGCGCAGCATGGTCTCGAAGCGGTCGGCGGTGGGTGGGGTGTCGGTGAGCAGGGCTTGCAGCATCAGCCCGTCTACGGCGCCGACGACGACCTCGACCAGGGCGGGGTCGTCGGTGTGGCGGCGGGCGAAGTCGGCGACGGCCGCCATCCAGCGGTGCGTCGGGCCGCGCAGCGCCCGGTCACGCGCGGCGAGCAGGTACAGCTCGTACTCCGCCAGCAACCGGCCCGGGTCGGCGACGACGCGGGCCATGAGTTCCGCGAACGCCCGCAGGCTGTCCACGCCGCCGTCGGCGGCCTCCGCGAGCACGCGCATCCGTTCGGCGTCCTCGTCCATGCACGCGGTCAGGGCGGCGGTGAGCAGGTCGTCGATGCCGTCGAAGTAGTAGGCCGCCGCGGTGGCCGGCTGGCCCGCCTCCTGGGCGACGGTGCGGTGGCTGACGCCCGCCACACCCTGCCTGGCCACCACGCGGAGGGTGGCCTCGATCAGTTCCCGCTTGCGCCGCTCGCCCTTGAGCCTGCGCCCGTCGGTCGGCCGCTCGTCCAGGGGTCCACCTCGTACGCCTCGTCACCACGATGTCCAGCAGGACGATACCGGCCGAGCCGCGCCGCCCGCGGTCACCCGGCCGCGCGGGCCAGGGATCGCGTGCTCACCAGCGCGATGAGCAGGCCGACCGCACCGGCGACGACGGCGACGACGGCACCGCCCCGCGGCCCCCACGCGTCCACCGCCTGACCGGCCACCGCCGAGCCGAGGGCGACACCCGCGCTCAGGCCGGTGATGACCCACGTCATGCCCTCGGTGAGCTGCGCGACCGGCACGATCCGCTCCACCAACGACATCAGGACGATCATGGTCGGCGCGAAGAACACACCGGCGAGCAGCACCACCACGGCCAGCCCCACGACGTCGGACACGAACAACAGCGGCAGCGTGGTGGTCGCCGTGCCCAGCACGCCGAGAACCAGCAGGCGGGGCAAGGGGATGCGGAGGTTCAGCGCACCGAACGCCAGGCCGGCCACCGCCGAACCCACCGCGTACGCCGACAGCACCGCACCGGCCGCCGCGGGGTGGCCCTGCTGGTCGGCGAACGCCACGCTGATCACGTCCACCGTGCCGACGATCGCGCCGCCCGCCAGGATGATCAGCACCAACCGGACCACTCGCGGGTCGCGGATCGCCGACGACCCGGAGTCCGCGACCCGGGGGTCCACCGGTGGTTCGGTGCCGCGCTGCACGGCGAACAACAGCACCCCCGCGGTGAGCAACCCGGCCGCGACCAGGAGCCCGGCTTCGGGGAAGACCATGGTGGACAACGCGACGGACAGCGCCGGGCCGATGACGAAGGTCAGCTCGTCGACCACCGACTCGAAGGACAGCGCCGTGTGCAGGCGCGGCGAGCCTCGGTACAGCTCCGACCAGCGGGCCCGGACCATCGCCGCCATGTTGGGCATCGCGCCCGCCGGCACGGCACACACGAACAGGGTCCACTTCGGCGCGTCGAAGTGGGCGCACAGCAGGAGAAGGCCGAGCCCCACGACGCTGACGGCCGCGGCGGGCACCAGGACCCGCCCTTGGCCGCGGCGGTCGACCAGCCGGGAGACCCGCGGGCCGAGCAGGGCGGTGGACAGGGTGAAGACGGCGGCCACCGCGCCTGCCAGCGCGTACTCGCCACGGGGTTGGGACAGCATCGTGATGACGCCGATCCCGGTCATCGGCAACGGGATCCGGGCCAGGAACCCGGCGGCGGCGAAGGCCCGCGAGCCGGGCGCGGAGAACAACTCCCGGTAGGGGTTGGGCATGGGGTCTTCCCTCGGTGGCGATCGGGGGCGGTGGCACCCTCGGAAAAAAATTGAACACTCGTTAGATTTTCTACCACACGCCGGGCCGCGCCGGCAGCCACCCTGTCCGCACAGCGGACGCCACCACCCGCCGCGCCCTTGCCCGGCGAACGCGCGGGAACCTGTTGCGTCGCACGGGCTCGCGAGGTCAAACCACGGCCGACACGGGGCCGTACCGCCCCGCCCGGCTTGGCCTCGCTGCGGCAACGGCTCATCCCCCGCGAACTGCGCGGAAGGGCAGGCAGCGTCTACCGCCTCATCGGCTGGGGCGGCATCCCCATCGGCGCGGCGCTGAGCGGCGTCCTCGGCACCACCTTCGGCGTGCGGGTCCGCTTCTTCGTCAGCGGGGCGCTCCTACGGAGTCCAAGAACACCACCGCCAAACCGTGGCCGAAGTCGGCGTTCGTGCCGCCCTGTCACTGTCGCGCCCGGTGGCAGGTAACGGTGGAGCCCGGGTCAAGACTCCTGTCGAGGTCGTTCTCGGTGACCAGCGTTCTCGGTGATGGCTCGGCCGGAACGGGTGAAGTGCAGGAGTGCGACGGCCGCGGTCAGCAGCAGGCACAGCACGCCGACGCCGACCTGGGTGAAGTGCCAGGAACTGGTCAACGCATCGATCTCAGTGCCGTAGCCGGGATCACCGGCAGCGGTGAGACGGCCGGCCGCGACGTCGGCGGCATGCTGCGAATCGCCGAGCCTACTGGTGAGGAATCCCAGAAGGGATGCGCTGAACGCCGCGATCACGATCGCCTCGGCCGCACCGCGCAGCGTGTTGAGGAACCCGGCGGCAGTTCCCACGAGCCCGGCTGGGACCAGCGCCATGGCCTGCCCATCGGCGATGCCGAACGAGGTCCCCATGCCGATCCCGATCAGCAGCAACGGAAGTGCCACGAGCACGGTCGTGTTCTCCGGGCGCAGGACCAGCAAACCGGCATTGCCGACAACGACCAGCACAAGAGCGGTGATGATCAGGTGTCGGGCCGACATGCCGCGGTTCACCAGCGCGGCAGCGAGGATCGGCATCACGAGTACGGGTGCCGTCAGCAACAGCATGACAAGCCCGGCTGCCACCGGACTGTAGCCGGCGGCAGCTTGCAGGTAGGTCGGCAGGAAGACCAGCGCACCGAGGAATCCGATCGAGGTCGTCAGCGTGGCCAGGCACCAACCCATGAACCCCCGGTTGGCGACGAGTTCGGGTGCGAGGATCGGCGCGGAACCGCGACGCTGCGCGACCGCGAACAACACCGACCCGACAACACCGACACCGAAACCGGCGAGGACCATCGGATGGCCCCAGCCGTGCTCTGGACCCTCGAGCAGCGCGAACATGACCGCACTCAGTGCCATCACGAACAATCCGCTGCCGATCCAGTCGGTGCGAGCACGCTCGTGACGTGATTCGGTCAGCCGGGTTGCGGCGACGGCGATGAGCACGGAGGTGGCCGCGAACGCACCGAAACTGCCACGCCAGCCGATCAGATCGACCAGACCGCCGACCAGAGTCGGACCGACCGCGATACCGGTACCGGCCATGGTGCCCATGAACGCGAACGCCCGGTTCAGGGCCGCACCTTCATATGCCGACGCCAACAGCGCGCCACCGGCAGCCATGACCCCGGCGGCTCCGACCCCGGAAAGGATGCGTGCCGCGTCGAGGACGTGGATCGTGGGCGCGAACGCCGTGGCCAGGAACCCGACCGCGAACAACGTTGCCGCGCTGATGAAAACGCGCCGCCGCCCGGCACGGTCGGCGGCGGCGCCGGCGACCAGGGTCATGGCCGCGAAGGCGAGGTTGTACCCGGCGACAGCCCAGTTCAGTGCCGAGCCCGCGGTGTCGAGGTCGGTTCCGATGCCGGGCAACGCGATCGCCGTGCCAGAGATCGACATCGCCACCAGCGCGACACCGATCAGCACAGTCGGCAGCAGAAGAGGTGAGGCGGCACGTGGTGGCACGTCGCCCGCTGCCGGGCCGGGTTCGGTGGACGAGGTGGTGGACGAGGTCATCGCGAAGTCCATTCGATCGTGCTCCGGTCCGGAGGAGACCAGTTCACTACCTCAACCTAAGTTGAGGTCAACTCGAGGCTGCCCGCGGACCGTTGATCAAGGGTCAACACCTCAAGCCCGCTCGCCGTACCGGCGAGGCTGCGACGACCCTTCCACCACTTGCCCGGCGGGATCGATCGCGATCCGCACGAGCCGTGATTGTCGGATACCGCTGGTATATGTTGCGCGGCGAGTCGATGCCAGTGCGAGGAGGACGTCGGTGGTGGAGGTCGCTCTGCGGTCGGTGGAGGACTCCGACCTCGATGCCCTGTTCGACCAGATGCGCGACCCCGAGTCGGTCCGGATGGCCGCCTTCACCGCCAGGAACCCCAACGACCGCGAGGCGTTCGAGGCCCACATGGCCAAGTTGAGGACATCCAGCGACATCACCCTGCGTGCCGTGACCCGTGACGGGCACTTCGTCGGCACCATCTCCAGCTTCGTCATGGAGGGCGACACCGAGATCACCTACTGGATCGACCGATCGGTCTGGGGGCAGGGAATCGCCGGCCACGCCCTCACCCTGTTCCTCGACACGGTCGCGGTCCGGCCCTTGTACGCGCGCGCTGCGAGCGACAACCTCGGATCGCTCCGAGTCCTGGAAAAAGCGGGCTTCAGGGTCGTCGGCACCGAGTCCTCCTACGCCTCCGCCAGGGATGCCGAGATCCAGGAAACCATCCTCCGCCTCGACTGAACCCTCGGTGGCGGTTCGATGCGAACCTCCTTCGGCAGGGCGCGCCGTGCAACTCACTCGACCGCGACGACTCCGCGAACTTCTTCGGACCGCGCACCGGATCTCCGGACGAATGTAAAGCCGCAACCCTCGAAACCGACCACCACACGACCGCGGGGTACCAGCGTCACCGGATCAAGCTCGACACCCTCGACCGCGTCGAACGGTCCACCCGCAGAAACCAGTCGGACGAACACCACCAGGGACTCGCGATCATCCGCCGTGAGCCGAATCCAGCTGGACGTGGAGTACATCGAGTCGTCGATGTCGTAGCGGGGAAGGCGGTACTCGTCGTTCCAACGCCCCTCGTCCGCCTCGATGGGTCCGCGCACGCAGGCGTTGAACACGGCTTCGGCCATGTTCTCCCAATCGCGGTGCTGGTCCCCGTCACGCCAGCCCATCTTCAAGCGGTCGGCGATCGGGACCAGGGCGATCAACGCGTCGCGGAACGCACCGAGGAGGTCCGAAACCGATGAACGCAGCGTGTCGTCGTCCACGTCATTTACCCCACAGGCGCGGTGCCCGTTCCAGCGACTTCACTCGCACATCCATCGCGAACCAGCCCATCCGCCTCGCGCGGCTCCCAGGTGTTCTCCACGCTGCTACCGCTGAAGCTTCGACTCACTCGAACGTTTCGATAACCCGCGACGCGGTCCAGGCGAGCGCTGTCGACCGCGATCGTCCTGGCCTCGTCGACGGTCAGTTCCGTCGCGGGGACGGCATGGTCGGCGGAGCCTCTTGTGGTGGTGTGCTGCGCGGGACGGCGCGGCCACTGCGGCGATGATGTCATCGGCCAGGTCGGCGCCGCCCCGCGGGTGGGGTCAGGCCCGGTGGCCCCTGGCGCGGATCGGGCCTCGTCGAGCGGCGGGCACGGGGTGGTGGCGTGATCCCCGGGCCCTGCGTGACGGGGCGCGGCGTTGTCGGGCAGCGTCACGTCCGCCGCCGAACGACGGACCGTGACCGGGACCGTCGTCGGTGAACAGGCGCAGTCGGTCGCGGTCGCGGGTGCGCAGGTGGATGCGGTGGCGGGCGGGAGGCTGGGGCGTGCGGCCGGAACAGGTCAGGTGTCGGACATCGCGTGTGTCGACGATCCACAGCGCCTGGGTGTCGACAGCGGTCCGCTGACCCCCGACGGGCACGCTGGTGGTGCGCAGGGCTTCCATGGCTTCGGTGAACTCCAGTGCTCATGCGGGAGGCGGCCGGGGGCGCTTCGTGGCGCCGGGTCATCGCCTGGGGACCGGTGGCCGAGCGGCACGGTGAAGAGAGGCGGGGAGCTGGTCCAGCCCGCCTCCGGCACCGCACGTGTAGCCGGTCACTGCCGCATGTCGGCCATGATGTTCACCGGACGAACCGCGGTCAACGGGTTTTCGGGTGGCCCGGGGCCCCGACCCGGTCAACGTCAGGTCGAAGGGTCCGAGCTGCTTCCCGATCTGTTCCCACTCCGGTCGGCCATCGCGCTGATCGTGGGCTAGTCGAGGTGGTCCCAGTGGTGGTGCGAGATGAGCACGACGTCGATCGGCCCGATCTCGGTGAGGGCGGCGGGTAGCAGGGCTTGATGCCGGTCAGGCTCGACGAACCGCGAGGTCTCCATCCTCGCCAGCCGGACGCGCCGAACGGCGTGCTGCGCGCCCAGCGACGACGCCGTCGGCGCGGTCGGACGGGCTCGGGTGCGTCGGGAAGGTGGTCTTCATCGCCCGATTGTGGCGTCATCGCATTTACCTCGCCCGGTCGCCTTCCAGGAGCAACAGGAACGATCTTCCGGGCCGCTCGACCACCACGTCAACAACTCAGGGTGACCCCTGCCGGTGTCTGTTTCACCGGGTCGCCCTCACCATTCCGCGCTACGAGAAAGACAGCATCGGTCTGCTCGACTTCGACGCCGACGGCAGGATCATCCGCTACACCGAGTGGTTCAGCCCGCTGGGTTCCTCGGACAGCTTCGGGGTCACGTGCTGAGGGGACGACGAGGCGAACCGCACCCGGTCCGCGATGGTGCCCGCCGAGTCGGACTGCCACCCATGCAGGAACACCGCCGCGACCAGCACGCCCGCGAGTGTCACTGGCTTGCAGGCGGCGCGGCTGAGTGCCCTGCGCGTGAGCGAACAGGGGCTGGGGTGCATGGGCATGAGCGCGTACTACGGCTCGCGCGCTGGACCTGGGCGTGACCTTCCTCGACACCGCCGACATCTACGGCCCGTACCTCGACGAGGAGCTGGTTGGCCGGGCGATCCGGGGCAGGCGCGACGAGGTCGTGCTGGCCACGAAGTTCGGTGCCGCCCCCGAGCCGCCGCATCCGAGGCGACGCCCCATGTCCGCCAGGCGTGCGACGCTGCGCCGCGCGCACGCCGTCCACCCGATCGCGGCGGTGCAGAACGAGTGGTCGCTGTGGTCACGGGACATCGAGCGCGAGGTCGTGCCGACGTGCCGCGAGCTGAGCGTCGGCGTGGTGCCGTACTCGCCGCTCGGCCGCGGTTTCCTCACCGGGCGCTACCGGTCTGGCTGGCCGCCCTACACGGCGACACCGCCACCGACCGTCCGCGCATCAACCCCGACATGCACTTCCACGACCCGCGCGACACCCACAAATCTGGCTCATCGAAGACGGCGTCCCCGAAGTCCTCCAGCACAAACGCATCGGCCACGAGTTCCACGGCGTCATGGGCGTCTACTCCACGTCACCCGACCCATGATCGACACCATGGTCACCGCACTCCAACACCGCTGGGAGCAAGCAGGGAGCACAACACCATGACCACCTTCGTAAATAGAAGTGTGGCCAAGATCATCCGCTCCCGAATTGCTCCCCACAACGATCAGCGGCCCGCAGACGATGTCCGTCTACGAGCCGCTGACCTGGAATAACACACTGTGGGCGATACAGGGATCGAACCTGTGACCTCTTCGGTGTGAACGAAGCGCTCTCCCGCTGAGCTAATCGCCCGTATTCAGTTCTCTTTCCGCCGCTCTCGCGGTGTGTCCATACCTTACAACATCAACCCCGGGATCCAAAAATCGGGCTCCCCAGCCAGGGCCACTCCAGCCCGAACCAGCCCCCGACCAGCGCGAACGCCCCGAGCAGCCAGCAGGTCGCGGCGACCACCAGGGCGGTCGCGGAGAGGACCAGGGCCTTCACCAGGACGTTCTGCCGCTTGAGCCACGCCACCCAGGCGTCGTAGTAGCGCTTGGCGAACCGCAGCAGCCGGCCCGCCCACGCGAACTCGGTCGCCAGGATCGCCAGGCCGGCGAAGACGACCAGCCAACCCGGCCCGGGGTACGGGATCATCAGGATGCCGCCGAGCAGCACCAACCCGCCCACCACGCCGACACCGACGCGGTAGGTCAGGTTCAGGGCCGGGTTGCGGCGGAACCGGTGGCGGAGGCCGGTGGGTTCGACTGCCTCTTCGCGCTGCTCCGCGGTCATGTCCCCCATCATCTCTCATGACGCGCCCACATGGCCCTGACGATCTCAACCTGCTCCGTGCTGCTGACGTCGCCAGCGACACGGCTTCCGGGGTGCCCACGGGACGTAAGCGCAAATCGATCACGGCCACCTCTTCGGTGGCCCGAACCGTTCAACGGCACTGCCCGCAGCCGAACAGGTGGGCGCTCAACCCACCGCGCGACGGAGTGGGAGGGCCAGGCGTACAGGACCCCGGGGCGAGCGCGTCAGCCGTCGGAGATGTCCTCGCGTCCAACATTCGCGCAACGGCGGGTACCGGGTGCAGGTCGAACCCAGCAAGATGTGGTGCGGCCCGGATCTGGCGGACACGCAACGCGACGAGGTGGTAGCCCAGTGGAGTTTCGCGGCCCCGATCGGGTGATAATCCACCCGGTGTCGAGCGTTCCTCGCCACATACCCGTCACAACTGGCGAACTCGGTCGTTTCCTGGACCGGAAGGGAGAAGAGGGTAACGACGATGCGCAATGACCACGTGACGCTCCGCTCAACAGCGGTCTTCGACCTGCTGGCACCCAGGACGCCTGCCGTCCCGGTGCAGGTGGAGCTTCGTTATGACACGAAAGACCCGTACGCGGTGGTGGCCGCCTTCCGCACCGGCCGGGCCGGCTGGGTCGAGTGGGTGTTCGCCCGCGACCTGCTCGCCGACGGCCTGATCGCCGACGCCGGCGACGGCGACGTCCGGATCCGCCCCGCGGCCGACGACCCGGAGGTCGTCGTGATCGAACTCAGCTCGCCGTCCGGGCACGCCATGTTCGAGGCGTCGGCCCAGGAGCTGGCGGACTTCCTCGACCGCACGTACGACGTCGTGGTGCCCGGCAACGAGCACCTGTGGGTGGACGTGGACGAGGCGTTGACCCACCTGATCTCCAACGACCTGACCTGAAAGCCCAGGTAGCGGGCCTGCCGGGGGTCGTGGGGACCCCCGATTTGATCCCGCGGTGGGTGATGTAATAAAGTTCCTCTCGCACCGGGGAAGACCGGAACGCCCCGGCCCCAAAAGGGCCGATAAGTTCCGGAAATCCACGGGGTATGCGGATGTAGCGCAGTTGGTAGCGCATCACCTTGCCAAGGTGAGGGTCGCGAGTTCGAGTCTCGTCATCCGCTCGGCAGGGGGCCCCTTGGGCTCAGGCCAGCTTCCTGGTGCTAGCCTTCAGGAAACCGGCGGAGTGGCCGAGTGGCTTAGGCAAGGGCCTGCAAAGCCCTGTACACGGGTTCGATTCCCGTCTCCGCCTCGGACGATTAGCTCAGCGGGAGAGCACTACCTTGACACGGTAGGGGTCACTGGTTCAATCCCAGTATCGTCCACCACCGAAGTACGCAGGTCAGAAGCCCGGTCCTCGATCTTGAGGCCGGGCTTTCTGCTTGTTGAACAAGATCAGCGGAGAGGATCCGGGGACATCTCCGAGACTCTGCCGTCTCGGAAGACGCTTACCGCGTCCCTTGCATGGCGCTCGTCACATGGCGGTAGATCCGCGCGATGCCCTTCATCCGGTGCTCCAACTGGACCCGCCGGGCCTTCCCGGAGGATTCCCGAGCACTCGGATCGTCGGGCTTGCCCCCGCCCACACCCGTCGCCAGAACCGTTGAGGGGTTCGACCGCCTCAACAACGCGCAGTCGGGACTGTGAAACGAGCTGGCGTGGAGCGGCGTCTCGTAGGAGTCCGCGATGCTCGTCGGCCGTTCGTGTGGACCCTCGGCGAGGTCGGCGCATTGGTCCGGTGTGCGCGCCATCCCTGCTGCTCGACGGGGATCCGGAGTTCGAAGAGGGCGACGGGCATGGCGGTGGGTTTGCCGGGTGAGGTGACCGCCCACGTCGCCGGCGGGAGCACTACCGGCGGATGCGGGAACGACTGGTCGAGGAGCTGGGCACCCGGCCCCGCCTCCAGGACCTGTACCGGCGCACCCTCAACTCCGACCTGGCCACCATGTCCACACCAAGAGCTGCCGCCGCGGCACCGGCGGTTCCGCGTCAACTGCCTGCCCCGCCCAGGCTGTTCACCGGCCGCGCCGAACAACTCGCGGCGCTGACCACCGCCCTGGCCTCCGCGACGACCGAAGACGCCACAACGGTGGTCATCCCGGTGCCGGCCGGGACCGGAGGGCCACCGCTCGCCTTGTCGATCATCGCCCGCACCGTTGACGCACGTGGCCCTGGACGCCGCTACCTGCCTGCCCGGCCCCGCCACCCGCAGCCGCAACCCACCGGTTCCGACGATCACCGCAAACGTGGGAACCACCAGCGGTTGACCCGCTCGTTGGAGCGGTTGGCGGCCCGCCACCGCACGAGGGCGTTCTCGGCAGCGAAGAGGCAGCGGGTCGGTGGCGCTGGTCGCGTCGCCATCGGAGACCACAGCCTCAGCCGGTCTCACTCGCTCTCCCCGAATCGACCGCCGAACAACGAGAATCGACCATGGTCCCGAAGCCGCCGCGGCACACCCACGCCCGACACCTCGGGTTCACCGCGGACCCGGCCGGGGTGGAGGGGGTCAGCCGACGAGGTTGAGGGTGAAGTCCTCGTTGTCACCGACGAAGAGTTCGCGGAAGCCCCGTGGTCGGCCGTCGGCTTCCGGTCGCCAGCACCGGTTGAAGGCCGTGTCCGGTACTCGGGCGACGTACGGCCCGTTCCACACCGCGCCGTTGGCAGCCTCGGCCAGGTAGAACCACATCGGGCTGTACTGGTTGACGTCGTTGGCGTAGACCAGGGCCTGGCCGCCGGGGTCGATGCCCCACCACCCGATGATGTGCGGGCCGGTGTTGTCGGGGCACGAGTCGTCGGAGAAGCCGATCGCGACGTAGACGCGCGAGCTGTACCTGTTGCGGATGGTCAGGCCCATGCCGCTCGTCCCTCCGGGGTGTCGGTCTCCACGACTCCGGGTGAGTGCGAGGTCTCGCCGTGGGAACGGCCCGGGGCGGGAGCCGTCGCTCCGTCGCCGTGGGTGCGCGCGGGTTCGTCGCCCAGTGCTCCGGGCGGGGTGACGATCGGGTCCGGGAGTTCGACGCCGTCCGATTCGTCCGGGCCGGTGTTCGCCATCGGGGACTCCCAACGTCGGCATCGCGTTCACACTGACCGTCGACCATTACACGCGGTGTGTTACCTCACGTTGGTGGGCCGGGCAGGAACTGCACCCGCACGGACCCGTCGTAGGGCTTGACGACGGTCGCGGCGCGGCCGGACCAGGTGGCCGGGACGAGGTACAGCCGGCCGCCGGCTTCGGTGAGCAGGTGCAGGCCCCGGTAGCGGTACTTGAACTTCTGCCCGTCCGCAGCGGGCAGCACGGTCTCGGTCACGCCGGGAACCGCGAGGTACAGCCGTTCCTCGGTGTCGAGGACCACACCGGGGCGGGTCACCAGTTCGGAGGCCGTGTCGACGGCCCGTCCCCGCCCGTAGGCGCCCGCGAACGCGTTGGTCGCCCAGAACAGGCCCAGCACGACCGATCCGGCCAGTGCGGCACGCACCACGCCCTGCCCACGTCTCCGGCGGCGCCGTCCGGGTGGGCTGATCGAACGGAGCAGCCACACGCCGTAGGCCACGAGCGGAAGGCCGAACCCGAACGTGATCGGTGTGGTGCCGGGGAACTCGTAGCGGGCCATGGCCGGCCACAGCACACCGACCACACCCCTGGCGAACGACGCCGCACCGGCCACCGCGACGACGACGGCCAGGACTCGGGCGATCGCGGGGTGCTTCCCGCTCATGGCACGGCTCAGACCTCGATGGGCGGCCCACCCGGTGACGGTCACCACGACCAGCCCGGCGAGGGGCGGGAACAACACCTCGGTCCCCAGTAGCAGCATCTCGGCGGTGGTCAGGTCCAACACCGTGAGATCGATGCCGAAGTGCTGATAGCGGGCGTAGGTCGCGACGTAGCCGAAGTAGAACAACAGGGCCGTGAGCACCGTGGTCGGCGCGGCGATCCCGGCGAAGGTCTCCAACCGGCGCGTCAGCGTGCTCGACTCCTGCCTGCCGGCGCGCTCCGGTCGCCTCACCTGCTCGTCCTGCTGGCCGGCGGCGACGTCGGCGAAGGCGGGGACGACGCTACCGGGCAGGTGCCGTCGGGGGTTTTGTCAGCCGCGCGGCACGGCAGGCTGCGAACGGTGAGCGTCCTGCTCCAGGTGAACGACACGAGGACCGGGTTCGCACGGGTCGGCGACGCCTTGCCGCGCAGACCCGAGCAGGGCACCCCGTCCAGGGACGGGCACCGTGCCTCGGCGGTGAAGGTCAAGGGAACCTCGACTTCGCGCACCTCGGAATGAACGGCGCGCTGGGACACCGTGCAGCCCACCGGGTTGCTGTCGCCGGACGGTGGAAGCGTGCGACCGCGGCACCCCTGCGACCACGTCCCGGCAGCCCCGTTGTCAACGCAGTGCTTCGGCGACTGGTCAAGAGTGATGTGCTTGCTGTTCAGCGCGACATCCACGACGGTGAACGGGATGTTCGACGTCACCACGGACGACGGGTTGAACCAGTAGCTGCACAGCTCCTGGGTCGGTCGGTCCTCGGCGAGTTCGAAGAGGGGCCAGTTCGTCGAGTCCGGCCGTCCGTCGAGCCGGGGTCCGCCGATGCGGATCGGCCCGCTGGGCGGGGTGTCCGTGACGACCTCCGTGCTCGGCACGGCGGTGGGCTCGGGGTTGGGCGTGGTGTAGGTCGTCGGTTCCGGCGGTGTGCTCGTGATCTGCTCGGGTTGGGCAGGTGCCCCGCAAGCGCACACCAACACCAGTGCTGCCAACCCGACGATGCCCGTGGTACGCGCCACACGACTCGACATGTCCATGTAGTCGCCGATTGCATACTGATCGTAACGACGCGGCCTTCGAGGAACATCGGTACAAGAACCGATTGCCGGTTGATCAGGCCACGGCCTGGCGCGGGCATCCGTTGCCCCGCAGGGGACTGCGTGGACACGATGCGCACCAGCCGACTGTCGGCCCGTTCTTCGAGCCGAGTCGGCGTGGTGCCCGCGGTGGGTGCGATCTCGCCGGCTCGCTGGATGTGATCAGGCAGCGACGAAGATGCGCATGCGGAACCGTTCCATCCGGTCGGGTCGTGGGCTGCTCATGCGGCCTCGGCCTGGAGGGCGGGACCGAGGAGGAGTCCGCCGTCGATGACGTACTCCGACCCCGTGATGAACGACGCCTCTGATGAGGTGAGGAACAGGAGGAGCCGGGTGACGTCGGTCGGCTCTCCGAGTCGGGGGATGGCGAACGGCTCGGGTGAGTAGAAGTCGGCGATCGCCGCGGTGGCGCCGGCTGCCGGTTCTTGGATGAAGGGGGTCGCGATCACGCCGGGGTGGATGGTGTTCACGCGGATGTGGTCCCGGCCGAGTTCGAGCGCTGCCGTTCGGGTAAGACCGCGCACGGCCCACTTGCTGGCGACGTACGGCGCGTAGTGCGCCGTGCCGCCCATGCCCACCGTCGAGGCGATGTTGACGATGGCTCCCCCTGTTGCGCGGCGCAGAGCGGGGGCGGCGACCTTGATGCCGAGGAAGGTGCCGGTGAGGTTGACGTCGAGGATGCGCGACCACGTGGCCTGGTCCGTGTTCTCGATCGGTGCCGGCGGGTTCTGGACGCCCGCGTTGTTGACGAGCACGTTCAGGGTGCCGAAAGTGCTCTCGGCGGATAGCACGGCGGCGGACCACGAACTCTCGCTGGTGACGTCGAGGTGGGTGAAGTGGGCACGGGTCCCCAGTTCGTCGGCGAGGGCGGCGCCGCGTTCGGTGTCGATGTCGCCGATCACCACGTTCGCCCCCTCCGCGTGGAAGGCGCGCACGTGGCTCGATCCCTGGCCACCGGTCCCACCGGTCACGAGCACGGTCTGGTTGTCGAAGCGGTTCATCGGAGGTTCCTTCGGTACGTGGGTGGCCGGGCGGCGGTGAACGGCCGGCCGATGGTGAGCCGAGTGACTCGCCTCGAGACTAGGGTGACGGCAGAGGTGAGTCAAGCCACTCACCTCGTATACTCGGTCCATGAGCAGCGTCGCACCGACGTACCACCAGCGCGTCGCACAGGAGAAGCGCGCGCTGATCGTGACGGCCGCGACCGCGCTGTTCCTGGAGTTGGGCTACGACCGGACGTCGCTGGCGCGGATCGCGGAGCGCTCGGGTGTCTCGCGGGCCACCTTGTTCAAGCAGTTCCCGACCAAGGCCGCCCTGTTCGACGCCATCGTCACCGAGTCCTGGTCAACCGCTGACGAGGAGGGCCTTCCGCCGGCGGGCAACGTCGTTGACGGGCTCAGCGCCATCGGTCGCCGTTACGCCGAGCTGTTGAGCCGACCCCGGATGACCGACCTGTTCCGGATCGTCATCGCCGAGCTGCCGCGGTTCCCGGAGTTGGCCCATGCGCAGTTCTCGCGCGGGAAGATGCCCTACTTCGAGTCCGTGCGCAGCTACCTCCTGGCTGAGCAAGAGGCGGGAACGGTGCGGGTCGAGGACGTGGACCTCGCCGCCACCCAGTTCCTGGGCATGATCTCCAACTACGTCTTCTGGCCGACGCTCCTGGTGCCGGGCTGGGAGGTGAGCGCCGAACGCGTCGCCCAGGTGGTCGACGAGGCCGTCCGCACCACCGCCGCCCGGTACGGGACGTCCACCAGTGACTGAATCGCGCTGTCTTCCCCGGCAGTCGGCTCCGGCGGCGATGGTTGGCCGGCTCCGGGATGCGCTGGAAACGGGGTGCCGAGTCGGCGGGGGCCGCGCGGCCCCCGTCGACTT
Organism: Saccharothrix obliqua; assembly: GCF_019375475.1. GTDB lineage: Bacteria > Actinomycetota > Actinomycetes > Mycobacteriales > Pseudonocardiaceae > Actinosynnema > Actinosynnema obliqua. Next base: position 204,270 of record NZ_JAHXGQ010000011.1, on the reverse strand, counting down.
CGTTCACGGCCTCAACGCCGCAGCGTGCCCCGGTAGCCGACCGGCCCCTCGTTGGGGAACTGGGCGGTGCCCTCGAATCGCGTGCCGTCGTCGAAGAAGGTGACGCTGCCGTTGCCGGCGCGCGGGCTGCTCCAGGTGACCGTGGCGCCGGTCGGAGGCGCGCCGTTGGTGGGAACGACGTCTGCCCGGTTCCTGATGTGCACGGTCAGGTCCTGGTCCCGCTGCCAGCCCCCGCCGCCGGTGTGGATCTCGGTCTCGTAGACGGCCATGCAGTTGCTCCCTGTCCTCGTCATCGCCAACGGTGCACCACGGGCGAGTTACCGGACCGGCCCGCGGTCACCCTGGCCCTGCCCCTCCATCCTCTCGATCTCCCCACCGCCAATGCGAACATCGACCGCGCACACCATCCCTTCGTGTGGATCACCGCGCCGGCCCTTCCGTTCGCCACCGAAGGTCATGCACACGAACGAGCAATGACGCGGGACGCCGAGTCCGCCCGACCACGCGCGAGGCCACTGATTTTAGTCAGCACTGAAGTGATAGTGGTGACATCGTACTGAACGACGACGCGAATCCGCTCACCCGGATCACGTCACCCCGTCAGCGGGACCACTTCTGGCCCTTGCCGCCGCCGCAGTCGGCGACGTTAACCTTGCCGCTGCTGAAGCTGGACAAGCACTGTCCTACCTGGACGTTGCGGAAGGCCCTGGCGTTCCTCGGGCCGCTCCCCTTCCACTTCTGCGCGGCCTTGTTGTTGCACGCCTCCACCGCCAGCTTCCCCTTGCCGGGCGAAGCCAGGCACTGGTCGGTGTTGACGTTGCGGAAGATCCTGCCGTTCTCGGGGCCCGACGCCGTCCACTTCTGCCCGGCCCCGTTGTTGCACTTGGTGATCGACACGCTGCCGGGGCTGTAGCTGGCCAGGCACTGCCCGGTGCTGTTGTTGCGCAGCCGCCTGTTGTCGACCTCCGGATCGACGCCGTAGGCCACCGGGACGGACACCGAAACCGCGGCGACCACCGCCACGGCCACCGTGATCACCGACATGAACCCGCGCGCTGCTGTTCGAACCATCACGAACTCCCTGTCTCCGGGCGGTCGACACCCCGACGCGGGAGCGCACCGGTCGCGTCGGGGAAATCGAGTGCACGATCCCTCATCCGATGTCGCCACGCCGCACGTGACACAGAGGCTTCACCCTGCGGTGCGGCTACTTCACACCGGACGGTGAACACACGACGTGAGAAGCCCGCTAGGAACAGGTCGGCCGGTACGGGACGTCGCCGCTCGCCGACGCGGGGAGCCCGCCGTCCGAGGTGAACGCCAACGCGTACACGATGACGTCGGGCCCCGTAATGGCAGGGCGCAGCCGGGTCGGCGCATCGGGATCCGGCACGTCCCACAGTTGCACCGCCCCGTTGGCCAGGCCGACGGCAAGGGTTTACGCCGTCAGGACTGATCGCCACGGCGAAGACAAACCGATGTCCGGTTTCGGAGCGGGCCAGGGCGGTGGGCTCGCCGCTCACGTCCCACGGGCGGACGGTGCTGTCGTCACCGGAGGTCGCGAGGAGTTGGCTCCGAGGGCTGAACTGCACGTCCTCGACGTGTGCGCCACGAGGTCCCGCAGGTGAACCGCGCCACCCGCGTCCGCGATCGCGGCGGTCGTGCCGTCCGGGTGAACGCGATGGTCTGGACAGCGCCGGACGGGCACTGGTTCGGCACCGTCGCGGACGTTCTACAGCCAGAGCGCCTTGTCCCGGCCACTGGCGGCGAACGTGGTGCCATCGGTGCTGAACCCGACAGCACCGGTCGTCCGACCGCGGTAAGAAGTTCCCCGACCGGCCTTTTCTTGAGGTGCGCCGGTTTACCTGCGGCCAGCCGCCACACAGAGGTGCCGAGCGACCGTAAACCCGAAGCATCAACCGCCATCCGACGCCCACCACCACGAGCACGTGGCCCAGTGCCGCTGCGCACGACGTGCCCGATTGACCGGCGAAGCCGCGCGCTGCTTGGTGCCGGAGTCGGCCGGGTGTGGCGTGCCATCGGAAGGATCAGCGGAGGAGGCCGTGCTATCCCGTCCATCCGACGTTGGTCGACTTCATTAGTCGGCGGGATGAGCCGGGTGGTCGCTGGTGCCCGGTTCTTCCAGGCTGGGTGGCTCTCAGTCGGTCTGCTGCCTTGATGCCGGATCCGACTCCAACACGACCCCCGGCACGACTCCGGGCGGCGTCACGTGCGAGGGCTCTGGTTCGGGCTCCGGCCATGACTGCGGGGCCGGGCCGAACGCGTGCCGGGCGGCCCGGACGGCCAAGGCGGCGACGGTGGCGTTGGCGCCGCCGCCGATCACCGCACCGATGCCGAACGGGACCACCCTGCCGAGCACGATGATCCCCTGCTTGGTGCCGTACTTGGTGATGAAGTTCTTGCCCAGGACGCCGTTGATCTGGCGCAGCGTCTCCACGGACACCTTGCTGACGAGCTGGCGGCCCCAGTGCCGGCCGGTGCGCTCGGCGACCTTGCCGATGGTCGTGGAGCCGGACCGGCCGAGCAGGATACCCATGACCAGCGTGCGGCGGCGTTCGATCTCGTCCAGCCGGACCCCGTGGACCTCGGCGACCGAGAGCACGAACAGGGTGCTCAGTTCAAGCGAGGAAAAGGCTTCGCCCGCCGACAGCGCCAGCGCGATCCCGGTGCCGATGGCCGGTGCGGCCGCGGCACCCCCGACTGCGGCCCCCGTGCCGGCCAAGGCGCTGACGTACATCCGCTCCAGGGTGCGGATGACCTCCTCCGGTGTCGCATCCGGGTTGCGCTGGCGGGCCCGGGCGATGTTCTTGCGAACCAGCGGTGCCTGCAGCCCAATGGCTTTGTCCAGCAGGTCGAGGATCGGCTGTCCCCGTCCGCTCGATGCCGGGACCGGCTTGTCGAGGGCGTCAGAGTCCACACCAAGCTCCCTTGGGTTGTCACGTCCGCGCACCTGAGCGACCAGAACCAGTTCCAGCGCTTGGACAACAGGCGGAGACCTGCCGAAGAGTATGACGATCACACCTGCGGAGAGCCAGAACCTCGTTCCGAACCGAGGTAGGCCCCGTCCTGGCATTGGAAGCCGACGCTGTGGCGGGTATCGGGCACGTCGTAGCTGTTGGCGAAGGTGGTCGGCTGGCGGGGGTGGCAGGTCGCGGCGTTGCCACGGCTCGAAGGCCGGGGTGGGCATGACGACTTCGTGCGCAACGTTGGAGAGACAGGTAAACGTAGCCGAGGCGACCGATGGCTTGGTGCGGTTCGTACTTGCAGTTCCTTCGTAGGGGCGTTGCACAATCACGGCTGAAGCGAGTGCGGTCCGATACCGCCATGGGTCGGTGTCGTCGGTCGCACCCGGAGCGCCACGGTGAGCAGAGGTTTGACCACCGTGCTGGCCCGACCTCGGGCGGCGCAACCCGCGGCCCCGCGCCCACGGCGGGAGTACGCCGCTGCCGTCCCCACCTGACGTCATGGGTGACCGCGTGGCGGCTGGTAGGGAACACCTCGATCAGTCTGCGGCCATGCGGACCACTGCTCTGCTCGGCATGGGCAACTCGCCGCTGCCGACCCGTGGCGGACTCCACGCCGAAGTCGACGGGAGAGCAACGGGTCGATCACGACCCTGGGCATGGCACCACGTTGGCCACCACGACGCTTCGACGGACCAGCAACCCTGGACGCCGGTGTTGTCGGATACCGACGCCTTCCCTGCACCCACTCGTCGCCCACCCCGCCAAGCAACGGCATTGATGACTCGTAACGAGACCAAGGTGAACCGAATGAAAACCTCCCCACCCCGATGTAATGTCGCAGGTCAACAAGAGTCTTCCCCGCGCCAGCGGGGATGGTCCCTTCTCGCCCATCGCCTTGCCCGCGCAGAACCCGTCTTCCCCGCGCCAGCGGGGATGGTCCGTTCGTGACCCAGCCCGGTACGAGTACCCATCCGTCTTCCCGCGCCAGCGGGGATGGGCCCCAGGTGGCCCACCGGTGGACGGCGGCGTTCGCCGTCTTCCCCGCGCCAGCGGGGATGGTCCGGTCGCCCGGTCGAACCGGGCGTTGTCCAACACGTCTTCCCCGCGCCAGCGGGGATGGTCCGTGTCGTCCCTGTGGAACGCGCCGCCCGTGCCGGTCTTCCCCGCGCCAGCGGGGATGGTCCCGATGCTGGAGCCCGGCCGGGTGGTGCTGTCGCGTCTTCCCGCGCCAGCGGGAATGGTCCGCTCTACGTCCGCAAGATCGGCGCGGTCGCTCAGTCTTCCCCGCGCCAGCGGGGATGGTCCCCGCGGGTAGCGGACCTGACGCCACAGGTTCAGGTCTTCCAGCGCCAGCAGGGTGGTTTCAGCTCTGCTTCCACCTCGCGGCTACCGCCATATCGGTGTGACGCGCGACGATCGTCGCAGCCGCCTCCGCCGCCACGCTAAACGGCCTCACCAACGGCGGACGCGGGTGTGGCGGACGCGATCAAGGCCGGCGGCCGGCGTCGCGATCGCCAGGGCGATGATCCGGGACTTTTCCATGCGAGCCGCTCCCAGGAATGGTTCACACGAGTCCTTCTCCCCCAGGAGGTCGGGATCGATTCCACAACGCGACAACACATGCGCCTTAGCGATGAGCGCACTGCTCTACGCATTCAGCGTCTACCGCCTTTCAGCACGGCGTGGGACCCTCGCCTCGGGCGGAGCGGGATCGGGGAAGTTATGCGGAACGTGTTCGACAGCGCTGTAGTGCCTGGTCACGAGCGGGTGGAAGCCTGGCGGCACGTCACCGGGGCCGCATTGGTGGCCACGGAACTCCACATACCGGAGCCATCCGCGTTCACCGCTCGACTCGACGCCATGTCATTGGGAATAGCGCAAGTCTCGGCGGTTTCGTACGCGTCGCTTTCCTCTCGCCGGACGCCCAGGCTGATTCGGCGGTCGGACCCGGAGCAGTACCAGGTCGGCCTCATCCGCACCGGTCGGCAGGGGATCGAGCAGAACCGCACGCGCGATCTCATACACCCCGGCGAGTTGGTGGTGTACGACAGTTCGCGCCCCCTCGACGCGTTCGTCGACAGCACGCCCCCGGCGGCCGAGTCGGTGATCTTGCAGTTGCCCAAGCGCCTGCTGCCGTTACCGGAGGCGCGAGTAGCCCGACTGCTCGCGGTTCCCCTGTCGGCGACGAGCGGCATCTGCCGCCTGCTCACCCAATTCCTGGTCACGCTGGCCGACAGGGCCGACTGGACCGAACGCGACGCGCTCCGCCTGGGGCACACCGCGGTCGACCTGACGAGCGCCGTGCTGGCGCACTACCTCGATGACGACACCCCGCCGCCGATCTCCCCGACGCACGTGCTGTACCTGCGCATCACGTCGTTCATCGACCAGAACCTGCACGAACCGGACCTCGGACCCGCGGCCATCGCCGCGGTCCACCACATCTCCGTGCGCTATCTGCACCGGATTTTCCAGCAGCACCACGACACCGGTGTCAGCGCGTACATCCGAACTCGCCGCCTCGACCGCTGCCGGCGCGACCTCGCCGACCCGAACCTACGACACCTGACCATCTCCGCCATCGCCACGCACTGGGGCTTCGCACGCGCCGCCGAGTTCAGCCGCACCTTCCGCCGCGAGACAGGTGTATCGCCCAGCAGTTACCGCATCGCGAGTCATGTGCGGAGCCTTGACACCGACTGAAGCGGGACAAGCACGTGGCGCAGGTTGACCTCGACGGCGGTCGTGCTGGTGCTCGACCGGGCGCCGCACATCCGAGCACGCGCCGGTCGCGCGGACGTGTTCTTCCTCTCCTTGACCTGCGCGCACAACCGGAGTCCGCTCCGGATGCGCTGGTCCGGACCCCGGCGGACACTGTCCACAGCGGAATGCCGGAATTCACCCGGTGTCGAAAAAGTGGGTACGATCAAGCTGGTGAAGATCCTCTTTTCGAGCCTCGGCTCGCACGGGCACACCTACCCGTTACTCCCGCTCGCGATCGCGGCGCGGGAGCGGGGGGACGACGTCGTCTTCGGGACCTCCGCCGACTTCGCCCCCGCCGTCGAACGGCACGGCATCCGGCACTTCACCACCGGGCTCGCCATCCGCCAGGCGTTCATCGAGACGCTCGGCGGCGATCCCGACACGACGCCCACCGACGTGACGCCGGACGTCATCGTCGAGCTGTTCGGCACGGTTCTCCCCCGCCGCATCTACGACGACACCACCGCGTTGCTCGCCGACTGGCGGCCGGACCTGGTGGTGCACGAGATCGGCGCCCCGGGCGCGGGTATCGCCGCGCGCGTGGCCGGCATCCCCGCGCTGTGCCACGGCTTCGGCCGGATGTGGGAGCCCGAGCACATGCCGATCGACCCCACGGCGAAGCTGCCGCTGGCGGAGGAGCTGGGGATCGAGCTGCCCGCGTCGAACCCCGCCGGCCTGGGCAACCCGTTCATCGACGTGTGCCCGCCTTCGGTGCAGAACAAGCAGTTCCTGGCCGAGCACGACACGATCCCGCTGCGGCCGGTGCCGTTCTCCGAGCCGGGCGAGTTGCCGTCCTGGGTGACGGCGCACGAGCAGCCGCTGATCTACCTCACCCTGGGCACCGCGTTCGGTGACGCGCGCGTGCTGCGGGCGGCCATCGACGGTCTCGCGACCGTGAAGGGCGCGCGGGTGCTCGTGGCCGCCGGGCCGTCCGTGGAGGTGGACGCGCTGGCGGGCGTGCCGGAGAACGTCACCGTGCTGCCGTGGGTGCCGCAGGCCGAGCTGATGCCGCACGTGGACCTGTTGGTGCACCACGGCGGCAGTGGCACGACCATGGGCGGGTTCGGCGTGGGTGTGCCGCAACTCGTCCTGCCGCAGGGGGCGGACCAGTACAGCAACGCCGCCGTGGTGGCCGAGCACGGCCTGGGCAGGCAGCTGCGGGGCGATGAGGTGACGGCCGGGACCGTGGCCGAGCAGGCACGTGCGCTGCTGGCCGACGAGGAGGTCCGGGCCGCCGGCCGCGCCATGGCCGCCGAGGTCGCCGCCATGCCGTCGCCGGCCGACGTCGCCGCGCGCCTGTCCGACTACGCGGGCTGACCACCGGCGCACGCGGGCACGCCGTGCCCGCGTGCGTCAGGTCGCGTCGGCGGCGGCTTCGACCAGGGCGGGCACGGGCTGGTCCAGGTCCAGCACGACGCCGGGCTCGTCGGGTCCGAGCGGTTCCAGGTCGGCGTACTGGGAGTCGACCAGGGAGGCCGGCATGAAGTGGCCGCTGCGCCGGGCGACCCGCCGCCGGACCACCTCCGGGTCGCCCGCGAGGTGCACGAACCGGACACCGGGCGCGGCGGCGCGCAGCCCGTCCCGGAACACGCGCTTGAGCGCCGAGCAGGTCACCACGCCGCCGTCGGGGTGGGCGGCGAGCCAGTCGCCGATGGCGCGCAGCCACGGCGCGCGGTCGGTGTCGTCCAGCGGCACGCCGGCGGCCATCTTGGCGATGTTGGCAGGTGGGTGGAAGTCGTCGGCGTCGGCGAACGGCACGTCGAGCCGACGGGCGAGCGCCTTGCCCGTCGTGGTCTTGCCCGACCCCGACACGCCCATGACCACGATCGGCTGCGGCACCGCACGCTCCCTTCCTCGTGCCGCACAGCCTCGACCGTACGGCCGCGCGGGTCAATGACAGCCTGCTCACCTGGGAGTGGGGACTCCGCGACGTCGGCGGGCGGTGGTGCGGAAGTGGTGGTGCGGTCGGGGAGCGCCGGGGACGTCCCGGCGACCCTGCCCCGACGCAACGCGATTCGGAGATGACCATGCGTGACCTCACCCGCCGGCTGGTCGCCGGCCTGTCCGTCGTCTGCGCCGCGTCAGCGGCATGGGCGGTGCCGTCCGCCACCGCCACCGCCCAGGAGGAGCTGCGGTGGGCCGCTTTGGGCGACTCCTACACCGCCGGGGTGTTCATCGGCGCACCGACACCGCCGCTGGGCTCGGCGGACCGGGACGGGTGCGACCGCACCGCCAACTCCTACCCCGACCTGGTCAACCGGGAACTGGCCGAGTTCCCGCCGGGCAAGCCGGTGCGCCTGACCGACGTCGGCTGCGGTGGCGCGGAGATCCGCCACATCGCCAAGGACCGGCAGCGGCCGGTCAGCCCGGTCGACCCGCCTGCCGCCGGGTGGCCGGAGGTGGACACGCAGGTGAAGCGGGCCGGGCTCGACGGGGAGACCGACGTGGTCACCATCGGGGTGGGCGGCAACAGCCTGCCCTTCACCGGGATGCTCGCCACCTGCGTCCAGCACGGCTCGGCGCCCCGGACGTGCCAGGAGCACTACGAGAACCCGCCGGACGGCGAAGAGGGCATCGACGCCAAGCTGGCCCGCGTCCAGGACGAGTACATCGGGATGCTGGTGGAGGTCCACCAGGCCGCCCCGAAGGCGAAGGTGATCACCGTCGGCTACCCCGCCGTGCTGCCCGAGAACGCCGCGGACTGCACCCTCGGGGACTGGACGAAGCTGCTGACGATCCGGCACAGCGACGTCGACTGGCTGCGCGGCGTCCTCGACCGGCTCAACCAGACCATCAAGACGGTCACCGACTTCTTCGGGGACCGGTACGTCGACGTCCACTCCTCCAGCGTCGGCCACGACGCCTGCCAGGCGGCGGAGAGCAAGTGGGTCGAGGGCATCTGCGGCGACGCGGAGGACTTCTGGCCCACCGAGCTGACGATCCCCGGCGGGATGGCCGTCCCGTGCCCCGCGGGCAAGCACGCCACCCTGGTCCACCCCAACGCCCGCGGCCACGCCAACACCGCCCTGCACGTCGAACGCGCCATCCGCATCGCCCTGCTCGAATCCTGAAATGCCTCCGCCACCCCGTCGGGACGGCGGGGTGGCGGAGGCGTGAGGACGCTCACCGCGGCCATCGGATCGCGGGCCCCACCCCCGGCGGAGGCTCTGCCGGGATGCCCGCGCCGGCGCTAGAGCGTCAGGGTCCAGCTGTCGAGCGTGCCCGCGTCGGCCCGCGCCACGTCCCGCACGCTGAGCCGCCACGTGCCGTTGCGCGTTTCCGCCGCCAGGTCCGCCGTGTAGGTGGTGTCGATGTTGTCCGCGCTGTCCGCGCCGTTGGAGTTCTTCAGCCGGTACGGCGTGCCGTCCGGTGCGATCAGGTCGATCTCCACGTCACCGCGGTAGCTGTGCTTGACGTGCACCTCCACCTTGCTGGTCGCCGACGCGTTGCCGGTGCAGTCGGTGAACGTCACCGCGCTGGTCACGGCCGCACCCGCGTCGGGGATCGCCACGGCGGTCCCGTTGGTCTGCGGCGCGCACGTGACGGCGGTGACCGCCCAGCCGAACGTGGTGCTGCCCGCACCGCCCGCCGACGCGGTGGCCGTGACCGTCACCGAGTACGTGCCCGCCGTGGTGGCGGTGCCGGTGACCAGGCCGTTCGACGGACCGATCGACAGGCCGGGCGGCAACCCGGTCGCCGACCACGTGTACGGCGCGGTGCCGCCGGTCGCGGTGATCCGGAGGTTCGCCGCGCCACCGACGGGCGTGCTCTGCGTGCCGGGGTTCGTCACCGCGACCGCGCCCACCGCGTTCACCCGCAGCAGCCGGTTCGGGGTGCCGGCACCGGGGTTGGTGATCTTGCCCGGGGTCGCCGCCGCGGTGATCGCGCTGTGCACCTCCGCGGGCGTCTTCGCCGGGTTGTCCGCCAGGTACAACGCCACCGCGCCCGCCACGTGCGGCGAGGCCATGGAGGTGCCGCTCATCGTCGCCGAGCCGGTGTTGTTCGAGTACGACGCGGAAACGATGTTCTGGCCGGGTGCGAACAGGTCGCTGCACGTGCCGTAGCTGGAGAACGAGGCACGGGCGTCGGTGTTCGCCGACGCCGCGACGTTGATCGTCTCGGTGACCCGCTGCGGCGAATACTTGCAGGAGTCGTCGTTGAAGTTCCCGGCGGCCACGACGTACGTGATGCCCGCCCGGATGGACGCGCGCACGGCGTCGTCCAGCACGCGGCTGGGCTCGTTCGCCGTGCCGGTGTAGAGGCTCATGTTGGCGACGGCGGGCCGCACGGCGTTGGCGGTCACCCAGTCGACGCCCGCGGCTTCCGTGGACACCGAGCCGCTGCCCTGGCAGTTGAGCACCCGCACGGCGGTCAGCTTGACCCGCTTCGCGACGCCGAACGTGTCACCGCCGACCGTGCCGGACACGTGCGTGCCGTGGCCGTGGCAGTCCTTGCCGTCGCGGCCGTCGGAGAACGCGTCGAAGCCGGGCTTCGCGCGACCGCCGAAATCCGTGTGGCTGTAGTTGATGCCGGTGTCGATGACGTACGCGTTGACGGTCGCCGCGTCCGTCGAGTAGCTGTACTTCTGGTTCAGCGGCAGGGAGTCCTGGTCGATCCGGTCCAGTCCCCACGACGGCGGGTTGAGCTGGTCGGTCAGCAGCCCGACCGCGCGGTCCTGCTCGACGAACGCCACGGCGGGATCGGCGGCGAGGCGCTTGGCCTGCCGTGCCGACATGGTGGTGGAGAAGCCTTTCAGCGCCGCGCGGTAGGTGAAGCCCACCCGGCCGCCGTAGCGGCTCGCGAGCGCGTTCACCGCGTCGCCCACGGCGGCGCGGTCGAGCCCGTTGTCCTTCAGCACGACGATGTAGCTGTCGGGGAGCGCGTTCGGCGCGCCCTCCGCGACGATCGGCCCTTCCTGGGCCGCACCGGCGGTACCCGGTAACGCGATCACGGCGACCGCGGTGGCCGCGACCGCGCCCAGGGCGGCGAGCCGCCCCGTGGTTCGATGTCTCATCACTGCTCCTCGGTGCAGGGCCACCCGGCCGGCCTCGACGGCCGCGGTGCCGGGGCGGGGACGAGCGGTGTTCTGGCCGGGTCCGCCGGACCAGACAAGAGACTTCCGTACAGTTGCGGTCCGGTTCCATCGGCCGGGCTGTCCGGTTCCCGACAATGTCCGGGGTCCGCCGACACCCGTCGTCCGGCCCCTTGACGCGTCGCGGGCGCGGCCATACCTTCGCCGCACGTTCGCCTGCGAGGTGTTGATGTTCCTGTTGGAACCGGTCGGGTTGGGTCGGCGGGACAACGACGTCTACCTCGCCCTGATGGAGCTGCGCCGCGCCACGGCGGTGGAACTGGCCGAGCACGTGGGCGAATCGGCCGCCGACGTCCGCTCGTCGCTGGCGACGCTGGTCGCCTCGGGCCTGGTGCACCAGCTCGGCTACGCGCCCGCCACCTACCTGATCGTCGCGCCGGACGAGGCGCTGGCCGCGTTGATCCAGCGGCGGCGGGGTGACCTGGCCCGGATGCAGGTGCGGGCCGAGGAGCTGGCGCAGCGGTTGCGTGCCGGGCCGCCCCGGGCCGGGTCGCCGGTGGAGCTGGTGGAGGGCGAGGACGCGGTGATCGCGTCGGTCACCCGGCTCCAGGCGCAGGCCCGCAAGGAGGTGCTGGCGGTGGACGCCCCGCCGTACCTGGGCGGGCAGTGGAACCCGAACGACTTCGAGATCACGCAGCTCGCCGGCGGGGTGGAGTACCGGTTCGTGTATTCGGCCGACTCGTTGTCGACACCGCTGCACGTGGCCAACATGCGCCGCTGCGTGGAGGCGGGCGAGCAGGCGCGGCTGCTGCCGGACGCGTCCATGAAGATGCTGATCGTGGACCGGCACACGGCCCTGATGCCCGCGTCGTACCAGGAGCCGGACCCGGCGGTGCGGCTGCTGGTGCGCGAGTCCGCGTTGATCGACGTGCTGGTGTGCTGCTTCGAGGAGATGTGGGGCCGCGCCACGCCGGTGCTGCCGGAGCCCGCCGCCGAGCGGCCGGTGCTGTCCGCGCGTGACGGTGAGCTGCTGGCGCTGCTCGGGTCCGGGATGAAGGACCGGTCGATCGCGCGGGCGCTCGGCGTGACGGAGCGGACGGTCGGCCGCCGGGTCACCGAGCTGATGGCCGAGCTGGGCGCGCAGTCGCGGTTCCAGGCCGGGCTGCTGGCGGCGCGGAAGGGCTGGATCTAGGCCACGCGGCACGCCGCCCGCGCGCACCCCGAACGCGGCCACTAGGCTCCGCGCATGGCGAGGTACTTCGACGTGCACCCGGTGAACCCGCAGCGCCGCAGCATCGACGCGGCGGTGCAGCTGATCAGGTCGGACGGTTTGATCGCCTACCCGACGGACTCCTGCTACGCGTTGGGCTGCCAGTTGGGCAACAAGGACGGGCTGGACCGCATCCGCCGCATCCGGCACCTCGACGACCGCCACCACTTCACGTTGATGTGCCGGGACTTCGCCCAGCTCGGCCAGTTCGTCCACGTGGACAACGCGGTGTTCCGCGCGATCAAGGCGGCGACACCGGGCCAGTACACGTTCATCCTGCCCGCGACCCGCGAGGTGCCGCGCCGCCTGCTGCACCCGAAGAAGAAGACCGTCGGCGCGCGCATCCCCGATCACCCGGTGGCGCAGGCGCTGCTGCACGAGCTGGGCGAGCCGCTGCTGTCCAGCACGCTGCTGCTGCCCGACCAGGACGAGCCGCTGGTGCAGGGCTGGGAGATCAAGGACCGCCTGGACAACGAGGTGGACGCGGTCCTCGACTCGGGCGAGTGCGGCACCGAGCCGACGACCGTCGTGGACTTCTCCGCCGGTGAGCCGGAGGTCGTGCGCCGCGGCGCGGGCGACCCGGCGCGCTTCGAGTAGGCGTCAGGCGACCAGCCCGGTCATGAACGACAACCACATCACGGTGCCGGTGCTGTAGGCCGCAGTGACGCCGAACGCGACCGCGGTCAACCCGACCCGCTGCCGCAGCCGCCCGGTGATGCCGCCGCCGAGCAGCCACTGCCAGCCCAACAGCGACAGCACCGCCGGTGCCAGCACGACGGCGGGACCGAGGAAACCGGTGTACGACGCCGGGTTCAGCAACGCGCACGCCGCCACCACCGGCAGCACCGCCGCGACGGCGACGAACGCCAGGCGCGCGCGGCGGTCCCGTTCCGGGGCGAGGCGCTTGCGGGACAACAACCACGTCGCGCCCGCCGCGCCCGCGCTCGCCCCGAACACCAGCCACAGCAGGCCGAACGTCACGCCCTTGTCGTCCACGCCCGCCCACCACGGCTGCGCGGCGCGGACCTCCCGCGCGTCCTCCTCCGGCACCGACAGGCCGCTGACCCGCAGGGCGTGGGTGAACACGTTGTTCAAGGCGCGGTCGCGGGTGCAGGCCACCGGTTGGCCGGCGAACGCGGCCGTGCAGCCCGCTTCGTCGCCCGCCGGTCCGACGTCGGTGCTGACCACGAGCGTCCGCTGCCCCACCGGCACGGTGCAGCGGGTGATCGTGCCCTCCGCCTCGCAGTGGGGTCCGTAAGCGGTGAACTGCCCGGTGGTGACGCGGTAGACGGTGCCGTCGTCGGGTGCGAGGAACGCCAGCACCACCGCCACCACCACGGCGAACCCCGCGACGAGCAGCGGCAACGAGCGCAGCGGATCGGCGTTGTGCCGGTTGGTCGTGGTCAAGCCCCGCCTCCTGTCCCCGCCGGATCGGTCACGTCCTCCCGTCAGTCGCCGGGCATGTCGGTCTCCACCGAGTCGAGGCCGGCTCGCGGGCGCGACCAGTCGCCGCGGGTGAAGTCCGGCACCGGCACGGCCCGGCCGCCCGCGTCGAGCGAACGGGCGCTCAACGGGATCGGCGCGCACCACGCCGCCGAGTCGTAGACGTCGATGTCGGGCGTCAGGCCGCGGCGCATGAGCTGCACGGTGCGCCACTGCATGATCCAGTCCATGCCGTCGTGGCCGCCGACCGGCACCGGGAACTTCCGCCACAGCCAGTGCTTGTGCTCCTCGCGGAACGGTGCGAAATCCCGCCAGCCGTGGTTGTCGTGCGCCGGTTCGAAGTACACGCGTGCGCCGGACGGCGTACCCGCGTAGTCCTCGAAGATGCCGCGCGTGCCCGCGATGCTGTTGATCCGGCTGTACGGCCGCGGTGTGCTCACGTCGTGCTCGGTGCGGATTTGATAGCCCTTGGCCGTGCCGATGTGGCAGGTGACGAGGTCGCCGTTGACGTAGGTCTCCCGCCACGACCGGTGGTCGCGCGGCACGAACCGCTCGCGGTAGTCGGCGAGGCCCCGCGCCGGGGTGGACGTGGCGGAGACCGTGGTGAGGCGGTCGCCGCGGTTGATGTCCATCGCCGCGGCCACCGGACCGAGGCCGTGCATGTGGTAGAAGCTGGCCCTGCTGCGGGTGTGCCACGACCTGCGCCAGTCGTCGGTGTAGTAGTCGTCGTCGAACAGCAGGGCGCGCAGGTCGTGCAGGTAGCCGCCGTGGCCGTTGGTGACCTCGCCGAACACGCCCGCGTGGGACATGCGCAGCATGGCCAGTTCGTTGTTGCCGTAACAGCAGTTCTCGGCCAGCATCAGGTGCTTGCGGGTGCGCTCGGAGGTGTCGACCAAGCTCCACAGCTCGTGCAGTTCGGTCGCGATGGGCAGTTCCACGACGACGTGCTTGCCGGCGAGCAGCGCGTCCCGGCTCTGGGCGTAGTGGAAGTCCCACGGCGTCGCGATGTACACGACGTCGACGTCGGTGCGCGCCAGCAACTCCCGGTACGAGTCGGGGGAACCGCCGAACACGGCGGGCGCCGGTTTGCCCTCCCCCACCAGGCGGTCGGCGACGCGCCGCGCCCGGTCGGCACGCACGTCGCAGACGGCGGTGATCAGGCAGCCGGGCACGGCGGCCCAGCCGGGCACCATCGACGCGCCGCGGTTGCCGAGCCCGATGAGTCCTGTTCGGACGGTGCGCGTGGGTTGGAACGGCACGTCGAGCATGGAGGTCCGGCCGAGCGGTTGCGCCGGTGCGCCGAGGGTGACGCCGGTGGCGATCGCTCCTCCGAACAGGGAACGCCGGGACACGTCCGCCATGGGATCTCCTCCGCCACCGCCGTTGGTCGATGCTCTGAAGTACCGCAACGGGGCCGGTGCGAGGAAGGGCCGGCGCACCCCGGGGCGGGCGCGCGAGGTCATGCAGTACGTTTCGGTGCGCGGGAACGCGCGCAGCCGGGAGGAGAGCCCGTGAGCACCCACGTCGCGGTCGAGATCGCCACCCAACCGGACTGCTGGCGCCGGGCGACCGCGCTGGTCGACGAGGCCGCGCCACGCCTGCCGCGCCCCGGTGAGCGGGTGGCCGCCGTCGGCTGCGGCACGTCGTGGTTCGTCGCCCAGTCCTACGCGTGGCTGCGCGAGGGCCGCGGTCAGGGCGTCACCGACGCGTTCGCCGCCTCGGAGTTCCCCGGTGTGCGCGATTACGACCGGGTCGTCGCGATCACCCGCTCCGGCACCACGTCCGAGGTGCTGGACCTGCTGGAATCGGTGGACGTGCCGACGGTGGCGGTCACCGCCGACGCGGGCACGCCGGTCGCCGACGCGGCGGACGAGCTGGTGGTGCTGGACTTCGCCGACGAGGTGTCGGTGCTGCAGACCCGGTTCGCCACCAGCGCGCTCGCCCTGCTGCGCGCCTCGCTCGGCGAGGACCTGGCGCCCGCGATCGCCGACGCCGCCACCGCGCTGGCCGCACCGCTGCGCCCGGACTGGACCGGCGCGGAGCAGTTCACCTTCCTCGGGCGCGGCTGGACGGTCGGCCTCGCCCACGAGGCGGCGTTGAAGATGCGCGAGGCGGCGGGCGCGTGGGCCGAGTCCTACCCGGCCATGGACTACCGGCACGGCCCGATCAGCATCACCGCGCCCGGCCGGGTGACGTGGGTGCTCGGTCCCCCGCCCGCCGGGCTGGCGGAGGACGTGGCCGCGACCGGCGGCACGTTCGTCGCCGCCGGGCTCGACCCGATGGCGAACCTGGTGCTCGCGCAGCGCCTGGCCGTGCACGTGGCGGTGACCGCGGGCCTCGACCCGGACCGGCCGCGTCACCTGACCAGGTCGGTCATCCTGTCCTGACCCGGGTCGGCGGTGGGGACCAACGCCGGCACCGGGCCCGTCGCGAACGCGCCCGGCGCCGTGCCGGCGTGCCGACCGGTCCCGCGGACCGGCGCCGGCGGCTCCTGCCACTGCCCGGTGGCTGCCGCGGGCGGCGCGGTCCCCGTCCGGGACCGCTGCGCCCCGGCGCGCCCGCGCCAGGACACCCGACAGTCTCAAGTGGACTGTTCCGGGGTGCGTCGCGGGCCCGGCGCACCCCCGCACTATTAAGCCGGCCACGGCACACCCCCGCGCGATAACGACGTCATGCCCATGACGCTAGGCCGTTCGGGCGCACCCGGCCACGCGGGCGCACGAAGGGGTGACGTGGGAATTCGAGAAAGCTCCCACTTACTCCGCAGCACGCCGCCCGACGGTGGTCACCCGGTGAAAGGGGGTCGCGGTGCGGAAAACCGCGTGGCCGGTGCTGGCGGTGGTGCTGGCCGGGGTGTTGACCAGTGGTGCGGCGCACGCGGGCGGGCGCACGAACCTGTTGTGCCGGAACGACACCGGCGACGACGAGCGGATCAACGCGGCCACCGCCGCGAGCGCTCCGGGCGACGAGATCGTGCTCACCGGCACGTGCCTGGTCGACGGCACCGTGCGGCTGGCGAGCGACCGGACGTACCGGGGCGTGTCCCGCTCCGGCACCGTGGTGCGGCAGGCGCCCGGCGCGAACCTGGACGCCATGCTCGCCAGCGACTCCTACCTGGACGACGTACCGTGGACCGGTGGCCCGGTGACCCTCCGGTCGCTGACGCTGCTCGCCGAGCGCGACACCAACCCGCACGCGCACGACGCGCTGGTGCTGCGGTCGTGGCAGGCGGTCGTGGAGGACGTCGTGGTGCTCGGCGCCGCCCGGCACGGCGTGCGCGTCACCAACCTGTCCGCCAACGGCACGCCGTTGACGAACACGCAGGTCAACGGGCGGATCGTGGGCAACCACATCGCCGGGTCCGGCGCACGCGGCGTGCACGTGGAGGACACCGGCAACTCCGTCACCGACTGGCAGCTGCTGGACAACTGGGTCGAGGACTCCGGCACGGACGGCATCGGCCTGGACAACGCCGCCGGGTGGCTGGTCCGCGGCAACCACGTGTACGGGGTGGGTGGCGTCGCCCTGTGGGCGCAACGCCTGTTCGGCTCCTCGGTCACGGACAACTACCTGGAGGACTTCGGCACCTCCGGCATCCGGGTGTCGGTGCAGGGCGAAGCGGCCTCCGTGGTGAGCGGCAACCGGGTGTTCAAGGCGAACGGCGGCTCCGGCACGTTCCTGGAGGTCACCGTGAACTACGGCGTGGGCAACCTGGTGGTGACCGGTAACGCGGTGCGCGGCAACGGTTCCGGCGTGGGTCTCGACTTCCGGGGTCCGCGGCTGGTGGTGGCGTCCACCGGCAACCTGGTCACCGGGGTGGCGGTGCCGCGGCGGGTCGGCGCGGGCGTGTCGTTGTCCGCCGGGATCTGAAGCAGTTCCCGGTGGGCCGCCCGCAGCACCGCGCCGGGATCGGTGCCCAGCTCGTCGGCGAGCAGCCGCCGCACCCGCTGGTAGTGGCCGATCGCCTCGCCGGTGCGGCCCGCGCGGTGCAGCGCGAGGACCAGCTGGGCGGCCACCCGCTCGTCCAGCGGGTGCGCCGCCGAGCGGGCGGTGAGCGCCGCCAGCTCACGCGCTCCGTGCCCCAGGCGCAACGCGGCGTCCGTGCGCTCGCACTCCACCAGGAACCGCTGCTGCTCGACCGCCGCCCGCACCGCGCCCAGCCACGGCGTGTCCAGGCCGGCGAACGCCTCGCCCCGCCACAGCACCAGCGCCTCGTCGAACGCGGCCAGCCGCGCGCCGTCGGACGTGGCGCGGCGGCCCGCGTCCAGCAGCCGCTCGAACCGCCGCAGGTCCACCACGTCCGGGTCGGCGGCCAGTTCGTAGCAGCCGGTGCGGCGCACCAGCGCCACACCCGTCGCGTCGGCCAGCGCCTGCCGCAGCCGGTACAGGTAGCCGTACAGGGCGGCACGCGGCCGACGTGGCGGGCAGTCGCCCCACACCCGCGTGACCAGCCGGTCGAAGCTCACCGGCTGGTTCACCTCGACCGCGAGCGCCACCAGGACGCACCGCTGCCGAGCGTGCCCCAGGTCCACCCGGTGACCACCCACGACCGCCTCCACCGCGCCCAGCAACCGGATCTCCACCGTCATGTGACACCTCCCGACCCCCGGTATAGCGGCGTGCGGGCGTTCGCCGCCGTTCGGACTTGTGCGAACCTGTTCGTGCTGGTCACGACGATGGGTGGGACGCCGGTCACGCCGACGCCGTGGCACTCGCAGCAGTGCCATGGCCCGAACCGCCGATGGAGGGCGACAGCCGGCTAGAGCAAGCTGTGGTGCGTGGAAGATCACCGGGCGGGGCCGCCGCGGCCCGAGGACGCGACCACGGCCGCCGAGTTCATCACCGCGATGAAGCAGCTGCGGTTGTGGTCGGGCTTGACCTACCGCCAGTTGGAGGGGAAGGCGCGGGCAGCGGGCGACGTGCTGCCGTCGAGCACGACCGCGACCATGCTGGGTCGCGCCACGCTCCCCCGCGAGCAACTGGTCAGCGCGTACGCGCGGGCGTGCGGGCTGGACGAGGACGACACCCGGCGCTGGGTGGAGGCCCGCCGCCGGCTCGCGATGGAACCGGCCGAACCCGTGGCCGTCGAACCGGCCGACCCGCCTGCCCGCGGGCGGGCCTGGTGGCCGTTGGTGGCGGGGGTCGCGGTGCTGGTCGCCGTGGCGGCCACGGTCACGGCGCTGGTCATCCGGCCGGGTTCGCTGGAGGACCCGCCGGACAACGGCTGGTACCGGCTGCACCCGGCGCATGTCGCGGAGTTGTGCGTGGGCGAGGGGCGTGAGCGCAACCAGCGCACGGACCGGCCGTTAGCCGTGCAGCGCTCGTGCGAGGGGCTGGTGCCGGACAC
Organism: Saccharothrix obliqua; assembly: GCF_019375475.1. Taxonomy (GTDB): domain Bacteria; phylum Actinomycetota; class Actinomycetes; order Mycobacteriales; family Pseudonocardiaceae; genus Actinosynnema; species Actinosynnema obliqua. Next base: position 185,428 of record NZ_JAHXGQ010000011.1, on the reverse strand, counting down.
GTACCTGGAGGCCGTCGGCGAGGGCGTGTACCTGGTGAAGTGGCGGCACCCCGCGGAGGGTTGGGGCTGTCTGGCGGTGGACGGCGCGCACCTCGGCGACGAGGCGTTGATCGCGCCGGACGACTGCACGGGCGCCGCGCACCAGCGCTTCCTCCTGGAGCCGGTGTCCATGCCGGTGCCGCGGGGATTCCTGCTGCGCCCCGTGCACAGCGGCAAGTGCGTCGGGCTGCTGGGCGGGCCGGCGGAGGTGTCGCCGGGCGCGGAGCTGACGCAGACGTCGTGCACCGGGCAGGCCGACCAGGAGTTCATCGTCGAATCCGTCCCGCCGCCGGACCAGAGCGGGGACAACGCGAGCCGCTGACCGCAAATGTGCGGTCTCCTCACCTCTCATGGATTGTCGGAATGCGCTTCTCCGGTGCCCGCGACTCACCCGGGGGGGACATCGCCGCCGGGCGCGTGAATCGTCCGGCCGCCCCCTCTCCGCCGGTCGCGGGCGCCGAAAGGTAGGATCCGCGCATGGATATGCAGTCGAAGCGCATCGCGCTCGATAAGATTTACAAGAGGCGAGATCGCTACGAAATCCCGGATTGGCAGCGCAAGGGGGTCTGGAACGACAGCCAGAAGAAGCGGCTGATCGACTCCGTGCTCCGCGGCTGGAAGCTGCCCAAGTTCTACTTCCAGAAGACGGGGTCGGATCCCGAGACGTTCGAGGTGGTCGACGGCCAGCAGCGGCTGACGGCCATCTGGGGGTTCTACGACGGCGTCTTAGAGCTGTCCGAGGAGAGCGTCGAGGCGTTCGGGGCGAAGTCGTACAAGGACCTGGCCGACTCCCTGTCGGACGCCTTCGACGACTACGAGATCGAGTACGACGTGATCGCCGACGCCACCGAGAAGGAGGTCAAGGAGTTCTTCCAACGGCTCCAGGCCGGTCTCCCGCTGACCAGCAGCGAGAAGCTGAACTCCATCCACAGCAAGCTCCGCGACTACTGCGTCGAGTTGTCCGAACACCCGTTCTTCAAGACCTCCACGGTGGTGCTGGACCGCCGGCACGCCTATTTCGACATCTGCTCCAAGGTGCTCGTGCTGGAGATCGAGGGGCTTGATTCCGGCATTCGCTTCGACGACGTCAGCGCCGCGTTCCTGAGCAACACCGCCTTCTCCCACTCGTCCGCCATCGCGCGCCGCGTGAAGTCCGCCCTCGACCTCCTCGTCGAGGTGTTCCCCGAGAAGAGCGCGGTGCTGAAGCAGCGGTCGATGATCCAGTCGATCATCACGCTCGTGTGCCACCTCCAGGAGGCCGGCATGGCGGACGACCAGGTGCCGACCCTCAAGGAGTTCATCGAGAGGTTCTCCGGCGAACTCGCCCGGCAGGTCGAGCTGGGCGCCGCGGCCACCGACTACGACTACATGGCCTTCCAGCGCACGGTCAACGCCAACACCAAGTCTGGCGTCCGCCAGCGGCACGAGGTGCTGCTGCGCAAGCTCTTCGCCGCCCACCCGGACTTCTTCTCGGTGGTGAACCGGTCGAGCGGCCTGGAGGAAGCGCTCCGCACCGACGTGCAGAGGTGCGCCAAGGAGATCCGCACCACCGTCCAGACCGTGAACGAGAGGTACGCGGCAAAGCACGGCGAAGACCTCTTCAAGGCCACGAACAAGACCGCGGCGACGCTGTCGTCGCTGGACGAGCGGATCAGCTCCCTGGACGAGTACAAGGCATGGGTGGACAAGCTCTACTTCGTCTTCCGCGAGAGCGTCGGCCAGCGGCTGAACGACCAGGTGCCGCAGTCGTTCCTGGACGTCAACAACCTGCGCACGTACTTGCAGCACGACGTGGACCACGGCAAGGGCGTCGCCGCCAAGCGGAAGAAGCTGGGCGAGACCTTCGCCAAGTACGCCGGCGACTCGATCCCGGAGGGCTACGACTTCGGGTTCTCCTCGTCGTTGCAGGCCAACCTGCTCAACGCGCTCGTGGCCGACCTGCGGAGCCTGGCCAAGTCGCCCGTGTGAAGGGGTCGCGCCGCGCAGCGCGTGGCAACGGGTTCCGCGCCCGTCACCGACCTCGACCCGGGCTCCGGACGAGTGCCCCGCCGGCAGGAGGGGCGGACGCCGGCGCGCGGTGTGCGCGCCGGCGTCCGGGCGTCACCGGGGCAGGTAGGCGCGGTGGGACTTGGAGAACTCGAAGTTGTTGTACTTGTCCCAGTTGATCGACCACGTCATCAGGCCGCGCAGGTCGGGGTAGGTCTGCTTCGGCTTGTACGGGCCGCAGTTCGCGCCCTTCATCAGGCAGCCCAGGGCCTTGTGGACGTCCGCGACCGACGTGAAGCCGTTGCCCGCGTTGACGCTCGCCGGCAGGCCGATCGCGACCTGGTCCTGCCGAAGGCCCGGGAAGAACTTGTTCGCGTCGCCGCGCACCGGGAAACCGGCCAGCACCATGTCCGCCATCGCCACGTGGAAGTCCGCGCCGCCCATGGTGTGGTACTGGTTGTCGGTGCCCATGATCGGGCCGGAGTTGTAGTGCTGCACGTGCAGCAGCGTCAGGTCGTCCCGCATGGCGTGGATGACCGGCAGGTACGCGCCGGCCCGCGGGTCCTGGCCGGAGCCGCCGCCGTAGAACTGGTAGCCGAGCTGGACGAAGAACGTCTCCGGGGCCATGGTGAGCACGAACTTGTTGCCGTACTTGGCCTTCAGGGACTTCAGCGCGGAGATCAGGTTCACCACGACCGGGGTGGTCGGGTTGCGGAAGTCGGTGTCGTTGGCGCTCAAGGACAGCGAGTGACCCTCGAAGTCGACGTCCAGGCCGTCCAGGCCGTACCGGTCGATGATGGCGGAGGCGCTGCGGACGAACGCGTCGCGCGCGGCCGTGGTGGTGAGCTGCACCTGGCCGTTCTGGCCGCCGATGGAGATCAGGACCTTCTTGCCCTGCGCCTGCTTCTCGCGGATGCCGGCGATGAACTCGGCCTCGGACTCGACGTTCGGGCACTCGGCCACCGGGCACTGCTGGAACCGCAGCTCGCCGGACGTGGCGGAGGTCGGCTCGGCGAACGACAGGTTGATGACGTCCCAGTCCGGCGAGACGTCCTTCATCCGCGTGTAGCCGGAGCCGTTGGCGAAGCTGGCGTGCAGGTAGCCGACCAGGACGCGCTTGGGCAGGCCGGTGGGCGGGTTCGTGGTCGTGGTCGTCGTCGTGGTGGTCGTCGTCGTAGTGGTAGTGGTGGTCGTGGTCGTCGTGGTGGTGGACGTGGTCAGCGTCGGCCCACCGGTGCACGGGGCGTCGTTGAGCTTGCAGTTGGTCGGCACGCCGGTGCCGGAGGCGTTGAAGCCGAACGTCACCGACGCGCCGGGCGCGACGTTGCCGTTGTAGTTGCGGTTGGTGAACGTGTAGCGCCCGCCGGAGTTGGTCTGGAGCGCGTCCCAGTAGGCGCCGACCGACGTCCCCGTCGGCATGTCGAACTCGACCTTCCAGCCGGTGAGGGCCGACCCGGTGTCGTTGCGGACCGTGAACTGCCCGGTGTAGCCGGCATCCCAGGACTGGGTCTTGGTGAACGTGGCCGTGGGCGTGGCGGCGTACGCCGGTGTGAACCCGACGGCCACGGCGGCGGCCACGAGCGAACCCACCGCCGCCACCCTGGCGAACAGGACTCTGCGCGACGACATCGTCTTCCTCCTAGCGGTGGCGGCCTCCAGGTGGGGGAAATTGGACTAGACCACATCACCGCGTGTCAAGGGTCGCCCGCGCTCCGCCACCACCGCGAAGTGCGTGATCATGCCGCTACGCTGCGTAAAAGCACCGAAGGCGCTCCCTACGAAGGTAGGGAAAACACCCCGGTGATCACCCTCGGCGGGTTACCGTTCACAGGGTGCAGATCCCGTGGAGAGCCGCACCGCGCGCGGCGCTGTCGAGCCCCCTGACGCTGCTCGTCAGCCTGGTGACCGCGTTGCTGCTGAGCTTCGTCGTGGCCGCCGCGGTGCTGCACTCCGGCGCCTCCGGCAGCGCCGCCATCGCCTACCACGCGGACCGGCTGTGCGCCGAGTCCTTGCGGCCCAACCTGGAGAGCAAGATCCGGCACGCCCAGGTGCTGTCCGCGCTGGACGACCTCAAGAGCACGCTCGGCGACCAGCCGATGCTGCCCGCCTTCTACACCGCGGAGGCGCGCACCGACTTCGGCGGCAGGCCCACGTACGCCAAGTTCGGCTACCGGCCGGGCGCCACCGACCACCTGAAGGTCCTGGAGGGCGGCGGCAAGGACGGCCTGTGGGTGCCCAAGAGCATCGCCGTCACCACGGACCTCCAGCTCGGCAAGCGCGGCATGGGCGGCGTGCTGCCCCCGGTCACCGCGGTCTACGAGGACGTCCGCGACCCGCTCGACCCGTGGTGGTGCTCGGAGCGGCAGTACGTCGTGCCCAACCCGATCTCCGCGCGCCTGGACTCGGTCACCGCCGTGGTGTGGATGCCCACCGCCGAGTCGTTCGCCGCGCTGCCGCCCGCGGTGACCGCGCAGGCCAGCGTGACCGTCCGGTTCCCCGGACCGGTGCCGCAAACCGTCGACGAGGCCGACGCGCTGGTCTCGGCGGGCACGGCGCGGCTGGAGAAGTACCGGGCGCAGGGCGTCCGGGTGAACTCGCCGCTGACGCTGCCGGTGGACAACGCCCGCGAGACGGTCGGCAACGTGCGCTCGGCGATCCTGCCGCTGGCGTTGATCAGCCTGCTGATCGGGCTCGCCGGCGTGGCGACGGTGACCGCCCAGTGGGCGCAGCGGCGGCACGCCGAGCTGTGGCTGCTGTGGGTGCGCGGCTCGGGACCGGCCGCCCTCGGCGGGCGCGCGCTGCTGGAACTCGGGCTGCCGCTGGTCGCGGGCGGCGCCCTCGGACTGGTCGCGGCCCGGCTGCTGCTGCCCGTCTACGCGCCGTCCACCGCGCTGCCACCGGGTTCGGCGGGCAACGCGGTGCTGGCCGTGCTCGTGGTCGTGGCGCTCAGCCTCGTGATCGTCTGGAGCACCACCGCGCTGCGCGCCCACCGCGCGTTCCAGAAGGCCGCCACGGGCAGCCGCGCGCGCCGCGTGCTGACGGCCCTGCCGTGGGAGCTGGTCACCGCCGGCCTCGCCGTGTGGTCGTGGTTCCGGGTGCGGGACAGCGGGTTCTCCGCCACGACGCAGATCGGCGGCCTGCCCCGGATCGACGCGGCGGCGCTGGCGTTCCCGCTGCTGGTGGTGCTCACCGCGGCGCTGCTCGCGGCACGCCTGGCGCGGTGGGCGTTGAAGGCGTCGCACCGCGCGGCGCTGTGGCGTCGACCCGCCGCGCAGCTCGCGATCCGCAGGCTCGCCGCCGCGGCCGGCCCGGTGACCGGCGTGCTGCTGGTCGGCGTGCTCGCCATCGGCACCATCGCGGTCGGCTCCGGCATCGCCGGTTCGCAGCAGACCGCGCTGGCGGACAAGTCCGGCATCTACACCGGCGCGGAGAGCACGGTGCGGTTGGTGGACAAGGTCGAGCTGCCGCCCGAGCTGCGCGGCAACTCCACCGTCGTCGGCATGGCGCAGGTCGAGGAGAACATCGCCCTCGTGGTCGACCCGGACACGTTCAACGACGGCGCGTACGGGGAGGACATCGACCGGGCCCTGCTGGCGCAACCGCTGCGGATCGGCGACGCGCCGCGTGGCGAGGTGTCGATGCCCGGCCTGCCCCGGTTCGACCCGCGGGCGCACCTCCCGTCGTTCCCCAAGCTCGGCACCGCCGGCTGGGTGGTGCCGATCGACCAGGTGCCGGACGAGGACGGGGTGGGTTCCTGGTACGTGTGGTCGGCGAAGCCGCTGGGCGAGCTGACCACCGCGCTGGCCGCGCACGACATCCGCTACCGCAACTCCATCGAGCGGACCAAGGCGGTGTCCGGCCTGCCTTTCCTCACCATCCAGTGGACGTTCGGCTTCGTCACCGCCGTCGGCGTGGTGCTCGCCGTGGTGGCGGCCATCGCGTTGCTGCTCGCGATCGAGGTGCGGCGGCGGCAGAACGCGGTGTCCGGCGCGTTCAGCACGCGGATGGGCCTGCGCCCGGCGGCGCTGCTGTCCAGTCACCTGCTGGAGCTGGGCGCGCTCGCCGTGGCGGCGGTCGTGGTCGGGTTGGCGGCGAGCACGGCGGGCAGCCGGATCGCCGTGCCCCGGCTGGATCCCGCGCCACGCCTGGCGCCCGGCACCGAGGTGCCGAACATGGCGCCGCTGTTCACCGCCACGGTGGTGGGCAGCGCGCTGGTGGTGCTGGTGGCCGCGTGGATCGCCGTCCGCGCGGTGCGGACCGCCCGGATCGGGGAGCTGATCCGTGGCTGAGCCGTTCGACGGAGGGGAACCGGCCGTGGCCGAGCACGTGTTGCGCCTGCACGGGGTGGGCGTCGAGTACCGCACACCCGCCGGCGTGGTGACCGCCGTGTCGGAGGTGTCGTTGGACGTGCCCGCGCACGGCATCACGGTGCTCGCGGGGCCGTCCGGCTCGGGCAAGTCCACGCTGCTGCGCGTGCTGAGCCTGGTGGAGCGGCCCACCCGCGGCGGGGTGGAACTGCGGGGCACGGGCACCGCGCGGCTGTCGTCCGGGGCGCGGCGGGCGTTGCGGCGCACCGAGATCGCGCTGGTCTTCCAGAACCCCGCCGACAACCTGGTGGCGCACCTGACCGTCGGCGACAACCTGCGTGCCGCCGCGCAGGCGGCGGGTCGCACCACCACGCCGGACGAGCTGCTCGACCAGCTCGGCCTGCCCGGCACGGCGGCCTGGAAGGTCAACGCCCTGTCCGGCGGCCAGCAGCAGCGGCTCGCGTTCGGCTGCGCGTTGGCGCGCGGCGCGTCCGTCGTGCTCGCCGACGAGCCGACCTCGCAGCTCGACAGCAGGTCGGCCGACCTCGTGCTGGAGACGTTGGCCGACCTCGCGCGGCGTGCCGTGCCGGTCGTCGTCGCCTCGCACGACCCGCGCCTGATCGCGTTGGCGGACACCAGGTACGACTTGCGGAACGGGGCGTTGGCGGCATGACGGCGTTGCGGGCGGTCGGGGTCAAGCGGTCCTTCGCGCACGCGGGTGGCCCGGTGCAGGTGCTGCGCGGCGTCGACCTGGAGGTGGCGGCGGGCGAGCTGGTGACGTTGTCGGGCCCGTCCGGGTCGGGCAAGAGCGCGCTGCTCACCGTGCTGTCCGGGTTCGACCGGGCGGACGAGGGCACGGTGGAGCTGTGCGGCGAGGTGCTGACCGAGCCGCCCACGTGGGCGGTGTGCGCCCTGCTGCCGCAGGCCCTCGGCCTGGCGAGCGAGCTGACGCTGGCGGAGAACGTGGCGCTGCCGCTGCGGTTGACCGGCCGGGACGCGGGTCCGGTGGCCGGGCTGCTGACCGAGCTGGGCATCGGCGCGCTCGCCGACCGGTACCCGGGCGAGGTGTCGTTCGGGCAGCAGCAGCGTGCGGCGCTCGCGCGGGCCGTGATCGCGTCGCCGAAGGTGCTGCTGGCCGACGAGCCCACCGCGCACCTGGACAGCGTGAGCGGTCCGGTGGCGGTGCGCGTGCTGCGGCGGGCCGCCGACGCGGGCACCGCCGTGCTGATCGCGACCCACCACGACGAGGTGCACCGGGCTGCGGACCGGACGGTGATCCTCTCGGACGGGCGCGTGTCCGTAGGATGAGCGGCGATGTCCCGCCGACTCGTCGCCCTCGTCCTCGTACTCCCGCTGCTGGCGCTCCTGCTGGTGGTCGCGGACAGCCCGCTGCGGGGTCCGGGTGGTCCGCCGCCGGACGCGCCGACGGCGTTGGTCGCGCTGGGTGACAGCACGATGTCCGGCGAGGGCGCGGGTTCCTACGAGCCGGGCACCGACGGCGAGAACGACAACTGGTGCCACCGCTCGGAGCACGCGTCCGTGCGCAAGACGGCGGTCGCGGGTGTCGAGAAGGTGTTCAACCTCGCCTGCTCGGGCGCGAACGCCGAGCAGGTCGGGCTCACCGACCAGGTGCGCAACAACGAGGGCTCGCAGGCCGCGCGGCTGGCGGAGATCGCTCGTGCGCACCGCGTGACGACCGTGCTGGTCGCGGTCGGCGCGAACGACGACCCGCGGTTCGGCGACGTGCTCGGCGCGTGCCTGCGTGCGTGGTTCGACCGCGCGGACTGCTCGCGCGCGATGGGCGACGAGTGGCGTGACCGCGTGGACCGCATGGTGCCGAAGGTGGTGAGCGCGCTGCGCGACGTCCAGCGGGTCCTGCGGGACGAGGGCTACACGCCCCGCTCCTACACCCTGGTCCTCCAGTCCTACGCCGCGCCGGTCGGGCCGGACCTGCCGTTCGACCTCCAGAACCTGTCCGGTTGCCCGCTGCGCACCGGTGATCTGCGGTGGGTGCGGGAGAAGGCGGTCGGCGAGCTGTCGGCGGGTCTGCGGGAGGCGGCGTCGGCGGTCGGCGCGCGGTTCCTCGACCTGTCGCGGGCGGGTGAGGGGCGCGAGGCGTGCGCGGGTGGGCGGAACCCGGACCGCGAGTGGTTCACCCGCCTCACGGTCGACTTCGACGGCCTGCGCGACGAGGCCCGCGCCCGTCACGCGCTCCAGGAGTCGTTCCACCCCAACGCCCGGGGCCACGAGCAGTTCGGCCGGTGCATGTCGGAGTTCCTGGCCACGTCGGCCCGTTCCGCGTCGTGCGTGGCCGGCGACGACGGCGACCTCCGGCCCGTGCCGGACGGCGACTAGCGCTCGGGGATCGGGGCCACCCCCGCCGGCGCGGGGACGAGGTGACGCACGGCGTGGCGGTCGCGCTGGACCTTGGGCCACCCCCGCCGGCGCGGGGAAGGCGGTCCCTGCCCGGTCACCCTACTGCCCCTACCGCGGGGTGGGGTGGTTCTCGTCCGGGTCTCCCGGCTGCGGCGTCACCCGCAGTTCCGCGATCTCCTCCGCGCTCCAGAAGTCGGTGCGGGCGGCCAGGTACTCGGCCGCCTCGGCGGTGCTCCAGCCGTGTGCCTCTCGCAGCCCCTCCCGCAGCATCACCAGGTACGGGCCGGACGGGCGCGTGTGCTCGACATCCCCGGCCCGCCACGGCGCGGTGAACGTCAGCGCCGGGAACCCGTCGAAATCGCCCAGGTGCAGCAGAGTCTCGTACCGGCCCGGCCCACGCCGCACGCGACCCGCGGCGATCACGGCCGCCAGGTCCAGCGACGGTCCGGGTTCCCGGTACATCTCCTGCTCCGCGACATCCGCGAACTGCTCGGCCGTGATCAAGTAAGCACGCACCGCCGCCTCGCCCGGGAGATCGGTGTCGAGGAACGCCCGGCCACCACCCCACACCGGCGACCAGGTCGCGAAGTACACGCCGCCCGGCACCCGCAGTCCGCGCACCGCGACCGGCGGGCTCCCGTCCCGACAACCCGGGTAGCCGCGCGCGGCGCCCTCCGGCGTCCCGCCGGCCAGGTAGCAGTCGAACCGCGCCGAGCGCATGTTCGACCCGTAGCTCACGTACCAGACCCGGTCCACCGATCACCCGCCCGCCACTCGTCTTCAAGGATGGCGTAGATGAACTCCTCGCCCCACGAACCCTTGAACACCTCGTTGTGGCGGAAGTGGGCTTCGCGGCGCATCCCAAGGCGTTCCATCACGCGCCAAGACGGTTCGTTGAACGCGTCGCACGACGCCACGATGCGGTGCAGGCCCAGGTTGTCGAAACCCAGCGCCAGCATCGCCCGCGACGCCTCGGTGGCGTAACCGCGACCGTGGTGGTCGGGGTGCAGCACGTAACCGATCTCGCCCTGCCGGAACTCCTCGTGCAGCCACTTGAGAACGGTCTCGCCGATCACGACCCCGTCCCGCTCGACGGCCAGCGACAGGTGCTCCCCCTCCTTCTCCGGCCACGTGACCGCCAACTTCCGCGCCAGGCTCTCCGCGCTCTCCTCCGGCGTCTTCGGCCCGCCGTACAGGTAACGCATCACGTCTTCCCGGGACTGCCACGAGTACAGGACCGCTTGGTCGCCCGCGGTGAACGGGCGCAGCAGCAGGCGTTCGGTGCGGATCGGGTAGGAGGGTTTGGTCACCTGTCCCAATTTACGCAGTCACAGCTCCGCGAGAGCGCCGACCGGCGACTCCACGCAGTCCGCGACGAACCGCAGGAACCCGCCCGCCGTGCCGCCGTCGCACACCCGGTGGTCGAACGACAACGTCAGCTCCGCGACCTTCCGCACGGCCAACTGCCCGTCCACCACCCAGGGCCGGTCCGCGATCCGGCCGATGCCGAGGATCGCCGCCTCCGGGTGGTTGATGATCGCGGCCGAGCCGTCGACACCGAACACGCCGTAGTTGTTGACCGTGAACGTGCCGCCGGTCAACGACGCGGGCGTGATCCGCCCTTCCCGTGCCGACGTGGCGAGTTCGGAGATCTTCGCGGCGAGGGCGGACGTGGTGAGCGTGTGCGCGTCGTGCACGACGGGCACCACCAGGCCGCGGTCGGTCTGCGCGGCGAAACCCAGGTTGATCTCGTCCAGGACCACGACCTCGTCGCCCTCGACGCGCGAGTTCAGCTCCGGGAACTTCCGCAACCCCAGCACGGTGAACCGGGCGAGCAGGCCGAGCAACGACACCGACGGCATGGCCGCCCGCGCGGCGACCAGCCCGGTGGCGTCGACGTCCACCCACACCGTCGCCTCGGGGATCTCCCGCCGCGACGTGGCGAGCTTCCGCGCGACCGCGCCACGCACCCCGGTCAGCGGAATGCGCCGCCCGGACCGACCCAGCTCCCGCTCCACGTCGGCACGCCGGATCACCCCGCCCGGCCCGGTGCCGGGGATGCGCTCCAGCGCCAGCCCGTGTTCCCGCGCCAGCAGCCGCACCAGCGGTGAGATCACCTTCGGCGCACCCGCGTGGCCATCGCCGCCGCCGGCAGGAACCGGTTCAGCCCGACGACCGGCCCGGCGACGCCGGGGCGGATCGCTGGTGCCGTACCCGACGAGCACGTTGCCGGACCCGCTCACAGCCGATTCGGACTCCGCTTCCGATTCGGGTCCGGAAGACGGTTCCCCCACCGACAGGAGCACGGCGCCCACGGCCAGCTTCTCCCCCGGTTCGCCGTACCGGGCACGCACCACGCCCTCGAACGGGCACGGCACCTCCACCACGGCCTTGGCCGTTTCGACCTCCACCACCGGCTGGTCGATCGTCACGCGATCACCAACGGCCACCAGCCAGCCGACGATCTCCCCTTCGGTCAGCCCTTCACCCAGGTCCGGCAACCGGAAGTCAGGCACCGTAAGCCTCCACGACCTCGTCGTCCCACTGGAGGCGGGCCACCGCGTCCAGGATGCGGTCCACGTTCGGCAGGTGGTGCTCCTCCAGCTTCGGCGGCGGGTACGGGATGTCGAAGCCGGTGACCCGCAGGACCGGCGCGTGCAGGTGGTGGAAGCAGCGCTCCGTCACGCGCGCCACCACTTCCGCGCCGTACCCGCCGAACCCGGACGCCTCGTGCACCACGACGGCGCGGCCGGTCTTGCGGACCGACGCGCACACCGTCTCGTCGTCGAACGGGGTGAGCGTCCGCAGGTCCACCACCTCGACGTCCCACCCCTCCTCGACCGCCGCGTCCGCGGTCTCCAGCGCGGTCGCGACCATCGGGCCGTAGGCGATGAGCGTGACGTCCGAACCGGTTTTCCGCACCAGCGCGCGGTCCATCGGCACGGCCGGACCGGACAGCTCGCCCTTCGCCCAGTACCGGCGCTTGGGCTCCAGGAAGATCACCGGGTCGGGCGAGGCGATCGAGTCGCGCAGCAGCCGGTAGGCGTCGTCGGGGGTGCCGGGCGTGACGACGGTGAGGCCGGGCGTGTGCGTGTAGTACGCCTCCGACGAATCGCTGTGGTGCTCCACGCCGCCGATGCCGCCGCCGTAGGGCACGCGGATCACGACGGGCAGCGACACCTTGCCCCCGGTCCGGTTGCGCAGTTTCGCCAGGTGACTGGTGATCTGCTCGAACGCCGGGTAGGCGAAGGCGTCGAACTGCATCTCCACCACGGGCCGCAGGCCGTTCATCGCCATGCCGATCGCGGTGCCGACGATGCCCGACTCGGCCAGCGGCGTGTCGAACACCCTGGTTTCACCGAACCGGTCGGCCAGCCCGTCGGTCACCCGGAACACGCCGCCGAGCGCGCCCACGTCCTCGCCGAACACCAGCACGCTCGGGTCGTCGGCAAGCGCGTCGGCCAACGCCCGGTTCAGCGCTCCCGCCATGGTGACGGTCATGCCGTTTCCCCCGCGAGCGCCGCCGCCTGCTCCCGGAGCTGCCGGGTGGGCGTGGCGTAGACGTGCTCGAACATCGACGCCGGGTCGTGCTCCTGGTCGGTGTTGAGGCGGGCGCGCACCGCTGCCGCGAACTCCTCCGCCTCGGCCGCCACGGCGGCCTTGCGCGTCGCGTCGAGCAGGCCACGCGAGGTCAGGTAGCTCTCGACGCGGTCCACGGGGTCGCGGTCCAGCCACGCCGCCACCTCGTCGGAGGTGCGGTAGCGGGTGGCGTCGTCGGCGTTGGTGTGCGCCTCGATGCGGTACGTCCGGGCTTCGATCAACGTCGGGCCACCCGATTCCAGCGCTTCCCGCACCACGGCGTACACGGCCGCCGCGTCGTTGCCGTCGACCAGCACCGACGGCACGCCGTAGCCGATGCCCTTGTGCGCCAGGGAAGGCGCGGCGTTCTGCTTGGACAGCGGCACGCTGATCGCGTAGCCGTTGTTCTGCACCAGGAAGACCACGGGTGCTTGCCACACCCCCGCGAAGTTCAGCGCTTCGTGCGTGTCGCCTTCCGAGGTGGCGCCGTCGCCGAGCATCACCAGCGCGGCCGTGTCCTCGCCCTTGAGGCGCGCGGCGTGCGCGAAGCCCACGGCGTGCAGGGTGTTCGTGGCCAGCGGCGTGCACTGCGGGCCCACGCGGTGCTCGTACGGGTCGTAACCGAGGTGCCAGCCGCCTTGGAGGAGGGTGAGCGTGCCGGCGGGGTCGACGCCCCGGGTCACGAGCGCGACCGAGTCGCGGTAGGTCGGGAACAGCCAGTCGTGGGCGCCCAGCGCGAGCACCGCCCCGACCTGGCACGCCTCCTGGCCGCGGGACGACGGGTAGACCGCCAGCCTGCCCTGCTTGGTGAGGGCGGTGGCCTGGGTGTCGAAGCGGCGGCCGATCACCATGCGGCGGTGCAGCTCCAGCAGGACCCCGTCGTCCGGCATCGCCAGCGGCGGGTCGGCCACCGGTGAGCCGTCCTTGTTCAGCAGCGACAGCGGCTCCGCGGTGGGCAGCAGCGAACGCTCCCTGGTGTGGACCATGGGCTCCTCCGGCGCTCGTGGTGGCGGGTGACGGCATGATCCGGCTCACACCGGCCAATGTTCCAGGTCCGGGGCGCAAACCTGGACGTTCGGCCGCGCAAGCGGGTTAACCTCGACCGCATGAAGTCCGGACCTGGACATTCGGCACCGCTGGACGAGACGGATCGGCGCATCGTGGAGGAGCTGCGCGCCGACGGCCGCCTGTCCATGCGCGCCCTCGCGGAACGGCTCCACATCTCGCGGGCGAGCGCGTACTCACGCGTGGAGCGCCTGCACCGCGACGGGGTCATCGCCGGGTACACGGCCGTCGTCGACCCGGAGCGGTACGGGTTCGGCATCTCGGCCTACGTGTACCTGAAGATCAGCCAGCACTCGTGGAAGGCCGTGCGGCAGCGCGTGCTGGAGATACCCGAGGTCTGGCACGGCGCGCTGGTGTCCGGTGACTACGACCTCGTGCTGCTGGTGCGCGCGCCCGACGCGCACAGCCTGCGCGACCTCGTGCTGTCGCGGCTCCAGACGATGCCGGACGTGACGTCCAGCCACACCGTGCTGATCCTGGACGAGCTGCCGACCGACGGCCACCAGCCGAGGTTCTGACTACCAGCCGAACGCCTGCGTCCAGTACACCCCGTACGCGCCGCCGCGGGCCATGCCCACACCCAGTGCCCGCAACCCGCAGTTGAGGATGTTGGCCCGGTGCCCGGGTGACGCCATCCACCCGCGCACGACCTCCTCGGCGGTCCGCTGCCCGGCCGCGATGTTCTCCGCGCCCGGCGAGGGGTGGCCGGCGGCCTTGAGCCGGGCGACGAAGTCCTGCCCGTCCTTGGAGGTGTGGTCGAAGTAGTTCCGGGTGGCCATGTCCTCGCTGTGCGCACGAGCCGCCCGCCCGAGCCGCTCGTCCGCCGCGAGCGCGGGACACCCGTTGGCAACCCGCTCGGCATTGGTCAGGTCGAACACCTCCCCTTCCACCGCCTCCACCGAGCCACGCACCCCTGCCGACCCGACATCGCCTTCCCCGGCTCCGGCCTCCGGCACCGGCAGACCGGTCGCCACGGTGGTCGTCGGAATACCCGATTGGGGAACGGCGCGGAATTCCATCTCCCCGCAGCCCGTCAGCACCAGGCAGCCGACAACGCAGCACAGGGCGAGGCGGACGAGGACACGGCTCTTGCGCGGCACGCGGTAACCCCTGCTCCAACGGCGGCGGATGGTGCTGGGCAATGCGGGGATGATGTGGTGACCGCCCGTGCTTGGCGCAGGGTAAGCACGGGCGGTCACCGCACCGATCGAGGAACCGGGCGGCCGGGCAGGAGGGGAGAGCGCTGCGGTCGACCTCAATTCCGAGAATCGACCTTAGCCACGTCACCACAATTGTCAACACACCGTTTATTTAAGGAACATTTAAAGTTCGCACAAGGTGGCCGAAAGAAATCGCGGGCTAGCCTTGCTGCTCCGGCAGCCGGGTCAGGTGCAGTTGGACCCGGGTGCCGCCGAGCGGGCCGCGGTCGACGACCAGCGAGCCCCCGGTGGACTCGGCCGCGCGGCGGGCGATGTCGAGTCCGAGACCGGTGGAGCCGGCGCTGCTGCTTCCACGGCGCAGCGCCGACTCCAGGTCCTCGATACCCGGCCCCGCGTCCTCGATGACGATCACCACGTACCCCGGCCGGTGGAACAACGCGACCGCGAAGCCCACGCCCTCGGGCGTGTGGCGGAAGACGTTGCCCAGCACCGCGTCCATCGCCGCCGCCAGGTCGGACCGGGTCAGCGGCACGTACGCGGGCCGTTCGGTGCCCCGCAGGTTCCAGAGCCGTTGCTGGTCGTCGGCGAGGGCCGACCAGAACACCAGCCGGTCGTGCACCACCTGCGCCGCGTCGCACCGCCCGCCCGCCGGGTCGTCCAGTTCCCGCCGGGCGGCCCGGATCAGCTCGTTGACCTCGCGCTCCAGCGCGTGCACGGCCTGCCGGACCCGGTTGGCGTTGCTGTCCGCCCCCAGGGTCTCCGAGTCCAGCCGCAACGCGGTCAACGGCGTCCGCAGCCGGTGCGACAGGTCGGCGAGCAGTTCCCGCTCGGCGGCCATCAACTGCCCGATCCGGTCGGCCATCCGGTTGAACGCGCCCCCGGCGTCCACCAGCTCCGGCGGCCCGGTGGGCGTCACCCGCGCGTCGAGGTCGCCCTGCTCCATCCGCAACGCGCCGTTCGCCAGCTCCTTCGACGCCTTGACCACCCGCGAGCCGAGGCGGTCGGCGACCAGCACGGAGCCCAGCACCAACGACACCGCAACACCGCTCAACGCCAACCACGCCGACGTCACGCCACGCGTCAGGTCGCCCTCCGGCACGTACGCCTCGACAACGACCACACGTCCCTTGTCCAACACCACGGGCTGCATGTGCACACGCCCATCCGTCACGGCCGCGGTGAACGACCGCCCTTCCTCCCGCGCCACCCTCAGCAGGTCGGGGGTGGCCTTCACCGCTCCGATCACGTCGCCGTCGGCCAGGTGCACGCCGACCCGGCCCCCGGTGGTGGCGATGGCCTGCTCCACCGCGGCGGCGTCCGAGGTGATCGCCAGCACCGGCACCAACGCCACCGCCTGCCGCTCCGCTTCGGTCAGCGCCCTGTCCTCGGCGAGCTGGCGCACCACCGTGGCCAGGGGGATCAGGAAGGCGAACGCCACCATCGACGTGACGGCGAGCGAGACCAGCGCAAGCGACCTCCTCACTCGGCCGCCGTCAACTTGAACCCGACGCCCCGCACCGTGTGCAGGTAGCGCGGCTGCGCGGCCCGTTCACCCAGCTTCCGGCGCAACCACGACAGGTGGACGTCCAACGTCTGGTCGTCGTGCCGACCGGGGAGGTTCCACAGGTTGGCCAGCAACTCGGCCCTCGGCACCACCTTCCCCGCACGCGCGGCCAGGTAGGCGAGCAGGTCGAACTCCTTGCGCGTCAGGTGCACCTCGCGCCCGGCCAGCCGCGCTTCGCGCCGGTCCAGGTCGATGGTCAACTCCCCGATCCGCAACGGCGCGGTGGACGACGCTTCCACCGCCCGCGCCCGCCGCAGGACCGCCGACAACCGGGCCGCCAGGTGCTCGCTGGAGAACGGCTTGACCAGGTAGTCGTCGGCACCGGCGTTCAACAGCCGGACGATCTCCGCCTCGTCGTCCCGCGCGGTGGCCACGATCACCGGCACGTCGCAGACCCCGCGCATCATCCGCAGGGCGTCCGCCCCATCCATGTCGGGCAAACCGAGGTCAAGCACGACAAGGTCGAACCTGGCGCCGGCAACCTCGCGCAACGCCTCAAGCGCAGTCCCCACAGGCAGCACCGCGTGCCCCAACCCGGTCAACGCGCGGGTCACCGCCGACCGCACCACCGGGTCGTCCTCGACGAGCAGCACCGACACCATGGCGCGCACCGTAACGCCCCACCCCACGACAGGGTGAACGCCACCCGCCACAGACAGCCAGACCGACCGCAAACAGACCGACCGCAAACAGACAGACCACAGACAGCCAGACCACAGATGGACAGACAGACCGGGGGCCTCGCTTCCTCCCGTATGACCTGCCCGCAGGGAACCGCATGTGTCAAGGGGGATCGCGCCGCACCGCCAACCCCGACGACCGCCGATCCCCCTTGACGCATGTGGTTGTCTTTGACCAGGTCATACGGGAGGAAGCGACGCCCTTCCCTCCCCGGAGACCTGCCGCGCGGCGAGCGCTCTCTTTTCTTTTTTCCCTTCCAGCAAGGTCATGCCACGTGCCGGGCCAATCACGACACGGGATGCCACCCACCCCGCGGCCAGGGGATGCCGCCACGGCACCCCCTAAACCACGAACCTCAGAAACCACGAACCTCAGACCACGCGCCTCAGACGACGGTCCGCCCGGCGTCCGCCATGATCAGCTCACCCGTGATGTAGCTGGACCTCTCCGACGCGAGGAACAGGATGATCTCCGCCATCTCGCGCACCTCGGCGAGCCTCTTGAGCGCGGTCGACTCGGCGACCACGTCCGCCACCGGGCCGAAGTCGTTGAGCACGCGGTCGGTCTTGGTGGCGCTGGGCGCGAGCGCGTTGACCCGGATGCCGCTGGGCCCGAACTCCGCGGCCCACGTCCGGGTCAACGACTCCAGCGCCGCCTTGGTCGCGCTGTACGCGGCGGAACCGGGCACGGCCGACACCGTGGCCGAAGTGGACACGTTGACGATGGTGCCCGCGCCCTTGGCGACCATGCCGGGCGCGAGGGCGGCGGTGAGGTGGAACGGCCCGAGGACGTTCAGCTCGAACATCTCCTGGAACCCCTCGCGCGACTGGTCGACGGTCGCCGCGAACGGGTAGATGCCCGCGTTGTTCACCAGGATGTCCACGGGACCGGCATCGGCGGCGAGGGCACGCGCACCGTCCAGAGTGGTCAGGTCGGCGGACACGAACCGGGCGCGGCCACCGTCGCCCTCGATCTCGGCGACCAGCTTCGCGCCGCGCTCGGCGTCGCGGCCGTGGACGACCACCGTCGCGCCCTGGCGGGCGAACAGCTTGGCGGTTTCGCGGCCGATCCCGGAGGTGGCACCGGTGATCAGGGCGAGCTTGTTGTGCAGTTCCACGAAGGTCCCCCAGGGGCTCGTCGGTGACATAGTTCGTATTTCGTAAAACTACGAACACCGTACCTTGATAGGGAACGTTCGCAAACTACATGAGGCGTCGCGCACCGAACTACGTGCAAACGCGGTTGTCGGCCCACTACGTCCGGTCCGAACGTCCCGACGATCTACACCGGACGGTCTACGGATCTTCGCCCGGACTGCCCACACCGCCCGCTCCGCCGCCGGCAGGATGAGCGAGGTGACCAGGGGCATCCGATACTTCGCGGCTTGGTCGGCCTCCACCGCCGTCGCCGTCGTGCTGTCCTACTGGGGCGTCCAGTCCGTGCTGGGCGCGGGCGTCCCGGAACGTCCGCAGCTGGTCGTCGGACCGCAAACGTCAACGGTCCCCACGACGACCACCGCCGCTCCCACGACCACGACAACACCCACCACGACAGAACCCACCACCACGACAACCACCACCACGACAACCACCACGACGACCACAACGGCAGCCATCCCACCGCTCCCCCCGGAGGAGGGCATGTGGACCGAAGAGGACGGCCAACGCGTCTACTTGCGCAGCTTCCGCCTCCAGGGCGGCATGGCGGCGATCCGCTTCGCCCCCCGCGCGATGGACTCGATCTCGGCGACGCCGCGCCAGGGTTACGCCGTCAACGTCGAGAAACCCGCCGACGCCGTCGTGGTCGACTTCGTCTCGGCCGGCCACCGGTCGCGGCTGGAGGCGAGCTGGATCAACGGGCCGCAGTGGCGGGTGATCGAGTCCTGACCCGGGCACGTCCGCCCGGGAGGTGGTTCGATCACGCTCATGGCGCACCCCGGTGAACCACACCACGAAGACCTGTCCGAACGCCTCAACTGGTTGCGCGCCGGGGTGCTCGGCGCGAACGACGGCATCGTCTCGACCGCCGGCCTCGTGGTCGGCGTGGCGGGCGCGACCGCGGACCGCACCACGATCTTCGCGGCGGGTGTGGCGGGGTTGGTCGCGGGTGCGTTGTCCATGGCGGGCGGGGAGTACGTGTCGGTCAGCACCCAGCGCGACACCGAGCGCGCGGCGCTGGAGCTGGAGCGGCGGGAGCTGCGGGAGATGCCGGACGAGGAGGAGCGCGAACTCGCCGACATCTACCAGGACAAGGGCTTGTCGCCCGACCTGGCCACGCGGGTCGCGCGGGAGCTGACCGAGCAGGACGCGCTGCGCGCCCACGCCGAAGCCGAACTCCAGATCAACCCCGACAGCCTGACCAGCCCGTGGCACGCGGCGTGGGCGTCGCTGGTGGCGTTCGCGGTCGGCGCGACCATCCCGCTGGTGGCGATCGTGCTGCCGCCGAACGACTTCCGGGTGTGGGCGTGCGGGCTGGCGGTCGTGGTCGGGTTGGCGCTCACCGGGGTGATCAGCTCGAAGCTGGGCGCGAGCAGGCCGTGGCCCGCGGTCCGGCGCAACGTCGTGGTCGGCGTGCTCACCATGGTCGTGACCTACTACGTCGGGCTCCTCTTCGGGGTGACCCTCGGCTGATTGACAGGTGTGAAACCCGCGCGAGCGGGGTAACCCGGGCCGACTCGTGCGCGTCGGGCGCGACGAGACCCCGGAGCGGAGGTGCCCCGCCATGGCCCCGACCACCTTCTTCGCCCCGCGGACCGTGCGTGCCGAGCGACGGCTCTGGGTGCTGCTGTCCGCGCTCTTCTCCCTGGTCGCCGGGGTCAACGCGGTGTTGGCGCTCCGCGAGGCCGAGTGGTGGCAGGGCGGGGTCGCCGCGTTGGCCGCCTTCGCCGCTGTCGGGTGCCTCAAGGTCCGGGGATAGGAACCCGCCGAGCACCCACCCGACACCTCCGGCACTCCCCCGGCACTGCTCCATCCGGCCGTAACCCGCTGGTCGGACGGATGTCAACCACCCGTGGGATTCGCCACGACGCCCTGTCGGACTAGAGCCATCACCGCGAATTCACATTATCGTCACAAGACCCCGGCAACCCCGGTGCACGGCCCCACGCGCTGACGGCCCCATCCAGGCCCCGGCGCGCGCTCTTGGAAGTGCAGTTTCCCGCACAACGGAGTGCGGTTCCCACGCCGTCGGTTCCCCGGCGTGGACCCACAGCAAGCCACGCAGGCCGCTGCCACGCGTCGACGAAGCGCGTCCCGGCAGTCGGCCATCTCCGTTTGCCCAGAAACGCCTACTCAGGCGCTGCCACGGGAGGGCCCGTCGTGACCCACCACCACAAGCCGCGGGGGCTTTACGACCCGCAGTTCGAGCACGACGCCTGCGGCGTCGCGTTCGTCGCCGACCTGGCCGGTCGGCGCAACCACGCGATCGTCGCGCAAGCGCTGGTCGCCCTGCGCAACCTGGAGCACCGGGGCGCACGCGGCGCCGAGCCGGACACCGGCGACGGCGCGGGCATCCTGATCCAGGTGCCGGACGCCTTCTACCGCGAGGTCGTCGGCTTCGAGCTGCCGGAACCCGGCGGGTACGCGGTCGGCACCGCGTTCCTCCCCCACGACCCCGGCGAGAACGCCCGCGTGCGGGCCGAGGTCGAGCGCATCGCCGCGGAGGAGGGCGCGACCGTCCTGGGTTGGCGCGAGCTGCCCGTGGACACCGCGCACGTCGGCCCGACCGCGAAGACCACGATGCCCGCGTTCGCCCAGCTCTTCCTCGGCGGCGAGGAGGGGCTGGAGCTGGAGCGCCTGGCGTTCGTGGTGCGCAAGCGCGCCGAGCACGCCACCGACGTGTACTTCCCGAGCCTTTCCGGGCGCACCGTCGTCTACAAGGGGATGCTCACCGAACCCCAGGTGGAGAAGTTCTTCCCCGACCTCACCGACGGGCGGGTGACCAGCTCCATCGGCCTGGTGCACTCCCGGTTCTCCACCAACACGTTCCCGTCGTGGCCGCTGGCCCACCCGTACCGGTACGTGGCGCACAACGGCGAGATCAACACGTTGCGCGGCAACCGGAACTGGATGGACGCGCGTGAGTCGACGTTGCGCACCGACCTGATCCCGGGCGACCTGGAGCGGATCTTCCCGGTGATCACGCGTGGCGCCAGCGATTCCGCCTCGTTCGACGAGGTGCTGGAGCTGCTGCACCTGTCCGGGCGGAGCCTGCCGCACGCGGTGCTGATGATGATCCCCGAGGCGTGGGAGAACCACACCGGGATGGACCCGCAGCGGCGGGCGTTCTACGAGTTCCACGCCACCCTCATGGAGCCGTGGGACGGACCGGCGCTGGTGTCGTTCACCGACGGCACCCTGATCGGCGCGGTGCTGGACCGCAACGGCCTGCGTCCCGCGCGTTACTGGGTCACCGAGGACGGCCTGGTGGTGCTCGGCTCCGAGGCGGGCGTGCTGGACCTCGACCCGGCGACCGTGGTCCGCAAGGGCCGCCTGGAACCGGGCCGGATGTTCCTGGTGGACACCGCGCGCGGCCGGATCGTCGACGACGAGGAGATCAAGGGCGAGCTGGCCGCCGAGCACCCGTACCGGGAGTGGGTGGCGGACGGCGTCCTGCACCTGGCCGACCTGCCCGCGCGGGAGCGCGAGGTGCCGACGCACGCGTCCCTGGTGCGCCGCCAGCAGGCGTTCGGCTACACCGAGGAGGAGCTGTCGCTGCTGCTGCGGCCGATGGCGCTGACCGGCGCCGAGCCGATCGGCTCGATGGGCAACGACGCGCCGTTCGCGCCGCTGTCGGACCGGCCGCGCCAGCTCTTCGACTACTTCACGCAGCTGTTCGCCCAGGTGACCAACCCGCCGCTGGACGCGATCCGCGAGGAGCTGGTGACCAGCCTGCACGCGACGCTGGGCGCGGAACCCAACCTGCTGGCCGCCGACGCGTCGTCGTGCCGCCGGATCGCGCTGCCGTTCCCGGTGCTGGACAACGACGAGCTGGCGAAGCTCGTGCACGTGGACGACGACGGCGAGCTGCCGGAGTTCCGGACGCACGTCGTGCGCGGCACCTACGAGGTGGCGGGCGGCGGTGACGCGTTGATCGGGCGGCTCGCCGAGATCAGGGTGGAGGTGTCGGCCGCGATCCGCGCCGGCGCGCGCCTGGTCGTGCTGTCCGACCGCGGTGTGGACGCCGCGCACGCGCCCATCCCGTCGCTGCTGCTGACCGGCGCGGTGCACCACCACCTGGTGCGGGAGAAGACCCGCACCCGGGTGGACCTGGTGGTGGAGGCGGGCGACGCCCGCGAGGTGCACCACGTGGCGCTGCTCATCGGGTACGGCGCGAAGGCCGTCAACCCGTACCTGGCGATGGCGTCCGTGGAGGAGATGCCGGAGCTGGACGCGAAGACCGCCACCCGCAACCTCATCAAGGCGCTCGGCAAGGGCGTGCGGAAGACGATGTCCAAGATGGGCGTGTCGACCGTCGCCTCCTACACCGGCGCGCAGATCTTCGAGGCCATCGGCCTGGGGTCCGAGGTGGTCGACTCGTGCTTCACCGGCACCACGTCGCGGCTCGGCGGCATCGGGTTCGACGTGATCGCCGAGGAGGTCGCGCGGCGGCACCGGCTCGCGTTCCCGCCGGACGGCGTCCGCGCGCACCACCGGGAGCTGGAGGTCGGCGGCGACTACCAGTGGCGGCGCGAGGGCGAGGCCCACCTGTTCAACCCGCGGACCATCTTCAAGCTCCAGCACGCCACCCGCAGCGGTCGGTACGAGGTCTTCAAGGAGTACACGAAGGCCGTCGACGACCAGTCCCGCAAGCTGATGACGCTGCGCGGCATGTTCGCGTTCAAGGAGACCACGCCCGTCCCGATCGAGGAGGTGGAGCCGGTTTCCGAGATCGTGCGGCGGTTCGCCACCGGCGCGATCTCCTACGGCTCGATCTCCCGCGAGATGCACGAGGTGCTCGCGATCGCCATGAACCGGTTGGGCGGCAAGTCCAACACCGGTGAGGGCGGCGAGGACGCCGAGCGGTTCACACCGGACGCCAACGGCGACTCGCGGCGTTCGGCGATCAAGCAGGTGGCGTCCGGCCGGTTCGGCGTCACCAGCGAGTACCTGGTGAACGCCGACGACATCCAGATCAAGGTGGCGCAGGGCGCGAAGCCCGGCGAGGGCGGGCAGCTCCCGGGCACCAAGGTGTACCCGTGGATCGCGCGGACGCGGCACTCCACGCCGGGCGTGGGCCTGATCTCGCCGCCGCCGCACCACGACATCTACTCCATCGAGGACCTGGCGCAGCTCATCCACGACCTGAAGAACGCCAACCCGGCGGCCCGCGTGCACGTGAAGCTGGTGTCCGAGGTCGGTGTCGGCACGGTCGCGGCGGGCGTGTCCAAGGCGCACGCCGACGTCGTGCTGATCTCCGGCCACGACGGCGGCACCGGCGCGTCGCCGCTGTCGTCGATCAAGCACGCGGGCGGGCCGTGGGAGCTGGGGCTCGCCGAGACGCAGCAGACGCTGCTGGCGAACCGGCTGCGCGACCGGATCGTGGTGCAGGCCGACGGCGGTCTCAAGACCGGGCGGGACGTGGTGATCGCCGCGCTGCTCGGCGCGGAGGAGTTCGGCTTCGCCACCGCTCCCCTGGTGGTGTCGGGTTGCGTGTTGATGCGCGTCTGCCACCTCGACACGTGCCCGGTGGGCGTGGCGACGCAGAACCCGGAGCTGCGCGCGCGGTTCGCGGGCCAGGCGGAGCACGTCGTCAACTTCTTCGAGTTCGTCGCGCAGGAGGTCCGGGAACACCTGGCGGCGCTGGGTTTCCGGACGCTCGCCGAGGCCGTCGGCCACGCCGAGCTGCTGGACACCGCTGCCGCGGTGGACCACTGGAAGGCGTCCGGGCTCGACCTGTCGCCGATCTTCCACGTGCCCGAGCTGCCCGCGGGCGCGGCGCGGTGCCGCACCACCACCCAGGACCACGGGCTGGCGAAGGCGTTGGACAACACGCTGATCCAGCTCGCGGAGGGCGCGATCGCGTCCGGCGACCGGGTGCGGCTGGAACTGCCGGTGCGCAACGTGAACCGCACCGTCGGCACCATGCTCGGCTCGGCCGTCACCAAGCGGTGGGGCGGCGCTGGGCTGCCGGACGACACCGTCGACATCACGTTCACCGGCACCGCCGGGCAGTCGTTCGGCGCGTTCCTGCCGCGGGGCGTCACGTTGCGGTTGGTCGGCGACGCCAACGACTACGTCGGCAAGGGCCTGTCCGGCGGGCGGATCACGGTGCGGCCCGCGCCGGGCGCGCAGTTCGCCGCCGAGCACCACGTGATCGCGGGCAACGTGATCGGCTACGGCGCGACCGGCGGCGAGGTCTTCCTGCGCGGCAAGGTGGGCGAGCGGTTCTGCGTGCGCAACTCCGGCGCGCTGGCCGTCGTCGAGGGCGTGGGCGACCACGGCTGCGAGTACATGACCGGCGGCCGGGTGGTCGTGCTCGGGCCGACCGGGCGCAACTTCGCGGCGGGCATGTCCGGCGGTGTCGCCTACGTGCTCGACCTGGTGGCGCGGCAGGTCAATCCGGACATGGTCGACGTCGACCCGCTGGACGAGGAGGACCGCGAGTTCCTGCGCTCGGTCGTGGAGCGGCACTACGCGGAGACGGAGTCGGCGGTCGCGCACGCGCTGCTGGCGGACTGGGACCTGAACGCGGACCGGTTCGCGAAGGTCATGCCCAAGGACTACAAGCGGGTGCTGGTGGCGCGGGCGAGGGCCGAGCGCGAGGGCCGGGACATCGACGAGGCGATCATGGAGGCCGCTCATGGCTGACCCGCGCGGTTTTCTCACCACGGAGCGGGCGACGCCCCGCAGCCGGCCGGTGTTCCTGCGGCTGCGGGACTGGCGGGAGGTGTACGAGGAGTTCGAGCGGCCCCGGCTGGAGGGTCAGGCCGGGCGCTGCATGGACTGCGGCGTCCCGTTCTGCCACCAGGGCTGCCCGCTGGGCAACCTGATTCCGGAGTGGAACGACCTGGTGTGGCGGCGGGACTGGCGGGCCGCCGCCGAGCGCCTGCACGCCACCAACAACTTCCCGGAGTTCACCGGGACGCTGTGCCCCGCGCCGTGCGAGGCGGCGTGCGTGGTCGGGATCAACGGCGACCCCGTCACGATCAAGCGGGTGGAGATCTCCATCGTGGACCGCGCCTGGGACGAGGGCTGGGTGACGCCCCAGCCGCCGGTCACCCGGACCGGCAAGCGCGTCGCCGTGGTGGGCTCCGGTCCCGCCGGGTTGGCCGCCGCGCAGCAGCTCACCCGCGCCGGGCACGACGTGGTGGTGCTGGAGCGGGCGGACGCGATCGGCGGCCTGCTCCGCTACGGCATCCCCGAGTTCAAGATGGAGAAGTGGCGGCTCGACCGCCGCCTGGAGCAGATGCGCGCCGAGGGCACCGAGTTCCGCACCAACGTCGACGTCGGCGTGGATCTGCCGGTGGAGGACCTGCGCGCGTCCTACGACGCCGTGGTGCTGGCGGGTGGCGCGACGGCGTGGCGCGAGCTGCCCGTGCCGGGGCGCGAGCTGGCCGGCGTGCACCAGGCGATGGAGTACCTGCCGTGGGGCAACCGGGTCGCGCGCGGCGAGGTCGACGTGCCGCCGATCACCGCGGCGGGCAAGCACGTGGTGGTGATCGGCGGCGGTGACACCGGCGCGGACTGCGTCGGCACCGCGCACCGCCAGGGCGCGTTGTCCGTGACGCAGCTGGAGATCATGCCCCGGCCGCCGCGGGTGCGCGCCGCGCAGCACCCGTGGCCGACCTACCCCGCGTTGTTCCGGGTGACCTCCGCGCACGAGGAGGGCGGCGACCGGCTGTACTCCGTGTCCACGGTGGAGTTCCTGGGTGACGGCGACGGCGCCGTGCGCGCGTTGAAGCTGGTCGAGGTGGACGACCGGTTCCAGCCGGTGCCGGGCACCGAGCGGGAGATCCCGGCGCAGCTCGTGACGCTCGCCATGGGCTTCGTCGGTCCGCAGCGGGCCGGGTTGCTCGCGGAGCTGGGCGTCGAGCTGGACGCGCGTGGCAACGTGGCGCGGGACGAGTCGTTCGCGACGTCCGCGGCCGGTGTGTTCGTGGCGGGCGACATGGGTCGCGGCCAGTCGCTGATCGTGTGGGCCATCGCGGAGGGCCGCTCGGCGGCGGCCGGCGTCGACGCGTACCTGACCGGTCGGCACGTGCTCCCGCGGCCGATCGAGCCGACGGACCGGCCGATCTCCTGAGACCCCCGGCGGGTGCGGACGACGGGGTCCGCGCCCGCCGGGTCCTCAGCCGGCGGCGGTGAGCCTGATGTCCACCACCCGCAGGGGTTTGCCGAGCAGGTCGTGCGCCGACCACCCCGGGTCCGCGCCGGTCCACGACACCGACCCGCAGCCGAGCACCACGCCGCCCACGTCGGGTGGCAGCGCGCCGGGGAACGCGACCGTGTGGCGCACCGCCGCGCCACCGCCCGGCACGTCCAGGAAGAACCGCTCCCGCACGACCTCGAACAACCCGTCCAGCCGCAGCTCCACGCCGTCCGTGCCCATCAGGCGGCAGGAGTCGACCACGCTGACCTTCGCCGCCAGCGCGCTGCGGTTCACCGCGGCCACGGTGACCTTGGTGAAGTGCGCCGTCACCGCGACCTGCTCGACGGTGACCACCAGCGGGCCGATGCCGCCGGTGGCGGGTGAGACGAGCCGGTCCGCGACGACCGCTTCCCGCGCCGTGACCCGGTCGACCGCGGCGGTGCCCAGGTAAGCGCCCGCGCCGCACACGAGCAGCAGCACGAGGGCCGCCCGCACCACCGGGGCACGCCGCTCGCGCAGCACGCGCACGAGCAGCGGCACCACGCCCATCGCCACCGCGCACCCCGCGGCGGTCAGCGGCGTCGCGGTGGGTTCGACGACCTCGACCACGGCCGTCACGACGAGGGACAGCACCAGGAAGCGCAGGGCCCGGCCCGTGGTGAGGAGCCGGCCACGCGGGCGGGGCGGCGGCCCGGTCCGGCGGGGCGCGCGGCGGGGTTCCCGACGCGGCTCCCGGAACGGTTCCCGGAGCGCTTCGCGGTGGGCGTCCCGGTAGGACTCCCACTGCCGCTCCCGGTAGTCCGGGTCCGCGACCTGGTGCGGCGGGTGCTTCGGGACCGATCCGCCCCGGGAAGTGCTCATCACGGCCCCCACGTCGTGTCCGCAACGGTGGCACCCCACAGCGTGCCGACCACCGCGGCCCGCGGGCCGACGCACACGCCGGGAACCACTCGGTCGTGGGAAGTCCCGCCCCCTGCCGCCCAGCACCCCGAGCCGTTCAACACACCGAGCCGTTCAACACACGTCGCGGAACGGCACAGGCCGCCGTTCAACGCGATCCGGTCGGGCAACCGGGCCGGGCAGCCGCGCGTCTGCCCGGCCCGCCGCGCCACGTCACCGGCCGGTCGGCCGGTCCGTCGCTAGCGGCAGACCTTCCACGCGAGGTGGTAGATGGTGTCGAAGTTGCCGTCGGTCGAGTCCATCGTGATGAAGCTCGTCGTGGTCGCGGGGTTGGAGGTGCCCGCGTTCGCCCGCAGTTCGGTGTTGATGTTGAAGTTCCGGCGCTCGCCGCACGGGTGGTAGACGATCGCCGCCAACTCGGTGGTGTCGGTCGCCTGCCAGTCGTCGCTCAGCGGGCCGTTGTAGGTGTGGGTCTTGTAGTTCGTCGGCGACATGCCCTGGAAGTAGTAGTTCGCCCGCTCCACCCCGGACGCGCCCTTCTCCAGGTGGGCGAACCCGCGGTAGTCGGCCTGCGCTATGCCGTAGGTGAACCCCGACGGCACGTTGACTCTCAGGTTCAGCTGGCAGTTCTTCCGGAAGTCGGTGGGCGACGCGCCGACTCCGACCTTGGCCGTGAACTCGCTGTAGGTGACGGTGAACGCCTTGTTGTCCGGCGAGACCGCCACGGCCGCGGTGCCCGTGGGACACCCCGAGCCGTTGACGGTCACGACGTCGATGGTGATGTGGTCGGTCGGCGGGGTGGTGCCGGGCGCGCCTCCCGGGGGAAAGACGATCACCGACGCCGCCAAGGCGGTCGCTGCCGCGAAGTTGAGCATGAAAGCACCTTCCGACTAGTTCTGCGCGACGGCGGCAACTGGTGGTGCTGTGCCCGCGGCGGCGGTTGTCGGGAAAGCGCTAGCAGCGCTTCCAGGAGAAGTGGTATCGAGTGCTGACGTTGCTGTCGGTCGAGTCCATCACCATGAAACTCGTCCCACGTGAACTGCCCGCCGAGACGCGCAGCTCGGTGTTGACGTTGAACAGGCGCCGCTCACCGCACGGTGCGTAGACGATGGCGTCCCACTGCGTGGTGTCGGTGGCCTGCCAGTTGTCGCTGAACGGGCCGTGGTACGAGTGGCTCTTGCGCGCGGTCGGCGACATGCCGGTGAAGTAGTAGTTGCCCTGCTCCAGCCCGGTCGCGCCCGACTGGAGGTGCGCGAAGCCCCGGTAGTCGGCCTGGGCGATGCCGAACGTGAAGCCCTGCGGGTAGCTCAGTTGCAGGGTGAGCTGGCAGTTCTTCCGGAAGTCGGTCGGTTCCGCGCCCGCGCCCGCCTGGGCGAGGTACTCGCTGTAGGTCACGGTGAACGACGTGCGGTCCTCCGACGCGGCGACCGCCGCGGTGCCCGCCGGGCACCCCGAGCCGTTGACCGTCAGCACGTCGACCCGGACGTAATCCGGCGCGGTCTGCTCCGCCGCGGTGCCCGCGGGAACGACCGCGGCCAACGCGAGGGCGGCCGCCGCCAATGTGGTCAGCATGGATGGCCTTTCTGCTGCGTGGTGACGCGGCGGCGCGCCGAAAATGTAGCGCAAATTTAACGCCGGCCCGTTCCGCCAACCGGGTGGCGAGCCGTTTTCAAACGTTCGCGCACGGCCGGCGGAATTTCCCACGACATCCGATGACCACATCTCGGGCGACTGCGGTTTCGGAGGTGACCACAGATTTCCGGAAAAACTGTTCCTCCTGTTCGGACGCGACCCGCGCGGATTAATCGGGACGGGCCGCCACCACCCGGCGGATCAGTTCCACCATTTGCGCGCGCTCGGCGGGGTCGAGCACGTCGAACCACCGCGCTTCCCGCGCGTTCTGGTGGGGGAACACCCCGGAGACCGCCGTGCGCCCCTCCTCGGTGAGCGCGACGAACACGACCCGCCGGTCGTGGTCGTCCCGCCGCCGCTCCACCAGCCCGGCCCGCTCCAGCGTGTTGATCAGGTTCGACATGGCCGACCTGGTGGTGCCGGACAGGTCCGCCAGCCGCGCGGGCTGGGTCGGGCCGAGGATCCACAGCTTGAACATCAACCGGAAGCCCGGCATGGTCCAGCCCTGCTCGCGGTGCACCAGCGCCTCGTAGTCCGTGATCATCACGTACGCGAGGTGGAGCACGTTGTACGAGAGGCCGAACGCCTCCGCGTCACCACCTATCTCCGCGATCCGGTGCCGGGCGAACCGCTCGTAGTCCTGTTCCGTCGCCACGTCGTCGGCGACGGGCAATTCCTGCTCTGCCACCTGCGCATCCTCGCAGGGCGGGCCGGTCCGCGGGACGTGAATGCGGCACACTTGCCGACGTGCTGGGGAGGAAGCGGTTCGGCGTGACGGCGGCGGTGGCGCTCGCCCTGGCCGCCGCTGCCTCGCTGGCCGCGAGCTTCGACCTGGTCACCGGGGACGCCGCCGTGGCGCTGGACGACCTGGCGCAGCTCGCCACCGGTCTGTTCGCGACCACCGCGTGCTGGTGGACGGCGCGCCGGGCGAGCGGCCCCGACCGGGCCTGGCGGGTGCTGACCGGTTTCGGCGCGTTCGGCTGGTCGGTCGGGCAGGCGCTGTGGACGTGGTACCAGCTCGTCGAGGAGCGGGCCGTGCCGTCGCCGTCACCGGCGGACGCGGGTTACCTCAGCATCGTGCCGTTCACGTTCGCGGCGCTGCTGGTGATCGGCTCCCACCGCCGCTCGGGCACGCCGGACGCGTTGCTCGACCGGCGGTCGCGCAGCGCGCGGGTGGTGCTGCTGCTGGACGGCCTGATCGTGGTCGGCTCGCTGTTCCTGCTCACCTGGACCACCTCGCTGGGCGGTCTGGTGGCGGTGGGCAACCCGAGCACGGCGGCGTTCCTGGTGGCCATCGCCTACCCGCTGACCGACCTGGTGCTGCTGGTGATCGTGGTGGTGCTCAGCGCCGACCGGAAGGTGGTGCTGCGCCCGCAGCTGCGCCTGCTGGGGCTCGGCGTCGTCGGGCTGGCCGCGTCGGACCTGGCGTTCGCCTACCTGGTGAGCGTGCGGGCGCCGGAGGTGCCGCCGCTGGCCAACGCGGGTTTCGTGGTCGGCCCGGTGCTGATCGGGCTGGCCGCCCTCGCGCCGCCACCACCGCGTGCCGCGCCCGTGCGCACCACCCGGTCGTGGCAGTGGGCGTACCTGCTGATGCCCTACGTGCCGCTGCTGGTGAGCAGCGTGCTGGTGCTGCGGCGCACGGTGATCGGCGACCTCGCGCCGTTGGACGCGGTGGAGATCGGGTGTGGTTTCACGGTGTTCGTCGCGGTGATCCTGCGCCAGCTCGCGACCATCGTGGACAACACCCGGCTGGCCGCGATGCTGCGGGAGTCCGAACGGACGCTGGCCCACCAGGCGCACCACGACCCGTTGACCGGGCTGGCCAACCGGGCGTTGTTCGAGCGCCGGCTGGAGGAGGCGATGGCCGACCGCCACTCGCCGTTCGGCTTGCTCTTCGTGGACCTCGACGACTTCAAGTCGGTGAACGACGAGGCCGGCCACGCGCGTGGTGACGAGCTGCTGGAGCAGGTCGCGCACCGGTTGCGGGGGTGCGTGCGGGACACCGACGTGGTGGCCCGCCTCGGCGGTGACGAGTTCGGGGTGCTGGTGGAGGGCGTGGACGAGCCGGAGAAGGTGGCGTTCCGCATCCTCGACGCGCTCGGTGACGAGATCAGCGCCAGCGTCGGCGTGGTGGTGTGCGCCGACCCGGGCCCCGAGGACACCGCGCAGTCCGTGCTGCGACGTGCGGACCAGGCCATGTACGAGGCCAAGCGCGACGGCGGCCGGGGCCTGGTCATCCACCACCCCTGACTGGGACCGGGCGTCAGCGGCGGCCGGCGTCCGGCGGCGGCCGTGTGACCGGCGGGCGGCCGTCAGCGGCGGCGGGGCACGAAGGCGTAGACGCTCGCGGGTGAGCCGGAGCCGCGGCGGTTGATCGTGCCGCCGACCAGCAGGTGCGCGCCGGTCGCGG
The DNA here is from genome assembly GCF_019375475.1 of Saccharothrix obliqua. Taxonomy (GTDB): domain Bacteria; phylum Actinomycetota; class Actinomycetes; order Mycobacteriales; family Pseudonocardiaceae; genus Actinosynnema; species Actinosynnema obliqua. The sequence continues at coordinate 154,420 of NZ_JAHXGQ010000011.1, read as the reverse complement.
GCAGTTCCGCGAGGTTCGCCAGCACCTCCAGGCTGATCCGGTGCTCGCGGTAGAGCAGCTTGGACACCGCGTACTCGGCGTCCACCGCGGGCTCGGGGCTGAACGTGTCGGTGCCCAGCGCGCCGCGCCTGCCCAGCCGCCCGGTGCGGACCAGCCAGCGCACGGCGTCCAGGGAGAACCCCGGCTGGTGCATCTGCCCGGCGGCGTCGTAGTTGTAGAACGCGGGGGTGCCCCAGCGGTCCTCCCAGCCGGTCCACAGCACGACCGCGGCCTGGTCCGGGATGCGCCCGTGCCGCTTCTCCCAGCGCTGCAAGTCGGCGACGGTCACCTCGTAGTCGGCGTCGCGCCGGGCCTGCTCGCGGATGTCGACCTTGACCGCCGGGAGGAACAGGTCCTCGGCGTCGAGTTCGTCGGCGTGCGGCTGGTCGGCGTTGAAGTGCGCGGGCGCGCCCCAGTGGGTGCCGGTGTGCTCGCCCTGCCGCGCGTACTGGAGGTAGAACCCGTCGTCGGGCACCGTCGTCACGGTGGTGAGGGTGAACTCCGGGTCGCCCGGGTAGATGTTGGTCCGGGCCGGGTCGTTGACGTGCGCCAGGTTCACCAACCGGTAGTCGCGCAGCCCGAGGGGCGCCGCGCCCGCCGTGCCCGCTCCCGCGACGGCCATGCCGCCCACTGTCGAAACCACACCCGCGAGCATCGACCGCCTGCGCACCGCCGACCACTCCTCCGCCTAGCCGTCACCCGATCCGGGCAACCTTAACGGCTGAGCGAGGACAAAACGACGTGCTGACCGACCACCGCGCAACGGGCTGTCCGGGTGAACCCGGCGCGCATGGCGGTGGTTCCGGACCGCCGACGCACGGCCCGGCGGTGCCCGGACAGCAACCCGGCGCCGCCGTCCAGTGGCGAGCGCCACGGCCACCCGAAGGGAGAGCGGACGTCAACCGCGCGGCCCCCGGGGTTCTCTCTGCGTGACCGTCCCGAGCACTCGGACACGCAGCGCGGCGGGGCACTACCACCGGGAGGAGAACGCCGCAAACCGCTCTCCGCATCCCTGCGTCGCCGTTACCGCAGTCGAATGATCTTGACACCGCACATCTGCGGTATTGCGCACCCAAAGCAATGCAACCCTACGTCAACCACCCCATCGAGTGGTTTTGACTGATGCGAAAGGGTTACATATTCCATATGGTAACGAATATACCCCCTAACGCCGACTAAAATCACCCGTAATTGCTTGCACCGGTCACCACCTGCACGGCGTGTGCACGAATACCTGCCGGATAGCTCTATGGGAGGTCGCCGTGTTGGCCGCTTCCCGCCGCGCATTCGGCGTCACTACCGTCAACGCGGCCCAGTGAACAAACCCGATTGGCGGTGTATCCGGTGACTGTGACCGATTCGGACGTGGAGACCGACCAGCCCAGGCGCAGCCTCGCCACAGCCGCGGCGCGCAACCTGGCCACCACGACCAAGTCCGTCCCGCAGATGCAGGGCATCTCGTCGCGGTGGCTGCTCAAGGTCCTCCCCTGGGTGCAGGCCGCGGGCGGCGCGTACCGGGTCAACCGCCGGCTCAGCTACGCGCTCGGCGACGGGCGGCTCACCTTCACCAACACCGGTGCGGACGTCCAGGTGATCCCGCAGGAGCTGACCGAGCTGCCCCTGCTGCGTGGTTTCGAGGACGTCGAGGTGCTGACCGCCCTCGCGGGCCGGTTCGAGCAGCGCGAGTACGGCGTGGGCGACGTGATCGTCGAGGCGGGTCGGCCGCAGGACGAGGTCTACCTGATCGCGCACGGCAAGGTGAACAAGGTCGGCCGCGGCGAGTACGGCGACCAGACCGTGCTCGGCGTGCTGGCCAACGGCGACTACTTCGGCGACCGGGTGCTGGCCGGGCCGCAGGACGAGTGGGACTTCACCGCCAAGGCCGTCACCCCGGTGATCGCGCTGGTGTTGAGCTGGTCGGACTTCGAGGCCCTCAACGGCAACGCGGGCGGCCTGCGCGCCCACGTCCAGCGGCAGCACGCGGGCGGCGAGCAGCGGCAGAACGCGCACGGCGAGGCCGAGATCGACATCGCCTCCGGCCACGCGGGCGAGCCGGACCTGCCCGGCACCTTCGTGGACTACGAACTCGCGCCGCGCGAGTTCGAGCTGAGCGTCGCGCAGACCGTGCTGAAGGTGCACTCCCGCGTCGCGGACCTCTACAACCAGCCGATGAACCAGGTGGAGCAGCAGCTCCGGCTGACCATCGAGGCGCTGCGCGAGCGCCAGGAGTACGAGCTGGTGAACAACCGCGAGTTCGGCCTGCTGCACAACGCCGACCTCAAGCACCGCATCCACACCCGGTCCGGCCCGCCCACCCCGGACGACCTGGACGAGCTGCTCGGCGTGGTGTGGAAGGAGCCGACCGCGTTCCTCGCCCACCCGCGCGTCATCGCCGCGATCGGGCGCGAGTTCAACAAGCGCGGCCTGTACCCGTCGAGCGTGGACCTCGGCGGCCACCAGGTGCCCGCGTGGCGCGGCGTGCCGATCCTGCCCTGCGGCAAGATCGAGATCAGCCCGACCCGCACCAGCTCGATCATGCTGCTCCGCGCCGGCGAGCAGAACCAGGGCGTCATCGGCCTGCACCAGACCGGCCTGCCCGACGAGTACCAGCCCGGCCTGAGCGTGCGGTTCATGGGCATCGACGACAAGGCGATCATCTCCTACCTCGTCAGCGCGTACTACTCGGCCGCGATCCTCGTGCCCGACGCCCTCGGCGTGCTCGAACACGTGGAGATCGGCCGCGAAGACTAGTCCCCACAACGAGACAGGGAACCCGAAGTGACCGTGACGGACCCCGGCCCCATCGCGGAAGACGAGGCCGAGCACCAGCGGCAGAGCCTGAGCACCGCGGGCGCGCGCAACCTGGCCACCACGACCAAGTCCGTGCCGCACATGCAGGCCATCACCCCCCGGTGGCTGCTGCGCAAGCTCCCCTGGGTGCAGACCCAGGCGGGCACCTACCGGGTCAACCGCCGGCTCACCTACGCGGTGGGCGACGGGCGGGTGACGTTCACCGGCACCGGGGCGGACATCCGCGTCATCCCCCAGGAGCTGCGCGAGCTGCCCGCTCTGCGCGACTTCCCGGACGACGACGTCCTGGCCGCGCTGGCGGACCGGTTCGAGCAGCGCGAGTACGCACCCGGTGACGTGGTGGTCGAGAAGGACCGCCCGGCCGACGAGGTCTTCCTCGTCGCGCACGGCAAGGTCAACCGCGTCGGCCGCGGCGAGTACGGCGACGAGACCGTGCTGGACACCCTCGCCAACGGCGACCACTTCGGCGGCGCGGTGCTCGCCGGCGAGGAGACCACGTGGGACTACACCGTCAAGGCGGTCACCCCCGTGATCCTCCTGGTGCTGCCGCGGCGGTCGGTGGACCAGCTCGACGCGCAGGCCGAGGCGCTGCGCGAGCACGTCGCCGAGCTGGCGCGGCGGCACGACAAGCCGCAGAACAAGCACGGCGAGGCGGCGATCGAGATCGCCTCCGGCCACGCGGGCGAACCGGACCTGCCGACCACGTTCGTGGACTACGAACTCGCGCCCCGCGAGTACGAGCTGCACGTGGCCCAGACCGTGCTGCGGGTGCACTCGCGCGTCGCCGACCTCTACAACCACCCGATGAACCAGACCGAGCAGCAGCTCCGGTTGACCGTCGAGGCCCTGCGCGAGCGGCAGGAGCACGAGATGATCAACAACCGCGAGATCGGGCTGCTGCACAACGCCGACCTCAAGCAGCGCATCCACACCCGGTCCGGGCCACCCACCCCGGACGACCTGGACGACCTGCTCAGCAGGCGCCGCAAGACGGCGTTCATGCTGGCGCACCCGAGGGCGATCGCCGCGTTCGGGCGGGAGGCGTCGCGGCGCGGCGTCTACCCGGGCACGGCCGACGTGGACGGCACGCGCGTCATCACCTGGCGCGGCGTGCCGCTGCTGCCGTCGAACAAGATCCCGATCAGCGACCAGGGCACCAGCTCGATCATCGCGATGCGCATCGGCGAGCAGGACAACGGCGTGGTCGGGTTGCACCAGACCGGCATCCCGGACGAGTACCAGCCGGGCCTGAACGTCCGGTTCATGGGCATCGACGAGAAGGCGATCATCTCGTACCTGGTGAGCGCCTACTACTCGGTGGCGGTCCTCGTGCCCGACGCCCTCGGCGTGCTGGAGCACGTGGAGATCGGCCGCTACTAGCGGTCCACCGGTGCGCGGCGGCCGGGTCGGACCCCGGCCGCCCGCACACTCCCGCGCGCCACGCGGCCCGCCAGGGCCCGCCGGGCGCTCCCCCCGACCCAGGAGTCAGCCCATGACCGACCTCGACGTCACACCCGCGCACCGGTCCGCGCGCGAGGTGCTGAGCTGGAGCCGCACGGGCGTGGACCCGGCTCTGCGCAACGCCGTGGACCGGCTGCCGGACTCGATGCGCACCATCGCGGGCTACCACTTCGGGTGGTGGGACGAGCACGGCCACCCGACCGGCGCCGACCCCGGCAAGGCCATCCGGCCGGCCCTGGTGCTGCTGGCCGCGCGAGCGGTGGGCGGCGCAGCGGCGACCGCCGTGCCCGCCGCCGTCGCGGTCGAGCTGGTGCACAACTTCTCGCTGCTGCACGACGACGTGATGGACGGCGACGCGACGCGCCGGCACCGGCCGACCGCGTGGAGCGTGTTCGGCGTGAACGCGGCGATCCTCGCGGGCGACGCGTTGCTCACCCTGGCGCTGGACCAGCTCGCCGGCAGCGGGCACCCGGCGGCGGCGACGGCGATCCGCGTGCTGTCCGAGGCGACGCAGCGGTTGCACGACGGGCAGGCGGCGGACCTGTCGTTCGAGGAGCGCGGCGACGTGCGGCTGGACGAGTGCGTGCGGATGGCCGAGAACAAGACCGCGGGCCTGATCGGGGCGTCGTGCGCGCTGGGCGCCCTGTTCGGCGGCGGACGGGCCGACCAGGTCGACCAGTTGCGGCTGTTCGGCGAGCGCATCGGGTTGGCGTTCCAGTTCACCGACGACCTGCTGGGCATCTGGGGCGACCCGGGGCTGACCGGCAAACCGGCGTACTCGGACCTCCAGAACCGGAAGAAGTCGCTGCCCGTGGTGGCGGCCCTGACCTCCGACACCGCGGCGGCGCGGGAGCTGCACGCGCTCTACCACACCGAGGGCACGCTCTCCGGTGCGGACGTGGCGCACGCGGCCGAGCTGATCGAGGCGGCGGGCGCGCGGGCGTGGAGCGCCGGCCGCGCCGACGACCTGCTGGCACAGGCTTTGGTGCACCTCCGCGCGACCGACCCCCCGGTACGGGCGGAACACGAACTGCGCGTCCTGGCCGAACTCGCCACCAACCGCGACCACTGAAGCCCGGCCCCCACCGCCGGCCACCCCACCGGCTCATCCGCTCCCGGAACTCCCCTCGCACGCCGGCCCCGGCTCGACACCCGCCTTCAGGGCAGCCCGATCCACCAGCAACCCCCGCCGCGCACGGTCCGAACCCGGCGCGGAAAGCGTTTTCCGGGGAACTCGCCAGACCCTCGGACCGCTGGAAAGCGCTTTCCGACCCGGCGGACCGCGCGCCGCACCTCGCGGAAAGCGCTTTCCGCGCCGCCCCCTCCCCACACTCGCCTCCCGCCGCCACCCACCGCCACCCGCCACCGCCCGCCACTCGCCGCCACTCGCCGACGCCCGCCACCCGCCACTCAGCACCCGCCACCGCCTGCCATCGCCCACCACCCGCCGCCACCCGCCATCCCGCCGACGCCCACCACCCGCCGCCACCCGCCGCCACCCGCCGCCACCCGCCACCGCCCGCCACCGCCCGCCACCGCCCGCCGCCGCTCGCCACTCAGCACCCGCCACCCGCCACCCGCGGGCTGGGAAAGCGCTTTCCCGCCCTCGCGCGAGAACCAAGTCCGGCCGGGAATGCGCTTTCCCAACCCGAAGCAACACCTACCGCTCGACCCCGGGTCCGCCACCCGGCCGCGGTGCTCATCCGACCGGCCGGCCCGACCAGCCCACCCGAGACGGCCACCCGGCGGCACGAGGGGCGGGCACCGACTGACAGGAGACCGGCATGGCCCTTCCCGTTGTGCTGCTCGCTTCGCCCCGGTCGTTCTGCGCCGGGGTCGAGCGGGCCGTGGAGATCGTGGAGAAGCTGCTCGCACAGCGCGGCGGGCCGATCCACGTGCGCAAGCAGATCGTGCACAACACCCACGTGGTGGCCGACCTGGAGGCGCGCGGCGCGGTGTTCGTCGACGAGTTGGACGCCGTGCCCGACGGCGCGACCGTGGTGTTCTCCGCGCACGGCGTCTCGCCCGCGGTGCGCGCCGAAGCCGCGCGGCGCGGGCTGGACGTCGTGGACGCCACCTGCCCCCTGGTGACGAAGGTGCACGCGGAGGCACGGAGGTTCGTCGCGCGGGGTGACACGGTGGTGCTGATCGGGCACGCCGGCCACGAGGAGGTGGACGGCACGCTGGGCGAGGCGCCCGACCGGATGCTGCTGGTGGAAACGGTGGCCGACGTGGCGCGGCTGGAGGTGCCCGACCCGACCCGCGTGTCCTACCTGACCCAGACGACCCTGGCCGCCGACGAGACGGCCGAGCTGGTGGCCGCGCTGCGGGCCCGGTTCCCGCTGCTGCGCGGCCCCGCGGCGGCCGACATCTGCTACGCCACCACCAACCGGCAGGACGCGGTGCGGGAGGTGGCGCGGGACGCCGACGTGGTGCTGGTGGTCGGTTCGGCGAACTCGTCGAACTCCGTGCGGCTGGTCGAGCTGGCCCGCCGCCAGGGCACGCCCGCGCACCTGGTCGAGGACGCGGCGGACATCCGGCCGGAGTGGCTGGTCGGCGCACGGGTGGTGGGCCTGACCGCGGGCGCGTCCGCGCCGCCACGCCTGGTGGACGAGGTGGTGACGGCCCTGGGCGCGCAGGACGTGCGGGTGCGCGAGACCACGCGGGAGACGATCACCTTCACGCTCCCCGCCGCGGTGAGGCCGCGATGACGCTCCTGGACGACATCTCGAGCCCGGCGGACGTCCGCGCGCTGCCACCGGCGGCGCTGCCCGCGCTGGCCGACGAGATCCGGCGGTTCCTCGTGGAGCGGGTGACCCGGGCGGGCGGCCACCTGGGGCCGAACCTGGGCGTGGTGGAGCTGACCATCGCCCTGCACCGGGTGTTCGACTCGCCGCACGACGTGCTGCTGTGGGACACCGGGCACCAGGCGTACGTGCACAAGGTGCTCACCGGGCGGGCCGCGGACTTCGCGGCGCTGCGCCGCGCGGGCGGGCTGTCCGGCTACCCGTCGGCGGCCGAGTCGCCGCACGACGTGATCGAGAACTCGCACGCCTCGACCGCGTTGTCCTACGCGGACGGCATCGCCAAAGCCCTGCGGCTCAAGGGTTCCGCTCGGCGGGTGGTGGCGGTGGTCGGTGACGGCGCGCTCACCGGCGGCATGGCGTGGGAGGCGTTGAACAACCTCGCCCGCAGCGGTCCGGTCGTGGTGGTGCTCAACGACAACGGCCGCTCCTACGCGCCGACGACGGGCGGGCTGGCGGCGCACCTGGCCGCGCTCCGGTCGGGCGGGCGCGCCACGTTGTTCGAGGCGCTGGGCCTGGCCTACGTGGGCCCGGTGGACGGGCACGACACCGCCGGGCTGGAGGACGCGCTGCGCACCGCGGCGGCACTGGGCCGCCCGGTCGTCGTGCACTGCGTGACCACCAAGGGCAAGGGGCACCCGCCTGCCGAGCAGGACGAGGCGGACCGCCTGCACGCGGTGTCCGCCGCCGGCGCCAACGGCGGTCGCACGTGGACCGACGTGTTCGGCGCGGAGATCGCCGAGATCGGCGCGGAACACTCGGACGTGGTGTGCGTGACGGCCGCGATGCGCGGCCCGACGGGGCTGGACGCGTTCGCCACGCGCTTCCCGGACCGGGTGTTCGACGTGGGCATCGCCGAGCAGCACGCGGTGACGTCGGCGGCGGGGCTCGCGCTGGCCGGGCTGCACCCGGTGGTCGCGGTGTACTCGACGTTCCTGGGCCGGGCGTTCGACCAGGTGCTGCTGGACGTGGCGCTGCACCGGCTGCCGGTGACGTTCGTGCTGGACCGGGCCGGCGTGACCGGTCCGGACGGGCCGAGCCACCACGGCATGTGGGACGCGTCGGTGCTGCCGGTGGTGCCGGGGCTGCGGCTGGCCGCGCCCCGCGACCCGGCGCGGTTGCGGGAGCTGCTGCGGGAGGCGGTGGCGGTCGCCGACGGGCCGACCGCCGTGCGCTACCCGAAGTCGGCGGCGGGCGCGGACGTCCCGGCGGTGCGCCGGGTCGGGCGGTGCGACGTGCTGCGCGCGGCGCCGGACGCGGTGGGCCTCCTGGTCGCCGTCGGGCCGATGGCGCGGGCGTGCCTGGACGCCGCCGACGAGCTGGCCGCGCAGGGCGTGCCGGTGGACGTGGTGGACCCGCGCTGGATCGCGCCGCTGGACCCGGCCCTGGTGAAGCTGGCGGGCGCGCACCGGCTGGTGCTGGCGGTGGAGGACACCGCGACCACCGGCGCGCTCGGCGGGCGGCTCGCGCAGGCGCTCGCGGTGGTCGGCGCGCCGACCAGGGTGGGCACGTTCGCGCTGCCCACGAACTTCCTGCCGCACGGCTCCCGCGCGGAGGTGCTGCGGGCGCACGGGTTGGACTCGGCGGGCATCGTCACCACCGTCCTCAAGCGACTCAAGGAGCACAGTTGACCGCACTGCAACTGCACCCGCCCGCACCGCGGCGGCGGGTGTCCCGCAAGCTGTCCGTGGGCGGAGTCGAGGTGGGCGGCGGCGCGCCGGTCACCGTGCAGTCCATGACCACCACGCCGACCGCGGACGTCGAGGCGACGTTGCGGCAGATCGCCGAGCTGACCGCAGCCGGGTGCGAGATCGTGCGGGTCGCGGTGCCGTCGCAGGACGACGCGGACGCGCTGCCCGCGATCGCGCGCAAGTCGCCGATCCCGGTGGTGGCGGACATCCACTTCCAGCCGCGGTACGTGTTCGCGGCGATCGACGCGGGCTGCGCGGCCGTGCGGGTGAACCCCGGCAACATCCGGCGTTTCGACGACCGGGTGCGGGAGATCGCGCGGGCGGCGGGCGACGCGGGCGTGCCGATCCGGATCGGCGTCAACGCGGGCTCGCTGGACCAGCGCCTCTACCGCAAGTACGGCACGGCCACGCCGGAGGCGCTGGTGGAGTCGGCGCTGTGGGAGTGCTCGCTGTTCGAGGAGCACGGTTTCACCGACCTGAAGGTCTCGGTGAAGCACCACGACCCGATGGTGGCGGTGGCCGCGTACCGGCAGCTCGCCCGGTCCTGCGACTACCCGCTGCACCTGGGCGTCACCGAGGCCGGCCCGCTGGTGCAGGGCACGGTGAAGTCGGCGGTGGCGTTCGGGCTGCTGCTGGCGGAGGGCATCGGCGACACGATCCGGGTGTCGTTGTCCGCGCCGCCGGTGGAGGAGGTGAAGGTGGGCGCGCAGATCCTGGCGTCGCTGGGGTTGCGGCCCCGGAAGCTGGAGATCGTGTCGTGCCCGTCGTGCGGTCGGGCGCAGGTGGACGTGTACCGGCTGACCGAGCGCGTGACGGCGGCCTTCGAGGACTTCCCGGCGCCGTTGCGGGTGGCCGTGATGGGGTGCGTGGTGAACGGTCCGGGCGAGGCGCGCGAGGCGGACCTGGGCGTGTCCTCGGGCAACGGCAAGGGGCAGATCTTCGTGCGCGGCGAGGTGGTGCGCACGGTGCCCGAGTCGCGGATCGTGGAGGCGTTGCTGGAAGAGGCGGTGAAGCTGGCGCCGACCGGCTGAGCGGGGTCGGTTCACCCGCCGGAAACGTGAGCACTGATCGCGGTTCACCACGCGGACAGGTCGCCGGGTGATCATGTGCGGGTTCCCGGGCCAACCTCAAACCTTGGTCAACAACCGTTGTGAGAGCGCTCTACCACGCCCTACCTTGGGTTCCGGCCACGAGCCGGTGTGGGCTCATCGCCGGGAACACGTCCCCCAGCGTCAGGCGAGGTTCGGCGTGCACGTGAATCCGACACCCATCGGGTGACCACTTCGGATGATCATCCGATGGCTACCGACGAGTTCAGACACCCTGGGGAGGCAACAGGACACGGACCGTCGCGGTCGGGCGGGAATCGTCCCGCATTCCGGGAAAATCGAGACAGCGCGGCACGCCGCCCGTAGGGTCGGGCGTCGTCAGCGAGCCTGATCACCCGGCCGAGAAGAACTCCCGACCGCTTGAGGAGCTGGTGGTGTCGACGCCCCTGGTGCGCCCCTATGCCAGAACCGGCGGCCGGACCCGGTCCTCGACCGCGTTCGCGATCGAGACGATCGTGACCACCAACGAGCGCGCCGAGCCGGACGCGCTGACCTCCACCGCCGAGCACCGCGTCATCAGCGACCTGTGCCGCCACCCGCACTCCGTGGCGGAGGTCGCGGCACGGCTGCGGATGCCGCTCGGCGTGGTGCGCGTGCTGCTGGCCGACATGTCGGACCTGTCGCTGATCAACGTGCACGAGCAGATCGGCGCGGCGGCCGACGGTCGCCCGTCGATGGCGTTGATGGAACGCGTCCTGGTCGGCCTGCGCCGGATGTGACGGCGTGGTCAGCCGGCGGGCAGGCGGACCAGCGTCGCGCCGGACCCGGCGTCCCGCACCGCGAACTCGGCGATCTCGGCCCACCGCAACCCCACCGACGCCCCGAGCTGCACCGGCTCCCCGTCACCCGGCGCCAACCACGACCCGATCGTGGCCGTCGCACCGGCACGCGACCGGACCACCAGCTCACAGCGCGCCACGCCCTTGACGCCCTTGACCTCCAGCGCGAGCGCGGTGCCCCACGACTCGTCGGTCGGCACGACCCGCGCCCACACACCGGTGACCAGGTCCGTCCGGGTGACGGCGGTGAAGTCGTCGGGCGAGTTGTTCGCCACCGCCGTCGGCCCCGACACCGAGGGCGCCGCCGCACTGGGCTGCTCGTCGTCCTCGGGCGTCCACCGGGTGCGCACCACGGCGGTCGTCAGCACCACGAGCAGCACGGCCGCGGCGGCGGACCGGAGCACCGCGTTGCGCCGCCGGCGGGACCGGTCTCGTGCGACGGTGTCCAGCATCGCCCGCACGGAGCGGCCGTCGGGGCGCTCACCCGCGTTCGCGCGCAGCAGGCAGTTCGCGTCGGCTTCGTCCAGCAGGTCGGGCAGCACGGCGAAATCGCGGAGGTCCAGGGCGCAGCGGCGGCACTGGGCGAGGTGGTTCTCGAACGCGTCCACCTCGTCCTCGTCCAGGACACCGAGGACGTAAGCCGCCACGTCGACGTGGTCCGGCCGCGCAGTCACCCCTGTCAGCCCCGATCCTGAAGTGCCCGTCGCAGGGCGCGGAGCGCGTAGTAGACCCTCGACTTCACCGTGCCCGGCGGCACGCCGAGCACCGCGGCCGCTTCCCCGACGGTCCGATCTCTCAGGTACGTCTCGAGAATAGCTTCCCGGTGCTCCTCGGTCAGCGCGTTCATCGCCTCGGCGACCACGATCGCCGCCAGGGTGCGGTCCGCCTCGTCCCGCACGGGTGACTCGTCGGACGGCGTCAACTCCGACTCCTGCGGGCGGGCGCCGCGCTTGCGGCGGTCGTCGATGACCAGCCGCCGGGCGACGGTGAACAGCCAGGAGCGCAGCAGGACCGGGTCGCGCTCCAGCTTCTCGGCGTTGCGCCACGCCCGCACCAGGGTCTCCTGCACGATGTCCTCGGCCCACTGCCGGTCACCGCCGGTCAGCCGCATGGCGTGCCCGAGCAGCGCGCCCCCGAACTCCTGGTAGAGCCTGCGGATCAGCTCGTCCTCCAGCCCGGCGCCCGGCAACGCCCGGTCACCGGTCGGTCGAGTGCTGCGTCTGTGCCGCGCCACGCCGTGAATCCAAGCGCGGGAACGGGTGGGAAGTCGAGGGGTCGGCGGCAGAAAAAAGTGGTCGATCCGTTCGTGAACCGTCACCGCATCGTGTCCGTACCGGCGGGTATCCCCCATCCGGCCCGAGCCGGGAGTCCCGGCGGCTGCGCCCACCGGCGGAGCGGCCCGGACACCGTTCCACCCACGACGCGGACCGCGGTCCGCGACCCCGGTGGGCTGCCCGGCGGACGCCGTGTTTCCGTAATGCCGTGCACCCAGCATTCGGAACCACGGCGAATCGCGGGCCGGTCACCGTCGTCGGCATCCCGGCCCGCGACGAGGCGCGCACCGTCGCCGCGGTGGCCACCGCCGCCGACGCCGGCCTGCACCAGGCGTTCCCGCACGGGCTGAACGCGGTCGTGCTGGCGGAGAACGGCAGCACCGACGGCACCGCCGAGCGGTTCGCCGAGACACCGCTGCGGTCCCGCAAGGTGGTGGTCCGCTCGCCCGGCGAGGGCACCGGCAAGGGCACCAACGTGTTCGCCGTCGTGGATCGCGCGCTGGCGCTGGGCGCGGAGCGCGTGGTGCTGCTGGACGCCGACCTGAGGTCCGCCGAACCGGGCTGGGTGGGACTGCTCGCGGACGCCGTGGCGGGCGCCGAACCGGTGCTGGCGGTGCCGTCCTACCGCCGCGACCGGTACGAGGCGAACACCACCAACCACCTGGTCAGCCCGCTGCTGGCGGCCGTGTACGGCGTCCACGTGCAGCAGCCGATCGGCGGCGAGTTCGCGTTCAACCGGGCGTTCCTGGACCGCGCCCGCGCGTGGTCCCGACCGGACAGCGCCCACCTGTACGGCATCGACGTGTGGCTGACCGCGAACGCGCTGCGCGAAGGGCTGCGGGTGGTGGAGGTGCCGCTGGGGCGCAAGCTGCACAACTCGCCGTTCCCGAAGATCCTCCGCTTGCCGCAGCAGGTGCTGGACTCGCTGTTCCACGTCGTGCTGCGCACCGACGGGGTCCGCCCGCAGACGGGCGGCGCACGGGCGCGGACCGCCGTGGACGAGGTGGCCGTGCCGCAGGACCCGGCGGTGGTGGCGCGGGTCGTCGCGGCCGTCGGGCGGTACCTGTCCGCGCACGGCGACGACGTGCGGCTGCTGTTCCCGTCCGCGCGGGCGGCCACCGCGCCGTGGGGACTGCGGCTGACCGCGGACGACTGGCCGAACGTGCTGGCGGACGCGCTCACGGCGCTCGCCGCGGGCCGGTTCGAGGCGGCGCGGGACCACCTGGTGGCGTTGTACGTGAACCGGGTGCTGACCTTCTGGGAGGAGGTCGACGGGTTGCCCGGCGGCGAGGTCGACGCGCTGCTCGACCGGCAGGCGGCGCGCACCGCGACCGCGGTGCGCGCGCGGGGCCTGGTGTTCGGGGACGTGACCCCGCCCGACCGGTTCGACGTGCGGCACTGGGCCGGGTTCGCCGACGAGCCGGTGGCCGTCCCGTGACGCCGCCCGCGACACCTGCCGGGCCGCGATCGCACCGTGCCGGACCGCCCGGAGTCGATACCATGGTGCGGTGATCTTCTTCGGCATCATGCTCGCCGCGATCGGGGTGTCCACCCTGGTCTGGCGCGATGCCGACGTGCTCGGCCTGCCACCGGTCGCGGTCGGCGTCGCGCTGCTGGTGCTCGCCGCCGCGTCGGTCGTCCTCGGCCTCGGGCGGCGCAGGCGCAGGCGGGTCGCCCGCGGCGAGCCCGAGCCGGTGGGCTCGGTCCTCGACCGCGTGAAGGCCGTGCCCCGGTTGCTGCGGCACCGCAAGGCGTACGGGCTGCCGACGTCGCGGCTGGCCCAGTGGGGTCTCGCCCTGGTCTACCTGGTGTCCCCGATCGACCTGCTGCCGGAGCTGCTGCCCGTGGTCGGCATCACCGACGACGCGGGCGTCGCGGTGTGGTTGCTCACCAGCCTCTCCACCGCCGCGGGCCAGTACCTGGGCTGGGAGCGCTCGAAGCGGCCCGACGAGGTCCGCTCAGAAGAGCAGGACCGCGAGCCCTAGCGCGGCCACCACGTTCACCCCGGTCGACGCGGCGAACACGCCCACCGGCCGCCACCCGGCCTGCTTCAGCGCGCCCACCCGGAACTCCAGGCCGATGCTGACGAACGCCAGGATCAGGAACCACGTGCGCAGGTCGTTGACCACACCGATGGCGGCCTTGCCGGACGGCACCCACGCCAGGTACGCGGTGGCCGCGATGGACGTGACGAGGAAGCCGAGCACGAACTTAGGGAACCGCTGCCACAGCTGCCGCCCCGCCGACACCCCGACCGGCCTGCGCTCGACCTTCAGCGCGAAGTACGCGGTCAGCGCCACCGCCACCACGCCGAGCAGCGCGTTCTGCGTGACCTTGACGATGGTGGCGATCTGGAGGGATTCCTCGCCCGCGAGCGCGCCCGCCGCCGTGACGGCCGCGGTCGTGTCTATGTTCCCGCCGAGCCACGCGCCGGTGACCCGCGCGTCCAGCCCGAGCGCGGTCGCGGCGACCGGCAGCACGAAGATCGACGGCAGGGCGAACGCGATGACCAGGCTCGCGCTGTACGCGAGCTGCTCCCGCTTGGCCTGCACCGCGCCCGCCGCCGCGATGGCCGCGCTCACGCCGCAGATCGCCACCGCCGCCGACAGCAGCGCACGCAGCTTGTCGTCCAGGCCGAGCCGCCCGCCCAGCCACCACGAGAACCCGAACACCAGGCTGATCAGCACCACCGACTGCACGACGGCGGGCCCGGCCGCGGACACGATCACGCCGAGGTTGATCGACGCGCCGAGCAGCACCAGGCCCGTCTTGATGAAGAACTCGGTGCGGAACCCGCCGGACAGCCGCTCCCGCACGCCGGTCGCGGTCAGCACCGCGTTGCCCAGCAGGCCCAGCGCGATCGCGTAGATCGGGAACTCCACCGACGCGCCGATCCCCGCCAGGGCCGTGCCCCCGGTGGCGTCGGGCACCCACTTCGACAGGTACCGCGCCACCCACGCCAGGACGACCACCACCAGCACGCCCGCGGCGGCGTTGGCCACCGACCGCCCGGTCCTCGCCGACGTCGTCATCACGGCACCAGACCCGGGGTGAGCACACCGGCCAGCGCCAGCGCGAACAACGCCAGGCCGACCACCACCGCCAGCCAGTCCTCGTCGGGCCCCTTGCGCGCCGGTTCCTCGCTCATCGCTCACGCTCCACGATGCGGGAGATCAGGAGGTGCAAAACGCTAGCGACCCCAACGCAAAGCGTCACCGGCTCCCAGGATGTGGGAGTTCGCGGACACCGACCAGCAGGGTGGTGACGGCCGCCATGATGCGGGCGGTCGCCTCGTCCAGCACCGGTTTGGTCGGCTCCAGCCCGTACAGGTCCGACAGGTCGACCGGCGCGCCCGCCACCACGTGCACCTTCGTCCACGGCCGCGGCACGAACCGGCCGGGCGGCAGCAGCCGACGCGTGCCCCACTGCGCCACCGGCACCACCGGCGTCCGCGTCGCCAGCGCCAACCGCGCCACGCCGTTCTTGCCGCGCATCGGCCAGCCGTCCGGGTCGTTGCTGAACGTCCCCTCCGGGTAGACGATGACGCACTCGCCGTCGTCCAACGACGTGCGGGCCGCGTCCAGCGACCGCCCGGCACGCACCGACCCCCGGTCCACCGGGATGTGCCGGCCGGACGCCATCACCCAGCCCACCACCGGTGCCCGCCACAGGCTCGCCTTCGCGAAGTACCGGGGCACCCGGCCCGCGGCCAGGGTGAACGCCGTCAGCGTCACCGGGTCGGCGAACGACAGGTGGTTCGACGCCAGCAGCACCTTGCCCCGCTTGGGGATGTTCGCCTCGCCCGACATCCGCAGCCGGACGAACAGGACCACCAGCGGCCACAGCACGTCGATCGCCACCGAGTACCAGAAACCCCGGCCGCGCCTCGGCAACCGCCCGGTCAACACCACCATCCGCGTGAAACCCACGGCGTGATCTTCGGGCATCGGGCGCCATCGCACGCCCCGACCCGCCGAACCGGCACGCCGAGGCGTGATCTCCGTTCGGCTAGGGTCCCTCCCGTGACCGGGTTCAGCGGACCGAGTGCGGCGGAGAGCCGCATCACCGTGCTCCTCGTCGAGGACGACGAGGGTGACGCGGTGCTGGTCGAAGCGCTGCTGGAGGAGGTGGGCGCGGATTTCGCGCTGCGCCGCGCCCGAACGCTGCGCGAGGCGGTGCCCCTCGCGGCGAAAGTGGACTGCGTGCTGCTGGACCTCGGCCTGCCCGACACCACCGGGCTGGACGGGCTGACCAGGCTGCTCGCGCTCGACTCGCGCGCCGCGATCATCGTCCTCACCGGACTCGACGACGAGCGCCAGGGCGAGCGCGCGGTGGCCGCCGGCGCGGAGGACTTCCTGGTCAAAGGGCAGGTGGACGGTTCGGCGCTGCTGCGCGGCATCCGCTACGCGGTCGGCCGCAAGCACGCCGAGGAGACCCAGCGCCAGCTGCGTGACGAACAACTCCTGGCCGCCGAGAAGACCCGCCTGGAACGCGGCCTGCTGCCCTCGCCGATCCTGAGCCGGGGCGAGGGGCTGGGCCTGGAGTTCCGCTACCGGCCCGGCGGCAGCCGGATGCTGCTCGGCGGCGACTTCTTCGACGTCGTGCGCACCCCGGACGGCACGCTCCAGGCCATCGTGGGCGACGTGTGCGGGCACGGCCCGGACGAAGCGGCCCTCGGCGTGTTCCTGCGCATCGCGTGGCGGGCGCTCGTGCTGGCCGACCAGGAGCCGTCGCGGGTGCTGCGCACCCTGCACGAGATCCTGGAGCACGAGCGGCACCAGCCGGGCCTGTTCACCACCGCGTGCATGGTGACCGTGTCGCCGGACCGCCGCTGGGCACGCGTCTACCTGGCCGGGCACCCCGAGCCGATGCTGCTGGTCGACGACCGCGTCGTGGAGCTGCCCCGGGACCGCGCGGGCCTGCCGCTGGGCGTGCTGCCGGACAGCACGTGGAGCGGCCTGGACGTGCCGCTGCCACCCGGCTGGTCGCTGCTGATGTACACCGACGGACTGGTCGAGGGCCGCGTGCGGGGCGACACCGAGCGGCTCGGGTCGGAGCGGCTGATCGAGCTGATCAAGCAGGTCGCGCGGATCCGCCCGGACTGGCCCGACGCGCCGGACGTGCTGCTGGACGACCTCATCGCCCGGGTCAAGGACCTCAACGGCGGCGAACTGGACGACGACATGGCCGTGCTGCTCATCTCGGACGAGGGCTGAATGGACTACCGCACGCGATGGCCCGCGAGCAGGCTGCTGGTCGCCGCCGTCGCCATCCTGATCCTGGTGTGCGCGAGCGCCATCGGCGCGCTCGCCGTGGCGCTGAACGGCCTCACCGACGCGCGGGTCCGGCTGCTGGACCAGGTCGGCCCCGGCCGCCGCATCGTGCTGTCGCTGGACACCGCCCTGATCGACCAGGAGACCGGCGTCCGGGGTTTCGCGCTCACCGCCAACGACGACTTCCTGGAGCCCTACCGGTCCGGGCAGGCCACCGAGCGGGAGGCGGTGGCGAGCGCGCGGGCCGCGATCGCGCCCGTGCGCCCGGACCTCGCCGCCGACCTGGACCGCATCGCGGTGCTGATGGCCGAGTGGCGCTCCGGGTACGCCGAGGGCGTGGTCGCCGCGGTGCGTGCCGCCGGCTGGCCGTTGACCGACCAGGTGCGCGCGAACCGCGGCAAGGAGCTGTTCGACGAGGTGCGCGGCGCCGTCGGCACGCTCAAGGAGCAGCTCGACGTCGAGGCCGCGGACGCGCGCACCGAGCTGGACACCGTCGCCGACCAGGTGCTGTACCTCGTGGTCGGCCTGGGCGTGCTGCTGGTGGTGATCATCGCCGGGGTGGCCGTCGTGCTGCACCGCATCCTGATCCGGCCGCTGGCCGGTCTCGCCGACCAGGTGCGGCAGGTGTCGTCCGGCGATTTCGAGCACGCCGTGGAGACCGGCGGGCCCCGGGAGACGGTCATGCTGGGCCAGGACGTCGACCTCATGCGCACCCGCATCCTGCGTGACGTGGAAGACCTGCGCCGGTCCAACTCGGAGCTGGAGCAGTTCGCCTACGTCGCGTCGCACGACCTCCAGGAGCCGTTGCGGAAGGTCGCGAGCTTCTGCCAGCTGCTGGAGCGGCGGTACTCCGGCCAGCTCGACGAGCGCGGCGAGCAGTACCTGCGGTTCGCCGTCGACGGCGCGAAGCGGATGCAGGTGCTGATCAACGACCTGCTGGCGTTCTCGCGGGTCGGCCGCATCACCCGCGAGCGGGTGCCCGTCGACCTGGACGAGACGGTCGCGCAGGTGCTCGACAGCTACTCCGAGGTGATCGAGCGGACCGGCGCGCAGGTCGAGGTCGCGGACCTGCCGACGGTGCGCGGCGAGGCGTCGCTGCTCGGCGGCGTGTTCGGCAACCTGATCGGGAACGCCCTCAAGTTCCACGGCGAGGAGCCGCCGGTCGTGCGCGTCGCGGTGGAGCGGACCGGTGAGTTCTGGACGTTCACGGTGAGCGACAACGGCATCGGCATCGAGCCCGAGTACGCTGAGCGGATCTTCGTGATCTTCCAGCGCCTGCACCACAAGGACGACTACCCGGGCACGGGCATCGGACTCGCGATGTGCCGGAAGATAATCGAGTACCACGGCGGGGCCATCTGGTTGGACACGGGTGAAGACGTCGGCACCACTTTCAAGTTCACCCTGCCGGTAGTGGCGGGCGACGAAGGCACCGAGGACACCGATGAATGATTCGCTGAACGTGGTCGACGTCCTGCTGGTGGAGGACGACCCGGGCGACGCCCTGATGACCCAAGAGGCGTTCGAGCACCACAAGATCCGCAACCAGCTGCACGTGGTGCGGGACGGCGTGGAGGCCCTGGAGTTCCTCCGCCGCGAGGGCGGGCACGCCGACGCGCCCCGGCCGGGGCTGATCCTGCTCGACCTGAACCTCCCCAAGATGGACGGGCGGGAGGTGCTGGCCGAGGTCAAGGCCGACGCCGACCTGCGGACCATCCCCGTGGTGGTGCTCACCACGTCGGAGGCGGAGGAGGACATCCTGCGCAGCTACAACCTGCACGCCAACGCGTACGTGACGAAACCGGTCGACTTCGACCGCTTCATCGAGGTGGTCCGCCAGATCGACGACTTCTTCGTGACGGTGGTCAAGCTCCCCCGCTAGCGCTCGCTCCCCCGCGGCGTCATGCCCGCGGCTCCGCCGCAGACATGACGCCGCCGCTCGCGCAGCCGCTCTCGCGCAGTCGCTCTGTCGGTACTCGCTACCGGTACTCGCTGCCGGCCAACGCGCTCCGTCAGCCCACCACCCGGGCATCCTCCGGGTGCCGCTCCAGGTAGGCACGCACGAAGGGACACTGCGGAACCACGTCGAGGTCCCGCTCCCGAACCTCCGCGAGGGCCTGCTTGACCAACGCGCTGCCCAGCCCCTTGCCCTCCACCGACACCTCGGTGTGAGTGAACGTGATGCGGCCGGGCGCCAGGTCGTACTCCGCGAACCCGCCCAGTTCCCCGTCGAGGAAGACCTCGAAGCGGGACTTGGCGGCGTTGTCGGACACGGTCACACTCACGTAGCTACCCCTTTGTTCCGTCGTGCACATGGCTTGGTGCTCGCTTTATCCATCATTCCCAGCGTTACACCGGATGTGAAATCGAGCGCCCAAGCCCCGTTCGCGCTACTCTGCCCATACTCCCGAACATGCAGGTAGAACCCCCTGCCCCCACCTCCCCGCGTCACACTTACGGGCGAAGGTCGTGCGTTTCGGGCACTTCCGAGATACAGATTTCGTTGCCGTGAACAAGGAGCGCGGCACGGCGGCGAACCATGCGAGCCCACCCCAGGCCCCGCCCGCTCCAGGCCCACCACCACACCCACCGCCCTCCGCCCAGTCCCAGACACCCACTCAACCCGACGACCCCAGCCCAGCGACCCCTGCACACCCCACCCTGCCCCGTCCCAGCCCGCCCCTGCCACCCGCCCACCTGGCCCCGCCCCTGCCAACCGCGCACCCAGCGCGGCCCCAGGCACCCGGGCACCTCCGGCCACCGGACACCCCCAGCCACGCGACCCTGCCCCACACGGACACGCCTCCACGCCCTCGCCGGCACCACCGCAGCAACCCGCCACAGCACCCACCCCACCGACACCGCCACAGCACCGCAACGACCAGCCGAACCGGGACTCACAGCGCCCACCGCAAACCCGCGGTGCAAGATTGCGCGATGGACGTCTACCTGCTGATCCTGGGCGACCACCTGCCGGACCCGACGTCCGGCCGAGTGGTCACCGAGTCCGAGCGGCTGCGTGCGATCGTCGAGCAGGCCGTGGTCGCCGAGGAGGCGGGATTCACCGGCGTGGCGATCGGCGAGCACCACTTCACCAAGTACATCGTCAGCGCCCCGGAGCTGCTGCTCGCGACCATCGCCGAGCGCACCTCGACCCTCCGGCTGTCGACGGGCGTCACGCTGCTCGCCCACCACGACCCGGTGCGCGTCGCCGAGGAGCTGGCCATGCTCGACGTGCTGTCGGGCGGGCGGGCCGAGATGATCGTGGCGCGCGGCGTGTCGCAGCGGACGGACCTGGCGTTCGGCGTGCAGGACGACCTGCGCGCGAGGTTCGACGAGAACCTGCGCCTGCTGCTGCGCCTGCTGGAGGAACCCGACGTCAGCTGGTCCGGCCGCTTCCGCAGCCCGCTGGTGGACGTCACCACCACACCGCGCCCCCTCCAGCAGCCGCGGCCGATGGTGTGGATCGGGAGCGGCTCGGCGGTGTCGGCGGATTTGGCGGTGGAGTTGGGGTTGCCGTTGATGCTGCCCAGCACCCTGCGCGACCCGAGCACGCACCGCGCCGTGGTCGAGCGCTACCGGGAGGCGATGGGCGGGGGCGGGCGGGTCGCGTTGCCCAGCCACGTGTTCGTCGCCCCGACGGCGGCCGGTGCGCGGGCCGCCTGGCGGCCGCACCTGGAGGCGTACGCGCACTTCGCCGACCCGTGGCGGGGTGACGGGGACGTGGACGTGGCCGCGTTGATGGAGGGTGCGGCCGTGTGCGGGGATCCCGCGGAGGTCACCGGGCGGCTCAACGAGCTGGGCGCGTTGCTGGGGCTGGACGCCCAGCTCGTGATGGTGGACATCGGCGGGTTGCCGCATTCGGCCGTGCTGGACGCGATTCGCCTGTTCGGGGCCGAGGTGCTGCCCGGGTTGGAGAGGCGGCCGGCCGAGCGGTTGGGCTGAGCCGGCACCGGACGCGGGCGGCGCCGGCTGGTCGGAGCCCCCGGGCATCGCCTCGCCGCCGTCGAGGCACGTCAGGCCGGGTCCGGCAACCGGATCGCGGCGAGCTTGGCCGGATCGACCACGATCCGGATACCGGTGATCCGGCCATCGGCGACCGTGAAGGCGATGACGGAGAGCGGGGTGCCGTCGGAACGCCAGGACATGTGGCCGGGAACGCCGTCGACCAGCACGGGCCGGTGCCGCGCGGCCTCACCGGAGAACATGCGGGCACCGGAGGCGACCGCCGTGGCGCCCAGGGTGACGACCACGCCGCCGGCGGTGTCGACGGTCAGCTTCACGTCCGGGTCCAGGACGCGCAGGAGCGCTTCGAAGTCACCGCCGAGGGCGGCGGCGCGGAACGCCCGGACGGCCTCCCGGTGCTCGCGATCGGCACCGCCCACCGGCCGGTCCGCGGCCCGCACCTTGCGGCGCGCGCGGCTGGCGATCATCTTGGTGGCGTCGGCGGACTTGCCGAGGATCCGGCCGATCTCGTGGAACGGCACCGCGAACATGTCGTGCAGGACGAACGCCAGGCGCTCGCCCGGCGCCAGCGAGTCGAGCACGACGAGCAGCGCGAGCCCGACCGAATCACCCAGCACGGCCTGCTCGTCCGGCGCGAGGTCGTCGGCGGGTGTCACCACGAGTCCGCAGGCGGTCTCGGAACGGGCCTGGCGGGAGCGCAGGAGGTCCAGGCTGAGGCGGCCGACGACGGTGGTCAGCCAAGCCGCCGGGTTCGCGATGGTCGCCTGGTCCTGGCGGGCCAGGCGCACCCACGCTTCCTGGACCACGTCCTCGGCGTCGGCGTGCGAGCCCAGCACGCGGTATGCGACGGCGCGCAGCCGATCGCGCTGGGTCTCGAACGCCTCTGTCACGACTTGCGCTGCTGACGCAGCGAGATGCGGTTGCCGTCGGGGTCCACGGCCTCGATGCGGACCCCGAACGGGTACTCCACGGGTTCGGGCTCGTCGAAGGTGACGCCACGCCGGCGCATGACCTCGAAGTCCTCCCGAAGGTCGTCGGACTCGAGGACCACCGGGCCCGGCCGCCCCGCCGCGGACGACCACAGGATGACCTGCACCGGGCTGGAGGGAACGCCGACGGTCAGGAAACGCCCGTCCGGTCCCGCGAAGTCGATCCGCTTCTCCAGCCCGAGCCCCTCGGTGTAGAACTCCAGCGCGCGGTCCTGGTCGGTGACGTGGACCGTCACGTACATGATGTTGGTCAGCATCGGGCTTCCCCCTGCACTCGTCCGTGTTGGTGCGACGACCTCGGCGGTCGTCGTCCCTATGACGAGTGGCGGCGCGAGAAGGTAACAGGCGGCTCAGACGAGGGCGGCGCGCTGCCTGCGCAACGGCACGATCAGCGGCGTTTCGGTCTCCGGGTCGGGAATCACGCGACACGGCAACCCGAACACGTCCTCCACCAACTCCGCCGTCACGATGTCCGCGGGCCGCCCCTGGGCGACCACGCCCTCACCGGGCTTCATGGCGATCAGGTGCGTGGCGTACCGACACGCCTGGTTCAGGTCGTGCAACACGGCCACAAGCGTGCGCCCACCGTCCTCGTGCAGCTGCGCGCACAGGTCAAGTACCTCGATCTGGTGAGCGATGTCCAGGAACGTGGTGGGCTCGTCGAGCAACAGAATCGGCGTCTGCTGCGCAAGCACCATCGCGAGCCACACGCGCTGCCGCTGCCCACCGGACAACTCGTCCACCAGACGGTCACCGAGGTCGTGCACGCCGGTGAGCCGCATGGCGTTGGCGCTGACCTCCTCGTCCTCCACGGACCACTGCCGCAGCAGCCGCTGGTGCGGGTACCGGCCACGGGCGACGAGTTCGGCCACGGTGATGCCGCCGGGCGCGATGGACGACTGCGGCAGCAGCCCCAACCGCCGTGCGACCTCCTTGGAGCGATAAGAGGCGATGGCCGCACCGTCCAGGTACACGGTGCCCGTGCGGGGCTTGAGCATCCGTGCGAGCGCTTTCAGCACGGTGGACTTGCCGCACGCGTTGGGTCCGACGATCACCGTGAACGACTCGTCCGGGATCACCACGTCGAGACCGTCGGCCACAAGCCGCTCGTCGTACGCCAGAGTCAGGTCATTGGCGCGCAGACGAGTGCCTTCCAGGGGCACCAAGGTCACCACGGCGTTCCCCTCTCCAACGTTTAGGTGAGGCTAACCGAAGGAATTGCGGAGGTCGACCGGCAGTCGGGGAAGCGGTGAACATCACATGAACTCGATTCGGTCAACCCCACGACCCTGACACGCTGCGGGCGCACCGACCCCGGCCCGGAGGGCGACATGGAAGAGTTCCCGTGGGACGTGCTCATCGGTTGCGTCGCGCTCGCGGTGGCGTTGTTCGCGTTCTTGTGGGAGTTCGTGTTCATCGGCCGGAAGAGCCTCGGCTACCGGTGGCAGATGGATACCACCACCAGCGGGTTGGTGACACCCGATGACGCGCAGGTGTCGCTGCTGACCACGCGCGGGGGCAACGGCGGGCAGGTGAACGACCCCTCCATCGCCCTGCTGCGCATCGAGAACACCGGGATGAGCAACATCACCCCCAGCGACTACGCGGGCATGCCGAGCGACGAGGAGGAGGACCGGGAGACCGCGCTGCGCGTGGAGTTCCCGGGCCGACGCGTGGTGGGCCTGGTGGTGACGGAGATCAGCCAACCGCACATCACCACGATGGTCACCCGGCAGGCCGGGCTGCGGATCGCCAACCGCCGCAACGGGGAGGACCACGTCGGCGTCATCGAGCTGCCCGCCGTGCCGCTGAACCGGCGCGACCACTACAAGCTCCTGATCGCCCTGGAACGGGGCGCGGGCGCACCGCCCCGGTTCCCGCCGCCCCTGGTGGTGGGCGGTATCCAGGGCGGGCGGATGCGGCAGACGCGCAACCGCATCGGACCGTCGTGGAAGAGCACCGCGCTCGCCGCGACGCTCTCGCTGGCGCTGGCGACCCTGGTGGTCATCTCCCTCAACCGCGAGGACCCGGCGCCGCTGGACTGCGCGCGGGGCGACCTCACCGTGGTGGGTTCGACGGCGTTCCAGCGGGTGGTGGAGCAAT
Organism: Saccharothrix obliqua; assembly: GCF_019375475.1. Taxonomy (GTDB): domain Bacteria; phylum Actinomycetota; class Actinomycetes; order Mycobacteriales; family Pseudonocardiaceae; genus Actinosynnema; species Actinosynnema obliqua. The sequence goes on along the minus strand of NZ_JAHXGQ010000011.1, from coordinate 130,121 downwards.
CCGCGGCGATGTACCGGAAGACGTGCCCGGAGGCGCGGATCCAGGTGGAGGCGGCCGGCAGCGGCGCGGGTCTGCGGCGGTTGGACGAGCAGGGGCGGCAGGGGCGGGGTTCAGCGCTGGTCGCGTTCTCCGACGGGCCGAAACCGGACGGGTTCCCGGGCCTGCTGCCGAGGCCGACCGCGTTCTCCCTGTTCAGCCTGGTGATTCACCCGGACGCGGGTGTGCAGGACCTGTCGACGGACCAGATCCGGCGGCTGTACGAGGGCGGCATCGCGAACTGGAACGAGGTGGGCGGCGCGGACGTGCCGGTGGTGGTGATCAGCCGCGAGCCGGGTTCGGGCACGCGCACCGCGTTCCAGCGCCGGGTGCTGGGCGGTGAGCGGGAGCCCGCGACGAACTCCGACGACTGCCGCACCCTGGACCCGGGTGGTCGGCCGGGTGCGGTGCGGTGCGAGCGTGCCACCACGGAGGAAGTGCTGAACACGGTGGCGCACACGCGTGGCGCGATCGGCTACAGCGAGGCGAAGGCGGCGGCCGAGCGGGCGGACCTGCGGCTGGTGCGGATCGACGGCCACCCGGCGACGCTGGACGGCGCGGACCGCGGCGCCTACCCGTTCTGGGAGACCGAGTACGCGTACACGTACGGCGAGCCGCCCGCCGACTCGGTGGCGGCGAGTTTCCTGCGTTACCTCACCAATGAAGTGGGCAAGGACATCATCCGCACCTCGGGGAACCGGCCGTGCGCGGAGCTGGAGAACCCGCAGCGGTGCGCGCCCGCGCAGTAGCTCCGATGTGGACGGTCAGCCGAGCGGTGCGGCGGTGACGGCGTAGGCGGCCTGGGAGGGCACGTTCGGGCCGCGGTGGTCGAGCACGGACCGGAGGATCTCACCCACGCGCACGGACGTGTTGGACAGCAGCGAGGACGAGATGCCGTGCGTGTGCTCGGTCCCGCCCTGGAGGTAGATCCCGCCGACGACGTCGTCACCGGTGGCCAACCGGTAGTCGCGGTCGACGCGCAACCGGCCGCGCTCGTCCCGCGCGCAGCGGCCCGCGAGGTCGCCGAGCAACGCGGTGGGGTCGGCTTCGCGGTAGCCGGTGGCGTAGACGACGGCGTCCGCGTCGAGCGTTTCACGGCTGCCGTCGGCGAGGGATTCGACGGTGACGCGCACGCCGTCGGGGTGTTCCTCCTGCCTGGCCACGCGGGACATGTTCAGCAGACGGAGACGTTGCTCGCCGAGCACCTTCTCCCGGTACACACGGCGGTACAGGTCGGCGATGAGGTCGTTGTCCACCACGGCGTAGTTGGTGTTCGCGTGGTACTCCATGAGCTTGCGCTTGACCTCTTCCGGGGCGCCGTAGAAGTCGTCGACGGCGTTCGGGTCGAAGATGCGGTTGGCGAAGGAGCTGTCGTCGGCGGGGCTGTAGCCGTAACGGGCGAACACCGCGCACACCTCGGCGTCGCGGAACCGGTCGTGCAGGAACGCCGCGACCTCCGCGCCGCTCTGCCCCGCGCCGACCACGACGAGGCGCTTCGGGTTCTCCAGCGCGGTCACGCGGTGCAGGAAGTCGCGGTTGTGCCACACCCGGTCGGTCTGGGTGACGCCTTCGGGCAGGCAGGCGCGCAAACCCGTGGCCAGCACCAGGTTCCGGGCGCGCCGCACCTCCCGTTCACCGCTCGCGGTGGTGGACGTGACGTCGAAGTGGGTCACCGCGCCGTCCACGACCACGGGCGCCACGGACACGACGTCATGGCGGTAGGACACCAGGTCGTCCACGCGGTCGGCGGCCCACTCGAAGTAGTCGTGGAACTCGACGCGCAGCGGGAACAGGTTCTTGTGGTTGATGAAGTCGACCAGGCGACCTTTGCCGTGCAGGTAGTTGAGGAAGCTGAAGGAGCTGACGGGGTTGCGCAGCGTCACCAGGTCTTTGAGGAACGAGACCTGCATCGTGGCGTCGTCGATCAGCATTCCCCGGTGCCAGCCGAAGGCCGCCTGCCGCTCCAGGAAGTGGGCGGTCACCACGTCTTCGGGTCGCGCGGTGGCGTTGTGCTCGGTGACGGCGATCGCCAGCGCCAGGTTCGACGGACCGAAGCCGACGCCGAGGACGTCGAAGACAGGTGGCTGTGGCATGACTGTCCCATCGGTGCGACAACAGGGAGTGATCGAACTTCGGTTACCCTAACCTAAGTTCAGCACACGTGGGAGTGATCCGGACCTCTCCGCGGCCCAGGCTAGCCCCGCCCGGGAACACGGGGAAGGAGGTCGCACGGGCTCCACCGCGGCCCCGTCGCCACACGACTTCGGACCCGGACTCCCGACAACCACTCGAACGGCGCAGCCGACACCGCCGGGTGGCGTAGGACGAGGACCCGATCGGGCGCACACCCCATGCCGAAACAGCACAAACCATCCATAAAGGACAGGATCGCTCCAGGTCCGATGTGGACTCACCGGGTGCGCGACAGCCGCCGCGCACCGATCAGGCGAGCAAGGCGCGCCCGGCCGGGGTCAACTCGGCCGGCGACCACTGCCCGTGACCACCGGACGGGGCCGGTCGGAGCAAGCCGGCGTGGGCGAGTTGACGTGCGACCGCCTGATCGCTGCACAGGAGGCCGTCCACCCGGAGGTCGGGTTCCCGGCTGAGCGTTACTTCGGCGCGGCCGGCCGCGATGGCGCGCAACACCGCGCGCGCCCGATGGGACAGTTCGTCCATGATCTTCACCGTTGTTCCGCAGTGCTTCCACCGCGTTTATCGCCGCGACCCCCTGAAGTCTTACCGGTTAGGGTCGGGTACATGGGAACAGTCGCGGCCGTCAGTCGTAGCGCGGAGTACACGTTCACCAAACCCGTACAGGATCGCATCCGGCTGGTGGTCGGGCTCGGCGTGGAAGGGGACGTTCACGCGGGAGTGACGGTCAAGCACCGTTCCCGGGTGAGGCGTGACCCTTCGCAACCGAACCTGCGCCAGGTGCACCTCATGCACGCCGAGCTGCACGACGAGCTGAACGACCTCGGCTTCGCCGTCGACGCCGGTCAACTGGGCGAGAACGTCACCACGCGCGGGATCGACCTGCTCAGCCTGCCCACCGGCGCACTGCTGCGCATCGGCGACACCGCCGTGGTGGAGGTGACCGGGCTGCGCAACCCGTGCGCGCAGATCGAGGCGTTCCGGGAGGGCCTGCTGCGGCACGTCGTGCACCGCGACGACCACGACGAGGTGGTGCGTCGCGCCGGGATCATGTCCGTCGTCCGCGTGGGCGGCGACGTGCGGCCCGGCGACGCGATCCACGTCGAACTGCCCGCCGGCCCGCACAGCCCGCTGCGGCCGGTGTGACCGCGGACCTCGCCGGCGCGGTCGTCCTGGTGACCGGCGCGAGCGGCGGCATCGGCGCGGGTGTGGCCCGCCGGTTCGCCGCCGCCGGGGCGCACGTGGTCGCCCACCACCACCGGGGCGAGGTGGACCTCGCCGACGTGCTCGCCCTGCGTGCCGACCTGGCCGACGAGCACGGGTGCCGGCGGCTGGTCCAGGAGGCCGCGGCGTGGCGCGGCCGGCTCGACGCCGTGGTGAACTGCGCGGGCGTGCAGCCGGTGCGGGCGTTGGAGGGCATGACCGCCGACGAGTGGCGCGCGGTCGTGGACACCAACCTGACCATGGCGTTCAACTGCACGCAGGCGGCCGTGTCGGTGCTACGCGGGACCGGCGGGTCCATCACGCACATCGCCTCCATCGAGGGCACGCACCCGGCGCCGGGCCACGCGCACTACGCGTCGGCCAAGGCGGCGCTGATCATGCACGCGCGGTCGGCGGCCCTGGAGTACGGCGGGTACGGCGTCCGCGTGAACACGGTGTCACCCGGCCTGGTCGACCGGCCCGGCCTGGCGCGGGACTGGCCGGACGGCGTGCGCCGCTGGCACGACGCCGCGCCGCTGGGCAGGCTCGGCACGCCCGACGACATCGGCGACGCGTGCGTGTTCCTCGCCTCGCCGATGGCGTCGTTCATCACCGGTCACGACCTCGTGGTGGACGGCGGTGTCGGCGCGCGCCCCACGTGGTGAGCGCGTCAGTCCTCCGCGAGGATCGGCTGGGCGACCGCGAACGCCCGGTTCGCCGCCGGCACGCCCGCGTAGACGCCCACCTGCAACAAGACCTCCTTGATCTCGTCGCGGGTCAGGCCGTTGCGCAGCGCGGCACGCACGTGCATCGCCAGCTCCGCTTCGTGCCCGAGGGTCGCGAGCATCGCCAGCGTCACGCACGACCGCGTCCGCCGGTCCAGGCCCGGCCGGGTCCAGATCGAACCCCACGCGTACTCGGTGATCAGCTCCTGGAAGTCCGCGGTGAACGCGTCGGTCCGCGCCACCGCGCGGTCCACGTGCTCGTCGCCGAGCACTTCACGCCGCACCCGCATCCCGTCGTCGTACCTGCTCATCCCAAATGCTCCCGCATGATTGCGGACACCTCGTCCGCCGCCTCCACGTTCGCCAGGTGCGCGGCCTCCACCACGTGCAGCCGCGCGCCGGGCACGGCGTCCGCGATGGCGCGCAGGCACTCCGGCGGCGTCGCCTCGTCACGCGCGCCCGCGATCACCGCGGTCGGCGCTTCGATCGCGGGCAGCACGGACCGCAGGTCCAGTGCCGCCAACGCCTCGCAACAACCCGCGTAGCTCTCGTCGTCCACGCTCGCCAGCATCTCCTCGAACCGCGTCACCGTCTCCGGCGAGCGCTCGCGCAGAGCGGGCGTGAACCAGCGGTCCACGACGGCGGCGGCGATGGAGCCGGTGCCCGCGGCACGCACGGCCGCCGCGCGCTCCAGCCACGGCGCGGCGGCCGTGTAGGTCGCCGCCGTGCAGCACAGCACCAGCCGGTCGACGCGCTCCGGCGCGTGCCCCGCCAGGTACATGCCGACCATCGCGCCCATCGACACGCCGCAGTACGACACGCGTTGGAAGCCGAGGCCGTCCAGCAGCTCCAGCACGTCGTCGGCCAGGTCGTCGATCCGGTACGGGCCGGGCGACGCGGGGCTGCCGCCGTGCCCGCGGTGGTCGTAGCGCAGCACCCGGAACCGCTGCTCCAGCTCCGGGGCCTGCCGGTCCCACAGCCGGGTCGTGGTGCCCAGCGAGTTGCCGAGCACGACGACCGGCGCGTCCTCCGGTCCGCTCAACTCGTAGTGCAGCTTCACCGCGCGCCCCTCCCCCGGCTCGTCCGCACCGGGGCGGTCGGGCGGAACGGCTCAGACGTCGAAGAAGACGGTTTCATGCTCCCCTTGCAAGTGGATGTCGAAGGTGTAGCCGGTCGGGTTGCGCGTGGCGATGAGCGTGCTCCGCGCGGCCGGGTCGTCGATGGCGCACAGCACCGGGTCGTCCGCGTTGGCCTCCTCGTCCGGGAAGTAGATCCGGGTGACCAGCCGCACCAGCATCCCCCGGCAGAACACCGAGACGTTGAGGTGGGGCGCTTCCAGCCCGTCCGCGGCCGGCAGCGGGCCGGGTTTCACGGTGAGGACACCGTAGCGGCCCGCCTCGTCGGTGGGACACCGGCCGAAGCCCCGGAAATCCTTCCAGCGCACCGCGCCACGCGGGTCGTCGGGGTGGTCGAAGCGGCCGTCCGGATCGGCCTGCCAGGTCTCCACGACGGCGTCCGGCACCGGGACGCCTTCGCCGTCGAGCACGCGGCCTTCGATGCGGAACGCGCCGGGCGTGCCTTCGGGCACCACGAACGGGCCGTCGTCCCACGGCAGGCCGATGGCGAAGAACGGCCCGACGGTCTGCGACGGGGTGGTCTGGAGTTCAGTCATCGTCGTCCTCGTCCTCCAGCGGCGTGGGGTTCTTGCCCCGCAGCACGATGTCCCACTCGTAGCCCAACGACCACTCCGGCACCGTGCGGTCCATGTCGAACCGGGCGACCATGGCCGCGCGTGCCTTCGGGTCGCGCACCGAGTTGTAGATCGGGTCCTGGAAGAACAACGGGTCGCCCGGGAAGTACATCTGGGTGATCAGCCGCTGCGTGAACGCCGTGCCGAACAGCGAGAAGTGGATGTGCGCCGGCCGCCACGCGTTGTCGTGGTTGCGCCACGGGTACGCGCCGGGCTGGATCGTGGTGAACGTGTAGCGCCCCTCGGCGTCGGTGATGGTGCGGCCGACGCCGGTGAAGTTCGGGTCCAGCGGCGCGGGGTGGCGGTCGCCGTCGTGCCGGTACCGGCCGCCCGCGTTGGCCTGCCACACCTCCAGCAGGGTGCCCGCGACCGGGCGACCGTCACCGTCCAGCACGCGACCGGACACGGTGATCCGCTGGCCCTGCGGCTCGCCCGCGTGACCGACCGTGAGGTCGTTGTCGTGCGGGCCGACGCGGCCCTCGCCGAGCAGCGGGCCGGTGATCTCGCCGAGCCGCTGCGGCAGCAGCGCCAGCGGCCGGTGCGGCGACCGCAGCGCGTTGGACCGGTAGTCCGGCCAACGCACCGGTGGGTGCGACCCGGTGTCCCGCCGGTAGTGCGGCGTGGTGGTGTCCAGTGGCACCGCGCCCTCCTGTTCCTCCGCCGTGGGGTGGGTCCGCCGGGCGGCGCGCGCGGGCCGCCGGGGGTGGTCGGACCGTAGGTGCGGCCGTTTCGACGGGTCAACGGTCACTTCCACTGAACGGAAGCCGGGGCGGGCGGGCCTCCGCGCCGCGGCGGGCTAGGGTGGGTGGGCCACGCTCGGGGGAGTCCGACGCCGGGTTCCACTCGCCCACGAGGACGGCTGACATGCCCGAACCGCCGAACACCGGCCCGATCCGGATGCTGCTGGTCGAGGACCACGACATGGTGGCCGAGGCGATCGGGCTGGCACTCCAGCGGGACCCGGGAGTGGTCGTGGTGGCCACCGCGCGGTCGGTCCGGGAGGCCCGCGACGCGACCGCCCGCCACCGGCCGGACGTGGTCGTGCTCGACCGCCGCCTGCCCGACGGGGACGGCGTCGCCCTCATCCCCCACCTGCGCGGGCTCGGCGCACGGGTGCTCGTGCTGACCGGCGAGGCGACCGCGGCCGTGGCCACCCGGGTCGCCGACGCGGGCGGTTCGGGGCTGGTGCTCAAATCGGCGCGGCTGGACCACCTGGCGGACGCCGTGCGCCGCGTCGCGCGTGGTGAGGCGGTGTTCGACGGGAACCTGCTCACCGGTGTGCTGGACCGCCTCACCGGCCGGGTCCGGGCCACCGGGACGTCGCTCACCGCGCGGGAGCGCGAAACGCTGGAACTGCTCGCCGACGGCGCGTCCACGGACGAGATCGGCCACCGGCTCGGCGTCACCCGCAACACCGTGCGCAACCACGTGCAGCGGGTGCTGGACAAGCTCGGCGCGCGGTCGAAGCTGGAGGCCGTCTCCATCGCCCGCCGGGAGGGCCTGGTCGACTAGGGGTAGTGCATACGCACCAGGCACGCCGGCACGGGTGCGTCTCGTCCCCCGGCCTCCGGTGCTCCAGAGTGCCGACGTGGATGTCCCTGCGACGGACCTGGTGGCGGACTTCAGCCCGCCCGGCGGTCCCGGCAGCGCCGCCCTCGCCCGTGACTTCACCCGTCGAACGCTGACCGGTTGGGGCTACCGCGGCGCGCACGACGACGTGGTGCTGGTGGTGTCCGAGCTGGTCGCGAACGCCGACCGGCACGGCGGCGGCCTGGCCGTGCTGCGGCTGACCGGCGGCGTGGAACGCGTGCTGGTCGAGGTCTCCGACGGCAGTGCCCTGCGCCCGTGGCCACGCCCGCGGGGCACGACCGGCGGTTGGGGGCTGCCCCTGATCGGGAGGCTGGCCCGGCGCTGGGGCGTCCTGCCTCGCGGTGACGGGAAGGTCGTGTGGTGCGAGCTGGCCTGACCGCGGTGCACAGTGTGCCCATGCCCCACCCACGGCGGTCACCCGACCGCATGCCTGAATCGGCCTTTCAGCTCCTCGTCGAGGGCGTGCTCGACTACGCGATATTCATGCTCGACCCGGACGGGCACATCGTGAGCTGGAACATCGGCGCGGAGCGGATCAAGGGCTACACCGAGGCCGAGGTGCTGGGCAGGCACTTCTCGGTGTTCTACCCGCCGGAGGACATCGCCGCGGGCAAACCGGAGCGCGAGCTGGAGTCCGCCGTCGCGGACGGGCGGCTGGAGGACGAGGGCTGGCGGCTGCGCAAGGACGGCACCCGGTTCTGGGCGAACGTCGTCATCACCGCGTTGTTCGACGGCGACGGCCGGTTGCGCGGGTTCGGCAAGGTCACCCGCGACATGACCGAGCGCCGCCGCGCCGAGCAGGCCCTGCTGGAGCGGCGGCGGCTGGTCACCCACCTGGTCGAGGCGCAGGAGCTGGAGCGGCGGCGGATCGCGTGGGACGTGCACGACGACTCCATCCAGTCGATGGTGGCCGTCGGGATGCGGCTGCAACTGCTCGCGGACCGGCTGGGCGAGGAGCACGCGCCGACCGTGCGGCGGCTGGACGACGCGGTGCGCACCGCGGTCGACCGGTTGCGGTTGCTGGTGTTCCGGCTGCGCCCGCCCGAGATCGCGGACCGCGGCCTGGTACGCGCCATCACCGCGTACCTGGCCGACGCGGCGCCCGCGTTCGGCCTGGACCACGTGGTGCGCGACGAGCTGGAGCGCGAACCACCCGCCGACACCGCCGTCACCATCTACCGCATCTTCCAGGAAGCCCTCGCCAACGTGCACAAGCACGCCCGTGCCAGCACCGTCGAGGTGCGGCTGTCCACGGTGGACCGGGGGACGTTGGTGGAGGTGTCCGACGACGGGGTGGGCGTCGTCATGTCCGCCGACCTGCAAGCCGGCCTGGAGCACTTCGGCATGATCGAGATGAGGGAGCGGGCGGAGACGGCGGGCGGCTGGTGGACGTTCGCCGCACGTCCGGGCGGCGGCACCTCGGTCCGGTTCTGGCTGCCCACCACCCCATGACCACGGTCCTGATCTGCGACGACGACGCCTTGATCCGCGAGGCGCTGCACGAGGTGCTGACCGCCGAACCGGACCTGACCGTGGTGGCCGCCGCCCGCAACGCCACCGACGCCGTCGACCTCGCCGAGCGGCACTCACCCGATGTGGTGGTTGTGGATATTCGGATGCCCGGCGGTGGCGGCATCCACGTGGCCCGCGAACTGCGTCATCGGTGCCCGTCGGCACGCATCATGGTGTTCTCCGCGCACGCGGATCCGGCGGCCATCGCCGAGATGCGCCTCGCGGGCGTCACCGAGTACCTGGTGAAGGGCGTGCCGAACCGGGAGATCGTGGCGACGGTGCGCAAGCTGGCGCGCCCGCGGGAGTTGTGACCGGTCCCGACCTGCCGTAACGTCAGTTGCCAGCCAGCCCACGGCATCGGGAGTGCGGGCATGGAGCAGCCGCTGATCACCGTCGACTCCGCCCGGTGGGGTGACGTCCTGGTGGTCTCCGTCGCGGGTGAGGTCGACCAGGACACCGCGCCCCGGGTACGCGCCGCGCTGCGCGGGCGGGCCGCGGCGCTCGTGCTGGACCTCAGCGCCGTCACGTTCTTCGGCTCCGCCGGCATCCGGGTACTGCTCGACGCCCACCGCGAGGTGGCCGCCTTCGCCGTGGTGGCCGCGAACCGCCCCGTCCTGCGCCCGCTGGAGGCCACCGGCCTCGACTGCCACCTGCCGCTGTGCCCGTCGCCGGCCGCGGCACTCGACCGCGTCCGGCGCACGGGCACCCGCGCTTAGCCGTCGAGCCGCCCGCCACGCACCGCGGCCAACAGCGCACCAACCGCCCCACCTTCCCGGAAACCCAACACCGGACCATCGGGGTTCTTCGAATCCCGCACCGCCACCAACCCGCGCGCCACCTCCACACACGAATCGGTGTTGGTGCTACGCGTCGACTTCCGCCACTCGCTCATCGGAACTCCCTCACCTAACCGTCGAACCGCCCGCCGCGCACCGCCACCAGCAGCGCGCCAACCGCCCGTCCCTCCCGAAAACCCAACACCGGACCATGAGGGTTTTTCGAATCCCGCACCGCCACCAACCCGCGGGCCACCTCCACACATGAATTCGTGTTGGTGCTACGCGTCGACTTCCGCCACCCGCTCATCCGAACTCCTTCACCCGATCGGCCTCACGTGCGATCAATTGCGTGGTCTCGTCCGCGTCCAACGCGATTTCCCGCAGTTGGTCGACGGCTTCCCGGTACGCCGCCATGTCCTCGACGTCCTGGTAGAAGAGCCCGCTGCGCCGGTTCTCGACGTGCACGACGCTCAACGCCTCGGTGTCCAGGACCATGAAGGCGCCCTCCAGCGCGGGGTGCCAGCCCACCGCCTCCGGGATCACGTGCAGCTCGACGTTGGGCCACTCCGCCACCTTCACCAGGTGGTCGAGCTGCTCCGCCATGACCTCCGGGCCACCGATGCCCGCCCGCAACGCCGGTACGCCGATGAACGCCGTGTACCGCACACGGTCAACACGCTTGAGCACGTCCTGCCGCCCCAGCCGGGTGGCGACGCGGATCTCGACGTCCTCCGGCGGCACCCCGCCCGCGCGCATGACCGCCCGCGCGTACCCGCTGGTCTGCACCAGGCCGGGGACCAGCAGCGGTGAGACGTCGGTGATCCCGGTCGCCACCTGCTCCAGGCTCAGCAGGGCGGACAGCTGCGAGCGCAGGTCCGGGATCGCCACCGCCATCCAGACGGCGTCGTCGGGCACGCGCGACATGTCCACGATCCGCTCGCGCTCGGCGCCCTCGACCCCGAGCGCGCGGAGGATGGCGAGGACCACGTGCGGCGCCGGTGGCCGCTCGCCGGACTCCGCCCGGGACAGCGAGCTGTGGTCGACGCCGAGGCGTTTGGCCAGCTCGCGCAGCGTCACGCCGGCGTTGTCCCGGGCCGCGCGGAGTTCGGCCCCGAGCGCCACGGATTTCGGACTGGTGCGTCCCATGACCACAGCATAGGGCCCACCGCACCCCGCTCGATGACCACTCGATCGGGGAATTGACGAAGGTGGTGCGCACCGAGAATTCTGGTGCGCACCGGAATTCTCGAATCGGAAGGCAGCCCATTCCATGACCGCGACACCCATCAGCGGAGAACTGTGCAGCTGGGTCCACTACGACGCCGCGACACCGATCACCTACGCGCTCCAGGCGGATTCCGTCGCGCTGTCCTTCGGGCGGGGCGAGCTGGAACTGGCCCTGACCGAAGCCGCGCTGGAGCGCCTGGTCGCCGTCGGCGGCGCGGCGCTGCGCGCGTTGCGCGACGGCACCGTCAGTCCTGCTCCAACCCCAGGTAGAAGGCAATGAGGCGGAGCAGATGATCAGTGTCCACCGGCTTGGTCACGTAGTCCGTCGCCCCGGACGCGAGGCTCTTCTCCCGGTCACCCTTCATGGCCTTCGCCGTCACCGCGATCACCGGCAGGTCCTCGTACCGCGCCATGGCGCGGATAGCGGCCATCGTCGCGTTGCCGTCCAGCTCCGGCATCATGATGTCCATCAGCACCAACGACACGTCGTCGTACTGCTCCAGCGCACGCACGCCGGTGATCCCGTTGTCCGCGTAGATCACCTCCAAGCCGTGCAGCTCCAGCACGCTGGTCAGCGCGAACACGTTGCGCAGGTCGTCGTCCACGATCAGGACCTTCTCGCCGTGGAACCGCATCGGCGCGGGCGGCAGGTCGGCGGGCGCCGGCGGCGCCTCCGCCGCGGGCGTCGCGACCGGGAGCCGCGGCTGGGGCGCGGCGGGTGGCGCCGGGAGTTCCGGCTCCGCGGGCAGCGGCACCAGCGCCTGGTCGGCCAGCGGCAGGTAGAGGGTGAACGTGGAACCCGCGCCGGGTTCGCTGCGCACGTCCAGGCGGCCGTCCAGCAGCGCCGCCAGCTCCCGGCTGATGGACAGGCCGAGGCCCGTGCCGCCGTACTTGCGCGACGTCGTGCCGTCGGCCTGCTGGAACGCCTCGAAGATCACCGACAGCTTCTCCGCCGGGATGCCGATGCCGGTGTCGTGCACGTCGAACGCCACCGCGTTCTCGGCGTGCCGGATGCGCAGCCGGATCTCGCCGTCGTGGGTGAACTTCACCGCGTTGGACAGCAGGTTGCGCAGGATCTGCTGCAACCGGTGCTCGTCGGTGTGCAGGGTGGAGGGCACGTCCGACTCCACGACGACGTCGAACGACAGCCCCTTCTCCGCCGCCAGCGGCAGGGTCAGCGCCTCCACGTAACCCACGACGTCGGACACCCGCACCGGGTCGGTCTGCACCTGCATGTGCCCCGACTCGACCTTCGTCAGGTCCAGGATGTCGTCGATCAGCTGCAACAGGTCCGTGCCCGACGAGTGGATGGTGCGCGCGAACTCGACCTGCTTGGGGTTGAGGTTGCCGTCCAGGTTGTCCGCGAGCAGCTTCGCCAGGATCAGCAGCGAGTTCAGCGGCGTGCGCAGCTCGTGCGACATGTTGGCCATGAACTCCGACTTGTACTTCGAGGCCGACGAGAGCTGCCGCGCCCGTGCCTCCAGCTCCACCGAGCCCGCGCGCAGCTCCTCGGTGAGCCGCTGCGACTCGACCAGCAGGCTGTCCGTGCGGGCGTTGGCGAGCATCGTGTTCACGTTGACGCCGATGTTCTCCTTGAGCTGGTCCAGCAGGTCCAGGTGCACCTCGGTGAACTCGCCGAACGAGCCCAGCTCGATCACGCCCAGCGTCTCGCCCTGGAACACCACCGGCAGGATCACCAGGTTGACCGGCGGCGCGGAGCCCATGCCCGACCCGATCTCCACGTAACCCGGCGGCACGTCCCGCACCAGGACCGTCTTCTTCTCCACCGCCACCTGGCCGACCAGCGACTCGCCGCGGGAGAACCGGGTCGGCCGCCCGCTCGGCTGGTAGGCGTAGGTGGCGGTCAGCTCCAGCGCGTCGGACTCGCCGTCGACCAGGAAGAACGCCCCGTGCTGCGCGGACACCAGCGGCGTCAGCTCGCTCATCACCAGCGACGCCATGGCGTGCAGGTCGCGGTGCCCCTGCATGAGACCGGACAGCCGGGCCAGGTTCGTCTTCAGCCAGTCCTGCTCCTCGTTGGCGCGGGTCGTCTCGCGCAGGTTCAGGATCATCCGGTTGACGTTGTCCTTCAGCTCGGCGACCTCGCCGGACGCGTCCACGGTGATCTGCCGGGTCAGGTCGCCCTCGGTCACCGCGGTGGCCACCACGGCGATCGCCCGCACCTGCCGGGTCAGGTTGCCGGCCAGCTCGTTGACGTTCTCGGTGAGCCGCTTCCAGGTGCCGGACACGCCCTCCACCTCGGCCTGGCCGCCGAGCTTGCCCTCGGTGCCGACCTCGCGCGCCACGCGCGTCACCTCGTCCGCGAACGACGAGAGCTGATCCACCATCGTGTTGATCGTCGTCTTCAGCTCCAGGATCTCGCCCCGCGCGTCCACGTCGATCTTCTTCGACAGGTCCCCACGCGCGACGGCGGTGGTCACCTGGGCGATGTTGCGCACCTGGTTGGTCAGGTTGTTCGCCATGAAGTTGACGTTCTCGGTGAGGTCCTTCCAGGTGCCCGCCACGTTCGGCACGCGGGCCTGGCCGCCGAGGATGCCCTCGGTGCCGACCTCGCGGGACACGCGGGTCACCTCGTCGGCGAACGCCCGCAGCGTGTCGACCATGCCGTTGATGGTGTCGGCGAGCGCGGCGATCTCGCCCTTGGCCTCCACCGTGATCTTCTTCGACAGGTCGCCGCCCGCGACCGCCGTCGCCACCGCCGCGATGCTGCGGACCTGGGTGGACAGGTTGTCCGCCATGACGTTCACGTTGTCCGTGAGGTCCTTCCAGGTGCCCGCCACCCCCGGCACGCGGGCCTGGCCGCCCAACCGGCCGTCCGTGCCGACCTCACGCGCCACGCGCGTCACCTCGTCGGCGAACGACGAGAGCTGGTCCACCATCGTGTTGATGGTCGACTTCAACTCCAGGATCTCGCCGCGGGCGTCCACGGTGATCTTCTGCGAGAGATCGCCGCCCGCCACGGCCGTGGTCACCTGGGCGATGTTGCGGACCTGCGCCGTGAGGTTGTTGGCCATGAAGTTCACCGAGTCGGTGAGGTCACGCCACGTGCCGCCGACACCCGGCACCTGAGCCTGACCACCCAGCCGACCATCCGTGCCGACCTCGCGCGCGACCCGCGTCACCTCGTCGGCGAACGACGAGAGCTGATCCACCATCGTGTTGACGGTGTCCTTCAGCTCCAGGATCTCGCCCCGCGCGTTCACGGTGATCTTCTGCGACAGGTCGCCGCGGGCCACCGCCGTCGCCACCTGGGCGATGTTGCGCACCTGGGAGGTCAGGTTGCCCGCCATGAAATTCACCGAGTCGGTCAGATCACGCCACGTCCCCGCGACACCCGGCACCTGGGCCTGACCACCCAACCGGCCGTCGCTGCCGACCTCCCGCGCCACGCGCGTCACCTCGGCCGCGAAGGACGACAACTGATCCACCATCGTGTTGATCGTCGTTTTGAGCTGGAGGATCTCGCCCCGCGCGTCGACGTCGATCTTCTGCGACAGGTCGCCCTGCGCCACGGCCGTGGTCACCTGGGCGATGTTGCGCACCTGGGAGGTCAGGTTGCCCGCCATGAAGTTCACCGAGTCGGTCAGATCACGCCACGTCCCCGCGACACCCGAGACCTGGGCCTGACCACCCAACCGGCCCTCGGTGCCCACCTCGCGCGCGACCCGCGTCACCTCGTCGGCGAACGACGAGAGCTGGTCCACCATCGTGTTGATGGTCGACTTCAGCTCCAGGATCTCGCCCCGGGCGTCCACGGTGATCTTCTGCGACAGGTCGCCCTGGGCCACCGCCGTCGCCACCTGGGCGATGTTGCGCACCTGGGAGGTCAGGTTGTTCGCCATGAAGTTGACGTTGTCGGTGAGGTCGCGCCACGTGCCACCGACACCAGGCACCTGGGCCTGACCACCCAACCGGCCATCCGTGCCGACCTCGCGCGCCACCCGCGTCACCTCGTCCGCGAACGACGAGAGCTGATCCACCATCGTGTTGACGGTGTCCTTCAGCTCCAGCATCTCGCCCGCGACGGTGACCGTGATCTTCTGCGACAGGTCGCCCTGCGCCACCGCCGTCGCCACCTGGGCGATGTCGCGGACCTGCGCGGTCAGGTTGTCGGACATGAAGTTCACCGAGTCGGTGAGGTCCTTCCAGGTGCCCGCCACACCCGGCACGGTGGCCTTGCCGCCGAGCCGGCCGTCCGTGCCGACCTCGCGCGCCACCCGCGTGACCTCGCCCGCGAACGTGCGCAGGGTGGCGGTCATCGAGTTGAAGCTGTCCACCAGGTTGGCGACCTCGCCGCGGCCCGCGACGGTCAACTGCTGCGACAGGTCGCCCCGTGCCACGGCCGCGAGCACCCGGCTCAGCTCCGTGGTCGGCCGGGTCAGGTCGTCGATGAGCCCGTTGACGGCGTCGGCGGCCATCTCCCAGCCCATCGGCCCCGCACCCGGGCCGAGTCGCTCGCCCAGTCTGCCCTCCTGGCCCACCGCCTGCCGGACCCGCACCAGCTCGCCCACCAGCCACTGGTTGCGCTCCGCGATCTCGTTGAACGTGCGGGCGAGTTCGCCCGGCACGCCTCGCGACACGACGAGGCGGCGGCGGAAGTTGCCGTCCCGCATCTCGCGCATCGCGGTCAGCAGCCGGGCGAGGGTCACGTCCGTGTCGTCCTGCGCGGTCGTCACGAGGGCCTCCAACGTCAGCGGATCTGGGCCAAGCCTGCCACTGTCTGTGGTGGCGTGTCCGCTAGGTTGGGCACGACCCGACACACAGGAGCCGCGATGGCCCAGGGCTACCGGCAAGGTTCCGAGGCGGGCCTCGACCTCGACACGTGGCGCCGCCTCGTCGACGGCTTCCACGAAGCCGTGGTGGTGGTCGACCCCGACGGGGTCGCCCGCTTGGCGAACCGGCTTGCCTCCGTGCTGTTCCCCCAGGTCCAGGTGGGTTCACGGGCGGCCGTGTCGGGCCGGTCGCGTGATCTCGGCGGCGGGTGGACCGCCTGGTTCCGCAGCCCCGAGGACTACCTCCAGGCGGCGTACCGCACGTTCGACGCCATCACCGATCGTGCCGAAACTTTACGGAACGTCGTCGGATCCGCACCCGCGCACCACGCCGTGGCGATCGTGCCGGGCGGTCGCGGACGGCTGGAGTGGTGGCGGCGCGGTCCGGACGGCGTGGTCGCCGCGGCCCGCACCGCGCGGCAGGTGGCGTTCGGCACGCCCGGCCTGGCGGACGTGCTCGACGGCCGGGTGCGGCACGTCGAGGTCGCCGGTCCCGGTGACGGGCCGTGGGGCGGCGCGACCGGGCGCGGGGTGGCCACGGGGCTGACCGGTGGCGGCGCGTTGGTGTGCTTCGGCGGGTACGACCTGGAGCTGTTGCTGCGTTACGCGGACCGCGCGTCGGAGGCGTTGGCGGTCAGCACGCTGCTGCACGAGCGGGACCGGACGGTCACCGTGTTGCGGACACCACTGCTGCCCGGTCCGCTGCCGGAGGTGGCCGGGGTGCGGTTGGCGCAGGTGTACGAGCCGGCCGATCCGGCCTTCCAGGTCGGCGGCGACTTCTTCGACGTGCACCCGCGGGAGGACGGCAGCGCGGCGTTCGTGCTCGGCGACGTGGCGGGCAACGGCGTCGAGGCGGCCGTCCACTCGGGACGGGTGCGGCAGAGCCTGCACACCCTGCTGGTGGTCGAGCAGCGGCCCGCGCAGCTGCTGGCGCTGCTCAACGCGGCGCTGCGGGCGGCGGGCAGCAAGCTGTTCACCACGCTGGTCGTCGGGAACCTGGTGCCCGTGCAGGCGGGTGGGCTGCGGGTGGCGCTCTCGGCGGGCGGGCACCCCGCGCCGCTGGTGCTGCGGTCGACCGGGCGCGTGGACGAGGTGGCGGTGCACGGCGGGATCGTGGGCGTGCTGCCCGAGGTGCGGTTCCAGCAGACCACGGTGATCCTCGGGCCGGGCGAGACGCTGCTGCTCTACAGCGACGGCGTGACCGAGGCGAGATCCGGCGCGGACCGGGCGGAGCTGTTCGGTGACAGCCGGTTGCGGGCCGCACTCGAGCGGTGCGCGGGCCTGCCCGCCGAAGCCGTGGCCGAGCACGTCCGGACCGAGGTGTTCGACTGGCTGGGGCCGGCGGAGCACGACGACCTGACCATCCTCGTCGTGCAGGCGGAGCCGTGAGCCTACGCGGTGGCGTCGGCCACCGACTCGTGGATGTGCATCACCTCGGTCAGCTCGGTGAGCCGGAACAGCTTGTGCACCGACGGTTGCAGCGACGCCATCCGGAACTGCCCGCCCGCACCGTCCAGCCGCCGGTGCCAGTCGAGCATGAGGGACAGCCCGGTGGTGTCCATGAACGGGACACCGCTCAGGTCGAGCACCACCCGCTCCCCGGACGTCCCGTCGAGGTGGTCCGAGAGCACGGGCACGGTGTCCGCGTCCAGCTCGCCCGACACCGCGACGACCGTCCAGCCACCGCGCTCCTCGCTGCGCACCTGCAAATCCATCGCGTCGTCGCCTCCCCGCACGGCGGGTGCCGTGCCGGTACAGATCGTGCAGCACGGGGCCGTTGGACGCGACCACTGGGTGGTCCAAGCGACAGGATGTGCGACGATGCGGTAACGGCCGATCAACGGGAGCGGATTGTGCGCAACGAGCCAGCGACGCCGGTGGCCGTGACGCTGCCTGCCACCGCAGGCGCGTCCGCGCAGGCACGCCGCATAGTCGGCGAGGCAGGCGCGGCCTGGGGCGTGTCGGCGGACGTGGCCGAGGATGCCGCGTTGGTCGTCACGGAGCTGGTGTCCAACGCGGTGGACCACGCCACCGGCCCCTTGGAGCTGACGGTGAGCCGGAGCGGTACCGGTATGAGGATCGAGGTGGCGGACCAGTCGACCACCCTGCCCCAGCCAAGACCTGTGGAAGTCGACTCGGCCCGCGGCCGAGGCTTGATCATCATCAACGCTCTGAGCCGTTCGTGGGGCACCACCCCCACCGCCAACGGCAAGGTCGTGTGGGCCGAACTGGGCTGATTCCACCGCGCCGCCCACCACACGTGGCCGGCCTCACACAGCTCAATCGGCCGGGCCCGAAATCACCCACGCGGGCGAGCCCCCGCCCCACTCACGCCCTACACACGCGCCCGCGAACAGCCCACACCCACCGCTCCCCACCACCCGCTCCCCCACCCACGCGCGGCACCCACTCCCGACTCCCGGCTTGACCCTCGCCCGGGATTCCACCCTGTCATCGCCCCCGGCCCTGCCGCCCCGCATCCCGGCACCGGCCGCAGCCCTCATCCCGGTGCCGGTCTCGCGCCGGGACCCGCTCCGACTCCGGTCTCAGCCGCGACCCTGGCTCGGCATCGACCTCAAGCACGCCGACGTCGGCTCCGGCCGGAGGTCCGACCCCGCCGGGGTCCGGGCACGGCGGAAACCCCGACCGGGGGGAGAAAGCCGGTCGGGGTCCGGGGAGGGGCGTGGTGCCCGCCTGCTATGCCACGCGCATCCCGAACGAGCCCCACCGGGTCACGGTGAGGGTGAGCGTCGCGGTGCCCACCTTGCCGTCCGCCGCGACGGCGGTGATGGTCAGCGGGTAGGTGCCGGGCGGCGTCTGGAGGTCGGTGCTCAGGAACACCCCGCTGCTACCGCCCTGGGCGATGGTGGGCGGGTTGAACGCCAACCGCGTGCCCGCCGGCGCTCCGGTCGACGTCAGGGCGAGGTTGCCCGTGCCACCGGACGCGGTCACCTGGAACTGGGCGAAGAAACCCTGCCGCACCGACACCGACGCCGGGTCGACCTTGACCGCCACCTCGCCGCCGCCGGGATCACCGCCCTCCACGGTCAACGACAGCTTGGCGGTAGCCGTCTTGCCACCGGCACCTGTCCCGGTGACCGTGACCTCGTACGTGCCGGCCGGGGTCGACCCACCCGCCTCGACCGTCAACTTGGCATTGGCCCCGGCCCGGATCGACGTCGGCTGGAACACCGCCTTCGCCCCACCCGGCAACCCGGCCGCGGACAACCGGACATCCTCCGCACCACCCGAACCAGCCACCGACGTCACCGTCGTGGAGGCGAACCCACCAGCCGCCACCTTCACGTTCGCCGGAGCCAGACCAAGCGTGAAGTCACCGGGCTGCTGGTCGCCCTCCACGGTCAACGACAGCTTGGCGGTAGCCGTCTTGCCACCGGCACCCGTCCCGGTGACCGTCACCTCGTACGTGCCGGCCGGGGTCGACGCACCCGCCTCGACCGTCAGCTTCGCATTGGCCCCGGCCCGGATCGACTGCGGCTGGAACACCGCCTTCGCCCCACCCGGCAACCCGGCCGCCGACAACCGGACATCCTCCGCACCACCCGAACCGGCCACCGACGTCACCGTCGTAGAAGCGAACCCACCGGCCGCGACCCGCACGCTCGCCGGGGACACACCCAGCGTGAAGTCCGACTGAGGCGTGCCGACCTCCTGCTGGACCCAGTCGCCCATCTCGTTGGTCAGCCGCCCGTAGACGCTGTACCACTTGAAGTCGCTGCGGCTCCACGACGCGACGCCCACGATCTTCCCGTCCACGACCAGCGGCCCGCCGCTGTCGCCGGGCAGGATGGTGGTGCGGCCGTCGGCGTACCCGGCGCAGATCATGGTGGCGGACCGGAAGCCGGCACCGACGCCCCGGCACACCGAGTCGCCGTCGACGATCGGCAGGGTCGCCTTGTCCAGCGTGACGTCGCGCCGGACGTCGTCGAAGTCCTTCTTCCCGTAGCCGAAACCGAGGCCGTTCTTGCCGGGGGTCGCGAGACCGGCGTCGGCGGACGTGGCGAACCGGGCGTACCGGCCGCCGCGGACGGGGATGTCGTCGGCGACGGTGACCACCGCGACGTCGTAGCCCTGGTCGAAGTTGACGTACTTCGGGTGCTTCTTGTACTCGACCACCTCGGTGCGGAACCCGCCGCCCGCGTTGAGGTCGTCCAAGCCGTACAGGAAGCTCTTGTCACCCTGGGCGTCGGCGCAGTGCGCGGCGATGAGGATCTTGCGGGGCGCGACGACGGAACCGGTGCAGGACTGGCCCTGCGGGCGCGAACCACCCGCGCGCAGGCCCGCGATGATCGCGGGGAACTCGTCGACGGTGGCGTCCTGGCCGTTGTGGAACGAGGTGGTGGCGTCGGATCTCGTCGGTACCGTGCCGCCCTCGAAGTTCGCGGCAGGGGCGTTCCCCGACCCGGCGACGGCAGCCGCGGGCAGTACCGGCAACAGCATCGCCGCCGCGACGAGGGACGCGAAACCCTTGGGACGTAGTCGTTTCACAGTGCTTCCCTTCCAGGCGAACAGCCGCTCCAGCAGGGGGTGGAGCGGCACGGTCCACTGTCGGTCGGCACCGGGCGCGGAACAATCAGGGACGTGATCCGTAGGGGTACGGCACTTATTCGCGGTGACCGCCCCAGAGGCAGAACAAGGGCCGCGGGCGGCTCGCGCGTGGAACAGCGGAACAGCGGCGCGGGGCCACTGGGGCAGGTCGTGCGCGGGATGGCCGCGGGGCTGCCTTCAACCGGTGGCGGCCCCGCGGTCGTCACCGCCGGTCAGGTCAGCAGCTTCTCCAGCACGTCCGCCGCCGCCGGCGCGCCACCCGCCCGACGAGCCAGGTCGCCGAGCGCCACCGCACCCGCACGCAACCCACGAGCCTCCTCCACAGCCGCCCGCAGCGACTCCGCCGTCACCTCCGCCGGCACCCGCGCCACGCCCAGCTCCTCCGCCCGCCGAGCGACCGCCCGCTGCTCCGGGATCCGCGGCACGGCCACCACCGGCACACCGTGCAGCACGGCCTCCATCAGCGAGTTCATCCCGGCATGGCTGACGAACGCGGTGGCGTGCCGCAACACCGCCACCTGCGGCACGCGGCGCGCCGCCCACACGTTGCCCGGCAACGGCCCGAGCAGGGACGTGTCCAGCTCACCCGTCGACATCACGACCTGCCACTCCGTGTCGCCGAACGCCTCCACGCACGCCCGGTACACGTCGGGCCGCTGGTTGAACACCGTGCCCAGCGACACCAGCAGCACCGGCCCGTCGCCGTCCGGGGACCACTCCCCCGCGTCCGCCACGGTGGGCCCGACGAAGTGGAACCGGTCGTCGAACGTCTCGCCGGCGAGCTGGAACTCCCGCGGGATGAACACGATGCTCACCGGCGCGACGTAGCCGAACATCAGGTTCGGGTCGGCCAGGAACTCGTGCCCGGCGGCGAACTCGCCCATCGCCCCGATCGCCGCCACCAGCCGCGGGTGGGTGTGGTCGAACGACGCCGGCAGGTAGACCTGCGTGGCCGAGAAGCGCTCGTTCTCGGCGAACGTCGGCACCAGCGCCACGTCCGGCACGCCCAGCAGGTTCGCCAGCATCCGCCCGGTGAACGTCACCGAGTCGTAGCACACGACCTCCGGCCGGTCGGCCGTGAAGTGCTCGGCCAGCACCGGGAACGACACACGCGCGTCGGCCAGGAAGTGCTCCAGCGTCACGGCGAGCTGGTCGGCGGTGAACTCGCCCCGCGCGTCCATGTCGGGCGGCAACCGGGACGGCAGCACGACCGGCGCCGCGCCGGCCGCGACCGCGCCATCCACAGTGGACGGTCCGGTGGCGTAGGAGACCCGGTGGCCCCGCCGCACGAGTTCCGCCACCAGCGGCAGGGTGGGGTTGACGTGACCGGGCGCGGGTGCGCTGACGAACGCGAAGTGGGCCACGTCAGTCCTCCAGGACCACGGGCAGCGCCTGGTGCCCGTTGGTGAAGAACGAACCCAGCGGCGCGAGTTCGTCCGGAGCGGCCAGGCGCAGGTTCGGGAAGCGGGCGAACAGGGCGGGCAACGCCGACGTCGCCTCCAGCCGGGCCAGCGGGCTGCCCAGGCAGTAGTGCACGCCGTGGCCGAACGCGAGGTGGTCGTGCCGCGACGGCCGCGTGATGTCGAACTCCTCGGCGTTGGGCCCGTGCTTCGCCGGGTCGCGGTTGGCGCCGCCGAACGACACCAGGATCGCGTCGCCCTCGGCGATCCGGACCCCGTCCACCGTCACGTCCCGCACCGCGTACCGCAGCGGCAGGTTCGGCACGGGCGGCTGCCAGCGCAGCGTTTCGTCCACCACGTCGTCCCACGTGCTGGTGCCCGCCGTGACGAGGCCGAGCTGCGAGGGGTGCGCGGCCAGGGCGTGCACGGCGCTGTCGATCAGGTTCACCGTCGTCTCGAACCCGGCGCTGATGGTGAGCAGCAGCGTGTCCAGCAGCTCCTGCTCGCTCAACCGCGTGCCGTCCTCCTCGCGCGCGGCGATGAGGTCGCTGGTGAGGTCGTCGCCCGGCTCGGCGCGCTTGGCCGCCACCAGGTCCTTCAGCAGCAGGTACAGCTCACCCGACGCGGCCTGCACGCCGTCCGGGTCGGCGTCCAGGCTGAACACCGCGTGCACCAGCCGCCGCAGGTCCGCGCCGATCGCGTCGGGCACGCCGAACAGCTCGCTGATCACCCGGATCGGCAGCGGGAAGGCGAACTCGGCCCGCAGGTCGACCACCTGCCCGCGCGGCACCGCCGCCAGGGCGTCCACGAGCTGCGTGGTGATCTCCTCCACGCGGGGCCGCATGGCGTCGATGCGGCGTGCGGTGAACGCCCGCGCCACCAGGCTGCGCAACCGCTTGTGGTCCTCGCCGTAGGCGGTGAACATGTTCTTCATCGCTACCCACATGATCAGCGGCCAGTCCGGCGGGATCTCGCCGCGCCGCCAGGTCGGCCAGTGCCGGTTGGCGTCCTTGGAGACGTTCGGGTCCAGCAGCAGCTCCTTCACCGCGTCGTGCCCGGTGACGGCCCACGCGGGCACGCCGCCCGGCAGCTCGACGGGCGTCGCCGTGCCGCGTGCGCGCAATTGCGCCGCCTCGCCGAAGATGTCCGCGCCGGTCGGGTCGATGACGTGCCGGTCGACCGGCGCGGGCGCGGGCGCGGCGGTGTCGAGCACGGTGGCGCGCGGCTTGGGCTGCTCGGTGACCTCCAGCAGGGCGGCCGTGAAGCGCGAGCCCATGCCCAGGCCCACCACCATGATCGTGTCGCCGGGGCGCAGGGTGTCGTCGTGCAGCAGGTGGTCGACGCCGAGCAACTGGTCGCACGGCCCGACGTGCCCGAGTTCCCGCAGGAACGACCACGTGGTGCGGTCCAGCGACACGCCCAGCGGCTCCAGCACGACGACCTGGAGCTGCGCCAGCCCGAGGCCGGTGACGACGAACCGGGTGATGTCGGAGACCGCGGTGTTGGCCTCCTTCGCGGCCTGCTCGACCGCGCTCACCAGGGCCTCGCTCATCAGCGTCAGGTAGGGCGCGAGACCGGTGACCTCGATCGGCGTCTTGTCGCGGTGCCCCAGCGGGTCCGGGATGGTCGGCGTGGCCAGCACCTCCATCTGGGTGGCGGAGCTGTTGGCGGTGGCGACCAGGCGGGCCCGGCCGCCCTCGCGGGTCAGCACCGCGGACACCGCGCCGTCGGCGAGGAAGATGCCGATGGTGGGCTGCCAGCGCTCCCAGCGCGGCGGCCGGAACCGGGACGTGGCGGTGACCAGGGTGGCGCCCGCCGCCGGGTCGGCAACCAGGTGCGCGGCGGCCGACTGGAGCGCGGCGGAACCGCCGTTGCTGGTCGCCTCCACCTCGTACACCAGGGCGTGCCCGAGGCCCAGCACCCGCTGGAGGTGGCAGGACGGCGCCATGTGGTCCTGCGAGTCCATCTGCGCGTAGGCGGCCATCGAGATGTCCGCGCCGGTCAACCCGGACTCCTGGAGCGCGCCGATCGCCGCGCGCACCGCCATCGCGTGCTCGGTGACGTCCGCGGACTGGGTGAAGGAGGTGAAGTCGGACAGCGCGAGCAGCCGCCGCATCGTCTCGGTGTCCGGCACGGCGTCGGTCGCGCGGGTGCGTGGCGGCAGGTACCGACCGGTGCCCCCGATGTACACGTCATCCCAGATCATGGGTGTCCCTCTCCCTGAGTTCGGCGAGCCCGGCCCCGTAGCCGTGGAAGTCCAGCAGCCACGTGCTGACCGCGAGCGCGGTTTCCGCGGAGTGCTTCTCCAGCGCGGTGAAGTGGTCGCCCCGGACGGTGAGCACGTCCTGGGCGGTGGTGGACAGCGTCGGCCACGCGCGTTTCCGGGTGCCGACCACGAGCACCGGCGCGGTCACGGTCCCCGGTTCCGGGGCCAGGTCGGCGTAGCGGCCCATCGCCAGCAGCCGGTGGTCGTCCACCGGCCGCACCTGGTGCTCGGCACGCAGCACGCCGTCGAGCACGGCGGCCAGGTCGCCCGGGTACCCGTCGACCAGCACGACGGCCGCCGGGCTCGTGCCCCGCTCCTCCAGGTGCCGCGCGACCGCCACGGCCAGCCACGCGCCCAGCGAGCGCCCGACCAGCACCGGGTTGTCCACGGTGGACGCGGCCTCCGCGAGCGCGGCCACCAGCTCCTCCGCCGACGACGGCAGCGGGTCGCCCGCGAACCCGGGCAGCGGCAGCGCGGTGACGTCGCGGGTGCCCTCCAGCGCCGCCGCGAACCGCCCGTACTCCTCCACCGCGGCGAAACCCAGCGCGGACGGCAGGCACACCAGGGCGGGCCGCAGGAAACCCGACGCCAGCCGCACCGGTTCGACCTCCGGCGGCGCGGTCGGTTCGAGGCGGGCGGCGGTGGCCAGCAACGCCAGGCCGTCCTCGGCGCGGTTCGCGTCGAGCGCCTTGCGCAGCAACGCTTCCACCGGGCCGGCCGCGCGGGGCGCGCTGCCGCACAGCTGACCGTAGAGGTGGTTGGCGAGCTGCGCGGGTGTCGGGAAGTCGAACACCGCGGTCGCCGCGAGCTGGAGCCCGGTGGCGGCGTTGAGGCGGTTGCGCAGGTCGATCGCGGTCAGCGAGTCGACGCCGTGGTCGCGGAACGCCTGCTGCGGGTCCTCGACGATCCGCGTGCTGTGGCCGAGGACGTGCGCGCTGTGCGTGTTGATCACGTCGAGCAGCAGCGCGCGCTGCTCCGGCTCGGCCAGGCCCGCGAGCCGGCCCGCCAGGTCGGCGGGCTCGACCCGGTCGGCCTTCGGCCGCACCAGGCCGCGCAGCGGGGCGGGCGGCGTGCCGATCGCGGCCAGGTCCAGGTGGATCGGCACCAGCAGCGGCCGGTCGGCGGTGAGGCCGACGTCGAACAGGGCCAGCGCCTGCTCGGTGGTCAGCGGTCGCATCCCGGTCCGGGCCAGGCGGCGGTGGTCGGTCTCGGTGAGGTGACCGGTGATACCGCTGGGTTCCGCCCAGTAGCCCCACGCCAGCGACACCGCCGCCAGCCCGGCGGCGGCGCGGTGGGCGGCCAGGGCGTCCAGGAACGCGTTGGCCGCCGCGTAGTTCGCCTGGCCGGGGCTGCCGAACGTGCCGGCCGCCGACGAGAACAACACGAACGCCTGAAGGTCCAGGTGCTTCGTGGCCTCGTGCAGGTTCCAGGCGGCGTCCACCTTGGGCCGCAGCACGTTCGTCACCTGCTCCGGCGTCATGGCGTCCACCACGGCGTCGTCCACGACACCGGCCGCGTGCACGACCACCGCGAGGTCGGGGACGGCGTCGACCAGCGAGCGCACGGCCGCCGGGTCCGCCACGTCGCACGCCACCACGTCGACCCGCGCGCCGAGCCCGGCCAGCTCCGCCACGAGTCCCGCCGCGCCGCCGCGCCTGCCGACCAGCACCACGTGCCGCGCCCCGCGCGCGGTGACCAGGTGGCGTGCCACCAGACCACCCAGCACGCCGGTGCCGCCGGTGATCAGGACCGCGCCCTCGACCACGCCCGGCCGCCCGTCCGCCGCGGCGCGCGCGAGCCGGGGCGCGAACACCCGACCGCCACGCACCGCGACGTGGGGTTCGTCCGCCGCCACCGCGGTGCGCACGGCGGCGTCCAGGTCACCGGAGCCGTCGGTCTCCACCAGCACGAGCCGGCCGGGGTGCTCGGCCTGGGCGCCGCGGGTGAAACCACGTGCCGCGGCGGACGGCAGGTCGTCGCCGGTCACCACGACCAGCCGGGTGTCGGCGCCCCGGACGGCGGCCAGCAGCTCGGCGACCACCGCGTGCGTGCGGGCCACCGGGTCTCCCCCGCCGTCGACGTGGTGGAACACCGCGTCCACCGGCGGACCGTCACCGGCGACCTCCGCCCACTCCACCGCGAACAGGGCGTTCGGGTGCCGGTTCACCGCCAGGTCGGCCAGCGCCACCGGCCGCAGCACGAGTCGTTCGATCGCGGCGACCGGCTCGCCCGCCTGGTCGGTCAGCCGCACGGCGTAGGTGTCGGGCGCGGTCGGGGTGAGCACCACCCGCGCCGCCGTGGCGGAACCCGTGACCGACACGCCGGAGAACGAGAACGGCAGGCGTGCCAGGCCGTCGCCGGGCTGGTCGGCGGTGATGCCGGTGAGCAGCGTCAGCGGTTGGACGGCCGCGTCGAGCAGGGCCGGGTGGACGCCGTAACCGGCGAGCGCGCCGCCGTCACCGGGGAACGCCACCTCGGCGTGCAGTTCGTCGCCGCTGCGCCAGATGCCGGTCAGACCCCGGAACACGGGCCCGTAGGCGTACCCGGCGGCGTCGAGCGTGTCGTAGAGGGAGCCGATGTCCAGCGGACGGGCGTCCGCCGGTCGCTCGGCACCGGGCCGCGGCGCGGTGGTGGCCGGCGCCAGGGAACCCGTCGCGTGCCGCGTCCAGTCGTCGGGTTCGGCGGCCGTGCGGGAGTGCACCGCCACCGGCCGGTGGCCCTCCTCGTCCGCCGCGCCCACGGTGACCTGGATGTGCACCGCGTCCGCGAGCACCAGCGGCGCTTCCAGCACCAGTTCCGCCACCACCGGGCACCCGACGTGCTCGCCGGTGCGCACGGCCAGCTCCAGGAAACCCGTGCCCGGCAACAGGGGCACGCCCGCCACCACGTGCTCGGCGAGCCACGGCGTCGTGGCCGCCGACAGCCGACCCGTCGCCACCACGCCCTGCCCGTCGGGCAGCCGCACCACGGACCGCAGCAGGGGGTGCCGCACGTCGTCCGGCCCGTCGCCGTTCACGGTGGGCGTCAACCAGAACCGCTCGTGCTGGAACGGGTACGTCGGCGCCGCGACCGGTCGCCCGGACGCCGGCGTCCACCGCGCGCCGTCCACCCACAGCCCGCCCAGGGCGGCCTGGAGGCGTTCCGGCGCGTCGTCGTCCCGACGCAGCACGGCGTCCGGCACGAGCGTCGGGTGCGGCCCGATCTCCAGGAACCGCACCACCCCGTGGTCACGCAGCCACGCCACGCCGTCCGCGAACCGCACGGTCTCCCGCACCTGCCGCGCCCAGTGGCCGGGTGCGCCGATCTCGCCGTCCCGCACCGTCGACACCACCGGGATGACGGGCTCGTGGTGGGTGATGCCGGCGGCGGTCCGGTCGAACTCGGCCAGGACCGGGTCCATGTGCGCGGAGTGGAAGGCGTGGCTGACCGCGAGCCGCCGCACCCGCCTCCCCTGCCGCCGCCAGTGCTCGGCGACCGCCGACACCGCGTCCTCGTCACCCGACAACACCACGGCGTCCGGGGCGTTCACGGCGGCGACGGACACGCCGGGGCGCAGCGTCGGGAGGACGTCGTCCTCGGCGGCCCGGATCGACACCATCGCCCCGCCGGGCGGCAGTTCACCCATCAGCCTGCCGCGCGCGGCGACCAGCCGGCACGCGTCCGGCAGGTCCAGCACGCCCGCCACGTGGGCGGCGGCGATCTCGCCGACGGAGTGCCCGATCACGAAGTCCGGCACGAACCCCAGGTCCGCCACCAGCCGGTAGAGCGCCACCTCCAGGGCGAACAACGCGGTCTGGGTGTGGAACGTCCGGTCCAGCACGCCGTCCTCGTCGGCGAACAGCAGGTCGCGGGAAATGCCGAGCAGGCCGCAGTTCTCGTCCAGGGACCGCGCGAACACCGGGAACGCGTCGTACAACCGCCGCCCCATCCCGACCCACTGCGATCCCTGCCCGGAGAACACGAACGCCGTCTTCCCCTCCCGCGCGACACCCGTGACCAGGCCGGCGGCGTCCCGCCCGGCGGTGAGCGCGTCCAGCCCGGCACGCAGGTCGTCCGGGCCGCCCACCACGGCCGCCCGGTGGGCGAACCGCGCCCGGGACGCGAGCGTGATCGGCCGCGACACGTGGTCCCGCAACCGCCGCGCCTGGTCCCGCAACGCACCCGCGGTGCGTGCCGAGAACGCCCACAGCGCCGGGCCGGTCACCTCCTCGACCGGCTCCGGGTCGGGCGACTGCTCCAGGAGCACGTGGGCGTTGGTGCCGCTGATGCCGAACGCGGACACACCGGCCCGGCGCGGTCGCCCGTGCTCCGGCCACGGCGTGGGCTCGGTGAGCAGCCGCACCTCGCCGTCGGTCCACTCGACGTGGGGCGTCGGCGCGTCCACGTGCAGGGTGCGCGGCAACTCGCCGTGCCGCATGGCCATGATCACCTTGATCAGCCCGGCGACACCGGCCGCCGCCTGGGTGTGACCGATGTTCGACTTCACCGAGCCCAACCACAGCGGCTCCGACCGGTCCTGGCCGTACGTGGCCAGCAACGCCCGCGCCTCGATGGGGTCGCCGAGCGCGGTGCCGGTGCCGTGCGCCTCCACCGCGTCCACTTCGGACGGACGCAGGCCCGCGTTCGCCAACGCCTGCCGGATCACGCGTTCCTGCGACGGACCGTTCGGCGCGGTCAGGCCGTTCGACGCACCGTCCTGGTTCACCGCCGAACCACGCACCACGGCCAACACCCGGTGCCCGTTGCGCCGCGCGTCGGACAACCGCTCCAGCACCAGCAGACCGGAGCCCTCGCCCCAGCTCGTGCCGTCCGCCGCCGCCGAGAACGGCTTGGCACGCCCGTCCGCCGCGAGCCCCCGCTGCCGGGAGAACTCGATGAAGCTCGCGGGCGTCGCCATCACCGTGACGCCACCCGCCAACGCCAGCGAGCACTCACCCGAGCGCAACGCCTGCGCCGCCAGGTGCACCGCGACCAACGACGACGAGCACGCCGTGTCCACCGACACCGCGGGGCCTTCCAGACCGAACACGTACGACACGCGGCCGGAGGTCACGCTCGTGGCGGTGCCGGTGGACAGGTACCCCTCCACGTCCCGGGAAACCTGCTCCACGCCACCCGCGTAGCCCGATGCCCAGATGCCCGTGAACACACCGGTCTCGGTGCCGCGCAACGAGGTCGGGTCGATCCCGGCGTGCTCCAGCGCCTCCCACGCGGTCTCCAGCACCAGGCGTTGCTGCGGGTCCATCGCCAACGCCTCGCGTGGCGAGATGCCGAAGAAGTCGGCGTCGAAACCCGCCGCGTCCGCCAGGAAGCCGCCGTGCCGCGTGTAGGTCGTGCCGGGAGCGCCGTCCGGGTCGAACCGCACGTCCCAACCCCGGTCGGCCGGGAAGCCGCCGATCGCGTCCACGCCGTCGGCCACCAGCCGCCACAGGTCGTCCGCCGAGGCCACCCCGCCGGGGTAGCGGCAGCCGATGCCCACCACGACCACGGGGTCGTCCGTGACCGCGGCGGCGACGGGGGTCGCCACCGCCCGTCGCGTGCCGAGCACGACCTCCCGCAGGTGGCCGGCCAGCAGCTCGGGCGTCGGGTGGTCGAACACCGCGGTCGCCGACAGCCGCGCACCGACGGCCGCGGACAGCCGGTTGCGCAGCTCGACGGCGGTCAGCGAGTCGAACCCGAGTTCCTTGAACGCCCGGTCCACCCCGACCGCCGCGCCGTCCGCGTGCCCGAGCACCGCGGCGGCGTGCCCGGTGACCAGCTCCAGCAACGCGGCGTGCTGCTCGGCCGCCGGCAACGCGTCGATCTCGCGGGCGAAACCACTGCGCCGCACCGGCTTCCGGCCGCGCACGAGACCACGCAGCACCGGCCGGTCGCCGAGCGCCGCGACGTTCAACCGGGCCGCGAGGACCGCCGGGTCCGCCACGCGCAGCCCGGCGTCGAACAACGCGAGGCCCTGCGTGGCCGACATCGACGCGATGCCCGCGCGGGCCAGCCGCCCGGTGTCGGCCCGCTCGGTGAGCGCGCTGGTCACCGCCCAGTGGCCCCAGGCCAGCGAGACCGCGGGCAGCCCCTCGGCCCGCCGCCGCGCCGCCAACCCGTCCAGGTGGGCGTTGGCGGCGGCGTAGTTGGCCTGCCCCGGCGAGCCCAGCACACCGGCCGCCGACGAGAACAACACGAACGCCCGCACGTCCAGGTCCCGGGTCAGCTCGTGCAGGTGCTCGGCCGCCAACGCCTTCGGCCGCCACGCGGTGTCCAGCCGCTCCGGCGTCAACGAGGCCACCAGGCCGTCGTCCAACGCGCCCGCCGCGTGCACGACGGCCGTCAGCGGCGCGGGCACTTCCGCCAGGACGGCGGCCAGCGCGGTCCGGTCCGCCACGTCGCACGCGACCACCCGCACGTCCGCGTCCAGCTCGCGCAGCTCCTCGGGCACCTCGCCGCCGGACCGGCCCACCAGCACCAGCCGCCGCACGCCGTGCTCGACCACGAGGTGCCGGGCCACCAGCCGCCCGAGCGCGCCCGTGCCGCCGGTGATCAGCGCGGCGCCCTCGGGGTCC
Organism: Saccharothrix obliqua; assembly: GCF_019375475.1. GTDB lineage: Bacteria > Actinomycetota > Actinomycetes > Mycobacteriales > Pseudonocardiaceae > Actinosynnema > Actinosynnema obliqua. The sequence goes on along the minus strand of NZ_JAHXGQ010000011.1, from coordinate 99,566 downwards.
AGCGGCGCGGGCACGGTCAGCACGACCTTCCCGACGTGCCCGCCCTGGCTCATGTGCCGCAACGCCGCGCGGGCCTCCCGCACGTCCCGCGCCCGGACCGGCAGGCCCGCCAGCTCACCGGCCACGAGCAGCCCGACCACGTCGGCGAGGACCTGCCCCAGCCGCTCCGGGCCGGCCTCGCCGAGGTCGAACGCCCGGTACCCGGCGACGTCCACGCGCACGTCGGCCTTGCCCATCTCGATGAACCGGCCGCCGGGTGCGAGCAGCCCCAGGGACGCGTCCACGAACTCACCGGCCAACGAGTTCAACACCACGTCCACCGGCGGGAACGCCTCGGCGAACCCGAGATCACGCGAGGACGCGATGTGGTCGTCCGGCAAACCCAGGTCCCGCAACACACCCCACTTCGCGGGGCTCGCGGTCGCGTACACCTCCGCGCCCAGCCGCCGGGCGAGCTGGACGGCCGCCATGCCGACACCACCCGCACCCGAGTGGATCAACACCCGTTCACCCGCCCGCAGCCCGGCCAGGTCCACCAACCCGTACCAGGCGGTCAGGAACACCACCGGAACCGCCGCCGCCCGCGCGAACGACCACCCGTCCGGCACAAGCGCCAACACCCGGTGGTCAGCCACCGCTTCCGGCCCGAACGCGCCGGGCAGCAGCCCCAGCACGCGGTCGCCCGGCACGAACCCGGTGACCTCCGCGCCGACCTCCACCACGACACCGGCGCCCTCGCTGCCCAGCACGGCCGGGCCCGGGTAGACGCCCAGGGCGATCAGCACGTCCCGGAAGTTCACGCCGGCCGCCCGCACCGCCACCCGCACCTCGTGCGGGCGCAGCGGCTGCCGCGGCTCGGCGACGAACGCCATGTCGTCCAGGCTGCCCGTGTCGGACTGGACCAACCGCCCGGTCACGGGTTCGGCCGACACGCGTGCCAACCTCGGCACGTGCGGCACGCCGTCGCGGACGGACACCTGGTCCTCGTCACCGATGAAGGCGGGCAGCTCGCCGTCGGTGTCCACCAGCACGAACCGGCCGGGGTGCTCGGCCTGCGCGGACCGCACCAGGCCCCACACGCCCGCCGCCACCGGATCGCCGGCGGGCAGACCGCGGGTGCGCACCACGAGCCGGTCGCCGTCACCGGCGAGGAAGTCCTGGACCACGCGCAACGCGTCCGGCACCGACTCCGGTGCGACCACCGCGTCCGGCACCGCGCCCGCCTCGGCGGTCAGCGGGACCCAGTCCAGCCGGAACAACGAGTCGTCACCCAGCGGGCGGGTGGTGAGCCGGTCCACGGACACCACCGGCGCGCCCGTGTCGTCGGCGACCAGCACCCGGTACGCGCCGGGTTCCGGTTCGGTCAGCCGCACCCTGGCGTGGTCGACACCGGTGCGGTGGACCACGACACCGCCCAGGGAGAACGGCAGCCGAGCCTCGCCGGACGCACCGGCCAGGACCGCGAGCGGTTGCAACGCCGCGTCCAGCAACGCCGGGTGCACGCCGAACCGGCCCGCGTCGGCCACCTCGACCTCGGCGAACACCTCGTTGTCCCGCCGCCACACGGCACGCACGCCCTGGAACGCCGGACCGTGCTCGTACCCGGCGGCGGCCAGCACGTCGTACAGGCCGTCGACCGGCTCCGCGCCGCGTGGCGGCCACTCGGTGATCGGGTCGGGCGTGGCGGGAGCGCCGCCGACCACACCGGACGCGTGCCGCTGCCACTCGCCGTCGCGTGACCGGACCTCCACCGTCCGCCGACCGCCCTCGTCGGGCGCGCCCACGGCGACCCGCACGGCCACCGACCCGGTTTCCGGCAGCACCAGCGGCGCTTCCAGGACCAGTTCCTCCACCACACCACCCACGTGGGCGGCCAGTTCCGCGAACACCGCCGCCGGCAGCAGCACCCGTCCCAGCACGGCGTGCTCGGCCAGCCACGGCTGGTCGGCACGCGACAGGCGGCCGGTCCACACCGCGCCGCCGTCGCCCAGGTCGACCGCGGCGCCCAGCAGGGGGTGGTCGGCCCGGTCCAGCCCGGCCGCCGTCACGTCACCCGCGCCACCGGGCGGCAGCCAGTACCGCTCCCGCTGGAACGGGTAGGTCGGCAACGCCACCGGCGGCCCGGCCGGGAACTCCCAGCGGATCTCCACGCCGTGCGTGAACAGCCTGCCCGCCGCCGCCAGGAACTCGGCCCGACCGCCGCGGTCGCGACGCAGCGTCCCGGTGGCCGTGCCCTCCAGCACGGGCGTCAGCACCGGGTGCGGGCTGACCTCCACGAACACCGCGTCGTCCGGCAGGCCGCGCACGGTGTCGGCGAACCGCACCGGCTCACGCAGGTTCCGGTACCAGTAGTCGGCGTCGAGCACGTCGCCGGACACCGGTCCGGCGGTCACCGTCGAGTGGAACGGGACCTCGCCCGGCACGGGTCGCACGTCCGCGAGGTCGGCGAGCAGCCGGTCCCGGATCTCCGCCACCTGCGCGGAGTGCGCGGCGTAGTCGACCGGCAGCCGCCGGGCCCGCACCCCGGCCGCCTCGCACGCCGCCAGCAGCTCGTCCAGCGCGGCGAGGTCGCCGGACACCACCACCGAACCCGGCGCGTTGAGCACGGCGACGGTCAGCCGGTCACCCCACCGCCGCACGTGCTCCTCGGCGTCTTCCGCCGAGAGGGCGACCGACACCATGCCACCGCGGTCGGTCAGCGTGCGCAACGCCTTGGCACGCAACGCGACCACACGCGCGGCGTCATCCAACGACAACGCGCCCGCCACGTGCGCCGCGGCGATCTCACCCTGCGAGTGCCCCACCACCACATCAGGCACCACACCGTGCGACCGCCACAGTTCCGCCAACCCCACCATCATCGCGAACAACGCGGGCTGCACCACATCAACCCGCTCCAAACCACCACCCCGCAACACATCCACCAACGACCACTCGACATACGGCGACAACGCCACCGCACACCGATCAACCGCAACCCGAAAAACCTCCGACTCGGCATACAACCGCCGACCCATACCCACCCACTGCGCACCCTGACCCGGGAACACGAACACGGTCTTGCCCGGTCGCCCGACCACACCCGGCTCGTACTCGGCAGCGAGCAGTTCGTCCCGGTCCGCGCCGACCAGCACCGCCCGGTGGTCGAACCTGGTCCGCGTCGCCAGCGCCCGCCCGACCGAGGCCACCGGGACGTCGGGGTGCGCCGCCGCGAACTCCCGCAGCCGCGTCACCTGCTCGTGGACGGCGTCCGCCGCGTGCGCGGACACCACCCACGCCACCGGCCCGTCCGCCGCCACCTCGGCGACGTCGGCGTCCGGCGACTGCTCCACGATCACGTGGGCGTTGGTGCCGCTGATCCCGAACGACGAGATCCCGGCCCGCCGGGGGTGACCGTTTCGCGGCCACGGCACGGCATCGGTGAGCAGCCGCACGTTGCCGCTGTCCCAGTCGACGTGTGGTGTCGGCGTGTCGACGTGCAACGTGCGGGGCAACACGCCGTGCCGCAACGCCAACACCATCTTGATCACACCGGCCACACCCGCCGCCGCCTGCGTATGACCCAGGTTCGACTTCACCGAACCCAACCACAACGGCTCCGACCGGTCCTGGCCGTAGGTCGCCAACAACGCCTGCGCCTCGATCGGATCACCGAGGGTTGTACCCGTGCCATGCGCCTCAACCGCGTCCACATCTCCAGCCGACAACCCGGCACTCGCCAACGCCTGGTTGATCACCCGCTCCTGCGACGGGCCGTTGGGCGCGGTCAGGCCGTTGGACGCACCGTCCTGGTTCACCGCCGAACCACGCACCACGGCCAACACCCGGTGCCCGTTGCGCCGCGCGTCGGACAGCCGCTCCAGCAGGACGAGCCCCGCGCCCTCGGACCAGCTCGTGCCGTCCGCCGACGACGAGAACGACTTGCACCGACCGTCGGCCGACAACCCGCGCTGCCGCGAGAACTCGGTGAAGCCGACGGGCGTGGCCATCACCGTGACCCCGCCCGCCAACGCCAACGAGCACTCACCGGACCGCAGCGCCTGCGCCGCCAGGTGGATCGCCACCAGCGACGACGAGCACGCGGTGTCCAGCGACACCGCCGCGCCCTCCAACCCCAGCAGGTAGGCGATCCGACCGGACGTCACGCTCGTCGCCGCGCCCGTGCCGAGGTAGCCCTCCACCTCGGCGGTCGGGTTGCCGTAGCCGGACGCCCAGATGCCGGTGAACACCCCGGTCCGGCTGCCGCGCAACGAGGTCGGGTCGATCCCGGCGTGCTCCACCGTCTCCCACGCGGTTTCCAGCAGGACGCGTTGCTGCGGGTCCATGGCCAACGCCTCGCGTGGCGAGATGCCGAAGAAGCCCGCGTCGAAATCGGCCGCGCCACGCAGGAAGCCGCCGTGCCGCGTGTACGACGTGCCGGGGTGGTCGGGGTCGGGGTGGTAGAGGCGTGCCACGTCCCAGCCCCGGTCGGTCGGGAAGCCGCCGATCGCGTCGACGCCGTCCGCCACCAGCCGCCACAGGTCGTCCGGCGACTCCACGCCACCCGGCAGGCGGCACCCCATGCCGACGATGACGACCGGGTCGTCGTCGACCCGGACCACCGGGACAAGCGCGGTCGGCGTGCTCGCACCCGACGACTCGGCCAGCAGGTGGTCCGCCAGCCGCCGGGGCGTCGGGTGGTCGAACGTCACGGTCGCGGGCAGCCGCACACCGGTGGCCGCGCCGAGCCGGTTGCGCAGCTCGACCGCGGTCAGCGAGTCGAAACCCAGCTCCTTGAACGCCTGGTCGGCGCGGATGGCGGCGGTGTCGCGGTGGCCGAGCACGGTCGCCGTGTTGGCGACCACCAGGTCCAGCACGGCGGCGCGGCGCTCGGCCTCGGGCAGCGACCGCAGCCGGTCCGGCAGCAGGCCGCGCCGCGTGCGCCCCGGCGGCCGGCCGAAGTCCCGCAACGCGCTGGGCAACCGCGTCGACCGGCGCAACGCGGCCGTGTTCCACGCGACCGGCGCGACCACCGCCCGGTCCACCGCCAGGGCGGCGTCGAACAGCTCCAACGCGTGCCCGGTGGTCAGCGGCACGACGCCGGCGCGGCCCAGCCGCTCCCGGTCCGCGTCGCCGAGGTGCCCGGTCATCCCGCTGGACTCGGCCCAGTAACCCCACGCCAGGGACGTGGCGGGCAGCCCCAGCGAGCGGCGGTGGACGGCCAGCGCGTCGAGGAACGCGTTGGCCGCGCCGTAGTTCGCCTGGCCGGGGCTGCCGAACGTGCCGGCCGCCGACGAGAACAACACGAACGCCCGCAGATCACGCGTCAACTCGTGCAGGTGCCAGGCCGCGCGTGCCTTGGGCGCGAACACCTCCGCGACCCGGTCCGGCGTCAGCGTGGCCACCAGGCCGTCGGCCAGCACACCGGCCGCGTGCACGACCGCCGACACCGGCCGGTCCCGGAGCAGCGCGGCGACCGCGTCCCGGTCCGCCAGGTCGCAGGCCACCACCTCGACCCGCGCGCCGGCCGCTTCGAGTTCGGCACGCAGCTCCGCACCACCACCGCGGCGGCTGACCAGCAGCAGGTCGCGGACGCCGTGCGTGGCGACGATGTGCCGCGCGACGATGCCGCCCAACGTGCCCGTGCCGCCGGTGATGAGCACCGTCCCGGTCAGCTCGGCCGGCATGTCGAGCACGATCTTGCCGATGTGGTTGGCCTGGCTCATGTGCCGGAACACGGCCACGGCGTCCCGCACGCCACGCACGTCCAGCGGGAGCGGGGTGAAACCGCCGTCCGCGAACGCCGCCAGCACCTCGCCGAGCAGCACGCCGAGCCGGTCCGGTCCGGCGTCGGCGATCTCGAACGCCCGGTACGCGACGTCGGTGCGGTCGATCCCGGCGCGGATGTCCGTCTTGCCCATCTCGATGAACCGGCCGCCGGGTGCGAGCAACCCCAGCGACGCGTCCACGAACTCGTCCGCCAACGAGTTCAACACCACGTCCACGGGCGGGAACACCTCGGCGAACGCCAGGTCCCGCGACGAAGCGATGTGGTCGTCGGGCACACCCAGCTCCCGCAATACCTCCCACTTCGCGGGGCTCGCGGTCGCGTACACCTCCGCACCCAGCCGCCGGGCCAGTTGGATGGCCGCCATGCCGACACCACCGGTGCCCGCGTGCACCAGCACCCGTTCACCGGCCCGCAGCCCGCCCAGGTCCACCAGCCCGTACCAGGCGGTCAGGAACACGACGGGTACCGCCGCCGCCCGCGCGAACGACCACCCGTCCGGGATGCGGGCCAACACCCGGTGGTCGGCGATCGCGACCGGTCCGAACGCACCGGGCACGAGGCCCATGACCCGGTCGCCGGGCCGGAGGTCCACGCCGGGGCCGACGTCGAGCACCACGCCCGCGGCCTCACCGCCCATCAACGCCGCGCCGGGGTACACGTCCAGGGCGATCAACACGTCCCGGAAGTTCAGGCCCGCGGCACGCACGGCGAGGCGGACCTGTCCCGGCTCCAACGGCGCCGTCAGCTCGGGTCGCGGCACGAGCGCCAGGTCGTCGATGCCGCCGGTGCCGACGTCCTCCAGCCGCCACGGCCCGGCCGGCGGCCGGAGCGCCCGCGCGACCCTGGTCAGGCGCGGCACCCGGACCACTCCCCGGCGCACCGCGAACTCCGACTCCGCCGAGCCCGCCACCCCGTCCGGCACCACGTCGCCGGGCCGCGCCACGTCGACCACCGCGAACCGCTCGGGGTGCTCGGCCCGTGCCGAGCGCACCAGGCCCCACACCGCCGCGTGCGCGAGGTCGACCACGTCACCGGCCACCGCGGCGACCGCGCCGCTGGTCACCACCACCAGCTTCCGGTCCCCGGCCAGGTGTTCCCGGAGCACGCCGAGCACGTGCCCGACCGCCGCCTCCGCGGCCCGCGCCGGATCACCGGCGAACTCGGGCACGTGGTGCACCACCACGTCCTCCACGGTGCCCGTCTCGGTCAGGGGCACCCAGTCGAGCTGGTACAGGCTGTCCGGACGTGCGGCAGGCGCACGCACGGCCAACGACCCGATGCGGGCGACGGGACGGCCTTCGTCGTCCACGACCGACACCGCGTAGGTGTCCGGGCCGGTGGCGACGACCTCCGCGCGGACGGTCCGCGCGTCGGTGGGCCGCAGCGCGACGTCGTGGAACGCGAACGGCAACCGCGCCGACCCGTCGTGCAGGAGGGAGACGGCGTGCAGGGCGGCGTCGAGCAACGCCGGGTGCGGGCCGAACCGCTCCACGGCGGGCACCGCGACCTCGGCGTGCACCACGTCACCGGACCGCCACGCGGCCGTGACGCCCTGGAACGCCGGTCCGTACTCGAACCCGGCCGCCGCGAAGTCCTCGTACAAGGCCGCCACGTCCACGGGTTCACCGGCCGCGTCACGCGGGGTGCCCCAGGACGGCTCGCCCGACAGCACGCCCGTCGCGTGCCTGGTCCACTCATCGCCTTCACGCGAGTGCACGGCAACCGAGCGGCGGCCGTCCTCCTCCGCGCCGACCACGACCTGCACGTGCGCGTCGTCGACCGTGAGCGGGACTTCCAGCACCAGTTCGTCCACCGCCGGCGAGCCGACCACGCCACCCGCGTACGCCACCATCTCCAGGAAAGCCGTGCCGGGCAGCAGGACGGAGCCCAGCACGGTGTGGTCGGCCAGCCACGGCTGCGTCGCCACCGAGAGCCGACCGGACAACACGGCACCGCCGTCCGGCAGTTCCACGCGCGAGGTGAGCACCGGGTGGTCGCCGCCACCGGCCACGACGGGCCGCAGCCAGAACGGCTCCCGCTGGAACGCGTAGGTCGGCACGCCCTCCGCCACCGGCCCGTCCGGGATGCGCCAGTCCACCGCCACGCCCCGCACGTGCAGGGCGGCGAGGGAATCGGCGAAGTCGCCGTCCCGCCGCAGCGTCCCGACGACCACCGCGTCCACGGTCCCCTCGATCGCGGACACCAGCACCGGGTGGGGGCTGACCTCCACGAAGACCTCGTGCCCGCTCTCCCGCAGTGCGCGGACCGCGCCGTCGAACAACACCGGTTCCCGCAGGTTCCGGTACCAGTAGGCGGCGTCGGCGACCGTCACCGGCTCACCGGTGACGGTGGAGTGGAAGGGAATCCGGGGCGGTCGCGGCGTGATGTCGGCCAGGTCGCGGAGCAGCCGGTCGCCGATCGCCTCGACCGCCGGCGAGTGGGCCGCGTAGTCCACGGGCAGCCGCCGCGCGCGGACGCCGTCCGCCTCGCACGCCGCCAGCAGCTCGTCGACGTCGTCGCGGTGGCCGGAGACGACGACCGCGCCGGGCGCGTTCACCACGGCGACGGTCAGGCGACCGGACCACCGCGCCAGGTACTCCTCCGCCGCCTCCGCGGAGAGCGCGATCGACACCATGCCACCGGGTCCGGCCAACTCCGCCAAGGCCAGGCTGCGCAACGCGACGACCTTCGCGGCGTCCTCCAACGACAACGCGCCCGCCACGTGCGCCGCGGCGATCTCACCCTGCGAGTGCCCCACCACCACATCAGGCACCACACCGTGCGACCGCCACAGTTCCGCCAACCCCACCATCATCGCGAACAACGCGGGCTGCACCACATCAACCCGCTCCAAACCACCACCCCGCAACACATCCACCAACGACCACTCGACATACGGCGACAACGCCACCGCACACCGATCAACCGCAACCCGAAAAACCTCCGACTCGGCATACAACCGCCGACCCATACCCACCCACTGCGCACCCTGCCCCGGGAACACGAACACGGATTTCCCGCCCGCGGCCGTGCCCGTGACCAGGTTCGGCGCGTCACGTCCCGCCGCCAGCGCCGCCAGGGCCGCCGGGTCGCCCACCACCGCGCGGTGCGCGAACACCGGGCGGGCCGCCAGCACGCGGGCCACCGCCGGCACACCGACGTCCGGGTTCGCCTTCACGTACGCGTGCAGCCGACCCGCCTGTTCCCGCAACGCTTCCGGCGTCTTCGCGGAGAGCACCCACGGCGTCGGACCGGCGGTCTCCGCCGGAACTTCCCCCACCGGTGCGGATTCGACGATCACGTGGGCGTTGGTGCCGCTGATCCCGAACGACGAGATCCCGGCGCGGCGTGGCCGGTCGACCTCGGGCCACGGCCGGGACTCGGTGAGCAGCCGCACGTCCCCGGCCGTCCAGTCCACATGCGACGTCGGCGCGTCGACGTGCAACGTGCGGGGCAACACACCGTGCCGCAACGCCAACACCATCTTGATCACACCGGCCACACCCGCCGCCGCCTGCGTATGACCCACATTCGACTTCACCGAACCCAACCACAACGGCTCCGACCGGTCCTGGCCGTAGGTCGCCAACAACGCCTGCGCCTCGATCGGATCACCCAACGTCGTACCCGTGCCGTGTGCCTCAACGGCATCCACGTCCGACGGCTCCAGCCCCGCGCCGGCCAACGCCTGCCGGATGACCCGCTCCTGCGACGGACCGTTGGGCGCGGCGAGGCCGTTGGACGCACCGTCCTGGTTGACCGCCGAGCCGCGGACGACCGCGAGCACCCGGTGCCCGTTGCGCCGGGCGTCGGACAGCTTCTCCAACAGCAGCAGGCCCGCGCCCTCACCCCAACTGGTGCCGTCGGCGGCGTCGGCGAACGCCTTGACCCGGCCGTCCGGGGCCAGGCCGCGCTGCCGCGAGAACTCCACGAACCCGGCGGGGGTGGCCATCACCGTCACGCCACCCGCCAACGCCAACGAGCACTCACCCGCACGCAACGCCTGCGCCGCCAGGTGGATCGCCACCAACGACGACGAGCACGCCGTGTCCACCGACACGGCCGCGCCCTCCAACCCCAGCAGGTAGGACACCCTGCCGGACGTGGCGCTGGTCGCGATACCGGTGGCCAGGAAGCCCTCCAGGTCCGGCGGCGGCTGGGAGCCGTAGCCGGAGGACCACACGCCGGTGAACACGGCGGTGCGGCTGCCGCGCAGGGACGTGGGGTCGATGCCCGCGCTTTCGAAGGTTTCCCAGGCGGTTTCCAGCAACACCCGCTGCTGCGGGTCCATCGCCAACGCCTCGCGTGGCGAGATGCCGAAGAAGCCCGCGTCGAAACCCGCGCCGTCCGCGAGGAAACCACCCGAGGTGGTGTAGGTCGTGCCGGGCCGGTCCGGGTCGGGGTCCACCACCACCTCCCACCCGCGGTCGGCGGGGAACCCGCCGATGGCGTCGACCTCCTCGGTCACCAGCCGCCACAGGTCCTCGGGCGAGGCGACACCGCCGGGCAGCCGGCAGCCCATGCCGACGACGGCGATCGGCTCGCGGGCCGCCTCCTCCGCCTCGGCCAGCCGCTTGCCCATCAGTCGCAGGTCCGCGGTGGCGCGCTTGAGGTAACTGCGGAGCTTCTCTTCGTCGGACATGGCTACTCCCCAGCTTCGCGGTAGGCGCGGGTCCTGCGGTGTTCGTCGTCGAGGATGCTGAACAGCTCGTCGTCGGTGGCCTCGGACAGCCCGTCGTCGTCCGGCGTGCGACGTGCCGACCACGTGGCGAGCAGCGCTTCCAGGCGTGCCGCCACGGCCTCGTGGTCCGCGTCGGCCGCCTGCTCCAGCACGGAGCCCACCCGGTCGAGTTCGGCGAGCAGCGGGTCCGGCCCGGCGGTCGCGGCACGCAGGAAGTCCGCGAGCCGCGCGGGTGTCGGGTGGTCGAACGTGAGCGTGGCGGGCAGCCGGAGCCCCGTCTCGGCGCTGAGCTGGTTGCGCAGCTCCACGGCGGTGAGCGAGTCGAACCCGAGGTCCTTGAACGCCTCGTGCGGGCTGATCGCGGCGGGCGAGGCGTGGCCGAGCACGGTCGCCACCCGGTCCAGCACGAGGTCCAGGACGTCCACCGGGCCCGTGGCGGCGGGTCGCCGCGTGGTGCGGACGAGCCCGCGCAGCAACGGGTGCGGGTCGCCGGCGCGGCGCAGCGCGGTCAGGTCCAGCTTCACCGGCACCAACGCGGGTTCACCCGCGGTGAGGCCGAGGTCGAGCAACGCCAACGCCTCCTCCGTCGTCATCGGCAGGACGCCGTTGCGCCGCAAGCGATTGCGGTCGGCCTGGGTGAGGTCTTCCGCCATGCCGCCCTCCTCGCTCCAGTGGCCCCACGCCAGCGACACGGCGGGCAGGCCACGCGCGTGCCGCTGTTGCGCCAACGCGTCGAGGTAGGCGTTGGCCGCGGCGTAGTTCGCCTGCCCCGCACCGCCGAACACGCCCGAGGCGGACGAGAACAACACGAACGCCTCCAGGTCGCCGGTCAGCTCGTCGAGGTGCCGCGCCGCCGACGCCTTCGCGGCCCACACCCGCGCGAACTGCTCGTCGGTCAGCGTCTGCACGACCGCGTCGTCCAGGACACCGGCCGCGTGGACCACCGAGGTGACCGGGTGCTCGGCCAGCAGGCGTGCCACGGCGGCGCGGTCGGACACGTCGCACGCGACCACCGCGACCGTCGCGCCGAGCGCGGTGAGTTCGGTGGTGTCCGCCGTACCGCTCCGGCTGACCAGCAGCAGGTTCCGCACGCCGTGCCGCCGCACGAGGTGGCGTGCGACCACGCGGCCGAGCGCGCCCGTGCCGCCGGTGATCAGCACCGTGCCGGCGGGGTCGAGCGCGGTGGGCAGCGGCTCGGCTTCGGCGCGCTCCAGGCGGGGCACGTGGACCCGGCCGGCGCGGACCGCGATCTGGGGCTCGTCACCCGCGACGGCCGCCGCGCCGTCCACGAGCCGGATGCGGCCGGGGTGCTCGGTCGCCGCGGACCGCACCAGGCCCCACGCGGCGGCGGCGTCGGGGTCGACCTCGTCGCCGGGTAGCACGGCCACCGCGTCACGCGTGGCCACGACCAGCGTCGAACCGTCGTCGCGGCGCAGGAAGTCCCGCACCACGCGCAACGCCTCCAGCGGCCCGGTGACGTGGTGCGCGTCCTCGGCCGCCGTGACCGGCAGGTCCGCTTCCCGCCACGCCACCCGGTACACCGGTGGCGCGGCGACCGCCGGCGCGCGCAGCACCAGCGACGCGACCTCGGCCACCGGTCGACCCCCGTGGTCGGCGAGGCTGAGCGCGTAGGTGTCCGGGCCGGTGGGGGTCAGCCGGACGCGGGCCCGGTTCCCGCCACGCCACAGGGAAACACCGGAGAACGAGAACGGCACCTTCGCGCGGTCGTCGACCACCGTGACCGCCTGCACGGCCGCGTCCAGCAACGCCGGGTGCACCGCGAAGCCGCTCTCCTCGGGCACCTCCACCTCGGCGAGCACGTCGGCGCCCTCCCGCCACACCGCCCGCAGCCCCTGGAACGTCGGCCCGTACGCGAAACCGGCGTCGGCCAGGCCCTCGTAGAACCCGTCGAGGTCCACGGCCTCCGCGTCGGACGGCCACCGCCACCCGGCCGGTTCGGCGGTGGCCGGGCCGAGCGTGCCGGACGCGTGCCGCACCCACTCACCGCCCTCCTGCGAGTGCACCACGACCGAACGCCGTCCGCCGTCGTCCGGACCCACGGTCACCCGCAGCCTGCTCTCGGCCACCACCAGCGGCGCCTCGATCGCCAGCTCCTCCACCACCGGGCAGTCGACCTGGCGACCGGCCCGCACCGCCAGCTCCACGAACGCCGTGCCGGGCAGCAGGACCGAGCCGCGCACGACGTGCTCGGCCAGCCACGGCCGGGCCGCGGTCGACAGCTTCCCGGTGAGCACCACGCCACCGTCGGGCAGCTCGACCGACGCCGTCAGCAGCGGGTGGTCGACGCCGCCGAGACCCGCGCCGGACAGGTCCGCGGGCGTGGGGAGCAGCCAGAACCGGTCGTGCCGGAACGGGTAGGTCGGCAGGTCGACGTGGGCGGGCGGCAACGACATGCGTGCGCCGTCGACCCAGAGCCGGGCGAGCGCGGTCAGCAGCCGCTCCGGCTCGTCGTGGTCGCGCCGCAGCAGGCCCTGGGCCACCAGCGCCGGGTGCGGGCCCACCTCCACGAACCGCACCACCCCGTTGGCCCGCAGCCACGCCATGGCGTCCGCGAACCGCACGGTCTCACGCACCTGCCGCATCCAGTGCTCCGGATCGGTCAGGTCGGCGGGTTCGCCGTGCATCGCCGACACGACCGGGATCACCGGCTCGTGGAACGTCAGCCCGCGCACCACCTGCCGGAACTCGTCCAGCACCGGGTCCATGTGCGCGGAGTGGAACGCGTGGCTGACCGCGAGCCGCCGCGTGTTCGGCCACGCCGCCGCCATCTCCAGCACCGCGGACTCGTCACCCGACACCACGACGGAGTCCTCCGCGTTGACGGCGGCGATCGCCACACCGGGCCGCAGCGCCGCGGCGACCTCGTCCGCACCGGCCCGGATCGACACCATCGCGCCACCCGGCGGCAGCTCCTGCATGAGCCTGCCGCGTGCCTCGACCAGGGCGCAGGCGTCGGCGAGGTCGAGCACACCGGCGACGTGCGCGGCGGCGACCTCGCCGATCGAGTGGCCGACCAGGAAGTCCGGCCGGAAGCCCAGGTGCGCGACCAGCCGGCTGAGCGCCACCTGCAACGCGAACAACGCGGACTGCGTGTACCTGGTCTGGTCGAGCACGCCGTCCGGGTCCTCGAACAACACCTCCCGCGCCAGCCCCAGCCGTGCGCACACCTCGTCCAGGGCCGCGGCGAACACCGGGTAGGCGGCGTGCAGGCGGCGCCCCATCCCGGCCCACTGGCCGCCCTGCCCGGAGAACACGAACGCCGTGCCACCGGGGCGTGCGACGCCCGTGACGGTGTCCGCGCCGGGGAGGAGCACCGCCCGGTGCGTGAACGCGGCCCGGTGCGCGAGCGAGCGGGCGACCGCCACCGGGTCGGCGTCGACGCCGCGGAGGCGGTCGACCTGGTCCGCCAGCGCCTGCTCGGACTTCGCGGACACCGGCCACGGCACGGGACCGTCCACGACCGGCTCGGCCGGCTCGTCGGGGTGCTGCTCGACGATCAGGTGCGCGTTGGTGCCGCTGATGCCGAACGACGACACGGCGGCCCGCCGGGGCCGTCCGGTCTCCGGCCACGGCACGGGTTCCGCGAGCAGCCGGACCTCGCCCGCCGTCCAGTCCACCTTGGTGGTGGGCGCGTCCACGTGCAGGGTGCGGGGCAGCTCGCCGTGCCGCATCGCCTGCACCACCTTGATCACACCGGCGATGCCGGCCGCGGCCTGGGTGTGGCCGAGGTTCGACTTCACCGACCCCAACCACAACGGCTCCGACCGGTCCTGCCCGTAGGTCGCCAGCAACGCCTGCGCCTCGATCGGGTCACCGAGCACGGTGCCGGTGCCGTGCGCCTCGACGGCGTCCACATCGGACGGACGCAGGCCCGCGTTCGCCAACGCCTGCCGGATCACGCGTTCCTGCGACGGACCGTTCGGCGCGGTCAGGCCGTTGGACGCGCCGTCCTGGTTCACCGCCGAGCCGCGGATGACCGCGAGCACCCGGTGCCCGTTGCGCCGCGCGTCGGACAGCCGCTCCAGCACGACCAGGCCCACGCCCTCGCTCCACGCCGTGCCGTCCGCCGCGTCCGCGAACGACTTGATCCGACCGTCCGGGGCGAGGCCGCGCTGCCGGGAGAACTCGACGTACCCGGCCGGGGACGCCATGACCGTGACACCGCCCGCCAGCGCGAGCGAGCACTCGCCCGACCGCAGCGCCTGCGCCGCCAGGTGGATCGCGACCAGCGACGACGAGCACGCCGTGTCCACGGACATGGCGGGGCCTTCCAGCCCGAGCAGGTAGGACACGCGGCCGGACGTCACGCTGGTCGCGTTGCCGGTGGAGAGGTAGCCCTCCAGGTCGTGCGGTTGCGCGCCCGCACCGTAACCGGAGGCCCAGATACCGGTGAACACCCCGGTCCGGCTGCCCCGCAACGAGGTCGGGTCGATCCCGCCGTGCTCCAACGCCTCCCACGCGGTCTCCAGCAGGACCCGTTGCTGCGGGTCCATCGCCAACGCCTCACGCGGCGAGATGCCGAAGAAGCCCGCGTCGAAACCCGCCGCGTCGTACAGGAAGCCGCCGTGCCGCGTGTAGGTCGTGCCGGGTCCGCCTTCCGGGTCGAACCGCACGTCCCAACCCCGGTCGGCCGGGAACTCGCCGATCGCGTCGACGCCGTCCGACACCAGCCGCCACAGGTCGTCGGCCGACCGGACACCACCCGGGTAGCGGCAGCCGATGCCCACCACGACCACCGGGTCGTCCGCCACCGGGACCGCGACCGGCGTCTCCACCACGCGGCGGGAACCGGAACGCAACTCCGCCAGGTGCGTGGCGAGCGCCGCCGGTGACGGGTGGTCGAACGCCAGCGTGGCGGGCAGCCGCAGCCCGGTGGCGGCGGCGAGCCGGTTGCGCAGCTCCACCGAGGTCAGCGAGTCGAACCCGAGATCGCGGAACGCGCGCTCCGGGTCGACCCCGTCCTCCCGTCCCAGCACCACGGACGTGTGACGCACCACGAGGTCCAGCAGCCGACCCGCCGGTTCCGGCGCGGGCGGGCGCACGCGGCCGAAGCCACGCAGCAGCGACGACCCGGCGTCCGGGTCGAGCTTCGCCGCCAGCAGGACCGGTTCCACGCCGCCGAGCCCGATGTCCAGCAGCCGCAACGCCTCCGCCGTCGTCATCGGCCGCACGCCGGAGCGCGCCAGCCGCCGCTGGTCGGCGTCGGTGAGCCGACCGGCCAGACCGCCCTCCTCCGCCCAGTGCCCCCAGGCGAGCGACACGGCGGGCAGCCCCTCGGCCCGGCGGTGCGCCGCCAAACCGTCCAGGAACGCGTTGGCCGCCGCGTAGTTCGCCTGCCCGGGACCACCCAGCACACCGGCCGCCGAGGAGAACAACACGAACGCGGCCAACCCGGCGGTCAGCTCGTGCAGGTGCCAAGCGCCGTCCACCTTGGGGCGCAGCACGTCCGCCACGCGCTCGGGCGTCAACGCCGTGACCACCCCGTCGTCCAGCACACCGGCCGCGTGCACGACCGCCGTCAACGGGTGCTCGGCGGGCACGGACGCCAGCAACGCGGCCACGGCGTCGCGGTCCGCCACGTCGCAGGCCACCACCCGCACGTCCGCGCCGGGCACCACCACGTCCCGCGTGCTCCGCCCGACCAGCAGCAGGTGGCGGATGCCGTGCCGCGTCACCAGGTGCTCGGCCACGCGTCGTCCCAACGCACCCGTGCCGCCGGTGATGAGCACCGTGCCGTCGGGGTTCAACGGCGTGGCGGGCGCACCGGACGTCCGCGCCAGCCGGGCCGCGAACACCTGCCCGTCACGCACGGCCACCTGGGGTTCATCCGCCGCGACCCGCGCTTCGCCGTCCACCAGCACGAACCGGCCCGGGTGCTCCGACTGCGCCGACCGCACCAGGCCCCACACGGCCGCCGCCGCCGGGTCGACCCGCTCGTCCGGCCGGACCGCGACCGCGCCACGCGTCACGATCGCCAGGCGGGCGTCCCCGGCCAGGTTCTCCTGGAGCACGCGGAGGGTTTCGCCGACCACGGCGTGCGTCGCCCGCACGACATCGCCCTCCGGCACCACCACCTCGTGCACGGCGACGGGCTCGTCCGCGGTCGGCACCGGCGCCCAGTCCGGGCGGAACAGCAGGTTGCCGCCGCCGAGGAAGTCACCGGTCATGGGCCGCACGGTCAACGTGCCGACCTCCGCGACCAGCGCACCGCCGTCGTCCGCCAGCGCCACCCGGTAGGTGTCGGCGGCGGTCGGCGTGAGCCGGACGCGTGCGGCGGCGACCGGTCGGTGCACCACGACACCGCCGAACGAGAACGGCAACCGGCCGCCACCCAGCAACGTCAACGGCTGCAACGCCGCGTCGAGCAACGCCGGGTCCAGCCCGAACCCGTCGCGGGCATCCACGGTGTCCACGGAGACCTCGGCGAACAACTCGTCACCACGACGCCACACCGCCCGCACACCCGCGAACACCGGGCCGTACTCGTAACCCCGCACGGCCAGCCGGTCGTAGAAGTCGGCCAGGTCGACGGACTCGCCGGGCGGCGGCCACTCCGCCGCCCACGCCGCCGCCACCGGTTCACCGGCCGAGGACAGCACACCGGTGGCGTGCTCGACCCACGTACCGCCCGAGCGCGAGTGGATGGCCACCCGCGTCCCGTCGGTCACCGTGACCTGCACCAGCACCGGCTCGGCCGACAACACCAGCGGGTTGTGCAGCACCAGCTCGTCCACGGCGGTCAGGCCGACCTCGCGGCCCGCCCGCATCGCCAGCTCCACGAAACCCGTGCCGGGCAACAACACCGAGCCGAGCACCGCGTGATCGGCCAGCCACGGGTGGGACGTCGTGGACAGCCGGCCGGTCAACACCGCGCCCCGCCCGTCCGGCATCGCCACCGCCGCGCCGAGCAGCGGGTGGTCCGCCGCCGCCAGGCCGGCCGCCGTCACGTCCGCCGAGGCGACCTGCGGCAGCCAGTAGTCCTTGCGCTGGAAGGCGTACGTCGGCAGATCGGCCGTGCCACCGGGTGCGAAACCCCAGTCGACGTCGACCCCGGCGACGTGCAGCCGTGCCAACGAGGTCAGGAAGTCCTCCACCGACCCGTGATCCCGACGCAACGTGCCCACCGCCACCACGTCCGGCAACGACTGCACCAACACCGGATGCGGACTCACCTCGACAAAAACACCATGACCCGAACCGACCAGACTCTCCACCGCCCAGTCGAACCGCACCGGCTCCCGCAGATTCCGGTACCAGTAATCCGCGTCCAACCGCTCGACCGGACCACCCGTCACCGCCGACACAAAAGCAACCTCGGCCGGACGCCACACGACATCCGCCAAATCCGCCAACAACCGCTCCCGCACCAACTCCACCTGAGCCGAATGCGCCGCGTAGTCCACCGGCAGCGTGCGCACCCGGACACCGTCGGCCTCGCAGGAAGCGACCAGTTCCGCCAGTGCCGCGGGCTCGCCCGAGACCACCACGGCACCCGGGCCGTTCACCACCGCGATCGTGACCCGCTCACCCCACCGCGCGGTGTACTCGGCAGCGGCCTCGGCGGACAGCCCCACGGAAACCATGCCGCCCTGGCCCGCGATGGCGACCAACGCCTTGCTCCGCAACGCGACAACCTTCGCCGCATCACCCAACGACAACGCACCCGCAACCACCGCCGCCGCGATCTCACCCTGCGAATGCCCCACCACCGCATCCGGCACCACACCACGAGACCGCCACACCGCCGCCAAACCCACCATCACAGCCCACAACACCGGCTGCACCACATCCACCCGATCCAACACACCACGCTCTAAAACCTCGACCAGCGACCACTCCACAAACGGAGCCAACGCCACCGCACACTCATCGACCACACCCCGAAAAACCGGATCAGCGGCATACAACGCACCACCCATCCCCACCCACTGCGCACCCTGACCCGGAAAAACGAACACCCGCTTACCCGGCTCCACCACCGACCCGGTCACCAGGTGCGGCGACTCACGCCCTTCAGCCAAAGCCTCCAACCCGGCCACATCACCGACCACCACCGCGCGGTGCTCGAACTGCGTGCGCCCGACCAACGCCCGACCGACGGCCGCAGCACCCACATCCGGGTGCTCGGCGACATAACCACGCAGCCGCTTGGCCTGCTCCCGCAACGCCTCCGGCGACTTCGCCGACAACGGCCACACCAGCGGCGCGTCCGAACCGCTCGCGGCGGGCTCCTCCGGGTACTGCTCCACGATCAGGTGCGCGTTCGTGCCGCTGACACCGAACGACGAGATCCCCGCCCGGCGGGGCCGACCGACCTCGGGCCACGGCGTGTTCTCGGTGACCAGGCGGATGTCACCGGAAGTCCAGTCCACGTGCGGCGTAGGTGAATCGACGTGCAACGTGCGGGGCAACATCCCGTGCCGCAACGCCAACACCATCTTGATCACACCGGCCACACCCGCGGCGGCTTGCGTGTGGCTGATGTTCGACTTCACCGACCCCAGGTACAACGGCTCGGCACGATCCTGCCCGTAGGTCGCCAACAACGCCTGCGCCTCGATCGGATCGCCGAGAGTGGTCCCGGTCCCGTGCGCCTCGACGGCATCCACGTCCGACGGCTCCAACCGCGCGTTCGCCAACGCCTGCCGAATCACCCGCTCCTGCGACGGACCATTCGGCGCCGTCAAACCATTCGACGCACCATCCTGATTCACCGCCGAACCACGCACCACCGCCAACACCCGGTGCCCATTCCGCCGCGCATCCGACAACCGCTCCAACAACACGAGGCCCGCGCCCTCGCCCCAACTGGTGCCGTCCGCCGCCGCCGAGAACGGCTTGCAGCGGCCGTCCGCGGCCAGGCCGCGTTGGCGGGAGAACTCGGTGAAGCCGAGCGGGGTCACGATCACCGTCACGCCACCGGCCAGGGCGAGCGAGCACTCGCCGGACCGCAGCGCCTGCGCCGCCAGGTGGATCGCCATCAGCGACGAGGAGCAGGCCGAGTCGACCGACACGGCCTGACCACGCAGGCCGAGCAGGTAGGCGACGCGGCCGGACGTGACGCTCGGCGAGATGCCGGTGGCGAGATAGCCCTCCGCGTCCCGCGGCGCCTGCTCGGCGCTGCCCACGTAGCCGGACGACCAGAGGCCGGTGAACACACCGGTCTGGCTGCCGCGCAACGAGGTCGGGTCGATCCCGGCGTGCTCGAACGTCTGCCACGCCGTCTCCAGCAACACCCGTTGCTGCGGGTCCATCGCCAACGCCTCGCGTGGCGAGATGCCGAAGAAGTCGGCGTCGAAACCCGCCGCGTCCGCCAGGAACGCGCCGTGCCGCGTGTACGACGTGCCGGGGTGGTCGGGGTCGGGGTGGTAGAGCGCGTCCACGTCCCAGCCCCGGTCGGTCGGGAACTCCCCGACCGCGTCCACCCCGTCCGCCACCAACCGCCACAGGTCGTCCGGCGACTCCACGCCACCCGGCAGGCGGCACCCCATGCCGACGATGACGACCGGGTCGTCGTCGACGGGCGCGGCGGGCGCGGGCGTGCTGGTCTCCACGCGCGCGCCCGAGATCAGGTTCTCCAGGTGCGCGGCGAGTTCGGCGGGCGTCGGGTGGTCGAACACCAGGGTCGCGGGCAGCCGCAGGCCGGTGGCGGTGTTGAGGCGGTTGCGCAGCTCCACCGCGGTCAACGAGTCGAAACCCAGGTCGCGGAAGCTCTGCCGCGGGTTCACCGCGGAGGCGTCGTCGTGGCCGAGCACCGCCGTGGTGTGGGTGGTGATGACGGTCAGCAGGTCGGCGGCGGGTGTCACACGCGGTCGGGGCGTGGTGGTGTGCAGGTGGGCGGTGGTCAACGCCGGACGCCCGGAGGCGAGCGCGGCGTCGAACATGGCCAGCGCCTGCTCGGTGGTGATGGGCCGGATGCCCTTGCGCGCCAAGCGCTGCTTGTCGGTCTCGGTGAGGTGCGCGGTCATGCCGCTCGGCTCGGCCCAATAGCCCCACGCCATCGACACGGCCGGCAGTCCCCGTGCCTGGCGGTGCTCCGCCAGCGCGTCCAGGTAGGCGTTGGCGGCGGCGTAGTTCGCCTGGCCCGCGTTGCCGATCACCCCCGCCGCGGCCGAGAACAACACGAACGCGCGCAGGTCCAGGTCCCGGGTCAGCTCGTGCAGGTGCCAGGCCCCGTCGACCTTGGGCCGCAGCACGCGGTCCAGTTGCCCGGCGGTCAGCCGCTCCACCACGGCGTCGTCCAGCACGCCCGCCGCGTGCACGACCGCGGTCAGCGGCCGGTCGGCGGGGATGGTCGCCAGCAGGGCGGCCAGCTCCGCCCGGTCGGCGACGTCGCACCGGGCGACCACGACGTTCGCGTCGAGGTCGGGCACGTCACCGCCGGTGCGGCTGACCAGCAGCAGGTTGCGCACGCCGTGCCGGGCGACCAGGTGGCGGGCGACGGCGCGACCGAGCACGCCGGTGCCACCGGTGATCAGCACCGTGCCGGCGGGGTCGAGGTCGCGCGGGATGGTCAGCACCAGCTTGCCGGTGTGCCCGCCCTGGCTCATCAGGCGCAGCACGTCCGCCGCCTGGCGCAGGTCGCGCGCGGTGTGCGGCAGCGGCGTCAGCACACCCGCCGCCAGCAGGCCACGCACCTCGGCGAAGATCTCCGCGACCCGCTCGGGGTCCACGTCGTTGAGGTCGAACGGGTGGTACACGGTGTCCGGCAGCGAGCGCAGGTCCGTCTTGCCCATCTCCACGAACCGCCCGCCGGGCGCGAGCAGGCGCAGGGACGCGTCGGTCAGCTCACCGGCGAGCGAGTTCAGCACGACATCCACCGCGGGGAACCGGTCGGCGAACGCGGTCGTGCGTGACGACGCGATGTGGTCGTCCGGCAAACCCTGCGCCCGCAACACGTCCCACTTCGCGGGGCTCGCCGTGGCGAACACCTCCGCGCCGAGGTGCCGCGCGATCCGCACCGCCGCCATCCCGACGCCACCCGCGGCGGAGTGCACCAGCACCCGGTCACCGGCACGGAGGCCGCCCAGGTCGACCAGGCCGTACCACGCGGTGAGGAACGCGACCGGCACGGACGCGGCGAGCACGTCGTCCCAGTCCGCCGGCACCGCGGTGAGCAGCCGGTGGTCGGTCACCGCACGTGGGCCGAACGCGCCGGTCGCCAACCCCGCCACCCGGTCGCCAGGCCGCCACCGGGTCACGCCCGGTCCGACCTCCAGCACCGTCCCGGCCGCTTCACCGCCGAGCAGTGCCCGGTCCGGGTAGACGCCGAGCGCGATCAGCACGTCCCGGAAGTTCACCCCGGCCGCCCGCACCGCGATCCGGACCTGACCCGCCGCCAACGGCGGTTCGTCGTACCCGGCCAGGCCCAGGTCGTCGAGGCTGCCGGTGCCCGACTCGGCGAGCCGGTACGCGCCGCCCGGCGGGACCAGCTCCGGCCCGGCCCGGCGTTGCCGGGGCACCAGGACGTCCCCGCCACGCAGGGCGAGTTCCGGTTCGCCACCCGCCACGGCCGCCGCCGCGAGGCCCTGCTCGGCGGTGGCACGCTCGTCCAGGTCCACCAACACGAACCGGCCCGGGTGCTCGGCCTGCGCGCTGCGCACCAGGCCACGCACGGCCGCACCGGCGACACCACGCGTGAGCACCGCCAGCTTCCCCTGCCCGGTGGCCAGGAAGTCCTGCACCACCTCGCGGGCCCGCTGGGTCAACGCGTGCACGGACGCGGCGTCCTCGGGCGCGGTGAGCAACGGCCCGGCGGTGACTTCTTCCCGGGTGCCCGGTGTGAGCGGCGCCCAGTGGGTGCGCAGCACGGTCGCGGACGCACCGGCGGGTCGCACGGTCAACGTCCCGATGGTCGCCACCGGTTCGCCGTCCAGCGTGGCGAGGGCGGCCGCGTAGGTGTCGGTTCCGGTGCGGGACAGGCGTACCCGCGCGGCGGCGACGCCGGTTCGGTGCACCGCCACCCCGGCGAACGAGAACGGCAACCGCACCCGCGCGTCGGGGCTGAGCAGGATCACCGGCTGCAACGCCGCGTCGAGCAGTGCCGGGTGCACGCCGAAGCGGTCGCCCTCGGGCACCGTCACCTCGGCCACCAGGTCGTCACCCGACCGCCACAGCGCCCGGACGCCCTGGAACGCCGGGCCGTACTCGTACCCGAGGTCGGCGAGGTGGCGGTAGAAGTCCGCCGGGTCGAGCCTTTCCGCGTCGGCGGGCAGGGCGACCGGTCGCGGTTCGACGTGGCCGCCGAGCGTGCCGGACGCGTGCTTGACCCACGTCTCCCCCGTGCGGGAGTGGATGGCGATGCTCCGGCGACCCCCGTCCGGCGGGCCGACCGAGACCTGCACCAGTGTGGGTTCCGCGGACAGCACCAGCGGGGTGTGCAGCACGAGGTCTTCCAGCGGCCCGGAGCGCGTGGCGAGTTCGAGGAAGGCCGTGCCGGGCAGGAGGACCACGCCGTCGACCGCGTGGTCGGCGAGCCACGGGTGCGTGCGGGTGGAGAGCCTGCCGGTCGACACGGACCCGCCGTCCGGCAGCTCCGTGACCGCGCCCAGCAGCGGGTGGTCCGGCGAGCCGAGCCCGGCCGCCGCCACGTCGGGCGCCGACGTGGACAGCCAGAACTCCTTGCGCTGGAAGGCGTACGTGGGCAGGTCCACCACGACACCCGCGCCGGACGGCCACTCGACGTCGACTCCGGCGACGTGCAGTCGTGCCAACGAGGTCAGGAAGTCCTCCACCGACCCGTGATCCCGACGCAAAGTGCCCACCGCCACCACGTCCGGCAACGACTGCACCAACACCGGATGCGGACTCACCTCAACGAAAACACCATGACCCGAACCGACCAGGTGCTCCACCGCCCAGTCGAACCGCACCGGCTCCCGCAAATTCCGGTACCAGTAATCCGCGTCCAACCGCTCGACCGGACCACCCGTCACCGCCGACACAAAAGCGATCTCCGCCGGACGCCACACGACATCCGCCAAATCCGCCAACAACCGTTCCCGCACCAACTCCACCTGAGCCGAATGCGCCGCGTAGTCGACGGGGATTCGCCGGGCGTGGATGCCGTCCCGCCGGCACGACTCGAACAACTCGTCCAAGGCTTGCGGCTCACCGGACACGACGACGGTGTCGGCCGAGTTCACCACCGCCACGGTCAACCGCTCGCCCCACGGTGCGAGGTAGTCGGGATCGGACAGGTTGACCGACATCATCCCACCCTGGCCCGCGATGGCGACCAACGCCTTGCTCCGCAACGCGACGACCTTGGCCCCGTCCGCCAACGACAACGCACCCGCCACCACCGCCGCCGCGATCTCACCCTGCGAATGCCCCACCACCGCATCCGGCACCACACCACGAGACCGCCACACCGCCGCCAAACCCACCATCACAGCCCACAACACCGGCTGCACCACATCCACCCGATCCAACACACCACGCTCTAAAACCTCGACCAGCGACCACTCCACAAACGGAGCCAACGCCACCGCACACTCATCAACCACACCCCGAAAAACCGGATCAGCGGCATACAACGCACCACCCATCCCCACCCACTGCGCACCCTGACCCGGAAAAACGAACACCCGCTTACCCGGATTCACCGCCACACCGGTCACCAGGTGCGGCGACTCACCGCCCTCGGCCAAAGCCTCCAGCCCGGCCACATCACCGACCACCACGGCACGGTGCTCGAACCGGGTACGCGTGGCCAACGCCCGGCCAATCGCACCCGCACCCACGTCGGGGTGCTCGGCCACGAAAGCCCGCAACCGCTCGGCCTGCTCCCGCAACGCCTCCGCCGACTTGGCCGACAACGGCCAGAGCACCGGGCCGTCCGCCGCTTCCGGGACGCTTTCGGGTGACTGCTCGACGATGACGTGGGCGTTGGTGCCGCTGATCCCGAACGCCGACACACCCGCCCGCCGCGGCCGTCCGCTGTCCGGCCACGGCCGGTTCGCCGTCAGCAGGCGCACGTCCCCGGCCGTCCAGTCCACATGCGACGTCGGCGCATCGACGTGCAACGTGCGGGGCAACACGCCGTGCCGCAACGCCAACACCATCTTGATCACACCGGCCACACCCGCCGCCGCCTGGGTGTGGCCGAGGTTGGACTTCACCGACCCCAACCACAACGGCTCCGACCGGTCCTGCCCGTAGGTCGCGAGCAACGCCTGCGCCTCGATCGGATCACCCAACGTCGTACCCGTGCCGTGCGCCTCAACGGCATCCACGTCCGACGGCTCCAACCGCGCGTTCGCCAACGCCTGCCGAATCACCCGCTCCTGCGACGGACCATTCGGCGCCGTCAAACCATTCGACGCACCATCCTGGTTCACCGCCGAACCACGCACCACCGCCAATACCCGGTGCCCATTCCGCCGCGCATCCGACAACCGCTCAAGCAGCAGGAGTCCCGCGCCCTCGGACCAGCCCGCGCCGTCGGCGGAGGCCGCGAAGGACTTGCTGCGCCCGTCCGGCGCGCTCGCGCCCTGCCGCGACATCTCGGTGAACAGGGAGGGCGTGGAGTTGAGCGTCACGCCGCCCGCGAGCGCCAGCGAGCACTCACCCGACCGCAGCGCCTGCGCCGCCAGGTGCAACGCCACCAGGGACGACGAGCAGCCGGTGTCCAGGGACAACGCGGGACCGAGCAGGCCGAACAGGTACGACAGGCGTCCGGACCCGATGCTGGTCGCGGTTCCGGTGACCTGGTAGCCCTCCAGGTCGTCGGGGATCGCGCCCTCCGCGTAGCCGGTGGACCAGATACCGGTGAACACACCGGTCCGGCTGCCCTCCAGGGACGTCGGGTCGATCCCGGCGTGCTCGAACGTCTGCCACGCCGTCTCCAGCAACACCCGCTGCTGCGGGTCCATGGCCAGGGCTTCCCGTGGTGAGATGCCGAAGAAGGCGGCGTCGAAACCACCTGCCCCGTCAAGGAACCCTCCCTTACTGGTGACCGAAGAACGGGGTCGCCGCCCCTCCGGGTCGTGCAGGCGCGCGAGGTCCCAGCCCCGGTCGGTCGGGAAGTCCCCGACCGCGTCCACCCCGTCCGCCACCAACCGCCACAGGTCGTCCGGCGACTCCACGCCACCGGGGAACCGGCAGCCCATCCCGACGATGGCGATCAGGTCGTCGTCCACCGCGGTCGGCGTGACCTCCGTCGGCGCGGCCTCACCCGCGAGGTGCGCGGCGAGCCGCGCGGGCGTCGGGTGGTCGAACACCAGCGTGGTCGGCAGCGGCACGCCCAGCACGGCGACCAGCCGGTTGCGCAGGTCCACGGCGGTGAGCGAGTCGAAACCCAGTTCCTTGAACGGCAGCTTCGGGTCCAGCGCCCGCGGCGAGCTGTGCCCGAGCACGGCCGCCACCTGTGCCGTGACCGTCTCCAGCAGGTCGGTGCGGTGTTGTGGCGTGACGGTTTCGACGCGACGCGCGGCGGGCAGGTCGGCGAGCAGCCGACTGGGCCGGGCGTGCGTGAAGGCGGCGGCGAACACCGGCCAGTCCACGTCGGTGACGATCGCGTGCGCCACGTCCTGGTCGAGCACGTCGCCCAACGCCGCCAACGCGTGGTCCGGCGACAACTCGCCCAGGCCGAGCAGGGTCCGCTGGCGCTGCACGGTGTCCAGCGCCGCCATACCGCCCTCGGCCCAGATCCCCCACGACACCGAGGTCGTGGCGCGGCCCTGTGCCCGGTGTTGCGCGGCCATGGCGTCCAGGAACGTGTTGCCCGCCGCGTAGGCCGCGCCGTGCCCGTCACCCCACACGCCGGCGGTGGAGGAGAACAACACGAACGCGTCGAGGTCGGGCAGCAGCTCGGCCAGGTTGACCGCGCCGAGCACCTTGGCGGCCAGCACGTCGACGAACGCGGCGGGGTCGGCGTCGGCCAGGCGGGTCGCCCGGATCGCGCCCGCGGCGTGGAAGACCGAGCCGATGTCGTGGCGGGCGACCAGGTCGCGCACCTGCGCGAGGTCCGCCACGTCGCACGCCTCCACGGTCACGCCCGGGAGGTCCCGCACCGCGGCGGCGCCCGGCGCGTCGGTGCCGCGGCGGCTCACCAGCACGACGTGCTCCGCGCCCCGTGACACCAGCCAGCGGGCCACCCGGCCGCCGAGCGCGCCCGTGCCGCCGGTGACCAGCACCGTGCCACGCGGTCGCCACTCCCGGGCCGCCGGGCGGTGTGCCGCGCGCCGCAGTCGGCGGCCGAACACGCCGGTCGCGCGGACCGCCACCTGGTCCTCGTCACCCGAGGGCACGCCGAGCAGCAGGCCGATGGCCGCGTCGTCCGGCGTCGCGGGCACGTCCACCAGCCCGCCCCAGCGCTCCGGGAACTCCAGCGCGGCGGACATGCCGACGCCCCAGGCCATCGCCTGCCCGGGATCGACCGGGTCGGCGGCGGAAGTGGCGACCGCGCCGCTGGTCACGCACCACACCGGCACGGCCACCCGCGGCAGCAGGTCCAGCAGCCGGACCACGCCGGGCGGCAACGCCTCCCCCGCCACGCCGGTCGGCAGGAAGACGAGCACACCGGCCACGCCCGGCAACTCGTCGGGCAGCGTGGCGGTGACGCGGAAACCCAGCTCCCGCAACGCTTCCGGCCACGGCGACCCGGCCTCACCGAGCACCAGCCAGCGGTCCGGGTCGATCGGCTCCGCGCCGACGACGGGCGTCCAGCGCACCTCGTACCGGTCGTCGGCGGGTGCGGTGGTGGTGGGCGCGAGCCAGAAGTCCTCGTGCTGGAACGGGTACGTGGGCAACGCGACGCGATTCGTGGTGCCGAGCACCGACGTCCAGTCGACCGACCCGCCGAGCGCGTACAGGCGGCCCGTGGCGGAGAGGAAGTCGGTGAGGTCGCCGTGGTCGCGACGCAGCGTGCCGGTGGCGGGCGCGTCCAGGGCGGGCACCAGCACCGGGTGCGGGCTGACCTCCACGAACACCGCGCCCGTCGCCGCCAGCGCGTGCGACGGCACGTCGAACCGGACGGGCTCACGCAGGTTGCGGTACCAGTAGTCGGCGTCGGCGGTGTCCACGAGCGTGCCGGTGACGGTGGAGTGGAACGGGATGCGTGGCGGGCGCGGCTCGATGCCCGCGAGGTCGGTGAGCAGCCGGTCCCGGATCTCCGCGACCTGCGCGGAGTGCGCGGCGTAGTCCACGGGCAGCAGGCGGGTGCGGATGTCGTGGTCCGCGCAGTGCGCGGTCAGCTCCGCCAACGCGTCCGGGTCGCCGGAGACGACGACCGCGCCCGGTCCGTTGACCACGGCCACGGTGAGCCGGTCGCCCCAACGCGTCACCAGCGCGGCGGCCTGGTCCACCGGCAACGCCACGGACAGCATCCCGCCCCGCCCGGACAACGCGGCCAACGCCCTGGCCCGCAAGGCGACCACCCTGGCCGCGTCGTCCAAGGACAACGCGCCGGCGACGTGCGCGGCGGCGATCTCGCCCTGCGAGTGGCCGATCACGGCGTCGGGCTCGACGCCGAACGAGCGCCACAGCTCGGCCAACGCCACCATCACCGCGAACAAGGCGGGCTGCACCACGTCGACGCGGTCCAGCGACCCGCCGGCCAGCACGTCGGCGAGCACGAAGTCCACGTGCGGCGCGAGGGCCGCGCCACACCGGTCGATCGCGGCCCGGAACACCGGGGACCCGGTGTAGAGCCGGTGGCCCATCCCGATCCACTGCGCGCCCTGGCCGGGGAACACGAACACCGTCGGGCCGGTCCGCGCGGGCGTGCCCGGCGGGAGCGCGGCGAGCCCGGCCAGCAACGCGTCCCGGTCGCCCGCGACGGCGGCGCGGAGCGGGAAAGCACTGCGCCGCAGCAGTTCCCGCCCGATGTCGGTGACCGGCACGTCCGGGTGGGCGAGGGCGAACCCACGCAGCCGGGCGGCCTGCTCGGCGAGCGCTTCGGGCGTTTTGGCGGACAACGCCCACACCGCGGGACCTTCCGCGCCACCCGGGGCAGGCAGGTCGGGTGACTGGGCCACCACCAGGTGCGCGTTGGTGCCGCTGATGCCGAAGGCGGACACGGCGGCGCGGCGTGGTCGTCCGGTGTCCGGCCATGGTCGGCTCGACGTCAGCAGTCGCACGTCGCCCGCCGTCCAGTCGACGTGCGGGGTGGGCGCGTCCACGTGCAGGGTGCGCGGCAGCACGCCGTGCCGCAACGCCAACACCATCTTGATGAGCCCGGCGACACCCGCCGCGGCCTGGGTGTGGCCGAGGTTGGACTTCACCGAGCCCAACCACAGCGGTTCCGCGCGTTGCTGCCCGTAGGTCGCCAGCAACGCCTGCGCCTCGATCGGGTCACCGAGCGCGGTTCCGGTGCCGTGCGCCTCCACCGCGTCCACTTCGGACGGACGCAAACCCGCGTTCGCCAACGCCTGCCGGATCACGCGTTCCTGCGACGGACCGTTCGGCGCGGTCAGACCGTTGGACGCACCGTCCTGGTTGACGGCCGTGCCGGCGATGACGGCCAACACCTCGTGGCCGTTGCGGCGGGCGTCGGAGAGGCGTTCCAGCAGCACCAGGCCGACGCCCTCGGACCAGCTCGTGCCGTCGGCGGCCTCGGCGAAGGGCTTGCTGCGGCCGTCCGGTGCGAGACCGCGTTGCCGGGAGAACTCGGTGAAGCCCAGCGGCGTGGCCATCACGGTGACGCCGCCCGCCAGCGCCAGCGAGCACTCGCCCGACCGCAGCGCCTGCGCCGCGAGGTGCACGGCGACCAGCGACGAGGAGCACGCCGTGTCCACGGACAGGGCCGGTCCGCGCAGGCCGAGGTGGTAGGCGACGCGGCCGGACGTGACGCTGGTGGCGGTGCCGGTCACGAGGTAGCCCTCGACGTCCTCGGGCACCGGCTGGTTCACCGCGTAGCCGGACGACCAGATGCCGGTGAACACACCGGTCTCGGTGCCGCGCAACGCGGTCGGGTCGATCCCGGCGTGCTCGAACGCCTCCCAGGCCGTTTCCAGCACGAGTCGCTGCTGCGGGTCCATCGCGAGCGCTTCGCGGGGCGAGATCCCGAAGAACGCGGCGTCGAAGCCCGCCACATCGTCAAGGAACCCTCCCTTACTTACGTACGTGGTACGCCCACCACGCAGATCCGGGTCGTGCAGGCGGCCCACGTCCCAGCCCCGGTCGTGCGGGAAGTCGCCGATCACGTCGACCTCGCCCACCACGACCCGCCACAGGTCCTCCGGCGACCGCACCCCGCCGGGGAACCGGCACGACATGCCGACGACCACCACGGGGTCGTCGGCGACCACGTGCGCGACCACCTCCCCGCCCGTCGACCCGGAGCGCAGGTGCTCGATCAGCTCCGCGGGTGTCGGGTGGTCGTAGACCAGGCCGGACGGGAGGTTCGCGCCCAGCGCCGCGTTGAGCCGGTTGCGCAGCTCCACGCCGGTCACCGAGTCGAACCCGAGTTCCTTGAAGGTGAGCGCGTGGTCGACGTCGCCCGGGTCGGCGTGGCCGAGGACGTGCGCGATCTGCGCCGCCACCACCTCGGCCGGGTCCGCGCCGGTGACCGGCTCCTCCACGTCGCCGTCGGCCAGCCAGTGCGAGCGGCGCTGGAAGGCGTAGGTGGGCAGGTCGACCAGCCCCGTGCCGGCGGGGAACGCGGGCGTCCAGTCCACGTCCGCGCCCGCGGTGAACAGGCGGCCCAGCGCGGTCAGGAACTCGACGTGGTCGCCGTGGTCGCGACGCAGCGTGCCGGTGACGGCGGCGGGCGAGCCGGCCTCCTCGGCGGTCCGCTCGACGCTCGGCGCCAGCACCGGGTGCGGGCTGACCTCCACCACCGCGCCGTGCCCGGCGGCGAGCAACGCGGCCGACGCGAGGTCGAACCGCACCGGGTCCCGCAGGTTCCGGTACCAGTAGTCCGCGTCCAGCGCCGTGGTGTCCAGTGCGGTCCCGGTGACCGCCGAGTAGAACGGCACCTCCGCCGCGCGCGGCCGGACGTCGGCCAGGTCGGCGAGCAGCCGGTCCCGGATCTCCGCGACCTGCGCGGAATGGGCGGCGTAATCAACCGGCAACGCGCGCGCTCGAATTCCAGCGGCGGCGGAGGCGGTCAGCAAATCACGCAGCGACGCCGGGTCGCCGGACACGACCACCGCGTCCGGCGCGTTCACCACGGCGACCGTGAGCGAATTTCCGGAAGCGTTGAGAAAATCTTCCGCCGCGGCCACCGGAAGGGCCAGCGAGACCATTCCGCCACGGCCGGCCAGCGCTTTCAGCGCCCGGCTGCGCAGGGCGACCACGCGGGCCGCGTCGGCCAGGGACAACGCGCCGGCCACGTGCGCGGCGGCGATTTCGCCCTGGGAGTGCCCGACGACCGCGTCCGGGACCACCCCGAACGACCGCCACAGCCGGGCCAGCGCCACCATCACCGCGAACAACGCGGGCTGCACCACGTCCACCCGGTCCAGCGGGCCGGCGGAGGTGAGCACGTCGACCAACGACCAGTCGGTGTGCGGCGCCAACGCCGCACCGCACTCGTCGATCGCCACGCGGAACACGTCGGACGACGCGTACAGGGCACGGCCCATGCCCTGCCACTGCGCACCCTGGCCGGGGAACACGAACGCCGTGCGACCCGGGTCGCCCGCCCGGCCGAGGGCGACCGGCTCACCGGGCGCGTCCGACCGCAGCACGGCCCGGTGCGGGAACAACGCACGCGTGGCCACGAGGGACCGCCCGACGGCCGCCGGGTCCTGCTCCGCCGCGTGCTCGCGGAGCCGGGCGACCTGCGCCCGCAACGCGGCGGCGGACTTCGCGCTCACCACCCACGGGACGGGTTCGGCGGGCGGGCTCGACACCCCGGGGGCGGGCATCGGCGGGGCCTGTTCCACGATCACGTGGGCGTTCGCGCCGCCCATGCCGAACGACGACACCCCCGCGAGGCGCGGCCCCTCCGGCCACGGCGTCAGCTCGGTCTGCACCCGCAACCGCAACTCCGCCAACGGGATCGCGGGGTTGGGCGTGGTGAAGTTCAGGCTCGGCGGCAGTTCGCCCTCGTGCACGCTGAGCAGCACCTTCAGCAGCCCCACGAGGCCGGCCGCGCCCTCCAGGTGGCCGACGTTGGTCTTGGCCGAACCGACCGCGAGCGGTGTGGTGCGGTCGTGGTGCGCGGCGCCCAGACCGGCCGCCTCCACCGGGTCGCCGACCGCGGTGCCGGTGCCGTGCAGCTCCACGTACCCGACCTCGTCCGCGTGCACGCCCGCCCGGTCCAGCGCGGCCCGGATCACCTGCTCCTGCGCCGCCGCGTCCGGCACGGTCAGGGCCGCGCCGGCACCGTCGTGGTTGACCGCGCTGCCCCGGATCACGCCGTACACCCGGTCACCGTCGGCGAGCGCCGCCGCCAGCGGCTTCAGCACGACGACACCGCCGCCCTCGCCACGCACGAAACCGTTGGCACGCGCGTCGAACGTGAAGCACCGCCCGTCCGGCGACAGCCCGCCGAACTCGGCGGCGACCTGCTCGCGCGCGGCGGAGAGGTTGAGGTTCACCCCGCCCGCCAACGCCACCGACGACTCGCCGCGCCGCAGGCTCTCCACCGCCAGGTGCACGGCGACCAGCGCGGAGGACTGGGCCGTGTCCACGGTGAGGCTCGGCCCGCGCACGCCCAGGAAGTGCGACACCCGGTTGGCGAGCACGCCGCGGTTCGTGCCGGCCATGGTGTGCGGGGTGATGTGCGCCGGGAGGCTCAACGTCGTGTAGTCGTCCCAGGTCGCGCCGATGAACACGCCGGTGCGCCCGTCCGGCTCGACCACGCGGGCGTCCTCCAGCGCCTCCCAGGCCAGTTCCAGCACCAGGCGCTGCTGGGGGTCCATCGCGGCGGCCTCGCGCGGGGACACCCCGAAGAACGCCGCGTCGAACCCGTCGACCCGGTCCAGCCAGCCACCGGGCCGCGTGCCCGCCCGGCCGGCGGGCGGCGGCGCGATCGCGTCCACGCCGTCCCGCAGCAACCGCCAGAAAGCACGTGGATTCGCCGCCCGCGGCAAGCGGCAGGACATTCCGACGACCGCGATCCGGTCCTCGTCCGATGCGTTGGTCGAGCCCATCGAGGCAACCTCCCGCGAAGCCGGAGAAAGCAGTCGGGTCCGGATGCCGACGGCGCTGTCGGAATTCCTGGCAGACCGGTTGGGGCATTCGCTCCCCAGGTGGCGAATACCCCAACCGGGAACGTACCTCGGGCCCTGCCCGCCGGCTACGGCCGCCCAGCGTGTTCCGGGCAACCGCATCGGGAAACCGATTGTTGGGCTGGCCCCGGCCGGCGAGTTCGGCTTCAATGCCCCGCACCCGCGACCGGTCCGCGGCACCGCTGCGCTTTCCGGCCGCGCGCCGTGCGCCCACCCGCCCGAACGTCCGGAGTGGACGGTCGCGATCCCGGTAGCCGCACCGGTTGCGCCCATCGGCGCACACGCGGTGCCACCGGCCCGGCAGACCCTCCTTGTGACGCCGGCTGGGCCCGTTCCCGGCCATTACCCTGCGATCACCACACGGGTCCGGCGGAGGGGGCAGCGTGACGGACGAGCAGCTCGCGGAGCTGGCGGAGGACTACTTCCGGGACGGCTTGGCGGCCGACCCGTTCGAGGCGACGGTCTGCGGGGTGCCCGGCCACGACGGCGACGTGCCGGACCCGAGCCGGGACGCCGACCGGCGCAGGCTCGACCGGCTCGACGGCTTCCGGCGGCGGCTCGACGCGATCGACCCCGTCCGGCTCGACGGCCAGGACGTCGTCACGCACGAGATGCTGGACCGGCTGCTGCGGGACGTGCGTGCGGAGCTGGCGAGCGGGTTCGGCCTGGGCACCGCCGAGATCGCGGTGTCCGCGAGCCTCGTGGGCGTGCAGAACGTGGTGTTCGGCACGGTGCCCGCCGTGGCGTTGCGCACCGCCGACGACACCGCGAACTACCTGCGGCGGCTGGAGGGCCTGGGCGGGTACTTCGACGCGGTGGGCACGCGGTTCCTGGAGGCGAAGGGCGACGGCCGGTTCCCGACCGCCACCGGCGTGCGGCAGGCGGTGGCGCAGTTGCGCGGCTACGTGGCGTCCGACCTCGAGGGCGACCCGTTCCTGCGGCCCGTGTCGCCCGCCGACGCGCAACGCGTCGGCGACGTCGTGCGCGGCACCGTGCGGCCCGCGCTGGCGCGGTTGGCCGAACTGCTCGCCGACGAGTTGCTGCCGGTGGCGCGCGATGACGCGCACGTCGGCATCTGCCACGTGCCGGGCGGCGAAGCGGCGTACGCGGCGGCGGTCGGCACGCACACCACGACCGAGCTGTCGCCGGACGAGATCCACCGGATCGGCCTGGACCGACTGGCCCGCGTGCACGAGGGTTTCGCGGAACTCGGCTCGGAGCTGTTCGGGACGTCCGACGTGCCCGAGGTCCTGCGCCGCCTGCGTGACGACCCCGGGCTGCGGTTCGGCGGCGCGGACGAGATCGTGGCCGTCGCGCGGGCCGCGCTGGACCGGGCGAACGCCGCACTCCCGCGCTGGTTCCGGGAGTACGAGCTGGCGCCGTGCGTGGTGGAGGCGATGCACCCGGTGGAGGCCGAGGGTTCCGTGCTGGCGTACTACCGACCGCCCGCCGACGACGGCTCCCGGCCCGGTGCGCACGTGCTGAACACGCACGACCCCGTGACGCGGCCTAGGTTCGAGTACGA
Source organism: Saccharothrix obliqua (assembly GCF_019375475.1). Lineage (GTDB taxonomy): Bacteria > Actinomycetota > Actinomycetes > Mycobacteriales > Pseudonocardiaceae > Actinosynnema > Actinosynnema obliqua. Next base: position 65,445 of record NZ_JAHXGQ010000011.1, on the reverse strand, counting down.
GGCGCTGGCGTTCCACGAGAGCGTGCCCGGCCACCACCTCCAGTTCGCGCTGGCGTTGTCGGTGAAGGCGTTGCCCGACTTCCGGCGGTTCTCGTACATCACGGCGCACGCCGAGGGGTGGGGCCTGTACACCGAGGGCTTGGCCGACGAGATGGGTCTGTACACCGACGATCTCGCGCGCATGGGGATGTTGTCGTTCGACGCGTGGCGCGCGTGCCGGTTGGTGGTGGACACCGGGATGCACCACTACGGCTGGTCGCGGGACCGGGCGCTCGCGTTCCTGCGGGACAACACCGCGGCGACGGAGTCCAACGTGCGCAACGAGATCGACCGGTACATCGCGTGGCCGGGGCAGGCGTTGGCGTACCTGCTCGGCCGGTTGCGCATCGAGGAGTTGCGGCGGAAGGCGGAACGCGCCCTGGGAGACCGGTTCGACATCCGCGAGTTCCACCACCGGGTGCTCGCCAACGGCGCGGTGCCGCTGGAGACGTTGTCCCGCATCGTGGACCGGTGGATCGGCTGAGCCGGGCCGAGTGGTGGGGCGCGCGGGTTGCCGGGCGGGTTGGCGGGGCACGCGGATTGCCAGGTGGGTTGGCGGAGCACGCGGCACGCGGCACGCGGATCGCGAGGCCGCGTGGCGGCGCGCGGGGTGCCGGCGCGGCGCGCGGGGTGCCGGGCGGCGCGCGGGGCGGCGGGTGCGGGGGGTGCCGGGCGGGGCGGATGCTCGGCCGGTTGGTGGCGCGCGGCCGTGTGGATTACTCGGTCGAGTGGTGGCGGGCGTGGGGCCAGTCGTCGGGCCGCGGGGCGGCGGGCGCGGCGCGCGGGATGCGCGGTCGGGTAGCGGCTGCCGGGCCGCGCGGCGGCGGCGCGGTGCGCGGATAGCGCGGTCGGATGGTGGGGGCACGGGTGCCGGGCGCGAATGTTGCGCGGGCCGGTGCGCGTGCGCCGTGCGGGGCGGCCGGCCACCTCCATCCACCGTCCGTGAGAGCGCTCCCACCAGATCTCCGCAGCGGCAGGCCGGTGGGAGCGGGTGGATCGGGAGGCGGGCGGGACGTAGGGTCCGGGGCAACGACACCTCGGAGGTTTGCGGATGAGCGGGGATTCCGTCCCGGTCGGCGTGATCGGGCTCGGTGACATCGCGCGCAAGGCGTACCTGCCGGTGCTGTGCGCGCAGCCCGACGTCGAGCCGCGGCTGCTCACGCGTGACCGGGCCAAGTTGGACCGCGTCGGCGACGCCTACCGCGTCCCCCACCGGTTCACCGACCTGGACGAGCTGATCGCCTCCGGCATCCGGGCGGCGTTCGTGCACACGCCCACCGATACCCACCACGACATCGTGACCCGGCTGCTCGAAGCCGACGTCGACGTGTTCGTGGACAAGCCGCTGGCCTACACGTTGGAGGAGTCCCGCGCGCTGGTCTCCCTCGCGCGGGAACGCAACCGATCGCTCGCGGTCGGCTTCAACCGCCGCCACGCACCCGCCTACGCGGTGACCGGACCGTGCGAACTGGTCATGCTCCAGAAGGACCGGCGCGGTGGCGCGGAGAACGTGCGGACGGCCGTCATGGACGACTTCATCCACCTCGTGGACACGCTGCGCGCGCTCGCACCCGGCACCGCCCGGGAAACGCACGTCCACGGGTCCGTTGTGGACGGTCTGCTGCACCACGTCGTGCTCCAGCTCACCGGCCCCGGGTTCACCGGGCTGGCCGTGATGAACCGCGACAGCGGAACCGCGGACGAACTGCTCCAAACAGCCGGGGCCGGTCGTCGGCGCGAGGTGCTGAACCTGGTGCACGTCACCGAGGACGGCGTGCCGCGCCGCTCCGACGACTGGGCGTCCGTCGGCCACCGCCGGGGTTTCGAGCCGATGTGCCGGTGGTTCCTCGACGCGGTCCACGCCGGCACCCGGCTCGACGCGGGCGACGCCCTGCTCACCCACGAGCTGTGCGAAGAGGTGATCACCGCGCTGACGGGGCCGGTGCCCGGGAGGACACCGGCCCGCGGGGATCAGAACGAGATCGACCAGCCGTCGATCTTGCCGGTGTCGTAGGAGTACACGTCGGTCACGCGCAACTTCCACGTGCCGTTGCGGCTCTCACCCGACGTGTCCACCGTGAACGTCTCGTGCACACCCGAAGCCGAACCCACGCCACCCGGCTTGCGCAGCACGAACACACCGCCACCCGGACCGACCAGGTCGATCGCCAGGTCACCCGAGTAGGAGTGATCCACATCCACCTTCACCGACGTCGCGGCCGAACCCCGGCCCTCGCAACCGCTCACCACCACCGGACTCGTCACCGCCGAACCCGCGTCCGGGATCGCCACGTCGTCGCCGTTCGAACCGCCGGCGCACGGGCTTCCACCGCCGCCGATGAAGCCGGTGTTCAGCAGCTTGTTCGGCGACCCCGCGCCGGGGTTGCGCACCACGCCGTTGGACGTGTTGTCGACCAGCGCCTTGCCGACCTCGGCGGGCGACGCGGACGGCTTGCCCGACAGGTACAGGGCGGCCACGCCCGCCACGTGCGGCGTCGCCATGGACGTGCCGCTGATGGTGTTGGCGCCGCCGTTGTTCCACGTCGAGGTGATATTCGTGCCAGGCGCGAAAATGTCGGTGCACGAGCCGTAGTTGGAGAACGTCGACCGCGTGTCGCCGCTGTCGGTCGCGTTCACCGTGATGGCCTCGGGCGTGCGCGCGGGCGACGTGCCGCACGCGTCCTTGTTGTCGTTGCCCGCCGCCACGGCGAAGGTGACACCGGACGCGACGGCGCGCTTCACCGCGTTGTCGACCGACGAGTCCGCGCCGCCGCCGAGGCTCATGTTCGCCACGGCGGGCTTCACGGCGTTCTTCGCCACCCAGTCGATGCCCGCGATGACCTGCGACCACTCGCCCTGGCCCTGGCAGTTCAGCACGCGCACGCCCACCAGCTTGACGCCCTTGGCCACGCCGTAGGTGTTGCTGCCGATGGTGCCCGCGACGTGCGTGCCGTGACCGTTGCAGTCCTGCGCGACCGAGTCGTTGTCGATGAAGTCGTACCCGTCGACCGCGCGTCCGCCGAAGTCGTTGTGCGCCTTGTGGATGCCGGTGTCCACGACGTACGCGGTGACGTTCGGCGCGGTGTTGGGGTAGGTGTACTTCTTGTCCAGCGGCAGGTTCTTCTGGTCGATCCGGTCCAGGCCCCACGTGGGGTTGTTCTGGTCGCCGGTCGCCGTGGCGGTGCCGTCCTGCTCGACGTACTCGACCGCGGGGTCGGCGGCCAGCTTGCGTGCCTGCGCCTCGCCCAACGCGACCGCGAAACCACGCAACGCGGCCGTGTAGGTGAACTTCAGGCGACCGCCGTACCGGCTCGCCAGGTCGGCGGCCTTGGCCGGGGTCCGCTGCGCGTCGACCGCGCCGTCCTTGAGCACGACGATGTAGGCGTCCTTGACCGCGCCGGGCGCGTCGGCGCCGCGGATCGCACCCTCGGCGGCGTGGCCGTACCCGTAGCCGACGCCGGTCATCAGCGCCGTCGTCGCCAGGCACGCGGTCACGACCCGTCGCCGGGTCGAGCGATCATGTCGCATCGGAGGTCTCCGTTCCACTCGGCCGCCAGGCAGGGGTGGTGAAGATCGGCGGCCACGTGGAGTCCACCTTCGGGCGACGCGGGTCGCCGAACAATCCGGGTAGTAATACGTAGTGCTACGCAAACTATGCGTGGTTTCACCCGATGTCGCCGTGGGAACCCCCGGTATCTCGTTCGGTGGCGGTTGGCGGTAACGGATGTCCGGAGGACCAGATCAGGTCGGCGTGCTCGACGTCGGCTGCTTCAGCGCGCACCTCGTCGTCGTGCGGGACACGCCCGCGCACCCCGTGGTGTCCCACAAGACCCGGCTGCGGCTGGACCGCTGCCTCGACCCGGACGGGGCGCTGACGCGAGAGGGCGTCGAGCAGGTGGTGGCCGCGGTGCGGCAGGCACGCCTGGTCGCCGAGCGGGAGGACGTGCGCGCGGTGCTGCCGTGGGCCACGTCCGTGCTGCGCGACGCGCCCAACGCACCCGAGGTGTTCGCCGAGGTGGAGGACCGCGCCGGGTTGCGGTTGCGGGTGCTGGCCGGCGAGGACGAGGCCCGGTTCGCCTACGACGCGGCCCGCCACTGGCACGGCCCCGACCCCGGTCCCCTGCTGGTCCTCGACATCGGCGGCGGGACCGTGGAGGTCGCCGCCGGCTCCGGACCCGAACCCGACGTCGTGGTGTCGCTCCCCTACGGCGCGCGTTCCCTGACCCGTCGCCCGGTCGACCCGGAGGTGGTGCGGTCCGCGGTGGTCGCCGCCGTGGGCGACGTGCGCGACCACCGCGCCGTGGGCTGCTCCAAGGTGTTCCAGCAGTTGGCGCGGCTCGCCGGCGCGAGACCCCAGCGTGACGGCCCGTGCGTGCGCCGCACGCTGCACCTGTCCGACCTTCGGCTGTGGGTGCCCCGGCTGGCCGCGATGCCCGAGCGCAAGCGGGCGCAGCTGCCGGGCATCTCCCGGCACCGGGCCGGTCAGTGCGCGGCGGGCGCGCTCGTGGCGGAGGCGTTGATGACCGCGGTCGGCCACGAAGAGGTGGACATCTGCCCGTGGTCCACCAGGGAGGGGCTGCTGCTCGCCCTGACCAAGGCGGGCGACATGACGTGTCAGGTGGCGTGAAGGGACCAGGGATGCTGGCGTTGTCGGTCGAGGCCCACCGGACGGGGTGCGCGGTGGTCGTGGCGACCGGGGAGCTGGACCTCGCGGGCGCGCGCCGGGTCCTCGACAAGCTGGACCGCCTCGTCACCGAGGGCCGCGACCGGATCGTGCTGGACATGTCCGGGGTGGCGTTCTGCGGCGCGCAGGCGATGAGCGCGCTGGTCCGCACCAGGGCGCGGGCGCAACGCGCGGGCGGCTGGCTGCGGCTGGCCGCCGTGCCGCCGCACGTGCGGCGGGTGTTCGGCAAGATGGACCTGGACCGGCTGTTCCCGCACTTCCCGGACGTGGCCGCCGCGGCGGCCGGCCGGGCGATACCCGACCAGCGGGTCCGCGGGGAAGCCGCTGGTCCCAGGCATGGCCGTGACCGGGACGGGTAACCGGACCGGGTGACCACCGTGCGACGTGACATCCCGGCCCTGCCCGATCTCGTGTTCGCGACGGCCCTCGAACCGGAACGCCTCGCGACGTGGCTGCCCGCACCGCTGGAACTGGTCGGCGTCAACGACGACGTCCTGATCCTGCGGCACGGGGGCCGGCTCACCCAGGTCCGGGTGACCGGCGACGTGGACCACCTGACCCTCAACTGGACGCCGCTCGCCGACGACGGCGGCGCGACCGTCGTGCTCCGGCTCTCCCTGCTCGGCGCCGACCGCACCGCGGCCGAACTCGATCACCCGGACGAGGCGTTCGCCACACGGCTCCTCGACGCGCTCGCGAACGGGGTTGAGAACGCCTTCACCGCCGGCTGATCATGCGCGGGTGGAGATCCGACCAGCACGACCCGACGAGTACCCGCTCCTCCAGGCCATCGAGGTCGCCTCCGGCGAGCCGTTCCACGAGCACGGGATGCCGGAGATCGCCGACGACGACCCGATGTCGGTCGACGTCATGCGGGGGCTGCACGTGTGGGTCGCCGCCGACCCCGGGCCCGTCGCGTGGATCGCGGCCGAGCCGGTCGCCGGTTTCGCCCACGTGGAGCAGGTCAGCGTCCACCCGGACCACGCGCGGCGCGGTATCGGGGCGGCGTTGCTGGACCACGTGGAGTCCTGGGCCCGGGAGCGCGGGTTGGCCGGGCTGACCCTCACCACGTTCCGGGACATCCCGTGGAACGCGCCCTACTACCGGCGGCTGGGGTTCACCGATGTCGACGAGCCGTCGCCGGCGTTGGCGGCGATCGTCGCGGAGGAGGCGGCCCGCGGCCTCGACCCGGCGCGACGGGTGTGCATGGTCCGCGTGCGCCAGGGGTCGTGAGGCCGGCGGCGGGGTGCCGCGGGAACCCCTGAGCGGAGATGCCGCGACCGACGCGCGGCACCCGGCGGCGGGAGCCGCGGAACCGGCGCGCGGGCACCGCGGCCGGGGCGCGACAAGTCGGGGCGCGGCAAGTCAGGCGCGGCAAGTCAGGCGCGGCAAGTCAGGCGCGGCAACTCGGGGCGTGGCGGGGGCCGCGAGCGGGATGCCGCAGTCCGCGCGCGGGAGGTGGTGGCGTTCGCCCGGCACAATCGGGAGCTGTGACCTCAGCACTCCTGTTGGCCCACGGCGCGGGCGGCAACGCGCGCGCCAACTTCAACCCGATCATCCCCGCCCTGTCGCGCAGGTACGCCGTGCGCGCGGTGGACTTCCCCGGTTCCGGCACGACGCCGCGGTCCGCCGGGCCGCTGGCGCTGGACGACCTCGCCGACCAGTTGGTGGCCGCGGCGGACGACGGGCCGTTCGCGGTCCTCGGTTACTCGATGGGGTGCGCGGTCGCGGTGCGGGCCGCGGTGCGCTACCCCGACCGGGTCACCAAGCTGGTGCTCACCGCCGGGTTCGCGCGCATCGACGACGAGACCCGCGCGCGCACCGAGCGGTGGCGGCGGTTGCTGGTCGGCGACCGGGAGGAGCTGGCGCGCTTCGTCCTCTCGGTGGTGGTGGGCGAGCCGTTCCAGCGCGCGATGACGCCGGACCAGGTCGACGGGTTCCTGGAGATCATCGCGGCGACCGTGCCGGTCGGCACGGACGAGCAGGTGGACCTCGTGCAGCGGATCGACCTGACCGCCGAGCTGCCGCGGCTGGCCGTGCCGACGCTGGTGATCGGCACCAAGCACGACCGGCTCATCTCGCCCGCCACGACGCGCGCGCTGGCCGACGCCATCCCGGGCGCGTGGTGGGCGGAACTGGACAGCGGCCACGCGCCCGCGCTGGAGGCGCCCGCCGCGTGGGCCCGGCTGGTGGAGGGCTTCCTCGGCTGAGGCCACCGGTTTGCGGCTGCTCCGGTCGGGTTAACCACCAGCACATGAGCGGCACCCTGGTCCTGGACGTGGACGGCACGCTGGTCGACACCAACTACCACCACGCGGTGGCGTGGTTCCGCGCGTTCCGGCGGTTCGACGTCACCGTGCCCGTGTGGCGCATCCACCGGGCCATCGGCATGGGCGGAGACAAGCTGGTCGCCGCCGTCGCCGGCGACCACGTCGAGGAGTCCCGCGGCGACGACCTGCGTGCCGCGTGGGAGGAGGAGTTCGAGCCCATGCTGGACGAGGTGCGGCCCCTGGCGGGCGCGCACCGGCTGGTGACCACGGCCCTGGAGCTGGACTTCGCGGTCGTGCTCGCCTCGTCCGGCAAGCGCAGGCACGTGGACCGCTACCTGGAGCTGGTGGACGCGCCCGACGTGGAGTCGACGTCGTCGGACGACGTGGAGCAGTCCAAGCCCGCACCGGACCTCGTGGAGACGGCGTTGCGGCGGGTCGGCTCGGAGGGGCGCGCGTGCGTGGTCGGCGACTCGGTGTGGGACTGCGACGCGGCGGCCCGCGCGGGCCTGCCGGTGGTGGCGTTGCGCACCGGGGGCTACGGCGAGGCGGAGCTGCGGGAGCGCGGCGCCTCGGCGGTCTACGACGAGCTGGACCTGTTGCGGGCGGAGCTGACCGACCTGCCGATGGCACAGGCCGCGAGGGAGGGCGCATGCGGATCGGGTACACGCTGATGACCGAGCAGGCCGGGCCGAGGGCGCTGGTGGAGCACTCCGCGCGGGCCGAGCGGGCCGGTTTCGACTTCGAGGTGATCAGCGACCACTACTCGCCGTGGCTGGCGGAGCAGGGCCACGCGCCGTACGCGTGGAGCGTGCTGGGCGCGGTCAGCCAGGTCACCGAGCGGGTCGAGCTGATGACGTACGTGACGTGCCCGACGATGCGTTACCACCCGGCGGTGGTCGCGCAGAAGGCGGCGACCGTGCAGCTGCTCAGCGGCGGCCGGTTCACGCTCGGGCTGGGCGCGGGCGAGAACCTCAACGAGCACGTCGTCGGCCGCGGCTGGCCGCCGGTGAACGTCCGGCACGAGTTGCTGCGGGAGGCCCTGGAGATCATCTCCCGGCTGTTCGACGGCGGTTACGTGAACTACGTGGGCGACCACTTCCGGGTCGACTCGGCGAAGCTGTGGGACCTGCCGGACAAGCGCGTGCCGATCGCGGTGGCGGTGTCCGGCGGCCAGTCGGTGCGCGCGTTCGCGCCGCTGGCCGACGCCATGGTGGCGGTCGAGCCGAACGGCGAGCTGGCCCGCGAGTGGGACGTGTTCCAGGGCCGCGAGTCCCGCAAGGTGGGGCAGCTGCCGGTGTGCTGGGACGCGGACCGCGACCGCGCCGCGGCCCGCGCCCACGAGCAGTTCCGGTGGTTCGCGGGTGGCTGGAAGGTCAACGCGGAGCTGCCCGGCCCGACCGGTTTCGCCGCCGCCACCGGGTTCGTGCGCAAGGAGGACGTGGCCGAGTCGATCCCGTGCGGACCGGACGTCGAGCCGATCGCGGCGGCGGTGCGGCGGTTCGCCGACGCCGGGTTCACGGACCTCGCGCTGGTGCAGGTCGGCGGCGACCACCAGGACGGCTTCCTGGACTTCGCGGAGAAGGAGCTGCTGCCCGCACTGCGGTGAGGCCGCTCAGCCCCGGCCCGGCGGGTCGAGCTGGGGCAGGTCGAGGACGTCCGCGGCGGTGGACCGGGTGGGTTTGCCGTGGCCCTGACCGCGGTTCGGGTGCTCCGGCCCGTGCTCGGGCGACGCGCGGGTGGGTCGCGGCTCGGTCGTCTCCCCGGTGTCGCCGGTGGTGGTGACGGCGTCGGTGCCGCCACCGACCTCGACCGGGACCGGCCGGGGCGGCGGGGCGGTGGTTTGCCGCTCGGGTTCACGCACCACGGTCACGGTGGACGGCGACTGCGTCACCACCACGGTCCGCGGGGTGGGTGTCGCGGCGGGCCGCTGCTCCAGGTCCGGCGGGGACTCGGTCAGGTTGACCGCCGCCAGCACCGCGATCACCCCGAGCACCGCCGCGGCGCACCCGAGCACCAGCACGGCCCGCGCCCGGGAGGGCGTGGGGCAGGGCGGGGGCGGGATGCCCGGCGCGTTGTCCGCGACATCGGGCGTGTCGTCGTCCGACGGCGCGACAACGGGTGCCGCCGGCGGTGCGGTGATCGGCGGAGCGTCGAGGTCGGCCGGCCCGAGGGGCGCGAGCAGGGCCGCGCACTCGGCGGCGGTGGGGCGCTTGGACGGCAGGGTGGTCGTCATCGCGGCCAGCACTTCGCCCCAGCCGGCGGGCAGGTGCGGTGGCACGCGTGGTTCGCGGTACAGGCGCGCCAACGCCGCCTCGGTGTCGCCGCCGGGGTACTCGGGTCGCCCGGTCAGGCACTCCAGCAGCACCAGGCCCAGGGCGTACACGTCGGCGGGCGGTCCGACCTCCGCGCCACGCACCTGCTCCGGCGCGAGGTAGCCGGCGGTGCCGACCAGGACGCCGGTCCGCGTCACCCTGGTCACCTGAGCCTGGAGCGCCAGCCCGAAATCGGCCAGGTAGACGCGGCGCTCGTCGGGTTCGAGCAGGATGTTCGACGGTTTCACGTCCCGGTGCACGACACCGTGCCGGTGCACGTGGGCGAGGATGTCGGCGACCTGCGCCCCGATACCCGCCACGACCTCCGGCAGGAGCGGTTCACGCATCCGGCGGCGCAGGGTCCCGCCCTCCACGGGCTGCATCACGTAGAAGGGGCGTCCCCGGTACGAGCCCGTGTCGTAGACGGTCACCACGCCGGGGCAGTGCAGCTCGGCCAGCACCTGCGCCTCGCGGTGCAGGCGGATGCGGTCCTCGTGGGACGCGGGACCCACGAAGAGCTTGATCGCGACCTTGCGGTCCAGCTTGGTGTCGAACGCCCGGTAGACCTCGGCCATGCCACCGGACCCGTACAGGTTGCCTAACGCGTACCGCCCGTCGACCACTTCACCGGTCAGGTCCCCGTCCCACATCCGGCCTCCGCTGCGCCGACCGAGCCATCCGTGCGCCGGAACCTACCGGCGCGTCACGGAGCGGACCACCCGGTTCTTCGGTTCCCGTCCACCTACCCGTAGCACTGCCGTCACAAACCGCGGGGTGGTTCGGGTTCGCGCAACGCCGGACGGCACGGCGGGGCCGGACCCCGCCGTGCCGGACCCCGTCAGGCCGCCGCGGGCGACGTGGCGCAGGTGGTGGTGGGCGTGGTGGTGATCGTGGTCGAACCGGTCGGGGTGGTGGTGGGCGGGCCACCGGACGCCAGGCGCGTGCCGCTGCACATGGCGGTCTCCACGCGGCGGTCCGAGCTGTCGCCGTGGCCGAACACCAGGTACTCGGTGCCCGTGGTGAGCCGCACGCCGCACGCCGAACCCTGGACGTGCGTCGCGATCTCGACGCGGTGCGGCACATCGCCCTTGTACTCGGTGCCGACCTGCGCGCGGTAGACGTACTGGCTGCCTTCGACGCGTTCGCTGAGCACCTTCGCGACGAACACGTGGTCGGCTCTCGCGTACCGCCAGCCCTCGTTGTCGTTGGGGAAGCAGCTGCACGCGCTGGCGGTGCCGGTGAGCACCGCGGTCAACAGGCCCGCCGCGATCGTCGCGACCGCGGCTGCGTGGGCCAAGAAGCGTAAGCGTGCCAAGGGATTCCTCCAGGTTCCCGGGACGCGGCGGCGCCGAGTCCAGGTTAACCGGCCACGTGCAGCGCGAACCAGAGTTCGGCCCGCACCCCCGGCGCGTCCAGCGAGCGGCCGAGCAGCTCCTCCGCCCGCCGGACGCGGTTGCGCACGGTGTGCCGGTGCACGCCCAACCGGGCCGCCGCCGGGTCCCACTGGCCGTGGCAGGCGAGCCACACCCGCAGCGTGTCCCGCAGCGGCTCGTCCAGCGGTGCGAGCAACGCCGCCGCGTGCACCGCCACGTCCGGTGCGAGCAGGCCGGAGCCGGGCACGTCGGCGAAGTCCGGCACGTTCTCCTCCAACGCGCGTGACGCCTCCCGGTAGCCGCGTGCCACGCTGCCCGCGTCGACCTCGGTGGACGCGTGCGCGGGCCGGTCGATCTCGCGGGCGAGCACGACCACGTGCCCGTCGTGCTCGGCCCAGAACTCGGGCGGGTCCTCGGTGTCGGGCGGCAGCAGGAACACCCGGAACGGCCCGTCCGGCACGTCCTCGACGGGCACGCCCGCGAGCAGCAGGCGGAACCGGGCGGTGCGCAGCTCGCGGCGCACCGCGTCCTCCGCGCCGGACCGCGCCAGGGCGAGCGTGAGCAGCGCCGCGGCGGTGTTGACGATGCCCCGGTCGACGTTGTCCAGCGGGCCGGGGGTGGCGACGGCGAGGTGCCCGAGGCGGCCGACGGACTGCATCGCGAGGTGCGCGCCGCCGACCTGCCACGCCGAGCCCGCCGGTCCGGGACCGAGCCGCGCGGCCTCGGGGCGCAGGTCCGGCAGGTCGCCGGTGGCGTGCACGGTCACGCCGTCCGGGTCGAGCAACGCCGCCGATCCGCCGATCAACGCGGCCAGCCGGCGCACCACGTCGGCGGTGGACGCGAGGGCGGCGCGGGTGAGCGCGCGCTGCGCCTCGCCGGCGCGGGTGAGCGCCGCGTACTCGTCGGCGGCGACGGCGCGCGACACGGCCTTGGTGATCGCGATGAACGGGACCTCGCGTGGCACCTCCACCAGCGGCAGGCCCTCGGCGCGGGCGGCGGCCACCAGCTCGGCGGGCACCCGGGCGTGGCTGAGCCCGGTGCCGAAACCGAGGCCCACCGCACCCGCGTCGACCAGCCGGCGCACGTAGGCGCGGTGCGGGCCGAGCGCGATGCCGGTGGTGAGCAGCAGCTCGCCGCCCTCCAGGAACGGCGTCGGGTCCGCCAGCTCGGTGCTGTGCACCCAGGCGACGGGCCGGTCCAGGCCGGTCGCCACGTGCACGGGCAGCCCGACCTCGCGTGCGAGGCCGGCCAGCGTCATCGGCATGGACACTTTGTACAGTGTGAATGGTCACGTTAGCCATTTCCGGCACTAGTCCGTTCGGCTCCGAGGACGGATGCTGGACCCGTGCCCCGACTGCTCACCCCGATACCCGGCCCCCGGTCGCTGCGACTCGCCGCGCGCCGGGCGGACGCCGTGTCGGCGGGGGTGGCGTCGACGCTGCCGGTCTACATCGACCACGCCGAGGACGGGCTGCTGGTGGACGTGGACGGCAACCGGCTGATCGACCTCGCCTCCGGCATCGCGGTGACGGGCGTGGGCAACCCCGCGCCCCGCGTGGCGGAAGCCGTGCACGGGCAGATCGACCGGTTCAGCCACACGTGCTTCATGGTCACGCCCTACGAGGGCTACGTGGAGGTGTGCGAACGCCTCAACGCCCTGACGCCGGGCACGCACGCGAAGCGGTCGGCGTTGTTCAACTCGGGCTCGGAGGCCGTGGAGAACGCGGTGAAGATCGCCCGTCTGGTGACCGGGCGCGCGCCGGTCGTCGTGTTCGACCACGCCTACCACGGCCGCACCAACCTGACGTTGGCGTTGACCGCCAAGACCACCCCGTACAAGCAGGGGTTCGGTCCGTTCGCACCCGAGGTGTACCGGGTGCCGATGTCCTACCCGTACCGCGACGGCCTGTCCGGGCCGGACGCGGCGGCGCGGGTGCTGGACCTGGTGGAGAAGCAGGTCGGGCCGCCCGCGTGCGTGTTGATCGAGCCCATCCAGGGCGAGGGCGGTTTCATCGAGCCCGCGCCGGGTTTCCTGGCCGCGCTCGCCGCGTGGTGCCGCGACCGCGGCGCGTTGTTCGTGGCCGACGAGATCCAGACCGGGTTCTGCCGGACCGGCGCGTGGTTCGCGTGCGAGCACGAGCGGGTCGTGCCGGACCTGGTGACCACGGCGAAGGGCATCGCGGGCGGGTTGCCGCTGGCCGCCGTCACCGGGCGCGCGGAGCTGATGGACGCGGTCCACCCGGGCGGGCTCGGCGGCACCTACGGGGGCAACCCCGTGGCGTGCGCCGCCGCGCTGGGCGCGATCGACACCATGGCGGAACTGGACCTGAACGCCGCCGCCCGCCGCATCGGCGCCACCGCGCTGCCGCGCCTGCGCGCCGCGCTCGGCGGGCGTGGCGACGTGCGTGGGCGGGGCGCGATGCTGGCGGTCGAGTTCGCCGAGCAGACCCCCGAGGTCGCGCGCCGCGTCGCGGCGTCCTGCCACGCGGCCGGCGTGGTGGTGCTGACCTGCGGGACCCACGGCAACGTCATCCGCCTGCTGCCGCCCCTGGTGATCCCGGAGGAGTTGCTGGCGGAGGGACTTGCCGTGCTGGAACACGCGATTGTCGAAGGAGTAGGACGATGAACACCCCGTACTGGGTAGCGGGACAGGCCGCGTCGAGCGAGGACGCGGTGGAGGTGCGCAGCCCGTACGACGGCGCGCTGGCGGGCGTCACGTCGAACGCCACGCCGGAGGACGTGGAACGCGCCGTGGCCGCCGCGCACGCGGTGGCCGAGGAGTTCGCGTCGCTGCCCGCGCACGCCCGCGCGGCGGCGCTGGACCACGTGTCGCGGCGGCTCGCCGAGCGCTCCGAGGAGGTCGCGGCGCTGATCACCGCCGAGGCGGGCAAGCCGCTGAAGTGGGCGCGGGCCGAGGTGGCACGCGCGGTGTCCACGTTCCGCTGGGCCGCCGAGGAGGCGCGGCGGTTCTCCGGCGAGTTGCAGCGCCTGGACACCGACCCGGCCGCGAACGGCAGGCTCGCCCTGGTGCGCCGCGCGCCGAAGGGCGTGGTGCTCGGCATCGCCCCGTTCAACTTCCCGCTGAACCTGGTGGCGCACAAGGTCGCGCCCGCCATCGCGATCGGCGCGCCGATCGTGCTCAAGCCCGCGCCCGCCACGCCCCTGGTGGCGTTGCTGCTGGGCGAGATCCTGGCGGAGACCGACCTGCCCGCCGGCTCGTGGTCGGTGATCCCGGTGCCCAACGAGGTCGCGGGCGAGCTGGTCGCCGACCCGCGCCTGCCGGTGGTGTCGTTCACCGGTTCCGGCCCGGTCGGCTACGGCATCCTGGACCGCGTGCCGCGCAAGCACGTCGTGCTGGAGCTGGGCGGCAACGCGGCGGCCGTGGTGTGCCCGGACTGGACGGACCTGGACTGGGCGGCGCAGCGCATCGCGACGTTCGCCATGTACCAGGGCGGGCAGTCGTGCATCTCCGTGCAGCGCGTGTACGTGCACCGCGACGTGTACGACCAGGTGGCGGACGCGGTCGTGGCGCACGTGCGCAAGCTCGGCACGGGCGCGCCCACCGACCCGGCGACCGACGTCGGCCCGCTGATCAACGAGGCCGCCGCGCGGCGCGTGGAGGCGTGGGTGGACGAGGCCGTCGCGGCGGGCGCGGAGCTGCTCACCGGCGGCGTGCGTGACGGCGCGTCCTACGCGCCGACCGTGCTGGCGAACGTGCCGGTCGACTGCAAGGTGGTGGACGAGGAGGTCTTCGGGCCCGTCGTCGTGCTGGCGCCGGTGGACTCCGTGGAGGAGGCGTTCGAGCGCGTCAACGAGTCGCGCTTCGGTCTCCAGGCGGGCCTGTTCACCAACGACGTGCGCCTGGCGTTCAAGGCGTCCAAGCGGCTGGCGGTCGGCGGCGTGATCGTGGGCGACGTCCCGAGCTTCCGCGCGGACCAGATGCCGTACGGCGGGGTGAAGGAGTCGGGCACCGGCCGCGAGGGCGTGCGCTCGGCCATGGACGACCTGACCGCCGAGCACGTCCTCGTGCTCACCGGGCTGGACCTGTAGGGACGAGCTGACGCGTCCCGTGCCGGTTCGGCGCGGGACGCGTCAGCCACCCGGCGGGCGGACGCGGGCGGTCAGCAGGGCGTCCGCCCAGCGCGCCCGCGGGTCGACGTCCACGAGCAGCAGCTTGACCAGCAGGGTGAGCGGGATGGCGAGGATCGCGCCCAGCGGCCCGATCAGCCACGCCCAGAACAGCAGCGCCAGGAACGTGACGGTCGTCGACAGGCCCACCGAGTTGCCCATGAAGCGCGGCTGGATGAGCGTCTGCACGACGAAGTTCAGCACGCTGTAGACCACGACCACCCACACCGCGAGCTGCCAGCCGCCCTCCAGCAGGCCGAGCAGGGCGGGTGGCAGCAGGCCCATCACGAAGCCCACGTTCGGGATGTAGTTGGTGATGAACGCGAGCAACGCCCACAGCACCGGCAGCGGGATGCCCATGATCGCCAGCGCCACGCCGTCCAGGACGGCCACGACGAGGCCGAACACGGTGGACACCACGAGGTAGTCGCGGGTGCCCTTGGCGAACCGGCGCAGCGCGGTGGCGACCTCGGGGCGGTCGGCGGCGATCACGGCCAGCCGCGCGTCCGCGCTGCCCGCGTCGACGCTCAGGAACACCAGCAGGCACAGCAGGAAGACGATGTTGGACGCCAGCCCGCCGACGCCGCTGAGCACCGCGCCCAGCACACCCGCGACCTTGCCGAGGTCCAGGCCGGTCGCGACCCGGCCCAGTTCCTCCGCGCCGACGCCGTACTCCGCCAGCCCGCTGACCGCCGCGTCGGCCAGGGCACGGGCGCGGGCGGCGTACCGGGGCAGTTCGGTGGCGAGCTGCGCGACCGACACGACCAGCACCACGACCAGGAACAGCAGGATCGCGTAGACGCCCGCCGCGAGCACGGTCGCCGCCACCCACTTCGGCACGCCCCGGCGACGCAGCCAGCCGTGCACCGGGACCACCGCGATCACCAGGGTGAGGGCCAGGAAGACCGGACCGATGAGCCACGCCACGGCCTTCACCCCGGCGCCCGAGATCACCGCGGCGGCCGTGCCGAGCAACACCACCAGTCCCCTGGGCAGGTCCATCTCCGGAGCGTAAGGCCGGGACAGCGGCGCGGCCTGCCGGTAGCGTCGCCGATCATGCGCCTGACGTCGCCCGGTGGAACACCCGTGCCCGGCCTGCCGTCCGGGCGTCCGGTGCTGGTCCTCGTCGGTGGCGCCGACGGGATGGGTGACGCCGAAGTAGCGCGCTTCACCGCGGCATTGCGCCCGTTGACGGCCGTGTTGGACGCATGTGACGCGGTCGTGGTGTCCGGCGGCACGGACAACGGCGTCATGCGGGCCATCGGGCGGGCGCGGGCCGCGTTCGGCGCGTCGTTCCCGTTGGTGGGCGTGGTGGCCGACGGCGTGCCGGCGGTGTTCGAGCCGAACCACACGGTGATCGCGTTGGTGCCGGGTGATCAGTGGGGCGACGAGTCGCCGTGGATCGCGGACCTGGCACGCGACGTGGCGGACGGGCGGCCGTCGGTCACGGTGCTGGTGAACGGAGGTCGGATCGCTTTCGACGATGTGGAGGCGGGTTTGGCGCATGGGCGGCCGTTACTGGTCGTGCGCGACACGGGGCGCACGGCGGACCTGATCGCGACGGGCGCCGGGCCCAGGGCGGCACGCGTCCTCGCGTCGCCGCTGACGGTGGTGGTGGGGCTGGCGGGTTTGGCGGACGAGGTGTTCCGGGTGCTGCACGGGGAAGAGGTGGCATGAGCGGGTTACGCGACCAGGACCTGCCGGGTCTGTTCGAGGCGGCCGACGCCGCTTCGATGAGCGGGCAGCGGCGGTACGTGCGGACGGTCCGGCTGCGGTTGGTGCTCGCGGTGGTGGCCGCCGCGACCGGCGTGGTGACGGTGACGGTCGGGCGGGTCGACGTGGCCGCGATCGGCACGGCGATCGCGCTGGCCGCGGTGAGCGTGACCGAGCTGAGCCTCAAGTCCTCGCGTCCGGAGGAGCGCTGGTACGACGGGCGGGCGCTGGCGGAGTCGACCAAGAGCCTCGCGTGGAAGTTCAGCGTCGGCGGCAAGCCGTTCGCGTTGGACGACCGGGCGCCGGAGGACGTGGAGCGGCAGTTCATCAAGCAGTTGCGCGAGTTGCTGCGGGACGCGCCGACAACGGCGATCACACCGTCGCGGCGGCCCGTGGTGACCGACGCGATGCGTGCGCTGCGGGCGTCGGACCTGGCCACGCGCAAGGACGCCTACCTGCGGGGGCGGATCGAGGACCAGCAGGACTGGTACTCGGCGCGGGCCGAGCGCAACGAGCGCCGTGCCGACCTGTGGCGGACGTCGTTGCTGACGATCGAGGTGCTGGGCATCGGCGCGGCGCTGGGCAAGGCCGTCGGCGCGGTGCCGCTGGACCTGGCGGGCGTGGTGGCGGCGGTGATCGCCGCCGGCACGGCGTGGATGAGCCTGCGCCAACTCTCCACCCTGGCCCGCGCGTACACGTTCGCGGCCAACGAACTGGGCATCGTCCGCGCCCGCCTGGGGCTGGTCGCGGACGAGGCGGCGTGGGCGGCGGAGGTCGCCGACGCGGAGGGCGTGGTGAGCCGCGAGCACACCATGTGGCGGGCTTCGCGGACGCACGTGTCGTCCGGCTGATCCGGTCGGGGAGGTGGAGCGGCCCGCGCTGCTCCACCTCCTCGCACTACGCCGTTGCGACGACCAGGACCCGGCGTCCCCGCGTGTGGCCGGCCTGGCTGTCGATGTGCGCCGCCGCGGCGTCGGCGAGCGGGTACGACTTCTCGACCGGGATGTGCAGCTTCCCCCGTGCGATGAGGCGGACGGCTTCGGCGAGGGCCGCCGGCACGCTGCCGGCCGTGCCGGAGAACCGGACGCCCAGGGCGGGCGCGTCGAGGTCGGCGATGGAGACCACCTTCGCCGGGTCGCCGGTCAGCTCGACCAGTTCGCGGAGCACGCCCGAGCCCGCCAGGTCCAGGGCCGCGTCGACGTGGCCCAGCCGCCGCACCCGCTCGACCCAGCCGTCGCCGTAGGTCGTGGCGAGGGCGCCCAGGCCCCGCAGGTAGTCCTGGTTCGCCGCGCCGGCCGTGCCGATCACCGCGATGCCGCGGTCGCGGGCGATCTGCACGACCGCCGACCCGACTCCCCCGGCCGCGCCGCTGACCAGGAGCGTCTGCCCGGGTCGCACGCCGACCTCGGCGATGACGCGCAACGCGGTCTCCACCACGGACGGGTAACCGGCCGCCTCCTCGAACGCCAGCCCCGGTGGCATCCGGGCCCAGGCCGACAGCACGGCGAACTCGGCGTAGGTGCTCGTCCCCTCACCGAACACGCGGTCGCCGACCTCGACCCCGACGACGCCCGCACCCACCTCGTCCACCACCCCGGCGGCGTCCAACCCGACCCCCGCGGGCAACGCGATCGGGTGTGCCTTCAGGACCTGCCCCTCCCGGATGCGCCAGTCGACGGGGTTCACGCCCGCCGCCCGCACGGCGATGCGCACCTGCCCGGGACCGGCGTGGGGCTCCTCGGCCTCCACGAGTCGCAGGACGTCCGGACCGCCGAACTCGGCGAAGCTCACTTTCTTCATGCCGCCGACCGTAGCACTAACGGTTAGTGTTTTGGAGCTGATACGTTTTCGCACCTGGTAGCATGGGATGGTGACCGTGCCCACCGGACGCCGTGAGCGCAAGAAGGCCGCGACCCGCCAGAAGATCGCCGATGCCGCCCGGCGCCTTTTCCTCGACCGCGGGTACGACGCGGTGGGCATCCGCGACGTGGCCGCCGAGGCCGACGTGGCCGTCACCACGCTCTTCGCCCACTTCGCCGCCAAAGAGGCGCTGGTGTTCGAGCACGACGAGGACTTCGAGCGACGCCTCACGCGGGCGGTCGCCGAACGAGCGCCGGACGAACCGCTCATCCCCGCACTGCGCCGCGAGATGCTGGCCATGGTGCGGCACTGCGCGGCGGACGACGCCGCCCCGATCTGGCGGATGGTCGACGGGTCGCCCGATCTCCAGGAGTACGAGCAGGCGATGAGGCTGCGTCACGCGCGGTCGCTGGCAGCGGCCATCGCCGCCGACGCCGACCGGCCGGCGACCGACACGGCGTGCCAGGCGATCGCGCGGTTCGTGGTCGACACCCACTCCCTGGCCCGCGCGGCGGCCGACCCGGACGCCGCGGTGGACGAGGTGTTCCGGATGGTCGAGGCCGCCTGGGCGGCCGTGCGGCGGTAACCGCCGCCGCGCACCCCGGCCTCGGGGTTCAGGCGGTCGGGCGCCGGGCGCGGGCGGTGAGGCGTTCCCAGTTGCGGTGGCCGATGTCGGCCTTCTGCTCGTCGGTGAAGGGCGAGTTCTCCAGGAAGGAGCGGGCTTCGCCGTCACTGGTGTCGACGTAGGGGAAACCGCCGGGGCGGAAGCCGTAGGTGAAGGGGTAGTCGGTGGAGTACAGCATCCGGTCGGTGCCCATCACCTCGGCGGTCCAGCGCAGGTAGCGGGGGCTGTTGGTGCCGCTGCCGGCGACCCAGAAGTTCTGCGTGAAGTAGTCGGCCAGGGGCCGGCGCAGGCGGCCCGCTTCGCCGAAGAAGCCGATGTGGTCGAGGTGGAACAACACGACCTCGCCCCAGTGCCCGGCGATCACCTGGAGGTCGGGGAACCGGTCGAAGACCCCCGAGAAGACCATGCGCAGGTACTGGACACCGAGGTCGTAGTACCAGCCGAGCCCGGCTCCGGCCAGCACGGGGCCCATGGGCTCGGGGAGGTCGGCGTAGTAGGCGTCGATGACGGACCGGACCGGTGTCTGCGGGTGGAAGTGCAGCGGCACGGCCAGCCGCTCGGCCATCGCGTACAGCTCGTCGTTGTCCGGGTGGTCGGCGAGCTTGCCCCCGGTGCGCCCGTACAGCATGGCGCCGGGGAAGTTCAGCTCGCACACGGCGCGCTCCAGCTCGGCCGCAGCCGCGGCCGGCGTCCCGGTGGGAATCGCGGCGAACGCCTGGAAGCGGTCGGGCCGGGAGGCGACGATCCCGGCGAGCTGGTCGTTGGCCTCGCGGGCCACCGCGACCGCGTCGGCCTCGGGCAGGTCCTGCACACCCGGCGACGACAGGGAGAGCACGGCGACGTCGATGCCCTGGTCGTCCATGTGGGCCAGCCGCCGCTCGCCGACCTCGTGCAGGTTCCTGGCGACGGGGTGGTCGCCGAAGCCGCGGGCGGGTATCCGCGGCGACCCCGCCCGCTGGTACGCCTCGTAGACGGCCGGCACCACGACGGTCTCTTCCACCCCGATGATCCGCAAGCGGTCGGCCATGGCGCTTCTCCTGACGTTTCCAGTGGAACCCCTGGAACGGTACCGGTGATACTTCCAATGGAAACACAGGTTCGGTAACAGCGCTAGCAGCCGGTTTCGGCGGCGCCACCGGTGACGCCCGTTCACCCGCTCGGCGGCACCACCGACGACCAGCGCGAACGTCGACATCCCCGACCGACCCGAACGGCGCGCGCCGGACGAGCCACCCGGAAAAGTTGTCACGTTGCAATCACACAGAGTATGGTCTAGACCTGCCGCCGCGTTGGGTGAAATGTCCGCCCAAAGCGGTCTCGACTGCTTCGGGGACGGGTCGCCCAGCGAAGTCCCGCCCACCCGAAAGGAGTTGACATGACACTCCGCCGACGAATCGCCACGATCGCGGCCGGCGCGATTGCCGCGCCGCTCGTGATGGTCGCCCTGCCGACCGCTCCGGCGTTCGCCCACGGTTACGTGTCGTCGCCGCCCAGCAGGCAGGCCCAGTGCGCCAAGGGCACGGTCCCCTGCGGGTCGATCAAGTACGAACCGCAGAGCGTCGAAGGCCCCAAGGGCCTGCGCAGCTGTCACGGCGGCAACGCCGGGTTCGCCGAGCTGAACAACGACAGCAAGGGCTGGAAGGTCACCAACGTCGGCCAGTCCGTGACGTTCAACTGGGTGTTCACCGCCCGGCACCGCACCGCCAACTACGAATACTACGTGGGCAACAAGCGGGTCGGGTTCGTGGACGGCAAGAACCAGGCGCCGGGCGCGACCGTGTCGCACACGGTCAACCTCGGTGGCGTCACGGGCCAGCAGAAGGTGCTCGCCATCTGGAACATCGGCGACACCTCGAACGCGTTCTACGCGTGCATCGACGTCAACGTCGGCTGACAGTCGCAAGCAGTACCGGCGGGGGCGTGCCGAACCTGTGGGCACGCCCCCGCCCCCTGCCCGGCGGATCAAGAAATGCCGTTGCGGGGCCCGCCGCCGAACGCATAGCGTTCGCGGTACACGAGGAAGGAGGTGGTCCGAAGTTGTATAGCTACAGGACTCGTCGTGAGGTGGCTGTCCGCTAGGACCGTCTTCCAGGTGGCCCGGGCGAATCCCAGGCAGCCACCCGGCCCCCGTGACCCCGAGCCCAGTCCAGCTCGGCCCGCACCCGGTGCGGGAAGCGGTCAGGGGGCCGCTTTCACGTCCCGGCCCGTTCGCGCGGCGTCGGCCGGGAGGTGTTCACGCACCACGCGCAGGTCGGCCACGAAACCCTCGTAGGCCGCGGCCCGGTCGGGCGCGCGCAGCACCGCCGACGGGTGCACGGTGGCGATCACGCCCAGCCCGTCCACCTCGACCAGCTCGCCCCGCTGCTCGCTCACCCGGAACGCGTCGCCCAGCAACGCCTTCGCGGCCGTCGCGCCCAGGCACACCACCAGTTCCGGCCGCACCGCCGCGAGTTCCGCGTGCAGCCACGGCAGGCAGGCCCGGATCTCGCCCCGCGCGGGCGCCTTGTGGATGCGCCGCTTTCCGCGCTCCTGGAACTTGAAGTGCTTCACCGCGTTCGTCAGGTAGACGCCCGTGCGGCCGAGCCCCGCCTCGGCGAGCGCCTTGTCCAACAGCTTCCCGGCCGGTCCGACGAACGGCTCACCCGTCCGGTCCTCCACGTCGCCGGGCTGCTCACCGACCAGCAGCAGCCGGGCGTCCTCCGGTCCCGCGCCGAACACCGTCTGCGTCGCCGGCCCGTGCAGGTCGCAGCCCTCGCAGTCCCGCGCGGCGCGGCGCAGCGCCGCCAGGTCCGCGCGGTCGGGCACGAACGGGGCGGCGCTGCGCGCGGCCACGTCAGTCGTGGGAGCGGAAGGCGTCCTTCACCTTCTCGCCCGCCTGCTTCAACGCGCCCTTCGCCTGCTCGGCACGTCCTTCGGCCTGCCACTGCTCGTTGTCGGTCGCGTCGCCGACGGCCTCCTTCGCGCGGCCCTTCAGCTCCTCGGCCTTGTTGCCGATCTTGTCATCGGCGCCCATGGCGGGTCCTTTCGCTCGACTGCCGGTCCGCTCCCGGCATACCCGCGTCGACGCCGGGGCAACCACCCGGTTTCTCCTCGCGCCCGCCCTCTACTACGGTGATCGTCTACGCGGTTGAAAAGCCAGCCGCAAGCCACCCGACGCCCAGGACCCTGGGCACAGGGTCAGCGTCAGCTGAGGGGCTTGCCTGCGCCGGCACCGCCCGCCTCCCAGCACGCCGCCGACCCGGTTTCGACGTGCGAGAGGAGCCCGACCGTGGTCGGGGAGGACGGACTGGACGAGACGCTCGCCGCGCGAGTCGCCGCGCTGGAAGCGGAGGTGGCCGGGCTGCGCAAGGCGGTGCAGACGCGCACCGTCATCGGGCAGGCCACCGGCTTGATCGCCGCCGTGCAGGGCTGCACGCCGCAGGAAGGCTTCCGGCTGCTGGTCGGCATGTCCCAGCACCACAACGTGAAGCTGCACACGATAGCCGTGAAGCTGCTCGACCTCGCGGCGGAACTCGGTCCGCACCGGGCCGTGCGCGCCGTGCACCAGTCGGTCGAGCCGAACGGCCGGGTCGAGCCCGTCGACTGGCAGCCCGGCGAGGAGGTGGTGCTCGCCGCGAGGAGGCTGGTCACGGCGTACGACGCCGCGGCCCGCTCCCCCGCGGCGCAGCCGGAGGTGCGAAGACAGCTGGCCGAGCAGGTGGCCCTGGCCGGTCAGCTGCTGGCGGAGAAGCTGGCGGAGGTGGGCTGGCTGCCGGGCAGCTGAACCACCGCGAACGACTCGGCGGGCAGGCGCAGCGCCTGCCCGTCCACCACCGCGGCCGAGGCGGAGGCGAGCAGCACCTCGCCGGTCACCGGCACCTCCGCCTCGACCGGACCGAGGTTGCACGCCACCCGCAGGTCGCCCCGGCGCAGCACCAGCACGTCGTCGGCGTGGACGTCCACGCCGAACCGGTCCAACCGCGGATCGGACAGCTCCGGCCGGGACCGGCGCAACGCGATCAGCTTCCGGTACAGCCCCAGCACCCACGCGTGCGGCTCACGCGCGGGCTCGTCCCAGTCGAGCCGGGACCGGGCCACCGTCGCGGGGTCCATCGGGTCGGGCACCTCCGACTCGCCCCAGCCGTGCCGGCCGAACTCCCGCCGCCGACCCGTGCGCACGGCCTCCGCCAACTCCGGGTCCGGGAACGACGCGAAGAACTGCCACGGCGTGCCCGCCGCCCATTCCTCGCCCATGAACAGCATCGGCGTGTACGGCGAGCAGAACACGATCGCCGCGCCCACCACGAGCCGACCCGGCGACACGGACGCGGACAGCCGGTCGCCCTGCGCGCGGTTGCCGACCTGGTCGTGGTTCTGGAGGTAGGCGAGGAACCGGTGGCCCGGCAGGCGGCGGTCCACCGGGCGGCCGTGGTGGCGTTCCCGGAACGACGACCACGTGCCCCGGTGGAAGAAGACGTTCTCCAGGGTCGTCGGCAACGCGCCCACGAAGTCCGGGTAGTAGCCGAACGTCTCGCCGCTCAACGCCACGTGCAGCGCGTGGTGCACGTCGTCGGACCACTGGGCGTGCAACCCGTACCCGCCCGCCTCCCGCGCGCTGACCAGGCGGGCGTCGTTGAGGTCGGACTCGGCGATCAACGTCAGCGGCCTGCCGACCGCCGCCGACAACGCGTCCACCTCCACCGCCAACTGCTCCAGCACGTGCACCGCGCCCCGGTCGACCAACGCGTGCACGGCGTCCAGCCGCAACCCGTCCACGTGGAAGTCGCGCAACCAGCCCAGCGCGTTGTCCACCACGTACCGGCGCACCTGGTCGGAGTCCGGGCCGTCCAGGTTCAGCCCCGGTCCCCAGTCGTTGCTGCCCGCGAAGTACGGCCCGAACCGGTCCAGGTACGCGCCGGACGGCCCGAGGTGGTTGTAGACGACGTCCAGCAACACGGCCAGACCACGGCGGTGGCAGGCGTCCACGAACCGCTTGAACCCGTCCGGCCCGCCGTACGGCTCGTGCACCGCGCCCCACAGCACGCCGTCGTAGCCCCAGCCCGCGTCCCCGTCGAACGAGTTCACCGGCATCACCTCGACATGCGTGACGCCGAGGTCGACCAGGTGGTCCAGCCGCTCGACGGCGCCATCGAAGGTGCCCGCCGGCGTGAAGGTCCCGATGTGCAGCTCGTAGACCACGCCGCCCGGCAACGCCCGTCCGGTCCAGTCCTGGTCGGTCCACGAGAACGCCGAGTGGTCGTACACGCGTGAAGCCGCGTGCACGCCGTTCGGCTGCCACAGCGAGCGCGGGTCGGGCAACGCGACGCCTTCGTCGTCCAGGACGAACGCGTAGTCCACGCCCTCCGCCGCCGAGTGCCACCACCCGCCTTCGCCGGCGCTCATCTCGTGGTCCTGCCCGTCCACCCGCACCCGGACGCGCTCGTGATGAGGCGCCCACACCGAAAAGCTCACTGATCTCCTCGCACCAGCAGTGCCACCGGGTAGTGGTCCAACAGGTCGGCCAACCGGGTCGCCGCCGGCCGGGACGTGAGCACGTCGGTCCACGTGCCCGCCGGCAGCGGCAGTTCCGCGTCGCCCCAGCCGCCGGCCGCGGCCAGGCCGACCGGGAGCCTCGTGACGACCGCGACCAGGCCGCTCCGCTCGAACGCGAACGCGTGCCGCTCGGTCGTGCCCACCGCGGGCAGCGGCCGGTAGCCCCGGAACAGCTCCGGCCGGTCCCGTCGCAACCGCAGCGCCGTGCGCACCACGTGCAGCTTCGCCGCGCCCGAGTCGTCCACGTCGGGCAGCCACCCCGTGTCCAGGCGCGCCAGCAGCGCCCGCCGCACCGCGTAGTCCACCGGCCGCCGGTTGTCCGGGTCGACCAGCGACAGGTCCCACAGCTCGGTGCCCTGGTAGACGTCGGGCACGCCGGGCGCGGTGAGCTGCACCAGCTTCTGCCCCAGCGCGTTGGACCAGCCGGGTCCCGCGATCCGGGTGGCGAACTCGGCCACCTCGCCCGCGACCGGCCCGTCCAGGACCTCCCCGGGCCACGCCGCGACGGCCGCCTCGAACGGCTCGTCGTGGTCCACCCACGTGGTGCGGACCTTCGACTCCTTGGCCGCCTTGTCCAGGTAGGCGGCCATCCGCTCGGCGGTGATCGGCCACGCGCCCACCAGCGACTGCCACGCCAGCAGGTTCAGCGACGGCTCGTCGATCGGGTGCGCCGCGGTCCACCGGCGCACCGCCGCCGCGAACTCGTCCGGGATCTCGGCCAGCACGGCCAACCGCGCGCGCACGTCCTCGGACCGCTTCGTGTCGTGCGTCGACAGGGCGGTCATGGTGGTCGGCGCCGCGGCTTCCCGTGCCGCCGCGCGGGTGTGGAACTCGGCGGGCGGCACCCCGAACCGGTCCGGCGCGCCACCCACCTCGTTGAGCGCGATGAACCGGGTGAACCGGTAGAACGCGGTGTCCTCGGTGCCCTTGGCCACGACCATGCCGGAGGTCTGCTGGATGCGCGTCGCGAGTTCGCCGTGCGGATCGGCCCGCACCTGCTCGTCCAGCGCGCGCACGGCCGGGCAGGTCGCCGCCGCGACCGCCGCCCGCCACGCGTCCATGCCCTCCGGCAAGTACGACCGGTACACCGGGAACGCCACCATCACCTGCGCCACGGCCTGCTCGGCGAGCGCCCGGTCCGGGTGGTCCACCAGGGCCGCGATCCGCCGCACCTCGGCCCGCAGGATGGAGGAGGCGACCAGCTCGCGGCACTCGTGCTCGACGGCCGCGAAGTCCACGGGCACGCCGAGTTCGGCGGCGAGCGCCGTGTGCGCGGCCTCGCCCGCCGGGTCGACGAACAACCCGCACACCTCGCGCAACGCGTCGTACCCGGTGGTGCCGTCGACCGGCCAGCTCGCGGGCAGCGCCTCGTCCACGCCGAGGATCTTCTCCACCACCAGCCAGCACCCGGCGCGCTCGGCGAGCCGCCGCACGTACCCGCCGGGGTCGGCCAGGCCGTCCGGGTGGTCCACCCGCAGACCGGTCACCTCGCCCGCCGCCACCCACCGCAGCACCTCGCCGTGGGTCGCCTCGAACACCTCCGGGTCCTCGACCCGCACACCGGCCAGCGTGGTGATGTCGAAGAACCGGCGGTAGTTCAGCTCGGTGTTGCCACGCCGCCAGAACACCAGGTCGTAGTGCTCGTGCCGCTGCTCGTCGGCCGGCGAGCCGGCGAACGGCAGCAGCAGCTTCCCGCTCGACCAGTCGATGTCGAAGTAGCCCGCGTACGGCGAGTCCCGGCCGTGCTGGAGGACGCTCCACCACCACGGGTTCGCCGGGCTGTCGTCGACCGCCATGTGGTTGGGCACGATGTCCACCACCAGGCCAAGGCCGGCGGCGCGCAGGGCGCCGGCCAACGACTTGCGGCCCGGTTCGCCGCCGAGTTCGCCGCGGGCCCGCGTCGGGTCCACGACGTCGTAGCCGTGCGTCGACCCGGGCGTCGCCTCCAGCAGCGGCGACGCGTACAGCGCGCCCGCGCCCAGCGCGTCCAGGTAGTCCACCACCGCCTCGGCGTCGGCGAACGTGAAGTCGGGGGTGAACTGGATCCGGTAGGTCGACGAGGGCGTCATTCGACACCGGTCCGCTGCAACACCACCAGCGAGCGCGCGGGCAGCGTGACCCGCCCGCCCGCGGGCACCGGCTCGCCCAGCTCCGGGTCGCGCACCACGCCCGCCGCGGTGTCGATCACCACCGTCCACTGGGGACCGTAGCCGGGATCGGGCAGGGTCGCCTCGATGTCCTCGTGGTGTGCGTTGAACGCCAGCAGGAACGAGTCGTCCAGCACCCGCATCCCCCGCTGGTCCAGGCTGGGGATGCCCTCGCCGTTGAGGAACACCACGACGCAGCGGCCGAAGTCGTCCTCCCAGTTCTGCTCGGTCATCTCCTCGCCGGAGGGCGTGAACCACGCGATGTCGCGCAGCTCGTCGCCCTTGCGGATGGGCTTGCCCTGGAAGAACCGGCGGCGGCGCAGCACCGGGTGGGCCCGCCGGAACGCGGTCAGCGCCGAGGTGAACTCCACCAGGTCGCGGTTCTTCTCCAGCAGCGTCCAGTCCACGTGGGACAGCTCGTTGTCCTGGCAGTAGCAGTTGTTGTTGCCCTGCTGGGTGCGGCCCAGCTCGTCGCCGTGCAACAGCATCGGGACGCCCTGCGACAGCAGCAGCGTCGCCAGCAGGTTGCGCCGCTGGCGGGCCCGCAGCTCGTTGACCTCGGGGTCGTCGGTCGGACCCTCCACACCGCAGTTCCACGACCGGTTGTCGTCCGCGCCGTCCCGGCCGCCCTCGCCGTTGGCCTCGTTGTGCTTCTCGTTGTAGGAGACCAGGTCGGTGAGGGTGAACCCGTCGTGCGCGGTGACGAAGTTGACCGACGCGTACGGCCGGCGGCCGTCGTCCTGGTAGAGGTCGGACGACCCGGTGATCCGGGACGCGAACTCGCCCAGCGTCGCGGGCTCGCCGCGCCAGAAGTCGCGCACCGTGTCCCGGTACTTGCCGTTCCACTCGGTCCACAGGGGCGGGAAGTTGCCCACCTGGTAGCCGCCGGGGCCGACGTCCCACGGTTCGGCGATCAGCTTCACCTGGCTCACCACCGGGTCCTGCTGCACCAGGTCGAAGAACGTGGCCAGCCGGTCCACGTCGTAGAACTCGCGGGCCAGCGTCGCGGCCAGGTCGAACCGGAACCCGTCCACCCGCATCTCGGTCACCCAGTACCGCAGCGAGTCCATGATCAGCTGCAACGTGTGGGGGTTGCGCACGTTCAGCGAGTTGCCGGTGCCGGTGTAGTCCATGTAGAACTTCGGCTCGTCGTCGACCAGCCGGTAGTACGCCTGGTTGTCGATGCCGCGCATGGACAGCGTCGGGCCCAGGTGGTTGCCCTCCGCGGTGTGGTTGTAGACGACGTCCAGGATGACCTCGATGCCCGCCTCGTGCAGGGCGCGCACCATGCCCTTGAACTCCTGCACCTGGTTGGCCTGCCCAGGCATCGCCGCGTAACCGTCGTGCGGCGCGAAGAACCCGATCGTGTTATAGCCCCAGTAATTCCGGAGTCCCTTCTCCGACAGCGCGTGATCGGTGATGAACTGGTGCACGGGCATCAGCTCGACCGCCGTCACGCCGAGGGACTTGAGGTGGTCCACCACCGCCGGGTGCGCGAGACCCGCGTAGGTGCCGCGCAACCGCTCCGGCACCTCGGGGTGCCGCATGGTGAGGCCGCGCACGTGCGTCTCGTAGATCACCGACTCGTTGTAGGGCGTCTTCGGCGGGCGGTCGTTGGCCCAGTCGAAGAACGGGTTCACCACGACCGACAGCGGCACGTGGCCCGCCGAGTCCCGGTCGTCGCGCTCGTCGGGCGCGCCGAACGGGTACCCGAACAGGGACGGGTGCCAGTCCACGCCACCGGTGATCGCCTTGGCGTACGGGTCGATCAGCAGCTTGTTGGGGTTGCACCGCAGCCCCGCTTCCGGGTCGTGCGGGCCGTGCACGCGGAACCCGTACCGCTGACCGGGACCGACGCCCGGCAGGTAGCCGTGGTGGACGAACCCGTCCACCTCCGGCAGGCGCACGCGGGTCTCGGTCCCGTCGTCGTCGAACAGGCACAGCTCGACGTACTCCGCGACCTCGGAGAACAGGGTGAAGTTGGTGCCGACGCCGTCGTATCCCGCACCGAGCGGGTA
Source organism: Saccharothrix obliqua (assembly GCF_019375475.1). Taxonomy (GTDB): domain Bacteria; phylum Actinomycetota; class Actinomycetes; order Mycobacteriales; family Pseudonocardiaceae; genus Actinosynnema; species Actinosynnema obliqua. Next base: position 36,744 of record NZ_JAHXGQ010000011.1, on the reverse strand, counting down.
GGGCGTTCCGGGCCAGGGACGCACGGGGGCTCCTCGGTGGACGAGCTGGAACGTGGGTGTGCCCCTACCGTTCTAGATCACGCCTTCCGGGTGTGCGACCTGACGAACTGCCCACGTGCCGCGACCAACAGCAACCGGGCCTCCTGCAACTCCCCGTACCGCAGGTGTTCGGCCGCCGCTCGCGCGCAGGCCACCGCCTGCGCGAGCGCGTCGTCCGCACCCGGTTCGGCACGGCGCAGGACGTCCGACAAGGACTCCTCGGCGTGCCGCGCGCCCGACAGCGCGTCGGCGGGATCCGACGGCCGCACGGCGGCGAACGCGCGCTCCACCGCCGACTCCAGCTCGTCGCAGGGGCTCGGCTTGATCATCTGCTCGGGCACCAGCCCGGTGCGCGACGCCAGTTCGGTGTTCACGGGTGGATGCCACCTCCAACCATGGCGCGGGTGACGGTTTGACGATACTCCGCAGCGGCGGGGCCTGCGGTGAAGGGTGCGGTCGGGATCAACGACCCCGACCGCCGGCCAGTGCGGTGGCGATCCGCCGGACGCGTTCGTCGGCGAACAACGCCGGCAACCGGACCGGCAGCGGGATCCGCCAGTTCGGGTACTGGTCGACGGTGCCGGGCAGGTTCGGCTGGCGGGTCTCGCCCAGCGCGTCCTGCGGCGACGTGAGCAGCAACAACGAGGGTGCTTTCGCGAGGAGCACGTGGAACGCGGTGACGAGGTCATCGGCGGGCACCCCCTCTTTGTCGAGGAGCCCCACCAGTTCCCGGCGTTCCCGCTCCGCCGCGTCGTATTCCCCGTCCGGGCCGCTCGCAAACTGCCCCAGTTCGGCCCGCACCCGAACGTGTTCCGCGGTGAGGAAACCCGCGACCGTGGGCAGGTCGTGCGTGGAGATGCTGGCCATCGCGGAGACGGTCCAGTCGGCCGGCGGCACGAGCGGGTGACCGGGCACGCGGTAGTCGCGCTGGAACCACAGGACGGCCGAGCTGAGCATCCCGTGCTCGTGCAGCCGCTCGGTCACCACCGGTTCGACGGTGCCCAGGTCCTCGCCGACCACGACCGCGCCCGCCCGGTCCGCCTCCAGCGTCAGCACGGCGAGCATCGCGTCCTCGTCGTACCGGACGTACGTGCCGCGGGCCGCGGGCTCGCCCGGCGGGATCCACCACAGCCGCCACAGGCCCGCGACGTGGTCCACGCGGATGCCGTCGGCGTGCTTGAGCACGTTCCGGATCACCGCGCGCAGCGGCTCGTAGCCCTGCTCGGCGAGCTTGTCGGGCCGCCACGGCGGCAGGCCCCAGTCCTGGCCGAGCCGGCTGAACGCGTCCGGTGGCGCGCCCACCCGGACGTCGGGCGCGAACGCGTCCCGCACGGCCCACGTGTCCGCGCCGCCGGGGTGCACGCCCACCGGCAGGTCGTGCACGATGCCGACCGGCATGTCGCGCGCGGCGTCACGGGCCCGGGAGAGCTGCTGCTCGCACAGCTCCTGGAGCCACGCGTGGAACGCCACCCGGTCCGGGTCGGCGGTGGCGGTCGCCGGGTCGCGCTGCGCCTCGGGCCACTCCCGCCAGTCCGGGCCGTGCTCCTCGGCCAACGCGCAGAACCGCGCGAAGTCCCGCAGCTCCCCCACCGGCTCGGCGCCACCGCCGGCCGGGCGGAGCAGCTCCAGCGCGGCCTTCTTGGCCTGCCACACCGCGTCGTAGTCGATCAGCTCGGTGTCGTTGTCGGGGCGCAGCGCGTCGACCGCCCGCCGCGTCGCCGGGTCCGCGGACCGGTACTCGTCGGTGTCCTCCACCCGCAGGTACAGCGGGTTGGCGAACCGGCGGCTCGACGGCGAGTACGGCGAGCGCTCCACCGGCGTGGTCGGCGCGACGGCCTGCACCGGGTTCACCAGCAGCACACCCGCGCCCAGCTCGGCGGCGCTGCGCCGGGCGATGGTGGCCAGGTCGGCGTAGTCGCCCATCCCCCACGACTCGTCCGAGCGCATCGCGTACAGCTGGAGCATCCAGCCCCAGGACCGGGTCGGCGGCGCCAGGCGGGCGGGCGCCACGATCACCGTGCGGTCGCCGAGCCGGTGGTAGCCGGGCGGTGGCGCGGCGGGCAGCGGCAGCACCCGGCCGTCCTCCAGCGCCAGCTCGCCGGGGCCGTCCAGGGTGTCGCCCGCGGTCAGCACCACCGTCGCCGGCTCGGGTCGGGGTGCGGTGAGCGCCCGCCGCACCGCCTCCGGGGTCGAGGCGTCCACACCCAGTTGCGCGAGCACGGCCACCACGACGTCGCGGTCGACGTCCGCCCGGCGCTGCTCCGCGTCCTCGTAGTGGGTGGCCACGCCGTGCGCTTCGGCCAGTGCCGCCAACTCGTCGTCCACGTCGTCCACGTCGGACAGCTTGGTCTCACCCCCCGCACCCGGGCGAGGCGGGGTGGGCGGGCTCACCCGATGGTCGGAGGGAGTTCACGATCCGGACGGGAGGTGGACTCCCGGACCACCAGGCGCGGCGGTGGCGGCGGCACATCGTGCGACTCGCCCCGCAGGCCCGCGAGCAACGCGCCGACGGCGTGCTCGCCCAGTTCCCGCCACGCCGGCTCCACCGCCGTGAGGCCGACCGCGCGCGCCAGGTCCGAACCGTCCAGGCCGACCACCGACACGTCCCGCCGGTCGCGGCGCAGGCGGAGGAACACGCCCAACGCCACCTCGCCGTTGGCGCACACCACGGCGGACGGCAGCCGATCACCGTCCAGCAGCGCGTCCGCCACCTGCTCACCACCCGCGACCGTGGGCGACGACCACAACGTCCACTCGGGGCGCACCGCCAGGCCGGCCCCGGTCAGCAGCTCGCCGTACGGCTCGTCCACGTCCTCGGCGAGCACCAGCGCCACCTCCCGGTGCCCCAGCTCCCGCAGGTGGCCGGCGGCCAGGCGCAACGCGTCGCCCAGGTCGTCGTCACGCACCTCGACCACCGGCGCGGACAGCGCGTCGAGCGCGGCGCGTTCGTCGTCGGTCAGGTGGGCCGACAACGCCAGCACCCCGTCGACGCGCCTGCCCAGCGGCGGCAGCTCGTCGAAGAACCGGGCGCGCGCGTCGGCGTCGCGCAACACGTACAACAACACGTCGTAACCAGCCGCCCGCAACGCCCCCTCCGCCCCCGCGAGCAGATCGCCACGCCCCACGTCAGCCGTCAACACGGCCACCGCGTACCGCCGCCCACCGGCCAGGCTGGAGGCGTCCCGGGCAATCGCATACCGCATCCGCTTGGCCACCTCGGTGACGTAGCGGCGCGTCGCCTCGGACACGCCCGGCTCGCCACGCAGGGCGCGCGACACCGTCGCGGCGGACACCCCGGCGGCCCGCGCCACATCGGACATGCTGGTCAACTCGCACCTCCCGGCCTCATCCGAGGTTAGCGAGAACCGTACGGGCGGCCCGCGCCGTGCTCGGCACCCCACCCGTCACCCGCCTGCCCGCCAACCTCTGGATCAACCAGCGAAGTCCGGGAACGCGAAAACGGCCCGGTTGCACACCGGGCCGTTCCACGCGCGTTGTCGCGCCTTCGCCACTCGCCAGGCGAGCCGTCCTGCGCGTTCGCCACTCGTCCAGCTCAGAGGGAGATGCCGCGCTCGGCGAGCCAGCCGACGGGGTCGATCTTCTGCGAACCGTCCAGCCACACCTCGAAGTGCAGGTGGGGACCGGTGGACTGACCGCGGTTGCCGATCGTGGCGATCTGCTGGCCCGCGGCGACCTGCTGGCCCGCGGCCACCAGGATCTCGTTCATGTGCCCGTAGACGGTGACCGTGCCGTCGGAGTGCTGCACGCGCACCCACAGCCCGAAGCCACTCGCCGGGCCGGCCTCCAGCACGACGCCATCCATCGCGGACACGATGGGCGTGCCGATCGCGTTCGCGATGTCCGCGCCGAAGTGGGTGGTGCCCCAGCGCGCGCCGAAGCCCGAGGTGAAGGTGCCTTCGGCGGGCTTGACCACCTGCGGGCGGCGGGCGGCCTCCTCGGCGGCGACGCGGGCCTTCTCCGCCTCCTCCGCCTCCTGGGCGCGGGCCTTCTCCGCGTTCTCGGCCTCCTGGACACGCGCCTTCTCGGCGTTCTCCGCGTCCTGCTTCCGCTTGAGTTCGGCCTGGCGGACGGCGTAGCCGTCCGCGGCGTGCCGGATGGCCAGGTCGACGTTCTGCCGCGCCACGAGCCCTTCGGACCGCATGAGCTTCGCGGCCTCCAGGCCCGGCTCGACCACGTGCCGGGTCTCCACCGCGCCCGAGTGCGACGAGGTGGACGCGGCCAGCGCCGCGGCCAGGTCGGTGCCCGCGGCGAGCGGGACGATCGTCGGGCTGGACGACCCGGCAGCCGTACCCACACCCGCCGTGAGGGCGCCGAACGCCACCACTGCCGTGATCTTGCCGGCGATAGGCGGCCTGTCTTCTTCCGCGCGGTGCGAACCGCGACTGCCGGTGGTCCTCGGGGGCGTGGTGAACACGCTGCGACCACGGGCCTTGGTATGCCTTGCCAAGGGGGTTGCCTTCCTGCATTCCGGGGAGCCCGGTCAGGACACCCGGCGGGGGATCCGGGCGGCGGCGCTTTCGGGGAGCACCGCCGTGTCCTATTGGTGACCGAACCGTGACATGCGGCGGGGAACGTAACCCGACGTGACAATTGAAGGCAACCCAAACCTGACGAACTAGGGCGTATTGGTGAGATAAGCCACTGATCGTCACACTCCGTGTTCAAACACTACAATTTTTCGCATTCCACCGTTACCAACCCACCCCTGAGCAGCACTTCTACCCACCCGCCCCCACCCATTTCTTGATCACCAAGCACCACCCTCACGATCACCCCCACACACGGGCCACGCCCACACACTCCAGTTCCGCTGCGTGTCATCCCCGTATGGCCTGCGCGCCAGCGAACCGCGCTCGTTCCCAGGGCGCAAACACGCTCTTCGTTTGCGCCCTGGGAACGAGGGTGGTTGTCTTGACCAGGCCATACGGGGATGACACGCAGCCCGCCCTTGATCGTCATCCTTGGCGGTCTGCCCGTCCGGCGAGGACGCTTTTAATCCAGCCCCTGCGCCCAGCCGCCGGCCTTCTCACCACGGCGCCCCTGCCGCCAGCCTCCGCACTGAGCACGGGCCAGCAACCCCCTCCGTCCGCAAACCAGGCCCTCTGGCGGACGCCTATGGCCAACGCCAACTCACGCAAGGCACCCCAGGTAGCCGCACTACAAGCCGCCCCAGCCCTACCGACCTACGAGTTCGTGAACACGACAACACCAGCACCGACCTACGCACCCGCGTGGCCTGCCACCCAGCATCAATCACGATCTTCGTAAGCACCACCAACACCCCGACCGCGATCATCACCCAGCCCAAGCCAAAACCACAGCATCACCGCTCCGCTGGACGACGACCCGAGCACAGATATCAACCACAAGCGCTCCACCTACAACGCAGTGATCCAAACAGCACCACCCAGTCCGAAGTGGACTATCTCCTAGCGCGGGAACAACTCCTCCCCCAGCTTCACCCAAGCTCAATCGCCGCCACCCCTCTACGTGCTAGACCAGAGCCGGGACCACGTCACCCGAGACAACCGCCAACTGCTCATTGATCACATCCGAACGACCAAACGCCGCCCAGATCACCGACCAGATCAAATGTGGCCAACCAGCCACTGCCGACCGCTTCGCCAAGCACCTCACAAGCCACTCTGGACAGTCCTCAAAGAACACTCGACACGCGGCAGGTCGATGGGCGGCGAGGCCAGCATTCGGCTCAGTGCTGGCCGGGGAGTAACCGATCCGAGGCAACCGACTGCGCCAGAAGCAGCATCGAGGATTCACCGTGCCGAGGGTCAGCTGGCCCGAGGCCGGCTGGCAGGGCAATCCAGGAAGCCGCGCACAGACCCGGAAGTAGCTCCGACAAACGGGGTGGTCGGACAAGGACCCATGGGCGAAGCGACCGACTGACCCGGACAGCCAAGGCTGCGGTGAGGGCAGGGTCTTAGGGGGCCGGGAGCTGAAGGTAGGGCCGGGGCGCGGAACTGGGGCGGTAGGTGGCCGAGACCCGGGACTGCGGGGTGGGCGGGAGCCAAGGCCGAGGAAGGCTCGACGACAGCGGCGGAACTCAGGACGGGAGGGCTGGAGCCGTGGGCCGAGGAGGTGGCGCGGCAGAGCCAGGCGCCAGGGCCAGCCATGCGGGGCGCTGGGGTTCGGGGGGTGGAAAGGGAGGTCGGGGCCGGAACGTGGGCGGGGCCCGAGTAGGGGCCTCGGGAGTTGAGGTGCGGGTCTGGGCGGTCGGGGTCAAGGGTGAGCAGGGGCCGCGCGGGGCGGAGCGCAGGCGGGGACCGCACGGTCGGGGGGCGACAGGGCTGGCGCACCGGAGGCTAGAGGCCACCGGGGGCGGGGGTTGGCCGGAACGGGGTAGGGACGGGACCCGGGGCAGGGACCAGCCGGGGGCACGGGGCCGGGGCGGCGGGCGACCGGAGAAGAGCGCCGAGCCGGAGACACGAGGGTGGGCTGTGGACGGGAGCCAGAGCTGAGAAGGCACCGGCGGTGGCTGAACAGGAAGCTGAACCCTGGGGCAAACAGGAAGGGAAACCGGAGCCGGGGCCGGGGGGATGTAGAGGCGGAGCCAGGCACAGGACCGCAGGACGGGACGACGAATAGCCAGAGCCGGGGGCGCGGGGCTCAGGAACGCCGGCTGGAGGTGCCAGCGGGAGGCAAGTCGTTGGCCGGAAGCGGGCCAGAGCACAGGGCAACAGCTCGAGAGGCCAGGCATAGGCGTGGGCCGGGGCGGGACCTGAGGGGTCCGGGTGACAGGGCTAAGGGCCGGTGACGCCGAGGTGGGCAGGGGTCAGCCGAAATCAGGAACCGGGGCCGGAGCCGGGACGGCGGAGCCAGACCATGCACTGGGCCAAGGGCCGGAGCGTGGGGCGGGGTACGGGTCTCGGAGATGAAGCGCGGACCTGGGCGGTCGGGATCGAGGGTCGGCTAGGGGCCCGCGGGGCGGGAACCGCAGGGCCGATGAGGCGCGTGGCCGGGGCACGGGGCCGCTGGGCGGAGGTCGGCCGGGACGGCAGGTGGGGTGATGCGAACTGAGGGCAAAGGACAGCCGGGTGCGCGTGCCAGGGATAGGAACGCCGTTCGCCGGAATCGTGTGACCAGAGCGCCGGGCAGCGGGGCCAGAGGCCGGACATAGGCCGTGGACCGGTGCGCGTGGCGAGGCGAGGTATGGGTCTCGGGGGTTGAGGTGTGGGCTTGGGCGGTCGGGATCAAAGGTCGGCCAGGGACGCACGAGGCGGGGACCGCAGAGCCGAAGGGGCACGGGGGCCGGGGTAGGCAGACCGTTGGCCGGGATCGGGCTTGGGGGCGGCAGGGTCTGGGCCCGAGCGCGGGCCAGGGAGCTGGCAGAGGGGTGGCCGGAGCGCGGGGCCAAGGCGGGCAAGGGGTTGGCCGGGGCCGGGATGGGGCGGAACCGGGGATTGGGCACGGGGCCGGGGCGCGGGCCTCAGGGACGCGGGCTCGGGGTGCCAGAGGGGCGGCAGGCCGTTCGCCGGAATCGGGGACAGAGCGCGGGGCGGCAGGTCGAGAGGCCGGGCATAGACCGTGGGCCGAGCGCAAAGGGCGGGGGTCTGAGGGGTCCGGGCGACAAGGCAGGGGCTGGTGACGCTGGGGTGGGCAAGGGGTTGGCCGAAACCAGGAACCAGGGACCGGGACGGCGAAGTTCGGCCGGCTGCTAGGCCGAGGGCCGGAGCTTGGGGCCGGGATAGGGGTCGGAGCGCGGGGCCAGGGGGGTGGCCGGGGCCGGGGAGGCGCGGGGCCAGGGGGCGCGGAACCGGGGTAGGCAGACCGTTCGCCGAAATCGGGCTCGGGAACGGCAAGGGTCGGGGCTGGAGCGCGAGGCCAGGGGGGTAGCAGGGGGCACGGGGCCAGGCAGGCGGGGGGTTGGCCGGGGCTAGGGGGCGGAGGGCTGGGGGTGGGGCGGGGGGCCGGTGACGCCGAGGTAGGCAGACCATGGCCGGGATCGGGCTTGGGACGGCAGGGTTGGGGCGCGGGGCCAGCGCGGGCAGGGAGTTGAGTTGGAAGGGGGCGGGGTGGCGGTGCTGGGAGCCGAGCACTGGGCCGAGGGCCGGAGCGTGGGGCCAGGGGTTGGCCGGAGCCGAGGAGCCGAGGAGGCGCGGGGCCGGGAGCGCGGGGCCGCGGGCGCAGGCCGGGGTGCGGGCCGTAGGCCGGGATTGGGCTCGGGGACGGCAGGGTCGGGGCCGGGGCGCGAGGCCAGGAGGTGGCAGGGGGCACGGGGCCAGGCAGGCAGGGGGTTGGCCGGGGCTGGGGGGCGGAGGGCTGGGGGCGGGGGCCGGGGGCGCTGAGGTGGGCAAACCATGGCCGGGATCGGGCTTGGGACGGCAGGGTTGGGGCGCGGGGCCAGGGCGGGCAGGGAGTTGAGTTGGACGGGTCGAGTCGGGGTGGCGGTGCCGGGGCCGAGCACCGGGCCGAGGGCCGGAGCGTGGGACCGGGATAGGGGCCGGAGCGCAGGGCCAGGGATTGACCGGAGCCGGGGAAGCGCGGGGCCGGGGGCGCGGGCCGTTGGCCGGGATCGGGCTCGGGGACGGCAGGGTCGGGGCCGGAGCGCGAGGCCAGGGGTGGAAGGGGGCACGGGGCCAGGCAGGCAGGGGGTTGGCCGGGGCCGAGGGCCGGAGTGGACGGCGGGACCTGGGGGCGCAGGGGGCGGGCTGGGGCGCTGGGGCGGGGCCAGCCGGGCCGGGCCGTTGGGGGGTTAGGGAGGAGGCCGGGGCCTGGGTGGGAACCAGGGGGCGGGGGGTGCAAGGGGCGGGGGTGCAAGGGGCGGGGGTGGGCGAGGGCGCGGGGGTGGGCGAGGGCGCGGGGCCGGCCGAGTGAGGCTCGGCCGGCCGGGCCCTGGGCTAGCGGTACTTCGGGTTTACCGGAGGTAGGGGCTTGGTTTCCAAGGGTTCGTGGATGACTCGCATCGCGTTGAACCACGTGGGCGCGGCTACCTGACCGCCGAAGACGCCGGCTGCGTCGTTGGTGCCGCACAGGCGGGGCGGGGAGCTGTTGCAGATCACCTGCGGGGCCACGCCGTCGGTGAAGGTCATCACCGCGCCCGCGTACTGGGGGGTGGCGCCCATGAAGGCCACGGACCAGTGGTTCTCCGTGGTGCCCGTCTTGCCGATCATGGGACGGGACCAGTCACGGGCCGCCCCGGCCGCGGTGCCGCCCGGCTTCACGTCGGCGCTCATGCCGTTCGCCAGGGCGTTCGCCAGGTCCGGCTCGACGGCCTGGTCGCAGGCCGTCTCCTTCAGCTGCACCTGCTTGCCGTTGCGGTCGACCAGCTTCTCCACCGGGGTCGGCGGGCACCACCGGCCGCCGCTCATGATCGTCGCCGCCACGTTCGACAGTTCGAGCACGCTGGTCGGGCCCGCGCCGAGGGTGAACGAACCGCTGTTGTCGCGCTTGTACTGGTCACCCTGGCTGGGACCGTTCGAACCGTCCGCCTTCAACGGGTCTCCGGCGCTGTTCACGCCCTGCATCGACTCGCGCAGGCCGAGCCGGTAGGCCATGTCGACCACGTTGTTCAGCCCGGCCTGCTCCTCCAGGATGATGAACGACGTGTTCGGCGAGGTCGCCAGCGCCTCGGTCAGGGTGATCTTGTCCTTGTACGTGCCGGCGTTCTTCACCGTGTAGGGCTTGTCGCCGTTCTTGTACGCCTTCGACGTGTAGGTCGCGGGCACGTCGACCATCCGGTCGATGCCCGCCACGCCCTTCTCCATGGCCGCCGCCGCGGTGAACACCTTGTAGATCGACCCCGCGCCGAACCTCGTGACCTCGGCCGGGATGGAGTACGCGCTCTGGCCGGCGTCGGCGTCGTTGCCGAAGTCGCGGTTCGCCGCCAGCGCCCGCACCCGGTGCTTGTCCTCGCCCGGCTGCACGACGGCCATCGCGTTCGCCACGCCCGGCTGGGTCTTCGGCACCTGGCTCTCGGCGGCGTCCTTGGCGGCACGCGTCGCCACCGGGTCCAGCGTGGTGTGGACGGTGTAGCCGCCGCGCTTCAACTGCTCGAACGGGATGCCGGCCTTCTCCAGGTAGTCGATCAGGTACCGGCAGAAGAAGCCGTACACGGGGCCGTCGCCCGCGCCCACGCAGCTGTTGGGCAGCAGCCGGAGGTCGGGCACCACGCCGATGTCCGCCGCCTTGTACTCGGCGGCCTTCTCCTCGGCCACCTTCGGGTCGGACCCGAACGCCCCGTTCTCCCGCATCTTGTCGATCACGGTGTTGCGCCGCTTGATCGCGGGCTCCACCGCCGCGCCCGGGTTGAGCCGGCTCGGCTCGTTCACCAGACCCGCCAGCATCGCGGCCTGCGGCACGGTCAGCTTGTCGGGCGTGGTGTCGAAGTACGTCTTCGCCGCCGCGCCGACGCCGAACGTGCCGTTGCCGAACGGCACGATGTTCAGGTAGCCGGTGAGGATCTCGTCCTTGGACATCCGCTGTTCGAGCTGGGTCGCGATGCGGGCCTCGCTGATCTTGCGCCCGATCGTCGCCTCGGTGGCCTTCTCGTACGCCTCCTGCTCGCCCTTGCCCACCACGAACGCCAGGTAGTTCTTCACGTACTGCTGGGTCAGCGTCGACGCGCCCTGCGACGCGCCGCCGTCCACGCCCGCCTTCGCCGCCGCACGGGCGATGCCCTGCCAGTCGACGCCCTTGTGCTCGAAGAACCGCTTGTCCTCGATCGCGATGATCGCGGCCTTCATCGTGTCCGAGATACCCGACGACGGCACGGGGATCCGGTACTGGTCGTACATGTACGCGATGGGCGCGCCGTGCATGTCGAGCACCGTGGTGACCAGCGGCAGCTCCGCCTTGGTCAACTCACCCGAGGTCTGGTCGACGGTGTCGGCCGCCCGGTTCGACGCCAGGCCGAGACCACCCACGACGGGGAACATCACGGCGGCCAGCAGCACTCCCGCCATGAGGCACAACCCCACCAACTTCACCAAACCGGTCGCACGCGCGGCGAACACCGAACAACCCCTTCCGATCCTTGCCGAGCCCTACCGCCACCCGAACGGGAGACGCCCCTGATCAGTAAGTCGTCTGACGACCGCCTCAGGTTGCTCGTGAACCCGAAATTACTCCTGCCCCGTCCGGCCGGTCGGCAAACCCCCTCGGGGGAGGGGGGTGGGCGGGTCGGGGTTTATTTTCGAACAGGGGTTCGATGGTGGGCAAGATCACTATCGGGTGGTTATCGGGAGGCTCTCAGGCGGATCGTCGCGCTCGCCCGCCGCACCTCCACCCCGGTGTGCTCCGGCAGCACGTCCTCCAGGAACCCGTACCCGCGCAGCTCCGGGTCGTCCTCCGCGCGCCGGCTCACGGTGCGCCACCAGGTCGCGATGTCGGTCCAGCCCGGCGCGGACAGCGATCCGCCGAAGTGCTGCACGGACAGCGCCGCGCACAGGTTCGCGAACCGGACCCGGTGCGCCAGCGGCCACCCGGCCAACGTCCCCAGCACGAACCCCGCGCCGAACACGTCCCCCGCGCCGGTGGAGTCCAGCGGCGCCACGTTCAACCCCGCCACCTGCACGGTCTCCCCCGTGGCCGCGTCGACGGCCACCGCTCCCCCGCCGCCGCGCGTGACGACGACGACCGGCACGTGTTCGGCCAACGCGACCGCGGCGCGCTCCGCGGAATCACAACGCGTGTAGCGCATCGCTTCCACGTCGTTGGGCAGGAACACGTCATACCCGTCCATGCGCCGCAGCATCTCCGGAGCCCACACGCCCGTGCGGTCCCAACCCACGTCGGCGAACAGCAATGCGCCGTCGGCCTTCGCCGCACGCACCCACTGCTCCTCCTCGGGCTGTATGTGCACGAAGCACGCGCGGGTGCGCGGCGGCGGCGTGAGCATCTCGTCGGCCGACACGGGCGGACGGTGCCCGTGGGTGACCATGGAGCGGTCACGGTCCATCGCCATCGACACGGTGACCGGCGAGTGCCAGCCGTAGAACCGGCGGCAGTAGGTGAGGTCGACGCCTTCCTGCTCGGACAGGACTTCCCAGCAGAAGTCGCCGTAGGCGTCCTCGCCGAACGCGGCGGACAGCGCCGTGCGGAGTTGGAGCCTGCTCAACGCGACGGCCAGGTTGGCGATGCCACCCGGACAGGACCCCAGACCCTCGGCCCACACCTCGGTGCCCGGTGCGGGCGGGCGGGGCAGGCCGGTGAAGATGATGTCCAGGAACACGGTGCCGGACAACAACACGTCGAACGCGGGCTCGTCGGCGGTCGTCATCCTCCTACGATGCCAGGATCAGCCCGCCACGGCGGCGAACATCTCGCGCATCCGGGCGAGCGCGCGGTGCTGCGCGACCCGCACCGCCCCCGGTGTCGAGCCCACGGCCGCCGCCGTCTCCTCCGCCGAGAGCCCTACGGCGACCCGCAGCACGAGGATTTCCCGCTGCCGGTCGGGCAGCCGCCGCAGCAGCTGGGTGATGGCCTCGATCATCTCGCCGTTCATGGCGCGCTGCTCGGGCCCGTCCTCCAGGGTCGGCGTGTCCGGCAGTTCCGGCACCACCTCGGAGCGGCTGCGCACGGCACGTCTTCGCGCGTCGGCCACCTTGTGCGCTGCGATGCCGTACACGAACGCCAGGAAGGAACCCGGCTCGTAGCGGTACTTGCCGAGCGCGGACACCACGGCGAGGCACACCTCCTGCGCGATGTCCTCCGCGGACACCAGGGTGCGCTCACGCGAACCGACGCGCGCACGGCAGTACCGCAGCACCAACGGCTGGATGCGCGCCAACAACTGCTCGACGGCACGCGGTTCGCCCGCGAGCGCCTCGTCGACCAGCTCGGACAACTCGGCCTCGGCCAACCACCGGGACGTCGGCCGGGTCGGCACACCGCCCGCGACCAACCGGACCTCAGGACCGGGGGCGCCCGGGTCGCCGGCCGCGCCGACCTCGATGCCGACGTCGACCGACACGGATGCCTGCGTCATCCGGCGACCTCCTCACGCTCGCAACCTCCCCGGCATCTCCCGGCTCATTGATGAGGAGGGAGCACCACGTCTCCTGATACGGATCCGCCAAAGCTGACCACGAACGAGGTCCAAGTGGTGAGAACAGCACCCGTCCGAGGGAGGAGATGAGCCATTTGGAGCAGTAGCAGTGCTTACTGCGTCCTGATGGCGAACTCGCGAACACCCGGATAGCCCACCCGGAACCCCGCTTTGGCGCATCCCCAGGCGGAACCGCAATTCGGCTCAACTACCCCAACGGCACGTCGAGCCCTTTCGGCGAGGGTTCACGCATGGCGTTCGCGAGGTAGGGCGCGAGCGGTCGGATCTCCAGCACCCCCAACACGAAATCGGTCACCAGCCGCGTCCACCGGCCGAAGCGCAGCATCATCGAGTGCCCTTCGCGGAGAACGGTGAACCGCGCGACGCGGTCCGTGACCTCACGCGCACGCACCGCGTATTCGTAGGACCGCGTGGGGTCGGTGGAACGGTCACGGTCGCCGTGCGCGATGAGCAACGCACGGCCGGTAAGGGTCTCATGCGGATCGCCGTCCTCGATCCACGGCGCGAGCGAGCACACCGCGACCACTTGCGGGTCATCGGCCACGTACAGGGCGGTGCGCCCGCCCATGGAATGTCCGACAAGGACTACGGGCACATCGGGGTGTTTACGGCGGATCTTCGCCAACGCCCACCGCGCGTCCTCCACCGCGTGCAGGTGTGGCGCGTTCCAGCCGTTGTAGCGGTGACGCAGCAACCACACGGCAACGCCTTCACCGCGCCGGTGGATGTCCCGGGCGAACGGGACCATCCGCAGGTAGGGCAGCCGAAAGCGGGTCACCGGGCGGTGGCCCTCGGCGCTTCCACCGTGCAGGACCAGCACCACCGCGCGGACCTGGCCGATGGGTGCGATGACGTCGATGGCGGGTTCCACGACACCATGTTCGCCCCAACGGCTTGTTCTGGTCCCCGGTGGGACTCGGATCACAAGGACCGATAATGCGGCCATGGAGCAGTTCGGGGTGCAGACGGCCGAAGGCGTGTTCGACGCGATCGCGGCGGGTCCGGAGGACGGCAGGCCGGTGTTGTTCCTGCACGGCTTCCCGGAGGCGGCGGTCGAGTGGGAGCACCAGGTGGCGGTGCTCGGGCGCGCCGGTTTCCGGGCGGTGGCGTTCGACCAGCGCGGCTATTCGCCGGGCGTGCGGCCGGAGCGCGCGCTGGAGTACGACATGGAATCGTTGGTCGGTGATGTGCTGGCGGTCGCCGACGCGCTGGGTTGGTCGCGATTCGACCTGGTCGGGCACGACTGGGGTGGCGCGGTCGCGTGGTGGACCGCGCACGAGCACCCGGAGCGGTTGCGGAAGCTGGCGGTGGTGTCGACGCCGCACCCGCGGGCGTTGTTCGACGCCATGCGCACCGACGAGGACCAGCACATGCGTTCGGCGTACATGACCGAGTGGCGGTCCAGTACGACCGAGAAGCGGATGCTCGCCGACAACGGGGCCGCGCTGCGGCAGATGTTCGAGTGGCAGGTGCCGCCGTCGCGGGTCGACGAGTACCTTCGACGGCTGGCCGAGCCGGGCGCGTTGACCGCCGCGCTGAACTGGTACCGAGCCGGGCGTCCGGGTGGCGGGATCGAGCAGGTGTCGGTGCCGACGTTGTACGTGTGGAGCACCGAGGACGTGGCGTTCGGGTCGACGGCGGCGTTCGCCACGGAGAAGTGGGTGAGCGGCCCGTACCGCTTCGAGATGCTGGAGGACGTGTCGCACTGGGTGCCCGAGCAGGCTCCGGAGGCGTTGACGGCGCTGCTGCTGGAACACCTTGGGACGTGATTTCGGCTCGCGTTTGAACCACTGCCCCGGCGTGGCGCGTGTTCCGGCATATGACGGAGTTGACCTACTCGGAGCGCAGGGTCGCGACCCTCGCCGCGTGTGGCCACAGCAACCGCGCGATCGCCACGCGGCTGCACATCACCGTGAGCACCGTGGAGCAGCACCTGACCAGGGTGTACCGCAAGCTGTCGGTCACCAGCCGGGGTGAGCTGAAGGGGCACCGGGCCTTAGTGTGACGGCATGGCGGTCGCCGGGCTGGTGCTCGCCGCGGGAGCGGGACGCCGGTTCGGCGGACCCAAGGCGCTGGTGACCCGCGGCGGCGCGTTGTGGGTCGAGACGGCGCGATCGGTGCTGCGTGCGGCGGGCTGCGCACCCGTGGTCGTGGTGTTGGGCGCGGGTGCGGCCGAGGTGCGGGCACGGGCGGCGTTGGACGACTCGGTGTTGGTGGACAACGCGGAGTGGGCCACGGGCATGGGTTCGTCGCTACGAGCGGGGCTCGCGGCGTTGGACGACTCGGTGGACGCCGTCGTCGTGCTACCGGTGGACACGCCGGGCGTGACGGTCGAAGCGGTCCGTCGGGTGGCGGGTTTGGCGTCGCCGTCGGCATTGGCACGTGCGTCCTACAACGGCGAACCGGGCCACCCGGTGCTCATCGGGCGCGAGCACTGGGTGGGTGCGTCCGCTTCGGCTACTGGCGACACGGGCGCACGGGACTACCTACAGGCGCACGGCGCGACGTCGGTGCCGTGTGAGGACGTGGCGGTGGGTAGGGACGTCGACCGCCCGGAAGACTTGCCCTGAACCGGCTTCGACCGTGATGCGGCTGTGCGAGAGTCGACGCCATGTCACGTATCGCGCCGGTTCTTCTGCTGCTGGCACTGGCAGGCTGCGGGCAGCACGTGAGCACCGCTTCGGACGGGATGTCCACGAACGCGCCGGTGGTGACCACGGTCCCGGCACCGACCTCCGTGCCGCCGAACGGCGCGTGCCAGGTCCGGGTGGAGATCCCCGAGCCGATGCCGCCGGCCGACCCGCCCGTGTCCGGCAGCCGGGCACCGGCCGACATGCCGCCCAACCACGTGGACAACCGGTCGTGGCGGGTGCGCAAGGAGTTGCGGCCGGACGTCCGCGCCGCCGCGGCGGAGGTGGCGGGACAGGTCCGACCGGGTCTGCAAAACCTGTGCGACAAGGGGGACTTCAGTCCACAGGCCACCAAGGCGGTGTTCACGACCGCCGGCCGGCCAGAGGTGTGGTTGACCGGTATGAGCACGCCTGGCGTGGTGTTCGTGCTGACCATGGAGAACCCGCAGGGGACGGGCTGCGTGTTCGGGCACCTGCACCCCGGTCTGGAGGACACGCCGGGTCAGCTGCTGATCGCGGTGAACGGCACGACCCGTGAGGGTTCCTGCTACGAACCGCCGTCGCACTGAGTCAGACGAGACGTACGTCCACGCCCGTCTCCCGCAACCGCGCGACCTCCTCCTCCGGCGCGTTCGCATCGGTGACCACCACGTCGACCTCCTGTGCCGCGCACACGCGCCCGAACGCGGTGCGACCGAACTTGGAGCTGTCCACGGCGAGAACGACCCGTGCGGACGCGTCGACGGCGGCACGCTTCACGGCCGCCTCGGCGAGATCGTGCGCGTAACTGCCGTCACGCGTGCTGAAGCCGCAACTCGCCAGCACGAGCGTGTCGAACCGCATGATGCGGAACGCGTGCTCGGTCAGCGGGCCGCTGAACGCGAGTTCGCCGGGCCGGATGTCGCCGCCGGGCAGCACCAGGCGGATGTGCTCGGCACCACGCAGCACGTCCGCGCTGTGCAGGGACAACGGCAACACGGTCAGCCGCCGGTCGACGAGCCGCCGTGCCACCTCGAGGGTGGTGGTGCCGCTGTCGAGCACGACCGCCTCGCCGTCGTCGAGCAGCCCCGCGACGGCCGCGCCGATGCGGCGCTTGGCCTCCAGCCGTTGCCGGGACCGCGCCGCGTGCGGTGTCTCCTCACCGGTCAGCAGCCCGACCGCCGCGCCGCGTACGCGCCGTAGCAGCCCGTCGCGCTCCAAGGCGCCGAGATCACGCCGCACGGTCATCTCCGACGCTCCAACGAGCCGGGCGAGCACACCGACGCCTACGCGTCGTCCTTGCCGCAGGCTCTGGAGGATCAACTCGTGCCGCTTCGCGACATCCACGGTGTTCATGCGAACACGATGCGCGTTCGATCGTCAAACAGCTGCTGGCGGCCGGGCGGATGATCCGGTAGACCTTGCGATCACTTACTTTGGTGTGGACCACGGAGGGCAGACCGCATGACCGAGACCGGCTCCGACTACGGCGACGTCGTGCGCGACCACCTGGCCCGGGTGGAGCGGCAGAACGCCGCCGCCCTGGACGACGTGGCCGAACTCGTGCTGGCCACCGTTCGGGCGGACGGGACGGTGCTGGCCGCCGGCGCGGGCCACTCGCTGGCCGCCGTGGCCGAGACGTTCTACCGGGCGGGCGGCCTGGCGTGCGTGCGGCCCGTCTACCACCCGGAGCTGCTGCCCATGCACGGCGGCGTCAGCAGCACCGCCGCCGAGCGCCGCTCCGGCCTGGCGGCCGAGGTGCTGCGCGACACCGGGTTGGCCGCGCACGACGTGCTGTTCGTGTTCTCCACGTCGGGTGTCAACCCGTACCCGGTGGAGCTGGCCGTGCAGGCGGCGAACGCGGGTTGCCCCGTGGTCGCCGTGACGTCGTTGGCCGCCAGTGCCGCCGCACCGCGCCGTGCGGGCACCACGCTCGCCGAGAACGCCACCGTGGTGCTGGACAACCTCGTGCCGCCCGGTGACGCCACCTACCCGGCCGACAACCCGGTCACGGCGGCCGTGTCCACCGTGGCCACCGCGTTCCTGTGGAACCTGCTGCTGGTGCGTGTGCTGGACAAGGCCACCGAAGCGGGCGTGGACCTGCCGTTGTGGCGCAGCGCGAACGTCGAGGGGGGCGACGCCGCCAACGCCGACCTGCTGCGCAAGTACCAGGCCCGCATCCCGCAGCTCGGCTGAGTACGACTACTCACGAAATCTCCACAGGCCCTGGCTAGTGTGCGGGCCGAGGGGGGAATCGTGAACAAGACAGCCAAACGCTGGGTGCTGACCGTGGGCGGGCTCGCCGCGGTGGCGATCGTCGTCGCGGGTGTGGTGGTGCTGGTGCCGAAGGGCGGCAGCTCCGAGGCCGCCACACCCAAGCCGAAGCCGGGTCCGGTCGTCCAGGAGTTCTTCGGTGCCTTGACCGCGGGTGACGGCGCACGGGCCGCCTTGGTCACCGACAACACCGCGGTGGCCGGACCCGTCATCACCAAGATGTTCATCGGGATGCCGGGCGCGCGGTACTCCGCCAACGTCGGCGTGGTGCCGGCGACCACGGACGACTCGACGTCCGTGACGGTCAACGCGGACGTGCACTGGACGTTGCCCAACGCGACGCCCTTCAAGTACGCCGTCACGGCCGAACTGCGCCGCAAGAACGACAAGTGGGAGGTGCACTGGTCACCGACCGTGCTGCACCCGAAGCTGGCGGAGGGCCAGAACCTCGCCTACACCACCACGTCCGGTGACGGCGCCCTGCTCGACCGCTCCGGCGCCGCGTTGGCCCCGGGGTTCGCGCCCCTGGTGGTGCAGCAGGTGAACAAGGAGGTCGGCAGCCGCACGGGCACGCCCGGCTGGCAGGTCGCCGCGGTCGACGCGGCGGGCGCGCCGGCGGCCGTGCTGGCGGAGAAGAAGGCGGTGACCAAGGAGGAGCTGACGCTCACCCTGGACCCGGCGACGCAGAACGCCGCGCAGAACGCCGTCGACCAGGTGCCGTCGCTGGGCGCGGTGCTGGTCGCGATCGAGCCGTCGAGCGGCGACATCCTCGCCGTGGCGCAGAACGCGAAGGCCAGCGAGTCCGGGCCGGTGGCGCTCCAGAACTACTACGAGCCCGGCTCGACGTTCAAGATCGTGACCGCGACGGCGGCGCTGACGAGCGGCATCGCCACGTCCGACACCGTGGTGGAGTGCCCCGGCAAGAAGACGATCGGGCCGCGGCAGATCGTCAACGACGACCAGTTCGACCTGGGCTCCGTGCCGCTGCACACGGCGTTCGCGGCGTCCTGCAACACCAGTTTCAGCCAGTTGGCCGCCGACCTGCCCGCGGACGCCCTGCCCCGGGCGGCGGCGTTGTTCGGGCTCGGCGCGGACTACACGATCGCGGGTATCACGACGAACACGGCGAAGATCCCGCCGTCCGACACGGTGACGCAACGCGTCGAGGCGGGCATCGGTCAGGGCACCATGCAGACCACGCCGTTCGGCATGGCGCTGGCGGCGGCGACCGTGGCCGCCGGACGCACCCCGACGCCGCAGCTCATCCGGGATATCCCGACCACGGGCGGCGGTGGCGGCACGTTGCCGGGCGGGGTGGCGTCGGCGTTGCGGTCGATGATGGGCGAGGTCGTCACCGGCGGCACGGCCCGGGAGTTGGCCGGGTTGGGCGGGGTGCGCGGCAAGACCGGCACCGCGCAGCACGGTGACGGCACGCAGTCGCACGGCTGGTTCGTCGGTTACCGGGGCGATCTGGCGTTCGCGGTGATGGTGGAGAACGCCGGCACGTCGAAGGTCGCGGTCGGGGCGACCGCGACCTTCCTCGGGGCGCTGTAGGGGTTCCTAGACGGCGGTGGGCGCTTCGTCGAACTGCGTGCGGTAGAGGTCGGCGTAGCGCCCGTCGGCGGCGAGGAGTTCGGCGTGGGTGCCGCGTTCCACGACCTCCCCGGCCTCCACGACCAGGATCTGGTCGGCGGCGCGGACCGTGGACAGCCGGTGGGCGATGACCAGCGCGGTCCGCCCGTGCAGCGCCTCGGTCAACGCGGCCTGCACCGCCGCCTCCGATTCGGAGTCCAGGTGGGCGGTGGCCTCGTCCAGGATGACCACGCGTGGCTTGGCGAGCAGCAGGCGCGCGATGGTGAGCCGCTGGCGCTCACCGCCGGACAGCCGGTAGCCCCGCTCCCCCACCACCGTGTCCAGGCCGTCCGGCAGCGATTCCACGAGCGGGCGCAGGCGGGCGCGCTCCAGGGCGTCCCACAGCTCCTCCTCGGTCGCCTCCGGCCGCGGGTAGGTCAGGTTGGCGCGGACCGTGTCGTGGAACAGGTGACCGTCCTGGGTGACGACGCCGACCGCGCCGCGCAGCGAGGCGAACTCCAGGTCGCGGACGTCCACACCGGACAACCGCACGGCGCCCTGGTCGACGTCGTAGAGCCGGGGCACGAGGGAGGCGATGGTGGACTTGCCTGCCCCGGACGAGCCGACGAGCGCGACCAGTTGGCCCGCCTCGGCGCGGAAGCTGATGCCGTGCAGCACCTCCTCGCCGCCACGCGAGTCGAGGGTGGCGACGGATTCGAGCGAGGCGAGCGACACGCGGTCGGCCGCCGGGTAGCCGAACCGGACGTCGTCGAACTCGACCGACACGGGGCCTTCGGGCACGCGCACGGCGTTCGGCGATTCGTCCACCATCGGCTTGAGGTCGAGCACTTCGAAGACCCGTTCGAACGACACCAGCGCGGTCATCACGTCCACCCGTGCGTTGGCGAGAGCGGTCAACGGGGTGTAGAGGCGCGTGAGCAGCAACGCGAGCGACACCACCGTGCCCGCGGCCAGGTGGCCGGTGAGCGCCAGGTAGCCGCCGAGCCCGTACACGAGGGCCTGGGCGAGCGCGGACACCAACGTCAGGCTGGTCATGAACCAGCGCGTCGCCATGGCCGTGCGGATGCCGATGTCCCGCACCCGCGCGGCCCGTGCGGAGAACTCCTCGACCTCGGCACGCGGCCGGCCGAACAGCTTGACCAGGGTCGCGCCGGGCGCGGAGAACCGCTCGGTCATCTGCGTGGTCATGCCCGCGTTGAGGGTGGACGCCTCCCGTTGCAGGTCGGCCATGCGGCTACCCATGCGCCGGGCGGGCAGCAGGAACACCGGCAGGAGGACCAGCGCCAGAGCGGTGACCTGCCACGACAGCGTGAACATCACGCCCAGCGACAGCCCGAGTTGGATGACGTTGGTGACGACACCCGACAGGGTGGACGTGAAGGCCCGCTGAGCCCCGATCACGTCGTTGTTGAGCCGGCTGACGAGCGCGCCGGTGCGCGTCCGGGTGAAGAACGCGACGGGCATCTTCTGCACGTGCTCGAACACGGCGCGCCGCAGGTCGAAGATGAGCCCTTCCCCGATCCGCGACGACTGCCACCGCTCGACCAGGCCCAGCCCGGCGTCGACGACGGCGATCCCCGCGATGGCCACAGCGAGCCAGACAACGACCCCCACGTCCCGGCCGCCGACGATGGCGTCCACCACGCGGCCCGCCAGCACGGGCGTGCTCACCGCGAGCACCGAGGAGACCACGGTGAGCAGCAGGAAGACGATCAACTTGGCCCGGTGCGGGCGGGCGAAGGACACCACCCGCCGGAACGTTCCCCGCCGAACCCCCTTGGGCGCCTCGGACGCCGCCATCGCACTGCGCATCAAGCCCCATGAACCGTCCACGCCAGACAGAACGCGAACAGCTCACACGAACTTCCCCGCTACGCCAAGGGCGAACCTCGGCATTGTCGTACCCACGTGGGAGAATCGAAACCGGGGGCGGCGCCCCAACCCCCACAAACATCGGATGACCGGCTCACCGGCACGAAGTCTTTGTGGTGCAACCGATCCGGCTGGCGAATCGCGTGATCGTGCGTCCACAGTCGACTCGGCCCGGTGCTGGAATTTTTCCCACCCCATCGGGTGAAGAAAGCACGGGGCGTTACGACCCGGATCGCGCGGCGAGCGCGGTCAGCTCGGCGAGCCTCCGGACCTGCGCGGAGCGTTCGGCCGCCAACTGCTCCTGCTCCGTCGGACCGTCGGCGGCGTGCGCGAGGAGCCCCAGGGTTTCCCGGACGGCGCCCGGCATGGGCCGCAGCAGCTGGGCGACCAGGTGGTCGACCGCCGTGTCGAGGTCGTGACCAGGCACGACGGTGTTCGCGAGGCCGATGCGGTGTGCCTCGTCGGCGTGCACCCGGCGACCCGTCAGGCAGATCTCGGCCGCCCGCGCGTAACCGACCAGCCGCACCAGCGGCAGCGTGCCGCCAAGGTCGGGCACCAGGCCGAGCGACGTCTCGGCCATGCAGAACTGCACGTCCTCGGCGGCCACGCGGAAGTCGCACGCGAGCGCGAGTTGGAACCCCGCCCCGATGGCGTGCCCCCGCACCGCGGCGATCGTCACCCGTTCCGGGTCACGCAACCAGCGAAAACCCTCCTGGAACTCGGCGATCAACGCCGCGCCGTCCTCGGGACCGCGTGCGGTGATCTCCGCCAGGCCCGGTTCGCCCTCGACCGGTGTGCCACCGAACATGCGCCGGTCGAGCCCCGCGGAGAAGGCACGACCGGAGCCCCGGACGACCACGACGCGGACGTCCGGGTCCAACTGCGCGCCGATCGCCCGCAACGCCGACCACGTGGATGGCGTCTGCGCGTTGAGCACGTCCGGGCGGTCGAGCGTGATCGTCGCGCGCGGTCCGTCGACGACGAGCCGCACGCCACCGCGCTCCAGCAGGTCGGCGTCGATGCTGGTCGGTGCCGACATGCGCGAAACCTCCGGGTTCGGAAGGGCGCCGTCTCTCCCCGGCGCCTGCGTGTTACCGGAGGGTAGCTTACTTCTTCTTCGTGCGGGTGGCGCCACCGCGACCGCGCAGCTGCACACCGGACTCGCTGAGCACCCGGTGCACGAAGCCGTAGGAGCGCCCGGTGGACTCGGCCAACGCCCGGATGCTCGCGCCCTTTTCGTACTTCTTCTTCAGGTCAGCGGCCAGCTTGTCCCGCGTGGCGCCGGTGATCCGGGCGCCCTTCTTCAGGTCAGCCACCTTGTCCCGCCTTCCGTAGACAGCAGGTCGGGCCGTGAAAGCCCCTGTCGTCGCAATGATCGAACACGAAGACCAAGAACGCCAGGCGATCATGCGAAAAGATCGGCGAGCGGTCGGTTGATCACTCAGAGTTGATCAGGGGTCACGGAGTGGAATGCCTTGGTTCAGGCCAACTGCACGAGTTCCAGGTATTCGTCCGACCAGTGGTCCTCGGTGCCGTCCGGCAGCAGGATCACCCGCTCGGGCTCCAGGGCCTCCACGGCGCCCGGATCGTGCGTGACCAGCACCACCGCGCCCTCGTACCGGCGCAACGCGTCGAGCACCTGCTCGCGGCTCGCGGGGTCGAGGTTGTTCGTCGGCTCGTCCAGCAGCAGCACGTTCGCCGCGCTCGACACCAGGCCGGCGAGCGCGAGCCGGGTCTTCTCACCACCCGACAGGGTGCCCGCCGGTTGGTCGAGCTGCTCGCCGCTGAAGAGGAAGGTGCCCAACAACGACCGCAGCTGCTGCTCCGGCACGTCCGGCGCGGCGTGCCGCGTGTTCTCCCACACGCTTGCCCCGTGGTCGAGCGTCTCGTGCTCCTGCGCGAAGTAGCCGAGCTTGAGCCCGTGCCCCGGGATCACCTCGCCGCTGTCCGGGCGCTCCATCGACCCGATCAGGCGAAGCAGCGTCGTCTTACCCGCACCGTTGAGGCCGAGGATGACCACACGCGAGCCCCGGTCGATCGCCAGGTCGACCCCGGTGAACACCTCCAGCGACCCGTAGGACTTGCTCAGCCCCTCCGCGGTCAGCGGCGTCCGCCCGCACGAGGCGGGCTGCGGGAACCGGATCTTCGCCACCCGGTCCGCCTGCCGCTCGTCCTCCAGGCCGGCGAGCAGCTTCTCGGCGCGGCGCGCCATGTTCTGCGCGGCCACGGCCTTGGTCGCCTTCGCCCGCATCTTGTCGGCCTGCGCCATCAGCGCGCCGGCCTTCTTCTCCGCGTTGGCCCGCTCCCGGCGGCGGCGCTTCTCGTCGGCGGCGCGCGCCTCCAGGTACTTCTTCCAGCCCATGTTGTAGATGTCGACCTCGCCACGCGTCGCGTCGAGGAACCACACCTTGTTCACCACGTCGTCGAGCAGCTCCACGTCGTGGCTGATCACCACGAGACCGCCCTCGTGCGACTTGAGGAACCCGCGCAACCACGAGATCGAGTCCGCGTCCAGGTGGTTGGTCGGCTCGTCGATCAGCAGGATCGTGCTCGACTTGGCGCCCACACCGCCCTCGGAGGCGGCGAACAGGATCCGCGCCAACTCCACCCGCCGGCGCTGACCGCCCGACAACGTCCGCAGCGGCTGCGCCAGCACCCGCTCGGCGAGGCCGAGGTTCGCGCAGATGCGAGCCGCCTCGCTCTCCGCCGCGTACCCGCCGAGCGCGGCGAACCGCTCTTCGAGCCGGCCGTACTTGCGAACCGCGGTCTGGAGTTCGTCGTCATCCACCAGCTCGGCCATGGTGGACTGCGCCTTCTCCATCTCGCGCAGCAACTGGTCGAGGCCGCGTGCCGACAGCACCCGGTCCTTCGCGATGACCGACAGGTCGCCCTCCCGCGGGTCCTGCGGCAGGTAGCCGAGTTCCCCGGTGCGCCGCACCTCCCCCGCGTACGGCTGGCCCTCGCCCGCGAGGACGCGGAGCGACGTGGTCTTCCCCGCGCCGTTGCGCCCGACGAGACCGATGCGGTCGCCGGGCTGGACCCTCAGGGTCGCGTCGGAGAGCAGGATGCGCGAACCGGCGCGCAACTCCAGATCGGTTGCGGTGATCAAGTCAATCTCCGATATCAGATGGTCGTGCGGGGTCGACGGCGCGGCATCACGCACCGGACCTACTCGATCAAGACCACCACGCCACCAGTCTACGCGCAGCGCGCCACCGAGTTACCCACGTGTGGCCACCGGCATACTCCGTGTGGTGGGCGACCACCGGATTCCCGGCAGGAAGCCTTGGTCACAGAGACGAGCCGCAGCCCCGGTTCGGGTGCCACCGGAAGCCGATCCGACCGACGACACAGCGGTGAACGTATCGAGCCGTTGCCACTCGTGAGGCCGCCGACTCCGGCAGCGTGCCCGCCCCCGACCCGCCGGCACTCCGGGAAGTACGGCCGGAAGGCTGTGACCGGGCTGCCAACGGTCTTGCGGGAG
This sequence comes from Saccharothrix obliqua, assembly GCF_019375475.1. Lineage (GTDB taxonomy): Bacteria > Actinomycetota > Actinomycetes > Mycobacteriales > Pseudonocardiaceae > Actinosynnema > Actinosynnema obliqua. The sequence goes on along the minus strand of NZ_JAHXGQ010000011.1, from coordinate 11,828 downwards.
CGGCGATCCCAGACCACAGACTGCCCCGCCGACCGCTCCGCTCGAGAGGGAGACAGAAAACGGGCTGCAAGCGGCCTTTGACAGGAGCCGTTGTCGGTCAGCACCCGGCTGCCGGTGACGCCGGCGGCCTGGTTCAGAACGCGGCAGTGATGTGTACAGCCTGGTCGGCCAGGATCTCTGGTGTAGGCCAAGCGGAAGTGGTCGTCCACGGCGTTGTGCAGCTAGGCGTAGCCCAGATTCGGACGGCCGTGGACGTTGCGCGGTCTGTCGGATCGCGAGAGGCGGAGCTGTTGCGACCATCCGCGACTCGGTCATAGACCTTGTGGCTGCCGCCAGCGGGGATGTTGCCCGGCTTCTTGATGGCGACATGCACCAGGCCGCCTGGCGCGGCGTGTTCGTAGCGGCGTACCGGCGCGGCGGTGGCCCGGTCAGGATGTGCCGGGCGGGCCGAACCACAGACCCGGTGCACCGTGGAGGGATTCACGCCCAGTAGGTAGGCGATGCGGGCCGGACCGCAACGGCGGGCCAGGCGGACTGTGTCGATCTGGCATTCGCGGCGGGTGGGCAGCGAGGCGGACTGTGACGGGGACGACCGCAACAGTCGCTCGCCCATGCCGGCTTCTCCCCAGCCCCCGTAACGCCCCGCGCAGCGGACCGCGACGCCCGCCGCAGAGGCCGGCCCTCGTCGACGGCACACCGGGTCAGACGCAGCCTGCCCGCCGGAGTCAACGGTGCGTTAGCGCCTCCGTCGGGTGTGTCTCGTACGCGGCGACCTCGAATGCCGTAGGCGACGGTGTGGCGAGAGTGGTGACCGGGATGTCGTTGACGGACATGGGTGTTCCTTGCGTCGGTGAACGGGTTGGGCCGCTGTTCGAGTCCGGTTCCGTCGTCGCAGAGGGTTCCACGTCCTCCGTGCCGTCCAGAGGCGCGGTCGGCGTCACCGGCGTGGGCCGACTCTCGGTGGGCAGCGGCGTGGTGGTCTCGACCTGGGTGGGTGGTGTTGCGGGGTCGTTCGCGGGTTCCGGGCTGCTGGCCAGAACGAACCCCACGGTCACCACCAGCATGGTCGCCCCGAACGCGCTGCCCGCCACCGCCGCGGCCCGACGGCGGCCCCGGACAACCTGCCCGTGGTAAATGATGTCCGCAGCCCCGAACGTGCGCGGACGGCGTTCGATGTTCAGCTCCTTGAACAACTCCTTCAGCTCGTCCTCAAGCATTGGGCGTCACCTCCTGCCACAGCACGCCGAACGCCGGCCCCAGCTTCTGCCGCAGTGCCTTGAGACCACGACTGGTGTTGCTCTTCACCGTGCCCACCGAGCACTGCAACGCCGCCGCCGTCTCCTCCACGCCCAGGTCCTGCCAGTACCGGAGCACGAGAACCGCGCGCTGGCGGGGCGGGATGGTCGTCGAAGCCCGCCACACCACGAGTTTGTCCTCGCTCAGCTCCGCTCTCACCGGCACCTCCGGAAGTACCTCGGTGAGCTTTTCCCGCCGCCACCGCATTCGACGGCGTTCGGCGATGAAGATGCGGACCACGATCCGCCTGAGATAGGCGTCCAAGCCCTCCCGCCTGACCAGCTTCGGGCCTGCCAGGTACAGCTTGAGGAACGCGGCCTGCACCACGTCTTCGGCCTCGTGGTGGTTGCCGCACAACAGATACGCGGTGAAGCGCATCGAGTCGGCGCACCGGTCGAAGTGCTCGGTGAACTCCGCGTCCCAACTCACGCCGTCAGCGCCTCGCCGGGCTCGGCACTGCCGTCGGCTCGGAGTAGTCGGTGGTCGGGTACGCGGTCGGTTCCGGCAGCACGGTCACCGTCGGACCGTCCGGTTCCGCGGCGGCGGGGCTGGTCGGGATCGGAGGGGTCGGCTCCGGGGTGGGAAGTGGTTCATCCGTGGGCGGCGCAGTTGTCGTGGGTTCGAACGTGGCGGGCAGCGATGTGGTGGGTGGTGGCGTGGTCGGGTACGCCGTGGTCGGGATCGGCTCGGGTGTCTGGCCGCCGGATGTGCCCGCCAACGCGGGTACCGCGACGACGACCCCGCCGAGCAGGACGGCTCCGGCCGCGACGACGAGACGTGTGCGCATGACTTCCTCCTGGGTTCGGTGCTTGTGGACCACCTCCGATCGGTGACCCCCTCGTCCATATCCATGCGATGAGGGCGCGGTGGGGTTGTCATGATTTTTCTCAGGTCGCCAGCGACCTCGTGACCTGCGACAACGACTCGACCAAGGCGTCGAATTCCATGCCCTGGTCGACCAACCAGTGCTGGACCTGCTCCGCGGTCATCCCGGCCAGCAGGACGTCGGCCGCGATCCCGGGCGCGGGAGCGGCGCACTGCTCCAGCAGGTACTCGCAGTGCCTGCGCCAGAACGCGTGCGAGCCGGTGCGGAAGCGGGCGCCGGTCGTGGAGGTCTGGGACAGCAGCACGATGTCCAGCGAGTCGCGGAGGAATTCCAGGTAGGCGGTGGTGAAGGCGATCAGCCGCTCCATCGGCGAGGCGCCGCCGCCGAGGGGCGGCGGCCCGTTGAGGATGCCGTCCTGGAGTTCGGACTCCAGGTGGTCGAGCAGAGCGGTGGCCAGGCCGGACTTGTCGCCGAAGCGCCGGTAGAGGGTGCCCTTGCCCACCCCGGCGGTGGAGGCCACGTCGTCCATCGTCACGTTCGCGACGCCGCGCTCGGAGAACAGCTCCGCGGCGGCGGCCAGGACCTTGACCCGGTTCCGGGCGGCGTCGGCGCGGAGCGGGCCGACCTGCGCTCCCACGGTCGGGAACGAGATGTCGATCGAAAACTTTGACGAACCGGACCGCGGTCCGCTAATCTCGGCAGGCATGAAGCGGACTCTAGTCCGATTCGCCGAGGAGGGAAACTTGAGATGACGAAGCTCCTGCACGTGTCCGCCTCGCCGCGCGGCGAGGCGTCCGAGTCGTTGACCATCGCTTCCGCGTTCGTCGACGTGTACCGGGAGACCCATCCGGACGCGGAGGTCGACCACTGGGACCTGTGGGACGGCAGCCTGCCCGATTTCGGTCCCGCCGCCGCGGGGGCGAAGATGGCCGTGATCCGCGGTGAGCCGCCGACCGGGGCCGAAGCCGAGGCGTGGCGCGACGTGGTGGCCGCGGTCCACCGGTTCCTGTCCGCCGACCGACTCCTGTTCAGCGTGCCCATGTGGAACTCGGGGATCCCGTACGTCCTCAAGCAGTTCGTGGATGTCGTCTCGCAGCCGGGGATGGTGTTCGGGCTCGACGCCGTGACCGGCTACCAACCGCTGCTCGCGGGGACGGGCAGGCGTGCGGCGGTGGTGTACACCAGCTCGGTGTGGTGCCCGGAGGTCGGACCGGGTTTCGGTTCGGACTTCCAGTCCACCTACTTCGACGACTGGCTGCGCTGGACCGGCATCACCGACCTGACTCCGATCCGGCACCACCCGACGTTGACCGGCGACGTCGAGGACTCGCGTCAGACCGCGCTGGCCACTGCCCGGGAGGTCGCCAAGGAGTTCTGACAGGCGGAAATCGGGTCAGCGTCGGGGCGGCTGATCACATCATGCGCGACCGCGGGTGGGCGACCTGCGGGTGCAGTCGTGTCAGAGCGATTCAGGAGAGGAGGTGTGTCGATCACGAACGATGATCTCGACGGAACGGGCACGTTGGGCGGCTTCGTCCAGGACTGCTCGGCGTGGTTCGGGTACGTCCAGGATTCGGCGGGACGCTTTGGCGAACAGCGGGGCGAGGCGGCGGTCGGATCGGAGGGCGTCGAGGGCCTGCTTGTCGCCACCCAGCACGACGGCGTCCAACTCGTCCACGCGGGGTACGAGGACTCTGGCCGCATCGGCGGCGGCGGCCTGGAGGGCGACGCGGGCCTGTCCCTCGCGACGGCGGGCGAAGCGTTGTTGGGACCAGCCACCCGCTTTGTTCCGACCGTGGACCTGGCGGCTGTCGGTGGTCGAGGTGACGACCTCGCCGTCGAGGGCGATGCCGAGGCTGTGGCCGCCGAGGCGGACCAGGAGGAGGCCGAGGCGGCGTGAGGCGGTCGCGTTGGCCAGCAGCGGAGCAATGGCCAGACCTTCGGACTCGCCAACATCGGCGAACTCGTCGAAGGCAGCTGCTATCTCCGCCGTGGCCCCGTCAGCCGCGGTCACGAGCACATGGGTGGCGGTGGTGCGGGTCGTGGCCACGCCGTGGTGCCGATCCGCGAAGCGGGCGAACCAACCGGCCAGGCGTTCGGGCGTGACCTCCACGGCTCGGCCGCCGCCGGAGACCGGGCGGATCCTCGTCATGGCGTGGTGACGGGGACGCCAGCCGACACGGTTGCGCCGGCCGACACGGGGCGGACGGTCGACGCGAGGCCGACAGCCGACTGGGCCGTGGGTGTGGCGGTCACGGCGGTCGACGGCTTCGTTGGTGGCGGGGCTGTCAGCCGAGGCGGCTGCTCGGGAGTCGGGTCGCGTGTGAGGTTGTCCGTGCTGGAGCGGGTGGCCCGGCGGTCGGGTGATGCGCTTCGGGGTTTCCCGGCGTGGGGTTGCCTGCTCGGAGCGGGTTCGACTGCACGGGCTTGCGTGGTGGTGGGCAGGCGGGTTGTCGGGCGGGTGGCGGGTGGGCTGCCCCCAAGCAGCACACCGGGCAGCAGCACCCCAGGCAGCGGCGCACCGGGCAGCGGCGCACCAAACGATGGCGCGGCAAGCAACGAGGCGGTGGTCATGCGGGGGCCACTGCTACCCAGATCGGGAGGGGGTGGCCGCACTCGGCCGGGGAGAGGCGTTGGACGGCGCCGAAGCCGGCTCCGGACAGTTCGCCGGAGATCTGTTCCGGGGAGAGGACGCGGTGGCGGGTGGAGACGGTGTTCGCCACTTCCCAGGTGGTCTTGCCTCGGACCAGCTGAACCACTTCGAGCGCGTAGGACTCGCCGTCCGGTGACCAGTCCCACAGCTGGACGGTCACCTGACGCTCCCGGCCGCGGCCCGAGACCTTGGGCGGCGGGGCCGTGGGGCGGAGGCGGCTGAGCTTGTCGAGTTCGGGGACCGCGGCCACGAGCAGGCCGCCCGGCCTGAGGGCTTGGCGGGCGAGGCGGAGGGCGTGCGGGAGGGCGTTCTCGTGCGCCAGTCGTGGGAGGAGGTCGTCACCCGCTCGGACCACATCGACCGGGTGTGGGGTGGGGCGGCTGACCACGTCCAGGAGGTCCACCACCTCGTGGCTGCCGGCTCCTAGGACCGCCGAGGCGACCTCGCTCAACGGGTCCTCCGGCAGGGGCACGAGGTCCTGGGCGGCGGTCACCGGGCACACAGTAGAGCCAACCGATCACCCGACGCCATCGGGCATGATTAGCCCGTTTGGCGGCATAACGGCAGACGGATAACCCGAGGGCGACTACCTCAGCCCACGGCGCGTCATGCACAATGTTACCGGCGGGTTTACAGATACCGAAGCAAGAGCAATCACCACTTGACAGAACGAGTGCCATCCCAGTGAACTCGTAGCCCGTACGGCCCAACCACTGACCCCGCCTGGAAGGCACCAACGCCCTGCGTTGGCGGGTAGGGTCACTGGGGCGTGATCTAATGACAGCGGGGAGTCACCATGACCAACGCTGCCGGTCGACCCAACCTGTCCGTCGACGAAATCGACTCGACGGGACACGGCAGTCTTGCGCAGCTCCTGACCACGGGACCGTTCCCCGAGGCGCTGAGGGCAGCCATCAAAGCCAGCAGGCTGAGTCTCGACCGCATCCAGCACAGGCTCGCCCTGCGCGGGGTCACCATCAGCGTCGCGACGTTGAGCTACTGGCAGTCCGGTCGACGACGACCCGAGCGGCCGGAGTCGCTTGAAGCCCTGCGCCACCTGGAGACCGTGCTCGGCGTGCCCCAGGCCGGTTTGTCCGCGCTGCTCGGTCCGCCCAGGCCACGCGGCAGGCGGTCGCGACCGACCACGATGATGCCGATCGACGCGCTGTGGGCTCGTCGCGAGCGCGTCGCGAACCTGCTCACCAAGGTAGACACGTCGTCCGACGTGAAGTTGGGCCGGATCAGCCAGCACGACCGCATCGAGATCGCCGCGGACGGCGGGCAGCGCTCGGCGTGGGTCCGGCAGATCCTGCGCGCCGAGCAGGACGGCCCGGACCGCTGGGCGCTCGTGTTCGAGACCGAGGAGTCGGACGTGCTGCCGCAGGTCGCGAACCTGCGCAACTGCCACCTCGGTCGGGTCGCGGAGGACACCGACGCGAATATCATGGTCGCCGAGCTGATGTTCGACCGGCCCCTGGCCAGGGGCGAGACGATCATCATGGAGTACGAGCTGCTGTTCGCCGAGGGGCACTACCCGGCGGGGAACAACACGTTCGCCCGGAAGTTCCGGTTGCCGGTGCGGGAGTACGTGATCGAGGTCCGGTTCGACCCGTCCTACCTGCCTTCGCGCTGCCAGCAGTTCAGCGTGCCGGCCGGGGACGACACGCCGTCGCGGCGGCGCAACCTGGCGTTGGACAACGCCGGTGGGGTGCACGCGGTGGCGCTCGGGTTCGGGCCCGGGGTGTTCGGCATCCGGTGGGAGTGGCCGAAGTAGGCGATGCAGCCGATGAGGTTGTCGAGGTTGATGCAGTAGGAACCGCACACGGGTTCACGCAGCCGGCCGCCGGATAGGCGGTCGGCTGCGGTGCGTTGGGGCCGGGGCCGGTGAGCGCTGTATGGCTGGCTGGAGCTTGGCTGGCGCGGTGGTGGTCGGGACCCAGGGAGCTGAAGGCTGGGCTGGTGCTGGACCGGAGCCCGGCCTGGCGTTGGGACCCGGGGTTGGCGTTGGAACCGGAGCCGGGGCTGGGGTCCGCGCTGGAGCCGGGGTCGGGTCGAGGTCGGGCTGGAGCCGAGGTCGGGTCGAGGTCGGGTCGAGGTCGGGCTGGCGCTGCCGCGCGGGCTCGAGGTCGGGCTGGCGCTGCGGCGGGGGCTTGGGGGTGAGCGAAGCCGGGGCCGGGCGAAGCGCGAGCCGGGCCAGGGTCGAGCCGGACTCGCGGTCGAGGCCGGGTCGGGGTCGAGTCGAGGTCGGGTCAGGCTGAGCCGGGCCGGGCCGGGCTGAGTCGGGCCGGGCTGAGTCGGGCCGGGTCGGGTCGGATGCGTGGTCGACGTGGAGGCCGGCGGGGATGGGCGATGGCCCCTGGGCGGGTGCCCGGGGGCCATCGGGATTGGAGTGACGGGTTGGGTGATCGGGGTGGAGCCGGTTGGTCGGATGGCCAGTGAGGCGGGTTAGGCGTAGCTGCCCAGGTGCAGGGTCACTGCTCGGAGCGAGCCCTGGTCTATGGACGAGTAGTCGGTGACCTTGAAGGTCCAGGTGCCGTCTGCCGGCTCGGTCAGCAGTCCCGCCAGCGGGCTGGCGGGGCGCCAGGTGCCGGTGAAAGGCGCGTCGGACGGCGCCACGGACGAGAACGGGCGCTGGGCACCGTCATCGAAGATCACCTGGCACAGGTTGGCCCCGGTACCGCCTTCGCGCTGGAACAGGGTCGCCTTGGCGCCCGACGGAGCCTGGAGGACGCCTACCAGGTCGCCTACGAAGGTGTGGTCGATGCCTGCCGTTGTCGACCCCTCGGTGGCGGTGCAGGGGGTGGCGCCGTCTACTGAGAACGTGATCTTCGCGGCGCGTCCCACGCCCGTCACCGGAATCTGGATGGTCACGCCCACCGAGTCGTTGTCGGGGATGGCCACGGCTGGGCCGCTGTACGAGAAGTGCTTCGTCTCCCGCGACGGCTCACCGACGTTCACGTCGAACGTGCCGGTGGTCGGCGACGTCGAGCCCGCGTAGGTGACCTTCGCCTCCAGCTTGACCGGCGTGCCCACCGTCGTCGTCGCCGGAACCGTCACCTTGAACGTGTTGGTCGCCGTCTGACCGGCCTCCACCGTTCCGTAGAACTTCGACCTCGGCGCGATGGTGACACCCGGCGTCCGGGTGGTGAGGACCAGGCTGGTCGACGCCGCCGAGCCGTCACCGGTGTTGGTCACCGGCACGGTCAGCGTGGCCGTCGTGCCGGGCTTCAAATACTGGCTGCCGTCGGCGTCGTTCACCACCGACGGCTTCTGGGCACGGGCCAACGGCTGCGGGGACGCGCCGGTGTACGCGAGCACCGAATCCGCTCGGACGATGCCCGCCCCGGTCCGGTTGTCGACCCCCGGCTCGACGATGTCCACCGCGGTGGCCGTCAACGCCTCCCGCACCTCCGCCGGGCTCAACCCGGGGTTGCCGGACAGCACCAGGCCCGCGATGCCGGCCGCGCTGGGAGCCGACGCCGACGTGCCGAAGAACGGGTTGAACCTGGTCAAGCTGGTCTGCACGCCATCCGCCGCGGTCAGGTCCGGCTTCTGCCGCACCTCCGCGCGTGGACTGCCGTCGGGCGCGAAGAACACCCGACGCGGCCCGTCCGAGGTGAAGCGCTCCGGCTTCTGGGCACCGTCGAACGCGTTCGGGAACGGCCCCCGCGGGTTCGCCGGGTCGCCGGGCTCCAGGTCGAACGGCAACGGGCCGTTGGCGGGCGCCGCGGCCACGGAGATCGCGCCGTTCGCCGCCGAGTGACCGCGGGTGACGCCGGGCGTCGCGAACTTCCTCAGCCCGTCCGCCGAATCCTTGAACCGGCCACCGAGCGCGGACAACGCCAGGTACCTGCCCTCACCGCGGAACTTCACCACGGCCAACCTCAGGCCCCGGTAGCTGGACGAGGTTTGCAGCCGCTCGTACGGGTCCTGCGTCCCGTCCTGCACGTTCTGGCTGAACGACACCACGTTGCCCTGCGCGTTGGCCAGGTACAGGTCGTAGTCGTTGGCCGACGCCGCCAGCGGGTCGGACCAGAACAGGGTCACCGGGACGTTGCCGGAGCTGTCGGACAGCGGGTTGAACACCTGCTTGGCGTTCGGGTCGGGGTTGAAGTCGTGGGCGACACCCGCGTACTTGCCGATCCCGACGCCCGAGTCGACGAAATCACCCTCCCAGTGACCGGAGGTGCCGTCGGCGACGTTGCCGTCGTTGCCCGCCGACGAGAAGTACACCGCGCCATCGGCGGTGACCGCGTCGACGGCCTGCGCGATCACGCCGTCCTGGAAGGGCGACTCGTTGAAGTAGAGGATGTCGTCGACGATCACGTCGCAGCCGAGCTGGAAGCGCAACGCCTTGATGTTGTCGGCGAAGCTCGCGTCGCCGTTGACTGCGGTCGCGAAACCGAGCGCCGCGTTCGGGGCGATGTCGTGGAGGATCTCCAGCATCGCGGTGCCCTCGTCGCCGGAACCCCTCTGCCCGGTCAGCACATCCACCGCGGGCAGCTCCCCCGCCGCCTGCGACGCGGCCAACGAGGTCACGCCATCGGACAACGCGCACAGCTTCACGCCGGTGCCGGTGACCCGGTGGGTCTGCCGGGCCGTGTCGGCGGCGTGCGCGCGATCGCCCTCGGCGACCTTCGCCGCCGCGATCCTCGGCGATTCGAGCGCGGCACGGGTGCGGGCCTCGACCTCCGCGGCCTTGTCCTCCTTCGACGGGGCCTTCGCGTCGCGGCTCGCGCGGTCCTCCTGGTGGTACGTCTTGTACTCGACGGCCGTCTCGACCCGGCGCACGTCGTCACGCGCGGCCAACCGGCTCAACGCGGACAGCGAGACCTGGGCGCGGATCGTCCGCCCCTCGGTCGACACCGAGCGGACCGCGCCAGTGCCGCGCACGGCGGCGACGAGTTCATCGGTGACCTGGTGGGCGCGGATGTCCACCAGGACCGTGTTGCCGGGCTGGACCCGCACCCCGGTCTGGAGCAGCGGAAGTGCGCGGAAGGTGGTCACGCTGGACCGGCGGCGCTGCTCCACGACCAGCGCGCTGTCCAGTTTGGACTCGGCACCGGTGACGGACCTCTTGATGTCCTGCAACGCGGCGATCTGGGCGGAGATCCGGTCCGCGACGCCCTGCGCCGCCGGCGCGGCGGAGGCGGGCGTGACGGAGCCGAGCAGAGTGGTCAGGACCGCGGCGCCGGCCGCGAGCACGGAGCTTCTTCGGGATCTGCGATTCGGTAAGCGCACGGGCGTCCCCCAGCGTTGAGCGTGCCCCCGACGCACGCGATCAACGATCGGATGTATTCCGACCGGGGGGTCAACGTATTGCGCACGGCCAAGTACCGTCTGCCACCGTTCGGCCTACTTCCCGAAGGGCAGAACCCTCACAGTTCACAGTACGAAGGCGTCCGTCCAGAGCTGCCCGGTCCGGCCCGACAGGGCGTCGAGCAGCGCGGCTGCCTGGTTGTCGGTGAGGGAGGCGACGAAGTCGATCACCGCGCGTCCGCGGGCGAGTGCCCGGACGGCGTCGGGTCCGGCGGGCGGGTCGCCGGTCGCGCCGGCCAGGGACGCCGGTTCGGTGCGGGCGATCGCCGTGTACTCGGCGGTGGCGAGTTCGATCAGGTCGTGCAACCGGCGTGGGAGGCGGCCCGCTTCGTGCCGGTCGGTCGCCCACTCCTCCAACGCCTCGACCAACGCGGTCAGCAGCCGGGCCTGGCCGCGCTGGTGCAGCGCGAGGTCGGGGCGCAGCAGCACGAACCGGCGGTGCACGAACTTCAGCACCTGCACCTCGTGCCACTGGGGGACGGCGAGCACCACGTGCCCGGAACGCGTGGTGGGCGCTTCCACCACGCCGACCGAGTCGACCAGCCGCCGCGTCCAGCGCGCGGAGAACGCCGCCACCGCCTGCTCGGCTTCCACCGACCCGTCGAACGGCACGGCGAGCAGCCCGTCCACCAGTTCGGCGCGGACCTTCGCCACCGCCTGCGCGAACGCGCCGTCGTCCACCGCCCACGAGTCCTTCGCGTGCAGGCGGCGGCGCATCGCCTCCAACGACCGGCCGGGTCGGCGTTCCTGCGCCGCGAGGTCCGCGCCGCTGAGCGCGGCCAGTTCCAACGCGTGGTCCAGCCACGTGTTGAGTTCGGCGGACACCGCCGCGTGCTGCAACACCCCGACGCGGTGGAAGTCCTCCAGGTCGTGGATGGCATAGGCGATGTCGTCGGCGGTGTCCATCACCGATGCTTCGACGGTCTGCTGCCACGGCTCCAGGCGGTCGAGGTAGAACGCGCGGGACTGGGTGACGTCGTCCAGTTCCGTGACGTAGGCGGAGAACTTCGCCGCGCCCGTGCCCGGCGCGTCGGGTGGTTCCGCGGCGCCACGCGGTGGTGCGGGCAGGTCCTTCGGGTGCGGGAGCGGGTAGGACAGGCGGGTCCACGGGTACTTGAGCATCGCCGCGCGGACCGCGACCGTCAGGTCCAGTCCGAGTGCGGCCGGTCCCCGCACGTCGGTGGTCGTGACGATGCGGAACGACTGGGCGTTGCCCTCGAACCCGTCGGACAGGTCGAACCGGTGGCGGGCCAAGCGGTCGAGGACCTGTTCGCCGAGGTGCCCGAACGGCGGGTGCCCGAGGTCGTGGGCGAGGGCCGCGGCTTCCACCACGTCCGGGTCGCAGCCGCCGAGCTTGTCGAGCAGGCCCGCGAGTTCCGGTCGCGCGCCCAGGCGTTCGGCGATGGCTCGCGCGGCCTGGGCGACCTTGAGGCTGTGCGTGAGCCGGTTGTGCACCAGCAGACCCGAACCGGTCGAGCTGATCACCTGGGTGACCCCGCCGAGGCGGGCGAAGAACGGGGAGCCGGCGACCCGGTCCCGGTCCACGCGGAACGGGCTGGTCGCCAGGTCGGACGGGACCGGCGTCGTGCTGTCGGCACCCGACCTGCGGCCCGTCCGGGGATCGTCTTCCTCGTGCTGCATGGCAAGAAACTAGTCCGTGCGGACGCCGCGGGCACCACCGCCACAACGCCCGGACATGCGAAAAAGCCTTGAAGGGCACCCGATGAACAGGTA
>NZ_JAHXGQ010000010.1 GCF_019375475.1 Saccharothrix obliqua | reverse complement strand
TGCACTCGTGAGGGTGTGGGAGAGTAGGACGCCGCCGAACATTTTTCCCTGAAAGGGCTTGTGATGGGGGCACATGGAGATGTGCTCAAATCACAAGCCCTTTCGGCGTGTCCACAGTAGGAGGAGTAACTAAGGTGTCGAGGTTCGGGGATCGCCCGGGCGACCGTCAGCGTGGCCAGGGAGACCGACCGCGCCGATCCGACGGTGGCCGCGCCGAGCAGGGCCGCAGGCAGGGTAGTGGCGGCCGGGACGACCGCGGCGGCTACCAGCGCCGTGATGACAGGGCCGGTTACGACCGGCGTGACGACCGCGGCGGTTACCGCCGGGACGACAACCGCTCGGACCGTTCGCGTTCGGACCGCTCGTTCTCGGACCGCCCGCGTGACGACCGCGGCTACAACCGGACCGGCGACGACCGAGGCGCGTCCGGCCGCGGCGGCGAGCGCCGCGAGTTCAAGCCCCGCGACGACCGCGGTGGCTACCAACCCCGCGATAACCGCGGTGGCTACCAACCCCGCGACAACCGCGGTGGCTACCAGTCCCGCGACGACCGTGGCGGCGACCGCCGCGACTTCCGCTCGCGTGACGACAAGCCTTCCGGCACCCGTGATTTCCGCTCCCGCGACGACCGCGGCGGGCGCGACTTCCGCTCCCGCGACGATCGCGGTGGCGACCGTCGCGACTTCCGTCCCCGTGATGACCGTTCCGGGGGCCGTGACTTCCGTCCGCGTGACGACCGCAGCGGTGGCCGTGACTTCCGGCCCCGCGATGACCGCGGTGGCGACCGCCGCGAGTTCAAGCCCCGCGACGACCGCTCGGGCAGCCGGGACTTCCGCTCCCGCGACGACCGGGGCGGCGACCGTCGCGACTTCCGGCCGCGTGATGACCGTTCCGGCGGTCGTGACTTCCGGTCCCGTGACGATCGCGGCGGTGACCGCCGTGAGTTCCGTCCCCGTGACGACCGCGGCGGCCGTGATTTCCGGCCGCGCGATGACCGCGGTGGCCGTGACTTCCGGCCGCGTGATGATCGCGGCGGTGACCGTCGTGAGTTCAAGCCTCGCGACGACCGTTCCGGGGGGCGTGACTTCCGCCCGCGTGACGACCGTGGCGGCTACCGGGCTCGGGAGGGTTCGGAGCGGCGTGAGTTCCGGCCGCGTGACGACCGGGGTGGTTACCAGCGGCGTGATGACCGGCGGGACGACCGCGGTGGTTATCAGCGGCGGGACGATCGTGGTGGGTACCAGCGGGACGACCGGCGGGACGCGCGGCGGGATGACCGCCGTGACGATCGCCGGGACGACCGGCGTGACGACCGTCGGGATGAGCGGAGCCGGCAGCGGGCCGCTCGGTTCCAGGAGCGGGTTGCCGAGGGCGACCAGGTCTCGGCCGAGACCGCTTCCGATGACGCCGCGACCGAGGGTGTCGTGTCCGGTGACGCGGTCGCCGGTGAGGTCGAGTCGCGTGACGCCGTCCTGGCGGCCGGGTCCGAGGTCGACGAGCCGGCCGCGGAGGTCGCCGACTCGGATGACGACCTTCGCGACGACGTCAGCGACGTCAGCGACGTCAGCGACAGCGACGACAGCGACAGTGACGTCAGCGCTGAGCGCGAGGACGACGCGACCGGCTCCGAGGACGACTCCCGCCGCCGGGACGACGCGAACGGGCGCGTGCGGGCGCCCGAGCTTCCCGAGGAAGCCGACATCTCGGTGCTCGACCCCGAGGTGAAGCAGGAGCTGCGTGGTCTGCCGAAGGGGCTGGCCGAGATCGTCGGCCGGCACCTGGCGGCGGCGGGGATGTTGATCGACAGCGAGCCCGAGTTCGCACTGGAGCACGCGCGGTACGCGCGTGCCAAGGCGGCGCGGGTCGGTGTGGTGCGGGAAGCCACCGGGCTGACCGCCTACCACGCGGGCGAGTGGGCCGAGGCGTTGTCGGAGCTGCGTGCCGCGCGGCGGATGACGCACGGCGCCGGGCACGTCGCCGTGATGGCCGACTGCGAGCGGGCGCTGGGGCGGCCGGAGCGGGCCGTCGAGCTGGCGCGCGAGGCGCAGGGGCTGGCCCTCTCGCCCGACGAGGCGGTGGAGCTGCGGATCGTCGTGGCCGGCGCCCGGCGTGACATGGGGCAGCTGGAGGCGGCGGTCGTCGCGTTGCAGGGGCCGGACCTGGACGCCAAGCGGCGGGACCCGTGGAGCGCTCGGCTGTTCTACGCCTACGCCGACAACCTCGCCGCGGCGGGGCGCACCGAGGAAGCCGTGAAGTGGTTCCTCAACGCCGCCCAGGCCGACGACGACAACGAGACCGACGCGGCCGAGCGGGCGTTCGACCTCGGCCCGCAGGACTGACGCACGACAGGAGCGGCCCGCCCCTTGTGGGCGGGCCCACCCATGGGGGAAACGGTGCTGGTGGACCGCTACGACGCCCTGTTGCTCGACCTGGACGGCACGGTGTACCGGGGACGTGAGGCCGTGCCCGGCGCGGTGGAGGCCGTCGCGGCGGCACGTGCTCGTGGCACGGGCATCCGGTTCGTCACGAACAACGCGTCCCGCTCGCCCCGGGAGGTCGCGGGGCACCTGACCGAACTCGGGTTCGCCGCCGCCGTCGAGGAGGTCGGCACCAGCGCCCAGGCCGCCGCGGCGATGCTCACCGACCTGCTCACCCCCGGCGAACGCGTCCTGGTGCTGGGCACCGAGGCCCTGGCCGACGAGGTGCGGCAGCGCGGGTTCACGCCCGTGCGGGACGCCGCGGGCGCGTCGGCGGTCGTGCAGGGCCTGTCGCCGGACCTCTCGTGGCGCGACCTCGCCGAGGCCGCCGTGGCGATCCGCGCCGGCGCGCGCTGGGTCGCCTGCAACGTGGACGCCACCCTCCCGACCGACCGGGGCCTGCTGCCCGGCAACGGGTCGCTGGTCGTCGCGTTGAAGACCGCCACCGGCGCGGAGCCGGCGGTGGCGGGCAAGCCCGCCGCGCCGCTGCTGGAGCAGGCGGCGAAGTCGGTGGGCGCGCAACGCCCGCTGGTCGTCGGCGACCGCCTGGACACCGACATCCTCGGCGCGGTGCACGCGGGCATGGACTCGCTGCTGGTGCTCACCGGCGTGTCCACGCGGGCCGAAGTCGACGAACTCCCGGCGGAGCTGCGCCCCACGTACGTCGCGGAGGACCTGTCCGTGCTCGATCGGCTACCTTGAAACCGTGAACTCCGAGGTTCCCCTGCCCGGCCCGCCACGTGATCCGGTGGCCGGGGTCGAGGACGCGCTGGCCGCGCTGGACGGGCTGGAGCAGCTCGACGTCGCCGAGCACGTCGCCCGGTTCGACGCCGCGCACACCGCGCTGACGGCCGCGCTGGCCGGCATCGACAAGGTCTGACGCCGTGGCACGCAGGGCTCGGCTGGATGCCGAACTGGTTCGTCGCGGGCTGGCCCGGTCGCGGGAGCACGCGAGCCAACTCGTCGCCGAGGGCCGGGTGACGGTCCGCGGCACGGTCGCCACGAAACCCGCCACCGCCGTCGAGCTGGACACCGCGCTGGTGGTGCGCGAGGGCGACGACCCGAACTGGGCGTCGCGCGGCGCGCACAAGCTCGTCGGCGCGTTGGAGCGGTTCCCGGAGATCGCGGTCGACGGCAGGCGCTGCCTCGACGCGGGCGCGTCCACGGGTGGTTTCACCGACGTCCTGCTGCGTGGTGGCGCGCGGCAGGTGGTGGCCGCCGACGTCGGTCGCGGCCTGCTGGACTGGCGGCTGCGCACCGATGACCGGGTCGTGGTCAAGGACAAGACCAACGTGCGGTCGTTGACGCCGGAGGACATCGGCGGTGTCGTGGACCTGGTCGTGGCCGACCTGTCGTTCATCTCGCTGCGCCTGGTGCTGCCCGCGCTGGTCGCGTGCCTGGACGAGGGCGGCGACCTGCTGCCGATGGTGAAACCCCAGTTCGAGGTGGGCCGGGAACGGCTCGGGTCGGGCGGTGTGGTCCGCGACCCGGCGCTGCGTGCCGAGGCCGTGCTGGAGGTGGTGGCGGCGGCCGACGCGCTGGGCCTGCGGCTGCACGGCGTCACGGCGAGCCCGCTGCCCGGACCGTCCGGCAACGTCGAGTTCTTCGCGTGGCTGCGCCGGGGCGAACCGCTGGCCGGGGACGACGCCGCCGCGCTCGTGCGCGCCGCCGTGGCGGAGGGGCCCCAGTGACGGCGAACCGGGAGATCCTGCTCGTCGTCCACACCGGCCGGCCGAGCAACGTGCTGGTGGCGCAGGAGGTGGCGCGGCGGTTCGCCGAGGCGGGCGTGCGGTTGCGGGTGCTGAAGGACGAGGCGCCGGACCTGGACCCGTCGTGCTACGCGCGGGTGGTGTCCGACGACGACGGCGCCGCCGACGGCACCGAGCTGGTGTTCGTGCTCGGCGGCGACGGCACGCTGCTGCGCGCGGCGGAGCTGGCACGTGCCGCGGGTGTCCCCGTGCTCGGCGTCAACCTGGGCCGGGTCGGGTTCCTCGCCGAGGCCGACTCCGACGCGTTGTTCGAGGCCATCACGCACGTCGTGGACCGGGACTACGAGGTCGAGGAGCGGATGACGGTGGACATCACCGCGTCCCTCGACGGCGAGGTGCTGGCGACCACGTGGGCGTTGAACGAGGCCAGCGTGGAGAAGAGTTCCCGCGAGCGCATCCTGGACGTGGTGGTGGAGGTCGACGGCCGGCCGGTGTCGGCGTTCGGCTGCGACGGCGTGCTGGTGGCGACGCCGACCGGGTCCACGGCGTACGCGTTCTCGGCGGGCGGGCCGGTGGTGTGGCCGGACGTGCAGGCGCTGCTGGTGGTGCCGTCGAACGCGCACGCCCTGTTCGCGCGGCCCCTGGTGGTGTCGCCCGCGTCGGTGGTGGCGCTGGAGGTCGACCCCGCCGGGCACCCGGCGGTGCTGTGCGCCGACGGCAGGCGCACGGTGGAGCTGCCGGCGGGCGCGCGGGTCGAGGTGGTGGGTGGCGCGACGCCGCTGCGGCTGGTCCGGTTGCGCGAGGGTCCGTTCACCGATCGGCTGGTGGAGAAGTTCTCGCTGCCCGTCCAGGGGTGGCGCGGACCGCCCGCCGGTTAGAACACGTGTTCGCCCGACACTCCCACCCGAGAGCGCCCGGAGGTCGCCGCGCACAGTAGTGTTCGCGCTGTGCTGGCCGAGATGCGCATCCAGGGCCTCGGTGTGATCGACGAGGCCACCCTTGAGCTGGCTCCGGGCTTCACCGTCGTGACGGGTGAGACCGGAGCGGGCAAGACGATGGTCGTGACCGGGCTCCACCTGCTGGGTGGCGGTCGGGCGGATGCGTCCCGCGTGCGCAACGGCGCGGACAAGGCCGTGGTCGAGGGGCGGTTCCAGGCGCCCGCCGGCAGCCCCGCCGCGAAGGTCGCCGAGGAGGTCGGCGGCGAGCCGGACGACGACGGCAGCGTCATCGCGGTCCGCACGGTCGGCGCCGACGGCCGTTCCCGCGCCCACCTGGGCGGCCGGTCCGTGCCGGTCGGCGTGCTGTCCGAGCTGGCCGAGCAGCTCCTGGCCGTGCACGGGCAGAACGACCAGCTGCGCCTGCTGCGGCCCGCCGAGCAGCGGTCCGTGCTGGACCGGTTCGCGGGTGACGACGTCGGCGCGCCGCTGCGCCGGTACCGGGAGATCCGCGAGCAGTGGCTGGCCGTCGCCGCCGAACTCGCCGAGCGCACCGAGCGCGCCCGCGAGCTGGCCCGCGAGGCCGACCTGCTGCGGCACGGGCTGGCCGAGATCACCGCCGTCGACCCGAAGAGCGGTGAGGACGTCGAGCTGCACGACGAGGCCCGCCGGCTCGCCGACGCCGACCAGCTCCGCGAGACCGCGTCCGCCGCGCAGTACGCGGTGAGCGGCGCGCCCGACGGCGACCCGGACGGCCCCGGCGCGCTGGGCCTCATCGGCGAGGCGCGGCGCAGGCTGGGCTCGTCGGAGGACCCGCGGCTGCGCGACCTGGAGCCCCGGTTGGTGGAGGCGGAGACGCTGCTCGCCGACGTGGGCGCGGAGATCGCGTCCTACCTGGAGGACCTGGACGCCGACCCGGCGCGGCTGGAGCAGGTGCTGGCGCGGCAGGCCGAGCTGAAGGCGCTCACCCGCAAGTACGCGGCCGACGTGGACGGTGTCATCGCGTGGGCGGCGGACGCGTCGTCGCGCCTGGCGGGGTTGGACACCTCCGACGAGGCGCTGGCCGCGCTCGCGGCCCGCCGCGACGAGCTGGCCGCGGCGCTCGCCGGGTACGCGGAGCAGGTGACGGTGGAGCGCACCGCCGCCGCCGCGGAGCTGGGCAGGGCCGTGTCCGAGGAGCTGACCGGGCTGGCGATGCCGCACGCCACGGTGGAGGTCGCGGTCCGGCCGCGGGTCGCCGAGGCGAACGACCCGCAGGCGCTGGCGGTCGGCGATCGGCTGCTGCACGCGGGCGCGTCCGGCGTGGACGACGTGGAGCTGCGGCTCATCGCGCACCCCGGCGCGCCGGCGCTGCCCGTGCACAAAGGGGCGTCCGGCGGCGAGCTGTCCCGCGTGATGCTCGCCCTGGAGGTCGTGCTGTCGCACTCCGACCCGGTGCCGACGCTGGTGTTCGACGAGGTCGACGCCGGTGTCGGTGGGCGCGCGGCGGTGGAGGTCGGCCGGCGGCTCGCGCGGCTGGCGCGCAGCCACCAGGTCATCGTGGTCACGCACCTGCCGCAGGTGGCGGCGTTCGCCGACCGGCACCTGGTGGTGGACAAGACCGCCGACGGCGTCCTGACCAGGTCGGGTGTGCGGGTGCTGGACGAGCCGCAGCGCGTCGTCGAACTCGCCCGGATGCTGGCGGGCATGGACTCCACCGACACCGGCCGCGCCCACGCCGAGGAGCTGCTGGCCGCCGCGAAAGCCGACAAGGTCAGCGCGCCGGTGGTGCGGCGGAAGAAGCGCGGGTGAGCCGGCGGGCGCTGGGTGTCGTCCTCGCCGCAGTGGCCGCGGGGCTGGCGGTCGTGGCCACGTTCCTGCCGTACAGCTGGGTCGGGCTGGACCGCGATGAGGACCGGGTCGGGTTCCTCACCACCGGGTGGGGCACGCGCACCGAACCGGAGCGGTTGGCGGGCATCGCGCGGGAGACCCAGTTCGGGGTGCCCGTGGTGATCGCCGCCGTGGTGCTGCTGATCGGGGCGGCGCTGGTGTTCCTGCCGGAGCACCAGCGGCGGGCGGGCCGGTCCACGGCGATCGCCGGCACCGGGTTGCTCGCCGGGTCGGTGTGGACGACGTTCGTGGTGGTCGCGGCGTCGCTCGAACCGGCCGATCAGGACGTGCGGACGGGACTCGCCCACGACTACCGGGAGGGGCTGTGGCTGCTGGTCGCGGCGACCGCGCTGGCGGTCGTGGCGACGGTGCTCCTGCACGCCGCACCCCCGCCGCCCCGGCCGGCGGGCGCGATCGTGCACCGGGTCGACGACGAGGCGGACGACGACACCGACACCCCGCCGTTCGGGCTGGCCGTCCCGGTGCTGCCGCCCGATCACCCGGGTGGGACCGACCAGGGGGGCAGGACGGGATGACCCGATCGAGGCTGCTGGGCATCGCCGCGTTACTGATCGCCGCGCCGTTGGCGATCGTGGCGGCGTTTCTGGTGCTCTACACGGAGACGTACGAGTTGCGCGCGGGCGAGGGGAGCAGGAGCTACGAGTACACGTCGTGGGTCGTGACGGCGGTCGGTTCGCCCGAGGGCACCATCGTCGGCGGTTACCCGCTGGTCGGGGTGCCGGTGGTCGTGGCCGCTTCGCTGCTGGTGCTGGGCGCGGTGCGGGCCGGTGCGCTGTGGGCGCGGCTGACGGCGCTCGGCGGTGCGGCGTTGCTGCTCGGCAGCGCGTGGACCACCGGGCACCACGTGCTGGCCGCGTTCGGCGACGAGACGCCGGTCGCCAACCTCGACGTCGAACTGGGCCCGGCGATGCCGTTGTTCGGGGTGGCGTGCGTGCTGGCGCTGGCCGGTGCGCTGCTGGTGCAGCAGTGGCCGGCGCGTGCCGCCGAACCGGACGTCGCCGTGGTGCACCGGGTCGACGGGGCGGACGACGACACCCCGCCGTTCGGCATCCCCGTCGTCGACCCGGCCGCCGACGAGCCACACGTGCGGTGACGTCGTTTCATCGGCCGCCGATAGATCATCGGTAGGGGGATGGCCATCCCCCTACCGGGGGTAAGCGTCCACTGTGGAGCAGTGACCTGGCTGACCAGGCCGGTTCGCTCGGCGTGTTGGTCCGGGAACCCGGCGTCAGGTGAGTCACCATCGGGTAATGAAGCTCTCCGGGTTGCTCAACCGCGCGAACCACGAACTGCCGGGTGTCACGGGCGTCGCGCGGGTCGATCGGCGGTCGGGTGACCTGCTGCGGCGGATCGGGCCGGGTGACGTCGCCGTGCTCGACCACGTGGACATCGACCGCCGCACGGCCGAGGCGCTGGTCAGCGCCGAGGTCGTGGGCGTGGTCAACGCGTCGCCGTCGATCTCCGGCCGGTTCCCCAACCTCGGGCCGGAGCTGCTGATCGAGGCGGGCATCCCGCTGGTCGACGGCGTCGGCACGGGTGTGCTGCGGGAGGTCAAGGACGGCGCGAAGGTGCGGTTGCACGAGGGCGTCGTCTACGTCGGTGAGCGCGAGGTGGCGCGGGGCGTCGAGCAGAGCGCCGACTCCGTCGCCGACGCCATGATCGAGGCCAAGGCGGGCATGGCCGCGCAGCTGGAGGCGTTCTCCGCCAACACCATCGAGTTCCTGCGGCGCGAGCGGGCGTTGATCCTCGACGGCGTCGGCGTGCCCGAGGTCTTCGTGCCCGTGCGGGACCGGCAGGTGCTGGTCGTCGCGGGCGGTCCCCGGCACGCCGAGGAGCTGCGGAAGCTGCGCAAGTACATCCGCGAGTACCGGCCCGTGCTGGTCGGCGTCGACGCGGGCGCCGACACCCTGCACGACGCCGGGTACGCGCCGGACATCATCGTCGGCGACCCGGACGGCATCGGCACCGAGACGTTGAAGTCCGGGTCCGAGGTGGTGGTGCCCGCGCACCCGGACGGGCACGCGCCGGGGTTGGAGCGCATCCAGGACCTGGGCATCGGCGCGGTGACGTTCCCCGCGTCGGGCAACGCCGAGGACCTGGCGCTGCTGCTGGCCGAGGCGCACGGCGCGTCGCTGGTGGTCACCGTCGGGTTGCGCGCCGGGTTGCGCGAGTTCCTGGACCGGGGGCACTCGGGTTCCAACCCGTCGACGTTCCTGACCAGGTTGAAGCTCGGCAGCAAGCTCGTGGACGGTGAGGCCGTCGCCACCCTGCACCGCAGCCGCGTGTCGTTCGGGGTGATGGCGTTGCTGGTGCTGGCGGCCGTGATCGCGATGGCGGCGGCGCTGGCCGTGTCCGGGGTGGGGCAGGCGTACGTCGACGTGGCCGTGGACGCGTTCCGCTCCGCGGTCGACTGGTTCAGGGGGTTGTTCTCATGATCTCGATGCGGTACCACATCGTCTCGATCACCGCGGTGTTCCTCGCCCTGGCCGTCGGGGTGGTCCTCGGGTCGACCGCCATCAGCGGCCGGCTGCTGTCGGGGCTCACCGACGACAAGTCCGCGCTCGGCCGGGAGGTCGCCGATTTGCAGGCGGCGCAGAACGGGTTGAGCGCGAAACTCGCCGACGCCGACCGGTTCGCGTCGTCGGTCGGGCCGTTGGCGGTGAAAGGGGCGTTGGCCGACCGGACCGTTGTTCTGGTGACGACGGCGGACGCGAAACCGAATGACCGGGATGCCCTGGCCGAATTGCTGCGTGCCGCCGGCGCCACCGTGACCGGTGAATTGCAGTTGACGGATGCTTTCACCGATCCCCGGAAAGCGGACCAGTTGCGTGACCTGGTGGCGCGTTTGCAGCCGGCCGGGACGCAGTTGCCGACCGGGGCCGACCCGGGCACGCGGGCGGGCGGGTTGCTCGGGGCGCTGCTGCTGCTCAACAAGGACAACAACGGGCAGCAGGCGTCGGCGGACGAGACGGCGGCGGCGTTGGCCGGGTTGTCGTCGGCGGGTTTCGTGAAGCCGGGGCAGGGGTTGCGCGCGGCGCAGCTGGCCGTGGTGCTCACGGGCGGCGCGGTGGAAGGCGATTCGGCCGCCGACCGAGCCGCCACGGTGGCCCGCTTCGCCACCCAACTGGACCGCTCCGGTGCCGGTGCGGTGCTGGCCGGTGGCGAGGGTTCGGCCAACGGCACGGGGGCGGTCGGGGTGGTGCGCGCGGACACGGCGGCCACTTCTGTGCTGTCCACGGTGGACAACGTCGGCACGTCGGCCGGGCGGGTCGTCGTGGTATTGGCGCTGCGCGAACAACTGGAAGGCAAGTCGGGCCGCTACGGCGTGGCCGGCAACGCCGAATCCCCGGCGCCGGGGGTGGTCGGCTGAATCGCGGGGGGCGGTTTTGGTTGTCCTGTTCGGGCAAGTCCACACTATTCGGTGAATGGGTGGGATTTTGGGCACTAATCGCGGGGTACGCTCGTTGCCGTAAATAAAACGGACGGCCCACGGCGCCCACCGCCACGTCCAGCCCCGCCGACCACACCGTTCCGACGCCCAGGACCGCCTCGCCCGTCGCCGATGCGCCCCTCGGCGGAGCACCGACCGGCCGCTGAGGAGCGGACGTGGGGGGAGCGCCGGAAAGCGCCACGGCCAGGGAACTGGGCGAGATCGGCCGTGGGCATGGGCATGGCCATGAGCTGGTCGGTCGAGGTCGAGGGGCCGGGCGGGGTCGAGCGGGGTGGACCTCACGCTCCAGCGCCTGCGGGTGCCAGCGCCTGCGAGTGCCTGCGCGACAGGCGTGCCGACGCGCTGTGACTCACCCGGATCGCCCGCAAGGTCGTCCGCGGCGTGCCCGCTGTCGGCGCAGTCCGACAATCGGGCCAGGCCGATCGCCTCGGCCAGCGCGGATAGGCTTCGGCCGGGCGAGTCCTGCCGGGGTCGAGTCCTGCCGGGGACGATCGGCCTGAGGCCGAAGAAGCGCCCTCGACGGCATGTGCGCGTGTTGCCCAGGCGCAGCGGCGTGGGCGCGTGTTGCGCAGGAACGCCTCCACCGGACCCGACGCCCCCGCTGCGCACCGCGCCCTGCCCACGCGCCCGCCGGATCAACGCCGCCGGGCTCCGGCGATCGTGCGCCCACCCAGTCGACACCGCCCTGGAACGGCAACCGCGCCCCATCGCCGACGCCATCACCGACGACCTCGCCGCGCACGTCATCCCGGACCGCGGCCGCACCGGGAGCCGCTCAGCCGCCTCACGCCCCTCCTCACGCCCCTCGCTCGGGGGAACCGCTCAACTCGGGAGGACCGCGAACCGGCGTAGGCCATCCGGGTGACGGCTTCCCGGACGGGCAGCGCGCTCGGTGACCGGCGGCGTGTTAGCGTTAGGGCCCGTGGACAGGGCCGGTCGCCCTGCGGAACTTCAGACCACGGGGAGCCTCCTTGGTGCTTCAGGCACGTACGACCAAGCACGTTTTCGTCACCGGGGGCGTGGCCTCCTCCCTGGGCAAGGGACTCACCGCCTCCAGCCTCGGCCAGCTCCTGACGTCCCGTGGTCTCCGGGTCACCATGCAGAAGCTGGACCCGTACCTCAACGTGGACCCCGGGACGATGAACCCGTTCCAGCACGGCGAGGTGTTCGTCACCGAGGACGGCGCCGAGACGGACCTCGACATCGGCCACTACGAGCGCTTCCTGGACCGCGACCTGTCCGGCGACGCGAACGTCACCACCGGCCAGGTCTACTCCGAGGTCATCGCCAAGGAGCGCCGCGGCGAGTACCTCGGCGACACCGTCCAGGTCATCCCGCACATCACCGACGAGATCAAGCGCCGCATCCGCGCCATGGCCGAACCGGGCCCGGACGGGGTGGCGCCGGACGTCGTCATCACCGAGGTCGGCGGCACGGTGGGCGACATCGAGTCGCTGCCCTTCCTGGAAGCCTGCCGGCAGGTCCGGCACGACGTGGGCCGCGACGACGTCTTCTTCCTGCACGTCTCGCTCGTCCCGTACCTCGCGCCGTCGGGTGAGCTGAAGACCAAGCCGACGCAGCACTCCGTGGCCGCGCTGCGCAACATCGGCATCCAGCCGGACGCGATCGTGTGCCGCGCGGACCGGGAGATCCCGGACTCGTTGAAGCGCAAGATCGGCCTCATGTGCGACGTCGACACGGACGCGGTGGTCGCGGCCGTCGACGCGCCGTCCATCTACGACATCCCCAAGGTCCTGCACGGCGAGGGCCTCGACGCCTACGTGGTGCGCCGCCTCGGCCTGCCGTTCCGCG
The DNA here is from genome assembly GCF_019375475.1 of Saccharothrix obliqua. Classification (GTDB taxonomy): domain Bacteria; phylum Actinomycetota; class Actinomycetes; order Mycobacteriales; family Pseudonocardiaceae; genus Actinosynnema; species Actinosynnema obliqua. The sequence goes on along the minus strand of NZ_JAHXGQ010000010.1, from coordinate 299,708 downwards.
ACGTCGACTGGACCGTGTGGGGCGACCTGCTGGACCGCGTGCACAACCCGTCCGAGAAGGTCCGCATCGGCCTGGTGGGCAAGTACGTCGACCTGCCCGACGCGTACCTCTCCGTCACCGAGGCGCTGCGCGCGGGCGGTTTCGCGCACCACGCCAAGGTCGAGGTGGTGTGGGTGCCGTCCGACGAGTGCCAGACGCCCACGGGCGCGGCGCACGCGTTGGCGGGCCTGGACGGCGTGCTGATCCCCGGCGGCTTCGGGGTGCGGGGCATCGAGGGCAAGATCGGCGCGATCACGCACGCCCGCACGCGTGGCATCCCGCTGCTGGGCCTGTGCCTCGGCCTCCAGTGCATGGTGATCGAGGCCGCGCGGAACCTCGCGGGCATCGCCGACGCCAACTCGTCGGAGTTCGAGGAGACCGGGTCGCCCGTCATCAGCACGATGGCCGACCAGGAGGACGTGGTCTCCGGGCAGCGCGACATGGGCGGCACGATGCGCCTGGGCGCGTACCCCGCGCACCTCGCCGCCGGCTCGCAGGTGGCCCTCGCCTACGGCGCGGCGGAGGTGTCGGAGCGGCACCGCCACCGGTACGAGGTGAACAACGCCTACCGCGACAAGCTCGCCAAGGCGGGCCTGGTGTTCTCCGGCACGTCCCCGGACGGGCGGCTGGTGGAGTTCGTCGAGCTGCCCGCCGACGTGCACCCGTTCTTCGTGGCCACGCAGGCGCACCCGGAGCTGAAGAGCCGGCCGACGCGACCGCACCCGCTGTTCGCGGCGTTCGTGAAGGCCGCCCTCGGCTACCGGCTCGCCGACCGCCTGCCGCTGACCGAGCCCGTCACCGCGGCGGCCCAGTGATGCGGCACGAGTTCACCACCGTCTCCACGCGGGACGTGCACCTCGGCCGGGTCGTGGCGCTGCGGGTGGACGAGGTCGCGATGCCCGGCGGTGGCACGGCGCGGCGCGAGGTGGTCGAGCACCTGGGCGCGGTGGCGGTGGCGGCGGTGGACGACGACGGGCACGTCACCCTCATCCACCAGTACCGGCACCCGCTGGGCAAGCGGCTGTGGGAGCTGCCCGCCGGGCTGCTCGACGCGGCGGGCGAGCAGCCGGTGGACGCGGCCCGCCGGGAACTGGCGGAGGAGGTGGGGCTGGCGGCGGCCGAGTGGTCGACGCTGGTCGACGTGGCCGCCTCGCCCGGTTTCACCGACGAGGTGGTGCGGGTGTTCCTCGCCCGCGGCCTGTCGGAGGTGGAGCGGCAGCACATGGGCGAGGAGGAGGCCGACCTGGAGACCCGCCGGGTCCCGCTGGACGAGGCGGTGCGGATGGCGCTGGCCGGCGAGATCGTGAACGGCGCGGCCGTCGCCGGTGTCCTCGCGGCGCAGGCGGTCCTCGCCGGCCGGGCGCGGGCCCGGCCGGCGGACGCGCCGTTCGAGGACCGCCCGACCCGCTTCGCCGCGCGCCAGGGCACCGGGAGCTGACGCGGTGCTCGTCGACCGGTGGCGGCGGATGGGCGCGGGTGTGCGGGGCCCGCTGGTCGTCGCCGCCGGTGCGGCGGTCGCCGGGGTCGGGTTGTTGTTCTTCGACCCCAACTCGCCGCGGTCGGTGTGGCCGCCGTGCCTGCTCTACGCGTTGACGGGCATCCAGTGCCCGGCCTGCGGCTCGACCCGCATGGTGCACGCGCTGCTGCACGGCGACCTCGCCGCCGCCTGGCACTTCAACGCGGTGGCGCTGGTCGGCGGGCTGCCGCTGCTCGGGTGGCTGTGGCTGCGCTGGTTCCGCGCCGCCCGCCGCGGTGAGCGCGCGCCGCGGGTGCCGCGCGTGGTCGGGGTGCCGGTGGTGGTCGTGGCGGCCACGTGGATGCTGGTGCGCAACGTCCTCTAGTCGCGGAGCCGGCGGCCCTGGCTGTCGGTGCCGCCGTTCACCAGCAGGATGATGCCGTCGACCAGCGACCAGATGCCGCACCCGCCGCACGTCAGGAGCTGGGCGATGCCCATGCCGGTGTCGCCGATGTAGAACCGGCCGATGCCGAACGGCAGCACGAGTTGCAGCACGCCGGCGGCGATGCGCGACTTGTCCGACAGCGGCTGCCCGGTCAGCGGGTCCACGCCGTACGGGGCGTAGGGCGCGTAGGGCGTGTAGGGCTGCCCGTATGGCGGCGGGTAGGACGTGGTGTAGTCGGTGGGCGGCGCGTAGTGGGTCTGCGGCGGTGGCAGGAACTGCGGGTGCGGTCCGGGCAGGTCGCGGAACAGGGCGTTGAGGTCCGCCGCCGTCTGCGCGCCGGTCGCGTAGCCGACGCGCTGTTCGTACTCGCCGATGTCCAGCCGACCGGCCGCGTAGTGGTCGTTGAGCGCGCTGATGGCCGCTTCGCGCTGCTGGTTGCCGATGCGCACATGTTCCGACACGGCTCCGAACGCTAACAGGCGGGTCGGCGATTCGACGGCGGACCGCGCGAGCGGCAGACTGCTGGTCGTGATCACACCCCGCAACGCCGTGGCGGACGCGATCACGGCGTTCCTCGACCACCTCGCCGTGGAGCGCGGCACGTCCCGCAACACCCTCGACTCCTACGCCCGCGACCTGCGCCGGTACGCCGAGCACCTGGCGCGCCGGGACGTGACCGACCTGGCCGGGGTCACGGAGCAGGTCGTCGGCGACTTCCTGGCGGGCCTGCGGGAGGCGGGGCTCGCCGAGTCCTCCGCCGCGCGCACCCTGGTCGCGGTGCGCGGCCTGCACCGGTTCGCCCACCTGGAGGGTCTTACCGCGCACGACCCGGCACGCGCCGTGCACCCGCCGACCCCGCCGCGCCGCCTGCCGAAGGCGCTGCCGGTGGACGACGTGCTGAAGCTGCTGGACGCGCCGGCGACGGTGCGCGACCGGGCGCTGCTGGAGCTGCTGTACTCCACCGGCGCGCGGATCTCGGAGGTGGTCGGGCTCGACGTGGACGACGTGGACACCGCCGACCGGACGGTGCTGCTCGACGGCAAGGGCGGCCGGCAGCGCCTGGTCCCAGTGGGCAGGCCGGCGCTGGACGCGTTGGGGGCCTATCTCGTGCGTGCCCGCCCTACACTGCTCAAACGGGGCACGCCGGCGCTGTTCCTGAACGCCCGCGGCGGGCGGCTGTCCCGGCAGACCGCCTGGCAGGTGCTCAAGACCGCGGCGGAGCGGGCCGGCCTCACCGCCGAGGTCTCACCGCACACGCTGCGGCACTCGTTCGCGACGCACCTGCTGGAGGGCGGTGCGGACGTGCGGGTGGTGCAGGAACTGCTCGGCCACGCCTCGGTGACCACGACCCAGGTCTACACCCTGGTCACCGTGAACACGCTGCGGGAGGTGTACGCGACCGCCCACCCCCGTGCGACCGGCGGAACGTGAGCCGGCCACGGGTATCGTGGGCGCACCCGCTCGGACGCCGGTCTTCCGGGTGACGTCCAGGGGGTGACCGCCGACGCCGCAGGACCCAAGCCCGCGACAAGCTGGAGGAGCCGTGCCGGTGCCGAACATCGACGAACCGGACACCGCCGACATCGAACTCGGGGCCGTGCTGCACGCGTTGAGCGACCCGACCAGGCTCGCCGTCGTGCTCCAGATCGAGGCCGACGGGGAGCGCTGCTGCGGCGCGCTGGCCGTGGAGGTCGCCAAGTCCACCCTGTCCCAGCACCTGCGGGTGCTGCGCGAGGCGGGCATCACCCGGACCAGGGCGTGCGGCAACCAGCGGTGGGTGTCGCTGCGCCGCGACGACCTCGACGCGTTGTTCCCGGGCCTGCTCGACGTGGTGCTCAAGGCCGCCGACCGGACCCCGGTCGCGCGGTGAGAATCGCTCGCCCCGGCTACGGCGAGGCGCGTTGCCGGTGCCGCGCGGTGTGCCTAGGCTGCGCCCAGGCAGAGGACTAGGAATCGGGAAGGCGATGTCGACACCGGAGCACGCGGGCCAGGCGTGGGGTCCTCCGCCGCCGCCACCCACGCGCACGTCCGGTGTGCCGCGCGCGTCGGTCGAGCTGAGCCTCGCGCCGCACGCCGCGCCCGCCGACGACGACGCCACCGAGCAGGCGGTGGGCGACATAGGCCCCACCGGCCGCCCGCTGCGCCACGTGCCGGACCCGCCGCTGGTCGCCCACCACGGGCCGGCACGCATCCTGGCGGTCTGCAACCAGAAGGGCGGGGTGGGCAAGACCACGTCCACCATCAACCTGGGCGCGGCGCTGACCGAGTTCGGCCGACGCGTGCTGCTGGTCGACTTCGACCCGCAGGGCGCGTTGTCGGTGGGCCTCGGCGTCCACCCGCACCAGCTCGACCAGACCATCTACAACGTGATCATGGAACGGGACGTGACCGTCCGGGACGTGATCATGCGCACGCCCGTCGAGGGCATGGACCTCCTGCCGAGCAACATCGACCTGTCGGCGGCGGAGATCCAGCTCGTGTCGGAGGTGGGGCGCGAGCACACCCTCGTGCGCACCCTGCGGCCGGTGATCGACCACTACGACTACGTGCTGGTCGACTGCCAGCCGTCGCTCGGCCTGCTCACGGTGAACGCCCTGGCGGCGGCCGACGGCGTCCTCATCCCGCTGGAGTGCGAGTTCTTCAGCCTGCGCGGGGTGGCGCTGCTGATAGACACCATCGAGAAGGTCAGGGAGCGGTTGAACCCGAAGCTGGAGATCACCGGCATCCTCGCCACCATGTTCGACCCGCGCACGCTGCACTCCCGCGAGGTGATGGCGCGGGTGGTCGAGGCGTTCGGCGACGTCGTGTTCGACACGGTGATCAACCGCACCGTCCGGTTCCCGGAGACCACGGTCGCCGGCGAGCCGATCACCCGGTGGGCGCCGCGCTCGGCGGGCGCGAAGGCGTACCGCGCGCTGGCGCGCGAGGTGATCGCCCGGTGACCCGACGCCCCTCGCTGCCGGGCGCCGCCGAGCTGTTCCGCCGCACCGCCCCACCGGTCGCCGACGTGCCGGAGCACGCCGGGGAGCCGTCCGCGCCGCGCCGCGGCTCCGGCAGGCAGAAGCACTCCACCAAGATCACCGTGTACGTGTCGGACGAGGAGCTGCTGGCCCTGGAGCACGCCCGCCTCGCGTTGCGCGGCGAGCACGGCCTCGCCGTGGACCGGGGTCGGGTGGTGCGCGAGGCCATCGCGATCGTGCTGGACGACCTGGAGGAGCACGGCGACGCCTCGTCGCTCGTGCGCAGGTTGCGCGAGCAGTGAGCGGTGGCGCACCGGCCGACCGCGTCCCCGCGGGGGACCCGGCGTCGGCGGAGGGGGAGGGCGGCGCGGCGGCGCCGGACGGCCGGTTCCAGGTCCGGCTGACCAACTTCGAGGGTCCGTTCGACCTGCTGCTCCAGTTGATCTCGCAGCACACGCTGGACGTGACGGAGGTGGCGCTGCACCGGGTCACCGACGACTTCATCGCCCACATCCGGGCGCTGGGCGACCGGTGGGACCTGGACGAGACCACCGAGTTCCTGGTGATCGCGGCGACCCTGCTGGACCTGAAGGCGGCACGCCTGCTGCCCGCGGGCGACGTGGAGGACGAGGAGGACCTGGCGCTGCTGGAGGCGCGGGACCTGCTGTTCGCCCGGCTGCTCCAGTACCGGGCGTACAAGCAGGTCGCGGCGTTGTTCGCGGAGCTGGAGCAGGGCGCGTACCGGCGTTACCCGCGCTCGGTGGCGTTGGAGGAGCGGTTCGAGGGGCTGCTGCCGGAGGTGATGCTCGGCGTGGACGCGCGGCGGTTCGCCGAGATCGCCGCCGCCGTGTTCCGCCCCAAGCCGCCGCCCACCGTGTCCACCGCGCACGTCCACCAGCACCGGGTGTCGGTGCGTGAGCACGCCGCGCTGCTGCGGGAACTGCTCGCCGAGCGCGGCACGATGACGTTCGCCGAGATCGTCGCCGGGTGCGCGGAGACGATGGAGGTCGTGGCGCGGTTCCTGGCGCTGCTGGAGCTGTACCGGGAGCAGGCGCTCGCGTTCGACCAGCCCGACCCGCTGGGCGAGTTGCGGGTCACGTGGGTCGGCGGCACGGTGGCGGAGGCCGCGGCGCACGCCCGCGACGAGGACGAGGAGTACGGGTGACCGAGCCGGGTACCGAGGTGGCCGAGGGGTTGCCGGACCTCACCGACGACGCCGAGCTGGCGGGCGCGCTGGAGTCGGTGCTGCTGGTCGTGGACACGCCGATCGACGAGAAGCAGCTCGCCGGGGTGTTCGAGCAGCCGGTGCGCCGGGTCACCAGGGCGCTGCACGAACTGGCCGCGCGTCACACCGAGCGGAACAGCGGGATCGACCTGCGTAGAATCGGTGACGGCTGGCGGTTCTACACGCGGGACCGCTTCGCGCCATTCGTGGAGAAGCTGCTGCTCGACGGGCAGCGGGCGAAGCTCACCAGGGCCGCCCTGGAGACCCTCGCCGTCATCGCCTACCGGCAGCCCGTGACGCGGGCCCGGATCGCGGCGGTGCGCGGGGTGAACGTCGACGGGGTGATCCGCACGCTGGTCGCGCGCGGTCTCATCGCCGAGACGGGCACGGACGCCGACACGGGTGGCATCCTCTACCGCACGACCGAACTGTTCCTGGAGCGGTTGGGGCTGTCGTCGCTGGACGACCTGCCCCCGATCGCTCCCCTGCTGCCTGAAGTGGATGCGATCGACGATGTCTGACCAGGGACCCGAAGGGATTCGGCTCCAGAAGGTGCTCGCCAAGGCGGGCATCGCCTCACGACGGGTGGCCGAGGAGCTGATCGACCTCGGCCGCGTCCAGGTGGACGGCGAGGTGGTCCGCGAGCAGGGCCGCCGCATCGACCCCGACAAGGCCGTGGTGCACGTGGACGGCGTGCGGGTGGTGCTCAAGGACGACGTCGTCACGCTCGTGCTGAACAAGCCGCGCGGCGTGCTGTCCACGATGCACGACGAGCAGCACCGGCCGTGCGTCGGCGACTACCTCGTGCAGCGCAAGGAGCGCCTGTTCCACGTCGGCCGGCTGGACGCCGAGACCGAGGGGCTGCTGCTGCTCACCAACGACGGTGACCTGGCGCACCGCCTGATGCACCCGTCGTACGGGGTGTCGAAGACGTACCTGGCGGAGGTGCCGGGCCCGGTCGCGCGGGACGTCGGCAAGCGCCTGCGCGCCGGTATCGAGCTGGAGGACGGCCCGGTGCGGGTCGACTCGTTCAAGCTGGTCTCGTCGGCGCCGGGCCGGGCGCTGGTGGAGGTCGTCATCCACGAGGGCCGCAAGCACATCGTGCGCCGGCTGCTGGAGGCCGTCGGCCACCCGGTGGAGAGCCTGGTGCGCACGGCCGTCGGCGAGGTGCGGCTGGGCAACCAGCGCCCCGGCTCGATGCGGGTCCTCAACCGCCAGGAAGTCGGCTCCCTGTACAAGGCCGTCGGCCTGTAGGCACCGGGACGGCGGTGCGGCCGGTCGTGGCGCCGCCGCTCCGCCGTTCGGGTTTTCCCGGCCCGCGGTCGGCGTTCCGGTGCCGCGGCGGGCCGTTGCGCCGTTCGGCCTCGGTGCCGTTGCTCCGCGCCGCCGCCGTTCGCCTTCTCCCGTGAGCGCGGCTGTCGGCCGTTCGGCGACACCCGCTGCTCCGCCGGGACGTGCCGCTCCGCGTGCGCCCGGCCCTGTCGGCACAACCGATCCGACCCGCGAGCGCTGCTCCGCCCGGCCCGGCCCCGTTGCTCCGGTCGCGAAGCGCACGACGCCGGTCCACGCACCTCCCGGACGTCCGTCCACAGTGGACCAGGGGTCGCCGCCCCGTCCGCCGCGACCGCTGCGCGGAGTGATCATGCCGCCACCAGGAGCGTCGGACATTCGTCACAGTGATTTCTCGTGCACGCATTGTCGCGACGGGGGGTGACTCTCTAGATTGAGCCGCGTTGGCTCGGGTTGATCAACTGGAAGTAGGCGTTGCGCGTGCGTGCGCTCACCCGAGGGCTGCTCGGTGTCGCCGGGTTCCTCGTCGTCTGGGAGCTGTTCGGCCGGTCCGGGCTGGTTCCCGCGGAATATCTGCCACCACCCACCGTGGTGGGAGTCGAGTTAGTCGGGCTCCTGGGTGACGAGGCGTTCTTACGCGACGTCATCGCGACCGTGCTCGCGCTGCTGATCGCGGTCGGACTGTCCACCGGCATCGCCGTCCCCTTGGGACTCGTCCTGGGCAGCGTCCCGGCCGTGCGGCACGCGACGCGCGCCGTGGTCGAGTTCCTGCGGCCCATCCCGTCGGTGGCGTTGATCCCGCTCGCGATCCTCCTGCTGGGCATCGGCCCGGAAATGAAGATCACGCTCGCCGTGTACGCGGCGGTGTGGCCGATCCTGTTCAACACCATCTACGCGCTCGACGAGCTGGACCCGCTGCTCGTGGAGACGGCCCGGGTGTTCGGCACCGGGCGGGTGCGGGTGCTGTTCTCGGTGGCGCTGCCCAGCGCGCTGCCGTTCGTCCTCACCGGTGTCCGGCTGGCCGCCACGACGTGCCTGGTCGTGCTGGTCAGCGTCGAGCTGCTGGCCGGCGGCTCGCGCGGGCTCGGGCAGTTCATCATGGACTCGCACAGCGGCGTCGGCCGCATGGACCTGGTCCTCGCCGGGACCGTGGTCGCGGGCGTCATCGGGTTCCTCGTCAACGAGGGCCTGGAACGCGCGCAGCGGCGCTGGGTCGCGTGGAGTTCGGCCACCGGAGGCCGCCCGTGAACCGGTTCGCACAGCGCTGGCTCGTGTTCGCGGGCCTGGTCGTGGCGTGGGAGCTGGGCACGTGGTTCGCCGACGACCCGTTCTTCCCGCGCCCCACGGTGATCGCCGACGCCGCCCGGGGGCTCTGGCTGTCCGGGCCGGTCGACCAGCTCTACCTGTCCGACGCGGTGTTCCAGCACGTGCTGCCGAGCATCGGCCGGCTGCTCGGCGGCTGGGCCATCGCCGCGGTGATCGGCGTCGCGATCGGCGTGGCGCTCGGCCGTTCCGCGACGGCCATGCAGTACGCCGGACCGGTGCTGACCTTCCTGCGGTCGGTGCCACCGCCGGCCCTGGTGCCGGTGTTCCTGCTGGTGTTCAACGTCGGCACGCAGATGCAGCTCGCCACGATCGTCTTCGGCGTGCTGTGGCCGATCCTGCTCAACAGCGTCGACGGCGCCCGCTCCGTCGACACGACCAAGTACGAGACCTCGGCGGTGTTCCGCATCCCCAAGGCGCAGTGGGTCCTCGGTGTCGTCCTGCCGGCCGCCGCACCGAAGATCTTCGCCGGACTCCGGGTCAGCCTGTCGCTGTCCCTGGTGCTCATGGTCGTCTCCGAACTGGTCGGCACCGACAACGGGATCGGGTCGCAACTCCTCGTGGCACAGCGGGAGTTCGACTTCCCCGACATGTGGGCCGGGATCGTCCTCTTGGGAATCCTCGGCTACGCCCTCAACACCGTGCTCCTGGCCTTCGAGCGCCGCGCCCTGTCGTGGCAGCCGAAGCGGGAGCGCACCCCCGCGACGGTGGAGGATTGACATGACCGCGATGCTGTCCGTGGCCGAACTCGGCCACACCTACCAGGCGAAGGACGGTGCCCACACCGCCATCGCCGACCTCTCGTTCGAAGTCGGCGCGGGTGAGCTGGTCTGCGTCGTCGGCCCGTCCGGCTGCGGCAAGTCCACGCTGCTGCGCACCATCTCCGGTCTGATCCGGCCCACGCGGGGCGAGGTGTCCCTGCACGGCGACGCCGTGCGCGGCGTGCCGGAGGACCTGGCCGTGGTGTTCCAGGACTACAGCCGCTCGCTGTTCCCGTGGCTGACGGTGCAGAAGAACGTCGAGTTCCCGCTGAAGCGGACGCTGGGGCGCGCGCAGCGCCGTGCCCGCGCCGCGGAGGTGCTGGAGCTGGTCGGGTTGGGCAAGGCGGCCCGCAAGTACCCGTGGCAGCTCTCCGGCGGTATGCAGCAGCGGGTGGCGATCGCCCGCGCGCTGGCGTACCGGCCGGCGCTGCTGCTGATGGACGAGCCGTTCGCGTCGGTGGACGCGCAGACCCGGTTCGAGCTGGAAGACCTGCTGCTGAAGGTCAAGGAGGAGCACGACACCACGGTCCTGGTGGTCACCCACGACATCGACGAGAGCGTGTACCTGGGCGACCGCATCCTGGTGCTCTCCGGCTCACCGGCGTCCGTGGTGGCCGATCTGCGGGTCGACCTGCCCGCGCCGCGGGAGCAGATCGCCACGCGCGAGTCGGAGGCGTTCGTCGCGCTGCGCGGCGAGGTGGCGCGCCTGCTGAACGTCGGCAAGGGCGCCGAGGAGCTGCGGGCCCGCCGCAAGGCCGACGAGCGGTCCGCGCGGAAGTGGGCCGAGGCGGAGCGCGCCGAGGTGTCCCGCGCCGAGGCGGAGGACCGCGCGGCGACCTCCTGAGGACGCGGAGAACCCTTGCGCGACAAGCGGAACGGGCGGTCCTGGCCGGACCGCCCGTTCCGCGTGCCTTCAGGGACCGACGTAGTTCTGCGCGAAGTACCCGGCGGACGAGCCGGACGCGATGAGGTGTTCGAGGCGTGCCTGCCCCAAACGGCTCAGGAACGGTTCCGGCGAGCGGTGGAGCATGAACACCATCCACTGCGAGAACTCCTGGGCGCGCCACACGCGGCGCAGGCACGTCTCCGAGTAGGCCGCCAACCCCGTCTCGTCGCCCGCCCGGTGGTACGCGGTCAACGCCTCGGCGAGGACCTCCGCGTCGTGCAGGGCGAGGTTCATGCCCTTGGCGCCCACCGGCGTGATGATGTGCGCGGCGTCGCCGAGCAGGTAGAGGTTGCCGTGGTTCATGGGTTCCACGACGTGGCTGCGCATGTCCAGGATGCGCTTCTCGATGATCGGGCCCTCGGTGAGCGTCCAGTCGGAATCACGCAGCGCGAGCCGCTTGCGCAGCTCCGCCCACACCCGCTCGTCCGGCCAGTTCTCCACGGTGTCCTCCACCGGGACCTGGAGGTAGTAGCGGGAAACCGTTGCGCTGCGCAGCATGTGGCCCGCGAAGCCGTCCGGGTGCAACGCGTAGATCACCTTGTGCGTGGACGGCGGCGCCTCGGCCAGCACCGACAGCCACTCGATCCCGTGCTGGTGCGAGAACTCCTGGATCGCGCCCGCCGGGATGCTGCGCCGCGTCACGCCGTGGAAGCCGTCCGCGCCCGCGATGAACGAGCAGTCCAGCCGCTCCTCCCGGCCGTCGGCGGAAGTCCACGTGAGCGCCGGCTCCGCACTCCGGATGCCGTGCAGCGCAACGTCCGCGACGCCGAACCGGATGTCGCCGCCGCTGTTCACGTACGCCCGAACGAGGTCCTTCACCACCTCCTGTTGGGGGTACACGTAGTGCGTCTGTCCGTCGTAGAGCGACGAGTAGTCCACCTCGTGCGCGCGCCCCTCCACGCGGAACTCGCACACCCCGTGCCGATCCGCCTCCCGGAGCAACCGGTCCGCCAACCCGTGCCGCGTCAGCATCTGCACCGCGCGGTGCTCGATGACGCCCGCCCTGGGCCGTGTCTCGATGTGCTCCCGTGTCCCGCGTTCCAGTACCACACAAGGGATTCCCGCCTGTCGCAACAGGTTCCCCAACGTCAGGCCGGCCGGTCCCGCGCCCACGATGCCCACCGGGCGCCGGTTGCTCTGTACGGCCCATTCCCCAACAAGATCGCTCACCGCGTACCCCAACCTCTGGACAGCCTGTGCAAAGATGCTCACCGAAGGTAGTGGATCAGCCTTCGAGTGTCGGTCGACCGGGGTCTTGCCGAACCGCCCGAAGTCACTTTGAGTGGTTCCGCCCCGACCCTCCGTCGCCCGTGCATCCTGCCCCCGCAATGTCGCCACTCCAACAGGAGATGTCCCCCATGACTCGTAGAGTCGGCCTCTCGGCAAGAAAGATCGTCGGTGGACTGTCCGCGCTCGCGATGCTCGCCGTGGTCTCCGGCTGCGGTCTGCTCGGCGGTTCCGAGGAGAAGTCCGCCGACGCCGGCGCCTCGCCGGGCAAGGTCGAGAAGAGCAGGATCAAACTGGGACTGCTCCCGATCCTCGACGTCGCGTCGGTCCACGTCGCGATCAAGAAGGGATACTTCAAGGAGGAGGGCCTCGACGTCGAGGCGGTCTCGATCCGGGGTGGCGCCGCGGCCATCCCCGCCCTGATCAGCGGCGACATCGACATCACGTTCGGCAACTGGGTGTCGTTCTTCGCCGCCGAGGCCAACGACGCCGCCCGCTCCGTCGAGGGCCTGAAGCTGATCAGCGACGGCTACCAGGCCAAGTCCGAGATGTTCCTGATCCTCACCAGCTCCGACTCGGAGATCAAGTCGCCGAGGGACCTGGCGGGCAGGACGATCGCGATCAACACGTTCGGGAACATCGCCGAGCTGACCGCGAAGGCGACGTTGGAGGCCAACGACGTCGACCCGAACACGGTGAAGTTCAAGGAGTTCAACTTCACCGACATGCAGGCGGCGGTGCAGAACAAGACCGTCGACGCCGCGTTCATGGTCGAGCCGTTCATCAGCAAGGCGCAGCGCGCGGTCGGCGCGGTCACCGTCATGGACGCCGCGTCCGGCCCGACCGAGGGCATCCCGGTCGCGGGCTACGGCACGACCGGCAAGTTCGCGCGGGAGAACCCCGGCACGGTCGCCGCGTTCCAGCGCGCCATGGCCAAGGGCCAGCGCGACGCCGCCGACCGACCCACGGTCGAGCCGCTGCTGGTCGAGTACGCCAACGTGGACAAGGAAACCGCGAGCCTGGTCCACTTCGGCGAGTTCCCGACCACGCTGGACGCGACCCGCTTGCAGCGGGTGGCGACGCTGATGAAGACCTACGGCCTGCTGGAGAAGGAGTTCGACGTCAAGCCGATGTTGTTCGGCCCGAGCGGGAGCTGACCGGGCCCGCGGGGGAGCCCGGCTCCGGGCTCCCCCGAGCGCGGTGTTCTTCCGGTGGGGTGGCGGCAGGGGGAAATGCCCACCGAGTAGGCTTAGCGATCGTTTAGCCGACGTGTTCAACCGGTGCGGGACAATGGTTGATTTGCAAAATACCGCGTTCCTGGGCCGAACGGCGGTATCACGAACGGTGGTTGTCCACCAAGATCCACCGGGTTTGTAGGGATGTTCGTCAACTGGCTGGGGGGCTGGGGAGTGTGCTGACGGTGCGCGGTCACGATGACCACGCCTCCGGGAGAGAACCGGAGCGGATCGAGCCCGAAGAGGTCGCGGACGCCGTTCCGCCCGATCCGGGTCCGGGCACGGGCACCACGGTGCGGCCCGCCGACCGGGGTGTCTCCCGGTTCCGGCTGCGGAACTGGCGGCTGCGCAGCAAGCTCGCCGTGGTGCTCCTGGTGCCCGCCCTGAGCACGCTGACCCTCGCGGGTCTGCGGCTCGACACGCAGCTCGAGCAGGTCGAGCTGTTCGGCAAGGTGCAACGGGAACTCCGCTTATCCGCGCAGGCGGCGGCGGTGTCCGACGCGCTGCAACTGGAGCGCGACGCCGCCGTGTGGTTCGTCGCGGGCGGGCGGTCCGACAACGCCGCGGAGCTGCTGACCCGCGCGGGCAAGGTCGACCAGGAAGTGGGGCGGTACCGGGACGTCGCCCGGAACACGGCGGGCATCGACGACGCGGTGTTCGAGTCGTTCCAGAAGTCGTTACAGGCGTTGGACGGCCTGCCCTCCTTGCGCAACACGACACAGACCACGCAGTACCCCGACATCTCGGTGGCAAGCGCCTACGCGCAGGTGCTCAACGCGCTGGCACAGGTGCACCGCGCCACCTCGAGCAGTCTCAGCAACGAGATCATCACTCCGCTCGCCGGTGCGAACCAGGCGCTCTACAGCGCCAAGGAGCAGCTCTCGCAGCAGAACGCGATCCTCCTGTCCGCCGCGAAGCGCGGCGAGTTCGCGCCGGGCCAGGAGAACGCGCTGCGCGCCGCCCAGTCGCGGCTGGACGCGGCGCTCGCCGATTTCGCGAACACCGCGAGCCAGGAGAACCGCCAGCTGTACTCGGACGTCGTGTCCGGCGGCTCCGTGGACGCCCGCAACCGGCTGGTGCAGCTCTCACTGGTGCAGCAGGCCGAATCCGACAAGGTGTCCATCGCGGACGCCGAGGTGATGCGCGTCGGCGAGGAAACCGCGGGCCTCATCCGCAAGGCCGCGCTGGACATCGAGGGCCAGGCCGACCGGGCGTCGGTCGAGCTGGCCGAGGCCGCGAGCGCGTCCGCGTGGCGTGACGCCGCGCTGGTCGCGGTGGCGCTGGTGATCGCCTTCGCCCTCATGGCTTTCGTCGCGCGGTCGATGCTGACGCCGCTGCGCCTGCTGCGCCGGTCCGCGATGGACGTGGCGCGCAACCGGCTGCCGGAGGCGATCAAGCGCATCCGCACGCACCGCGACCCGGGCCGCGCCGCGGAGGAGTCGCTGGTGCCGGTGCCGATCCACACCACCGAGGAGGTGGGCCAGGTGGCGCGGGCGTTCGACGCCGTGCAGCGCGAGGCGATCCGCCTCGCGGTCGAGCAGGTGGCGTTGCGCGCGAACGTCAACGACATGTTCATCAACCTGTCCCGCCGCTCGCAGGCGCTGGTGGAGCGGCAGATCACCGTCATCGACCGGCTGGAGCAGGACGAGCAGGACCCCGACCAGCTCGCGTCGTTGTTCGAGCTGGACCACCTGGCGACGCAGATGCGCCGCAACAGCGAGAACCTGCTGGTGCTCTCCGGCACCACGGTCAACCGCCGGGTCACCCGGCCGGTGCCGATCTCCGAGGTGCTCGGCGCGGCCGTGTCCGAGGTGGAGAAGTACGCCCGCGTGCAGATCGCGCCCGCGCCCGAGATGCGGGTGCAGGGCCGCGTGGTCAACGACCTCGCGCACCTCATCGCGGAGCTGCTGGACAACGCGACCGCGTTCTCCAAGCCGTCCACGAAGGTCACCGTGCGGGCTATCGAGACGCGGCGCGGCGAGGTGTCCATCCGCATCCACGACCGCGGTGTCGGTATGCAGGAGCAGGACATCATCGAGGCCAACGCCAAGCTCGCCGAACCGCCCGAGGTCGACGTGTCGGTGGCCCGCGAGATGGGCCTGTACGTGGTCGGCCAGCTCGCGAAGCGGCACGAGATCCGGGTGACGCTGAACAACAACGACGACATAGAGGGTGGTGTCACGGCGCAGGTCGTGCTGCCGGTGTCGTTGCTGCACCGCGGTCCCGAGCAGGCGCAGCCCCGGCCCGCGCTGCCCGTCCAGGCCGAGCCCGGCCCGGAGGAGAGCGGGGTCGCGGTCCTCGCCGGCGTGCCGAAGTGGACGCCGGACCAGGCGCCCGCGTCGTTCGCCGGCCCGGCACGCGCGGCGGAACCCGCGCCGACGTCGTTCCCGCACACCGTGGCGACGCCCGCCGACGACGGGCCGAACTACTTCCAGGTCGAGCGGACTCCCGCCGAGGACCTGTTCACCGCCACCGTCGACGAGACCGTGCCGCCACCGGACGGCGCGATCGACTACTCCTACCCCGGTGCGGCGAAGGCACCACCCGTCGTGGTCGAGGTGGACGAGGACGACGCGTCCACCCAGCGGCTGCCGATCTACGAGGACGTGCTGTCACGCTGGTTCCAGGGCGGCGAGGGAGCGGAGGCGCCGGTGCACGGCGAACTCACCGACGACGTGCCGCCGGAGTCGCCCGCGGAGAAGACGATGTTCGCCGACCGGATCGACCTGGTCGGGCCCGACAACGAGGCGGAGTCGCCCGCGCCGCGTGCCGACCGACCGGCGGCCCGCGGTGCGGACAAGGTGGGTCGGGTCGGTCCCGAGCCGACCGCCGCCGGGCTGCCCAAGCGCTCGCCGGCGCCGTCCCCGGTGCCCGCGGCCACCACCGGCTGGGGTCCCTCGGACGACGGCTGGACCGCGGCCAACTCCGTGCTCAAGTCCTCTGTGGACGACACGACCACGGCCGGGCTGCCCAAGCGGACCCCCAAGGCCCGCTTGATGCCCGGCTCGCTCAGCGCGCCACCGCCGCGCGCCGACGCGCCCAACCCGCCCGCCGCCAACGGCAACTCCGCCGGTGCGGCGGGGGTGGCCACCGCCGCACCGCCGCGCCGCTCCGCCGACCGGTTGCGCCAGCGGTTCGCCACCTACCAGCGGGGCATCCAACTGGGTCGCGAATCCGCCGACGACAGCCTGCCGTGGGAGGGGTTGTCGCACGGTGACGGAGAAAACCCCGGCAACCAGAGCGAGGAGCAGAAGTGACCACCGCAGCCGAGGACATCGACAACTTCAGTTGGCTGGTCGACGACTTCGTGAGCCGTGTCGCGGGCGTGGCGCACGCGATCGTCGTCTCCGCGGACGGCCTGCTGCTCGCCTCGTCCGAACGCCTGCCGCTGGACCGCGCCGAGCAGCTCGCCGCCGTCGCGTCCGGACTGGTCAGCCTCAACCTGGGCGCGGCGCGCTGCTTCGAGGCGGGTGACGTGAAGCAGACCGTCGTGGAGATGGAGCGGGGCTACCTGTTCCTGATGTCCATCAGCGACGGCTCCTGCCTGGCCGTGCTGGCCGCGCCCAACTGCGACATCGGCCTCATCGGGTACGCGATGACGCGCCTGGTGGAGCGGGTGGGCGTGCAGCTCACGCCGGAGATCCGGTCGCAGCTGCACGTCGCGATGCGCGGCTAGTCCTTCCTCGGGGCACGACAAGGGAAAGCGGAAGCAACATGAGTGGTGGTGCTCCCGGGAAGCCGGGAACACCGAGCCCGTCGGTCATGTCGACCAAGATCGTGGTCGCGGGCGGGTTCGGCGTCGGTAAGACCACGTTCGTCGGCTCGGTGTCGGAGATCGTCCCGTTGACCACCGAGGCGGTGATGACGGAGGCCAGCATCGGGGTGGACGACCTGACCGACACCCCGAACAAGGTGACCACCACGGTGGCCATGGACTTCGGCCGGGTGACGCTGGACCAGGAGCTGATCCTGTACCTGTTCGGCACACCCGGCCAGCACCGGTTCTGGTTCATGTGGGACGACCTGGTCAAGGGCGCGATCGGCGCGATCGTGCTGGTGGACACCCGGCGGCTGTCCGACGCGTTCGCCTCGATCGACTTCTTCGAGGACCGCGAACTGCCCTACGTGGTGGGGGTGAACTGCTTCGACGGCCTGCTGCACCACCGGATCGAGGACATCCGGGAAGCGCTGACCATCGACGAGTCGGTGCCGATCGTGCCGTGCGACGCGCGCAACCGGCAGTCGACCAAGCAGACGCTGATCACGTTGGTGCAGCACGTGATGCGCCAGCCGACGTTCGCCTGAGCCGCGGGCGGCGCCCCGGCGCCGCCCGCCCGGTTCTCACCGCCGCAGGACGAGGTCCGTCCCCGGCGCGTCGCCGACGACCAGCGCGCCGGTCGACTTCAGCAGCGGCAGCAGCGCCGCCAACGCCTGCCGCGCGGGCGGTTCGTCCGGTGTCGCGGCCAGTTCCACGCCGTGCAGCGCCTGCGCGGACACCAGCGCCAGTTCCGGCAACGCGCACGTGAAGCCGTGCAGCAGCCGCCGCACACCCATGTCCGCCAACGTGGTCAGGTTGTCCTCCACCACGTCCAGGCCGCTCGCCAGGCAACCGGAGTCCAGGCTCAGCCACAGCCGCTCCGCCGGCAAACCCGACCGCCGCAACGCGTCCGCGACGACGGCCGCGAGGTCCGGGTCCCGCGACTGGTCGGCCGACAACCGCACCGCGACCGGCACGCCCTCCGCCGCCGCGAACGCGCACGCCTCCTCCAGCAGCCACTCGCCGAGGTGGCCGCTCAACCCGAGTGTGTCCGCGAAGTCCAGGCACGCCTCGTGGTCGACGACGCCGAACTCCGCCTCGTCCCAGCGCAACCGGGCCGCGAACGCCACCGGCGTGCCGCCGCCCGCCGGTTCCAGCGGCCGGTAGTCGATGGCGATCTCGCCGTTCTCCAGCGCACCGGGCATGGTGGCGATGAGCGCCAGCCGCGTCCGGTCCCGCGCGTCCTCGCCCGCGTCGTAGATGCCCCACTGGCCCTTGCCGCCGCTCTCCGCGCGCCGCAGCGTCGAGTGCGCCTGGCGCAGCAGGGTCATCGCGTCCGGCTCGCGGGCG
Organism: Saccharothrix obliqua; assembly: GCF_019375475.1. GTDB lineage: Bacteria > Actinomycetota > Actinomycetes > Mycobacteriales > Pseudonocardiaceae > Actinosynnema > Actinosynnema obliqua. Next base: position 281,694 of record NZ_JAHXGQ010000010.1, on the reverse strand, counting down.
GAGGTACGCACGAAACCCATGCCCGCCGACACGCCCACGCCGTGGCCGGACAGGTAGACCGGTTCGGACAGCTCCCGGTCGATGGCGTCGGCGAGCGCCGAAATGCTCGGCGTGTCCGGGGTGTCCTCGATCAGCACCACGAACTCGTCGCCGCCGATCCGCGCCACGGTCGCGTTTTCTTCCGCCACGACGTCCCGCAGCCGCCGCGCGACCACCCGCAGCAACTCGTCGCCCGCCTCGTAGCCGAGGCCGTCGTTGACGATCGCCACGCTGTCCACGTCCAGGTAGCACAGCGTGATGGAGCCGGGTTTGTTGAGCGCTTCCTCCAGCCGGGGCAGGAAGCTCTGCCGATTCGGCAGGCCGGTCAGCACGTCGTGCAACGCCTGGTGCCGCAGGTAGTCGCGGAGCACCCGCTGCTCGGTGACGTCCTCCACCACGGCCACCCGCTGCGCCGGCCGCCCGTCCGCGTCGAGCACCAGGGAGAGCGTCGCGTTCGTCCACACCGGGTCGCCGAGCGGCCCGGTGAACTGCCGCTCGACCCGCGCGACCGCCTGCTCGGAGGACGTCCACGCGGTGCGCAGCGCGGCCAGTTCACCCGACTCGAACAACCGGGCGGGGATGGCGTCGTCCCCGCCGAGCATCCGCCGCAGGGCGGGGTTCACCTCGCGCACCGAGCCGTCCAGCTCGAAGACCGCGATGCCGACCCCGGTGGACGCGAACACCTGCTGGAACCGCGCCTCGCTGTCCCGCAGTTCCCGCCGCACCCCCACCAGGGCAGCCCGCGCTTCGTCGCGCTCAGCGGCGGCTTGCTCCCGGGCGGCGCGGGCCTGGTCGCGCTCAGCCGCTACCCGGTCTCGGGCGGCGCGAGCCTGGTCGAGTTCAGCGGCGGTCTGCTCGTGGGCGGCGCGGGCTTCGTCGAGTTCGGCGGCGGCCCGGTCTCGGGTGGCCGCCGCGTAGCCGGCCGCGAGGGCGCCCAGCACCTCCGCCATCCGCGCCGCGTCGACGCCGGCGAACCCCTCACCCAGTACCGCCACCGTGCGGCGGAGGGCGTCCGGGTCGGTGAACCCGGCGGCCACCAGCCAGGCTCCTACCTCACCCGCCGCGCCCGGCAGCCCCGCCGCGTCCGGCGACGTCCCCGCGTTGGGCAGCCCCGTCGTGCTCGGCGACTCCACCGCATCCGGCGATACCGCATCGGGCGATACCGGGTCCGGCGGTACCGCGTTCGGCAGCACCGGGTCCGGCGGTCTCGGAGCGCCCAACAGGGCGCACAACACCTCCCAATGCCTGGTCAGCCGAGCGCGCAGCTCCGTCCGCTCCGGCGGGGTGCGCGTGCTGTCGACCAGCGCGCGCACCCACCCGTCCACCGGGTGCGGCCGTGGGTCATCCGCCTCGGGGCGTCTGCCCGGGGCCGGCTCTGCTCGTGTCGAATCTGTCATGGCGGGGAGGTCGCGCGTAAAGATCAGTCCGCAAATCTTGCGGACCGCGCGCCCCCCGCGTCAAGGCTTGCGGCCGACCGCCGCGTACAGGTTCGCGCGACCCGGGTCGGACGGCACGTCCTCCGGCGACTCGGGCCGCCACTCCGGCGTGAACACCAGACCCGGCGGGATCAGCTCGAAGCCGTCCATCATCGCCAGCACCTGCTCCCGCGTGCGCGGGGTGATCGGCTCGGCGGTGCCGCGGAAGATGTCCGCGCCCGCCGCCATCGCCCGCGGCATCCGGTCCGGTGTGAAGTGCGACAGCGCCAGGTGGCTGCCGGGCGCGAGCGCGTCCCGGTAGCGGGCCAGCACGTCCCACGGGTCGTCCTCGTCCGGCACGAACTGGAGCACGCCCACCGCGAGCAGCCCGATCGGCCGGTCGAGGTCGAGCAGCCGCCGGGTCTCCGGCGCGTCCAGCACGGCCTCCGGGTCGCGCAGGTCGGCCTGCACCGCACCCGCGCCCCGGTTCGCCGCGAGCAGCAGCCCGGCATGGGTCACGGCCACCGGCTCCACGTCCACGTACACCACCCGGCACGCCGGGTCCGCCTCCTGGGCGACCTCGTGCACGTTGCCCACGGTCGGGATGCCCGAGCCCAGGTCCAGGAACTGGGTGATCCCCTCCGCGACCAGGGCCTGCACGGCCCGTCGCAGGTAGGACCGGTTCAACCGGGCCATCTGCCGCACCGGCAGCACCCGGGCCAAGTCCTCCGCGACCGCCCGGTCGGCGGCGAAGTTGTGCCCGCCGCCGAGCAGGTAGTCGTAGATCCGGGCGGAGCTGGGCGACGCGACGTCAACGCTGTCCGGGGCCCAGCCGAGTCGTTCGGCCACCACGCACCTCACACGCTGGAAAGTTCGCGACCACCGTAATGGCACGGCGACCGCCACCCCCGGCTGAAACGGCATGGTTCACCCACACGTGGCGCGGTCGGCGGGCAGGTTGCGCCGGAAACTTTCAGGGAGCCTGCCTGATAGTTAGCCGGTGGATCTATCAGGCAGGCTCCCTGAAAGATAGCCGGCGAAACTTTCAGGCAGCCTGCCTGATAGAAGGGCTGGCGGGATCTTTCAGGAAGCCTGCCTGATAGATAGCCGGCGGGTTCTGTCAAGAGGCTGCCCCGGAGGGCCGCGGATCTTTCAGGGAGGTTGCCTGATAGTTAGCCGGTGGCGGCTGTGGGGAGGCTGCCCGGGAGGGCCGGCGGAAACTTTCAGGGAGCCTGCCTGATAGATACCACCGGCTATCTATCAGGCAGGCTCCCTGATAGATAGCGGCCGGGGGTGGTGCCTTCGCGAGGTCCTGGTCTAGACGGTCATCCACTCGGTGACGGCGGTGGTGCCGCCGATCCGGACGTGCAGGCGCACGGGGCCCGCGGGCGGTGGGCCGAGGAGGAAGCTGCCGAGTTCGTCCAGCTCGGTCTCCTCCACCGGCCCGCGCGGCGTGACCAGGGCGACCGAACCCCGCCGGGTGGGCACGACCTGTCCCGTCACACCGGCCGTGGTCACCTCCACCTGCACCGAACAACCCTCCGCCTCGAACACGAGCTGCCGCGCCGGCAACGCGGCACGGGCCCGGCCCGCCAACCCGACGTCCAGCACCGAGTCGTAGCTGGTGATCAGCAGCAGCTCGGCGTCCACCGCACGCCACGCGAACGCACCACGCGCCGCCTCCAGGAACTCCGGCGGCACGTCGCGGGCCTCGGCGAGCGCCTCGGCCAGGTCACCGAGCAGCACCTCATCGCTCTCCCACGCCGGATCGCTCACCGAGCACACCTCCTCCCGCGCCGGGACGCCCCGGCTCGACCAACCTCAGCACCGCGGGTGTCCGGCGGAGCTTGTCCAGGCACCGGACGCGGGTCGGTCCGATGCTGCCGACCGGCATGGCCAACCGGCTGCCGACCGCCGCGTAGCTCGGCGGCGGGTCGGCCATCAGCTCCGCCAGCAACCGGCGGCACTGCTCGGACAGCAGCCGGAACCCGTCCCGCAACGCCTGCCTGCGTTGGGCCGCCTCCATCTCCTCGTCGAGGTCGGCCACCGCGTCGACCGGGCTCGCCGGCTCGTCGTCGGACAGCGGGTCGTACGGCTGGGTCCGCCGCTGCGCGCGCAACACCCGCAGGCACTCGTTGCGGGTGGTCGTGGCGATCCAACCGGGCAGCGCCTCGGGGTCGCGGAGCCCGTCGATCCGCTCGACCAGGCGCAGCCACAGCGTCTGGTTCACGTCGGCGGCGTCCGCGGGCCGCAACCGGTGCCGGTGGACGACGGCCAGCACCAGCGGCGCGTACCGCGCCACGATCTCGTTCCAGGCCCGCTGGTCGCCCCGCGCCGCCGCCCCGACCAGGGCGGCTATGGGTGATGCAGGGGTCACGGCCACTCCTGGGCTCAGGTCTCCCGGTCGTTCCCACACCCTACGGAGCACGCACGGCCCCGGTGGATACGGGTTACTCCACCAACGTGCCGTAACCGGGGAAGAACTCGGTCCCGGCGAGCAGCTGGTCGCGGGCGGCCGTCGCGGAAAGACCGTGCGTGGTCATGGTTTCCGCGATGCGGCCCGCCACGTGCGGCGCGGCGAACGACGTGCCGAGCCAGTAGGCGAACCGGTCGTACACGTCGACCCGCGAGTCGCCGGGCAGCACCCACCGACCACGCAGGTAGGTGCTCGTCCGGTTGCCGACCGCGCAGGCGTCCACCCAGTGCCCGTGGTTGGAGTAGCACGCGGGCGCCTGGCTGCCGTCGCGTTCCCGCGCGACCGCCGCGACACCCACCACGCCGGGCAGGGCGGCGGGCCACGACGGGCGCGTGGTGCCCTGGTTGCCCGCCGAAGCGACGACGACCACGCCCGCGGGCAGCTTCTGGAGCGCGCGCCGGACCGGTTCGGACGCCACGTCGTCCTGGGTGAAGCAGCCGAGCGAGACGTTGACGACGTGCACGCGCTCGTCGAACGACGTCAACGCCCGCGCCAGGTCCTCCTCGGTGCCCAGGCCGGTCGGGTCGAGCGCCTTCTCCGGGTCGACCCGGACGCCCGGCGCGGCCTGGCGCACGACGCCCGCGACGAACGTGCCGTGCCCGCCTTCCACGGCGAACACGTCGTCGTACGCGTAGGCGGCGTCGACCTCGTCGGTCCGCGCCAGGAACGCGCCGCCCAGCCAGCGCGGGTGGTCGGTGGCGGCGGTCCGGGAGATGCCGGTGTCCACCACGCCCACCACGACGCCCCGGCCCCGGCTCTCGGAACCCGCGGGCGGGTCGGGCAGCGGCTGGCCGACGTGCGGCGGTTGACCCGGGTGGCCGTGCATGTTGCCGCCGTGGCCGACGACGACGTGGTGCGGCTGCACGAACGGCACCCGCTCGCCGGGCCACTGCCGGGGATCGCGCAGCAGCCGCACGATCGCCGGCACGTCGTCGGGGTTGCGCGGCAGCACCAGGCGGGCGACGCCCGCGAAGTCCCGGCCGCGCTCGTTGACGACGTGGTTCTGGCTGAGCTTGCGGGAAACCCGGAGCACGTCCTCGGGCGTGGTCAGCAGTTCCCGCGCGACGAACAGGAACTCGCGACCCGGCTCCGGGTGGAGGCGGAAGTCCTGGTGCGCCCGGATCGCCGCGTCGAACGCCTTCCGGTACAACTCCTCGCGCGGTTCGGACACCACGGCCTCGCAGCGACGTCGAAGGGTGCAGAACCGGATCAAGCTATCACAGCGCCCGTGGTAATAATGTCGTTCCGTGGCCGTGGTTTCCGCCGCCGCAGCGCTGGCCGCCCGGCAACGGGACCCGCACGCGGCGATCGCACTGGGCCGTTCGGCGCTGGGCGCCGCGCGGGCGGCGGGCGACGTGGCGGAGGCGTCGGCCGCCGAGCGGGCGATCGGGTTGTCGCTGCGGGAGTTGCACGACTTCGACGGCGCGCTCCGGCACTTGCGGCGCGCGGTGCGGATAGCCGAACGCGCGGGTGCGGCGCGGTCGGCGGCGCTGGCCCGGGTGAGCCTCGCGTTCGTGCTGTCCAACACCGGGCGGCACGCGCAGGCGTTGCGCGCGGTGAACGCGGCGCTGCCGCTGTTGCGCGGGGTGGACGCGGACAACGCCCGGATGCAGCGCGGGTTGGTGCTGCACTACCTGTGCCGGTACGACGAGGCGCGGCGCGAGTACAACTGGGCGGTCGAGGCGGCCCGCCGCGCGGGCGACCGGCTGGGCGAGGCGCGGGCCCGCAACAACCGGGGCCTGCTCAGCGCGTACACCGGCGGCCTGCGCGCGGCCGACGAGGACTTCGACCGGGCCGCCGCGTTGTACCGGGAGCTGGACCAGGAGCTGGCCGTCGCCGACGTCCGGTGGAACGCGGGCATCTCGGCGTCCCGCGCGGGCGACGTGCCGCGTGCGCTGACCCGGTTCGCGGAGGCGGAGCGGGAGTACCGGCGGCTGGCCGTGCCACGCCCGGCGCTGCTGGTGAACCGGTTGGAGCTGCTGGTTTCCGTGCCGCTGCTGGAGGAGGCGCGCGCGGCGGCGGACCGGGCGCTGGCGGAACTGGGCGACGACTTGGCGCTGGCGCGCTCCGAGGCGGTGTTCTACCGGGCGCGGATCGCGTTGGCGGAGGGCGACCTGGACCTGGCGGTGCGGATGGCGGTGTTGGCGCGCAAGGGTTTCCGCCGCGAGAAGCGCGAGGTGTGGGAGGTCGGCGCGCGGCACGTGGAGCTGCGTGCCGCGTACCTCGGCGGCACGCGGTCTCGGCGGCTGTGCGCGGCGATGGCGCGGGTGGCGTCCAGGCTGGACGAACTGGGCTGGCGGATGGCGGCCCTGGAGGCGCGGGTGGACGCCGCGTTGATCGCCCGCGAACTCGGCGACCGGCGGCGGGCGCTGGCGGAGCTGACGACGGCGGGCGCGGCGCGGCGCGGCGGTCCGGCGGCGCACCGCGTGCAGGGCTGGTACGCCGAGGCGTTGCGGCGGGACCTGGCGGGTGACGCGCGTGGCGCGCGCCGCGCGTTGCGCCGGGGCCTGCGCCTGCTGGACGAGTACCGGGTTTCGCTGGGAGCGGCGGAGTTGCGGGCGTTGTCCGGCGCGCGGGGCGCGGCGCTCGCGTCGGAGGGGTTGCGGTCGGCGGTCGCGAGCGGGCACGCCGGGCGGGTGCTCGGCTGGGCGGAGAGCTGGCGTGCGGGCGCGTTGCGGATGACGCCCGCCCGGCCGCCGGAGGACTCGGGGCTCGCGGCGGCGCTGGCCGAGTTGCGGGCGGTGACCGCGGACATCGACGCCGCGCTGCTGGCGGGCAGACCCGTCGCGGCGTTGCGGCAGCGGCAGCGGCGCGGCGAGCAGCGGGTGCGCGAGCTGACCCGGCGGACCAGCGGCGGCGGCGCGGTGGGCCGGGTGCCCGCGGTGCGCGACCTGGTGCGCGTGCTGGGTGAAGCGGCGCTGGTGGAGTACGTCGACCTGGAGGGCGCGTTGCTCGCCGTGGTGGTGGCGGGCGGCCGGGCGAGCCTGCACCGGCTGGGCCCGGCGGCGGCCGTCGTGCGGGAGCTGCGGTTGCTGCGGTTCGCGTTGCACCGCCTGGTGACGCTGCCCGAGCACGTGGACCGGTCGGCGGCGCGGTCGGGCGCGGAGCACGCGGCGGCGCGGCTGGACGACGGGTTGCTCGGTCCGCTGCGGCGCAGGCTGGGCGACCGGCCGCTGGTGCTCGCGCCGACCGGTGTGCTGGGTGGTCTGCCGTGGTCGGTGCTGCCCGCGTGCCGGGGCCGTTCGGTGTCGGTCACGCCGTCCGCGGCGGTGTGGTTGCGCGCGATGTCGTCCACGCGGCCGGCGCACGGCCGGGCGGTGCTCGCGGCCGGGCCGCGGCTGCCCGCGGCGCCCACCGAGATCGCCGCCGTCGACCGGCTCGCGGGCGGCGCGTCGGTCCTGGTCGGTGGTGCGGCGACGGTGGACGCGGTGGCGTCCGCGATGGACGGCGCGCCGCTCGCGCACGTCGCGGCGCACGGGACGTTCCGGGCGGACAACCCGTTGTTCTCGGCGTTGGAACTGGCCGACGGTCCGCTGACCGTGTACGACCTGGAGCGGCTGCGCACGCCGCCGGAGCGGGTGGTGCTGTCGGCGTGCGACTCGGGCCGGTCGGCGGTGCGGCCGGGTGACGAGCTGATGGGTTTCACGGCGGCGTTGCTGGGCCTGGGCACGCGGACCCTGGTCGCGCCGGTCGTGCCGGTGCCCGCCGAGGCCACCACGGCGTTGATGGTGGAGCTGCACCGCGGGCTCGGCGCGGGCCGCTCGCCCGCGGCGGCACTGGCCTGCGCGCAGTCCGCCCACGCGGGTCGCGGCGACGTGGAGTTCGCGGCCAGTGCGGGTTTCCTGTGCTTCGGCGCGTGACGCCACGCGGGTAGGGTGCGCGGCGGGAGGTGTGCCGGTGGACGCACGAGCCATGCTCGCCGTCGCGGTCGAGGAAGCCCGGCTGGGGTCGGCGGCCGGCGGCATCCCGATCGGGGCCGCGTTGTTCACCGCCGACGGCGTGCTGCTCGGGCGCGGGCACAACCGGCGCGTGCAGGACGGCGACGCCTCCGCGCACGCCGAGACCGCGGCGTTCCGCGCGGCGGGCAGGCGGCGCACCTACCGGGACACCGTGCTGGTGACGACCCTGTCGCCGTGCTGGTATTGCAGCGGCCTGGTCCGCCAGTTCGGCATCCCGCGCGTGGTGGTCGGCGAAGCCCGCACGTTCCGCGGCGGCCAGGACTGGCTGGCCGAGCACGGCGTGGCGATCGAGCTGCTGGACGACGACGGCTGCGCGCGGATGATGGCCGCCTTCACCACCGCCCACCCGGACCTGTGGTCCGAGGACATCGGCCGGAACTGACCCACCACCGCGGGCCGCACGGCCGGCGGGACCGCGCCGCGCCCCGAGGACCCGGGGCGCGCGTCGGCGCACCGCCGCTGTGCCGGGGCGGTGTCGCCGCACCGCCTCCGGGGGTGGGTCGGAGGCGGTGCGGTGGCCCTACACGCGGGTGAGGGCTTCGTCCAGGGTGGGCACCACGGTGAACACCGCGCTGAGCCCGGTCGCCTCGATCGGGCGCAGCACCGCGCGCCCGGCGGCGACCAGCACCAGCGGTACCCCGAGTTCACCGGCCCGCTTGCTCCCGGTGACGAGCGCCTCCAGGCCCGCCGAGCCGAGGAACCGGACCCCGTCGAGGTCCACCACGACCCCGAGGACCCCGTCGACCAGGGCGGTCCGCAACGGCTTGGCCAGTTCCTCGGCGCTGCTCGCGTCCAGCTCACCGGACACGTGCAGCACCACCACCCCCTCCGATGGCCGGTCCACGCGCACGGACGCCAGCGCTGCCGCGGGTTCTGGCACGCCCGTCTCCTCTCTCATCGCGCACCGCCGGTGCGGTGCGTGGTCTTCGTGGCTCACGGTAGTCCCGCGGCCGGGTCGGTGGTCGCCGCCGCCACGCGGTCGACCAGGTCGCGGGGGTCCGGCGACGCGCCGAGAGCCCGCCGCTGCCGCGCCGCGCCGCTGCCGTGCGAGCGCAGCCGGTCCAGGTGGGCGGTCACCAGGTCGTGGCAGCCCGCGTCGTGCAACGCGTCGGCGCAGAACCCGACCAGCTCCCCGAGGAGGTCCCGCGCCGGCCGCAGCCGCCCGTCGCGCGGGTCCACGCCCAAACCGTCCACGCCGTCCCGCGCGGCGCGCCAGTACGCGGCACGCAGCAGCACGTCGTCCACGGGCGGCGCGGGTGGCGCTTCGGCGGCGGTGCGGGCGAAGGCGCGGACGACCTCCGCGAACACGTGCGCCTCGTGGGCGGTCTGCGGGATGTCGGCTACCCGCACCTCCACGGTCGGCACGTGCGCGGACGGCCGCACGTCCCAGTAGACCATCTTCTCGTCCAGCAACACCTCGGTGCTGACCAGCGAGTGGACCAACCGGTCGTAGTGCTCGACCGAGTCCAGGTGCGGCGGCGGGCCGCTGACCGGCCACCGCGTCCACACCATCGAGCGCCAGCTCGCGTACCCCGTGTCCTCGGCGCGCTCGACGGGCGAGTTCGCGCTCAACGCCAGCAACGTCGGCAGCCACGGCCGCAGCGCGTTGGACACCAGCACCGCGGTGGCCCGGTCCGGCACGCCGACGTGGACGTGCATCCCGCACACGCCCTGCCCGCCGAGCAGCTTGCGGTGGGTGTGCTCCATCAGCCGGTAGCGGGGGTCGTCGGTGCCCGGCGGCGGTCCGGCGGTGCCGACCGGCGGCACGCCGGAGGCCAGCAGCAGGCACCCCGCGGCCCGCGCCGCGGCGGCCAGGTGCGCGCGGCCGGCGAGCACCTGCTCGCCCAGCTCGGCGGACGTGCGGCACACCGGCGTGGCCACCTCGATCTGGTACGGCGTCAGCTCGCGCTGCACGTCGAACCGCCCGTCGGCCCGCTGCGCGACCTCACCGGCCTTGGGCACGGGGCGGCGCGTCTCGGGGTCGACCAGCAGGAACTCCTGTTCCACGCCGACGGTCCACGGCTGCGTCATGGCGATCCCATACCCCGTCACGCGCTGGTTCAACCCCGGAGTTTCCGACGTCACGCGGGCGGGCACCACAGCGTGGTGAGACTGCGCCGCAGCGATCCGTCCGGTCCCGGCTGGCGCCGCGTGCGCCGGGGCCGCGGGTTCGGTTACGTCGACGACACCGGCGCGCGACCCGACGCCGCGGAGCTGGCCCGCGTCAAGGCGTTGGCGATACCGCCCGCGTGGCGCGACGTCTGGGTGTGCCCGCACGCGAACGGCCACCTCCAGGCGGTCGGCACGGATTCGGCGGGCCGCCGCCAGTACCTGTACCACGAGCGGTGGCGGCGGGAGCGGGACGAGGAGAAGCACGACCGGGTGCTGGACCTCGCGCCCGCGCTGCCGGGGTTCCGCGCCGAGGTCGCCCGCGCGCTCGACGGCCGGGGCCGCGACCGCGACCGGGTGCTGGCGGTCGCGTTGACGTTGCTCGACCGCGGCGTGTTCCGCGTGGGTGGCGAGGAGTACACCGAGGACAACGGCTCGCACGGCGTGGCGACCCTGCTGTGCCGGCACGCGGTGGTCCGCGGCGCGCGGGTCGGGCTGCGCTACCCGGCGAAGGGCGGCGCGGAGTTCACCACGGCGTTGACCAACCCGGCGCTGGCGCGGGCGGTGCGGGCGTTGCGGCGCGGGCGCGGCGACGACGACCGGCTGCTGGTGGACCGCGCGGGCCACGAGGTCGACGCGGCGGACGTGAACGAGCGGTTCAAGGAACTGGTGGGCGCGGAGTTCTCGGTGAAGGACCTGCGCACGTGGCACGCGACGGTGCTGGCCGCCGCGGCGTTCGCCGCCGCGGGTCGGCCGGGTTCCCAGCGGGGCCGCAAGCGGGTCGAGGCGGCGGTGATGCGGGAGGTGTCCGAGGAGTTGGGCAACACGCCCGCCGTGGCGCGGAAGTCCTATGTGGACCCCCGCGTGGTCGCCGCCTACCACCGGGGACGGGTGGTGGAGCCGGCGTCGGACGACCGCGCGGACGTCGAGCGGGCGGTGCTGGTGCTGCTGGGGCGCCGACCGGTGCGATGATCGGGGTCCGCGTCGACGGACGTGAACGGGTGGCTGCACCTGGTGCAGCGCGCCACCGGCGAGGCGTTGCCGCTCGACCGGCCGCCCCGACCGGAGTGGGTGCGGTCGGCCGCGCTCGTCCTGGACACGGCCGCAGACACCGGTGGCCTGCCGGTGGACGAGGTGGTCACCCGCCGGGCCTGGTTGAGCGAGGCGTTGGCGCGGCACGGCCTGCGGCCCGAGGACTTCGCGCCCTCGCTGCGCGCCGACGACGTGGTCCGGGCCTGCCTGGCACTGGCCGGCGTCACACCGGCGGAGGCGGCCGGGACGCCGGAGGACCTCAAGGCCGAGTTGACGGCGTGGCGCGAGGTGGTGCCCGTCCTGCCGTGAAACCCCACGCTCACGAGGAGAGCAGCGCGCCCACGTCCTCGTGCAGCCGCAGGGAACCGCCGGTGAGCACGACGTCCGCGTCGCACTTCGCCGCGAGCAGCGGCAGGACCTCGTCGGCCCGCCCGCCGACCGCCTCGCGCGAACCCACCAGCGGGTCGGTCAGCAGCAGCGTCTCCACGACGCCCCGCTCCAACGCCGCCTGCACGTCCGCCACGCCGTGCGCCGCACGTCCGGTCAGCCGCGCCGACTCGTCCCGGAACCGCCGCACCACGGCCCGCCGCAGGTCCTGGTCGGCGCGGCCGGCGAGCGCCGCCACCGCGGGCTCCGGTGCGCCGTCGACCTCCACCACCAGGTGCCGGTAACCGGCGGGCAGCGCGACCCGCAGCGACCGCCGCGCGGCCAGCGGACCCGCCAGCACCAGCAGCGGCGCGCCCAGCCGGTCCACCAGCGCCGTGACCTCGGTCGCGACGTCCGCCAGCTCGGCCGCGCCCAGCCGCCGGTCCGACCGGCGCGCGCCGACCGACGCCACGGCCACCGCCCGCCCCGTCGGGTCGACGCCACGCAGGTCCGCGCCGTGCGGCCCGACGTTCACCACGACGTGCGACAGCAGCGGTTCGGCGAGGTCCACGAACGGCAGCAGGTAGGGCAACGGCCCGCTGCGCGCCACCGCGCCCGGCGGCGGCACCGGCAGGTACCGGTCGACCAGCACCCGTCCCGCGCCCGCGACCAGACCGCGGGCCGCCATCCCGGTGGGTGGTTCGGCGACCAGCAGGGCGTCGGACAGCACGTCCAGGGACTCCCGGTCCGCGCCCGCGCCCTCCAACTGGTCGCGCACCGCCCGCCACCGCAGGTCGACGTGGTCGGAAACGTCGAGGAACACCGAGACGAACGGGCCCCCTACGCCGACCACCCCGTGCCAGTTCCGCATCACGACCTCCCAGTAGACCGTCACTGGGATCGGTACCCGTCGGACGGGTGCGGCAACCGTCGCGGTGTCGAAGAACGCTCGCACCACACGCAACTCTCGGCGATGGCCACCGACGCGAAACCGAGCAGCAGGTGTGCCGCGCCACCTGCGAAACCCGTGTCCAGCGGGCCGCCCTGGTCGCCGACGCCGTAGGCGAACACGACCAGGAAAACCACGCCCATGAGGGTGCCGACCAGTCGCGTGAGCGGTCTGCGGAACGCCGTCGCCGCCATCGCGAGCCCGGTCGCGCCGTGCAGCACGGCCAGCGGCGGCCGACCCGCGGCCAGGTCCACCAGGGCCCACGTCACCAGCAGCGCGCCGAGCGCCAACGCGGTGCGCTGCGGCCAGGACAGCTGTGCCACGGCGACCACTCCTCCCGATCGGTCAAACGTCGTCGAGCAGGCTGCGCAACCGCGCCAAGGAGCGGCTGAGCAACCGGGACACGTGCATCTGCGACACCCCGACCGAATCGGCGATCTGGCTCTGCGTCATGTTCCGGAAGAACCGCAGCACCACGATCCGCCGCTCCCGCCGGGGGAGTCCGCGCAGCATCGGGTCCAGGGCGTGCTGGATCTCCACGACCTCCAGCGCCGGGTCGTCCGACGCCAGCGCGTCCGCGGCGTCCAGCTCGCCGCCGGTCATCTCGTCCAGCGACAGCAGGTGGTGCGCGGAGGTCGCGTGCAGGCCCTCGTACACCTCGTCCACGCTGATGCCGAGGTGGCGGGCCACCTCGGTCGGCTTGGGCGAGCGGCCGGTGCGGCGGGCCAGCTCCACCCGCGCCGTGTCGATGGCCAGGCACAGCTCCTTGAGCCGACGCGGCACCCGCACCGCCCAGCCCTGGTCGCGCAGGTAGCGGCGGACTTCGCCGGTGATGGTGGGCACCGCGAACGCCAGGAAGTCGATGCCCCTGGTCGCGTCGAACCGGTCCACCGCGTGGATCAGGCCCAGCGCGGCCACCTGCCGCAGGTCCTCGACGTTCTCGCCGCGCTCGGCGAACCGGTCGGCGATGTGCCTGGCCAGCGGCAGGTGCTCGGTGACCAGCCGGTCCCGCAGCCGTGCGTACCGCGTGCCGTCCCGCTGGGCCGCCGCCAGCTCGCGGAACATCGGTTGGTAGTCGACCGCGCTCATGCCCGGCACCTCAGTTCGACGTGCAGCAAGCCGTCTCCGTCCACCCACGTGGTCACCGTGTCGGTCACCGCGCTGACGACCCGCCAGTACAACGAGCGGTGATCGGGCACGGTCACGGCCGAGGAGCTGACCTCTGCGCGAAACCGAACGGAATCACCGTCGCGGTGGAACCGGCACCGCAGGACGGCTTGTCCGCGGGCCTTCGCGATGAGCGTGGAGCACGCCTCGTCGACGGCGATCACGAGGTCGATCGCGAGTTCGGGTGTGGACCGCGCGACGGCGTGCGCGACGGCGCGGACCGTGGGCAGGTGAGCGGGTCGGGCCGCCATTCTCAATTCCACGTCCGCGCCGTCCATGCAAGGCGCATACCCGGCCCGCGTCCGGACTACACCCGCGGGTGACACGGCCGGGTGACACCGGATCGTTCCGGCGACCGGCCGCGCCGGGCGGGCCGGGTCGGCTCAGCCCGGCCGCCGGCAGGTCGACCGTCGGGGCACGCGGGATGACACCGGGGCCGGATCCGCGGCGTGGTTCCCGTCGGCGCGCGCGACGAAATCCGGCGATTTCGTGCCGCTGGATTCACCGGACATCCGGCCGGTGCGGTGAATCGCGGGTATCGGTCCGGCAAAGCGTTTTCGGCCCGCGTCGGTCACCGCGAATCCGTTCCGGTATTCGGGGTCGGGCCGCCCGGTCGCGTGCCGTTCGTGGCGGCGGGCGCCGCGTGGGCGAGCACGCCGGCCGGTGGTCGGGCGCGGTGCCGACCGGCGACCAGGGCCGCACCGCCGACCGTCGCGCACACCGCCGCGCCGAGGAGCTTCAGCCCGGTCGAGGGGAACGCGAGCACGGCGACCAGCACGCCGGTCAGGCCGGTCGCGACCGCCGCGCCCACGGCGGCGGGTGGATCCAGGTCTTTCCCGCCGGTGCGCGCGTGGTGGCGCGAACCATTCATCGACAACGGGTCCTCCCGGTTCTCCGGGGTGAGCGCGACTCGGGAAATCCGGTCCGCCACCGGTTCGGGCGCGCACCTTAGCACCGTCCGGGAACGGCTCCCGCGCATTGCCCCGTGAACCGGGGAACGCTTCTTTCGCGCCGTATTCCTGCGGTAGTTGTCGACGAAATGATGTGGCCGGTGAACTGCCCTCGCGGGCAGCGAGCCCTGCCCCCAGGACCGCCGGCGCGCCGCTGCCCGTGCCGACGCGACCCGGCGCATCGTGGGGAGCGTGATACACGAGGTGGACGAGGCCCTGCGCCGACTGGTGCGGGACGACGCGCTGCGCGGCACGGACGTCGAGGTCGCGTTCGACGCGCCGACCAAGGACTGGGCGGCGCGGCGCAACGCGCCCACCGTGGACGTCTACCTCTACGACATCCGCGAGGACGTGCGTCGCCGCCAACGCGGCCTGCTCAACGACTACGAGCGCGGCCGGGTGGTGTCGCGCCGCCTGCCGCCCCGTCACGTCAAGCTGTCCTACCTGGTCACCGCGTGGACCCAGCGACCGGAGGACGAGCACCGCCTGCTCTCCGAACTGCTCCTCGGCTTCCTGCGCCACGAGGCCGTGCCGCCCGTCCTGCTGACGGGTGCGCTGGCCGCCCTGGAACTGCCGGTGCCGCTGGCGGTCGCCTCGCCGCCGCCCGAGGACCGGGCGTTCGCCGACGTGTGGACCGCGCTCGGCGGCGAGTTGAAACCGTCGCTGGACGTCGTCGTGTCCGCGCCGGTCGACCCCGGCCGCGTGATGCCGGCCGGACCGCCGGCGACGGGGGTGCGCCTGGCGATGGGCGGCGACTCGGTCGCGCACCGCGCGGCCCCCGGCCGGCCGTGAGCACCGGCGGCCTGCCGCACCTGCTCGCCCGGCTGGCCGCGCTGGAGCGGCGGATCCGGGACGCGGTCGCGGCGCGGCGCACGGGCGACCCCAACCCCGACGACCCGTTCCGGGGCCTGTACCTGTCGGACGAGGCGATCGAGGCGTTGCTGGCCTCCAGGCGGGAGCCGTTCACCCCGTTCCGCTCGTCGGCGTCGACCGGCCGGCTGGGTGGGCTCGCCGCCGTCGCCGGGCTGTCCGCGTTGGACGTGGAGGTCCTGCTCGTCGCGCTCGCGCCGGACGTGGACAGCCGGTTCGAGCAGTTCTACGGCTACCTCAACGACGACGTGACCCGGCGACGTGCCACGGTCGGCCTGGCGCTGCGGCTGTGCGGACTACCCGAGGCTTCCGCCGCCGGCCGCTCGCGCCTGGACCCGTCGTCACCCCTGCTCGCCGCCGGCCTGCTGGTGGTGGAGGACCGCGAGCGGCCGTTCCTGTCCCGGTCGCTGCGCGCGCCGGACCGGGTGGTGAACCACCTGCTCGGCGACGACCGGCCGGACGCGGCGTTGACCGGGGTGGCCCGCGTGGTGGCAGCTTCGGAGCAGACCGTCGCGCCGGTCGACGGCGTGGACCGGCTGGTGCGTGCCCTGCGGTCCGGTGTCCGCCTGGTGCACATGCGGGAGCGGCCCAGTGGTGGTGCGCGTGGTGGTGGTGCGCGTGGTGGTGGTGCGCGCGAACTCGCCGCGGCGGCGCTGGGGCGTGCCGGGTTCGCGGCGCTGGAGGTCGACGCGGCGCGGTTGCTCGCCGAGCCCGACCGCGTCGGCGCGGCGACCGCCGTGCTGCGGGAGGCCGTGCTGCGTGGCGCGGGCGTCGTGCTCGGCCCGGTGGAGGACGAACCGGCGCTGCGCCCGCTGACGCACCCGGCCGTCCCGCTGCTCGTGCACGGCCCCGACGTGTGGGACCCGGCCTGGAGCGCGGAACCGCCGCTGCCGCACGACGTCGCCGCGCTGCCCGCCGCGACCCGCGCCGCGCTGTGGCGCGAGCACCTGCGTGGCCGGCTCGCGCCCGGCGCGGACCCGGTGGCGGCCACCGCGCACTTCGTGCTCGGGCCCGGCCAGATCGCCCGCGCGGCCCGCGCCGCGTCGGTGTCGGCGCTGGTGGACGGCGGCGTCGTGACCACGGCGCACCTGCGTGCGGGCGCGCGCGGGCAGAACGCCGCCGGCCTGCGTCGGCTCGCGCGCCGCGTCGAACCCGCCGTCACCTGGGACGACCTGGTGCTGCCCGGCGGCGTGGTGCGGTTGCTGCGTGAACTCGCGGCCCGCGCCCGGCACCGCGACCGGGTGATCGACGAGTGGCGGATGCGGCCCGGCGGCGGGCGCGGGCGGGGTGTCACCGGGCTGTTCGCGGGTGACTCCGGCACCGGCAAGACGATGTCGGCGGAGGTGGTCGCCGCGTCGCTGGGGCTCGACCTGTACACGGTGAACCTGGCCACCGTCGTGGACAAGTACGTCGGCGAGACGGAGAAGAACCTGGAGCGGATCTTCACCGAGGCGGCGGGCGTGAACGGGGTGCTGTTGTTCGACGAGGCCGACGCGATCTTCGGCAGGCGGTCCGAGGTGCGCGACGCGCACGACCGGTACGCCAACATCGAGAGCGCGTACCTGTTGCAGCGCATGGAGACCTTCGACGGCATCGCGGTGCTCGCCACGAACCTGCGCGCGAACCTGGACGAGGCGTTCACGCGGCGGCTGGACGTGGTGGTCGACTTCCCGGTGCCCGACCAGGAGCAGCGGCACGCGTTGTGGGACCGCTGCCTGGGCGTCGCCGCGCCCCGTGCCGAGGTCGACCTGGACTTCCTGTCGGCGGCGTTCGAGCTGGCGGGCGGGCACATCCGCTCGGCCGCCGTGACCGCCGCGTACCTGGCCGCCGCCGCCGGCCGCCCGGTCGGCATGGCGGAGGTGGTCGGCGCGGTCGCCCGCGAGTACCGCAAGCTGGGCCGGTTGGTCGGCGCACGCGAGTTCGGGCCGTACCTGGACCTGGTGGCGTCCTGACCGCGGCGTCCCGGCTGCCCGTTCGGGCGGCGGGGAGCGCACCCGCGGGCGCGCGGGCGGTGCCGGCCGCCGGGTCCGCGCGCGGCCCATCATGGTGGCGGCGTCGGACAAGGCGGGAGCGGCCATGCGCGAGCACGGGTGGGAGCACGAGGGCGACAGCGCGTTCCGGCCGCGGGGCGACCGGCCGGAGCACGACGAACCGGACCTGCTGGGGAGGGCGGCGGCGGCCGGGCGACCCGACGTGCTCGGCCCGGCGGGCCTGCTCGGCCTGCAACGCGCCGCGGGCAACGCGGGCGCGTCCGCGTTGGTGGAGGAGGAATCCCCCGTGCACGGCGTGCTGGCGTCCGGCGGAACGCCCCTGGACGCGGGCGTGCGCGAGGACATGGAGGGCCGCTTCGGGCAGGACTTCTCCGGCGTCCGCGTGCACACCGGCGACGCGGCGCACGAGTCGGCGCGATCGGTCAACGCGCAGGCGTACACGGTGGGCGACGACATCGTGTTCCAGAACGACAAGTACGACCCGTCGTCCGACGCGGGCAAGCACATGCTGGCGCACGAGCTGACGCACGTCGTGCAGCAGCGCAGCGGTCCGGTCGACGGGACCGACGCGGGCGGCGGCGTCCGGGTGAGCGACCCGTCCGACCGGTTCGAGCGCGAGGCGTCCGCCACCGCGGACCGCCTGATGGCGCAGCCCGCGGCACCGGCCGTGCAGCGGGAGGAAGCGCCGACCGAGGACGAGGACCCGGCCGCGCAGACCCACGCGCAGCGGGAAGAGGAAGAGGAAACCACGCCGTAGCGCCCCGTCACGCCGCTCGGCCCCCGGTCACCGGTCGGGGGCCGAGCGGCGTGTCCGTCCACCGCGGACGGTCGGGCGGCTGCCTCTTCGGGCAGCTATCGGTTCCCCCCGGCACCGCCGCGCGGGCGTTTCGCCGCGGCTCCGCCGCCAGCAGCATTCTCGCTACAGCGTTCCCGTGCCAGCCGGTTCCACTTGGGAGGCCACGCGATGCCCACCTATCTCTCGCCGGGCGTGTACGTCGAAGAGGTGGAGGCGGGTGCCCGGCCCATCGAGGGCGTGGGCACGGCCGTCGCCGCCTTCGTCGGTTTCGCCGCGCGCGGGCCCTTCAACACCCCGACCCTCGTGTCCAACTGGGCGCAGTACACGCAGGTGTTCGGCGATTTCGTGGAGGACTGCTACCTGGCCCAGTCGGTCTACGGCTACTTCCTCAACGGCGGCACCAACTGCTACGTGGTGCGCATCGGCGGCGAGCGCGACGACGAAGCGGGCGAACCCACCGGCCCGGAGGCCGTGCTGGGCGGCTACCGCGTGCGCGCCAAGGAGCTGGGCGCGCCGGAGATCACCGTCGAGGTGGCGGACGCGACCGGCGAGAACCCGCCCGACGACCGGTTCACCCTGCTGGTCAAGCAGAACGGCAAGGTGGTCGAGACGCACAGCGTGTCCACCAAGCGCACCAAGGAGAACGTCGTCACGGTCGTGCGGGAGAAGTCGAACCTCATCACGGCCGAGGAGACGTCGTCCGCGCCGGCCAGACCCGACCGGGGCGCGGTGACGTTGCGCGAGACGCCCGCCGCAGCGCCGACGCCACGCCGGATCGCCGCCGACGACTACGTGGGCGACGTCGCGGACCGCACCGGTTTCGGTGGCCTGGAAGCGGTCGAGGAGATCACCGCCGTCGCGGTGCCCGACCTGATGGGCGCCCACCAGCGGGGCCTGATCCCGGCCGAGTCGGTGAAGGCCGTGCAGCTCGCGATGATCGCCCACTGCGAGCTGATGGGCAACCGGGTCGCCATCCTCGACCCGCCGCCCGGCCTGTCGCCGCAGCAGGTCCGGGACTGGCGGCAGGGCGTCGCGGGCTACGACTCCAAGTACGCCGCCCTGTACTACCCGTGGATCAAGGTGTTCGACCCGGTGAGCGACGAGCACGTGTTCGTGCCGCCGAGCGGGCACGTGGCGGGGGTGTGGGCACGCACCGACGGCACGCGCGGCGTGCACAAGGCGCCCGCGAACGAGGTGGTGCGCGGCGCGGTCGCGCTGGAGACCCAGCTCACCAAGGCGGAGCAGGAACTGCTGAACCCCATCGGCGTGAACTGCGTGCGGTCGTTCCCCGGTCGCGGCATCCGGGTGTGGGGCGCGCGGACCCTGTCGTCCGACCCGGCGTGGCGGTACCTCAACGTGCGGCGGCTGTTCAACTACCTGGAGGAGTCCATCCTCAACGGCACGCAGTGGGTCGTGTTCGAGCCGAACGACGACGCGTTGTGGGCCAGGATCCGCCGCACCATCAGCGCTTTCCTGGTCACGGAGTGGCGCAAGGGCGCACTGTTCGGGTTGACCCCCGACGAGGCGTTCTACGTCAAGTGCGACCGCGAGACCAACCCCGCCGAGAGCATCGACCTCGGCCAGGTGGTCTGCGAGGTGGGCGTCGCGCCGGTGAAGCCCGCCGAGTTCGTCGTGTTCCGCCTGGCCCAGATCTCCGGCGGCACCAGCCTCGTCAACGAGTGAAGGCGGTTCAGTCATGGCTCTCCCAGACCTCGACACCTCGGTCGGCCACTCGTTCGGGCTCGAAGTCGACGGCGTCGCGATCAAGCAGATCTCCGAGGTGTCCGGCTTGAAGATGGAGCAGGACGTCATCGAGCTGAAGCAGAACACCAGCGACGGCAAGTACATGATCAAGAAGCTGCCCGGCAGGCCCAAGGCGGGCGAGGTCACCCTGACCCGCGGCCTGACCGCCGACAACAGCTTCGAGAAGTGGGTCAAGGACTCGCACTTCGGCAAGATGGGCAACGCGCGCAAGGGCGGCGCGATCATCGTCTACGACTACGAGGGTCAGGCGATCAAG
The DNA here is from genome assembly GCF_019375475.1 of Saccharothrix obliqua. GTDB lineage: Bacteria > Actinomycetota > Actinomycetes > Mycobacteriales > Pseudonocardiaceae > Actinosynnema > Actinosynnema obliqua. Next base: position 261,555 of record NZ_JAHXGQ010000010.1, on the reverse strand, counting down.
CGGTACAAGCTGACCAACGCGTGGCCCAAGTCGTTGGAGATCGGCGCGCTCAAGGCGGGCGACACCAGCGTCCTCACCGAAAAGCTCGTGATCACCTACGAGCAGATGGAAGTCGAGTGACGCCGTGCGCAGGGTGATGGCCGCCGCGCGGACCGAGACGGTCGCGCCCATGCGGACCGAGTTCAACTTCGAGCTGCCGCGCGGGTACGTCGACGACGCGGGCGTCGTGCACCGGACGGGCGCGATGCGCCTGGCCACGGCCCGCGACGAACTCGTGCCGCTGCGGGACGACCGGGTGCGGGAGAACTCGGCCTACCTGACGGTGGTGCTGCTGGCGCGGGTGGTCACGCGCATCGGCACGGTCACCGACGTGCACGCGGGCGTCGTGGAGAACCTGTTCGCGTCGGACCTCGCGTTCCTCCAGGACATGTACCGGAGGATCAACAGCGAGGGCCACACCCGGGCCGCCGTGCGGTGCCCCGAGTGCGGGCACGGTTTCGGGGTGGACGTCTCCGGTGGTCGCCTGGGGGGATCGTGACGTACGCGGCCGACCGCCTCCACGAGGAGGTCGCGTACGTGGCGTACCACTTCCACTGGGCGTGGGAGTCCATTTTGGACATGGAGCACCGGGACCGGGCGCGGTACGTGGCCGAGATAGCCCGGATCAACCAGGGGCGGTGAACCGCGATGTGGCCGTGGGGACGGCGGAAGGCCGAGCGGGCGGAACCCGTGCTGCGCGGCGAGTGGCGCCTGCTGCCGCCGATCCAGCGCGTCGTGCCCGACCACCCGCTGGTGAACCCGGTGGGGCGGTTCACGGAGTCGCTGGCGTCGTGGCGCTCGCCCGCCTACCTGGCCCCGCTGGTGCACTTGGTGGGGGCGGACGAGCCGTCCGGTGTCATCGGGGAGGTGGCACGCCCGACCCGGCCCTTCACCGGGGTGCAACGACAGATCACCTTTCGGCCGGACTCCCCGCCGCCGCCTGTCGTGGCGACACCTCCACCCGATCCGCCGCCCATCGCACCCATCGAGACCGAGCCCGCGCAGATCACTCCGGAGAAACCGCCCGTGACCGCCGCCGCTCCGCCCCGTTCGGGCCTGGGCTTGCCCTGGGTCGGGGGTGCGGTCGGCAGAGCGGAGCCGGAGCGCGGTGCGCAGCGGGTTGTGGAGGTTGGCGGTGCGCGTCGGGCCGGGCTGGGTTTGCCGATCGCCGCGGGCGGCGCTGCCCGGGGCATGGTCGAGCGCCCGCCTTCGAAGGCCCCGCCAATCGGCGCACCCGATGCTCCGGTCGAAGCCGCACCAACAGCCGAGGTCCCGCCGGCGTCCCCCGAATTCGAGCCTCGAAGCACACACCCGGAAGCCGAAACGGCATCCACCGCGGTCGCCAGGTCGGAGGCGTCCGCGGAAACCGTGGGGTTCCGGCCGCCTCCGCGATCCACTGAGCCCCGAACCCCCACGACAGTCCGCGGTTCCGAGCCCCCGACAGGGTCCGGCGGGCCATTCGAGCGAGCCGGCTCCGGCACTTCGCCGGACAGCTCCGGGGTCGTCACTCCGAGGGGACCTGTCGGATCGGCGGTCCCGGCGGGTGACGACGTGGTCGCCACTTCGGCGGGGACTGCCGAACCGGTGACCTTGGCGAGGAGCCCCGAAGTTGTCGCCTCGGTGCGGACTACCGGGTCCGCGACCTCGGCGAGGAGCCCCGGAGCTGTCAGCTCTGCGGGGAGCACCGGAGCTGTCAGCTCTGCGGGGAGCACCGGAGCTGTCACCTCGGTGGGGAGCCGCGGAGCTGTCGGCTCGGCGGGAGGCACCGGAGCTGTCGGCTCGGCGGGAACCGTCGGCTCGGAGACGTTGGCGGGAACCACCGGGTCGGGGGTCTTGGCGACGTCCGCCGGGAGGGGTGTGCCGGTGGTGTCGACCGGGTTCGCGGAACCCGGCGCGTCCGGGGCGGTGGACGTCGGGCTTCCGCCGGTGGTTGCCCGAGCACCACAGGCGGTCGAGGGCCCGGCTGTGGTGCGGCGGGTCGAGGTGGGGCGAGCGCTGCCCACCGTGGTGTCCCCGGCGGGAGGGCGCACCCCGGCGGCCATCGCCCTGGCCGGAGGAGGCATACCGGCAGGAAGCCCGGTGGGAGGTCCGGCGGGAGGTTCGGTGGGAGGTCCGGCGGGCAGTGTTTTGGCCGGAGGGGACAGCCCGGAGTGGAGCGGCCTGGTTGGCGGAAGCGTCCCGGTCGGGAGCGGCTCGGCTGGCGGAGTTTCGTTGGCGAGCGGGCTGGTGGGAAAGGGCTTTCCGGCCGGAGGTGCTTTGTCGGGACAAGGGCTTCCGGTGGCCAGTGGCTTGGCCGGCGGAAGCTTCACGGTGGCAAGGGTTCTGGCCGGCGGGAGTGTTGCCGCCACCGCCCCCACCGCCACCGGCCCCACCGGGACCGCTCCCACCGCCACCGCTCCCATCGGGGCCGCCCTCATCGGGGCCGCCCTCACCGGGGCCGCCCCCATCGGGACCGCCCCCACCGAAACGATCACCGTCTCCACCTGGGTGCCCCCCGCCGAAGGGACCACGGTCTCCATCGGGACTGCCCCGGCCGAAGGGACCACCGTCTCCATCGGGACCGCGCCCGCCGAAGAGACCCCGGGCCTCACCGACGCGGCCCCTGCCGAAGGGGCCACCGCCACCGAAGGCAAAGCGGTCACCGGGTCTGCGGGGACGAGCAACCCCCTGGAAGCGGAGGAGTTGCTCAAGAAGCTCTACGACCCGCTGTTGCGGCGGTTGAAGGCGGAGTTGTGGTTGGACCGCGAACGGCGCGGGGTGTTGACCGACCGGTGGCATTGAGAGGACTGGGCGATGGCTGAGGTGGAAGAGGCGGTTGCCGTGTGCTTCGTGGTGCGCATCGACGACGAAAGCCTCGGCTCCTTCAACAGCTGCGACGGGCTCGGTGTCGAGTTCACCGTCGAGCAACGGGAAGAGGGCGGGAACAACGGGATGGTCTGGCAGCTCCCCACCCGCATCAGGTACTCGAACGTCAAGCTGTCCCGCCCGGTCACCCGGGACTCCGCCAAGGTCCTCGCCTGGATCGCGGGCATGGCGGCCGGCATCTCGCGCAAAACAGCCGTGATCGAGGCGCGGACGCTGGGCGGCACGGTGATCGCGAGCTGGTCGCTGTCCGGGGTGGTGCCGGTACGGTGGAGCGGCCCGCAGCTGTCGGCCGACTCGCCCAAGGTGGCGACCGAGACCCTGGAACTGGCGCACCACGGCTTCCTCACGTCGGCGGGGTGACGCGTCGTGGCCTCCCCGATCACCTTCACGTCCGCCGGCTCACCGCGCACCGCGAGCTACGCCGCGCCCACCAACCTCCAACGCGCCGCGCTGGCCGTGCACAGCCCGCCCAAGGCGGGCGGCGTGGCGAAACCCGGCGGGCTGCTGCACGAGATCCCGTTCCAGTTCAACCCGAAGGAACTGGCGCTTTCCAAGAACGCCAAGTGGGAACGCGACCGGCAGCCGAACAACGCCAAGTCCGGCCCGCCCGAGTTCAAGGGCGCGGACCCGGTGAAGCTCAGCCTCGAACTCTTCCTCGACGCCACCGAGCACATGGACGACAGCGTCGTGCGCACGGTGGAGCAGCTGTTCGCCTGCTGCGTGCCCACCGAGGACAGCCGGCAGCACGGCAAGGGCTCCCCGCCGTGGGTGGTCTTCAAGTGGGGCGGCATGACGGGGTTCCCGGCGTACGTGTCGAGCGTCAACGCCCGGTACACGTTGTTCACCCCGGCGGGCACGCCGGTGCGGGCGACCTGCTCGGTGGCGCTGGAGGAGATCGCCGGCGAGCCGGGCGGGCAGAACCCGACCTCCGGCGCGCTGGCCGCCCGCGACTCGCACGTCCTCGTCGCCGGCGACACCCTCCAGTCCCTGGCCTTCCAGGCGTACGGCGACGCCGGGCTGTGGCGGGCGATCGCGGAGGCCAACGACGTCGACGACCCGATGCGGCTGCGCCCCGGCACCCGGCTGCTGGTGCCCGCGCTGGAGGAGGTCCGCGGTGGTCAATGAGAGCTTCGCGAACTCGCTCCTGGTGGAGGTCGGGTCGAGCCCGCTGCCCGCGGACGTGGCGCCGCTGCTCGCGCACGCCTACGTGGACACCAGCCGCAACCTGCCGGACGTGTTCGCGCTGCGGTTCCGCGACCCCGGCCACGTGGTGCTGGCCAAGGGCCGGTTCGAGGTGGGCGCGACGATCGCGTTGCAGGTGCGGACGTCCGAGCCGGGCGGTCCCGAGCCGCTGATGACGGGCGAGGTCACGGCGGTCGGCGTGGAGCTGACCGACGGCGGCACGTTCACCGAGGTGCGTGGTTACGACCTGGCGCACCGGCTGTTCCGCGGCAGGCGCACCGCCGCCTACCCCGGCATGACCGTCGCCGACATCGTGCGGAAGGTCGCGGGCCGGGCCGCGGTGCCGGTCGGGCGGGTGGACGACGTCCGCGGTTTCGGTGGTCGGCCGGAAACCCAGATCAGCCAGGACAACCTGAGCGACTGGGAATTCCTGTCCCGCATCGCGGGCGCGGTCGGCGCGCAGCTCGCCGTGGTGGCGGGCAGGCTCGACTTCCGGCTGCCCGCGCGCCCGGCCGGCGCGCCCGAGCGGACCGCCAAGGCCCGCACCAACCCGCTCGTGCTGGAGATGCACCGCACGCTGCTGTCGCTACGGGCCACGATCACCGCCGCCGAGCAGGTGCCCGAGGTGCGGGTACGCGGCTGGGACTACGAGAACAAGAAGCCGGTCGACGCCACCCGCCGACCCGACATGCCGGCCACCGAGGTCGGCGGGGTCGACCCGGTGGCGCTGGCCGGCAAGTTCGGCAGCCCGCCGTTCCTGGCCACCGGGCCGTACCGGGCGCAGGGCGAGGTGGACGCCGTCGCGGCCGCGCTGGGCGCCCAGCTCGGCGGCGCGTGCGTCGAGCTGTCCGGCGTGGCCAGGGGGAACCCGAAGCTGCGTGCCGGCACGGCGGTGGCGTTGACCAACATCGGCGACCCGTTCGCGGGCAAGTACACGCTCACCAGCACCCGGCACCTGTTCGCCGGGCAGGGCGGCTACACCACGGAGTTCACCGTCTCCGGCCGCCAGGAGCGCTCCCTCTACGGCCTGGCCACCGGCGGCGGCACGCGTGACGGGCGGACGGGGCTGGTGCCCGCGCAGGTCACCGACATCAGGGACCCGGCGGGCCTGGGCCGCGTCAAGGTGCGTTACCCGTGGCTGTCCGACGACTTCAACAGCGGCTGGGCGCGCACCGTGCACGTCGGCGCGGGCGAGCACCGGGGTTCCCTGGTGCTGCCGGAGGTCGGCGACGAGGTGCTGGTCGGGTTCGAGCACGGCCACTTCGACGCGCCGTACGTGCTGGGCGGGCTCTACAACAGCGAGGACGCGCCGCCCAAGCTGCTCAAGGACCCCGTGGACGGCAACACCGGCCAGGTCACCACGCGGGGATTCGCGTCCCGCAAGGGGCACAAGGTGGCGTTCGTCGAGGACGAGGGCATCGTGATCGCCAGCGGTGACGGGAAGTTCGTCGTCAAGGTCGACCAGCTCAACCAGGTGGTCGAGGTGACCAGCGGCAAGGCCGTGGTGGTCAAGGCGCGCAACGGGATCTCGCTCGACGCGGGTTCCGGCGCGCTGGAGCTGACGGGCGAGCGGATCACCGCGCGGGCGCGTGCCGACGTCGAGATCGGGGCGGGCGCGCGGCTCGCGATGTCCGGCGAGACGAGCGCGAAGGTCGAGGGCGCGGCCGTCTCGGTCGCGGGTCGCGGGCAGACCGAGGTCACGGCGAGCGGCGTGGTCACCGTGCGCGGTGGCGTCGTCAAGATCAACTGAGGGAGGCGGTGGCCGTGCCACCAGCGGCGAGGGTCGGTGACCCCACGGGTCACCCGGGTGTGGTCGGACCACCGGGCGTGCCGACCGTGTTGATCGGCGGGCGGCCCGCGGCCGTCGTCGGCAACCCGCACGTCTGCTCGTTCCCCGGCCTGCCACCGCACCCGCCGAGCGTGCTCGTCCCGCCGGGCTGCCCCGCGGTGCTCATCGGCGGCCGTCCGGCGGCGCGCGCGGGCGACCTGGCGGCGTGCGGCGCGCCCGTCGTGGCGGGCTGCCCGACCGTCCTGATCGGAGGGTGACGCCGTGGACTTCATCGGACGAGGCTTGGCCTTCCCCGTCCACACCGACGCCACCGGCTCGGTGGCGCTGGTCGGGGGCGAGCGCGAGATCGTGGAGAGCATCCGGCTCGTGCTGGCGACCGCGCCCGGTGAGCGCCCGATGCGGCCCGAGTTCGGGTGCGCCATCCACGACCTGGTGTTCGCGCCCGCCGACGCCGCCACCGCGGGCCGCATCGCCTACGAGGTGCGGCTGGCGCTGGAGCGCTGGGAACCGCGGATCGCGCTGACCGACGTGTCGGTCGGGTTCGACGAGGTCGACCGGGGCACGCTGCTCATCGACATCCGCTACGCGCTGCGCGGCACGAACGACCCGCGCAACCTGGTGTTCCCCTTCTACGTCATCCCGCCGCACGAGGCCGACGAGGAGGGCGCGTGATGTCGCTGCCCACGCCGAACCTGGACGACCGCCGGTTCCAGGACCTGGTGGACGAGGCCAAGCGCCGCGTCCAGCAGCACTGTCCGGAGTGGACGGACCACAACGTGTCCGACCCGGGTGTGACGTTGATCGAGGCGTTCGCGCACATGGTGGACGAGCTGCTGTACCGGCTCAACCGCGTGCCCGACCTGCACTACCTGAGGTTCCTCGACCTCATCGGGGTCGAGCTGTTCCCGCCGACCGCGGCCCGCGCGCAGGTCACGTTCTGGCTCGCCGCGCCCCGCGCGACACCCGTGGTGGTGCCGGGCGGCGCGCAGGTCGCCACCGAGCGCAACGAGGTCGAGGACCCGGTGGTGTTCACCGTCGACCGCGAGCTGACCATCGTGCCGTGCGAGCTGGCGCAACTGGTCACCGCGCCCGCCGACCCGGACGTCCCACCCGCCGACCGGACCGACGAACTGGTCGACGGCAAGGCGCCCGGGTGCTTCGCCGACCCGCCCGCCGCCGGCGACGCCGTGTTGTTCGGCCTGTCCGACGCCGTGCCCGGCTGCGCCGTGCTGCTCCGCGTCGACGCGCGTGCCGAGGGCCGCGGCGTCGACCCGCGCGACCCGCCGTGGCAGTGGGAGGCGTGGCACGGCACCGGGTGGAGCCCGTGCGAGGTCGACCGCGATTCCACCGGTGGCTTCAACCAGGCCGGAGACGTCGTCGTGCACGTCCCCCGCACGCACGCCGTCTCCGTCATCGCGCGGCAGCGCGCGGGCTGGTTGCGTTGCCGCGCCGTGGAACCCGCGCCGGGCCGCCCGTTCTACCAGCGGTCGCCGAAACTGGTGTCCGCCACCGCCGCCACCATCGGCGGCACCACCGACGCCACGCACGCCGACATCGTGCGGGACGAGGTCGTCGGTGTCTCGGAAGGCGTTCCGGGGCAGCGGTTCCCGCTCGCCCGCACCCCGGTGGTGGTCAACGACGGCGCGCTGGTCGTGGAGGTCGCCGCGGCGGACGGCGCCCAGCGGTGGACCGAGGTGCGGACGTTCGCCGAGTCCGGGCCCGGCGACCGGCACGTGGTGCTGGACCGCGTCGGCGGCGAGGTGATCTTCGGGCCGGCGGTCCGGCAACCCGACGGCGGCGTCCGCAACTACGGCGCCGTGCCGCCGAAGTCGGCCGCGATCCGCGTGCCGGAGTACCGCACCGGTGGCGGGACGCGTGGCAACGTGGCACGCGGGCTGCTCCAGGTGCAGCGCGACCCGGTGCCGTTCGTCAGCGCCGTCACCAACCGCCTGCCGGCGAGCGGCGGCGTGGCGGGGGAGACGGTGCGTGACGCGTCGCTGCGCGGACCCCTCGTCCTGCGCACCCGCGACCGCGCGGTCACCGCCGAGGACTACGAGCTGCTCACCCGGGAGGCCGCGCCGGAGATCGCCCGCGTCCGCTGCGTGCCCGCCGGTCCCGGCTCGGCGGCGGTGCGGGTGCTGGTGGTGCCCGCCGTGGCCGCGGGCGAGGGCGCCGATTTCGGCGCGCTGCAACCCGGCCCGGAGGTGCGGCAGCGGATCGAGCGGTTCCTCGACGACCGCCGCTGCGTCGGCGCGCGGGTGTCCGTCGAACCGCCGTACTACCAGGGCGTCACGGTCGTCGCGCGGCTGCGGGCGCGGGCGGGCACGCCGGAGGACGTGCTGCGGGCGCGGGCGGTGCGGGCGTTGTACGACTACTTCGACCCGATCGGCGGCGGGCCCGACGGCGACGGGTGGCCGTTCGGGCGGCCCGTGCAGTCCGGCGAGGTGTTCGCCGTGCTGCAACGGCTGCCCGGCGTCGAGCTGGTCGAGGAGATCAAGCTGTTCGGCGCGAACCCGGTGACGGGGGAGCGCGGCAACGCCGCCGCGCGCCTGGACCTGCCGCCGAACGGGCTGGCGTTCTCCTACGGGCACCAGGTGCGGGTGACGCGATGAGGACCGGCGGACCGACCCTGCCGACGCCGCACCCGCTCGCGGAGCGGCTGCCCGCGGTGTACCTGGAGGACGACTTCACGCAGCGCTTCCTGGCCGCGCTGGACGAGGTGCTGGCGCCGGTGTTCACCGCGTTGGACGGGTTCGCGGGGTACCTGGACCCGAGGGTGGCCCCCGAGGACTTCCTGGACTGGCTGGCGCACTGGGTGGCGCTGGACGTCGGCGAGGGCTGGTCGGTGCCGCACCGGCGGCTGCTGGTCGCGACGGCCGTGCGGCTGCACCGCGGGCGCGGTACGCGGCCGGGCCTGGCGGAGCACGTGGGCCTGCTGACCGGTGGCCGCGTGGAGGTGACGGACAGCGGCGGGTGCACGTCGACCGACCAGCCCGGCGCGCCGCTGCCGGACGACGGCCCGGCGCGGGTCACCGTGCGGGTGCGCGTGGCCGACCCGGACGCCGTCGACCGCCCCCGCCTGGCCGCCGCCATCGCCGCCGCCGTGCCCGCGCACGTGCTGGTGGAACTGGAGGTGGGGGGACCGTGATCGTGTGCGCGCAGTGCGGTGAGCGCAACGCCCGGGGGGTCGAGTTCTGCGGTGCGTGCGGGACGTACCTGGAGTGGGAGCCGAACCCGGCCCAGCCGTCCGGTCAGGGCACGTCGCCACCCGGCCGGCCACCGGCTCCCGGGTCGCCGGGCACACCGCGGACCGGGGGCGGCGCGTGGTCCGGGACGGGTGGTCCGGGCGGGGCCGCGGGCCACCCGCCTACCGGTGTCGGTACCGGGACTCCGCCCCCGCCGCCGGACCGACCGCCGCCGGGGCCACCGACGCCGCACACCGCACCGCCCGGCACCGCGCCCCAACCCGGGTCGGATGCCGTGCAGCCCAGCGCCGTGCAACCCGGCGCGGCACGGGTCGGTGACGGGGCGCGGGCGCCCGGTGGGTCGCCTCGGCTGACCGAGCGGCGTGCGTTGCGGCCCGGCGACCTGATCTGCGGCCAGTGCGGTGAGGGCAACGCGGCGACCCGGAGGTTCTGCGGGCGGTGTGGCGCCGAGCTGGTGGAGGCGCGGGTCGTGCCGGAGAAGTGGTGGCGGCGGTTCGTGCCCCGGCGCGAGCCGGCCAAGGCGGGCACCCGGCGTCGTCGCCGCACGTCCGCCGGTCGCGTCGTCGGCCGCTTCCTCCGGTGGGCGCTGGCGGTCCTGCTGCTCGGCTCGGCCGGGCTGTACGGGCTGCACGGCCCTTTCCGGTCGGCCGTCGACGACCACGCGGTCTCCGCGTTCGGCACCGTCCGGGACTGGTTCACCGCCGACCCGCGCCCGGTGCGGCCGAACCGGGTCACGGCCTCCGCCGCCGCCCCGGGTCACGGCCCGGAGCTGGTCGCCGACAACGCGACCAACACCCACTGGGCCGCGCCGGGCGACCCGCTGCCGAGCCTGGAGTTCACCTTCGACGCGCCCGCCGACCTGACCCGGGCGATCTTCCGGGTCGGCGTCGGCGACCGCTTCCAGACCGCGAAGCGCCCGGCCGACGTGCGCTTCGCCTACTCCACCGGCCAGGTGTTCGACCTGCGCCTCGCCGACACGCCGGACGAGCAGACCGTGCGGCTGGCGAACGGCGAAGGCGCCCGGTCGGTGCGGTTGGAAATCCGGTCGCTGCACGGCTCGCTGGAGGGCGACGACGTGGCGATCTCCGAGATCGAGTTCTTCGAGGCGGGCTGAGATGCGGCGGTTGGCGGTCGTGCTCCTGGTGGCCGGGTTGCTGCTCGCGGACCGCCCGGCGGTGGCGCAGGCGGAGCCGACGGCGCCCTACCGGGTGGGCGTGAGCCGGTCCGCCGACCTCTGGAGCACCGATGCCCGCGGCGGCGACCCGGTGGCCGTCACGCGTGGCGGGCCACCCGCCGACCGGGACATCGCCTACTCGCCGGACGGTGCGCGGGTCGCGTGGACCGAGGACCCCGGCGGCGAGGGGCCGACGCGGGTGCGGGTCGCCGACGCGGACGGCGGCGGCGCCCGCTACCTCAGCGACCGCACCGGCGAGGCGGAGCCGTCGTGGTCGCCGGACGGCACGCGGCTCGCCGTCCGGCGTGACGACACCGTCGAGGTGGTGCGCGTCGCGGACGGCGTGCTGCTGTCGTCCGTCCCGCGACCCGACCACCTGCGCGGCCGGGACGGCGCGCCCGCGTGGTCGCCGGACGGCCGCACCATCGCGTTCAGCCGCGACAGCGACGGCCTGGACGTGCCGCTGGTCGCCCCCCGCTCGGTCGGCGCGTCCACCCCGCCGGGCGGTTCGTTCACGACCTCCGCGACGTTGCGCACGCCACCCGTGCCGCGCCGACCGGAGATCATGTTCCTGTTGGACACCACGGGTTCCATGAGCGCCGCGCTGGCCACGTTCAAGGCGGAGATCCCGAAGGTCATGGACGAGATCGTGTCGCGGGACGCGGGCGCGCGGTTCGGCGTCGCCTCGTACAAGGACACCGTGGACGGCCCGCGGCGCTACGAACTCGTGCAGAACCTCACCACGGCCACCGCGCTCGCGGCGGTGTTGCGGAACAACGACCTGCTGACCGCCGAGGGCGGTGGCCGGACCGCGGCCGAGGACTGGTTCAACGGCCTGCACCGGATCGCACGCGACGAGCTGGCGGGACGGCACGTCGTGTTCGACACGCCCGGCGCGAGCCGGATCGTGGTGCTCGCGGGCGACGCCACCAGCAAGGAGTACGGCGACAAGTGCGACCCGGCCGAGCCCACCCCGAAGCCGCCGGACCCGGAGCACTGCGTCCCGCCCTACTACAGCGCGCAGGACGTGAAGAACGACCTCACCGGCACGTACCCGCCGTCGAACGAACCACGTGGCATCAAGGTCGTCGCGGTGCCGATCAAGGGGCGCGGTGACGGGCTGAACTCCCGCCGCCAGGCCGAGGACGTCGTCAACCACACCGGCGGCACGCTGGTCGCCGCGGGCGCGACGCCGACCGAGATCGCCGCCGCCATCGGTCGCGGCATCAAGGACCTGCCGGTGACCGTCACGCCCACCGCGTCCTGCTCGGGCGGCGCGTCCGTGTCGTTCGACCCGCCCTCGCGCACGGTCGCGGGCGACACCGAGGTGGCGTTCCAGGAGGCGGTCCGGCTCGGGCCGGGACCACGCGTGCCGGGCGACGTGACGACCTGCGCGGTCCGGTTCCTGTTCGACGGGGTGGAACCCACGCGCCCGCACGTGCAGACCATCCGGGTGACCGAGTCCGGCTCGGGCACGCCGACGGTCGTGGTGCACGGCGCCGCCGTGCCCAGCCCGCGTGGCGTGCCGGTGCCCGTGGACTTCAGCGCCTCCGCCACGTCGGCGACCGGCACGCCGCTCACCCCGACCTGCGACGCGCGCCCCGGCGCGTTGTTCCCGGTCGGCGTCACCAGCGTCACGTGCACCGCCGAGGACCGCGGCCGGACGGGGCGGGCGGCCTCGACCGTCGCGGTGTTCCGACCGGACGAGCCACCGCACCGGGGCATCTGGCTGGCCGGCACGAGCGAGCCCGTGGTGCAGACCGACCTGTCGCCGGGGTTCCCGCCCGAGTGCGCGGGATCCGCGGACTCGCCCGACTGGTCGCCGGACGGCACCCGCCTGGTGTTCGCACCCGACGGGGCGCTGTGCACGGCGAACGCGGACGGCACCGGCGCGACCGTGCTGGTGCCCGGCGGCAACCGCGCGGAGGCGCCGGCGTGGTCGCCGGATGGCGCGCTGATCGCGTTCGACCGGGCCGTGGGCACCACTCGGCGGGTGTTCTCGGTGGCGGCCGGTGGCGGCACGCCCCGGCCGCTGGTGTCGTTCGGCGACGAACCGGTGCGTGGTCCCGCGTTCCGCCGGCTGCCGGACCTCGTGGTCGCCGGTTCGGCCGTGCCGGCGCGGATCGCGTTCCAGGGCGTGACGACGGCGCGGTTCACCGTCGTGAACACCGGTCTCGCGGCGGACCCGGCGGCCGTCCTGGCGCTGGCCGTGCCCGACGGGCTGCGGGTGGAGCGCATCACCACGACGGTCGGCACGTGCGACGTCGCGACGGCGCGCTGCGTGCTCGGCCGGTTCGCCGCCCGCGCCACCGCGGAGATCCGGCTCACCGTGACCGGGACCGCCGCCGGCACGCGGGTCGTGCGGGCCGACGCGGGCGTGGACGTGAACCCGGCGGACAACCGGGTGGAGGTGCCGATCCAGGTGGCGGAGGAGGTGAAACCGCCACCCCGGCCCGGATCGCTGTCGATGGCGGTCACCGCGCTGCCCGCGGAGAGCTACGTCGGCGGTGACGACGTCACCGTGGTCTTCAAGCTCCGCAACGGCGCGGGCACCCCGATGACGGCCGTCCGGGTCGTCACGTCGCTGCCACCGCGACTGCTGCCGGCCACCGCCGTGTCGCCGGGCTGTGCGGCCGACGGCACCGTCTGCGACATCGGTGTCCTGCAACCGCTCCAGGAAGCCGAGGTGCGGATCTCCCTGCCCGCCAAGGCGGCCGTGGAAGCCGACGTGGGTGGTTCCGCGGTCGGCGTCGGGCCGGACACCGACGCGGCCGACAACACCGCCTCGACGCGGATCGCCGTGCGGCAGCCCCGGCTCGTCGTCGACCCGCTCGTGGGGCCGACCGGGTTCGTGCCGCGCGTGACCGGCTCCGGCTTCCCGCCCGGCGGAACCGTGCGGCTGGTCTGGGCGGTCGGCATCTCCACCTCCCCGGACACGGTGCCGGTGCGCGCGGACGGGACCGTCGACGCCCAGTTCCCCGTGTTCGAGAACGACCAGGTCGGTCCGCGCGAGCTGATCGCCGAACCGGTCACCGGACCGCCCTTCGCCGCGGTGCGGTCGAACGCGTTCCTCGTCGTGCCGAAAACCCTGCAACCACCCGACTTCGCGGCACGCGGCTGAAGGACTGCCCCATGGGGCAGCGGGTGGCGCACCGCGCCACGCCCTTCCGCCTCGTGCCCGCGCCGACCGTCCACCGGAGGATCTTCGACATGGGCGCTACCGCGACGCTGTCCACCACCGGCCCGGCCGTGGAGCCGGGCGGCGAGACCACCTGCACGGTCGTCGTGCGCAACACCGGTGAGCTGGTGGACCAGTTCACCGTGGACGTCGTGGGCGGCGCGGCGGCGTGGGCCGTCGCGGAACCGCCCTCGGTGAACCTGGTGCCGCAGGCCACCGCCGAGGTGGTGGTGCGGTTCGCGCCGCCCCGCGCGGTGGAGGTGCCGGCGGGTCCGGTGCCGTTCGGGATCCGCGTCACGTCCCGCGAGGACCCGTACGGGTCGGTCGTGGAGGAGGGCGTGGTCGAGGTCGGCGAGTACACCGAGCTGAGCGCGGAACTGGTGCCCACCAGGCTGGAGGCGGCTCGGCGCGGCCGGTTCGAGCTGGCCGCGGACAACGTCGGCAACCACCCGGTGGCGTTGCGGTTCCTGCCGGGCGACCCGGACGGCGAGCTGGACTTCAGCCTCGACCGCGGCGAGGTGGTGCTCGCGCCGGGCACCGCCGCGTTCGTCAAGCTGGTGGTGAAACCCCGCGACACGTTCCTGCGCGGGCAGCCCAGGACGCGGCCGTTCCGGGTGGAGGTGCTGCCGAGCAGCGGCGACCCGCTGGCCGCGGACGGCGTGCTGGTGCAGCGCCAGCTCCTGCCCCGGTGGCTGCTGCCCGCCCTGATCGCGCTGGCGGCGCTGGCCGCGCTGCTGGCCGCGTTGTGGCTCACCGTGTTGCAGCCCGCCGTGAAGTCCGCCGCACGCGACGCCGCCACGCAGCAGGCGGGCGAGGTGAAGGCGGCGGCACAGCGCGCCGAGGACGCCGCGGGCGCGGCGAAAGCGGATTCCGCGCAGGCCAAGGGCAACTCGGCGGCGGCGATGGAGGCCGTCGGCCTCGATCCCGGCGCGCCGCCCGGATCGCCGCCCACCGCGCCCCGGCAGTCCGCCGCGCCGGGCGAGCCGACCGACTTCCGCGTCGCCGCCGACGCGGCCGTGGTGACCAACCAGAACCTGTTCGCGGACTTCGTGTTCACCCCGCCCGACGACAAGAAGACGTTGCACGTCAGCGACATCGTGCTGCAAAACCCGCGGGGCGACACCGGCACCGTGCGGATCATGCGTGACAGCGGCGGCACCCGCGCCACGATCCTGGAGGTCGGCCTGGGCAACTACCGCGACCTGGACCGCCACTTCGTGCAGCCGCTGCGGTTCAAGCCGGGCGAGCGGGTCGTGTTCTCGGTGAGCTGCCAGAACCCGCCGGAGAAGGGCAACTGCACCCCCGCCGCGTCCTTCTCCGGACGGGTGGAATGACCGTCAGATCAGCCCCTCCCGCAACGCGAACGCCACGGCGTGCGCGCGGTTGCGGAGCTGGAACCGGTTGGTGATGTCGTGCAGGATGCTCTTCACCGTGCGTTGCGAGTAGCACAGCTTCTCCGCGATCTCGCGGGTCTCGAAGCCGTCCGCGATCAGCCGCAGCACCTCGGTCTCCCGGTCGGACATGCCCGCCATCGTCCAGCCGTTCGGGTGCAGCACGTCGCGCTGCAACCGGGACACCCGGTCCAGCAGCCGCCCGAGCAGGTCCGGCGGCAGCGCGCCCTGACCCGCCGCGGTCGCCTTCACCAGGCGCACCAGGGCGTCCGGGGTCGCCTCCGACCGGCGGACCAGTGCGGAGACGCCGCTGCTCACGACGTTCAGCAGCTCCGGTTCCGCGATGTCGCCCGCCACCAGCACCACACCGGGGCTGCCCGGCGCCTGGAGCCTGCGCAGCAGCCGCTGCGCGGGCCCGTCCAACCGGTCCAGCACGACCAGCGCCACCGGCGCCGGTTCGTCCGGTTCGACCAACCGGATCTCCGGCCGGGACCGCAGGGCCGCGGTCACCCCGGCCCGGGTGATCGAGTCCGCCGCGTGCAGCGCCACCGCGATCCGCTCACCGTTCATGTCGTCTCCCCAGTGCTCGTGCCCCCTGCGTCCCGCCCCTCGCGCCCGATCCCCTCGCGCCCGATCCCCCGGGGCGACCATCGTCCCCAGAGGACGCGGCCGGCACTACGGCCCCGGTGTCCCGATGTGTCCCGGCTCGTCGCCCAAACCGGCCCGCTTCGCCCGGGACACGGCCTGCGCCCGGTCGGCCACGTGCAGCTTGCGCAGGATGTTGGACACGTGGTTGCGCACCGTCTTGGGGCTGAGCACCAGGACGCGGGCGATGGCCGCGTTGCCCCGGCCGTCCGCCATCAGCCGCAGCACCTCCCGCTCCCGCGCCGTCAGCTCCGGGAACGCGTCCCGCGCATGCCGGGGCGCCGCGCCGAAGTAGGCGAGCAGGCGCACCGCGATGCCGGGGCTGAAGATCGCCTCGCCCTCGGCGACCGCGCGCACCGCGCGCACGATCTGCTGCGGCCGGGCCGCCTTGAGCAGGTAGCCCAGCGCACCCGCGCGCATCGCCGCGAAAACCGAGTCGTCGTCGTCGAACATGGTCAGCACGAGCACCCGCACGGCCGGGTCGCGCGCCACGATCCGCCGGGTCGCCTCCACCCCGCTCAGGTCGGGCATGTTGAGGTCCATCACGACCACGTCGGGCCGCAGCGCGGCGGCCAGCTCGACCGCCATCCCGCCGCCGGACGCCTCGCCGACCAGCTCCAGGTCGTGCGCGGTGGCCAGCGCCGTCGCCAGGCCGTAGCGGAACAGCGGGTGGTCGTCCACGACCAGGGCCCGGAGCGCGGGCGGCACGACCCGCTCACACCCCGCCCGCGACGGGCAGCTCCGCGGCGACCCTGGTGCCGCCCGCGGCGGCCTCCTCGATGGCCCACGTGCCACCGACCTCGTGCGCGCGGTCCCGCATGGAGTTCAGCCCCACCCCGCCCCCGTCCCCGCGGCCCGCGCCGCAGCCGTCGTCCACGACCTCCACGTGCAGGTCGTCCGCGCACCACAGCCGCACCGCGCAGGTCCGCGCGCCCGCGTGCCGGACCACGTTGGTCAGCGCCTCGCACACGATCCGGTAAGCCGCGACCTGCACGGCGAGCGGCAGTCCCGGCGGGACACCGTCGACGTCCACCCGCACCCGCACCGGGTGCCGGTCGACCAACGTCGCGACGTGCGCCCGGATCGCGCCCGCGAGGCCGAGCCGGGCCAGTTCCGCCGGGCACGCGCCCGCGGCCAGCCGCCGCACCTCGCCGACCGCGCCACGCACCTCTTCCTCGAGGCGCGCGAGCAGCAGCCCGGCCGCCGCCTGGTCGCGTGCCAGCAGGTGCCGCGCGGCACGCAGGCCGAGGGCGATCGCGGCGAGGGAGGGTCCGAGGCCGTCGTGCAGGTCGCGCAGGACCCGCCGCCGCACCTCGTCGGCCGCATCGGTGGACACTGCGAACTCGCGGCGCACGTCCCCTCCCGGTCAGGCGGGTGGCCCCGAGGCCCTGCCGCCTCACCAAGGAAGTCGCGCGACCGCCGGCTGTCGTTTCACACCGCGGTCGAGTTCCCACTTCAGGGGGAATTCGGCGGCCGACCGGATCGACGTATCACCGCCGCGACTGCGTCCTCCATACCGGTATCGGTCCCACGGGAGGGTGGTCATGGGGCAAACGGGCGGCCGGGCGGTCATTCAGGTGCACCCGACCCGGGTGTGCAACCTGCGCTGCCGGCACTGCTACTCCAGCTCCGGGCCGGACGTCGCCGAATCCGTGCCGATCGGCGTGCTCGCGCCCGCCGTCCGCGACGCCGCCGCGCTCGGCTACGACGTGATGAGCGTGTCCGGCGGCGAGCCGTTCCTCTACCCGGAGCTGCCCGCACTCCTGCGGTCCGCGCGCGAGGCCGGGATGCGCACCACCGTCACCACCAACGCGGTGGCGCTGACCCAGCGCCGCATCGGGCTGGTGCGGGGGCTGGTCGACCTGGTGGCCGTGTCGCTGGACGGCGACCAGCCCACCCACGACCGCATCCGGGACCAGCCGGGCTGCTTCGACAAGGCCCTCACGGGCATCCGGCGGCTCACCGAGGCGGGCATCCCGGTCGGCGTCGTCACCACCCTCACCCAGGGCAACGCCACCCAGCTCGGTGACGTGGCGCTGGCCGCGTCCCGGTCCGGCGCGCTGCTGCTCCAGGTCCACCCGCTGGAACCGGAGGGCGCGGCGAACCGGCTGATGGCGGGGGAGCGGCCGGACGCGGTGGAACTCGCCTACGCCGCCGTCGAGCTGGGTCGCATCGCCGAGGAGCACGGCATGGCGGTGCAGCTCGACGCCGTGCCGCGCACCACGCTCGCCCGCCGGCCGGAGGCGTTCATGGCCGCGCCGGTGCCCGACCGCGTGCCGCTGGGCCGGTGGCTGACACCCCTGGTGATCGAGGCGAACGGCGCGGCGGTGCCCGTGTCCTACGGCTTCGACCGCCGCTACGGCCTGGGCAACGTGCACGACCGCCCGCTGGCCGACCTCGCCCGCGGCTGGGACCCCACGCCGTTCCTGGAGCTGTGCCGGGGCACGTGGCAACGCCTCGTGGACGGTCGCACCGGACCGCTGATCCCGTGGTACGGGCACCTGGTGCGCGCCTCGCGATCGGCTACCGCCGGCCGTTGAGCAGTTCCGCCGCGCCACGCGCGTTGACCACGCGCTCCGGCGGCACGCCGCACTCCTCGGCCCGTTCGCAGCCGTAGGACAGCCAGTCGAGCTGGCCGGGCGCGTGCGCGTCGCTGTCGATCGCGAACTCGCACCCCAGCTCCACCGCCAGCCGCAGCAGCCGGCGTGGCGGGTCGAGCCGGTCGGGCCGCGAGTTGATCTCCACGGCGGTGCCGTGGTCCCGGCACGCGGTGAACACGGCCTCGGCGTCGAACTCGGACTCCGGCCTGCCCCTCCCGGTCACCAGCCGACCGGTGCAGTGCCCCAGCACGTCCACGTGCGGGTTCGCCGCGGCGGCCGACAGCCGCGCGGTCATCTCCCGGGACGGCATCCGCAGCTTCGAGTGCGCGCTCGCCACCACGACGTCGAGCCGCCCCAGCAGCTCCGGGTCCTGGTCCAGCGAGCCGTCCGCGAGGATGTCCACCTCGATCCCGGTCAGCACCAGGAAGGGCGCCAGCTCGGTGTTCAGCTCGGCCACCACCTCCAGCTGGCGGCGCAACCGCTCGGCGGACAGGCCGTTGGCGACGGTGAGCCGCGGCGAGTGGTCGGTCAGCGCCACCCACTCGTGCCCGAGGTCGCGGGCCGCCTCCGCCATCTCCCGGATCGGGCTGCCGCCGTCGGACCAGTCGGAATGCGTGTGGCAGTCGCCTTTCAGCCGCGCGCGCATGGCCTGGCCGCCGACCACCGGGGGCCGGATCTTCGCCAGGTAGGCGGGTTCCCGGCCGTGCACGGCGTCCGCGACCACGCCCGCCGTCGCCCGCCCGATGCCGTTCAGCTCGGTCAGCGTGCCGCGCTCGACGCGTTGCGCCAGCTCGTCCGGCGACAACGCGGCCACCACGTCGGCGGCCCGGCGGAAGGCACGCACCCGGTACGTCGGCTCGCCCGCCCGTTCGAGCTGGAACGCGACCTGCCGCAGCGCCCAGAGGGGGTCCACCACCCCTGTGTACCCCGGCCGGCGGCGCCGGTCCACTCCGGACCCGGCCGCACCGGTTCGCCGGGAAGGCTTGCGGTCGCCGGGGAGGTGCGGCCAGCATGTGCGCCATGCCCCCACGGTCACCGGCCGGGTCCCTAGGTTCCCGACGTCGGCCCAGCAAAGGCGACGTGACCTCGCAAGCCATCCTGGACACCGCCGAACGGCTGTTGCAGACCCGTTCGCTGGAGGACATCGCGGTGGACGAGTTGGCCGCCGGCGCGGGCATCTCGCGGTCCACGTTCTACTTCCACTTCTCGTCCCGCGAGGCCGTGCTGCACGCGCTGTCCGCGCAGGTGCTGGACGCCCTGTACGAATCGGCGTCGTCCTGGCTGCGGCGCGGCAGCGAACCGCCGGAGGCCGCCGTCCGGCGGGCGCTGGGCGCGACGCTGGCGTTGTGGCGCGCGCACGGCCCGGTGCTGCGCGCTTCGGTGCGCGCCCGCGACACCGACCCGCTGATGCGTGATTTCTGGGCGGGCGTGGCACGGCGGTTCGTGGACGCCACTGCCGAGCAGATCACGCTGGAGCGGGCGGCGGGCGCGGCGGTCGACGGGCCGGACGCGCGGTCCCTCGCGGCGGTCCTGGTGGCCATGAACGAGCAGGCGTTCCTGGGTCGCTCCGTGGTGCGCCGGTCGGCGAAGAAGGACCGGGAGCTGGTGGACACGTTGACGTACGTGTGGCTGCGCGCCGTGTACGGCGGTTAGCGGGTTATTCCACGTCGGTCGCCGACCCTGTCGGACGGCGACCGACCACTTAGGACTGCTCGGTCACGGCGTGAGCACCACCTTGCCCGTGGTGGCGCGGGTTTCCAGCGCGATGTGCGCCTTGGCGGCGTCCGCTAGCGGGAACGCCGTGACGCGTGGCGTGAGCCGACCGGTGGCGAGCGCGTCCAGCGCCAGCGTCTCCAGCTCACGCAGGCTCATCGTCTTGAGGAGGCGCGGACCCAGCGCGACGGTCGCGGTCAGCCCGTTGCGGTACAGGTCCATGGTCTCGATGCGCGTCGGCTCGCCCGCCGACCAGCCGAACATGACGATCCGCCCGGCCACGCCGAGCAGTTCGAGCGCCTGCCTGCCGACCGCGCCGCCGACGCCGTCCAGCACCACCGACACCTCGCCGACCTCGGCGCGGACCTCGTCGGCCCACCCGTCGCGGGTGTAGTCGACCACCACGTCCGCGCCGAGGTCGTGCAGCAGGTCCAGCTTGGCCGTGCTCGCGGCGGCCACGACGCGGGCGCCGACGGCCTTCGCCTCCTGCACGAACAACGCGCCCAGCCCACCCGCCGCGGCGGGCACCAGCACCACGTCCTCCGGCGTGAGCTGAGCGATCCGCAGCACGCCGAACGCGGTGCGCCCGGTGCCGATCATCGCCACGGCGGCCTCGGCGGACACGTGGTCGGGCAGGGCGTGCAGCGAGGTCGCGGGCACGGCGGCCAGTTCGGCGTACCCGCCGTGCGCCGCGCCCAGGTGCGCGACGACCCGCTTGCCCAGCCACGCGCCGTCGACGTCCGGCCCGAGCCGCCGGACCACGCCCGCGACCTCGCGGCCCGGCGTCATCGGCAGGTCCGGCGGCGGGAACGGACCGCCCCGCTCGCCCTTGCGGAGCGTCGTGTCCAGCAGGTGCACCCCCGCCGCCGCGACCTCCACCAGCACCTGACCGGTGCCCGGTTCCGGGTCCGGCACCTCCTCCACGAGCAGGTTCTCGGCCGGGCCGAACTCGTGCTGTCGAATGGCGCGCATCGCGTTTCCCCCAGTTCCTCGGTTGCCGCCCCAACCTAGGAACTCGACCTAACTGGAGGTCAACCGCGCGTCAGAGCCGGTTCATGATCCGGTCGATCGCCTGGCCGAGCTTCGCGTACTTCTGCGTGTAGAGCACGGGGAACACCCCCGGCGGGTCGGCCGGCCGGTTGTGGTCCACGTAGTCCGTGCCCAGGTTGCAGAACACCACGACGATGTAGCTGCGACCGCTCTTGCCGCGCACCGGCTTGACGATGCCCGCGTCGCTGCCCGTGGTGTCTACCCAGCCGGTCTTGTGCGCGAACGTCACGGTGGCGTCGGCGTTGCACGGGCGCACGTCGCGGTCGTACACCGCGCTGCCCGCGGTCACCGTGCCGTCGGCCTTCGTCCACCGGTCCGTGATGCGCTGCGGCAGGCCCGGACCGGGGTAGTCGCGCCCGCACCAGTTGGTGGTGGACAGCATCTCGTTGTGGCCCTGCTCGTTGAGCGCCTTGAGGAACACCTGCCGCGCCGACGGCGACAGCTCGTCACGGGTGACGCGCTTGCCCGCGTCGGTCGTCCAGAGCGCGCCGAACCCGCCGTTCACCAGGAGCAGCAGCTTCGCGGTGTCGATGCTGCTCATGTTGGAGCCGATCCACCGGCCGCCGTTGCCCGGGTTGGTGCCGGTGACCATCAGCGTCGGCATGCCGAGGTCCACGAACGCCTGGTTGGTCTCGTCCCACGCGTTGAGGTCGTGGACCAGCTTGATCAACGCGCACGTCGACTCGTTCTGCGACTTGGTGATCATCTCGTCGAAGTGCTGCCGGACGGTCTTCTTCGACGGGCCGCCGCACACCGGGTTCTGCGTGACCGGCTCGTAGGAGTATTCGGCGTCGAGGTCCACGCGACCGCGGTCGGCCAGGCGCAGCACGCCGAAGCCCACCATCAGCTTGAGCACCGACGCCGGGTACGGCGACGAGAAGTCGATCGGCGCGTTCTCCCGGCCGGCCAGGACGTCCCGCGTGCCGCGACCGCCGTTGCGGTCCCACTCGTCGTCGTCCCACCAGCGGTAGCGGATCTGGTCGGTGGACAGGTTCGCGCGGTTGTTCAGCGGCACCACGACGCCGTTCGGGTACTGCGGGCTGAGCAGCACGTCGGCCATGGCCCGCGGCCGGCCGGCGGCGTCGAGTTCGATGATCGCCGCGTCCATGTTCGGCGTCTGGTGCAGCGGTCGCGGGGTCGCCGCGACGAGCGGCGCCGGTCCGGCGTCGTCGTACTTCTCCGGCGCGCCGCGGCGGGCGGCCAGTGCCAGGTCGGGCGGGGTGAGGTCGATGACGTCCCGGAAGTCCTGCGCGTCGATCGCCCGGCGCAGCGCCTCGGCGAGCCGGTGGCTGCCGGCGTCCGGTGCGGCTGCCGCCGGGATCGTGCCCGACGCCAGCAGGACCGCGGCCGACAGCGCCGTGAAACAGCGTTTCAGCATTGTTGCCCCCATGTGAAGTGCTTCGTGGATACGGTAGCGCCGCATTCCAAGTCACGTGTCGCAACTGGTGGACGTGGCCGCTGGACGTGGGTTCCGAGCCCGGGGTGACGCCCGTGAAGGCGGATTCACGGATGGGGGACTTGGTCGCGCCGGGCGGAGTGCCGGGGTTGGCGAAGTCGCCGTGGGACTGGGCGGTGAGCCTGGCGTCCATGCCAACGTGGTGCCGCGTCCGCACTCACCGGTCCCCGCTCCGCCGATGCGGCGGCACGTGCTGCGGCGGTACTCGCTGGTCTGGCGAGTGCCGGGGCGGTAATTGCTTTGACGGGTGGGGTTGGGGGCGGGATGATTTCGTGGTGACGACGGGAAGGGGGCGAGCTGTGGGCGACGAGTACGCGCGGACCCGGGCGGCCACCCGACCTCCCGCGTTCGGACCCGCGCACAGGTAGAGGTGCGGCGCCCGCGACCCGGGCGCGCCCCGCGTGTTACGCGAAATCCTGTCGCGCCAATTGTCGCGGTGACCCGCGCTTTCCGTGCGCCGCGACGCCCCGGCCTTCATGGGGTTGGCCGGGACGAACCCCGGCACGGCGGGGTGGTGACTCCTGTCCGACCGGGAACGGGCCCGTGCGCCCGTTCCCACCCCTCACCCGCCCTGCCGACTCTCACAAACCCCACCCCGCCACAGACCCACCCCGCCACAGACCCACCCCGCCACAGACCCCCACCCGCGCCAACTCCGCCGATCGCCCTCGGCCCCGCCACCCCACCGCCCGCTCCAGACCCCGCGCCCCGCCACCCGGCCTTGCCGCTCCCCGCCGCCCGACCCGCCCTCGCCGCTCCCGTCCCCACCACCGGCCGGCGGTGGTTGCCGCTCCCGCGCCCACCGCCAGGCCCCGGCGGTCTCGACCTTCCGCCCCTTCCGGTCAGCGGTGATTCCCGCTCCTGTTGCGGCCCTTTCGCGCTGTGCCCGTTGCCGCCCCCGTCCCGTCGCCGTCGCCCCCGCCCCCGCCCCCGTCGCCGTCGCCCCCCGCCCCCGTCGCCCGCGTTGCCGCCCCCGTCGCCGTCGCGCCCGTTGCGGCCTTCTCGCGCTGTGCCCCGCTGCCGCCCGCGCCCACCCCGCCCACTCCCTCGAACAACGCCCCACCCCCACCAAACCCAGCCATCCAGCACCCCACCCGGGCACGGTCCCCGGCTGGTTTGCCCCTTCCGGGGGTCGGGTAGCCGAAGGCCATGCGGAGCCCGGTAGGCGGGCTCTCGTGTCCTCATGGGAGGGCGTGATGACCCACTCGACCATCGGTCGCGTCAAGGTCGCCGGGCTACAGCCCGCCCAAGTGCTGGCCGGACTGCTCGGCGTGGCCTTCCTCGTCGTCGGCATCGCCGGCTTCGTGCGGACGGGGTTCGGTGATTTCGCGGGCGAGCACCACTCGACGTTGCTCGGCTTCTCCATCAACCCCCTGCACAACGTGATCCACCTGGCGTTCGGCGTGCTCGGCCTGCTGATGGCGACCAACTCGGCCCTCGCCCGGACCTACGGCTGGATCGTGTTCATCGCCTACGGCCTGGTGCTGGTGTGGGGCCTGATGCTGGTCGGCGTCGTCTCCAGCAACCCGGTGAACGGGCTCGGCAACCCGCTGGCCCTCAACACCAACGACAACTGGCTGCACCTCGGCCTGGCCGCGGTGGGCCTGCTGATCGCGGTGCTGCCGGCGCGGCGGCGGATCGTGACCGAGGAGCCGGCCGCGGAGCCCGTGTCCGGGCGCGACGAGAGCATCCGGGACCCGCGGATGCCCGCCCAGCGCGACCGGGAGGAGGTCGGGCCGCACGACCAGCGGATCGAGGCCGTCGACCCCACGGTCTCGCCCCGCCCGGCCCACCACGTCGACCCGGCCGTCACCGAGCAGCACCGGGCGCGGCACTCCCGCTGACCGAACACCGACCGGCCCCGGCTCTCCAGCGTGAGGGCCGGGGCCGGTCTGTCATGCTGACGGGTGATGTCGACACTCGCGCAGTGGGCACCCGCCGTGCTCGCCCTGGTCCTGGTGGCCAGCCCGGGCATCTGGCGGTACACCCGCAACACCGTCACCATCGCGCACGAGGGCGGGCACGCCCTGGTCGCGCTGCTCACCGGCCGCAAGCTGGAGGGCGTCAAGCTCAACGCCGACACCTCCGGCGTCACCGTCTCCCGGGGCAAGCCGACGGGCATCGCCGTCGTGCTCATGTACCTCGCCGGGTACATCACGCCGTCACTCCTGGGCCTGGGCGCGGCGGCACTGGTGACGGCGGGCCACGTGCGACCGCTGCTGTGGGCGACGGTCGGCCTGCTCGCCCTGCTGCTGCTGATGATCCGCAACCTGTTCGGCGTGCTGTCGGTGCTGGTGACCGGCGGCATCGTGTTCGCCGTGTCGTGGTACGCGACCGCCGAGTGGCAGTCCGCGTTCGCGTTGTTCGTGGCGTGGTTCCTGCTCCTGGGCGGCGTGCGCCCGGTCGGCGAACTCCAGAGCCGCCGCGTGCGGGGCCGCGCGCCGAACTCCGACGCCGACCAGCTCGCACGCATCACGCACGTCCCGGGCTTCGCCTGGGTGCTGGTGTTCGCCGCCGTCACGATCGGCGCGCTCCTGCTCGGGGGCGGTCTGCTGCTGCCCCGATAGGCGTACCGCCGTTAGGCCCGCAGGCCCTCGGGTACCCCCGCGCGGATGGGACACCGAACCTGAGGAGGTGCCATGCTGGTCGCCGACCACGTGTTGGAACGCCTGCGGGAATGGGGTGTCGAGCACGTGTTCGCCTACCCCGGGGACGGCGTGAACGGTCTCGTGGCCGCGTTCGGCCGCGCCGGGAACAGGCCGAAGTTCGTGCAGTCGCGGCACGAGGAGATGTCCGCGATGCAGGCCGTGGGCTACGCGAAGTTCAGCGGTCGGGTCGGGGTCTGCCTCGCCACGTCGGGACCGGGCGCCATCCACCTGCTCAACGGCCTCTACGACGCGAAGCTGGACCACGTGCCCGTGGTCGCCATCGTCGGCCAGACCGCGCGCACCGCGATCGGCGGTTCGTACCAGCAGGAAGTGGACCTCCACGCGTTGTTCAAGGACGTCGCCTCCGAGTACCTGGTG
Organism: Saccharothrix obliqua; assembly: GCF_019375475.1. Classification (GTDB taxonomy): domain Bacteria; phylum Actinomycetota; class Actinomycetes; order Mycobacteriales; family Pseudonocardiaceae; genus Actinosynnema; species Actinosynnema obliqua. Next base: position 236,241 of record NZ_JAHXGQ010000010.1, on the reverse strand, counting down.
GACGTCACGGTGCCCGAGCAGCTGCCGAACGCCCTGGACCGCGCCATCCGCACCGCCGAGGCGCGGCGCGCGCCCACGGCCCTGATCATCCCGGCCGACGTGCAGGAACTGGACTACACGCCACCGGAGCACGCGTTCAAGCACGTGCCGTCCAGCCCGCCGAGCCACGTGTGGCGCTCGTCGGTGCCACCGCGGTCCGAACTGGACCGCGCCGCCGACGTGCTCAACGCGGGGGAGAAGCCCGCGATCCTCATCGGCCAGGGCGCGCGCGGCGCCGCCGCCGAGGTGCGCGAGGTCGCCGAACTGCTCGGCGCGGGTGTGGCGAAGGCGTTGCTGGGCAAGGACGTCCTGCCCGACGACCTGCCCTACGGCACCGGTGCCATCGGATTGCTCGGCACCCGACCCAGCTACGAGCTGATGCGCGACTGCGACACCCTGCTGATCGTCGGCTCCAGCTTCCCGTACTCGCAGTTCCTGCCCGAGTTCGACTCGGCACGCGCGGTGCAGGTCGACGCCGACGGCGGGTTCATCGGTATGCGTTACCCGACGGAGGTGAACCTCGTCGGCGACGCCGCGGCCACGCTGCGCGCCCTGCTGCCGTCGTTGCGGCGCAAGGAGAACCGCGGCTGGCGGGACACCGTGCGGGACAACGTCGTGGAGTGGCGGGAGACGTTGCGCGCCCAGGCGGGGGTGCCCGCCGACCCGGTGAACCCGATGCGGGTGGCCTTGGAGCTGTCCGACCGGTTGCCCGCGAACGCCATCGTCACGGCGGACTCCGGTTCGGCCGCCAACTGGTACGCCCGTTTGGTCGACCTGGGCGAGGACAACCGGGGCTCGCTCTCGGGCACCCTGGCCAGCATGGGCGCGGGCGTGCCGTACGCGATCGGCGCGAAGTTCGCCCACCCCGACCGGCCGGTGGTGGCGCTGGTCGGCGACGGCGCGATGCAGATGAACGGCCTCGCGGAGCTGATCACCCTGGTCCGCTACCACCACGAGTGGTCGGACCGCCGGTGCGTCGTGTGCGTGCTGCACAACAACGACCTCAACCAGGTCACCTGGGAACTGCGGTCGATGGGCGGCGCGCCGAAGTTCGAGGAGTCGCAGTCGCTGCCCGACGTGGGGTACGCCGATTTCGCCCGCGCCATCGGCCTGGTCGGCGTCGACGTGACCTCGCCGGACGCGCTGGGCGCGGCCTGGGACACCGCCCTGTCCGCCGACCGGCCCGCCGTGCTGGACGTGCGGTGCGACCCGAACGTGCCGCCGATCCCGCCGCACACCACGTTCGAGCAGGCCAAGTCGACCGCCGAGGCGTTGATCAAGGGCGACCCGGACGCGTGGGCCGTGGTGGCGCGCGGCGTGCGCACCAAGGCCAAGGAGTTCCTGCGCTGACCGCGTGCCGGACCGTCCGACCCGGACGAAACCGCCGAACACCCGGGATCGCCCACGGGCCACGGGAAGGCGGGTCGCCGAACGGGCGGTGACGGGGGTAACCCGATGGGGGCGGGACGTTTGTGGCCCCGGGCGGCCGGGGTACGCCTTGATCGCATCCCATCGGACACGAGCAGGGGGTTCTCCCGACATGACCAGCACCGCGCGCCTGCCAAAGCCCGTCACCGACGTGTGGGACTGGCAGAAGGACGGACTGTGCCGCGGCCGGGACAGTGCGGTCTTCTTCCACCCCGACAACGAGCGCGGCTCCGCCCGCGCCGCCCGCGAGCAGCGGGCCAAGGAACTCTGCGGCCGGTGCCCGGTCCTGCTGGAGTGCCGCCGCCACGCCCTCGCCGTCCAGGAGCCCTACGGCGTCTGGGGTGGCATGGGTGAGGACGAGCGCAGGCGTCTGATCGCCGCCGCCCGCCGCAGCACCGCCGCCTGAGCGTGCGAGACCCGGTGCGCCGACCGCCCGTCGCGAGCCCCTGCCCCCGGCCGCGACGGGCGGACGCCGACCGGATGCCGTCCTCGGGCGGCACGCGCGAAACGGCCGGTCGGAACACCCGACCGGCCGTGCTACCGGAACGTGCCTACTCCGTCAGGCCCTCTCTCAGCTGCCGCAGCGTTTTCGCCAGCAGCCGGGAGACGTGCATCTGCGAGATCCCGACCTTCTGCGCGATCTGCGTCTGCGTCATGTTGCCGAAGAACCGCATCACCACGATCTTGCGCTCCCGCTCCGGCAGCTTCTCCAGCAGCGGGTGCAACGCCTCGCGCTGCTCGATCGCCTCCAGCTCCGGGTCCTCCTCGCCGAGCGTGCTGCCCAGCGAGATGGAGCTGTCGTCCGCCACCAGCAGGTCGTCCAACGACGCGCTGTGGTAGGCGTTGCCCGCCGCCAGCCCCTCGTGGATCTCCTCCCGGGACAGGCCGAGGTGCTCGGCCAGCTCGGACGGCGTGGGCGCGCGGCCCAGCTGCTGCGACAACCGCGCCGAACCCGCGTTGATCGCCAGGTGCAGCTCCTTGAGCCGGCGCGGCATCCGCACCGACCAGCTGGAGTCCCGGAAATACTTCCGGACCTCGCCCATGATCGTCGGCACGGCGAACGACAGGAAGTCGCTGCCCCGCTCCGGGTCGAACCGGTCCACCGCGTTGATCAGGCCGACCGTGGCCACCTGCACCAGGTCGTCGTACGGTTCACCGCGGTGGCCGAACCGGCGTGCGATGTGCTTCGCGACGGGCAGGTGCTCGGTCACCAGCTCGTCCCGCAGCCGGTCCCGCTCCGGGCCCGCCTCGGCGGCGGCCAGCCGGACGAACAGCGGCGCGAGGTGGTCGTAGTCGCCCTGCGCTCGCGTCGTGCCGTTGCCCCCGTTGCCGTTGCTCTCGTCGCCGGACGCCGTCACGCGGTCCCCAGCGAGCGCTTGACCAGGTCGATGTGCACTTCGTAGGCGTCCGACAGCGGCGCGACCCACGTCGTCACCGAGTCCACCAGCGCGCTGAGCACCCGCCACCCGAAGCTGTCCCGGTCCGGCGGCGCGGACCGCTTCGAACCGACCGCCGTGAACACCTGCACGGCGCCGTCCACCACCAGGAAGCGCGCGCTGAGCACGGCGCTCGGCGCGGCCAGTGAGATCAGCGTGGAGCACGCCTCGTCCACGGCCAGCTTCAGGTCCTCGATGGCGTCCAGGTCGAAGTCCTGGCGCATCGCGATGTCCGCGGCCACCGCCCGGACGATCGAGAGCTGGGTGGGATCGGCGGCCATCCGCAACTCCACCCCGGCCAAGGGGTCATCCGACTCGCCGCTCAGCGGCTCCGTGTGCGACACGCTCACCTCATCGTCCGTTCTGTCTCTGTGGTGCTGAAGCTATCGGTACCCGATCGGATCGGCCCTCACACGTGTAGAGGCCGGACGTACTGGGAAGACTCGTGGATGCGTCACGGGGAGGGCAGTTGAGAGATCGACTCGGGGATCACCACTGGGGGGTCGAGTTCCCGGCCGTCGCCGGCAGGCTCTCGGTGGTTCGGAACCGGCTGGACACCTGGCTGGTGGACCGCGGCCTGTCCGAGGACGACCGGTACGACCTGGTCATCGCGGTGAACGAGGCCGTCAGCAACGCCGTCGAGCACGCCTACCCGCCCGGTTCGCCCGGGGTGGTGCGGGTCGACGCCGACGCGTGGCCGGACGGCCGCATCGAGGTGGTCGTCGCCGACGACGGGATGTGGCGAGTGCCACCCGCCACGTTGTCCGACCGGGGGCGCGGGTTGCTCCTGATGCGGGAGAACGTGGACGAGGTGCGGGTCGACCGGGCGGGCACCGGCACCAGGGTCACCCTGGTGCTCAACGCCCGGCACACCACCGGTGGCACGTTCCGCCTGCCGCCGCCGGAACAGGTCCTGGTCTCCGAGGGCGACGGCTGGGTCGAGGTCGTGGTCTCGGGCGACGTGCCCGCCCGCGCCGGACCCGCCGTGCGCCGGCGGGTGCTGACCGCGGCCAGGGGCGGCGCGGTGCCGATCGTGCTGGACCTGCGCGCGCTCGGGACCCGCAACGAGGGGATGGTGCGCGCGCTGCGCGCCGTCGCCGAAGCCGCCGCGGCGGCGGGCAACCGGGTGGTGGTGCGGGCGCCGGAGGCGGGGCCGGCGCACACCGCGCTGGTAGCGGCGGGTGTCGACCAGGTCGTGGACCTGGTGGCGCACGTCAGCCCGCCGCAAGTGCCTCCGCCACCGAGCCGTGCACGCTGAACACCTCGCCCAGACCGGTCGCGGCCAGCGGGCGGGTCACCGCGCGTTCCACGGCCACCACCCGGAACTCGGTGCCCCGCCGCTTCGCGTGCTGCGAGGCCTCCACCAGGACCGCCAGACCGGCCGAACCCAGGAAGCTCACGCCGGACAGGTCGAGCACGAGCGTGTCGCCGCTGTCCAGCCGCCCGAGCACGCTGGTGCGCAGCTCGGGTGCGGTCAGCATGTCGATCTCACCGCCGACGGCCACCACGGTGACCCCTTCGGCCGGGTTCGCCACCGAGCGGACGACCCGCCCAGGTCGCGGGCTCTCCGCGGTGGACCCGGCTCCGCTCGTCGCCACGACGTTCGGATCCTGCACCGTCACGAGGGTCTCCTCTTCACCTGTAGCTGGGAGGGAAGCCCAGGCGTGCGGAACGCGCCGAGCACGAAAACGCAGCGTGGCGGCACCATGGCCCGTAGAACCGGAGCTTCCCCGGCGCGGCTGTTGGCTCAACCGCTGCGCCACCCACCGTACGGAGCCCCTCGGGACACCACAAGCGGGCGGATGGCGTCGTTGATCAGTTCCAGTGTAGTCGGGTGGTCGCCGTGCGGCCGACGTGGCGCGGTGAGCGGTTCGTCCCGGCCGCGGCCGGCTACACCTCGGCGGAACGCCCTGGTGCGGCCCCGGACCTCTCGCCGAGCCAACCGGCCGGTGACCGCTGCCCGGCCCGCGGATGAGGTGGCGGAGACCACAGTTGACGCACAATCCGGCATTGGGGTTAACGCCGCGAAGGGCGCGGGCGACACCCCATGTGGAGGAGATAGCCATGAGCATCATCACGGAAACCGAGTCGGAGCCCGCGAAGCGCAGGGCGGCGCGCGCCGTCCCCGGCGCGGGAACGCTGCCCACCGCCCCGTGCAGCGTGGTCTGGAGCAAGGGCCACGCCTACGTGCTCGAAGGTTTCCGCGCCCGCTGGGTCGGCGTGGACGACCGGGGCCGCCCGTCGGTCCTCAGCGGCGAGCAGTTGCAGCGCCGCGGCTGGAGCCGCACCCGGTCCCGCTGACCGGGGCGACACCGCCCAGGCCCCGGACTCACCCCGCGCTGACGTGCCGCGCGGCTCCCCCCGGAGTCCGGGGACCCGCCCACCACCGCCTCGGCCGACCGGCCCGGCGCGGGTGGCTCTAGAGTTCCGGTCGTGCCGCAGGACCCCGCCGACCGGCTGCTGACCATCCCGAACGCGCTGAGCGTGTTGCGGTTGCTCGGCGTGCCGCTGTTCCTGTACCTGCTGCTCGGCCCGCACGCCGACGGCTGGGCGCTGGTCGTGCTGGTCGCGGCCGGCCTCTCGGACTGGCTGGACGGCAAGGTCGCGCGCTGGCTGGACCAGATGAGCAGGCTCGGCGCGCTGCTCGACCCCGCCGCCGACCGGCTGTACATCCTCGCCACCCTCGTGGCGTTCGTCGTGCGCGACATCGTGCCGTGGTGGGTGGCCGCCGTCCTGGTCGGCCGCGAACTCGTGGTGGGCGCGTGCCTGCCCGTGCTGCGGCACCGCGGCTACGGCCCGTTCGAGGTCAGCTACCTGGGCAAGGGCGCCACGTTCAACCTGCTCTACGCGTTCCCGATGCTGTTGCTGGCCCAGGGCACGTCCGTCGCCGCGCAGGTCGCGCGGCCGGTGGCGTACGCGTTCATGGTCTGGGGCGGCGCGTTGTATTTGTGGTCGGGCGCGCTGTACGTGTACCAGTTCTTCCTCGCCATGCGTCGACCGCCGGGGGTCGCGCCCGCCTGAGGCGGTCGTGGGAAGATCCGGCAGCGAAGATCCACCGTCATTGAAGGAGCGCACCGCGGTGATTCCCGAGGAGCTCAAGTACACCGAGGAACATGAGTGGGTGCTGCGCACCGGTGACGACACCGTGCGCATCGGCATCACCGACTACGCCCAGGAGCAACTCGGCGAAGTCGTGTTCATCCAGCTCCCCGAACTCGGCGAGCAGGTCGGCGCGGGTCAGACGCTCGGCGAGGTGGAGTCCACCAAGAGCGTGGCCGAGATCTACGCGCCGCTCGCGGGTGAGGTCGTGACCCGCAACGACTCGCTGGACCAGCAGCCCGACCTGGTCAACACCGACCCGTACGGCGAGGGTTGGATCGTGGAGTTGCGGCTGGAGGACCCCACCGCGGTGGACGACCTGCTCGACGCCGCCGCGTACCAGGAGCTGGCGGGACAGGGGTGACGTCGATCTTCCGTCGGATCTTCGGTCGGTGGGGGAGCCGCTCCTCGGACCGTGGTTCGGGCACGATAGGTTCTAGCGGTCTCGACGGTTCCAGCAGCAGGAGGAGAGCTCAGGTGAGCACGAACGACGGGCCAGGCGTTCCGCCCGAGCAGTCCCCGGAGCGGACCTCCGTTTTCCGGGCCGACTTCCTCGCCGAGGTCGAGGGCGCCGAGGCGCCCGCCCAGGAGCCGGCCGTCGCCGGCGTCGACGCGCTGCCGGCCGGGTCCGCCCTGCTCGTGGTGAAGCGCGGTCCCAACGCGGGGTCGAGGTTCCTGCTGGACCGGGACGCCACCAGCGCCGGGCGGCACCCGGACAGCGACATCTTCCTCGACGACGTGACGGTCTCGCGCCGGCACGCCGAGTTCCGCCGTGAGGGCGGCGAGTTCGTGGTGATCGACGTGGGCAGCCTGAACGGCACCTACGTCAACCGCGAGCCGGTCGACCAGGCGGTGCTCGCCAACGGCGACGAGGTGCAGATCGGCAAGTTCCGCCTCGTGTTCCTGACCGGTCCGGGCGCCGGGGGTCAGGGGGACCGGTGACGGCGGCCGGGCGGCCACCGCGCGGGGGGCTCAGCATCGGCGCGGTCCTCGCGCAACTGCGAGCCGAGTTCCCCGACGTCACGATCTCCAAGATCCGGTTCCTGGAGTCGGAGGGCTTGGTGCGCCCGGCACGCACGGCCTCGGGTTACCGCCAGTTCACCTCGGCCGACGTCGAGCGGCTGAGGTACGTGCTGGCGGCCCAACGCGACCGCTACCTGCCCCTGAAGGTCATCAAGGAGCAGTTGGACGCGGCGGACAACGGCGCGCACCGGACGTCGTGCGCGGTCTCCCCGGCGGACGAGTTCGCCACCGGACCGGGGCTGCGGATGTCCCGCGACGACCTGCTGGCGCGGTCCGGCCTGGACCCCGCCCTGCTCGCCGAGTTGGAGCAGCTCGGCCTGGTCCGGGCGGGCGCCTCGGGTTCCTACGACCAGGACGCGGTCCGCATCGCCGCGACCGCCCGCGCCCTCGCCGAGCACGGCGTGGAGCCGCGCCAGCTGCGTGCCTTCCGCGCGGCGGCCGACCGCGAGGTGGCCCTGGTCGAGCAGGTCGCCGCACCCCTGCACCGGCAGCGCGACCCGCGGGCGCGTGGCCGAGCCGACGAAGTGGTGCGCGAACTGGCGGCGCTTTCGGTAACCCTGCACACACTCCTCGTGAAGGTGGGCCTCCGCGATGTCGCAGGTGGTCGGGTTTCGCCCAGGTGAAAGCGTGTCCGCATCGTGATCCGGCAAGTGCCGGCGGTTGCGCACAAGGCCCGCTTGGCGGGTAGCGTCGGGGGAGTACGTGGGGGATCCTCGTTCGTAGCGGGGACGCCAGGAATTCAGCGCGCTGAGGGAGGCGAGACCCGATGAGCGAGATGCGCGTCGTGGGCGTGCGGGTGGAGTTGCCCGCCAACCAGCCGATCCTGCTGCTGCGCGAAACCGAGGGCGAGCGCTACCTGCCGATCTGGATCGGCTCGGTCGAGGCCACCGCCATCGCCCTGGAGCAGCAGGGCGTGCGCCCGGCCCGCCCGCTGACCCACGACCTGCTCAAGGACGTGATCGGGGCGCTGGGCAGGCAGCTGGAGCAGGTCCGGATCACCGACCTCCAGGAAGGCACCTACTTCGCCGAGCTGGTGTTCGACGGTGACGTGCGGGTGTCGGCGCGACCGAGCGACTCCGTGGCGCTGGCGCTGCGGATCGGCGTGCCCATCCACGCGGAGGAGTCGGTGCTCGCCGAGGCCGGCCTGATCATCCCGGACGAGCAGGAGGACGAGGTGGAGAAGTTCCGCGAATTCCTCGACTCCGTGTCGCCGGAGGACTTCCGCGGGGCGGACACGTAACAGCCGGGTTCCGCCGCCAGGCGGAGCGGTGGGCCCGGGGCGGTGGCTCCGGGCTTTCGTGCTTTCCGGGCCGCGTGCTTCCGGCTCCCGCCTCCGGCCCGCTGCCTCCGGTGCCCTCGGTCCCGACCTCCGGCATTTCCGGCCCCCGCCGGCCTCCGGCTCTCGGCGCTTCCGGTCGCCCCGGTACTCGGGCCTCCCGTGCGCTTGGCTCCGGCCGCCGCCCGAGGCTCCCGCCTGGTGCGCTCGGCTTCCGACACCGCCTGCGGTTCCCGGTCCCGTGCGCTCGGCTCTTGGCGCCGCCCGCGGTGCTCCGGCCTTCGTGCGCTCGGCTCTCGGCACTCCGGCTCCCGGTGCCTTCGATCCTCGTGCTCCCCGATCCTTCGCGCCTCGGCCCTCGCGCTTCCGGTCCTCGGGGAGGCCACGAAGGGCCGGTGGTCCGGCCGCGAGCCGGGACGGCCCCTCGTGGTGTGCGGTGCGTTGTGGATCAATCCCGCGTGGCACCCCCCCGGTGTCACACCTTCGGGTTACACAACGTCAACGGTGTTCGACTAAACGATCACTAAACGTCACCCGAATGGCTTAGTCCAGGTGGCTCTCTCAACCTCAACTTGAGGTTTAGCCGCGACACGCTCAGCGCGTCGCGTTGACCTGCCCCCGAGGCGGTCTTACCGTCGAACTCAGGTGAATTGCCACGGTGTGATTCGACACCGCGGCGGCTTCACGTTGGTCGCCGGCTGTCGTGGCCGGACCGAGGGGAGGCAGGCGTGGTCGAGGAAGCGCCCATCCGGGCCGGCACCGGCGAACAGGGTGAGCTGTTCCCGGACTCCTCGCTGCCGGACGAACTCGTCGGCTACCGGGGACCCGCCGCGTGCCAGATCGCCGGCATCACCTACCGCCAGCTCGACTACTGGGCCCGCACCGGACTGGTCAACCCGACCATAAGGAGTGCGCAGGGTTCCGGCAGCCAGCGGCTGTACTCGTTCAAGGACATCCTGGTCCTGAAGGTCGTCAAGCGGTTGCTCGACACCGGGGTCTCGCTCCAGAACATCCGCGTGGCGGTCGACCACCTGCGCCGCCGCGGCGTCCAGGACCTGGCCCGCATCACGCTGTTCAGCGACGGCACGACGGTCTACGAGTGCACGTCGCCGGAGGAGGTCGTCGACCTGCTCCAGGGCGGGCAGGGCGTGTTCGGCATAGCGGTCAGCGGCGCCATGCGGGAGATCAGCGGCACCATCCACGAGTTCCCCGCCGAACGCGCGGACGGCCTCGCGGTGGACGAGTCGCCGAACGACGAGCTGTCCCGCCGCAGGCGCACCCGCGCCACCGGCTGACGTCGTGGTCCCGATCTCGCCGTCGGTGTTCCACCTGGTGCCGACGGCTGAGACGAGGGTCGCGCCGCGTGCCGGTGATCGCCCCGATCCGGGTACGATTCGCGGGTAGTCGCTTTATCCCGTGCGGGAGAGTCCGAGCCCGTCTCGGCGCCGAAGGAGCAAATCCTCCCCGGAACCTCTCAGGCGCAAGGACCGCACGGGTGAGACGCCTCTGGAAAGCGGGCCGGGAAACCGACCCCGCCGACGGTGCAAGCCCGGCTCCGGTCGGGTGAAGCTCTCAGGTGCCCGGCCGGGCGGAGACAGAGGGGGAGGGCAACGGCAGACGTGTTCCCCCGCCGCGGGGAACTGCCCAGCCCCGGAGGCGCACCCATGACGCAGGACCGCATTCCCCTCGCCGCCCTCGAACACGGCACCCCCTTCGCCGACCGCCACGTCGGCCCGCGGCCCGCCGAGCTGGCCCGCATCCTCGACGTGATCGGCGTCGGGTCGCTCGAAGAGCTGGCGCAGCGCGCGGTGCCGGAGTCGATCCGGGAGCGCGACCTCGTGCTGGACCTGCCCGCGCCCGCCACCGAGACCGAGGCGCTGGCCGAGCTGCGCGACCTCGCGGCGCGCAACAAGCCGCTCAAGCAGATGATCGGCCTCGGCTACCACGGCACGATCACGCCGCCGGTGATCCGCCGCAACGTGCTGGAGAGCCCCGCCTGGTACACCGCCTACACGCCGTACCAGCCGGAGATCTCCCAGGGCCGCCTGGAGGCCCTGCTGAACTTCCAGACCGCGGTCGCCGACCTGACCGGCCTGGCGCTGGCCAACGCCTCCATGCTGGACGAGGCCACCGCGGCGGCGGAGGCGATGACGCTGGTGCGGCGGGCCGGTCGGCACAAGTCCAACCGGTTCGTGGTGGACGCGGACACGCTGCCGCAGACCCTCGCCGTCATCGAGACCCGCGCCGAGCCGCTGGGCCTGGAGGTCGTCACGGCCGACCTGTCGCAGGGCCTCGCCGGTCTCGGCCTGGGCGGCGACTTCTTCGGCGTGCTGCTGTCCTACCCCGGCGCGTCCGGCGTGGTGCGCGACCAGGAGGCGTTGATCGCGGAGATCCACGCGGCGGGCGCGCAGGCCGTCGTCGCGGCGGACCTGCTGGCGCTGACGCTGCTGCGCCCGCCCGGTGAGATCGGCGCGGACGTCGTCGTCGGCACCACCCAGCGGTTCGGCGTGCCGATGGGCTTCGGCGGTCCGCACGCCGGTTACATGGCGGTCCGCCAGGGCCTGGAGCGCCAGCTCCCGGGCCGCCTGGTGGGCGTTTCCGTGGACGCCGACGGCAACCCGGCCTACCGCCTCGCGCTCCAGACCCGCGAGCAGCACATCCGCCGGGAGAAGGCCACCAGCAACATCTGCACCGCCCAGGTGCTGCTGGCCGTGATCGCCTCCATGTACGCGGTGTACCACGGCCCGGAGGGGCTGCGTGCCATCGCGACGCGCACGCACCGCATGGCGTCCGTGCTGGCCGCCGGGTTGTGCGAGAACGGCGTCGAGGTGGTGCACGGCGAGTTCTTCGACACCGTGCGCGCCCGCGTCGAGGGCCGGGCCGCCGAGGTCGTGGCCGCTGCCCGTGAGCTGGGCGTGAACCTGTGGCAGGCGGACGCCGACACGGTGTCGATCGCGTGCGACGAGACGACGACCCGCGACGACCTGGTCACCGTGTGGCGCGCGTTCGGCGTGACCGTGGCCGACATCGACGCGCTGGACGCCGACACCGCCGACGGCATCCCCGGCGAACTGCGCCGCACGAGCGACTACCTGACCCACCCGGTGTTCCACACCCACCGCTCGGAAACCGCGCTGCTGCGTTACCTGCGTGCCCTGTCGGACAAGGACGTGGCGCTGGACCGGAGCATGATCCCGCTCGGTTCCTGCACCATGAAGCTCAACGCCACGGCGGAGATGGAGCCCATCACCTGGCCGGAGTTCGCCGAGCTGCACCCGTTCGCGCCCGTCGAGGACGCCGACGGCCTGCTGTCCCTGGTCGGCGACTTGGAGAAGTGGCTGGCCGAGGTCACCGGCTACGACGCCGTGTCGTTGCAGCCGAACGCGGGCAGCCAGGGCGAGTTCGCGGGCCTGCTCGCGATCCGCGCCTACCACCGGTCCAACGGCGACGCGCACCGCGACGTGTGCCTGATCCCGTCGTCCGCGCACGGCACCAACGCCGCGTCCGCCGTCATGGCCGGGATGCGGGTGGTCGTGGTGAAGTGCGACGACAAGGGCAACGTCGACATCGGCCACCTGCGCGAGACGATCGAGGCGCACCGCGACTCGCTCGCCGCGATCATGATCACGTACCCGTCGACGCACGGCGTGTACGAGGACACCGTGCGCGAGGTGTGCGGGCTGGTGCACGACGCGGGCGGCCAGGTGTACGTGGACGGCGCGAACCTCAACGCGTTGATCGGCCTCGCCCAGTACGGCAAGTTCGGGTCGGACGTGTCGCACCTGAACCTGCACAAGACGTTCTGCATCCCGCACGGCGGCGGCGGTCCGGGCATCGGGCCGATCGGCGTGCGCGCCCACCTCGCGCCGTTCCTGCCGAACCACCCGCTCCAGGCGGCGGCGGGCCCGGCGACCGGTGTCGGCCCGATCAGCGCCGCGCCGTGGGGTTCGGCGTCGATCCTCCCGATCTCGTGGGCGTACGTGCGGATGATGGGCGGCGACGGCCTGCGGCGCGCCACGCTGACCGCGGTGGCGGCGGCCAACTACGTGGCGCGGCGGCTCGACGAGCACTTCCCCGTGCTGTACACGGGCGAGGGCGGTTTCGTGGCCCACGAGTGCATCCTCGACCTGCGCGCGATCACCAAGGCGACCGGTGTGACTGTCGACGACGTGGCCAAGCGCCTCGCCGATTACGGGCTGCACGCGCCCACCATGTCGTTCCCGGTGGCGGGCACGCTGATGGTGGAGCCCACCGAGTCCGAGGACCTGGCCGAGATCGACCGGTTCATCGACGCCATGATCGCCATCAAGGGCGAGATCGACCGCGTGGGCGCGGGCGAGTGGCCGGTCGACGACAACCCGCTGCGCAACGCCCCGCACACCGCCGAGTCGGTGATGGGCGAGTGGGACCACCCGTACAGCCGCGAGGTGGCGGTCTTCCCGGCGGGCAAGACGGACCGGCCGAAGATCTGGCCGCCGGTGCGCCGAATCGACGGCGCCAAGGGCGACCGCAACCTGGTCTGCTCCTGCCCCCCGGTGTCCGCGTACGACAGCTGATTCGGTACGACAGCCGAGTCTTCGGACCACGGCTGAGCCCCAGTTCCACCCGACGCCCGGCAGGCCACCCGCCCGCCGGGCGTCGCGTTTCCACGGCTGCGTTCCGGGGTCGCCCGGCCCTGGTCCCGAAGGAGGTGTCCGGCGAGCGCGTCGGCCCCCACCGGCAAACCCGCCGGCGACGGCACGTCCGCTCCGCCGGCGGGTGCTCTGTGGGTGGCTTCGAAGTGGGCGGCGGTCAGGTTCGAGGGAGAGGCACAAGCGTCGCTTATCTATCAGGGAGCCTGCCTGATAGATCCGGCGCGCGAAAGTTTCGCCGCGCAGCGCGTGGCAGGGGCGCCTGGCGAGCGAGCTTGCGGCGGGAGCGGGCGGGGGTTAGGCGCCGAGGAGTTGGCCCAGGGCCGCGTCGACGCCGCGGCCGTCATCCACCACCGACAGCGTCCCGCCGCCGGCGCGGGTGATTTCGCCCAGCTGCCTGCGGTCCGGGTCCGGGCCGATCGCCAGGACGCTGATCGAGATGTCCTTGCCGTCCACCTTGAGCTTCGCCAGCTCGTCCTTGAGCTGCTGGTACGACAGCCCACCGTCGTTGGGCCCGTCGGTCAGCACGATGATCCGGTTCCGCTTCCCCGGCTGGTAGTCCGCCAACGCCTGCCCGTACACCGCCACCAGGCTGGTGTAGAGCTGCGTGGCGCTCTGCGGCCGCAACGCCGCGACACCGTCCAACAACTGCTGCTTCTGCCCGGTCACCGGACCGGTCGGCACGAGCCGCCGGTAGGGCTTCTCCCCGTCCAGACCACGGGAGAACTCCCACAGCCCCAACGAGCCGGACACGGCCCGGTTCACCTGACCGGACAGCGCTTCCTTCACCCAGGCCATGCGTGACTTGCCGTCGCCGCCCGGTTCCTCCATCGACTTGGACACGTCCACCAGCACCGTCACGGCCTGCCCGTTGTCGGCGGTGGCCCAGGCGGCCGAGATCTGCTGTGCCGTGTTCGCGTCGGCGGGCACGAGCTTGTCGGTCATGGTGGCCCACCGGATGCCCGGCGACGGCTTCGGCCGCTCGGTCGTGGCGTCCACCCGCAGCCCCGCGCCCGCGAGCTTCTTCTGCTGCTCGGCCTGGAGCAGGAACTCGCGGAACGCCTGCGACGCGCGCACCTGCGCCTCGCCCACCCAGTCACCCGCGAGCGGCACGAAGGGGAAGTCCGCCACCGGTGACGGGCCGCCCGCCGCGACCCCGTACAGGGGCTGCGCGGGCGCCTTCCCGCCGTCCTTGCCCGTGTTGTGCCGGTACAGGTCCACCTCGAACACCGGCACCGCGCTGAAACCCGGCCCGTTGACCTGGGGCTTCTCCGACAGCAGGGCCAACGCGCCCCACGTCGTCTTCGGCGTCTCGGTCGGCTTGGCGGCGGTGAGCCTGCCCAACGTGGCCTTCACCGGCTCCAGCGCGAGCATCTCCGCGGTCACCGGCCCCTTGCCGTCCGGGCTCGCGCCCGCCAGCGCCGACTGGATCACCACGGCGGTCGCGGCGTTCGTCGTCGGGTCCGGCATGGCGACCTTGACGTCACCCCACTCGGGCTCGCCGAACCGCGCCCAGCCACCCACCGCCGACGTCACCTCCGGCAGGTCGGTCCACCGGAACCCGACACCCGCCTGAACCGCCTGCGCGGCCTCCTGGGGCATCGCCAACACCGCGGGACTGGCCGCCACGGACACCGGCTGCGCACCGAGCAACGCGCGGTTCTGCGCGCTGAGCCGGTTCGCCCACAGCATCGAGTCGGTGATCCACGCGTGCGGGCGCTCGCCCAGCGCCGCCTCGTCCCAGCCCTGCGTCAGCCCCTGGAGGACCACCTCGGAGTCGATCGCCTGCACCTCGACCCGGATGCAGTGGTCGTACACGACCGGCCGCTGCTCGCTCCACGCCTCGGCGACCTGGCGCACGGCGTCGGCGACGCTCGGCGTCGCGGCGACCCGCAGCGGCGCCTCGCCCTGCCGGCAGTCACCCGCCTGGGCGGCGGCGCGGCGCTCCACGATGCCGCCCACCCACGTCCACGCGAAGTAGCCGAGCACGACGAGCACGACCACGCCGACGATGGCGACCGGCCACTTGGCGATGCCGCGTCGCACCTTCGTGCGCAGCGCGCGGTGTCGAGACATCTTCCCTCTCAGCGTTCGGCCCCGGCTGGCGAATCCCGACCGGCGTCACGCTAACAGGTGAAACCAGTGGACGGGCGAAGTGTCGCCGTGTTATCCGAAGCCGCGAGCAGCGCGGTGGTCAGGTCGAGCAACGCGGCACGCAGCGGCGCGGCCTCGGCGGCGAACGCGGCCTGCCGCTCCACGTACTCCGCGCGCCCCTCGGCGGTCTCGATCCGGATCGGCCGGTAACCCAGTGCCGACAGGTCGTACGGGCTGGCCCGCATGTCCAGCTCGCGCACCCGCAGCGCCAGGTCGAAGCAGTCCGCCAGCAGCTCCGACGGCGTGGCCGGGTCGAGCTTGTACGACCACTTGAAAAGATCCATGGACACGTGCAAGCAGCCCGGCTGCTCCAACCGAACCTGCTCCTCACGCGTGGGTTGCAGCGTGTTGAGGGGTCGCGCCTCGGGGGTGAAGAACCGGAACGCGTCGAAGTGGCTGCACCGCACCCGCTGCGCCTCCACCACCGCGTCCGTGCCCCGCGCGCCCAGCCGCAACGGCCACGCCTCGTGCCGGACCCGGTCCGACCGGTACACCATCGCCCACTCGTGCAGGCCGAAGCAGCCGAGCCGGGGCCGGCGGGAGGCCGTCGCGGCGAGCAGCCGGTGCACGAACGCGACGGTCGACGCCCGCTCCCGGGCGAACCCGGCGACGTCCAGCGCCACCCCGCCCGGCACCCGCCGGTACGCGGGCCACCGCAGGTACTCCTCCGCCGCGTCACCCGCCAGCACGACGCCCGGCCCGGGGTGCCAGCGCTCCATCCGAGAGGGGCGGTGACTGTAGTACGACCAGAGGAAATCCAGGACCGGGTGCTTCTCACCCCGCGCCCGGCGCTCGTGGTGCGGCCCGGTCCACGCGCGCACACGTGCCGCGTGCGCCGCCCGGCGCGCGGTCCACTCGACTTCCGACAGCACCTCCACGGCGGGCTACCGTACTTCCCCGTCGACCAGGGACTGCCCGAGGCCGGTCCGCAGCGACACCACCTCACGGCCCTGGCGGTGGCTCACCACCAGCCCCGCCGCCCGCAGCACGCCCAGGTGCTGCGACACCGCGCCCGCCGTCACGCCCAGCCGGACGGCCAGCTCCGCGCCCGTGCTCGGGCGCTCCAACTCGTGCAGCAGGCGGGCGCGGGTCGCGCCGAGCAGCCGCGCCAGCGCGTTGGACGAGGGCGGGCGGGGCCGTTCCCACAGCGAGCCGAAACCGTGCGCCGGGTAGCACAGCGCCAGGCGCACCAGGCTTTCCCGCAGGTAGACGTTCGGCCAGGTGAACGCCGACGGCACGAGCACCAGGTCACGCGAGCCGATCTCGACCGGCCGCCGCCACACCGCCAGCTCCGCGTCCCGGTACTCGACGTCCGGGTGCAGCTCGGCCAGCACCGCCGGCGCGCCCGCCTCCACCATCCGCCTGCCGCGCCGCTCCACGTCGCCCTGGAGCACGCCCTCCAACCGCGGCCACACCGGTGCGACGACCGCCTCGTGGACGAGGGCCAGGCGCGCGGCGATCCCGGTGAGCACCGCGCGGTGATCGGTGAACAGGGGCCGGAAGCGGGGTCGCGGGGGCAGCGCGGCGGCGACGCGCGCGGCGGTGGCCACCTCGGGCAGCCACGCCAGCTCGTCGGCGATGGTGATCGACCGCCCGCCGGGCGTGGGTATCAGGAACTCCGGCACCACGGGCATCGTGGCCAGCTCGGTGAGCAGCGTCGGGTCCGGGCCGAGCGCCGCGATGCGCGGCCGAGCCCAGGCGATCCAGCGCTGGTGCACGGGGAAGTAGCCGGGGACGGCGAGCACCCGCAACGCGGCGACCGTCTCCCACAGCGGCGACACGGCGAACCGCAGGGCCACGGACCCCTCCTGAGTGGTCTCGATTGAGCCCAGGCTAAAACATTCGAGTCCAGCGGCGGTGTTGGCAGGGTGACGCCCATGTCCAGGGGGTGGGTGCGGCTCCAGGCCGCGGCGGTGTCCGGATCGGTCGCCGAAGGACTCATGTTGACCACGCTGCCGGTGATCGCGGCAGCCATCACCGACGACCCGCGGGAGGTCTCGCTCGTCAACGTCGTCGGGCAGGCGCCGTGGCTGTTGTTCTCGTTGTTCGCCGGCGTGCTGATCGACCGGGTGCGGCGCACGGCGGTGCTCGGCACCGCCTACGCGGTGCAGGGCTGCGCGGCGCTGGCGCTCGCCGCGGCGGGCACGGCGGACGCGCTCAGCCTGCCGCTGCTGCTGGCCGTCGCGTTCGTCGTCACGTCGGCGCAGGTCCTAGGGGACGGCGCGAGCGGCGCGCTGGTGCCGGAGGTCGTCGGACCGGACCGGTTCGCGGCGGCCAACACCCGGCTGATGCTGATCGACCGGGGCGTCGTGCAGTTCGTGGTGCCGCCGGCCGCGGGCCTGCTCGTCGGGTACGGGTTCGGGTGGCCGCCGTGGCTCGCGCTGGTCGCGGCCGTGGTGGCGCTGGTGGTCAGCCGGGGCATCCCGGCCCGTGCGGTGACCCCGTCGCGGCGGCACCCGCTGCGCGACATCGCCGAAGGGCTGCGGTACCTGGTCGGCACGCGCCTGCTGCTGTCCATCACGGTCGCCGTGGCGCTCGGCTCGGTCGCCGCCAGCGCGTACATGTCGATCTTCGTCCTGTATGCGTACCAGGTGCTCGGCCTGAGCCCGTTCGGCTACGGCGTGCTGCTGACGTGCATGTCGTTGGGCTGGGTGGCGTCGTCCTTCGTGGTGAACCGGATCGTGCGGCGGCTCGGCTACGCGTGGTCGATGCGGATGGCCCAGGTCGGCATGATGGTGTGCCTGGCGCTGATCGCCGTGACGCCGCCGTGGGTGGCGGCCGTCGCGGTGCTGGTGTTCACCGAGTCGGTCGTGGTCATGGTGTGGAACGTGTGCTCGCAGTCCAGCAGGCAGCGCTTCACCCCGGCCAACCTGCTCGGCCGGGTGCTGACCAGCCACCGCGCGCTGGCCTGGGGCCTGACCCCGCTCGGCGCGCTCGCGGGTGGTCTGATCGGCGCGTGGCTGGGGTTGCGGGCCGTGTTCGCGGTGGGCGCGGTCGTCCAGGCGGCGGCCCTGGCCGTCACGTGGGTGAACCTCTCGCCGGCCGCCTTCGCCGCCGCGGAGCGGAAGGCGGACGCCCTCGCCGCGGAGGGGGAAGCCGCCCGCGCGGGCTGAGCGGGGGGCTTCAGAGGGGCGGCACGAGACCGGGGAACTTGCGGCTGCCCGCGCAGTGCGGGCACTCCCGCCCGTTGTCGACGGTGCGCGGCACGCCGCCGATCACCGCCGCGGTCGGGTGGGCGATGAAACCCGCGCCACCGCACAACTGGCAGATGGTGCGCGGCTCGGAGGTCACGCCGAACAGGTCGTCGTCCTCGTCCTCGTCGAACTCGTCCTCGTCGTCGAATTCGCCCTCGTCGCCCTCGTGCTGGTCCACGAGCACACGGTAACCCGGCGCGGCGGCCGTCGTCCGGCCGGCCCGCGCCGGATTACCGTCCACAGTGGACTCGACTACGCGGTGCGCATCCACATCTCCCGCACGCCCGTCATGTTCGGCGACGGCATGAACACCGGCGCGTGCTCCGGGTCCAGGCGCAGGTCCGGGAACCGGTCCAGCATGATGTCGACCGCGATGCGGCCCTCCAGCCTGGCCAGCGGCGCGCCGACGCAGAAGTGGATGCCGCGGCCGAAGCCGAGGTGCGGGTTCGGGTCGCGGGTCACGTCGAACGACAGCGGGTCGGCGAACCGGCGGGGGTCGCGGTTGGCGGCGGCCAGCCAGACCATGACGAGCTGGTCGGCGGGCACGTGCTGCCCGCCCAGCACGACGTCGGTCGTGGTGGCCCGCGCCGTCGACGCGAACGGCGTGAGGAAGCGCAACGACTCCTCGATCGCGGTCGGGATGGCGGACCGGTCGGCCCGCAGCCGCTCCCGCTGCCCGGGGTGCGCGTCCAGGCACAGCGTCGTGTTGCCCAGCAGCATGGTGGTGGTGACGTGCCCGGCGACCAGCAGGATGGTGGAGAAGTTGACCACCTCCGCGTCGGACAGGCCCACGCCGTCCACCTCGGCCGCCACCAGCCCGCTGATCAGGTCCTCGCGCGGCCTGGACCGGCGGTCCAGGACGTGCTCGCGCAGGTAGTCGAGCATCGGCGTGACACCCGCCGTCAGCGCCGCCTGCTCGGCCGCGCGCTGCTCGTCGCTGTCGTTGAGGGAGAACTGGTTGGTCTGCGCGAACAACACGTCCACCCAGTCGCGGAACAGCTCGCGGTCGCTCGCGGGCAGGCCCAGCAGCTCGGCGATCACGATCACCGGCAGCGGGTAGGCCAGGTCGTTGACCAGCTCCAGCCGGTCGCCCTCGACGGCGTCGAGCAGTTCGTGGGTGAGCGAGGCGATCCGGGGCTCCAGGTCGGCGACGACCTTCGCGGAGAAGCCCCGGCTCACCAGGTTGCGCAGCTTGCGGTGGTCCGGCGGGTCCATGTCGAGCAGGTTGCCCTCGCTCAGCGGCTGGTCGGCCGCCTGCGGGTACAGGTCGAGGACATGGGCCGAGGAGAACGTCTTCGGGTCGGCCAGCACGGTGATCGCCTCGTCGTGGCCGTAGACGTTCCACACCCCGGTCGCCTCGTCGAACCGCACGAGCTGCTCGGGTTGCTCGCCGCGCAACCAGAACTGGTCGGGGTGGGTGTCCCAGCGGGCGTCGGTCACGACTCCTCCTTCAACGGCCCCGACCGGCGGTGGTGCCGGTAACAGGTTCATGGCACCACTATGGCGCTAAGTTGGCACCACTGCAAGGAGGTGTGGCACTCAACTGGCACAAAAAAGGCACCCGCTGGCACGTAACGGTGCCAACGGGTGCCTGGGCGGGTCGGTCAGGCGTCCCTGCTCACGTGGGTGCCGTCCCGGACCGTCCCCACGTACTCCTCCACGAGGTCTTCCAGCGCCACCACGCCCAACACCTCGCCGTCCGCCGACACGGCCCGCGCGAGGTGGCTCTGCGCACGCCGCAACGCCGCGACCGCCTCGTCCAGCCGGGCGTCCGCCGCCACCCGCGGCAGGCCCCGGACGCGACTGCCCGGCACCCGCGTCGCCGGGTCCGCGTCCGCCAGGTCCAGCACGTCCTTCACGTGCAGGTAGCCGATCAGCCGGCCGTCGTCGCGCACCGGGAACCGGGAGAACCCGGTCGCCGACACCGCCGCCTCGACCTCGCCCATGGTGGGCCGCGCCGACAACGACGTGATCCGCTCCAGCGGCACCAGCACGTCCGCCACGGTCCGCTCCGCCGACGACAGGGTCTGCGCCAGCCGCCGGTGCTCGGAGTCCTCCAGCAGGCCCTCCTGCCGGGACTCCGCGATCAGCAGCGCCAGCTCGTCGGGCGTGTACGCCGACTCCAGCTCCTCCTTCGGCGTCACGCCCATCAGCCGCAGCACCGCCGTCGCCACCACCGTGAACCCGCGCAGCAGCGGCGCGACCAGGCGGCAGAACCAGTAGTGCACCGGCACCAGCAGCAGCGCGGTGCGCTCCGGTCCCGCGATCGCCAGGTTCTTCGGCACCATCTCGCCCAGCACGGTGTGCAGGGCCACCACGACCACCAGCGCCACCGCGAACGCCACGCCGTGCAGCAACGCGGGCGGCAGGCCCACCGCGTGGAACGGGCCCTCCAGCAGCTTCGCCACCGCCGGCTCGCCCAGCGCGCCCAGGCCCAGCGAGCACAGCGTGATGCCGAGCTGCGCGCCCGCGATCAGCAGCGGCAGCTCGCGGCCCGCGCGGATGACCACCCGCGCGCGTGCGCTGCCGCTGTCGGCCAACGCCTCCAGCCGGTCCCGCCGGGCCGTGATGATCGCGAACTCCGCGCCGACGAAGAACGCGTTGCCCGCCAGCAGCAGGAACATGACCACCAGGCTCACGGGGCCACCTCCCGCGCCGGTTCGGCCACGCGCGACACCCGCAGCTCGGCGACCCGGTGCCGGTCCATCTGCACGACGCGGACGCGCCAGCCGTCCACCCGGATCTCCTCGCCCACGTCCGGTATGCGGCCGAGCCGCGCCAGCACCAGCCCGGCCAGCGTCTCGTAGTCGCCGGGCGGCATCCGGAAACCGCTCGCCTCGAACACCTCGTCGTCGCGCAGCAGACCGGACATGATCCACGCGTCCCGGCCCAGCGCCCGGACCGGCGCGCCCTCGCGGCGGTCGTGCTCGTCGCGGACGTCGCCGACGATCTCCTCCACCAGGTCCTCCAGGGTGACCAGCCCGGCGGTGCCGCCGTACTCGTCCACCACCAGCGCGGTCTGGAGGCCCGACGCCCGCAGCCGGTCCAGCAGGGCGTCGCCCTCCAGGGTCTCCGGCACGGTCTGCACCGGTCGCGCCAGCGCCGACACGGGTGTGGTGGCCCGTTGCGCGCGCGGCACGTTGAACGCCTGCTTCACGTGCACGATGCCGCGCACCTCGTCCAGGTCGCCGGTGTAGACGGGGAACCGGGAGAAACCGGTCTCCCGCGCTTTGGCCAGCAGGTCCAGCACGGTCGCGTCGGCACGCAGCGACTCGACCCGCACGCGTGGCGTCATCAGCTCGTCGGCCGTGCGGTCGCCGAACCGCAGCGAGCGGTCCAGCAGCGTCGCCGTGCCCTCGTCGATCGTGCCGTGCTCGGCGCTGGACCGGACCAGCGCGCCCAGCTCCTGCGGCGACCGCGCGGACGCCAGCTCCTCGGCGGGCTCCACGCCGAGCGCCCGCACCAGCCGGTTGGCCGCTCCGTTCAGGCCGAGGATCAGCCACCGGAACACCGCCGAGAACCACGCCTGCACGCCCGCCACGGCACGTGCCGTCTCCAGCGGTCGCGCGATGGCCAGGTTCTTCGGCACCAGCTCGCCGAACACCATGGACAACGCCGTCGCCACGGCCAGCGCCACCACCAGCGACACCGGCCCGGCCACCGCGTCGGGCACGCCGAGCAGGCCCAGCAGGGGCGAGAGGAGTTCCGCGATGGCGGGTTCGGCGATGTAGCCGGTGATCAGCGTGGTGATCGTGATCGCCAGCTGCGCGCCGGAGAGCTGGAACGACAGCGACCGGTGGGCCTTCGCCAGCGCGTGGGACTTCGCGTCGCCCACCGCGGCGACGTGCGACTCCACCGTGCTGCGCTCCAGCGCGGTCAACGAGAACTCGGCGGCGACCGCGACGAACGTGCCGACGGTCAGCGCGCCCACGGCCAGCAGGCCGAGCACACCGAGCAGGATTTCGGTCACCGGGCACCCCGCACGGGCACCGGGACTCGCGGGCAGCCGGGTGTCGGACCCGGCTCGGTACTGTGACCGGGGGATCGCGCGTCGCGCACGGGGTTGATCACTCCTCGACGGGGTGGTCCGGTTGCCGCGTCGGCGAACCGGGACATCCAGTTTAGGGAGTGGGACGCCCTCCGCGCAGACCGGTTCCGCCGGGTGTCGCGGTGCTCGCGCGCAGCACCACCTCGCCGGTGACGCGCACCGTGCGCGGCTCGCCGGCGACGTCGTCCAGCGCCAGTCGCGCCGCCCGTTCGCCCATGTCCTCCACCGGCAGGCGCACGGTGCTCAGGCCGGGCGAGAGGTCGCGCAGCGCCGGGACGTCGTCGAAGCCCGCCAGCGACACGTCTTCCGGCACCCGCACGCCGTGTTCCCGCAGCGCGGCCATCGCGCCCGTCGCCATGACGTCGTTCACGGCGAACACGCACGTCGCGCCGGTCTTCGCGGCGAGCAGGGCGGTGCCGGCCGCGTGCCCGCCGTCACGGGTGAAAGCGCCGTGCACCACGTTGTCGGCGGGCAGCGCGAGCCCGACGTCCGCGAGGCCCGCGCGGAAGCCGGCCACCCGGTCCCGCGCCGCCAGCAGCTCGGGCGGTCCGGCGAGCACGGCGAACCGCCGGTGCCCGAGGGCCGCCAGCTCGCGGGCCAGCGCACGCGCGCCGGCCCGGTTGGCGGGCACCACGGTGTCCACGCCGAGCCGTGCCTGCGACACGCACGCGACCCGGCCGCCCTGCCCGGTGAACCCCGCCAGCTCCGCCGCGAGCCGTGCCGCGGCCCGCCGGTCGGTGGTGCGGCTGCCCGCGAGCACCAGGGCGCGGGCGCGGTGCGCGCGCAGCGTGTGGACGAGCTGGCCCTCGCGCTCCGGGTCGCGGCCGGTGGTGCCCAGCACGACCACCAGGCCGGCCGCCTCGGCGACCCGCGTGACACCCGCCGCGATGCCGGCGAAGTAGGGGTCGGCGATGTCGTGCACCACCAGGCCGACCAGCAGGCTGCGGTTGCGGGCCAGGGCCTGCGCCGACGCGTTGGGCAGGTAACCCAGCTCGCGCGCCGCGCCGCCGACCCGTTCCCGCAGCTCCTCGCCGACCTGCCGGGTGCTGCCGTTGAGCACGCGTGACGCCGTGGCGAGCGAGACACCCGCGTGCCGGGCCACCTCGGCCAACGTCACCTGCCGCAACGCCGCCTCCTACGGGTACCGGGATTGCCGAGGGTAGCCGCCCGCGCGACCGCCGTCCGGGAGGCGACGACCGCCGTTCGCGGGCGGCGGGGCCGTCGGCCGGCCACCGGAGTGGGCCTCCGCCGGTCGGGGAAAGCGCTTTCCCGCCCGCTCCGGCCCACCTGTCCGGCGCGTTCACCCAGCCGCTCGCGCCCGCTGCTCCCGGCCGGCCGCTGCTGCCTCCGGGTCCTGTCCGGCGCCCGCGGCACCGTCGCCCTCTTCCACCCGGTGCCCGCCCGCCGACCGCCACCCCCGTCCCGGCGCGCCGCTCCCGACGCCGCGTGGGGGCCGGTCGTGGACGGCGGCCACGACCGGCCCCCGGTGCGCCCCTGGCGGGGCAGCTCCACCCCCGGCGGGCGGTGTCGGACATCGGCGAGACCCCGGTTCCCCCGAACGTTCCTCTGCACAAGACCGCGCGGAGCCCCGCCAAATACACCGCGCGACCGTTTTCCCCGAAGCCCCAGTAGCCTGCCGACATGGGCGAACGGGTATTCCTCATCACGGGGGCCTCCCGCGGCATCGGGTGGGCCACCGCGGAAATGGCCGCCGCCGCGGGGTACCGGCTGGTGCTGACCGCGCGGGACGTCGCGCCGCTGGCCGAGCGGGTCGCGGCGCTCGGCGGCCCGGACCGGGTGCGGGTCGCGGCGTGCGACGTGCGCGCGTGGGAGCAGATCGCCGCGCTGGTCGGCCACGTCGAGGAGGAGTGGGGCCGGTTGGACGTGGTGTTCGCCAACGCGGGCGCCAGCGTCGTCACCTCCTTCACGTCCTCGCGCGGCGCGCCGCCTGCGGAGTGGGGCGACATGGTGCTGACCAACGTGTGCGGCCCGGCGTTCACCGCGCGTGCCGCCCTGCCCGCGTTGATCCGCGGCGGCGGGCACCTGGTGCTCACCGGTTCGGCGGCGGGCCGGGGCGTGCGGCCGGGCAACCTCTACGCGGCGACCAAGTGGGCGGTCACCGGGCTGGCGCAGGCGATCCGCGCCGAGTGCGTGGGCACGGGCGTGCGGGTCACCCTGGTCCAGCCGGGCCTGACCGACACCGGCGGCATCCCGGCGTCACGCCGGGCCGATCCGAAGCTCGCGCCCGAGGACGTGGCGCGTGCCGTGCTGTACGCCGTGTCGCAGCCGCCGACGGTGGACGTCAACGAGATCCTCGTGCGCCCCGTGGGGCAGGACGCGTACCGGTGAGCCGGGTGGCGACCTCCGCCAGCGCCGCCCGCA
Source organism: Saccharothrix obliqua (assembly GCF_019375475.1). Taxonomy (GTDB): domain Bacteria; phylum Actinomycetota; class Actinomycetes; order Mycobacteriales; family Pseudonocardiaceae; genus Actinosynnema; species Actinosynnema obliqua. The sequence goes on along the minus strand of NZ_JAHXGQ010000010.1, from coordinate 211,531 downwards.
GCTCCGCGGACGCCTCCAGGGTGTGGTCGGCGGCGATCAGCAGGAGTTCCGCGGCGATCGGCTCGACGGTGTGCGCGCCCAGGTGCACCCGGCAGGTGCGGGCGGTGACCGGCTCGACCTTGCCGGGCAACGCGCTCGGCAGCCGCGCCGCCACCACGTCGGCGGGCGCGTCCACCAGTGCGGTCGCCGTCCACCGGTAGGGCGCGGAGGTCAGCGAGCGCGCGACGAACGCGACCGGGTCGACCGGCGGCACGCGGTGCGGGAACCGGTGGCCGGTCGGCGTCGGCGACCCGATCCGGTCGACCCGGAACGTCCGCCAGTCCGCCCGGGACGGGTCCCACGCCAGCAGGTACCAGTGGCGGTACACCGTCACCAGCTTGTGCGGCTCCACCTTGCGCGACGTGCCCCGGAGCGTGAACCGCACCGCCTCGCGGTCCCGGCACGCCGCCGCCAACATGCCGAGCACGGCCGGGTCGGCGGGCGTGCCGCCGCCGAGCGGCACCCGCGCGACCGCCGAGCCGACCGCGCGCACCCGCCGCCGCAGCCGGTCCGGCAGCACCTGCTCCAGCTTCGCCAACGCGCGCACGGCGCTCTCCTCGACGGCCGAGCCGATCGCCGTGCCCAGCGCGACCGCGACCGCCACCGCCTCGTCGTCCGACAGCAGCAGCGGCGGCAGGTCGCGCCCGGAGGCGAGCCGGTAGCCGCCCGCCGAGCCGGTCGTCCCGGACACCGGGTAGCCGAGTTCACGCAGCCGCTCCACGTCCCGCCGCACGGTCCGGTCCGTCACGCCGAGCCGTTCCGCCAGTTCCGCACCCGTCCACTCGCGGCGGCCCTGGAGCAGCGACAGCATCCGCAGCATTCGCGCGGGCATGTTCATAACGGACAGCCTATGTCCTAAAGGCTGCTTAACGTGGCCGCCATGACGAACTACGTGTTGATCGCCGGTGCGTGCCACGGCGGCTGGTACTACGACTCCGTCGCGTCCGCCCTGCGGGCCGAGGGGCACGTGGTGCACGCGCCCACCCTCGGCGCGACCGGCAACCTCGAAGAGCACGCGGCGGAAGTGCTCGCCCTCCTGGCCGACCTGGACGACGTGGTGCTGGCCGGCCACAGCTACGGCGGCATGGTGATCACCACCGCCGCCGACCGCGTGCCGGAGAAGATCAAGGCCCTGGTGTACGCGGACGCCGTGGTGCCGCGTGACGGCCAGTCCGTCTGGGACCTGGTGCACGGCCCGTGGCGGAAGTGGTACGTCGACGGCGCGGCCGAGGACGGTCGCGGCGTCGCGCCCATGCCGTTCTTCGACCAGCGGGCGTTCCCGCACCCGCTCGCGTCGTTGTTCCAGCGCGCCCGGTTGACCGGTGCGGCGGACAAGGTGCCGCACCGCTGGTACCTGTACGCCGCGGAGACCGAGGACAGCCCGTTCACCAAGTTCCGCGACGCGTTCCGGGACGACCCCGCGTGGCGGGTGCGGGACCTGCCCGCGACGCACAACGTGCTGGCGGGCGCGGAGGCCGAGTTCCTGGACGTGCTGCGGGAGGCGGGTCGGGTGTGATTCACCCGTACGGCCCGCTCAGCTCGCGGCCGTTCCGACCGACGGTGTACGAGTGTCGCGCAATGCCACCGCACTGATCGCCCTGGGAGCGCTGGGCGCGTTCCTCGGGTTGGCCGTCGTGCTGACGCCCGGCGAGCCCACCGTGGACACCCGTGCCGTCGCCGAAGAAGCCGTGGTGGCCGCCCGCCGCGCGCCCGCGCCGGACGTGATCGCCGACGGGGTGGCGCGCGTGCTGCCGCCCGGCGGGCGGGCCGTGGTGGTCCGGCCCGCCCGTGGCAACGAGCCGTCGTCGCGCGGCGGCACGGACCGGGTGGCAGTTGTGGTCGGCGACGTGGACCGGGCGGCGGTGTCGTTGCTGGTGTCGGCGGGCGGCGCGGTCGGCGTCGGCGCGTCACCCGACGGCTGGTGGGCCGCGGTGGCGGTGCCCGCCGAGGCGCGCCCGCCGGTCGGTGCGGCGCTGGGCCTGTTGGTGGGTGCTGTGTTGCTCGGTGCGGCGGCGAACGAGGCGCCCCGACGCGGCGCGCGGGCGGACGTGTTGGTGCGCGGGCTGACCGACCTGGTGCCGAGGTTGCCGGCGGAACTGGCGGGGCGCGTGGAGGACGCGTTGGCGGCGGCCGGGGTGCGGCCCGTCGTGCCGGACGGGCGGCCGGTCGACCCGGTGCGCCACCGGGTCGTCGGCGTCGAGCCGACCGACGACGCGGAGCTGGTCGGCACCGTGGCGCGGACGGTGCGGCCGGGGTACGCGGAGGGCGGGCGGCTGCTGGTCCCGCCGCTGGTGGTGCGGTACGTGCTCTTGACTGGTATAGACCATTCGGGTTGAGTGGGCCAGGTCACGTCCGAGGGGCGCTCGAACGGGGAGAAAGAGGACACGTGTCGAAGATCCGCGTAGTGGCGGCGATCGCCGCCATGATGGTCGGTGCGGGGCTGACCGTCGCGGTGGCCGCCACCACGGCCTCCGCCGCGACCTGTGCGACCACCTGGAGCCCGACCGCTGTTTACACCGGCGGGATGACGGCCTCCCACAACGGCCGCAACTGGTCCGCGAAGTGGTGGACCCAGAACGAAACGCCCGGCTCGGCCTCCGTGTGGGCCGACCAGGGCGCCTGCGGCGGTGGCCCCACCACCACGCCGCCGGCGTGCGACTACCCCGCGTGGGTGCAGGGCAAGTCGTACGTCACCGGCAACATCGTCCGGTACACCGACGGCAAGTTCTACATCGCCGAGCACGACAACCCGGGCTACGACCCCACTGTTTCCACGTGGTACTGGGACCCGTACACGAACTGCACCACCACCACGGTGCCCACCACGACGACCAGCAACCAGCCCGGTGGCTTCGTGGTGAGCGAAGCGCAGTTCAACCAGATGTTCCCGAACCGGAACTCGTTCTACACGTACAGCGGTCTGGTGGCGGCGTTGAAGGCGTACCCCGGGTTCGCCAACACCGGTAGCGACACCACGAAGAAGCAGGAAGCGGCGGCGTTCCTGGCGAACGTGAACCACGAAACCGGTGGCCTGGTGCACATCGTGGAGCAGAACCAGGCGAACTACCCGCACTACTGCGACGCGAACCAGCCGTACGGCTGCCCGGCGGGGCAGGCCGCGTACTACGGCCGCGGTCCGATCCAGCTGAGCTGGAACTTCAACTACAAGGCCGCCGGCGACGCCCTGGGCCTGCCGCTGCTGACCAACCCGTGGCTGGTGCAGAACGACGCGTCGGTCGCGTGGCAGACCGGCCTTTGGTACTGGAACACGCAGAACGGTCCGGGCACGATGACCCCGCACGACGCCATCGTCAACGGTCGCGGGTTCGGTGAGACGATCCGCAGCATCAACGGCGCCCTGGAGTGCGACGGCCGCAACCCGGCGCAGGTGCAGAGCCGGGTGAACGCCTACCAGCGCTTCACCGGCCTGTTGGGTGTCACGCCGGGCAACAACCTGTCCTGCTGATCTCCTCGTTTTGCTGCCACCCGGTTCGGGGACCGACGGTCCCTGAGTCGGGTGGCTTCTTTTGGCCCCCAGCACTTTCCCCAGCGCCCGTCCTCCGGGCGGACATCGACAACCTGATCCACCACCACACTCGCCGGCCACTCGACCGCCCGTTCACTCCGCTGCTCCGCCACTCAGTCTGCCTAGTCGCTCAGCCAATCCGCCGCTCAGCCACTCGGTCGCCCAGCCAATCCGCCGCTCGGGTCGCCCAGCCACTCGGCAGCGCGGGCGTCGCGCCGCTCGGCCAATCTGCTGCTCAGCCGGTCGGTCACTCCGTCGCCCAGCAGACCGGCGGCCCGGCGAGCCCGACGGGCCAGCCGCTCCGGGACCGCCATCCGGTCCGGCGATCTTCGCCATCTTGTTGGGGGACCGACGGTCCCTCAACAGAGGTAGTTACATCACCCGCGCGCCCAGCGGACCGGGAGACCAGGAGCCTGGCGCGACCGACGAACCGACAGGCCGGGAGACCGGGAGACCGGGAGACCGACGGAACTGGCAGACCGGTGGGGCTGGCCGACCAGGAGACCAGCGGAGCCGGGAGGCCCGGCCGCCCGCGGACCGGCCGCCCGCAGACCGGCCGCCCGCAGACCGGCCGCCCGCAGACCGGCCGCCCGCAGACCGGAGCCGGAGCCGGCAGGACAGATCGGAAGACCGGAGGGGCCAGCAGAGCAGAAGCCTGGCGGGGCCGGGAGGCCAGTCGTTCGGCCATTCGGAATATCGGCGGGCTGGCCGCTTCGAGGGCGCCATCCGGTTCGGTGATCTTCGCCATGAGATTGGGGGACCGTCGGTCCCTCAACAGAGGCAGTTACATCACCCGCCTGTTCACCGGACCGCCTGCTCGCCGACCGGTGGACCGCCTGCTCGCCGACCGGTGGACCGCCTGCCCGCCTGCCCGCCGGACCGCTGGACCGCCGGACCGCTGGACCTCCGGATCGCTGGACCGCTGGACCGCCGGACCGGTGGACCGGTGGACCGGTGGGCCGGTGGGCCGGTGGACCGGTGGATCAGCGGGTCGGCGGGTCGGCGGGTCGGCTGTTCCAGGTGCGCCATCTGGATCGGTGAACTTCGCCATCAAATTAGGGGACCGTCGGTCCCTCAACAGAAGTAGTTACATCACCCGCCCAGGGCTCACCACGCACTCAACCCGCCACGGTCCACCGAAAGGCACGCGAAGGGGTCTCGCCCCGGGTGCCGCCAACCACCACACCCGAGTTGTTGATGTCCGCCGGCTCCACCGAAACACCAGCCGGGGCCGGCAGCAGGGTGAGCACGCCGTCCCGCCAGTGGAACGGGCGTTGGGGGCCTCCGTCCCGCTGCCAGCCGATCACGTCGCCACGGTCGTTCACCGCGACCGCGACGCTCGTGCCCGCGGCCCCGAGGTCGACCAGTTCGCCGTTACGCCACAAGGTCGCCCGCGACACCCCGTCCACCCTCCGCGAACCGACCACGTCACCGCTCTCGCTCACCGCCCGCCGGTGATCGGACACGACCGCGTCCGCGCCCGGCAGCACAGCAGGCCGACCACCGGTCCACAACACGGCCCGGGTGGTCGCACCCACCGTCCACGTCGCGGCCACCGCGTTCGACTCGCTGATCGCCGCAACGCGGTAGCTCCCGCCCTCACCGGCAGACGGCAGGCGGGTGCACTCGTCGACGTCGCAGTGGAAGACGAACGAGCCGTCCAGGGTGGCGGCTCCCGCGGTCGTCCCGTGGGCGTTCACGGCGCGATGATCGGTGTACACGGCCTCCACGGGCAGCGGCAGCGCATGGAACACACCCTCACGCCACGTCCCGGCCTTCCCGCGATGCGCCATCGGAACAACCCCGGCGTCGCTGATGTCGCGCCCGACCGGGCCGTTCTCCGCGGACCACACCGGCGACGTCCGGCTGCTCAGCCGCCCGTTCTCCCAGACCACGAAGTTGACGTAGCTGATCCCCTGGTACCCGAGCCGGATCGAGAACGCCACGTCGCCGCGCGCGTTGACGCCGTACGCCTCGCCAGCGGGATCACCGCCGCCCAGGACCGTGGGTGTCCTTCCGTCCCAACGCACGCCGTACGTGTAACCCGGCACGGGCCGCCGGCTCGGGCTCCCGGTGGTGCCGGCGACTTGGCCGGCCTCGTTGATCGCGGACGCCGTGGCGGAGGCCCACCCGGCGGCCGGGGGGAGTTCCTCGTAACCGGCCGCTACCGGCGTGACAAGGGTGTACACCGCGAGCGCGGTCGACATAGCCGATAGCCACCGCATGGGCAACCCCTTGCCTGGTCGCGACTTCTCCGAAAACGACGGTAGCGATGGCCCGCCTCCGCTGGTGCCGCTGAGCGGTTCAACCGCGTGCGACCCTTGTGGTGCCGTGGGGCGCAACGCCACGACGCCTGACCAGGCGTTTCACCAGCACGGGCACCCGTTCCACCCACCGCGTTCGACCAGTTGGTTCAGGTCCTTGACCCGGTTGTCGTTCACCGATTATGGTCTAGACCACATCGCCGGGTGTTGGCTCTCCTGCGGGTCGGCGCTCGGCAGACCCGGCCGCTGCGGATTTGGACCCTGCCCGGGAAACCCCTTGGGGTTTCCTCCGAAGGAGCTGGACAATGAGCCTCAAACGCAAGCTCGCGGCGGTTCTCGCCGGCGTGGGCATCGCCCCGTTCATCGTTGTGGTGTCAGCGGGAACGGCGAGTGCGCACGGCTACATCTCCTCGCCGCCCTCCAGGCAGGCGATGTGCGCGCAGAACCGCGTTTCCAACTGCGGCCCCATCGTCTGGGAGCCGCACAGCGTCGAAGGCCCCAAGGGCCTCCAGAACTGCCACGCGGGCGACAGCCGCTGGGCTCCGCTGAGCGACGAGAGCAAGGCGTGGCCCGCCACCTCCGTCGGCAACAACCTGAACTTCACCTGGACCATCACCGCCCGCCACGCCACCAGCACGTGGCAGTATTTCATCGGCGGCAGCAAGATCGCCGAGTTCAACGACGGCGGTCGCCAGCCGGCGGCCACCGTGACGCACAACGTCAACCTGGGCGGTCGCACCGGCCGGATCAAGCTGCTCGCCGTGTGGAACGTCGCGGACACCGCGAACGCGTTCTACAACTGCGTCGACCTCCAGGTGGGCTCCGGTGGCCCCGGCACGACGACCACCACCACGCCCTCGACGACCACGCCGCCGACCACCACCACGACCACCCCGCCCGCGGGCGGCACGTGGACCACGGGCGTCTCCTACGCCGTCGGCACGCAGGTGACCTACGGCGGCGCCAGCTTCCGGTGCCTCCAGGCGCACACCTCGCTCACCGGCTGGGAGCCGCCGAACACCGCTTCCCTCTGGCAGCGGCTGTAACGGATCGCGGAACCCGCCCGCGCCGCCCTGTTCGGGCGCGGGCGGGATTTCCCGTTCGGACAAGGAGGACGCACCTTGCGACGCCTCACCACCCTGCTCGCCGGCCTGCTCCTGCTCGCCGGCTGCGGCCTCGGCTCCTCCAACGAGGTGGCCGCGCCCACCGGACCCGTGTCGACCGTCGCGGAGACGAACGAGTTCAACCCGGTCGACGTGATGTACCTCCAGATGGCCGTGCCGCACCACCGCGCGGGCCTGGAGATCGTGAAGCTGGCCAAGGACCGGCAGGTCCGCACCGACGTGAAGAACCTCGCCGCCGCCATCGAGGTCACCCAACTGTCCGAAGTGGACTCGATGCTGAAGTGGCTGCACGACTGGAAGCAGCCCGAGACCGGCGGTGACCACCCGGACCTGCACGCGGGCCACGGCGGCGACCACTCGACCAGTCCCGAGGCCATCGCCGCGGTCGCCGCGAGCGATTCCGGCGAGTTCGAGAAGGCGTTCCTGAACCTGCTCATCGCACACCAGCACAACGCGGTGGAGATGGCGAAGATGGAGAAGGAAGGCGGGGTCAACCCGCAGACGAAAGCCCTGGCGGAACGCATCTTCCAGTCCCGCACCGGGCAGATCTCGCAGATGCTGGGTTACCTGGAGTGAACCCGAGGCCGGGGGCCGCGCCCCCGGCCATCAGAACTCCAGCCGCAAACCGCTCTCGAAGCGCCGCCGCTCACCGGTCACCGGATCGGTGAACGCCAACACCTTCGCCAGCAGCTGCAACGGGTTCGTGAAGTCGTCCAGCGGTTTCTCGCGCAGCACCGGGTAGAAGTCGTCGTGGCGGATCGGCACGCCCAGGCCGGCCAGGTGCAGGCGGAGCTGGTGCGTGCGGCCCGTCGCGGGCGTGAGCCGGTAGCGACCCCACCCATCGCGGTGCTCGACCAGTTCCACCAGCGTCTCGGCGTTCGGCGGGCCGGGCACCTCCTGCGCCGTGATCACGCCCTTGACCTTGACGATCCGGCTGCGCACCACGCGGGGCAGCACCAGCGCCGGGTCGTGCGGCGCGATCGCCTCGTACTCCTTGTGCACCAAGCGGTCCCGGAACATCGTCTGGTAGCGCCCGCGCAACCGCGGGTCCACCACGAACATCACCAGCCCGGCGGTCACCCGGTCCAACCGGTGCGCCGGGCTCAACTCCGGCAACCCGAGCCGCTGCCGCAACCGGACCAGCGCGGTCTCCACGACGTGGCTGCCCCGCGGGATGGTGGCCAGGAAGTGCGGCTTGTCCACCACCAGGATCGCGTCGTCGCGGTGCACGACCTCGATCTCGAACGGCACCGACGCCTCGTCCGGCAGGTCGCGGTGGAACCACACGGACGTGCCCGGTGCGAACGGCGCGTCCGGCGCGATCGGCCCGGTGAGGTCGTGCACCCGCCCCTCGACGAGCATCCGGTCGATCCGCTCCGGCGCGACCCGGGGCAGCCGGGCCACCAGGTGGTCGCGGATCGTCTCCCACGGTCCCTGCGCGGGCAGCCGCAGGCGGGCCGGGTCGAGGCCGTGGCGCTGGGGCAGCAGCGCGGGCCGGAGCTTGCGTCTCATCGGACGGCCAGCCTAACCGACGCCCACCGCCGAGCCGGCCGGGACTGGAGCCTGTCCTCAGGGGGTGGCGTGGTTGATCTGCTGTGTTCTCGGGTGGTGGTGCGCAGGTCCATCTCGGCCGGCGGGGGCCGCGATCGGGCAGGGCGCTAACTATCAGGCAGGCTTCCTGAAAGTTTCGTGGGTGGTGGCGCGCGGGGCCGTCCCGGCTGGCGGGGGTCGCGGTCGGGCAGGGCGTTAATTATCAGGCAGGCTCCCTGAAAATTAGCGCCCTGGCCGACCGCCGTCATAGCGGGCCGCGCGCACGGCGCCGCCTCACCAGGGCACCGGCCGCCCGTCGCGGAAGAAGCCGCCGGTCGGGCCGTCGTCGGGCAGCGTCACGGCCCACACCACGCTCGCCGCGCCGCGCTCCACCGGCCGCCCACCCGGGCCGCCCATGTCGGTGGCCACCCAGCCGGGGCAGACGGCGTTCACCAGGACGCGATCACGCCGCAACTCGTCGGCCAGCATGAGGGTCAACGCGTTGAGCGCCGCCTTCGACGCCGCGTAGGCCGGGGTGCCGCCGCCCATGCCGGTCAACGACCCCGCGCCGCTGGACACGTTGACGATCCGACCGCTCCCCTTGCGCAACAACGGCAGCAACGCGAGCGCCACCCGCCACGGGCCGTAGAAGTTGGTCTCCATCGCCTCCCGCACCACGGCCAGGTCGGCGTTCGACGCCCGCTGCCACGTGTCGTAGTGCACGGCGGCGTTGTTCACGAGCACGTCCAGCCGCCCGTACCGCTCTCCGATGTGCGTGGCGAGTCCGGCCGCCGAGCCGTCGTCGGTCACGTCCAGCCGGTGGTGGTCCACCCCCAGCTCCCGCGCGGCCCGCGCACCCTTCGCGGCGTCGCGCGCGGTGAGCACGACGGTGTAGCCCAGTTCCCGCAGCTGCCGGCACACCTCCCGCCCGATGCCCCGGTTCCCACCCGTCACGACCGCCACCGGCCCGGTCATCCGGCACCCCCTCCGCGTGTCCGCCCCCATTCTCCGCGAGAGCGCCCGCGCACGGCGCATCCCGGGCGGTACTACGTGCGGACGGCCGCGGTGCTCAGTCCTCCTCCTTGTCCTCGCCGCGCCTGCGGAGGAAGTTGAAGCCGGGTATGCCCAGGATCGCCTGCCGGACGTCGTTGGTCACTTCCAGCAACTGGTGGATGTCCGGCCCGACGCGGTCCAAAGTGGACAGCATCGGGAGCACGTCCTCCAGCAGGTGCTTGGTCAGCACCGGGAGCTGGTCCACGAGCTGGACTGCCGCGTCCACCTCGTGCGGCGACAAATCTTCCACGAACCGCTGCGCCAACGGGTGCGCCTGCCGGGCGAGGGGCGCGTAGTCGTCGACCAGCTCGCGGGACGTGCGGGCCGCGACGACCGCGTCCGCCGTCACCGCCTCCGCCCGCCCCACCAGGTCCTCGGTCCGCTCCAGCACCCGCGTGGTGCGGGTGACGAGCTGGTCGGCGCGCCGCACCACGTCCTCGGCGGCGGTCAGCAGGTCGACCACGCGGCCGGGCACGGAGACGGCCGTCTCGACGGTCGTGCGGGCCAGGTCGAACAACGCCCGGGGAGTCAGGTCCATGCGGACCACTCTGCCGCACCGACCCGGCACGCCGCTCGTCCGCGCCGCCCGACCGGTGTCGTGCGGACTGCCGAAGCGGTCGGGATAACACCCACCCGCACCGCCACGAAGTGACCCGTGTGCGACTCGGCCCGGCTGGGAGGAACTCATTGTGAGCAGAAGGAATCGCGCACTCGTCACCGGGGTGGTCGTCGCGGTGGCGACCTCGCTGCGTGCCGGGGGAAGCGCTCGCGGAGGCGCGCCCGCCGGCGTACGTGGCGAACAACGGCGGCGGTGTCTCGGTGATCGACACGACGACCGACACCGTCACCGCGACCATCACCGACCCCGGCGGCAGCTCCCCGTACGGCGTGGCGATCGCCGTCAACGGCAACCGGGCGTACGTGACCAACGCCCGGCACGGCACCGTGTCCGCCATCGACACCACCACCAACACCGTCGTCGGCACGGTCACCGTGGGCACCGGCCCGGCACAGGTCGCCGTCACCCCCGACGGCGCGAAGCTGTACGTCACGAACTACTCCGGCGGCACGGTGTCCGTAGTCGACACCGCCACGCTCACCACCACCGCCACGCTGGCCACGGGTGCCAACTCGGACGGCGTCGCCGTGTCGCCGGACGGCGCCCGTGCGGTGGTGACGCAGGACCTCGGCAACAGCGGCTACCTCCACCTGATCGACACCGCCACCGACACCGTCCTCGCCACCGCCGGCCCCGGCCCCGGCCAGACCACCACCGCCGTCGCCTTCACCCCGGACGGCACCAGGCTCGTCACCGCCGAGAAGTATTGGCACGCCGTTTACGTGTACGACGCGACCACCCTTGCCCGGGTCGGCGCGGTCCGGGTCGGGTGGACGCCCCACGGCCTGGACATCACGTCCGACGGCGCCCGCGCCTACGTCGCCAACAGCCTCGGCGACTCGGTGTCCGTGGTCGACCTGGCGCGGTCCGAGGTCGTCGCCACCATCCCGGTCGGGCGGCGCCCGATCAGCGTGGCCCTGACCCCGGACGACGCGAAGGCGTACGTCACCAACTACGACAGCGGCACCGTGACCGTGATCGACACCGCCTCGGCGACCGCGGTGGCGACCGTGCCGGTCGGCGTCAACCCGGTGGGCATCGCCCTCTGAGCGGGTTCCGCGCGGCGACTACCGTGGGCGGGGGAGAAGGGCTGGTCAAAGCGGGGACGACGTGGACGACGAGGTGCTGGAACTGCTCGCGGCGCTCGACGCGCTGGAGGGCGCTCGCGACGCGCGGGTCAACCTACTCGACACGCGTGCGGTGCTGCGGGTCCTCGCCGGGCGCATCCGGACCGAGTTCGGGTTCGACTTCAGCCTGATCGGCCTGGTCGAGGGGCGTGACCTGGTGTTGCGCCTGTGGTCGGGCACGCGTGACTCGCGGCTGCACGACCTGCCCGTCCCGCTCGGGCTCGGGGTCGGCGGCCGGGTGGCGGCGGCGGGCAGCCCCGTCGTGGTGCGCGACTACTACCGGTCCGACCGGATCACCCACGACTTCGACGCCCACGTCCGCGCCGAGGGCCTGGGCGGCGTGGCGGCGGTACCGGTCGGGGTGAACGGCGTGCGCGGCGTGCTCTACGGCGCGGTGCGCGGTCAGGCCGGGGTGGGTGACGACGCCGTGGCCGGGCTCGCCCGGCTGGCCCGGCTCGCCGGTGCGGCGGTGGACGTGGCGGACGGCGCGGCGGCGCTCGCCGACGCCGCCGCGGCGGGTGAGCGCCGCCGGCTCGCCGCGTCCCTGCACGACGGCGTGGGCGCGATGCTGTTCGGCGTCGGGTCGTCGGTGCGGCGGCTGCGTGGTCGGGCCGGGCTCGCCCCGGTCGTGGACGACGAGCTGGAGCGCATCGAGCGGCAGCTCGCGCGGGCCGGCGCGGCGTTGCGGGAGTCGATCCACCGGCTGGGTTCCGCGCGGGAACCGGTGCGGCTGACCGCGGACATCGCCGAGTCGGTGCGTGCGTTCACCGCCCGGTCCGGCGTGGCCGCGGACTTCGTGCCGGTCGGCGCACCGCCCGAGCTGGACCCGGCCCGCGCCGCGCTGGTGCTGCGGGTCGTGGACGAGGGCCTGCTGAACGTGGAGAAGCACGCCCGCGCCCGGTCGGTGGTGGTCACGCTGGCGGTCGCCGACGGCGTCGCGGTGGCGGTGCTGGACGACGGCGTGGGTGTCGAGGAGACCGCCGGGGGCACCGGCGCGGGGCTGCCCGCGTTGCGCCGCGAGGTCGCTCGGGCGGGTGGCGCGTTGACCCTGCGGCGTGTCGAGGACGGCGGCTCGGTGCTGCGTTGCGAGCTGCCCCCACCGGCCGCGACCTGCGGTACGTTGCCGTGATGGCGGAGCTGAGCTACGCGTCGGGCGTCTCCGACGTGCCACTGCTGGGTGACACCGTCGCGGCGGCTTTCGACCGGGCGGTGGCCGCTCACGGCGACCGGGAGGCGTTGGTCGAGTGCGTGACCGGCCGCCGGTGGACGTACCGCGAGCTGGCCGCCGAGGTGACCGCCGTGGCGGCCGGCCTGTGGGCCGCCGGCGTGCGGCCCGGCGACCGGGTCGGCATCTGGGCGCCCAACCGGGCCGAGTGGATCACCACCCAGTTCGCGACGGCGCGGATCGGCGCGATCCTGGTCAACGTCAACCCCGCGTACCGGGTGCACGAGCTGGCGTACGCGCTCAACCAGTCCGGGGTGCGGCTGCTGGTCGCCGCGAAGGAGTTCAAGACCTCCGACTACGCGGCGATGGTGGCGCGGGTGCGCCCGGACTGCCCGGCGCTGGAGCGCGTCGTGCTGCTGGACACCCCCGACTGGGCCGAGCTGCACTCGGCCGACCCGCCGCCGTGGCCGGAGCTGTCCGCCGACGACCCGATCAACATCCAGTACACGTCGGGCACCACCGGGTTCCCCAAGGGTGCGACCCTGTCGCACCACAACATCGTCAACAACGGCTTCTTCGTCGGTGAGCTGTGCGGGTACACCGAGCGGGACCGGATCTGCGTGCCGGTGCCGTTTTACCACTGCTTCGGAATGGTGATGGGCAACCTCGCCGCCGTCACGCACGGCGCGTGCGTGGTGATCCCCGCGCCGGCGTTCGACCCGGCGGCGACGCTGAAGGCCGTGGCGGACGAGCGGTGCACGTCGCTGTACGGCGTGCCGACGATGTTCATCGCCGAACTCGCCGACCCCGGTTTCGCCTCCTGCGACCTGTCGTCGCTGCGCACCGGCATCATGGCGGGCTCGCCGTGCCCGGTGGAGGTGATGCGGGAGGTGGTGGAGCGGATGGGGATGCGCGAGGTGTCCATCTGCTACGGGATGACGGAGACGTCCCCGGTGTCCACCCAGACCCGGCGCGGCGACTCGCTGGAGCTGCGCGTGTCCACCGTCGGCCGCGTCGGGCCGCACCTGGAGGTCAAGGTGGTGGACCCGGCGACCGGCCGCACGGTGCCGCGCGGCACGCCGGGCGAGCTGTGCACGCGGGGCTACTCGGTGATGCTCGGCTACTGGGAGCAGCCGGAGCAGACGGCCGAGGCGATCGACGCCGCCCGCTGGATGCACACCGGCGACCTGGCCGTGATGCGTGACGACGGCTACCTCAACATCACCGGGCGGATCAAGGACGTGGTGATCCGGGGTGGTGAGAACCTGTACCCGCGGGAGGTCGAGGAATTCCTGCACACGCACCCGGACGTGCTCGACGCGCAGGTCATCGGGGTGCCGGACGCGAAGTACGGCGAGGAGCTGATGGCGTGGGTGCGGATGCGGCCGGGCGCGGAGCCGCTGACCGCCGAGGCGCTGCACGCGTTCTGCGCGGACCGGCTCGCGCACCAGAAGATCCCGCGCTACGTGCACGTGGTGGAGGACTTCCCGATGACGGTCACCGGCAAGGTCCGCAAGGTGGAGATGCGGCGGCAGGCCGTGGAGGTACTGGGGCTGGGCGACGCGGACGCGGTGGAGCACGCTTGAGGGTCCTGGTCGTGGACGACCACCCCGTGGTGTGCGACGGGGTGCGCGCCCTGGTGTCGGTGACCGACGACATCGAGGTGGTCGGTTCCGCCCGGTCGGCGCGGGAGGCGGTCGGGCTGGCCGGCGAGCTGCGGCCCGACCTGGTGCTGCTGGACCTGCGCCTGCCGGACATGCTGGGGAGCGAGGCGCTGCCCAGGATCGCGGCCGTCGCGCCGGACGCCAAGGTGGTCATCTTCACCGCGTACGACGACCACGCGGCGTTGTCCGCCGCGTTGCGGGGCGGCGCGCACGGGTGCCTGCTGAAGGACGTCACGGACATCGACCTGGTGGCGCAACTGCGGCGGGTCGCGGCGGGTGCGCGGGTGGTGGACCCGAGGCTGCGCGAGTCGGGCGGGACCCCGTTGCGGGCGCGGTTGTTCCGGCTGTCGCTGAGCAGGCGCGAGTACGACGTGGTGCGCCTGGCCGCGATCGGCCGCACCAACCCGGAGATCGCCGAGGAGCTGGGTCTGACCCGGAACACCGTGAAGACCTACCTCCAGACGGCGATGCACAAGCTGGGTGCGCGCAACCGGGTGGAGGCGGTGCGCCGGGCGCAGGAGGAGCAGCTGCTGTAGGGGTCTCCCTGCGGCACCATGGCCTGGTGGATCTGGACGAGTTCCTGGACCTGGCGGACGGCCTGCTGCGCATCCCGTCCACCGCCGACCGGCCCGCGGAGCTGGCGCGGGCCCTGGACTTCGTGCTCGACGTGGTGGGACCCGGCGGCACCGTGGAGCGGTTCGAGTCGAACGGCAAGCCCAGCGCCCTGGTGCACCGGGGCACGCGGCGCGAACCGTTCCGGGTGCTGTTCAACGCCCACCTGGACGTTGTGCCGGGCGCGCCCGAGCAGTTCACGCCCCGTCGCGAGGGTGACCGCCTGTACGCGCGGGGCGCGCAGGACATGAAGCTCTCGGCGCTGGTGCTGGCGCTGGTGTTCCGGGACGTGCCGACGTCGTTCCCGGTCGGGCTGCAACTCGTCACGGACGAGGAGGTCGGCGGTCGCGACGGCACGCGGCACCAGTTGGCGCTGGGCGTGTCGGCGCGGTTCGCGGTGATCGGCGAGCACAGCGCGTTGCGGCTGGTGACCGAGTCGAAGGGCCTGGTGGGCGCGCGCATCGACGCCACCGGCCGGGCGGCGCACAGCGCGTACCCGTGGCTCGGCGAGAACGCCCTGGTGCGGCTCCTGCGTGCGGTGGACGCGGTGCTCGCCGCCTACCCGGTGCCCGCCGGGGAGGTGTGGCGGACGACGGTGAACGTCGCGCGCGTGGAGACGTCGAACACGGCGTTGAACCAGGTGCCGGCGGAGGCGTCGGCGTGGCTGGACATCCGGTACCCGGCGGAGGACGGCGATTTCGCCGGGCGGGGCGCGGACGAGGTCGCCGCGCACCTGTCGGCGTTGTGCGGGCTGCCGGTGGCGGTGGACCACGTGGAGCCGCCGCACCACGCGGACCGGGGCAGCGCGGAGGTGGCGGCGCTGCGGGCGGCGGCGCGGGACCAGGGCTACTCGGGCGACTTCCTGCGCAAGCACGGCGCGGCGGACTCCCGGTTCTTCCACCAGCGCGGGGTGGACGCGGTGATCTTCGGTGTCGGCGGCGACGGGCAGCACGGGCCCGACGAGTACGCCGACCTCGCCACCGTGCTGCCCTACCACCGCGCGTTGAGCGCCTTCCTGAAGTCGTTGGAAAACGCGTAACCGCTCGTTTACGCTTTCGTGGTGGTCGGCGTGATCGCGGCGGCGGGTCCTGGAGCTGCCGCGCGGGACGCGGCTGTCGGCCGGTGGGATCGCCGCCCGGCTCGCGGTCAGCCGCCCCGCCGTGAGCAGGCATCCGCGCGTGCTCCGGGAGAGCGGCCCGGTGCGGGCCGAGGTCGTCGGCAGGCGGGTGTACGCGCTGGCCCCGACCCCGTTCGCCGGGCCGGCCGAGTTCCGCCTCGACGATCGAGCTACCAGTGGAGGACACCGCGTGAACCGCCGACCGACCGGCCGACTGCTCCCCGCGGGTGCGGGCTGCGACCTCGTGCTGACGCGGACGTTCCGCGCGCACGTCGAGGACGTGTGGGCGAGCGTGACCGAGCCGGAGCGCACGGCGCGCTGGTTCGGTCCCTGGAAGGGCGACGCCGCGCCGGGTCGCACGATCGACGTGCAGATGGCGTACGAGGAGCAGCAGCCGTGGATGCAGGCCCGCATCGAGGCGTGCGAACCGCCGTTGCGGCTGGCCGTGACGACCGTCGACGAGCACGGCGTGTGGCGCCTGGAGCTGCTGTTGTCCGAAGTGGACGGTGTGACGGAGTTGAAGCTGGTGCACCACCTGGGCTCGCCGGCCGGGCTCGGCGAGATCGGCCCCGGTTGGGAGTTCTACCTCGACATGCTGGTGGCGTCCCGGGAGAACCGACCGCTGCCCGTGTTCGACTCGTACTACCCGGCGATGAAGGCGTACTTCGACGGTCTGGCGTCACCCGGCGCGTGAAGGTGGGCGCTGGTGGCTGTCGTCGCCGCGAAACTTTCAGGAAGCCTGCCTGATAATTAGGGCCCTGCCCGACCGCCGCCCTCCCGCGTGGGCAGGGGTGGTCTGGAAGCTGCTGCCCGGCGAAACTTTCAGGGAGCTTGCCTGATAGTTAGGGTCCTGCCTGGCGGTCCTGTTCGCGGCACTCGTGGGGTGCTCCTGGGGCTGCCGCCTGGTGAAACTTTCAGGGAGCCTGCCTGATAATTAGGGTCCTGCCCGACCGGGCCGTCTTCCCCGCGTCGGCGGGGGCGGCCCGGGCTGTGCTCCGGCTTTGCGGACAGCTCCTGGCAGGCGGGTGGATCGGTGGGCGGCCCCGTTGCCCGGTGGGCGGAGCCGTTGGGCGGCGAGTGGATCGGGAGGCGCCGCGGGTGGTCGGCACCGCTCCGTCGGCTGGGCCCCGCTCGACCTGGCCTCTTCCGAGTCGGTGTGTTCCCGGGCGGGATCGGGGAATGGATCGCCGGCCACGCGGTGTTGCAGCCGTAGAGGACTACCTGAGGGAGGCACGAGGTGGCGCAGGACCCGGAGGATCTGTTCGAGGTCGACTCCGACGTCCCGGACCTGACCGGAGCGGTGCTGTTGCACCACTTCGACGGCTTCATGGACGCCGGCGCGGCGGGTGCCACGCTGGTCGACCACCTGCTCGCGGTGCACGAGCACCGGGTGGTGGCCCGGTTCGACGTCGACGACCTGATCGACTACCGCGCTCGCCGGCCCACGATGACCTACGACACCGACCGGTGGGAGGACTTCGACGCCCCCGAACTGGTGGTGCGGCTGCTGCACGACTCGACGGGCACGCCGTTCCTGCTGATGAGCGGCCCCGAGCCGGACCGCCGCTGGGAAGCGGTGGTCGCGGGGGTGCGCTCGCTGGTCGAGCGGTGGGGCGTGCGGCTCGCGGTCGGCTTCCACGGCATCCCGATGGGCGTGCCGCACACCCGCAAGCTGGGGGTGATCTCGCACGCGACCCGACCCGAGCTGGTGACCGACAAGTCGCCGTTCAGCCGCATCCAGGTGCCCGGCAACCTGTCGGCGCTGCTGGAGCTGCGGCTCGGCCAGGCCGGTCACGACGCGATGGGTGTCGCCGCGTACGTGCCGCACTACCTGGCGCAGGGCACGTACCCGGCCGCGGCGGTGGGTCTGCTGGAGGCGTTGGGCCGGGTGACCGGGCTGGTGATCCCGAACGCCGCGCTGCTGGAGTCGGCGCGCCGCACGGACGCCGAGATCGCCCGGCAGGTCGGGGAGTCGGCGGAGGTCGCGCAGGTCGTGGAGGCGTTGGAGCGGCAGTACGACGCGTTCACCGAGGCGTCGGACAACCTGCTGATCGGCGAGGACGAGCCGCTGCCCAGCGCCGACGAGCTGGGCGCCGAGTTCGAGCGGTTCCTCGCGGAGCGGCAGCGGGACCGCTGACCACGGGAGCGGATCAGCCGGTGAGGCGGTGGTACGACGCGAGGTGGCGGTAGGACGCGAGCAGCGCCTCCCGGTCGTAGGTGCTGGTGGTCAGCAGGACCTCGTCCGCACCGGTGCGGGCCACCAGGCCGTCGAGCGCCTTGCCCGCCTCGGACGGGGTCCCGAAGACGTGGCCCCGCAACGACTCCTCGAAGTACCTGCGCTCGCGCTCGGACATGTCCAGCGCGAGCACCTCCTCCGGCGGGCGCAACGCCGGGAACACGCCGCGCGTGCGGGAGTGCGCCATCGCCCACGCCTCCGGTGCGAGCAGCCGCCAGGCGTCCTCGGTCGTGTCGGCCACCGCGACGGTCGCGGACACCACCACGTACGGCTCCTCCGCCCACGGCGACGGCCGGAACTTCGCGCGGTAGCCGTCGATGGCGCGCACCATCGCGTCCTCGCCGCGCACCGCGGCGATCACCAGCGGCAGGCCGTGCGCCGCCGCCACCTCCGCGCCCGCACCGGTCGCCAGCACGAACGCGGGCACGCGCAACCCGGTCGCCGGGTAACCGGACACCGCCGCCTCGCCGGTGAAGTACGACAGCAGCTCGTCCAGCCGCACCCCGAACTCCGCCGCGTCGCGCTGGTCGTGGCCCAGGGCCCGGCGCACCGGCTCGGTGAAGCCGACCGAACGGCCCAGGCCCATGTCGATCCGACCGGGGAACAACGACTCCAGCACGCCGAACTGCTCCGCCACCACGAGGGGCTGGTGGTTGGGCAGCATCACGCCGCCCGTGCCCACCCGGATGCGGGACGTGCGTGCCGCCACGGCGGCGGCCAGCACGGTCGGCGCGGAACCCGCCACACCGGGCACGCCGTGGTGCTCCGACACCCAGAACCGGTGGTAACCGAGGGCTTCCGCCTGCTGGGCGAACTCCACGGTGTCACGCAGCGCATCGGCGGGCGTGCGGCCCACGCGCGTGCGTGACCGGTCCAGGACGGAGAGCTTCACACCCGGTGCAACGGTTCGGGCCCGTTCCGGATTCCGGGGGTTCGCAGCCGGCGACGAGCCGGAGCGGGAGCGCTACTGTCCGGTACACCGGGACACCGACCGGGTGCCGAGAGGGAGGACGAACTCCGATGGCCATGCTCCGCAGCTACGTGTCCGGTCACTGGCACACCTCGTCCGCCGAGGGAGCGCCGCTGCACGACGCGGTGACCGGCGAGGAGATCACGCGCATCTCGTCGGCGGGTGTCGACATGGCGGCGGCCCTCGACCACGGCCGCCGCGTCGGCGGGCCGGCGCTCCGCGAGCTGACCTTCCACCAGCGCGGCGCGTTGCTCAAGGCCCTCGCCTCCCACCTGCGCGAGCACCGCGACGAGCTGTACGCGTTGTCGGCCCGGTCCGGCGCGACGAGGACCGACTCGCTGGTCGACGTCGACGGCGGCATCGGCGTGCTGTTCGGCTACTCGTCCAAGGCGAAGCGCGAACTGCCCAACGCCAAGGTGTACGTGGACGGCGCGCTGGAACCGCTCGGCCGCGGCGGCACGTTCTACGGCAGGCACGTCGGCACCCCGCTGCGCGGCGTCGCGGTGCAGATCAACGCGTTCAACTTCCCCGTGTGGGGACCGCTGGAGAAGTTCGCGCCCGCGTTCGTCGCCGGTGTGCCGACGTTGATCAAACCGGCCTCCCAGACCGCGTACCTCACGGAGAAGCTGGTCGAGCTGATGCTCGCGTCCGGCCTGCTCCCGGAGGGTTCGGTGCAGCTCGTCTGCGGCAGCGCCGGCGACCTGCTGGACCACCTGACCGAGCAGGACCTCGTCGGCTTCACCGGCTCCGCGTCCACCGCCCAGCACCTGCGCACCCATCCGGCCGTGATCCGGTCGTCGGTGCGGTTCAACGCCGAGGCGGACTCGCTGAACTGCTCCGTCCTCGGCCCGGACGCGGTGCCCGGCACGCCCGAGTTCGACCTGTTCGTCAAGCAGCTCGTCACCGAGATGACCGCCAAGGCCGGTCAGAAGTGCACCGCCATCCGCCGCGCCCTGGTGCCCGCCGAGCTGCTGGACGACGTCGCCGACGCGGCACGGGAGCGGCTGGCGAAGGTCGTCATCGGCAACCCCGCCAACGAGGCGGTGCGGATGGGCGCGCTCGCCGGGCTGGAGCAGCGCGAAGAGGTGCGGCGCTCGCTCAAGGCGTTGCTGGAAGCGGGCGATGTCGTCTACGGGTCGCCGGACACCGTCGACGTCGTGGACGCCGACCCCGAGCGCGGCGCGTTCCTGTCGCCGGTCCTGCTCAAGGCCGACCCGGACCGCGCCCAGCCGCACGAGGTGGAGGCGTTCGGACCGGTGGCGACGCTGCTGCCCTACCGCGGGGCGGAGCACGCCGTGGAACTCGCGGCGCGTGGCGCGGGCAGCCTGGTCGGGTCGGTGGTCAGCTACGACGCCGACTTCGTGCGGGACGTGGTGGTCGGCGTCGCGCCCTGGCACGGCCGGCTGCTGGTGCTCGACCGCGACGACGCGAAGGAGTCCACCGGCCACGGCTCGCCGCTGCCGGCCCTGGTGCACGGCGGACCGGGCCGTGCGGGCGGTGGCGAGGAGATGGGTGGCATCCGGGGCGTGCTGCACCACCTCCAGCGCACCGCCGTGCAGGGCTCGCCGCGGGTGCTGACCGCCGTCACCGGGCAGTGGGTGCCCGGCGCGGACCGCGCCGAGGGCGACGAGCACCCGTTCCGCAAGTCCCTGGCCGAACTGCGCATCGGCGACTCGGTGGTGGCCGGACCGCGCGTGGTGACGTTGGAGGACATCGAGCACTTCGCCTCGTTCACGGGCGACACGTTCTACGCCCACATGGACGAGGAAGCGGCGACGGCCAACCCGTTCTTCGGCGGGCGGGTCGCGCACGGGTACCTGGTGGTCTCGTTCGCCGCCGGGTTGTTCGTCTCGCCCGAGCCGGGGCCGGTGCTCGCCAACTACGGCCTGGAGAACCTGCGGTTCCTGACGCCCACCTTCCCCGGCGACGAACTCACCGTGACGCTGACCGCGAAGCAGATCACGCCGCGTGAGGACCAGGACTACGGGGAGGTGCGGTGGGACGCGGACCTGGTCAACCAGAAGGGCGAGTCGGTCGCGAAGTACGACGTGCTGACGCTGGTGGCCAAGACGCGGTGACGACGGAGAGGTGACGAGTCCGCGGCGGGGAGGCCCCTCGTGCGGTGCGATCGCGCGTTGCGGGATGCCGAAGTCGGATGTTGCCCGTTTGTTCCCCAGGCGGGAACAACGAGCTGACTCCGTGCCGTTGGCGGTGGTGAACGGACCTATCGGAGGAGGGGTTCCACCCCTTTTTTCGCCGCCGAACGCAAGGAGCACCTGAGGTGTCCGGAACCTTTTCACTGGGTGGAGATCTGACCGTCAACCGCCTCGGCTACGGAGCCATGAGGTTGACCGGTGAGGGCATCTGGGGCTACCCGGCCGACCGGGACAACGCGATCGCCGTGCTGCGCCGCGCCGTCGAACTGGGCGTCAACTTCATCGACACCGCCGACTCGTACGGCCCGCACATCAACGAGGAACTGATCAAGGAGGCGCTGCACCCGTACGCCGACGACCTGGTCATCGCCACCAAGGCGGGCCTGATCCGGACCGGCCCCAACGAGTGGCACACCCTCGGCAAGCCCGCCTACCTGCGGCACGCCCTGGAGAACAGCCTCCGCCGGTTGGGCGTCGAGCGGATCGACCTGTACCAGTTGCACCGGATCGACCCCGAGGTGCCGCTGGAGGACCAGATCGGCGAGCTGAAGAAGTTCCAGGAAGAGGGCAAGATCCGGCACATCGGGCTGTCGGAGGTGGACGTCGAGCAGCTGAAGGCGGCGCAGGCGATCGCGCCCATCGCGAGCGTGCAGAACCTGTACAACCTCGCGACCCGCCACCACGAGGCCGTGCTCGACCACACCACCGAGCACAACATCGCGTTCATCCCGTGGTTCCCCGTCGCGACCGGCGACCTGGCCCGGCCGGGTGGCGTCCTCGACGCGGCGGCCAAGGAGCACGGCGCGACGCCCGCGCAGCTCGCCCTCGCGTGGCTGCTGCGCCGGTCGCCGGTGGCGCTGCCCATCCCGGGCACCTCGTCGGTCGCCCACCTGGAGGAGAACGTCGCCGCGCGCGACATCCAGCTCACCGACGAGCAGTTCGAGAAGCTGACCGCCCTGGGGTGATCCCCGCGTGCCGGGCCGGTGTGCCACCGGCCCGGCACGGGCTCCGTCCGCTCAAGCTCCGAGCCGCGACCGCAACCTGGCTCGGATGTGCGCGGGGAGGTACTCCTCGACGGCCTGGAGCCGGGGCAGGAGGGCCGGCTCGAGGGTGAGCGCCCGGAACATCACCTGAACCGTCACGTCGTGCCCGGGGCGCGTCACGAGAACCGCCTCGTCGCCGGCGGCGACCTCGCCCGACTCGACCACCCGGAAGTACGCCCCGCTCACCGCCCGCTGCGTGAACGTCCGCACCCAGCCGCGTTCCCCCATGACACCCGCGAACGTCCGGCACGGGATGCGCGGCGCGGTCACCTGGAGCAACGCCGTGCCCACCCGCCACCGCTCACCGATCCGCGCGTTGGTCAGGTCCACGCCCTCGGTGGTCAGGTTCTCCCCGAACAACCCGGGCGGCAGCTCGCGGCCCAGCTCGGCGGCCCACGCGTCCAGGTCCTCCCGCGCGTACGCGTAGACGGCCTGGTCCGGGCCGCCGTGGCTGCGGCCGTCCTCGATGTGGTCGCCCGCGAAACCGCTGCCGACCTCCGCCGGTGCCGTGACGCGCACCGGACCGGGCACCGGGCGCTTGTCGTGGCCGGTGCGGCCCAGCACGGCGGGCACGAACTCGATGCGGTGGCCGATGTTCACCGAAAGCACGCGTGGCATACCCGGCACGGTAGCCGAGTCGGTTTGGGGGTCCGCACCCGTTATCGGCGGCGGGTGCGCGAAGATGGGCGCTGTTCATCGGTTCGTGGGGGAAATCATGCGCAGGTCCGTGGTTCCGTTGCTGCTGTCCGTCGCACTGGTCGCCGGGTGCGCGGAGCGGACACCGCTGCCCGAGCCGACGCTCGAACCGGCCGCGCGTGACACCGCGGCGCTCGTCACGGCGCTCGTGTCGGGCGTAGACGCGCAGTTCTCGGTGCGGTTCGAGGCGGAGCACACGATGTCCGGCCGGGAGGTCCGCGCCGAAGGCGACCTGGTCCGCTCCCAGGAGGGCAGGCTGGTCGCGTTGCGCGAGGACGCCGTGGAGGTGGTGGTGCTGCCCGACGCCGGCTACACCCGCTCCGGGGGCGGCCCGTGGACCCGGCTCGCGCGAGCCGACCGCGCGGGCCTGAAGTCCGGCGTGGCCGTCGAAGCGGTGGCGGACGAGGTGGACCCGCGCACCGTGGTGTCCACCCTGCGCGGCTCCCTGATCGTGGAGACGGTGGACGAGCCGGTCGAGGGCTCACCCGCCCGCCGGTACACCCTGCTGGTCGACCTGCGTGCGCAGGCCGAGCAGACCACCGACCTGGCCCACCGGGCACAACTCCTGGCCGCGGACGAGTCGGGCTTCACGGCCACGGCGGTGGTGTGGGTCGGTCCCGGCAACCTGCCGGTGAAGGTGGAGCAGACGTTGAAAACGGCGGAGGAGACGGTGTTCCGGCAGACGGTGCACCGGTTCGGCGGGTGGAATTCAAACGTGCGGGTGGTCGCGCCCGTGGGGTGAGGGCTGCCGTGGGCCGTGCGTCAGTTTTGGTGGCAGCTTGTTCGGTGACGCGTCCACGTGCGTGCGGCTGTGGTGGTCGGGGTGCTCGGGAATCGGCGTTCCCAGATTCGGACTACTGATGCGGCGAAGGCGGTGAGGGCGTCGGGTGGCGTCGTGGCGAAATCCGGTGAGTGCCGTGTCGCCCAGTGCTCGGCCGCGTCGGGTTGGTGCCCGGCGGCGATGAGGCGGATGACGAGCAGCGCGGGGTCGATCCACGCGGCTCCGGTTCGCCACCAGGCCCAGTCGATCACTTTCGCGGTGTCGGTGATGAGGAAGTTCGCCGGGTTGAGGTCGGAGTGGATCAGGTGGCCGCCGTGCATGTGATCGGGGGCTTTCGCGGCCCAGTCGGTGATCAGGTCGCTGTTCGAGGGTGTGGCGAGTGCGGTTTTGAGGGCTTGCGCCCATTGGCTCGCCATCGGGCGTTGCGTGGTTGGTGGTGCGGTTAGCCGGATCCGGGTCACCGCGTCGGCGACCGCGGGGAGGTCGTCGGAGTCGGGGGAGAGGTCGGCGTGGTGACCGGCCGCGTGTTCGAAGCCGAGGAGCAGCCAGTCGTCCTGCTCGACGTGCCACAGCAGGCGCGGGGCGAGGTCGGCGGGCAGGTGCGGGCCGATCGCGAGTTCGTTGCGGTGCATGGCGGCCAGTGGCGAACCCGTCGTGATCCCCTTGCAGAACACCGGTCCGGACGGCGTGGTCAGCGTGACGGCGAGTTCGGAGTTCCGGCCGCCGGCCGGTGACGTCGCGCCTGCCACTGGGCCGGTGCGCTGCTCCACGGCCTGCCGCACCCCTTCGGGCAGGTCGTGCCAATCACGACGGGTCGCCATCCCTGTTCCTGTTCCGGGGCTGACGCCCTCACGAGAGTTCGGCGTTGTGCCGCCGCACCGTCGCCTTCATGACCGCAGCGCGTGGCACTGGGAGCACTGGGCGGACTCCGTGGTGGCCCGCAGCTCCGGATCGACCGTGAAGCCGGACGCATCGCGTCCACCGTAGGGGCGAGCATTGTCGCGGTGTCGGAGCGCGTCGCACGCGGTGGGGTGAACTGTGGTGCAGGAACCGACCCGCCACCCGCTCGCGGAACTCCGCATGAACTGGTGCCACCCGAGGTCGACTCGCAGGCTCGAGCGGAAGCGACCGCCCGGGTTGTCGGCGCACCCTTTAGGAAGGCCACGGTCGCGTCCACGATGCGAACTGCCTCGTCCCCGGTCATCCCCGCGTGCTCGTTGTCGGATGAGGCGGTTGCGGACGTCGTCGGAAATCAACGCCTCAGTCAGTGGCTTGACCACGTAAGTGTCATCGCTCCCTCATTTCCCACGTGAGCCATCCGGGTGGCGGAACCGAGTTCTCCTGGTCAGCGCACGGCGACACCTGAACTGGTAGCGGCCTATGAGCGTGCGCTTGGCGCACAAGGGTTGGGTGAGGACGTGAACAGGCGTGAACTGTTGGCGGCAGCCGCTGCGGTGCTTGCCGGGACCGCCACCCCCGATCCGCTGGTCCGGCTGCTCGACGGGCTCGGTGCGTCCGGCGTGCCGGGGAGGGTGGGCCGGTCCGAAGTCGAGGCCGTGCGACAGGCCACGACCGTGTACACGACGATGGACCTCCGGTACGGCGGTGAGGTCGCGGCGGACGTGTCCAGCGGCGCACTCAGGTGGGCCGTGAGCCTCCTGGACGCTCCGATGCGTGCCGACACCCGCATGGAACTGTGCGAAGCGGTGGGCGCACTTGCGGACCGAACCGCGTGGACGCACTTCGACTCCGGCCGGACCCACTCCGCGCGGAGGCTGTCCACGCTCGCGCTCCGCACCGCGGACGAGGGCACCGATCCGGATCTTCGCGCGCACGTGCTGCTGAACATGGCTGCCCAGATCGGCGACGCCCTCCCCGGCGAAGCCGTCCGCCTGGTCGAGTCCGCGCTGTCGGACCAACGGGTCTGCGGCTCGGAACGCGCGAACCTGCACGCGGGCCTTGCCGGTCACCTCGCGAAGACCGGTGCGCACGACGACGCGCTCCGCCACATCACACAGGCGGAAAAGCTCGCCGAACGCGGTGGCGATCGACCCGAGTGGGCGGGCTTCCTCACCGCCGAGCACTTGGACTCGATCATCACCCTTGCCCTGGCGTCGGCGGGCGAGGACGACGAGGCGATCCGCCGCTTCGAAGACCTGATCCCGCGCATGGGCGCGGACCGGCTGCGTGGGAAGGCGGGACGGATGATCGACCTGGCGGGGCTCTACGCGAAGGTCGGCCGGTCGGACGAGGCGCGGGGCCTGGCGGATCAAGCAGGTGCGGCGCTGAGCTTCGTGCGCTTTACACGGGTGACCGATCGGCTTGCGACGTTGCATTGTTGCTTGATCGCGGGGAAGTGAGCTGCTGGATCAAAAGCGTCCTCGCCGGACGGGCAGACCGCCAAGGATGACATTACAAGCGGGCTGCGTGTCATCCCCGTATGGCCTGGTCAGAGACAACCACCCTTGGTCAGGGAGGGCAAGCGAAAAGCGTGCTTGCCCTCCCTGACCAAGCGCGGTTCGCTGGCGCGCAGGCCATACGGGGATGACACGCAGCGGGCAGGGGTGTGCGTTAGCAGCCCTTCTTCGCGCGGCTGATGTCCACGGGCTTGGCGGGGCGGCCGTCGACCGGGGCCGGGTCTTCCGGGGTGGGGGTGATGCCGGTCTTGGCGATCTTGTCCAGGGTGCGCAGGCCCTCGGGTTTGATGGTGCCGAAGACCGTGTAGTTCGGGCGCAGGGTGCTGTCCGCGGTGACCAGGAAGAACTGGCTGCCGTTGGTGTCGGGGCCCGCGTTGGCCATCGCGAGGGTGCCGCGCGGGTAGGTGCGGCGCTCGCCGGTCGGGTCGTTCGGGGCCGGCGGGAGGTTCTTGGGCAGCTCGTCCTTGTACTTGTAGCCGGGGCCGCGTTCGCCGGTGCCGGTCGGGTCGCCGCACTGGAGGACCTTGAGGGTCGGGTACGCGGTGAGGCGGTGGCAGGTGGTGTCGTCGTAGAACTTCTTGGTCACGAGGTGCAGGAAGCTCTGGACGGTGCACGGCGCCTGCGCGCGGTCGACCGACAGGGGGATGTTGCCCTGGTTGGTCTTCAGCACCACGTCGACCCGGCCGCGGTTCGGGGTGCGCCTCGGGTCCGGGGGTAGCTTGACCGGCCGGGCCGCGGGGTCGTCGGGGGTCGCCGTGTAGCCGCACGGGCCACGGGTCACGTCGGGCTCGGCCCCCGTCGCCGCCTGCGCGACGCCGCTGCCGAGGGTCATCATCAGCGCCACTGCCAAGAGGATCCTCACGGGGAAGTCCTAGCGGACCGCCCCGCCCCCGGCTAGGGCCGGTCGGCGGGTCCCAGGTCGGCGGCGAACGTGCTGAGCGCCTCGCGGTCCGGTTGGGACGTCTTCGTCAGCAGGCTCGCCACGTGCTTCTCCACCGTGCGGGGCGAGATGTGGAGTCGCGTCGCGATCGCCTTGTTGCCCAAGCGGTTGGCCAGCAGGCGGAACACCTCGAACTCGCGGACGGTCACGCCCAGGGCCCGCAGTTCCCTCGGCACCTGGTCGGAACCCGTGCGGCGCTGCGGAACGGACGCGCCGAGCTGGCGCAGCAGGCTCCGGCACGCGCTGGCGACCGCCGCCCCACCGGCCTGGTGGAAGTGCTCCTCCGCGCCCCTCAACCAGGCGACCGGCTCGCCCCAGCCGTCGGTCATGGCGGCCTCGGCCACCAGGCGCAGGCCGAGGTGCCGCGCCAACGGGTAGATGGACGCCGCCTCCCGGGCCGACCGCACGGCGGACGACGCTTCGGCTTCCCGACCCTCCCGGCCCAGCAGGACGGCGCGCGCGAACTGGCCGAACACCCGGTTCCACCGCATACCCGCCGCCGCCGAGCGCGTGACCTCCCGGTACACCGCGTGGTCGACCTCGCCGGTCAACGCGCCCAGCAGCAGCCGCAACCCGTGGGTGCCGGACAGGTGGAACGTGGTCGGCGTCTCCGCCTCGTACGCCATGGCCCGCGCCAGGTCGTGCCCCGCCTGGTCGCGGTCCTCCTCCAGCAGCGCGCAGAACGCCCTGGCCAACCCGTAGCAGAGGGGCCGCTCCTGGGAACCCGTGCCGCCCAGCTCGTGGAACTCGGCGATGGCGCTGTCCACTTCGGACCGCTTGCCCTGGTGGGCCGCGGCGGTCGCCCGCGCCATCAGCACGTAGAGCGTCATCGACTTCAGTTGCAGGCGGCGGGTCCCCTCGCCGCAGCGGTCCAGCTTCTCCTCCGCCGCCTGGTACTGGCCGCGCAGCACGGCGTCCAGGCCGAGGATCGCGTCCACGTTGTACGCCACGGTGATCGCGCCCACCCGCAACGCCTCCTCGCGGGCCTCCACCAGTTCGGCGGCCGACCCGTCGGCCAACCAGCCCAGGCCCGCCAGGCGCACCGCGGCGTACGTCCGCTGGATCGGCAGGCGGTTCTCCTCGGCGAGCTGCCGTGCCTTGGTGAAGTGGTCGGTGGCCTCGCCGAGGTCCCGTTCCCGGGCCAGGATGCCCAGCAGCTGCCACGCCTCGCAGCCGACCTCCGGCAGGTTCGCCCGCCGCGCCGCCTCCGCCGCCCGCCGCGCCAGGGTCTCGGCCGACGAGATGCGGTCCGGGCGTTGCGCGTTGAGCGTCAGGAACGCGGCCAGCGAGTCCATCCGGGCCCGGTGGGCGTCGTCGACCTCGGGACCGAGCAGGTTCCGCGCGGCGGCGAGCTGCGTCATGCCGTCCGCCGAACGCCCCGCCAGCCAGGCCACCCGCGCCAACCCGATGTGCAGCTCGGCCCGCCGCACCCGGTCCAGGCCCGCCGCGCTCAGCTCCGCCAGGGCGTCCTGGAGCGCGAAGGCACGCTCGAACTGGCCCGCCTCGCCCAGGGCGGGCAGCAGGGCGGCCAGGACGTCGGCCCGCACGCTCACGTCCACCTGGTGCGTGGACAGGCGGTGGGCGTGGTCCAGCAGCCGCACCGCGGAACCGGCCGCGCCGTCGGCCAGCGCCCGCCGGCCGGCCTCGGCCAGCAACGCGCCCGCCTCGGCGGTCTGGCCCGCGTCCAGCCGCAGCGACGCGACCAGCGGGCACCACTCGCCGGGCAGCTCCGGGTGCAGCCGCTGCACCGCGTCGGCGGTGCGGCGGGCGACGTCGGCGCGGTGGGTCGGGGTGAGCTGCGCCAGCAACGCCTCCGCGGTCAGCGGGTGGCGGAACGCGTACCAGTCGGGCACCGGCTCGTCGGGCGTCACGAGCTGGGCGGCCACGCCGGCGTGCAGGTGCGACAGCAGGTTCCGGTCGTCCAGGCCGGTCACCTCGCGCAGCACGGTGAGCGGGAAGCGGTGGCCCAGCACGGCGGCCACCGACAGCAGTTCCCGGCCCTGCGGCCCGAGGCGGTCGGTGCGGTGCGCGATCGAGCGGACGAGGGCGGTGGGCACGTCGATCCGCAGCTCGCCCAGCACCTGCCAACCCGCCGGGCCACGCACCAGCAGGCCGCTGTTGACCATGCCGTGCAGCATTTCCTCGACGACGAACGGGTTGCCCGCGCTGTCCGCCCACAGGCGGTCGGCCACGGCGGCGGGCACCTCGGCCACCGGCACCTCCAGGCACGCCGCGACCATGCCGCGCACCTGGGGTTCGGTGAGGCGCCGCAGTTCCAGCAGGGCGCCCGCGTCGCGCTGGGCGGCCAGCCGGATCACGTCCAGCGCCGGCCCGGGGTCGGCCCGGGTGGTCACCAGCAGGGCCGCCGGCACCTCGTCCAGGTTGTCCACCAGGTAGTCGATGACGGCGAGCGTCTCGGCGTCCGAGTCGTGCAGGTCCTCCAGCACCAGCAGGCACGCGCGGGCGCGGCCGACCACGGCCAGCAGGCGCAGCACGGCCTCCGCCAGCACGACCACCGAGTGACCCGCCTGCGCCTCGTGGCCCCACTCCGGCACCAGCCTCCCCAGCACCGGCCGGTACGGGCCCAGCTCGCGCAGGTCGCGGTCGCCACCGCGCAGCAACGACATCAACGCCTCGGCCAGCGGCCGGAACGGCACCATGGGCCCGATCGTCGAACCGCGACCACGCAGCACCCGCATCCCGCGGTCGAACGCGGCGCCCGCCGCCACCCGCGCCAAGCGGGTCTTGCCGATACCGGGTTCGCCCACCAGGAACACGGCACGCCCCCGGTGGGCGGTGGCGTCGGCCAGCGCCCGGTCCAACACCCGGAGTTCGTCGTCGCGGCCGACCACGACCGGCGCGCGGGTCTGCATGTGCCGACCTTAGTCGGGAGCACGCCGGACTGCCCGCACCCCCAGTGTGGGCGGGCAGTCCGGCGGTGGTGGGGCGCCGGCTAGATCGAGACGGGTGCGCTCACCGAGGTGCTGTCGGCGATGCCCGCGGCGACGACCGCGTACGCGCCGACGGCCAGCGTCAGACCGGCCAGCGCGCGGGCCCGCGCGCCCGTGCGGGACTTGCGGGTCAGCGCCATCTCCCCGGCCGGGTGGTCGCCGTCCTGGTCGTCGTCCCAGGTGGCGACCT
Source organism: Saccharothrix obliqua (assembly GCF_019375475.1). GTDB lineage: Bacteria > Actinomycetota > Actinomycetes > Mycobacteriales > Pseudonocardiaceae > Actinosynnema > Actinosynnema obliqua. Next base: position 181,311 of record NZ_JAHXGQ010000010.1, on the reverse strand, counting down.
CGTCGTGGTTGGCGTTGCTCATCGGGTGCTCTCCTTGCGAGGGTAGGGAATGGCAGGGGTTTCGAGCAGGAGCACCGACGGCACCCGCTCGGGTAGACCAAGGCGGAGCAGGCCGTACCCGATCCCGGACAGACCGGTGAGCAGACCTGCCGACGGCACGCCGCCGGGCGTGCCGCACCGCGCCCCGTACTGGTCCAGCGCGCCGAGCACGAGCCCCGCCCGCCGGTTCAGCATCGCCGTCGCGAGGTCGTGCCCGCGTTCGGCGAGCACGGCCAGCGATTCGAGGACGCCCAGCTCACCATGGCACAGGCTCAGGTCGCGCAGGGGTTCGTGCACCGCCAAGGCGTTCAGGCACCGGTCGAGGTGCAGGGTGTGGGTGTCCACCGGCTGGTCGGGGTGCGCGGCGTGCGCGAGCACCGCGCCGGACAGGCCGGAGCACCAGCTGTGGTCGGCCTCGCGGACGTCGAGCAGCCGCTGCCGCAACGCGTGGTCCGCACGCAGGTTCGCCCGCCCCGCCACGCCGAACCGCTGGTCGCGCGTGGTGCGGGCGTAGCGGAGCATGGCCCAGCCGATGCCCGCGCGCCCGCGCGCGAACCCGTCGCCGCCCGGGTTGGCCGCGAGCAGCCGACCCGCGTGGCGGCGGGCCAGGCGCTCGGCGGCGGGCAGTCCGCTCTCCGCGTGCACCGCGAGCATCGCGGCCAGACCGCCCGCCCGGCCCTCCACGATGTTCGCCGGATCTTCACCGACCACTTCCACGTGCGCCGCGACCTCGACGGCGTGGGCCAGCCAGCCCGCGACCTCCGCGTCGCCCAGCAGGTTCGCCAGCCGCGCCAAGGCGTAGCAGATGCCGCCCAGCCCGTGGAACGCGCCGCTGCCGACCGCCACCGCCAACTCCGGGTCCGCCGCGAACGACCGCAGCAGGCCCGGCACCGGCGTGATCGCGTGCCGCGCGGCCTCGGTGTACCGGCTCGCACCGGTCAGCTCGCCCAGTTGCGCGAGGAACAACGCGACGCCGGTGTAGCCGTTGGACAGGCCCGCGCCCATCGCGGCCACCGCCCAGTGCCGGTCGTCCACCAGTTCCAGGCCCACCCAGTTGGTCCGGTGGTCGTCGGCCGTGGCGCGGGCCAGGACCTCGTCGGCGATCCCGCACGCCGCCGCCAGCAGCCGCTGCGGGTCCGGCACGCCCGCCTCCAGCGGCGCGGGCACCGCCGCGCCGGTCCGGTGCTCCACCGGGCGCGGGCGGCTCGCCAGCGCGGCGCTGATCAGCCACTGCTGCTCGTGCCGGTCCACCTCGTCCAGGGCCGCGATCTTGCGCGCCACCGACTCCGCGCCGGACAGGGGCAGGAGGTCCGGCAGGCGGCGCCCGGACGCCGACCACACGTCCCGGCTGCCCGGCCGGGTGGTGAACAGCGGCACGTCGCCCGCCCACAGGTCGGTCAGCTCGTGCGGCACGAGCGCCCGCAGCACGTCCTCCGGGGACTCGTCCCACAGCAGCTCCAGCGCGAGGTCGCGGTCCCGCGCGCCACGCAGCGCGTCCGGGTGCGTCGACTCGTCCAGGAGCGTCGCGTAGAGCTGGGTCATGCGCGGCACGAACCGCACCGGCAGGTCCGCGAACCCGGCCAGCAGGCCGTCGTCGCCGAGCAGTTCGTCGCGGTGGTCGTAGAGCGCGTCGTAGCCCGCGCTGAACCCGGCCAGCAGCGCGCCCCGGTAATCGGCGGGCTCGGCCTCCACACCGGCGACGGTCGGCCGGTTGTGCGCCGGCGGCAGGGGAGCGGGCCTGCGCACCAACCGCATCCGGTCCGTGCCGGGGTGCAGCCACGCCACGCCGTCCGCCGGGAAGACGTCGCCGTGGTCGCCGCCCACCCCGCCGACGTCCAGCGCGCCGTGCTCGCCGAGCAGCACGCGCGGCAGCACCGCCGTCCGGTGCACGGAGCGCGCCAGCGCCTTCACCGCCGGGTCGGACGGGATGCCGACGGTCGGGTGGAACAGCGTCTCCACGTCGACCAGCACGGGCTGGTCACCGCACGCGATCAGGTTCTCGTAGTGCATGTCGGTGCCGTCCACCGCGTACAGCAGGGCGATCAACCCACCCAGCCGCTGGTAGAACCGGCCCACCTCGGAGACGTCCGCGCACGGCGCGTGCTCCGCGAACTCCAGCCACCCGTGGGTGTCGCGCCGCACGGTGCGCGGCACCCGCAGCCCCAGCCCGGTGTGCCCGTCGAACCACGCCAGCAGCTCGGCGAACCGCGCGTGCAACGCCACCGGCCGCGGCTTGTAGACGACGCGCCGGCCGTCCTCGAAGGTCAGCACGGCCACCGCGCGCCCGCGCTGGTGGGCGTCGCCCCGGTCCGTCTCGACGGCGGTGAGACGGCCGGGGTCGCGCCCGTCCAACAGGGTCCGCACCAGGTCGGCGCGGTCTGCGGCGTACCGGTCCAGCAACTCGCGGTGCGCGGTCGCGGCGTGCAGGCAGGTCTGGCCGAGCAGGCGGGCCAGCACCGGGTACTTGGCGAACAGCTCGCGCAGGTCCAGGTGCTCCACGAAGTGCGTGAACCGCGCCTGCGGTGTGTCGCCGACCAGCTCGTGGGCCAGGCGCTTGAGGTTCAGCTCCAGCACCAGCGCGCGGGCCGCGATCCGGGCGAGCCGGTGCCCGAGCCGCCGGGCGAACTCGTCGTCCAGCCGGTCGTCCAGGTCCCGCGCGGCCCACACCAGGGGCCGCAGCGCGAACGCGAATGCCTCGTCCCACTCGCCGCCGGGGAAACGAGCATGGGCCGCGGTCGCGGTGGCGCGTTCCACGAACGCGGCCCATGCCGGTCGCCCGTCACGGGCGACCAGTTCGGAGGTGGTCCCGCGCAGACCCCGGTGCCACCAGGTGGTGGGGAGCCGGTCTACCGCGGACGGGATCACGGCGCACAACGTGACACGCGCCGGCATCACCGCACATGGGGGCCATGCCCCCAGATTTGCCCCAATTCCGCGAGGATGCGGAAACGAGGATGCAAAAACGACGGGCGGAGCCGCAGCCGGGGAGGGCACGGAACCGCAGGTGGGTGGGGCGCGGGCGGCCGGAACCAGCGGTGGCGCGAGGGCCTGCTCCCGGCGGCCGCACGGGTGCCCGGACCCGGCCGACCGCACGGGTGCCCGGTCCCGGGTGAGGGGGGACCGGGCACCCGCACCCGGGTTCCCCCGGCAGGCCCAGTCGCAGACCCATCTGTTGCACGCGTCACCTCCCGCCCCTTCGGAACCCCGATCCGGAACCCCGATCCGGAACCCGCGAACCCGCGCCACCCGGCGGTGCGGGTCCGGCGGGGCCCCTACGGTCTGCGGCAGTTGTCGGCCTGCCGGGCGGCGGTGGTGAAGGCTTCCGGCAGGGAGACCGCGGACATCTTCTCGACGGCCTCGTTCATCACGGACACGGCTTCCGTCAGGTTCTGCATGACGGTGGCGAAGACGTCGCCGGTCAGTTCCGCCGCGCCGTCGACCGCAGACTTCGCGGAGACGAACTTGTCCCTCGCCTTGGTCAGCGGCTCGACGATCACGTCCACCGCCGTGTCCGCGGCCGTCACCGGAGCGGGGGTCAGCTCATCGAGATCGTGCAGCGCCACGTCGAGCACGTCCACGAGCCGTTCAAGGGCGTCGCCGATGGCCTTCTTCGCCGCCGCCGGGTCGGTCGGCAGCTCGCCCAACTGCACCCCGCCGGACGCCGACATGTAGTTGGCGATACCGCAGAAGTTGTTCATCCACCGCACGATCTCCGGCGCGGAAGCAGGCACGGGGCCCGCCACCGGACGGCCGTGCACCGCCGTCGAGCAGCCCGCCGCGGCGAGCACCAGGACGACCGCGGCGTACCCCAAGCGCTTCACGCGCATGTTGTACCCCAATTTCACCCGATCGTTGTCTGTAACATGACAACCGGGGGAAAAGTCGCCACGATGGGCAACTGATGGCTGTCACAGTAGAGGTGTCCGGTGGTGTCGCCGTCATCCGGTTGGCCCAGCCCATGATCGACGCGGTGGCCGGAACGCGTGCCGCGCTGCCGCTCCTGACGGGTGTCGACGGCCTCGTCCTGCACGGTTGTCCCCGCTCACCGCACCCGACCGCCCACTTCAAGGCCCAGGTGCTGACGGCTCCGGCCGAGCGGCGTGCCCACGTCCGGCGGCTGCGCGCCCTGCGTGACGAGCTGGTCGCGTTCCCCGCGCCCGTGGTGGCGGCGATCGGCGGCAGCGCGTTCGGTGACATGGCGGAACTGGTCATGGCGTGCCGCCACCGCGTGCTCGCGGCCGGCTGCGACATCGTCGCGGTCACCGGCACGGGCGTCCTGCGCGGCCGGCGCGTGCCCGCCGACGAGGCGCTGCGCACCGGCCTGGTCGACCGCGTGGTCGAACCGGGGGCCGTCCTCGCCGCGGCCGTCGGACTGGCCACCGCCGCCCGCGTGCCGGCCCCGCTGGTCGGGTCAGGCGTCCGCTGAGTCGCGCGCCAGCCGCTCGACGAGGTTGCGCTCCAACGTCTCCAGCGAGCGCAGCAGCCCCTCCCGCCGCGCCTCGCCGCACCCGCCGGTGGTGGCCTCCTCCAACTCCTCCCAGATCCGGCACACCTGGTCGCGCAACGCCTGGCTCGCCGCGGTGGGCGTGACGAGGGTGGCCCGCCCGTCGGTCGGGTCGGGCGCGCGCCGCACGAACCCGGCCCGCTCCAACCGCTGCACGGTGCGCGTGATGGTCGCCGAGTCCGAGTCGAGCAGCTCGACCAGGTCGGACTGCCGCTGCGGCCCGCAGTCCCAGAGCTGCATCATCACCAGCTCCTGACCGGGGTGCAGCCCGGCCTCGCGCAGCATCCGCCCGGCGAGCATCCGGTGCATCCGGGCGATGCGGAAGATGGCGTGGCTGATCGGACCCGACGACGCGGTGGCGGGCAGCGACTGAGTACCTGTTCGAGCAGCCATAAGGGGTAATTGTACGGCCGTACCAACCGTGAGGCCGATCACCGTGGGAACACCCGGCCACACTTACCTGTTCGAACAGGTAACTGACCGAGTACCCCTGGGAGGACCCGATGACCACCGCCTTCGACCCGCTGGATCTGGCCGGCACGCGTCTGGCCAACCGAGTGGTGATGGCCCCAATGACCCGCAACCGCGCCTACGGCACGGTCCCGACGCCGGCGATGGCCGAGTATTACGCGCAGCGCGCGTCCGCCGGCCTGATCATCACCGAGGGCGTGCAGCCGTCCCCGGTGGGCCAGGGCTACCCGAACACGCCGGGCCTGTACTCGGCGGAGCAGATCGCCGCCTGGCGGCGGGTCACCGACGCGGTGCACGCGCGCGGCGGGCGGATCTTCGCGCAGCTCATGCACTCCGGCCGGATCAGCCACCCGGACCTGCTGCCGGGTGACCTGCACCCGGTGGGCGCGTCCGCGGTTCCCGCGGCGGGGCAGATCTTCACGGGCGACAGGATGGCGGACCACGTGACGCCGCGCGCACTTTCCGAGGCCGAGTTGGAAACCACCGCCGAGGATTTCGCCACCGGCGCGCGCAACGCGGTCGCGGCGGGCTTCGACGGCGTGGAACTGCACGGCGCCAACGGTTACCTGCTGCACCAGTTCCTCGCGTCCAACACCAACCTGCGCACGGACCGGTGGGGCGGTTCGGTGGCGAACCGCATCCGGTTCCCGGTCGCCGTGGCGACGGCCGTGGCCGAGGCGATCGGCGGCCACCGCGTGGGCTACCGCATCTCGCCCGGGACCCGCTACAACGACATCCGCGAGGACGACCACCGCGACGTCTACCCGGCCCTGGTGGACGCCCTCGACCCGCTCGGCCTGGCGTACCTGCACGTCGCCGAGCGCGAGCGCGACCTCACGCGCGAGCTGCGCGAGCGCTTCGGCTCCACGCTGATCCTCAACCCCCACACCCCGGACCGCCTGACCGGTGCGGAAGAACTGGACCTGATCGCGGACGGCACGGCCGACGCCATCGCGTACGGCGCGCTTTTCCTGGCGAACCCGGACCTGCCGCGACGCCTGAAGACCAACGGCCCCTACAACACCCCGGACCGGGCTTCCTACTACGGCGGCGACGAACGCGGCTACACCGACTACCCCGCCCTCGCCACCGCCTGATCCACCGAAGGTGAACTGATCCACCCGAAGGCCGGTGCCGGCGCCGGTGTCCGTGGACACCGGCGCCGGCACCGGCCTTCGCGCGTCACCGGCCGATCCGCACTCCGCGTGCCCGACCGACCGGGACACGGCCACACCAACGGCCCAGCGGCGAGCCGAAAACCGGCCAAAGACCCTCCGCCCACAGCCGTCCCAGCACTATCCACAAAGCACTGAAATAAACTGTCGGACCTGGTCGAAAGGCAATCAGGGGCGCATTCCCGGGGCAAGGTCACGAGATGTTCACATCGGGCGCTACCCGATTCGGGTGAACAGGGGGTCTTGTCAACCGGTCGACACCGGTGGTTTCAGCAGGTGGGCACTCTTGTTCCCCGGTCGGCGAAGTGGCTAACTTGCCGCCAGTCGTGTGAATCAACGCCCCGCAACCACCCGTCAACAAAGTCCGCACCCGACCGTTCCCACCCGACCATTCCGAATGCGACCGCTCCGGTAGAACCACTCCAGTACACCCCTTCTCCGCTGCTCTCGCTGCTGCTCTCGGTACTGCTATCGCTGCTGCGCTCTTCGCCGTGCTCTTCGCCGTGCTCCCGCCGTGCTCTCTGCTGCGCTCTCCAGACCGAAGGACTCCACATGAGTGTGTCCGCACAACCTCGCCTGCGCGCCCCGGACGACGACCTCTCGAAGCTGAAAGTCGTGCCCGCCCGCCACCCCTGGCGCTGGGTGGGGGTGATCGTCGTACTCGTCCTGGTCGCCCAGTTCGTCAACGGGCTGATCACCAACCCGGGCTGGGACTGGCCGACGTTCGCGCAATACTTCACCGCGCAGTCGATCCTGCGCGCCGTGGGCGTGACGTTGGAGCTGACCCTTTACGGCACGGCGATCGGGTTCCTGCTGGGCATCGTGCTGGCGCTGATGCGCTTGTCCCGCAGCAGGTTCCTGTCCGGGGTGGCGTGGACCTACATCTGGGCGTTCCGGTCCATCCCGCTGATCGTGCAGTTGCTGTTCTGGTTCAACATCGCCTACCTCTACCAGGAACTCGAGGTCGGCATCCCGTTCGGCCCGTCGTTCTTCGGTTTCGAGACCAAGGACCTGATCAGCCCCATGGGCGCGGCGGTGCTCGGGCTCGGGTTGCACCAGGCGGCGTACGCGGCGGAGATCGTGCGGTCGGGCATCATCTCGGTGGACCACGGCCAACTGGAAGCCGCCGCGGCGCTCGGCCTGCCGAAGGGGCGCCAGTTCCGCCGGATCATCCTGCCGCAGGCGATGCGCTCGATCCTGCCGAATGCGGCGAACGAGGTCATCAGCCTCTTCAAAGGCACGTCCATCGTTTCGGTCGTCGCCATCGGCGAGCTGTTCTACCAGGTGCAGGTGGTGTACGGGCGCAATGCACGCGTCGTCGCGCTCCTCATGGTCGCCACCATCTGGTACATCGTGCTGACGACCCTCCTGTCGATCGTCCAGTTCTACGTGGAAAAGCACTACGCCAAGGGCGCGACTCGGGACAAGGGGGGTTGGAAGTGGGCGAGGTGATGGTGGACCTGCGCGGTATCCACAAGAGCTTCGGCTCGACCGAGGTGCTGCGGGGCGTGGACCTGGAGGTCCACGCGGGCGAAGTGGTGGTCGTGCTGGGGCCGTCCGGTTCGGGGAAGTCGACGCTGCTCCGCACGATCAACCACCTGGAGAAGGTCGACCGGGGTTACGTCAGCATCGACGGCGAACTGGTCGGCTACCGGCGGTCCGGTGACAAGCTGTACGAGCTGCGCGAGCGAGAAATCCTCAAGCAGCGCACGCACATCGGGTTCGTGTTCCAGAACTTCAACCTCTTCCCGCACCTGACGGTGCTGGAGAACGTGGTGGAGGCCCCGGTTTCGGCGCAGCGCAGGCCCGTGGCGGAAGCCAGGGCCGATGCGCGTGCCCTCCTCTCCCGCGTCGGCCTGGCGGACCGGGAGGACGCCTACCCGCGCCACCTGTCCGGTGGGCAGCAGCAACGCGTGGCCATCGCCCGCGCTTTGGCCCTGCGACCCAAGGTTCTGCTGTTCGACGAACCGACGTCCGCCCTCGACCCCGAACTGGTGGGCGAGGTCCTGGACGTGATCAAGGACCTCGCCCGCAGCGGGACCACGATGGTCGTGGTGACGCACGAGGTCGGGTTCGCCCGTGAGGTGGCGGACACCGTCGTCTTCCTGGACGGCGGCGTCGTGGTCGAACAGGGGCCGCCGAGCCAGGTGCTCGAAGACCCGCAACACCCGCGCACTCGCGCGTTCCTGTCCAAAGTGCTCTGAGAGGAATACCGTTGTCCGCTTGGAAGATAACCGGTCTCGTCGCGGCGGCGGCCCTGGCGCTGTCCGCGTGCGGGGGCGCCGACGGCGCGGTGACCGAGGACAAGGTCGTGGCCGGCGGCAAGACCGTCAACCTCAGTCCCGAGCAGAACCGGATCACCGCGGAGAAGGTCGACGCGATCGCGGCGAAGGTGCCGGCAGCCGTCCGCGCCACCGGGAAGCTGGTCGTGGGCGGTTCGTCCACCACCGCCCCGCCGCTGCGCTTCTACGCCAGTGACGACAAGACCATCATCGGGGTGGAGACCGACCTCGCGGTGCTGGTGGCCGGCGTGCTCGGCCTGGAGCCGCAGCTGGAGGTCACCTCGTGGGAGAACCTCTTCATCAGCTTGGACAGCGGCGCTTACCCGATCGGTCTGTCGAACATCACCGTCACCGAGGCGCGCAAGGAGAAGTACGACTTCGCGACGTACCGCCTGGACACCCTGGCCTTCGAGGCCCAGGCGGGCGGCAACTGGCGGATCACCAAACGTCAGGACGTAGCCGGCAAGACCATCGCGGTAGGCTCCGGCACGAACCAGGAACGCATCCTGGTGGAGTGGAACAGGCTGAACGAACTGGACGGCCTACCGGCCACGGACATCAAATACTTCCAGCAGGCTTCGGACTACTACCTGGCACTGGAATCCGGGCGCATCGACGCCTACGTCGGGCCGAACCCGGTCTCCGCTTACCACGCGGCAACCTCGGGCAAGACCGAGGTGATCGGCACCATCTCCGGCGGCGGCGAGATCCAAGGCAAGATCGCGGCAACCGCCAAGAAGGGCAGCGGCCTGATCGAACCCGTGGCGGAAGCCCTCAACCACCTCATCAAGAACGGCCAGTACGCCCAAGTCCTGGACCGCTGGGGCCTGGCGAACGAGGCGGTCGAGAAGTCGGAGATCAACCCCCCGGGCCTCCCCAAAACCTGACCGGGCACCACCTGACCGGGCACCACCTGACCGGGCACCACCTGACCGGGCACCAGGAACCGCGCACCACCTGACCGGGCACCAGGAACCGCGCACCCAGCAGGTTCGAACACGCAGCACCACAAGTGGGTAGACACGACCGGCGAAGGTGGCCGATCGGACCAGGCCGCTAGATGGGCCAGGCCGCGCAACCGCCAGGCCCCGACGGGACTAGACCCAGCCGGACGTGCCGTCCACATACAGCGAGTGGCGAAGCCACACACCCCTGCCCGCTGCGTGTCATCCCCGTATGGCCTGCGCGCCAGCGAACCGCGCTCGTTCCCAGGGCGCAAACACGCTCTTCGTTTGCGCCCTGGGAACGAGGGTGGTTGTCTTGACCAGGCCATACGGGGATGACACGCAGCCCGCACTTGATCGTCATCCTTGGCGGTCTGCCCGTCCGGCGAGGACGCTTTTACCCCTCGGCATAAACAACGCCGGACGAGGGAACACCCCCGCCCGGCGTCTCACCACAAAAACACACAACTCCAACCACATATCCCCGAAACAGGAGCAGCGACCCCGGCCGCCGTGCTCAGGTCGCCACTCCCGTCCCGAATCGGCGGGATTCCGCGGGCCAGAACCCCCGAAACCCAACCGACGCCTCGCGAACTCAGCCCTTCACGTACACGTCAGGCGTGCCCGCGAGAGACTGGAACCCGCCCGCGAAGAGCTGGTTCACCCGGTTCGCCTCCTGGGCGTTGGGGTTCACGTTGCGGCAGGACGTACCCGCGCTGCCGCCCGACATCAGGTAGGAGCAGATGCCGTTGTACGTGTCGGGCAGCCCCAGGCCGTGCCCGATCTCGTGGGCCACGATCCGCAGCGCGTAGTTACCCGCCGAGACGTCCCGGTTGTCGATGTAGATCGTGGCGCACCCGAGCCCGCAGGGATAGGCCCGGGAACCGCCGCCGTTGGTCGCGGCGATCCGGATGGTGGCGTTGCCCCCGCGGACGAGCCGCAGGTTGGGCACCCTGGAGTTCCAGATCTGCGCGGCCTGGTCGGCTTCCGCCGAATACCCGGAGGCGCTGTAGTACACGGTCCTGGCCAGCGCCGACGGAGCGGCGGGCGCCGCCGATGCGGTGCTGGTCAGGTTGGCGCCCACGAGGGCGAGGGAGGTGAACAGCACCCCGGTGACGAGGCGCAGCAACTTTCCGGTCACACGATCTCCTTCAGTGCAGGGGGGAAGGTTCTCGCGCTGATTGACATTAAGAGCAGATGGCCGGATGGCGTCATAGGTCTTGCCCATAGATGCCGTCGATGGGCCATTTACGCGCCTGGCGGGTCAGGCCGATCATCCCGGACACCAGGCGCAACTGGTCCACGCCGCGAATGTCCGCTTCGACCAGTCTCGGTGAGCACACCACCACCGCGACACCCTGCGCACGGGACAGCGCCACGTTCAACCTGTTGCGCGACAACAGGAAGTCCAGGCCCCTCGGCAGGTCCACAGCGGCCGAGGAGGTCATCGTCGTGACCACCACCGGTGCTTCCTGCCCCTGGAACCGGTCCACCGTGCCGACTCGCACGTGCGGGTACCCGGCTTGTTCCAGCGCCCGCCGCACCGTTCGGACCTGCATGTTGTACGGCGCGACGACCAGCACGTCGCCATCGTCCAACGGGCGGGCGTCAACACCGTCCACCCACATCCGACCCATCAGCGACCGCACGACCTCCACCACCGCCGCGGCTTCCTCGACCGAACTCGTCGTGTTGTGCCGGTGCTCGACCTCCCGCACGTACAACCCGGAGGCCAGCCCGGCGACGCCACGCTCAGCGGTGCTCGGGTGGGCGTGGAGCAACCCCGCGTACGACAGCCGGGACACCGGTTCGCACACGTCCGGGTGCATCCGACGCGTCTGGTCCAGGAAGTAGCCCAGTTCGGCGGGGATCACGTCGGCGTCGCCGATGAGGTGGCCGAGCGCGGAGGCGTCCGCTCCGGCGGGGTGGGTGCCCTGCACGACCTGCGGCAACTGCTGCGGGTCGCCGAGCAGCACCAGGTTCCGGGCGCAGGTGGACACCGCCAGCGCGTCGGCCAACGCGAACTGCCCGGCCTCGTCCACGATCAGCACGTCGAACGGCTGCTCGCGCATGGCGGCGTTGGCGAACGTCCACGCCGTTCCGCCGACCAGGCAACCCGTGCCCTGGTCGGCACGCCACCGCACCAGCGCCGGGTTGTCCCGCGGCTGCTCCCAGGCGCAGTCCTTCACCGGTGCGCCCTTGGGCCGCTTCGCCGTCGGGATCGGCACGCCCTCCGCCCGCCCGGCCGCCAGCGCCGCGCTCAACACGTTCTCCACGGCCTTGTGGCTGTTGGACGTCACCCCGACGCTGCGCCCGCTCCGCACCAGGTGCGCGATCAGGCGACCCGCCAGGTACGTCTTCCCCGCGCCGGGCGGTCCCTGCACGGCCAGCGCGGAGCCGCGCAGCCGGTCCACCGCCGCCACGACGTCCGCGATCACGTCCCCGGTGCGCGGCAGGGAACCGCCCACGCGTGGCGCGGCCCGGCGCACCAGGTCGACACCCGCGCACTCGGGCAGGTCCGGCAACGCGTCCACGACCGACCGCGCCAGCTCGTACACGGCTTCGTCCTTGGGCGACGGCCGCACCGGGCTGCCCGGCAGCACCGCCAGCGGCCGGTCCCCTCGGATTTCGTCCGGCGACGCGCTCTCCTCCAGGACGATGTCCTCGGCCGACTCCTCCCGCACCACCGCGTCCCGGGTGTAGTTCGGCGTGCCCGGGTAGAGCAGGCGGACCTGCTCCTTGGCCGCGAACGGGTGGGGCCGTTCCGGGTCGCACCGCACGCGCACCACGCGCTTGGCCTTCCGGACCCGCCCGGAGGGCATCGCCCAGTCCTCCGCGTGCACCGAGACCGGCACCGCGCAGGCGTTGTCCGACTCCAGCTCGGACACCGGCGCGGCGACCTGCCGGAAGTAGTCCCACCACGCGGGGTTCGTCTCGCGCCGGTGGTACCCGACCGCCGCCGCGAGCAACGCGCGTGCCCTCTCGTCCGGCGTGAAGTCGGCCGGGTTGTCCGGCAGCCCGGCCAGCAGCGGGTCCACCACCGCCGCGATCCTCTCCGCGCGCTCCGCCCGCCGTTGCGCGGCCAGCTCGTCCTCGATCTCGTCCGAAAAGGACGGTTCGGCGACGTGCGGCTCGATCCCGGCTTCCGCGCGGACCTCCAGCAGGAACCGGTGCAGCCGCCGCGTCGACACGCAGTCGTAGGCGTTGTACTCCGCGATCCCGGTGAGGACTTCCTCCGCGCGTGCGTGGTCTTCGACCTCGACCAGCGTGAGGTAGTCCTCGTACGCCTCGATGCTCGACACCGCGGTGGTCACGTCGCCGTCCCGCTTCGACGGCATGTAGAGCGGTTCCAGGTACTTGATCGAGTAGGACCGCTGCGAGACCCGCAACGCCTTGCGCACCACCGCGTACAGGTCCACCAGGGCGCCCGACCGCAGCAGGTGGTCGACCTCCTCCTCACGCGTCCCGTGCAGCGCGGCCAACCTCTTCAGCGCGTTCGTCTCGTACGGCGCGTAGTGGTAGACGTGCGCGTCGGGGTGTTCTTCCAGCCGCCGCGTCACGAAGTCCACGAACCGCTCGAACGCCACTTTCTCCTGCGGGCGGGTGTGCGCCCAGAACGGCGTGAACTCCTCTTCCGGCGTCACCACGCCGAACAGGTACTCCAGCCCTTCGCCGGCGAGGGCGAACGGGTCGCCCTCCATGTCGAAGAACAGGTCGCCCGCGCTGGGCGGGGGCAGTTCGGCCAGCGCCTCCGGGGCGATCACCTCGTAGGCGACCTTGCCGACGGGGTCGTCCGGCGTGCGCGAGTCGTCCTGGATGACCTGGAGCGCGGCCTGGGCCCGCAGGCCCGTGAAGGTCGTGCCGGACATGGTCGGCGGCCGGTCCTCGCGGGCGGCGTTGGCGAGCGCGTCGATCGTGCCCAGGCCCGCCGCGACGAGCTTCCGGCGCTGGTCGGCGCGGATGCCCGCGACCAGCGACAGGTCGCGGTCCCGTTCCCGGCCCTCCGCGCACCGCTTGGCGAACCGGCAGGTCGCGCACGCCGGCCGTTCGTCGTCCCACAGCCGGGCGGGCAGGACCGGTGCCACGCCTTCCCGCTCGCGCAGGCGTTCCTGGAGGTTGCGCACCAGGGGCAGGAAGTCGGCCACGCGGAACGTCTTGACGCCGCCGTCGCCCAGCACCAGGTGCATCTCCGGTCCGGCGTGCGTGCCCAGGGCGTTCGCGTACGCGGTGAGCTGCACCACCGCCGACGGGGTCGCGTGGCGGGCCAGTTTCGCGTCGTGCGGTTCGTAGCCGCGTTCGGTGCGGACCAGGAAGTCCGCCCGGCCGTGGAAGCCGTCGGCGTAGAACACGCCCTGGTAGATCACGTCCGCGCCGGTCTCGATCGCACGCCACGTCTCCGCCGCCGCCCGTTCGAGCGCTTCGTGCACCGGTGGGGGTTGCGGGATCTCCACGACGTCGAAGCGTGCTCGGAAGTCGTCCAGCACCGCGCGCTCGTGGGCGAGGCCGTGGCGGGCGGCCAGGAGGTCCTGCGGGGCGTCCGGCACGGGCGCGCCGGGCACACCCGCGGCCAGCGCCCGGACGAGTGCGCTGCGGTGCTCGCACTCGAGCAAATCCACCAGGTCCGCCGGGGAGTGGACCAGACGGCCGTCGGGGCTGAGCATGGGCGGCAGTATCTCCGGCTCCCGCTCGGAAACCACGCAGGGGGGACGGCGTGTTGGCTTTCCGTCTCTCACTCCGCGCCGCCCGCCCGCGCCGCCCGCTCTGCGCCCCGCCCGCCCGCGCCGCCCGCCCGCCCGCTCAGCCCGCCCGCCCGCCCGCTCAGCCCGCCCGCCCGCCCGCTCCGCTCCGCTCCGCCCGCCCGCCCGCTCCGCTCCGCCCGCCCGCCCGCTCCGCTCCGCCCGCCCGCCCGCTCCGCTCCGCCCGCCCGCCCGCTCCGCTCCGCCCGCCCGCCCGCTCCGCTCCGCCCGCCCGCTCCGCCCGCCCGCCCGCTCCGCTCCGCCCGCCCGCCCGCTCCGCCCGCCCGCCCGCTCCGCTCAGCCCGCCCGCTCCGCTCAGCCCGCCCGCTCAGCCCGCCCGCCCGCTCCGCGCCGCCCCGCCCGCGCCGCCGCCCCGCCTCGCCTCGCCCGCGCCCCACCGCCTCGCCCGCCCGCCGCGCTGCTCCGCCCGCCCCGCCCGCCCCGCCCGCCGCGCTGGTGCGCCGCGCCCGCCTCGCAGGCCAAGACGCGGGCTGGGGCACAAGCGCGTCGGGGTGCGGCACGGGTCGGGGGCACGGCGCGGCGCCGCCGCGGGTCGGGGCCAGGACGCGAGGTCGGGGACGCGGGTGCATCGGGGCCAGAGCGCGGCCCAGGAGTGAAGGCGTGGCTCGGCGGGGGCGTGGCTCGGAGGGTGGAGGCGCAGGCGCGTCGGGGCGGCCAGAGCGCGACCTGGGGGTGCGGCGCGGGTCGGGGCGCGGTGCGGGCGGGACGGCGCGGTGCCCGCGGCGGAGCGGCGCGGGCAAGCGAGGCGGAGCGGGCGGTGCTGGCGGGGCCGAGGGGGCGAGGGGGCGAGCGCGGCGGAGCGCGGTGTTGGCGGGGCGGAGCGGGCGGTGCTGGCGGGATGGACAGGCGGGCGGAGCGGGCAGTGCGGGCGGGATCGGCGGGGCGGAGGGGGCGAGTGCGGCGGAGCGGTGGTGTTGGCGGAGCGGAGGGGGCGAGCGCGGCGGAGCGGTGGTGTTGGCGAGCGGGCGGTGCGGGCGGGATCGGCGGGGCGGAGCGGGGGGACCGGTGAGGTGGAGCGGGCGAGGCGGAGCGGGTGGGACGTGCGCGGCGCGGGTAAGACGACCGACCCTGCGCTCACCCCCCGACCCGCGCCTCCCACCTCTCCCGGTGCGCCACCGCCTCCGCCTCCGCGCGCGCCAACGCCTCCGGGTGCACCGGCTCGGCGTTCCACTCCCGCAACACCCCGGCGATCCCGGTCACGAACCCCACCCCGACCCGCGTCAACTTGCCGCTCCCGAGCAACGTCGACGCGGCCGTCAACGCCGCCGCCCGCCACCGCGCGAACTCGGTCTGCGCGCGCATCCCGCGCCGGGCACGCCAGAAACCCGCGACCCCGAGATGCGCGTACGTCCCGTGCAGCAACCCGGCCAGCGGTCGGGGGTCTTCGCGCCACGGGGCGTAGTACACCGCCCGCGTGTCGGGTTCGAGCAGCGGGAACAGGTCCATCAACGCCACGAGCTTCGTGTGCTGCGTCTCGTGGGCGAGGGTCACGGCCAGCGTCTCGGGATCGGGCGCGAGCGACAGGAACACGCACCCGAACGCGTCCGCGACGGTGGCGCTGGTGGTGCCCGCCGGACCGGGCGGCATCGGGGTGATCGTCGACACCAGGTCCGCGACCTCCCGCGCCACCTCGGGTTGCGCCCCGAGTTCATCCCACGCCGCGGCCATCGCGGCACGCCACTGGTGCGGGTCGGCGTCGGTGGCGACGGACAACCCGTCGGGCACGCCACCACCGGCCCACAGGTCCAGCGCCACGGCACGCGGCCCCAACGCCACCTCGGGCAGGCCCCGCAAGCCCGCCGGGCTCACCACGCCCAACGACGGCAACGCCACCACCGGCACGTCGGGCAGGTCGACCGCCACCGGCACCCCGGCACGCACCGCCGCCGCGGCGGCGACGAACGCCAAATCCTCCGGCCGCGCCGGTTCGCCGTGACGCATGGCCAACGCGGTGCGTGTGGCCCACGCGCCGACCGACGGGTAGTCCAACACCCGCGCCACGGCCGCCGGGTCGGCGCGGTCGGCGTCCACCAGCAACCGGTACGCGGGCCGGGCGGGCGGTGCGGCGGCGATCATCCGGACCAGCAGCGACGTCCGGCTCCGCCGCGCCAGGCGCAGCGCGCGCAACGCGCCCGGACCACCACCGCCCCGCGCCAGCGCGGCGAAGTCCCGCGCGGACAGGCGCCACGGGGGAGCGGTCACGCCAGCGCCGCCAGGTCGGCGGCCACGCGCTCCCGCATGTGGGTGGTCAGCCGGAACAGGTCCGGGCAGTACACCGAGGGCCGGTCGAAACCGCTGCCGTCGAACCGGTGCGCCCGCAGGCCGCCGCCGCACACCGCGACCACCGGGCACTTCCGGCACGTCGCGCTCAACCCGGCCAGGCCCGCGCGCTCCGCCAGCACGGCCGGCAGCACGGCCGCCCGGTCGAAGTCGTCGCGCAGCACGTGCAGCCCGGTGCGCGCGGCACGCGGTGACGACGACGCGAGGATGTCCGACACCGAAAGCGAACCGTCCGTTTCCACCACTATCTGCGCGCTCGGCGTCAATCCCACGCCTTCCAACCCGGATCGGCCGCCCAACACCACGTTCAACAACTCCTCGAACAGCCGGACGCGTGTTTCCGGCGCGACGTACCAGTGCTCGAACAACTCGACGAGCCATTCACCGTAGGGCGCTTCGGGTGCGCCGGGAACGCGTCCCGGCGGCGGTGCCGACCAGTTCCCGTGCGGTAGCAGGAAATCCACCACGGGCGGTGTGAATTCACGCAGGGATTCATAGGTTCGGACCGGGTCGTCCCGCACGTCGACCACGCACAGCAGGCCGCCGTACACCGGGCGGAACTCGTCGGCGAGCAGGTGCAGCGCGGTGCGGACCGCGTCCCAACTGCCCGTGCCGTCGGGTCGGACGCGGTGCCGGTCGTGGCTCTCCGGCGAGCCGTCGACGCTCACGCCGACCCGGACGCCCAGCGCGCGCAGCAGTTCCAGCATCGGCCGGTCGAGCAGGGTTCCGTTGGTCTGCACGGAGAACCGGACGCGGGCGGGCACCGCGGCGCGGAACACCCGCACCAGCGACTCCAGCGCCGCCGGTCCGATCAGCAGCGGTTCCCCGCCGTGCAGCACCACTTCCACCTCGGTCAGGGCGTGGGTGCGGACGTGCCTCGCCACCCGTTCGGCGGTGTGCCGCACGACGGCGGGCGACATCGACCGGGGTCGATCGCGCCAGCCCCGGTCGGCGAGTTCGTAGACGTAGCAGTAGTCGCAGGCGAGGTTGCAGCGGCTGTGCGCCTTCACCACGAACTGGTGGAACGGCCGAGCTTCCATCCGGCCCCCCGTTCGATCGGCCCCCGAACCAAACCAAACACATCGGACCCGTCACTACTTCCGCCGATCGGAGGATTCGCCGCATTCCTCGTTGCCGCGCACTAGGATGGGGTGTGGCGCACTGCGGACCAACCCGCAGGTTTGCGGTGAGGGGGTGAGTCGGGATGGCGGAAGAACCGGTCCTGGGCGTGGACTTCGAGTGGGACCAGGTGCCGGCCGCCGGGCTGGAGTCGGAACTCCTGGACGTCACGGGTCTGGACCTCGCCCGGTTGGCCGAACTGCCCGACACGGCGTTGCGCGCGGCACTGCACCGCATCCTCGCCGAGAACGCCGAGCTGCCGAACAGGTTCGCGGCGTTCGAGAGTTCTTTGTGACCACGGTGACCGCGGTGACTGCCGTGACCGAGCGACCGAGCCGAGGAAAGTGCTGAACCCCGAATCCCCGCTGGAGCAGCCGATGAGCGCGAGCCAGGGCCACACCGGCGTCACGGCGTTCCTGTCAGCGACCGGCGGCACCGGGCGCACGAGTGCGGTGGCGAACCTGGCGTGGGTGCTGGCGAGCGCGGGCAGGCGCGTGCTCGTGGTGGACTGGGGTTCCGAGGTGCCGCAGGTGCGCGAGTACCTGGAACCGTTCCTGGTGTCCCGCGAGGCGTTGCCGGACCCGCTGGGCCGTGCGCTGCTCGCCGCTTACCACGCGGACCCGTCCGGCGAGGAGGGTCGGCCGCCGGTGGCGGAGCGGTTCGCGCCGCCGCTGCCCGGCGCGCGCGGCCACATCGACGTGGTGGCGCCGACGCCGACGGATTCGGCGGGCCGGCCGCTGCCCGAGTCGCGGCACGGCGACGCGGGCGCGATCGCCGAACTGCGCGCCAGGTTCGCCGAGTCCGCGTACGACGACGTGCTGATCGACGCGCCGACCGGTGCGGCGGAGGAGTCGCTGACGCTGATCGCCACGCTGTGCGAACTGGTCGTGGTGTGCTTCCGCCCGCGACCGCGGGCGATCGCGGACGCGGCCGACCTGGCGACCCAGGTGCGCCGCCGCGCGCCGATCCGGATCGACGTGGTGCCGGTCGCGACGTTGTTCGACGACGCCGAGCAGTCCCGCGCGCAGCGCATCCGGTCGCAGATCCGCACCGCGTTCGCGGAACTGCTGGCGGGACAGGCGAAGCGGGTGCCCGACGGCGGCACGGTCGAGCTGCCGTACCGGCCGTTCGACGCGTTCGACCCGTTGTTGGCGATCCTCGCCGAAGAGCCGGGCGGCGACGCGCTGGAGGCGCCGTACGGGCGGCTGGCGAGCGCGGTCAGCGGCGGCGCGGTCACCGAGTGCGTGCCGGTGCCCGCGGTCCTGCGTGCCCGCTACCGCCGGGTGTTCGGCCTGGCGTCGTCGGCCGACGCGGACCGGATCGCCGTCGTGTACGCCGCGCCGGACCGGGCCTGGGCGGATTGGGTGCGTGGCCAACTGGAACGCGCGGGCGCGCAGGTGACCCTCTCGTCGGGCGCGGTCCGGGACGCCGTCCGGGACGTGGACGGCGTCGTGGTGCTGGTGTCGCCGCACCCGCGTGCCGCGCCGGTGGAGGTGGCGCACCGGCGGGGTGCGCCCGCGGAGGTGCTGCGCCTGCTGCTCGCCCCGGACGCGGAGGAGACCACCGGCGCGTTGGCGGTGCACGCCCACCTGCCGGGCACGTTGAGCGCGAAGCTGCTCGGCCACTTCGGGTTGATCGACCGACCGGGCACGGCGCACGACGCGCCGATGCGGTTACCCGGCACCGACCCGGTGGTGTTCCGCCTGCCGCCGCGGCACCGCGCGTTCGTCGGGCGGGACGCGGACGTGGAGGCGTTGCGCGACGAGTTCGTCGACGCGGGCGACGAACGCGCCGTGGTCACGCTGAACGGCGAACCCGGCGTGGGCAAGAGCGAACTGGCGCTGGAGTACGCCTACCGGTTCTCCGCCGACTACGACGCGGTGTGGTGGTTGTCGGCGCAGGACCGGCAGTCGGTGCAGCTCGGCCTGTCCGAGCTGGCGGTGCGGTTGCGGCTGCCGGGTTCCACGGACTTCGGCTCGCTGACCGCGCTGGACCGGCTCGCGAACGACCCGGCGTTCGCCCGCTTCCTGCTCGTCTACGACAACGCGGACGACCTCGACGCGATCGCCGACCTGCTGCCGCCCGGCACGACCGGTCACGTGCTGATCACGTCGAACACGGCCGCGGCGCCCGCGGTGGAGCTGACGCCGATGGACGCGGCGGACAGCACCGCGCTGCTGCTGGACCGGGTGCCGGGCCTGGGCGCGGACGACGCGCGGCGGGTCGCGGCGGAGGTGCGCGGGCTGCCGCTGGCGCTGGACCTGGCGGGGTCGTGGCTGGCGGAGACGTCGCGGGCGGAGCGGGGCGCGGGGTCGTCCGCCGCGGACGCCGCCGGGTGGGCGGTGCGCACGTTCTTCGACCGCCTCGCCCGGACCGACGTGTCCGAAGTGGACGGACGTGCCGGTCGGCGCGGGCACGGCGACGTCGACCGCGTGGTGGCGGTGGTGACCGGCTCGCTGCGGGAGAGCGCGACCGGTCGGGTCGCGGTGCTGCTCGCGCGGCTGTGCGCGTTCCTGTCCCCGGAGGGCGTCGCGCTCGGCCTGGTGCGCTCGCCCGCGTTCCTGGACCGGTTGGTCGCGGTGGGCGGCGTGGACGCCGAACCGATCGCGCTGGACGCCGGCGAGGTGGACCGCGTGCTGTGGACCGGCGCGCGGCACGGCCTGTTCCGGGTCGACTGGGGCGACGAGTATTCGCTGCGGCTGCACCGGGTCGTGCAACGCGCGCTGCGCGGCGCGATGGCGCCCGCCGAGCGGGAGGCCAGGCGGGCGGACGTGCTGGCCGCGCTCGCCGCGTTCGCGCCCACCGAGGTGGAGGACAAGTCGCCGACCCGCCGCGCCCGGTTCCAGGAGCTGCAACGGCACGTGTTCCCGTCCGGCGCGGTGCGCGCCGACGACCCGCGGGTGCGCCGCTGGCTGGTCAACCAGGTGCGGTTCCTGTTCACCGACGGCGGCGCGGGTGTGCGGCGGGCCGCGCTGGAACCGGGTCGCGAGCTGCTGGACTCGTGGACCCGCCGGTTCGGCCCGGACGACCCGCTGCGCAACCGGTTGGCGGCGCAGCTCGCGAACGTGCACCGCGTGCTCGGCGAGCCCGCCGAGGCGTTGCGGCTGGACGACCTGGCGCTCGCGCGGCAGCGGCGCGCCCTCGACCTCACCCACCCGCAGGCGTTGATCACGGCCCGCGGCCGGGGCGGCGACCTGCGTGGGCTCGGGTTGTTCACCGAGGCGCTGGTGGAGGACCAGGCGACGTGGAGCAACCTGCGCGAGGTGCTGGGCGACGACCACCCGGACACCCGGCGCGCGGCGAACAACCTGGCGTCGTCGACGTTCCTGTCCGGTGACGCGGCGGGCGCGCTGGCGCTGGAGGAGGACAACTTCGCGCGGCGCAGGCGGTTGTTCGGTGAGCGCGACGAGTTCACCTGGGCGACGCTCGCCCAGATCGGCCTGTACCTGCGTGAGCTGGGCCGCTACCCGGAGGCGCTGGACGCGTTGCTGGAGGCGTCGCAGAAGCTCCAGAGCCTGCGCCCGGAACTCAACCAGACGCAGATCGGCGTGCGCTGGAACTACGCCATCGCGTTGCGCCTGGCGGGTCGTGCCGGTGCGGCGAAGGAGCGGACCGGCAAGGCGTTGCGGGACTACCGCGAGGTGATCGGCCCCGACCACCCGTACACGCTGGGCTGCGCGTTGAGCTTCTCCGCCGACCACCGGCGGGTCGGCGGCGACCCGGACCTGGCGGTCGAGCTGGCGCGGGACGCGCTGGCCGGTTTCCGGCGCCTGGAGGGCATCCGCGACGACCACCCGTTCCTCGCCCTGTGCCGGCTGGGGCTCGGGCTGGCGCTGCGTGCCGCGGACGACCACGCGGGTGCGGTGGAGCACGTGTCGGCGGCGGCGGAAGCGCTGCGCGACCGGCTCGGCGACACGCACCCGTGGACGCTGGCGGCGGCCGTGGACGAGGCGCGGGTGCGTGCCGCGGCGGGCCAGGTGGACCTCGCCGCCCAGCTGATCGCCGAAGCGCATGCGGACTGCGTCGAGTTCCTCGGTCCCGACCACCCGCACACGGAGGTGGCCGCGCACAACCTGCGTCTCGCGGCGCACCCGGCGGACCACGGCTGGCTGGAGTGCGATGTCGACATCCCGCACACCTGAGGCCCGACCCGAGCGAGAGAGGATCGGCGTGGAGCTGTACGAGGAGGAGGCCGAGCACCTGGGCCCCGAGTTCGACACGACCAGGCACGCCTGCCGCTCGGCCATCGCGAAGAGCAGCGCCCTGCACCACCTCGCGCACTACAGCAGCGGGGTGTTCGACTTCGGCGTGGACGTGCTGGGCGACCCGCCGCCACCACCGGGCGCGTTGCCCGGCGGCACCCGGCGCGACGAGCTGAAGCGGCTGGGCAGGCACCTGGCGTTCCAGGTCACCGCGCTGGACCGGGTGTTGCAGGAGGCACGCACCGGCCGCCTGATCCGGACCGTGCTGCACACCGAGGAGGGCGCGTTGTTCTGCGACTCGGTGGTGCCCACCGAGCACGTCGTGGGCCTGGTGCTGGACCACGCCGACCCGGGACCGCTGTTCGGCCACCCGGCGGTGGACGCCGCGGACCGGGCGGTCGCCGAGCTGGCCACCGCGCTGCGTGCCGAACTCAGCCTCGGCTCGCTCAACCCGGGTGGCTGGGAGACCTTCGGCGGCGTCGTGCCGCTGCCCGCGCGGGTCGACGTGACACCGCACGTGGCGGTGGCGGGCGACGCGCTGGACGTGTGCCTGGACGCCCTCCAGGACCGCGACCTCCACCTGGTGGCGCACGTCGCGGGCGGTGAGGTGCGGACCCTGGTGGACCGGCTCGCGGACCCGGCGCTCGGGCCGTTCTTCAAGCAGATCGCGGTCGAGGCGCGGCGGCGGTTCTACCACGGGTTCGCGCGGGAACTGGGTGAGCTGGCGACGCGGCTGAACCGGGCCGTGCGGCCGGCGGTCGGCGGGTTGCTGGTGCGGGCGGTGCTCGACGTGGAGATGGGGGCGATCTACTACTACCGGCTGGCCGCCGGCGAGTACGTGGTGGGTGTGACGATCGACCAGTCCCGCGTCGGTGAGGCGGACGGGCGGATGTCGGCGCTCGCGGAGCGGCTTCGGGGGGCGTTGTGATCTTGTGGTGAGCCTCGGATCGGCTTGATCCTCGGATTGCCGTGGGCTTGGTGCGCGGCGTGGCGCACCGGGCTCCGCGACGGGGTGGTTCGCGTGGGGCCTGGCCGGGGTCGGCGTGCTGGGAACCGGGTTTCCCCGGCGCGTTGACCCGTCAAGCCGTGTGCGACGAGCTGAGCACGGCACGCCGCACCCGCGGGCTGAGGTTGCGCAGCGCCTCGTGCACCCGGTTGCGGCGAGCCGGCTGCCCCACGTCCGCGACCAGCCCACCGGCCCGCCCGCTCCACGGCGGCAGGCCGAACAGCGGGTCGAGGTCGAACAGCGGCAGGAACTCCACGATGTCGTCGTAGATCCGGCACAGCTCCTCCAGCCGGTCCTCCGCCTCCTCCGCCTCGCCGTCGCCCCGGTACCACTCGGCGATCGCGCCGCGGAACGCGAGCACCGTCTTCTGGATCAGGATCGCCTTCGCGGCGGCGTCGGTGAACTCGGGCGTGCGCAGCCGCCGGTGCACCGCCTCCTGCGTCGGCGCGGGCGCGAAGTCGAACGCCTCGTCCAGCATCATGTCGACCTGGACCAGGCCCTCCAGCGCGTCCAGCGCGTCCCGGAACAGCCGCTCCACCTCGCCGGGCAGCCGGTGGTCCGCCGCCGCCCGCGCCGGCGCGGAACCGATCAGCAGGGAGAGCTGCCTGCCGATCGCGCCGAACTGCCGGTCCGCCGACGTGCGCACGCCGTCCACGTGCTCCGCCAGCTGCTCGATGAAACCGTAGATGCTCGACTGCTGCCGGGAGAGCTGGTCCATCCGCTGCCGCAGCGCGGCCAGCGGGTCGCGCGGCGCGTCGTCCGCGAGCCGCCTGCCGCTCGCGCCGACCACCGCCTTGAAGTCGTCGGCGAACGTCCGCTCCGCGTACACCAGCGGCTCGCCGCCCAGCGGTTCCCGCAACTGGATGGCCACGCCGTCGGTCAGCGCGCCGTTCACCAGCAGCACGACCTCCGCGTCGGACTCGGCCTCCCGCACCGCGGACACCCGCCGCATCACGGCCGCCAGGTCCGCGTTGTCCAGCAGCGAACCCGTGATCAGCACGGCGCACCCGCCCGCGCGCTCCGGGAACGTCACCCAGTAGTCCGCCATCGACTCCTCGCCGGGACCCAGCAGGTGCAGCCGCCGGTACTCCCAGCCGTTCGCGTCCAGCAGCCGCCGCACCACGCCGTCCAGGTCGTCCGCGCTGAGCGAGCCGAACAGGTCGCGCGCCGCCTGCCGCACCATCTCGTCGGTCGCCGTCACGCCGGGGTCGCCGGTGTCCCGCGCCCGGTCGTCCACCAGGCGGAACACCCGGTGGCACAACCGGACCACGTTGCGGGTGTTGCCGCCCGCCACGTCCCGCAGGTAGCGGACGGTCTCCGGGGTGAACGGGGCGAGCGCGGCCACGCCCGTGGCCGCCTGCTGGGCACGCAGCACGAACTCGCGCACCTGCGCGTGGCCGAGCCCGGACATGGTCACCGTGTAGGGGATGCGCTGCCGGACGGCGGGCGAGAGCACCGACCGGAACTCCGGCAACCCGCACAGCACCAGGCACGCGCCGGCCTTCGCGAACACCTCCAGCATCGTCTGGAACGCCGCCATGGTCCCGGCCTGCGGCCTGCTGTCCGCGCGGAAGATCTTGTCCAGCTCGTCCACGGCCAGCACGAACCGCCGCTGCCGCCCGCCGAACAGCAGGGCGAACACGCCCATCGCCTCCAGCGCGGCCACCTCGGTGTCGATCGGCGTGGTGATACCGCGCTCCACCAGCACCTGGTCCGGCGCGCCACCGAGCAACCACGACCACACGGGGTGCTCGAAACCGGGGCGCAGCAACAACGTCAGCGCGGTGCCGAAGTCCTTGTTGTTGGTGATCTGGCGCAACGTGTCCTGGACCTTGCGGAGCAGCGCGCTCTCCATCAGCCCGAGCCGCTCCACCACCTCCCGGGGCTCCAGGCCGCGGGTGCCGAGCCACTCCAGGGTGTCGGCGGTGAGACCGGTGCTCTCCAGCGACTCGGCGACGATGTCCGCGTAGTAGTCGCTGACGTGCGCCCGCACGCCCTCGCGACCCAGCCGCCGCATGAACCGCCGGTACAGCTCGACGAAGCTCTCCGCCGTCGCCTCCAGGTACATCGCGCGCGACGGGTCGTCCAGGGCCTTGCGGGCGTGCCGCACCAACCGGACCGCGAGGTGCGTCTTGCCGGTGCCGTAGTCGCCGAGCACGGCCACCACCGAACCCGTGCCGGGCGGGGCGGAGAGGTAGGCGTCGAGGTGCGAGACCGCCTGCCTGCTCGCGTCGGTGGCCACGGTGACGTCCGCCGCGTCGGAGTCGTCGTCGATGATCAGCGCGACCGCCATCGGCGAGAACGGGTTCGTCCGCGGGGGCGGTAGTTGTTCGCTGCCGCTCATGACTGCATCCCCAGTCCGTTGAGGTACGCCCGGATGTCGTCCACCGTCACCTGGTCGGCTTCGGTGTAGCTTAAGCCCGCCGCGAGCTTCCGCTCGTACGTGCCGTGGAGGATTCTTTGCAGCATGGCGACCGATTGACAGATTCGACTCAGCAATTCGACCGCCTGATCACTCAGTCGTGGATAAATTCCCACTTCGGTGTGGCGCGCGAGCCGGTCCACCGCGAACCGCTCCGGATCGCCGTCGTGCAGTTTTCCCACCAGCAGCGTGATCGGCGGCACCCACGCCTCCAGGCGCCGCACCAGTTCCGCGATGTCGTCCGCGTCGAAGAACGCCGACTCCGCGAAGAACAGCACGCGGGGGCTGCGCAACTGCCGCGCGTAGCGGATCACCTCGTCCAGCAGCTCGTTCGGCGACGGCAGCAGCACCAGCAGCACCACGTCCTCGGCGAGCGCCTGGCCGAGCCGCGGGAAGATCCGCTGCGGGTTGTCCCGGTCGCCGCGCAACGCCTCGGCGGCGGTCGGGCGCAACGCTTCCGCGTCCACCAGCTTGTCGAACAACTGGTCGCAGACCTCCACGATGCGCTCGTGGATCGACAGCTCCTCGTCCTCCGGCAGGCACCCGGTGAGGTCGGCCACCACGCCACGCATCCCGCGTTGCCGCAGCCGTCCCGCCGCCCAGTCGGCGCAGCGGTTCACCAGGGCCGTCTTCCCGCAGCCCGACTCGCCGGTGACGAGCACCAGGCGGCCGTCCTCCAGCACGCCGCCGAGGTCGCCGACCTCCTGCTGGAACTCCTGGAACGCGCTCTCGGCGCCGTCCACGTCCACGTAGTAGTCGCGGTGGGTCTTGCGCTCCCACGGCCGCAGCGGGCGCATCGGCGTGCTCTCCCAGCCGGGGAGGGGGAACGGGTTCATCGGACGACGAGGCGTGGTCATGCGACCCGCCGCGATCGCTCGCGCACCACACCCACCCCCACGACCGGTGATCGGACCAGCCTACCGACGGAGAGTCGCACACGTGACGCGGTTCGTTAACCGCCGCACCCGGATGGCGCAGCGCGGTTGCCGCTTCCCGGCGAGGGCGGGGTCACGGGGGGTTCGGGTTTCGGGTTCGGGGTGGGCCGATCGGGCTCGCGGTGGCTCTGCTCGGCCTGGTTCGGCCTGGGTTCGGTCGGGCCCCGACCGCTCCGCCTCGCCCGACCCGGCTGGCTCGTCCTACGGCACCCGACCCCGCCTCGCCCGATCCGACTGGCTCGCCCACGCCGCCCGGCTCGCTCCGCCCGACCCGGCTTGGCCCCGCCCGGCGGCCTCGCCCAGTCCTGTCCTGCCCGGCCCGCTCGGCCCGACTACCAAGAAGAGGGCGAGTAGTCCTTGAGGAAGCAGCCGTACAAGTCCTCGCCCTGCTCACCGCGCACGATCGGGTCGTACACCCGCGCGGCCCCGTCGACCAGGTCGAGCGGCGCGTGGAAGCCCTCCGCGGCGAGTCGCTGCTTGGTGGGGTGAGGGCGCTCGTCGGTGATCCAACCGGTGTCCACGGCGGTCATCAGGATGCCGTCGGTCTCCAGCATCTCCTGCGCGCTGGTCCGCGTGAGCATGTTCAACGCGGCCTTGGCCATGTTGGTGTGCGGGTGGCCGGGACCCTTGTAGGCGCGGCTGAACTGGCCCTCCATCGCGGAGACGTTCACCACGTACTTGCGGCGCGCGGGAGCGGCGGCCATCGCCGGCCGCAGCCGCGAGATCAGGATGAACGGCGCGGTGCTGTTGCACAGCTGCACCTCCAGCAGCTCCACCGGGTCGACCTCCTCGACCCGCTGCACCCAGCTGTTCACCGCGGCCTCGTCGGGCACCAGCCCGCCCGCGTCGATCACACCCGAACCGGCGGTGAGGGCGAGCGCCGTCACGTCCGGCATCCCGTCGGCGAAACCCACCCCGGTGAGAGCGGCCGGGTGCTCCGCGACGGTGTGCCCGAAGGTCACCAGCTCGGGCAGCGGACCCGACGGCAGCGGCGCGCTCTCGGCGGCCACCAGCGGCGCGTAGGAGCCGGGCGAACGGCGCACCGTCTGCGCGGCGTTGTTGATCAGGATGTCGAGCGGGCCGGCGGCGGCCACCGAGTCGGCGAGCCGCACGACCTGTCCGGGGTCGCGCAAATCGATGCCCACCACGCGCAACCGGTGCAGCCAATCGGCGCTGTCCGGCATCGACGCGAAGCGGCGCACCGCGTCGTGCGGGAACCGGGTGGTGATCGTGGTGTGCGCGCCGTCGCGGAGCAGGCGGAGCGCGATGTACATGCCGATCTTGGCGCGCCCGCCGGTGAGCAGCGCGCGCTTGCCGGAGAGGTCGGTGGACGCGTCCCGCTTGGCCCGGTTCAACGCCGCGCACGCCGGGCAGAGCTGGTGGTAGAACGCGTCGACCTCGGTGTACCGGCGCTTGCACGTGTAGCACGACCGGGCACGCAGCAGCGTGCCCGCGACGGCGCCGGGTTCCGGCTCCTTGAGCAGGATTCCCCGCGTCTCGTCGTCGACCCGCGTCGGCGAACCGGTCGCGGTGGCCTCGATCACGGCGCGGTCGGCGGTCGTGACGGCCTCGCGCCGGGCCGCCTTGCGGCGCTTGCGCACCGACTTGTAGATGCTCGACGTGGCCCGGCGGATGGCTACGACGTCCGGGTGCTCGGTGGGCAGTTCCTCCGCCTGGGCGAGCACTCGCAGGGCGATCTCCATCTCGGACGGATCGATTTGCACGCACGAAATCCTACCTGGGCGGAAACGGTCTTCCGGCCGGAGCGGCGTCGGGGTCGTGGGGTGGTCCGCGGGGCTGTGCCCTACCTCACCCGCACCCGCCTCGGCGCGGAACCTGCGCCAACGGGCCGCGAGCGATAGCCCTTCTTGATCCCCGCCCTCGCCCGCGCGGGCGCGCGGACTCGACTTCCCGGCCACGCGCTGCGGCATTCGGACTAATTCCTGGTGCTTATGGATCGGGCTCGGACGGGCGACCCGGAGCTGCCTTTCCCGATTTCGCGCACTAAAGTCGGGAACTCCGCTTCCCCTTTCCGTGGAGGTCACCGTGCCGCCGAAGATGAAGAAGATCCGGATCAGGGTGTCCGGTCCCGTGCGGTTGGCCGCCGGCGCGCGGCCGGTCCCGGTACTGGCCGGCTGACCCGGCATGGGGGACCACCTGTGGCTGCGCGCGCCGCACGCGGCCGACCGGCGACGTCTGCTGGGGCAGCTCGACCTGCCGCCGCTGCTGGCGGCCGTCGACGCGCATCGGCTGTTGCGCGGCCCCTACACGGCGGCCGGAGCGGTGTTGCGGGCCGTCGCGGACGACGCGTTCACCCGCGACCCGGAGCTGGCGGTCCGGCACAACGCCGAACTGGCCACCGCCGCGCCGGAGCTGGCGGTGTCCGTGCCGACCGCGTGGGCCACCCTGGAGTGGGCGGTCGCCGACGAGCGGCGCGTGCGGTACTACCCGCGCCTGCACACCCGGAACATCGCCAACGGCATCGCGGACTTCCTGCGCGCGTACCTCGCGCTGATCCCGGACGGCGGCCCTCGCGCCTTATACGTGGACAACGTGCACCACGCCGACCCGACCGACCGGGAACTCCTCGCGGTCCTGCTGCGGCGGCACGACATACCCGGGCTGACGGTGGTGGTCGGCACGGGACCGGAGCCGGTGGCGGACCCGCCCGGTGAAGTCGAGGAGTCGTTGGCCGCCGCGCTGCCGGCCTTCGCGCGGACCGTTGTCGGCGAGTGCGCCGGGAGGTGCGCCGGGGTCGAGTACGTGACCTCCGACGGCACCGCCGACGTGGAATCGGTGATCGCCTCGTACGCGCTCCTGGGCGAAGAGGAACGCGCACGACGGCACGACGCGCGGTGTGCCGAGCTGTACGCGCTGGGCGAGCAGTCGTTGGCGCTGGGCGCGATCCCGTTCCACGCGGTGCGGGGAGGCAACCCGGTCGCCGCCGTCCGCGCGGTGAAGCACGCGCTGGGGCACTGCCGGAAGGTCGGCCTCTACCACGCGGCGGCGGAACTGGCGTTGCTCGGCAAGGAAGTCGTCGAGCGAGGCGGGTCGGCCGAGGAGGAGTGGTGGCACTTCACCGAAGCCGCGGCCTCGTCGCTGGCCGTGGTGGGTCGCGGCGCGGAGGCCGCCGCCCTGTACGCGGAAGCGGAGAAGGTGGTCACCGGAGCCCGGCAGCGCCTCGGCGTCGCCTACGGGACGGCGATGCTGCACGTCCGGGACGCGGCGGACGACGCACTGGCACGCGACCACATGCGCCGGGCGGTGGTGCTCGCGGACGAGCTGGACGACCCGGAGGAGTGCGCGTTCCACTCGGTGTTCGCGCGAAACGGGATGGCGTTGGTCGAACTGCGTGACGGCCGGGTGGACGAGGCCCTGCGGTTGGTCGAAGAGGCGTTGGGCGAAGTGGGGGAGAGGACGGACCTCCCCGCGCGGCACCGGGAGGAACGCCGGCTGCTGAGGTCCGTGCTGCGCCTCAACCGGGGCCTGGTGCTGGAGAAGGCCGGGAGGTTGGTTGAAGCGCTGGCCGAGCACACCGCCAACGCGGAGGTGGAGCCCGAGTTCTTCGAGCACCACTTCCACATGGGCGTGCTGCTGCGGCAGTTGGGGCGGGAGGAGGACGCGATCGCCGCGTTCTCGCGCGTGCTGCCGTTGTCGCCGCCCTTCCCCGAAGTGCACTACAACCTGGCCGACGCGTGGTTGGAGCTGGGCGACGTGCGGCGGGCGCTGGCCGCGTTCGACCGGGTGCTGGAGCTGGCTCCTGGTCACCTGGCGGCGGTCGTGAACCGCGCGTCGTTGCGGTGCGAGGTGGGCGATACGCACGGCGCGTGGGAAGACGTGCGGGACGGGCTGGCGATGTCGCCGGACAACGTGCACCTGTTGTGCGTTCGGGCGCGGTTGTTGGCGGAGGGAGGAGAACCGCGTCGCGCCGGGGAAGCGCTGTCCGCGGCGTTGCGCGTGGACCCGGAGTTCGGTCCGGCGTGGGCGTTGCGGGGGCAGGTGCGGTTCGACGCCGGGGACGTCGGTGGGGCGCTGGCGGACCTCGACCGCGCGGTGGCGTTGGCGGACGGGCCGGAGGTGCGGTTCAACCGGGGGGTGTTGTTCGAGACGGTGGGGCGGTTCGGGGAAGCGGCGGCGGACTATCGCGTGGTGTTGGCCGCTGTGGAAGACGTGGACGCTCGGGCGCGGTTGGAGGTGTGTTTGAAGGCGTTGGCTCGGTGAGGTCGGGGGGTGGGGTAAAAGCGTCCTCGCCGGACGGGCAGACCGCCAAGGATGACGTGAAGGGCGGGCTGCGTGTCATCCCCGTATGGCCTGGTCAAGACAACCACCCTCGTTCCCAGGGCGCAAACGAAGTGCGTGTTTGCGCCCTGGGAACGAGCGCGGTTCGCTGGCGCGCAGGCCATACGGGGATGACACGCAGCGGGGCCGGGTGTCTGCTGGCGCAGAGTGTTGGCGAGCAGGGGTTTGTCCTGCGAGGACGGACGGGTGGCTAGCTTGCTGCTGCGGTTATGGCTGGGTGGTGGTGGGTGATGCGGTCGTGGTATGTGCGGCGGAGGGTTGTGTGGATGTTGTCCATGTAGTCCGCTGTGGCGTGGTTTCGTTGCCATACCAAGAGCACCCTGCGGCGGATGGGGTTGCCTACCAGGGGTTTCAAGGCTATTCCCGGTAGGTCGTGTGTGGTGGGGAAGAAGCAGGCCACGGTGTGGCCCGCTCGTACCAGGTCCGCCGCGGTCGTGGGGTCCACGCCGAAGTGCGCGCAGCGGGGGGTGAAGCCGGCTGCCTCGCAGGCCAGGTGCAGGTGCAGGCGACCGCCGCCGTAGTTCTCCTCGGGCACCGCCCAGTCCTCGTCCGCCAGTTCGGACAGGCGGATCTCGGCGCGGGTCGCCAGGCGGTGGTTCGCCGGGATGCCGACCAGCACGGGTTCGGTCACCACCGGCCGGCACTCGACCTCTTCGGGTAACCGCAGCGGGCTCTGGGGGAATTCCACCACCAGCGCCATGTCCAGCTTGCCCGAGCGGACGAGGTCGAGGACTGCCTCGCAGCTCCGCTCCACGTGGGTGGTCTGCGGCTGGTTCGGCAGCAGGGTGCGCACGGCCGAGACCAGCAAAGGGGTCAGGGAACCGGTCACGCCGCCCAGCCGGACGCCCAGGCTGCCGCCCTCCGCGGCGATCTTGCGCGCCGTCACCAGCAGGTCGTCGAAGCGCTCCACCAGGTCCCGGGACCGCAGCACGACGTGCCTGCCCAGCTCGGTCAGCTCAACGCCGTCCGTGCGCCGCACGAAGAGCGGACCACCGAAGCCGCGTTCGATGCGGCGCAGTTGCGCGGTCAGCCCGGCCTGCGCGACCTTCAGGGAAGATGCGGCGCGGCTGATGCTGCCCGCTTCGGCCACGGTCAGCACCACGTGGAGATGTCTCAGCTCCATGCGCACTTTCGCAGCGTAGGGCAAACGGATGAGGCCAAACACCGACCGCGCGAGTGGCGCGGGGGTCCGATCACCGGGCGGGGGTGCTGACGCTCTGTCGCATCGCGCTGCTCCAACAGGTGCATAACTGGGGAGTTATCGCCAGCTGCCACCTTTCCGCCGGAGTCGGGTCTCCACCACGCTGCTGCTTGGCCATCGTCGGGAGGTCCTGTTGGCCATCGCCGGAAAACCCCCTCGGGAGGTGGAGCGACATGAGGAAAGCGTTGCGGCTGCGACGGCTTTCCCGGCCACGCGACGGCAGGTACCTCTTCGTACCGCTGGACCACAGCGTCTCGGATGGTCCGGTGGTGCCGCGCGACCGGTGGCCGGACCTCATCAGGTCGGTCGTGGTCGGCGGCGCGGACGCCGTGATCGTCCACAAAGGACGTGTCCGCGCGCTGGACCCCGTGGTGCTGGGCGGGTGCGGCCTCGTGGTGCACCTCAGCGCGGGCACGGCGCACGCGGCGGACGCCAACGCCAAGGTGCTCGTCGGCGACGTGGAGGAAGCGCTGCGGCTGGGCGCGGACGCGGTGAGCGTGCACGTCAACATCGGCTCCGACACCGAGGACCGCCAGCTCGTGGACCTCGGGGTGGTCGGGAACGCCTGCGACGCCTGGAACGTCCCGCTCATCGCGATGGCCTACCCGCGCGGCCCCCGGATCGGGGACCCGGCGGACCCGGTGCTGCTGGCGCACGTCGTGAACATCGCGGCGGACCTCGGTGCGGACCTGGTGAAGACCAACCTGGCGCTGCCGCCCGACCGGATGGCGGAAGTGGTGGCGAGCTGCCCCATCCCGGTCCTGGTGGCCGGGGGACCGGCGGACGACCGCAGCCCCGTCGACGACGCCCGCGCCGCCATGGCCGCCGGGTGCGCGGGCCTGGCGGTCGGTCGCCGGGTGTTCACCTCGTCCGCACCGATGTCCCTGGTCGCCGAACTGGCCTCGGTCGTCCACGCCGGACAGGACGCGGACCTCGTGCGAGAACCTAGCCACTGGGAGTTGGCGTGAAATTCGCCTGGATCGACCTGCGGAACGTCCCCGGACCACACCGCGAGTCCGTGGTGGACGCGGCGGTGCACGCGCGGTTGGCCGGTGTCGTGTCGGACGACCCGGCGGTGCTCGACGCGCTGCCGCCCACCGTGACCAAGGTGTTGTTCGCGGCGGAACCCGTGGACAGCCCGCACCTCGTGGTGTCCCCGGTGTCGGACCTGGAGCGGTTCACGGGCGCGGCGGGGTTCGTGGAGGTGCGCGACGACCCCACGTTGCGGTTGGCCTGCGATGCGGCGGTGCGGTTGGAGCACACCGTGGTGTCGTTCACCGACCCGACGAAGATCCCGCTGGAGATCGTGATCGCCGCGGCCGACCGGTCGCCCGGCCGGCTCGTCACGGTGGTCGCCGACCTGGAGGAGGCGGCGGTCGTCCTGGAGGTGCTGGAGCACGGCTCGGACGGCGTCCTGCTCGCACCCCGTGACGCGGCGGACGTGTTCGGGCTCGCCCGCCTGCTGGAGGCCACCACACCGCCGTTGACGCTGACCACGCTGGTGGTGGACGGCATCGCGCACAACGGGTTGGGCGACCGGGTGTGCGTCGACACCTGCTCGCACTTCCGCGAGGACGAGGGCATCCTGGTCGGTTCCTACTCGTCGGGTTTCATCCTGTGCTGTAGCGAAACGCATCCCCTGCCCTACATGCCGACGCGGCCGTTCCGGGTTAACGCGGGCGCGTTGCACTCGTACGTCCTGGGGCCGGACAACCGCACGAACTACCTGTCGGAACTGCGCTCCGGCAGCACGGTGCTGGCGGTGGACTCGGCGGGCCGCACGCGCAAGCTGACGGTGGGCCGGGCGAAGCTGGAGTCGCGGCCGATCCTCACCATCACCGCCCACTCGCCGGAAGGCGTGGAGGTCAGCCTGACCGTGCAGGACGACTGGCACGTCCGGGTCCTCGGACCGGGCGGGAAGGTGCTCAACGTCACCGAGTTGCGCCCCGGTGACGAACTGCTCGGCCACATCGCGACCGACCAGCGGCACGTGGGCATCCCGATCGGCGAGTTCTGCAAGGAGTCCTGAGTGCGCGAGTTCGTCACCGACCTGCTGCACCGGCACGGCGACGACGTGCCCGCGTTCAGCAGCCGGCACACCCTCACGCACGGTGCGCTGCGTGCCGCGGTGTCCGCCGAGGCGAAGCTGTTCGCGGCGGCCGGTGTCGGTGCGGGCAACGTGGTCGCGGTGCGGCTGCCGCCCAGCTTCACGCGCCTGGAGGTGGTGCTGGCGCTGTGGGTGCTCGGCGCGCGGGTCGTCGTGCTCGACCACCGCTCACCGCCGGCGACCCGCGACCTGGAGCACCGCCTGTGCCGCCCGCAGTACGTGGTCCGCGCGTCCGGCCGGTTCGGCGACGTGTTCCGCGAGCGGTGCGAGCTGGTCACCGAGCGGCGACCGGACGGCGCGCCCGCCACCACCCGGCACCGGGTGGTGCAGGTCGCGGGCACGCGGGCGGTCGGCCGGTCCACCGAGTCGGTGATCCGGGAGGTGGTGCGCTACTCGGCGGCGCGCGGTGTGGCGCGGCGTGGTGAGCGGCAGCTCCTGCTGCCCGGCTTCGGCCCGGTCGGCGGGTTGCTGCACGCCCTGGCCGAAGGCGTGCACCTGGTGTTCCCGGAGGACGACTCGGCGGCGGCCATCCTGCGTGCCGCCGCGCGGTACGACGTGGACGTCGTGGCGGGCCTGCCGCGTCACTTCGCGAGCCTGGTCGCCGAACCCGACCGGGCCGCGCTGCGCGGCGTGCGGGCGGCCTACGCGGGCGGCGACCCCCTGCCGCCGGAGGTGGCCGACGGGTTCGCCCGCACCTACGGCCTGCCGCTGGGCGAGTGGTTCGGCACCACCGAGACCGGCGTGCTCGCGCTGGACGTGTCAGGCCGCGCCGCGACACCGCTCGGCGACACCGTGCTGCGCGTGCGGGACGGGAGGGTGGAAGTGGCCCTGGACGAGTCGCCCTACCTGGACGAGGCGGTGGGGAGCTGGAGCGGGGGGTGGTTGCGGACCGGCGCGCGCGGCGGGTTCGACGTGCGGGGGAACCTGCGCCTCGACCACACCTGAGGCGACGGCCACCGGTGCGGTCCCGTGCCCGGCGCGGCTGCTCGGGGCGGCCTGTTCCGGAGCGGTGTGGCAGGGTGGTCCGCGTGGAACAAGTCGTGTTGCTGGACGAGTCGGGTGCGGGTATCGGCGTGGCCGACAAGGCACACGTGCACCACGCGGACACACCGCTGCACCTGGCGTTCTCCAGCTACCTGTTCGACCGGGCCGGTCGGCTGCTGCTCACCAGGCGCGCCCTGCACAAGAAGACCTGGCCCGGGGTGTGGACCAACAGCTGCTGCGGCCACCCGGCGCCGGGTGAGGGCGCGGCGGACGCGGTGGTGCGGCGGCTGTCGGACGAGCTGGGCCTCGCGGACGTGCGGCTCGACCTCGTCCTGCCCGCGTTCCGGTACCGCGCCGTGATGGAGAACGGCGTGGTGGAGAACGAGATGTGCCCGGTGTTCCGCGGCCTCGCCGAGCGGGACCCGGAACCCAACCCGGACGAGGTGGACGCGTTCGAGTGGGTGCCGTGGTCGGAGTTCGCGCCGGCCGTGCTGGCGGGCGTCCGGCCGGTGTCGCCGTGGTGCGTCCTCCAGGTCGAGGAGCTGGTGAAGCTCGGCGACGACCCGTGGTCGTGGCCGGTCGCGGGTCCGGGTGAGCTGCCGCCCGCCGCCCGGCCTCAGTAGTTGTCGCCGCCGAAGAACTGCTCCTCCAGTTGGTCGGCGGTGCCGGCGAGGAGCGTCAACGGGTCGGTGAACTCGTGGATGTCGAGGTCCGAGAGCGGCAGCGAGTGGCGCAGCACCACGTGCTCGCCCATGATCGCCGCGCCGCAGGCGATGGTCGAGTTGCCGACCTCGGTGAGCAGCGCGTGCAGGTCGACGCTCGACGCGAGGCCGATCGGCGAGGCGATCTGCACCCACTCGTGCAGCCGGTCCAGCTCCTCGCGCACCAGGATGATCACCTGCGTGCGCTCGTCGTCCTCGTTGAACTGCTCGAAGTTGAACAGGATGCGGATTTCGCCCTCCCGCTCGGAGATCACGTCGTAGGTGTCGTGCACGTACGCGGCGAGGTCACCCCAAGAAGCCATGTGCTCACCCTAGGGTGATGCGCGCGGACCGGTCCTGGTGGTCCGGTGGGCGGGGTGGGAGGCCGCGATCGACCACCACCCGACGACCAGCACGGCGATCACCTCCACCAGCACCAGCAGCCGCTCCACGTACCCCAGCGGCACGACGCGCCACCACGGGGTGCCGATCACGGCGTTCACCGCCACCGCGTACAGGATCGGCGTGAAGGCCACAGCGGACAGCACGCCCAGGCGGAACGCGCGTCGCGCGTGCCCACCCCACACCTCGTCCTGTCGCCACGGGCGCGCGAGCAGCACCACGGCCACCGGCAGGCTGATGAACGCGACCAGGCTGCCCACCCGGTGCACGTTGCCGCTCATGCTCGGCCCGACCGCCCAGTCGTGCTTGGGGAACGCCACCACCAGCGCCAGCCCGGCCGCCCACGCGAGCAGCGCGACGGCGCCGGGCGCGGTCCAGCGGGTCAGGTCGCGCCGCACCAGCACCGCCAGGATCGCCACCGAGCCGAGCGCGAGCAGCAGCACGGCGGTGTCGAACACCCACCGCTGCGGGCCCAGGGCGTACTCGGAGATGGTGCGGCGCAGGCCGACGCTCGTCACCAGCCGGTGCACGTCGAGCGCGCCGACCAGCACGACGGTGAGAAGCACGGCGGCGCTGCCGGTGAACGCCACGAAACGGGCCGGGGAACGGGTATCGGTGAGCACAACGGTCGAAACGGACGAGCCGCCGCGAGGGTTCCTGGACCCGGTCCCATTGGAAAGCCGAATCCCACGCCCGCCCGTCCGGGCCGCGCCGCGCTTACCCTGTCCGCCGTGTACGAGTCGATGACCGTGCAGGTCCGCGCGGGCCTGGGGGAACTGCGGCTGGTCGAAGCCGTCCAGGCGCTGTCGGACGCGCACGACGTGCTGCGCGGCGCCACCGCCGACGTCCGCCGCGTCACCCGGCCGGACCTGGCGCGGGTGACGGGCGAGGTGATCGCCGCCGCACCCGCGCGCGGCGCGGCGTTCCAGGCGGTGTGGCTGGACGCGGCGGACGAGGGCCGCCTCGTGCTGCTGGCGCTGCCGGAGGTGCTGGCCGCCCTGCCGTGGCACGTGCTGCTGCCCGAGCTGGTCGCCGCCTGGAAGGACCGGCTGCCGCGGATACCGGCGCAGGCCCGCTGAGTCAGCCCACCGGCCAGGTGTGCACGGGCTCGTTGGTGTGCATCAGGTCCCGGTACCCGCGCAGCATCCGCCGCAACGCCTCCGGCCGGTCCAGCGACGAGTGGTCGTAGTGCTTGTGGAACGCGCGGGCCTGCCACGTCGCGCCGTTCACGCCGTTGAGGCACCGCTGCTCGATCACGCCGAGCAGCCGCTCGCGCTCCGCCTGGTCCACGCGCAGCTTCACCAGGCCCTCGTGGGCCAGCGGCAGCAGCCGCCGCAGCACCAGCTCCGCCACCGGCACCGTGCCCAACCCGGGCCAGTACACCTCCGCGTCGATGCCGTCCCTGGCGCCCGCCGTGAAGTTCTCCTCGGCCGCGCTGAACGACATCTGCGACCAGACGGGGCGCTCCTCCTCGGCCAGCACCCGCACCAGGCCGTAGTAGAACGCGCCGTCCGCCAGCGTGTCCACGACGGTCGGACCGGCGGGCAGCACCCGGTTCTCCACCCGCAGGTGCGGCTGGTCGTCCACCACGTCGTACACCGGCCGGTTCCACCGGTAGACGGTGCCGTTGTGCAGGCGCAGCTCGCCCAGCGCCGGCGTGCCGCCGCGCTCCAGCACCTGCACCGGGTCCTCCTCGTCGCAGATCGGCAGCAGCGCGGGGAAGTACCGGACGTTCTCCTCGAACAGGTCGAAGATCGACGTGATCCACCGCTCGCCGAACCACACCCGCGGCCGGACCCCCTGCTCACGCAGTTCATCCGAACGGGTGTCGGTGGACTGCTGGAACAACGCGATCCGGGTTTCCCGCCACAGCTCCTTGCCCATCAGGAACGGCGAGTTGGCGCCCACCGCCACCTGCACGCCGGCGATGGCCTGCGCGGCGTTCCAGTGACCCGCGAACGCCTCCGGCGACACCTGGAGGTGGAACTGCGCGGACGTGCACGCGCCCTCCGGGATGATGGAGTCGACCGTCATCCGCAGCTGCTCCACGCCGTCGACCGCGATGTGCAGGTCCTCGCCGCGCGCCGCCAGCACCTGCTCGTTGAGCAGGGCGTAGCGGGGGTTGCCGGACAACGCGTCGCGTGCCAGGTGCTTCGCCTGGAGCGTCGGCAGGATGCCGACCATCACCAGGTGCGAGCCCGCCTCCCGGGCCTTGCGGTCGGCCTCGTTGAGCGAGGCGCGCACCACCTCCTCGAACTCGCTGAGCCCGCCCTCGGCCAACGCGCGCGGCGCGACGTTGACCTCCAGGTTCCACTGGCCCAGCTCGGTGACGAAGTCCGGGTCCTCGATGGCCGCCAACGCCTCGGCGTTGCGCATCGCCGGGTCGCCCGCCCCGTCCACCAGGTTCAGCTCGATCTCCAGGCCCGCCACGGGCCGCTCGAACTCGAACCGCGACTCGCTCAGCATCCGGGCGAACACGTCCAGGCAGCTCCGGACCTTCGTCCGGTACCGCGTGCGGTCCTCGCGGGTGAACTCGTGCTTTGCCACCTCGTCGCCCATGCAACTCCTCCTAGGTCGTCAAGGCAGGTACCGCGATAGCGGTGACCACAAACCCCTCCCTGGCGAGCCAGCGACCCGTGAAGCCGTCGAGCGGCACCCCGTCCACCACGGGTGGCTCGATGAGGATGCGTGCCGTGAAGGTGCCGTCGTCCGGGTTGATGGCCACCTCCGCATCCTCGAACCCCAGCCACGTCCGCGCCAGCGGGAACCACGCCTTGTAGACCGTCTCCTTGGCGCTGAACAGCAGCCGGTCCCACGCCACCTTGTCCGCGCCGCGCGCCAGCTCGGCGATCATCTCCCGCTCCGGGGGCAGCGACACCGCGCCCAGCACCCCCTCCGGGGTGGGCTCGTTCGGCTCGGCGTCGATGCCGAGCGTCCACACGTCCGCGGTCCGGCCGACGACCGCCGCGCGGTAGCCCTTGCAGTGCGTGATGCTGCCCACCACGCCCGCGGGCCACGTCGGCTCGCGGCGGGGTCCCGGCAGCACCGGCGACGGCGGCAGGCCCAGCCTGCCCAGCGCGACGCGCGCGCAGTACCGCCCCGTGGTGAACTCCTTGCGGCGCTTGTCGACGGACTTGGCGACCAGTTCCTCCTCCTCGGGGAACAGCTCCACCTCGTGGTCCTCGAACGTGTCCACCGCCGCGACCGCGGCGGGCATGATGTCCTCGATCACCGCGCGTCGCCCTCCCGCAGCACGTCCAGCAGCGGCGCGGCGGTCCAGCCCCGTGGCTGCCACTCGCGCGGATAACCCAACGACACCTCGTCGAACCGCACGCCGTCCTTGCGGATGGTGCGCGGGATGTGCAGGTGGCCGTACACGGCGACCGCCGCCCGGTACCGCAGGTGCCAGTCGGCGGTGCGCTCCGTGCCGCACCACAACGCGAACTCGGGGTACCGCAGCACGAACGTGGGGTCGCGCACCAGCGGCCAGTGGTTGATCAGCACGGTGCGCAGGGCACCGTCCACCGCGTCCAGGCGGCGCTCCGACTCGGCGATCCGCGCCGCGGACCACGCCTCCCGCGTCGGGTACGGGTCGGGGTGCAGGAAATACTCGTCCGTGCACACCACACCCGCCTCCTGGGCGATGGCGAGCGCCGACTCCTTGTCGGTGGCCCCGGTGGGGCGGAACGAGTAGTCGTACAGGGTGAACAGCGGGGCCACGGCCACCGGGCCGCCCGCGCCCTCGAACACGGCGAACTCGTCCTCGGGGGTCAGCACGCCGAGGCTGCGGCACAGCTCGACCAGCGCCTTGTAGCGCACCTCGCCGCGCGACTGCACGGGGTCGTCCTTCACCGTCCACAGCTCGTGGTTGCCGGGTGACCACACGACCCGCCGGAACCGCTTGCGCAGCACGTCCAGCGCCCACTCGACGTCGTCGAACTTCTCCGCCACGTCGCCCGCGACGATCAGCCAGTCGTCGGGGGACCGGGGCGCGATCGCCGACACGAAGTCGCGGTTCTGCCGGTAGGTCACGTGCAGGTCGCTGGTGGCTAGCAGGCGCGGCGTCACGGATTCGAGAGTAGTCGTATCCAGGAGGGCGGAAAGGGGTTCGGGCGGGGGCGCTGCGGGCCGACCGTTCGCCCGTTCGTCGCGCCAGGCGTGCCGTTTGTCGTCCACAAGGGGCCCGTGTGACGCTTCCTCAACCCGCTCGCCCGGTAGGTGCTTACCCGTGAGCGGTCGACTTCGTAGCGTGATGGGTATCACCACAAGTCCCCCGGCGGAGGATTTGATGACCAACTACGTGAGACCCGCGCAGCCGTTCGGCCGCACGGTGGGCGCCGAGATAGCCCGGCAGGCGCAGCAGCACGCCCACCCCGCGGTGGCGCCGCGCCGGGACGAGGCGGCGCTGGCGACCCTGCTGCGCGCCCGCCAGCGCGGCGACGCCCAGCGCCAGGAGCCCTGGGTGCGGCGCGCGCCGGAGGCGCCGCCCAAACCACCGCACGCCGACGTCATCGGGCAACTGGCCGACCGCCTCGTGCCGCCCGCCCTGTGGGCGCTGGTCGAGCCGCTGATCCCACCCGCGAAGGTCCGCCGCCAGGGCGGCGGCCGGGGCCGGGTGGCCGACCGGGCGGTGTTCACGGCCATCGTGTTCGTCCTGTCCAGCGGCTGCGCGTGGCGGCACCTGCCCGCCACGTTCGGCGTGACGGTCCCGACCGTCCACCGCCGGTTCCAGGAGTGGACCGACGCGGGCCTGTGGCCGCGCCTGCGTCGCGCCGCGCTGGAGCACCCGTCACCCGAGTCCGAGTGGCTGCGGCTGGTGCTCGACGCGGCCGAGCGGAGGGCCGCCCGCGCGGCGGGCTGACCCCGCTACGCGTGCACGCCCGCCTGGTACTTCGGCACCCGCACGCTGATCTTGGTGCCGAGGCCCTGCGCCGTCTCCACCACCAGGCCGTAGTCGTCGCCGTAGCAGCGGCGCAGGCGCTCGTCGATGTTGCCGAGCCCGATGCCCGCCGTCTCGTCGACCTGGCCCGCCAGGGTGCGGCGCAGGGCCTCCGGGTCCATGCCGATCCCGTCGTCCTCGATGGTGATGTGCGCCTCCTCGCCCGCGTCGGCGGCGAGGATCGAGATGTGCCCCGGCCCGACCTTGCCCTCCATGCCGTGCCGCACCGCGTTCTCCACCAGCGGCTGGAGGCACAGGAACGGCACGGTCACCGGCAGCACCTCCGGCGCGATCTGCAACGTCACCTGGAGCCGTTCGCCGAACCGCGCCCGCTCCAGCGCCAGGTACTGGTCGATGGACCGCAGCTCCTCGGCGAGCGTCGTGAAGTCACCCGCCCGCCGGAACGAGTAGCGGGTGAAGTCGGCGAAGTCCAGCAGCAGCGTCCGCGCCCGCTCCGGGTTGGTCCGCACGTAGGAGGCGATCGCGGACAGCGAGTTGTAGATGAAGTGCGGCGAGATCTGCGCCCGCAGCGCGCGCACCTCCGCCTCCACCAGCCGCGTCCGCGACCGGTCCAGCTCGGCCAGCTCCAACTGACCCGACGCCCAGCGCGCCACCTCGTTCGTCGCCCGCACCAGGCCCGCCGACGACTCCCGCGCGTACGCCGCCAGCACGCCCACCACGCGGCCCTCCACGGTCAGCGGGGCCAGCACCGCCCGGTGCACGGGGCAGTCCGGCGCGTCGCACGCGATGTCGAACGCCCGTGTGCGGCCCGTGGCGAACACGTCCGCCGCCAGCCGCATCGCGTCCGCCGCGTGGTGCTCGCCCACGCCCTCCCACGCGACGACCTCCGTCTCGTCGGTCAGCGCCAGCGCGGGCGTGCCCAGGAGCGTCCGCAGGTGCCTCGCCGACTTCTTCGCCGCGTCCGGCACGAGGCCCGCGCGCAGCGGCGGCGCCGCCGACCACGCCGTGTGCAGCGTCTCGAAGGTGATCCGCTGCTCCTGGGTGAGGAAGTCGTCGCGGGCGCGGGAGGTCCGCCACAGCGTGATCACCACCGCCAGCCCGGCGAGCAGCACCGCCCCGGCCGTCCACATCCCGCTCACCGCCGGTCCTGGCTGCGCAGGCCCAGGTTCTCCGGCGCGTGCAACCGCACCATCACGTGGTTCACCCCCGCCGGCACCCGGCGCGGCGTCAGCAGCGACACCGCGTACATCACGACGAAACCCAGCGGCGCCGTCCACGCCGCCGGACGGGCCAGGAACACGTTGCCACCGCCCGCGCTGATCGTCACCAGCCCCGCCACCAACGCCGGCACCCCGCCCGCCAGCATCCCGGCGACCGCACCGACCGTGCTGATCCGCGTGCTCCAGATCCCCAGCACCAGCAACGGGCACAACGACGACGCCGCCACCGCGAACGCCAACCCCACCATGTCCGCCACCGGCACCTTGCCCACCAACCACGTCATGCCCAGCGGCACCAGCACCGCCGGCACCGACGCCACCCGGAAACCGCGGATACCCCGCAACCGCAGCACGTCCCGGCTCAGCACCCCGGCCAGCGACACCATCAACCCCGACGACGTCGACAGGAACGCCGCGAACGCGCCACCCGCCACCAGCGCGCCCAGCAGGTGCCCGCCCAACCCGTCCACCACGCGGCTGGGCAGCACCAGCACCACCGCGTCGGTGTCGCCGGTCATCAGCAGCTCCGGCGCGTACAGGCGGCCGAGCGCGCCGTAGATCGGCGGCATCAGGTAGAAGAAACCCAGCAGCGCCAGCACGATCAGCGTGGTGCGGCGCGCGGCGCGGCCGTTCGGGTTGGTGTAGAAGCGAACGATCACGTGCGGCAGGCCCATGGTGCCCAGGAACGTCGCGATGATCAGCGAGTACACCGCGTACAGCGGGAAGCTCTCACCGCCGCGCAGGGGCATCGCCCACGTTTCGTTGGTGTTGTGCGGTATCGACGACACCCGGGGCACCGCCGCGCCCGCCGGCGCCAGCAGCCGCGACCCGGCCGCGATGGTGTGGTCGCCCACCGCCAGCGCCGTCGACCCCGTCACCGCTCGTCCGTCCACCACGCCCGTGCCGCCGAACACCACCGGCTCGTCCACGTGCACCACCGTGTCCGCGTCGAACGTCACGACCGTCTCACGCGGGAACACCGGTAGCTCCGGCGCGGTCAGGTCCCGCGCGCCGTGCGCGTGCCACGCCATCACCAGGAACACCACGGGCACGGTGATCGCGGTGACCTTGAGCCAGTATTGGAACGCCTGCACGAACGTGACGCTGCGCATCCCGCCGGAGGTGACGTTCGCCGTCACCACCGCCGCCACCAGCAACGCGCCCACCCAGTCCGGCGCGCCGGTCAGCGTGTGCAGCGTCAGACCCGCGCCCTGCAACTGCGGCAGCAGGTACAGCCACCCGATGCCCAGCGCCAGCACGCTCGCCACCGCGCGCACCGCGGGCGAACCGAACCTGGCCTCCGCGAAGTCCGGCAGCGTGTACGCGCCGCTGCGCCGCAACGGCGCGGCGACCAGGGCCAGCAGCACCAGGTACCCCGCCGTGTAGCCGACCGGGAACCACAGCATGTCCGGCCCGTGCGCGAAGATCAGCCCGGCGATGCCCACGAAGGACGCCGCCGACAGGTACTCGCCGCCGATCGCCGACGCGTTCCACCACGGCGACACCGTCCGCGACGCCACGAAGAAGTCCGAAGTGGTCCGCGAGATCCGCAGCCCGTACGTGCCCACCAACGCCGTGCCGATCGCCACCGCCAGCACGGCGACGATGCCGTACGTGCTGTTCACGAACGCTCCACCAGCTCGGCGAACTCGCGTTCCGCGCGCTCGGCCTGCCGCACGTAGCACCAGCCCGCCAGCACGAACACCGGGAACACCACGCCACCGAGCAGCAGCCACGGCAGCGGCACGCCGAGCACGCGTTGCGCCGCCACCGCGGGCGCGAGCGCGAACACCAGCGGCAGCGCGGCGACGCTGCCGCACACCACCGCGCACAACCCCAGTCCCAGCCGCCGCTGCGCTCGCACCAGCGACCGCATGTAGACCGCGCCCAGCTCGCTCTGCTCGTCGATCTCCCGCGATGCCGGGTACGGCCGCGGCGCACGCGGCGCGCGGGTCCGCGGACTGGTGACGACCACGCGCTGCGCGTGCGGCCGGTCCGGTCCGGTCACGACGGCTGCCGGTTGCGCCGCACCAGGAGTTGGCGCAGGTGCCGGGCGTGCCTGCGGCTCACCGGCAGCACCGCGCCGCCGATGTTCACGCTCAGGTGCCCGTCCTCCAGGCGCAGTTCGTCGATGTGGCCCAGGGAAACCAGGTGGCTGCGGTGGATGCGCACGAACCCGGCGGACCGCCAGCGCTCCTCCAACCCGTTCAACGCGGCCCGCACCAGCCCGCTGCCCGTCGCCGTGTGCAGGCGCGCGTAATCCCCGTGCGCCTCCACGTACCGGATGTCGGCGAGCCGGATGAACCGGGTGACACCGCCCAGTTCCACCGGGATCACCTCGTCACCCACGTCCGGCGCTTTCGTCGCGGGCGCGGGCGGCGGTTCCGGTCCGCCCTTCGCGTCCAGCACCTCGTGCACGATCCGGTGCACCGACTCGGCCAGCCGCTCCGGCCGCACCGGCTTGAGCAGGTAGTCCAGCGCCTTCAGCTCGAACGCCTCCACCGCGGGTTCCTGGTGGGCGGTGACGAACACGATCGGCGGCGGCTGCGCGAACCGCGACAGCACCCGCGCCAGGTCCAGTCCGTCCAGGCCCGGCATCCGGATGTCCAGGAACACCGCGTCCACCGACTGACCCGCGTCCATCGCCCGGTGCAGCGTCCGCAACGCCTTCGTGGCGTCCGTGACGGCCTCCACGTGCGCCACCCGCGGAT
Organism: Saccharothrix obliqua; assembly: GCF_019375475.1. Lineage (GTDB taxonomy): Bacteria > Actinomycetota > Actinomycetes > Mycobacteriales > Pseudonocardiaceae > Actinosynnema > Actinosynnema obliqua. The sequence goes on along the minus strand of NZ_JAHXGQ010000010.1, from coordinate 136,650 downwards.
CGGACTTCAGCAGGTACACCAGGTCGTCCAGGGCAGGAGCCTCGTCGTCCACCGCGAGCACCCGGAGCGTGCGCTCCAGCGCACCGCGGCGTTCCGGTCCCTCGCAGACCGGGCAGGGCAGTCCTGACGTCATGGAAGTCCTATGGGTCGACAGCGGTATCAGACCGTGGGACGGCCATCCTCACCCCTGGAGGCGGCCGGGGGCAATGACCGCCCGGCCGCCCGCACGTCGCCCAACGTCACCTCCAGCTCCAGGAACGCCTCCTCCGCGCGCCGCGCCGCGAGCGACACCGAGGCCGCCGCCGCGACACCCGCCCAGCGCCGCGTCGGCTCCCGCAGCCCCGCCACCGCTTCGGACCACCGGTTCGCCCACCGCGCCAGCTCCGCGAGCCGCTCCGCCAGCTCCGCCGCCGACGCGGGCGCCTCGGCGCACCACCGGTCGGTATCCATCGCACGCCCCCGAGTCGGCCCAGTACCGGAAGAACACCATGCTCCGCCGCCAGGACACCAAGGTCAACACGGTCTCAATCGGCTCAGCCCAACTCGGCGAGCGAAGCCGCCGCCTCGGCCGCCACCGCGCCGAACCCCACCCGCACCGCCAGGTCGTGACCGATCCGCGCGTGCCGCACCGCGTCCGCGCGCCGACCGTCCGCCGCCATCGCCCGCACCAGGTGCAGGTGCGACCACGCCACCCCGTACCGGAAGTCGCACGCCGTCGCCAGCTCCAGCGCGCGCAGGTGCGCCGCCACCGACCGGTCCGGCTCACCCAGGTGCCGCAGCACCAGGCCCAGCGCGTTGTGCACCTCGCACTCGATGCGCGGGCTGCCGCCCAGCTCCTGCGCCAGCGCCAGCGACCGCTGCGCCGTCCGCAACGCCTCGCCGGGGTCGCCGCCCAGGCACAGCGCCGTCGCCAGGTGCGCCATCCCGTCCGCCCGCGCGTGCCGCGCACCCGTCCGGTACCAGTCCGCCAACGCGTCACGCAGCAACGCCACGCCCCGCGCGTGGTCACCGCGTGCCGAGTGGCAGCGGCCGAGCAGGGCGGCGCACGTCGCCACCAGGTTCCGGCCGGTCGCGGCGCGGGCCAGCGCCAGACCCGCCACCAGGTGCCGCTCCGCGTGGTCCGGCTCGCCCCGCATCAGGTGCAGCGCGCCCAGCCCGGCCAGCGCGCCCACCCGCACGTGCGGCACGGACGGCAGCACGTCGCCCAGGTCCGCCAGCCGCGCGAACTCCGCCGCCGCGGCCTCCAACTCGCCCAGCTCCAGGAGCACCACCCCGGCCAGACCCGCGTGCAGCCACCGCGTCCGGCCCGTCGGCGACGCCTCCCGCAGGTACCGCCGCGCCGTGCGCGGGTTGCCCAGGTTCCGGTGCTCCGCCGCGAGCCACACCAGCATCGACGTCTCGGCGTCGGCGTCACCCGCCTGCCGCGCCGCGCCCAGCGCCGCCCGGATCGCCCGCAGGAACTCCACGTGGTGCCCGTGCGTGCCGAAGTACCCGCTCACCGCGTCGATCAGCCGCCACGCCATCGGCAGCGGACCCTCCGCCGCGCAGTGCTCGGTGGCCGCCAGCACGCTCGGCCGCTCCGCCGACAACCACGCGCGCGCCGCGTCCGCCGTCAACACCGCGCGCCGCGGCTCCTCCGGCCGCCGCAGCTCCGGGTACAGCACGTCGCCGACCTCGACCGCCGTCCGCAGGTACCAGTCGAACAGCCGCCGCCGCGCCGCCGCCAGGTCCTCGCCCGCCGCCGCCGCGCGGTCCGCCGCGTACTCGTGCAGCAGGTCGTGCAGCGCGAACCGGTCCGCGCCCACCCGCTGCACCAGGTGCGCCGACGCCAGCTCGTCCAGCAGCCGCCGCGCCTCCGCCTCCGGCGCGCCCAGCAGCGCCGCCGCGCCGAACGCGCTCAGGTCCGGCCCCGGCGCCAACCCCACCAGCCGGAACAACCGCGCCGCCGCCGGGCGCAACGCCGCGTACGACAGGTCGAACGCCCGCCGCACCGCCGCCGAGTCGTCGTTGTCCACCGCCAGCGCCGCCAACCGGTCACCGCCGCGCAGCTCCGCCACGTACGCCGCGATGTCCGCGTGCGGCGAGCCCACCAGGTTGCCCAGCGCGATCCGCAGCGCCAGCGGCAGGTAACCGCACAGCCGCGCCAGCTCCGCGATCAGGTCGAACCGCTCCGCCGCCGTCTCCGGGCCCAGCGAGCGCGCCAGCAGCTGCCACGCCTCGTCGCCGCGCAGCACGTCCAACCGCACCCGCGCCGCCCGCAGCGGACCACGCAGCTCGTTGCGGCTGGTGACCACCACCGAGCAGCCCGCCTCACCGGGCAGCAGCGGCAGCACCTGCTCCACCGACGCCGCGTTGTCCAGGGTGATCAGCACCCGCCTGCCCCGCAGCCGCGCCCGGTAGCCGCGCACCAGGTCGTCCTCGTCCACCGGGATGTGGTCCGCCCGCACGCCCATCGCGCGCAGGAACCGCGCCAGCACCGCCGACGTGGGCAGCGGCGGCGACGTCGAGTGCCCGCGCAGGTTCACGTACAGCTGCCCGTCCGGGTAGTGCTCGCGCACCGCGTGCCCCACCGACGTCGCGAACGCCGTCTTGCCCACACCCGGCGGCCCGCACACCACGACCGTCGCCGCCGACCGCGCCAGCGACGCCGTCACCCGCGCCAGTTCCGCCGCGCGGCCCACGAAGTTGCCCACCGGCGCGGGCAGCTGCGACACCGGCGACCACCGGCTCGCCGTCGGCAGCAGCAGCGCCGGGTCACCGGTCAGGATCGCGTGGTGCACCGAGCGCAGGCCCTCGCTCGGGTCCACCCCCAGCTCACGCGCCAGCGCCGTGCTCGCCTGCCGGTACGCGTCCAGCGCGTCCGCCTGCCGGTCCACCCGGTACAACGCCACCATCAGCTGCGACCAGAACCGCTCCCGCAGCGGGTGCCGCGCCGTCAGCCGCCGCAGGTCCGCGATCACCTCGTCGCACCGGCCCAGCCGCAGCTTCACCTCCACCAGCTCCGAGGTCACCCGGAGCCGGTGCTCCGCCAGGCCCGGCGCCTCCGTCTCGTGCAGCGACGCCGACGGCACGTCCACCAGCGCCGCGCCCCGCCAGTGGCCCAACGCCTCCTCGTACGCCCGGCACGCGCCGGTGAAGTCCTCCCGCGCCGCCAGCGCCGCGCCCCGCTCCGCGAGGTCCGTGAACCGGTGCAGGTCCAGCGCGTCCCGCGGCACGTCGATCCGGTAGCCCGTCGGGGCGGTGTGGATCAGCCGCGGCTCGCCCAGCGCCCGGCGCAACCGCATCACGTACACCGGCAGGGTCTGCGCGGCCCGGTCCGGCGGCGCCTCGCCCCACACCCGGCGGATCAGGTCGCTCGCGGGCACCACGCGGTTCGCGCCGAGCAGCAGCGTCGCCAGGACGATCCGGTGCTTGGCGGCCGTGATCGGGACCAGCCGCCCGGCCCGGCGCACCAGCAGCGGTCCCAGCACGCCGAACTCGTCCCGCGACAGGGTCAAGCGCCCGCTCCCTCCCGACCATGACATGCTGCTGCCCGGCCCGCCGGGGGAGTACCACCGGATGGCCCGAGAACTACAGCTCGCCGACTTCGGTGACCCGCAGCACCGCCGTTCCCGTCTCGTCCGACGCCGCCAGGTCCACCTCGGCCGTGAAACCCCAGTCGCGGTCCTTCGCCGGGTCGTCGAACGCCTGCCGCACCAGCCAGCGGTCCGGTTCCTCGGTGATGGACAGCAACGCCGGGCCGCGTGCGTCCGGGCCCGTGTTGATCCCGTCGTGCAGCTCGAAGTACGGGTCGAGCGCTTCCTGCCACGCCTCCGCCGACCAGCCGGCCTCGCCGTCGAGCTGCCCCAGCTGCCAGTAGTCGCGGCGTGCCGCCAGCTCCACCCGGCGGAACAACGCGTTGCGCACCAGCACCCGGAACGCCCGCGCGTTGCGCGTCACCGCGGGCGGCGCCTCCTCGACCACGGCCTCCGCGCCCGGGTTGCGCAGCTTCTCCCACTCGTCCAGCAGGCTGGAGTCGACCTGGCGCACCAGTTCGCCCAGCCACTCCACCAGGTCGTTCAGGTCCTCGGTCTTCGCGTCCTCGGGCACGGTTTGGCGCAACGCCTTGTACGCGTCGGCGAGGTAGCGCAGCACCAGGCCCTCGGACCGCGCGAGCTGGTAGTGCGAGACGTACTCGGCGAACGTCATCGCCCGCTCGAACATGTCCCGCACCACCGACTTCGGCGACAGGTGGTGGTCGGCGACCCACGGGTGGCCGCGCCGGTACGTGGTGAACGCGGCCTCCAGCAGCTCCGCCAGCGGCTTCGGGTGCGTGACCTCCTCCAGCAGCTCCATCCGCTGGTCGTACTCGATGCCGTCGGCCTTCATCGCGCCGATCGCCTCGCCGCGCGCCTTGTGCTCCTGCGCCGACAGCACCTGGCGCGGGTCGTCCAAAGTGGACTCGATGATGGAGAGCACGTCCAGCGCGTAGCCGGGTGAGTCGCGGTCCAGCAGCTCGATCGCGGCCAGCGCGAACGGCGACAGCGGCTGGTTGAGGGCGAAGTTCACCTGGAGGTCCACGGTCAGCCGGATGTCGGGCCCGTCCCGCTCCACCACGCCCGCCGCCAGCAGCGCCCGGTACATCGAGATGGCGCGCAGGACGTGCTTGCGCTGCGCGGGCCGGTCCTCGTGGTTGTCCTCCAGGAGGTGCCGCATCGCGGCGAACGTGTCGCCCGGCCGGCCGATCACGTTCAACAGCATCGCGTGGCTCACCGCGAAGCTCGACGTGAGCGGTTCGGGTTCCGCGTTCTTCAGGCGCTCGAACGTCTGCTCGCTCCACGACACGAACCCGTCCGGCGCCTTCTTGCGCACCACCTTCCGGCGCTTCTTCGGGTCGTCGCCCGCCTTGGCGAGGGCCTTCTCGTTCTCCACCACGTGATCCGGGGCCTGGACCACCACGGTGCCCACCGTGTCGTAGCCCGCCCGGCCCGCGCGGCCCGCGATCTGGTGGAACTCGCGTGCCTTCAGGTGGCGGGTGCGCGTGCCGTCGTACTTGGCGAGGGCCGTGAAGACGACCGTGCGGATCGGGACGTTGATGCCGACGCCCAGCGTGTCCGTGCCGCAGATGACCTTCAGCAGGCCCGCCTGGGCGAGCTGCTCCACCAGGCGGCGGTACTTCGGCAGCATGCCCGCGTGGTGCACGCCGATGCCGTGGCGGACGAGGCGGGAAAGCGTTTTCCCGAAGCCGGAGGTGAAGCGGAACCGGCCGATCGTGGACGCGATGGCGTCCTTCTCGGCGCGCGTGGCGACGTTGACGCTCATCAACGACTGCGCCCGTTCCAGCGCCGACGCCTGCGTGAAGTGGACGACGTAGATCGGCGCTTCCCGGCCGTGCAGGAGTTCTTCGATGGTTTCGTGCAGGGGCGTGAGGACGTACTGGAAGTTCAGCGGCACCGGGCGTTCGGCGGAGCGCACCGAGGTGGTCGGCCGGCCCGTGCGGCGGGTCAGGTCCTTCTCGAAGAAGGCGACGTCGCCCAGGGTCGCGGACATCAGCAGGAACTGCGCGTTCGGCAGCTCGATCAGCGGCACCTGCCACGCCCAGCCCCGGTCGGGCTCGGAGTAGAAGTGGAACTCGTCCATGACGACCTGCCCGACGTCCGCCGCGGCGCCGTCCCGGAGCGCGATGTTCGCCAGGATCTCGGCCGTGCAGCAGATGATGGGCGCGCCCTCGTTGACGCTGGCGTCCCCGGTCATCATCCCGACGTTCTCCGCGCCGAACGTGTCGACCAGGGCGAAGAACTTCTCGGAGACGAGCGCTTTGATGGGCGCCGTGTAGTACGTCCGCTTCCCTTCGGCGAGGGCGGCGAAGTGGGCGCCGATGGCGACCAGGCTCTTGCCCGAGCCGGTGGGCGTGCTGAGGATGACGTTCGAGCCGGAGACGATCTCGATCAACGCCTCCTGCTGCGCGGGATAAAGCTCCAACCCCCGCCCCTGCGCCCACTCGGCGAAGGTCTCGTAGAGGACATCGGGGTCGGCTTCTGGTGGCAGCAGGTCGGTAAGTGTCATCGCAACCGAATCATAAGGGGTCGCCACCCGTAACCAACCCTCAAGCTCTCCACCCCTCCCCGCCTTCCCTCCAGCTCCCGCCCCCAGCCCCTACCGCCCCTCACCCCTGGCGCCCCCACCACCCTTCTCCGCTCGCCCCGCCGCCTCTCGCTCCCGCCGCCTCTCGCTCCCGCCGCTCCCGCCGCTCTGGCCGGCCTCGCCCCCGCCGTCCTAGCCGGCTCGGCCCCCATCCGGCCCGGCCCCAGCCTGCTCGTAGCCAGCCTGGCCCTGGTCAGCCCGAAGCAAGCCCCGGCCAGGCCAAGGCACCCGACAGGGCCGCACCCCCGCACACGCCACCGCTTCACCCAGCCAAACCCGCCACTCCCGCACCCCCAGCCGCTCCACACCACACCGGGCTGGGGGCACCGGCGGGGCGGAACGGGGCTGTGTCGCTGGCGTGGTGAGGGCACGTCACGCGGGCGAGCGGGCCCAGGCGAGGGAGTGTGCGGACCGGACGGGCGGGTGCGGGAGTGCGCGGACCGGGAGTGGCGGACGGAGAGGCGAGGGGTCGCGCGGGACGCGGATTCGGCCGGGGTGCCACGGGTGCGCAGTGGGCTGCCCCGCTTACGCCCAGGGCTGCCCGCTCAGTCGACCAACGCGGGTGGCGGGGCGACCAGCGGGTGGCGGAGCGGTGAGAACCCCGCCGCCGTACCCACCTCCGCACTCCGCCTGCCCCTCCACACTCCGCCTGCCACAGCGCCGAAGCTCCCAGCCAACCCTGGCCCGAGCGCCCGACACTCGCGAGCACCGCGGACGCCCGAGCCGGCCTCACGGGCGGGCCGGCCGTGAGGCTGTCCGGCATCCCGAAGTCCGGCGGCGGGGTGGTCGGGGAGGTGCGGCGGGGCGCGCTTCCTCCGGGCGTCCATCCTTATCCCGAGGCGCGCTCGCGCATCTGCGCCCGTGCCGCACGCACCGGAACGCGCCGGACGCCGGGCCTTGTTTTTATCCGGCAACGGCCGAACCGGCCGAAAAGTGCCCGACCATCCCCGACTTCACCACTTCCGGTGAACCTGGTACGAAACTCGGCGCAAAACACTCAACAACATTCTATCCCAATCGTTGTTGCACCGTGCTGGCCACAACAGGGTGATGGCGATTAGCTTGTCCGTCGTGTCCGAGCCGGTAGCTATGCACATGAGCGACGGTCTGCTGAACGCACCGACCTCGGTGGCGTTCGCCGCCGTGGCGGTGGTCGGTGTCGGGGTTGCGCTGGTCAAGGCTCGCCGCGACCTCGACGACCGAACGGCCCCGATGGCGGGGCTGGTGGCGGCGTTCGTGTTCGCCACCCAGATGCTCAACTTCCCGGTCCTGCCTGGTGTCAGCGGGCACCTGCTCGGCGGGGCGCTGGCCGCGATCCTGGTCGGGCCGTGGGTGGGCGCCCTCTGCGTCACCATCGTCCTGGTGGTGCAGTCGCTGTTCTTCGCCGACGGCGGGATCACGGCGCTTGGCGCGAACATCACCAACATGGCCCTCATCGGCACCGCGGTCGGCTACCTGGTCGCCGTCGCGCTGCGACCGCTGGCCAAGCGCAATAAAGGCAGCCTGGCGTTGGTCGCGTTCCTGTCCGCCCTGGTGAACACGGTGCTCGCCTCCTTCGGCTTCGTCATCGAGTACGCGATCGGCGGCGCGGGCGGGGTGGGGCTGGGCACGGTCGCCGCGGCCGTCCTGGGTGTGCACGTGCTGATCGGGATCGGTGAAGGGCTGATCACGGCCGCCACGGTGACGGCGGTGGCGGCGGCGCGGCCGGATCTCGTCCACCTGCTCCGCGGCGTGCCGCAGAAGTTGGAGCTGAGGCCGTGAAGCGCTTCTTCGTCTGGTTCGGCTTGGTCAGCCTGGTCCTCGCGGGCGCGGTGTCGTACCTCGCGAACGCCAACCCGGACGGCCTGGACTACGTCACCGAGCGGCACGGTATCGCCGAGCACGCCGAGGAGCACCCGTTGTCCGGCGGCCCGTTCGCGGACTACGCGTTGGACGGCGACGACAGCTTCACCGGCCTCGCGGGCGTCGTGGGCGTGGTGGTCACGCTGGTCGTCGCGGGCGGCCTGTTCTGGTTGCTGCGGAAGAAGGCGTGAGCCGTGCACCGGCCGGGCGACTCGCCGGTGCACCGCCTGCCGCCGCACGTCAAGATCGTCGTCGCGGTGGTGGCGGTGCTGTGCGTGGTGGCGACGCCGCGCGAGGCGTTCTGGGCGTTCGGCGCGTACCTGTCGGCGATCACCGCCGTGTGGTTCGCGGCACGCATCCCGCCGACGTGGTTCGCGTCCCGCGCGCTGATCGAACTGCCGTTCGTGGTGCTGGCGCTCGCGTTGCCGTTCACCGGGCACGGCCGCACGACGGAATTCCTCGGTCTCACGGTCTCGATGGACGGCGCGCTCGCCGGCTGGAACATCCTCGCCAAGGGCACCCTCGGCGTCCTGGTCTCGCTCACCCTCGCCGCCACCACCGCACCGCAGGACCTGCTGCTCGGCCTGCAACGCCTGCGGCTGCCGGGTGTCCTGGTCACCATCGCGACGTTGATGCTGCGTTACGCGGAAGTCGTTGTGGCAGAAGCGAAGCGGATGCGGGTGGCACGCATCTCCCGCGGCGACGACCCGCGTTTCCTGTGGCAGCTGGGCGCGACGGCGCGTGGCGTCGGCAGCCTGTTCATCCGGTCCTACGAACGCGGCGAGCGCGTTCACCTGGCGATGGTGTCGCGCGGCTGGTCGGGTCGGATGCCCGACGAGCGTGACGGTCCGTCCGCGACCACCGCGCCCGTGCACCGGACCGCGCCCGCGCTGCTGGTGGAACGGCTCGCTTTCGCGTACCCGGACGGGCACCAGGCGTTGTTCGGCGTGGACCTGCGGGTGGAGCCGGGGGAGCGGGTGGCGTTGCTCGGTCCGAACGGCGCGGGCAAGACGACGCTCGCCCTGCACCTCAACGGGGTGCTCGGCGGTGGCAGCGGGCGGATCGAGGTCGCGGGGCTGCCGGTCACCGCCGGGAACCTCAAGGAGATCCGGCGGCGGGTCGGCGTCGTCTTCCAGGACCCGGACGACCAGTTGTTCCTGCCGACGGCGCGTCAGGACGTGGCGTTCGGCCCGGCGAACTTCGGCGTGCGCGGCGCGGAACTGGACGATCGGGTGGCCCGTGCGCTGGCCGCCGTCGGCATGGCGGACGTCGCGGACCGGTCGCCGCTGCACCTGTCCGGCGGTCAGCGGCGACGGGTGGCGCTCGCGACGGTGCTGGCGTGCGACCCGGAGGTCCTGGTGCTGGACGAGCCGTCGGCGAACCTGGAACCGGTGGCCCGCCGCGAGTTGGCCGAGGTGCTGCTCAGCCTGGACCGCACCATGCTGATGGTCACCCACGACCTGCCCTACGCGTGGCAGCTGTGCCCGCGCAGCGTCCTCATCGACGGTGGTGTGGTGGTGGCGGACGGTCCGACGCGGGAAATCCTCGCCGACACCGCGTTGCTCGCCCGGCACCGGCTGGAGCTGCCGTTCGGGTTCCGCCTGGACTGAGTCAGGTCCGGCTCGGCGTCGCCGGCGTTCCGACGAGGGCTGCCAGTTCGGTGCGGGCTTGTGCGGGGGTGAGCGCGCGCATCCCGGCTGTCCCGCACCGCCGGACCAGCGCCGCGTGCTCGCGCATCAGCCGCAAACCGCGGCGGAGTAGCAGGGGCACAGGTTTGCGGGCTTCGGCGACGTCCCGGGCGAAGCGTCGTGCGAACGTGACCGCCGCGCCGGGGGCGAGCACGACGGCGTCCAGCAGCACGCCTGCCTCCCGGCACCCGGCGACCAGCCGGTCGGCGAACAGGCCCTCGGCGATGAACGGGCCGTCCGCCGTCACCGCGTGGCAGCCGACTCGCCGGTCTTCGCCGAGCGCGTACACCGGGGCCTCGACCTTGCCCGTGGTGGCGAGTTCCACCACGGCTCGCAGGGCGTCGTCGGTGTGCCACGAGTCCTCGGCGTCCCAGTCGGGGCGTCCCAGGGCGTCGCGTGGTAGCAGGGGGTCGTCGCCCTCGCGGTAGAAGTCGTCCAGGGTCAGCACCGGCAGCCCGAGGTGGGCGGCGAGGGTGGACTTGCCGGAACCGGAGGGTCCGGCGAGCAGCACGACGCGTGCGTGAACGGCGGGTGACGGCACGGGGGACGATTCTCGCACGTCCCGCATACCTGACGCGACCTCGTCTTTGCCCGGCCGTGCCGGCCGGCGGAGCGGGACCGGCGGGCTCCCGCGAGCGGTGCCGATCAGGCCACTCCGGACGCTCGGAACTGGTGCGACTGTGTTGTGGGGACGCGGACCGCCGGCACCCGGCACCCGGCACCCGGAACCCGAGAAGCTTCGCGCCTACGCCGTATGCACGTCGTGTCCATATTGGCGGCCCCGCGCCGTCCAAAGCGGAATGACGTGAGTCGGAGCAGCACCACGCCGCGGCTAATACGCCACGGTTCGGCAAGATGCGCACGGTACGCGCCACGGACAGTGGGCCGCCCGCAGCCTGAAAGACACCGTTCATGCTTAGCGGCCGAAACTTTCAGGGAGCCTGCCTGAAAGAAACGCTTCGTGGGGGAGAGCCCCGAAACTTTCAGGGAGGTTACCTGAAAGATATGTGCCGGGGGTCGGTGGCGGAGCCAGTGGGGGCCGGGTGGCGGTGGGGCTGCGGGGCTGAGCCGAGGAGTGGGAGCCGGGGAGTGGGGGCCGGGTGGCGGTGGGGCTGCGGGGCTGAGCCGAGGAGTGGGAGCCGGGGAGTGGGGGCCGGGTGGCGGTGGGGCTGCGGGGTGCGGTGGGGGAGCTAGAGTCGAACAGGTGAACGAAGGGCTGTTCGACGACGGTTTGTTCGGCGTGGATCCGGAGGAGCGGGCGCAGCGGATCGCGGCGAATGCTCCGTTGGCCGTTCGGATGCGGCCGCGGACGTTGGACGAGGTGGTCGGCCAGGGGCACCTGCTCGGGCCGGGGGCTCCGCTCCGCCGGCTGGTGGAGGGCTCCTCGCCCGCGTCGGTCATGCTCTACGGCCCGCCCGGCACCGGTAAGACCACGCTCGCCACCCTGGTGTCGCAGGCCACCGGCCGCCGGTTCGCCGCGCTCAGCGCGCTCAGCGCAGGTGTGAAGGAAGTCCGCGCGGTCATCGACGAGGCCCGCCGCCGGCTGGTCCGCAACGGCGAGTCGACGGTCCTCTTCATCGACGAGGTGCACCGGTTCTCCAAGACCCAGCAGGACGCGCTGCTCGGCGCGGTGGAGGACCGGATCGTGCTGTTGGTCGCCGCGACGACCGAAAACCCGTTCTTCTCCGTCGTGTCGCCCCTCCTGTCCCGTTCGCTCGTGTTGCAGCTACGGCCCCTCGGTGACGACGACGTGCGAACGCTGGTCCGACGCGCGGTCACCGACGAACGAGGGCTGAACGGTGCCATCACCATCGACACGGACGCCGAGGACCACCTGGTGCGCCTTGCGGGTGGGGACGCCCGACGTGCGCTCACGGCACTCGAAGCCGCCGCCGACGCGGTGGGTGACAAGAACACCCTGGACCTCGCCACGCTTGAGGCCACGGTCGACAAGGCCGCCGTCCGCTACGACCGCCAGGGCGACCAGCACTACGACGTCACCAGCGCGTTCATCAAATCCATCCGCGGCTCGGACGTGGACGCCGCGTTGCACTACCTGGCCCGCATGATCGAAGCGGGGGAGGATCCGCGGTTCATCGCGCGGCGGCTGGTGATCCACGCCAGCGAGGACGTGGGCATGGCCGACCCGTCCGCTCTCCAGACCGCCGTGGCCGCCGCGCAGGCCGTGCAGTTGATCGGCCTGCCCGAGTGCGCGTTGAACCTCGCCCACGCCACCGTGCACCTGGCGACCGCGCCCAAGTCCAACGCGGTCACCACGGCGATCGGCGCGGCCATGTCGGACGTGCGCAAGGGCGCCATCGGCACGGTCCCCGCACACCTGCGCGACGGGCACTACGCCGGCGCGGAGAAGCTCGGCAACGCCCGTGGCTACCGCTACCCGCACAACGTGCCGGAAGGCGTGCTCACCCAGCAGTACCCGCCGGACGACCTCGTCGGCCGCGACTACTACGAGCCCACGGGTCGTGGCGCGGAGCGCTACATCGCCGAGCGGCTGCCCCGGTTGCGCCGTGTGGTGCGCGGCGAGGAGTAGGAAAATACGGTGCCGTTCGGCCCCATTTTCTGCCACGGTGTGCGCCGTGGGTGATTCTCCGCTCGACGGCTACTCCCTGCTCGACTTCAACGCGCCGCTGTCGGACGCGCGGTCGTACGAGCTGATCGGGGGTCTCGGCGTGGTGACGGGCGCGACGGTCGTCGACTACGGCTGCGGCTGGGCGGAGCTGCTGCTGCGGGCGGTCGGCCACGTGCCGGGAGCCCGGGGCCTGGGCGTCGACTCGGACGCGGCGGCCATCGCGCGGGGCAACGCCAACGTCGCCGCACGCGGCCTCCGGAACCGGGTCGAGCTGTCGGTGGCCGACGTGACCACGTGGGAGGCGGAGCCCGCCGACGTGGCCGTGTCGATCGGCGCGTCGCACGCGTGGGGCGGCACGGCCGCGACGCTGGCGGCGATGCGCGCGCGGCTCAAGCCCGGCGGCCGGCTGCTGCTCGGCGACGGCTTCTGGGAGCGCGAGCCGAACGCGCGGGCGGCGGAGGTCTTCGCGCCCGGCGAGCTGGGCACGATGTCGGAACTGGTGGACTCGGCGCTGGCCGGGGGCTACCGCCTGCTCGGCCTGGCGGCGGCGGGGCGGGACGAGTGGGACTCGTTCGAGTCCCGGTGGTGCGCGGCCCGGGAGCACTGGCTGCTCGCCAACCCCGACCACCCGGACGCGGAGCGGGTGCGGGCGGTCGTGGACGAGCACCGCGACGGCTGGCTCAAGGGGTACCGGGACAGCCTGGGCTTCGCCTACCTGACCCTCGTCCGCCGGTAGGGACCTGTCGTCCCGTCCGGCCGGGGATACCGGGCGGGGCGACACCCGCCTCAGGCCGTGACCGGCGTCTTGATGGTGCGCGTGACGTAAGCGGGTGGCGCGATCACGCCGGAGCAACGGCTCTCACCGGACTGGATCGGCGGGTTGCGGTGCACGGTGACCTCGTACAGGTGGTCCAACCCCTGCACGGTCACCACCCGCTCTTCTTTGTCACCGCTCGGCGCGGGCCGCTCGGCCACGGCCAGCGCCGCGTCCAGGCCCCGCAACCCGAGGTGGCGGCGCACGGCGATCTCCGCGTACTGGGCCCACGGACTGGGCGCGGACGTCCGGCCGCGCAACTGCTCCGGCTGCACCTGCCCGACGAGCGCGGCCTTGGCGACCAGCGCCGCCTCGCCCGGGTCGAGCTGGCCGTGCAGGAAACCGTCCGGCACCACGAGCAGGTTGCCCGCCCACCGGTCGCCACCGACGTGGCTGACCTCCCACGCCCGGCCCGGGTGGTTCTCGCCGAGCACACCGGCCAGCGGCCGGCCGAGCACCGCGCAGCACATGTCCTTCGTGCCGTGGGTGCACACCAGGAACAGAGGACCGTCGACGCGCTCGCCGTGACCGGGGATGCCCGCCGCGACGGCCGCCAGGTCCAGCGTCGCCAGCTCGGCGAGGTCGGCGACCTCCAGCCGCTCCAGCCAGCGGTTGCCGGGCACGCCGCTGGCCACGTACACCACGCGGGGCGCGGCGGGGTCGCGGCGGTGCTTGCCGGGCCGGCGGATCAGCAGCGGGCGGAGACCGGCGGCCCGGGCCGCATCCAGCCGCCCCGGTTCGAACACCGACGCCAGGGTCTGCTCCAACGCGTCCGCCGGCCACGGGCCCGGCTGCTCGACGAGCAGCCAGGACGTCATCCGCGCCGCGGTGCCGGCCGGGTTGCCGCCGAGCCGGCGCGTCAGCACCGCGCACCCCGGAAGCCCACCCGAACTTACGTTAGGCATACCTAATCTTACCCAATCACACGGGCGCCAGCAGACCCTGTGTGACCAATTCACCGAGCAACGCTCGCACCGTCGCCCGGTCGAGAACCGGCGCGCCCGCCTCCACCAGCGCCTTCACCGGGAGCGGCACGCTGCCCAGCAACGCCACCAGCACCGGCCGCGCCGCCGCCGCGAACACCAACCGCCTGCCCGCCGCCGACAACACCACCGCGCCGCCCTCGTCCGCGAGCACCGCGCGAGGCGTCAGCAGCCGCACCAGGGCCTCGTCGCCCGCGGGCAGCAGGTCCGCGGTCGCCGTCCACGGCAGGCCGACCTGCGCCAACGCCGGCGCCTGCGCGTCGCGGTCCGCCAGGAACCGGTCCACCACGTCGTCGTCCAGCGCCGCCACCACGCGCTCGCGCAGCACGGCCGCGTGCCGCCGCCGCTCCCCGGGCTCGGCGAACCGCGGCAGGTCGGCGCGGAACACCTCCTCGGCCCGCAGCCGGTCGGCGAGCCACGCCACCAGGTCCACGCCGGTCGCCCGGTTGAACCCGATGGTCAGGTGCAGCGACTCGACGCCCATCGCGGACACGTCGTGCCAGTGCCCGCGCGGCACGTACAGGACGTCGCCGTCCTCCAGCACGAAGTCGTCCAGCGGCTCGGCGGCCGGCCGCTCCGGCAGCGCCACGTCCCGCCGCAGCGGCGCGGGCCTGGTCACGCCGTGCACCCGCCACCGCTTCCGGCCGGACACCTGCACGATGATCGCGTCGTGGTCGTCCCAGTGCACGTCGAAGCCGTGCGTGGTGCCCCACCCCGCGTACAGGTTGACCTGCACCCGCTCGCGCAGCTCGTGCTCCAGCGCCACGGCCAGCTCGCCCACCGGGCCGGACAGCTCGTGCACCGAGTCCAGCACCAGGGTCGCGCCGCCCCGCATGTGCTCCGCCAGCGCGGCGGGCAACAGCCGGGGCACCAGGCCCGTCCGCCGGGTCTCCACCAGTTCCGAATACTCGTGCGCGGGCACCACCGCGCCGCCTCGGGCGAGCCGCAGCCGGGGGAACTCCAACCGGTGCTCCCGCAGCACCCGGTTGACCTCGGACCACGGCAGCAGGTCGGCGAACCGGCCCGCCCGGCCGGGGAACCGCCGGTGCGCGCGGCCCTGCACCGCGTCGAAGAACTGGCTGACCCCGACCGGTGCGACGAGGTCAGCCAGCGACGGTCCGGTCACTCAGTCGTTGCCGTCGTTGTCGGCGACCGCCCCGTTGGCCTTGCCCCGGTCCACGGCGCCGGTGAGCGGCTCCGCGCTCAGCAGCAGGCCGCTGGCCGGCGCTTCGGGCGTGGTGTCGTTCTGCTGTGCCATGCCGTTTCCTCCTTGATGGGGTACAACAGCGGAAGGTCACGCTACGGCAGCGAAAGTGCCCAGGTCATCGGTCATCCGAGTAGTTCTCACAAACCGTCGGACCCGGCCGGCGGACACGACGGATATCCACTAGAGGTCATTCGGGCGACGCGCGGTAACCTTGGTCGCCCAACGCACCCAGCAAGCTTCTCAGGAGGATCCGTGTCGCCAGGGCAGATCGCCGCGCTGGTCGCTGCCGGCGCGTTCGTGCTGCTGGTGATCCTGCTGGCCATCCCGCTGATCAAGCTGGGCCGCACGCTGGACGAGGCCACCATCGCCATCCGCAAGGCGCACCAGAACAGCGACCCGCTGTTCTCCGGGGCCAACACCACCATCACCCACGTGAACACCCAGTTGGAGCGGGTGGACGGGATCACCGCGAACGCCCGTGCCGTCACCGGCAACGTCTCCGCGCTGACCTCCCTGTTCACCGCCACGCTGGGCGGCCCGCTGGTCAAGGCCGCGGCGTTGTCCTACGGCGTGAGCAAGGCCGTCCGCGCCCGCCGCAAGGCCGCGCAGCAGCCGAAGAAGCACTCCCGGCGAGGTCGGCGATGAGGCGGCTGTTCTGGTTCGGCGTCGGCCTCGCGGCCGGCGTGTTCGCCGCCCGCAAGGCCGGGCAGGCCGCGCACGCCGCCACCCCGGCGGGCATCGGCGCGAACGTCGGCGAGGGCCTGCGCGAGCTGGCCGGCGCGATCGGCGCGTTCGGCGCGGAGGTCCGCGCGGGGATGACCGAGCGCGAGCACGAGTTGCAGGACACCGTGGAGCGCCGGACGGGCTACGCGCCGGGTCGGCGAGCGCGCGGGGCGGACGACCGGCGCTGAAGGTCGTCCGCCTGGCCGCGCCCTGACCACATCTCATCCGAGGAACGAGCCCGTGCAGACCCACGAGATCATCAAGCGCTTCCGCGCGCACTTCGAGAACGCCGGCCACACCTACGTGCCGAGCGCCTCGCTCATCCTGGACGACCCGAACCTGTTGTTCGTCAACGCCGGCATGGTGCCGTTCAAGCCCTACTTCCTGGGCGAGGCCCCGCCGCCCTTCGCGCGTGCCACCAGCGTCCAGAAGTGCGTGCGCACCCCCGACATCGACGAGGTCGGCAAGACCACCCGCCACAACACGTTCTTCCAGATGGCGGGCAACTTCTCGTTCGGCGACTACTTCAAGGAAGACGCCATCCGGCTGGCCTGGGAGCTGATCACCAAGTCCCAGGACGACGGCGGTTTCGGCTTCGACCCGGAGCGCATCTGGGTCACCGTCTACCTGGACGACGACGAGGCCATCGAGCTGTGGAAGAAGGTCGCCGGCCTGCCCGACGAGCGCATCCAGCGCCGGGACGGCAAGGACAACTACTGGGACATGGGCGTGCCCGGTCCCGGCGGCCCCTGCTCGGAGATCTACTACGACCGCGGTCCCGAGTACGGCGTGGACGGCGGCCCGGTCGCGGACGAGAACCGGTACCTGGAGATCTGGAACCTGGTCTTCATGCAGGACGAGCGCGGTGAGCTGAGCCCCAAGCTCGGCCACGCGCCGATCGGCTCGCTGCCGAAGAAGAACATCGACACCGGCATGGGCGTGGAGCGGGTCGCGTTGCTGCTCCAGGGCGTGGACAACGTCTACGAGACCGACCTGGTGCGCCCGGTGATCGCCAAGGCCGAGGAGCTGTCCGGTCGGAAGTACGGCGCCGACCCGGTGGACGACGTCCGGTTCCGGGTCATCGCCGACCACGCCCGCAGCGGCGTGCTGATCGTCGGCGACGGCGTGACGCCCGGCAACGAGGCCCGCGGCTACGTGCTGCGCCGCCTGCTGCGCCGGATCATCCGGTCGGCCCGGCTGCTCGGTGTCACCCAGCCGGTGCTGGTGGAGTTCGCGAAGCTGGTCCGCGACGCCATGGGACCCACCTACCCCGAGCTGGTCAGCGGTTTCGCCCGGATCGAGCAGGTGCTCAAGGCCGAGGAGGACGCGTTCCTGCGGACGCTGGAGTCCGGTGAGCGCATCTTCGCCGCCGCCGCGGGCGAGGTGAAGGCCGAGGGCCGCGCCACGCTGCCCGGCGCCAAGGCGTTCCAGCTCCACGACACGTACGGCTTCCCGATCGACCTCACCCTGGAGATGGCCGCCGAGGCGGGCATGACCGTGGACGAGAACGGGTTCCGCGAGCTGATGGCCGAGCAGCGGGCCCGCGCCAAGGCCGACGCCGCCGGCAAGAAGACCGGCCACGGCGACCAGACCGCGTACCGCGAGCTGCTGGAGCTGGGCGCGACCGAGTTCACCGGCTACCAGGAGCTGGCCTCCGAGGCGGTGGTGCGCGGCCTCCTCAGCGGCGGCAAGCGGGTGCGCGCCGCCCGCGAGGGCGACGTGGTCGAGGTCGTGCTGGACCGCACGCCGCTGTACGCCGAGTCCGGCGGCCAGGAGAGCGACGCGGGCACGATCGTGTCGGCCAACGCCGAGCTGGAGGTCGTGGACGTCCAGAAGGTGGCCCGCAAGCTGTGGGTGCACCAGGTGCGGGTGCGGTCCGGCGAGATCGCCGAGGGCGAGCGGGTGGAGGCCCGCGTGGACCCCGAGTGGCGGATCGGCGCACGTCAGGGCCACTCCGGCACGCACGTCGTGCACGCCGCCCTGCGTCAGGTGCTCGGCCCGTCCGCGCTCCAGAGCGGTTCCTACAACAAGCCGGGCTACCTGCGGCTGGACTTCGCCTGGACGGGTGGCCTCTCGGACGCCACGCGCAGCGAGATCGAGGAGGTCTCGAACCTCGCCGTGCGTCGCGACCTGCCGGTCCGCGTCGTCTACACCGACATGCCGGGCGCGCAGGAGATGGGCGCGGTCGCCCTGTTCGGCGAGACGTACGACGACACGGTGCGCGTGGTCGAGATCGGCGGCCCGTGGTCGCGTGAGCTGTGCGGTGGCACGCACGTGGAGCACTCGTCGCAGATCGGCCCGATCACCGTCATCGGCGAGTCGTCGGTCGGCTCGGGCGTGCGCCGCCTGGAGGCGTACGTCGGCATCGACGCGTTCAAGTACCTGGCCCGGGAGCGGGCCCTGGTGCAGAACGTGGCCGCGTTGCTGAAGGTGCCCGACGCCGAGGTGCCCTCGCGGGTGGAGGCCCTGGTCGAGCGGCTGCGCGTGGCGGAGAAGGAGCTGGAGAAGGTGCGTGCCGCGCAGCTCCTGTCCGGCGCGGGCTCGCTGGCCGAGCAGGCGCTCGACGTGCGCGGCGTGTCGCTGGTCGCCGTGGAGCTGCCCGCCGGCACCGCCGCGGGCGACGTGCGGACGCTGGCCGGCGAGGTCCGCAACCGGCTGGGTGACCGGCCCGGCGTGGTCGGCCTGTTCGCGCCGGACGGCGACAAGGTGAGCTTCGTGGTGGCCACCACGGCCGCCGCCCGCTCGCTGGGCCTCGCCGCGGGCAAGCTGGTGCCCGCGTTCGCCCCCGCCGTCGGCGGTCGGGGCGGCGGCAAGCCGGACCTGGCCCAGGGCGGCGGCACCGACCCGGCGGGCGTGCCGGCGGCCATCGCGGCCCTGCGCGCCGAGGTGGACCGCGCTCTTGAGCAGCGGTGACCGCCCCGGCGTCGACGATCCCGGCCGCGGTCGGCGGCTGGGCGTCGACGTCGGGTCGGTGCGGGTCGGGGTCGCGCTGAGCGACCCCGGGGCGTTCCTGGCGACCCCGCTGGTTACCCTGGCCCGGGACGAGAGGACCGCTCGCGACCTCGCGGACCTCGCCGGGCTCGTCGTCGAGCACGACGTGGTCGAGGTCGTGGTGGGTCTGCCACGTACCCTGGCCGGGCGACACGGGCCGGCGGCCGAGGCGGCCTCGGCGTACGCTGCGGCGTTGGCCGAGCGGGTCGCTCCGGTGCCGGTGCGGCTGCACGACGAGCGGCTGACCACGGTCACGGCCGGTCGCGTGCTGGCCGAGCGCGGGGTGCGCGGCAAGAAGCAGCGGGCCGTCGTGGACCAGGCCGCCGCCGTGGAGATCCTCCAGTCCTGGCTGGACGCACGGGCACGAAACGTGGCCCGCTCCGCCGACGAGGAGCAGGCCCCCTGAGCGAAGGACCGCACGTGAGCGACGACCTCGGGTTGTTCAGCGAACCGGACGTTCAGCAGGACGAACGCCGGCGCGGCGGCAGCAAGGCCGCCGCGTCGGCGGCGCGTCGTGCCAAGCGCAGGCGGAAGCGGACGATCCTGTGGGTCGTGGTCGCCCTCGTCCTCGCGGGCGGTGGCGCGGGCGCCTACTACGGCTACCGCGTGCTCAGCGGCATCGGGTCGTACGACGACTTCGACGGCGCGGGTGAGACCGACGTCGTGGTCGAGGTCAAGGACGGCGACCTGGTCGCCACCATCGCGGGCACGCTCCGGGAGCAGGGCGTCGTGGCGAGCCAGCGCGCGTTCACCGAGGCGGGCAAGGAGGACGCGCGGGTCACCGCCATCCAGCCCGGCTTCTACCTGATGAAGACCCGGATGTCGGGCAGGGCCGCGGTCGAGCGGATGATCGACCCCAAGGCGAAGGTCGTGCCGCTGGAGGTCAAGGGCGGCAACGTCCTGCACGACATCACCGGACCGGACGGCAAGGTCACCAAGGGCATCCTGTCCATGCTCTCCGAGGCGTCGTGCGCGGAGCTGGACGGCGTGAAGAAGTGCGTGTCGGTGCAGGAGCTGCGGGACGCGGCGGACAACGCCGACGCCGCGGCGCTGGGCATCCCGGACTGGGCGCTGGCGGACTTCACCAGGGCGCCGAAGGAGAACCGGCTGGAGGGCCTGATCACGCACGGCCTCTACCACCTGAAGCCCGGCGCGTCGGCGCCCGAGCTGCTCAAGAGCGTCATCGAGACGTCCACCGCGCGCCTCCAGGGCTACGGCATCCCGGCGGGCACCAAGAGCACCGGCTTCCGGCCGTACGAGGTGCTGGTGATCGCGTCGCTGATCGAGAAGGAGGGCCTGGAGAAGGACTTCGGGAAGGTCTCCCGGGTCATCTACAAGCGCCTCTCGATCAACCAGATCCTCCAGTTCGACTCGACCGTGAACTACAAGCTGGACCGGCCGCTGATCACCACCAGCGACGACGACCGCGCCAACTCCGGCCCGTACAACACGTACAAGGTGTCGGGCCTGCCGCCGACGCCGATCGGCTCGCCGGGCCAGAAGGCCATCGCGGCGGCCATCAACCCCGAGCCGGGTCCGTGGCTGTACTTCGTGAAGTGCCAGAAGGACGGCACGTCCTGCTTCTCGGAGAACCTGGACGAGCACAACCGCCTCGTCGACAAGGCACGTGAAGAGGGTGTCTTCTGACCGTGGCGAGGCAAGCGGCGGTCATCGGCTCGCCGGTGGCCCACTCCCTGTCGCCCGTGCTGCACAACGCGGCGTTCCAGGCCCTCGGCCTGACCGACTGGACCTACACCCGCGTGGAGTGCGCGGAGGACGGTGTCGCGCCGCTGGTGCGCGGCCTGGACGAGTCGTGGGCCGGGTTGTCGGTCACCATGCCGGGCAAGCGCGCGGCGCTCGCGGTCGCGTCCTCGGCGACAGCGCGTGCGACGGCGGTCGGAGCGGCGAACACGCTCGTGCCCACCACGTCCGGGTGGCGTGCCGACTGCACCGACGTGGACGGCGTGCTGGGCGCGTTGCGTGCCGCCTGCGGTTTCACGGCCGGTGAGCGCGCCGTGCTGCTGGGCGCGGGTGGCACGGCCACGGCGGCGTTGGTGGCGTTGGCGTCGGTGGGTGTCGCGGACGTGTCGCTGGTGGTGCGCTCACCCGCGCGGGCCGTCGAGGCGCGGGCGTGCGCGGAACGCGTCGGCGTGGCGCTGTCGGTGGTCACGTGGGACGACGCGGATTTCGCCGCGTTGGCGGCGGGCGCGGACGTGCTGGTGAGCACGGTGCCGCCGACCGCGACGGAGCCGGTGGCGGTGGCGCTGGCGGAGTCGCCGTGCGTGCTCGACGTCGTCTACCACCCGTGGCCGACGCCGCTCGCGCGTGCGGTCGCCGACCGGGGCCGTTCCCTCGCGACCGGGCTGGACATGCTGCTGCACCAGGCGTTCGGGCAGTCCGAGCAGTTCACCGGGCAGCCCGCGCCGCGGGCGGAGATGCGTGCCGCGTTGCGTGCCGCGACGGGCGACGCGCTGCCGCTGCCCCTCTGACACGTGGAAGGACCCCCTGCGCCGCAGGGGGTCCTTCCACGCGCGGGATCAGCCCTCGTCGAGGTCGCTGGCGATGAGCGCCGCGATGGCCTCCAGCGCGTCGTCCGCGCCGTCGCCGTCGGCGGTCAGCACCACCTCGTCCCCGTGCATCGCGCCGAGCGTCATCAGCCCCAGCACGCTGCCCGCTTCCACCGGCTCGCCGCCGTCCTTGCGGATGGTGACCTTGACCGGTTGCGCCGCGGCGGCCTTCGCCAGCAGCGCGGCGGGTCGGGCGTGCAGTCCGACCTTGCTCGCCACGGTGACCCGTCGCTCAGGCATGATCCGTCCTCTCGTCGTCCGCCGGTCAGGACGCGGCTGCGCCCTTGCCGCGGCGTTCCTTGTCGCTCCCGGCGCCCTCGACGGCGCTCGGGTCGGCTTCCGGGTCCTCGCTCTCGTCGCGACCCGGGGTCTTGAGGTTCCACTTGACGATCACGAAGCGGAACAGGAAGTAGTAGATCACCGCGTAGATGAGGCCCAGGACGATGAGCAGGACCGGCTTCTGCGCGATGTTGTAGTTGAGCACGAAGTCGATGGCACCCGCGGAGAAGCCGAAGCCGTCGTGGATGCCCAACGCGTTGCTGATGGCCATCGACGTGCCGGTCAGCACGGCGTGGATGACGTACAGCGGCCACGCCACGAACATGAACGCGAACTCCAGCGGCTCCGTGACGCCGGTGAGGAACGCGGTCAGCGCGGCGGAGCCCATGATGCCGGCGACGATCTTCTTCTGCGCGGGGCGGGCGGTGTGCACGATGGCCAGGGCCGCCGCCGGGAGCGCGAACATGAAGATCGGGAAGAAGCCGGTGAGGAACGTGCCCGCGGTCGGGTCGCCCGCGAGGAACCGCGGGATGTCGCCGGTCTTGCCCTCGAACTCGCCGAACACCTGCTGCACGAACGTGTTCGGGATGTGGTGCAGGCCCAGCGGGACCAGCAGCCGGTTGACCACGCCGTAGATGCCCGCGCCGATGATCGTGCTGCCGGACACCGTCTCGCCGAGCCAGGTGAGGGCCTTGTCGAAGATCGGGTACAGCAGGCCGAGGATCACGCCGACGACGATCATGACGCCCGCGACGAGGATCGGCACGAACCGCCGTCCGCCGAAGAACGCCAGGTACGGCGGGAGCTTGATGCGGTGGTACTTCTGCCACAGGACCGCGGTGATCAGACCGACCACGATGCCGGTCAGCACCGAGTAGTTGATCATCTCCTGCTTGGCGCCCGGTCCGGCGTCCGCGGGCAGCGGCAGCACGATCGGCGACAGGGCCTCGAAGACCGCCTGGGTCACCACGAAGCCGACCACCGAGGCCAGCGCCGTGGAGCCGTCACCGCGTCGGGCGAACCCGATGGCGACGCCGACGGCGAACAGCAGCGGCAGGTTCACGAACAGCGCGTTGCCCGCGCCGCCGATGACCGACGCGACCTTGTCCCAGCCGAGACCGTCCTTGCCGAGCAGGTCGGGCTGGCCGAGGCGCAGCAGCAGTGCGGCGGCGGGCAGCGACGCGATCGGCAGCATGAGACTGCGGCCGAACCGCTGCAAACCGGCCAGACCCTTGATCTCACGACCGCCGGTCGCCTGTGGGGCGCTGGCGCTCATGGGTTACCTCCCTTGGCAGCGAACGGGCCGGATTCCGGGACGGTCCGGTCCAGTTGCATGGTCACCTGGTAGAGATCGCCCCGGTACCAGGACGTCATGTCCTCGACGGGTCGGCCCAGCGAACTGGTGACCCGGCGGAAGACGAGGAGCGGGCTGCCGGTCTTGACGCCGAGCAGCCGCGCGGTTTCCGGGTCCGAGCCCTCGGCCCAGACCGTTTGCCTGGCGTGGTCGAGCTGCACGCCGTAGTTCTTCGCGAGCAGTGTGTAGAGCGAGCCGGTCAGGTCGTGCCGGTGCAGTCCCGGCACGACCCGCGGGTGGTACCAGCCGCGTTCGACGGCCAGCGGCACGCCGTCCGCCCGGCGCAGCCGGACGAGGTGGTAGGCGGGTTCGCGTGGCGGCAGACCGAGCGCCGCCGCCGCCTCGGGCGGCGGTACCTCGTCGGCGCACCGGTGCACCTCGGTGGCGGGGGCGAAGCCGCGCCTGCGCATGTCGTCGGTGAACGACTCCAGGTAGAGCTGGACGTCCATCCGGCGGCGGGCGGTGAACGTGCCGCGGCCCTTCGCCCTGGTCAGCAGCCCCTCGGCGACGAGTTGCCCGACCGCGGCGCGCACCGTGATCCGGGAGACCCGGTACTGCTGGGCGAGGTCGCGCTCGGAGGGGATCGGTGAGCCCGGCGGGAGTTCCTGCTCGGCCATGCGCCGCAGGATGTCCCGGAGCTGGGCGTGCTTCGGCTTCGGGCCGTCGACGATCTCGTTGCGGTTCATGACACCTCCCCGTGCTCGCACAGTCAGACCGGCATTGGTACTTTCCGGTCTAGACCAGTTGGTGCGGGGAGGATGCTCCGCGCGCCAAGCGGGTGTCAACCGCCGTTACGGGACCGTGCCCGAGTGGTGGCACCCTGCACTCCAGGTTGTCGAGAGAGGACTTGACGTGGCGGACAAGGCGGAGCAGATCCTCGCCGGGCTCGGCGGGGCGGACAACATCGTGGAGATCGAGCCCTGCATCACCCGGCTGCGCTGTGAGGTGGAGGACAGCGGGTTGGTGGACGAGAAGCTGCTCAAGGCGGCGGGCGCGCACGGCGTCATGCGGTCGGGCAGCGTCGTGCAGGTCGTGGTGGGCCCGGAGGCCGACACGATCGCGAGCGACATCGAGGACCTGCTGTGACGTTGCGCGTGGCGAGCCCGGTCGCGGGCCGCGTGGTGCCGCTGACCGATGTGCCGGACCCGGTGTTCTCGCAGGCGATGGTGGGTCCCGGCGTGGCGGTCGAGCCGGATCGCGTGGCGGGTGACGTGGTGTCGCCCGTGGACGGGACCATCGTCACGCTGCACCCGCACGCGTTCGTCGTGGCGACCGAGGACGGGGCCGCGGTGCTGGTGCACCTCGGCATCGACACGGTGCAGCGCAAGGGCGAGGGCTTCACGCTGCACGTGGTCAAGGGTGAGGCGGTGCGGGCCGGGCAGCCGGTCGTGACCTGGGACCCGGCCGAGGTCGAGGCCGCCGGGTTCGCGCCGATCTGCCCGGTGGTCGCGCTGGACGCGACGCCGGACGTGCTGCTCGACCAGGCCGCGCCGGGCCCGGTTTCGGCCGGGGACGCGTTGTTCTCCTGGCAGCGCTGACAGCGGCTTCCCCGGGCGTGGACGGCAGTTCGCGCCCGGGGGAGCGGCGCCCGGTGAGAACCGGCACACCGGGGGTCGGCACCCGGCGCCTGGCGCTGTGAGAGCGTGACCACCTGGGAAGACTTCTCAACGCGGCCCTTTCGGGCCGGCTTTCCCGGTGCGGTCCCTCCCGTGTGGCCACTCCGGCACGGCCCCCGCGCCCCGCGCGCGGCCCCCCGCGCGGCCCCCCGGCACGGCCCCCGAGCGGCCACCCCGAGCGGCCACCCCCGAGCGGCCCCCATGTGGCCCCTAGGTGGTCCTCCCCACACGGCCCCCCGGACTGCCCCCCGGGTCTGCCCCTCCCAGGACTGTCCCTCCCTAGGGTGGCTCTCTTGGCGCGACCACCGGGAACCGCTGAACTTCGGAGCGCGGGCAGCCCGGCCAAGGCCGGCGAATGGACCATCCGCCGGCCCTCCCGGTTGTGCTCCGAACGGCCCAAGGGCCACGGTGGACACATGGTCCTCCCCCTCACCGGCCTGGTGGCCGGAACCCTGGGCGCGCGGCTGCTGCGCGTCATCCCTCGCGGCACGGACGTCCGATGGCTGTGGTGTGCCCTGCCCACAGCGGCGCTGTGGTGCGTGCCGCCGGCGGTAGGCGTGCCGCCGGACTGGCTGCCGGTGCCGCTCGCCGTCTCCTGGCTGTCCGTGCTGCTCGCCGCTACGGATATCCGACATAGCCGCCTGCCGGACGCCCTCACCCTGCCCGCGTACCCGTTCCTGGTGATCGTGCTGTGGTTCGCGGGGGCTGATCTCTGGCGGGCAGTCATCGGATGTCTGGTCTTCCTGGGCCTCCACCTCACCGTGCACCTGATCCGCCCGTCGGCGCTCGGCGGCGGCGACGTGAAGCTGTCCGGCGCGCTCGGGGCGGTGCTCGGCGCGGTGTCGTGGGCGGCGTTACCGCTGGCTGCCGCACTCGCCTGCGTCGTGACGCTGGCCACCGCGCGGTGGCGTCCGCGTACCGGGCTGCCGCACGGTCCCGGCCTCGCGGGGGCGACGTGGCTCACCGCCCTCTGGGGTCCTTGGTGATACCAATGCCCGCCAACTGGTATAGACCGGTACTCACCGGTCTGGTCCGGTCCAGCCAACCTGCCACAAGTCGTCGTCGGCCCTGGCTCCCGGCCCTCGGGAACGGCGACGCGCATACCGGTGCGGGGTCGCGCTGTGGAAGGATTCGCGTGTGCTGCGCTGGATCACCGCTGGGGAGTCCCACGGACCAGCCCTGGTCGCCGTGCTGGAAGGCATGGTCGCCGGGGTGGAGGTCACCACTGCCGACCTGACCGTCCAACTGGAACGGCGACGGCTCGGATTCGGGCGTAGTCCCCGGATGGGCTTCGAGGCGGACGAGGTCGAGATCCTCGGCGGCGTGCGTCACGGGCTCACCCAGGGCGGGCCGATCGCCGTGCGCATCGGCAACACCGAGTGGCCCAAGTGGGAGAAGGTGATGTCGGCCGACCCGGTCGACCCGTCCGAGCTGAAGCCCACCGGGCGCAACGAGGCGTTGACCCGGCCCCGGCCCGGCCACGCCGACCTGCCGGGTATGCAGAAGTTCGGCTTCGACGAGGCGCGTCCCGTGCTGGAGCGGGCCAGCGCACGGGAGACCGCGGCCCGCACGGCGTTGGGCACGGTGGCGCGGCGGTTCCTGAAGCAGGTGCTCGACGTCGACGTGGTGAGCCACGTGGTGTCCATCGGCGGGGCGAAGACCCCGGCCGACGCGCCGGTGCCCGGTCCGGACGACCTGGCGGCGGTGGACGCGAGCCCCGTGCGCGCGTTCGACCCGCGCGGCACCGAGGCGATGGTGGCCGAGGTCGAGGCGGTGAAGGAGGCGGGCGACACGGTCGGCGGCGTGATCGAGGTGATCGCGTACGGCCTGCCGCCGGGTCTCGGCTCGCACGTGCACTGGGACCGGCGGCTCGACGCGCGGCTCGCGGGTGCGCTGATGGGCGTGCAGGCGATGAAGGGCGTGGAGGTCGGCGACGGCTTCACCACCGCCGAGCGGTGGGGCAGCCAGGCGCACGACGAGATCGACCGGGGCACCGGGCCGAAGGGCGTGACGCGTCGCTCCAACCGGGCGGGCGGGCTGGAGGGCGGCATCACCAACGGCGAGCCCCTGCGGCTGCGGGTGGCCATGAAGCCGATCTCCACCGTGCCGCGTGCGCTGTCCACGGTGGACGTGCGGACGGGTGAGCCCGCGGTGGCGATCCACCAGCGTTCCGACGTGTGCGCCGTGCCGCGTGCGGGCGTGGTGCTGGAGTCCGTGGTGGCGCTGGTGCTGGCGGAGGCGGCGCTGGAGAAGTTCGGCGGGGACTCGATCGCCGAGACGAAGCGGAACGCCGCCTCGTACCTGGAGGCGCTGGAAGCGCGCTGGGAGGGGCGGTGAGCCCGAGGTACGTCGTCCTCGGCCCTCCCGGGGCGGGCAAGACGACGGTGGGGCAGCTGCTGGCGGAGCGGCTGGGTGTGTCCTTCCGGGACACCGACGAGGACGTGGTGGCGACCACGGGGAGGTCCATTTCGGACATCTTCACCTCCGACGGCGAGCCTGCTTTCCGGGCACTGGAGGAAGCCGCGGTCGAGACCGGCCTGGGCGAGCACGAGGGCGTGCTGGCGCTGGGCGGCGGGGCGATCCTGTCGGCCACCACGCGTGCCCGCCTGGCCGGCCACGCGGTGGTGTTCCTGAACGTCGGGACGACCGAGGGCGTGCGCAGGACGGGCCTGTCCACGGCCCGCCCCCTGCTGGCCGGTGTGAACCCGCGCTCGACCTTCAAAACCCTCCTCGACGCCCGCCTGCCCCTGTACCGGGAGGTGGCGACCATCGAGGTGCTGACCGACACCCTGACCCCGGACGAGGTGGTGGACACCATCCTCGCCACCACTCCCCGGTAAGCGCCTCGACCAAGCACCCCGACCAGGCACCCCCTCGAAGCGCTCCGCCCGCCCCGCTCCGCCCGCCCCGCCCGCAGCGCGCTACCGGGAGGCACCCTCGCGGCGTTCCGCGTGCAGCGCGCTGCTCGGAGCGCCGCCCCTGGCACCGCGTCCGGAGCAATCTGCCCGCGGCCCCGACCAGCCCGCCCCGACCAGCCCGCCTCGAGCACCCGCGCCAGCGCGACCCGCCCGCCTCCTACCCCGCCCCTGTCGCTCCCGCTGGCTCCCTCTAGCTCCCTCTCGCCGCTCTCCCGGACCGGCTCCTGCCGGTGGTCGGGTGGTGGTCGGGTGGTGGTGGGTTCGTGGTCGAATGGGCATGGCGGCTCTCGCGGGCGACGGCGAGGGAGTGGCGATGGGCAGGAATGGGAGTGAGTGGTGATGGGCGAGCCGGTGCGCATCCGCGTGGCCGCGGAGCGGCCGTACGACGTGGTGGTCGGGCGGGGGTTGCTGGGTGACCTGGTCGACACCTTGCGCGGCACGGACAAGGCGGCGATCGTCCACACGATCACGCTCGCCGAGACCGCCGAGGCGGTCCGCGAGGAGTTGGCCGCGGCCGGGGTGGACGCGCACCGGGTGGAGATCCCGGACGCCGAGGACGGCAAGGACCTGCGGGTCGCCGGGTACTGCTGGAACGTGTTCGGTCAGATCGGGCTGGGTCGGCGGGACGCGGTGATCAGCCTCGGCGGGGGCGCGGTGACCGACCTCGCCGGGTTCGTGGCGTCCACGTGGATGCGCGGCGTGAAGCTGGTGCACGTGCCGACGACGCTGCTCGGCATGGTGGACGCGGCGGTCGGCGGCAAGACCGGCATCAACACCGACGCGGGCAAGAACCTCGTCGGCACGTTCTACGAGCCGCACGCCGTCCTGGTCGACCTCGCCACCCTGGAGACCCTGCCCCGCAACGAGCTGGTCGCGGGCATGGCGGAAGTGGTGAAGGGCGGGTTCATCGCCGACCCGGCGATCCTCGACCTGATCGAGGCGGACCCGGAGCGGGCGCTCGACCCGACCGGCGACGTCATCGAGGAACTGGTGCGCCGCAAGATCCAGGTCAAGGCGGACGTGGTGTCCAGCGACCTGCGTGAGTCCGACCTGCGCGAGATCCTCAACTACGGCCACACCCTCGGCCACGCCATCGAGCGCCGCGAGCGCTACCGCTGGCGGCACGGTGCGGCGATCAGCGTCGGCCTGGTGTTCGCCGCCGAACTGGCCAGGCTCGCGGGCCGCCTGGACGACGCCACCGCCGACCGCCACCGCAGCGTCCTCACGTCGCTCGGCCTGCCGACCCGCTACGACCCGGACGCGCTGCCGCAGCTCATGGAGGGTATGCGCGCCGACAAGAAGAACCGCTCCGGCGTGCTGCGCTTCGTGGTCCTCGACGGCCTCGCCAAGCCCGGCCGCCTGGAGGGTCCCGACCCGGCCCTGATCGCCGCCGCCTACTCGGCGGTCGCGGACGAGGCCAAGCCCGGCGGGAGCGTGCTGCTGTGAAGGTGCTGGTCCTCAACGGCCCCAACCTGGGTCGCCTGGGCACCCGTGAACCGGATGTGTACGGGCGTACCACGTACGCCGACCTGGTCGACCTGTGCACGGCGACCGGCCGCGAACTGGGCGTCGAGGTCGAGGTCCGGCAGACCGACCACGAGGGCGAGATGCTCGGCTGGCTGCACGGCGCGGCCGACGAGGGCACCCCGGTCGTGCTCAACGCCGCGGCGTGGACGCACTACTCGATCGCGGTCCGCGACGCCTGCTCGCAGCTCACCGCGCCCTGGGTGGAGGTGCACATCTCGAACGTCCACAAACGCGAGGAATTCCGCCACCAGAGCCACCTGTCGGCGATCGCGGACGGCATCATCGTCGGCCTGGGCGTGCGGGGCTACGCCCTCGCCATCCGCTGGCTGGCGGAGAACAACGCCAACGCCGACGGCAGCACCCCCGCCGCCGGCTGACCCCGCTGGTCCCGCAGGCCGCAGCCGGAGCCGCTGGCTGCGGGCCGCCGGCAGCGGCCCCGTTGTGTGGCAGAACGCACAGCCGGGCGGTCGGCGGTGCTTGGGCGGTCGAGGGTCGTCGGGCGGGCGTCGGTCGGCGGGCGTCGGGCGTCGGGCGTCG
This sequence comes from Saccharothrix obliqua, assembly GCF_019375475.1. Lineage (GTDB taxonomy): Bacteria > Actinomycetota > Actinomycetes > Mycobacteriales > Pseudonocardiaceae > Actinosynnema > Actinosynnema obliqua. The sequence goes on along the minus strand of NZ_JAHXGQ010000010.1, from coordinate 106,891 downwards.
GGCGGGGATCGTCGGCGGTGGGCGGTGGGCGGTGGGCGGTGGGCGGTCGGGGGTCGGCGGTGGGCGGTCGGGGGTCGTCGGGCGGTCGGCGGTGGTCGGGCGGTGGCTTCAACGCAGCCTGCGCTGCGGGATCGGCTGGGGGATCGGCCGCAGTACCGGCTGCGGTATCGGCTGCGGTATCGAACGTATGCGCCCAGTAGTGGGTTAGCTCGTTGGTGCTCTCACCCGTTCGAGAAGAACGATCTCTACACTGTGCCGAAACGCACTGCGTCGGAACCGGATGTGGCCGAGCCCCCGGTGTCGCGCACACGGCACACGGCACGCACGGCACGCACGACACACGGTGCCGCATCTCGCCCGGAAGTGGAGATCATGGTCGGTCCGAAGAGGCTCCTCGGAACCCTCCTCGTCCTCGCCTCCTTGGCCGCGTGCGCACCGAGCGTCGCCGAGCCCGCCCCCATCAGTGTTGCGTCCACCACCATCGCAACCACCAGCCGACCGCCTGCGAAGGCTCCAGTCCCGGTCGCGGAGCGGGGCAGGCAGAGTCCCGGGATTGTCGCGGCCGGTCCGGAAGCTCCTTACAACTACGGCCCGGCGGTGCTCGCCGAGGGCGGTCGGATCCGGATGTGGTGGTGCAGCCAGCTCCGGTACGCGGACCCGCCCGGTGACGACCTGCTGTACGCCGAGAGCGCCACCCCGGACGGCCCGTTCACCGCGCCCGACGGCAGTTCGGGCCAGGCGGTGCTCAGCGGCAACGTCGGGGGGTTCGACGGGATGCACGTGTGCGACCCGTCGGTCCTCAAGGTCGGTGACACCTACTACCTGTACTACACAGGCGCGGCGGGGGAGCACGCGCACGGCAACGCCATCGGCGTCGCCACCAGCAAGGACGGCGTGCACTGGACGCGTGAGGCGGGCGGTCGGCCCATCGTCAGCCCCTCCTACGACACGACCCGCGAGAACACCTACGGCGCCGGCCAACCGTCGGTGCTGTTCGCGGACGGCTGGTTCTACCTGCTGTTCACCGACACCACGGGCCGGGCGGCGGGCTGGAACGGGGCCGGGCAGTTCGTGTTGCGGGCCAAGAACCCCACGTTCCTCAACCACGTGGAAGCCCTCGGCGAACACGGCTTCGAGGCAGTCGCCGACACCCGCAAGCCCCGCACGCGCTCGGTCGTGGACGCGTTCAGCGCGGACTGGATGTACGTGGACGCGTTGAAGGCGTTCGCCATCGCCCACGAGACCGAGCAGGGCACCACGATCACCTTCTGGAACCACGACTTCAGCGCGAACCCCGTCCCGGCGGTCACCATTCCCGGCCGCTGGCGGGAGGGGCCGGGACTGGTCCGCACCCCGGACGGCCACGCGCCGCTCTCCCCGGAGGACCCGTGCCACCGGGTGCCGCTGGACGTGGTGCGCGCGACGGTCGACGGCGCCGCCGCCGCGCCCACCGACCTGGCGCACTTCGGCCTCGACCTGGCCAACGCGCCGGGCTGCCGCACCAAGGACGCGGCGGCCCGCGTGCTGGACGGCTACGCGGTGCCGTCGCCGGAGAACACCGTGGACGTCGTCGTCGGTGGCAAGGTCGTGCGGGTGGAGCGCCGCTCGGTCGCGGACCGCCTGGCCACCCGCGTCCTGGACCGCCGCCCGCCGATCGTGGACGAGATGCCCGTGGCGGCGCGCGTCCCGGCCGGTGCGAAGGCGGTGCGCGCCCCGAACGGCGCACTGGCCCTGCTGCTGGAGGACAAGCGCTGGCTGGTGTCCGCCGAGGACGTGATGACCCTCAACTCGTCCACCGTCACCGCCGTCACCCAGCGGACCTGGGACGGCTACGAGCAGGCCGGCGACCTCCGCCGCTAGCGGCGCGCCCACGCCGGCGTGCTGTGCTGACGCCGGCACGGCCTCTAGGCTGCGGGTATGCCCCACTCGACTCGCCGCGCCGCGCTGCGCGCCACGCTCCGGGACCGGGAGCTGGACGCGCTGCTGGTGACCAACCTGCTCAACATCCGCTACCTGACCGGTTTCACGGGTTCCAACGCCGCCCTGCTGGTGTCGGCGGACTCCGACGAGGCCACCGTGTTCTGCACCGACGGCCGCTACCTCACGCAGGCCGCGCGACAGGTGCCGGACCTGGAGCGGGTCATCGACCGGCCGTGCGACGTGACGCTGGCGCAGCGGGCGGCGAAGGCGGGTCTCGACCGGACCGGCTACGAGAGCCACCACGTCACCGTCGAGGGCCTGGACACCCTGACCGACGCGGCTCGCGGCACCGAGCTGGTCCGCGCCTCCGGCCTGGTGGAGGAGTTGCGGCTGGTGAAGGACGACGCGGAGGTCGAGGCGTTGCGCATGGCGTGCGCCGCGGCCGACCGCGCCCTGGCGAGCCTGGTCGAGCACGGCGGCCTGCGTCCCGGTCGCACCGAGCGCGAGATCGCCCGCGAGCTGGAGAGCCGGATGCTCGACCACGGCGCCGCCGGGCCGAGCTTCGAGACGATCGTGGCGACCGGCGCGAACTCCGCCGTGCCGCACCACCGCCCGACCGACGCCGTCGTGCACGAGGGCGATTTCGTGAAGCTCGACTTCGGCGCCCTGGTCGACGGGTACCACTCGGACATGACCCGCACCCTCGTCGTCGGCCAGGCCGCGGACTGGCAGCGGGAGCTGTACGAGCTGGTGGCGGCGTCGCAGGCGGCGGGTCGGCAGGCCCTGGCGGTCGGCACGAGCTACCGCGACGTGGACGCGGCGTCCCGCGACGTGATCGAGCAGGCGGGTTACGGGGAGCAGTTCCTGCACGGCCTCGGGCACGGCGTCGGCCTCCAGATCCACGAGGCTCCGACGCTGTCCAAGGCCGGTGACGGTATGCTGCTGCCCGGTATGGCGGTCACCGTCGAGCCCGGTGTGTACCTGGCCGGGAAGGGCGGTGTTCGCATCGAGGACACACTGGTGGTGCGCCAAGGCGCCCCGGAACTCCTCACCCTGACCACGAAAGAGCTAGTGGTCGTCTGACGCCCGAACACACCAACAGGAGAGCCCACCCCAGTGGCCACGACCAACGACCTCAAGAACGGCCTGGTGCTGAACCTCGACGGCCAGCTGTGGACCGTCACCGCGTTCCAGCACGTCAAGCCGGGCAAGGGTGGCGCCTTCGTGCGCACGACGTTGAAGCACGTCCTGTCCGGCAAGGTGGTCGACAAGACCTTCAACGCGGGCACCAAGGTCGAAACGGCGACCGTCGACAAGCGGGGTATGACGTACCTGTACAAGGACGGCGCCGACTTCGTCTTCATGGACGGTGACACGTACGACCAGATCACCGTGCCCGCGGAGACCGTCGGCGACGCCGCGAACTACATGCTGGAGAACCAGGAGGCGGTGGTCGCGGTTCACGAGAACACCCCCCTCTACGTGGAGCTGCCGACCAGCGTCGAGCTGGTCATCAAGCACACCGACCCGGGCCTCCAGGGCGACCGCAGCACCGGCGGCACCAAGCCCGCGACGCTGGAGACGGGCGCCGAGATCCAGGTCCCCCTGTTCGTGACGACCGGCGAGAAGATCAAGGTCGACACCCGCGACGGCCGCTACCTCGGCCGGGTCAACGGCTGACCATGGGAGCACGCAGCAAGGCCCGGAAACGCGCCGTGGACGTCCTCTACGAAGCGGACCTGCGCGGCGCGGACCCGGTCACCCTGCTCGCCGAGCGGGTGGGTTCACCGGACGTGCCGCCGATCAACGACTACACGATCGGCCTGGTAGAAGGCGTCACCGCCAACCGCGCCCGGATCGACGACCTCATCTCGGAACACGCCGAGGGCTGGACTTTGCAGCGGATGCCGGGCGTGGACCGGGCAGTCCTGCGCGTCGGCCTGTACGAACTGCTCTGGGCGGCCGACGTCCCCGACGCGGTCGCCATCGACGAGGCAGTGGAACTGGCGAAGCAACTGTCGACGGACGACTCCCCCCGCTTCGTGAACGGCGTGCTGGGCCGCATCGCGGTCATCGCCGACCAACTACGGGCAGTCCTCTAACCACATACACGTCACCTGCTGCGTGTCATCCCCGTATGGCCTGCGCGCAGCGAACCACGCCCGATCCCGGGACGCAAACACGCTTTTCGTTTGCGTCCCGGGATCGGGCGTGGTTGTCTTGACCAGGTCATACGGGGATGACACGCAGCCTTTTCGTCATCCTTGGCGGTCTGCCTGTCCGGCGAGGACGCTTTTTTACCCCGATGGAATATTCAAAAGTATTCCAATTCCACTCCACCGCGCCAGGTATGCCGCCGATGCGCTAAAACCGCAGGTCAGCGGGCTTTGAGTGATCGCGGTGTGGCCTCCGGCCCCCGATGTCCATTGTCCCACGGGGGTACGACATTGTCCGGGGCGTGCGCGGGCGTGTGCAGGGTTGAGCGGCAGGGGAAAGACGCGGGGACGGGTGAGGGGTAAGGGAAGACGCGGAGAAGGTGCGAGGGGATGCGGGAAGACGCGAGGGGGAGACACGGGGAAGACGCGGGAGAAGACACAGGGGAGACGCGGGTGAGACGAGGGGAAGGCGTGCGGGCCGTGGAGTGAGAGGCCGGCAGAAGGCGCGAAGGAAGGGCGCGGAAGGCGGCGGGCTGCGAAAAGCCGAGATGTCGCGAGATGCGGGGAGCCGGGGCGCCAGCGCGAAGGCGGTGCCTGAGGGCGGGGGAGCGGCGCTCGCAGGGTTCAGGGCGGCGGCGCGGTAGGCGCGGGAAGGCGGCGGCCGCGAGAGCGGAACAGCGCAGAACGCCGGCGACAGGGGCCGGCACCGCAGGCCCCGGAAGACCCGGCCCCCGGAGGGGCCAAAACGCACGCGGACCCCTCACCGGGGTCCTCACGTGCGCCGACGCCGTCCGAGCGCCGTCCTCCGCCCCAGTCCGCAGAGGACGGCTCTCGGCTGATTTCGCCGAACTCAGTCCTCCTTGGCCGGTCGGGCCTCGGGGGGCAGCACACCCCAGTCGATGAGCTGTTCGGTCAGTTCGCCCGGCGTCATGTCGTAGATGATCGCCAGCGACCGCAGGTCCTCGGTCCGGATGGAGAGGACCTTCCCGTTGTAGTCGCCGCGCTGGCTCTGGATGGTGGCCGCGTACCGCGCGAGCGGCCCGACCTTCTCCGCGGGCAGCTGTTGCAACCGCTCCAAATTGATCACGATCTTCGTGGCGGGCTCGGCGCCGGACGGCACGCGGCCCTCGGGCAGCAGTTCCGCGACGGGAACCCCGTAGAAGTCGGCCAGCTCGGCGAGCTTCTGCACGGTCACGGCCCGGTCGCCGCGCTCGTACGAACCGACGACCACGGCCTTCCAACGTCCGCCGGACTTCTGCTCGACGCCGTGCAAAGACAGGCCCTGCTGCTGGCGGATCGCGCGGAGCTTGGCCCCCAGCGCCTTGGCGTAGTCGCCCATGTGGCGGTTCTCCGTTCATTCGCCCCGTCAGCCGGTAGGGGACTGCCGCGGGGAGGCTTAGATCAATACGCAGAGTAATGATTGCTCTCCGTGGTCACCAGGTCAAGCTGATCTCGCCGGCCCGGGTGGGCGAGACCACGTGGACCACCCGGAAGATTGACCCCCGAAGCCTGATACCGTGCTGGTCAGCCCGGTCCCAACCGGGTGTCCGACGTCCTTTAAGGACCCGTCCGGCGAGGCGGGGAAGGAGGTCCAGCCGTGGCGCCACGTCAACGTGGTGCGACGGACCCGGCCGGGGAGCGCGAGCTTCTCTCGGCCGGTGACGTCGCGCGCACCGTCGCCCGAATGGCCCATCAGATCATCGAGAAGACCGCTCTCGATGCACCCAGCGCACCCGCGGTAGTCCTGATGGGGATTCCAACCCGGGGCGCGCCGCTGGCCCGCAGGCTCGCGGACCGCATCCGGGATTTCAGCGGTGTGGCGGTACCCACAGGCACCCTGGACGTGACCCTCTACCGGGACGACCTGCGCCGCGGCCCGACCCGGCCGCTGGAGACCACGAAGCTCCCGGCCGGCGGCGTCGACGACCGCCTGGTGGTGCTCGTGGACGACGTCCTGTTCTCCGGCCGGACGATCCGCGCCGCCCTGGACGCCCTGCGCGACCACGGCCGCCCGCGTGCCGTGCAGCTGGCGGTGCTGGTCGACCGGGGCCACCGCGAGCTGCCGATCCGCGCGGACTACGTCGGCAAGAACGTTCCCACCGCCCGGTCCGAGGAGGTCCACGTGCTGCTGGAGGAGTTCGACCAGCGGGACGGGGTGGTGCTGCGGTGAGGCACCTGCTCGGCACCGAGGGCATCGACCCGGCGGACGCGGTCGCGATCCTCGACACGGCGGCCGGCCTGAAGCAGTCGCTGGAGGGCCGCGAGGTGCGCAAGCTGCCCACCCTGCGCGGCCGGACCGTGATCACCATGTTCTACGAGAACTCGACCCGCACCAGGGTGAGCTTCGAGATCGCCGGCAAGTGGATGAGCGCGGACGTGGTGAACGTCTCGTCGTCCGGTTCGAGCGTGAGCAAGGGCGAGTCGCTGCGCGACACGGCGCTCACGCTGGCCGCGGCGGGCGCGGACTGCGTGGTCGTGCGGCACCCGGCGTCCGGCGCGGCGCACCGCCTGGCGGGCTGGCTCAAGGACGTCGGCACGTCCGTGGTCAACGCGGGCGACGGGATGCACGAGCACCCGACGCAGGCCCTGCTGGACGCCGCGACCCTGCGAGAGCGGCTGGCCGGCGGCGACGCGACCGGCCAGGACCTGCGTGACCGCCGGATCGCCATCGTCGGCGACGTCCTGCACAGCCGCGTGGCCCGCTCCAACGTCCACCTGCTGACGGCGCTGGGCGCGCACGTGACGCTCGTCGCACCGCCGACCCTGCTGCCGACCGGCGTGGGCGCGTGGCCGGTGACCGTGTCGCACGACCTGGACGCGGAGCTGCCCAGCCAGGACGCGGTGATGCTGCTGCGCGTCCAGGCGGAGCGGATGCACGGCGGGTTCTTCCCGTCGGCCCGCGAATACTCCATCGCCTACGGCCTGAACGAGCGGCGGCTCGGCCTGCTCCCGGAGCACGCGGTCGTGCTGCACCCCGGTCCGATGCTGCGCGGCATGGAGATCGCGAGTTCGGTCGCCGACTCGCCCCGAGCCGCCATCACCGAGCAGGTGCGCAACGGCGTGCACGTGCGCATGGCCGTCCTGTACCACCTGCTCGCCCACGAGGAGGAGAACGCGTGAACACCCTGGTCCTCAAGGGCGTGCGACCTTACGGCGAAGGCCCGCTGTCCGACGTGCTGATCCGCGACGGCGTGATCGCCGGGATCACCTCCCACGACCCGAACACCGACCCGCACACCGACCCGCACACCGACCCGAACACGCCCGACACCGTCGTCGACGGAAACGGCGCGATCCTGCTGCCCGGTTTCGTGGACCTGCACACCCACCTGCGCGAACCCGGCCGCGAGGACACCGAGACCATCGAGTCCGGTTCGACCGCCGCCGCCCTCGGCGGCTACACGGCCGTGTTCGCCATGGCCAACACCGACCCCGTGACGGACAACGCCGTCGTGGTCGAGCACGTGGCCCGACGCGGTCGCGAGGTCGGCCTGGTGGACGTCCACCCGGTCGGCGCGGTCACCGTCGGCCTGCGCGGTGAGCAGCTCGCCGAGCTGGGCACCATGGCGCGGGCGGGCGTGCGGGTGTTCTCCGACGACGGCCACTGCGTGCACGACCCGCTGATCATGCGCCGCGCCCTGGAGTATTCGAAGGCGCTGGACGTGGTCGTCGCGCAGCACGCCGAGGAGCCCCGGCTGACCGCCGGCGCGCAGGCGCACGAGGGCGCGAACGCCGCCCGGCTCGGCCTCCAGGGCTGGCCCGCCGCCGCCGAGGAGGCCGTGGTGGCGCGGGACTGCCTGCTCGCCCGGCAGGTCGGCGCGCGGCTGCACGTGTGCCACGTGTCCGCCGCGGGCACCGCCGACGTGCTGGAGTGGGCGAAGGCCCGCGGCACCGCGGTGTCCGCCGAGGTCACGCCCCACCACCTGCTGCTCACCGACGACCGGCTGGCCACCTACGACCCGGTGAACAAGGTCAACCCGCCGCTGCGCACCGCCGCCGACGTCGAGCGGCTGCGGCAGGCCCTCGCGGACGGCGTCGTCGACTGCGTGGCCACCGACCACGCGCCGCACGCGCCGCAGGACAAGGACACCGAGTGGTCCGCCGCCCGGCCGGGGATGCTCGGCCTCCAGACCGCGTTGTCGGTGGTGGTGAAGACCATGGTGGAGACCGGCCTGCTGGACTGGCGCGGCGTGGCGCGGGTGCTCAGCGAGCGCCCGGCGGAGATCGCGGGCCTGCCCGACCACGGGCGGCCGATCGCGGTCGGCGAGCCCGCCAACCTGACCCTGGTCGACCCGGCCGCCACGTGGGTGGTCCGGGGCGCGGACTTCGCGAGCATCGCGGCGAACACCCCGTTCGAGGGCATGGAGCTGCCCGCGCGGGTCGTCGCCACGGTGCTGCGCGGGCGCGTGACCGCCGCCGCCGGAAGGATTCCCGCATGACCCGCGTGCTGCTGTCCCTCCTGGTCCTGGCCGTGTTCGCGTTGTGCGTCTACGGCATGTGGCACGGCTGGCGGGCCCGCGCCCGCCGCCAGGCCGCGGTGCTGCCCGAGTTCCCCGCGCCGCCCGCCGAACCGGGCGCCGCGAAGCTGGCCGCGACCGGCGTCTACGTCGGCACGACCGTGGGCGACGACTGGCAGGACCGGGTCGCGGTGGGCGACGTCGGCCACCGCGCCGAGGCGGTGCTGAAGCTGACCGACTCGGGCGTGCTGGTGGAGCGCACCGGCGCGAGCGCGATGTGGCTGCCGCTGGACGCCATCGAGGGCGCCCGCACCGCGCGCGGCCTCGCGGGCAAGGTGATGGCCGGCGACGGCCTGCTGGTGCTGCGCTGGCGGCTGGCCGACCAGACCTTCGACACCGGGTTCCGGGGCGACGACAAGGACGTGTACGAGCAGTGGGTTCAAGCGCTGGGAGGCAAGCGATGACGGACGCGGCACTGGTCCTGGAGGACGGCCGGGTCTTCCGCGGCGAGTCCTACGGCGCGGTCGGCGAGAGCCTCGGCGAGGTCGTCTTCTCCACCGGCATGACCGGCTACCAGGAGACCCTGACCGACCCCTCCTACCACCGCCAGATCGTGGTGCAGACCGCGCCGCAGATCGGCAACACCGGCTGGAACGACGAGGACGACGAGTCGTCCCGGATCTGGGTCGCGGGCTACGTGGTGCGCGACCCGGCACGCCGGCCGTCGAACTGGCGCGCCACCCGCGGCCTGGACGAGGAGCTGGTCCGGCAGGGCGTCGTCGGCATCGCCGGCATCGACACCCGGATGCTGACCCGCCACCTGCGGGAGCGGGGCGCGATGCGGGCCGGCGTGTTCTCCGGCGACCGGCTCGACTCGCCGGAGGCCATGCTGGCGCGGGTGCGCACCGCGCCGCCGATGACGGGTGCGGACCTCGCGGGCGACGTGACCACGCCCAGCCCGTACGTGGTGGACGCGGTCGGCGAGCGCCGGTTCCGGGTCGCCGCGCTGGACCTGGGCATCAAGTCCAACACGCCGCGGATGCTGGCGGCACGCGGCATCGAGGTGCACGTGCTGCCGCTGACGTCGACGTTCGCCGACGTCGAGGCGATCGCGCCGGACGGCGTGTTCCTGTCCAACGGCCCCGGCGACCCCGCCACCCAGGCGCACGCCGTCGAGCTGACCCGGGCCGTGCTGGACAAGCGCGTCCCGCTGTTCGGCATCTGCTTCGGCAACCAGATCCTGGGCCGCGCGCTGGGCCGCGAGACCTACAAGATGCGGTACGGCCACCGCGGCATCAACATCCCGGTCATCGACGTGGCGACCGGGAAGGTGGCGATCACCGCGCAGAACCACGGTTTCGCGCTGGAGGGCGAGCCGGGTGAGGAGTTCGGCTCCGACTTCGGCCGCGTCCAGCTCAGCCACTACTGCCCGAACGACGGCACCGTGGAGGGCGTGCGCGCCCTGGACGTGCCGGCGTTCAGCGTCCAGTACCACCCGGAGGCGGCAGCCGGGCCGCACGACGCCGCACCGCTGTTCGACGAGTTCGTGACCATGATGAGCGAGGGCCGCTGACCATGCCGAAGAGGACCGACATCAAGCACGTGCTGGTCATCGGCTCCGGCCCGATCGTCATCGGGCAGGCGTGCGAGTTCGACTACTCGGGCACGCAGGCGTGCCGCGTGCTGCGTGCCGAGGGCCTGCGGGTCAGCCTGGTGAACTCCAACCCGGCGACGATCATGACCGACCCGGAGTTCGCCGACGCCACCTACGTCGAGCCGATCACGCCCGAGTTCGTGGAGAAGGTGATCGCCGCCGAGCGCCCGGACGCGATCCTGGCCACCCTGGGCGGGCAGACCGCGCTCAACACCGCCATCGCGCTGCACGAGCGCGGTGTGCTGGAGAAGTACGACGTGGAGCTGATCGGCGCCGACATCGACGCCATCCAGCGCGGCGAGGACCGGCAGATCTTCAAGGACCTGGTGCGGCGCATCGGCGCGGAGGTCCCGCGCAGCGCCGTCTGCAAGTCCATGGAGGAGGTCCGCGCCACCGTCGCCGACCTGGGCCTGCCGGTGGTGATCCGGCCGTCGTTCACCATGGGCGGCCTGGGTTCCGGCATGGCGCACACCCCCGAGGAGCTGGAGCGGCTCGCCGCCTCCGGCCTCGCGGAGTCCCCGGTCACCGAGGTGCTGATCGAGGAGAGCGTGCTCGGCTGGAAGGAGTACGAGCTGGAGCTGATGCGCGACCGCAACGACAACGTGGTCGTCGTCTGCTCCATCGAGAACATCGACCCGATGGGCGTGCACACGGGCGACTCGGTGACCGTCGCGCCCGCGATGACCCTCACCGACCGCGAGTTCCAGCACATGCGCGACGTCGGCATCGCGGTCATCCGCGAGGTCGGCGTGGACACCGGCGGCTGCAACATCCAGTTCGCGATCAACCCGGAAACCGGCCGCATGGTCGTGATCGAAATGAACCCGCGGGTTTCCCGGTCGTCCGCGCTCGCGTCGAAAGCGACCGGCTTCCCGATCGCCAAGATCGCCGCGAAACTCGCCATCGGCTACACGCTGGACGAAATCCGCAACGACATCACCGGCGAGACGCCGGCCAGTTTCGAGCCGACGCTCGACTACGTCGTGGTGAAGGTGCCGCGGTTCGCGTTCGAGAAGTTCCCCGGCGCGGACCGGACGCTCACCACCACCATGAAGTCCGTCGGCGAGGCCATGTCCATCGGCCGCAGCTTCGTCGAGGCGATGGGCAAGGCCCTGCGCTCCATGGAGACCAAGGCGGGCGGCTTCTGGACCACGCCGGACCCGGACGCCACGCTGGAGTCCACTCTGGACGAACTGCGCACCGGGCACGACGGCCGCCTGTACACGGTGGACCGGGCGCTGCGCCTGGGCGCGACCGTCGAGCAGGTGCACGAGGCGTCGCGCATCGACCCGTGGTTCATCGAGCAGCTCGCGTGGCTGGTCGACCTGCGCCACGAGATCGAGCGCGCGCCGGTGCTGGACGAGCGCCTGCTGCGCAAGGCGAAGCGGGCCGGCCTGGCCGACCGCCAGATCGCCGCGCTGCGTGCCGAGCTGGCCGGCGAGGACGGCGTGCGCGCCCTGCGGCACCGCCTCGGCGTGCGGCCGGTGTTCAAGACCGTCGACACCTGCGCCGCCGAGTTCGCCGCGCGGACCCCGTACCACTACTCGGCCTACGAACTGGACCCCGAGGCCGAGACCGAGGTCACCGAGCAGCGCGACAAGCCCAAGGTGCTGATCCTCGGCTCCGGGCCCAACCGCATCGGCCAGGGCATCGAGTTCGACTACTCGTGCGTGCACGCGGCCATGGCGCTGCGCGCCGCCGGGTACGAGACGGTGATGGTCAACTGCAACCCGGAGACGGTGTCCACCGACTACGACACCTCCGACCGCCTGTACTTCGAGCCGCTGACGTTCGAGGACGTGCTGGAGGTCGTGCACTCCGAGCAGCGCTCCGGCACGGTCGCGGGCGTCATCGTGCAGCTCGGCGGGCAGACGCCGCTGGGCCTCGCGCGGCGGCTGGAGGCCGCGGGCGTGCCGGTCGTCGGCACCCCGCCGCACGCCATCCACCTCGCCGAGGACCGGGGCGCGTTCGGCCAGGTGCTGCACGACGCCGGCCTGCCCGCGCCGAAGTACGGCACCGCCACGTCGTTCGCCCAGGCCAAGGCCATCGCCGACGAGATCGGCTACCCGGTGCTGGTGCGGCCGTCGTACGTGCTGGGCGGGCGCGGCATGGAGATCGTCTACGACGAGGAGTCGCTGCGCGGCTACATCGCCCGCGCCACCGAGGTCAGCCCCGAGCACCCGGTGCTGGTCGACCGGTTCCTGGACGACGCCATCGAGATCGACGTGGACGCCCTGTTCGACGGCGAGGACGTGTTCATCGGCGGCGTCATGGAGCACATCGAGGAGGCGGGGGTGCACTCCGGCGACTCGGCGTGCGCCCTGCCGCCGATCACGCTGGGCGAGACCGACATCGACAACGTGCGGCGGTCCACGCGGGCCATCGCCGCGGGCATCGGCGTGCGCGGCCTGCTCAACGTCCAGTACGCGCTCAAGGACGACGTGCTGTACGTCCTGGAGGCCAACCCGCGCGCGTCGCGCACCGTGCCGTTCGTGTCCAAGGCGACGGCCGTGCCGCTGGCCAAGGCCGCTGCCCGGGTGATGCTCGGCGCGACCATCGCCGAGCTGCGCGCCGAGGGCCTGCTGCCCGCCGAGGGCGACGGCGCGAAGCTGCCGCCGCACGCGCCGGTCGCCGTCAAGGAGGCCGTGCTGCCGTTCCACCGGTTCCGCACGCCGGAGGGCAAGGGCGTGGACTCGCTGCTCGGGCCGGAGATGAAGTCCACCGGCGAGGTCATGGGCATCGACGTGTCGTTCGGGACGGCGTTCGCGAAGTCCCAGACCGCCTCGTACGGGTCGCTGCCCACGTCGGGCCGGGTGTTCGTGTCGGTCGCCAACCGGGACAAGCGGGCCATGATCTTCCCGGTCAAGCGGCTCGCCGACCTGGGCTTCGAGGTGCTGGCGACGGCGGGCACCGCCGAGGTGCTGCGTCGCAACGGCATCCCGTGCACGGTGGTCCGCAAGCACTTCGAGGGTGACAAGAACATCGTCCAGGCCATCCTCGACGGCACCGTGGACATGATCATCAACACCCCGTACGGCAACAACGGTCCGCGTGTGGACGGCTACGAGATCCGCACCGCGGCCGTGGCCAAGGACATCCCGTGCGTGACCACCATCCAGGGCGCCGCGGCGGCCGTGCACGGCATCGAGGCCGCAATCCGGGGCGACATCGGCGTGCGGCCCCTCCAGGCGCTCCAGGCGGCCCTGCGGGGTGAGGCGTGAGGTTCTCGGCCCGACTGGCGGCGGCCACGGCCGCCCACGGCCCCCTGTGCGTCGGCATCGACCCCCACCCGGGCCTGCTCGACGCCTGGGGGCTGCCCCGGGACGCCGCCGGCCTGGAGCGGTTCGCGCTGACCTGCGTGGAGGCGTTCGGGGGTCGCGTGGCCCTGGTGAAGCCGCAGGCGGCGTTCTTCGAGTCGCACGGCTCGAAGGGCGTCGCCGTGCTCGAACGCGTCGTGGCGGACCTCCGGGACAGCGGCACGCTGGTCCTGGTGGACGCCAAGCGCGGCGACATCGGCTCCACCATGGCCGCCTACGCGGCGGCCTACCTGTCGGACGGCTCGCCGCTCGCCGGCGACGCCGTCACGCTGTCGCCGTACCTCGGTTTCGGCTCCCTGGACCCGGCGCTCGAAGCCGCACGGGCGAGCGGGCGCGGCGTATTCGTGCTCGCGTTGACTTCCAATCCCGAGGGTTCCTCGGTGCAGCGCGCGACGGGCGCCGACGGCCGTTCCGTGGCGCAGTCCGTGGTGGACCAGGCGGCGCGCCGGAACGCGGGCGCCGAGCCGTTCGGCGACGTCGGGCTGGTGGTCGGCGCGACCGTCGGCGACCACGGCCTCGACCTCTCCCACCTGCACGGACCCGTCCTGGCCCCCGGTTTCGGGGCCCAGGGCGCGACCGTCGCGGACCTGCGCGCGGTGTTCGGCCGGGAGCTGCGCGGCGTGCTCCCGACCAGCTCCCGGGACGTGCTCCGGCACGGCCCGGACGTGGCCGCGCTGAGGGCCGCCGCACGTGCCGCGGGGGACTCGCTGGACGTGTGATCGCGATCAAATCGCGACACGCTTCGCGTGGTCCGCTCACCTGCGTAAACGTTGCCTGGTACGGTCCTGGCCACCGACAGGGCCATCCCCGGCCGAGCGCATACCACACAGGTCGTGCGCAACGCGTTACCGGTGGCGGTGATGGGACTGTCGGAGGGTGTTGGTACTACTACCACCCGCCGCTACGTCCAGGCGCTGAAAAGTTTCACCTGACTGGGACCCACGTTGTACCCAGGCAATTGCGCTCGGTACGGTCGCGGCACCGATCCAGAATTGAAATTCCCACACCACGGAGGAAATCGTGGCCCTTCCCCAGCTTACCGAGGAGCAGCGGGCCGCAGCGCTGGAGAAGGCTGCTGCCGCTCGTCGCGCTCGGGCTGAGCTCAAGGAGCGCCTCAAGCGTGGCGGCACGACCCTGACGGACGTGCTGAAGGCCGCCGAGAGCGACGAGGTCCTTGGCAAGATGAAGGTGTCCGCGCTGCTTGAGGCGCTTCCGGGCGTCGGCAAGGTTCGTGCGCAGCAGATCATGGAGCGGTTGGAGATCGCTCCGAGCCGTCGGCTGCGCGGCCTGGGTGAGCGGCAGCGCAAGGCGCTGCTCACCGAGTTCAGCGGCGAGTGAGTGACGGCACCGGGGCGGGGTCGGGCGTGCGCGCCCGGTCCCGCCTCACCGTTCTCTCCGGGCCCTCGGGCGTCGGCAAGTCCAGCGTGCTGGCCGAGCTGCGCCGGATGGAGCCGGACGTGCACTTCAGCGTCTCGGTGACCACGCGGTCGCCGAGGCCGGGCGAGGTCGACGGGGAGCACTACCACTTCGTCGACGCCGCCGAGTTCCGCCGCCTGGTCGACGCGGGCGCGCTGCTGGAGCACGCCGAGTTCGCGGGCAACTGCTACGGCACGCCCCGTGAGCCGGTGGAACGCGCGCTGGCGGCCGGTCGGCCCGCGTTGCTGGAGATCGAACTCCAGGGCGCGCGGCAGGTCCGGGCCGCGATGCCGGAGGCGCAGCTGGTGATGCTCGCGCCGCCGTCCTGGGAGGACCTGGTCCGGCGGCTGACCGGGCGCGGCACCGAGGACCCGGCCGTGGTCGCCCGCCGGCTGGAGATCGCCCGCGCGGAGCTGGCGGCGGAACCCGAGTTCGACGAGGTCGTGGTGAACGCCGACGTGCGTTCGGCCGCGACCCGCTTGCTAGACTTGGTGGTCGGCCCGGCGCCCGACGCGTGATGGCACGCGTGCGGCAGGCGCGGGACGGCCTCCAGACACACCAACCGCAGGAGCGTTGACGAGTGACCACGCACACCGAGCTGGGCCCGCTGTCGGGTTCCCCGGAGGGCATCACCAACCCGCCGATCGACGACCTGCTGGAGCAGGTCAGCTCGAAGTACGCGCTGGTGATCTACGCGGCCAAGCGGGCGCGGCAGATCAACGACTACTACGCCCAGCTCGGCGAGGGCCTGCTGGAGTACGTCGGCCCGCTGGTCGAGCCGGGTCCGCGGGAGAAGCCGCTGTCGATCGCGCTGCGGGAGATCCACGCGGGGCTGCTCGAGCACACCGAGGGCGAGTGACCGAGCCGGTCGACGCCCGCCCCCGGATCGTCCTGGGGGTGGGCGGTGGCATCGCCGCCTACAAGGCGTGCGAGGTGCTGCGCCGGCTCACCGAATCCGGCCACTCGGTCCGGGTGGCGCCCACCGAGGGCGCCCTGAAGTTCGTCGGCGCGGCCACGTTCGAGGCCCTGTCCGGGCAGCCGGTGCACGCCGACGTGTTCTCGGACGTGCCGTCCGTGGCGCACGTGAAGCTCGGCCAGGAGGCCGACCTCGTCGTGGTCGCCCCGGCGACGGCGAACCTGCTCGCGAAGGCCGCCCACGGGCTGGCCGACGACCTGCTCACCAACGCCCTGCTGACCGCGCGCTGCCCGGTCCTGCTGGTCCCGGCGATGCACACGGAGATGTGGGAGCACCCGGCGACGCGGGCCAACGTGGCGCTGCTGCGGTCGCGGGGCGTCGTCGTGGCCGAGCCCGCGAGCGGCCGGCTCACCGGCAAGGACACCGGCAAGGGCCGCCTGCCCGACCCCGCCGAGATCGTGGAGCTGGCCCGGCTGCTGCTGGAGCGCCCGGACGCGCTGCCCCGCGACATGGAGGGCCTGCACGTGGCGATCTCCGCGGGTGGCACCCGTGAGCCGCTGGACCCGGTGCGGTTCCTGGGCAACCGCTCGTCCGGCCGGCAGGGCTACGCGTTGGCGCGGGTCGCCGCGCAACGCGGCGCGCGGGTCACGCTGGTCGCCGCGCACACCGCCGACCTGCCCGCGCCGGCGGGCGTCGAGCTGGAGCGCGTGGGCAGCGCGGCCGAGCTGCGGGACGCGATGCACTGGGTGGGCAAGGACGCGGACGTCGTCGTGATGGCCGCCGCGGTGGCCGACTTCCGGCCCGTCGCGACCACCCCGCACAAGATCAAGAAGACCGACCGGGACCCGGACCCGGTCGCCCTCACCCGGAACCCGGACATCCTGGCCGAGCTGGTCGCCGCGCGCCGCGCGCGCCAGGTGGTCGTCGGGTTCGCCGCCGAGACCGGTGACGACTCGACCACCGTGCTGGAGTACGGCCGCGCGAAGCTGGCGCGCAAGGGCTGCGACTGGCTCGTCGTCAACGCCGTCGGCGACGGCAAGGCGTTCGAGGTGGAGGACAACGGGGGTTGGCTGCTGTCGGCGAACGGCGGCGAGACACCCCTGCCCCACGGCTCCAAGGCCCGCCTGGCGTCCGCACTGTGGGATGCCGTGGTCTCCTCGCTCGAAGTTTGACCACCGGGGTGCCAACCCTCAGTAAGCTTGTCCCAATCGCAGAGAAACCAGATTGAGGAGTGCCGTGAGCCAGCACAGCAGCAGGCTGTTCACCAGTGAGTCGGTGACGGAGGGGCACCCGGACAAGATCTGCGACGCGATCAGCGACTCCATCCTCGACGCGTTGCTGACCAAGGACCCCCGTTCGCGGGTGGCCGTGGAGACGCTCATCACGACCGGCCAGGTGCACGTGGCCGGCGAGGTGACCACGGAGACCTACGCGGACATCCCGTCGATCGTCCGGGAGAAGATCCTGGAGATCGGCTACGACTCGTCGGCGAAGGGCTTCGACGGCCGCTCCTGCGGTGTGAACGTCGCGATCGGCTCGCAGTCGCCCGACATCGCGCAGGGCGTCGACACCGCGTACGAGAACCGGGTCGGCGGCGCGGACGACGAGATCGACAAGCAGGGTGCGGGCGACCAGGGGCTCATGTTCGGCTACGCGTGCACCGACACGCCGGAGCTGATGCCGCTGCCGATCGCGCTGGCCCACCGCCTGTCGCGGCGCCTCACCGGGGTCCGCAAGGACGGCACCGTGCCGTACCTGCGCCCGGACGGCAAGACCCAGGTCACCATCGAGTACGCGGGTGACCAGCCGGTGCGCCTGGACACCGTCGTCGTGTCGACGCAGCACGCGGACGGCATCGACCTGGAGAAGCTGCTCGGCGTCGACATCCGGGAACACGTCGTCGCGCCCGAGCTGGAGAACCTCGGCCTGGACACGTCGAACGTGCGCCTGCTGGTCAACCCGACCGGCCGGTTCGTCATCGGCGGTCCGATGGGTGACGCGGGCCTGACCGGCCGCAAGATCATCGTCGACACCTACGGCGGCATGGCGCGGCACGGTGGTGGCGCGTTCTCCGGCAAGGACCCGTCGAAGGTGGACCGCTCGGCCGCGTACGCGATGCGCTGGGTGGCGAAGAACGCCGTCGCCGCCGGTCTCGCGACGCGCATCGAGGTGCAGGTGGCGTACGCCATCGGCAAGGCCGCGCCGGTCGGTCTGTTCGTGGAGACCTTCGGCACCGAGACCGTGGACCCGACCAAGATCCAGCAGGCCATCAGCGAGGTCTTCGACCTCCGGCCCGCCGCGATCATCCGGGACCTCGACCTGCTCCGCCCGATCTACAGCCCGACCGCGGCGTACGGCCACTTCGGCCGGACCGACGTGGACCTGCCTTGGGAGAACACGGACCGCGCGGACGCCCTGCGCGCGGCCGCCGGCGCCTGATCCGAGGCTCCGCTCTGGGGAAAGCACGACCAGCGCCGCCGATCCACCGCGCGACCGATCCTCTTCGGTCGATGCGGTCGGATCGGCGGCGCTGGTGTGTTTCCGGGCTGCGGCATCCCGAAGGTGGGTGTCCGCGGGTCGGGATTCGGTTGCCTGCGCCGGGATGCCGGGTTCGGGCGCGACGAACCCGTTGCGGCTGGGGGTGATTGGGCGCGGGTGTCCGGTTTTCGGGGGCTGTTGAGCCGAAGTAGGGCTCGGCTGGGTTGGGGGTAGGCAGCCGACGCCGGGCTGCGCCCCGCCGGGTGGGGACGCGGGTGGGGGCGCGCGGGCGGGGATGTGCCAGGCGGAGATGCGCTGGTGGGATCGCCCCGGGTTGGGGCGCGCGGGGTGGGATGTGTCGGGTGGGACGTGTCGGGCGGGATGTGTCGGGCGGAGATGCGCTGGGTGGGATCGCCCTGGGTTGAGGCGCGCGGGCCGGGGGCGCGGGGCGGGGATGTGCCGGGCGGGATGCGCGGGCGGGGATGTGCCTGGCGGGATGCGCGGGCGGGGATGTGCCTGGCGGGATGTGCCGGCGGGATGCGGCGGGCGGGGATGTGCCAGGCGGCGGGATGCGGCTGGCGGGGATGTGCCGGGTGGGGCGCGGCGGGCAGGGGCGCGCTGGGGGATCGTCCCGGGTTGGGGCGCGTCGCACCGGGTGGGGCCGCGGCTCAGAGGACTTCCAGCGGGTCCAGTTTTACTCGGATCGGGGTGGGGTCCTTGCGGGCGCTTCTGGTGGCCTGGAGGGCGGTCAGGGCTTCGGCCAGGGCCTTGCCCTCCGTTCTGGCCACTCGGATGAGGGCTCGTTCCTTCTGGCCGTCCTCGGCCAGGGGCACGGGGCCGAGGATTTCGCCGGTCCGGGGTAGGTGCAGGTCGTCCAGGGCCGCGGCCACGGCTTCCGGGGTGCCGTCCAGGGTGGCCATGCGGACGGCGGGTGGGAAGCCCAGTTCGGTCCTCGCCGCCAGCTCCTGCCGGGCGTGCCACACCGGGTCCCAGCGGACCAGGGCTTGGACCGGCGGGAGGCTGGAGTCGGCTACCACCACCACCTTGCCCGCGGGACGGGTGAGGGCTGCCGCGGTCATCCAGCGGCGGAGGGTTTCTTCTGTCGCGCGCAGGTCCGCTCGGCCCAGCAGTGCCCAGCCGTCCAGCAGGAGGACCGCCCCGTAGCCGCCGCCGTCGGCGGTGGGCTCGGCGCCCGGGGTGGCCACGACCAGGGCGCGTTCGCCCGGCACCGAGGACAGCACCTCGTCCGCACCCGACGTGCGCACCGGGATGTTGCTGAACGCCCGGCCCATCTCCTCGGCGGTGCGGCGGGCCCCGATCACCTGGCCGCGCAGGCGGCGTGAACCGCACGTCGGGCAGCGGAACGCCGCCTCCGTCGCACCGCACCACCGGCAGTACGCGGGCCTGGGCACGCCGTCATCGGCACCGCCGGGCAGCGCGAGCGGCCCCGCGCACCGGCGGCAGCGCGCCGTCGCGCGGCAGTTCCCGCACGCCAGCGATGGCACGTACCCGCGCCGCGGCACCTGGACGAGCACCGGCGCGCCCTCCTCGAACGCCGACCGGGCCGCGTCGAACGCGATCGACGGCAACCGGGCCGTCCGGGCCGCCGGGTCCTTCACCTCCTGCCACGCGTGGTCGCCCACCGCCGCCACCCGCGGCGCGACCGCGCGCAGCGTCTCCCGCGCCGCCACCACCTCGTGCGCCCACCCGCTGTCCACCAGCAGCTGCGCCTCCGCGGTCCGGGCGAAGCCGCCGACCAGCAGCGACGCGCCCGTCAGGTGCGACCGCTGGACCAGCACGTCGCGCACGTTGGGGTACGGCATCCGCGGCTCGGCGTGCAGGTCGTCGCCGTCGTCCCACACCGCCACCAGGCCCAGGTCGTGCACCGGCGCCAGCGCCGCGCCACGCGTGCCCAGCACCAGCCGGACCGCACCACGCCGCACCGCGAGCCACCGCTTGTACCGCTCCGACGGCCCGAGGTCCGCCGACAACGTCACCACGGCGTCCGGCCCCGCCAACGCCGCGCACGCCGCGTGCAGCCGGGCCAGGTCGCGGTGGTCCGGCACCACGACCAGCGCGCCCCGGCCGGTGCTCACCACGGTCGTCGCCGCCTCGGCCAGCCGTGCGGGCCAGTCCTCGGCGGGCAGCGCCTGCCACACCGCGCGTGCGACGCGGCCGGACCGCAACGCGTCCAGCAGGTTGGGCCCGTACGGGTACCTGGCCCACCCGTCCGCCGCGGGCTCGGGTGGTGCGGGCGCGGGTTCCGGCGACGGCTTTCCCTCGACCCGCGCGTGGCGCGGTGGAACGGCCATCCGGAGCACGTCGGTCAGCGAACCCGCGTACCGGTCGGCGACGGCTCGCGCCAGCTCCACGACCTCCGGGGAGAGCACGGGCTCGGGCGAGATCACGCGGTCGAGGAAGCTGAGCTTGCTGCCGTACTCCGATTCGTCGGCCCGCTCGATCAGGTAGCCGTCGACCAGTTGGCCCGCGAACCGGACCCGGACCCGGCAGCCGGGCACCGCGTCCGCGTCCTGGTCGGTCGAGACCTGGTAGTCGAACAGGCGGTCCAGGTGTGGCAGCGGCACGTCGACGCACACGCGGGCGACGGGCCGCGTGGATGCGGGCACGCGTTCGCCGCGCCTGGTGGTCGACTTCCCTGCCATGAGCTGAGGTCTACCAGAGAGCCTCCTGGGAGCTGTCGGGGCGGTACAGCCGTACGGGTGAGAAGAGGGGGTGGGGAGGTGGGAGCGGTGTGGAGAGGGGGCGGCCGGTGGGGAGAGGGGGCGGGTGCGGGGAAGGGCCGAGTGGCGAAGGCGGTGAGTGCGGGGGATGACTGGGGCGGGGAGGTGGTGCGTGCGGGGAGGGACCGGCGGGCGGAAGGGGCGAGTGATGGGGCTGAGGACCGGAGGGCCGGGTGTCGAAGGGGCGGAGGTGGTGGGGGATGTGGGGGACGTGGGGGACGTGGGGGACGTGGGAGAGGCGGGGGACGTGGGAGAGGCAGGGGAGGCGGGCGAGGCGGGCGAGGCGGGCGAGGCGGGGGTGGGAGCGGCGCTGGGACAGGGGGAAGTGGGAGAGAGGCAGGTGGGTGAGGGGGAGGTGGGCGAGGGGCAGGTGGGCGAGGGGCAGGTGGGCGAGGGGCAGGTGGGCGAGGGGCAGGTGGGCGAGAGAGCGGAGTGCGGGCATGTGAACAGTCTCGAACATGTGTTCGACAGCCGCAAGATCACGATCGAGTGAGACCGGCTCTCCACGCCGTGGGATTCGGCCCGGCGGGGGTTCTTCGGCGGGAAATGGCGGAGTACAAGGGAATGATGCTTCGTTCGACGGTTGTCGTCGCCTCCGCCGCGGCCCTCCTCGGCGCGTTGCTCGCGCCTGCGCACGCGGACTCCCGGACGCCGACGGTGCGGGTTCCGGAGGCGGTCGGGTTCGGTGGGGTGGTGTCCAGTGTCGACCCGGACGCCTCGCGGGTCGGGGTGGATGTGCTTCGTCGGGGTGGCAACGCCGTGGACGCCGCTGTCGCGGTCGCCGCCGCGCTCGGTGTTACCGACCCGTTCTCCGCGGGTGTCGGGGGTGGCGGGTTCTTCGTCCACTACGACGCCCGCCGCCAAGAAGTGTCTACTTTGGACGGGCGGGAGACCGCGCCTGCCGCCGCCGGGGCCGACCTGTTCCTCCAGGACAGCCAACCGATCCCGTTCGCCGAAGCGGTCACCAGCGGGCTGTCCGTGGGGGTGCCCGGCACGCCCCGCACCTGGCAGCGGGCGCTCGACCAGTGGGGCACGCTCTCCCTCGACCAGGCGCTGAAACCGGCCGAGGAGCTGGCGCGCCGGGGGTTCACCGTCGACGCCACCTTCCACCGCCAGGTCGCCGAGAACGCCGAGCGGTTCGCCGACATCACCTCCAGCCGAGCCCTGTTCCTCCCGCCGCCGGCCATCGGCAGCACGTTCCGCAACCCCGACCTCGCCGACACCTACCGCCAACTGCGCCGCGACGGCGTGGCCGCGTTCTACCGCGGCCCCATCGGGCGCGATGTCGTCGCCACGGTCAACCACCCGCCGAAGGACCCGGCCGCCACGCGCACCGTCCGGCCCGGTCGGCTCACCGCCGCCGACCTGGGCGACTACCGCGTCCCGCGCCGCGAGCCGAGCCACGCCCGCTACCGGGACCTCGACGTGTACGGCATGGCGCCACCGTCCTCCGGCGGCACGACCGTGGGCGAGGCGTTGAACATCCTGGAGACCACGAAGCTCGCGAACGAGTCGCCGACCCAGTACCTGCACCGCTTCCTGGAGGCGAGCCGGTTGTCGTTCGCCGACCGGAACCGCTGGGTGGGCGACCCCGCCTTCACCGACGTGCCCGAGCGCGAGCTGCTGTCGCAGGAGTTCGCCGACAGCCGCGCCTGCCTGATCTCCCCGACGCGAGCCCTCACCGGTCCCGTGTCGCCCGGCGACCCGCGTGACCCGAAGCCGTGCGCGACCACCGGCGAAGAGGCCGTCACGCCGTACGAGGGCACCGACACCACGCACCTCACGGTCGCCGACCGGTGGGGCAACGTCGTCGCGTACACCGTGACCATCGAGCAGGAGGGCGGCAGCGGGATCGTGGTGCCCGGTCGGGGGTTCCTGCTGAACAACGAGCTGACCGACTTCTCGTTCACCCCGGTCGCGCCCGGCGTGCCGGACCCGAACCTGCCGGGACCGGGCAAGCGCCCGCGCTCGTCGATGGCGCCGACGATCGTGCTGCGCCACGGCGAACCCGTGGTGGCGCTGGGCTCACCGGGTGGCGCGACCATCATCACGACCGTCCTCCAGGTGCTGACGCAGCGCCTGGACCGCGGCCTGCCGCTGCTCGACGCCGTCGCCGCGCCGCGGGCGTCCCAGCGCAACTCCGCGACCACGCAGGCCGAGGACCCCTTCCTCGGGACGCCGGAGGCCGCGGCGTTGCGCGTGCTCGGCCACCGGTTCGCGGCGACGGCCGAGATCGGCGCGGTGACCGCCGTGGAACGCCTGCCGGACGGGCGGTGGCGGGCGGTCGCCGAACCGACCCGCAGGGGTGGCGGCGCGGCCCGGGTGGTGTGGCCGGGCTGACGTACCCCTCACGTCGCACCGGCCTCATTCCCGGGTCGTAGCGGCGGTCGGTACTCCTTGCGGACGCGTGCGCACGTCCGCCTGCGGGACGGTGGAGCCATCGACGCGCAGAGGAGAACGACATGACCACCATCACGATGACCACCACCAGGACGCCGGCCGTCGTCACGGGCGTGCTCACCGCCACGCGGTTCGCGGGGCACTTCGCGGCGGCGTTGGTCGGTGTGATGTTCCTCGGTCGCCACTCCGGGCACTGAGGCGGCCCGGGTCGGCACCGCTCTCCTAGACTGGTCGTCTGCCCACGTTCGAGGAGAGTGCGTGACCGTCCAACCCATCCGGCTGTTCGGCGACCCGGTGCTGCGGACCCCCGCCGTCGAGGTCACCGAGTTCGACGCGGAGCTGCGCAAGCTGGTCAAGGACCTGTGGGACACCATGAGCGACGCCGGCGGAGCGGGCCTCGCGGCGCCGCAGCTCGGCGTGGGCCTGCGGGTGTTCACCTACCACTGCGACGGTTTCGCGGGTCACCTGGTGAACCCCACCTTCGAGGTGGTCGGCGACGAGGTGCAGGAGGGCCCGGAGGGCTGCCTGTCCATCCCGGGGATGAGCTGGGACTGCCGCCGGCACCGCAACGTGGTGGCCCGCGGCTGGAACATGCACGGCGAGCCGGTCGAGGTGGAGGGCACGGACCTGCTGGCGCGCTGCATCCAGCACGAGACCGACCACCTGGACGGCGTGCTGTTCGTGGACCGGCTCGACGAGCAGACCCGCAAGCTGGCGATGCGCGAGATCCGGCAGCAGTCCTGGTTCGACGGGACCGCGCCGGTCCTGAAGCAGTCGCCGCACCCGCTGTTCGGGGGTGCGTGAGGATGCGCCTGGTGTTCGCGGGCACGCCCGAGCCGGCCCTGCCGGCGTTGCGCGCCCTGCTGTCGTCCCGGCACGAGGTGGTCGCCGTCGTCACCCGCCCCGACGCCCCGGTCGGCCGGGGCCGCCGCGTCGAGCGGTCGCCGGTGGCCGCGCTCGCCGACGAGCTGGGCATCGAGGTGCTGACCCCGCCCAAGGCGGGCGATCCCGACTTCCTGGCCCGGCTGCGGGTGCTCGCGCCGGACCTGTGCCCCGTGGTGGCCTACGGCGCGCTGCTGCCCGAGTCCGCCCTGTCCATCCCGCGCCACGGCTGGGTGAACCTGCACTTCTCGGTGCTGCCCGCGTGGCGCGGCGCGGCGCCGGTGCAGGCGGCCGTGCGGCACGGCGACGACATCACCGGCGCGACCACGTTCCGGATCGTGAAGGCGTTGGACGCGGGTCCGGTGTTCGGCGTGGTGACCGAGCGGGTGCGCCCGCGGGACACCTCCGGCGACCTGCTGGGCAGGCTGGCCGAGTCCGGCGCGAAGCTGCTGGTGTCCACCGTGGACGGCATCGAGGACGGCACGCTGCGCCCGGTGGAGCAGCCGGAGGAGAACGTCAGCTACGCGCCGAAGGTGGCGGTGGAGGACGCGCGGCTGGACTTCGGCACGCCGGCGGCGGCGCTGGACCGGGTGGCGCGGGCGGTGACGCCGGACCCGGGCGCGTGGGCGGAGTTCCGCGGCGAGCGGCTCAAGCTCGGCCCCGTGACCCCGGTGGACGGGCCACCGCTCGCGCCGGGCGAGCTGCGGGTGGAGCGCAGGCGCGTGCTGGTCGGCACCGCCACCACGCCCGTCGAGCTGGGTGACGTGCAGGCGCAGGGCAAGAAGCGGATGGCGGCGACCGACTGGGCGCGCGGCGTCCGGGTCGAGGCGGGGGAGCGGATCGCATGACCGAGCGCTCGCGGTCGTCCCGGCCGCGCCGCCCGCACCCGCCGCGCCGCCGCACCGGCCCGGTCCGCCCGCCCGCGGTGGACCCGGCGCGGCAGGCCGCGCTGGACACGCTGCGCGCCGTCCGGCAGCGCGACGCCTACGCCAACCTGGTGCTGCCCGGCCTGCTCCGGGACCGCCGGATCACCGGCCGGGACGCCGCGCTGGCCACCGAGCTGGCCTACGGCACGGCCCGCGCGCAGGGCCTGCTGGACGCGGTGCTGGCCGCGTGCTCCGACCGACCGCTGTCCGAAGTGGACGGCGCGGTGCTGGACGCGCTGCGGCTGGGCGCGTACCAGCTCCTGCGCACCCGCATCCCACCGCACGCCGCCGTCGCGTCCACCGTGGACCTGGTGCGCGCCGAGCTGGGCTCGGGCGCGGCCGGTTTCGCGAACGCCGTGCTGCGCCGGGTCACCGGCCAGGACGAGGCGGGCTGGGTGGAGGAGGTCGCGCCGGACGAGGAGACCGACCCGGTCGGCTACCTCGCCATGGCGCACGCCCACCCGCGGTGGGTCGCGCAGGCGTTCGCGGAGGCGCTGGGCAGCCGGGGCGAGCCGCTGCGGTCCGCGCTGGCCGCCGACGACGCCCGGCCCGCCGTGCACCTCGCGGCGCGGCCCGGTGAGTGCAGCGCGGACGAGCTGGCCGCGATGACCGGCGGCGACGTCGCGCCGTACTCGCCGTACGGCGTGCACCTGGAGGCGGGTGACCCGGGCGACCTGGAACCGGTGCGCGAGCGGCTGGCGGCCGTGCAGGACGAGGGCAGCCAGCTGTGCGCGTTGGCGCTGACCCGCGCGCCGCTGGACGGGCCCGACGAGCGCTGGCTCGACCTGTGCGCGGGACCGGGTGGCAAGGCGGCGCTGCTGGGTGCGCTGGCGGCGGTGTCCGGCGCGGAGGTGGACGCGGTGGAGAAGGCGCCGCACCGCGCGGAGCTGGTCCGCAAGTCGGTGACCGGCCTGCCGGTCACCGTGCGCGTGGCGGACGGCCGGGACAGCGGCCTGCCCCCGGGCGGCTACGACCGGGTGCTGGTGGACGCGCCGTGCACCGGGCTGGGCGCGTTGCGCAGGCGGCCGGAGGCGCGGTGGCGGCGGCAGCCGTCCGACGTCGCGCCGCTGGCCCGGTTGCAGCGCGAGCTGCTGACGGCGGCGCTGGACCTGGTCCGGCCGGGTGGTGTGGTGGCGTACGTGGTGTGCTCGCCGCACCTGGCGGAAACGGTCGGCGTGGTCGCCGACGTGGCCCGGCGGACCGGCGCGGAGCGGCTGGACACGCGGGGCTGCTTCCCCGACGTGCCTGACCTCGGCGCGGGGCCGCACGTCCAGCTCTGGCCGCACCTGCACGGCACGGACGCGATGTTCTGCGCCCTGCTGCGCCGTCCCGCGTGACCGCGCCGCGCCCGGTCCTCGGGCTGGTCGCGTCGGCGGCGGGCGGCGTGGAGCGGTGGCTGCGCACCGGGCTGGCGGAACCGCTGGCCCGGCGCGGCTGGCGGCTCGCGATCACCACCACGCCCACCGCGGCGCGGTGGTTGGCGGACGAGGTGGGCGCGTTGGCGGCGTCGACCGACCTGCCGGTCCGGTGGGAGTCGCGGCTGCCGACCGAGCCGAAACCACACCCGGTGCCGGACGCGTTCGTGTTCGCGCCCGCCACGGCGAACTCCATCGCGAAGCTCGCCCTGGGCATCGGCGACAACCAGGCGCTGACCGTGCTGTGCGAAGCGCTCGGCCGGGGCGCGCCGCTGGTCGTGCTGGCCCAGGTCGGCGTGGACCAGGCGCGGCACCCCGCGCACCGGGGGCACCTGGCGGTGCTGCGGGAGGCCGGCGCGCGGGTGGTGACCGGCGGACCTGAAGACGTGCTGAGGGAACTCGACGCCGTTGCGCCGTTCGACGCATTCCGCCACCGGGCGTGAATTGACAGCCAAGCGAGACGCGTAGCAGGCTGGATCGTGTCGAAATCGTACGGCCGGGATCGTGAACGGGCTTCGGTTCTCCGCTTCCTGTCCGCGCCCGGTGGCCTGCTGGCCATCGACGGCCCGCCGTGCGCCGGGAAGTCCCTGCTGCTGCGCGAGGCGGTCGACGCCGCCCGCGACCGCGGGTACGCGGTGACCCCGGTCGACGGCGGCGTGCTCCGCGACCGCGTCGACCTCGCCCGCCTCCTGGACCGGACCGCCGAACGCCCGCTGCTGGCCGTCGACCACGCGCACCGGGACCCGGCGGCGGTGCTCGCCCTGCTGCCCGAGCTGGCGCGGCGGCGGGTCACCGCGTTGTTCGCGCTGACCGGCGCGCACGCCACCGGCGAGCTGCGTGACGCGTTGGCCGGGCACGTCCTCGCGCTGGCTCCGGTCGACGCGGACGTGGTGGCCGGTGTGCTGGCCGAACTGCTCGACGTGCCGCCGGGACCGGACCTGGCGGCGCTGGTCGCGTCGGCGGGCGGTGACCCGCGGTTGGTCGCCGAGCTGGTCCTCGGCCTGCGCGAGGAGGACCTGCTCGACACGTCGGGCGGCACGGCCGGGCTGCGTGCCGACCGGCTGCCGCGTCGCGTCACGACCGTGGTCGGCTGCCGCGTCGAGGCGTTGTCCGCGAAGGCCACCCAACTGCTGCGGGTCGCGGCCGTGCTGGGCCGGTCGTTCCCGTTGCGCGACGTGGCGGAGCTGATGGGCGAGACGACCGCCGCGTTGCTGCTGTCGGTGGACGAGGTGATCGCGTCCGGGCTGGTCGGTTCGGTGGACCGGCGGCTGGAGTTCGTGTCGGACCTGGTGTGGCGCGCGGTGGTGGAGGCCGTGCCGGAGGCGGTGCGGCACGCGTTGCGGCAGGACGCGGCCGGGTTGCGCCGCGTGCCGGAGCCCGCGGTGACCGCCGACCGGGCCGCCGGCGTGGTGCGCGACGTGCGCGCGCTGGCCGCGAGCGGCAGCCTGGGCTCGGCGGTCGCGCTGGCCCGCCACGGCCTCGCGCGGGGCCTGCCCGCGAGTGCCGCCGCCGAGCTGCGCACCGCGTTGACCGGCATCCTGCTCGCCGACGGCAGACCCGCCGCGGCGGCGGCCGAGGCGGAGCACGCGCTGGCCGCGCCCGCCGCGCCGCAGCCGCTGCGGAACCTGGCCGCCGCGGGCAGGCTGCTCGCGCGTTACCTGGCGACCGGCGGACCGGCGGGCGCGCACGCGCTGTCCGTGCTGACCGCGCCGGACCGGACGGCCAGCGACGCGGACGTGGTGATGGCGGCGACCGTCCACTCGTGCCTGGAGTGGTCGGCGGGCCACCTCGCCGAGGGCCTGTACTGGGGCCGCGAGTCGACCCGGTGGGAACTCGACCAGCCGACCGCGTGGTGGCAGTCGCACGCCGCCGTCGCGTACGCGATGAAGCTGTCCGCCCTGGGCCGGTTCGCGGACGCCGAGGCCCTGGTGCGCGGTGACGGGCCGGAGGTGGACGAGGCGGTCGCGGCGGGCGCGCCGACGGCACGCCTGATCGCGCGGGCCAGGGTGCTCGCGCAGGCGGGGCGGCTGGTGCAGGCGCACGTGGCGGCGCACTCCGGCCTGGCCGCGGCCCGCGACCGGGGGCTGCGGCTGCTGGTGCCGCTCGCCTCCACCGTGCTGGCGACGGTGGCGTTGCTGCGTGGTGACGTGCCCGCGGCGGCGGAGCACGTGCGCCGGTACGGGAGCGACCTCGCGGGTGGTGGCGCGGTGGCGCACTCCGGCCAGTGCGAGTGGGTGGAGCTGCTGCTCGCGCACGCCCGCGACGGCGCGCCGCGGGCCGCCGAGCTGGCGCGGGCGCGGCTGGCGGACGCGGCGTGCGCCCGGCGGGTGCTGGTGGACGAGCCGGGCGCGGCGGCGTGGCTGGTGCGGCTGGCGCGGTCGGTGGACGACCGGGCGCTCGCCGAGGCGGCGGTGGGCGCGGCGGAGGAGCTGGCCGCGGCCAACCCCGGCCTGCCGGCGGTCGTGGTCGGCGCGGGTCACGCCCGCGCGTTGCTGGGCCGCGACGAGGAGGGGCTGCTGGCCGCGGCCGACGGGCACGCGCACCCGTGGGCGGAGGCCGCCGCGCACGAGGACGTGGCCGGGCTGCTGGCGGAGACCGGCCGGGCGGAGCGGTCGGCCGCGCACGTCGCGCTGGCGTCCCGGATCTACGCGCGGATGGGCGCGGACGGCGAGGTGGGCCGGCTGCGGCGGGCGGGCGGCGAGTGGCGCCGGCTGTCCGCGCCGGAACGCGACATCGCCCGGCTGGTGGGCGCCGGGCTGACCAACCGGCAGGTGGCGCGGCAGCTCTACCTCTCGCCGCACACCGTGAACTACCACCTGCGCGGCATCTTCAAGAAGCTCGGGATCAGCTCCCGCGTCGAGCTGGCGCGCCTGGCGCACGCCGAGGAGCACGCCGAGGTGTGAGCGCTCACGCGCCCAGCGCGGGCGCGGTGTCGGCCAGCAGGTAGCGGACCTCGTCCACCACGCGGCGCACGTCGTCGGGCGCGACCACCGCGCAGCGCACGCCCCGCGGCGCGACCTCCAGGGCCAGGCACTCGGCGTAGGCGACGGCGGCGGCGCGGGAGGCCGCGTACGCGGCCACGCTGGAGCGCGGCACGGCGGCCGAGTGCGTGGCCACCACGATGATCGTCCCGCGCCCCCGGCACACCATCCGCGCCGCGACCGCGCGCGTGACGTGGAAGACGCCGTCCACGTTGACCGCGAACGTGTGCGCCCAGTCGGCCTCGGTGAGGGTGAGCACCGGGCCCGGCCGGAACGCGGCGGTGGTGGTGACCACCACGTCGATCGGCCCGAACTCCCGCTCCACCTGGTCCACGAGCGCGTCGACGGCCGCGCCGGACGTCACGTCGATCTGCCGCCCGGCGACCCGCAGCCCCGCGCGCTGGAGCCGTTCCACCAGGTCGGCCAGCCGCGCGCCGTCGCTGTCCACGGCGGCGACCAGCGCGCCGCGCCGGGCGAGCGACTCCACCAGTCCCGCGCCGAGCGGCGCGCACGCGCCCGTCACCAGCGCGACCCCGTGCTCCGATTCGGCATCCATCCCCAGTGCTCCCCAGGTCCCTGCCCCCACCCGAACGTAATCGCCCGGTGGCCGGTTGGGGAACTACCCGCGTGAGTAGTCGGCGGAGCGCGCCTCCCGGGTGGGTCGGCGCGAGCGCCGAACCCTAGACTGACCAGCCGTGGTCCACCAGCCGATGATCGCCCCGAGCATCCTGTCCGCCGACTTCGCCCGTCTCGCCGACGAAGCCGCCGCCGTGCACGGCGCGGACTGGCTGCACGTGGACGTCATGGACGCGCATTTCGTGCCCAACCTGACCATCGGCCTGCCGGTGGTGAAATCGCTGCTGCGCGCCACCGACATCCCGCTGGACTGCCACCTGATGATCGAGGACCCGGACCGCTGGGCCGTCGGGTACGCGGAGGCGGGCGCGCACAACGTGACCGTGCACGTCGAGGCCGCCGCCGACCCGGTGCGGGTGGCGAAGGACCTGCGTGCCGCGGGTGCGAAGGCGGGCCTGTCGCTCAAGCCCGGCACGCCGATCGAGCCCTACGCCGACGTGCTCAAGCACTACGACACGCTGCTGGTGATGTCCGTCGAGCCCGGTTTCGGCGGCCAGGAGTTCATGGCCGAGGTGCTGGACAAGGTCCGCACCGCCCGCCGCCTGGTCGACACCGGCCACCTGAACCTGCTGGTCGAGATCGACGGCGGCATCAACGCGGACACCGTCGAGCAGGCCGCCGAGGCCGGTGTGGACTGCTTCGTCGCGGGTTCCGCCGTCTACGCCGCCGACGACCCGGCCCGCGCGCTGGAGGGGTTGCGCGCGCAGGCGGTCCGGGCGGGCCGCGACCGGTGAGCGGGGGCGCGCCCGCCGACTGGGGCGCGGCGATGGCGCTGGCGGTCGAGGCGAGCGCACGCGTGCGCGGCACGACCAGCCCCAACCCGCCGGTCGGCGCGGTCGTGCTCGCGGCGGGCGGCGAGGTGGTCGGCGTCGGCGGCACCCGGCCGCCCGGCCAGGCGCACGCCGAGGTGGTCGCCCTCGCCGAGGCGGGCACGCGGGCCGCTGGTGGCACCGTCGTGGTCACGCTGGAGCCGTGCGCCCACCACGGGCGGACGCCGCCGTGCGCGGACGCCCTGGTCGCGGCGGGCGTCGCGCGGGTCGTGTACGCCAACGCCGACCCGAACCCGAAGGCCGCCGGCGGCGCGGACGTGCTGCGCGCGGCCGGTGTCGAGGTGGTCCACCTGCCGACGCGGGTCGAGCCGCTGCGCGCCTGGCTGCACCACGCCCGCACCGGCCGGCCGCACGTGACGTGGAAGTACGCCGCCACGCTGGACGGCCGGGTCGCCGCCGCGGACGGCACCAGCCGCTGGATCAGCTCCGCCGAGTCGCGTGCCGAGGTGCACGGGCTGCGGGCCGCGGTCGACGCGATCATGGTCGGCACGGGCACCGTCCGCGTCGACGACCCGCGGTTGACCGCACGGGGAACAGCGGCGGTCCGGCAGCCGTTGCGGGTGGTCGTGGGGGAGGGGGAGCTGCCGCCGGGCGCGCTCGTGCTGGACGACAGCGCGGAGACGCTGCACATGCGCACCCGCGACCCGGACGTGGTGCTGGCGGAGCTGGCCCGGCGGGGCGTGGTGGACGTCCTGCTGGAGGGCGGGCCTACGCTGGCGGGTGCGTTCGCGCGTGCCGGCCGGATCGACCGGGTGCTCGCCTACGTGGCGCCGAAGCTGCTCGGCGACGGTCCGGCCGTTCTGCGGGACGCGGGGGTGGCGACCATCACCGACGCTGTGGGATTGGTCGTGGAGCAGGTCACCATGTGCGGGCCGGACGTGCGGATCTCCGCCGTGCCGGCTGCCGCGCGATAGAGGAGGAACGGTGTTCACCGGGATCGTCGAGGAGTTGGGCGAGGTCGTCGCCGTCGAGGACCTGCCGGACGCGGCACGCGTCACCATCGCGGGTCCGCTGGTGACGGGCGACGCGAAGCACGGCGATTCCATCGCGGTGAACGGCGTGTGCCTCACCGTGGTGGAGGTCGTCGACGGCGCGTTCACCGCGGACGTGATGCGCGAGACGCTGGTCCGCAGCAGCCTCGCCAAGGTGGCCCGGGGCGACCGGGTCAACCTGGAGCGCGCCGCCGCCGTCGGGCAGCGGCTGGGCGGCCACATCGTGCAGGGCCACGTGGACGGCACCGGCGCGGTGCTGTCCCGCGACAAGGCCGAGCACTGGGAGGTCGTGCACTTCGCCCTGCCCGCGCACCTGGCGCGCTACGTCGTGGAGAAGGGCTCCATCACGGTGGACGGCGTCTCGCTGACCGTCGTGTCGGTCGACGCCGACCGCTTCTCGGTCAGCCTGATCCCCACCACGCTGGAGCTGACCACGCTCGGCCGGCGGGAACCGGGCGACCTGGTCAACCTGGAAGTGGACGTGATCGCGAAGTACGTGGAGCGGCTGGCCCGGCCCCACCTCGCGGCGGAGGAGGCGCGGTGAAGGACTTCGCCGACATCGAGCGCGCCATCGCGGACATCGCGGCGGGCCGCGCGGTCATCGTCGTGGACGACGAGGACCGCGAGAACGAGGGCGACCTGATCTTCGCGGCGGAGAAGGCCACGCCCGAGCTGCTGGCGTTCATGGTGCGCTACACGTCCGGTTACGTGTGCGTGTCGTTGACCGAGGCCGACTGCGACCGGCTCGACCTGC
Organism: Saccharothrix obliqua; assembly: GCF_019375475.1. Classification (GTDB taxonomy): domain Bacteria; phylum Actinomycetota; class Actinomycetes; order Mycobacteriales; family Pseudonocardiaceae; genus Actinosynnema; species Actinosynnema obliqua. The sequence continues at coordinate 74,020 of NZ_JAHXGQ010000010.1, read as the reverse complement.
CGCCGATGTACCACACGAACCAGGACCAGCGCGGCACCGCGTACACGGTCACCGTGGACGCCCGTGAGGGTGTCACCACGGGCATCTCCGCCGCCGACCGCGCGCACACCATGCGGCTGCTCGCCGACCCGGCGTCGGACGCGAAGGACTTCACCCGGCCCGGCCACGTGGTGCCGCTGCGCGCCCGCGCCGGCGGCGTGCTGCGCCGGCCCGGCCACACCGAGGCGGCGGTGGACCTGGCGCGGCTCGCCGGGCTCGCGCCGGCCGGCGTGCTGTGCGAGATCGTGTCCCAGAAGGACGAGGGCGACATGGCCCGGCGGGACGAGCTGGAGGTGTTCGCCGCCGACCACGACCTCGTGCTGATCACCATCGCCGACCTGATCGCCTACCGGCGGCGGGTGGAGACGCAGGTGGTGCGGGCCGCCGAGGCACGCATCCCGACCGCGCACGGCACGTTCACCGCCGTCGGCTACGACTCGAAGCTGGACGGCATCGAGCACGTGGCGCTGGTGTACGGCGACCTGGGCGACGGCGAGGACGTGCTGGTGCGCGTGCACTCCGAGTGCCTGACCGGCGACGTGTTCGGCTCCCTGCGGTGCGACTGCGGGCCGCAGCTCGACGCGGCGCTGGAGGCGGTGGCGGCGCAGGGTCGCGGTGTCGTGCTCTACATGCGTGGTCACGAGGGTCGCGGCATCGGGCTGATGCACAAGTTGCAGGCGTACCAGCTCCAGGACCGGGGCGCGGACACCGTGGACGCGAACCTCGCGCTGGGCGTGCCCGCCGACGCGCGGGACTACGGCACGGGCGCGCAGATCCTGTGCGAGCTGGGCATCAAGTCGATGCGCCTGCTCACCAACAACCCCGCGAAGCGGGTCGGCCTGGAGGGTTACGGGCTGCGGGTGATCGACCGCGTGCCGCTGCCCGTCTCGCCCAACCCGGAGAACCTGCGCTACCTGCGCACCAAGCGGGACCGGATGGGGCACGAGCTGCACCAGCTCGAGCAGTACGAGGAGCACAGCCAGGGCGGCGCGGTCGTGAGCAGCACGGAGGTCGGGGAATGAGCGGCGAGGGCAGGCCGGCGGCGGCCGTGCCGGACGCGAGCGGGTTGCGGCTGGGCGTGGTGGCCACCCGGTGGCACGAGAAGATCACCGGGCAGCTGCTCGCGCGCGCGGTCGCGGCGGCGGAGGCGGCCGGTGTGCCGTCGCCGACCGTGGTGCGCGTGCCGGGCGGCATCGAGCTGCCGGTGGTGGCGCAGCAGCTGGCGCGGACCCACCACGCGGTGGTCGCGCTGGGCGTGGTGATCCGCGGTGGCACGCCGCACTTCGAGTACGTGTGCGACTCGGTGACCGCGGGGTTGACCCGGGTCGCGCTGGACGAGTCGACGCCCGTCGGCAACGGTGTGCTGACGGTCGACACCGAGGAGCAGGCGCTGGCGCGGGCCGGTTTCGCCGACTCCGTGGAGGACAAGGGGTACGAGGCCGTGGTTGCGGCGTTGGAGACGGCGTTGGTGTTGCGTGACCTGCGGGCTGCGTCGTGATCGCGGTGGCCGTCGAGTTCCGCCCCCGGAAGATCCGCACCGTCGCCGTGGTGAGCGCGGTGTTCCTGGTCGTCGTGTTCTCGATCGTCGGGTGGCTGCTCACGGACACCCCGACGGGCGTGATCTTCCGGACGTCCGACCAGGTGGCGATGGTGCTGCTGGGCGTGCTGCTGGCGTGCGGCGTGCTGCTGCTGGCCCGGCCGCGGGTGCGGGCGGACGCGGAGGGCGTCGAGGTGCGCAACGTGGTCACCGCGCGTCGGTTCGCCTGGTCCGAGGTGCTGCACGTGTCGTTCCCGGACGGCGCGTCGTGGGCGCGGCTGGAGCTGCCGGACGACGAGTACGTGTCGATCATGGCGGTGCAGGCGGTGGACCGCGACCACGCCGTGGCGGCCGTGCGCGCGTTGCGCGAGCTGCACCGCGCCGCCACTTCCTGACGACTCCGCTGGTGCCGTTGGCGGGCAGTGGTCCGCCAACGGCACTCTTCCCCCGGGTCGCCCGGTCGGCCTACGGTCGAGTGGTCGACACGCGGACCCTGGGGGCGGACATGCGGAGACGTTCTGTGCTGGCGGGCATGGCGGCGGCCGCGGGCGCGGTGGCGCTGGGGGTGAACCCGGCGGCGGCGGCACCGCGGCCGGGCGCGTCCCGGCCACCGGACCTGCACCTGGGTGACTACCCGGTGGTCGGACGGGTGCGGGCGCGGCGGGCCATGGAGCACCTGCGGGTGCTCAGCGACCGGATCGGGCCGCGGATCGGCGGCACCGAGTCCGAGCACCGGGCCCGCGACTACCTGGCGGACGTGCTGCGCGACCTGCGGTACCGGGTGGACCTCCAGCCGTTCGCGGTGCCCGACAAGTACCTGTCGACCCTGGAGCTGCCGGACGGCCGGCGCTGGTCGGCGGGCGCGTCCCGGTTCGGCGCGCTCGGCGTCACCGCGCGCGGGCCGCTGGTGGACCTCGGTGACGGCTCGGCGCTGCCCGCCGACCTCACCGGCCGGGTGGTGCTGCTGGTGAACGTGCCCGGCACGTCGACCGCCGTCCACGACGCCGCGGCGCGTGGCGCGGCGGCGGTGCTGATCGGGCGCGTGCCCGCGCCGCCCGCCGGCAAGACCGGCGCGTTCTCGCCCACCCTGACCGCGAACGTGGCCGTGCCGGTGCTGGGCGTCGCGCAGGTGCACGTGGAGCTGCTGCGTGCCGGGCGGCCCGCGGAGCTGACCGTGAGCACCACCCACCACGCCTCGCTGACCTCGTACAACGTGCTCGCCGAGCGGCCCGGGACGTTCGGCCGGGACAACGGCGTGGTCATGGTGACCGCGCACTACGACAGCGTGCCCGGCTCGCCGGGCGCCAACGACGACGGCAGCGGCACCGCGCTGGTGCTGGAGCTGGCACGCGTCCTGCGGTACCTGCCGACGCACCGGGCGCTGCGCTTCGCCCTGTGGGGCTCGGAGGAGCAGGGGCTGCTGGGCTCGCGCCACTACGTCGCGGGGCTCGCCGACGCCGACGCGGCCCGCATCACCGGGGTCTTCCAGAACGACATGGTCGCCACGAGCCACGGCCCGGCCACCGCGTACTGGCTGCTGTCCGTGGACGGCGGCGACAACGCGACCACCCGCGAGGTCGGCGCGGCGGCGAAGCGGCTCGGCTACGACCCGCGCGTGCACGGCCCGGTGCCCCGCGGGAGCAGCGACCACGTCCCGTTCCACGAGCGGAAGATCGCCGCCGCGAACTTCAGCTGGCGCGGCGAGGGCGGCCCGCACGAGCTGGAACCGCTCTACCACACGCCGGAGGACACGATCACGGCCAACGTGAGCGTCGACCGGCTCCAGGTGTCGCTGGAACTCATCGGCGCGGCGGCGTACCGCCTGGCGACGTACCCGCCGAGCTAGCCGCGTTCAGGAACCGCTCGCCGAGCACGCGCAGGTGCTCGGCGAGTTCGGGCGGTTCCACCACGTCGAAGTCCACGCCGACGTAGCCGATCCACAGGACCAACTCGGCCAGCGACGGCGAGCCGGCGGTCAGCAGCGTCCGGTCGTCGTCCAGGCGCTCCAGGTGCGCCGACGTCCGCGACGTGCGTTGCTCCACCACCTCCAGCGGCGCGTGCATGATCAGCTTCGCCCGGTAGGTGTAAGGCGCGACGGAGAGCTGTTGCGACACGTAGGACGCCAAGTCGTCCGACGGCGGTTCACGGGGCGTGAAGCGCCCGCCGAGCGTCGGCTCGGCGGTGATGCGGTCCACGCGGAACGTGCGCCAGTCCGCCCGGTCGACGTCCCACGCCACCAGGTACCAGCGACGCCCGGTGTGGGCCAGGCCCAGCGGCTCCACGTGCCGCTTCGTCGCGCCGTCCCGCCCGGTGTACGGGAACCGCAGCCGCTGGTGGTCGCGGCACGCGCCGGCGATCGCGGTCAGCGCGCCCGGGTCGACGGCGGGCGCGGCGCTGGTCAGCGCCACGGTGTGCCGCTGGAGCGCGTCGACCCGCCTGCGCAGCCGCGACGGCAGCACCTGCGCGAGCTTCGCCAGCGCGCGCACCGACGTCTCCTCGATGCCGGCGACCGTGCCGTTGGCGGCGGTGCCCAGGCCGACCGCGACGGCCACCGCCTCGTCGTCGTCGAGCAGCAGCGGCGGCAGCTCCGCGCCCGCGCCGAGCTGGTAGCCGCCCGCCGCACCCGGCGTGGCGTGCACCGGGTAGCCCAGGTTGCGCAGCTTGTCGACGTCCCGGCGCACCGTCCGCACGTCCACGCCGAGCCGCGCGGCGAGGTCGGGACCCGTCCAGTCGCGGCGCACCTGGAGCAGGGACAGCAGCTTCAGCAGGCGCGCGGAGGTCTCCAGCATGACGCCGAGTCTCGCACCGGTCGCGGACAGCGGGTGTCCGCGACCGGTGCGGCGACCCGGGCTACCGCCCGCGCCGGGCGCCCGGCGGCCACACGACCACCACCGGCACGCCCGACGCACGCGCGGTCTCCACCACGTCCGCCGTGCCGCCGCGGCCGTCCGGCGGGTTGCCGTCCCACACCGCGATCAGCAGCTCGACCGACGCGAGCATCCGCTCGTTCGCCATCACGTACGCCTGCCTGCCGGACACCTCGTTCGGCAGCACGCTCACCACGTCCGCCTCACCCAGCAGCTCGTCGTACTCGGCGCGCCGCTCGGGCTTGAGCTTGTCGCGGTAGTCCGCGGCGGGCAGCACCGCCTCGACCCGGCCGCCCAGGTCGAGCACGGCCCGCGCGAACAGCTGGTCCGCGCCGGGCGCCAGGCAGGTCACCCCGACCAGGGACGACCCGCCCGCCGCCTCGGCCACCAGCACCGCGCGGACGGCTTCCCGCACGGCGTCGGCGCACTCGGGCACCAGGTTGCTGTGCCCGGTTATCCCCACGCGCATCAGGCGGTCCGAACACCGCGGATCGCGTCGCGGGTCTCCCGGACCACCGGCAGGTCGCGGTGGCGCTCGGCCTCCGCGGCGAAGTCCTGCAACTTGCGCAGCACCCGCCCCGAGGCCAGTCCCGCCGCGGTGGGCAGGACCTCGTCGATCAGACCGCACGCCTCTTCCGGCTCACCCGCGACCATCCGGGTCCGGGCCAGTCCGATCACGTCGAACGTGCGGTTGCGCACCCTGGCCGGGTCGCGCAGCCGCAGCGCGCGGCGGATGTGCTTCTCCGCCTTCGGCGCCTGTTTCGGGTCGTGCCCGGCCAGGTCGCGCATCCGGGCCCCGATCACCCCTTCCAGCTCGGCTTCGTCGAAGCTGTCCAGCCACCGCGGCTCCGCGCCCGGTTTGCGTTGCGCGAAGCTGTCCTGCGCCTGCCCGACCGCGCGGTGGAACTCCCGCACCCGGCCCATCTGCGCGTACGCCCACGCCTCACGCGTGCGCAGCAGCGCCTCCAGGGTGGGCGTCGCGGAGCGCCGCGTGCCGTACTGGCCGAGCTGCACCAGCTCCAGCCCGTCCTCCGGCCGGCCCAGGTCGAACATCTGCCGCGCCATCGCCGCCAGGCACAGCGCCGCGAACGAGTCGTTCCGGCCCGCCTTGGCCATCCGGACGCCGAGCACGTAGTAGCGCTGGGCCGCGTGGTGCATCCCCGCGTCCCACGACATGCTCGCCGCGACCTTGGACAGCTCCGCGCCGATGAAGAAGGCCCGCTCCGTAGTGGGACCCGCGGGCGCCCGTGACAACCGCTCGGCCAGTTCCTCCAACTGCCCGAGCACCGCCTTGCGCGCCAGCCCGTACCCGCCTCGTCCGCCCCACCCGCGCAGCCCGTCCGCGACGTGCTGCAAGGCCGCCAGCTCCTCCTCGCCGATCGCCGCGCTGGACGACCACCTGGCCAGGGGCTGGAGGGGGTGGAGCCACCGCTGTAGCGGTTCGACCAGGGCGGGACCCATAGCCACCGCGGCCGCTCCGGTGAGCGCCGCTCGTCTGCTGATCGCCAAGTCGCTCCTCGCCGTCTCCTCGACCGATCTTGCGATGCTCGCCGCGTCCCACGCCGCGGTGAGCACATCGGGCGGTGCGGCCCGCTCGGGGCCGCCCGCCTGGCTTGGGAGTCCGACGCGGTCGAACCACAACCGGTCGCCGGGGACGCCGAGCGCCCGCGCGAAGTGGCGCAGGCGGTCGATGCGGTCGATCGGGTTCTCACCGGTCTCGTAGCGCGAGAGCTGCGCCTGGCTGATCCCCAGCCAGGACGCCATGCGGTCCTGCGTGACGCGACTGACGTGGTGGGGGTGGCGGCGGTAAGCGGCGAGGACCGCTCCCATGTCGCGGTCGGCGAAGGCCGCCACCATCGACTCGTGGTCCCAGAAGTCGGCTGCGACCCCGGGTGGGCCGAACAGCTCGGTCCGCGCGTTGCGCCGACACCGGTGGCACAGCCGGTCGGTGTTGTCGGCGGCGATCAGCGCTCCGCAAGACGGACAAGCGCGCCTGGTACTGGCTGCTCTACGAGCTTTCGGCTCCATCGGCCCGCTCCCGTCACTGAGAGTGCCCGACAGTCTATCGACATGTAATCGCGAGTCCATGCATTCCGTGCATAAGACGGGGTGGGGACGCTTGTCGGCGGCGTGGCGGGACCGGTCGGCGGGTCAGCTTGATGCGCGTGCTGCATGGGCCCCACCCGGTGCCGGTGTGGTGGTCCGGCCCCGCGCGCCCCACCCTGCGGTGAGTGCCTGCATCGGGACGACCCCCGTGCCCGAGCACCCGCCCGCTCCACCCGACCGGGGAGGGACTTCCGCTGATGACCATCACCGCCGGCGCCACATCGAGCCCGCGTTCCGGACCACGCGACCGCGCGCACCGCCATGCGCTCGGGGAAGCCGTCGCGGGTTACCGCCTGCTCGGCTGGAAGGTGTCCGTCACCGAGCAGGGCGTCTTCCTGCCGCTGGGACCCGCCACCACCGCCCTCGCCATGCCCGCCCGGATCGGCTCGCGGGTGCTGGCCGACCTCAAGGCCCGGATGCTGGCGGGGCCCGTCACCGTCATACCCGGGCCGCGGGAGCACTGGATCTTCCTCGCCGAGCTGGTGGCGCTGCTGCCCACGCACCTCAAGGCGCCGCCCGAGGTCCAGTTCGTCCGCTCGCCGCAGCGGATCGCGCTCCCGCCGACGATGACCCGGTACGGCTCGCTGCGCTGGGCGAACCCGCCGTCGCACTCCCGGCACTGGTTCCCGCCGTTCACGGCGGTGCTGGCCCTGGCCCGGACGGCGTCCACCCAGGGTCGGTAGGCGAGGATGGGCGGGTGGAACGACGGACGCTGCTGCTGTGCGGACTGCTCGCCCTGACCGGGTGCGGCTCGACCGGGCCCCGGCGGACGCCGGGTGTGGGCTCGGCCGCGCCCGGCGACCGGATCGCGGCGCTGGCCGACGTGCCCGCCGGGTCCGGCGCGCTGGTGGACATGCCCGGTGACGGGCAGTTGCTGCTGGTGCGCGGCGACGGCGCCGACGCCGCCGTGCGCGCGTTCAACCCGGCGTGCCCCCACCAGGGCACCGTCGTCAACCCGCCGGCGGCGGGTGTGATCACCTGCCCCACGCACCGCAGCACCTTCGACCCGACGTCCGGCGCGGTGCTGTCCGGCCCGTCGCCGAGCGGGCTCACCGAGGTGCCCGTGCGGGTCTCCGGCCAGGACGTGCTGCTGGGCTGAGTGCTGTCGACATCGACAGGTTCCCGCTGTTCGAGATGTCGAACCGGGCCGGCCGTGGTGTCGTGGAACCCACCACCGCCCCGACCACGCGGAGGACCGGTTTGCACACCACCGACCACCCGGGCGACCGCCCGTCCCGGCGCGCCGTGCTGTGCGGCGTGCTCGTCGCGCTGGCCGTGCCCGGCGGGCTCGCGGCGTGCGGCTCGACCACCACCCCGTCCGAAACCGCTCAGCCCGGGACCACCCAGTCGGGGAACGACGCCCTCGTCGCGTTGGCGGACGTGCCCGACGGCGGCGGTGTCGTCGTCCAGGCGAACGGGAAACCGCTGGTCGTGACCCGGTCCGGCAACGAGGTGCGCGCGTTCGACGCCGTGTGCCCGCACGCGGGCACGACGGTCGCCCCGCCCGTCGACGGTGTGATCAACTGCCCGGCGCACGGCAGCCGGTTCCGCGCGTCGGACGGGGAGAAGCTGGCCGGGCCGACGCCCACCGGGCTGAAGCCGGTGGACGTGGCGGTGCGGGGCGACCGGGTGGTTCTCGCGCGGTGAGCCGGCCGTCAGGTGGTCGTCCGGTTGTCGGTGGCCGCACGTAGGCTTGTCGGGTGGCCGATCCGTCGACCTATCGCCCCGCGACAGGCACCATCCCCGAAGCACCCGGCGTGTACAAGTTCCGCGACGCGACGGGCCGCGTCGTCTACGTCGGCAAGGCCAAGAGCCTGCGTCAGCGGCTGAACTCGTACTTCGCCGACGTCGCCGGGCTGCACCCGCGCACCCGCCAGATGGTGACCACCGCGGCCGCCGTCGAGTGGACGGTGGTCGGCACCGAGGTCGAGGCGCTCCAGCTGGAGTACAACTGGATCAAGGAGTTCGACCCCCGGTTCAACGTCCGCTACCGGGACGACAAGACCTACCCGGTGCTCGCCGTGACGTTGAACGAGGAGTTCCCGCGCCTGCACGTGTACCGGGGCCCGCGCCGCAAGGGCGTCCGCTACTTCGGGCCGTACGCCCACGCGTGGGCCATCCGGGAGACGCTCGACCTGCTGCTGCGGGTGTTCCCCGCGCGCACCTGCTCGGCGGGCGTGTTCAAGCGGCACGGCCAGATCGGCCGCCCGTGCCTGCTCGGCTACATCGACAAGTGCTCCGCGCCGTGCGTCGGGCGGGTCACCGCCGAGGAGCACCGCGTGATCGTGGACGACTTCTGCGACTTCCTCGCGGGCCGGACCGACGCGATGGTGCGGCGGCTGGAGCGGGAGATGACCGCCGCCGCGGAGGAGCTGGAGTTCGAGCGGGCGGCCCGGCTGCGTGACGACCAGGCGGCCCTCAAGCGGGCGCTGGAGAAGCAGGCCGTGGTGCTCGGCGACGGCACCGACGCCGACGTGGTGGCGTTCGCGCAGGACGAGCTGGAGGTCTCCGTCCAGGTGTTCCACGTGCGCGGCGGCCGGGTCCGCGGCCAGCGCGGCTGGGTCGTGGACAAGGTCGAGGAGACCGGCGTCGCGGCGCTGGTGGACCAGTTCGTCACCCAGTTCTACGGCGAGCAGGCGGAGTCGGCACGCGCCAGTGGCGTGGCGGCGGCCCCGGTGCCGCGCGAGGTGCTGGTGCCCGAGCTGCCCGACGACGTGGCGGCCGTGGAGAACTGGCTGACCGGCCTGCGTGGCGGCCGGGTCGCGTTGCGGGTGCCGCAGCGCGGCGACAAGCGCGCCCTCATGGAGACCGTCGAGCGCAACGCCAAGGAGGCGTTCCAGCAGCACAAGCTGCGTCGCGCGGGCGACCTGACGGCCCGGTCGGCGGCGTTGCAGGAACTCCAGGAGGCGCTGGGCCTGGACACCGCGCCGCTGCGCATCGAGTGCACCGACATCAGCCACGTCCAGGGCACGGACGTGGTGGCGTCGCTGGTGGTGTTCGAGGACGGGCTCGCGCGCAAGTCCGAGTACCGGCGGTTCGCCGTCCGCGAGGGCGCGGAGCAGGGCGACGTCGGCTCGATCGCGGAGGTGGTGCGCCGGCGGTTCCAGGCGTACCTGAAGGAGACCGCGCGGGAGGCGGACGGCCCGCTGCCGGGCATCGACCCGGAGACCGGTCGGCCGCGCCGGTTCGCGTACGCGCCGAACCTGCTGGTCGTGGACGGCGGCGCGCCCCAGGCGCAGGCCGCGGCGGACGTGCTGGCCGAGCTGGGCATCACCGACGTGGCGGTGGTCGGCCTGGCCAAGCGGCTGGAGGAGGTGTGGGTGCCCGGCGAGCCGGACCCGGTGATCCTGCCGCGCACCAGCGAGGCGCTCTACCTGTTGCAGCGGGTGCGCGACGAGGCGCACCGGTTCGCCATCGCCTACCACCGGCAGAAGCGGTCCAAGCGGATGACGACCTCGGCACTGGACGACGTGCCGGGCCTGGGGCAGGCGCGCAAGGCCGCGCTGCTCAAGCATTTCGGCTCGCTGCGGAAACTGCGCGCGGCGAGCGTCGAGGAGATCAGCGGGGTGCCTGGTGTGGGCAGGCGCACCGCGGAGGCCGTGCACGCGACGTTGAGCGCGGCGGGTACCGAAGGGGAGCCAAAGTGAGCGCACAGGCCGGCGAGAAGTCCGGCATCGAGGTCGCCGTGGTCACGGGCCTGTCCGGCGCGGGCCGCAGCACCGCCGCGAAGTGCCTGGAGGACCTGGGCTGGTTCGTGGTGGACAACCTGCCGCCGGAGCTGATCGCGACCATGGTGGAGCTGGGCGCGCAGGCGCGTGGCGCCATCACCCGGGTCGCCGTCGTGATGGACGTGCGCAGCCGGGCGTTCACCGACGACCTGGCGGCGGTCATCAAGGACCTGGACGCCCGCGGCTACAAGCCGAAGGTGTTGTTCCTGGAGGCCACCGACGACGTGCTGATCCGGCGGTTCGAGTCGGTGCGCCGCGGCCACCCGCTCCAGGCGGACGGGCGGCTCGCGGACGGCATCGAGGCCGAGCGCGTGCTGCTCACGCCGCTGCGCGAGGAGGCCGACCTGGTGCTGGACACCTCCGCGCTGTCGGTGCACCAGCTCCGGGCCAAGATCGAGGACACGTTCGGCAGCGAGTCGGCGACCCGGACCAGGGTCACCGTGCTGTCCTTCGGCTACAAGTACGGCCTGCCGATGGACTCCGACCTGGTCATGGACGTGCGGTTCCTGCCGAACCCGTTCTGGATACCGGAGCTGCGCGAGCAGACCGGCCTGGACGGCGACGTGCGCAACTACGTGCTCACCCAGGAGGGGGCCGAGGAGTTCCTGGACCGCTACCACGAGCTGCTGCGGCTGATCGGGGCCGGCTACCGGCGGGAGGGCAAGCGGTACCTCACGCTGGCCGTGGGCTGCACCGGCGGCAAGCACCGCAGCGTCGCCATCTCCGAGGAGCTGGCGTCGCGGCTGGCCGCCGAGGACGGGATGGCCGTGAAGGTCGTGCACCGGGACCTGGGACGCGAGTGAGCGGGCGGGGTCCCGGTCCGCGGGCGGTGGCCCTGGGCGGTGGGCGCGGGCTGCACGTCACGCTCACCGCGTTGCGCCGCCTCACCGACGACGTGACGGCGGTGGTGACGGTCGCCGACGACGGCGGGTCGTCCGGGCGGCTGCGCCGCGAGCTGGGCCTGCTGCCGCCCGGCGACCTGCGCAAGGCGATGGTGGCGCTGGCCGACCACGACGGCTCGGGCGCGTTGTGGGCGGAGCTGTTCCAGCACCGGTTCGGCGGCACCGGCGCGCTGGCCGGGCACGCCGTGGGCAACCTGGTGCTGGCGGGCCTGCTGGAGCGGCTGGGCGACCCGGTCGCGGTGCTGCGCGAGGCGGGCAGGCTGCTCGGCGTGCGGGGCCGCGTGCTGCCGATGTGCGCCGAGCCGCTGGAGATCGAGGCCGACGTGACCGGCCTGGACGACGACGCCGACGTGGTGCGGCGCATCCGGGGCCAGGTGGCGGTGGCCACCACGCCGGGCCGCGTGCAGCGCATCCGGCTGCACGGGCCGGGTGGCGCGGGGGAGCCGCCGCGCGGCTGCGCGGAGGCCGTGGACGCCGTGCTGGGCGCGGACGTGGTGCTGCTCGGGCCGGGCTCCTGGTTCACCAGCGTGCTGCCGCACCTGCTGGTGCCGGAGCTGCACGAGGCGTTGACCCGGACGTCGGCGAAGAAGGTGGTCGTGCTGAACCTCGTCCCCCAACCGGGGGAAACCGCCGGCTTCTCGCCGGAGCTGCACCTGGACGTGCTGTGCGCGCACGCGCCGACGCTGCGGGTGGACGCGGTGATCGCGGACGCGGACGCGGTGCCGGTGCCGGACCGCCTGCGGCGCGCCGCCGCAGCTCTCGGGGCCACGGCGCACCTGTGGCCGGTGGCGTTGGCGGGCTCGCCGGACCGCCACGACCCGGTGGCCCTCGCGACGGGCATCCGCCACGCGTTGGACGGCCTGCCTGCGGAGCCCGAGGTGTCGTCAAGTACAACGCTCCAGGAACAACGCGAGACCAGGGGAGGCGATGAGCCGTGGCGATGACGTCGGCGGTCAAGGACGAGCTGAGCAGGCTGGCCGTCTCCAAGACCTGCTGCCGCCGGGCGGAGGTCGCGTCGCTGCTGCGCTTCGCGGGCGGCCTGCACATCGTCGGCGGGCGGGTCGTCGTGGAGGCGGAGCTGGACCTCGGGTCGACCGCCCGGCGGCTGCGGCGGGAGATCCACGAGCTGTACGGCCACCAGTCGGACGTCTTCACCATCACCTCCAGCGGGCTGCGCAAGGGCACCCGGTTCGTGGTGCGGGTGGTGAAGGACGGCGAGGGCCTGGCCAGGCAGACCGGCCTGCTCGACCCGCGGGGCCGCCCGGTGCGCGGCCTGCCCGCGCCGGTGGTGTCCGGCGGGGTGTGCGACGCGGAGGCGGCGTGGCGCGGCGCGTTCCTCGCGCACGGCTCGCTGACCGAGCCCGGCCGGTCGTCGTCGATGGAGGTGACCTGCCCCGGCCCCGAGGCGGCGCTGGCGCTGGTCGGCGCGGCGCGGCGGATGGGCATCGGCGCGAAGTCGCGGGAGGTGCGCGGCGCGGAGCGGGTGGTGATCCGGGACGGCGACGCGATCGGCGCGATGCTGACCAGGCTGGGCGCGCACGACGGCGTGCTGGCGTGGGAGGAGCGCCGGATGCGGCGCGAGGTGCGTGCCACGGCGAACCGGCTGGCGAACTTCGACGACGCGAACCTGCGGCGCTCGGCGCGGGCGGCGGTCGCGGCGGCGGCCCGCGTGCGGCGGGCGTTGGAGATCCTCGGGCCGGAGGCGCCGGACCACCTGGCGGCGGCGGGCGAGCTGCGCCTGGCGCACCGGCAGGCGTCGCTGGAGGAGCTGGGCCAGCTGTCCGACCCGCAGATGACCAAGGACGCGGTGGCGGGCCGCATCCGGCGGCTGCTCGCGATGGCCGACAAGCGCGCCAAGGAGCTGGGTATGCCGGACACCGAGTCGGCGGTCACCGCGGAGATGCTGGAGGCCGAGGTCTAGCCCGCGGTCCGGCGCGTTACCGGATGTGGTTGTTACCGCTTGGTAACGCTGGATTTTCTTGTTCGATAAAGAGATCCTGGTGATCCACGTGACCAGGGGCGCAGTGCGCGGGATAGGCTGGGATCGCGGCTGCTCGCAGCCGATCCGCACGCACCCTGGCGCACATCGCCAGTCGAGCATCGAGGAGACTCACCGTGACGGTTCGCGTAGGTGTCAATGGTTTCGGCCGCATCGGTCGCAACTTCTGGCGCGCCGTTCAGGCCAGCGGGCACGACATCGAGATCGTCGCCTTCAACGACCTCGGTGACGTCAAGACGATGGCACACCTGCTCAAGTACGACAGCATCCTCGGGCGGCTGCCGAACGACGTGAAGGTGAACGACGAGGGCATCGAGGTCGACGGCAAGACCATCAAGGCCCTCGCCGAGCGCGACCCGGGCAAGCTGCCCTGGAAGGACCTCGGCGTCGACGTCGTGGTCGAGTCGACCGGTTTCTTCACCGACGCCGCCGCCGCGCGCAAGCACGTGGACGAGGGCGGCGCGAAGAAGGTCATCATCTCGGCGCCCGCCAAGGGCGAGGACCTGACCGTGGTGCTGGGCGCGAACGACGACCGGTACGACGGCTCGCAGACGGTGATCTCCAACGCCTCGTGCACCACGAACTGCCTGGCCCCGCTGGCCAAGGTGCTGCACGACGCGTTCACCGTCGAGCGTGGTCTGATGACCACCATCCACGCGTACACGCAGGACCAGAACCTCCAGGACGCGCCGCACAAGGACCTGCGCCGCGCCCGCGCCGCCGCGCTGAACATCGTGCCCACCAGCACCGGCGCGGCCAAGGCGATCGGCCTGGTCCTGCCCGACCTGAAGGGCAAGCTTGACGGCTACGCGCTGCGCGTGCCGGTCCCGACCGGCTCGGCCACCGACCTGACCGTGACCGTCGGCCGGGAGACCACCGTCGAAGAGGTCAACGCCGCCTACAAGGCCGCGGCCGAGGGCGCGCTGAAGGGCTACCTCCGCTACAACGAGGACCCGATCGTGTCCAGCGACATCGTGACCGACCCGGCGTCGTGCATCTACGACGCGCCGCTGACCAAGGTCATCGGCAACCAGGTGAAGGTCGTCGGCTGGTACGACAACGAGTGGGGCTACTCCAACCGCCTCGCCGACCTGGTGAACCTGGTCGCCAGCAAGCTCTGACCAGCGCGGCCACCGAGCGGAAAGACCGGTTGTGAAGACTCTCAGCGACCTGATCGCCGAGGGTGTGTCGGGTCGGCGCGTGCTGGTGCGCGCCGACCTGAACGTCCCCCTCGACGGAGACAAGATCACCGACGACGGCCGCGTCCGGGCGTCGGTGCCGACCATCAAGGCGTTGGTCGACGCGGGCGCGCGCGTCCTCGTCGCCGCCCACCTGGGCCGCCCCAAGGGCGCGCCCGACCCGGCGCTGTCCCTCGCCCCGGTCGCGAAGCGGCTCGGCGAGCTGCTCGGCCAGGACGTGGTGCTGGGCGAGGAGGCCGGCGGCGACGGCACCGCGGTGCTGCTGGAGAACATCCGCTTCGACCCGCGCGAGACCAGCAAGGACGACGCCGAGCGCGCCGCGCTGGCCGACGAGCTGGCCGCGAAGGCGGACGCGTTCGTGTCCGACGGCTTCGGCGTCGTGCACCGCAAGCAGGCGTCGGTGTACGACGTGGCGAAGAAGCTGCCGCACTACGCGGGCGGCCTGGTGCTCGCCGAGGTCGAGGTGCTGCACAAGCTGACCCCCGGCGACGACGCCGCGGACTCGCGCCCGTACGTGGTGGTGCTCGGCGGCGCGAAGGTGTCCGACAAGCTCGGCGTCATCGCGAACCTGCTGACCAGGGTCGACCGGCTGCTGGTCGGCGGCGGCATGGCGTACACGTTCCTCAAGGCGCAGGGCCACGAGGTGGGCCGCTCGCTGCTCCAGGAGGACCAGTTGGAGCAGGTCGCGGGCTTCCTCGCGCAGGCGCGGGAGCGCGGCGTGGAGCTGGTGCTCCCGGTCGACGTGCTCGCCGCGACCGATTTCGCGCCCGACGCCGACTACGAGGTGGTGCCCGCGTCGGCGATCCCGGCCGACCGCCAGGGCCTCGACATCGGCCCGGAGTCGCGCGAGCTGTTCGCCGCGAAGCTCGCCGACGCGAAGACCGTGTTCTGGAACGGCCCGATGGGCGTGTTCGAGTTCGAGGCGTTCGCGGGCGGCACCCGCGCCGTCGCGGAGGCGCTCGTCAAGAGCGACGCCTTCACCGTGGTCGGCGGCGGCGACTCCGCGGCGGCCGTGCGCGCCCTCGGCCTGCCCGAGGACGGGTTCTCGCACATCTCGACCGGCGGCGGCGCGTCCCTGGAGTTCTTGGAGGGCAAGGAACTGCCCGGCGTCTCGGTTCTGGAGGACTAGTGCCACGCCAAACCCTCATCGCCGGCAACTGGAAGATGAACCTCAACCACCTCGAGGCCATCGCCCTGGTGCAGCGGATCGCGTTCGCGCTGCCGGAGAAGTACCTCAAGAAGGTCGAGGTGGCGGTCCTGCCGCCGTTCGTCGACATCCGGTCCATCCAGACCCTGGTGGACGGCGACAAGCTGCTGCTCAAGTACGGCGCGCAGGACCTGTCGCCGCACGACTCGGGCGCGTACACCGGTGACGTGTCGGGCCCGATGCTGGCCAAGCTCGGCTGCTCCTACGTGACCGTGGGGCACTCCGAGCGGCGCGAGTACCACCACGAGGACGACGCCACCGTCAACAAGAAGGTCAAGGCCGCGCTCAAGCACGGCGTCACCCCGATCTTCTGCCTGGGCGAGCGGGTCGACGTCCGGGAGGCGGGCGGGCACGTCGAGCACTGCGCGGACCAGCTGGTGGCGGGCCTCGCGGGCCTGTCCGCCGAACAGGTGAAGAACGTCGTCGTCGCCTACGAGCCCGTGTGGGCGATCGGCACCGGCAAGGTGGCGTCGTCGGCCGACGCGCAGGAGGTGTGCGCGGCGCTGCGGGCGAAGCTCGCGGAGCTGCACGGCGAGGACGTGGCGTCGGTCGTCCGCGTGCTCTACGGCGGTTCGGTGAAGTCCGGCAACATCGGTGAGCTGGTCGCGCAGAAGGACGTCGACGGCGCTCTGGTCGGCGGTGCGAGCCTGGACTCGGACGAGTTCACGAAGCTGTGTGCCCTCGCGGCCGGTGGACCTCTACCCTGATGTGTTGAACAGCCCTGCCACCACTGTGGTCCACGGTCGGCAGTCGACCGGGTACTCTGTGGCGTCACCTGCCTGACAGCGAGGATGAAATGATCCTGTTCCTTCAGATCCTGTTGATCGTCGCCAGCCTGTTGCTGATCCTGCTGGTGCTGCTGCACCGCGGGCGTGGCGGCGGTCTGTCCTCGTTGTTCGGCGGCGGCATGCAGTCGAGCCTGTCCGGTTCGAGCGTGGTGGAGAAGAACCTGGACCGCCTGACGTTGTTCGTCGGCGCGATCTGGGTCATCGCCATCGTCGGCATCGGGCTGATGCTCAAGGTCAACTGACTACAGGGATAACCACGTGGTGGGGGTGTGAGGGTCGATGGCTGGTGGTAACGCGATTCGCGGTACCCGCGTCGGCGCAGGCCCGATGGGCGAGTCGGAGCGCGGCGAGTCCGCGCCCCGACGTCGGGTCTCTTACTGGTGCGCCAACGGGCACGAGTCGCGTCCGTCGTTCGCGGTCGAAGCGGAGATCCCGGAGAACTGGGACTGTCCGCGGTGCGGTTTGCCGGCGGGTCGGGACGAGCAGGCCCCGCCTGCTCCTCCACGCAACGAGCCGTACAAGACGCACTTGGCGTACGTGAAGGAGCGCCGCTCCGACGCGGACGGAGAGGCGATCCTCCAAGAGGCGCTGACCAAGCTGCGCAAGCAGCGCGAAGAGCCCTAGCCGCAGGAACGCGCGTCGGCCCCCGTGGGAAACCGCGGGGGCCGACGCGCGTCCCGCTCCGTGCGGGTGCCCGAACCGCGGGCCGGCGCGACACCGAACGGTTTCAGGCGGGTCGGCGGAAGCTGCCGAACTGCCGGCGCAGCACGACCACCCCGAGCAGCAGGACCAGCGCCAGGACCACCGCGGTCGACGTGGCGCCCGTGGTCGAGCTGGTCAGCGCCACGGCGACGCTGCCCACCAGGATGACGCCGCAGTCGGCACGCACGACCTGCCGCCCCGGCTCGACGTCCGTGAACTCGACCCGCGTGCTGAACGTCCCGGACGGGTCGGCCCGGGTGCGGCCCACGTCGTGGCCGAGCGAGCTGAGCCGCACCTCCGCGCCGGGGTCGCATCCGGTGCCCGCGGCGGTGAGCGGGTCGCCGGGCTGGACGTGGTCGCGGTCGAGGACCAGCGCGCCGTCACCGCCCTCGAACGGGGCGGTGGTGGTGGTCGGCGGGCCGGAGCTGTCGGTCGTGGTGGTCGTGGTCGTCGTCGTGGTGGTGGCCGTGGTGGTGGTCGTGGCGGGTGCGGACGTGGTCGTGTCGGCCGCCGGGGCGGTCGTCGTCACGGCGGGCGGGTCGGCGGTGGTGACCGGCGGGGGAGCGGTGGTCGTGCCGCCCGCCGTCGTCACCGTGAACGTGCCGTACGCGATGCTGCCCCGGCACGCGGTCCGCAGCGCGACGGTGTGCGGGCCCGGCGCGGCCCCACCCGGCACCCACGCGGTCACCGCGCCGCGGTGGCTCTGCGGCGGCGTGGAGAGGATCATGCTCGCGCTGTCCCACAGCACCTGCATCCGCCGCGAGCAGCCGGGGTCCCACAGGAAACCGCTCCACTCGACGGTGAACGCGCCACCCGCCGGACCCGAAGCGGGGCTCAGCGTGATCGACGGCGCCTGCCGGGCGGCGCTCGCCGGCACCGCGGCGACAGCACCGCAGGCGAGCGCGACCAGTAGAGCTAGTGTTCCTGCCGACCGCATCCTGAACTCCCGGACTAGACCGTCCCCGAACCACGAGGTGCCCCTGTGAGACGCATTATGGGCGGCGTCGGACCGCTGCTCCTCTGCGGGATCCTGGGTGGGGTCCTCAGCGGGATCCTCTGGGCCCCGCCGGTCTCCGCCGCGCCCGCCGGGGTCACCGTCGCCGCCACCGTGGACGGCCGCCGCGTCTCCGACGAGCGGCTGGTGCTCGACCCGGCCGGGTCGGTGAAGATCACCGCGACCGTCCACAACGGATCGGACGAGGTCCGCCACGTGAAGGCGATCCGCCTGTCCGGCACGGCACTGGGGCTCACCCTCTTCTCCTTCGACACCGCGGTCCCGTTCGACGTGCCGGCGCGGGAGAGCGCCACCCGCTCCTTCGCGCTGGACCTCGGCGGGCTGGGCGGCCAGGCGACGGGCCTGCTGCCGACCGCGATCGAGGTCGTGGACGCGGACCGGCGGGTGATCGCCTCCGTCGCCACGACCGGCGACGTCCGCGGCTCGCTGTGGTCGGTGTACGGGGTGTTCGGCGGCGCGGTGGCCGTGCTGGCGGTGGTGGCGTGGGCCGGTGCGCTGTGGGCGTCGGCACGGCGCAGGCTGCCCGCGCGGCGGTGGCGGCGGGCGGCGCACTTCCTGCCCGCCGGTGTCGGCACCGGGCTGGCGGCGGTGGTCGTGCTGTCGGTGCTGCGCGTGGTCGCGCCGACGCCCGCGGCGGGTGCGGGGTTCGTCCTCGGCGCGGCGGGTGTGGCGTTCCTGCTGGGCTGGCTGACGCCGCCGCCGGTCGTGGCGCCGCCCGTCGACCCGGAGGCGACGCAACGCATCCCGCGCCCCGTGCCCGGCCGGACGTGACTCAGCCGTCCAGCGGCCGGGCCAGCGGGAACGTGACGGCCACCCGGAAGCCGCCGCCGTCGCACGGCCCCGCCTCGAACCTGCCGTCCAGCAACGCCGCCCGCTCCTGGAGGCCGACCAGCCCGTGCCCGCCGCTGGGCAGCGCGGCCCACTCGTGCGGCTGCTGGGGCTCCTCGTTGCGGATCTCCACGCGCAGCTCGTCGGTGTCGGCCCGCACCAGCACGTCCGTCGCCGCGCAGCCCGCGTGCTTGCGGACGTTGGTCAACGCCTCCTGAACGGTCCGGTAGACCGCGCCGGAGATCGGCGCGGGCAGGTCGCCCACCGGCCCGTGCACGGCCAGCGAGACCGGGATGCCCGCGCCCGCCACCAGCTGCGGCAGGTCCTCCACGCGTGGTTGCGGCGAGTCGTCGCCGGACGTCGTGCGCAGCACGCTCACCAGTTGGCGCAGCTCGTCCAGCGTGCGCGTGCTGAGGGTGCGGATGGTGCCCGCGACCCGCTGGGCGTCCGGGTCGGCGACCGCGACCCGCAGCGCGCCCGCCTGCATCGCGATCAGGCTCACCTGGTGCGACACCACGTCGTGCATCTCGCGGGCGAGCCGGGCCCGCTCGTCGGCCCGGACGGCGTGCGCGTGCAGCAGCCGCTCCCGCTCGCGGCTCTCGGCCAGTTCCGCGATGCGTGCCGACAGCTCCTCGCGGGCGTGGGCGAGCAGCCCGATGGCGATCGGCATACCCGCCACGATGCAGCCGTAGATGGCGTCGTGGACGTGGGTGGTCCACGACAGGGCGAAGAACTCCTGCGGCGGCCACAGGAAGAACCGGCTCAGCCACACCAGCCCGGCCGCGACGCAGGTGCGGGTGGACAGCAGCCGTTGCCGCGCCAGGGTGCCGAGGGCGATCATCGCGGCGATCTGCGCCATGCCCGCGAGGAAACCCGGCACGGTCAGCAGCACCACCAGGAACGGGAACCGCCGCCGGAACGCCAGCGCCACCACCGCCACGACGGACAGGGCGTAGTTGTAGGACTGGGCGTCGGGTGCGAACCAGAACCACACGTCGAACGCGCCGACCGCCACGGCGGCGGCGTCGACCGCGAGCTGCCGGTGCCTGCCGAGGCGGGCCGCGAGCCGCCGGTCGCGGGCAGCGCCGGGCACCCGCCCGGTGGGGACGCCGCCGGCCCCGCCGCCCGGCAGCCGTTCGACCGCGTTGCCGGCCAGGGTTCGCCCTCCCGTGTCAGCCACCCGCTGCCTGTCACCGTACTGCGCTGACATCGCGCTCGGCATGACCGTCCCTCCACCCGGGGCTCGCCCCTTTTCACCCAACGAGACGACACGGTTACCCGAATGGGACGCCTTGATGGGGACAAAGTTGCGAGCGCGAACGCTTGCGCGGGTGCTCGTCGCCCGAAAGAGTGACCACTATCACGTGGATCGGGTGCTGCCCCGACACGACGAAGCGGCGCCGACCCGGGTGGGTCGACGCCGCCTCGTCGTGCGATCAGGCGCGGGGGACGTCCGCCGCCGCGGCCTGGTCCAGCAACCACAGCGTGCGCTGGTCGCCGACCGCGCCCGCCGCGGGCAGCCGCACCTCGTCCGCCCCCGTCAGGGCCGCGGCCACGGCCTCGGCCTTCGCCGCGCCGGTCGTCACCAGCCACACCTCGCGTGCCCGGCGGATCGCCGGGAGCGTGAGGCTGACCCGGGTCGGCGGCGGCTTCGGGCAGTCGCGGACCGCCACGACCGACCGCTCCCGCTCGTGGACCGCGGGCGAGTCGGGGAAGATCGACGCGGTGTGGCCCTCCTCGCCCACGCCGAGCAGCAGCACGTCGAACGCCGGCACGGAGCCGCCGCCCGCCGCCGCCAGCACCTCGGCGTACGCGTCGGCCGCCGCGTCCGGGTCGTCGCCGAACCGCCCGTCCGACGCCGCCACGGCGTGCACGCGTGCCGGGTCGACCGGCACGTGGTCCAGCAACGCCGTCCGCGCCTGGGTCTCGTTGCGGTCCGCGTGCCCGGACGGCAGGAACCGCTCGTCACCCCAGTACAGGTCAACCCGCGACCAGTCCACGGCGTCCCGTGCCGGCGACACGCGCACCTGCTCCAGCACCGCCGTGCCGGTCCGGCCGCCGGTCAGCACCAGCGCCGCCGTACCACGTGCCGCCTGCGCGTCGACCAGCCGCGTGATCAGCCGGGCCGCCGCGGCGGCGGCCAGCAGGTCGCCGTCGCGGTGCACCACGACCTCGGGGCGGGTCACGACTTGGCCTTGGCGGGCTTGGCCTGCTTCGCCTTGGCCGCGGCCTTCGCGGGCACCGCCTTGGCCGGTGCCTTGGCCGGTGCCTTGGCCTCGGCCGGCTTGGCCTCGGCCGGCTTGGCGTCCGCCGGCTTGGCGTCCGCGGTCGCGGTGGCCTTGCGGGCGGGCTTGCGCGCCGCCGACGTGGCCTTCACCGGCGTCCGGCCACGCACGACCTTGCCCAGCGAGCGCAGCGCCGACTCGTACACCTCGTCCGGGTCGAGCCGCCGCAGCTCCTCGGCGAGGCAGTCGCGGATCTCCCGGCGCTGCAACGCCACCCGCCGCTCCGGCTGGCCCGGCTGGGCGAGCGTGCCGACCTTGCCGTCCGGCCGCACCAGCTCCACGGCGCCCGACCGGCGCTCCATCCGCACGTCCACGATGCCCGAGCCGCGCGTCGCCTTCGCCCGCTTCACCGGCGCCTTCAACGCGCCCGCCAGCCACGCGGCCAGCAGGTCCGTGGACGGCGAGTCGGCCTCGCCGCTCACCTCCGCCGCGGTGACCCGCTCGAACGGCGGCAGGTCCAACGCGGACGCGAGCATCGCGCGCCACAGCGTGAGCCGCGTCCACGCCAGGTCCGTGTCACCCGGCGTGTACCCGGACCGGCGCTGCTCCAGGGCCTTGATCGGGTTCTTCTCGGCCGCCGCGTCGGTGATCCGCCGCTGCGCGAGCTGCCCGATCGGGTCCTTCGCGGGCACCGCGGGCGCTTCGTGCGGCCACCACGCCACCACCGGGGTGTCCGGCAGCAGCAGCGGCACGACGCACGACGCGCCCTCGTTGGCCAGCTCCCCGTACAGCCGCAGCACGATCACCTCGGACGCGCCCGCGTCGCCGCCGACGCGGATCTGCGCGTCCAGCCGCGGCGCGGCCTTCCGCGCGCCCCGCGCCACCACGATCACCCGGCACGGGTGCTCGCGGCTCGCGTCGTTCGCCGCGTCCACGGCGTCCTCGGTCTTCGCGCCGTCGTCGGTGACGATCACCAGGGTCAGCACCCGGCCGAGGGTGACCGCGCCACCCTCCTCGCGCAGCTGCACGAGCTTGCTGTTGACCTGCGACGTGGTCGTCGAGGGCAGGTCGATGATCACGGACGCCTCCAGTGCCTACCGGTGCGGGCCAGCATCTCGTCCGCCGACGCCGGCCCCCAGGTGCCTGCCTTGTACTTCTCCGGCGCGCCGGTGGCGGCCCAGTGCTCCAGCACCGGGTCGAGGATGTCCCAGGACAGCTCGACCTCGTCGTTCTTCGGGAACAGCGACGGCTCGCCGAGCAGCACGTCCAGCAGCAGCCGCTCGTACGCCTCGGGGGACGACTCGGTGAACGCGTGGCCGTAGCCGAAGTCCATCGTGACGTCGCGGACCTCCATCGTGTTGCCCGGCACCTTCGAGCCGAACCGCATGGTCACGCCCTCGTCCGGCTGCACGCGCACCACCAGGGCGTTCTGCCCCAGCTCCTCGGTGGCGGTGTCGTCGAACGGCAGGTGCGGCGCGCGCTTGAACACCACGGCCACCTCGGTGACCCGGCGACCCAGCCGCTTGCCGGTGCGCAGGTAGAACGGGACGCCCGCCCACCGCCGCGTGTTGATCTCGCAGGTGATCGCCGCGTAGGTCTCCGTGGTGGAGTCCTTCGCGAAACCGCCCTCCTCCAGCAGGCCGGGCACGCGCTGCCCGCCCTGCCAGCCGCCGGTGTACTGGCCGCGGGCGGTGGTCTCGTCGAACGGGCCGACCGGCCGCGTCGCCGACAGCACCTTCACCTTCTCCGCCCGCAGGTCGGCGGGCCGGAACGACACCGGCTCCTCCATCGCGGTCAGCGCCAGCAGCTGGAGCAGGTGGTTCTGGATCACGTCGCGGGCCGCGCCGATGCCGTCGTAGTAGCCGGCGCGGCCACCCAGGCCGATGTCCTCGGCCATGGTGATCTGCACGTGGTCCACGTAGTTCGCGTTCCAGATCGGCTCGTAGAGCTGGTTCGCGAACCGCAACGCCATGATGTTCTGCACGGTCTCCTTGCCGAGGTAGTGGTCGATGCGGAACACCGACTCCTCGGGGAAGACCTCGTTGACGATCTTGTTCAGGTGCTTGGCGCTGGCCAGGTCGTGCCCGAACGGCTTCTCGATGACGACCCGCCGCCACTGGCCCGCGCTGTCGGTCGGCGGCGTCGCCAGGCCGGCCCGCTTGAGCTGGTTCACCACGGTGGTGAACGCGCTCGGCGGCACGGACAGGTAGAACGCGTGGTTGCCGCCGGTGCCGCGCTCGCGGTCCAGGTCGGCCACGGTCGCGGCGAGCGTGTCGAAGGCGGCGTCGTCGTCGAACGTGCCCTGCACGAACCGGATGCCCTCGGCGAGCTGGTCCCAGACCTCCTGCCGGAACGGGGTCCGCGCGTTCTCCTTCACCGCCTGGTGCACGACCTGCATGAAGTCCTGGTCCGCCCAGTCGCGGCGGGCGAAGCCGACGAGCGCGAAACCCGGCGGCAGCAGGCCCCGGTTGGCCAGGTCGTAGATCGCCGGCATGAGCTTCTTGCGCGACAGGTCGCCGGTCACGCCGAAGATCACCAGGCCGCACGGCCCGGCGATCCGGGGCAGCCGCTTGTCCCGCGGATCCCGCAGCGGGTTCCGCTTGGTCGGTGCCGTCACGAACCGTCCTCCTGGATGGCCTCGACGAGCTGCGCGAGCCCGGCGACGCGGTCGGTCAGGTGCAGCCGCAGCACCGGCCGGCCGCGCTCGGCCAGCACCTGGCCGTCGCCCAGCGCCTGCGCCAGTTGCAGCGTGGTCAGGTCGTACGGGCGGCCCGGCACCTCCAGCACGGCCTCCGTCGCCCCGGTGAGCTGGAGGAACACGCCGTTCTGGTGACCGCCCTTGTGGTACTGGCCGGTCGAGTGCAGGAACCGCGGTCCCCAGCCGAACGTGGTCTGGAGGTGCGCGCGCTTGGCCAGCTCCGGCCGGACCAGCGCGAACGACGCGTCGTCGAGCCGGTCCAGGTACGCCTGCACCGACAGGTAGCCGTGGTCGGGCGCGGCGGCGACGAGCGCCTTGAGCGCCTCGGCGACGGTCTTCACGTCACCCGGCAGCCAGTCCCCGCTCGCGTGCACCTCGATCGGGCCGTCGGTGAACGCGGGCGCGGCGGCGGACGTGGTGGGCGCGTCCAGCAGCGACCGGGCGGCCTTCTTCGCCGCCTCCACGTCCGGCTGGTCGAACGGGTTGATGTCGAGCACCCGGCCGACCAGCGCGGTCGCGTACTCCCACACCAGGAACTGCGCGCCCAGCGGGCCCTCGACGGCCAGCGTGGACGCGCCGGTCGCCGGTCCGATCGCGACGGTCGTGGCGTCCGAGCGGGCGTCCACGAAACCGGGCGCGCCGGGGCCCTCCACGACCACCGGCAGCAGGCCGGTGCCGTCCTTGCCGGTGGACTCGGCGATCAGCTGCTCCGCCCAGTCGCCGAAACCGCGGATGCCGGAGCCGGTGTCGGCGAACACGACCTTCTCCGCGCCGTGCGCGTGCGCGACGGCGAACGTGGCGGCCAGCACCACCGCCGGGTTGTCCGGCGAGTCCGCCGCCACCAGGGGCGCGACGGCCGCCGCCTCGTCCAGCAGGCCCGCGACGTCCGCGCCCGCCAACCCGGACGGCACGAGGCCGAACGCGGTCAGCGCCGAGTACCGGCCGCCCACGTTCGGGTCGGCCAGGAACACCTTGCGGTAACCCGCCTCCTCCGCCGCCGCGGCCAGCGGCGAGCCGGGGTCGGTGACCACGACGATGCGGGACGCCGCGTCCACGCCCGCCGCGGTGAACGCGGCCTCGAAGATGCGGCGGTGGCTGTCGGTCTCCACGGTGCCGCCCGACTTGGACGACACCACCAGCACGGTGCGCTCCAGGTCGCCCGCCAGCGCGTCGGCCACCTGGCCGGGGTCGGTGGTGTCCAGCACCACCAGCGGCACGCCCGCCGTGCCGGTGATCACCTCGGGCGCCAGCGAGGAGCCGCCCATGCCGGCCAGCACCACCCGGTCGACGCCCTCGGCCAGCAGTTCGGCGCGCAGCGCCGCGATCTCGTCCACCAGCGGGCGGGACGTCTCGTGCAGCGTGGTCCAGGCGAGCCGGATGGACGCCTCGGACTCCGCGTCCGGGCCCCACAGCGTGGCGTCGCCTGCGGTGAGCTTGCTCGCCACCCGGTCGCGGACCAGGTCGCCCACCACGGTGGCGACCTGGTCCTCGTTCGGCGAGCGGACGATCTCCACGGAGACCACCTCGGTCATGTGTTCAGTCCTTAGCCTGGTTCAGTTGGCCGGTCACCGTGTCGAGCAGTTCCGCCCAGGACTTCTCGAACTTGTCCACGCCCTCGGTCTCCAGCACGGCGAACACGTCGTCGAGGTCGATGCCGACCTCGGCCAGCCCGTCGAAGACCTCCTGCGCCTGCGCGGCGCGCCCGGTCACGGTGTCACCGGTGATCCTGCCGTGGTCCGCGACGGCCTGCAGCGTCTTCTCCGGCATCGTGTTGACTGTGTCGGCTACGACCAGCTCGTCCACGTAGCGCGTGTCCGAGTAGGCGGGGTCCTTGACACCGGTGGACGCCCACAGCGGGCGCTGCGCACGCGCGCCGGCGGCGGCCAGCGCCTCCCAGCGCTCGCCCCGGAACGTCTCCTGGAACGCCGCGTACGCCAGCCGCGCGTTGGCGATCGCGGCCTGGCCGCGCAGCTCGGCCGCGCGCGGCGTGTCCAGCGCGGCCAGCCGCTTGTCGATCTCGGTGTCCACGCGGGACACGAAGAACGACGCCACGGAGTGGATGCCGCGCAGGTCGTGGCCGTTGGCCTTGGCCCGCTCCAGGCCGACCACGAACGCCTCCATCACGTCGCGGTAGCGCTCGGTGGAGAAGATCAGCGTCACGTTCACGCTGACGCCCTCGGCGAGCACGCGGGTGATCGCGGGCAGGCCCGCCACCGTCGCCGGGATCTTCACCAGCAGGTTCGGCCGGTCCACGGTCTTCGCCAGGTCCAGCGCCTCGGTGACGGTCGCCTCCGTGTCGTGCGCGAGGCGCGGGTCCACCTCGATCGACACGCGGCCGTCCACGCCGTCCGTGGCCTCGTACACCGAGCGGAACAGGTCGCACGCGTTGCGCACGTCGGTCGTGGTGATCTCGCGGACCGCGGCGTCGGTGTCCGCGCCGCGCGCCACGAGCGCGCGCACCTGCTCGTCGTACGCCTCGCCCTTGGCCAGGGCGCTCGCGAAGATCGTCGGGTTGGTGGTCACGCCCACCACGTGCCGGTCGGCGATCAGGCCGGCCAGGTTGCCGGTGTTCAGCCGCTCGCGGGACAGGTCGTCCAGCCAGATCGACACACCGGCGTCGCTGAGCGCGGCCAGGTGGTTGGCAGTCATCTCGTCATCTCCCCTGTGGGTACTAGCGGGCCTCGGCCAGCGACCGGCGGGCCGCCGCGACGACGTCCTCGGTGGTGAAGCCGAACTCCCGGAACAACGTCTGGTAGTCGGCGGAGGCGCCGAAGTGCTCGATCGACACGATCTCGCCCTTGTCACCCGCGAACCGGTGCCACGGCTGGGCGATGCCCGCCTCCACCACCACGCGCGCCTTCACCGACGACGGCAGCACCGATTCCCGGTACGCCTCGTCCTGGGCGTCGAACCACTCGACGCTCGGCATCGAGACCACACGGGTGGCAACGCCCTCGGCCTCGAAGACCTTCCGCGCCTCCACCGCGACCTGGAGTTCCGAGCCGGTGGCGATGAGGAGCAGCTCCGGCTCGCCCTCGCCCTCCAGCACGTAGCCGCCACGCCGCACGCCCTCGGCCGCCTTCTCCTTGGTGCCCGCGAGCACCGGCAGGTTCTGCCTGCTCAGCGCCAGGGCCACCGGGCCGTCGGTCTGCGCGATGTTGGCCCGCCAGGCGGCGGCGGTCTCGTTCGCGTCGCCGGGGCGCACCACGGTCAGGCCGGGGATCGCGCGCAGCGCCGCCAGGTGCTCGATCGGCTGGTGCGTCGGGCCGTCCTCGCCCAGGCCGATCGAGTCGTGCGTCCACACGTAGGTGACCGGCGACTTCATGATCGCCGCGAGCCGCACGGCCGGGCGCATGTAGTCGGAGAACACCAGGAACGTGCCGCCGTACGGGCGGGTCGGGCCGTGCAGCGCGATGCCGTTGAGGATCGAGCCCATGGCGTGCTCGCGGACGCCGAAGTGCAGCGTCCGGCCGTACGGGTGCGCCTTCCACATGCCCGTGGAGATCGACTCCGGGCCGAACGACGCCTCGCCCTTCATGGTGGTCAGGTTCGACTCGGCGAGGTCCGCCGAGCCGCCCCACAGCTCGGGCAGCACCGACGCCAGCGCGGTCAGCGCCGCACCGGACGCCTTGCGGGTCGGCACGCCCTTCGGGTCCGGGTCCCACGACGGCAGCACGTCCGCCCAGCCCTCCGGCAGCTCACGCGCCACCAGCCGGTCGTACAGCGCCTTGTGCTCCGGGTTGGCCTCGGCCCACGCGTCGAACGACCGCTGCCACTCGGCCCGCGCCGCCTCGCCGCGCCGCACCACGTCGCGTGCGTGCGCCAGGACCTCGTCGGCCACCTGGAACGTCTGCTCCGGGTCGAAGCCGAGGATCTCCTTCACGGCCGCGACCTCGTCCGCGCCCAGCGCCGCGCCGTGCGCCGCGCCGGTGTTCTGCTTGTTGGGCGCCGGGTAGCCGATGATGGTGTGCAGCAGGATGAACGACGGCCGCGTCGTCTCCGCGCGCGCCTTCTCCAGGGCCTCGATGATGCCCGTGACGTTCTCGCCGCCCTCGACGACCTGCACGTGCCAGCCGTACGCCTCGTAGCGCTTGGCGGTGTCCTCGGACAGCGCGATCGTCGTGTCGTCCTCGATGGAGATCTTGTTGTCGTCGTAGATCACCGTGAGGTTGCCCAACTGCTGCGTGCCGGCCAGCGACGACGCCTCGGAGGTCACGCCCTCCTCGATGTCGCCGTCGGAGGCGATCACGTAGATCTGGTGGTCGAACGGGCTCTCGCCGGGCGCGGCGTCCGGGTCGAACAGGCCGCGCTCGCGGCGCGCGCCCATCGCCATGCCGACCGCCGAGGCCAGGCCCTGCCCGAGCGGGCCGGTGGTGATCTCCACGCCGCGGGTGTGGCCGTGCTCCGGGTGGCCGGGCGTCTTCGAGCCCCACGTGCGCAGGGCCTTCAGGTCGTCCAGCTCCAGGCCGTAGCCGGACAGGTACAGCTGGATGTAGAGGGTCAGGCTAGAGTGGCCGGCGCTGAGCACGAACCGGTCGCGGCCCGGCCAGTCGGCGTCCGCCGGGTCGTGCCGCAGGACGCGCTGGAAGAGCGTGTAGGCGAGCGGCGCCAGGCTCATCGCGGTGCCGGGGTGGCCGTTGCCGACCTTCTGCACGGCATCGGCGGCCAGGACGCGGGCGGTGTCGACGGCGCGCTTGTCCAGCTCCGTCCAGTCGTCGGGCAGATGGGCCTCGGTCAGCCGGGTGATGTCATCGGTGACGGACACGGACTTCCAGCTCCAGTCTCACGTAGGCGGCGGTGTTCGACAGGACGTCTCAATCGATCCCGTCAGGCCCGATCCGCGGTTTTCCCTCGTCCGCCGGCCAGCCTAGTCGGCGGCTCCGAGCCTCGTGCCGTGAACATCCTGTGGGTGTACGCACAGCGTGTTCACGGCGGCCTCACACGTGCGCGGGGCGGGCGTTCCGTCCCCTTCAGGCGTACCCGCACGGCTTGTCGTTCCAACCCGCGGTTACGATCTGCTCATCCCCGACCTGGTCAGAAGGAGCGCGATGAGTGCCGTCAGCGAGCTTCCGGCGCGGTCGCCCCGACAGGTCGTCGGCGCGTACGTGGCCCTCACCAAGCCCCGCGTCATCGAGCTGCTGCTGATCACCACGATCCCGGCGATGCTGCTCGCGGCCCGGGGCCTGCCGCCGCT
This sequence comes from Saccharothrix obliqua, assembly GCF_019375475.1. Lineage (GTDB taxonomy): Bacteria > Actinomycetota > Actinomycetes > Mycobacteriales > Pseudonocardiaceae > Actinosynnema > Actinosynnema obliqua. The sequence continues at coordinate 44,986 of NZ_JAHXGQ010000010.1, read as the reverse complement.
GTGGCTGATCGCGTGCACCCTCGCGGGCGGCACCCTGGCCGCCGGCTCGGCGAACGCGTTGAACTGCTACGTCGACGCCGACATCGACTCGGTGATGAAGCGGACCACGGCCCGGCCGCTGGCCCAGAACGCCATCCCGCCGCGCAACGCGCTGATCTTCGGCATCGTGCTCGGCGTCGTGTCGTTCGGGTTCCTGTGGCTGACCACGAACCTGATCTCCGCCGTGTTCGCGGTGGCGACCATCCTCTTCTACATCTTCGTCTACACGCTGGTGCTCAAGCGGCGCACGTCGCAGAACATCATCTGGGGCGGCATGGCCGGCTGCATGCCGGTGATCATCGGCTGGTCGGCGGTGACCGGGCGGGTCGAGTGGCCCGCGCTGGCCATGTTCGGCGTGATCTTCTTCTGGACCCCGCCGCACACCTGGGCGCTGGCGATGAAGTTCAAGGAGGACTACGCGCGGGCGGGCGTGCCGATGCTGCCGGTGGTGGCGACGGCGCAGCAGGTGACGCGGCAGATCGTGATCTACTCCTGGGTCACCGTCGTGTGCAGCCTCCTGCTCGCGCCCGTGACGTCGTGGATCTACGTGGCGGTGGCCGCCCTGTCGGGCGTGTGGTTCGCGGTGTTCGCCCACCGGCTGCACGGCGTGGTGCGCCGTGGCGGGTCGACGAACACGATGAAGTTCTTCCACCTGTCCAACCTGTACCTGATGCTGTTGTTCTGCGGCCTGGCGGTGGACGCGGTGGTCGGCCTGCCGGTGCTCGGCCTGCCGTTCTGACCGCGCCGGGCCGCCCGGGTGGCGCTCACAGCGCCACCAGCTGCTCCGCCAACTCCTTGCGCAGCTTCGTCAGGGCGCGGTGCTGGGCGACGCGCACCGCGCCCGGCGTCGACTCGACCGCCTCGGCGGTCTCCTCCGCCGACAGGCCCACCACGACCCGCAGCAGCAGGATCTCCCGCTGCTTGGGCGGCAGCACGGCCAGCAGCCGCGCCATCTCCTCGGACAGCTCGCCACGCAGCAGCACCAGCTCCGGGCCCGCCTCCGCGCCCGGACCGTCCGGCACCTCCGCCACCGGGTCCACCCGGTTGCGCGCGCCGTACCGGTGGGCGTCGGCGACCTTGTGCGCCGCGATGCCGTACACGAACGCGAGGAACGGCCGGCCCTGGTCGCGGTAGCGCGGCAGGGCCTGGAGCACCGCGAGGCACACCTCCTGCGCGACGTCGTCCGGCGCGGGCAGCGCGCCGCCGAGCCGGGCCCGGCAGTACCGCAGGACGGCGGGGCGCACGGCGCGCAGCAGCCGGTCCACCGCGGCCCGGTCGCCCGCCACGGCCCGCGTCACCACCTCGGGGGGCACCGACTCCCGTAACGGCACCGTCCTGTCGTCCGCGAACACCACGCACCTCCGCCCCCGCCGCGGCGCCCACCGCGGCTGTCGCACGGGGGACGCGCACTGTCCGTGGCCATTACGCGGGCAAACGGAGTAATTTCGGGTGGTTTTCGGAGTATTTTCGCGGTGTGCGCGTTTGAGCGGCCGTCAGGGCACCTCGGCGAGCAGCCGGTCGACCGTCGGGTCGTCCAACGACTCGACGATGCACCGCCACAGCTCCAGGTTCGCCGTCGCCCAGCGCGCGTAGGTGGCCGCCGCCTCCTCGTCGTAGAAGTAGTAGCCGTCGTCGTGCTTGGCCTGCTGCTCGCCGACGATCTTGTGCGCCAGCTCGCGCAGCGTGATGCCGTTCTCCGCCAGGTAGCGGGGCGCGAGCACCACCGGCGTCACCGGCAGCGCCTTGAACAGCGTGTCGGCGTCCGACAACGCCTGCGCCTCCCGTGAGATGTGCCGGTGGCGGGTGCGCATCTCCGCCTCCTCCACCACCGCGTCCACCCGCGCCGCCGCGGCCTCCGGCACGCCCGCGCCGGCCAGGATGGTCAGCCGCAGTTCGCGGCCGTCCACCGGCAGCGAGTTGCGGCGGACCATGTAGTTGACGTCGTGGACCAGTGCGGCGACCTCCACCAACGCCACGTCGGCGCCGTTGCGCCGGGCGAAGCCGACCGCCTTGTCCCGCACGAAGCTGACGTGGTGCCAGCCGTGGAACGGCAGCCGCGCGGCCAGCGCGCGGCACAGCCGCCACACCTCGCGCTCCACTCCGGAGACCGCCTGCGCCGTGATCGTCGGTGCCGAGACCGTGCTCATGGGACCCTCCCGTGCCGGGTGGGCCGATGGTAAGGCGGTCGGGTGGTCCTCAGAGGGAGTTCGCGAGGACCTCCAGCCTGGACTCCACCGGCACGTGCCGGTGGCTGGTCCGCGTGTCGGGGTCGAACGACAGGCTCCACGGCTGTACCGCGCGGCTCTTCACCAGGAAGGTCCGCGTGTCGTCCGCCGCTTTCGGGATGCGGTGGAATTCGTGCGCGAGCATCGTCCCGGAATCACCCTCGTGCGCCTCGGTGCTGCGCAGCAGCGTCGTGCCGGCGATCGACGTGCCGTCCGACGACAGCCGCGCGTCGAAGCGTTCGTGCAGGTAGGAGCCCTTCAGCAGGACCGTGCAGAAGTGGTAGCGGTGGTTGTGGATGGAATCGGCGTAACCCGGTCGCCAATCGCGCTGCGGTTTGTACTCGTGCAACCAGAACGTGAACGGCTCGGCCGGCACGTCCCGCAGGCACCACGCGAAGTGCGTCGTGGTCTCGCGTGATCCCGCGGCCACCCGCATTTCCTCGCGCGGCGACAGCCGCCGCAGGTGCGCGCGCAATCGCGCCCGCAGCCCGGGCCGGGCCGCCCACTCGTGGAAATGGCCCCGGACGTGCTCCCAATGGCCCACGACAGGGGGGTCGGCCACGGCCAGGAGCGCGGCCAGTTCCGCGAGCGCGGACGACCCGGAAGACTCGGACGACACGACTTATCAGCTCCCCAACTGAGCGGAGGCGGAGAATTCCTTGCGAAAGCGGTGGAACTTGTCCTCCAGGGTGCGGAAACCCTCTTCGGACAACGGCGCGCCGGTGATCTCCGCGAACATCCCGCGGAACTCGGCACGCGTGGTGGCCGGGTGGATGACGACGTGCGACCCGGCCCGGGAATTGCTCACGCGCAGGAACTCCGCGCGTTCCATCCCGTACAGGAAGGAGCCGTCGGAGAACCGCAGCGTGCGCGGGTAGAGGCGCACGGCGCCCGACCCGGCCGTGCTGTAGAGCGTCAGCCAGGCGCTGTCGTCGAACAGCTCCAGCCGGTCCAGCGGCGGGTCCGGCACCATCGTCAGGTCGATTCGCGAGCACCGGCCGCGGGCCAGGAACAAGCCGACCAGGCCGACCCGGACCTGTTCCCGCAGCCGGTCCGCGATCGCGTCGTAATCGCCGTCGGCGCCCTCGTGCCGCAGCAGGTAGCGGGCCCGGCCGCCGATCGCGTCCGCGTCACGCGGGTCCGCCAGCACCGCCCGCAGCTCGCACTCCGACCGGGACAGCAGCAGCCGGCCCGCCGCGTACCGGCCCGCGAAGCCGCGGAAGCCGTACAGCCGGGTGCGCTCCAGGTCCTGCATCATCACCTGGTTGAACGCCGGGTCCGGCCGGGCGGTCGGCTCGAACACGTGGCTGGGGAAGAACTCGCGGTCCAGCGCGCGGTACTCGGCGGTCAGGTCGTGCAGCGCCTTGCGGCTCTCCGCCACCACCGGCGCGACCAGCGCCCGGTGCGCCGCGCTGCTCGTCACCAACGTCTGCGTGAATCCCACGACGGCCGAGATCATGGTGCCGGTGCCCACCGACGTCAGGAAGTTGCGCACGGCTCCCGGCATCATCCCGCTGGATACCACCAGACAGGTGCCGGAAGTCACCACGAGTATCAGCAGAAGCAGCCCGGTCCTGGTCCAGAACAATTCCTGCAACAGGTTGCCGCGTTCGCCCCTGGGCTCCGCGGACACGGTGTTCACCTCCTTGGCGCGCACCCGAAAGGTTGAGCGCCGGGGGTATCCGATCAAGTGCGCGGAGTTACTGTACGCTCGGGTGTCTCACTTCGGAAGCGGTAATTAGTGGCACATTTGCGGATTAATTCCGGCCGGTTCGGCAGCGCACCGTGACCGCCGTTGCGCCTGCCGGTGGGCCTGGCCGTACGGCGTCCGAGCCCGCACCATAAGCTCGGCAACCATGCGTACTGTCGGCCGTACGGCCCTGGTCCTCGTCCCGCTGCTGTCCGCCGGCCTGGCGCTGTCCGCGTGCACCGCGAGCGACCGGCCCTCCACCATGACCAACACCCCCACGCCGACCACCCGGCAGCAGGCCGCCGAGCGGCTCCCCGAGCCGAGCGGCCCGCCCTGCGAGGTCGCCCAGTACCAGGTGACCGGCGCGCCGGGCGAGAAGCCGGCCATCACCGTGCCCACCGGCTGCAAGCCGCAGGACGGCCTGCTGGTCAAGGACATCACCGAGGGCACCGGCGCGGAGATCAAGGCCGGTTCCAACGCCGAGCTGCACTACGTGCTCGCGACGTTCCGCGACCGCAAGACCCGCGAGGCGTCCTGGGACAACGGCAAGCCGCTGGCGCTGGAGAACATCGGCCAGGCGTCGGTCATCCAGGGCTGGAACGAGGGCCTGATCGGCCTCAAGGAGGGCGGGCGCCGCCTGCTCGTCGTGCCGTCCGACAAGGGCTACCCGCAGGGCAGCGGCAGCATCCAGCCCGGCGAGACGCTGGTCTTCGTGGTGGACGCGGTCAAGGTCGAGGGCTGACCGCGCGGGGTCCCCGGCGCCGGGGACCCCACCGACCGGTCAGGGGATCAGCAGCAGCTTCCCGGTGGTGCGGCGGCCCTCCAGGTCCTCGTGCGCCCGGCGCGCCTCGGCCAGCGGGTACCGGCCGCCGACCCGCACCGCCAGGGCGCCGCTCTCCACCGCCGCGAACAGCTCGCGGGCCCGCTGCTCCAGCTCCGCGCGGGTCGCCGTGTACGCCACCAGCGACGGCCGCGTCAGGTACACCGAACCCGCCTTGTTCAGCCGCAGCGGGTCCACCGGCGCGACCGCGCCGCTCGACGCGCCGAACAGCACCAGGAAACCACGCGGGCGCAGGCTGTCCAGGCTGCCGTCGAACGTCGCCGCGCCCACGCCGTCGTACGCGGCGGCCACGCCCTCGCCGCCGGTCAGCTCCCGCACCACCGGCGCGAAGTCCACCCGGTCGTAGCGGATCACCTCGTCCGCGCCCGCCTCCCGCGCCAACGCCTCCTTCGCGTCGGTCGACACGGTGCCGATCACCCGCGCGCCCCGCGCCTTGGCCAACTGCACCAGCAGCAGGCCGACACCGCCCGCGGCGGCGTGCACCAGGACCGTGTCGCCCTCGCGCACCGGGTAGGTCGACGAGACCAGGTAGTGCGCCGTGAGGCCCTGGAGCATCAACGCGCCCGCCGTGTCGTCGTCCACGCCGTCCGGCACCCGGACCGCGACCTCCGCGCGCACCACGACCTGCTCCGCGTAACTGCCCTGCGCCGCCGCCCACGCGACCCGGTCGCCGACCGCGAACCCGGACACGTCCGGGCCCACCGCCGCCACGCGGCCCGTGCCCTCCAACCCGATGCCGAACGGCAGCGGCAGCGGGTAGCGGCCCTCGCGGTGGTAGGTGTCGATGTAGTTCACACCCGCCGCGGCCACGTCCACCACCAGTTCGCCCGCACCCGGCGTCCGGGGCTCGACGTCGTCGAACCTCAGCACCTCGGGGCCGCCGGTCGCGTGCACCACCACTGCCTTGGGCATACCGTCCTCCGCGCTCACTCGGTTTCGCTCCAGGCCAACTCTGCCGCACCGCCCGGTGTTCCCGTCACCGTCCCAGTGCGACCCTCCGCGCCAGACCCAGCGGCAGCGCGCCCGAACCCGCGATGCGGTCGTGGAACTCGCGTGGCGTGCCGGTGAACTCCGCCCGGATGCGCTCGATCTCCAGCGCACCGGTCAAGTAGGACGGTGCCTGCGTCGGCCACGCGCAGTACCGCGACACCTCGCCCCGGGCCGTGCCCGGCGTGAGCGACGCCTTGGTGGTCATGAAGTCCTCCGCCTCCGCCACGTCCATGTCGCCGCAGTGCAGCGCGGTGTCCACGACGATCCGCGCCGCGCGGAACAGGCGCGCCTCCACGTGCGCCAGCTCCTGCGCGCGGGCCCTCTTGGCGTCACCCGCGTGCTCCGCGCTGAAGTAGCCGTTCTCCCGCAACAACTTCTCCGCGTACAGCGCCCAGCCCTCGGAGAAGTACGGCGTGCGGAACACCTTGCGCACCGGGCGGTTCTGGGCGGCCAGCCACGACAGGTGCCAGTGGTGGCCCGGGTACGCCTCGTGCACCGCGATCGTCGCGAGCTGCGCGCGCGAGTTCGTCCGGAGCTGCTGCGCGACCTGCTCCGGCGTGAAGTCGTCCGGCGGCCACGGGACGAAGAAGTGGCCCAGGCGGGAGGACGTCAGCGGCGGCGGCGACATGTAGGAGGCGACGCTGAGGATCGGGCGCTGGAACGCGGGCGACGGCAGCACCCGGCACTCCTCGCCGTCGGGGAGCGTCACCAGGCCGTGCTCCACCAGGAACGCCCGCGCCCGGCGCGTCTCCGCCTCGTACTCGTCGCGCATCGCCGCCGGCGTCGGCGGGTGGTCGTCCTGGAGCGACAGCATCGCCGCGTGCCAGTCGGCGGTGCCCGCGAGCGACCGGATCTCGTCCTCCAGCTCCGCGTAGGCGGCCCGGCCGCGCTCGTGCAGCTCGGCCGCGCCGTAACCGAGGACCTGCCGCTCCCGCAGCAGGCGCGAGTACAGCTCCTCGCCCATCCGCCAGTCACCACGCGCGGTGTCGGCGAGCTTGTCGAGGAACGCGGCGAACCGGTCGAACGCCACCGCCGCCGGTTCCGCCGCGTCGGCCACCCGTGCCCGCAGTGCCGGGTCGGCGACCTCGGCCGGCAGCGTGCGGGTCAGGAAGTCCCGCCCGGTGCGCGCCTGCGCCGCCGCCCGGCGCACGATCCGAGGTGACGCCAACGCGGGGTCCAGGTTGGCCTCGCCCGCGGCGAGCAGGGCCGGCACCTCCGCGAGCCGCCGCACCGCCAGCTCCACCAGCTCGGCCTCGGGGCGCAGCCGGTGCAGGAAGCTGGTGAACAGCGGGTAGAGCACCGCGCCCGAGTATTCGGACGGGTCGCGTCGCCACGAGGGCCACGACGACTCCGCCAGGTCGCCACGCAGGACGGAGACGATGAGGTCCCGGTCGACGGATTCCTCCAGGTCGTCGGTGCGCGTGCGTTCGAACCTCCGCAGCCACTCGGCGGCTTCCCGGTCGTAGGACTCGAAGGCCGTGGCGGAGAAGTCGCCCAGCGTGTGGTCGTGACGCAGCGAGCCGAGCATCGCGGCGGTACCCGGACGGCGGTCGAAGTGCCAGGTGAGGAAGTCTTCGACCAGGTGAGGGAGTGTCGTGGTTTCGGTCACGGGACGGAAGTTACCCGCAGGTCTTAGGCTGGCGGGGTGCCTGAGGAGAAGAAGATCGCCGCCGCGGTGAAGACGGCGAACGAGTTCGTGGCGTCCCACGGCAAGCCCGCGCGGGCCGTGGTGGAGAACGTCGGGCGGGCCGGTGCGCGCATCGTGCTGGTGGGTGCCGACGGCGCCATGGGTGACGTGATGGTGCCGGACGTGGAGACGGCGGAAGCCGTGGTGGCTGCCGTGGCCGACATGGACGAACACACGTGGGACCGAGACACCACGGAGGCCCTGAAGATCGGCCCCGCCCACCGGCACCGCATGGCCGGCCGTTGAGCAGCCTGTGACCTGCGGGTTCGTTGGGGCGTGATCACTCCTTCGGGCGAAGTGGGCGGGATTCGGGCACTTTTTATTTACCATTCGCGTTGCCAGAACAAGGTGGCGGCGCCTGGCGGGAACAACGTGCACGCGGCTCCGACCACAGCCACGCCCACCCGCCCCGACCCCGCCCCGCTCCCGCCCGCCGCCTGCCCCCGCCGCCTGCCCGCTCTCGCCCCACGCACGCGAACCTCGCGAGACTCCGCCTCGCCTGACCGCTGCGGCAGCGACCGCGGCCCGACCCAGGCCAGGACGTCGTCCTGACCGCCGGCTGCTCCAGCCACGCCGCCGGTTGCACCAACCGCCGAGTGCTCACGGCCTGCCCTGACCGCCCGCGCTGACCTGCCCGCGCTGCACCGTCCGCTCTCGGCCCCGCCCGCATCCGACGCCAGATCGTGCCGACCCGCAGCGCGTCCCCCGCAATGTGCTGGCCGACCACATGTCCGGCGGGGCTGATGAGGACGGCTTGCTGGTCCGCACCCGGGCTCGCCGGCCGGCGGGTGATGCCGAGCCGGTGCCCGAGTGGCCTCCAGCCCTGGCCTGTCGCGGCTGATGCTGCCGCCTGCCAGCTCCCGACGACTCCGCTGCCTCGCGTTTCGCCGCCCGCGATCGGCCCTGTCCACCTCGCGATTGGCCCCGCCCAGCCCTCGTGACCTGCCCAGCCCTCGTGATTGGCCCTGCCCAGCGCCGAGCGGGTGCCGGGGGAGCGGAGTGGGCCGCGCGGTGGCGCGGCGGGGTTTCGTCGGTGCCGCCGTCCGGTGGGAGATCCAGCTGCCTGGTCCATCCGCTCGAACCCGCCGTCCCGGCGGGTCGGGTGTCGCGGAGCCGTTAGCGGGGAAGCAGCCGGGAACTGTTGTGGCGCAACGGAAAGCGGGCGAATGGGGGCACCGAGCGGGGTGGCGGGGCGCGGGGAGGGGCTGGGGGAGGGGCTGGGGGAGGGGGTGCGCGCAGGCGGGTGTTTACGCTGTGGACGTGAAGGTTTTTCTTGCCACCTGTGCCTCGCTGCCCGCCGGAGACGGCGATGACCGTGCCCTCGCCGACGCCCTCAACGACGTCGGGATCGACGCCCGCTGGGCGGTCTGGGGGTCGGACGAGGCCGCGGACCTGGTGGTGTTGCGGTCCACCTGGGACTACACCGACCGGCTGGGCGAGTTCCTCGACTGGTGCTCCTCGGTACCCGCCCTGGCCAACCCGGCCGACGTCGTGCGCTGGAACACGGACAAGTCCTACCTGGTCGAACTCGCCCAAGTCGGCGTGCCGGTGGTGCCCACCACCCTCGCCACACCGGGCTTCACCGACTGGCCCGACGGCGACTTCGTGGTCAAGCCGACCGTCGGCGCGGGCTCGCGGGGCGCCCTGCGGGTCGCGGCGGGCGACGTCGACGTCGCGGCACACCACCTCGAATCCCTCGGCGGCCCGGCGTTGGTGCAGCCCTACCAGTCCACAGTGGACAGGGTGGGGGAAACGGCGCTGGTCTTCCTCGGCGGGCAATACTCGCACGCCTTCACCAAAGCCGCCATGCTCACGCCGGACGCCGCGTACGACGAGTCCGGCCTCTACATCGTGGAACGGCTCGCCGGCGCGTCACCGACCGGCCCCCAACGCCGGACCGCGGAGGACGTGCTGGACGCCGCGGCCGGGCTGCTCGGCCTGCGCCGCACCGACTTCCTCTACGCCCGCGTGGACCTGCTCGCCGCCGCGGACGGCTCACCGCTGCTGCTGGAACTGGAACTGGTGGAACCGGCCCTCGGCTTCCGCCAGACCGACGCCGCCGCGCCCATGCGCTTCGCGTCCGCCGTGCGCAACGCCCTGCGCGCCTAGCCGTCGAACGTCACCGGAGGCCGGAGCCGATACCCGTCAGCGCCCGGACCTCCATCTCGGCCTGCTTCGCGGGGTCGGCCTCCTCCTTGCTCAGCACCGTGCCCAACCACCCGCACAGGAACGACAACGGGATCGACACCAACCCCGGGTTGCCCAACGGGAACCAGGCGAAGTCCACGTCCGGGAACACCGACGTCTTCGTCCCGGACACGGCGGGCGAGAAGGCGATCAGCACCACGCACGACCCGAGCCCGCCGTAGATCGCCCACAGCGTCCCGTTGGTGTTGAACCGCTTCCAGAACAACGAGTAGATGATCGTGGACAGGTTCGCCGACGCCGCCAGGGCGAACGCCAGCGCCACCAGGAACGCCACGTTCTGCCCGTTGGCCGCGATACCGCCCCCGATCGCGAGCACCCCGACGCCGACCGCCGTCAGCCGCGCCACGCGCACCTCGGCCCGGGGATCGGCCTGACCGCGCTTGATCACGTTGGCGTACACGTCGTGCGCGAACGACGCCGACGCCGTCAACGTCAACCCGGCCACCACGGCGAGGATCGTCGCGAACGCCACCGCGCACACGACACCCAGCAGCACCACGCCACCGATCCGGAACGCCAGCAGCGGCGCGGCGGAGTTCTCGCCGCCGGGCGCGGACCTGATGGCGTCGGAACCGACCAGGGCCAGCGACCCGAACCCGATCACCAGCGTGCACAGGTAGAACGTGGCCATCATCCACGTCGCCCACACCACCGAGCGCCGCGCCTCACGCGCGTTCGGCACCGTGTAGAACCGCATCAGCACGTGCGGCAGCGAAGCGGTGCCCAGCACGAGCGCCAACGCCAGCGAGATGAAGTCCAACCGCGTGATCGCGGTCTCGCCGTACCGGACGCCGGGCTCCAGCAGTTCCGGCCCGAGCGGCGTGTTGCGGGTCGCCGTCTCCAGGATCTCGGACAGGCTGAAGCCGAACTTCCCGAGCAGGAACACCGACATCAGCGTCACGCACAGGATCAGCAGCACGGCCTTGATGATCTGCACCCACGTGGTGCCCTTCATGCCGCCGACGAGCACGTACATCACCATCACCACACCGACGACGGCGATGACGAGCGCCTGCCCGCCCTTGGTGTGCACGTCCAGCAGCAGCGCCATCAACGCGCCCGCGCCCGCCATCTGCGCGATCATGTAGAACAACGAGATCACCAGCGTGACGTTCGCCGCGGCGGCCCGCACCGGCCGCTGCCGCATCCGGTACGCGAGCACGTCGCCGAGCGTGAACCGGCCGGTGTTGCGCATCCGCTCGGCGATGATCAGCAGACCCACCAGCCAGGACACCACCCAGCCGATCGAGTACAGGAACCCGTCGTAGCCATTGACGGCGATGCTGCCGGAGATCCCGAGGAACGACGCCGCCGACAGGAAGTCGCCGGACAACGCGATCCCGTTCTGCGGCCCGGAGAAACCGCTGCCCGCCGCGTAGTAGTCCGACGCGGTCGTGTTGCGCGAACCCGCCCGGTACACCACGAACAGCGTGATCACCACGAAGACCGCGAACACGCCCAGGTTGATCGCGGTGTTGCCACCGGTCACCGCTGGTCCTCCGCGGTGAGCGCCCGGACCGCCGCCACCTGCGGGTCGAGCCGGCGGCGCGCGTAGCGGGCGTAGGCCAACGTCAACGCGACCGTGGTGGCGAACTGGAGCAGTCCGAACACCAGGCCCACGTTGACCGCGCCGAACACCTTGGCGCCCATGAACTCCGGCGCGTACGCCGAGAGCACCACGTAACCCAGGTACCAGCCGAGGAACCCGACCAGCGCGGGCAGCACGAACGCCCTGGTGCGGCGGCGCAGCTCCTGGAACTCGGGGGTCTCGCGGATCGCGGCGAAGTCCGGTTTGCCCGCCGCGTCCACCAGCAGCGGCGGTGGTGGCTCGTCGAACGTCGCGAAGCCGCGTGTCCGCCCCGGGGACGGGATCGCCTTCGTCATCCAGCCCTCCACGGGGTCTGCACCGCAGGGGTCGCGCGGCTCGGTCGAGCGATCAGCCTAATCGCGGCCGGCTCCCAGTCAACGGTCCGCGCGGGCCGCTGACCGGCGCGGGAACCGTTCCGGCAGCTCAACTCCCGTCCCGGTGGCAGGTCTCGATTGCGTCGCGCACGGGTGGTCACGTTCCGTGCCTGGTCCGAACGGTTGAGCACATGCGCGGAGATCGTTGTCCCGGCCCCGATCACGACCTACTATCGCCCATCAGCGTCCGCCGCTCGCCCGTGCATCCGCGCAGGTGTCGAGCGTGGTGGACCAACTACTCGACCGGGAATGTGTGGTGACTGGCGACAACAGCGCACGCCGGCTCCGGTGGGGCGCCGTCGCGGACTGGCGGAACTGGCGCCTGCCGGTCAAGCTCGCCGCCGTGCTGGCCGTGCCGGTGCTGGTCGCCGTGGGCGCGGGCATGGTGCAGATCCGCGGCTACGTGCGTGCCGCCGACGGTTATTCGGCGATGCAACGCATGGTCACCCTCCGTACCGGTCTGGACCCGTTGCTCGCCGGTGTGCAGGCGGAGCGCGCGCTGTCCGCCCGTCGTGCCGAGAACGCGCCCGCCGACCAACGCCGGTTCAAGGAGCTGGTGCGGATCACCGACACCGCCGCGGCCGGTGTGCGCAACCTGATGGAACGCGCCGGTCCCTCGCTCGGCGAGGTCGCCACGGCCCGGTTCCACGACGCGGTGGCGCAGCTCGACAGCCTGCCGGGGCTGCGGGAGCGGGTGCTCACCGGCGGCATCGACCTCGCGGGCGGCATCGGCGGCTACAGCGCCGTGCTGCGTGCCCTGCTGGACTTCGACCAGGCGATGGTCGGCGACTTCGGCGACGCGGCCCTGTCCGGCACCGCGACCGCCCTGCACAACCTGGCCATGGCGGGCGAGCAGATGTCGTGGCAGCACGCCACGGTGCTCGCCGGTGCCGGTCGGGGCGGGTTGTCGGACGCGGAGCGCACCGCGCTGGAGGAGTCCTGGACGCGTCAGCAGGACAAGCTCGCCGACTTCTCCGCCGTCGCCACGCCGCGGCAGCAGGACGCCTACCGCACCGCGTTGTCCGGCGCGGACGTGGACGCCCGGCACGCGATGCTCCAACGGGTCCGCAACGACCCGGACGCGGTGGGCGGCGTGGCCGCCGACACGTGGGACGGGCACGCGACCGCCACCGCGAAGCGGCTCGACGGCGTGCTGCGGGGCCTGGAGGACCAGCTCAAGGAGACCTCGTCGCGGCTCCAGGACGAGACCAGCGACCGCGCGGGCCTCGCGTCGGTGATCCTGGCGGCGTCGATGTTCGCCGCGGTCGCGGTCGGGTTCGTCGTCGGCAGCTACCTGCTGCGGTCGCTGCGCGCCCTGCGGGTGGCGGCGCTGGACGTGGCGGGCAACCGCCTGCCGACGCTGGTGGCGCGGCTGCGCACGGACACCGCGCCGGACACCGACATCGCGCCGGTGCCCGTGCACACCAGGGAGGAGTTCGGCGAGCTGGCGCGCGCGTTCGACGCGGTGCACCGGCAGGCCGTCACGTCCGCCGCCGAGGAGGCGGAGCTGCGCACCGCGATGCGCAACGCGTTCATCAACCTGTCGCGCCGCAGCCAGGGCCTGGTGGAGCGGCAGCTGCGGTTGATGGAGGAGCTGGAGCGGCGGCAGGACGACCCCGAGCAGCTGGAGGGCCTGTTCAAGCTGGACAACCTCGCCACCCGGATGCGCCGCAACAACGAGAACCTGATGGTGTTGTCCGGCAGCGACGTGGCCCGCCGCTTCACCCGCCCGGTCCCGCTGGGCGACGTGCTGCGTGCCGCCGCGTCCGAGGTCGAGCAGTACCAGCGGATCGTCATCCAGCCCACGCCGGCCGTCGAGGTGGTGGGTTACGCGGCGGGCGACCTGGTGCGGCTGGTCGCCGAGCTGATGGACAACGCCACCGCGTTCTCCCCGCCGAGCACGCAGGTCGTGGTCGGCGGGCGGGCCCGGCCCGGCGGCGGTGTCCTGCTGGACGTGGTGGACGTGGGCGTCGGCATGTCCGAGGAGGACCTGGCCGAGGCCAACGCCAAGATCGCCCGCGCCGCCGCCGACGACTCCGCCGAGCTGCCGGTGTCGCGTCGGCTCGGCCTGTTCGTGGTGGGCAGGCTCGCCGGGCGGCACGGCGTGCAGGTCGCGTTGCGGGAACAGGTCGAGGGGCTGCGTGCCGTGGTCGCCGTGCCCGTCGAGCTGGTGCGGCCGGTGAAGGCGCCCGCCACGCCGCCGACGCCGGTGTCCTCGGCCGCGGCGGCGAGCGCCGACAGCTGGGCCGCGTTCCGGGGCCGCACCACCGAACCCGCCCCGACGGGACCCACCGCCTTCGGCACCACCACGCCGACCCCGCCCCGCCCGACCCCGCCGCCCGCCGCCCGGCCCGCTGCCACGACGCCCACCCCACCCGCGGCGACTCCGCCCGCCGCGCCGACCCCTGTGCCGACCCCTGTGCCGACCGCCCCGTCCCGCACCCCGGGTGCCTTCTTCACCAAACCCGCGCCCCGGTCGCCCGCGCCGGCCTCCGCACCCGGCGCGCCCCGACCGACCTCGGCGTGGTTCGGGTCCGCACCGGTTCCGGCCGGCTCGGAACCACCGCGCGCGCACGACGTTGGAGGTAACGGGCACGTGTCCGTCCCCGACCAAGGGGGTGCGGTGCGGGAGGAGGCGGCGGTGGGGAACGACTCGGGTCTGCCGAAGCGGCGGCCCCGGTCGAACCTGGCCGCCGACCGGCCGTCCGCCGAGCGGGCGGGACACGTCCGGAGGGACCCGAACGCGACACGCGGGTTCTTGGCGAGCTACCAGACCGGCGTCCGGCAAGGTGTGCGGGAGTCCGGGGAGAACCGAACGGGGCGGGAGAGCGGAACATGAGCGGGCAGAGATCACGGCAGGTGGACCAGTTCGGGTGGCTGGTGAGCAACTTCGCCGAACGCGTGCCGGGCGTCGCGCACGCCGTGGTCATCTCCGTGGACGGCCTGCTGCTCACCGCGTCCGACGGCCTGCCGGACGACCGCGCCGACCAGCTCGCGGCGATCGCGGCGGGTGTGGCGAGCCTCACCGAATCCGCGTCGCGTTGTTTCGACGGCGGCGGCGTGCTGCGCTCGGTGATCGAGATGCAGTACGGGATCATGCTGCTGATGTCGATCCGGGACGGTTCGTGCCTCGCGGTGCTCGCCGCACCGGACTCCGACGTCGGCCAGGTTGCCTACGAGATGACCGTGGTGGTGGACCAGGTGGGGCAGCTGCTGACCCCGGAACTCCGCGCGGAGCTGCACGGCGCGCAGCGGATGATGGCCCGCCCCTCGGCGTGAGGTGGTCATGACCCAGGACGACGAGGAGCAGACGTTCGCGGACCTGCTCAACGGGTTCAGCCTGGGCGGCAGGCGGCACGCGCCCGAGCGCCCGGCCGAACCCGACCCGGTGGACCGGCCGACCGCACCGCACCCGGTGTACTCCGAGTTCGCCGACGACGAGGAGTTCCCCGGCGACGAGGGCGCGTCGATCGTGCGCCCCTACTCGTGGACGGGCGGGCGCACCAGGTCGGAGCGGCAGCTGGAGATCGAGACCCTGGTGTCGGCGGTCGACGACGAGCCGCCGCCCGCGTTGCGCGCGGAGCACCAGGCGGTGGTGGACCTGGTGGGCAGCCCGCGGTCGGTGGCCGAGGTCGCGGCGCTGCTGCGGCTGCCGCTGGGCGTGGCGAAGGTGCTGCTCGGCGACATGGCCGAGCGTGGCCTGATCGAGGTGCACGAGACGGCGCCGGTGGACGGTCCCGATCTGGGGCTGATGGAGCGCGTGTTGGCGGGCCTCCGGCGGCTCTGACTGCCTACTATGGCTTCAGTGTCGACCAAATCAGGGGGTTGGTCAGCGTGGGTGTCGGACGTGAGACGCGGTTGTCGGCGTGGATCGAGCGGTTCGCGGCGCACTTCGCCGAGGAGGGCATCCCGCTGATCGGCGGGCGCATCCTCGGTCACCTGCTGGTGTGCCAGCCGACCGAGCGGACCGCGGCGGAGCTGTCCCAGGAGCTGGAGGCGTCCAGCGGCTCGATCTCCACGAACCTGAAGTTCCTGGTGAACGCGGGTCTGGTGACGAAGCGGACGCGGCGCGGCCGGCAGGCCGCCCAGTACCGGATCAACGAGAAGAAGTGGGCCGACCTGGTGCAGCGCAAGCTGGACGCGCTGGTCGGCGTGCGCGAGCTGACCGAGGCCGGGATGCGCCTGATGAGCGGTGACCCGCAACGCGCGGCGCGGCTGCGGACCGTGGACGACCTCTACGCGTGGCTGGCGACGGAGCTGCCCGCGGTCTGGGAGCGCAGGCCCACCTCGTCCAGGTGAGCCCGGACGCGGGTGGCCGTCCACAGGTGGGCGGTGGCGATCACCACAGCGCCCGCGCCCAGCACGTGCACCGACACCAGCACCTCCGGCACGCCGGTCCAGTATTGGACCATGCCGATCACGCCCTGCGCGAGGACGGTGGCGACCAGCACCGCGTAGGGGCGGCGGGCGTGGCGGCCGAGCAGGAAGCCGAGCCCGACCAGCATCCCGAGGAACAGGAACAGCAGGTCGGCGTGCACCTGGGCGAGGGTGGGCACCGGCAGGTCGAGGCGCGGGGCGGACGCGTCGCCGGCGTGCGGCCCGGCGGCCGTGACGAACGTGCCGGCGAGCACCAGCAACCCGAGGACCCCCGCCTGCACCACCTGGAGCCGCTGGGCGTTGGCGGACACCAGCGGCACGGCGGGTCCGTCACCCTCGCGCAACGCGGCGAGCAGCACCACGGCGGCCCAGGTCAGGCCCATGGAGACCATGAGGTGGATGCCGACGGTCCACCACAGCAGACCGGTGAGCACGGTGATGCCGCCGATACCGGCCTGCACGACCACGCCGCCGAACTGCACCAGCGCCAGCTTCACCACGCGCGGCCGGCGCGGCCGGTCCACCCAGGCGGCCAGCAGGCACAGGCCCGCGATGATGCCGACGACGCCGGTGAGCGTGCGGTTGCCGAACTCGACCCACTGGTGCAGGGGTCCGATCTCGGGGTGGGCGACGGGGACCAGGGAGCCGGACACGCACTCGGGCCAGGTGGGGCAGCCGAGCCCGGACCCGGTCACCCGGACCACGGAGCCGGTCACCGCGATCCCGGCTTGCGCGGCCACCACGGCGATGGCGAAGGCGCGCTGGAACTTGAGCAGGAACGCGGTCAACCAGGCTGGCACGGTCACCGATGGTAGGCACCGGCCGCGGGCAACCGCCGTCCGGGTCGTCGTAGCGGTCCGGGCGCTAGTCGAGCCGCGTGGTCCGGGTGGCGAGGGCGGCGGCGGCCACGCCCCAGCCGAGCAGGACCAGCACGTGCCGGAGCGCGGGCGCGGAGCCGTCCACGACGGCGGCGTGCAGGCCCTCCGCGAGCGCGGCCGACGGCAGCAGGCCCACGACGGACGACAGCCACCCGGGCAGGTCGGCCACGCCCAGCGCGACGCCGCCGACCAGCAGCAGCACCACCCAGACGATATTCGCCAGGGCGAGGACGACCTCCGCCCGCAGCGCGCCGCCCAGCAGCACGCCGAGGGCGCCGAACGCCAGCGTGCCGAGCACCAGCAGCAGCACCGCCCACAACGCGCCCGCCGGTGTCGGGAGGTCCCAGCCGAGCAGCAGCGCGGCGCCGGCCAGCAGCACCACCTGGACCGCCACCACGGCGAACGCGGCGGCGACCCGGCCCGCCACCAGCAGCCACCGGGGCAGCGCGGTGGCGGCCAGGCGCTTGAGCACCCCGTACCGCCGGTCGAAGCCGAGGGCGATGGCCTGGCCGGTGAACGCCGAGGAGATCACGGCCAGCGCCAGCACCCGCGCGACGGCCGAGCCGACCCGGGGTTCGGGCACCGGCAGCACCGACATCTTGGCGAGCGCCACCAGCAGGGCGAGCGGGATGAGGACGGTGAGCAGGACCTGCTCACCGTTGCGCAGGGTCAGGACGGCTTCGGTGCGGGCCTGCGCCCACAGCATCCGGAGCAGCCCGCCGCGTCCGGGCGCGGGCGTGAAGGTGCCGGGTGGGAAGGTCACGACCGCAGCTCCCGTCCGGTCAGGTCGAGGAACACGTCCTCCAGGCTGCGCTTGGCCACGGTCAGCTCCTCGGCCAGCACGCCCTGCTGGGCGCACCACGACGTCACGGTCGACACCACCTGCGGGTCGATGCGGCCCTCCACGAGGTAGCCGCCGCGGGTCGCCTCGCGCACCCGCATCCCCTCCGGCAGGGCGTCGGTGAGCAGCGCCAGGTCCAGGCCGGGTCGGGCGCGGAAGCGCAGTTGCTGCTCGTCGGCGTGCGGCGCGGTCAGGTCCGCGGGCGAGCCGGCGGCGACCACGCGGCCACCGTCCACGATCACCACCCGGTCGGCCAGCGCCTCCGCCTCGTCCATCAGGTGCGTGGTGAGCAGCACGCTCACGCCGTCCGCGCGCAGCGCGGCCACCAGGTCCCACACCAGCCGCCGGGCCTGCGGGTCCATGCCGGCGGTCGGCTCGTCCAGGAACACCAGCTCGGGGCGCCCGACCAGGGCGCACGCCAGGGACAGCCGCTGCTGCTGGCCGCCGGACAGCCGCTTGTAGGGGGTGCGGCCGACACCGGTCAGGCCGAGGACGTCCAGCAGCCACGCCGGGTCGTGCGGGTGGGCGGCACACGCGGCGACCAGCCGCAGCATCTCGTCCGCGCGCACGCCGGGGTAGCCGCCGCCGCCCTGGGGCATCACGCCGATGCGGGGACGCAGCAGGGGCGAGCGCGGGTCCAGGCCCAGGACCCGGACCTCGCCGCCGTCGGCGCGGCGGAAACCCTCGCACACCTCGACGGTGGTGGTCTTGCCGGCGCCGTTGGGGCCGAGCAGCGCGAGGACGGCGCCGCGTTCGAGGGTGAGGTCGAGTCCGTTCACCGCGACGACGGAGCCGTATCGCTTGACCAGCCCCGACACTTCCACGGCAGGGTGCTGGGGGTGCGGGCTCACGACGGCAGAGCCTAGGGCGTGCCCGCACCACCTCCGTGGTGGGGTCAACCCCACCATGGTCATCGGGGTTCCCCCAGGGTTGTCTCGGGGGCACTCCGGATAGTTCCGCCACCCGTTCGCGGCGAGTATTCCGGTGTGCCGGAGATTCAGGAGAAAAAACCCGCGGCGGTGCTGCCGCTGGCCGTCGCGGGCCTGGTCCTGTCGCTGTTCCCGATCGTTTACCTGCACGTGGTCTCGGTGGGGCAGCTCAGCCCCATCACGCACACGATCAGCGATTACATCTTCGTCGCGAACGGCTCCGGTCTGCTCGCGGTGACCGCGTTGTCGCTCGCCGCGGCGTCCGTCGCGCTGCTGGCCGTGCTGGTCCGCCGGGGGTTGCTGCCCAGGCGGGGGCCGGTGTCGCTGCTGATGGGGTTGTGGGCGGGTGGGCTCGCGGTGGCCGCGGTGTTCCCGACCGACCCGACCGGCGCGCCCACGTCGTTCTCCGGCGCCGTGCACCGGTACGCGGGCGCGGTGATGTTCGCGAGCCTCCCGCTGGCGGGTTGGCTCATTTCCCGGCGGTTCATTTCCAGCACTCCCGTGCGTCGTTTCTCGGTCGCCGCGGGTATTACCTCGGTGGCTTTCATGGCCAGTCACGTGACCCTCACCTACGAGGGCACGGCGCTGCTCGGGCTTTTCGAGCGCGTCCTGTTCGCCCTGTTGTACGGGTTGCTGTTCGCGCTGGCCGCGGCGGTCGGGCGGGAGGTGCGGTCATGACCTGGTTCGCGGTGCTCCTCGCGGTCGCGGGCGCGGTGTTCTTCGCGTTCGCCGCCCGGCTCCAGCACGACGCGGTGCGTGCCGGTGGCGGCGCGCCGAAGGTCGGGCGGCTGCTGCGCCGTCCGCGCTGGCTGGCCGGGTTGGCGTTGCTCGTGGTGGGCGCGGGTGTGCACGCGGTGGCGCTGGGCATGGCGCCGCTGAGCGTGGTGCAGCCGGTGGGCGTGCTGGCGATCGGCGTCACCGCCGTGCTCGACGGCCGCCGCCGCGACCTGCCCGCCGTGGCGTTGACCACGTTCGGCGTGGGCGCGTTCGTGCTGCTCGCCGCCGGCAGCGCCACGGCGACGCCGGTCGCGCCCGAGGCGGAGCTGACCGCCGGGCTGCTGGTGCTCGGCCTGGTCGCCGCGCCCGGCCTGGTCGGCGTGCTGGCCACGCGGCCCGCGGTGCGTGCCCTCGGCTTCGGCGCGGCGGGCGGTGTCGCCTACGGCTACGTGTCGGTGCTCATGCGCTCGGTTTCCCAAGACCTCCAGCAGGGTCGGGTCGACTGGTCGACCGCCCTGTCGGCGGCGGGCATCGCCGCCGCCCTGCTCGTCGGCGGCTGGTTCATCCAGCACGCCTACGCCAGTGGGCCGCCGCACCTGGCGGTGGCCTGCCTCACCGTGGTGGACCCGCTCGTCGCCGTCGGCATCGGCGCGGGGTTGCTCGGCGAGGCCACCCGTACCAGCGGGCCGGTGGCCCTGGCCGAACTCGCCTGCGCCGCGGTCGCGGTGGCGGGCGTGGTCGCCCTGGCCCGCGTGCAGAACCCTTTCGCACCCTTCAGATCGGAGAGCACTGTGAACGACGGACGCGCCACGCGGATCGTGATCGCCGCGGAGACGTTCCCCCCGGACGTGAACGGCGCGGCCCGGTTCGCCCACCGCCTCGCCGCGGGTCTCGCGGGTCGTGACCACGACGTGCACGTCATCGCCGTGGACCCGGAGGGCAAGGCCCGCACCGAGCGCTTCGACGGCATCACCGTCCACCGGCTGCGGTCGCACCGGACGCCGTTCCACCGCACGTTCCGGATCGGCCTGCCGTGGCAGGTGAGCAAGGACGTGCGGGCGCTGCTCACCGAGCTGAAGCCGGACCTGGTCCACGTCCAGGCGCACTTCGTGGTCGGCCGGTACGTGCTGCGGCAGGCGGCGGCGCTCGGCATCCCGACCGTCGCGACGAACCACTTCATGCCGGAGAACCTGTTCGGCCACGCCCGCTGCCCGCGGTGGTTGCAGGGCGTGGCGTCCCGGTGGGCGTGGCGCGACCTGACCCGCGTGTTCGGCGCGGCCGACGTGGTGACGGCGCCGACGCCCCGTGCCGTGCAGCTGTTGCACG
Organism: Saccharothrix obliqua; assembly: GCF_019375475.1. Classification (GTDB taxonomy): domain Bacteria; phylum Actinomycetota; class Actinomycetes; order Mycobacteriales; family Pseudonocardiaceae; genus Actinosynnema; species Actinosynnema obliqua. Next base: position 24,276 of record NZ_JAHXGQ010000010.1, on the reverse strand, counting down.
ACAACGGTTTCCCGGAGCGCGCGCTCCCGGTGTCGTGCGGTATCGACATCGACCGCTACCGCCTGCGGCCGGCCGTGCGCACCAACGAGGGGCCGACGGTGTTGTTCGTGGGCCGGCTGGACGAGGAGAAGCGCGTGGACGAGCTGCTGCGCGCGGTGGCCCTCGTGCCGCGGCTGCACGCCGACATCGTGGGCGACGGCTCGTGCCGCGCGGAGTGGGAGCTGCTGGCCGAGCACCTGGGCATCGCCGACCGGGTCCGGTTCCGGGGTTTCGTGAGCGAGGAGGAGCTGCTGGACGCGTACACGGGTGCCGACGTGTTCTGCATGCCGGGTATCGCGGAGTTGCAGAGCCTCGCGACCATGGAGGCGATGGCGGCGGGCAAGCCGGTGGTGGTGGCGGACGCCATGGCCCTGCCGCACCTGTGCGAGCCGGGTCGCAACGGCTGGCTGTTCACGCCCGGCGACGTGGCGGGTTTGGCCGACCGGCTGCACTCGGTGACCGCGGACCCGGCCGTCACGGCCCGCATGGGTGTGGCCAGCCTGGAGCTGATCTCGGCCCACGCCATCGACGCGACGCTGGACAAGTTCGAGGCGATCTACGCCCGCGCGAGGCGGGTGCCCGCGGTCCTGCGCCCGGCGGCCCTGGCCGGAGCCCCGGCCGCGTGACCAAGCCGGCCGGACCGCCGACCGCTCAGCCCGACCACGCGGTTTCGGCGGTCCGATCCGGACGGCCCGGCCCCGGCGGCTCGCTGCCGCCCGCCCGGCTCCGACGACCCGCTGCCGCCGGCCCGATCCGGACCGCCCGGCCCCGGCGGCTCGCTGCCGCCCGAGCGGTTCCGACGACCTGCTGCTGCCCGAGCGGTTCCGGCGACCCGCTGCTGCCGACCCGGTTCGGCGACCCGCTGCCGCCGGCCGGTCCCGGCGGCGCGGTGCCCGCCTGGTCGGGGGCGGCCACCCGGTCGCGGCGGCCTGGCCATCGCCCGCCCGGGTGCCGGAAAGCTTCGCGGGTGTATCTATCAGGGAGCCTGCCTGATAGATACGCGCCCGGATCTTTCAGGCAGGCTCCCTGAAAGTTTCGGGCTGGACCCCGAGCCGCTTGCCGTCGAGGTGCCCTCGGCCCGCCCGATCGCGGGTCGTCGGGTCCTCGGCCCGCCGGCGGTCAGTCGCGGTCCGCCCCGGTCGCCTGGCGGCGGGCGATCCGCTGCGCCACCCGCAGCCCGCGCGGGCCGAGGGCCGGCTTTCCCCGGTCGTCCACGGTGGTCAGGAAGCGGAACAGCATGGCGTGGCCCTCCAGGCGGCGCAGCAGGCCGCCCGGCACGTCGCCCTCGAAGTCCACGAACGCCGACTGCTCCACCAGGCTCCGCTCGATCCGCCGACGCGCCCGCAACGGCACCCACCAGGTGGTCACCAGCAGCAGCACCAGGCCGAAGGACAACGCCGTCGCGAGCACCGCCTCCCACCCGATGAACCGCACCTGGAACAGCTGGAGCAACGCCGCCAGCGACAGCAGCAACGCGCCGTAGACGGCGGCCCACCCGGCGGTGGCCGCGGCGGGTGGTTCGGCGTGCTCGGTCGACCACGCGCCGTCGACCCGCCGCCACCGCTGCAACGACCGGCCCAGCCGCAACGACACCAGCCCACCGACCAGGATCGCCACGGCGGTGCCGATCACCACCAGCGTCGCGTCCACGTCGTACAGCCGGTACCGCATCACGGCCCACACCACGCCCAGCACCAGCGCCACCGCCAGGAACCGCACCAGCAGCCGCGGTCGCAGCCGGACGCGCTTGAGCACGGCCAGCGGCGTCCCGACGGGCGCGGGCAGGCTGCCGATCACCAGCAGCCCCACCACCACGAGCAGCACGCCGACCACCGCGACCATCCCGGTCACGGCCTGCTCGCCGGTCTCACCCGCGGTGAGCGCGCTGCGCGTCCGGTCGACCGCCACCGCCGCCAGCGGTATCACCGGCGACAGCAGCACCAGCCCGTGCAGCAGGGTCCCGGTGCGCAGCGCCGCGTACCCGAACGCCGCCAGCAGGGTCGCGGTGCCGAACGCGGCGGCGGGCCCGACCGCCCACGGCGGCAGCAGGTCGAACAACGCCAGCACCAGCAGCGCGCCGCCGAGCGCGAACCCGAGCAGCCCGAGGAACTGCGCCAACCGGCTCCCGCGGGTCAGCCCGGTGATCGTCCAGTACGGCAGCAGCGCCGCGCCGCGCAAGGCGCGGGTCAGCGGCTTCGCCGGGCCCAGGCCGGAGTGCTCGCTGTCCGCCACGGTGATCGCGACCGCCGCCGCGGTGGCCGCGGTGCGGATCACCTGGTCGCTGGACGCCTCCTGGGACAGCGGTTCACGCCCGATCCCGGCCCGGTCGAACGCGGCCAGCGCCTCCATGCCGACCTCGACGCGCTGCGCGTCGGTGCGCACCGGCAGCCGCGCCAGCAGCTCCGCCTGCTCCTCCAGGAACAACTCGCCACGCGACCGCCGGTCCGCGCCCTCGTTGCGGTCGGCGAGGATCGCGGCCCGCAACGCGGGCAGCTCCTCGCAGATGATCCGCACGTGCAGGCCCCAGGCGGCGAGTTCGGCGAGCGCGTCGCAGGTCGGCGCGTGGTCGTCGGTCGGGTCGCGGTACAGCGCGGTCAGCTCCTCCACCGCGCGCTGGGCGCACGGCGCGAGCGACGCGGGCAGCCCGTCGCCGAACAACGCCGCCACCAACCGGTCCACGCGCTGCCGGGCGCGTTCGGCGGGTTCGGCGGTGTCCGACCCGGTGAGCAGGTCGACGCGCAGCAGCCGCTTCGGGTCGAACACGACCTTGCACAGCATGGTCGCGCCGTCCATCCGGCCCCAGATCCAGTCGTTGACCCGCCACGACCGCTTCAGGAAGCCGGAGAACCGGCTCAACGCCGCACCACCCGCCTTGTCGTCGGGCGTGACGCTGTAGTCGGCGAACGCGTTGCGCGTCTGGAGGCTGATCTGCACCAGGTCCACGGCCTGGTCGACGCCGCCGCGCGAGTCGTCGGCGAGGCACGTGGTGGCGACCTCCAGGGCCAGCGCCCGCGCCAGCAGCAGGTCACCGCCGTCCAGCCCGGCGGCGGCCTCCTCGGCGGTCCGCGGCTCGAACAGCAGCGCGCGCCACGAGCCCAGCCCGGCCATCCGCACCCGGTCGTCGCCGAGCCGGTCGAGGGCGTCACGCGCGTCGCCGAGGACACCGGCGATCCGGTCCACCTGCGCGCGCACCCGGTCGCCGACGCCCTCGTCGCCGGTGGGCAGCATCCCGGCGGCGAACGCCTCGACCCGCTGCTCCCAGTAGTCCCGGTTGAGCGCGCGGGGCTCGCCGGTGGTCCACCGCGCGTCCAGCTCGACGCGCGCGGCGCGCAGCCGCGCCCGCACCTCGTGCAGGTCGGTGCGCGCGCGGGCCAGCCGCGACCCGTCGGGAGCCACCCACACCAGCCGCTTGAGCAGGTCCGTCGCGGCGGACGCGAGCCGGTCGGCCATCCCGATGCCCCACGGCCACCCGCGTGCGGGCAGCGCGGTGGGCTCCGGCTCGCCCGGCACGTAGGGCAGCACGCCCCGCTTGGCGAGGTAGGACCGCTGCGCGGCCTCGGCGGCGGCGCGGACCCGCTCGAAGGTCCAGCCGGCGGCGTTCGCGCCGGGCGCCTCGAACTGCCGGGCCGTCACGTCCCGCGCCGCCTGCCGGACGCGGATGTCCACGTAGTGCTCGTGCAGGGTGGCGGCCAGCGCGTACAGCTTCGCCGTCACCGACCCGCCGGTGGCCAGCCGGTCCAGCAGTGCCCTGCGCCCGCCGCGCCGCGACGCGGCGAGCCGGTTGTGCTCCTCGATCCGCTCCACGTAGGTCCGGCCGCTCTGGCTGGTCAACGCCGAGAGCAGTTTCGCGCCGGTGCCGAGGGTGCTGGGCAGCCCGCCCTCCGCGGGCGCCTCCGGGTCCGCCGCCGATTCACGGGCGTGGGGGAACACCAGCAGCATCACCCGCCGCACGGGACCTTCGGCGGGCATCCGGTCGATGGCCTCCAACGCCTCCTTGGTGGGCGTGTTGACCAGCACGCCGCCGTCCACGGCGTACCGGGACCGGTCGTCGCCATCGCTCGCCCACGACGCCACGTCGGCCATGTCCGGCCGTTCACCGCCGGACGCGCCGACCGGCACGTAGGACGGTTCGAACGCGAACGGGAACGACGCCGACGACCGGGCCGCCAACGCCATCCGGTCCACCAGGCCGGGCAGCCGGTCGGCGGCGAAGTCGTCGCGCCCGGCCGGGTCGCGGCGGAACGAGAAGCTGCCCTGGTGGCTGGACTGCACCAGCGGCTGCCCGAGGTCGTCGTAGGTCACCTCGGGCACGCCCGCCAGCAGCGTCGTGGTGATCCGCAGGTCCACCGGCCGCGCCTCCGGCCGGGTGGGGGAGAAGTCGGTGGTGAGCCGGTCCAGCGCCTCGCGCAGCCGCGGCAGGAAGAACTCGTCGCCCTTGAGCAGCGACACCGGCGAACCCCGGAACGGGGTGCGCAGCAACTGCTCCATCCGCCCCTGCTCGGCCCACAGGTCCCGCAGCCGCTCCAGCTTCGCGTTGGCGTTGACCTGGGACAACGCCAGCGCGGCGCCGTTGATGCCACCCGCCGACGTCCCCGTGATCACGTCCGCGCGAGCGGTGCTGCCGACCAGGTCGAGCAGGTCGGCGTACGACCCGTCGCCCCTGGTCAGCCGGTCCAGTTCGAGCACGACGCCGCCCATCCACACGGCGAGGCTGACCCCGCCGTTGAGGACCACGGCGAACCGGATCTCCTCCTGCGGCACGTCGGCCATCGACCGCTCCCTCCCCCGGACGCGCGGGGATTTTCCCAGGTACCGGTTGGTCGCTCACCGGAACCAACGGGTTACGCCCCGAACGGGTTACTCGAGGAGCGCGGCCACCTCCGGCGTTCGGAGGTAGGAGGACACGCCGTGGGCACGCCACTCGCCCATGACGACCGCCACGTCCCGTTCGACACCGGTGAACAGGTCACGCAGCCCGGTTCGCGGCACGGCGACCGGGTCGCCCACGTCGGCCACGTTCACCCACCGCGCGACACGGGGCGGTCGGGCGGCGTCGGCGGGCAGCAGCCGCGGCGCGACCACGCCCGGCATCCCCAGCGGGCTGCCCACCGTCACCAGCAGGTCCACGTCGTGTTCCGGGTGCGCCCACAACGCCTCGTACGCCACCACGCTGCCCAACGAGTGCGCGACGACCACCTTCGGCCGGTGCGTGGCGACGGCGTCCGCCACGGCGCGCCGCGCCGCCACGCGTCGCGGCGACCCCGGCTTGGCCAGGTACGTGTGCACCTCCCGGCAGAACACCACCGCGAACGCCCGCGCCGCCGCCCCGTACCGGCGGGTGAGCCAGTCCGCGGCCTGCCGTGCGCGCACCGTGCGCGTCCCCTGCGACACCGCCACGCCGTCCCGCAGCGCCTCGACCCACGCCACCAGCAGGTCCTGCGCCTCGTCGGGCAACGCCGCCGGGTCGTCCCCGGGCCCCTGCGGGGTGCCGCGGTGCAGGTGGTGCGCGTAGTAGGCGACGGCGAAGTCACGGCCGAGCGCGGCACTCCACCGCCCGGCGAGCGCGGCCGCCGCGCCGTCCACCGTCCCGGCCTGTCGGAAGTGCTTGTAGTTGCCGACGCCGTGCACGCCGAGCAGAGGGGGCATCAGGCACTCTCCCGGTCGAACCACCACAACTCGCCACCCGCGCCGACGAGCAGCGTCTCCCCGCCCACGTACTCGATCCGCCACACCGGCGAACTGCCGATGTCGATGGTGTGCACGAGGCACCGGTCCGTCAGGTCCCACACCCGCACACACCCGTCCGTGCCGCCGGTGAACGCCGTGGGCCGCCCGTCGACGTGCGTGCAGTGCACCTCCCCGCCACCGGGGTGCGCGCCGAGGTCCACCTTCAGCGGCTCGCCGAGGTCGCGGGAGTCGAGGACCACCCGGTCGTTCGCGCACCCGACCTCCACGAACCGGCCGTCCACCACCAGGTGCGTGGCCGGCTGCCGGACCAGCCGCGCCCGCGCCCACTCCGAGTTCCCCAGCTCGTGCCGGGCGTTCCCGTCGTCGGCCACCAGCAGGTGCCGGTCGGCGGTGCCGATCACCAGCCCCTCCTGCGTGCCGAGCGCCACCCGCGCGAAACCGGTGGGCACGGCGGAGGTGTGCAGTTCCGCCTCCAGGCGCCCGGTCCGCTCGTCCAGCCCCGCCACGACCCCGTTGGCGAACCCGGCCAGCAGCGTGTCCTCTTCGAGGATGAACGCCGTGACGGCGGCCGGCTCGACGTCGTCGGCGCCTTTCCGGGAACCCACCACGAGGGTGGTGTCCGGGTGCCGCCCGACCAGTTCGCGCATCGTGTGGTCGTAAAACGAGACACCGCCTTCCTGGTCCAGTGCGACGACGCGGTCGCCGGTCTCGTCCAGGGCGATCGCGGTGATCTCCGCGGCGGAGACGTGGATCGAGTCGTGCCCATCGTCGCGGACGATGTGCACGACGCCGTTGCGGCAGCCCGCGACGACCGTGCCGGACGAGGTGACGGCCAGCGCGGTGGGTGGCGAGTCGAACCGCTTGACGCGCTGCCACGCGACCTCGCCCGTCAAGGATGACGAGCGCACCAAGCCGTCCGCGTCGGCCACCACGACCCGGGTGCCGCGTGGGTCGCACGCCAGTGCCGTCAATCCACGCGCGGAGCCGAGCAGGGACCACTTCTGCTTAGCGGGGTCGAACCGGACCAGTTGACCGCCCTTGTTCAGCGCCATGGCCACCGGCACGTGGTCGATGGTGTAGCCGAGCGCCCACGACCCACCGGGATGGCCCATGTCCGCCAGTCGGGCCAATCGCGGCTGCCGGTGGTCATAGAGGCACAGCACGCCGTCGTAGGTCACGCACAGGAACGTGGAGCTGCCGATCGGCAACGCCGCCTCGACGGCCGGGACGTCCTCCAAGAGCGTCGGCCGCCCGTCGGCGAGGCCGCGCACCTGGTCCCGGTCGGCCACCACGCACAGCCCGCCGTCCAGGGCCAGCGCGACGATCTCACCGACGGCGGTGTGCCACACCGCCTCGGCCTCTGGTTGGCCGTGCTCAGGCCATGACCACAGCGTCGCGCCGTCGGCGCCCACGGCCGCCGCGGTGGAGCCGTCAGCGGAGATCGTGACCGACAGGTTGAGCCCCGGTTCGGTGGCCGTGCCCGCTACACGCACCCGTGCCGGTTCCCGCGTCCCGATAGCCCAGCGCGGCTGCCACGGCAGCGGCGGCTGCCCGACCGCGTTCGCCGCGCGTCGCGCCAGCGCGACCTCGCCCGCCCGCGCGGCGGCCATCGCCAGCTCCGCCGGGGTCGTGACGCCGGCGAACCGGGGGTCGCGCGGCCAGTCCGGGTGCAGCACCAGACCGGGGTCGTCCACCACCTCCGCCCGCCCCGCCGCGGCGGCGTACGCGGCGACGTGCCGGAACAGGTACGGCTCGGCCGCCGTCCAGTCCCGGGCGCCCTCGGGACCCAGCGACGACAGCAGCCCGTCGAGCACGACGCCCGCCTCCCACGCCGAACCGCTCGCCAGCGTGTCGGCCAAACCCTGGTGGAACAGCCGGTAGAGGTTGCTGCGGTCGGTGTCCATCGACTGGCGCAGGTAGAACCGGGCCGCGGCCAGCGCGGCACGCACCTGGCCCGCGGTGGGTGGCGGCAGGTCCGGCGCGAACCGGGGCGCGACCCGCGCCAGCACCGACACCGGCATCCCCGCGCCACGCGCGGCGGCCAGGGCCCGCAGCACGGGCCGCAGCCACGGCTGGTCGTGCGCGAGTGCCAGGTCCAGCTCCAGCACGCCACGCAGGTCGGCCGGCACCGCGCGGCCCAGTTCCGCCGCCACCTCCGGGTCGGTCACGACGTCGTCGGCGTACGCGGCCACGAAGTGCCGCGTGTACAGGCCCGCCACCAGGAACGGCCCCCAGTGCCGACCACCCTCGCCGGGCGCGGCCAGCGCGTGCGCGACGGCCTGCGCGAACGCGCCCGTCACACCGCCGCCGGCCCGGTACTCGGGGACCGTGCGCAGCAACCGGATCACGTAGTCGAGGAGGTCGTCCTCCAGCACGCTCTCCTCGACGTCGTCCAGGTCGTGCAGCCGACCCCGCTCGAACAGCGGCGCGAACTCGTCGTAACGCCGCACGCCCACCAGCAGCCGCACGGGCCGTCCCGGCGCGGTCAGGGGTAACAGGAGCTGCTCCATCAGCGCGGTCGGGTCGTCGGCCTCGTCCAGCGCGTCCACCACCAGCACCGGCCGCCGGTCGCGGGCACGCAGCGCGGCGACCAGGGCGGCGGGCGGCGCGTTCTCCGGCAGGCCGAGCTGGCGGGCGACGGAGGCGGTCACCGCGGCCACCCCGCGCTGCCGGGCGTGCACGGCCGCCAGGTCCGGCACCGGCAGCGGGAACTGGGCGACGCGGCCCCACACCGGCCGGGTGGCCTCGCGCAGCGCCGGGCTCGCCGCGCACACCAGCACGCCCAGCAACGCCGACTTGCCGGAGCCGGGGCTGCCGGTGACCACGCGCAGGTCGTGGTCGCCGTCGCCGTTGAGCCACGGCGAGATCAGCCGCAGCTCCCGGTCGCGGCCCGTGAAGCAGCCGACCAGGCCACCGGTCTCGGTCAGCCGGCCGAGACCGGTGGCGCGCTCCAGGAAGTGCCGGGCGTCCAGGCCCTCGTCCAGGTCGTCCAGGAACGGCAGCAGGCCCGCGTCGACCCCGGCCCGCAGCCGCCTGCCCGGCGTGGGGTCGTAGGCCGGGTTGGGGAAGAACGGCGGGTCGCCGTCGGCGCTGATGTCCACCAGGCTCGCGGTGACCTGCTGCGGGTAGGCGTCGTCGGCGTCGGCGAGCCGGTTGACCTCCTGCCGGATCGCCCGCGCCACCGCGCTCAGCGGCACGTGCGGCACACCCGGGTCGATGTCCAGCTCACCGGCCCGCAACGCCTCCAGCACGGTGATCACGGCCCGGGTGAACCGGCCGTCGTAGGCGGCCTCGTCGGGCCCGCAGGCGGCGATCACCCAGCCACGCGCGGGCGCCCCGGCGCGGGGCTGCCACGGCAGGCGCGCGGACAACCCGGCCGAGCACAGGTCCAGCAGGAACAACGCCTGTGGGCGCGTGCCCGCCTCCTGCATGGTCAGCCAGTGGGCGACGCTCGTGTCCCGGTGCGGCGCGCCGTCGCTGCCCAACGCGAACACGGTCGCGTCCCCGTCGGCGCGTTCACCGTGCGCGACCAGGTGCACCACGGCCAGGTCGTCCGGTCCACCCGCGTCCAGCGCGTGGTGCACGTGACCGCCCAGCTCCGCGCCGGGCAGGCGTTCCTCGGCGACGGTCGACACCTGGTAGCCCAGCGCGCCGAGGGCCTGCCCGAGCCGCCGGGCGAGCCCGGGCGCGAAGTCCAGCCGCTCCCGCCGGTCGTACCCGCCGACGCCGATGGACAACCCCCGCCTCGCCACGCCGGGTGATCGTCGTCACCCGGCCCCGCGTTACGCGGCCGTCAGGCCGCGTCGGGCAACGGGTCGCGGCGGATCAGCGGCATGACCTGCCTGCGTGCCACGAACACGCACACGGCGAACGCGATCACCGCGCCCACCACGGCCTGCGGCACGATGTAGGCACGCCCGTCGAACGCCGACCCGGTCGGCGGCAGCACGACCGCGATGAACGCGCTGGCCGTCGTCGCGAGCAGCCGGAACCGCTTCGCCAGCACGGCCGTCGCCAGCGGCAGGGCGGCCCACAGCACGTACCACGGCTGGAGGACCGGACCCAGCACCAGCACCGCGCCCAGGCCCGCGCCCAGGCCGTTGACCGCCTTGATCCGCCCCTTGAACGCCTTCCACATCAGCACCGCCACGATCACCACCGACACGGCCTGCGTGACCAGCCGCATCAACGCGATCATGGAGTCGGTGTGGTTGCCCAGCCCGAGCAGCAGCCCGAGCCCGCCGCCCATGAAGCCCATCGCGGTCGGCGGCGACATCCAGCTCTTCACCGTCCCGGCCACGTTCAACGTCGACACCCAGCCGAACCCGAGGCCCGTGCCCAGGCAGGTGGCGACCATCACCACACCCGCCACGGCGGACAGCAGCAGGGCCGCCTTGACCAGGTCGGGGAACGAGCCGCCCAGCCGGCGGGCGATCATCACGCCGAGGAAGCCCAGCGCCAGCGCCGCCGGGATCTTCACCGCCGCCCCGAACGTGATCATGGTCGCGCCCAGCGCGATCCACAGCAGCTCCTCGCGGGTCACCGGCGTGCCCGGCCGGACCGGCATCCGCCGCAACGCCAGCTCCAGGCCGACCAGCATCAGGCCGATCGCCAGGCCCTCGTTGTGCACGCCCACGACCAGGTGGAACAACACCAGCGGGTTCGCCGCGCCGAGCCACAGCGCGCTCACCGGCGGCACGCCGAACCGCCGCGCCAGGCGGGGCAGCGCCCACACGATCATGGCCAGGCCGACCAGCACCAGCAGCCGGTGCAGGAACACGCCGGGCAGCACGCTCTCGCCGGTCACCATCGAGATGACCCGGCCGAACGCGAGGAACAGCGGCCCGTACGGGGCGGGCGTCTCGCGCCAGATGTTGGGCACGTTCGTGGTCAGCGGGTGGTCAACGCCCAGCGCGCTCTGCGGGCCGAGTTCGTACGGGTCCTGGCCGTTGGCCGCGATCTGCGACTGCGCCAGGTAACTGTAGACGTCGCGGCTGAACATGGGCAGCACGAACACCAGCGGCGTGATCCACATCAGCAGCGTGCGGTCGAGCTGGCTGCGCGACACCAGCCGCGGCCTGCCCGGCCGCGCGAACCGGCCCAGCCACAGCCACGCCGACACCACCAGGAACACGCCCGTCCAGACCACCGCCATGGCCGCGCTGGGCATCCGCGGGAACAGGCCGAGCACCGGCGTGCCGGGCAGCGGGCTGAACACCGGCGCGGCGCCCGCGCCGAGCGAGCCGACGAACATCAGCAGCGCGCCCACCGTGCCCCACCTGCGGATGATGTCGAGCTGCCGCCGTTCCCGGGCGTCGAGGAGTGCTGCCTCGCCCGTCCCGTCCCGGTCCGCCATCACCAATCCGCCCGCCGTCACGCCCGAAGGGTAGCGACCGACCACGGCGCGTGACTCGGGTCACCCCGATCGGGCCGATCTTTGCGAGCGCGGGCGAAATAGGCAACACTGGTGTTGTGAAAAACGTCGGGACCGATTCCGCGACCGTGCCCGCCGGGCACGACGGTCGGACCCGGCACGCCGTCGCCCGGCTGCTGCTGGAGCAGGGCCCGGTCACCGCCGCGTCCGTCGCCGAGCAGCTGGGGCTGAGCCCCACCGCGGTGCGCAGGCACATCGACGCGCTGGTGGCCGACGGCGAGGCGGTCAGCAGGGAGGCCCCGCGCCGGGGTCAGCGCGGTCGGGGTCGCCCGGCCAAGCTGTTCCTGCTCACCGAGCAGGGGCGCGCCCGCTTCGGGCACGCCTACGACGACCTCGCCGTGGCCGCGCTCCGGTTCCTCGCCGAACGCGGTGGGCAGGAGGCCGTGCGCGCCTTCGCCGAACGCCGGGTGTCCGCGCTCGTGGAGCAGCACCGGGCCGCCATCGCGGCGCAGCCCGACGCCGCCGAGCGGGCCAAGGCCCTGGCGACCGCGTTGACCCGGGAGGGCTACGCTGCCTCGGCGCGCCACGTGGGGGCAGGCGAGCAGCTGTGCCAGCACCTGTGCCCCGTGGCGCACGTCGCGGCCGAGTTCCCGCTGCTCTGCGAGACCGAGACGGCGGCGTTCGCCGAGCTGCTCGGCACCCACGTGCAGCGCTTGGCGACGATCGCCCGCGGCGACGCCGTGTGCACGACGCACATCCCGAACACAGCCCCGATCACAGTCGGCGAGGCCGACGACCGGACCTCAGATGGAGGGGAGCCCGCATGACTGCCGCTGCCGAGCAGCGCACCACCACAGCCCCGCTCACCCAGGAAGAGACCCTGGCGAGCATCGGCAACTACGAGTTCGGCTGGTCCGACTCGGACGTGGCAGGCGCGAGCGCTCGTCGGGGCCTGAACGAGGACGTCGTTCGGGACATCTCGGCCAAGAAGAACGAGCCGGAGTGGATGCTCGACTTCCGGCTCAAGGCGTTGCGCCTGTTCGACCGCAAGCCGATGCCGACCTGGGGCTCCGACCTCTCGTCGATCGACTTCGACAACATCAAGTATTTCGTCCGGTCCACCGAGAAGCAGGCCGCGAGCTGGGAGGACCTGCCGGAGGACATCAAGAACACCTACGACCGGCTGGGCATCCCGGAGGCGGAGAAGCAGCGCCTCGTCGCCGGTGTGGCGGCCCAGTACGAGTCCGAGGTCGTCTACCACAAGATCCGGGACGACCTGGAGGAGCAGGGCGTCATCTTCCTGGACACGGACACGGGCCTGCGCGAGCACCCCGAGCTGTTCAAGGAATACTTCGGCTCGGTGATCCCGTCGGGCGACAACAAGTTCTCCGCGCTGAACTCGGCCGTGTGGTCCGGCGGTTCCTTCATCTACGTGCCGAAGGGCGTGCACGTGGAGATCCCGCTCCAGGCGTACTTCCGGATCAATACCGAGAACATGGGCCAGTTCGAGCGGACCCTGATCATCGTCGACGAGGGCGCGTACGTGCACTACGTCGAGGGCTGCACCGCCCCGATCTACTCCTCCGACTCGCTGCACTCGGCGGTCGTGGAGATCATCGTGAAGAAGGGCGGCCGCTGCCGCTACACGACCATCCAGAACTGGTCGAACAACGTCTACAACCTGGTCACCAAGCGCGCCAAGGCCGAAGAGGGCGCGACCATGGAGTGGGTCGACGGCAACATCGGCTCCAAGGTGACCATGAAGTACCCGGCCGTGTTCCTGATGGGCGAGCACGCCAAGGGCGAGGTCCTCTCGATCGCGTTCGCGGGCGAGGGCCAGCACCAGGACGCCGGCGCGAAGATGGTCCACATGGCGCCGCACACGTCGTCCACGATCGTCTCGAAGTCGGTGGCGCGTGGCGGCGGCCGGACCTCCTACCGGGGCCTGGTGCAGGTCAACAAGCGCGCCCACCACTCGAAGTCCACGGTGAAGTGCGACGCGCTGCTGGTCGACACCATCAGCCGCTCCGACACGTACCCGTACGTGGACGTCCGCGAGGACGACGTGTCGATGGGCCACGAGGCGACCGTCTCGAAGGTCTCCGAGGACCAGCTGTTCTACCTGATGTCCCGCGGTCTCAACGAGGACGAGGCCATGGCGATGATCGTGCGCGGGTTCGTGGAGCCCATCGCGCGCGAACTCCCCATGGAGTACGCCCTGGAGCTGAACCGCCTGATCGAGTTGCAGATGGAAGGGGCCGTCGGCTGACATGGCCGTCACCACTCAAGACCAGCAGCACGGCCTGACGGCCCACTCGCACGGCGCGGGCGTCCCGGTCTCCTCGCGCGCGGACCACTTCGCGTCGTTCGACGTGGCCGCGTTCGAGGTGCCCGGCGGCCGCGAGGAGATCTGGCGCTTCACGCCGATGAAGCGCCTGGCCAACCTGCACAACGGCGCGCTGGCCACCGCGGTCGCGGCGGTCGACGTGTCCGCGCCCGAGGGCGTGCGCGTGGAGACCGTCGCGAAGGGCGACGACCGGCTCGGTGTCGCGGGCACCCCCGGCGACCGGATCGCGGCGCAGGCGTGGACGTCGTTCACCGACGCCACCGTCGTGACGCTGCCGAAGGACACCAAGGTCGGGCCGACCACGGTCACGATCACCGGTCCCGGCGTCGGCGAGGTCGCCTACGGCCACCTCCAGGTCCGCGCCGAGCAGTTCGCCGAGGGCGTCGTGGTGCTCGACCACCGCGGCTCCGGCGCGTACGCCGACAACGTGGAGTTCGTCGTCGGCGACGGCGCGCACCTCACCGTCGTGGCCATCCAGGACTGGGCCGACGACGCGGTGCACGTCTCGTCGCACCACACGAAGCTGGGTCAGGACGCGACGCTGCGGCACACCGTGATCAGCCTCGGCGGCGACCTGGTCCGCATCACCCCCGTGGTGACCTACGCGGGCCGCGGCGGCGACGCCGAGCTGCTGGGCCTGTACTTCGCCGACGCGGGCCAGCACCTGGAGCACCGGCCGTTCATCGACCACGCGCAGCCCAACTGCCGCAGCAACGTGGTCTACAAGGGCGCGCTCCAGGGCGACGACGCGCACACCGTGTGGATCGGCGACGTGCTGATCCGCGCGGCGGCCGAGGGCACCGAGACCTTCGAGCTGAACCGCAACCTGGTCCTCACCGACGGCGCGCGTGCCGACTCGGTGCCGAACCTGGAGATCGAGACCGGCGAGATCGAGGGCGCGGGTCACGCCAGCGCCACCGGCCGGTTCGACGACGAGCAGCTGTTCTACCTCCAGGCCCGCGGCATCCCCGAGGAGCAGGCGCGCCGGCTGGTGGTGCGCGGCTTCTTCCACGAGATCCTGCTGAAGATCTCCGTCCCCGAGGTGCGCGAGCGCCTGGAGGCCGCGATCGAGGCGGAACTCGAAGCGGTGGGCGCGTGATCCGGGTGTGCGCGCTGTCCGACCTCGACGACCGCAAACCGGTCGCGTTCGAGGTCGGCGACGCGTACACCCCCGTCGTCCTGGTCCGCGACGGCGAGGCCGTCCACGCGCTGCGCGACCTGTGCACGCACGCGGAGGTCTCGCTGTCCGAGGGCGACATCACGCGCAAGGGGATCGAGTGCTGGCTGCACGGGTCGTGCTTCGACCTGCGCACCGGCCGCCCGTCCTCCCCGCCCGCCACCGAACCGGTCGACGTCTTCGCCGTCGACCTCCGCGACGGCGACGTCTACGTGGACGTCACCGCGCCGACGAACGCCACCACGAACTGACTTTTGACCGCGCCCGCGACGGCGGGCGCACACAGGAGAACTGAGCACCAATGGCCACTCTGGAGATCAAGGACCTGCACGTCTCGGTCACCGCCGACGAGACGTCCAAGGAGATCCTCAAGGGCGTCGACCTGACCATCAAGTCGGGCGAGACGCACGCGATCATGGGTCCGAACGGCTCGGGCAAGTCCACCCTGTCCTACGCCATCGCGGGTCACCCCAAGTACCAGATCACCTCCGGCTCCGTCACCCTCGACGGCGAGGACGTGCTGGAGATGAGCGTGGACGAGCGCGCCCGCGCGGGCCTGTTCCTCGCCATGCAGTACCCGGTGGAGGTGCCGGGCGTGTCCATGTCGAACTTCCTGCGCACCGCCGCCACCGCCGTCCGCGGCGAGGCCCCGAACCTGCGGCACTGGGTGAAGGAGGTCAAGGGCGCGATGGCCGACCTGGACATCGACCCGGCCTTCGCCGAGCGCTCGGTGAACGAGGGCTTCTCCGGCGGTGAGAAGAAGCGCCACGAGATCCTCCAGCTCGGCCTGCTCAAGCCGAAGATCGCGATCCTGGACGAGACCGACTCCGGCCTGGACGTCGACGCGCTGCGCGTCGTGTCCGAGGGCGTGAACCGGTACAAGGAGTCCGGCGAGGCGGGCGTCATGCTGATCACGCACTACACCCGCATCCTCAAGTACATCGAGCCGGACTTCGTGCACGTGTTCGCCAACGGCCGCATCGTCGAGTCCGGTGGCCGCGAGCTGGCCGACCAGCTCGAGGAGCAGGGTTACGTGAAGTACACCGGGAACCAGGAAGCGGCGACCGTCGCCTGACGTTGTCGTTGTCGTGATTTCGTGTAGAGAGGAGGCGTCGGAGCTGTGACCACCACCGCCGCTCCACTGGACGTCGCCGCCGTGCGCGCGGACTTCCCGATCCTGGGCCGCACCGTGCGCGAGGGCAAGCGACTGGTCTACCTGGACTCCGGCGCCACCTCGCAACGTCCGAGGCAGGTCCTCGACGCCGAGCGCGCGTTCCTGGAGACCGCCAACGCCGCCGTGCACCGCGGCGCGCACCAACTCGCCGAAGAGGCGACCGACGAGTACGAGGGCGCGCGCGCGAAGATCGCGTCCTTCGTGGGCGTCGGCTTCGACGAGGTCGTGTTCACCAAGAACGCGACCGAGGGCGTGAACCTCGTCGCGTACGCGATGGGCAACGCGTCGGTCGCGGGCCCGGAGGCCGCGCGGTTCCGGATCGGTCCCGGCGACGAGATCGTGGTGACCGAGATGGAGCACCACGCGAACCTCGTGCCGTGGCAGCAGCTCGCGCAGCGCACGGGCGCCACCCTGCGCTGGTTCGGCGTGACCGACGAGGGCAGGCTCGACCTGTCCGACGTGGACGGTCTGATCACGCCGCGCACCAAGGTCGTGGCGTTCACGCACCAGTCCAACGTGCTGGGCACCGTCAACCCGGTCCGGGTGCTCGCGGACCGCGCCCGCGCGGTCGGCGCGCTCACCGTGCTGGACGCGTGCCAGTCCGTGCCGCACAGCCCGGTCGACTTCCGCGCGCTGGGCGTCGACTTCGCCGTGTTCTCCGGCCACAAGATGCTCGGCCCGTCCGGTGTCGGCGTCCTCTACGGGCGGCGTGAGCTGCTGGAGGCGCTGCCGCCGTTCCTCACCGGCGGCTCGATGATCGAGATGGTCCGGATGGCGAGTTCGACGTTCGCCCCGCCGCCCCAGCGCTTCGAGGCGGGCGTCCCGATGACGTCGCAGGCCGTCGCGCTCGGCGCGGCCGTGGACTACCTGAGCGCCGTCGGCATGGACCGCGTCGCCGCGCACGAGCACCTGCTCACCGAGGCGGCGTTGAGGGGTCTGGCGGAGATCCCGGGCGTGCGGGTCGTCGGACCGCTGGACGTGGTCGACCGGGGCGGCGCGGTGTCGTTCGTCATCGACGGCATCCACGCGCACGACGCCGGCCAGGTGCTGGACAGCCTGGGCATCGCCGTCCGCGTCGGGCACCACTGCGCGTGGCCGCTGCACCGCCGCATGGACGCCGCCGCGACCGTGCGGGCGAGCTTCTACCTCTACAACACGCTGGACGAGGTGGCGACCCTGTTGGACGGCGTGCGCGAAGCCCAGCGGTTCTTCGGGGTGGCCTGATGCAGTTGCAGCAGATGTACCAGGAAATCATCCTCGACCACTACAAGAACCCGCACGGGCGCGGCCTGCGCGACCCGTTCGACGCCGAGTCGCACCAGATCAACCCGACCTGCGGCGACGAGGTGACGCTCCGGGTCAGGCTGGACGGCGGCACCGTGGCGGACGTGTCGTACGACGGCCAGGGCTGCTCCATCAGCCAGGCGTCCACGTCGGTGCTGACCGACCTGGTGGTGGGCAGGCCGCTGACCGAGGCGTTCGAGAAGATGGACGCGTTCGTGGAGCTGATGCAGGGTCGCGGGCGGATCGAGCCGGACGAGGACGTGCTGGAGGACGGCATCGCCTTCGCCGGCGTCGCGAAGTACCCGGCCCGCGTGAAGTGCGCCCTGCTCGGTTGGATGGCTTTCAAGGACGCGGTCGCCCGCAGCGAAGGAGCACAGGCATGACCACACCGGAGCAGACCGAGGACGTGGTCCGCGGCGTGGCGGGGATGCCGGAACCCCCCGCACCGAAGGCGGACGTGGCGGCGCTGGACGACGTCGAGGAGGCCATGCGCGACGTGGTCGACCCCGAACTGGGCATCAACGTCGTGGACCTCGGCCTGGTGTACGACATCCGCGTCGACGACGACAACGTGGCGTTGATCGACATGACCCTGACGTCCGCGGCGTGCCCGCTGACCGACCAGATCGAGGAGCAGACGCGCAGCGCGCTGGTCGGCGGTCCGGGCGGCGGCATCGTCGACGACTTCCGGATCAACTGGGTCTGGATGCCGCCGTGGGGCCCGGAGAAGATCACCGACGACGGGCGCGAGCAGTTGCGCGCCCTGGGCTTCACCGTCTGAGCCACACCCCCCGACGGCCCCTCCGCTCCGGAGGGGCCGTCGCGCGTTCGCGGGCCGCGGTCAACCGCGCGGCCGTCCCTCGTTGACCACCCGCAGCGCCTCCTGCCCTTCGTGCACCAGCTTCGCCAACGCCTGCGGCGTGAACAGCATCTCGACCCCGCCGTCTTCGCCCACTGCCCCGGCGTGACCTCCAGCACCGCGTTCGACACAGTGCTCCCAACTCCCTGCGATGTCCGGCGTACAGGACGAGCGCATGTCCCTCGCACCGAACAGTCCGCGTGTCAAACGGGTTGCGCTGAGAATTCGAACCGGAGGGGCACATGGCAGATGAGGCGGTCGACCCGGTGATCGCCCGGTTCCACACGGCGAACTGGTGCGCAGGCTCCCCACCGAGAGCTTCTACGCGACCGAGCTGACCAAGATCGAGAACGGCGTGATGCCGCCGTCGTCGCGGGACGTGGAGGCGATGATCGGCCTGTGCCTGCCCGCCCTCGAGCAGACCGACGAGTTGCGGGTCCTGGTCCGCCACGCGCGCCGCCACGCCGTGCCCGGCCCGCGCGCCAGGCAGTACCTCTCGCTGGAACGCCTCGCCGTGGAGATCCGCATGGTCTACAACGAGATCCCCGGCCTGCTCCAGACCCGTGAGTACGCCCACGCCGCCCTGTCCACGTCACCACTCGTCGCCGCGTCCGCGGTGGGGCCGCTCGCGGCGGAGCGCGCCGAGCGCAGCCGCACCGTCATCCGCCCGGACGGCGCCCGGCTGTGGATCGCGTTGGGCGAGGAGGTACTCGAACGCGCGAGCGGGGGACCGGCCGTGCTGCGCGACCAGTTGCGGTACCTGCGCAAGATCTCGGCCATGCCCAACGTGCGCTTCCGCCTGGTGCCCAAGTCCGCCGGAACGGTGTCCGCGCTCAGCGTCCCCTTCACCCACCTCCACATGGCGGACGGGAAGTCGATCGCGTTCGTCGCGACCACGCTGCGCGGTGACTACGTCAAGGCGTCCGAGTTGTTCACCGCGGTCTTTCAAGACGCTTGGGAACGTGCTACTCCTGAGGAGGATTCGGCGGCGATGCTCGACGCCGGGATCGCCGCCCTGTCCAACAGCGAGGAGGGGTGAGCACGGTGAGGTGGCGCAAGAGCAGTTACACCAACGGTGGCAACGACCCGCAGTGCGTTGAGCTGGCGTGCCTCGCGGATGGTCGGGTGGTCCGGGACAGCAAGCAGCCAGGCCCGTCGCTGGTCTTCCCGGCGCGTTCGTTCGCCGCTTTCCTGTCCCAGGCCAAGAAATAGGACGGGCTCACACGGTCTGCGCCACCAGCATCTCCACGACGTCGGCCAACTCCCCGCGCCGCGCGTAGGCCCGCCGCTGCCGCGCCGCGCCGCCGCCGTCGGCGAGCAGCCGGGCCACCCCGTCCACCACCAGGTCCTCGTCCCCGTCGGCACGCAGCGCGGGCCGCGTCCACTCCACCAGCCCCCGCACCAGGTCCACGGCCGGCACCAGCCGCCCGGTGCGCGGCTCCACCCCCGCGCCCTCCACGCCGTCCCGCGCGGCACGCCACAACGCCGTCCGCAGCAGCAGGTCCGGCACCGGGTAGGCAGGTTCACCCGACATCGCGACCACCGCGATCGCCCGCACCAGGGCGGCGATCAGCACCGCTTCCTCCACGGTGCCCGCCACGTCGCACACGCGCACCTCGACGGTCGGGTGGCTGGCGGACAACCGGACGTCCCAGTAGATCATCCCGGCGTCCATCACCGCCCCGGACGTGTGCAGTGTCCGCGTGCCCGCGCGGTACTCGTCGGCGGAACCGAACCACGGCGGCGCGCCCGCGGACGGCCACGGGCTCCACGACAGGTACCGCCAGCTCGCGTACCCGGTGTCGCGCCCCTCGGAGAACGGGGAGTTCGCGCTGATCGCGAGCAGCACCGGCAGCCACTGCCGCAGGTGGTTCGAGATCAGCACCCCGGTCTCCTCGTCGGGGATGCCGACGTGCACGTGGCAACCGCAGATCGTCAACCCGTCGATGAGCGAGCCGTACCGGTGGGCGATCTCGCGGTAGCGCTGACGGTCCGTCAACGGCGGCGGGCGATGTCCGCCCAGGACGGGTGTTCCCGTTGCCACGATCCGGGCGTTGTGCTCACCGGCGAGCGCACTGAGCGTGTGACGGCCCAGCACGATCTGCTGCCGCACCTCGTCCATCGTCCGGCACACGGGGGTGGCGCTCTCCACCTGGAAGCGGGTCATCTCGGCCTGGAGGTCCAGCACCCCGTCCGCCCGGTCCAGGACCGCCGCGGCGAGCGGCACCAACTTCCTGGTACCGGCGTCCACCAACAGGAACTCCTCTTCCACCCCCACCGTCAACGCGGTGTGAAACCCGGTTCGGGGACGCGGTGCGGCGCTGACGTCGACTTCGCTCACCAGGGACCTCCCAGCGGTGGGTAGTCACCCTGATGCTATGAGTGATCAGCAGGGGTGCACAGGCATCGTTGCGGTGAACTTCCCGTCCGGCTAGCTGACGGCCAAATGAGCGCCGCCACGCAGCACGTCCACGTGGTCGCTGCCCGGCCGGCCCAACACCCAGCTGTTGCCGCGCAACGACTTCGCGTGCTCCTTCAGCGGTGCGAGCAGCCGGGACACCTCGCGGTAGGAAGTCGCCGAGCCCGCCGCGCACACCAGCGTCGCCAGCGACAGCGTCACCGCGTGCCCCTCGGCGTCGAGCGGCTTGTCCAGCACGCCCGCCGCGAACGGCACCACCTCGTTCAGGCCCGCGACCACCAGGAAGTCGTCACCGCCGACGTGACCGACCTGGATACCGGGGAACGCCGCCGCGCCCTCCGACAGCGTCCGGCCCAACGCGCGGATGAGGTCGTCACCCGCCGCGAACCCCACGGTGTCGTTCACCCGTTTGAATGCATCCACGTCCAGCCAGCCCACCGCGAAGATCTCGCCGTTGAGGATGCGGCGGTCCACCTCGCGGGCGATCGAGTCGCTGCCCGGCAGCCGCGTCAGCGGGTTCAACGCGGCGGCCTGCTCCACCTTCATCTCCGCGATGCCGCGCACCACGTCCGCCACCCGCACCACGCCCAGGCAGCGGTCCTCGTCGTCCACGACCACCAGGTCGTCGTTGGTGCGCTCCCGGTTGATGTGCGCGACCACGTCCAGCATCTCCAGCGCCGTCGAGTCCGCGCCGATCACCCGGGGCTTGTCCGCGAGCCGGGCCGCCTCCCGCTTGGCGTGCAGCGCGTGCCCGAACGGACCGGTCACCGCGAGCAGGAACCGGTTGCGGTCCACCGTCCAGCACGGGCGGTTGTCCTCGTCCACCAGCACCACGCCGTTCACCGTCGGCTGCGCCGCCAGCACGTCCCGCACCTCCTCCGACGTCGCCGACTCGGGCAGCGTCGTCGCCGGGTGCAGGAAGTCGGTGACCTTCGGGCCCGCCTTGCGGCGCAGCGGCGCGGTGATCGTCTTGTTGGTGGCCTCCGGGTCGTTGACCTCGCTGAGCACGGCCGAGATGGTCGCGTCCACCCGCGGCCGGCGCTGCGCCGCCGCCAGGAGGTTGCCCTGCGCGAGCCGCACGCCCACCCGGCGCAGCGCGGCCAGCTGCGCCTCCGTCTCCACGCCCTCGGCGACCACCTGCGAGTTGGTCGCCTCGCACAGGTGCAGCAACGCCTGGACCAGCGCGACCCGCGCCGGGTCCGCGGGCAGCTCGACCACCACCTCGCGGTCCAGCTTCACCACGTCCGGCTGCACCTCGGCCAGCAGTGACAGCGGCGCGTCACCCTCGCCCACCCCGTCCAGCCCGATCCTGAACCCGTCCTGGCGCAGCCGGTCCAGGCCCCGGACCACGCGGTGGCGCGGCGCGCGCGAGTACGGCGTGCCGACCTCCACCACCAGGTCCGCCGGCTGCCTGCCGGTGTCGCGCAACGCGCCGTAGAGGGGCGCGAGCTGCTCGGGCTTGTCCGCGATGGTCATCGCGAGGAGGTTGACGTGCAGCGGCAGCCGGACGTCGTGGTCGGCGGCGTGGCGGATCGCGCGGCAGGCGAGGGCCACGTCGGTGTTCGCCAGGTACCCCGCGCGGAAAGCCGTGCGGAGCAGGTCCTGCACGCTGCCGTCGTGGGGCCGGGCCAGTGCCTCGACCGCGACGACACCCCCGGTGTGGAGGTTGAACAGCGGCTGGAAGGCGAAGCGAACGTCATCCAGCAAGGCGGGCACACGACGATACTGCCCGGTCGATCTTCGAAAGCCCAGCCCGTTAACCTGATGTTCGGGTACGTTTGACCGCCGGCCCCGGGAATGCCAACCGGGCACGCAGCGCCGGCGGGGCCGCGCCGAACAGCGCCGCCATCGCCCGCACCGCTCCGACCAGGTCGGATCGACCGCCCAGGTAGTTCCGTTGCTGATTCTCCGGCAATTGGAAGAATAGGTCGAAAAAGTTCGGCACCTGTTCGGGGTGAAGCCCGAGCAGCACTCGCAGCCCGTGTCGCCGCAACGCGTGCACGGCCCGTGCGGCGGGCGGCCACACCACCCGTTCCACCGGCGTTCCGGCCGCGATGCCGCGCGCCACCTCCGGCGCGAGCCGCAACGCGTCCGCGACGCTGTACCCGGTCGCCGGGTGCACCATCCCCGCCGCCGCGCCGAACGCGCCCGCCACCGGGCGACCCGCCAGCGGTATCCGCACCCGCTCCTCGCCCTCCGGCACCGCGATGCCGTGCGCGGCGAGCCGGGCGTGCAGCCGCAGCCGCAACTCCGCCAACGGCGCGCCGGGTCGACGTGCCAACGACGTCTCCTCCAGCAGCACCCGGTCGCCCGGCAGCGGCACCGAGTACAGGAACGTCGGGTCCGGCGAGCCGGCGTCCGGCGGCTTGCGCCAGTCCATGACCAACGCCTCGTCGTCCCCCACGAACGGTGTTGCCGACGCCTTCGGCACCACCACGCCCACCGCGTGCTGCGCCGCACCGCCACCCGTCGAGCCCGCCGCGTTCACCACGACACCCGCGGCCAGCACACGCCCGTCCGCCAACCGCACGTGGTTGCGCCCGCGGTCGACCACCGAGCCGCGGACCACCACGACGTCCTCGGGCAGCCGTCGCAGCCGTTCGTTGTCCAACACCGCGTACGCGCGCCCGATCCGGTGTGCGCCGACCGCCACGGCCCGCGCCTTCGCCGCGACCACCGCCACCGGCGCACCCGCCGGCAACTCGTCCGCCCAAGCCGCGTAGGTCGCCCGCCACGGCCGCTCCGGGTGCGGGTCCACGAGCAACGTCGCCAACCCGACCGCCGAGCACGACGACGCCAACGCACGACCCGCCGGGCCGCCGCCCACCACCACGACATCCACTAACGCGCGTCCGGTCGCTTCGTCGGCAACCCATCGCCCAACAGCAACGGCTGGTACGCGGCCACCACCTCCGACAACTGCGCGCACGTCCGCTCGATCGCCTTGCGCGCCTCGTTGCGCTCGGCGATCACGGCGCTCAACACCAGCGTCGTCAGCGCCACCGTGCCGTTGAACGCCTGCAACGTCACCATCCTCGCCAACACGTCCATGTGCGCGAACGGACCGATACCGGCCGCCGCCCCTCGTGCCGCCATCATCGTCGCGACGAGCGCGCACGGCGCCGCACCCAGGTGCTGGAAGCGCAGCGCACCCCATATCGCGAACGGGAACACCAGGTACAGCAGCCGCATCGGGCTGGTCGCGGCGATGACCATCACCACCGACATGGACACCAGCAAGGCCGCCGCCTCCACCACACGTGCCGGTGGCGCCGGGAAGCGCAGTCGCCGCAACGCCAGCACCAGCGGCACGAACACCAGCACGCCCATCGCGTCGCCCGTCCACCACACCGACCACGTCACCCAGAACCCGGTGTCGTCGATCGCGTGCACCCACATCAACGCGCCCGTCCCTACGGTCGCGCTCACCGCCATGCCCGCGAACGCGCCGAGGAAGACCAGGGCGAGCGCGTCCCGCGTGCGGTCCAGCTCCAGCCGGAAGCCGGAGTGGCGCAGGAGCAGGAACGCCACCACGGGGCCGAGCGTGTTGCCGACGCTGATGAGGAACGCCGAGCTGCTGTCGCCGAGCGTCGCGTTCACGACGAACGCCGCCACCGCGATCCCCGGCCACATCCGCACCCCGCCGAGCATCAGGGCGAGCAGCGCGACGCCCGTGGGCGGCCACAGCGGGGTCACCTGGTCGTTGATCAACGCCTGGAGCAGTCCCAGGCGTGCACCCGCGTAGTAGTAAGCGGCGACCAACGCGAGGCGGAGGCCGTACGTGCCCCACGGGCGTAGGCGAGGGGAGAGCAGCACCCGCACAGCATCCTCCGTCTCCGGTCGCCGCACCACGTCTAGCTGCGAAGATGCCGAAGTCGACCCCCCGATTTCACTATCCGGGGACTCTCGTGTAAG
>NZ_JAHXGQ010000001.1 GCF_019375475.1 Saccharothrix obliqua | reverse complement strand
ACACCCCGCCGCCGTCAACTCCGCGATCTGCTGCAACGTCGCGTTCACATCCGCCGTCACCGTCGTCGTCATCGACTGCACCGACACGGGGAACTCGCTGCCCACACCCACCGACCCGACCATCAGCTGCCGAGTCTTCCGACGCTCGGACAACACGGGAGGCGGCAATGCCGGAATCCCGAGCATCACGCCGTCACTCATGAACAAACACCTCTCACTGGAGCCGGATCGGGTTGACGATGTCCGCGGTCACGGTCAGCAGCGTCACGGCGCCACCGACGAAGATCACGAAGTAGGTGAGCGGCAGCAGCCGCAGGTAGTTCACCGGCGCGCCGGCGGGCATCCCGCGCAGCTTCCGGATCCAGTTTCGCACCCGCTCGTACAGGTTGACGGCGATGTGACCACCGTCAAGCGGCAGCAGGGGCAGGAGGTTGAACACGCCGACGAAGAAGTTCAGGCCGGCGAGCATCAGCCAGAAGAACGGCCACAGGCCCCGCTCGACCGCCTCACCGCCGAGCCGCGAGGCCCCGACCACGCTG
Organism: Saccharothrix obliqua; assembly: GCF_019375475.1. Lineage (GTDB taxonomy): Bacteria > Actinomycetota > Actinomycetes > Mycobacteriales > Pseudonocardiaceae > Actinosynnema > Actinosynnema obliqua. Next base: position 1,264,882 of record NZ_JAHXGQ010000001.1, on the reverse strand, counting down.
ACCGGCGACTCCAGGTCCCGCTCCGCGCCGCCGATGGCCTTGACCACGGCCGGGATCTTCTCCGGGAACTTCAGCAGCCCGTGCCAGGTGTTCACGAACATGTCACCCGTGTACCGGGCGGCACCGCCGACGGCCGTGAGCGCGTTGTACTGGAACTCGCGCTGCTGGACGACGCCGATCGCGCCGATCTCCCTGGTGTACACGGTGCCGTCTTTGCGCTTGTACTGACGGTCGACGCGCTCGACGTCGGCGGTCAGCGCCAGCGTCTCGCCGTCGCGCTTCACGGTGAACTCGGTCGGCCCGAACTTGTCGCGGGTCATGGTGAGCACGTCGGCCCAGTCCTTCGCCTGCGTGCCGCCGACCGCGACGATCTCGTCACCGGGCCGGAACCCGGCGCGCTGCGCGGGCGACGAGTCGCCGGGCGCGCAGTCGGCCTTGCTCACGCTCTGCACGCAGGGCGCCACCGACTCGATGACCGCCGTGTTGCGCAGGTTGGGCATACCCATCGTGGCGGCCATCACGTACAGGATGATGAAGCCGAGGATGAAGTGGGTGATGGAGCCCGCGGACAGCACCACGACCCGCTTCCAGGTCTTCTGCCGGTAGAAGGCGCGCTTCTGGTCCTCGGGCCGCACCTCCTCCAGCGCGGTCATGCCGGTGATCTCGCAGAACCCGCCGGCCGGGATCGCCTTCAGCCCGTACTCGGTCTCGCCGCGCCGGAACGACCAGATCTTCGGGCCGAACCCGATGAAGTACCGGGTCACCTTCATCCCGAACATCTTCGCGGTCGCGAGGTGGCCCAGCTCGTGCAGCGCGATCGAGATGCCGATCAGCAGCGCGAAGAGCAGAATGCCCAAAAAGAAGACCACGGTTTCAGTCCCTTCCAGACCTTACCGAAGCGGCCACCAGCTCCCGCGCGCGTGCGCGGGCCCACTCCTCGGCGGCGAGCACGTCGGCGACGTCGGCCGGTTCCCGCCGCCAGCCCTCCGCTTCCGCGAGCACCCGTTCCACCGTGTCCACGATGGACGTGAACGACGTGCCGCCGGCCAGGAACACCGCGACGGCCTCCTCGTTTGCAGCGTTGTAGACGGCGGGCAGGCAGCCCCCGCCGGAGCCCGCCTCCCGCGCCAGCCGGACCGCGGGGAAGACGGAGTCGTCCAGCGGTTCGAACGTCCAAGAGGTCGGTGAGTCGAAGGTACACGCGGCAGCGGCGCCCGGGACGCGGTCGGGCCACCCCAGGCCCAGCGCGATCGGCAACCGCATGTCCGGCGGGCTGGCCTGGGCGAGCGTCGACCCGTCGGTGAACACCACCATCGAGTGAACGATGGACTGCGGGTGAACCACCACGTCGATCCGCGGGTAGGGCACGCCGAACAGCAGGTGGGCCTCGATCAGCTCAAGGCCCTTGTTGACCAGCGTGGCCGAATTCACGGTGACCACGGGCCCCATGGACCACGTCGGGTGCGCCAACGCGTCCGCGGCCGTGACACCGGCCAACGACTCCCGCGTGCGCCCCCGGAACGGCCCGCCGGAGGCGGTCAGCACCAGCCGCGCCACCTCGTCCGGGCTCCCGCCGCGCAGGCACTGCGCGAGCGCGGAGTGCTCGGAGTCGACGGGCACGAGCTGCCCCGGCCGGGCCGCCTTGAGCACCAGCGGGCCACCGGCGATCAGGGACTCCTTGTTGGCCAGCGCCAGCGTGCCGCCGCGCTCCAGCACCCGCAGCGTCGGTTCCAGGCCGATGGACCCGGTGATGCCGTTGAGCGCCACATCAGCGGGCGCCGCTTCGACCAGGTCGACCATCGCCGAGGGCCCCGCGAGGATGCGGGGCAGCCGGAACTCGCCCCGCGAGTAACCGCGCTTCTGCGCCTCGGCGTACAGGGCCAACGTGACGTCCTCGACCGCGGTGGCCTTCGCCACGGCGATGACGGGAACCCCGAACTCGACGGCCTGCGCCGCCAACAACCCGGGATCGGAGCCGCCCGCGGCGAGCCCGACCACCGAGAAGCGGTCCCGATTGGCAGCGATGACGTCGAGAGCCTGGGTGCCGATGGAACCGGTCGACCCGAGGACCAGGACCGTTCGTGGAGTGCTCATCGCCACCATTGTTCCGGAACCAAGCTGATAGCCCGCACAGCGGTACTCAGGTCACAGAACGATAACGCAGGCGTGGGCTCACTCGAACGTGGGCAACCCCTGATCAAGCGCCCCACGGATTCCGCTCGTGGCGGCCCTCAGGAAGGAGACCCCCGTGGGCATCTTGGGTTGGATCGTCCTCGGCCTCATCGCAGGCGCCATCGCCAAGGCCATCATGCCTGGTCGCGACCCCGGCGGCATCATCATCACCATGCTGCTCGGCATCGTCGGCGCCATCGTCGGTGGGTTCATCGGACAAGCGCTGTTCAACACGGACATCAACACGTTCTTCAGCCTCAGCACTTGGCTCCTGGCCATCCTGGGCTCGCTGGTCGTACTGGGCATCTACCGCCTGGTGACCGGCAACCGTGCTCGCGCCTAGCGCGTCCCCCCCTCGCGCAGCGCGACCCCCAGCGCCCCCTCGACAACGCCGTCGAGGGGGCGCTCCCCACGCAAAACATCAACAGGCACCACGCGTGGGGAATACCCCGCACACGAGTCCCCCCGTCGTGTTCTCCCCGTATGGCCTGCGCGCCAGCGAACCGCGCTTTGCCAGGGAGGGCAAGCACGCTTTTCGCTTGCCCTCCCTGGCAAAGGGTGGTTGTCTCTGACCAGGCCATACGGGGAGAACACGACGGCGCTCTTGAATGTTCTCCTTGGCGGTCTGCCCGTCCGGCGAGGACGCTTTTAATCCCCCACCACAAACTCAATCGTCATCTTCATCCCACGTCATCTTCATCCCACCACCGAAACCGCGCCCGCCCGCCGGAGACCTCCAGATAAAACCCGCCAACAGCACCTTCGTCGTCAACCAGCCGGAACCCGCTCCCAGAGGAGCCACCGGAAAACACCTCGGCCACTCCTTCCACCCTCTCCACGAACACCCCGGTCATCCACGGGAAATCCCCGCCATCCACCAGGATCTCCGCGACGACCTCCCCCTCCCGGACCAGAGACCAGGCGCTCACCCGCTCAACCCGGCATCCCGGGCGAGCAACGCGGCCTGAACCCGGTTGGTCAACCCCAACTTCGCCAACAACCGGCTCACGTACGTCTTCACCGTGGCCTCACTCATGTGGAGCCGCTGACCCACATCGGCGTTGGACATCCCCAACCCCAACAACGCCAACACCTCCACCTCACGCTCCGTGAGCCCTTCGACCTGCCTCATGGCTTCCTGCCGCCGAGGCTGACCGACCTGCGCCACCATGCCGACCACCCGACTGGTCACCATGGGTGACAGGTACGCCTCCCCGGCGTGCACCGCGCGCACCGCGCGCAACAACTCCTCCGGCGCGGAGTCCTTCAGCAGGAACCCGGCCGCGCCGTCCGCCAACGCCCGCACGATGTTGTCGTCCTCGCCGAACGTGGTCAGCATGACGACCCGCACCCCCGGCGCGACGGCCCGCAACTCCCGCGCCGCGCCCAACCCGTCCAGCCGCGGCATCCGGATGTCGAGCACCGCGACGTCGACCCGCCGTTCCAACGCGAACTGGACGGCTTCCCGCCCGTCCCCCGCCTCGGCCACCAGCTCGATGTCGTCGGCGGTGCCGAGGATGGCTTTGATGCCCGCCCGCATCAACGGCTCGTCGTCGGCGATAAGTACCCGAATCACGCTCTCTCCTGTCGACAACCAGCCCCACCCCCCAACACACCCCCTAGAACACTTCGCTCACTGCCCTTCCAGATGGGTGCCCTTCTCCACGAGCTTCCCGTCCTTGAAGCAGAACCTCACCACCTTGACCGACGAACTGGAGAACTTCTGCTCGTCGGCCACCACGTACTCGCACCGCGACCCCGCGGGCTCCGGCGGCGCGTCGTCACGCAGTTTGGTTATCGGCGGCTCGGCACCCGTGGGGAGCTTCGCCCGCACAGCGCCCTCGTCATCCCCGACCTGCACCGACGCGTACATCTCGGGCGTCACGACCTTCGTCACCGTCTGCACGCCGAACCACGTGTAGCCGACCATCACCGCCACCACCACCAAGGCGGCGAGCACCATCGACCCGACACCGGCCCACTTGCGCACACCACGCGGCTTTTCCCGCTCGCCGGGCTCGTCCTCGACCGGCTCCGGCTCGTCACCGGCCGCCGGGCTCTCCTCGTACGGCAGCACGGCCGCGATCCGGAACCCGCCCGTGGGCAGCTCGCCGACGTGCAGCATCCCGCCCGCCAGCCGCACGCGCTCGCCGAGCCCGATCAACCCGAACCCGGCCCCGTCGGACGGCTTGTGCTGCCGCGGCGGGTTGTTGCGCACCTCGACCACCAGCGCGTCCGGCTCGTACTTGACGGTGACCTGCACGCTCGCGCCGGGCGCGTGCTTGCTGGCGTTGGTCAGCCCCTCCTGCGCGATCCGGTAGGCGGCGTGGCTGACCTTCGCGGGCAACGCGCGTGGCTGACCGCCACGCACGAGGCTGACCCGCACACCCGCCCGCCGCGCTCCCTCCACGAGTTCGTCGATCGCGTCGACGGTCCGCCGCGCCTGGTCCTCCTCGGGCTCGTCGCGCCGCAGCACGCCGATCACCCCGCGCAACTCCTCCATCGCCGTCAGCGCGGCGCTGCGCAACACCTGCACGGCCTCCCGCTGCCGCTCGCCGAGACCGGTGTCCAGCGCCAGCGCGCCCGCGTGCACGGAGATCAGGCTCAGCCGGTGGCCGAGGCTGTCGTGCATGTCCTGCGCGATCCGGTTGCGCTCCCGCAGCCGCACCTGCCGCGACACCATCTGGCGTTCCCGGACGAGGGTGCGCTCGCGGTCCTGCAACGCCGCTATCAACGCGTTCCGCTGCGCCGTGTACCGACCGACGAGGAACGGCAACGCCACCAGCATCCCGAACGCGGTGAACATCACCCACGCCCCGAACGGCCCCGACATCCCCGGCGCGGACGCGTCCCAGGTGACCACTCCCAGCCCCATGCCGAGGGCCGCGGTGGCGAGGGCGCGCTGCCACGACGCGATCCGGCAGCCGGCGGCGTAGGCCAGCATGATGGTCGTCACGACGCCACCGCGGTCGATGGTGAAGACCATCCATATCCCGATCAGCAGCGCTATCGCCGGGAAGGGCAGGCGCAGCAGGTAGATCGCGACGTACGCCACGCCGAGGCCCACGACCCACCACTGCACGGACCGGTCCTCGCCCACGAGCCAGCCCGGGTACACGTCGCACACCACGATCACGACGAGCGCCAGCAGCTCGCGCACCACGCGCTTCCAGGTCAGCTCGCGCAGGCGTGCCACGTGGGTGCGGAAGAACGCGGCGGGTGCCGTCCGGATGTCCAGGCCCTCCGGGCGCAGGCGCTGCGCAACAGACGTCACAAGGGACAACGTTAAAGAACCTCCCGGCGACCTGCGGCTTTCATTGGTCGCGGATCGCGCCGACGAAAGTTGACGCGCGTGCGCGCCTGCTCGCGATGACGACACCCGCGATGAGCAGGGTCGCGCTGACCGCCACCATGAGCGTGGACAACGCCACGATCTCCGGTGACACCCCGCGCTTGCTCGCTTGCGCGTAGACGAACACCGGCAACGTCGTCGACCCGACGCCCGTCAGGTAGCTGGACGTCACCACGTCGTCGAACGACAGCAGGAACGCGAACGCCGCACCCGCCGCCACGGCGGGTGCCACCAGCGGCAGCGTCACGGTGCGGAACGCGACCAGCGGTCCCGCGCCCAGGTCGGCGGCGGCCTCCTCCAGCCGGGCGTCCATACCCGCGACCCGCGCCCGCACGACCACCACCACGAAGCTCAGCGAGAACGCGACGTGCGCCGCGAGCAAGGCCCCGAAACCGAGCGGGATGCCGGCGAGCTTCACGCAGAACCCGAGCAGCGCGACACCCAGCACCACCTCGGGCACCACCAGCGGCAGGCTGAGCAGCACCGTCCACAGCCCGCGTCCCGGGAACGCGCGCCGCAGCCCGAACGCCGCCAACGTGCCGATGACCGTCGAGATGAGGGCGCTCGCGCCCGCCAGCCGCAGCGTCAGCCCCAGCGACTCCAGCACCCGGTCGTCCTCGAACAGCTCCGCGTACCACCGGGCCGAGAAGCCGGTGATCCGGCTCAGCGACCGCGACTCGTTGAAGGAGACCAGCGCCAACCACAGGATCGGGGCGTAGAGGAAGGCGAACACCAACCCCGCGACACCGGCCAGGACCCTCCGCCCGTTCACAGCACGTCCTCCCCGCGCCTGCCGCGCAGCACCAGCACGACCGCCACCAGCACCAGCAGCAGCACCGCCATCGCCGAACCCAGCGGCCAGTTGTTGCCGCCCCGGAACTGGTCGTCGATGACGCTGCCGAACGTCGACTGGTCCACCCCGCCCAGCAGCCGGGGCGTCACGAAGTCACCCGCCGCGGGCACCAGCACCAGCAGGGACCCGGCCAGCACGCCCGGGTACACGCCGGGCAGCACGATCCGCAGGAACGTCGACGCCCGCCCGTGGCCGAGGTCGTAGGACGCCTCCACCTGCCGGTGGTCGAACCGCTCGCACGCCACGTACAGCGGCAGCACCATGAACGGCAGGAACCCGTAGGTCAGCCCGAGCACGACCGCGCCGTGGGTGAGCAGGAACCCGCCGTCGCGGTCCAGCCCGACCACCCCGAGCAGCCGGTTCACCAGGCCGTCCCCGTCGAGCAACGCCTTCCACGCGTAGATCCGCGCCAGGTAGCTCGACCAGAACGGCACCAGCACGGCCGCCAGCAGGACCGTGCGGTACCGGCCGCCGTGCCGCGCGATGAACCACGCCAGCGGGAAGCCGAGCAGCAGGCACAGGGCGGTGGTGGCGGCGGCGTACGCCAGGGTGCGCCCGAAGATCGGCAGGAACGCGGGGTCGAGCGCGGTGAGGTACGCCCGCGTGGTCCACGGGAGCACCGCCCGCGCCACCCCGGTGTCGCGGGTGGCGAAGCTGAACTGGACCACCAGCGCCAGCGGCGCGATGAGGAACACGCCCAGCCAGAGGCCGGTGGGGGCGAGCAGACCGGTGGCGACGAGCCACCTGCGCCGGGTCGGGAGCACGAGGGCACATGATGCCACTCGCTCTGGCCACGCACCCCCGTCCGGCTCGGCCTCTCATCCAGCCCGGCCTCTCACCCAGCCCGACGTCCCACCCAGCCCGACGTCCCACCCAGCCCGGCCTCCCACCCAGCCCGGCACACACACCGTGCTTCCAGCCGGCGCGGGCCGCACCGGCCCCAACACGGATCAGCCCGTCTTGACCTTCGTCCAAGCGTCCGCGTACCGCGCCTCGACCTCCGGCCCGAGGTCCTTGGTGAACGGCAGCTTCGCGAGCTGCTCCGCCGGCGGGTACACCAGCGGGTCGTCCAGCAGCTCCCGGTCGATGTGTGCTTTGGCGGCCTCGTTGGGGCTGCCGTACCGGACGGCGTTGGCGAGCGCCGCGCCGACCTCCGGCCCGAGGACGTAGTCGATGAACTTGTGCGCGTTCGCGACGTGCGGCGCGTCCTTCGGGATGCACAGCAGGTCCACGTAGGACAACCCACCCTCGGTGGGGATGGCGTAGGCGATGTCCGGGTTGGCCCCACGCGCCTGGAACGCGTCGCCCGAGTACGCCTGCGCCAGCGGCACCTGCCCGCCGGTCAGCGGCTCGATCACGTCCGAGTTGATCTGACCGATCTTCTTCTTCAGGTCCAGCAGCACCGCGACCGCCTCGTCGAGGTGCTTCGGGTCGGTGGTGTTCGGGTCGTGCCCCGCCTTGAGCAGGCCCAGGGCGAGCGCGTCCCGCGCCTCGTCCAGGATGGTGCTGCGGCCCTGCGCGGCGGGCAGGTCGTAGGCCCCGAACCCGGTCACCTCGCCGAGCTGCGACTTGGCGTAGGCGAGACCCGTGGTGCCCCACGCCCACGGCACGGAGTACCTGTTGCCGGCGTCGTAGTCGGCTTCGGTGAACCGCTTGTCGAGGTTCTTCAGGTTCGGCAGCAGGTCGTGGTCGAGCGGCGTCAGCAGACCCGACCGCAGGAACCGCCGCAGGAAGTTGTCGCTCGGCACGACGAGGTCGTACCCCGCCGCGCCGGAGGCGATCTTGGCCTCCATCTCGTCGTTGGTGCTGAAGTTGTCGTAGGTGACCTCGATACCGCTGGCGGTCTTGAAGCCGGACAGGGTGTCCGGCGCGATGTAGTCCGTCCAGTTGTAGAAGTTGAGCTTCGGCTCGTCCTTGGCGTTGGTGGCCTTCGCGCCCGACGTGGGCGTGTTGTCCGCGTTCGGCGCTTCGCCGACACCGCACGCGCCCGTCGCGGCCAACGCGAAGAACGCCGTGGAGCGCAGCATGGTCCGGCGGGTGACCCGCGGGCTGTCCACGTCCCACAGGCGGGCGATCCGGAGGTTACGTCGAGTCATTCCGCTTTCTCCAACAGCACGGTGAAGTCGGGGTCCCAGGCCATGCGCACGGGTTGTCCCGGTGCGCCCGCGTCGTCGATGCGCCGGGTGTTCTGCACGAACGCGACCAGCTCGCCGCCACCGGGCACGTCGACCACGTACTGCGTCGATACCCCGGTGTACACGACGTCGCGCACCGTGCCGTTGAACACGCACCAGCCTGACGGCGGTTCACCGGCCTGGTCGTACAAGTGCACCTTTTCGGGGCGCACGGTCGCCGCGACGCGCTGACCGTGCCGCACTCCGCCGTTCAGCGGGGCACGCAGGCGCGTCACACCCGGCGCGGACAGCTCGACCCAGCGGCCGTCCACTCCGGACACCTCGGCGTCGAGGATGTTGGAGGTGCCGATGAACCCGGCCACGAACCGGGTCGCCGGGCGTTCGTACACGTCTTCCGGGTAACCGACCTGTTCCAGCTTCCCGGCGTTCATGACGGCGATCCGGTGCGACAGGACCAGGGCCTCTTCCTGGTCGTGCGTCACGTACAGGAACGTCGTGCCCACCTCGCGCTGGATGCGCATCAACTCGATCTGGAGTTCCTTGCGCAGCACGGCGTCCAGCGCGCCGAGCGGTTCGTCCAGCAGCAGCAGTTGCGGTCCGGCGGCGAGCGCGCGGGCGATCGCGACGCGTTGCTGCTGGCCGCCGGAGAGCTGCGCGGGCCTGCGCTTGGCGAACGGGCTGAGCCGCACCAGCTCCAGGTGCTCGCCGACGGTCTTCTTCAGCGCATCACCGCGGATGCCCTTGCGCTTCACCCCGTACGCCACGTTGTCCCACACGGACATGTGCGGGAACAGGGCGTACGACTGGAACACCGTGTTGACGTCCCGCCGGTACGGCGGCACGCCCACCATGTCCACGCCGTCCAGTTCGATGCGACCGGCGTCGGGGTGCTCGAACCCGGCGACCATGCGCAACAGCGTGGTCTTGCCGCAGCCGGACGGCCCGAGGACGGAGAAGAACTCGCCCTCGTGCACGCGCAGCGTGATGTCGTCCACCGCGGTCTGGTCCGCGAACCGCTTGGTCACCCCGTACAGGCCCACCTCCACGGGGGCGAACGTGTCGGGCGTTGGCTCCTCGGCCGGGTGGAACTCCGGTTCCGCGGAGCCGGGCTGGTCGGTCAATTCGTCGCCTTTCCGTGGTCAAACAGGCGGTGAGGGTAGACGCCGGTGCGGTGCCGCGCACCTCACGTCTCGCGCGCGCCCATCATGTGCGACGATTGGCCCCGTTGGTGACCGTGATCGGGTAGGAAGGTCGTGCGGCTGTGTCTACGTCGTCTTCGTCCACTGGACTGGACAAGCGTCCGACCGTCGACCCCCACGACGAGCCGTCGGCCGAGTGGGGTTGGCACGGCACCTTCCCCAAGGGCATCAGGATCGCGGGCTGGCTGTCGGTGCTCGCGACGTTCGCGCTGCTGATCGGCAACCACCACGGGCGCACCGAGGACATCTGGGTGATCGCGTTCGGCGCCGGCATGGCGTTGCTGCTCATCTGGGAGCAGGTCCGCAGCCGCACGTCCTGGCGCAAGCGGTAAGCCCACCGGCACCACCGACCTCGGATCGGCCTGGAATCACCTCGGCCACCGACTCACCACAACCCGAGGACCGTTCGGTAACAGGCCGTGACCAGCGGGTCCGGCTTCCCTCTCCTCGTCATCACGCATCCACCGCCCGGCGGAATTTCCCACCTCGTGAACGCCGGTTGCGCGGAAGTGCGTACGACAGTTGGCTCAGTGTCGCGCAGCGCACCCACCAACTCGCTCTCCGTGAGAGGAAGCACCCGCCATGTCCGTCACGGACGAACTCCTGGCCAACAACGCCGCCTACGTGGAGCAGTTCACGGGCCCGCTGCCGCTGCCGCCGTCGAAGCACGTCGCCGTCGTGGCGTGCATGGACGCCCGGCTCGACGTGTACCGCGCGCTGGGCTTGAACGAGGGCGAAGCACACGTGATCCGCAACGCGGGCGGTGTCGTCACCGAGGACGAGATCCGGTCGTTGGCGATCAGCCAGCGCCTGCTCGGCACCAAGGAGATCATCCTCATCCACCACACCGACTGCGGGATGCTGACGTTCACCGACGACGAGTTCAAGCGGGCGATCCAGGACGAGGTGGGCGTGAAACCGCCGTGGGCGGCGGAGGCGTTCAAGGACGTCGAGGAGGACGTGCGGCAGTCCGCGGCACGCATCCGGAACAGCCCGTACATCCCGGTGAAGGACTCGGTCCGCGGCTTCGTGTTCGACGTGGCCACCGGGAAACTGGCCGAGGTGGTCTGACCGCCTCCGCGGCGGCCGGCCCCCGACACCGGCCGCCGCACCCCGCAACACGAACCACCCCGCGTTACACGCCTTCCGCGGCGAGCTGACCACACGCCGCCGCGATCTCCTGACCGCGGGTGTCGCGCACGGTGCACTCCACGCCCTGCTCCTTGACCCGGCGGACGAACTCCCGCTCCACCGGCTTGGGCGACGCGTCCCACTTCGACCCCGGCGTCGGGTTCAGCGGGATGACGTTGACGTGCACGAGCTGCCCCAGGTGCCGACGCAGCACCTTGCCCAGCAGGTCCGCACGCCACCCCTGGTCGTTCACGTCCCGGATCAGGGCGTACTCGATCGAGACCCGGCGCCCGGTCCGGTCGGCGTACCCGCGGGCCGCCTCCAGCACCTCGGCGACCTTCCACCGCGTGTTCACCGGCACCAGCGTGTCGCGCAGCTCGTCGTCCGGCGTGTGCAGCGACACCGCCAGCCGGACCTGGAGGTTCTCCTCGGTCAGCCGGCGGATCGCGGGCACCAGCCCGACCGTCGACACCGTCACCGACCGCTGCGAGATGCCCAGCCCGGCGGGCGCGGGATCGCAGATGCGGTGCACCGCCTCCACCACGCGCTTGTAGTTCGCCAACGGCTCGCCCATGCCCATGAACACGATGTTCGACAGGCGTCCGGGGCCACCGGGCAGCTCGCCGTCCCGCATGGCCGCCGCGCCGCGGCGGACCTGGTCCACGATCTCCGCCGTCGACAGGTTCCGGGTCAGGCCGCCCTGCCCGGTGGCGCAGAACGGGCACGCCATGCCGCAGCCGGCCTGCGAGGAGATGCACAGCGTCGCCCGGTCGGGGTACCGCATGAGCACGGACTCGACCAGCGTGCCGTCGTGCGCGCGCAGCAACGTCTTGCGCGTCGTGCCGCCGTCGGCCTCGACGGCCCGCAGCTCGGTCCACAGCGGTGGCATGAGGTCGTGCACGAGCCGGTCCCGCGAGCCGGCCGGGATGTCGGTCATCTCGGCCGGGTCGACGGTCAGCCGGCTGAAGTAGTGGTTGGACAGCTGGGTGGCCCGGAACGGCTTCTCACCCAGCGCCGCAACAGCCTCTTTCCGCTGGTCGGCGGTGAGGTCGGCGAGGTGGCGCGGCGGCAGGCCGCGCTTGGGCGCGTCGAAGACGAGGGGAAGTGCAGTCATGACGTCATCCAGTGTCCCACGTCCGACCGACCAGTCTCACCGTTGCATCGCGACCCGTTCCGATATATCGTCGACACGTCACAAGGTATCGGAAACAAGGAGACGACATGCACCACGACCACCACTCCCACCACCACCGCCTGCTGCGCGACCGCGGTTTCGGCGATCCGCGCCGCGGCTTCGGCGGCTTCGGCCCGTTCGGGGGTCCGCCACCGCCGCCCGCCCCACCCGGGTTCTTCCCGGGCGGTCGCGGTCGCGGCAGGCAGCGCAAGGGGAACGTGCGCGCGGCAGTCATGGCCCTGCTGGCCGAACGCCCGATGCACGGCTACGAGATGATCCAGGAGATCGGCCAGCGCACGGACGGCCTCTGGCGGCCGAGCCCCGGTTCGGTCTACCCGACGCTGCAACTGCTGGCGGACGAAGGTCTCGTCGCGTCCAGCGAGGAGGCGGGCGGCAAGAAGCTGTTCACGCTCACCGAGACCGGGCAGGCGGAGGCCGCCAAGCTGGAGGGCGCGCCGCCGTGGCAGCAGGTCAACGACGAGATCGACCTGCACGCGGCCAAGCTGCGCACCGCGTCGCGGCACCTGGGCTCCGCGCTGGAGCAGATGGCCCACGCGGGCACGCGTGAGCAGAAGGCACGTGCCGTCGAGGTCCTCAACGAGTGCCGGCGCAAGCTCTACGCCATCCTCGGCGAGCTGGACGTCGAAGAGGACACCGACGACGAGTGAGCTACCAGCGGTCGTGCACCAGTGGCCGCACCAGCTCGTCGTAGACGGCGCGGACCTCGTCGTCCACCGACAGCGGCGCGAGACCCGCGGCGGCCGAGTTGGCGATGGCCTGCTCGGCGCCGCGGGCGCCGGGGATCACCACGGTGACGCCGGGCTGGTCCACGATCCACCGCAACGCGAACTGCGCCATGGTCATCCCCTCGGGCACCAACGCGCGCAACCGCTCCACGGCGGCCAGGCCCACCTCGTAGGGCACGCCGGAGAACGTCTCGCCGACGTCGAACGCCTCGCCGTTCCGGTTGAAGTTCCGGTGGTCGTCCGCGCCGAACACGGTGTCCACCCGGTACTTGCCGGACAGCAGCCCGGAGGCGAGCGGCACGCGGGCGATCACCGCCACCCCGGCCTCCGCCGCCGCGGGCAGCACTTCCTCCAACGGCTTGAGGCGCAACGCGTTCAGGATGATCTGGACGCTCGCCACCCCCGGCCGCGCGATGGCGGTCAGCGCTTCCGCGGTGGTCTCCACCGAGACGCCGTAGGCGGCGATCCGCCCGACGTCCACCATCTCGTCCAACGCGTCGAACACCTCGTCCGTCGAGTAGACGGGCGTCGGCGGGCAGTGCAACTGCACCAGGTCGAGCGTGTCGACGCCGAGGTTGGCCCGCGAGCGGTCGTTCCACGCCAGGAAGTTCGCCCGGTTGTAGTTCTCCGGCACCTGGTCGACCCGACGCCCCATCTTGGTGGCGACGAAGAGGTCTTCCCGCCGTTCCCGCAGGAATTTGCCGATCAACGCCTCGCTGCGGCCGTCGCCGTACACGTCGGCCGTGTCGAGGAAGTCGACCCCGGTGTCGACGGCGGCGTGCAGCACCGCCAACGCGTCGGGCTCGGCCACCTGCCCCCAGTCCGCGCCGAGCTGCCAGCAGCCCAGGCCGACCACGCCGAACCGCCGTCCCAACCTGCCCGCGTCGCGCGTCTCCACGCCCGAATCCTAGGCACGCGCCCCGCCCGGCAGCACGAGGCCGACCGGTTTACGTCGGGTGTGCACCCGGTACCCGACTTCGAACGACAACCCGGGAACGGCCGCGATGGCCCGTTCGGCGATCTTGGCCGAGAACTCGATCCGCAACACGGCCTCCAGGTCGTCCCGGCTCTCGAAGCGCCACAACGCCCGCACCCGTCGCATCGAGAACCCTTGGGCGACGAAGAACTCCTCGACCTCCGACGGCCGGTAACGCGGTTCGTCGGCGCACAACCACGGCCCATAGGGCTCAGCCGTACCATCGAGATCCACGATCGCCAACGTCCCACCCGGACGCAACACCCGGTCCGCCTCCCGCAGCCCGGGTTCACAGCCGGGACCGAAGAAGTACGCCGTGCGGGCGTGCACCAGGTCCGCCTCGCCGTCCCCCAGCGGCAACCGCTGCGCGGGAGCCGCGACCACGGAGGCGTTGGGCACCCCGACGACCCGCTCCCGCGCCCGCCGGACCAGCGGCGGATGCGGCTCGACCCCCACCACCCGCCGGGCCGTCCGGGCGAACACCGGCAGGTGGAACCCGTCGCCGCAGCCGACGTCCACGACGAGCCCGCCGGCCCAGTCGCACTCCTCGGCGAGCGCGGCCCAGATCGCGCCCGAGACGTCCTGCGCCCGGTTCTCGACCTCGTAGACCTCGGGCCAGTGCCAGATGTTCGGACTGGGCAGCACATCGGCGGACCGCACAGCCGCCAACGCGGCACGGACAATCCCTCTCACAACCCAGCACCCCTCACAACCCGACGCCCTTCACCAAGCAACACCCTTCACGAACCATCTCCAGAAGTCGTAGCGTGATCTTCCACCCAGCACGCAGGAGGCAACGGTGTCAATCGTCCCGAACACCCCCGCTCTCGCCGAACGACACCACGGGACGCCCTGCTGGGTGGAATTACCGACCGCCGACCTCCAGGCGTCGATCGACTTCTACACGGGCCTGTTCGGCTGGACCTACGCCGACGTCCAGGGGAGAGCGGTGGCCGTCGTGGGCGGGCTGCCGGTGGCCGAACTCCTGCCGGCCGACGGCGGTTTCGGCTGGACGCTCTACCTGCACACACCACACGCCAGAGCGACCGCGGAAAAGGCCCACGCCCTCGGCGGCCACGTGCTGCGCGAACCGGACGAGACCAGCACGCTGGTAGCGGACCCGACCGGCGGCATCATCGGCTTCCGCCACGTGCTGGCCGACTGGCTGTTCGCCACCAACGGCCACGGCACCTACGCCTGGGCGGAGCTGAACACCCGCGACGCACCCGCGGCGGACCACTTCTACCAGGAACTGTGCGGCTACGAGATAACCCAGATCGGCGACGGCCAAGCCGTCGACTACACCACCTGGTCGGTAGCCGGCACCCCAACCCTGGGCAGGCAACGCATGGGCAGGGCCTTCCCGGCCAACACCCCGGCCCACTGGATGACCTACTTCACCGCCGCGCCGGAAATCGGCACGGACTCGGTCGCCACCCGCGTGCTGGAACTGGGCGGACGCATCTCGGTAGAGCCCTACGACACCCCGTACGGCCGCGTAACAGCCGTAGTAGACCCCTCAGGCGCAACGTTCTCGGTAATCGACCCAACCCGAGCCGTCCCCTTGACCGACCAGGAAATCGGCGCCCCAGTAGACGACCCGTACGACGACTAACCCGCACACGCAGCAAGCACTCACACACACAGCAAGCACTCACAAACAGCAAGCACTCACAAACAGCAGCTCCGCTGCACACTCCAGCTCGCTGCGTGTCATCCCCGTATGGCCTGCGCGCCAGCGAACCGCGCTCGTTCCCAGGGCGCAAACACGCTCTTCGTTTGCGCCCTGGGAACGAGGGTGGTTGTCTTGACCAGGCCATACGGGGATGACACGCAGCCCGCCCTTCAAGGTCATCCTTGGCGGCCTGCCAAGCGGCGAGCGTCCGCTCTTAAACCCCGCACCTCACGGCACAAAGGCGTGCAACAACAACCACGACACCACAGCGGACGGCAGCAACGAGTCCATCCGATCCATCAACCCACCGTGGCCGGGCAACAGCGTCCCCATGTCCTTCAACCCGAGATCCCTCTTGATGAGGGATTCCACGAGATCCCCGGTCGTCGCGGTGACCACGAGCGCGGCCCCGAACAACGCCCCGTGCCACCACACGCCGTCCAACAGCAGGCCGACCGAGAGCCCGCCACCCACCATCCCGGCCACCATGGAGCCGGCGAAGCCCTCCCAGGACTTCTTGGGGCTGATCGACGGCGCCATCGGGTGCTTGCCGAAGAACACGCCCGCGGCGTACCCGCCGGTGTCCGAGAGCACCACTCCGATGAGGAAGCACAACACCCGCGCCACGCCGTCGTCGGCGACCACGAGCATCACCGCGAACGACGCGAACACCGCGACGTACACGACGGTGAAGATCGACGCGGTGACGTCCCGCAGATAACCGTCCGCGCCGTCCTTCAACCGCCAGATCAGGCACACGATGACGGTCACCACGAACGCGGCCAGCACACCGTCCCGACCGAACGGCCAGGCGAGCCACACCACCGCCTGGCCGCCGAGGAGGACGGGCACCAGCGCGACCCGGATGTCCGCGCCGCGCTTCAACGCCCCGGTCAACTCGTACATCGACACCGCCACGGCGACCGCGACGATGCCGACGAACAACTGCCGCACCGTGAACAACGCGAACAGGATGACCGCGCCCAGACCGACGCCCACGGCGATGGCCGAGCGCAAGTCCCGACCCGCGCGTGAAGCGCTCTTGCCGGCCGCGCCCTGCTCGCCACCGCCTGACACCTGTGCTCCTATCACGGCCGCCGGCCGAGGAAACCACGCGACGGCCCTCCGGACCGACCGCTCCTACCCGAACACCCGGGAACAGCCGAACACCCGGGAACAGCCGAACGCCCAAGCAGCACCCGAGCGCCCAGCCGCACCGCACCGCACCGTCAGACTTCCAGCAGCTCGGCTTCCTTGTGCTTCACCAGCTCGTCGACCTGGCCGACGTACCGGTGCGTCACGTTCTCCAGCTCCTTCTCCGCGCGGACGCCGTCGTCCTCGCCGACCTCGCCGTCCTTGACGAGGCGGTCGAGTTCCTCCTTGGCCTTCCGCCGGATGTTGCGGATGGAGACCTTGGCGTCCTCGCCCTTGCCCTTGGCGACCTTGACCATCTCGCGGCGGCGCTCCTCGGACAGCGCCGGGATGACCACGCGGATGACCACGCCGTCGTTGCTGGGGTTGACGCCCAGGTCGGAGTCCCGGATGGCCTTCTCGACCGAGTTGAGCTGGCTGGTGTCGTACGGCTTGATCACCGCCATCCGCGCCTCCGGGATGGCGACGCTGGCCAGCTGGTTCAACGGGGTCGGCGAACCGTAATACTCGACGACGATGCGGGAGAACATGGCGGGTGTAGCGCGGCCGGTGCGCACCGACGCCAGGTCTTCCTTCGCCACGGACACCGCTTTTTCCATTTTCTCCTCGGCGTCGAGGAGGGTCTCGTCGATCACGGCTGACTCCCTTGGTGTGCGAAGTTCTGCTCGAATCCCAGCAGGTCTAGAAGGACGGGCGACCACCGGGGGTGCTCACCAGCGTGCCGATCTTCTCACCACGCACGGCGCGCGCGATGTTCCCCTCGGTCAGCAGGTTGAACACCATGATCGGCATGTTGTTGTCCATGCACAGGCTGAACGCGGTGGCGTCCGCGACGTTCAGCCCCCGTTCGAGGACTTCGCGGTGGGTGATGTGGTCGAACATCAGCGCGTCCGGGTCCGTCCTGGGGTCGGCGGTGTAGATGCCGTCGACGGCCTTCGCCATCAGGACGACCTCGCAGCCGATCTCCAGCGCGCGCTGGGCGGCGGTGGTGTCGGTGGAGAAGTACGGCATACCCGCTCCGCCGCCGAAGATGACGACGCGCCCCTTCTCCAGGTGGCGCATGGCGCGGCGGGGGATGTAGGACTCGGCGACCTGGCCCATCGTGATGGCGGTCTGCACGCGGGTCTCGATGCCGTGCTCGCGTTCCAGGAAGTCCTGCAACGCGAGGCAGTTCATGACCGTGCCGAGCATTCCCATGTAGTCGGCCCGGCTGCGGTCCATGCCGCGCTGCTGGAGTTCGGCGCCCCGGAAGAAGTTGCCGCCACCGATGACGACGGCGACCTGGACCCCTGTTCGGACGACCGCGGCGATCTGGCGTGACACGGTCTGGACGACGTCGGGATCGACGCCGACACCGCCTCCGCCGAACATCTCGCCACCGAGTTTGAGCATGACCCGGCGGTAGCCGTGGCCTGGCTCCTCGTCAACCTCTGCGCTCACAGGTCCTCCTTTGGACACGGCCCCTCAACCCGGCCTCCGCACACGGCCCCGGACACGGCAAGGGCGGGGTTGCATCCTCGCGCAACCCCGCCCTCACGCGGATCAGACCTCGCCGACCTCGAACCGGGCGAAGCGGGTCACGGTGACACCGGCCTCGTCCAGCACCGCCTTGACCGTCTTCTTCGTCTCGGTCACGGACGGCTGCTCCAGCAGCACGACGTCCTTGAAGAAGCCGTTCACGCGGCCCTCGACGATCTTCGGCAGCGCGGCCTCCGGCTTGCCCTCCTCGCGGGAGGTCTCCTCGGCGATGCGGCGCTCGTTGGCGACCACGTCGGCCGGGACCTCGTCGCGGGTCAGGTAGCGGGGGCGCATCGCGGCGATCTGCATCGCGGCGCCACGCGCGGCTTCCTCGTTGTCACCGGTGTACTCGACCACGACGCCGACGGCGGGCGGCAGGTCCGCGGCACGGCGGTGCAGGTAGACGGTGACGGTGCCGTCGAAGACCGCGACCTTGGCCAGCTCCAGCTTCTCGCCGATCTTGGCGGAGAACTCCTGGACCACGGCGTCGACGCTCTTGCCGTCGAGGTCGGTGGCCTTGAGGACCTCGACGTCGGCCGGGCGGGCGGCCTGGGCGACCGCGATGATCTTGGAGGCCAGCTCCTGGAAGTCGGCGTTCTTGGCGACGAAGTCGGTCTCGCAGCGCAGCTCGATCATCACACCGTTCTCGGCGGCCACGAGGCCGTTCGAGGTGGTGCGCGCGGCGCGCTTGTCGACGTCCTTCGCACCCTTGATGCGCAGGATCTCGACCGCCTTGTCGAAGTCGCCGTCTGCCTCTTCGAGCGCCTTCTTGCAGTCCATCATGCCTGCGGCGGTCAGCTCGCGCAGGCGCTTCACGTCAGCGGCGGTGTAGTTCGCCATCGTGCGGTTGTCCGTTCCTTCTGCGGGATACGCGCGGGGGGGTGGATGCGGTTGCCGCGCCCCCGGAGCGGGGGCGCGGCACGCCGCGGGTCAGGACTGGGCGCTCTCGGTGCCCTCGGCGGGCGCGGCGGCAGGCGCGGCGGCGGCGGGCGCCTTCTCCGCGTCGGCGCCGACCAGCAGCTCCTGCTCCCACTCGGCCAGCGGCTCGTCGGTGCCGACACCCGGCTCGGGCTTGTCGGCGCCGTCCGCGACGTTGGTCCGCGCGCCGGAGCGGGCCATGAGGCCGGCGGCGGCGGCCTCGGCCACGACCTTGGTCAGCAGGGCGGCCGACCGGATGGCGTCGTCGTTGCCCGGGATCGGGTAGTCGACCTCGTCCGGGTCGCAGTTGGTGTCGAGGATCGCGACGATCGGAATGTTGAGCTTGCGCGCCTCACCGACCGCGATGTGCTCCTTCTTGGTGTCGACGATCCACACCGCGCTGGGCACCTTGGACATGTCGCGGATACCGCCGAGCGTGCGCTCCAGCTTGTCCTTCTCGCGGTTCATCATCAGGATTTCCTTCTTGGTGAAACCCTGGAAACCGCCGGTCTGCTCCATCGACTCCAGCTCCTTGAGCCGCTGGAGGCGCTTGTGCACCGTGGAGAAGTTCGTGAGCATCCCGCCCAGCCAACGCTGGTTCACGAAGGGCATGCCGACGCGCAGGGCCTCGTTGGCGATGGCCTCCTGCGCCTGCTTCTTCGTGCCGATGAACAGGATCGACCCGCCGTGCGCGACCGTTTCCTTGACGAACTCGTAAGCCCGGTCGATGTAGGTCAGCGTCTGCTGGAGGTCGATGATGTAGATGCCGTTGCGCTCGGTGAAGATGTAGCGCTTCATCTTCGGGTTCCAGCGGCGGGTCTGGTGCCCGAAGTGCACGCCGCTGTCGAGCAGCTGCTTCATGGTGACGACGGCCATGGCCGGGTTCGCACCTCTTCGATCAGGCGTGTCGGCTCTCGCCGGCACGCGTTCCGGTTCGTCGCGGCGGACCGGGTCGGGCCGCCGCCCTGGTGCCCCTGCCGCCGTCCGAACCGGAGTTGACCTCAGGACCGCCGGACGCCGTGACCCGACCACGGAAGTGATCAAAGTCTGCATTGGCACGCGAAGTCGCCCCGCACTCAGACGGGCCGCGGACCGAGTGTACGCCGACCCTCAGCCCGCACACGAACCGGCCTGGCGCTGTTCACCCGTCGAGTTGTCCACAGCCCGAGTCACGGCCATCCACAGGCCGACAAATTCTTCCCCGCCGGTGGCCGGCCCGGGGCAGGGTCGTACCCATGTCCCTGCTGCTGGCCCTGCTCCTGACCACCCTCCCCGCGCCCGCGCGGGTCGTGCACACCTGGCCCCTGCCGCCGCCTCACCCGGTGGTGAGGGCGTTCGAGCCACCCCCGACCCCGTACGGCCGCGGCCACCGGGGCGTGGACCTGGCGGCCCCGGAGAACACCGAGGTCCTGGCGTCCGCCGACGCGGTGGTGGCGTTCGCCGGGCGCGTGGGCACGCGCCAACTCATCTCCCTGTCCCACCCGAACGGCCTGCGCACCACCTACGAACCAGTGGTCCCGCTGGTCAAGGCCGGGCAGCCGGTGACCAGGGGCACCCGAATAGGCACCCTCACCCCGGGCCACCGGGGCTGCCGAACACCGTGCCTCCACTGGGGTGCGCACAAACCCAAGCCACCGCACCGCGAATACCTGAACCCCTTGAACCTCCTGGCCCGGGTCCGGCTGCTGCCCGCCTCCTGAAAAGTGTGCCGAGCCGGATCGGGCAGGGAGAGCCGACGCAATGCAAGGCACATCGAGCCGAGTCGGACCGGCCGAGTCGCCCTGACTTGGCATGATCGGCCCGCCCCACCGCGGTTCGATTCCAGTGCGCCCCGCCCAACGCGGTTTGATTCCAGTGCGGCTTGCTTCCAGTGCGACCCGGCGCGGCCCGGCCCACTCGGCCCGCCCCACCCGGTCCAGCCAAGCCCGACCGAGTCACCTCGACTCAGCCGACCTCTTCCCACCCAATGCGATCAGTCAACCCTCTAACTGCTCGTTCAACTTCGTCCGCAACCGGAGCACCGCCCTCGTGTGGAGCTGGCAGACGCGGGACTCGGTGACGCCCAGGACCTTGCCTATCTCGGCCAACGTCAGGTTCTCGAAGTAGTACAGCGTGACCACCACCCGGTCCCGCTCGGCGAGTTGCGCGATGGCGTCGGCGAGCTGCCGCCGGCTGTCCTGGTCGACCAGCGTCGCGATCGGGTCCTCCGCACCCTCGTCCGGCAGGGACTCGGCCAGTGACGCCCCCGCGCCACCCGCCGCGCGCCCGGCGGCGATCAGCTCGTCCAGCGCGACCACGCTGGTCAGCTGGAGCTGCGCGTACAGCTCACGCAGCTCACCGAGCCCGATCTTCAGCTCGGCGGCCAGCTCGCGGTCGGTCGGCGTCCGCTGCAACCGCGCGCCGAGGCGTTCCAACGCCCGCTCCACGTCCCGCGCCCGGCTGCGGACGGACCTGGGCACCCAGTCCTGCGACCGCAGGTCGTCGAGGATCGCGCCCCGGATGCGTTGCATCGCGTACGTCTCGAACTTGAGCCCTCGTTCGGGTTCGAACTTCTCGATCGCGTCGACCAGCCCGAAGATGCCCGACTGGATCAGGTCCGCCACGTCGACGTGCGCGGGCAGCCCGGTCCCGACCCGGCCCGCCACGTACTTGACCAGCGGCGCGTAGTGCAGGACCAACCGGTCCCGCAGGGCTTGTTCGCGGGAATCGCCATAGGTGTGCCAGAGCGCGATGATCCCGGCCTCGACGTCGTCCGCGGTGCGCGACTCGGACGCCGGGTGTGCGGGGCGGGCGGTCGAGGTCATGGTGTGCCGGTTGCCCGGGGGCTCGTCGTCGCCGGGTCCGGTGGTCGGGTCGTCGTCGGTGTGGTGACCGTTCGTCCGGGTCGGGGCGTGCGTGACCGAGCAGTGCGCCGCCGACGGCGTCCCGACGTGCGCGGCGGGTGGAGAGGTCACGGTTGCGGTCCGCGAACCTCCCCCTGCGACATCAGGAGCGGGGGTGGGTTCGGTCATGGATCGCCTTCAGCCGTTCGACAGTGACGTGTGTGTAGAGCTGAGTCGTTGCGAGCGTAGCGTGACCAAGAAGCTCTTGGACGGTGCGCAGGTCCGCTCCCCCTTCCAACAGGTGCGTAGCCGCGGAGTGCCGTAGGCCGTGCGGCCCGATGTCGACCGACTCGGGTACCGCACCCACTACATCGTGAACAACTCTTCTGGCGGTACGCGTGTCCAGCCTCCCGCCACGCGCGCCGAGCAGGAGTGCTCGCTGCGAACGCTCGTTGACCAGCGCCGACCTGCCGTGTTCCACCCAGCGCCGTACTGCCCGTTCGGCCGGTACGCCGAACGGCACAGTGCGTTCGCGCTTGCCCTTGCCCAGAACCCGTATCACCCTTTGGGAGTAGTCGATGTCGTCGAGGTCGAGACCGCACAACTCGGCGACTCGGACACCCGTCGCGTACAGCAACTCCACCACGGCTCGGTCACGCAGCGCAACCGGATCGCCCTGTTCCGCAGATACTTCCGCGATCGTCATCGCGGCCTCCGCCTGGTCCGGCCGCAGCACTGCGGGCAGGGTCCGGTGGGGCCGCGGAGCGACCAGCCGCGGGGCCGGGTCGTCCGCGAGCCGACCGGTCCGGGCCGCCCACGCGGTGAAGGTGCGGGCGGCGGCCGCGCGCCGCGCCAGCGTGGTCCGGCTCGCGCCCGCACCGCGCTGAGCGGCCAGCCACGAGCGCAGGCCGGCGAGGTCGATGGACTCCACGGCGACGTCGGCCGGGGTGCCGCCGGCCAGGTGGACCAGCAACGACACCACGTCGGAGAGGTACGCGCGGACGGTGTGCGGGGAGAGCGCCCGTTCCATCGCCAGGTGGCGTTCGTAATCGGCCAGGACCGATTCCACGTCGCCGGGCAGCTCACGGCGCAGCCCGACCAAGTCGACACGACGACCACGGCTGTGCGGCGGAGGCATAGCCCCTGACGCTGCGCCTCCGGGCGCTCTTGGTCAAGTAGCGCCACGCCAAGTCCCTTCGTGAGAGCGCTTCCACCCGGCGCCGTCCTCTTCCGCCAGGTCGACCTGCACGAGCTGCGGGAGCAGGCTCCGCACGCGTGCCGGGTCGACCCCGGACTCCACCGCGATCGCCTCCGGGGCCGCTCCCCGGTCGAGGGGCAGGGCCTCGAACACCCGCAGCGCCTCGCCCTGCGGCAGCCCGACCTCGGTGTTGCGCCGCGCCTCGACCAGGTCCACCCCGAGCCGCCCGGTGGACTCGATGACCTCGGCGACGCTGCTCACCGCCAGCGCCTCCCCGGACCGCAGGAGTTCGTGGCACCCGGACGAGGTCGCGGACGTGACCGGCCCCGGCACCGCCATCAGGACGCGGCCGAGCGCGGACGTCGACGCGGCGGTGTTCTTCGCACCGCTGCGCCGCCCGGCCTCGACCACGACGGTCCCCTCCCCGAGGGCCGCGATGAGGCGGTTCCTGGTCAGGAAGCGGTGGCGGGCCGGTTGCAGGCCGGGTGGGTACTCGCTCACCACCAGCCCCTGCTCGGCGATGCGGTCGAGCAGCCCCTTGTGGCCACGCGGGTAGGCGACGTCCACCCCGCACGCCAGCACCGCGATGGTCGGCCCGCCCGCCGCCATCGCGCCGCGGTGCGCGGCGCCGTCGATGCCGTACGCCGCGCCGGACACCACCGTGACACCCGCGTCGGCCAGGCCGTGCCCGAACTCGGCCGCGACGTGCTGCCCGTACCCGGAGGCCGCCCGACTGCCCACCACCGCGACCGCGCGCTCGGCCAGCACCGCCAGCTCGGCCTTCCCGCGCACCCACAGGGCCAGCGGCACGTGACCGCAGCGGAGGCCGTGCGCGGCGGCGATCTCCAGGGCGTTCAGCGACCACCGGGGCCACTCGTCGTCCTCGGGGACCACGAGCCGCCCGCCGACCGCGGCCACGGCGGCGAGGTCGGCTTCGGCCCGGTCCTCGGCACGCCGCGCGGCGATCTGGCTGGTCACCGCGGAGGGCACCTGACCACGCCGGACGCGGTCGGCCGCACGCACCGGACCGACCTCGGCGATGAAGGAGGCCAACGCCCCGGCCGGGGGTTCGGCCACGCGCGACAGGTAGGCGCGGGCCAGTCGCAGCGCGTCAGTCACCCCACACCCCCGAGGGCACCGGGCCGCACACCGGCCACCGCGTCCGGTCGCGTGGCACGCACCACCGGCAGCGGTGTGGCGCGGGGCGGCGCATCATCCGGAGAACGGCCAGCCACTCCCCCACGACCACACCGCACAGCCAGCCCTTGCGGCGGGTGCGGTGGACGTCGAGGTCGACGCACGCACGGGTACCGCGCACCGGCCCGCACTCGACCGGCCGAGCCACGCACCCGCAGGACAACGCGCTCTCCGGCTCGGAGCAGCACCTGTCGGCAGCACGCCGGGCGGCCGACCGCGCGCACCCGCGGACCGGTTCACCGGCACTCCTGGTCCGCCGGTTGGACGCCGAGCCGTGGTGATGGTGGCTGTCGGCCGCGGAACCGCAGGTCCTGCGCTGCCGGCAGTGGAGGGGAGCGGTGCGGTCGGACGGGTGGTCGGCGGGCGGGGTGGGCCGACGGCGCTCGGCCGGTGGGTCTTCGCCGGGCGGGTCCTGGTCGGGCGGGGGCTTCCGGAGTGGCGCGTGGTCGGGGGTGGCTTCGGCAGCTCCGGTTTCGGCGGGCGCGGTGAAGGGCTGTTCGGGGATGTGCCAGTCGAACGGGTGGGTTGCCGGGCGGGGGTTGATCGGGGTGGGGGTGGTCACGGGGTCGCTCCAGTGGTGAGTGGGTCGGTGGTCGGGGGTTCGGTGGTCGGGGGTTCATCGGCAGGGGCGCGGTGGGCTCCTACGCGCAGGCGTTCGCCCTGCCAGCCGAGGACCCAGCGGTTCAGGTCTTGGGGCGTGGCCAGGGGGCGGAGGCTGGGTTTGCGCTTCTCGCGGCGGGGTTCGGGTGGGGTGAAGCGGGGTGGGGGTGGGAGGCGGGTGATCTTCGGGAACGGGCGGGGTGGGGTCACGCCGTTCTCCTCTCGCGGAACTCCAGGGCGGCTGTCACGTGGTCCGGGGTGGGCTCGTCGGTTTCCGCCAGGTCGGCCAGGGTCCAGGCGACCCGCAGGCACCGGTCGGCGCCGCGACCGGTCATGGCGCCCGTCGCCAGCGCCCGGTCCACGGCGCGGGTGGTGGACCTGGGCAGGCCGAACTCCCGGCGCAGCGCGGGACCCGGCACCTCCGCGTTGGTGCGCCAGCCGTGTGCCGCCCAACGGCTCGACGCGCGGTCCCGCGCGCGGCGCACGCGTTCCCGCACCACGGCCGTCGTCTCGGGCGGCGACAGCTCCGGGCCGAGCATCACGGTCAGCGGGCGCATGGTGACCCGCAGGTCGACGCGGTCCAGCAGCGGACCGGAGAGCCTGCTCTGGTAACGGCGTTTCGCAGCGGGCAGGCAGACGCAGTCGACGTCCTTCGGCGGCGCGCACGGGCACGAGTTGGTCGCCAGCACGAGCTGGAACCGCGCCGGGTAGCGGGCTATGCCGTCACGCCGGGCGATGCGGACCTCGCCGTCCTCCAAGCACGTGCGCAACGCGTCCAGGCAACGCGTCCCGAACTCCGACGCCTCGTCGATGAACAACACACCCCGGTGCGCACGGCTCACCGCACCCGGTTTCGCCAGACCACCGCCGCCACCCACCAGGGCCTCCGCGGACGTCGAGGAGTGCAGCGACACGAACGGCGGCGCCGCCACCAGCGGTGTCTCCGGCGTGAGCAGACCGGCCACCGAGTGGATCGCCGTCACCGCGATCGCGTCCTCGCCCGACAACGGCGGCAGGAGGCCCACCAGGCGCTCGGCCAACATCGTCTTGCCCGTGCCCGGCGGCCCGCTGAGCAGGATGTGGTGCCCGAACCCGGAGAAGTTGCATCAGATGCGCGAGCCAACTGGCCGCAACTCGATGAACTGGACGGACATTAGCAGTCCGTATCACGCACGATGCAAGGTCCTGAACAGCAAGTTTGCACTGCATCAGTCATCAGATGCATGATTCGGTCGCTCTACGACGAGGCGGGTGGGCGTGGCGACAGAGACGTACGAGCCAGAGGGGTCGGCACGGTTGGTGCTGGTCAGCGGCGTGTCGCTGCTGCACGAGGAGGATGCAGTCGTCGAGGCGATGCTGACCGGGTGGGCCAGGCAGCAGGTGGGCGGGCGCGGGCTGGCGGACAAGACCGTCAAGAGGCGGGCGGGGGTGGTCCGCCGGTTCATGGAGTTCACCAACGAGTACCCGTGGAACTGGACCGCGGCTCATGTGGACGAGTGGTCGGCAGACCTGGTGGGAGTGTTGCGCCGGTCGAAGTCGACGATCCGCAACTACCACGACGCGCTGCGGTCGTTCGAGGGCTACCTGATCGCGCCGCAGTATCGGTGGATGCAGGAGTGCGAGGCGCGGTTCGGGACGCACCCCGCCCGGATCTGCTTCGAGTCGAACACGAGGGCCCACCTCGTGGACTACGAGGGCCGGCCCGAGCGGCGACCGATGACGCGGGAGGAGTTGCAGCGGTTCTTCGACTACGCCGACGACCGAGTGGACCGTGCTCTCAGGTCCGGCCGCAAGGGCGCGTTGACCGCCTACCGGGACGCCACCCTGTTCAAGGTCGCCTACGGCTGGGGGCTGCGCTGCACCGAGACCAGCAAGCTGGACGTCACCGACTGGCATCGCAACCCCAAGGCACCGGAGTTGGGCAAGTTCGGCGTATTGGAGGTCCGCTACGGCAAGGCGACGCGGGGTTCGCCGCCGAAGCGGCGCACCGTCCACAGTGTCATGCCCTGGGCGGTGGAGGCGGTCGAGGACTACGTGCTCAACGTCCGGCCGCGGTTCGGGTTCCCCGACCAGTCCGCGCTCTGGGTGACCGAGCGGGGCGGGCGGGTCCGGCCTGACGGGATCGAGCAGCGGTTCGCGGAATACCGTGACGCGCTCAAGATGCCGAAGGAACTGGTCCCGCACTGCCTGCGGCACTCTCACGTCACGCACCAGATCGAGGACGAGGCCGACCCGGGCTTCGTCCAGCGGCAGGTCGGGCACGCCTACCAGTCGACGACGGCGATCTACACCGGTGTCAGCGACGACTGGATGAACACGATGATGCGGCGGACGCTGGACAAGGCGTTGGCCACAGACGAGGAGCGGACGCGATGACGGCCAAGCTCGACTACTCCTGGAACCTGCGCAAGGTCATGGCCGATCGCGGCATGTTCTCGACCACCGACCTGCGGCCCCTGCTGGTCGAGCGGGGGATCGTGCTGTCGGCGAGCCAGGTCTATCGGCTGGTGGTCGACAAGCCCGAGCGGCTCAACCTCAAGGTCCTGGTCGCGTTGATGGACATCCTGGACTGCCAGATGACCGACCTGGTCGAGCCAATCGCCGCCCGCGCCGCCAAGCCCCGTAAGGCCGCCTCGGGGTCGGGCGGCGACACGGTCGCCGGCGGTCTGGGCACGTTGCGGCCGAAGCGGGCACGGATCGTCCCGGAATGACGGCTCGCATCCCGGGCTCCGGTCCGGGTTTCCTCGACGACCCCGATGCGGTGGTCCTGGCCCTGGTTGCCGAGGTCGAGCCCGCGCTCGACCAGGCCGCGGTCGCGGAGGCGCTCGTCCTGGCCGCGCCGACCAGGGCGCAGCGGCGCCGACTGGCCGCCGCGCTGCTCGAAGATCCCGACCTGCTCGTCTCGGGCCGCCCTCACGGGCCGCCGCAGATCGAGCGGTTGATCCGCGCGCTGCTGCCGCTGGGCGGCCGGGCTTTGGCGCTGCCGCGTTGCGGGCACTGCGGGCGGACGCAGAAGCTGTCCCAGCGCGACGGGGCGTTGAGGATCTGCGGCACCTGCGACCGGCGGCGGCGAGGCAGGGCGGAGCCCTGCACCTGTTGCGGGTCCACGGCCCAGGTCGCGGGCCGGGACCGGGACGGCCTGGCGCGCTGCCGGAACTGCCTGTCCCGTCCGGACGAGGACCCGGTCGCGGGGATCACCTCGGTGATCCTCCGGCTAAGCCCCGTCCACGACCCGCAGGGTTTGGAGGACCTCGTCCGCGCTGCGGTCCCGCAGCGGTTCCAGCTCCACCGGGTTCTCGCCGAACTGCGGGAACGTCCTGCTCTGCTCACCGGCGAAGGCGCGCACGGCTCGCCCCGGGTCAACGCGCTGATCCGCGCGCTGGTCGACGGAGGCGTCGACGGCGTCCTGCCGCCGCGCTGCCCCGGCTGCGCCCGCAGGACCGCGTTGACCCACCGACTGGACGGCCTGCGCTGCTGTCGACGCTGCTACGACGACCGCAATACCTGCACGGCCTGCGTCCGCTGCGGCCAACTCCGAGCGGTCGCCTCCCGCACTGCGAGCGGGGAGCCCGTCTGCGGGCCCTGCTATCGCAGCGACCCCGCCAACCACGAACCCTGCGCAGGCTGCGGGCGGGTCGCCCTGGTCCACCGGCACGACGGCGGGCCACCGTTCTGCCGCGCCTGCTTCCGGGCACCAACGGCGACCTGCTCGATCTGCCGGCGGGACAAGCCCTGCCACTTCGCCGACACCGACCACCCCCGCTGCGAACACTGCACGCGCATGGCACACCGACTCCCCTGTGGCCGCTGCGCTCGCACGCTGCCCATCTGGGCCAGGACCGAGGACGGGAAACCCCTCTGCAACTCCTGCAGCACCGTCCGCGCGCCCTGCCACGACTGCGGCCGCACCATGACGGTCAAAGGCCGGTCAGCCCAAGGGCCGCTTTGCGCGACCTGCTACCGACGGCACCCGGTGTCCTTCCGGCCCTGTGTCGACTGCGGGTCGACCGAACGCCTGCACCACCACGGCCTCTGCCCTGGCTGCGCGGCCCGCCAGCAGCTGTTGGCACTGCTCACCGGACCCGAGGCCACCCTGCCCGGCCACCTCGAACCGGTCTTCCACCTCCTCGCCGCAAGCGATCCGACAGCGCTGCTGCCCTGGCTCGGGAAGTCGGCCGCCCGCGCTGTCCTGGCCGCGGCAGCAAGCTCAGACAGGCCACTGACCCACGACGACCTGGACCGGCACCTGCCCAGCAAGGCCGTCGACCACCTGCGCAAGATCATGGTTGCGGGCAAAGTCCTGCCCGGTCGGGACGAATACGTCGTCCGGTTCGAGCAGTGGACCGCGACCGTCGTCACCGGGGTCGAGGACCCTCACGATCGGCGGGTGGTCCGCAGTTTCGCCACCTGGCACGTCCTGCGCAGGCTCCGCGCCCGCTCCGAGACACGTCATCTCCTGCAAGGGCAGGTCGACCAATGCCGAGCCGAGGTCCGCGCAGCCGTCGCCCTGGTCGTCTGGTTGCGGGCCAACGACAGCACGCTGGCCGACTGCACCCAGCACCACATCGACCGCTGGCTCACAGACGAACCCAGTACCACCCGACACGCCCGCGCCTTCCTGACCTGGGCACACCAGCACAAGCACGCCGGCGATGTCGAGATCCCGGCCCACTCCCCCGACGGCCGGATCGGCGACCGCATCGCCGACGACCACCGATGGGAACTGGTCCGGCAACTGCTGCACGACGACACGTTCGCGCTCGAAGACCGCGTCGCCGGCTTGATGGTCCTGCTCTTCGGCCAGACCCTGACCAGGATCGCCCGCCTGCGACGGGACCAGATCACCACCGACCGGACCGGGACCACCCGCATCAGGCTGGGCCAGTCACCGCTGGACCTGCCCTCGCCGCTCGATGACCTCGCCCTCCGCCTGGCGGGCGGGCACCACGGCCGCTACGTCCTCGGGCACCCCCCGGACCACCACTGGCTCTTCCCGGGCGCCCCAGGCCGCCCGCTCAGCACCGGCCGTCTCCGGGACCGACTGGCACACATCGGAGTCCGGGCACGCGCCGGGCGCAACGCCACCCTCATGGACCTGGCCGGACAGCTCCCCGCAGCCGTTCTCAGCAAGCTGCTCGGCATCCACATCAGCACGGCGGTCCACTGGACGAACCACGCCAGCGCACGCGACGCCGCCTACGCCGCCGAGGTCAGCCGCCGGAACCGCACCCACTGACAACCGTGTTGCGGCCCGGCAGGACGGCAGGCTCATTCGGGAATGCTCGAACCGCGCATCCCGAACTGCTGGCTGAGATCATCCGCGAGTTGACGGGCTACCCCCCGCAGCGCTGCAACGTCGTCATCGGCAGAGAACGACGCCTCCACAGCCAACAGGTGCCGGACCCCACGCGCCTCTTCAACAGGGGAATACCGCGAGTCCCGCGTCCCTCCGATCATCCGGTTGTCGATCGCCATCAGAGGGCGGATCGGCTGCACAGGACCGTAGTCCCACAGCACACTCGCAGAGGTCAAGATCGTCCCGACCCCACCGAGCTCGCGGACATGGGTCGACACCAACGCGATCGTCTCCGCGATCGCCGCATCGACGAGTCTGACTGGCACCGGCCTTGCATCGACGACACCCGAGACGCGGCCACGCAGGAACGTTGACATGCCCATCGCCACAGCGACGGAGCCATCGTGATGCAACTCCACGATGGCTCCATCGACCAGCTCACGGGGGTCGACCGAGGAGTGATTCGACCGGATGACCCAGCGACGCAGACCATTCCTCGGGTTGAGGATCGCACCCCTCGGCAGCAGTTCGTTCAACACCGGCACCCGGCCTTGCGACTTCCCGAACACCTCGTTGACCAGCTCTTCAGCCTTCACCACCGTCGCGGTTACCTGCTCGCGTTCCGGACGCCCGCTCAGCAAAGCCAATGGCGCGACGGGCCGAGCCGCCACCGCAACCCAGACCCCCTTCAGCAGGTCGATCTCAGGACGCAAGCCGTCGATCAACGCGCTCAGCGCCGCCCGATCGTCGCCCCGCCGGGTGAAGCGATCACGATAGGCACGCTCAAGTTGGCCCTCCGACATCCAGTTCGTGTCTGTCCCATAGCGATACGGCACACCCATCTCGTTCTTCTCGCCGATCACATGGGGCGCGTCCGGACTCGGCGGCACGAACACGACGATCAGGCCGGGAGCTCCGTCTTCGCCGTCGAGCGCCTCGATCCGCAGACCGTCGACCAACGGCCGCACATACCGGTTGGCGAACGACCTCAGAGCCTGCCGATCCCGCTCGCCATTCGGCACGCCGGTCAGCCCCACGGCGCGCTCGTTCTTCTCACGAACCCCATGAACGATCAGCCCGCCGCGGGTGTTGGCCATCGCCGCAACGTCCTTGGCGAACTCCAAGCGCTTCTTCTCGACCTCGGGAGGCAGCGCCTGTTTCCAGTCGAGGTCGTCAGCCTCGGCCACTCCCGCCTCGACCGCCTGGACCACCATGGCATGCGTCAGCGGAGTCGGCGAAAGACCCAACTCCGCATGGAGCCGTGACCACATGATCGGCATCACACGATGCTAACTGTCCCGGCCTCCGACCCTGCCCCACATCGAGCGAACTGCAGCAGATCGAATTCCGATGGTTACCCAAGCAAGGCGCGGAGTGGGTCACGAGCGATAACCCCTGGCCAGAACCTTCTCTAGCTAGGTAGCGATTTGAAGTCTAGTTAGGTAGAGTGAGTGCATGATCGGACCACGGATGACACCGCAGACGATCGCGGTGCTGCACGTGCTGCTGGAGGACCCGGCAACACCGCGCTACGGGCTCGACATCGCCCGCCAGGCCGGGCTCAAGACCGGCACCCTGCACCCGATCCTTCACCGCCTCCAGCAGGCCGGGCTGATCGAGAGCTTCTGGGAAGACCCCGCCGACCACGAAGACCAGGGCCGCCCGCGACGTCGTTACTACCGCTTCGTCGGCGAGGGAGCCACCCTGGCCTACCAGGCCATCGCACGAGCCGAAGCCACCGCCAGCAGCGTCCTGACGCTGCGTCCCCAGCCCGGACGCTGAGGAGAGGCACGGACCCATGCCGCACACCTCGCTGCGCATACAAGCGATCGTCTCCCTGACCTACTTCATCCTCAGCAGCGTTTGCTGCGGGCTTTTCGCCGTCATAATCCTCGATGGCGGGCTCGTCTTTGACGGCGATGGGGCGGGCAACGTTGCGTTCCCCACCGTCATGGCCGTCGGCCTGATCATCGTGAGCATCGCCAGTGGCCACACCTTCATCGTCACCCGCAGGATGAGAAGGGCCAGCAGCAACCCAACGAGAGCCCGCGGGGCATCAACGGCGATAGGTTCTGCATCTTCCAGGACTGAGCAGTCTCCGGAGTCCAGCGCTGTCGCGGTCGTCAGCCGACTACTTCCTGCAGATGTCAGGGACGAGTACCGCGAAGAGTGGACCGCATGGATGCTCGACCTGCGGGCCTGCGGCACACCCCGCGGCCGACGATGGATCGAACTCCTCACCATCCTGAACGCCGCCCTCCGGCATGCGGCACGGCGAGTGGTGGACCGATGAGGCGACCGTCGGCCAGGGTCGTTAAGACCATCGGCATGACCGGTGGCGCTGGTGGAATGGTGGCCGCCGCCCTGGCAGCGGGCTGGATCGGCGCCGCCCTGCTGATCATCGCCATCCTCGCGCCGATCATCGCGATCTGCTGGATCCTCGCCGACCCCGACCGCCCGCAACGACTCGCCCTGCTCGTCACCACCTGGCGCCACGGCACCACCACACCACCCCGACGAGCCACCACTACAAAGCCTCGGCACGCGAACAACGAACCATCTGCCACGAGCTGACGCCCGACACCTGGAACGAGCGTCAAAGCACCGAACTCCGCAAGGTCGAATATCCGGGGTTACCAACACCCGCCGCCGCGACCTCCAGCGCCCACCTGGCCTCCGGCTGACCCACCACGTCGGCCAGCTCCTTGCCCGGCGGCGCGGGCGGCGGGCCGGTCGCGGGCGCATCCGCCAACGCCGCGTCGTCACCGTTCAGCCAGGCGATGACGTCGGCCAACGTCGCCGCGCCACGCACCTCCACGCCCGCCACCAGCGCCGCCTCCGGCAGGGACGCCTCGGGCACCACCGCCCGCGCCAGACCCGCCCGCCGCGCCGCCAGCAACGCGGGCAGCACGCCCCGCACGGTGCGCAGCCGACCGTCCAACGCCAGTTCGCCGAGCAGGGCGGTGCCGCCCAGCCGCTCGCCCGGCACGGCCTGCGCCGCCGCCAGCACGACGCACGCCAACGCCAGGTCGTAGCCGGAACCGCCCTTGGGCAGGGTCGCCGGCGACAGGCCGAGGGTCACCCGCTGGGTCGGCCACGCGTGCGCGCTGTTGCGCACCGCGGCCCGGACGCGGTCCTTCGACTCGTGCAACGCCGCGTCGGGCAGGCCGAGCAGCTGGGTCCGGACCGAGCCCGCGCCCACGTCCGCCTCGATCTCCACCGGCACGCCGTCCACGCCGAACAACGCCACCGACCACGCACGCGCCAACGCCATCTCAGGCACCCCGCACGTGGTGCAGGCGGATCGGACCGGACCGCGGCCACAGGATGCCCACCAGGTCGCACCGGATCTCCAGGTGGTGCAGGCCGTGCGCGGCCCGCCAGCGGGCGGCCAACCCGCGCACGCGGGCCAGCTTGTCCGGTGTCACGGCCTCCAGCGGACCGTCGCGCCCCGTCCCGGACCGGCACTTGACCTCGCACACCACGAGCCGCGCGCGGTCGGTCGCCACGATGTCCAGCTCACCGGCCGGGCACCGCCAGTTCCGGGCCAGCACGGCCAGCCGCTCGCGCTCACGCAGGTAGCGGCACGCGACCTGCTCGCCCAGGCGCCCCAGTTGCTGCTTGGTCGGCATCACACTGCTCCGTTCGGTCGAACCGGTTGATCCGGTGTCGACTCTGCCGAAGCTGATCAGGTGTGGCCAACAGGTAATCGCAACCTGTGGATGCCGCCGGCGGGGCCTGTGGACAACTGCGCGGGAACCGCCGCCGAGCTGCGCAAACGGGTCGGGAAAGTCGAAAAGGGGCCCATCCGGTCAGGACGTGCCCCTCGCGACTGGGACGGTCAGGAGTTGAACGGACCGTCCTCCGGGAGCCGCAGGTCGGGCTTGTCCAGCTCTTCGACGTTCACGTCCTTGAACGTGATCACCCGGACGTTCTTCACGAAACGGGCGGGACGGTACATGTCCCACACCCACGCGTCGGACATCCGCACCTCGAAGTAGACCTCGCCGTCCGCGTTGCGGACCTGCACGTCCACCGAGTTGGCCAGGTAGAACCGCCGCTCGGTCTCCACGACGAACGAGAACTGGCTGACGATGTCGCGGTACTCCTTGTACAGCGACAACTCCATCTCGGTCTCGTACTTTTCGAGATCCTCTGCACTCATTACGCCTCCGCGCGGGTGCTCATCGAATCCGCGCCCCTCCTCGTCGCGAGCCTGCCACCGCTGATCTGCGGCGAGGTTCCATTCTGGACCACGCCGGCGGAAAGCACGTCACGCGCCACCCGGTGCGGCGCGGTCAACCCGTGCCGCGCCCCTGCCGAAGCCACGTTCGCATACGACCAGCGGTGCTCCGCGCTCGGCCCGTGTGCCCGCAACGCCGCGGTGTGCTCGGCCGTGCTGTACCCCTTGTGCACGTCGAACCCGTACACCGGGTACTGCTCGTGCAACTCCGCCATGATGCGGTCCCTGGTCACCTTGGCCAGCACGGACGCCGCCGCCACGCACGCCGCCACCCGGTCGCCCTTGACCACCGGCACGTTCGGCGCGGTCAGCCCCGGCACCGGGAAGCCGTCGGTCAGCACGTAGCCGGGGTGCTCGGACAACCGCGCCACCGCGCGCCGCATCCCCTCGATGTTCGCCACGTGCACGCCGAGCAGGTCGACCTCCCACGCCGGGAAGATGATCACCGCGTGGTCCACGGCGCGCTTGAGCACCAGGTCGTACATGCGGTCACGCGCCGCCGCCGTCAGCAGCTTGGAGTCGGTGAGCCCCTCGAACCGGGCCGCGTCACCGGGTCGGAGCACGCACGACGCCACCACCAGCGGTCCCGCGCACGCGCCGCGCCCGGCCTCGTCCACCCCGGCCACCGGGCCGAGGCCGCGCCGGTCCAGCGCGGCCTGGAAGGCCCAGATGCCCGCGGTCTGGCGGACCTGCGCGCGCGGCGGCTTGCGGATCACCACCCGACCCTATCCCAGCCGCGAACCGCGGAACCGGGACCTCACCCGCCTGCCCAGCAGCAGCACGGGCCAGGCCGCCGCCACGCCGATCCCGGCGGGCAGGACGTCCTGCCACGCGGGCGCGCCCAGCGCCACGGCCTGCGGGTCGTGGTCGTCCACCCCGCCCCACCGGGACGGCGGCAGCACGATCAGCCGGGCCTTGCCCACCACGTTGTCCACCGGCACCAGGCCGCCCAGCCGCCGGTCGCCCTGGCACCGCGAGTCGCACGAGTCGTTGCGGTTGTCGCCCATGACGAACAGGAAGCCCTCGGGGATCTTCAGCTCGTCGAACGACTCCTGGAACGTGCCGCGACCCGGCTCCCAGTAGATGTAGGGCTCGTCCAGCGGTTTGCCGTCCACCAGCACGCGGTTCTGCTCGTCGCAGCACTTGATGGTCTGGCCGCCCACGGCGATGATCCGCTTGACGAAGTCCTCCTTGCTCGCCGTCGGGATGCCGATCAGCGAGCCGAGCCCCTGGAAGAAGCTCGCCACCGGGTTGCTCGGCTCGGCGGGCGCGAAGTCCTGGTTGTTCCAGCTGTCGGGCCCGTGGAAGACGACGACGTCGCCGGGTCCGGGTTCGGTGAAGTCGTAGGTGAGCTTGTCGACCAGCACGCGGTCGCCGAAGCACGGCGCGGCGCAGCCGTGCAGCGTCTGCGCCATCGACTCCGACGGGATCATGTACACCCGCGCGAGGAAGGTCTGGATCAGGATCGCGAGCACGACGGCCACCACGATCAGGATCGGCAGCTCACGCCAGAACGACCCCTTCCGCTTCTTCTTCTGCGACCGCTTGCGGAACCAACCGCGCTTCTCCTCGTCGGGGGAGGAGTGCTCGGGGTCCTCGTCGGACGAACCGCGGGAAGGTGCGACGTCTACCACGCGGTCAGCGTACCGATCCGGTCTGTGAGGCCCTGGTCAACCGGGCCCGCAACCGGCGGCCGAGCAACAGCACCGGCCACGCCGCGGCGAGCCCGGCGCCAGCCGGGAGACCCGCCTGCCACGCGGGCGCGCTCAACGCCACGACCTGCGGGTTGTGGTCGCCCACCCCGCCCCACCTGGACGGCGGCAGCACGATCGCGCGTGCTTTGCCGATCACGTCGGACTCCGAAATCGTGCCGTTCACGCCGCCACCGCCCTGCCTGCGGGAGTCGGTGGAGTTGTTCCGGTTGTCCCCCATCACCCAAAGGTGTCCTTCGGGGACTTTCACCGGTTCGAACGAATCCTGCGCCTCCGGACCGATTCCGGGCTGCCAGTAGATGTACGGCTCGTCGAGCGGTTTGCCGTCCACGACCACGCGACCGCGCTCGTCGCAGCACTCGACGGTCTGGCCGCCGACGGCGATCACGCGCTTGACGAAGTCCCGCTCGTCCGGCGGGGCGAGGCCGATCAGGGACAGGCCCGATTGGAGGACGCGCACCACGGGGTTCTCGGACCGGTTGGACGTGAAGTCGTTGGCGGTCCACGCGGGCGGGCCCCGGAAGACCACCACTTCGCCGGGCTCGATGGCGCTGAAGTCGTAGACCAGCTTGTCGACCAGCACGCGGTCGCCGAAGCACGGGGAGGTGCAGCCGTGCAGCGTCTGCGCCATGGACGCCGACGGGATGACGTACACCCGTGCCAGGAACGTCTGGATCAGGACGGTGAGCACCAGCGCGGTGGCCAGCAGCACGAGGATCTCACGCCAGAGCGGAGCTTTTTTCTTCTTCCGGCCCCGAGCGCCCGATGCCGAGTCCGGAGTGGACTCGGCATCGGGTTCCTGACCGTCATCGGCGGAGTTGTGCGCTGGTTCTGCCACGGGGGGCAGGCTAG
This sequence comes from Saccharothrix obliqua, assembly GCF_019375475.1. GTDB lineage: Bacteria > Actinomycetota > Actinomycetes > Mycobacteriales > Pseudonocardiaceae > Actinosynnema > Actinosynnema obliqua. The sequence continues at coordinate 1,227,961 of NZ_JAHXGQ010000001.1, read as the reverse complement.
CGGTAAGGCGGGCAGCGGCCTCAGGAGGCCGGCTTGGCCTCGCGCTTCTCCTTGATCTTGGCGGCCTTGCCGCGCAGGTCGCGCAGGTAGTACAGCTTCGCGCGACGCACGTCGCCGCGGGAGGCGACCTCGATCTCGGCGATGTTCGGGGAGTGCACCGGGAAGGTGCGCTCGACGCCGACGCCGAACGAGACCTTGCGGACGGTGAAGGTCTCGCGGATGCCGCCGCCCTGGCGGCGGATCACGACGCCCTGGAACACCTGGACCCGCTCGCGGGAGCCCTCGATGACGCGGACGTGGACCTTCAGCGTGTCGCCCGGCCGGAAGCCCGGGATGTCGGAGCGCAGCGACTGGGCGTCAAGAGCGTCCAGGGTGTTCATCGGTGGTCCGTCCTCGTCCTCACGTGTATTGCGTACTCCCCCTGGGCACGTTCTAAGTCAAGTAACCGGCAAGGGGGCTGGCTTACGGCGCACGCCGGACGACCCGGGTGCAGCAACCTGTCCAGTGTGCCAGACGGGCGGCGTCCTGACGAAATCGGGGGTTAGCGCAACTCGTCCAGCAACTTCCGGTCGTGCTTGTCCAACGCGTCCTCGGGCAGGGCGTCGAGCAGTTCCGGCCGGCGTTCCCACGTGCGGCGAATGGCCTGGTCACGCCGCCAGCGGTCGATCAACCGGTGGTTGCCCGACCGCAGCACCTCGGGCACCGCCAGGTCGCGCCACACCTCCGGTCGGGTGTACGAGGGACCCTCCAGCAGGCCGTCGGAGAACGAGTCCTGCGCGGCCGAGTCCGGGTTGCCGAGCACGCCGGGCAGCAGCCGGACCACGGCCTCCACCACGACCAGCACCGCGACCTCGCCGCCGACCAGCACGTAGTCGCCGATGGACACCTCGTCCACGCGCATCCGGCGGGCCGCGTCGTCCACCACCCGCTGGTCGATGCCCTCGTACCGGCCGCACGCGAACACCAGCCGCGGTTCCGCGGCCAGCTCGTGCGCCAGCGCCTGGGTGAACGGCCGGCCGGCGGGCGTCGGCACGACCAGCCGCGGCGCGGGCTCGCCCGCGCACACGTCGTCCAGCGCGGCGCCCCACACCTGGGGTTTCATCACCATGCCGGGACCGCCGCCGTAGGGGCTGTCGTCGACGGCCTTGTGCACGTCGTGCGTCCAGTCCCGCAGGTCGTGCACGTCGACGCTGATCAGGCCCTTGTCGATGGCCTTGCCGAGCAGCGCGGCCCGCAGCGGGTCGAGGTACTCGGGGAAGATGGTGACCACGTCAATGCGCATCGAGCAGGCCCTCTGGCGGGTCCAGCACCACGCGCCCGCCCGTCACGTCGACGGTGGGCACGATCTGCCGCACGAACGGCACCAGCGCCTCGCCACCGCCCTCGCGGCGGAGCACCAGCAGCTCGCCGCCCGGACCGTGCACGACGTCCTGGACGGTGCCGACCACGGTGCCGTCGGCCAGCTCGGCGCGCAGACCGGCGAGCTGGTGGTCGTAGAACTCGTCCGGGTCACCGGTCGGCGGCAGGTCCTCGGTGCCCGCGAACAGCAGCGTCCCGCGAAGCGTCTCGGCGACGTCCCTGGTCAGGACCTCCTCGAAACGCACCAGCAGCCGCCCGGAGTGGTTCCGGGCGGCTGCGACGGTGAGGGTGCGGGACGTGCCGTCACGCAGCTTCGCGACCAGCGCCGAGCCACGCGCGAACCGCAGTTCGGGCGAGTCGGTGCGCACGTCCACGGCGAGTTCGCCGGTGATCCCGTGCGCCTTGGCCACACGGCCGACGACGACGTCCATGTGCGCGCTCAGCGGTCGGTGTCGACCACGTCGACGCGCACGCCACGACCACCGATACCGGCCATCACGGTGCGCAGGGCGTTCGCGGTGCGACCGCTGCGGCCGATCACCTTGCCGAGGTCGTCCGGGTGGACGTGCACCTCGAGCGTGCGCCCGCGCCGGGTCGTGACCAGGTTCACCCGGACGTCGTCCGGGTGGTCGACGATGCCCCGGACGAGATGTTCCAGGGCGTCAGCCAACAAGCTCACGCCTCGTCCTTGGGGGCCTCGGCCTCGTCGCTCTTCTTGGCGGCCTTCTTCTTCGGCGTGGTGGCCTCGGTCGACGGCGCGTCACCCGCGGCGGCGAGCGCGGCGGCGAACAGGTCCGCCTTGCTCGGCTTGGGCTCCTTGACCTTGAGGGTGCCCTCGGCGCCGGGCAGGCCCTTGAACTTCTGCCAGTCGCCGGTGATCTCCAGGATGCGCTGGACGGATTCGGTCGGCTGCGCGCCGACACCCAGCCAATACTGCGCCCGGTCGGTGTTCACCTCGATGAACGAGGGCTCTTCCTTCGGGTGGTACTTGCCGATCGTCTCGATGGCCTTGCCGTTGCGACGGGTGCGCGCGTCGGCGACGACGATCCGGTAGTACGGCTGACGGATCTTGCCAAGCCGCTGAAGCTTGATCTTGACGGCCACGGGTGTGGGTACTCCTCAGGCTCTCGTTTGCTCAGGTGCGGACACTCCTCGCCCGCGTGGGGCACGGGTGGGAGGGCCCAAAGGTCTGGGCGCCATGGCACGGTGAGAGGGACCGACCGCGGCGAACAACAGGCCATTCTGCCAGACGGGTCTACTCGGCCACGAATCGGCCCACGGCGACGCCCGCCCCCAGGAGTGCTTCCCGCACCGCTCGGGCGTGTTCCACGGCTCCTGGAGTGTCCCCGTGCAGGCAGATGGAGTCCACCTCGGTGGTGAGGGTCTCACCCGAAATCGCCACCAGTTCACCGCGCCGGGCAAGCCGCAGCACCTGCGTGAGCACCTGCTCCGTGTCCGTGAGGACCGCACCCGCCGTGCCGCGGGGCACCAACGCGCCTTCCGCCGTGTACGCGCGGTCGGCGAACGCCTCGCGCACCGCCCGCAACCCCGCCGCCGACGCGTGGTGCAGCAGGCGTGAGCCGGGCAGCCCCAGCACGGGCAGGTCGCCGAACGCCCGCACACCGCGCACGACGGCCTCGGCCTGCCTGTCGTGGTGCACGGTCGCGTTGTAGAGCGCGCCGTGCGGCTTCACGTAGGCCACCCGCGTGCCGGCCGCGCGGGCGCACGCGTCCAGGGCGCCGATCTGGTACAGCACCTCGTCCGCCAGCTCCGCGGGGTCGGCGTCGATGAACCGGCGGCCGAAGCCCGCCAGGTCCCGGTAGGACACCTGGGCGCCCACCGCGACACCGCGCTCGGCCGCCCGCGCGCACACCCGCCGCATGGTCGACGGGTCGCCCGCGTGGAAGCCGCACGCGACGTTCGCGCTGGTCACCACGTCCAGCAGGGCGTCGTCGTCGCCGAGCCGCCAGATGCCGAAACCCTCGCCGAGGTCGCTGTTGAGGTCGATCACCCCGGCATCACCCCCAATGACACGAGCAGCAGCGTAAGACCCGGCAGGAAGTTGTTGATCACGTGCGCCACGACGCTCGCCGTGAGCCGCCTCGTGAGCAGCCGCGCGATGCCGATCGGCAGGGCGATCACGATCAGCAGCGACGTGCGCAGCGGCTCCAGGTGGCTGGCCGCGAAGATCAGCGTGGTGAGCACCAGCGCCGCCCACTGGCTCCAGCCCTGGCGCTCGATCGCGCCCCACAGCAGGCCCCGGTAGATCAGCTCCTCGCAGATCGGGCCCACGAAGCACACGTAGACGAACATCGCGATGGCCGCGCCCGTCGGCAGCGCCGCGCCGTCCACCAGCTCGCCGATGGCGGACGTCGCGTTCTGGTCGCCGACGACGCGGGACCAGATCAACGCGGCCAGGTAGGTGAGCACCAGGCCGAGCAGGCCGAGCTTGAGGCCGATCTTGACGTCGGCCCAGTTCCAGCTCAGCCGCAGGTCGACCAGCGGCCCGTTGCCGCGCACGCGGGTGATCACCACGGCGACCGCGGCGGCCAGCACCGTCGGCACCATGGAGCCGATGAGGATGAACGGGACCGACGCGCCGAAGTCCGTGCCGTTGGTGCTCGCGATGGCGGTGATGAACACCGCCGAGAGCACGAACACCGCTTCGACCAAGAGGAACGCGCCGAACCCCCACCGCTGCCCCGCCCGCTCGGGCGACGGTTCGCGGCCGACCGCGCGGACTCCGGCGATCAGTCCGGTCGGGGGTTCATCCGGTGGGTTCACAGCAAACACCCTAGTCAGGAGGCGCCTACGTACAGGTAGACGGCGGGGAGCAGGTTGTTGGTCGCGTGTGCGACGACGCTCGCCGAGACGCGTCCGGTGATCATGCGCGCCGCGCCCAGGGCGAGCCCCTGGGCGAACAGGCTGATCGTGCGCCACGACTCCTCGTGCAGGAACGCGAAGATCAACGCGGTTAAGCCGAGGATGGCGAGCTTGGGGACCTTGTAGTGCTCCAAGGCGTTCCACAAGGCCCCGCGTGCGAGCAGTTCCTCCGTGAGAGGCGCTCCGACGAAGACGAACAGGGCCGCGATCGCCAACCACACCGAGCGACCGCCGGACAGCGATTCCACCCGGTCCAGGGAACTCCCGGACTCCCGGTAGAAGTGCAGCAGCACAACCCCGAGTACCCAGGCGGCCAGCAGCGACACACCACCGCACAGCAGGCCGACCTTGACGTCCCGTGCGCGGGGCACGAGGCCGTAGTCCCGGTTCGGGCCGTCACCACGCAGCCACGACACCACGACGGGGCCGAGGCCGAGCAGGACGTTGGGCAGGAAGAGCAACAGCAACAGCGGCCCGAGCACCGGTGGGTCGGTGATGTCGACCTCGGCGAACCGGTCGGCCGTGACCGCGGTGAAGACCAGCGTGGACAGGTGGTACCCGGCCAGGCCGGCGAAGAAGGCGAGGAAGCCCCAGTGCGCCCGCCCGGTGTCCCGCTGTTCTCCCACCCCTCCGAACGTAGCGCCCCGACCACGGGGCGCATCGCCCAGGGCGGCTCAAGATCACCCCGACGGACGGGTCAGAGGATGCGGCCCCGAAGCATCACCAGCGACGGGTGGCGCAACGCCGCCAGGTCCTCCCGGGGGTCTTCGTCGTACACCACGACGTCCGCCGCCGCGCCCTCCACCAACGACGGGAAGCCGAGCCACGCGCGTGCCGACCACGAGGCGGCGGCCAGCGCGTCGGTGCGCGACATGCCGATGCCGTGCAGCGCCTGGATCTCGTCCACGATCCGGCCGTGCCGGATGCCGCCGCCCGCGTCGGTGCCCGCGTAGACCGGGATGCCCGCCTCCACGGCCGCGGCGATGGTCGCCTTGTTGCGGGCGTGCAGGTCACGCATGTGGGCCGCGTACACGGGGTACTTGTCCTCGCCGGACGCCGCGATGTCGGGGAAGTTCTCGATGTTGATCAGCGTCGGCACCAGCGCCGTGCCCGCCGCGGCCATGGTGGCGATGGTGTCGTCGGTGAGGCCGGTGCCGTGCTCGACGCAGTCGATGCCGGCCGCGAGCAGGCCGGGCAGGGCGTCCTCGCCGAACACGTGGGCGGTCACCCGCGCGCCCGCCTCGTGCGCCACCTCCACCGCGCGCGCCAGCACGTCGTCCGGCCACAGCGGGGCCAGGTCGCCGGTCGCGCGGTCGATCCAGTCGCCGACCAGCTTCACCCAGCCGTCGCCGCGCGCGACCTGCTCGGCGACCACCGACGGCAGGTCCCGCACGTCCTCGACCTCGACGCCGAGGTACCTGATGTACCGCTTGGGGCGGCTGATGTGGCGCCCCGCGCGGATCAGCCGCGGCAGGTCCAGGCGCTCCTGGAGCGGCCGGGTGTCGATCGGCGAGCCGCAGTCGCGGATCAGCAGCGTGCCGGCGGCGCGGTCGAGCAACGCCTGCTCCACCGCCTCCGGCAGGTCCACCGCGCCCTGCGGGCCGAGGCCGACGTGGCAGTGCGCGTCGACCAGGCCCGGCACCAGGTACCCGCCGTCCACGACGGTCCGCGCGCCGGGCACCTCCTGCGTGCGGATGCGCCCGTTGACCACCCACAGGTCACGCGGTTCGCCGTCGGGCAGCACGACGCCGCGCAGGTGCAGGCCGGTCACTTCTTCGGGAACTTCAGCTTCGACGGGTCGAACCCGGGCGGGAGCTGGTCGAGGCCGCCCAGCCCCGGCGGCAGCTCGGGCACGCCGCCCGGCACGCCACCACCCGGCACGCCGCCGCCCGCGAACAGGCCGGGCGGGAACCCGCCGCGCACCTTCGGCGGCGTCGGGCCGCGGCCCTTGCCCTTCTTGCCCTTCTTCCCCTTGCCCTTCTTGGTGTTCCGGGCGCCCGGCAGCCCGAAGCGGCCGGCCATCTGGGACATCATCTTGCGGGCCTCGAAGAACCGGTTCACCAGGTCGTTGACATCGCTGACCCGGACGCCGGAGCCGTTCGCGATGCGCAGCCGGCGCGACGCGTTGATGATCTTCGGGTCGTCCCGCTCGGCGGGCGTCATGCCGCGGATGATCGCCTGCACGCGGTCCAGGTGCTTCTCGTCCAGGTTCGCGAGCTGGTCCTTCATCTGCCCCGCGCCGGGCAGCATCCCCAGCAGGTTCGCGATGGGGCCCATCTTGCGCAGGGTGAGCATCTGCTCCAGGAAGTCCTCCAGCGTGAGCTGGCCGGAACCCATCTTGACCGCGGCGGCCTCGGCCTGGTCCGCGTCGAACGCCTGCTCGGCCTGCTCGATCAGGGTGAGCACGTCACCCATGCCGAGGATGCGGGACGCCATCCGGTCCGGGTGGAAGACGTCGAAGTCCTCCAGCTTCTCGCCGTTGGACGCGAACAGGATCGGCTGGCCGGTCACCTCGCGCACGGACAGCGCGGCGCCACCGCGCGCGTCGCCGTCGAGCTTGGTGAGCACCACGCCGGTGAAGCCGACGCCGTCGCGGAACGCCGTCGCCGTGTTCACGGCGTCCTGGCCGATCATCGCGTCGACCACGAACAGCACCTCGTCGGGCTGCACGGCGGCGCGGATGTCGATCGCCTGGCGCATCATCTCCTCGTCGACGCCCAGGCGGCCCGCCGTGTCGACCACGACGATGTCGTGCTGCGCCCGCTTGGCCTCCTCGATGCCGCGGCGCGCCACGTCCACCGGGTCGCCGACGCCGTTGCCCGGCTCGGGTGCGAACACCGGCACACCGGCCCGCTCACCGACCACCTGGAGCTGCGTCACCGCGTTCGGGCGCTGCAAGTCGCACGCGACCAGCATCGGCGTGTGGCCCTGGCCCCGCAGCCACTTCGCCAGCTTGCCCGCGAGCGTCGTCTTGCCCGCGCCCTGGAGGCCCGCGAGCATGATCACGCTCGGCGGGTTCTTGGCCAGGTTCAGCCGCCGCGTCTCGCCGCCGAGGATCGCGACCAGTTCCTCGTTGACGATCTTGACGACCTGCTGGGCGGGGTTCAGGGCCTGCGAGACCTCCGCGCCCTTGGCCCGCTCCTTGACCTTGGCGATGAAGGTCCGGACGACCGGCAGCGCGACGTCCGCCTCCAGCAACGCCACCCGGATCTCCCGCGCGGTGGCGTCGATGTCGGCGTCGGACAGCCGCCCCTTGCCCCGCAGGTTCTGGAGGACCGAGGTGAGCCGGTCGGAAAGGGTGTTGAACACGTTGCCGCCAGACCTCGCACGTCGTTCGGACCGAATTACCACCCGCCAGGGTAGCCGCTCGGCACCACGGACAGCCGCAGCCGGTCGCCCCGGCGCAGCACGGTCAACCCGTGGAAGCCGCGGGGCGCCTGCCCGGCGGCGAAGCGCCGGCGCAACCGCCCGGCCCGCCGGACGTGCCGCGCGAACGACCCGCTGCGGATCACCCGACCGCGCCGCACCTGGCCCGCCAACGCCTCCTCGGCCGGGACGTCCAGCCACAGGAAGTGCCGGGGACGGCGGCCGACCAGCCCGGCGACGACCAACCCGGCCCGCGTGGAAGGGCGCGTGGAGGGCTCGTGGACCAACAGCAACCCGACCCCGAACACCGTGAACCACAGGATCCGGAACCGGTGGACCAGGTGCACCAGCGGCCGGTACAGCCGATACGGGACGCCGGGCAGCACACCCCTGAGGTAGCCGCGGACCTGGTCGGAGTCCAGCACGACGGCCGACGAGCCCCCCAGGTCGACCCCGGCCAACATCGTCGTCTTGCCCGCTCCGGGCAACCCGGCCAGCACGACCAGCGCACGCGGCGCTACGGCGACGGCGGTCATCGCATCCATACTAAAGAGACGTATCGGGCGCGTGGCAGTTCCCGCCACGCACTTGTTCCGCCCGTGGTGCGCTGTTGATCACTTCGCGCGGACGGACCGCGCGTGCGGCGCCTCGGCTTCGCGGTTGTCCCGCGCCCGGTCGTCGGTCTGCCCGTAGAGGTGGACGGCGACCACGGAATCGTGTCCCGACCCAAGGGCGGCCCAACCCCTCGATGGACCGCCCCCGGGCCATTCACCAGGTGACGCTCCCGCCCCCCTGCGCGGGACCCCCGCGTCACGGCATGAAGCCTGCCCTCCCCCATAGGGGTGAAGGCAGCGTGACCACCCGCATCGGTCCTGCGTAGACCTACTCACCGGGCCGCCGCGAGGACCGCCCGTTCCACCTCCCGCCGCCGACCGGCACCCAGCCCCGCGATGGCGAACGAGTCCACGACCGTCGTCCCGAGCGTGGCCACACGTGCCCACACCACGTCCACCCCGCACCGCTCCAACGCGCACGCCACGCGGTGCAGCAGGCCGATCCGGTCGGCCGCCCGCAGTTCCAGCACCACGGCGCCGGTCGCCTCGTGGTCGAACCACAGCACGCGTGGCGGGGGCGAATCGCGGGGCGGGCCGCCGTAGTCGCGTTCCTTCGCGGCCAGCCGGTCGGCCAGCGGGAGCGTCCCGTCGAGCGCACGCGCCAACTGCTCCCGCAGCAACGCCACGTCCGGCGGTGAGCCGAAGCGCGGCGCCGCCGCGAACACGTCCACCGCCACGCCCGCGTGCGCACGCAGCACCGCCGAGCGCACCTCCAGCGAGTGCAACGCCAGCACGCCTGCCGCCTTGGACAGCAGGCCCGGCCGGTCGGGCGCCACCACCGCGTACCCACCCCCGATCGCCCGGACGACCGGTCCACCGGCGGTGCGGGCCAGGGCACGCAGGTCCGGCGTGAGCGGTTCCGGCGGCGGGAGGGGTTGGCCGGCCATCGCGGCCCGGCAGCGGTTCACCAGGTCGCCGACCAGGGCCGCCCGCCAGTCCGTCCACGCGCCGGGACCGGTGGCGCGGGCGTCGGCTTCGGTGAGCGCGTGCAGCAGCTCCAGCAGCACCGGGTCGCCACCCAGCACGTGGACCACGCGCCGCACCGTCGCCTCGTCCGCGACGTCCCGCCGGGTCGCGGTGTGCGGCAGCAGCAGGTGGTGGCGCACGAGGGCGGCCAGCGTCGCGACGTCCTGCGACCGCAGGCCCAGCCGCCGCCCGACCTGCCGGGCGAGCGCCGCGCCGACCACCGAGTGGTCCCGGTCGCGGCCCTTGCCGAGGTCGTGCAGCAACGCGCCGAGCAGCAGCAGGTCGGGCCGGGACACGCGGGTCGCCGACCGGGCCGCGCACACCGCGGTCTCCACCAGGTGCCGGTCCACGGTCCACACGTGCGCGGCGTCGCGGGGCGGCAGGTCGCGGACCGCGCCCCACTCGGGGAACAGCCGACCCCACAGCCCGGTGCGGTCCAACGCCTCCACCACGTCGACCAGGCCCGCGCCGCTGCCGAGCAACGCCACCAACCCGTCCAGCGCCGCACGCGGCCACGGGCCACGCAGCTCGGGCGCGGACTCGGCGAGCCGCGCCAGCGCGCCCGGCGCGATCGGGCGCGAGCCACGCGCCGCCGCGGCGGCCACCCGCAGCAGCAGCACCGGATCGCGGTGCGGCACGGCGTCACGCGCCAGCGCCACCTCGTCACCGTGCAGCACGACGCCCTCGGCCAGCGGGCGGCGCGTCGGGACCCGTCGCGCCGGGAGCGCACCGGCACGCAACGCCACGTCCACCGCGTACCCGATGGTGCGTGCCGCCGACGACGTGGCGCGGGCCAGCGCGTACCGGTCCGCCAGGCCCAGCGCCGCCGCCACCTCGTCGCCGTCCTGCGCCCGCAGCACGTCCCGCGGCCCGCCCGCGACCCGGCGCAACTCGGTCCGCACGTCCAGCAGCAACCCGCGTGCCGCGTCGACCTCCGCCGGTGGCCGGTCGGTCAACCGCGCCACGGCCAACGCGTCGAGCAACGCCACGTCACGCAGCCCGCCCCGCCCGTGCTTGAGGTCCGGTTCCGCGCGGTGCGCGACCTCGCCGCCACGCGCCCACCGCCGCCGCGCCGACTCGACCACCTCGTCCAGCCTGGACCGCACGCCGGCGCGCCACGCCTGGCGCGCGCCCGCGGCGAGCCGGCCGCTGATCTCCGGGTCGCCCGCGACGTGCCGCAGCTCCAGCAACCCCAACGCGGTGCGCAGGTCGTCCGCCGCGACGCGCAACGCCTCGCCGACCGTGCGCACCGAGTGGTCCAGGCCGATGCCGGAGTTCCACAGCGGGTACCAGAGCCGCTCCGCCACGGCCTCCACGCCCGCACGGCCGTCGTGCACCAGCACGAGGTCCAGGTCCGAGTACGGCACCAACTCGCGTCTGCCCAGCCCGCCGACGGCGACCAGGGCGAGCCCGCCCGCCACGACACCGGACCGCGCCGCGTGCCCGACCAGCCAGAACTCGTGCAGGTCGACCAGCGCCGCACGCAGGGACCGCCCGGTGCGCCGGTGCGGTCCGGGCGCGAGCAGCCGGTCGCGGGCCCGCACCAGGTCGTCCGCCGCGGCGGCCTCCTCGTCACGCATCACGGCCGCTACAACGCGTCGGTCCCGCGCTCGCCGGTGCGCACCCGCACGACCGACTCGACCGGGGTCACCCAGACCTTGCCGTCGCCGATCTTGCCGGTCCGGGCGGCGTCCACCACGGCGTCGAGGACCTTCTCCACAACCGTGTCCTCGATCAACGCTTCCACGCGCAGCTTCGGGATGAAGTCCAATGTGTACTCCGCGCCCCGGTAGACCTCCGTGTGCCCCTTCTGCCTGCCGTAGCCCTGCACTTCGCTCACGGTCATGCCGAGCACGCCCAGTCGCTCAAGCGCCGCTTTCACCTCGTCCAGCGTGAACGGCTTGATGATCGCCGTGACCAGCTTCATGACCAGTCGCTCCCTTCAGGGGCGTGCCGCCACGCAACCCGAACTCGTAGGCGGTTTCCGCGTGCTCCGCCTCGTCTATGCCCGTGATCTCCGCTTCCTCGTCCACGCGGAAGCCGACCAGGGACTTCACCAGGTGGCCCAGCGCGAGGCTGACGACGAACGAGTAGGCGAGGACCGCCGACGCGCCGACCACCTGCCGCCAGAGCTGGTCCACGCCGCCGCCGTGGAACAGGCCCGCCACGCCCGCCGGTGCGCGGGGGTCGGCGAACAACCCGATCAGCACGGTGCCGGACAGCCCGCCGACCAGGTGCACGCCGACCACGTCCAACGCGTCGTCGAACCCGAACCGGTACTTCAGGCCGACCGCCAGGGCGCACAGCGCGCCGGTGACCGCGCCGATCGCGATCGCGCCGACCGGGGTGACCGCCGAGCACGCGGGCGTGATCGCGACCAGCCCCGCGACGACGCCGGACGCCGCGCCGAGCGTGGTGGCGCGGCCGTCGCGGACCCGTTCCGCGGCGAGCCAGGCGAGCACGGCCGCGGACGTGGCGACCAGCGTGTTGACGAACGTGACGCCGGCCGTGGTGTTGGCGGCGACCGCCGAGCCCGCGTTGAAGCCGAACCAGCCGAACCACAGCAGGCCCGCGCCGAGCACGACCAGCGGCAGGTTGTGCGGTTTCGGCCGGTCCCGCGGCCAGCCGACGCGCCTGCCGAGGACCAGCGCCAGCGCCAGCCCCGCGGCGCCCGCGTTGACGTGCACCGCCGTGCCGCCCGCGAAGTCGACGGCACGCAGGCCCCGCACGATCCAGCCGGTGGGGTCGAACACCCAGTGCGCCACCGGGAAGTAGGCGACGAGCGCCCACAGCGCCGCGAACAGCAGCCACGGCCCGAACCGGGCGCGGTCGGCGACCGCGCCGGAGACCAACGCCACCGCGATGATCGCGAACATCGCCTGGAACGCGGCGAACACCGTGGTCGGGACGGTGCCGGTGCGCGCGTCCGGACCGAGCAGCCCCTCCAGGCCGAAGAACTCGAACGGCCCGCCCAGCAACCCGCCGCCGATGTCCGGGCCGAACGCGGTCGAGTAGCCGACCAGCACCCAGAGCACACCGACGACGCCCATCGCGCCCAGGCTCATCATCATCATGTTGAGCACGCCCTTGGACCGGACCATGCCCCCGTAGAAGAAGGCGAGGCCCGGTGTCATCAGCAGCACGAGCGCGGCGCTGGTGAGCATCCAGGCGGTGTCCCCTGTGTCCACTGCGACCTCCACCTCGTATCGGAGATGCAGGGAGCATCGGGACCGCCTGTTTCCACGGGCCGCGCCGCGTGTTTCGCGGGCGTGAACTGTCCGGGTGCGGGTGTTACGGGTGCGTTTCACACGACGGAGGGCCGCCCCGCGGCAGTGGGACGGCCCTCCGCGTCGGGTGTCAGCCGAGCCAGCCCGGCACCGCCGGGTTCGGGCCGACCGGCACGCGCGGCACGCTCGTGGCACGCGCGACCGACGGCTGCGGTTCGACGGCGGCACAACGCGTCCCGTTGCGCGGAACCTCGCGGTCGATCAGGTAGGCGTCACTCGCGTTCACGGTGCAGTCGCTGCGGTCGTAGACGCCGTGGCCCCAGCCCTCGTAGGTGAGCAGGACCGTGGTGTCGCGGCTCTGGCGATGAGCTTCGACGGCCCACTCGTAACCCGTCGCCGGGTCGTGCAGGGCGTTCAGCATCAGGATCTTCGGGGCGTCCTTGATGCGCAGGCGGTGCTGCGGGTTGTTCACCTTCTCCGGCAGGCCGATGCAGCCGGAGATCGCGGTCTGGCCGAGGGTCGAGCCACGCATGTGGGGCGCGAGCCGCGTGGCCCGCCGGGTGAGGGCGGAGAACTCGCCGTAGCTCCGCACGCGCACGTTCCAGTCCTGGCAGAACACCGCCGGGAACGGGTTGTGGACCGCCTCGGCCGTGAACGCCTTCGGCACGGACCTGCCCGCGCCGATCGACACCAGCGCCTCGGACAGCTCCTGCCAGTTCGGGCCGTAGAACGCGCCGAACGCGGCGCCGATGATCGTGTCGGCGGTGATCTTGACGGTGGGGTCCTGGGGGTCGACGACCTCGCCGCGGTCCGCCTTGGCCAGCAGGGCGTCCCACGCCTTCGCCACGTCCTGTCCGTGCAGCGCGCAGGACGTGGTGCGGTCACACCACTTCACGAACTCGTTGAACGAGTCCTCGGCGGTGCGCGCCTCGGTCTCGTTGAACCCCCACGTGTCGATGCTGTGGTCCATGTTGGAGTCGATGATCATCGACCGGATGTTGCGCCCGTAGCGCTCGGCGTACTGCTGGCCGATGAGCGTGCCGTAGGAGACGCCGTAGTAGTTGATCTGGCGCTCACCGAGGGCGCGGCGCAGGGCGTCGATGTCGTTGATGACGCCGATGGTGTCGGCGTGGTCGTACATCGGCCCGCTCTGCGCGCGGCAGTCGGCGGCCAGCTCCCGGTTGTACCGGCCGAGCGCCTCGAAGCTCGCCCGGTCGGTCGGGGTGGCCGGCTGCCGGCGCAGGACGTCGAGCGAGCACTTGATCGGCTGACTGCGCGCGACACCACGCGGGTCGAAGCCGATGATGTCGAACCGCTCCTGGACCCGCTGACTGAAGTAGTTGTTCGCACCGAGGGCGAAGTCGACGCCGGAGCCGCCGGGACCGCCCGGGTTGATCAGCAGGACGCCGATCCGCTTGCCGGGGTCGGTGGCCTTGCGCCGGGCCACCGCGAGGTCGAAGCGCGCACCCCGCGGTTTCGACCAGTCGACGGGGAGGTTCACCGTGCCGCACTCGACGTCGGCGAGTTCGGGGCACGGTCGCCAGTCGATCGGCGCGGCGGTGAACGCCTCCGCCTCGGCCGTCCCACCCGGCTCGGCGGACGCGAACGACGTCATGCCGGCGACGAGCGCGATGGCCGTGCCCGCACCGCCTAACGCTCGGAAGATCAGTCTCACAGCTTCCACCCTCTCTCCTGATCACCCATTCGGGTTTTCGCAGGCTGTCAGGGCTTGTGATGACACACAACCGACTGAAGTCGGACGTGGAGTCCCACCGCAGGCTGACTACAAGACCGCCGTCGTGTGATCTCCCCGTAACGCCGCGTTATCACGCGTCACCAGCCGCGTCGTGGGAGTCCACATCGGACACGCGACGAAGCCCGCGAACCCGGGACAGGTGTTGACACGCCCTGGGAGAGTGGGTCGATGGGCATCGTCCTGGGACCGAACCAGTACGGGAAAGCCGAAATCCGACTCGTCACCGTGACCCGCGACGGCCCGGTGCACACCATCCGCGACCTCACGGTCACCACGTCGTTGCGAGGCGACCTCGCGGACGCCCACCTCAACGGGGACAACGCCGACGTCCTCCCCACGGACACGCAGAAGAACACCGCCTACGCGTTCGCGAAGGAAGCACCGGTCGGCGAGATCGAGGATTTCGCGCTGCGGCTCGCCCGGCACTTCGTGATCACGCAGCAGGCGATCACCCGTGCACGCGTCCTCGTCGAGGAGCACTCGTGGCAACGCATCAACGGCCACGACCACGCGTTCGTCCGCGGCAGCGGGGAACGGCGCACCGCCACCGCGACGGTCGACGGCGACCGGAGCAGGGTGGTGTCCGGGCTGACCGACCTGGTGGTGTTGAAGTCCGCCGGCTCCGAGTTCCACGGCTTCCCGCGTGACGGGTACACGACCCTGGCCGAGACCGACGACCGCGTCCTGGCGACGTCCGTGACCGCGCGCTGGCGGCACCAGGGTCCGGGTGTCGACTGGACCGCGAGCTTCACGCGGGTCCGCGCGGCGTTGCTGCGGACGTTCGCCGACCGGCGCAGCCTGTCGTTGCAGCAGACCCTGTACGAGATGGGGCGCGCGGCGGTGGAGACGGGCCCGGAGATCGCCGAGATCCGCATGTCGATGCCGAACAAGCACCACTTCGCGGTCGACCTGTCACCGTTCGGGCTGGAGAACCACAACGAGGTGTTCCACGCGGTGGACCGCCCGTACGGGCTCATCGAGGGCACCGTGCTGCGTGACGACGCCGAGGAACCCGGTGCCGCGTGGTGAGCGCACGCCCGCGTTCAGGCGTCCGTTTCCATCGCGCCGTGGAAGAGCACGCGGCGGCAGTGCGGCGGCTGCCCACCCGCACGGGGCAGGTGGAACGACGGTGGCGCGCACTTGCGGCACACGTAGCGCGGCACGGGCGCGTCCGGGTCGCCGACGCCCACCCCGTCCAGCAGGTCCAGCGGCAGGACCGCGGCGACCGCCGCGCGCGGCACCACGCCCACCGGCTGGTCGTCCCGCTCCACCAGCACGGACCGCAGCCCCTCCCGGCCCAGCAGCTCGGCGAGGTCGAGCAGTTCCGCCGCGGTCAGCTCGTCGGGATCGCCGCCGACCACCACCAGCGCCGGGAAGCGGTCCGCGACGGACGACAGCGTCCCGGTGAGGTCGCCCAGCTCGTCCAGCTCCCGCTCGCCGAGCACGCCCAGCGGGTTGCCGTCGGCGGTGACCACCACGATGAACTCGGCGTGCACCCGCTCGCGCGCGGCCTCGGCCTGCGGCAGCACCACGTCGTCCCGCACCACCACGTGGGTCCTGGTCAACGAAGACAACCGCACCGCCCTCACCGCCAATCACCGACGAGCACGAACGCCGCCCAATGGTAGGGATGCGCGAAGGGGCGCGCGGCGTAGTCCACGGGCGGTACCGATTCGGCTTTCACCACCAGCGCGGCACGCAGCCGGGCGGCCCGGGACCGCAGCCGCCGCGCCGGGTCGCCACGCGCTCCCGCGAGCACCGGCCCGACCTCCCCGCACGTCACCAACGCCGCGGCCACGTCGCCCGCGCCCGCCTCCGCGCCCGCCCGGTCGAGCAGCAGCCCGGCCACCGCGACCGGGTCGTCGGCGTGCGCCAGGCGTGCCTCGCAGTACGCCACCACACCCCGCGCGGTGGTCGCCGCGAGCGCCGACTGCGCGTCGCGCAACGCGACCGCGAGGTCCGCACCGCCACGCACCCGCGCGTAGAAGTCGGTCATCAGCAACGCCGTCGACAGGTGGTCCACCACCCACAGGCTCATCACCAGCGAGGGCACGCCCGCGTGCAGCACGGCCCGGACCAGGCCGGTCGACTCGTCGCCCGCGCGGGTGGCGCTCAACGTCACCAGGTTCGCGACCGGGCCGAGCCGGTCGAGGTCGTCGGCGCCCAACTCGCGCCCGTCGGCGAACCGGCCGCGGCACGCCAGGTGCACCAGGTCCGGCCCGGGTCCGGCGACGGCGGCCAGCAACCCCTCCCGGGACGCCGCCGCGCCCACCGCGGGCCGCGCGCCGAACAACGCCGCCACGAGACCCGCCTCGTACCGGGCGTGGGTGTGGTCGTCGTGCGGGTCGCCGAACACCACCGCGCTCCGCCACCGCCGGTCCGGCGCCTGTCGCCGGCACCGCAGCGACGACGCGCTCGGCACGTGGCACACCGGGTTGCGCGCCGACATCAACGCGTGCAGCGGAACGCGGTGCAACGGCCCGTGCGGCACGAGCAGCACGACGTCACCGGGCGCGCAGTGCTCGGCGATCGGCTCCACCAACGCGCCGAACGCCTCCGCGAACCCGACGTCGTCCATGGCCCGCACCGGGCCGTCGAAGAAGCGCCCGACGAGGTCGGCGAGGTCGGCGGCGGCCAGGTCCCACGCGTACACCTCGGGTACCGGGTCGTCCGGCGTCATCACGAACAACAGCGTCCGGTCCTCGGCGACGAAGAACTCCGCCAGCACGCAGTGGCCGTCCTCGGCGAGCAACGCGTGGATCTCCGCGCCCGACAACGTCGACACGGGCTCCCCGCCCGCCACCCGCCGCGACGCCCGGAACCGCTCGACCAGTTCCAGCGCCGCCGTGTGGTGGTCCTCCGCCAACGCCATCGCGACCGCTTCCGCGTACGCGGCCTGGAAATGCGCGTCGGGGCCGGGGGTGTCGGGCACCGGGTCCGCCGTGCCCGGCCGCCGCGCCGCCGGCAGCGCGTGGCCGAGCGCCGCGCGCACCGCCGCGTGACCGGGGTGGCGGTCGGCGAGCCGGGTGAGCGCGCGCACGGCGGCTTCGGCGTCGCCGTCCCGCGTGGCGAGGGCGTCCAGGTCGGCGATCGCGTCGTCCAGCCGCCCGGCCGCCTCGAACGCGGCGGCCCGCGCCAGCCGGGCCGAGGCGGACGCGTGCCGGTCGAGCTGCGCGCCGAAGTGGTGGGCGGCGGCGGTGAAATCGCCCTCCGCGAAGGCGATCTCGCCGAGCACGGCGTGTGCCGCGCCCGCGGCCGGCGGGTCGGCGGTGGCGGCGACGGCCAGCGCGGCGGTCCGCGCCTCGGCGGCGCGACCGGCGTCCAGCAGCACGTGCAGGCGCGTGATCCGGGCGTGGTCGGCGAGGTCCCGCGCCGCGCCCGCGTGCTCCACCACGGCGTCCAGGTCCGCCAACGCCGCGTCCGGCCGACCCGCGGCGATCAGCAGCCGGGCGCGGGCGTACCGGTAGTGGAGGTCGTCGGGCCGGCGGGCGATGGCGTCGCCGACGACGGCCAACGCCTCGTCCACGCGGCCCAGGGCGTGCAGTGCGCGACCCAGGTCCATCAACGCGCCGGGTCCGGGCGCGAGTTCGGTGAGGCGCGTGAACGCGCGGGCCGCCTCCTCGTGGTGCTCCTGCCGGGCCGCGGCGTGGCCGAGGAGGTGCCACGCCGTCGGGGCGTCCGGGAACGCCTCCGCCATCCGGTGGGCCAACGCCTCGGTCTCGACCAGTTTCCCGTGCCGGTGGTGCAGCAGGTCGGCGACGGCGGCCAGCACGTCGTGCACGGCGTCCGGCCGCGGCCCGGCCACCTCGAACCCGTCACCGCGGACACACCCGTTGTGCGGCAACAGGTCCAGGACCAGCTCGGCGTCACGCGCGGCGGCGTCCGCCCGGTCGGCCCGCACGTGCAACGCGGCCAGCCGCAGTGCCGCGCCGAGTTCCGCCGGGCGCGCGCCGGCCCGCTTCGCCAGCAACCGCAACGCCTCCCACGGCCCGGTCCGCTCGGCGGGCGGCAGCACGTCCTCGGTGAGGTCGTCCAGCTCACCGGTCAGGACCATCGCCCACGCCAGGGCGTCGTGGTCGCCGCGCCCGGCCCGGAGACGTGCTTCGACCAGTGCCCCGCCGACGATCAGCACGGCCTGGTCGTGGTTCCCCGCGGCGAGCGCCTGCCGCGCGCTCTCCAGGCGATCGGCGAACATGGGACCTCCGACGGGTGGTCGTCGCCCGTTGGTCGCCCACGGCCCGCAAGCCGTTACGCCTCAGTCGATCCGCTCGTACGCGGGGAGGGTCAGGAAGTCCACGAACTCGTCGGCCAGCGCGACTTGCTCGAACAGCTCGCACGCGAGGTCCAGGTGTTCGCCCGACAACGCCGCGCGGGTGTCCCGCAGCACGGAGCGGACCAGGTCGGCGGTGACCGGCGTGCCGTCCTCCAGCACGACGCCGTTGCGCACCCACTGCCACACCTGGGAGCGGGAGATCTCGGCGGTCGCGGCGTCCTCCATGAGGTCGTGGATCGCCGCCGCGCCGTTGCCGCCCAACCACGACAGCAGGTACCGCACGCCGACGTCCACCGCGCTCACCAGGCCCGCGCGCGTGACGCGACCGCCCGCCGACCCGAAGTCCAGCAACTGCTCGGCGGTCACCCGCACGTCCGCGCGCGTCACCCCGAGCTGGTTGGGCTCCGCGCCCAACCGCTCGTCGAAGACCTCCCGGCACACCGGCACCAGGTCCGGGTGGGCCACCCAGCTGCCGTCGAAGCCGTCGCCCGCCTCGCGGCGCTTGTCGTCGCGGACCTTGGCGAGCGCCCGTCGCGTGACCTCCGGGTTCCGCCGGTTGGGGATGAACGCCGCCATGCCGCCCATCGCGAACGCGCCGCGCTTGTGGCACGTGTGCACCAGCAGATCGGTGTAAGCACGCATGAACGGCGCCGTCATGGTCACGCTGTCGCGGTCCGGCAGCACGTGCTCCGGCCCGCGATCGCGGAAGTGCTTGACGATGCTGAACAAGTAGTCCCACCGGCCCGCGTTCAGACCCGAGGCGTGGTCGCGCAGCTCGTAGAGGATTTCTTCCATCTCGAACGCGGCGGGGATCGTCTCGATGAGGACGGTGGCGCGGATCGTGCCGTGCGGCACGCCGAGCCGTTCCTGGGCGTGGGTGAAGACGTCGTTCCAGAGCCGGGCTTCGAGGTGGCTCTCCAGCTTCGGCAGGTAGTAGTACGGCCGGCCGAGCGCGCCGTTGTGGAAGAAGTGCAGGCCGAAGTCGACCAACGCGCCCACGGCGGGCCGTCCGTCGATCTCGACGTGGCGCTCGGGCAGGTGCCAGCCACGCGGGCGGACCACGATGGTCGGGCGCTCGCCGTCGGTGAGCGCGTAGTGCCTGCCCTCGGGCGAGCGGTACTCGACCACGCCGCGTGCGGCGTCGCGGAGGTTCACCTGGCCGGCGACGACGTTGCGCCAGTGCGGCGTGTTCGCGTCCTCCAGGTCCGCCAGCCACACCTTCGCGCCCGAGTTGAGGGCGTTGACCGTCATCTTGCGCTCGGTCGGCCCGGTGATCTCGACGCGGCGGTCGCGCAGCGGCTCCGGCGCCTCGGCGACCCGCCAGTCGCCCTCGCGCACGGCGCGGGTCTCCGGCAGGAAACCCGGCGGCCGGCGCTCGGCCCGACGCGCGAGCAGGTCGTCGCGGGTGGCGGCGAAGGCGCGGTGCAGGTCGGCGACGAACGCCAGCGCCTCCGGCGTCAACACCTCCGCCCCGCGCTCCACATCGCCACCGAGCACGCGGACACCGGTCATGGGAACCCACCCTCCCTTGCGGCGACTTCTACCTAGCGGACTATAGTTTCCGCTGCGCGGAACGGCAAAGGGGTGGTCGGGATGGCACGGGAGTCCACGGGCGTGCAGTCCCTGCAACGCGCCTTCGGCCTGCTGGAGAGCCTGGCCGACGCGGGCGGCGAGGCGGGTCTGTCCGAGCTGGCCGCCACCACCGGCCTGCCGCTGCCGACCATCCACCGGCTCATCCGCACCCTCGTCACGCTCGGGTACGTGCGGCAGAACAGCAACCGCCGCTACGCGCTCGGCTCGCGCCTGATCAGGCTCGGCGACGGGGCGTCCCGGCAGTTCGGCACGTGGGCGCGGCCGTTCCTGGCACGCCTGGTGGACCAGGTGGGCGAGACCGCGAACCTGGCCGTGCTGGACGGCGACGAGGTGGTCTACGTGGCGCAGGTGCCGTCACGGCACTCCATGCGCATGTTCACCGAAGTCGGCAGACGGGTGCTCCCGCACGGCACGGGCGTGGGCAAGGCGATCCTGGCGCAACTGCCGCGTGACGACGTGCGGGCGCTGCTCCGGCGCACCGGGCTGCCCCCGTTCACCGCCAACACCATCACCGACGCCGCCGAGCTGCTGGCGGCGCTGGACCGGATCGCCGCGCGGGGTTACGCGCTGGACGAGAGCGAGCAGGAACTCGGCGTGCGGTGCGTCGCCGCGCCGCTGACCGGCGGGCCCGCACCGGCGGCGGTGTCGGTGTCCGGGCCGGAGGGCAGGCTCACGCCGGAGACCGTCGAGCGGATCGTCCCCGAGGTGCTGGCCGCCGCGCGGGAGCTGTCCGCGCACGCCGCTTCGGCGTGACGCACCCGGCCCGACCGCCCGTGCGCGGGCACGCGATGATCTCCGCCGTGGGAACGACGCATGAAGGGCGCACGCTGACCCTGCACTGGGACGACCGGCAGGTGGTCGGCAGGTGGAGCGACGGCGCCGAACTCGACCCCGTGCCGACCGCCGAGCCGGCGGACCGCGTGCGGTGGCTGGTGGAGCTGATCTCCGACTACCGCCGGGCCTACCCCGGCGCGCGGGTGCGGGCGACCAACCGCGCCGGGTGGCGGGAACCGGCCCGCGGCGTGGTGCGCCGGGCGACGCCCCGGCGGCAGCCGCCGCCCGCACCGCCCGCCCACGTCGTGTGGTCGGCCCTGCCGCCGCTGCACTACCACGTGACGCCCGAGTTCGGGCAGGTCAAGGAGTGCTGGCACCGCTGCTCCCCCTGACCGGGGTGCTCAGCCGAGCAGGGCGTCCACGAACGCCTCGGGCTCGAACGGCGCCAGGTGGTCCGCGCCCTCGCCCAGCCCGACCAGCTTCACCGGCACGCCCAGCTCGCGCTGGACCTGGAACACGATGCCGCCCTTGGCGGTGCCGTCCAGCTTGGTCAGCACGATCCCGGTCACGTCCACCACCTCGGCGAACACGCGCGCCTGGGTCAGGCCGTTCTGGCCCGTGGTGGCGTCCAGGACGAGCAGCACCTCGTCCACCGCGGCCTGCTTCTCCACGACCCGCTTGACCTTGCCCAGCTCGTCCATCAGGCCGGTCTTGGTGTGCAGCCGGCCCGCCGTGTCGACCAGCACCGTGTCGACGCCCGCCGCGACACCGCTCTTCACGGCCTCGAACGCGACCGACGCCGGGTCCGCGCCCTCCGCGCCGCGCACGGTGGTCGCGCCGACGCGCGAGCCCCACGTCTCCAGTTGGTCGGCCGCCGCGGCGCGGAACGTGTCCGCCGCGCCCAGCAGCACGGTGCGGCCGTCGGCCACCAGCACCCGGGCGAGCTTGCCCGTGGTGGTCGTCTTGCCGACGCCGTTGACGCCGACGACCAGCACCACGGCCGGCTTGCCGCCGTGCGGCACGGCGTGCACGGCGCGGTCCATCTCCGGGTGCAGCGCCTCGACCAGGACCTCCTTCAGCAGCGACCGCGCGTCGTCGGCCGAGCGGATGCCCCGCGCCGCGATCCGCTCCCGCAGGGCGGTCACGACCTGGTCGGTGACCGCCGCGCCGAGGTCCGCCAGCAGCAGCGTGTCCTCGACGTCGGTCCACGAGTCCTCGTCCAGGTCGCCCGCGCCGAGCAGCCCCAGCAGCCCCTGGCCGAAGGTCGACCGCGACCGGGCGAGCTTGCCCCGCAGCCGCTCCAACCGGCCCGTCGTGGGCTCGATCTCCTCGATCTCCGAGGACTCCTCGGGCAGCGGCACGTCCACGAACCCGCGCTTGACGGAGTCCCTGGGCACGGCGGCGTCGTCACCGACACCGGGCTGGCCGTCCACCTCGGTCCGGTCCGCGACCGGGTGGCGGACGGGCTCGGGCTCGGGCTTCACCGTCGGCTCGGGCTTCGCGGTCGGCTCGGGCTTGGCCGTCGGTTCAGGCGTCGGCTCAGGAGTCGGCTCGACCGGCGTCGGCGCGGCCTCGGGCTCGGCGGTCGGCTTCGGCTCGGCCTTCGGCTCGACCACCTCCGGCTTCGGGGCCGCGACGCCGCCGTCCACCGGTTCCGCCGGGCGCGTCGGCGGTGCGAAGGTGACCCCGCCCCCCGCCTGGTAGCCCTTGGGCTTCTCGATCCCTTCCCGCTCGGGTTCGGTCAGGCTGATGCGCCTGCGCTTGCTGAGCACGACGCCCGCGACGAGGGCGACCGCGAGCAGCGCCGCGACGACGACGACGATCCAGATCAAGAGCGTGGTGGACACCGCGCAATCCTCCCACGCCCCGACCGGTGACCCTCCAACGAACCAGGTCGACATCCGGCAACTTCTCAACAGAGACCCTTGCGCCTGCGGGCAGTGTGGAATAGGACACAGTGCGTGAGGGTGATCGGGCTCATCTCCGGCACGTCCATGGACGCCGTCGACGTGGCCGTCGGCGACTTCGAGCTGCACGACGGCGTCATCGTCCTGACGCCGGTGACGCACACCGAGGTCCCGTTCCCCCCGGACCTCCGCGAACCACCCACCTCCCCGGCCGCCCTGTGCGTGCTGGACACCCGCCTGGGGCAGCTGTTCGCCGAAGCCGCCCGGCCGCACGCCGCCGACCTGGTCGCCTCGCTGGGCCAGACCGCTCACCACCACGTCGAGGACGGCCGCTGCCTCGGCACCCTGCAACTCGGCCAGCCGGCCTGGATCGCCGAGGCGACCGGACTGCCGGTGGTCGCCGACTTCCGGGTCCGCGACGTCGCCGCCGGCGGGCACGGCGCGCCGCTCGCGAGCACCCTCGACGCGCTCTGGCTGGCCGGGCTGCCCGAACCGGGCACCGTCGCGCTCAACATCGGCGGCATCGCCAACATCACCCGAAGAACACCCGACCGTGTGATCGCCTACGACACCGGTCCGGGCAACGCGCTCATGGACGCCGCGATGACCGCCCTGTCCAACGGGCTGCGCACCCACGACACCGACGGGGAGTTCGCCGCCCGTGGCCGCGTCCACGCCGAACTCCTCGACCGCCTGCTGGCCGACCCGTACTACGCGCGGCCCGCGCCGAAGTCCACCGGCAAGGAGCACTTCAACCGCGCCTACCTCGACCGCGTCGCGGACGGGCTGGTGCTGCCCGCCGAAGACCTCCTCGCCACCCTCGTCGAACTCACCGCGCGCACCATCGCGGCCGAGTGCGCCGACGCGCCCGCCGTGCTCGGCTCCGGCGGCGGGATGCGCAACCCCGTCCTGGTGGACGCCCTGCGGACCAGGGTGAACCTGCGCACCAGCGACGAGCACGGCCTGCCCGCCGACGCCAAGGAGGGCTACCTCGCGGCCCTGCTCGGCTTCCTGGCCTGGCACGGGCTGCCCGCGAACGTGCCCACCGCGACCGGCGCGTCCGGTCCGCGACTGCTCGGTTCGCTCACGCCCGGCCGAGGCCCCCTGCGCCTGCCCGACCCTGCGGACACCCCTGTCACCGGGCTCAGAATCGGAGGAGACCGTGCGCGCACCTGATGTCGCCATCATCGTGGTTTTCCTGGTGGGAATGCCGTTGCTGGGGGTGTGGATCGGCGGCCGGCAGCGGTCCGCCGCGGACTACTTCGTCAGCGAGCGGCGCATCTCGTGGTGGGTCGTGTGCGTGTCCGTGGTGTCCGCCGAGACGTCGACGCTGACCGTGCTGTCCGTGCCGACCGTCGCGTACGGCGGGACGATGACGTTCCTGTCGCTGGCCGTCGGCTACCTGCTCGGCCGGATCGTGGTGTCGTTCGTGCTGCTGCCCAAGTACATCGCGGGGAACCTGGTCACCGCGTACGGGTTCCTCGGCACGCGGTTCGGCGACGGGCTCCGGAGCACCGCGTCCGTCACGTTCCTGGTGACCCGGCTGCTCGCGGACGGCCTGCGGCTGTTCGCCACCGCGATCCCGGTGAAGGTGGTGCTGGCCGCGTACGGCGTGGACGCCTCCTACTGGGCGATCATCGTCGTCCTCGGCCTCGCCATGGTCGTGTACAGCTTCCTGGGCGGTGTTCGCGCGGTCGTGTGGGTCGACGCCATCCAGATGCTCTGGTACGTGCTCGGCGCGGCGGTCGTGATCGTCGTGCTGGCCGGGCGGCTGCCGACGGGCTGGTTCTCCTCCGCCGCCGACGCCGGGAAGTTCCAGTTCTTGGACCTCGCCGCGAGCCCGTTCACGTCGCCCTACGCCATCGCCACCGCGTTCATCGGCGGTGCGGTGCTGTCCATGGCCTCGCACGGCGCGGATCAGCTGATCGTGCAACGGTTGATGGCCACCCGCGACGTGCGCGCGGCGCAGAAGGCGTTGATCGCCAGCGGCGTGGTGGTGTTCCTCCAGTTCGCCCTGTTCCTGTTCATCGGCGTGATGCTCTGGGCGTTCTACGGCGGTCTCGACCCGGTCAAGGGGCTCGGGCTGGCCAACGGCGACGAGTTGTTCGCCGGTTTCATCGTGCGGGACATGCCGTCCGGGCTGTCCGGCTTCGTGATCGCCGGCATCCTCGCCGCCGCGCTCAGCTCCTCGCTCGGCGCGCTCGCGTCGTCCACCGTCACGGACGTCTACCAACGCGTGGTGCGCCGTCCGCTGTCGGAGCGCGAGGTGTTGCGGCAGGGGCGCGTCTGGACGGTCGTGTGGGCCGGCCTGCTGATCGTGTGCGCCGGGTTGTTCGCGTCGTTGGCCAAGCGCGGCAACCCGATCGTCGAGCAGGGGTTGTCGATCGCCGGGTTCACCTACGGCGCGCTGCTCGGCGCGTTCCTCCTGGGCCTGCTGTTCCGGCGCGCGGCGCAAGCGGACGCGGTGGTGGCGTTCGTGGTGACCGTGGCGGTCATGGCGTTCGTGATCCTCGGTGTGAAGTTCGCGGGCACTTCGCCCGTGCTCGACTTCTCCACCACGACGAGCGCGAAACCGCTCGCCTATCCGTGGTACACCCCGTTGGGCGTGTTGGTGACGCTGGTCGTCGGCGGCCTGCTCTCGTTGCGGCACAAGGGACGCGTGTCACCGGAGCAGACCGCCGCGACCCCTTGACTCACGCCGCGCGACCGGCCCGGTACGCCACCAGCTCCAGGTGCAGCCGGAAGCCCAGCCGGTCGAACATCCGCCGCGAGGAGGCGTTGCCGACCAGGATCGACGCGGCGGCCTGCGGTCGCGCGCCGAACCGCTCGGCGAGCTTCCAGACCAGTTCGGTGACCAGCGCGGCGCCCACCCCGGCGCCGCGCACATCGGGCTCCACGGCGACGAAGTCCACGTAGAACTCACCGGGCTCGGCCTTGCCGGCGGCGTACCCGAGGACGCGCTCGCCGTCCATCGCCACCACCACGGTGTGACCGCGGCTCTCGTCCACCAGCTGTCGCCCGGACAGGTAGGTCTTGGGGAAGCAGCGCTCGTGCAGCACGGCCACGGCCTGGTGCACCGAGGCGTCGGTCGGCAGCACCCGCATCTCCCGCGCCGGGCCGGTGCGCGGACAGCCCGCGTCACGCAGCAGGAGGTTGCGCAGCCCGTCACCCGCCAAGACGTGGATGCCGCTCGCCCGTCCCGCCGTGAACCCGTGCCGCTGGGCGAACGCGGCGAGGCGGCGGTGCTCGGTGTGGCCGTAGACCTCGCGGTCGGCGATGTCGCGCAGCAGCGGCTCGGCCCGCGCGTACAGCGCATCGGCCGTCTGGTCCCAGATCCGGCTGCCCGCCGGGTGGTTCACCGGTACGTCCACGAACGGGCCGTGCAGGAACACGCGGCGCAGCTCGGTGTCCACCTCCACGCTGAGCACACCGCACAGGCGGCCCGAGTCGTCGGTGGCGACGACCGTGCACGACGGCCAGTCGGGTTCGAATTCGGCCAGTTCCTCGGTCAGCTCGCCGAGCGTCTCACCTAGGTAGCCGATGTGGTGCGCGGTGTCGGCTTGGAGCCGGACGAGCAGCGCCAGCACGGCGTCGAGGTCGTCCTGGCCGGCGAAACGGATGTCATACATGTCCGGAATAGTCACTCGCGGCGGGGTTGAACGCGAGGGAGTTTTCCACCCGCCCGGCCGGCACCACCCGGACTCGTTACCGCAGGCCCACCCCACCGCACACCCCGATCACGGCCCGCAGCCACCCGTTCACCGCCCGCCGATCCACCACACCACACCGCCCGCCGCCGCCCCCCGCCGATCCACCACCTCGCACCGCCCGCCGCACCGCGCCCGCCGACCCACCGCCGCACCCGCGCCCCACCCGCGCCGCCGCGACCGCCGACCCACCGCACCCCTCGCACCACACCGCCCAGCGCGCCCGCCGATCCCGCACCCCCCGCCGCGGATCACCCGTGCCCGCAACGCCAACCGCCCGCTCCGCACAGCGATCACCAGGTCACCGCCACCGTCCGGCGTGGCCGACGCGACGCCGCACCGCACACCCGAACAGCGCACCATCTCTTGCCGCACGACCTGGGGTGGTGGACCCTCAAAGGGTGAGTGAGGAAACGATCCAACTCGAACTCAACGACAGCGGGGTGGCGGTAGACCTGCCGATGCCTGCCAACCAGCGGGACCACGTGCAAGACGTCCCCTACCGGCCGGTGGAGTTCCGGGACGACGACCTGCCCAGCGCGCTCGAACGAGCATCGTCCTGGCTGCGGCAGACCCAGGACTGGCTGGGCGAGCCGGTCGACGTGATCGCGGTCCACCTGGACTACGACGACACCCAGGGTTCGCCCTACTACAACCTCAAGCTGCTGTGCAACGACGAGGATCTCGCCGGCGTGCCCCGCGTCGTGCGTGAGCACACGGTTACCCGCCAGTAGCGTACCGTCTGGGGTATGCCCCCAGGTGTGCCAGACCGCGTGTACCCGCCGGTGATCGCCGCGGCCAAGCTCATGTTCCGCGTGCTCGACCTCCGCATCACGGTGGACGGAGCACGGCACGTGCCGGCCACCGGCGGGGCGGTCCTGGCCGCCAACCACGTCAGCTACCTCGACTTCATCTTCGCCGGTCTCGCGGCGCAGCCGTCCCGTCGCCTGGTGCGGTTCATGGCCAAGCACGAGGTGTTCGAGCACCGCGTGTCCGGTCCCCTGATGCGTGGGATGCACCACATCCCCGTGAACCGGGCCGCCGGTCAGGACTCGTACCGGCAGGCGCTGGCGGCGCTGCGGGCCGGCGAAGTGGTCGGGATCTTCCCCGAAGCGACGATCAGCCGGTCGTTCACCGTGAAGGACGTCAAGAGCGGCGCGGTGCGCCTCGCCGCCGAGGCGGGCGTGCCCCTGCTGCCCACCGCCATCTGGGGCACGCAGCGGCTGTGGACCAAGGGCCGGCCCAAGCACCTCACGCAACGCCACGTGCCGGTGACGATCGTCGTCGGCGAACCCGTCGCGCCCACCACCGAGCACGACCTGCGCACGCGGATGCAGGAACTGCTGGACCAGGCGCAGGAGCGCTACCCGGACCCCGGCGAGGGCCGGTGGTGGCAGCCCGCCCACCGGGGTGGTCTCGCGCCGACCCCCGAGGAGGCCGCCGAGCTGGACGCCCGGCGTTAATCCCCGACCGGGGCCTTCGGCTTCAGCTCCTCCCGACCACGCAGGCGCTGCGAGATGACCTGGCTGATGCCGTCACCACGCATCGAGACGCCGTACAACGCGTCGGCGATCTCCATCGTCGGCTTCTGGTGGGTGATGATCAGCAGCTGCGAACGCTCGCGCAGCTGCTCGAACAGGCCGATCAGCCGGTGCAGGTTGGTGTCGTCCAACGCCGCCTCGACCTCGTCCATCACGTAGAACGGCGAGGGCCGCGCCCGGAAGATCGCCACCAGCATCGCCACCGCCGCCAACGACTTCTCCCCGCCCGACAGCAGGGACAGCCGCTTGACCTTCTTGCCCGGCGGACGTGCCTCCAGCTCGATGCCCGTGGTCAGCATGTCGTCGGGCTCGGTCAGCACCAACCGGCCCTCACCGCCCGGGAACAACACCTTGAACACGACCTCGAACTCACGCGCCACGTCCTCGTAGGCCGACGTGAAGACCTCCAGGATCTTGTCGTCGACCTCCTTCACCACGGTCAGCAGGTCGCGGCGGGTGGCCTTGATGTCCTCCAGCTGGTTGGACAGGAACTTGTACCGCTCCTCCAGCGCCGCGAACTCCTCCAGCGCCAACGGGTTCACCTTGCCCAGCAGGGAGAGGTCGCGCTCGGCGCGCTTGGCCCGCCGCGCCTGGGTGTCCCGGTCGAACGGGATCGGCTGCGGCGGCGTGACGGCCTCGCCCCGCTCCTTCGCCGCCTCGTACTCGGCGACCTCCTGCGTCGACGGCGGGATCGGCACGTCCGGGCCGTACTCGGCGACCAGGTCCTCCAGGCCGATGCCGAACTCCTCGGCGACCTTGGTCTCCAACTGCTCGATGCGCAGCCGCTGCTCGGCACGCAGCACCTCGTCCCGGTGCACGGCGTCGGTCAGCTTCTCCAGCTCCACCGACATCTCCCGCACCAGGCCGCGTACCTGCGCCAGGAACGTCTCGCGCTGCGCCTTGCGCTCCTGGGCGGCGTCGCGCTCCCGCGCCGCACGCGCCAGCGACACCGCGATCCGCTCCAACGCGGTCTCGCCGCCACGCACCACGGCCTTCGCCACGACCGCGCCACGCGCGCGGGCGGCGTGGGCCCGCCGCGCGCGCTCCCTGGCCTCCCGCTCGGCACGCGCCGCCCGCCGCAGGCCGTCCGCCTTGCCCTGCAACGCCCGCGCGCGCTCCTCGGCGGTGCGCAGGTGCAGCCGGGCGTCCACCTCGCCCTGCCTGGCCGCGGCCAGCTCGGCGGCGGCCTCGTCGCGCTGGGCCGTGTCGGGCTCGTCGTCCAGCGGCTGCTCCTCGGCGACCAGCAGCCGTTCCTCCAGCTCGCCGAGCTTGAGCAGGTTCTCCTCGCGGGACGCCTCGACCTTCGCCCGCTGGGCACGTGCCCGCTCCGCCTCCGCCTCCGCGGACCGCACGGCCGCCGCGAGCCGGTTCAGCCGCTCCGACGACCGGGCACGCCGCACCTTGGCCTCGTTGAGCTGCTCCTTGAGCGCGTTGACCTCGGCACGCCGCGCCTGCTGCTCGGCACGCGCGCCCGCCAGCGCCGCGGTCGACTGCTCCAGGGCGCGCTCGGCGAGCGCCAACGCCTCGGACGCCTCGTCGACGGCCGCCTGCACCTCGATCACGCTCTGGCTGCGGCCGGTGCCGCCGGCCGCCCAGTCCACGCCGAAGACGTCGCCGTCACGGGTCACCGCGCGCACCCGCGGGTCCGCCTCGACCAGCGACCACGCCGCGGGCATGTCGTCCACCACGGCCAGCCGGTCCAGCGCCCGGTCCAGCGCGGGACGCAACGCCTCGGGCGCGCGCACCAGCTCGACCGCCCACCGCGCGCCCGGCGGCAGGGCGGGCCACCCGGTCCGGTCCACCCGCCCCGGTCCGCCGACCAGCAACCCGGCCCGGCCCGCGTCCTGCTCCTTGAGCA
Source organism: Saccharothrix obliqua (assembly GCF_019375475.1). Lineage (GTDB taxonomy): Bacteria > Actinomycetota > Actinomycetes > Mycobacteriales > Pseudonocardiaceae > Actinosynnema > Actinosynnema obliqua. Next base: position 1,198,137 of record NZ_JAHXGQ010000001.1, on the reverse strand, counting down.
GCTCCAGCGCGGCCAGCGCGTCCGCGCCGGACGACACCGCGACGGCGTCGGCGACCGGCCCGAGCGCGGCGGCCAGCGCCACCTCCTGCCCGGGCTCGACGGTGAGCAGCGCGGCCACCGAGCCGAGCAGGCCGGGCAGCCGGGACGCGAGCAACGCGCCCGCGCCGTCCTTGCGGGTCAGGCCCAGCGACAACGCGTCGACCCGCGCCTGCCACGACGCGATGTCGCGCTCGGCGGCGCGCTCGGCCTTCACCAGCTCCTCGACCCGGCCGCGGGCCGCCGCGTCGGCCTCCGCCGCCTGCCGGTGCCGCTCCTCGACGCCCGCGTCGTCCTCGTCCTCGGCACCGGTGGCCTCGCGTGCCTCGGCCAGCTCCTCCGCCGCCGCCTCGGCCCGCTGCACGGCCTCGGCGAGCACGGCCGACATCCGCTCGATCTCCTCGCCGGTCGCGGAGGTCTTCGAGCGCAACGCCTCCACCTGGCCGGACAACCGGGCCAGGCCCTCACGCCGGTCGGCGATGGCCCGCACGGCGGCCAGGTGCGCCTTCTCCGCCGCCTGCACCACGCGCTCCAGCTCGGCCCGCGTCTCGACGGCCTCGGCGAGACCGACGCGGGCCTCCGTCACGCCCTCCTGGAGTTCCTGCTCCAGCAGCGCCGTCTGCTCGGCCTCCGCCTCCAGCTCGTCCGGGTCGCGCCCGCCGCGTGGCGCGTCCACCACCGCCGACAGGTGCCGCTCGCGCTCCGCGGCCAGCCGCACCGTGCCACGCAGCCGCTCCTCCAGCGCGGACAGCCGGTACCAGGTGTCCTGGGCGCGCTGGAGCCTCGGCGCGTCGGCCGCGACCTGGTCCTCCAGCTCGTTCTGCTGCACCTGGGCCTGTTGCAGCGCCTGCTCCACCTCGGTGCGGCGGGCACGCGCGGCGGCCTCGTCCTGCTCCTCGCGGGCCAGCGCGGCGCGGCGCGTGACCAGGTCGTCGGCCAGCAGGCGCATCCGCGCGTCCCGCAGTTCGGACTGCACGACCTGCGCGCGGCGCGCGATCTCCGCCTGCTTGCCCAGCGGCTTGAGCTGGCGGCGCAGCTCGGCGGTCAGGTCGGTGAGGCGGGTCAGGTTGGCCTGCATCGCCTCCAGCTTCCGCAGCGCCTTCTCCTTGCGCTTGCGGTGCTTGAGGACGCCCGCGGCCTCCTCGACGAACGCCCGGCGCTCCTCCGGTTTCGACTCCAGGATCGCGGAGAGCTGGCCCTGGCCGACGATCACGTGCATCTCGCGGCCGATGCCGGAGTCCGACAGCAGCTCCTGGATGTCCATCAGGCGGCAGGAGCTGCCGTTGATCTCGTACTCGGTCGCGCCCTCGCGGAACATCCGGCGGGTGATCGACACCTCGGTGTACTCGATCGGCAGCACGCCGTCGGAGTTGTCGATGGTCAGCGTCACCTCGGCCCGACCGAGCGGCGCGCGGCCGGACGTGCCGGCGAAGATCACGTCCTCCATCTTGCCGCCGCGCAGGTCCTTCGCGCCCTGCGTGCCCATCACCCAGCGGAGCGCGTCGAGGACGTTGGACTTGCCGGACCCGTTCGGCCCGACGACGCAGGTGATGCCGGGTTCGAAGCGCAGCGTGGTAGCCGAGGCGAAGGACTTGAAACCCTTCAGCGTCAGGCTCTTGAGGTGCACCGGGGCAGAGTACCCGCGGGGGTGCCGCGAACGGCGGCAGGCACGCCGCCACGTGGCCCGCGGACCCACCGCGACCAGCGGTTTTCAGCGCTCCACGAAGCCGGTCAACCCGCCACGCGCCGCCGTCCACCGCTCCACGACGGAATCCACCCGGCCGGGTGCGCCGCCGGAGCGCAACGCGTCGACCAGCGCGCGGCACGCCGCCTCCGGCCCCTCGGCGTTGACCTCGACCCGGCCGTCCCGCAGGTTCGACGCGCTGCCGACCAGGCCCAGCTCAAGCGCCCTGGCCCGGGTCCACCACCGGAAACCGACCCCTTGGACGTGTCCGCGCACCCACGCGGTGAGCCGCACGTCCCGCTCTGCTCCAGCCACGGAACCCATCCTGACATTTCACCCGATAGTGGTACGGTGCGCGACCGTGACTGCGCGGCGCGTGAACCGACCCGTCGTGGGCGGACTCGTCGGGCTCCTGCTGGGCGCCGCGGGCGCGACCGGTGCGGCGTTCGCGAGCCCCGACCGGCTCGCCCCTTTCATCGCGCCCACCACAGCACAGGAGCCGCAGGTCGACAACCCGGGCATGGGTGGCGTCGGGTTACCCGCGCGCGAACCGGCCCCGAACACGCCCACGGCACCCACCGCCGCCGTTTCGCCCACCACGACGACGGTGGAAACCACGACCACCACGGCCGAGCCCACCACGACGACGGTGGAGACGACGACCGCGCCGACCACCACCGCCACACCGCCCAAGCCCGCGTCGGACGTGGAACGCGTCGTGAACCTGGTCAACGACGCACGCGCCGAGGCCGGCTGCGAGCCGCTGACGGTGGACGAACGGGCCGTGCGGTCCGCGCAGGGCCACAGCGACGACATGTCCGCCCGCGACTACTTCTCGCACACCACGCCGGAGGGGGTGGACTTCGCGCAGCGGATGCGCGAGGCGGGCCACCCCGGTCCGGGCGGCGAGAACATCGCGAAGGGCCAGCGGACGCCGGAAGCCGCCATGAAGTCGTGGATGAACTCGGACGGCCACCGCCGCAACATCCTGAACTGCGATTTCACCACCATCGGCGTGGGCGTGGCGACCGACGGCTGGTACTGGACGCAGAACTTCGGCTGGTAACGAGGAGCGCGTGTGACCGACGGGCTGTACGAGACACCGGAACCCGACCACCGCCGGTCGCGCGTGGCGCCGACCGCACTGCTGGCCGCCTCCGGCGTGCTGGTGGCGACGATCTTCGCGTCCGTCGCCTCGATCGCGGGCGCGACCGGCGAGAGCGCGTCACCGAGACCGACCACGCGCGAGAACGTGACGTCCCGCAACACCCTCACGACGGTGACGTCGACGCCCACGACGTCCGTCACGGCCACCACGACGTCGGAGAGCACCACGTCGTCCAGCGGGACGACGACCACCACGACCACGCCTCCGAGGCGACGCGTGACCACCGTGACCAACCCGGACGGCACGACGACCACCACGACCGTTGAGGACTCGGCACCGCCGCCGAAGGTCGAGCAGCCCACCACGACCACCACCAAGACGCCGGTGGTCACCACGACCACCACGCCGCCGGTGGACCCCACCTCGTCCACTCCGCCGCCCAGCGAGCCGCCGCCCGTGAGTGGAGCGGACGGGAGCACGCCCAACGAGGACGCCGCGGATCAGTGACGCTCCACCACACGAAGGTGTGGAGGATCGCTCGGATGATGCGGCGTCCCGCGCTTCTCGCCGATAACTCGAACAGTTGACCATCAAGCCGGGTTCCCACAGGGAGATGGTGTGTTCGAGCAAGATCGTCCGGCGGCGCCGAAGAGGAAGATCCCGTCGACGGCGCTGCTGGCGGGCGGCGGCGCGCTCGTCGCCACCGTCATCGTCACCCTGGCGTCCATGCTGGCCACGAACGGCGAGCCGGAGACCGCCCCGCCGCAGCCGCGCGCCGACCTGGAGGCGACCGCCGAGACCACGGTGCGCGTCGCCGCCGACGGCACCCCGTCCACGGTCGTGATCACGGTGTCCACGCGGGCCGGCAAACCGACCACCACCGAGCCGCCCGGCCCGGCGAAGCAGACGGGCGACGCCGCCGCCGCGCCGCGCCCGGTCGAGTCGCCGGCGCGGCCGACGGCGCAGGTGCCGGCACCGACCACCCGGACCGAGGAGGCCGCGCCGACGACGTCCCAACCGCAGAGCAACCCGCCGACGTCGTACCACCCGACCACCGAGCCGCCGTCGTCCGCCGCGACGACACCCGTGCCGACGTCGGAGGCGAAGCCGTAGCGGGCTACCAGACGTCGCCGCCGCGCCAGTCGCACGCGATCGGGCCGTCCAGGTCCGGCGCGGCGGTCACCGGCAGCACGAACAGGCCGCCGTCGTCGTCCGCGGTGCGCACCGGCCCGTCCGGGCCGAGCACCGACGTCGGCCCGCGCCACGGCACCCACCCGCGTGCGGCGTAGAAGTCCACCGCGTCCTCCGCCGCGCCCAGCGCGCCCACCTCGTACGCCCGCCGCAGCACGCCCTCCAGCGCGGTCATCACGGCCGCGCCGTGCCCGCGACCCCGCCGGTCGGCACGCACCGCGACGGCCTCCACGTAGCCCGTGCGCAACGCCCGACCGCCGGCCAGCAGCCGCCGCTGCACCACCGAACCGTGGCCGACGAGTTCGCCGTCCTCCCACACCAGGGCGTGCACACCGCCCAGCGCGTGGTCCCAGTCGTCGTCGCTGAACTCACCGTCGAACGCGTCGTCGCACAGCCGGCGTGCCGCCGCGAGCACCGCCGGGTCGATCTCGGCCGTGTGCGCCGTCGTGATCTCCATCAATCCGCCAATCCACTCGTTCGCCGTCATGATCACGCTACGTCGGCCGCGCAAGTGGAATGGCCCCCGTCACAGCTCGAACCGGTACCCCATGCCCGGCTCGGTCACCAGGTGCCGGGGGTGCGACGGCTCCGGCTCCAGCTTGCGGCGCAGCTGCGCCAGGTACACCCGCAGGTAGTGGGTCTCCTTCGCGTACTGCGGCCCCCACACCTCCTGGAGGAGCTGCCGCTGCGCGACCAGCCGACCCCGGTTGCGCGCCAGGACCTCCAGCAGGCCCCACTCGGTCGGCGTGAGGTGCACCTCCACGCCCTCCCGCACGACCTTCTTCGCCGCCAGGTCCACCGTGAACGACGAGGTCTCCACGACCGCGTCCTCCCCCTCGGTCACCGCGGAGCGCCGCACGGCCGCCCGCAGGCGGGCCAGCAGCTCGTCCATCCCGAACGGCTTGGTGACGTAGTCGTCGGCGCCCGCGTCGAGCGCCTCCACCTTGTCGGCGGAATCGGTGCGCGCGGACAGCACGATGATCGGCACCGACGTCCACCCGCGCAGGCCGGCGATGACCTCCGTGCCGTCCACGTCGGGCAGGCCCAGGTCGAGGACGACGACGTCCGGCTTGCCCTCGGCCGCGGCTTTCAGGGCGCCCGTGCCGTCGTGGGCGGTGAGCACCGAGTAACCACGCGCGGACAGGTTGATCCGCAACGCGCGCACGATCTGCGGTTCGTCGTCGACCACGAGCACCTTCGTCACGGTGTGACACTACTTCGGTCACGCGGTGAAGTGGCGGTAACGAGCGGGATTCTCACCTTCCTGATGGCGTCTTGACGCCCCTGAACAAGGCTTTTATGACGTTCTAACGCTTTGCTCACCGCACCGGTGCGGACAGCTTGAGTACATCCGGGTGCGAATGAATCAGTTCGCTGGACACCGGCGCGGCGATAGTGCGAATGTCCTGTCCGAATTCGGACGACTGCTCACGGTGGGTGAGCCGCGAGGAGGTCCTCGATGACCACAAGTGTGACCGACCAGGACGCGTTACAGCTCGTGGTCGCCGTGCACCGGCTGATCCGCAGCCTGCGCCTGTCCGCACCGGTGCGCCGGTTGCAGCCCACCCAGCTCCTGGTGCTGGCGGAGCTGGCCACGCAGGGACCGATGCGGATCGGCGAGATCGCGGTGCGGGCCCTGTGCTCGCAGCCGACGGCGACCACGGTGGTGACCGGCTTGGAATCCGGCGGTCTGGTGCGACGCGAGGCGGACCCGGCCGACGGGCGTGCCACGATCGTGGAACTGACCGGCGCGGGCCGCGAGACCATCGCGTCGCTCGCGCACGGCGAGGCGGAACTGCTGTCCCAGCGGTTGTCGCGCATGTCCGAAGAGGAACGCGACCACGTCCGCTCGGTCACGCCGCTGCTGCGCCGCCTCGCCGAACCGAAATCACGCTGAGCGGGCGACCGGGAACCGATCGCGCGGCGATCACGACGTGCCGCGTGGTCGGGGCTGGCAGCGCGGGCACGAGTAGGAAGACCGGTTCATGAACGGTTCGCGCACAATGGCCGTCCCGCACCGGGCGCACGGCTGGTTTTCCTGTCCGTAAACGTTCAGCGATCGGTCGAAGTACCCCGACTGCCCGTTGACGTTCACGTACAGCGCGTCGAACGACGTCCCGCCCTGCCCGAGCGCTTCCCGCATCACGTCCGTGGCGTGCGTGAGCAGTTCGGCGGCCTTCGGCCGGGTCAGGCGGTCGGTGGGCCGCAGGCTGTGCAGGCGGCTGCGCCACAACGCCTCGTCGGCGTAGATGTTGCCCACCCCGGACACCAGGGTCTGGTCCAGCAGCGCGCGCTTCACGTCGGTGCGCCGCCGCCGCAGCGCGGCCACCGCCGCGGCCGGGTCGAACAACGGGTCCATCGGGTCGCGCGCGATGTGCGCGACCGGTTCCGGCAGCGGCGTGCCGTCGACCTCCACCACCTCGGCGAGCAGGAGCCCGCCGAACGTCCGCTGGTCCACGAACCGCAGTTCCGAGCCGTCGTCGGCGAAGCGCACCCGGACCCGCAGGTGCTTCTCGTCGGGCGCGCCGACCGGCTGCACCAGCAGCTGGCCGCTCATCCCGAGGTGGGCGAGCACCGCGTCGCCGTCGGACAGGTCCACCCAGAGGTACTTGCCGCGCCGCCGGGCCGCGAGCATCGTGCGACCGGCCAACCGGGACGCGAAATCCACCGCACCGGGCAGGTGGCGGCGGATGGCGCGGGGGTGCAGGACCTCGACGGCGGCGACGGTCCGGCCGGCGACGTGCTCGTGCAGACCTCTGCGGACTACTTCGACCTCGGGCAGCTCGGGCACGTGCGGCGGTCAGTCCTCGGTCTCGTCCGCGGACTCCAGGTCCTCCAGCAGCTCGTACGCGGCGGCCTGGGGCTTGGTGGGCTTGAGCACCCAGCCACCGGCCTGCGCGGTGTCGCGGACCAGGACGAGGCCCTGGATGCCGCCGCTGCGGGTGGCGTTCAGCGGTCGGAGGGAGGAGTGGCGGTGGTCGCGCACGCGCCGGTTCGTCCGGACGTTCGTGGCATACATCGGCGTCAGTCTTCCTCGGTGGGTGAGGTCTGCGGCTTCGCCGAGCCCTTGGCGTGACCGTTCCCGGCAGCGGCTTCCTGCTCCGCCCGGACGCGCTCCGACAGCACGCGGTAGGCGGCCTCGGCCGCCTTCTGCTCGGCTTCCTTCTTCGTGCGACCGTCGCCGGTCCCGTGGGGCTGCCCGCCCACGAGCACCGTGGCGGTGAACTCCTTGCGGTGATCGGGGCCCTGGTCGTCGACCCGGTACTCGGGCACGCCCAGCCCCGCCGAGGCGGTGAGTTCCTGAAGACTGGTCTTCCAGTCCAACCCCGCACCCCGCAGCGGCGCCTCCGCCAGCAGCGGGTCGAACAGGTGGTGGACCAGTTGACGCGCGGTGTCGATGCCGAACTGGAGGTACACCGCGCCGATGACGGCTTCCAGGCCGTCCGCGAGGATGCTCGCCTTGTCCCTGCCCCCGGTCAGCTCCTCGCCGCGACCGAGCAGCAGGTGCCCGCCCAGGCCGTCGTCGCCCAGCCCGCGGGCCACGCCCGCCAGCGCGTGCATGTTCACCACGCTGGCGCGGAGCTTCGCGAGCTGACCCTCGGGCAGCTCGGGGTGCGTCCGGTACAGGTGGTCGGTGACGACCATCCCGAGCACCGCGTCCCCGAGGAACTCCAGTCGCTCGTTCGGCGGCAGGCCGCCGTTCTCGTACGCGTACGACCGGTGTGTCAGAGCGAGCGTCAGCAGCTCGGCGTCCAACTGGACGCCGAGCGCTTCGAGCAACGGGGCGCGGTCGGCGGACCGACCGCGCGACGACCTACCCCCCACTGTGCGGGCTACCTTCGCCTAGGAGGAATCAGGCCGACTGGACGACCTGGCGGCCGTCGTACTGGCCACAAGCCGGGCAGGCGACGTGCTGCGGCTTCGGCTGGCGGCACGCCCGGTTCGAGCAGGCCACCAGGTGCACGGCAGCGGTCTTCCACTGAGCGCGGCGCGAGCGCGTGTTCGAGCGCGACATCTTCCGCTTCGGGACGGCCACGACTAGTTCTCCTCTGGATTGTCACGATTCCCGCCGAACCGCTCCTGGAGAGCGGCCCAACGGGGGTCAATCGTCTCATGCCCGTGATCGGGGCCGAGATCGGCCAGCCTGCCGCCGCAGTCGACGCACAACCCGGGGCAGTCCGGCGAGCACAGCGGCACCTGCGGGAGGGCGAGCACGATGGCGTCCCGCACCACAGGTTCGAGGTCGACCAGGTCGTCGTGCAGCCGACTGACCTCGTCCTCCTCGGTGGTCTCGTCGGTGGTGCTGTCCGGGTAGGCGTACAACTCGGTCAGCTCCACCTCGACCTCGGCCGACAGCGGTTCCAGGCAGCGCGAGCACTCCCCTTCGACCGTCGTCGCGGCCGTGCCGGACACCAGCACGCCCTCGACCACCGATTCCAGCAGGAGGTCGAGTTCGACGTCGCCGCCCGGCGGCACCGCGATCACGCCGAGCAGGCCGAGGCCCGCCGCGGGGACCGAGCGCCGGAAGGTGCGGCTGGCGCCCGCGCGACGCCCGAGGTCCCTGGTGTCGATGACCCAGGGCCCGGTGGCTGCGGGACGCGCGGAGGCGTAGTGGTGTTCAGTCATGATTTCGGTGTTTGCCGTCGGGTGACTTACCACGACCAGCCGGTCAAGGGTACGGGACGAGGGGCGCGGACGTGAAATCGACCGGTCCGACGTCGTGCGGTCCGGAGGTCGTCGCAGGTCAGGAGCGCGCGGTCTCGTGGTAGTCGAACGGGGCCGCCGCACCCGTCACGGCCGGGCCGCGCAGGTGCGAGCGCCCCTTGCCGACCGAGCGGAGCGTGTGGGCGAGCAGGTCCTCGAAGTCGGCGAGCTTGCCGTCCACGTAGGCGTCGCACTCGCTGCGCAGCCGGGCCGCCTCCGCACGCGCCTCGTCCAGCACGCGCGCGGCCTCGGCGTGCGCGGCCCGCGTGACCTCGGTCTGGTCGACCAGCCGCGCCTGCTCGGCACGGCCCTCCTCCAGCGCGCGCTCGTAGTTGGCGCGGCCGGCCTGCACCATCCGGTCGGCCTCGGCGTGCGCGCGGCCCACCAGGTCCTCGTACTCCTGGCGGCCCGCCCCGATGGTGCGCTCGGCCTGGTCGGTCGCCTCGGCCACCATCCGCTCCGCGCGCGAACGCGCCTCGGACAGCATCCGCTCGGCCTCGTGCTGCGCCTCGGCGACCATCCGCTCCGCGTCCGAGCGGGCCTTGCTGGTGGCGGACTCCAGCTCGTGCTGGGCCTTGCCGATCAGCTCGTCGCGGTGGTCCAGCACGTCCTGGGCGTCGTCCAGCTCGGCCGGGATCGCGTCCCGCACGTCGTCGAGCAGTTCGAGCACGTCACCGCGCGGCACGACGCAGCCGGAGGTCATCGGCACGCCACGCGCTTCCTCGACGATCGTGACCAGCTCGTCGAGGGCCTCGAACACCCGGTACACGGCACACTCCCCACGCCCACACAGCGGTACCCGTCCTAGTGTGCCCTGCCGATCACCCGCTCGCGGGTAGATCGGCAAGGCGTGTCCCGGCGTCGGCGGGAGATGTCGACCATGACGCGGCCCGCGGCGGTGTGGTGACGGCCGGGTGGTGGTCCTCGTGCCGGCGAACGGTGCCCGCACGTGACCGGTCAGCGGCGCTCCGCGAGCCGGTGGGTGAGCCGCGCCATGATCGACGGCGGCAGCAGCGACGACACGTCGCCGCCGTACGTGGCGACGTCCTTGACCAGCGAGCTGGCCAGGAAGCTGTAGATGGGGTTGGTCGGCATGAAGAGCGTCTCGACGCCGGTGAGCTGGTGGTTCATCTGCGCCATCTGCAACTCGTAGTCGTAGTCGCTGACCGCGCGCAGGCCCTTCACGATGGCCCTGATGTCGTTCTCGCGGCAGTAGTCGACCAGCAGCCCGTGCCACGAGTCCACCCGCACGTTGGGCCACTGGGCGGTGACCTCGCGCAACATCTCGGTCCGCTCCTCGACCGAGAACAAGGTCTTCTTGTTCTTGTTGATGAGCACGGCGACGACGACCTCGTCGAAGAGCTTCGCCGCTCTCCCGATGATGTCCAGGTGTCCGTTGGTGGCCGGGTCGTAGGAGCCGGGGCACACGGCACGCGTCATGGTTTCGGACGGTAGCACCCGATCGGACGCGCCCCCTTCACTCGTGGTCCGCATCACCCGGGTACTCCGCCCAGAACAACGCCGTGTCCCCGTAACGCTTGCTGCGCAACGGTTCCAGCCCGGCCGGCCAGACCGGTTCGGCACCCCGCGCGGCCCGCTCCACGACCACCAGCGAGCCCGGCCCGACCCACCCGTTGCCGACGAGGTCGGCGAGCACCCGGCCGAGTTGCGCATCGGTGACCGCGTAGGGCGGGTCGGCGAGCACGACGTCGTAGGGCACGTCGGCGGGCGCGGAGACGGCGGCCTCGGCCGAGCGGTTGACGACGGTCGCGCCGGGCAGCCCGAGCGCCTTGGCGTTGCTCTTCAGGACGTCGGAGGCACGCTTGTCGGCTTCCACGAACGTGGCCGCCGCCGAGCCGCGCGACAACGCCTCGAACCCGAGCGCGCCGGAACCGGCGTAGAGGTCGAGCACCCGCGTGCCGTCGAGGTCGAGCACGGTTTCCAGCGAGCTGAACAACGCCTCCCGCACCCGCTCCGACGTGGGGCGCGTGCCGCGCGGCGGTACGAGCAGACGACGGCCACCGGCCGAGCCCGCGACGATCCTGGTCACCGCCCCATCCTCCCAGCCCGACCGGACCCCGCGCGCCCGACGCCCCCGGCCGAGCGGGTTCGGCGGACCGGAGAAGCCGACCCGCCGCGGTCCGCCGTCACGCCAGCGCCTGCCACCACCCGTCCACGGCGGGCGGGTCGGCCACGTCCACCCGCTCACCCGGCCGCGGCACCGCCAGCGGGACGTCCAGGGCCTTCGCCTCGCGCCACACCCGGTCCACCGGTTCGGTCCAGTCGTGGAACGCCAGGTTGAACGTCGCCCAGTGCACGGGGATCAGCAGCCCGCCCCGGACGTCGCGGTGCGCGGCCACGCCCTCCTCCGGCGTCATGTGGATGTCCGGCCACCCCGGCCCGTACGCGCCGATCTGGACCAGCGACGCGTCGAACGGCCCGTACCGCTCCCCGATCCGCCGGTAGCCGTCGAAGTAGCCGGTGTCACCGCTGTAGTACACGCGGTGCCGCGGCCCGATGACCGCCCACGACGCCCACAACGTCGGGTCGCGCCGCAGACCACGCCCGGAGAAGTGCTGCGCGGGCGTGGCGACCAGCCGCACGCCGGCCACCTCGTGGGACTCGTCCCAGTCGAGTTCGACGATCCGCTCCGCGGGCACCCGCCACCGCCGCAGGTGCGCCCCGATGCCCAGCGGCACGACGAAGACCGCCCGACCGGCCTCCGCCAGCACGCGCACGGTCGCGCGGTCCAGGTGGTCGTAGTGGTCGTGGGAGATGACCACCGCGTCCACCGGCCCGACCTCGCCGAGTTCGTGCGGCACGGGGTGCATCCGCTTCGGCCCCACCAACCGGGACGGCGAGCACCGCTCGCTCCACACCGGGTCGATCAGGATCCGCGCGCCGTCGATCTCCACCAAGGACGAGGCGTGCCCGTACCACGTGATGTGCAGCCCGTCCGCCGCGCCGACCGACGGCCGCACCAGGGGCACCTCGCCGACCGGGTGCCGCCGCTGGTCGCCGAACAGCAGCTCCCGCACCGTTTCCGCCGCACCGCCGGACGGCATGGTGCGGGTGGGCGCGGGGTTGCGGAACTTGCCTGCCCGGTACTGCGGTGAACGCCGCACGCGCTCCCCGCCCGGCCGCCCGCCCAGCGCGGCCGGCACGTCGCGCAACGCCCACGCGACCGCGCCCGCCGTCACGCCGAGCAGCGTTGCGGTGACCTTCTTCATGGCTCCTCCAACGGCTTCGGCCGGCAACCGGTTCCCGAGGCCCGGTTGATCGACCGGTCGGGTGAACCGCCGCGGGCCGGGCGCCCCGAGGGGACACCCGGCCCGCGGCCGACCAGGAGCGGTCAGTCCAGGACGATCAGCAGGTCGCCGCCCTCCACCTGCTGCACGCCGCCCACGGCGAGGCGCTTGACCACGCCCGCCCTCGGCGCGGTGATCGCGGCCTCCATCTTCATGGCCTCGATGGTCGCCACCGTCTGGCCGGCGTCGACCTGCTCGCCCTCCTCGACGTTGGGCGTGACCACGCCCGCGAACGGCGCGGCGACGTGGTCCGGGTTGCCCCGGTCGGCCTTCTCCGCCACCGGCACCTCGGCCGCGATGGACCGGTCGCGCACCTGGATCGGCCGCAGCTGCCCGTTCAGCGTCGCCATCACGGTCCGCATACCGCGCTCGTCGGCCTCGCCGATGGCCTCCAGCCCGATCAGCAGCCGGACGCCCGGCTCCAGGTCGACCGAATACTCCTCACCCGGTCGCAGGCCGTAGAAGAAGTCCTTGCTCCGCAGCACGCTCGTGTCGCCGTACGCCTCGCGATGCGCCAGGAACTCCTTGGTCGGCGCGGGGAACAGCAGGCGGTTGAGGGTGGCGCGGCGCGACCGCACCAGGCCCTCCTCGTCCTCCGGCGTCAGCTCGGCGACGCGCTTGGGCGCGGTGCGCCCCTGCAACGCCTTGGTGCGGAACGGCTCCGGCCAGCCGCCGGGCGGGTCGCCCAGCTCGCCGGACAGGAACCCGACGACCGAGGCGGGGATGTCGAACCGGTTCGGCTCCGCCTCGAAGTCCTCCGGCGACACGCCCGCGCCGACCAGGTGCAGCGCCAGGTCGCCGACCACCTTGGAGGACGGCGTCACCTTCACCAGCCGACCCAGGATGCGGTCGGCCGCGGCGTACATGGCCTCGATCTCCTCGAACTTCTGCCCGAGGCCGAGCGCGACCGCCTGGGTGCGCAGGTTGGACAGCTGCCCGCCGGGGATCTCGTGGCGGTACACGCGGCCGGTGGGACCGGGGATGCCGGACTCGAACGGCGCGTACACCTTGCGCACGGCCTCCCAGTACGGCTCCAGGTCGCACACCGCCCGGAGGTCCAGCCCGGTGGCGTGCTCGGTGTGGTCGGTGGCCGCGACGATCGCCGACAGCGGCGGCTGCGACGTGGTGCCCGCCATGGACGCCGCCGCGCCGTCCACCGCGTCCACACCGGACTGGATGGCCGCGAGGTACGTCGCGAGCTGGCCGCCCGCCGTGTCGTGCGTGTGCAGGTGCACGGGGAGGTCGAACTCCTTGCGCAGCGCGGTGATGAGCCGTGCCGCGGCGGGCGGGCGCAGCAGGCCCGCCATGTCCTTCACGGCCAGCACGTGCGCGCCCGCGCCCACGATCTGCTCGGCCAGCTTCAGGTAGTAGTCGAGCGTGTAGAGGCGCTCCTCCGGGTCGGACAGGTCGGCCGTGTAGCACAGGGCCACCTCGGCGACGGCCGTCCCGGTCTCGCGCACGGCCTCGATGGCGGGCCGCATCTGCTCGACGTCGTTGAGGGCGTCGAAGATGCGGAAGATGTCGATGCCGGTCTTGGTGGCCTCCTCGACGAACGCGGTGGTCACCGCCTCCGGGTACGGCGTGTAGCCCACCGTGTTCCGGCCGCGCAGCAGCATCTGGAGGGTGATGTTGGGCACGGCCTCCCGCAGCGCGGCGAGCCGTTCCCACGGGTCTTCGGCGAGGAAGCGCAGCGCCACGTCGTAAGTCGCGCCGCCCCACGCCTCCAACGACAGCAGTTGCGGCGTCATGCGCGCCACGTGCGGCGCGACGGCCAACAGGTCCTTGGTGCGCACACGGGTCGCCAACAGCGACTGGTGCGCGTCGCGGAACGTGGTGTCGGTGACGGCGAGGGTCTTGGACTCGCGCAGCCACCGCGCGAAGCCCTCCGGCCCGAGTTCGGTGAGCTTCTGCCTGGACCCGGCGGGCGGTTCGGCGGCCAGGTCGATGACGGGCAGCTTGTCCTTGGGGTCCACGGCGGACGGGCGCGGGCCGTTCGGCTTGTTCACCGTCACGTCCGCCAGGTACGTCAGCATCCGCGTGCCGCGGTCGGCGGAGTGCCGGGCGGTCAGCAGGTGGGGCCGCTTCTCGATGAACGACGTGGTGACGCGGCCCTCGTAGAAGTCCGGGTCGTCCAGCACCGCCTGGAGGAACGGGATGTTCGTGGACACGCCCCGGATGCGGAACTCGGCGACCGCGCGGCGGGCGCGGGCGACGGCGGCGGAGAACGTGCGACCGCGGCAGGTCAGCTTCACCAGCATGGAGTCGAAGTGCGCGCCGATCGCGGTGCCCGCGCCGGTCGTGCCGCCGTCCAGCCGGATGCCGGAGCCGCCGGGCGAGCGGTAGGCGCTGATCATGCCCGTGTCGGGGCGGAACCCGTTGGCCGGGTCCTCGGTGGTGATGCGGCACTGGAGGGCCGCGCCGCGCAGTTGCACGGTGTCCTGGCTGAGGCCGAGGTCGTCCAGGGTCTCGCCGGACGCGATGCGCATCTGGGACTGCACCAGGTCGACGTCGGTGACCTCTTCGGTGACCGTGTGCTCCACCTGGATGCGGGGGTTCATCTCGATGAAGACGTAGTTGCCGTTGGGGTCGAGCAGGAACTCGACGGTGCCCGCGTTGCGGTAGCCGATGTGGCGGGCGAACCGCACGGCGTCGCCGCAGATCCGCTCGCGCAGCTCCGGCGACAGGTTCGGGGCGGGCGCGATCTCGATGACCTTCTGGTGCCGGCGCTGCACCGAGCAGTCGCGCTCGAACAGGTGCATCACGTGGCCCTCGCCGTCGGCGAGGATCTGCACCTCGATGTGGCGGGGTTCCACCACGGCCTGCTCCAGGAACACGGTCGGGTCGCCGAACGCGGACTCCGCCTCGCGGGAGGCCGCTTCCAGCGCCTCGCGCAGCGCGGCGGGCTCGTCCACCTTGCGCATACCGCGGCCACCACCGCCCGCGACGGCCTTCACGAACACCGGGAAGTCGATGTCCTCGGCGGCGGCCAGCAGGGTGTCGATGTCGCTGGACGGTTGGCTCGACCTGAGCACCGGCAGGCCCGCCTCGCGGGCGGCGGCGATGGCGCGCGCCTTGTTGCCGGTCAGCTCCAGCACGTCGGCGGGCGGGCCGACGAACGTGATCCCGGCCTCGGCGCACGCCTTGGCGAGTTCCGGGTTCTCCGACAGGAAGCCGTAACCGGGGTAGACCGCGTCCGCGCCCGCCTTGCGCGCGGCCTTGATGATCTCCTCCACGGACAGGTAGGCGCGCACCGGGTGACCGGGCTCGCCGATCTCGTAGGACTCGTCGGCCTTCAGCCGGTGCAGCGAATTCCGGTCCTCGTGGGGGAAGACGGCAACCGTGCCGGCGCCCAGCTCATAGGCAGCGCGAAAAGCCCGGATCGCGATCTCGCCGCGGTTGGCGACAAGAACCTTGCGGAACATTCGGCGTTCCCTCCCAGGTCACTCGGCGGTCAATCAAGGCACGCTACCGTGCACGTCCCGCCCCTCGGGAGTTCCATCTCACGTGACGGACGTCATCGTGATCGTTCACTCATCCGGTCAAGGGCTGCGCCACCCGGGACGACCCGAGGATTGTCCCTTGCCGGACCGCCCGGCGCACCTCTCTGCCGAAGTGCTCACACTCCCGGCCGTGGACGTTCCGGTGAGTTCACGCTCGTTCACCCCTTCGAGCGACTTGCGGCACGCTCGAACACGTGTTCGAATAGACGCAACGTCGCAGGTCTGAGTACCTCCCACCACTGGTGGCGGTGTCATCGTCAGGAGCGGACGATCACCGAGCCGTTACACTGCGTTCGCTGTATCGGGTGACGGACCGTGTCGACTTCTCGGTAGGGTTGGGTGCATGGCCGGGGCTGAAGGGACTGGGCAGCCTGCTGCCCGCACCCACTTCGACGTTGTTCTGCGCGGTTACAACCAGCGGCAGGTCAACGAGCGCGTGACACGTCTCGAGTTCGACCTCAAGAACTCCACGAGATCACGCGACGCGGCCGTGGCCCAGGTGACCGAGCTGACCAAGGCGCTCAACAGCACCCGCGCCGAGCTGGACAAGGTCAAGTCCCAGCTGACGAGCCTCGCCAACAGCCCGGTCAACGCCTCCAACGTCACCGAGCGCGTCCAGGTGATGATGACCCTCGCCGAGGAGGAGATCGCCGACATCCGCCAGGCCGCGGTCGACCAGGCGAACGCCACCAGGGCCGAGGCCGAGCGGTTCGCCGCCGAGGGCCGTGCCGCCCACCAGCGGGCCATGGGCGAGCTGGAGGAGCGCCGCAAGCAGTTGGAGTCCCGCCACCAGCAGCGCGCCGCCGAGCTGGAGCAGCAGTACCAGGACCGCCGCGCGGAGTTGGAGCGGTCGCACGAGGAGCTGCGGGCCAAGCTGTCCGCGGAGCACGAGGCACTGGTCGCCGAGGCGACCGCGGAACGCGAACGCGCCGCCGCCGACCACGAGGCCAAGGTAGCCGCCCTCGACGCCCGCCGCGTCGAGCTGGACGCCAAGTACAAGGGCTACCACGACGACTTGGACAAGGAGTACGACGAACTCCGCACCACGCTCCGCAAGGAGCACGAGGCACACGTGGTGGAGGCCAAGGCCCAGGCGGCGAAGCTGCTGGAGCAGGCGCGGGCCGAGGTCGACGCGCTGAAGGCCGAGTCGGCGAAGCAGGTCGCCGAACTGGAGTCGGAGGCGCTGGCCAAGGCGGAGAAGGCCGTCGCCGACGCCAACGCGTACGCGGAGAAGACCACCACCGAGGCCGACGAGAAGGCCAAGCAGACCGTCACCGAGGCCGACGCCAAGGCCGAGCAGACCGTCACCGAGGCGAACGCCAGGGCAGAGCAGACGGTGGCCGAGGCGAACGCCAAGGCCGAACAGACCATCGCGGACGCGAACACCAAGGCCGAGCGAACCATCGCGGACGCGGACGCGAAGGCCGAGCAGACCGTCACCGAGGCGAACGCCAAGGCGGAGCAGACGATCGCCGACGCGGACGCCCACGCCGACCGCCGCATCACCGCCGCGGAGCGCAAGCTCACCGAGATGCACTCGGCGCACCAGGCCCTGACCGAGCAGTTCACCGCGGCCCAGGAGGCCGTCCGACGAGCGGTCGCCACGCTGGCGCCCCTGGACCTGGCCGCCGTGGACGCCGAACCGACCACCACGCCGACTCAGGACCCCGAAGGCGACGACCCGACCGGCGAACAGCCGACCGCGCAACTCCCGGTCCCCCAGGCGAAGTAGCCCCACCGGCCCCAGCACACCCACCGGGCCACCGGCAGCAGCGACCAACAGCGTCCCCTGCCTCGACCCATTCCGGCCGCGTCCGTCCGCGCGCAAAACCCACCCAGACCGCGGAACCCGCTTCCCCTGGAAGCCGGCGAACCGCACAGCCATCACCACAAGGCGTCCGCCGCCACCACCGGCTACTTGGGGAGCTGGTCGGCCGGCACGACCTCGGCCGCCGGCGGGGCGGTGACGTCGACCGGCTCGCCCCACCCGCTGAACCGCGTGGTGGACTGCTTGACCACCTTGCCGTTCAGCTCGAACCGGTACTCCGCCTTCAGCGGCGCGGAGGTGTCGTCCACCCAGGCGGTCGCGCGGATGGTCACGCCGTACTCGGCCAGTTGCGTGTGCTGGAGCTGGATGTCCGGGTCCTCGATGGCCTTCGCCATCTTCATCGGGTCCACCACCAGCTCGTACCGCGTGGTCGGGACGCCGTCCAGCTGCTCGCCCGCGCGGTTGGCGATCAGGGCGGCACGCGGCTGCACGTAGTCGAGTTCCGCCCCGACCTTCCCGCTCGGACCGAAACCACGCAGCAGGGCGTCGACCTCACCACCGCTCTGCGGCGAGTAGAAGCCCCACTTCTTGCCCTCGGGCATCGGGGCTCCCTCGACGTGCACGTACAAACCGTCCCGGGCGACCACCAGGTCCATGTCACGGGTCTGGCCGCCGGTGGTGACGCGCATCCGCATGGCGGCGGTGACGCCGTCCGGGTCATGGCGCAGCACGCCGTCCACGATGCTGCGCACCTCGGTCGCGTCACCGTCCGAGGCGAAACCCTCGGTGTGGAACCGGGCCGTCTTCAGGTCGGACCGGCGCTGCTCGACGTGTTCGGCCAGCACGGCCAGGTCGCCCTTCGGCGGCGTGGTCGGCGGTGCCGCCGCCTCACCGGACGAGCACGCGACCAGCGCGAACGGGACCAGGGCGAGCAGCAGACGGCGCACAGTGGGCCGACGATACCGCTCAGCCGACCAGGACCTGCCACTCGGGTCGCAACGGCGGCAGCACCAAACCCTCCTGCGCCAGGAAATCCGCCCGCCAACGGCCGATCTCGCGGGCCGAACGCAGGTAGCAGACCGTCGCCGCCACCACGCACCCCACGGCCAGCACCGCGGCGATCCCCGCCGGCCACCCGTCGTCACGCCACGCCCGCACCGCCGCCAACACCGGCAGCACCAGCACGGCCACGTCCAGCAACCGCCCCAGCAGGTTGCGCCACCACGGCCGGGTCGTCACGCGCACCCCGGCCGCCACCGCGGTGTCGTACTCGTCGGGCCCGTGCTCACGCAGCCGCGTCGCCTCCGCACGGCGGTCGCGCACCTCGACCAGCACACCCCACGACGTCGCCACGCCCAACGCCAGCAGCAGCACCGTCACGAGCTGGTACCCCCACGGCGCGCCCAGGTTCGCCCCGAACGACGCGAGCGCCGCGCCCAGCATCAGCACGCCCGCCTTCTTGCGCTCCGCCAGGTACCTCGTCGCCAACCACGCGGGCAGCAGCGACTCCACCACCATCCCGCGGACGTCGGGCCGGTCGTCCCGCAGCGCCCGCAGCTCGGCGCGCGCGTAGGCGATCTCCAGGGCACGGGCACGGGCTGGCGACAGTGGGCGCATGGCTATGCCTTCTCCAGGTATTCCGCCCGTTCCGCGTCGAGCAGGCCCTGCACGAGCGACGCGAGACCGGGGTGCCGGTCCAGGTCCGGGTCGTCGTCCACGACCCGCTGCGCGACCACCCGGGCGTCGGCGATCACGTCCTCGTCACGCAACAGCGACAGCATCTTCAACCCCGACCGCGTGCCCGACTGCGCCGCGCCGAGGACGTCGCCCTCGCGACGCAGCTCCAGGTCGAGCTGCGCCAGCTCGAAGCCGTCCAGGCTGGACTCGACCGCGCGCAGCCGCGCCATCGTCGGCGTGCCCCCGGGCAGCTCGGTGACCAGCAGGCACAGGCCCGGCGCGCTGCCCCGGCCGACCCGACCGCGCAGCTGGTGCAGCTGGCTCACGCCGAACCGGTCCGCGTCCATGATCACCATGACGGTGGCGTTGGGCACGTTCACGCCGACCTCGACCACGGTCGTGGCGACCAGCACCTGCACCTCGTTGCCGGCGAACGCCCGCATCACGGCGTCCTTCTCGTCCGGCGGCATCCGGCCGTGCAGGACGTCCACCCGCAGGCCGCGCAACGGGCCCTCGGCCAGGCGCTGCGCCACGTCCACCACGGCCAGCGGCGGCCGGCGGTCGGCACCGTCCTCCTTCGGCGGCTCGTCGCCGGACGGGTCCTCGGCCTCGCCGTCGCCGATGCGCGGGCACACCACGTACACCTGGTGGCCCTTGCCGACCTCCTCGCGGATGCGCTGCCACGCCCGGTCCAGCCACGCGGGCTTCTCCGCCACCGGCACCACGGACGTGCTGATCGGCGAACGCCCCCGCGGCAGCTCGCGCAACGCGGACACCTCCAGGTCGCCGTACACGGTCATGGCGACCGTCCGCGGGATCGGGGTCGCGGTCATCACCAGCACGTGCGGCGTGGACCCGCCGGGCCGGGCGCTGAGCGCGGCCCGCTGCTCGACGCCGAACCGGTGCTGCTCGTCCACCACGACCAGGCCGAGGTCGGCGAACTCCACCTTGTCCTGGATCAGGGCGTGCGTGCCGACCACGATCCCGGCCTCACCGGTGACGATCTCCAGCAACGCCTTCTTCCGCTGCGCGGCGGGCATCGAGCCGGTCAGCAACGCCACCCTGGTCGCGTGCTCCGCGCCACCCAGCTCACCGGCCCGGGCGAGGTCGCCGAGCAGCTCCCGCAGCGACCGCGCGTGCTGCGCGGCCAGCACCTCGGTGGGCGCGAGCATGGCGGCCTGCCGGCCCGCGTCCACGACCTGGAGCATCGCCCGCAACGCCACCATCGTGTTGTGCGTGACGATGAAGTGGTCGGTCACGTAGAGCCGCGACGGGTGCGCGACCGCGATGCACTGCACCGGTTTCACACCCACGTACTCGACGCGCTCGACGTAGCGGGCGGGCGGCGCGGTGCGGTCCAGCGCGTCGCGGAACGGCGGGAACTCCTCCGGCAGCCGCACGGTCACCTCGTGCGTCTCGTAGCCGTACCGCACGACCCCGGTGCCGCCCAGCGACTCCGCCAGCTCGCTCACGTACTCGACCAGGTGGGTGGACTCGGTGCGGAACACCACGTCCGTCCCGTCGCACCGGCCGCCGGTGGTGAGCAGGCCCTGCAACAGCTCGTGCCGCTCCTTGACCGGCGCGAGTTCCACGCAGTCCACGTCCGGCGCGACGACCATGGGCAACCGCCAGCGCGACGGGTCGTCGTGGCGGAGCAGGTCCTCGCGGATCTCGCGGAGCGCGACGACCTCGCCCGCGTGCGTCGCCCACAGGTGGTCCAGGTCGCACTCGACGGACTTCCCGTCGGACAGCACCACCCGGTAGACCTCGCGCTCGCCCTGCGGGAACACGCCGGTCACGGTGGTGGCCGAGCCGTCCTGGGTGATCACCTCGGTGCCGATCTCGACGTCGCCCATCGGCACGAAGCCCTCGGTGGTGAGCACCAGCGCGTCCAGCGGCTGCGCCTTGCCCGAGCCCACCTCGCCCTGGAGCAGGCGGTTCATCGGGTGCTCGCCGGACAGGTCGAGCGCGATCCGCTCGCCCACCTCCCGCTGGCCGGCCGTCAGCTCGAACGGCAGCCGCGCGTCGAACGCGTCCCGCACCAGCCCCGGCACGGGCGGGCACGCGGGCGCGGGCCGGGCGGTCGCCGAGCGGCGGCGGCGTGCCAGGGCCAGCTGCACGGCCATCGCCTCGTCCCACTTGAGGCGCTGCTGCGCCACGGCGATCGCGGCCCACCCGTCCGGCCGGTGGATGTCCCGCAGCGCGCGCTCCAGCGGCACCAGGCCGTGCTCGGCACGCAGGTCGGCGGGCAGCGGGTCCTCCTCCTCGGGCACGCCGTCCCACACCGCGAGCACCTGCTCGACGCAGTTGGACACGTTCCACGACTGGATGCCCTGCGCCGCCGGGTAGACGGGGATGAACGCGCCCGCGAACCGCGCGACCGCGTCGCCCTCGGCACCTCCAGCGCCCTCCGGGTCCCCTCCGTCGAGCACCTGGTAGTCGGGGTGCGCGAGCTGGAGCTTGCCGTTGAACACGCCGACCTTCCCCGCGAACATCGCCTCCCGACCGGGCAGCAGCTCCCGCTCGACCTTCCGCGACCCGCGCCCGAAGAACACCAGGTGCAGGTCGGACGAGCCGTCGGTGATCACCGCCTCCAGCAGCTCCCCGCTGCGGCTCTTCATCCGCCGCTGGCGCGCGCTCTTCACGCGGGCCTGCACGGTGACGTGCTCGCCCAGCTCCAGCCCCTTGATCTCGGTGAGCTTGCCGCGCTCGTCGTACCGCCGGGGGTAGTGCCGCAGCAGCTCGCCGACCGTGGTCAGCCCGAGGCCGCTCTCCAGCGCGTCGGCGCTCTTCTTCCCGAGCACCGACACCAGCTTTTCGTCGAAGGTCGTCATCCCGGCCTATTCAACTACTCGACTCCGACAACCAGGACAGCACCGGGCTGTCCGCCTTGGTACGCCGCCAGTTCCACCTCCGGGTGGGCGACCCGCAGGTGCTCCTCCAGCAGGTCGGCGAGCCCGTCCGGCGCGCCCTCGCCGAGCAGCGCGGTGACCAGCTCGCCACCGGCGGCCAGCATCCGGTCCACCAGGCGGCGGGACAGCCCGAGCGGGTCGCCCGGCCCCGGTTCGACCGCGACCACCTCGCCGTCCAGCATGGCGAGCAGGTCGCCGGGGCGGCAGCGGCCCGCCCAGGTGATCGCGTCGCGGTCGGACACCCGGACCTCACCGCGACGCGTCGCGGCGGCGGCCTCGGCCATCGCCACCACGTCGTCGCCGGGCCGCCGCGCCGGGTCGTGCACGGCCAGCGCGGACAACGCCTGCACCGGGGAGAACGTCGGCACCACGACCACGTCCTGACCCGCCTCGGCGGCCTGCGCCACCACCAGCTCCAGCGGTTCACGCAGCGCGGGGTCGCCGGGCAGCACGGTGACGTGCCGGGCACGCGTGCTGACCACCAGCGCCAGCAGGTCGGCCGGGTCGGCGGTGGGCGCGGCGGCCACCGCGCCCTCGGAGCGGAACAGCTCCAGCGCGCCGGCGCCCTCCACCAGCACCACCACGGCGCGGTCGCGGCCGAACCGGGGCGCCTGCGCGGCGATCTGGTCGGCGAACCGCGCCACCGTGATCCGGTGCGGCCGACCCGCCTCGACACCCGCCTCCACGGCCGCGCCGATGTCGTTGCAGTGCACGTGGACGGTCCACAGTCCCGCACCGTCGCCCACGACGGACACGCAGTCGCCCAGCGCGCTCAGCCGCCGCTTGAGCGCCGCCACGTCCGGTGTGCCGTCGAGCAGGTACATCACCTCGTACTCGAACTCGCCCGACCCGGCCTCGCGTGCCGTGGTGAGCGCTTCACGGGAGCGTGGCGGCGGCGCCGCGGTGGTCGTCTCGACCGGCTGCCCGGTGATCACCGCGACCAGGCTGTCCAGCAGCACCACGAGGCCCTTCGCACCCGCGTCCACGACACCGGCCTTGGCCAGCACGGCGAGTTGGCGCGGCGTGTCGGCCAACGCCTCCGCACCCGCCTTGGCGGCGGCCGTGACCACCTCGTCCAGGGCGTCGGACGGGCAGTCGCGGGCGGCCTCGGCGGCGGCGTGCAGGACGGTCAGCACGGTGCCGGGCACCGGCTTGGACACGGCGGCCGTGGCCAGTTCGTCGGCGCGGTGCAGTGCGCGGCGGATCGCCTGGCCGCCCGCCGTGGACGCGCCCTGCGCCGCCTCCGCGAGCCCGCGCAGGACCTGCGAGAGGATGACGCCGGAGTTGCCGCGCGCGCCCGCCAGCGCGCCCCGCGCGAGCGCGGCCAACGCCTGCCCGGCCGAGTCGGCGGGCGTCCGGAGCAGCGAGTCCTGCGCCGACCGCATGGTCTGGGACAGGTTGGTGCCGGTGTCGCCGTCCGGGACCGGGAACACGTTGATGCGGTCGATGTCGTCGCGGTTCGCATCCAGGGAACGGACGCAGGCGTCCGCCCACCGGCGCACCGCCACCGCGTCGAGTGCCTGCATGGCGGGGAGGGTATTCGACCCGGTTTGGTGGCGTCGCGGCCCACCGGCTACCCTGTCTGGGTTGCCATGCCCGGCTGAGGCTTGTGCACGCTTGCGCGCCCGCCGGGGCGTGAGTACCGCTGGAGAAACCTTAAGGAGTGGCTGACGTGGCTGCCGTGTGCGACGTCTGTGGCAAGGGGCCGGGCTTCGGCAAGTCGGTCTCGCACTCCCACCGACGCACCAACCGCCGGTGGAACCCGAACATCCAGACCGTGCGCGCGAAGGTGTCCTCTTCGCAGCGCCAGCGGCTGAACGTGTGCACCTCGTGCCTGAAGGCGGGCAAGGTGGTGCGCGGCTGAGGCCGCGTGCGGAAGCGTTGTCGAAGGCCCCCGGAACGCGTTCCGGGGGCCTTTCGGCGTGTGCCGCGTCGGCGTGTGCTCCGTCAGGAACCCTTGGTGTCCAACGGCACGGCGGGCAGCGCGTCCCGGACCGTGGTGGAGATGTCCTGGAGCGGGCCGGTGCCCGCGTCGGACGGCACGGTCAGCGCCACGTACACCGGGCGGTCCACGACGTACCAGGTGGCGTTGCCGCCCTCGGTGATCTCCAGCCACTGCACGTCGGAGATGACGCGCAGGGACGAGGTGGGCGTGAGGTCGCCCGGCCGGTCGAGGCCGCACCGCAGCACGATCGGCTCGTGCCGCGCGTCACCCCACGCGACCGCGCCGGGTGGCGCGGGCGACGCGAGTTCGCGGCGGGGCAGCGTCGCGCCGTTGGAGACCAGTTGCATGGGCAGCTTGCTCAGCAGGCCCCGGCACTCGTCGGCCTCCGCCCGCGGCGCGGGCACCGGCACGAGGGCCAGCGGGCCGGAGCGGTCCGAGGACGGGTCCGCCGGCTGTTCCTGACCGCCCGTGCCCAGGAAGAGCCCGACGGCCGCCACGCCCGCCGCCAGCAGCGCGGGCAGGCCGACGGCCACCGCGAGCAGGGGGCGGGGCAGCAGTGGGGTGGGTTCGGGTTCGGGTGCCACCCGGCTATGACAACACGGCGCTACAGGTGGACCACCGGGCAGGTCAGTGTTCGGGTGATGCCCTCCACGTTCTGGATGCGGGCGACCACGAGCTGTCCCAGCTGGTCGACGGTCTCGGACTCGGCGCGCACGATCACGTCGTACGGACCGGTGACGTCCTCCGCGGTGGTCACGCCGGGGATGCCGGAGATCTCGGCGGCCACGGCGGCTGCCTTTCCGACCTCGGTCTGGATGAGGATGTATGCGTGCACCACGGCGTGCCCCTTCGTCGTGACAGGTCAGGTCGGGGTAGGAACGTGTTCAGCAACGTACCCCAGTTGGGGTTCCGAATGCTCAGAACGGGAGGCAATCTTGCGTCCGGAGCCGCCGCAGAACGCGGACACGGTCGCTGAAGTGGGTGAGTTCGGTCTTATCCGCCGGGTGACGGCAGGTCGGACGCAGCCACCTACGACCCTCCTGGGGCCCGGTGACGACGCGGCCGTCGTGGCCGCGCCGGACGGGCGCGTCGTGGTCTCCACGGACGTCCTGGTGGAGGGCGTCCACTTCAGGCTCGACTGGTCGACTCCCGAGCAGGTGGGCCGCAAGGCGGCGGCCGTGAATTTGGCCGACGTGGCGGCCATGGGCGCCATGCCGACCGCTTTGCTGGTGGGGCTCGCGTGCCCGCCGGACACGCCGTCGTCGTTGATCGAGGGCGTGACGGCCGGGTTGTGGCAGGAGGCGAGCGCGGCGGGCGCGGGCGTGGTGGGCGGGGACATGGTGTCGTCCGCGACCCTGGTGATCTCCGTTACGGCGTTGGGCGACATGGGCGGCTACGAGCCGATCACCCGGTCGGGAGCCCAAGTGGGTGATGTTGTGGCGGTGTGCGGGCGGCTGGGTTGGGCGGCGGGCGGGCTGGCGGTGCTGGGGCGTGGTTTCCGGTCGCCGGTGGCCGTGGTCGGGGCGCAGCGGAACCCCGAACCGCCGTACTCCGCGGGACCGCAGGCGGCGGCGGCCGGCGCCACGGCGATGATCGACGTGTCCGACGGGTTGCTGGCCGACCTCGGGCACATCGCGGAGGAGTCGGGCATCGGCATCGACATCCGGACCGAGCTGCTGGAGGTCCACCCGCGACTGCTGGACGTGGCGTCGGCGCTGGGCGCGGACGCGCGGCACTGGGTGCTGACCGGGGGCGAGGACCACGCGTTGGCGGCGACGTTCCCGGAGCCCGCGGCGGTGCCCGAGGGGTGGCGCACCATCGGCACCGTGCGGCACGGCGGCGGCGTCACCGTGGACGGCCGCGCGTACGAGAAGCCCCCTGGTTGGGAGCACTGGCGGTAGGTAGCCTGACCGGTGTGGAAATATTCACGCGCGCGTATGATCATCCGGACTCGGCGAAGCTGATCGCGGACCTCCAGCAGGTCTTCGTGGTCCGCTACGGCGAGGCGGACCACACGCCCGTCGACGCCGCCCAGTTCGCCGCACCCCGCGGCCACTTCGTCGTCGGCTACCTCGACGGCGTGCCCGTCGCGTGCGGCGGGTGGCGGGCGCACGACGTGGCGGACGACCCGATCCGGCCCGGTGACGCCGAGATCAAGCGCATGTACACGGTGGACGCCGTGCGCGGCCGGGGCCTGTCGCGCCGGGTGCTGGCCGTGCTGGAGGACGCGGCGCGGGCCGCCGGCCGCACCCGCGTGGTCCTGGAGACCGGGCAGCGGCAGCCCGAGGCGATCCGGTTGTACGAGACGAGCGGGTACGCGCGCATCGACAACTTCGGCGTCTACCGGCACCACCCCGAGAGCCTCTGCTACGCGAAGGAGCTGTAGGGGGCCGCGCACCGCCGAACCGACCACGCGGTCTTCCCGGACGACCTACGTGGTGGTGCCACCGGGGCCGGCGTCGGCCGCTTCCGGCAGCAGGTGGGCCACGAGGGTGCGCGCCCATTCGGGAGTGGGGACGCGGTCGGTGAACACGGCCCGGTAGTAGAGCGGCGCGAGCAGGGCGTCGATGGTGCGGTCGACCTCCGGGACCTCGTTGCCCCGGCTCCGCTCGCGTTCGAGGATGGCTTCGAGCTGGTCCTGGCGCTCCTTGCGGCACACGGCCGCGCCCTGCTCGCCGCCGACGCCGATGGTGGCGCGCACGAGGGCCAGCGTGTCCGGGTCGCCGAGGTCCTTGGCGAGGTCCGCCGCGTACCGCTCCAGGTCGCCGCGGAGGCTGCCGGTGTCCGGGACCACGAAGCCGCCGGAGAAGCGACTGGTCGCCACGTCGGCGAGCAGGTCGCCCACGGAGCCCCAGCGGCGGTAGACCGTGGTGGCGTGCACGTCCGCGCGGGCGGCGATGAGCGGGATCGTCAGCTGGTCGGTGGTCCCGTCGGCGAGCAGGTCCCGGACGGCCTGGTGGACGGCCGAGCGAACCCGTGCCGACCGACCGCCGGGTCGGCTGTCGGCGCGGGATGCGGAGGTCGCGGCGGACATGTGGCCATTGTTGCACTGATCGCTGCGTTTTAATCGCAGCGATCAGTGCGTTTGTGTTAGCGTGGCCCCGCTAACGCAACGATCACTGCGAGGCTCGCATGTCCGTCCACGCGCTCGCCCCCTCCCCGCTCCGCCCACCGGCGTGGAAAGGCGCCTTCCCCATGGTGGCCGCCGTCCTCGTGCTCTTCCTGGCCGCGTCCAGCGCGCCGTCCCCGCTCTACGTGGTCTACCAGCAGCAGTGGCACTTCCCGGCCTGGGTGCTGACGCTCGTCTTCGCCCTCTACGTGTTCGGCCTGCTGGGCTCGCTGCTCGTCGTCGGAGCCCTGTCGGACCACCTCGGCCGCCGACCGGTGCTCGCCGCGGCGATCGCCCTGGAGGCGGTCGCGCTCGTGCTGTTCCTGGTCGCCGGGGACGTGGGCGTGCTCGCCGTCGCACGGGTGGTGCAGGGCATCGCGACCGGAGCGGCGACAACGACCCTGAGCGCCACCCTCGTCGACCTCGAACCGTCACGCGGGCGGGCCGGCGCCGTCACCGCCGTGGCGCCCCTGACCGGGCTCGCCCTCGGGGCCCTGGGCAGCGGCGTGCTCGTGCGGTTCGGCCCCGCGCCGACCCGGCTGGTCTACGCGGTGCTGCTGGGCGGGGTGCTGGTGGCGGCGATCGTCGTCGCCCGGCTGCCGGAGACGTCGCTCAAACGGCCGGGAGCGCTCGCGTCCCTGCGCCCGCGCATCGCGATGCCCGCGCACGTGCGCGCCGACGTCGTCCCGGTGGTGCCGGCGATGATCGCCACCTGGGCGCTGGCCGGCATGTACCTCTCGCTGGGCCCGTCCGTCGCGGCCGAACTGCTGGGCCTGCACAACCGCTTGACCGGCGGCGTCGTCGTGACGCTCCTCGCGGGCACCGGCGCGCTCACGGTCCTGCTCCTCCGCTCCCGCCCGGCGTCGTCGCTGCTGGCCCCGTCGTCCGCGGTTCTCGGGCTGGGCACCCTGGTGTCGCTCGCCGGGACGACCGGGGGCCTCGCCTGGCTCGCCGCGCTCGGCACGGTCGTGGCGGGCGTCGGTTTCGGCGCGTCGATGCTGGCGACGTTCGGCGTCGTCGCCGGGGCAGCCCGGCCGCACGAGCGCGGCGCGGTGTTCGCCATGGCCAACACGATCAGCTACCTGGGCAACAGCGTGCCCGCGGTGCTCGGCGGGATCGCGGTGACAGCACTGGGGTTGCGCACCGCCACCGTGATCTACGCGGTGGCGGTCGTGCTGATCACCTCGTCCGCCTTCGCCCTCCGCCTCAACCAGACCAGGACCCGGCGTCCTGCCGACAAGTGACGGGAAAACCATGACCACCAAGGAAAACCGCGAAGTGCGGCGCGCGGGCCACACGACGATCCGCTACACCGCGAGCGGCCCGGCCGGCGGGCCGACCCTGGCGCTCGTCCACGGCTGGGCCTGCGACCGCACCGACTTCGACGCGGTGGCCGACCACCTGCCCGAGCACCACCGCGTCCTCGCGATCGACCTGGCGGAGCACGGCGAGTCCCGCTCCACCAGGGACGTCTGGACGATCGAGGAGTTCGCCCGCGACGTGGCCGCGGTGCTGGAGGCGGAGTCCGCGGCGGACGCGGTCGTGGCCGGGCACTCCCTCGGCGGCGCGGTGGCCGTGGAGGCCGGCCGACTGCTCCCGGACGCGGTGGCGCACGTGGTGGCGCTCGACGCGTTGCACTACGACCTGTTCCCGGCGATGAGCGCGGACCGGGCCGACGCGGTGATCCGCCTGTTCCGCGACGACTTCCCGACGGCGGTGCGGCGACTCGTCGAGGGCGGCACCCCGGCGGGCGCCGACCCCGCTCTCGGCGAGCGGTACTTCCGGAAGATGGTCGCGGTGCGGCAACCCGCGGGCCTGCGTGCCATCGAATCCCTGATCCGCTGGGACATGGACGCTGTGCTGCGCGAGACGAGGCAGCCGGTCACCGCGTTCGCGATCCGCGATCTCGTCGCGCCGGCGGCGGTCGAACGCTACGCCGACCGCGTCGAGTTCGTCCTGGTGGACCTGGGCACCCACCACTTCCCGGTGGAGTCACCGGAGGGCACAGCGAAGCTGTTGGCCGGCGTGGTGACCGGCTAGCGGCCTTTCGCCGCCGAGGAACGTCTTGACCCACCGCGAAAATCTCCGCCGGACCGACTGGGATAGGGTCCCGCCGTGGCACGTCCGCTTGAGGAAGTCGTGGAAGCAGGCTGGGCGCGGGCACTCGCGCCGGTAGCCGATCGGATCGCCGAGATGGGCGAGTTCCTGCGCGCCGAGGTGGCCGCCGGGCGCACATACCTGCCGGCGGGGGAGAACGTGCTGCGCGCGTTCCAGCAACCGTTCCACTCGGTGCGGGTGCTGATCGTGGGCCAGGACCCGTACCCGACACCGGGGCACGCGGTGGGGTTGAGCTTCTCGGTGTCGCCGGAGACCCGGCCGATCCCCAAGAGCCTGACCAACATCTATCGCGAGTACATGGACGACCTGGGGCACCCCAAGCCGACCAACGGCGACCTGACGCCGTGGACCGAGCAGGGCGTGCTGCTGCTCAACAGGGCGCTCACCGTGCAGCCGGGCAAGTCGAACTCCCACCAGGGCAAGGGTTGGGAGGCGGTGACCGAACAGGCGATCAAGGCCCTGGCCGCGCGGGAGGAGCCCCTGGTGGCGATCCTGTGGGGACGCAACGCGCGCAACCTGAAGCCGATGCTGGCGCCGTTCCCGTGCGTCGAGTCGGCCCACCCGTCGCCCCTCTCGGCGGCGGCCGGGTTCTTCGGCTCGCGCCCGTTCAGCCGCGCCAACGAACTCCTCGTGCAGCAGGGCGCGGAACCGATCGACTGGAAGCTGCCCTAGCCGTCGGGGGCTCGACCACCACGCCGGGGTGACCGCCCCGGCGAGCCACCGGCCGGACAGTTCCCGGGGCGGGCACCCCCGCCCCGGAACCCCGCCCACTCCCCTGTCCGGGGTTGTCGAGCGGGCACCGGTGTGACGCTTGAGGAACAAGCGCGCCCCCGACCCCGCTGCCGGCGCCGATCCCGAACACCGGAACCGGTCCGCCGGCACCACTCCCGGACCCGCGACCCGGTCGTGGCGCACCAGCCGCCGGTGCGCCTCAGCGCAACCCCGTCCCCCGGGCGATCGCGGTCTCGACGAGGGTCGTCAGGAGGGTCGGGTAGTCCACCCCGGTCTCGGTCCACATCCGCGGGTACATGGAGATCGGCGTGAACCCGGGCATCGTGTTCACCTCGTTGATCACCAACTCGTCCCGCTCGGTGACGAAGAAGTCGACCCGCGCGAGCCCCTGGCAGTCGAGCGCGCGGAACGCCGTCACCGCCATCTCCCGCAACTCCCGCGCGATCGCGTCGTCCAGCTTCGCCGGGATGTCGAACTCGCACACGTCGTCCAGGTACTTGGCGTCGAAGTCGTACCAGTCGACCGCTCCCCCGACGATCCGCAGCTCCGCCGGCACGGACGCCTCGACGCGGCCGTCCGGGAACTCCAGCACGCCGCACTCGATCTCGCGCCCGACCACCGCCGCCTCGATGATGACCTTGGGGTCGGTCTTCCGGGCAAGCGCGATGGCGGCGTCCAACTGCGACCAGTCGACCACCTTGGAGATGCCGACGGACGACCCGGCACGCGCGGGCTTCACGAAGACCGGCAGGCCGAGGCGGTCGCGGTCGTCGGCCGACAGCGTCTCCTCGTCCCGACGCAGCACGGCCCACTCGCCGACGGGCAGACCCGCACCACGCAGCAGCCGCTTGGTGAACTCCTTGTCCATCGACACGGCGGACGCGAGCACGCCGGGCCCCACGTACGGGACGGACGCCAGCTCCAGCAGCCCCTGCACGGTGCCGTCCTCACCCCACGCCCCGTGCAGCACGGGGAACACCACGTCGACGTCCGCAAGCACCTCGTCGGGCGCGACGGGGACCAGCCGCCCGCCGGACACGGGCACCAACGCGTCGACGGTGGGCAGCTTCCGGTCGCGGACCTCCAGCGCCTTCGTGTCGTCGGCGCCGATCACCCAACGGCCCTCGTCGTGGGTGATGCCCACGGGCACGACCTCGAACCGGTCGCGGTCCAGGTGCGGGAGGATGCTGCCGGCGGACAGGCAGGAGACCATGTGCTCGCTGCTGCGCCCGCCGAACACCACGGCGACCTTGGTCTTTCGCGTCATGAACGCCGACCCTACCCGGATGGCTCAGCGCGCCGCCCGGACGGGACGCAGCAGGTCGGCCAGCACCGGCAACGCGGCGTGCAGCTGCTCGCGCGAGCACGCCCCGTACCCGATGGCGACCCCGAACACCCTGGGCCGCGCGGCGTGGTGCCGGGCGAGGCCGTCCAACCGCAGGCCGCGCTCCTCGGCCCGCACCAGCACCTCCCGCTCGGCACGGGCGTCCTCCAGCAGCACGACGACGTGCGCGCCGGCGTCGTCGCCGAGCACCGGCACGTCCGCGGCCTCCAACGCGGACGCCACCAGCGCACGCCGCTCCGCCAGCTCGCGGCGCAGCTTGCGCAGGTGCCTGCCGAGGTCGCCGGTGCGGGCGAGTTCCACCAGCACGCGCTGGCCGGCGGCGGACGGGCTGGTGCCGGTGCGGTCGCGGTGCGCGAGGATTTCGGCGGCGATGGGCTCGGGCGCGACCATCCACCCCGCGCCCAGCGTGGGCGTCAGGATCTTGCTGGTGGTGCCGAGGTGCACGACGACGTCCGGGGCGAGCGCCGCGAGCAGCGGCAGCGGCGCGACGTCGTAGCGGAGTTCGCCGTCGTAGTCGTCCTCCACGACCAGCCAGCCCTCGCGTCGTGCCCGTTCCACGAGGGCGACCCGGCGGGCGGCGGACATCCGACCGCCCATCGGGTACTGGTGGGCGGGCGAGCAGTACACGCCGCGCACGCCGTCCGGCACGCCGTCCACGAGCAGCCCTTCGGCGTCCACGGGCGCCTGGACGACCTTGATCCGCGCCGACCGCAACGCCCCGACGGCACGCTGGTAGCCGGGTTCCTCGACGGCGATCACGTCACCGGGCCGCAGCACGGTCGCCGCCAGCTCCACCAGCGCGGCGGTGGTGCCGCCGGTCGCCAGCACGAGTTCGGCGCTCAACCCGCCGTGCACGGCGAGCCCGCGGTGACGCAGCAGGTGCTCGGCGACGACCGCCCGGTACTCGGGCAGGCCACCGCGGTGCGGCCGGAACAACGGCAACGCGTCCGCCGCCGCCCGCCACGCCCGCCGCCACGCCGCCCGGTCGAGGCCCTCGGTCCACGGCGCGCCGGGTGCGAAGTCCACGAACTCCGGCGCGGGCGGCTGCGTGACGGCGCGACGCGGCCTGCCCTTGAGCGCGCCGGGCGGGGTGGTGGTGACGTAGGTGCCCGACCCGTGCCGACCCGCGATCCAGCCCTCGGCGTGCAGCTGCTCGTACGCCGCGGCGGTCACCGTGCGGCTGACGCCGAGCCGTTCGGCGAGGGCGCGGGTGGACGGCAGCCGGTCGCCGCTGCGCAGCCGCCCGTCCGCCGCCGCGGCGCGCAGGGCGTCCGCGAGCTGCACGGCCAGCGGTTCGCCCGAAGCGCGGTCCAGGGTCACGGGCAGCGCCGTCTCCACCAAAGTGGACTCCTCGAATACCTGGTAATTGGATCTTGAGGAGGTCCACTTTACCCGTGATGCTGAGCGGATGACGTTGTCACCGACGCCCCGCAGCACGGTGCGGCGAGGCCGCAAGCGCGCCGTGACCGAACGGGACGCCCTGCACGCCGTGCTCGACGCCGCCCTCGTCTGCCACCTCGCGGTGGTGGTGGACGGTGCGCCGCTGGTGCTGCCGACCGGCTTCGGCCGGGACGGCGACACCATCTACCTGCACGGTTCGACCGGCGCGCGCAGTATGCGCGAGGCGGCGACCGGCATCCCGGTGTGCGTGGCGGTCACGCTCGTGGACGGCGTGGTCTACGCGCGCTCGGTGTTCGACCACTCCATGAACTACCGGTCCGCGGTCATCCACGGCACGGCCGTCCCGGTCACCGACCCGGCGGCGAAGACCCACGCGCTGCGGGTGCTGACCGAGCACATAGCGCCCGGCTCGTGGGACTACGCCCGGCAGCCGAGCGCCAAGGAACTGGCCGCCACCACCGTGCTGGCCGTGGACCTGGCGGAGGCGTCGGTGAAGATCCGCACCGGCCCGCCCGGTGACGAGGACGAGGACGTCGCCGCCAACCGGGCGTGGGCCGGCGTGCTGCCGCTGCACACGTCGTGGGGCACTCCGGAGCCGGACCCGCTGCTGGTGGGCGAGTGGGACGTGCCGCCGCACGTCAGCGGGCGGAGGTAGCCCCGGCCACCGGGTCGTACCGGTAGGGGCGCATGGTGCGCCCGCCGTCGCGGTAGACGTGGATCGAGACGGCGGGGTCCGGTCCGTCGTTGCGCACCTGGTGCACGTAGTCGGGACCGAACACACGCGACTGGCCGGCCGTCAGGTGGTGCAGCACCTGGGTCCGGCCGGGCGCGACGATCTCCGTCAGCGAGCCGCTGACCAGGGTGAACGCGCCGGTGGACGGACCGTGGTCGTGCAGGTCGGTGTGCTGGCCGGGCAGCCAGCCCAGCAACCACACCTCCTGCTCGGCGGTCCGCTCGACCAGCGTCGAGAAGCGGTGCTCGGGGTCGTAGCGCAGCAGGTGGGCCCAGCGCTCGCGCCGTGCCGCCATGTCGAGCGCGATCCGCACGGGGTGCAGCGCGGCGTGCGACTGGGGCAGGGCGATCGTGTTCTCCGGGACGGCGAACATGGTTCCTTCTCGGGGTGTGCGGTTGGCGCGGGCGTCAGCCGCCCGCCGGTCGCGAGTCGCTCACCGGGAAGGACAGAGCGCGCTGGCCACCAGGCGGAGGTCGATGTGACCCCGGCCGGCGTTCAAAGCGCGGGAAGACATGCCGCAGAGGGTGGCAGGGACGTCCCGCACCGGCAACCGCGTCCCAGGGACTGGAACGCGGCTGCCCTCAGGCACCCGCGTCCCCACCACCGGGGCGGCAAGGCCGGCGCGGTCGGCACCCCGCGGCGCTCGAACGGGACTGTTCGGCCGGCCCGAGGAGAGGCCGGGCTCCAGGCGGAAGCGGCCGGGGCGACGACGTCCGGCCCGGCAGTGCCCGAGGGCCGCCGTTGCGGGCGGGAGACGGGCTTGTGGCGGTCAGAGGGCTGCCAGCACGTCCGCCACGAGGTCGGCCGTGTCCTCGCACCCCGCCGACAGCCGCACCAAGCCCTCGGGGACCGGGTCGCCCCACTGGGCCCTGCGGTCCAACGTCGTGTGCAGGCCGCCGAAGCTGGTCGACGCCGCCACCAACGCCGACCGGGACAGGAAGTCCGCCACCGCCGCCGCGTCACGCAACCGGAACGTCAGCACGCCGCCGAACCGGCGCATCTGCCGCGACGCCACCGCGAACGCCGGATCGTCCGGCGCACCCGGCCACCGCAACCCCGTCACCTCCGGCCGCCCCCGCAGCGCCGCGTACAGCGCCGCCGCGTTCTCCGCCTGCCGCGCCAACCGCAAGTCCAACGTGCCCAACCCGCGGTGCGCCAACCACACCTCGAACGGCCCGGGTATGGCGCCCGACGTGGTCCGCTCCGCCCGCACCCGCGCGGCCAGCTCGGCATCCACAGTGGACACGTGGCCGAGCAGCACGTCGGAGTGCCCGGCCACCGCCTTCGTGTCGCTGCTCACCACGACATCCGCCCCCAACGCCAACGGCCGCTGCCCGAGCGGGGTCGCCGTGGTGTTGTCGACGGCCACCAACGCACCCGCCGCGTGCGCCGCCGCCGACAACGCGGCGATGTCGCAGACGTCCATTCCGGGGTTCGACGGCGTCTCCAGCAACACCAACCGCACGCCCTCGAACGACGGGTACGGCCCGACCGTCGGCGCTTCCACCACCCGCACCGGCAACCCGGCCACCAACGTCCGGGTCAGGTAGTACCCGTCCGACGGGACCACCACCACGTCACCCGGCGCGAGCACCACGCGCGACAACGCCGAGATCGCCGCCATCCCGGACGGGAACAGCACGGCTTCACCGCCGTCCAACGCGCCGAGCGCCCCCTCCAACGCCTGCCACGTCGCGTTGTCCGACCGGCCGTACGCGTTCCCGCCGCCGAGGTGGTAGGCCGACGCGAACACCGGCCCCCCGAGGAACGGCTCGCCCGCCGCCGCCCGCACCGAGTGCACGACCCGCGTGCCGTCCCCGTACTCCGCGCTCACTGCCGCTCCGCCTTCCGCTCCCGCTCCAGCAGCGCGGCCGTCAGCGCGCGCGGGTCCAACCCCTCGTGGCACACCCGGTGCACCCCGTCGGTGATCGGCATGTCCACACCGATGCGCGCCGCCAGCTCCCGGATGGACGAGCACGACTTCACGCCCTCGGCGACCTGGCCGTGCGCGGCCTCCTGCGCCTGCGCCACGGTG
The DNA here is from genome assembly GCF_019375475.1 of Saccharothrix obliqua. Lineage (GTDB taxonomy): Bacteria > Actinomycetota > Actinomycetes > Mycobacteriales > Pseudonocardiaceae > Actinosynnema > Actinosynnema obliqua. The sequence continues at coordinate 1,162,831 of NZ_JAHXGQ010000001.1, read as the reverse complement.
TCACCACGCCCCAACCGCTCGCCGAACGACCGGTTTCGCGACAGCGGTGACGCGCACGTCGCCACCAGGTCGCCCAACCCGGCCAGGCCCGCGAAGGTGAGCGGGTCGGCGCCCAGCGCGGCGCCCAGCCGGGCGGTCTCGGCCAGGCCGCGGGTGATGATGGAGGCCATGGTGTTGTCGCCGAAACCCAGCCCGGCGGCCATGCCGCACGCCAGCGCGATGACGTTCTTGCACGCACCGCCCAGCTCGCAGCCCACCACGTCGGTGTTGGTGTAGGGCCGGAAGTACGAGTTGGAGCACGCGTGCTGGAACGCGACCGCCCGGTCGTGGTCGGTGCACGCGATGACCGTGGCGGTCGGCTGCCCGGCCGCGATCTCCTTCGCCAGGTTCGGCCCGGACACCACCGCCACGTGGTCCTCGGGCACCCCGGCGACCTCGCGGACCACCTCGCTCATCCGCTTGAGCGTCCCCAGCTCCACGCCCTTCGCGAGGCTCACCAGGGTCGCGCCGCGCGGCAACGCCGACCGCCACCGCTCCAGGTTCGCCCGCAGCGTCTGGCTGGGCACGCCGAGCACCACGGCGTCGGCACCCGCCAGCGCCCGCTCGGCGTCGTGCGTGGCGGACAGGTTGTCCGGCAGCACCGCGCCCGGCAGGTAGCCGGAGTTCACCCGGGTCCGCGTGACCTCCTCGGCCACCTCCGCCCGCCGCGCCCACAGCACGACGTCCGTGCCCGAGTCGGCCAGCACCTTCGCGAAGGCCGTGCCCCACGACCCCGCGCCCATCACCGCGACCCGCTCCACGTCAGCCCTTCTTGTAGAAGCCGTCGGGCGCGGTCTCCTGGCGGACGTCCGCCAGGAGGTCCTTCACCTCGCCCATGAGCAGGTCGGTCACCTCGCGCAGCAACGCCAGCGACTCGGGCTTGTCCCGGTGGGCGGACAGGTCGACCGGCGCGCCGACCCTGGTCACCACGGTCTTGCGCGGGAACGGCCGGAACTTCTTGCGGTAGTGGTCGTAGATGTCCCGGGTGCCCCACCGGGCGACCGGGATGACCGGGACGTCGTGCTGGAGCGCGAGCCGCGCCACGCCGGTGCGCGAGTTCATCGGCCAGCCGTCCGGGTCCTTGGTGATGGTGCCCTCCGGGTAGATCACCACCAGCAGGCCCTGCTCCAGCGCGGCGTGGGCGGCGCGCAGGCTCTGCTGCGCGTCGGCGGTGCCCCGGTAGACGGGGATCTGCCGCGCGCCCTTGATCACCGTGCCGAGCAGCGGCACGTTCCACAGGCTGTGCTTGGCCAGGAAGTGCGGCACGCGGCCCTGCTTGTGGGTGAACACCGCGTCGTACACCGGGTCCAGGTGGGACACGTGGTTCATCACGACCAGCGCGCCGCCGGTCCTCGGGATGCGTTCGGCGCCCTCGTTGCGCCGCCGCGCCAGCAGCGCGGTCGCCGGGTAGAAGACCGCCGCGGCGAGCCCCACCCAGAAGCCGCCCTTCTCCTTGGCCACCTGTTCTCCTCCGTGTCCGGTCGCACGCGGTCACCTGGAAGCCGCGAGCCCGTCAGGGGAGTATGGCTGTTGTGCGTGCCGACGTGGACCTCGTGGTGCCGGTGAAGACCCTTCGACGGGCGAAGACGCGGCTGGTCGGCGTGACCGACGACCGGCCCGCGCTGGCGCTCGCGTTCGCCCTGGACACCATCTCCGCCGCGTTGCCGGTGGTGCGCGGTGTGCTGGCCGTCACGGACGACCCGGAGGTGGCGGCGCGGTTGCGGGCCATCGGCGTGCCGTCGCTGCCCGGTCCGGAGGGGTTGAACGAGGCGCTGCGGTTCGGCGCGGGCGTGCTGCGCGCGCGGGACCCGCGCTCGGTGGTGGGCGCGCTCCAGGCCGACCTGCCCGCGCTGCGGACCGACGAGCTGAAGCTCGCCCTGGCCGCCGCGGACGGGCGGGCGTTCTGCCCGGACCGCCAGGGCACGGGCACGACGCTGCTGCTGTCCGCGCCCGGCGGCGACCTCGACCCGCGGTTCGGCGCGGGTTCGGCGCAGGCGCACGCGAGCGACGCGCGCACGCTGCTCGGGCCGTGGCCGTCGCTGCGCAACGACGTGGACACCGCGGAGGACCTGGAGCTGGCGACCGGCCTCGGGCTGGGGCCGCACTCCTCGGCGGTGCTGTGCCCGGTGGGCGGCTGAGGCCCACCGGGCGTCACCTCAGCAGCAGGCCGCGCCGTCCCCGCAGCCGCCGCCCCGCAGCATCGGGCACGCGAACCCGTAGTCCGGGTCCGGCGCCAGCGGCAAGCGCTTGCGCGGCGCGTCGGTGGACCGGAACGACGCCTGCGCCGGCGCCGTCTTCAACGTCACGTTGGTGTGGGTCTCCTGCGCGTCGTACGCGCCCTTGGAGAGCTTCAGCACCTCCACGCCGCGGCCGAAGTCGGCCACGAACACGCGGTCGCGGTGGAAGTACGGCGCCCACGACACCGCGCCCTCGGGCCGCCAGTACGCCACCTGGATCGGCTTGGTCGGGTCGGTGATGTCGAGGAACCGAGTGCCCTGCTCGTACCAGGAGTAGGCGACGATCCGCTGCTTCACGTCGAAGTAGTGCGCCGAGCAGAACACGTCCGGACCGGGCAGCGTGCCCTCCTGGTCGTCCGGGCTCCACACGCCGACCGTCTTCAGCGTGAACGGCTTGTCCGGGGTGGCCCGCCACGACTCGCCGCCGGTCGAACCGGTCAGCGACGAGATCACGAACCGGCCCTGGTCCTTGCACGTGGCCGACTCGAACGCCTCCTCGGTGTGCAGCAGGAGGCTGCCCGCCGGGTGCGCGCGGCTCGGCCGCGGCCCGTCCGCGAGGGTCCGGCCGACCGGGCGGAACGAGTTGTGCGCGAACGAGGTGGGCATGTCCAGCTTCGGCGCCGCGCCACCCGCGTACGCCACCGGGTCCACCGGGGTCGCCTCACGCCACTTGCCGCTCAACGGGTCCTTGTGCCACCCGCTCGTCCAGTACCCGCGGGTGCCGCCGGTGCCCGCCACCCACGCCACGCCCGCCGCGTCCACCTGGACGTCGTGCGTCATGTGCGTCTCGCCCTGGTTGCGGTTGAGGTCGACGTAGGTGGGCAACGTCTTCGGGTTGCGCGGGTCGCGCAGGTCGGTGACGAACACCTTGCCGGAACGGCGGTAGGTGTCCGGGTCGGTGGACGGCGTGCCGTCGTAGCCGGTGGTCCACAGGTACGTGCAGTCGTTGATGCACGTGGTGATGTGCCCGGTGCCCATCGACGCGAAGTTCAGCAGTTCGAGGTTGCCCGGGTCGGCGGCCGAGATGACGTACACGCCGGTGGGCCGCTCGCCGGGCGCCTGGCGGCCGAACGCGGTGCGCTCGCGGGCCAGGAACACCAGCTTGCGCTTGGCGTCGACGGTGACGTCCTCGTTCTCCCAGAACCGCTGCTCCGGGTCGTCACCGGGCAGCGCCAGCTCCTTCTTGGTCAGGTGGTCGAGCAGCTTCGGCTCGTCCGCCTTGGTCACGTCGTAGGTCTTGAGCCCGAACGTCCCGCTGACGAACGCCACGTCCCGGTGCCGGTACTGCGCGAAGTTGATGGAGATCGCGCCGGCGGTGTCCGGGATCGTCTTGCGCAGCTCGACGTTCTTCGCCGCCGGTGCGAGCCCGTTGCCCTGAGCCGCGACCGGCCGGTCCACGGGTGCGTCGGGGACTGGTGCCGCCGTCGCGCTGCCCAGGCCGACGAAGCCCAGCACCACCCCGGCGACCACCCCTGCCAGAACCCTCATGCCCCCACTCCTCTCGGTAATGGGCCTATCGCGGAGCGTCGCAGGTGCGCGACGCGGGCCACCACCCCCGATCGGCTAGCGTTGTCCGCCGTGGCGGAGCGGGAACCTCGGCAGCGGGCGGCCGAACAGGCGACGGTGAGCACGCACCACGCGGACGGCTCGGCGACCGTGCTGCGTGACGACGGCGTGCTCGTCGACGTGCCGGCGGACGCGGTCGCGGCGGGCGGCTGGCGGGTGCTGCGACCCGGTCAGCGGGTGACCGTGGAACGCGCGCCGGGAGGCGCGGTCACGGCGGTGCGCCGTCCGGTCTGACGCGGCTGCGCCGACCGCTCACATGTGACGCGGAGTTCATCCGCTCGTCGGTCGCGATGAGCGCGGCGCCCTCCAATGTGAGGGACAATGCGCATCGTGAGCACGGACAACAACCCCGACCAGCCCGCGCCGAAGCGACGCACGAGGACGCCGCGGACCCAGACCTCCGCGAGCACGCCACGCCGTCGTCCCCGTCCCGCCGCCCGCCGCGCCACCCCCGCGGCCGCGGCGCCGCCGGCCGAGTCGACGCAGCGGTCGTTCCCGAGTTCACCGCCGGCCGCCACCGCCTCCACCGAGCAGCAGGCGGACCTGCCGGACGACCGGTACTTCAACCGCGAGCTGTCGTGGCTGGACTTCAACGCCCGCGTGCTCGCGCTCGCCGAGGACTCCTCGCAACCGCTGCTGGAGCGGGCGAAGTTCCTGGCGATCTTCGCGTCGAACCTGGACGAGTTCTACATGGTGCGCGTGGCGGGCCTGAAGCGCCGCGACGAGACGGGCCTGTCGGTGCGCAGCGCGGACGGCCTCACGCCGCGCGAACAGCTCGCCGCCATCTCCAAGCGCACGCAGGAGCTGGTCGAGCAGCACGCCCGCGCGTTCCTCGACCACGTGCGGCCGGAGCTGGAGAAGCACGCCATCAGCATCGTGTCGTGGACGCAGCTCACCGACTTCGAGAAGCTGCGGCTGGCCAACTACTTCACCGACCAGGTGTTCCCGGTGCTGACGCCGCTCGCCGTGGACGCCGCACACCCGTTCCCCTACATCTCCGGCCTGTCGCTGAACCTGGCCGTGACGGTGCGGGACCCCGAGGGCGGCGCGGAGCGGTTCGCGCGCATCAAGGTGCCGGACAACGTGCCGCGCCTGGTCCGCGTCGAGCACGACCGGACCAGTCCGACCGCGACGTTCCTGCCGCTGGAGGAGCTGATCTCCGCGCACCTGGGCGAGCTGTTCGCGGGCATGGACATCATCGAGCACCACGCCTTCCGGGTCACCCGCAACGCGGACCTGGAGGTCGACGAGGACCGCGACGAGGACCTGCTGAAGTCGCTGGAGCGGGAACTCATGCGGCGGCGGTTCGGCCCGCCGGTCCGGCTGGAGATCGCCGACGACATGACCGAGCACATGCTGGAGCGGCTGCTGCGGGAGCTGGAGGTCGACCCGCACGACGTCGTCCAGGTGCCCGGCCTGCTGGACCTGTCGTGCCTGTGGCAGCTGTACGGCGTGGACCGCAAGCAGCTCAAGGACGCGCCGTTCGTGCCCGCGACGCCGCCCGCGTTCGGCGAGCGCGAGACCCCGAAGAGCATCTTCGCCACCCTGCGCGAGGGTGACGTGCTGGTGCATCACCCGTACGACTCGTTCTCCACGTCCGTGCAGCGGTTCATCGAGCAGGCAGCCGCCGACCCGCAGGTGCTCGCGATCAAGCAGACGCTCTACCGCACATCGGGTGACTCCCCGATCGTGGACGCGCTCATCGACGCCGCCGCGGCGGGCAAGCAGGTCGTCGCGCTGGTGGAGATCAAGGCCCGGTTCGACGAGCAGGCGAACATCAAGTGGGCGCGGGCGCTGGAGAAGGAGGGCGTGCACGTCGTCTACGGCCTCATGGGGTTGAAGACGCACTGCAAGACGTCGTTGGTGGTGCGCCAGGAGGGTTCGCGCATCCAGCGCTACTGCCACATCGGCACCGGCAACTACAACCCGAAGACGGCGCGCCTGTACGAGGACATCGGTCTGTTCACGGCGGAGCCGACGATCGGCGCGGACCTGACCGACCTGTTCAACGTCCTCACCGGTTACGCGCGCCAGGACCACTACCGCAGCCTGCTGGTCGCGCCCTACGGCGTGCGGCGCGGCATCGTGGAGCGCATCGAGCGGGAGGTGGAGCTGGCGCGCGCGGGTGAGCGCGCGGGCGTGCGGCTCAAGGTGAACTCGCTGGTGGACGAGCAGATCATCGATTCCCTCTACCGCGCGTCCCAGGCGGGTGTGCCGGTGGAGGTGGTGGTGCGCGGGGTGTGCGCGCTCAAGCCGGGCATCAAGGGCCTGTCGGAGAACATCCACGTGCGGTCGATCCTGGGCCGGTTCCTGGAGCACTCGCGGGTGGTGCACTTCGTCGGGTGCGGCGAGCACTGGATCGGCAGCGCCGACATGATGCACCGCAACCTGGACCGCCGGGTCGAGGTGATGCTGCGCGTGACGGACCCGAAGCTCACCGCGCAGCTGGACGACGTGATGGACTCGGCGCTGGAGCCGACCACCCGGTGCTGGGTGCTGCGACCGGACGGCGAGTGGGAGGCGTTCCCCTCGGACGGCACGCGGGTGCGCGACCACCAGACCGAGCTGCTGCGCGCGCACCGCGCACTCGCGTGATCCGCGCGGCGGGCGCGGTCCTGTGGCGGGACGGCCTCGTGGCCGTCGTGCACCGGCCGCGGTACGACGACTGGTCGCTGCCCAAGGGGAAGCTCGACGCGGGCGAGACGACGCCCGCGGCGGCCGTGCGGGAGGTGTGGGAGGAGACCGGTTACCGCGGTGTCCTCGGCAGGCACCTGAAGACCGTGTCCTACTCCGCGTTCGGCAAGCCGAAGGTGGTGGACTTCTTCAGCGCGCGGGCGGTCGACGGCGCGTTCGAGCCGAACGACGAGGTGGACGAGCTGCGCTGGCTGCCGGTGGCGGAGGCGGCGCGACTGGTCACCCGGGACACCGACCGCGCGGTGCTGGCGGAGTTCGCCGCGCAGCCCGCGGACCTGGCGACCGTGCTGCTGGTGCGGCACGCCAAGGCGGGCAAGCGGGACCACTGGCCGGGCGACGACGACCTGCGCCCGCTGAGTTCGGCCGGCTGGCGGCAGGCGGAGGGCCTGCGCGCCCTGCTGCCGCTGTGGTCGCCGTCCCGCGTGCACTCCGCGCCGCGGGTGCGGTGCGTGGAGACCGTGCAGGGGGTGGCGGACGACCTCGGCGTCGGCGTGCTGCTGGAACCCCGGCTGTCCGAGGAGGGCTACTGGCCGGACCGCGAGGCGGGCCTGGTGCGGTTGCTGGAGGTGGCGGACGGCGTGGGCGTGCCGGTGGTGTCCAGCCAGGGCGGCGTCATACCGGACCTGGTGTCGGCGCTGGCGTCGTTGTCCGGCCTGGCGGTGGGCGACGTGCCGTGCAAGAAGGGCAGCCTGTGGCTGCTCGCGTTCCGCCGGCCGGAGCCGGGGTGGTCCACTTCGGACGACTCGTCCGGGTGGCCCCGCCTGGTCGGCGCGCACTACCTCCCGAGCCCCCTGCCCGCGCCCCGTCCGTAGTCGACGCCGACCGCCCACCGGGTTCGTTCGCGGTACGCGCTGGGCCGAACGAGTGCGCCCGCGGGCACGCTCCGGAATGCGGCCTCAGCGACCCGCAGGCGCTCCCGTGCGACCCACCCGCTCTCCTTGTCCGGCACGTGCCCCCGGCGCCGCCCACAGGCCACCCAGCCCGACTCCACCACGCCGCGCGGAACGCGCCCGCGCGGCGCGGGTGCGTGGCGGGAATGTCCCGGCGCGACCGGTCGGAACGCCGCGGGCACGACCGGGGAACGTCTCGGTTCCGATTTGGTGTGCGGGCACTCCCGCCGCCACAACGGTGTGTTCCCATCGGCGGCTGATGGGTTACCGCCGAGCGGGCCCGAATGCCCCGGCACCCGAATGGCCGGTCGGCCGAATGCTCCGGCAACCCGAATGGCCCGGCGCCCCCGAATGCCCGATGAGACCGCGGAGCACGGACCCGAATGCCGGTCCGCGGGCAGACCCGATGTCCGACACCCCGGGCACGACTCCGTTGTCGGCACGGCTCCGCCATGCGGTTGCCGGCACAGCTCCACCGTGCGGTTGCCGGCACAGCTCCACCGTGCGGACACTCTTGGGGCTCCTTGGTGCGGACACGCTTAGGGCCCGGTACGCGTCCGCACCGGGCCCTGAGCGCGTGGGCACCGCTTGCCGTGCCGGGCCGAAGCCCGGCGTGGCGTCACTTCCGCCTCGGCCTCACTTCTTCGGCGCGGCCTTCCGGGTGGCCGGCTTCTTGGCCGCGGTGGTCTTCGCCGCGGTCGTGGTGGCCTTCGCCGTCGTCGCCTTGGCGGCGGCGGGCTTCTTCGCCGCCGCGGCCTTCGGGGCGGCGGCCTTGGTCGTGGCCGCCTTGGCCGTGGTCGCCTTCGCCGCGGCCGGGGCCTTGGCGGCGGCCGGCTTCGTGGCCGCGGTGGTCCGGCGGGTGGCCGGCGCCTTGGTCGCGGCCGCGGCCGTGCGCGCGGTGGTGCTGCGCGTCGCGCGCGTCGTGGTGGTGCGCGCGGTGGTGCTGCGGGTCGCCGGAGCCTTGGTGGAGGCGGCGGACTTCGCAGCGGCGGCCGTCTTGGCCGCGGGCTTGGCGGCGGCCACCTTCGGCAGCTTCTTCGTACCGCTGATGACGTCCTTGAACATCGTCCCGGCGCGGAACGCGGGGACGTTGGTCTTCTTGACCTTCACGGTCTCACCGGTGCGCGGGTTGCGAGCGGTGCGGGCCGCGCGGGCACGCTTCTCGAAGACACCGAAGCCGGTGATGTTGACCTTCTCGCCCTTGTGGACGCTGCGGACGATGACGTCGACGATGCCGTCAACGGCGGCGGCGGCGTTCTTCTTGTCGCCAAGGCGCTCGGCGAGCGCCTCGATGAGCTGGGCCTTGTTCACCTTCAGTCCCTCCCAGGACGCTCACGGCCCTAGTCGGGCCGACTGATTGCCCACGGTAAGCCCATATGCAAGGAAATACCAATCGCCACGCCAGATTTTTCGTTGTGGCGTGGGCAATTACGACCTGTCGAGGGACGCCGGATGGGCCCCGGACGGCCGGTCCGGGACCGGATTCCCGCTGGCAGGCGGAGAATCCGGCCCCGTCCGGCTACCGCACGGGCACCGGTTCGGTGGTGGGCAACCAACCGGCCCGGTTCCGCTCGAACGTGGTGATGTCATCGGCGTGCCGCAGGGTCAGGGCGATGTCGTCCAAACCCTCCAGCAGCCGCCAGCGGGTGTACTCGTCGATGGTGAAGGGGGCGGTGAAGTCCTTCGCCACAACGGTGTTCTTCGTCAGGTCGACGGTCACCGGGGTGCCGGGGTCGTTCTCCAGGACCTTCCAGAGCAATTCGACATCGGACTGCTCGCACTGGGCGGCCACGAGGCCCTGCTTGCCGGCGTTGCCCCGGAAGATGTCGGCGAACCGGGAGGAGATGACCACCCGGAAGCCGTAGTCCATCAACGCCCACACGGCGTGCTCGCGGGACGAACCGGTGCCGAAGTCGGGCCCGGCGACCAGCACGCTGCCCGCCCGGAACGGCTCCTGGTTGAGGACGAAGCCCTCGTCGCCGCGCCAGGCGGCGAACAGGCCGTCCTCGAACCCCGAGCGGGTGACGCGCTTGAGGTAGACGGCGGGGATGATCTGGTCGGTGTCCACGTTGGACCGGCGCAGCGGCACGCCGACCCCGGTGTGGGTGGTGAACGCTTCCATGCGGGCTAGCTCCTCGAAACCAGGTCGGCGGGGGACGACAGGGTGCCGCGCACGGCGGTCGCGGCGGCCACGAGTGGCGAAACCAGGTGGGTGCGGCCACCCTTGCCCTGCCTGCCCTCGAAGTTGCGGTTGGAGGTGGACGCGCTGCGCTCACCGGGCTTGAGCTGATCGGGGTTCATGCCCAGGCACATCGAGCACCCCGCCTGCCGCCATTCGGCGCCGGCGGCCAGGAACACCTCGTGCAGGCCCTCGGCCTCGGCCTGCGCCCGGACCCGCATGGAGCCGGGCACCACCAGCATCCGGACGCCGTCGGCGACCCGCTGACCGCGCAGGACGTCCGCCGCCGCACGCAGGTCCTCGATGCGGCCGTTCGTGCACGACCCGAGGAAGACGGTGTCGACGTGGATGTCGCGCAGCGGCGTGCCGGGCGCCAGCCCCATGTACGCCAGCGCCTTCTCCGCGGCGACCCGCTCGTTCTCGTCGACGATGGTCTCCGGGTCGGGCACGCGGTCGCCCAGCGGCAGGCCCTGGCCGGGGTTGGTGCCCCACGTGACGAACGGCGTCAGCTCGTCCGCGTCGAGGACGACCTCGGCGTCGAACTCCGCGCCCTCGTCGGTGCGCAGGGACTCCCAGTACGCGACGGCGGCGTCCCAGTCCGCGCCGGTCGGGGCGTGCGGACGCCCCTTGAGGTAGTCGAACGTGGTGCGGTCCGGCGCGATCATCCCGGCACGCGCGCCGGCTTCGATCGACATGTTGCAGATGGTCATGCGGGCTTCCATGGACAGCGCCTCGATCGCGCTCCCCCGGTACTCCAGCACGTACCCCTGACCGCCACCGGTGCCGATCTTCGCGATGACCGCGAGGATGACGTCCTTCGCCGTGACACCGGGCTTGAGGGCGCCCTCGACGGTGACGGCCATGGTCTTGAACGGCCTCAGCGGCAACGTCTGCGTGGCCATCACGTGCTCGACCTCGGACGTGCCGATGCCGAACGCCAGCGCGCCGAACGCGCCGTGCGTGGACGTGTGGCTGTCACCGCAGACGACCGTCATGCCCGGCTGGGTCAGGCCGAGCTGCGGCCCGACCACGTGGACGATGCCCTGCTCGGCGTCGCCCATCGGGTGCAGCCGGACGCCGAACTCGGCGCAGTTCTTCCGCAGCGTCTCGACCTGCGTCCGCGACACCGGGTCGGCGATCGGCAGTTCGATGTCGACCGTGGGGACGTTGTGGTCCTCGGTGGCGATGGTGAGGTCGGGGCGGCGGATGCGGCGGCCCGCCAGGCGCAACCCGTCGAACGCCTGTGGGCTGGTCACTTCGTGCAGCAGGTGGAGGTCGATGTAGAGCAGATCGGGCTCCGCACCACTGCCGTGGCGCACCACGTGTGCTTCCCACACCTTCTCCGCGAGCGTGCGGCTCATCGCTTCTCCCAGGATCTGGACGGCCGATAGATCTGGACTTCCCAGACAGTGGGAAGTTAGTATCGACTTGTGGGACAGCATAGCGGGATCGGCGTGCTCGACAAGGCAGTGGCTGTCTTGACCGCCGTGGCGAAGGATCCGTGTGGGCTCGCCGAGTTGTGCAACCGGACGGGCTTGCCCCGGGCGACCGCGCACCGGTTGGCCGTGGGGCTCGAAGTCCACCGGCTGCTGCGGCGCGGTTCGGACGGCCGGTGGCGTCCGGGCGCGGCGTTGGCGGAATTGGCGGGCGGGGCGACCGACCCGCTGCTGGACGCGGCTTCCTCGGTGCTGCCGAGGTTGCGCGACATCACGGGCGAGAGCGTCCAGTTGTACCGCCGGGATGGAATGCAGCGGATCTGCGTGTCGTCCGCGGAGCCGCCGAGCGGGCTGCGCGACACCGTCCCGGTTGGAGCGAGGCTGCCGATGACGGCGGGTTCGGGCGCGAAGGTGCTGGCGGCGTGGGCCGACCCGGGCACCCAGCGCTCGCTGCTGGCCGACGCGGTCTACGGCGAGCGAACCCTCCTGGAGGTCCGCCGCCGCGGCTGGGCGCAGAGCGTGGCGGAACGCGAGCCGGGCGTGGCCAGCGTTTCGGCCCCCGTGCGCGACAGCACGGGCTCCGTCGTGGCCGCCGTCTCCGTCTCCGGCCCCATCGACCGAATGGGCAGACGCCCGGGCGCCCGCTGGGCCGCCGACCTACTGGCCGCGGCAGAAGCCCTTCAGTCCCGCCTATAACCACACCCCATCCCCCAGAGCCTCGGAGTGCCCGCACTCCGAGGCTCACGCACACCCAGGGAACAGAAGGCCACACGCCAGCCAGCCACCAGCACTCACACCCGCCCCGCGCCCACCCGCCCCCGCGCCCACGCGGCAAGGACGGCCGCGACGGCCAAGACGGCCAAGACGGCCAAGGCAACGGCGGCGCGACGACTGCGGCGCGAGGGCGGCGCGGCGGCGAGGACGCGGCGGCGCGGCGGCGAGGGCGAGGCGCGGGCAGCGGCGAGGGCGAGGCGGCGCGAGCGGGGCGAGGCGGCGAGGGCGAGGCGGCGAGGGCGAGGCGCGGGCGGCGCGAGCGGGGCGGCGCGAGCGGGGCGGCGCGAGCGGGGCGCGGGCGGCACGGGCGCGGCGGCGGGGGTGGCCAAGGCAACCCTTGCAACCAATGTGGCGATCGCAACAAGGGATGCCAATGGGGCCAAGCAAACTCATGATGCCAATGGGACCAAGCCATCTCCAGATGCCAAGCCCACCCAGCACCCCCGACCACCCACCCCTCGGCGAAGCCGAGGAAAAAGGCGGGGTCCGGGGGCTCCGCCCCCGGTGTAATAGCGAAAGATCCCCGTGTCGCGCAGCGACACAGGGATCCCCCAATCTGTAGCCCCGATGGGATTCGAACCCACGCTACCGCCTTGAGAGGGCGGCGTCCTAGGCCGCTAGACGACGGGGCCCTAGGTTTTCGACCGGATCAAGCCCGGTCATTCAGTTTTTCGTACCTGCGGTAGCTTACCACATCTCTTTTCCACCGCCGGCAGCTGGGGTACCAGGACTCGAACCTAGACTAACTGAACCAGAATCAGTCGTGCTGCCAATTACACCATACCCCATTGGCTTTCCGATCAACTTCCCGTCCGCCTGGGCTTCGGGGGGCTGTCCGTTCCGCCGGGAGGAATAGTAGACCAAGAGCCCGGCGGAACGGAAATCGGGGGTCACCCGGGGGTCACGCGGTGGCCGCGGACAGCTCGCAGACGAGCAGTTCGGGCAGCTCAGACAGGCTGCTGATGGAGGTGATGCCCGCGGGCAGCGCTCCCTCCCGCGGTCCCTGCCGGTTGAGCCAGACGCCCTTCATGCCGGCGTCGCGGGCCCCGATCGCATCGGCGTGCAGGCGGTCCCCGATGTGCACCGTGTCGCACACGGGCACCCCGAGATCCGCACAAGCGGTGTCGAAGATCACGCGGTCCGGTTTCGCGGCGCCGACCTCACCCGCGATGAGGACGGTGTCGAAGTATTCGGCGAGGCCGAGCGCGGCGATCTTCACGCGCTGGTGCCTGCCGGAGGCGTTGCTCACGGCGGCGAGGGGCAGGCCGGTGGCGCGCAGCCACTCCAGGCACGGCACGACGTCGGGGAACAGCCGCCAGCCGGACGCGAGCACTTCCTGGCGGTGCAGCTCGCGCCGGGTCGCCTCGGCCAGGTCGATCTCCTCGCCGAGGGCGGCGAAGAAGGCGCGCGTGCGGATGTTGCGCATCGACTCGTATTCAAGTTCGCCCGCGAGCAGGCGGGCGCAGTGCTCGTCGGTGATGCGCTGCCACAACGACCAGTTGTCGGCGTTGCCGACCATCGCGGCGAGCGCGGCGCGCGACGAGGTGCTGTAGTCGACCAGGGTGTCGTCCACGTCGAGGCTCACCGCGCGGATCTCGCCGGTTCTCCGGGGGGTGAAAGTCGGGGCTGCGGTTGTCACCCAGTGAGGCTAGGTGCGACCGCCCCCCGTCCGACTCGACCAGAGAGGTGATATCTAGCGGTTCTTGCACGGTCAAGCACCCCTGAACCGCCCGAACGCACCAGTCACATTGCCCCGAGCGCCTTGCGCAATCGCCCGATCGAGCGGTCCCGACCGACCAGTTCCATGGACTCGTACAGGGGTGGCGAGACGGTGCGACCCGTCACGGCGACGCGCACCGGCGCGTACGCCTTGCGCGGCTTGAGACCCAATCCGTCCACAAGGGACTCCTTGAGCGCGGCCCCGATCGCGGCGGCCGTCCACTCCGGCAACGACTCCAACGCGGTGATGCTCGCCGTCAACACCGGACGCGCGTCCGCACCCAGCACCTGGGCCGCCGATTCCCCCTCCGGCGCGAACTCCGCTTCGTCCGCGAAGAGGAACCGCACCATCCCGGACGCCTCGGCCAGGACCACCAAACGCCCCTGCACCAGGGGGGCCACTTCGCGCAGCGCGGCCAACTGCTCGTCGGTCGGGTCCACCAGGACGCCGTCCTCCGCCAGCCGGGGCAGCACGCGCGCGATGAACTCCTCCACGGGCATCGCGCGCAGGTGCGCGGCGTTGACCGCCTCGGCCTTCTTCAGGTCGAACCGGACCGGTTTCGCGCTGATCCGCGCCAGGGAGAACATCGCCGCGAACTCGGCCGCGGTGAAGACGTCGTGGTCGTCCGCGGTGGACCAGCCCAGCAGCGCCAGGTAGTTCAGCAGCCCCTCGGGGAGGAATCCGCGACGTCGGTAGTAGGACAGGTCGGCACGCGGGTCCCGCTTGGACAGCTTCCGGTCGCCGTCGCCGAGCACGTGCGGGAGGTGGCCGAAGCGCGGCGTGGAATCGGCCGCGCCGATCCGGCGCAACGCGGCGTGCAGTCCCAGTTGGCGTGGCGTGGACGGCAGGTGGTCCGCGTCGCGCAGCACGTGCGTCACGCGCATGAGGGCGTCGTCGACCGGGTTGGTGAACGTGTGGAGCGGGTCGCCGTTCGCGCGGAACAGCACCGGGTCGGGCGTCGCGCCCGCCTTGACCGCCATCGCGCCGTGGACCAGGTCGTGCCACGCGATGTCCTCGTCCGCGAGGCGCAGGCGCAGCACCGGCGCACGCCCTTCCGCGCGGAACGCGGCCTTCCGCGCGTCGGTGAGGTCGCGGTCGTGGTTGTCGTAGCCGAGCTTCGGGTCCTGCCCGGCGGCCACGCGCCGGGCCGCGACCTCCGAGGCGGTGGAGAAGGACTCGTACAGCTCGCCCGCGTCGAGGAGGCGGCGGGCCAGGTCGGCGTAGATCGCGCGGCGCTCGCTCTGCCGGTACGGCCCGTGCGGTCCGCCGACCTCCGGGCCCTCGTCCCAGTCCAGGCCCAGCAGGCGCAACGCGTCCAGCACCCGCTCGCCCGACTCGCCGGGCGCGTCGACGTCCTCGATCCGGAGCACGAGCCGCCCGCCCGTGCGCCGGGCGTACGCCCAGTTGAACAGCGCCGTGCGGAGCAGGCCCACGTGCGGGGTGCCGGTCGGTGACGGGCAGAAGCGGACGCGGGCCTCGGTGACGACGGCCGGTGTGCTCATGACCCGGTCAGCGTATCCGCCTTGACCGGGGCCGGGGACAGGAGCATCCTAAGGTTATTCAACCCCTGTTGAAAATGAGGTGGGGACGATGGAGAGGACCACGATCGCCGTCGTCGGGGGCGGCCCGGCGGGCATGGTGCTGGCGTTGCTGCTGGCACGGGCGGGTGTCGACGTCACGGTGCTGGAGAAGCACGGCGACTTCCTGCGGGACTTCCGGGGCGACACGGTGCACGCGTCCACGCTGACGCTGCTGGACGAGCTGGGGCTCGGCCCGTCGTTCGCGGAGGTGCCGCACCAGATCGTCGAGAAGGCGCAGCTGCTGACCCGCGACGGGGTCGCCACGATGGCCGACCTGACGCGGTTGCCCGGCCCGCACAAGCACATCGCGTTCGTGCCGCAGTGGGACTTCCTGGACCTGCTCGCCGACGCGGCCAAACTAGAAAAGTCGTTCACGTTAAGGATGAACGCGGAGTTCACCGGTCTCCTGCGGAGCCGCGGTCGGGTCACCGGCGTCCGCTACGACTCGCCGGACGGGCCGCGGGAACTCGCCGCGGACCTGGTCGTCGCCGCCGACGGGCGCGGCTCGCTGGTGCGCCAGGAGGCCGGTCTGCCGACCCACTCGTTCGGCGTGCCGATGGACGTCTGGTGGTTCCGCCTGCCCCGGCACGAGGGCGAGCCGAACGCGGGCACCGGCCGGTTCGCCGCCGGCACCGCGATGGTGCTGATCCCGCGCGGCGACTACTTCCAGTGCGCGTTCCTGATCGGGAAGGGCGCCGACCGCAGGCTGCGCGCGCAGGGCGTGCAGGCGTTCCGCGACCGGGTCGGCCGGCTGATCCCGTGGCTGGCGGACCGCATGGCGACCGTCGAGTCGCTGGACGACGTGAAGCTGCTGGACGTGAAGCTGGACCGCCTGCGGCGCTGGCACGCCGACGGCGTGCTGTGCATCGGCGACGCGGCGCACGCGATGTCGCCCATCGGCGGCGTCGGCATCAACCTCGCCGTGCAGGACGCCGTGGCGGCGGCCCGCGTCATCGCCGGTCCCGCCCGGCGCGGCCGGATCACGCCGGACGTGCTGGCGAAGGTGCGGCGCAGGCGCTGGTTCCCGACCGTCGTGACCCAGGCGGCACAGCGGCGCATCCAGGACTCGTTCCTGCGGAACACCCTGACGGCGGAGGAGGGGGAGGTCCCGGACGTCCTGCCCCGGCCGCTGCGGGTCATGCAGCGCTTCCCGTGGCTCCAGGTCGTGCCGGCCTACGTCGTGGGCATCGGCCTGCGCCCGGAGCACGCGCCCGACTTCGCCCGCCGCGCGCCGAGCCGGATCGCGCGCACCTGAACCACCGGACACCTCGGGCGACCCCCGCGGGGGCCGCCCGAACCCACGTCCGCTACCGGTTCGCCACCGAGTTGGTCAGGGTGCCGAGGCCCTCCACCGTCACCGACACGGTCTGCCCGGCCGTGAGCGGCCCGACCCCGGCCGGCGTGCCGGTGAGGATCACGTCGAGCGGGCGCAGGGTCATCACCGACGAGATGTGCTCGATCAGGGCCGGGATGTCGTGCAGCAGCAGGGAGGTCCGCGAGTCCTGGCGCACGACGCCGTCGACCTCGGTCCGGATGGCGACGTCGGAGGCGTCGAACTCGGTCTCCACCCACGGGCCGAGCGGGCAGAAGGTGTCGAAGCCCTTCGCGCGCGTCCACTGGCCGTCGGCCTCCTGGAGGTCGCGGGCGGTGACGTCGTTCGCGATGGTGTAGCCGAGGATCGACTGCCGGGCGCGGTCGGCGGGGATGTCCCGGCCGCCGACACCGATGACGACCGCCAACTCACCTTCGAAGTCCACCCGCTCGGACGCGGCGGGCAGCTTGATGTCGGCGTTGGGCCCGATGACCGCCGTGTTCGGCTTGAGGAACATCAACGGGTGGTCCGGCACCTCGTGGCCGAGTTCGGCGGCGTGCTCGGCGTAGTTGCGGCCGATGCCCACGATCTTGGGCGGCAGGAAGGGCGCCAGCAGGCGGACGTCCGCGAGCGGCCACCGGCGGCCGGTGAACTTCGGGTTCGCGAACGGGTCGTCGGCGATCTCGACCGCGGTGAGGTCGTCACCGTCTCCTTCGATCGCGGCGAAAGCGAGGCCATCTGGCTGAGCGATACGGGCGATGCGCACGACAATCACCCTAACCGGCGGCTTGCCACACCACCCGGCGTGCCTAGCGTCGAACCATGAGAACCCTGCTCACCACCCTGGCCGCCCTGCTGCTGGCCATCACCGCGCCCACGGCCACCGCCGCGCCCGCCGCGGCCCCCGTCAAGCTGGAGGCAGGCAGCCAGCTACCCGGGACGCGTTGCGTGAACGGCTTCAACACCCACGGGCACCTCCTGGTGTCGCCGACGTGCGCCCGCGCCAACTCCACCCTGCCCGGCGTCGGTCCGGTCGTCGCGGTGCGCGACGCGTACGCCGTGGTGCGACTCGCCGAGCCGGAGAAGTGGTACCAGTCGCCCACCGTCGCGGGACGACCGGTGACCGGCAGCACGCCGGCCACCGTCGGCAGCAGCGTCTGCACGTCGTCCCGGACCTCGGGCTGGCACTGCGGGACCGTCCAGGCGCTGAACCAGTCCGTCTCGTACCCCGACGGGGTCGTCACCGGGCTGACCCGCACGAACCTGTGCGTGCAACCCGGTGACAGCTGGAACCCGGTCATCAGCGGCGGCAACGCGCAGGGCCACATCATCGGCGGCTCGCACTGCACCGCCTACTTCCTCCCGCTGAACCGGATCCTCAGCGCCGAGCAGCTCACCCTCGTCACGGCCTGACCCGGGTCGCCTTGTGCACGAGGGCATCGCAAAGGGCGAGCCAGCTGGCTTCGACGATGTTCCCGTGCACGCCGACCGTCGTCCACTCGCGCTCGCCGTCGGTGGACTCCACCAGTACGCGGGTGACGGCGTCGGTGCCGTGCTGGTCGGTCAGGATGCGCACCTTGTAATCACTCAGGTGAACACCGTCCAACCAGGACAGGTGCGGCAGCAACGCCTTGCGCAGAGCCGCGTCCAGCGCGTGCACCGGCCCGTTGCCCTCGGCGGTCGCGATGACCCGTTCCCCCGCCACGTGGACCTTCACCGTCGCCTCGGACACGATCGCGCCGTCCACCGCGTGGTCCAGCACCACCCGGTAGGACTCCAGCCGGAACGGCGGGGTGTCCAGTTCGGACACCTCGTTCTTGAGCAGCAGCTCCAGGGAGGCGTCGGCGGCTTCGAACGACCAGCCGCCCGCCTCCAGCTCCTTCACCTTCCGCACCGCGTTCGTCAGTGCTTCAGGCCGGCGGGCCAGGTCGATCCCGAACTCACGTCCCTTGAGTTCGAGACTGGCCCGACCCGCCATCTCGGTGACCAACACCCGCATGTCGTTGCCGACGGCGCCCGGGTCGATGTGGTTGTACAGCTCCGGGTCCACCTTGATCGCGCTCGCGTGCAGCCCCGCCTTGTGGGCGAAGGCCGAAGCCCCGACGTAGGCCTGGTGGGTGTCGGGTGCGATGTTCGCGATCTCGGCAACGGCATGGGAGACGCGGGTCGACTCGGCCAGGCTGTCGTGCGGTAGCACGTCCAGGCCGAGCTTGGTCACGAGGTTCCCGACGACGGCGAACAGGTCCGCGTTGCCCGCTCGCTCGCCGTAGCCGTTGGCGGTGCACTGGACGTGGGTCGCCCCCGCCTGCACCGCGGCGATCGTGTTCGCCACCGCGCAGGACGTGTCGTCCTGGCAGTGGATGCCGACGCGGAAGCCCGTGCGGGCGATCACGTCGGCGACGGTCTCCGCCAGCCCCAGGGGGAGCTGGCCGCCGTTGGTGTCGCAGAGGACGACGACGTCGGCGCCACCCTCCACAGCGGACTCCAGCGTCCGCAGCGCCGTGTCCGGGTCGAACGCGAAGCCGTCGAAGAAGTGCTCGGCGTCGAGGAAAACGCGCCGCCCCTCGTCCACGAGGAACTTGACGGTGTCGCGCACCATGGCGAAGTTCTCGGCGACGTCGGTCCGCAGCGCCAACTCCACGTGCCGCCGGTCGGACTTGGCGACCAACGTCACCACCGGTGCCTGCGATTCGACCAGGGCGCGCACCTGCTTGTCGTCCTGCACGCGGACACCCGGCTTGCGCGTGGACCCGAACGCCACCAACCGCGCGTTCTTCAGGGTCAACTCCCCGGCGGCGGCCCGTGCGAAGAACTCGGTGTCCTTCGGCATGGCGCCCGGCCAGCCGCCCTCGATGAACCCGACGCCGAACCCGTCCAGCAGCCGCGCGACGGCCAGCTTGTCCGTCACCGAGTAGGAGATGCCCTCGCGCTGGGCACCGTCTCGCAAGGTCGTGTCGTAGACGTGGAAGGAATCGCCGAGCGTGGTCACGGAGGGTCTCCTAGAAGAACGTGGAAAACAAAAAGACCCCCCGCAGGATGCGAGAGGTCAGCGCGCCGGGTGCTTGGGAAGCACCTACCCGGCGCGCTCGGAAATAATGATCACAGCGTGGAGAGCCACACCCCGATACTGCCACACCCTCCGACGCGCTACCAACCTGCGGACCCCTCTTCCCACAGTCTGAGCACACGCAAACGCCCGCCAACCGCCGGACTGGGGCGATAACGGGAGTTCGGTTCACGAATCGGGCGCATGGGCTGGGCTGGGAGGTGAGCGACAGGGCGGCCGAAGAGTCGCGGGGCACGAGCGGGGACGGAGCAGAGCGGAGGGGCGGGGGCGGGGCGGACCACGGGGACGCACCGGGGGCATGGGGGCACGGAGAGGTACGGGGGCACGAGGAGCGCGGAGAGGCGCGGGGGCAAGGAGTAGTGGGGTGCGAGGAGGCGGCCGAGGGGCGCACTCCGGAGCGGGACAACCCCAGGCGGAGGTCGGCCGGGCCGGAGCGGGACCGGGCGGCAGAACGGGCGGGGCTCCGGAACGGGCCGGGCGGGCGGGGCCGGGCGGAGCGGGGCCAGGCGGCAGAACGGGCCAGGCGGCAGAACGGGCCGGGCGGAGCAGGGGCCGGGCTGCGGATCGGACAGGCTGCGGAACGGGCGGGGCGGCAGAACGGGCGGGCGGAGCGGGGCCGGGCTGCGGAACGGACAGGCTGCGGAACGGGCGGGGCGGCAGAACGGGCGGGCGGAGCGGGGCCGGGCTGCGGAACGGACAGGCTGCGGATCGGACGGGCCGCAGTAAGGGCGAAGGGGGCAAGCCCGAAGCGGCCAGCGGGGAATCAGCGATCAGCTATGGGTCACCCCGTCGTGTTCTCCCCGTATGGCCTGCGCGCCAGCGAACCGCGCTTGGTCAGGGAGGGCAAGCACGCTTTTCGCTTGCCCTCCCTGACCAAGGGTGGTTGTCTCTGACCAGGCCATACGGGGAGAACACGACCCCACACTTCTCCTTGGCGGCCTGCCAAGCGGCGAGCGTCGCTTTTACCCCGCACTCACTCACCCGCAGCGAGGAACCGCGCAAACGCCTCAATGGCCGCCGCGTTGCGGGGACTCTCGACCAACGCCGTGTACGGCAGGACGAAGAACCTCTTGTCCCGCACCGCGGGCACCTCCCGCAACGGCGGGTACGACTCCAAGAACGCACGCTTCTGGTCGGACGTGCTCGCATCCCCGTCCGGGTAGTCGTTGATCAGGATGACCTCCGGCGCGCGGGACACGACAGCCTCCCACCCCACCGTCGTCCAACTGTCGTCCAGGTCGCCGAACACGTTGTCACCACCCGCCTTGCTGATGATGTCCTGCGGGGCGGCGTTGCGGCCGGAGGTGTAGGGCTGGTCCAGGCCGCTGTCGTACAGGAACACCTTGGGCCGCGGCTTGCCCGCCATCAGCCCCTCCGCGTCGGCGACCTGCCGCTGGTACCCCTTGATCAACTCCTCCGCCCGCTCGCTCACGCCGAACAACCGCCCGAGGTTGCGCAAGTCCGTGTACAGCGCCTCCAACGGCGGCATGATGCCGCGTTGCTTGCCCACCCCGTTCCGGCACGCCTCGGTGAGCTGGTAGGTCGCCACTCCGATGTCCTTCAACGCGTCCGGGGTGAACCCCGTGCTCTCGGAGAACCCGTAGCTCCAACCGGCGAACACGAAATCCGCCGACGCGCCCTGCACGACCTCTTTGTTGATCTTCGTGGCGAGCTTCGGCACCTTCGCGAAGTCGTCCTTCCACGGCGAGTCCGTGACGTCCTTGCTGTCGGCGATGACGTAACCGGCCATCCGATCCGCCAACCCCAGGGCGAACATCAGCTCGGCGATCCCCGTGTCGTTGGTGACGACCCGCCGCGGCGTCTTGTCGTAGGTGACGTCCACACCGCAGTTCCGGAGGGTCACCTTCTCCTCTCCCCCCGCCTCCTCGGCGACCGTCGCACCGCACCCGGCCGTCGTCGCGAGCAGCAGGGCGACCACCACCGCGGACCGCTTCCCGAAACGCACCGCACTCAAGGCAGAACCTCCTGGTGTTCGAACAACAACTGGGGCACCCCGCTCACCGGGTGGCGCACGACGTGCGCACGCACCCGGAAGACATCCGCCAGCACCTCGGGCGTCAGCACTTCCTCCGCCGTCCCGGACGCGACCACCCGCCCGGCGTCCAGCACGTGGATGCGGTCGCAGTACGCCGCCGCCAGGTTCAGGTCGTGCAACACCGCCAGCACCGTCACGCCCAACCCGCGCACCAGCGCCAGCACCGCCAACTGGTGGTTGATGTCCAGGTGGTTGGTGGGCTCGTCGAGCACCAGCACCCTGGGCTCCTGCGCGAGCGCCCGCGCGATCAGCACCCGCTGCCGCTCACCGCCGGACAGGCTGAGGAAGCTCCGGTCGGCCAGGTGCGCGGCGTCCACCCGGGACAACGCCGACGCGCAGACCTCCCGGTCCCGGGCGGTCTCGCGGTCGAACCCGCTCTGGTGCGGCAGCCGGCCCATCGCGACCACCTCGGCCACCGTGAAGTCGAACTCCACCTGGCTGTCCTGGGTGAGCGCGGCGAGCTGCCGGGCGGTGTCGCGGATCGACATCGCCGCCAGCGGGCGGCCGTCCAGCCGCACCGCGCCGCCGGACGGCGTCAGCGCCCGGTACACGCACCTCAACGTGGTCGACTTGCCGCTCCCGTTGGGACCGACGATGCCGTGCACCTCCCCCTTCCGCGCCGCGAACTCAACGCCACGCAGAATCCCGTCGACCACAACCCCGTCGACTTCGACGTCCATCCCCCCGCCAGAACCCCCACCAGAACTCCCACCAGAACCCCCCACGTCACTTACCTCCGAACACGTAGCCACGCCCCCGCATCAGGAACACGAAGCACGGCACACCCAACGCCGCCGTGATCACGCCCAACGGCAGTTCCTCCGGAGCGGCGAGGAGTCGGGCGGCGACGTCCACCCAGATCAGGAAGCACGCGCCGGCCAGCGGGGCGATGGTCAGCACGCGCCGGTGGTCCGCGCCCACGACCAGCCGGACGAGGTGCGGCAGCATCAACCCGACGAACCCGACCGCGCCGCTCACCGCGACCAGCACCCCCGTCATCGCGGCGGTCACGACGAACAACGTCTTCCGCGTCCGGGTCACGTCCACGCCGAGCGTCGTCGCCGTCTCGTCACCCATCGACATGGCGTTGAGCTGCTTGGCCCGCGTGCGCAGGTACACGGTGCCCGCGACGACCGTCACCGCCGCGGCGGGCAGCGACGCCCACGTCACGCCGCCGAGACTGCCCAGCAACCAGAACATCGCCGCCCGCGCCGCTTCGCCCCGCGGGGCCTGGAACACCAGCAGCATCGCGATCGCCGAGAACCCGTAGGCCATCGCGGTCCCGGTCAGCACCAGCCGCAACGGGGTCAGGCCACCACGCCGCGCGGCCAGGTACACCAGCGCCATGGCGATCAACGCCGACAGGAACGCCGCCGTCGACAACGCGTAGATGCCCAGGGACGCGAACAGGCCCATGGTGGCGACCGCGGTCGCGCCGACGCTCGCCCCGGACGAGATCCCGAGCACGTAGGGGTCGGCGAGGGCGTTGCGCACCATCGCCTGGATCGCGACGCCGACGACGCTCAACCCGGCCCCGACGACGGCCGCCAGCAGCACCCGCGGCAGCCGGATGTCCCAGACGATGCGGTAGGCGCCCGCCTCCGCGGCCTGGATGACGTCACCCACGACCGCGGCCTTCAGGAACCGGACGACGTCCGTGAACGGGACGCTCACCGGCCCGAGCGCGACCCCGCACACCACGGACAGCAGGAGCAGCGCGGTCAGCCCGGCGCACAGCCGCTTGGTCACCCGGTCACCTCTCGAACAGGTGGCCGTGCGGCACGCGGCCCGCGGGGACCGGCGCATCCGTCCCGCAGACCACGGCAGGAGTGGAGCTTCCTTCCACCGCCCGCGGGTGATCGGGCTCGCCCCCTCTCGGGGGCCTACCGTTGCGGGTCAGCGCCGGAATTCGACCGGACTTCCCCCACGGGCGGCTCCGGTGACCCTACGGCCTCTCCCCGCCAAAAGCCCAGCCACTCCCCTCAGATCACACGCGCTCTCTCACAGCCAACCCACCCGCACACACAGCCAACCCACCCTCACACACCAGCCAACCCACCCCCGCACAACGCGAAGGGCCGCCCCGACCCGCAGGTCGAGACGGCCCTCCGGCCAAAAATCAGGCCCCGGCGCGTGCGTTGGAGCTGACCAACGCCGCCAACCGGTCACCCACCGCGTACGTCGCACCCGGCGACGCGTGGTCACGCGTGGCCAGGTCGAACGCCACCGACGCCTCGATGCGCCGGGACGCCTCGTGCTCGCCCAGGTGGTCGAGCATGAGGGCCACGGACAACACCGCCGCCGTGGGGTCGGCGATGCCCTGCCCCGCGATGTCCGGCGCGCTGCCGTGCACCGGCTCGAACATGCTGGGGTTGCGCCGCGTCACGTCCAGGTTGCCGCTGGCCGCCAGTCCGATCCCGCCCGTCACCGCCGCCGCCAGGTCGGTGAGGATGTCGCCGAACAGGTTGTCGGTCACGATCACGTCGTACCGGGCCGGGTCGGTGACCAGGTGGATGGTCGCCGCGTCCACGTGCTGGTACGCCACGGTCACGTCCGGGTGCTGCAAGGACACCTCCTCCACCACGCGGGACCACAGGGACCCGGCGTGGGTGAGGACGTTGGTCTTGTGCACGAGCGTCAGGTGCTTGCGCGGCCGGTTGGCCGCTCGGGCGAACGCGTCCCGGACGACCCGCTCCACGCCGAACGACGTGTTGATCGACACCTCGGTGGCGATCTCGTGCGGGGTGTCCTTGCGCAGGAGGCCACCGTTGCCCGCGTACAGGCCCTCGGTGCCCTCGCGCACCACCACCATGTCGATCTCCGGTGGGTCGGCGATCGGGCTGCGCACGCCGGGGTACAGCCGGGCCGGGCGCAGGTTCACGTGGTGGTCGAGTTCGAAGCGGAGACGGAGCAGCAGTCCGCGTTCCAGGATGCCGCTGGGCACCGACGGGTCGCCCACGGCGCCCAGCAGGATCGCGTCGTGCTGGCGGAGTTCACCGAGCACGGACTCCGGCAACAACTCACCTGTGGCGTGCCAACGCGCCGCGCCGAGGTCGTAGCGGGTGATCTCAGCCGCTGGAACGACCTCACCGAGCACCTTCAGGGCTTCGGCGACGACCTCGGGCCCGATCCCGTCCCCTGGGATCACTGCGAGCCGCATCCACACACCTCCCAGGTATCAGTCCCATTGCGCGGGACTAGTTTCCTTTGCGAAAGGCTACCGGTCGCCGCCCCGTTCGCCGCACTCGGAACACACTTCAGTGGTCATGTCTCCCGTACTGCGGGACACCCGAACGGTTCAGTCGCCCCGAACGGGCGTCACCCGATGCGCGTAAACGGCTCTGGCCGGCCGGGAGCAGTCCCGACCGGCCAGAGCGGTGAACCGAGAACGACCGCCGGGCTCACGCCCCCGGTCGGCCGCTCGGGCGTCAGTCCGCCGAGCGGTTGTTCTTCGTGGCCTTCACCTTGACCACGTCCGCCTTGTCACCGGTGGCGTTGTGGTGGTTGAGCACGAGCAGGCTGTCCGTGCCGTCCTTCGCCAGCGCCGCCGCGTCGCGGTTGACGACCAGCGCGGTGCCCGGCCGGGCGAGGTAGGACAGCGCGGCGTCGCCGCCGCCCTGCACCCACAGGCCCGGCTTGAGCGGGTCGAACGACGCGGGCTCGTCGATCGAGTCGATCAGCCCGTTCGACGTGCCCGGCGCGACGTAGAAGCCGGAAACACCCGAGGTGTAGGAGATCCGCGAGGTGTCCGCGTTCGCGTCGACGCCCAGCGCGCTCAGCAGGACCGGCAGCACCACGACGTTGGTGTCGAAGACGTTGGTGTCCACGTCGCCGAACTGCCCGTTGACGGGCTGGATGTCGACGGTCGCGCCGGTGCGCAGGTCCTGCGTCACGGCCACCAGCAGGTCGGTGTCGGTCAGCTTGTTCGCGTACACCTCGTAGTCCGGCACACCGTCGCCCGTGGTGTCGATGTCGACGAACGGGATGGTGTTGTTGCCCAGGTTGTACCAGTTGCCCCAGGTCGCGATGCCGAACGCGAGCAGCGCGTTCTCCGGCTCACCCTGCGCCTTGGCCAGCGGCGCGGTGGACGTGACGCCCACGTACCGCAGGTCACCGCCCTTGGCGGTGTCGTTCAGGGTGCAGTTGGTGGTCACGTTGCGGCGGCACTCGCGCAGCTTCGGCGAGGTCTGCTGCAACTCCAGCACCGACACCAGCGACCGGTAGCCGGCCTGGTTGACGCCCCGGCCGGTCAGGTTCAGCACCGCCTGGGCGTCCTTGCCGCGGAAGGTCACCTTGTCCGGCGTGCTGATGTCCGCCGCCGGCTTCGGGGCCGAGTACACCGGCACGCGCAGCGCGACGGTCGAGCCGTTCTTCGGCGTGAAGACGACCCGCCCGGACGCGTCGGCCAGGAACTGGCGCGGCACGTCGAGGTGGTTGGCGACGACCGTCGGGTCGACCGTCTTGCGCAGGTCGCCCGGCTTGTCGATCTTCAGCGTGACCTTGACCCGCGCGACGCCCCGCGGCGACAGCCGGACGGTGCTCTGCGACAGCTCGTAGCGCACGCCCGGGATGGACGTGAGCTGCTCGTAGTTCACGGTGTAGTCGACCGTCTTGGTGGACTTGTTGACGACCTTGATGGTCTTGGAGAGCGACACCGGCTTGGACACCTCGACCACGCCGAACGACGCGCTCACCGCGCCCGGGTCGTCCTGCACGTACGCCAGCACCTGGTTGTCCAGGGCCGCCTTGCCGTCGATCCGGCCGGCGCCGACGCGGTTGGGCGCGTAGGTCTTGCCGTCGGCCTTCACGTCGGCGGACGCGCTGTTCATGATCCCGGCCTTGACCTCTTCCGGCGTCCAGTCCGGGTGGGTCTGGCGGACCAGGGCGGCGATGCCCGAGGTGTGCGGCGCGGCCATCGACGTGCCGCTGAGCACGGACGTCTTGTTGCCGGAGCCCACGGCGGCCGAGGCGATGGTGTCGCCGGGCGCGGCCACGTCGGGCTTCACGACCGGGCCGCGCACGCCGCGCGAGGTGAACGAGCTGGGCGTGTCGGTCAGCGCCGGGTCGGTGGTCGGCAGCACGGTGCGCAGGTCGCCCGCGAGGCGGACGGTCAGCGTGCCCGCGGCCAGCGCCGGCCGGACCGAGGCGGTCGCGGAGCCGGTGAGCTGGATGACCGGGATGACGGCGTTGCCCGCGATGCCCGCGCTGAAGTTCTCCAGCGTGGAGCTGAAGATCGAGCCGACCGCGCCCGCGTCGCTCACGTTGTTGGCGCGCGCGCCGGAACCGCAGCGGCGGCTGGCGTCGTTGTCGTCCCACTCCAGCCACGCGATCTTGCCCGCGACGGCGGCCTTGTCGGCGGCCGACAGCGGGAGGCAGCCGTCCAGGTTGTTCGGGTCGCTCAACGGCACCACGGGAGCGGTGACCTGCTTGCCCTCGTAGCCGTAGTTCTGGCTGTACTGACCCGCCTTGCGACCGGCGACACCCGCCGGCGCGGTCACCTCGGCCGCGTCGCGCAGCACATACGCGTCCCGCGTGCTGGCCACGGTCAGCGCCTCGGGGGTGCTGCCCGGCGAGCCGCCGACGTCGTACAGGTCGCCGCCGTTGCCCGCGGAGAACACGGTCACCACGTTGGAGGCGTTGAGCTTGCGGACGAACAGCGAGTCGGGGTCGTCCGGCGAGCCGTAGTCCTGGCCCAGCGACAGGTTGACCACGTCGAGGTGGTCGGAGAAGTCGCCGTCGCCGTCCGGGTCGAGCGCCCAGTCCAGGGCCTGCCCGGTGACGTTGGTCGAACCCTCGCAGCCGAACACCTTCAGCGCGTACAGCAGCGCCTTCGGCGCGGTGCCGGGTCCGATGCGCAGCGCGTCGAGCGCGGGACCGGTGAGCTTGGTGTAGTCGCCCTTGAAGGTCGAGCCGTCGGCGTTCACGCCGAAGCCCGCCGTGGTGCCGGCGACGTGCGTGCCGTGGCCGTTGCAGTCGATCGGGTTCGGGTCCGGCTTGGGCGTGTTGACGGCCGGGTCCGTGCTCGCGCCGTCGTAGCCGTTGCCCACGAAGTCGTAGCCGCCGACCACCTTGGCGGTCGGGAAGTACGACGCGTCCACCTTGGTCTCGTCGATGGCGCGGAACGCCTCGATGGTGCCCGGACCGCCGAAGTCGGCGTGCGTGTAGTCGATGCCGGTGTCGATGATGCCGACCCGGACGTCGTCACCGAGCTTGCCGTACCGCTCCCACGCCTTGAGCGTGTTGGTCAGCTGCACGGCGGACGAGTTCTGGCGGGACTTCGGCACCACCGTGCGCACCGACTTGACGTCGTCGCGCTGCGCCAGTTCGCGGACCTTCTCCGCGTCGGCCCGCACGACCACGCCGGGCACGCCGTTGGCGGTCCGGTAGACCTCCTTGGTGGCGCCGTCCTTGCCCTTCAGGTCCCGCACCACGGAGTCGGTCACCTTGGCGGTGTCGTTCTTCGTGGCCTTCGCGGCTTCCTTGGCCTGCTGCTTGGTCGCGCCCTGGTTGGTCTTCTCGGCGAAGGTGTCGACGGCCGGCTTGGCCTCCAACTCCACGAACGCCGTGACCTGACCTTGGGCCGCGGTCAAGCGCTTGCCCACCTTCAACCCCAGCTTGCCGGCGTCCAGTCCGCGTGCCGCGGGGACGGACTGGGCCGGCGGATCCTCCGCGGCCAGCGCCGTGCCGGCGGTCGAGCCCGCGACGAGTATCGCGGCCAACACCGGTACGGCTGATCTGGCGACAACGCGAGATCGACTCACAACGTGCCCCAACCGAGGTCTGGTACGACCCTGGCAGGCAGCGTCGCGTGCATCCGGTAGGGGTGGAGCCGCCCGCGTGGTGTCGTGCCCTCTACGACACCGGGTCAACCTCGTGGGTGGAACCTAATCGGTTCGCCGACCCTCGCGTTTAGACCGATCGAGTGACGGCACCAACAGATTTGGCCAGCAACGGTCAACCACCGACCCCGCCCGAGACCTGCGAATACACGCACGGGGCGGCCCGGTGGGCCGCCCCGGTCCGCCGACCTCAGTCGAAGTTGACCGAACGCGCGGTGTGGGCGCCCACGGCCGCGCCGATCGGGTTCAGCACGGCGGTGTCCACCGGCCGGTCCACGCGCAGCAGCATGTACGCGTCCGCACCGTCCTTGGACTGGCTGATCTGCGCCGCCTCCACGTTCACGCCCGCCTCGCCGAGCAGGGTGCCCACGGTGCCCATCACGCCCGGCCGGTCCGGGTACTCCAGCAGCAGCACGTTGCCCTCGGCACGCAGGTCGAACCCGCGACCGTTCACGCCCACCAGCTTCTCCACCTGGTCCAGGCCGCTCAGCGTGCCGGACACGGTGATCACCGCGCCGTCGGCCTGCACCGCGCGCACCGTCACCAGGCTGCGGTGGTTCGCGCTCTCCGGCTCCTTCACCAGGTCCACCGAGACGCCCAGCGACGCGGCGAGGCTCGGCGCGTTCACGAACGTCACCTGCTCCTCCACCACGCTGGAGAACACGCCGCGCAACGCGGCCAGCGGCAGCACCGCGACGTCCTCGTTGGACAGCTCGCCACGCACCTCGACCGTCACGCTCGTCGGCGCCTTCGCCGACAACGCCGCCACGACCGCGCCCAGCTTCTGCACCAGCGGCAGGTAGGGGCGGACCTCCTCGCCGACCACGCCGCCGCCCTGCACGTTCACCGCGTCGGGCACGAAGTCGCCGCGCAGCGCGAGCAGCACGGACTTCGCGACGTCCGTGCCCGCGCGGTCCTGCGCCTCGGCGGTGGACGCGCCCAGGTGCGGGGTGACGACCACGTTCGGCAGGCCGAACAGCGGGCTCTCGGTGGTCGGCTCGGTGCTGAACACGTCGATGCCGGCGGCGCCCACCCGGCCCTCCTTGAGGGCCTCGGCGAGCGCTTCCTCGTCGATCAGGCCGCCACGCGCGGCGTTCACGACGAGCACGCCGGGCTTGACCTTCGCGAGCTGCTCCGCCCCGATCAGTCCCTTGGTCTCGGGCGTCTTCGGCAAGTGGATGGAGATCGCGTCGGCGCGCTCCAGCAGCTCCTCCAGCGTCACCAGCTCGATGCCGAGCTGCGCCGCGCGCTGCGGGCTGACGTACGGGTCGTAGGCGATGAGCGTGGTGCCGAACGCGGCCAGGCGCGCGGCGAACAGCTGGCCGATCTTGCCGAGGCCGACCACGCCGACGGTCTTGCCGTTGATCTCGACGCCGTTGAACTTGCTGCGCTTCCACTCGTGGTTCTGGAGAGTGGCGTGCGCCTGCGGGATCTGGCGGGCCGCGGCGAGCAGCAGGGCCACCGCGTGCTCGGCGGCGCTGACGATGTTGGACGTCGGCGCGTTGACCACCATGACGCCCCGCTCGGTCGCGGCGGGCACCTCGACGTTGTCCAGCCCGACGCCCGCGCGGGCGACGACCTTGAGCTTCGTGGTGGCCGCGAACACCTCGCGGTCCACCTTGGTCGCGGAGCGGACCAGCAGCGCGTCGGCGTCGGCCACGGCCGCGAGCAGCGCCGGGCGGTCGGTGCCGTCGACGTGGCGCACGTCGATGTCCTCGCCGAAGACGTCGAGCACGGACGGGGCTAGCTTCTCGGCGATCAAGACAACGGGCTTGGTCACGGACGTGCTCCCGGGGGTCTGCGAACGGGTGGGGAGCGCGGGGCCGTCACAGCGAGCCGAGACCCGCGCGGCCGGCCACGGCGATGTGTCCGGGTTGTTAACGAGCATAGTCGGCGGGGCGACGCGTCCCGCCACCCGGGTGCCCTGTCCCACCTGCTGGTTTCCGGTACGAGCGTCCTGCTTCACCGGTCCGGGAGGGGGCGGCCACCGGCCTCATCCGCCGAGCGGAACGCCGAACCCCGCCGCGAACAGCCGGCGGACGACCTCCCAGGACCGCAGCTCGGTGTTGGTGTGGACGGAGATGGTCCGCCCGCGCTCGGGGTCGGCCACCGTGAAGAACATGGTCCCCCAGTAGCTGCCGCCCACGCCGCGCAGCACCCGGCCGTCGGTGACCGCGCGGTCGAACTCCAGCAGGCCCAGGCCGTACCGGGTGTGCGGCAGCCAGCCGGCGCCCTCGGTGGTCACCGTGGTCCACATCCGGCGGTGCTGGGCGGGCGGCAGCAGGTCGCCGCCGGCCAGCGCGCCCACCACGCGGATCATGTCGCCGGTGGTGGAGACGATGTTCGCGGGGAGCCACGAGGTGTCGAACTCGGTGACGTCGAGCGGTTCGAGCCCGGGGTCCTCCATGAACGACGCCCAGTTGTCCGGGGTGACCGCGGCGACGTCGGTGCCGTCCACGAAGAACTGCCAGGAGTACCCGCGCGCGTGCGGCTCGCGCAGGCGCACGTCCCCGGCGGAGCGCACGTAGGTGTCGGTGAGGCCGAGCGGTTCGACCACGCGGCGCTCGACCTCCTCGGCGAAGCTGTGGCCCGTGACCTTCTCGATGATCGCCTCGGCGAGGTAGAAGCCGCCGTTGGCGTACACGAAGCGCTCGCCGGGCGCGCCGACCGGCGGGCGAGACACCGTGATCCGGAACAGCTCCTCCGCGGTGAACGCCGCGAAGCGGTGCTCCTGGAAGGCGGCCCGGGTCGCGTAGCGGCGGGTGATCTCCGGCGCCAGACCCGTGGGGTGCAGGCCGGCGGTGTTGCCGAGCAGGTGCGCGATGGTGATCTTGTCGCCGTCGTAGCCGTTGACGTCGAGCACGCCCGGCAGCCACGTGTGCACCGGGTCGTCGACGCTCAGCCGGCCCTCGGCCTCCAGGCCCAGCAGCACCGCGGCCGTGAACGCCTTGCCGCCACTGCCGACCTGCGCGTGCTCGCCCCGCCGCCGCGGCGCGCCGGTGCCGAGGTCGGCCACGCCGGCGGTGCCGAACCAGGTCCGGTCGCCGTCCGCGACCTCCGCCACGATGCCCGGTACGCCGAACTCGGCCACCGCCTCGTCCAGCACCCGCCGCACGTCGATCATGTCCGCCCCCTTGTTGCTCCGATGCCTTTCCAACACCGCGAAAGTTATGTTGCATACACCGGGCGGTCAATCAGACTTTCTTGAAGCAACGCATGTTTCGGCAGCTCAACGGCCGGAATTCGTTGCGCGGTGCTGTGCGCTAATGCAATGATCGCGTTGCGTGAGATCACGACGTGGAGGAGTGCGGATGCCCGGGGAGCGGCTGACCCAGCAGGACCGGCGGCAGATCGCCGCCGGGTTGCGCGACGGGCTCACCTACGCCGCGATCGGCCGCCGCATCGGCCGGCCGACCTCGACCGTCACCCGCGAGGTGATGCGCAACGGCGGGCCGAACGACTACCGCGCGGACCTCGCCCACCGGGCGGGCACGCGCACCGAGCGGCGCACCGGCGCCGCACCGGTGCCGGCGGACCGCGCCGGCTTCGGCGGTCGCGACCCGCGGGTCGTGCACGGCGTGGCCGCGCACAGCGCTGAGCTGTTCACGCGGACCGGGTTGCCGAGGATGGCGGCACGGGTGCTCGCCGCGCTCCTCACCACCGACAGCGGGAGCCTCACCTCGGCCGAACTCGTGCGACGCCTGCGCGTCAGCCCGGCCTCCGTCTCCAAGGCGGTCAACTACCTGGAGGCGATCGGGGTGCTCCACCGCGACCGCGACCCACGAGGCCGCGCGGAGCGCTACGCCGTCCACGACGACGCGTGGTTCCAGGCCATCACGGTCGGTTCACGCATCGACGCCGAGATCGCCGCCGCCTGCCGGGCCGGTGCGCGCAGGCTCGGCGCGTCCACGCCCGCCGGCACGCGGCTCGATCACATGGGCCGCTTCCTCCAGCACGTCAGCGACGACCTGGTCCGCTCGGCCGAGCACTGGCGCGGTGTCCTCGCGGCGCGCCCCGACGACACCGCGACCCGCTGAGCGGCTACCACGGCTCGTCGAACTCGCCGTCCTTCACGCCCAGGATGAACGCCTCCCACTCGGCCGGGGTGAACACCAGCACCGTGCCGTCGGGTTGGGCGGAGTTGCGCATCGCCGTGTAGGTCACGCCGTCCGTGTGCTCGACGAACGCGATCTCGACGTGCTCGTCCTCGTCCTCCGCGCCCTCGTCGCTGCGGATCCAGTTCGCGCCGCTCAGGTCGAGGTTGCCACGCACGTGGGCCTTGTCGTCGTAGATCGGGGCGCTGTCGCTCATGCGGCTAGGTATACCGGAGCCCGCGGCGTCGGTGAACACCGCGGGCTCCGTCCTGCGAAACGGGATCAGGCCGTCTCGGTGATGGGCCGGTCGACCCACGACATGAGGCCGCGCAGCTTCTTGCCGACCTCCTCGATCGGGTGCTGCTCACCCTCCTGCTGGAGCTTCTTGTAGTTGCCGCGACCGGCGTCGTCCTCGTTCACCCACTCGGTGGCGAACGTGCCGTCCTGGATCTCGCCGAGGATCTTTCGCATCTCCTCCTTGACCGCGGGCGTGATGACGCGCGGGCCGCGGGTGAGGTCGCCGTACTCGGCGGTGTCCGAAATGGAGTACCGCATCCGCGCGATGCCGCCCTCGTACATGAGGTCGACGATCAGCTTCAGCTCGTGCAGGCACTCGAAGTAGGCGACCTCGGGCGCGTAGCCCGCCTCGGTCAGCACCTCGAAGCCCGCCTGCACCAGCGCCGACGCGCCACCGCACAGCACCGCCTGCTCACCGAACAGGTCGGTCTCGGTCTCCTCCTTGAACGTCGTCTTGATGACGCCCGCGCGGGTGCCGCCGATGCCCTTGGCGTAGCTCAGCGCCAGCGCCTGCGCGTTGCCCGAGGCGTCCTGCTCGACCGCGATCAGCGCGGGCACGCCCTTGCCGTCCACGAACTGCCGCCGCACCAGGTGGCCCGGCCCCTTCGGCGCGACCATGGCGACGTCCACGTTGGACGGAGCCTCGATCAGGCCGTAGCGGATGTTGAAGCCGTGGCCGAAGAACAGCGCGTCGCCGTCCTTCAGGTTCGGGGCGATGTCGTTGGCGTAGATGTGCCGCTGCGCGGTGTCCGGCGCCAGGACCATGATCAGGTCGGCCTCGGCCGCCGCCTCCGCCGGGGTGCGGACCGGCAGGCCCTCCTCCTCGGCCTTGGCGCGGGACTTCGAGCCCTCGGGGAGACCGATCCGCACGTCGACGCCGGAGTCGCGGAGGCTCAGCGCGTGCGCGTGGCCCTGGCTGCCGTAGCCGATCACCGCGACCTTGCGGCCCTGGATGACGCTCAGGTCGGCATCGTCGTCGTAGAAGATCTCGACGCTCACTGGTGGTACTTCCTTCCTACAACGGTTTCAGCGCACCGCGGTCGCGGTGATGGAGCGGGCGCCACGGCCGATGGCGACCATGCCGGACTGGACGATCTCGCGGAGCCCGTACGGCTCCAGCATCCTCAGCAGCGCGTCGAGCTTCTCGGACGTGCCGGTCGCCTCGACGGTGACCGCCTCCGGGGAGACGTCGACGACCTTCGCGCGGAACAGCTGCACGGTCTCGAGGACCTGGCTGCGGACGGTCGCGTCGGCGCGGACCTTCACCAGCAGCAGCTGGCGCTGGACCGACGCGGACGTCTCCAGCTCCACGATCTTGATCACGTTGATCAGCTTGTTGAGCTGCTTGGTGACCTGCTCCAGCGGCAGTTCCTCCACGGACACCACGATGGTCATCCGGGAGATGTCGGGGTGCTCGGTGCGGCCGACGGCGAGCGACTCGATGTTGAAGCCGCGCCGGGAGAACAGGCCCGCCACCCTGGCCAGGACACCGGGCTTGTCCTCGACCAGGACGCTCAGGGTGTGCCTCGTCATCTCACTCGTCCTCGTTCGTTCGGTACACGGGGCTCACTCGTCCTCGTCGAACAGCGGGCGGATGCCGCGGGCGGCCATGATCTCGCTGTTGCCGGTGCCCGCCGCGACCATCGGCCACACCTGGGCGTCCTTGCCGACCACGAAGTCGATCACCACCGGGCGGTCGTCGATCGCCATGGCCTGCTCGATCACCGCGTCCACCTCCTCCTTCGACTCGGCACGCAGCCCGGCGCAGCCCAGCGCCTCGGCCAGCAGCACGAAATCGGGGATGCGGTGCTTGTGCGTGCCCAGGTCCGTGTTGGAGTAGCGCTCGCCGTAGAACAGGGTCTGCCACTGGCGGACCATGCCCAGGTTGCCGTTGTTGATGACGGCGACCTTGATCGGGATGTTCTCGATGGCGCAGGTGGCCAGTTCCTGGTTGGTCATCTGGAAGCAGCCGTCGCCGTCGATCGCCCACACCTGGACGCCCGGCACGCCCGCCTTCGCGCCCATCGCCGCGGGCACCGCGAAACCCATCGTGCCCAGGCCGCCGGAGTTGATCCACGTGCGCGGGCGCTCGTACTTCACGAACTGCGCCGCCCACATCTGGTGCTGGCCGACACCCGCCGTGTACAGGGTGTCCGGCGGGGTCAGCGCACCGATCCGCTCGATGACGTACTGCGGCGACAGGGTGCCGTCGTCGGGCCAGTCGTAGCCCAGCGGGAACGTGCCGCGCAACGCGTCGAGCTGCTCCCACCACGCGGTGAGGTCGGTGGCGCGCCTCGTGTGCTCGCGCTCGGCGCGCACCGCGTCGATCAGCTCGGTGATGATCTCCTTGCAGTCGCCCACGATCGGCACGTCCGCGCGGCGGTTCTTGGAGATCTCCGCCGGGTCGATGTCGGCGTGCACCACCCGCGCGTCCGGTGCGAACGACGAGAGCTGGCCGGTGACCCGGTCGTCGAACCGCGCGCCCAGCGCCACCAGCAGGTCCGCCTTCTGCATCGCGGCCACCGCGGCGACCGTGCCGTGCATACCGGGCATACCCAGGTGCTGGCGGTGCGAGTCGGGGAACGCGCCACGCGCCATCAGCGTCGTGACGACCGGGATGCCGGTGTCCTCGGCCAGGCGCAGCAGCTCCTCCGACGCGTTCGCCTTGATCACGCCGCCACCCACGTACAGGACGGGTCGCCGTGCGGCGGCGATCAGCTTCGCCGCCTCGCGCACCTGCTTGCCGTGCGGCCGGGTGGTCGGGCGGTAGCCGGGCAGGCGCAGCTCCGGCGGCCAGGAGAAGGAGGTCATCTCCTGGAGCACGTCCTTGGGGATGTCCACCAGGACGGGGCCGGGCCGCCCGGTGGCCGCCAGGTGGAACGCCTCGGCGATCGCCCGCGGGATGTCCGCCGCGTCCGTGACCAGGAAGTTGTGCTTGGTGATCGGCATCGTGATGCCGCAGATGTCCGCTTCCTGGAACGCGTCGGTGCCGATCAGCGGGCGGGACTGCTGGCCGGTGATCGCGACCACCGGCACCGA
The DNA here is from genome assembly GCF_019375475.1 of Saccharothrix obliqua. GTDB lineage: Bacteria > Actinomycetota > Actinomycetes > Mycobacteriales > Pseudonocardiaceae > Actinosynnema > Actinosynnema obliqua. The sequence continues at coordinate 1,127,012 of NZ_JAHXGQ010000001.1, read as the reverse complement.
GTCCATGTTGGCGTCCGCGAGCGGCGTCACCAGGTTCGTCGCGCCGGGGCCGGACGTCGCCATGCACACGCCGACCCGGCCGGTGGCCTGGGCGTAGCCGGTCGCGGCGTGACCCGCGCCCTGCTCGTGGCGCACCAGCACGTGGCGCACCTTCGTGGAGTCGAGGAGGGGGTCGTACGCAGGCAGGATCGTGCCGCCGGGAATGCCGAAGACCACCTCGCAGCCGACCGCTTCGAGCGAGCGGACGAGGGACTGGGCGCCGGTCACGCGGATCGGGGCGCCGCTCGGCGGGGCCGGTTTCGGCCGCGGTCCAGGGCGGGGCGACGGCGGCTCACCGGGAGCCGGTCGCGAGGTTGCGCTGGTCATCTGTCTGCCTCGTGGGTGTGGAGAATGCACGGTCCGGGCACGAAAAAACCCCCGCCAACCCGTACGGGTCGGACGAGGGTCGCGCGTCGACGCAGCTTGGTACCGCCTAGGCGTCGACGCGCCTGGGAAGTACGAGGACGAGGGTGCGCTGCATGGCGGTGACGTTAACCGTCAAACCGGAGGGGCGTCAACTGTGCGGGACGGCACTCCCGGATGGTGGACGCCTCGACCGGGTGAAGCCGGCCCGCCCGGGAAGCCCCCGCGCACCGGTGGCACCATGCCTGGACGTGGAGAAACTCATCTTCCGGATCCCCTCGCCGGCGCTGATCGCGGCCGGTGTCATCGCGATCTGCGCGACGCCGTTCGCGTGGGCCGCGCCCGGTCTCCAGGCCGTGTACCTGCTGCCCGCGGGTTTCGCGGTGTGGGTGCTGCGCAACCGGACCACGGTGGACCGGGAGCGGATCGCGGCCCGCGGCACGTTCCGCAAGCGGGTCGTGGCGTGGGACGACGTGCGGGCGATCAAGGTCGTGCCCAAGGGGTGGCTGAGCGCCGTGCTGGCGGACGACGAGCTGGTGCGCCTGCCCGCCGTCCGGGCCGGTCACCTGTCCGCGCTGGCCGCGGTGAGCGGTGGCCGCGTGCCCGACCCGAAGGCCACCACGCCCGATCCGCAGGCCACCGCCGAGCCGGACCCCGAGGCGACCACCACGCCGGACCCGGCGACCACCGGCCCGAAGGCCGCCGCCGAGCCTGGCCCGAAGGCCACCGCCGAACCCGGCCCGAAGGCCACCGCCACGCCTGCCCCGGAGGCGACGGCGCCGTCCGTAGAGTCGGCGGAGTGACTTCGCACACCCGGCCCCGCTGGGCGCCCGTCGTCAGCCTGGTGCTGTCGGTGGCGGGCCTCGCGGTCTCCGCCTACCTGACCGTCGCCCACTTCTCGGCGGACGCGTTGCTGTGCGCCGAGGGCGAGATCCTCGACTGCGGCACGGTCACCACCAGTGAGCAGTCGGTGTTCCTCGGCATCCCGGTGGCCATCCTCGGCCTCGCGTTCTTCGCGTTCCTGACGCTCGTGTGCCTGCCCGTGGCGTGGCGTGACCGCCGGCTGCGCTGGGTGCGGCTGGGCGCGGTGGGCGTCGGGGTGCTGTTCGTGGTGTACCTGGTGGCGGCCGAGTTCGTGCTCATCGGCAAGATCTGCCCGTGGTGCACGGTCGTGCACGTCATCACACTCGCACTGGCGGGTGTGCTGGTAACGGCGGCGATGCGGGAAGAGTAGCCTCTCAAGCACCGCTCCCGGACTCACGGCACCCACCACGTGCCTTTTCGCGACACAGCATTGAGAGACTGGAGGAGCCGTGCCACCGCTCCGTTCCCGCACGACGACCCACGGCCGCAACGCCGCCGGTGCCCGCGCCCTGTGGCGTGCGACCGGCATGACCGACGGTGATTTCGGCAAGCCGATCGTGGCCATCGCCAACTCGTACACGCAGTTCGTGCCGGGCCACGTGCACCTCCGCGACCTCGGCGACATCGTGGCGGAGGCCGTGCGCGAGGCGGGCGGCGTGCCGCGTGAGTTCCACACCATCGCCGTGGACGACGGCATCGCCATGGGGCACAGCGGGATGCTGTACTCGCTGCCGTCGCGCGAGATCATCGCCGACTCCGTGGAGTACATGGTCAACGCCCACCAGGCGGACGCGATCGTGTGCATCTCCAACTGCGACAAGATCACCCCCGGCATGTTGAACGCCGCCATGCGCCTGAACATCCCCGTGGTGTTCGTGTCCGGCGGGCCGATGGAAGCCGGCAAGGCCGTCGTGGTGGACGGTGTGGCCGTCGCGCCGACCGACCTGATCACGGCCATCGCGGCGTCCGCGTCCCCGCAGGTGGACGACGAGGGCCTGGCCACCGTGGAGCGGTCGGCGTGCCCGACGTGCGGGTCGTGCTCCGGCATGTTCACCGCGAACTCGATGAACTGCCTCACCGAGGCGCTCGGCCTGGCGCTGCCCGGCAACGGCTCGACGCTCGCGACGCACGCCGCGCGGCGGGAGCTGTTCGCGGAGGCCGGCCGGACCGTCGTGGAGCTGTGCCGGCGGTACTACGGGGAGGACGACGAGTCGGTCCTGCCGCGGTCCATCGCGAACCGCGCGGCGTTCGAGAACGCGATGGCGCTGGACATGGCGATGGGCGGCTCGACCAACACGGTCCTGCACATCCTCGCCGCCGCGCGGGAGGGCGAGATCGATTTCACGCTCGCCGACATCGACGCGGTGAGCAGGCGCGTGCCGTGCCTGTCGAAGGTCTCGCCGAACTCGGACTACCACATGGAGGACGTGCACCGGGCCGGCGGCATCCCCGCGCTGCTCGGTGAGCTGTGGCGGGGCGGGCTGCTCAACGAGGACGTCCGGTCCGTGCACTCGCCGGACCTGGCGTCGTGGCTGTCGGCGTGGGACGTCCGCGCGGCCGAGCCGTCCGACCGGGCCGTCGAGCTGTTCCACGCGGCGCCCGGCGGTGTCCGCACGACGCAGGCGTTCTCGACCACCAACCGCTGGTCGAAACTCGACACCGATGCCGCCGGTGGGTGCATCCGGGACGTCGAGCACGCGTACACGAAGGACGGCGGGCTGGCCGTCCTGCACGGCAACCTGGCCGAGCGCGGAGCCGTCATCAAGGCCGCCGGGGTGGACGAGGAGCTGTGGCGGTTCGAGGGGCCGGCTCGCGTCGTGGAATCGCAGGAGCAGGCCGTTTCGGTGATCCTGAACAAGGAAATCCAGCCGGGTGATGTCCTGGTCGTGCGTTACGAAGGCCCGGCGGGTGGTCCGGGAATGCAGGAAATGCTGCACCCGACGGCGTTCTTGAAGGGTGCCGGACTGGGCAAGAAATGCGCCCTCATCACCGACGGCCGCTTTTCCGGCGGGACGTCGGGCCTGTCCATCGGTCACGTCTCCCCCGAAGCCGCCGGTGGCGGTGTGATCGGGTTGGTGGAGGACGGGGACCGGATTCTGGTCGACGTGCACGAGCGCAAGCTGGAACTACTGGTGTCGGACGAGGTGCTGGCCGAGCGAAGGGCCAAGATGGAGGCGTCCGAGCGCCCCTGGCAACCCACCGACCGCGTCCGCCCGGTGACAGCCGCCCTGCGGGCTTACGCGCTGCTGGCCACTGACGCGTCGATGGGCGCGGTGCGCGACGTGAACCGGTAGCTGGGTCCTGAAGATCACCCCGTTCAGCGACATACACCACTCTGGACGGGGTGGTCTTCTTTTTTGCTTCGGGTTTCCCGAGCTTTGTGCGACTATAAGTTCGCCCTGGTGGGGGACGGTTTTCGGGCATATATCACGGGATGATTACGTTGCCGTAAACAAGGAGCGCGGCCACGGCGGGCGTCCCATCGCCACCCAGGCCCCCGGTCCACACCAGTCGCCTCCGCAGGCCCCCTCCGGGCCTCGCCGGGCCAGAGCCCCAGGGGCCTCGCCGGTCACCGCCAAGACCGGTCGGTCCCTGAAGGCGCGCGGGTACGTGGAGTCGGTGCCGCCCTCGGCGGACGGCTAGGCGGGCCAGTCAGCCGACGAGGTCGGCCTAGCCACGCTCCGGCGAGCCCACGCGAGCCTGGCCGGGCCGTCCTGCTCGCGCGCCCGGCCCGAGCGGCGCGGAGGCTCGGAGGCAGGTCGTCGGTCGAGCCCCGGCGCCAAGGCCGAAGGAGAGCCGGGTTTCGGCGGCCCGTTCCGCCGCCTGGCCGGGCTCCGGCTGGCATGAGCGCGTTGAGTGGGACAGCCCTTGGTTGGAGAGGCAGCTGCGGATGCCCACGCGCTGGGAGCGGTGCGGTGGGAGGCGACACGCGTCGCGGGGCGAAGCGGGCCGCAGGAGCGGAACGCGGGACCGGGCAGGAGCACGCGGGCAGAGCCAGCGGGGGGCGGAGCCAGCGGGGGGCGGAGCCAGCGGGGGGCGGAGCCAGCGGCGAGGGGAATCGGCGGTGGGGCGGGAAGCGGCGGCGTGGACCGGTGGCGGCTGGCGGGGCAGACGTAGCGGCAAGCGGGGCCAGTGGGGGCGGATGGAGGGCGGGATGCCGCGTGGGGCGGGAGGCGGAGCGGCAGGAGCGGAGGGCGGAGCGGCAGGGTGCGGGGTGGACGGGAACGGGAAGGTCGGGAACGGGGAGGTGGGGTTAGCGGAAGAGGAGGAGGGTCGTTGCGGTTGCGCCGGCTGTCAGCAGGAAGCAGAGGATGCCGCTCAGCAGGGGGCGGCGGAACCAGGGGCGGTTGTTGTCCAGGGACGCTCGGCCCGGGCCGGCGAACAGGAGGGCGAAGGCCATGGCCGCGTAGGCGACCTGTTGCTCCACCCCGTCCGGGTTCAGGAAACGGCGCGCCCCGTCAGGCGGGATCAGCTGCCCGCCGTACCTGATCGCCACCACGTTCGCCATCACGCCGAGCACCCCGGCCGCGGCCAGCGGGGTGAACAGGCCCAGCACCAGCAGACCGCCGCCCGCCAGCTCGGTGATCCCCACCACCCACGCGAACACCCCCGCCGACCGGTACCCCAGCGCCTCCAGCTCGGCGGCGAAACCGTCGATGCCCGGACCACCGAAGACGCCGAAGACCTTCTGCGCCCCGTGCCCCAGGAACACGCCGCCCAGCGCCACCCGCAACACCAGCAACCCCAGGTCGGCGCTGCCCGTCCACCGGAACGGCCGCCGCTCGACGGGCTCGTCCACAGGCACCGGCGCGAACCCGGACGTGTCGAACGTGTTCGTGTCCCGGTCGAACGGGCTCGCCGCGCTGAACGGCGTGGTACCCCGGCCGTAGCTGTCGTCGAAGTGGTGGGCGCCGCCCACGTCGTGACTGGTCACGCACCCGCACGCTAGGAGGTTCGGCGGACGAGCGCGAGCGTCCGTGCAGCCCCCTCCACTACGCCGAACGGCTCAATACTCGCCACGCACCAGGTTGCGCGGCTCCTCCCCGCGCGCGAACCGGGCCACCTCGTCGGCCACGACGGCGTACGCGCGCTCCCCCTGCCCGGCACACGACCCGGCCACGTGCGGCGTCAGGAACAACCCCGGCGCGCTCCACAGTGGATGGTCGGCGGGCAGCGGCTCGGGGTCGGTCACGTCCAGGGCGGCACGCAGGCGGCCCGTCGTCAGTTCCGCCAGCAACGCCCCGGTGTCCACGACGGCGCCCCGCGCGGCGTTCACGAGGATCGCCCCGTCCTTCATGCGGGACAGGAACGCGGCGTCCACCATGCCCTCGGTGGCGGCGGTGAGCGGGACGAAGAGCAGGACCGCGTCGTGGTCGCCGAGCAGGTCGGGCAGTTCCTCGAAACCACGCACGCCGTCGCGGGCGGTGCGCGCGACGAGGGTGGCGGTGGCGTCGAACGGCTCCAGCCGCCGCCGGAACTGCTCGCCGAGGTCGCCCGCCCCGACGACGAGGACCTTCTTGCCCTGCAACGTGTCCGTCGCGTGGTAGGCCCAGCGCCGCTCCACCCGGGCCCGTTCGAACGCCGGGAAGTCGCGGTACAGGGTGAGCAACGCGCCGATGGCCCACTCGGCGGTGCTGCCGCCGTGCGCGCCGCGGCACGTGGACAGCATCACCCCATCGGGCACTGTTCCGATGAACCGCTCGGCACCGGCGCTGAGCAGCTGCACGAGGCGCAGCTTGGGCAGCCGGGCGTAGAACGCGCGGGGGTCCGTGCTCTGCAAGAACTTGGGTACCAGCACTTCGGCGTCCTCGGCGCCGGGCGGCAGCTCGCTGTCGGCGGGCGAGTAGTGGACCGCGCGCACACCGGGGATGTCGGCCAGGGCGCGGACGCCGAGTTCGTCGGGGACCAGCACGGTAAGCGTCACACCCGCACGCTACGGCACACTGTCGGACCATGCGGGAGCGTGACGTGGTCTCCGCGGACGGCACGCGGATCCGGTCGGGTCGCACGGGCACGGGCCCGGACGTGTTGCTGGGCCCGGGTTTGGGCGCGGTGCCCGAGGTGCGGGACGGGCTGCCCGCGCGCGTGCACACCTGGCGCCCGCGGGAGGGCCCGCGCGTGGCGTTGGCGGACCACGTGGCGGACGCGCTGGCCGTGCTGGACGACGGCGGTGTGGAGCGGTGCGTGGTGGCGGGCTGGTCGCTGGGCGTGCCGGTGGCGGCGGAGCTGGCGGTGCGGCACCCGGCGCGGGTCTCGGGGCTGCTGCTGGTGGCGGGCGACCCGTTCGCGGCGCTGCCCGCCGGTGTGCGGCGGCTGGTGGGCGTGTCGGCGGCGACGGCGTTGCGGTTGGCGGGTCCGCTGCTGCACCGGGTGAAGGTGCCGGACGTGTCGTTGTCGCCGGTGGACGTGGTGCGCCGGTTCGCGGGGCACGACTGGGGCTGGTACTGCGCGCTGGCGTCGGCGCTGGACGACGCACCGCCGCGCCCGGACCTGACGGGCGTGACGTGCCCCACAACGGTGCTGGCGGGCCGGTTCGACCTGCCGTCGCCGCGCTGGTCGCTGGGCGCGGTGGCGGGGTTGCCGCAGGCACGCGTGCGGGTGCTGCCGAACACGCACTTCCTGCCGCTGGAGAACCCGCGGGCGGTGGCGGAGGAGTTGGCGCTGCTGCTGGTCCGGGCACGCGGGGTGGAGCGGGCGGTGGCGGACCTGCTCACCTCACGTTCACGGCGGCGCGCCTAGCCTGGGCGTCGTGCGTCGTCTCCGTGGACTGCTGATCGGCTCCGCCGTCGGCCTGCTGGCCGTCGGCTGCGCGAGCTTCCCGGAGCAGCCCGCGCCGACCGGGTGGAGCGCCGCGCCGCAGCTGACGCCGCAGGCGGGCCCGAAGCCGGAGCTGCCGGGCGAGATGCCGAAGGGCCCGGCGCAGGGCCAGCAGCCGGGGCAGTCGCCGACGCCGGTGCCGCCGCCGCAGGGCTGCAAGGACTTCAGCCCGGCCGTGGTGGGCACGTGCCTGTCGCCGGTGTCGGGTGTGGCGATGACGGACGTGAACCAGACGACGGGCGCGGTGACGGCGCTGGCGACGGAGCGGACCACGGGCCGGCTGGTGCGGGTGACGAAGGACGTGGACCCGGTGGTGGTGCACACGTTCGACGTGGACGCGTCGGGTGACGGTGGCCTGACGTCGTTGACGTTGTCGCCGACGTACCCGGAAGACCAGTTGGTGTACGTCTACCTGACGACGGCGACGGACAACCGGGTGGTGCGGATCGCGCCGGGTGACGTGCCGAAGGCGGTGTTGACGGGCATCCCGAAGGGACCGTCGAACAACCGCGGTTCGCTGGCCTACGACCGGACGGGCGCGTTGCTGGTGGCGACCGGCGACGCGGGCGACCCGGCGGCGGCGGCCGACCCGGAGTCGTTGGCGGGCAAGGTGTTGCGCATCGACTCGGCGGGGCAGCCGGCACGCGGCAACCCGACCGCGGGTTCGCGGGTGCTGTCGTCGGGGCTGCGCGCGCCGTCCGGGTTGTGCGTGTCGGGTGACGGCACGAAGACGTGGGTGACGGACGTGGGCGCGTCGGCGGACCTGCTGTACCGGGTGGAGGGTGGTAAGCCGCTGGGCGACCCGGCGTGGTCGTGGCCGGACAAGCCGGGGGTGACCGGCTGCGCGTCGCTGTCGGACGTGATGTGGGTCGGCACGGCGAAGACCGCGGGCACGCAGGTGATGCCGATGAGCCCGGACGGGAGCTTCACCGGCAAGCCGGAGCCGTACCTGGACAAGGAGACCGGTTTCGGGCGGGTGGGCGCGATGGTCATGGTGGACGACAACACGGCGTTGATCGGCACCGTGAACAAGGACCCGGGTGGTGCGCCGGTGTCCAGCGACGACCGCGTGGCGGTCATCGTGCGCATGAGCGGCCAGGACCGCGGCAAGGACTGAGCCGGTCAGCCCGAGCCGAGGCAGACGAACGGCCGGCGCAGCGGGTCGACGGCGATCGCTTCGGCGAGGGCGACGGCGGGTGACGCGCCCGCGGCGAGGTTGTGGTGGAAGTCGGCCATGGCTTCGGCGGACGGCGTGTCGCCGACGCGGCTGGACGCGGCGATGACGGTGCGCGCGCCGTTCGCGAGGAGCGCCCCGGCGAACCCGAGCGGTTCGTCACCGGGCCGGACGCGGTTGAGGGCGAGTTCGCAGGCGGCGAGCACGACCTGCCGGGGTGGGTGGCGGACGCTGCCGATCTCGTGGGCGAACAACGCTCCGTCGACGAGTTCGAGGCGGGAGAACAGGGCGTTCTCGGGTTCGTGCTCGCCGTGGGCGGCGATGTGGGCGAGTTCGACGCCGTCGAGGGCTTCGAGGACGACGTCCACCTTGGCGTCGACCTCGTCGAGGGTCTTGGCGTCGCGGTGGTAGCCGGCGAGGCGGTCGATCTCGCCCTGCGCCGCCTGGAGGTCGGGGCCGCGGACGAGGAGGACGCCGCTGACGGGTTCGCGGTCGGCGCGGGTGGTGGACAGCCAGGACGTGGCCGACGGCACGGCGGTGGTGGGCCGGTTGGCGCACGTCGGCAGCACGCCCCAGGGGACGACGTGGAGCGCGCCGGTGGGCACGACGACGAGTTCCCGGTCACCGATCATCGGCGCGAGGGGTCCCAGCAGGAACTGGTCGAGCTTCTCGGCCTCGCGGCGCGCGGAGGCGGAGATGACCTCGGCCAGCGGTGGCGGCAGGTGGTCGGGCGCGAGGGCGTTGAGGTCGGCGTGCAGGCGGCGGGCGCGTTCGGTGGCCTCGTCGGCGGAGCCGAGCCGCTTCATGCGGACCCGCCCGCCGGCCAGGACGACGGCGACGAGTTCTTCGCCGGACGCGGCGAAGCTGACCATGGCGCGGTCGCCGAGGCGGGCCATCACCTCGTCGGCGGTGGCGACGGGGCGGGGCCTGCCCCACGGGCTCTCGCTCCAGCCCAGGCGCATGGCGTCGCGCTGGCTGGCGGCGAGGCGTTCCTCCAGCTTGGCGGTGGGCAGTCCGTCGAGGCGGGCGCGCAGCAGGGCGCGGCTGAGCTGCCGCACCTCGGCGATCTTCTCGCGGAGCGCGGTGTCCGTTGTGGACTCGACGGGGTCGTAGCGGTAGAGCTGGGCGCGGGTGCGTTCCAGCCAGGTGAACAGGCGTTTGGCGACGGTGGGCGAGTCGCCGTCCTCCAGCACCAGGCGGACGGCGAGTTCGCCGAGTTCGCGGCCGTGGAGGGCGGTGCCGGAGACGAGTTCCAGGCCGCCCATGCGGTCGCGCATCCGGCCGAGTTCGGCGAGGCCCGCCTTGGCCTGGGCGAGCGCGACGCGCTTGTTGCCGCGGGCGAGCGCGAGTTCGGCGCGGCACAGGCGCAGCAGCATCCGGTGGTCGATGGGCGCGAACCGGCGGGTGTTGGCGACACCGCGCAGGAGGTCGGCGGCGCGGTCGACGTTGCCGTGCCGCACCTCGACCCGCGCGGCGAGCACGGTGGCGAGCTTGGCCTGGTCGTGCAGCTTGAGCGCGCTGAGCCGGGCGGCGAGTTCGAGGGCGCGGGCGAGCACGGACGGCGAGGAGCGGCGTGACTCGACGGCGCGGGTGCTGTCGACGCGCAGTTCGATGAGGCCGGCGACGGCCGCCCACGCGGGGCTGCCGCGCCGCACCAGGCGGCGTTGCGCGGAGCGCGCCATGCGGCGGGCCAGCACCAGGTCGCCGTCGGCGAGGGCGGCGGCGCCCCGGTACAGCTCGGCTTCGGCGACGTCCTGCCCGATGCGCTGCCTGCGCAGCTCGGGCAGGACCTCGTCCAGCAGGCGGCCCGCCTCGTCGGCGAGGCCGACGCTGATCATCGCCTCGGCCTGGTCGATGTTCAGGCGCAGCAGCAGGCCGGGTTCGAGGTCGCGGAACGCCCGGTTCGCCTCCTGGTAGCGGCGCAGCGCCTGCGGGATGTCGCCCGCCAGGCGCAGCACGTTGCCCAGCGCGTGGGTGCAGATGGCGGCACGCAGCGGCAGGTCGTGCTCGGCGGCGAGGTGGACGGCGCGGTTGAGGTCGCGCACGGCGTCGTCGATGCGGTGGATCTCGCCGTAGGCGTTGCCGCGGTTGGTGAGCGTGGTGACGAGGGACTGCACGACCTGGCCCGGGTCGCCGCCGTCGGCTTTGGTGCGCTCCAGGAGGCGTTCGTGGTGGGCGACGTCGAGGTCGACGTAGACGATGCCCTCTTCGATGCGGCCCACGCGGAACAGCAGGAAGCCCTGGACGCCGTTGACGAGGCTGGTCAGCTCGTCACGCAGCGGCCCCTCGGGCAGGCCGGTCAGTTCGGCGCGTGCGGCGGCCAACTGGCGCAACCCGTCCTCCAGGCCGTTGGTCTCGGCGAGGCAGAAGGACAGCGTGATCAGCAGCCGGATGCGGACCTCCAGCCGGCCGACCGGGTCCGCGTCCGCCCGTTCCAGCACCGCCAGGCCCCGGCGGAGGATGCGGGTCGCGGTCAGGTAGCGGTTCGCGGATGCGTTCGCCTTGCCCTTGCGGTGCAGTTCACGGGCATCCCCCACGGGATCGGCGGCCAGAGGCACTCTCATATGAGAGCACAAGCAGGCGAACCGCACTGCCACCCGTCCGGGTTCGGCAGTGCGGTCCGCCGGTTGTTCAGTTCTGCGCGGTGACCGGTTCCGTCTTGTGCGTCTGGTACGGGCCGCCCGCGGGGCGGACCGGACCGGTCTTCGCGGGCTCCGGCTCGTGCGGCTGGTACGGACCACCGTCGGGGTCGTCACCGCCCGCCGGCTCGCTGTGGGTCTGGTACGGGCCGCCCTGCGGGGTGACGCCGTCGGTGCCCACGGTCTGGACGCCCGCCCTCGCCGCGGTCAGCGCCACGGCGTCCGGCTCGACGCCGGTGTCGATGTCGGTGGCGATCGAGTCGATCTCCTCGACCAGCCTGGGATCGGTTTCAGCTGACATGCGTTGTCCTCCCCTACAACGGACTCCGGTGATCCCGGAGTGCCGGCTGTGATCTTTGATCATTCGGTGGCCCCCCGGCCCGACCGAACGGCTTAAGCCTGACACAGATGGACGCATCTTTGCGGGGCTAATTCACCGAGAGCGACCAGAACACGTACTTCTGACGGCCCTGACCTGGGCTAAGCGCTCTTTCGAGGATGCCTTTATCACTCGAACGGAGGAACGTGTTAACACAGAGAAGGCGACTCTCGGTCCGCAATAAGGGGGTGCACCGAACGACCGGTCATGTGGAATCACCACCGTCGGCACCCCCTCGGTCACTGTTCGCCACCCCCGGTCACGGGGTAGGCGGCGGCTTCGTGGTGAAAGACCGGGCGGGAGATCGTCAGATACCGGCGAGTGCCGTGTGGACGGTCACTTCGACGGATTTCCAAGCCCTGGCACACGACCGCGGAGCGGGCCCGTGAGCCCGCCCCGCGGTGGATGCGCATGTGGACCGCTCACTTGCGGACCGGGTCGACGGCGGCGCACCGCCTCGGAACCACCGGCTCGTGCGCCGTTCGGGGCAACGCGCCGAACGCGGTGGCCGTGTCGACGGCTCACCGTTCGGAGCAACACGCCACCCACGGGCAATCCGCATCGGTGGCCCGCCATCCGGAGCAAAGCGCCGGGTGCGGGAGCCCGCGCCGGAGGCACGCCGTTCAGGGCAACGCGCTGCCCGAGGCGGCCGTGTCGACGGAGCGCCGTCAGGAGCACAGGCCGTCGAGGCAGGGCACCGCGCGTGGCACGACGTTCGGAGCAACGGGCGGCACGCTGCTCGGAGCAACGCACCGCCCGCCGCGGCTCGGTCAGGAGCAGCGCGCGATGACCAGGTCGCGGACCTTCTTGGCGTCCGCCTGGCCCTTGGTGGCCTTCATGACCGCGCCGACGATCGCGCCCGCCGCCGCCACCTTGCCGTCGCGGATCTTCGCCGCCACGTCCGGCTGCGCCGCCAGCGCCTCGTCCACGGCCCGCTCCAGCGCCGAGTCGTCCGACACGACCTTCAGGCCGCGTGCCTCGACCACCGCTTCCGGCTCGCCCTCGCCCGCCAGCACGCCGGTCACCACCTCGCGCGCGAGCTTGTTGGTCAGCTCACCCGCGTTGACCAGCGCCACGACCCGCGCGATCTGCTCCGGGCTGATGCCCAGCTCGCCCAGCTCGACACCACGCGCGTTGGCCTCCTTGGTCAGGTAGGCCACCCACCACGAGCGGGCCTCGGCGGGTGTCGCGCCCGCCGCCACGGTGGCCGCGACGAGGTCCACCGCGCCCGCGTTCACCAGGTCCCGCAGCTCGGCGTCGGTCAGCGACCACTCCTGCTGCACCCGCCGGCGGCGCTCCCACGGCAGCTCCGGCAGGGTGCCGCGCAGCTCCTCGACCCAGTCGCGGGACGGGGCGATCGGCACCAGGTCGGGTTCCGGGAAGTACCGGTAGTCCTCGGCGGTCTCCTTGGTGCGGCCGGACGACGTGCCGCCGGTCGACTCGTCGAAGTGCCGCGTCTCCTGGACGACCGAGCCGCCGGAGGCCAGCACCGCCGCCTGCCGCGTCATCTCGAAGCGCACGGCGCGCTCCACGCTGCGCAGCGAGTTGACGTTCTTGGTCTCGGTGCGGGTGCCGAACACCTCGGCGCCCTTGGCCATCAACGACACGTTGGCGTCGCAACGCAGCGAGCCCTGGTCCATCCGCACGTCCGAGACGTCCAGCGCCTTGAGCAGGTCGCGCAGCGCGGTCACGTAGGCGCGGGCCACCTCGGGCGCGCGCGCGCCGGTGCCGGGGATCGGCTTGGTGACGATCTCGATCAGCGGCACGCCCGCGCGGTTGTAGTCCAGCAGCGAGTGGTCCGCGCCGTGGATGCGGCCCGTCGCGCCACCGACGTGGAGGGACTTGCCGGTGTCCTCCTCCATGTGCGCGCGCTCGATCTCGACCCGCACCACCTCGCCGTCGTCCAGCGTCACGTCGAGCCAGCCGTCGAACGCGATCGGCTCGTCGTACTGGGACGTCTGGAAGTTCTTCGGCATGTCCGGGTAGAAGTAGTTCTTCCGCGCGAACCGGCACCACTCCGCGATGGAGCAGTTCAACGCCAGCCCGATGCGGATCGCCGACTCCACCGCCTTGCCGTTGACGACCGGCAGCGCGCCCGGCAGGCCCAGGCACGTCGGGCAGACGTGCGTGTTGGGCTCGCCGCCGAACCTGTTGGCGCAGCCGCAGAACATCTTGGTGGCGGTGTGCAGCTCGACGTGCACCTCCAGGCCCAGCACCGGGTCGAACCGCTCGACGACCTCGGCGTAGTCCATCAGCTCGTCCACCGACGTCATGCCTTGCCGTCCTTCCGCAGGCTCCGGACGGCCAGCGCCGCACCGGTGATCGCCACCAGGATGCTCGCGACGGCGTTGGCCAGCGCCAGCTTGTCGTTCTTGCCGCGCGCCGCCTTCAGCGTGGAGAACGCGCTCGTCGCCGCGCCCACCGCGCCCGCCAGCGCGAAGATCCCGCGTGCCTTCTTCATCGCGCACCCGCCAGTTCCGGCACGCTCGCGAGCACGGTGCCGCGAGCCGCCTCGTAAGCCGCCGCCACCCGGTACATCCGGTGCTCCTGCAAGGCGGGCGCCATGATCTGGAGACCCACCGGCAGACCGTCCTCGTCGGACAGTCCGCTGGGCACGCTCATCGCGGGCGTGCCGGCCAGGTTCGCCGGGATCGTGCAGAGGTCCGCCTTGTACATCGCCATCGGGTCGTCGGCGCGCTCGCCGATCTTGAACGCCGTGGTGGGCGTCGTCGGCGACACCAGCACGTCGACCCGGCCGAACGCCTGCTCGAAGTCGCGCGTGATCAGCGTCCGCACCTTCTGCGCCGAGCCGTAGTAGGCGTCGTAGTAGCCCGACGACAACGCGTAGGTGCCGATCATGATGCGCCGCTTGACCTCCGCGCCGAAACCGCGGTCGCGGGTGATCGCCATGACCTCCTCGGCGCTGCGGGTGCCGTCGTCGCCGTGCCGCGCGCCGTACCGCATGGCGTCGAACCGGGCGAGGTTGGACGACGCCTCGCTGGGCGCGATCAGGTAGTAGGCGGGCAGCGCGTAGTCGAAGCTCGGGCACGACACCTCGACGACCTCCGCGCCCAGCTGCTTGAGCTGCGCCACGGCCGCCTCGAACGACCGCAGCACGCCCGGCTGGTAGCCGTCGCCGGAGAACTGGGTGACGACGCCGACCCGCACACCGGACAGGTCGCCGGTCACGCCCTCGCGCACCGCCGCCACGACCGGCGGGACGGGCGCGTTGATGGACGTGGAGTCCATCGGGTCGTAGCCGCCGATGACCTCGTGCAGCAGCGCGGCGTCCAGCACCGTGCGGGCGCACGGGCCGCCCTGGTCGAGGGACGACGAGAACGCCACCAGGCCGTAGCGGGACACGCCGCCGTAGGTGGGCTTCACGCCGACCGTGCCGGTGACCGCGCCGGGCTGGCGGATCGAGCCGCCGGTGTCGGTGCCGATCGCGAGCGGCGCCTCGAACGCGGCGAGGCTCGCCGACGAGCCGCCGCCCGACCCGCCGGGGATGCGGTCCAGGTCCCACGGGTTGCGGGTCGGGCCGTAGGCGGAGTTCTCGGTGGAGGAGCCCATCGCGAACTCGTCCATGTTGGTCTTGCCGAGGATCACCACGCCCGCCTCCCGGAGGCGGCGGGTGACCGTGGCGTCGTAGGGCGGGACCCAGCCTTCGAGCATCTTCGACCCGCACGTGGTCGGGATGCCCTCGGTGGCGAACACGTCCTTGAGGGCCAGCGGGACGCCCGCCAGCGGGCCGACCTCGCGGCCGGCGGCGACGTCGTCGTCGACCCGCCGGGCGGCGGCCAGCGCGCCCTCGGCGTCGACGTGCAGGAACGCGTGGACCGAGCCGTCGACCTCGGCGATCCGGTCGAGGTGGGCCTGCGCGACCTCCACCGCGGACACCTCACGGGCCGCGATCTTGGCCGCCAGTTCGGCGGCGGTGCTGCGGATCAAGTCGCTCATGCTTCCTCACCCAGGATGCGCGGAACGCGGAAGCGGCCGTCCTCGGCGGCGGGGGCACCCGCGAGCGCCTGCTGCTGACCGAGGCTGGGACGCACCACGTCCTCGCGGAACACGTTGGTCAGCGGAACGGCGTGCGAAGTGGGCGGGATGTCCGCGGTGGCGATGTCGCCCACCGTGGCCACCGACTGGAGGATCACGTCCAACTGGCCGGCGAACAGGTCAAGCTCGTCCTCGGTGACGGCGAGCCTGGCCAGGCGGGCCAGATGCGCGACCTCGTCGCGGGAGATGCTGGGCACCTCGTCAACCCCCGTGGGTCGTTTTAGCTCGGATTGGGACCCGACGAGTCTATGGGCAGGTCAGCGTCGGGTCTGACCGGGTTGTCGCGCCCGCGCGCGTGAGGGCGGGATTTTACCGCTCCGCCACGCGCCCGGTGGGTCGGAAAGCGAAGCCGCGTCTGCGAGAATCAGCGGCCGGTATGTCCGCGATACCTTGGAGGCGTTGCGCCGTGTCCTTCCTGATCCGGGTCCAGCTCCCGGACCGTCCCGGCACCCTGGGCGCGGTCGCTTCCGCGCTCGGCGAGATCGGGGCCGACATCCTCAGCGTGGACGTGGTGGAGCGCGGGCCCGGCCTGGCCATCGACGACCTGGTGGTGGAGTTGCCGTCCGGCCGGCTGCCGGACGTGCTGATCACCGCGGCGGAGTCCATCGAGGGTGTCGAGGTGGACGCCGTCCGGCCGTACGCGGGCGTGCTGGACACCCACCGGGAGCTGGAGCTGGTGGAGGAGGTCGCGGAGGAGCCGGCGCGGGGCCTGGAGGTGTTCACCGAGGGCGTCCCGAAGATCATCCGCGCCGGGTGGGCGGTGGTCCTGACGTCGGGCAGCTCGGGCGTGCACCGGCTGACCTCGTCCACGGCGGCGCCGGAGACCCGCATGGACGACCCGCCGTGGATGCCGCTGGCGCGGGCCACGGTGCTCGACGGCGAGGAGTCGTGGGTGCCGGAGACGTGGCGCGAGCTGGGCACCGAGCTGGCCGCCACGCCGCTCGGCAAGCCCGACCGGGTGCTGCTGGTCGGTCGGCCCGGCGGACCCATGTTCCGCGCCGCCGAGGTGGCGCGGCTGGCGCACCTGGCGGGCATCGTGTCGGTGGTCCTGCCCGACTGATCAGCGGGTGGCGTGGGCGACCAGTTCGGCGTTGTCGCGGGCCGGTGAGCCGTCCGGGTTGCGGAGGGTGTCCTCCAGGCCGATGCGGGTGTCCAGGCCCAGGCGGGCCGCGTGGGCCAGCACGGGCCAGGCGCTGTCGTCCTCGCCGTGCAGCAGGATCGGCACGTCGAGCGGTTCCAGGACGTTCAGCAGGGTCTCGACCTCGGCCGGGCCGTCGTCGGGTCGTGCTTCGGCGAGGACGCGCCGGGTGCCCGCGGGCAGGCCCGCGGCGACCAGGTCCCGCGCGGCGCGGGCGTGGAAGACGCCCAGTTCGATCCCGATGCCCGCCTCGTGCAGGGCGTGGGCCGTGTGCTGCCAGCCGTCCTCGTGGACGTTGACCGAGGCGACGTCCGGGCGGCCCGCCGCGAGGCCCGCCCAGCCGGCCACCAGCTCCGCCCGCCGCACCGCGTCGGGGACGATCCACGCGCCGGTCGTCACGCCCAGCTCGGCGGTCGGCACGGCGGCCCGCACCACCGCCACCGCGGTCGCCACCTCCGGGCCGGCCAGCACCTCCAGGCCGACCGCGTCGCGCGGGTGCAGGTGGAAGTGGCGGATGCCCAGTTCGGCGAGGGCGGCCACGTCGGCGGCGAGCTGCTGGGGCGTGACGGGCAGCGCCGGGTGGGCGCCGGGTGGGCGGGAACCGTTCAGGCAGACCTGGAGCACGCCGCTCAGCCTGGCATGGTCGACTGCCCGGGGCGAGCCCGGTCGGGGGTGGGACGCCCACCTGGCGGCGGCTCGGTCAGGGGTGGCCAGTTGTGGGAGGTCGGGGCCGGTCGGCGGTGGTCGGGGGCGGCGGGCAGGAGTCGGCGGGTCGGCGGCGGCGGAAGACAGCCGGGGTGACCGGCGGCGGTCGGGGCCGGCGGTGGTCGGCCGGGGTCGGTGCGCGGTCGACCGGGGGCGGGTCGGTCGGGCCGGATCGGGGCGACCGGTGGCCGGGCGTCGGCTCAGTCCAGTTCGAGGGCGAACGCGTAGGCGACGAGTCGCAGTTCCGGCACGGGGTTCCAGTCGCGCTCCGGGAACCGCCGGAACCCGAGCCGCCGGTACAGGCGGTGCGCCGTGGTCATGGTCTCGGCGCTGCTCATCACCACCCGACGCGCGCCCGCCTCCCTGGCACGCGCGACGACGGCACGCACCAACGCCTCCCCCACACCCCGACCGCGGGCTTCGGGGCGCACCGCGAGCATCCGGAACTCCAGTTCCCCGTCCCGGCTGACCTCGGCGTACGGGGAGCCGGGTCGGGCGATGGTGACCGTGCCGAGCAGGGTGTCCGCCACGTCCACGGCGACCAGCAGCTCCGCCTCCCGCGCCCGCGCGGTCGCGTCGGCCAGCTCGTCGGCGTACCCGCCGGTGTGGCTGTCGACGTACCGGTCGGCGTGGTAGGCGGCCACGGTGAGCACCCCGGCCTCCACCCACTCATCCGCACGCGCCGCCCTCACCACGACCTCGCCCATCACCCCGCCCCTCCCGCCGGTAACCGGTCCAGCCAAACGCCACCGGGGGGTTCGATCAAGGCACTTCGACCAACTCGGTCGAGCCGCCCGCCGAACACCGCGCGACGGCCCACCCGACACCCCCGACGGCCGCCTCGGCAGCCCGCCACTCGGCCCCACCACCGACCTCCCGGCTCGACGACCCGCACTCAGCCCGACCACGCCGATGCCCCGGCTCACGGTCCGCTGCGAGTTCGGCAGCCCGGCCGGGGCGGGCGGGGCCACCCGCACCTGGCCTAGGTGGGTTGTTCGGCCGGCGCGTCCGCCGGAGCCTTCACCGTCGCGTCACCGGCCGCCCCGGCCTCGTCCGCGGCGGGCGTGGCCGCCGCGTCCTCAGCCGCCGGCTCCTCCGCCACCACCGCCACGGCGCGGGCCGCTTCCGGACCCTCCGCCAGCAGCACCCGGAAGCCCGCCTCGTCGAGCACCGGCACCTTCAGCTGCACGGCCTTGTCCGCCTTGCTGCCCGGCGCCTCACCGACCACCACGAACGCCGTCTTCTTCGACACCGACCCGGCCGCCTTCCCGCCACGCGCGAGGATCGCCTCCTTCGCCGAGTCACGCGAGAAGCCCTCCAGCGAACCCGTCACCACGACCGACAACCCCTCCAGGTTGCGGGGCACCGAGTCGTCCCGGTCCTCGACCATGCGGACGCCCGCGGCGGCCCACTTGTGCACGATCGCCTGCCGCCACGGGGTTTCCACCCACTCCCGCACGGCCAGCGCGATCGTCGGGCCCACGCCCTCGGCGGCGGCCAGTTCCTCCTCCGTCGCGGAGCGGATGCGGTCCAGGGAGCCGAACTCGTGCGCCAGCGCGCGGGCCGCGGTGGGGCCGACGTGCCGGATGGACAACGCCACCAGCACCCTCCACAGCGGACGTCGCTTGACGGCCTCCAGGTTGTCCAGCAGCTTCACGGCGTTCGCCGTCAGCTCGCCGTGGATGGTGCGGAACAGGTCGACCTCGGCCAGCTTCGCCGCGTCCAGCCGGAACAGGTCGCCCTCGTCGGCGTACACGGGCGACTCGACCAGCGCCGTCGCGCCCTCCATGCCGAGCACCTCGATGTCCAGCGCGGACCGGGACGCCAGGTAGGCCAGGCGCTCGCGCAGCTGACCGGGGCACCCCTCGGCGTTGGGGCACCGGATGTCGACGTCGCCCTCCTTCATCGGCCGCAGCGCGTGGCCGCACTCGGGGCACGCCGCGGGCATCTCGAACTCCCGCGCGTCCTCCGGCCGGGCCGCCAGCACGGGGCCGAGCACCTCGGGGATGACGTCGCCCGCCTTGCGGATGACGATGCGGTCGCCGATCAGCACGCCCTTGCGCTTGACCTCGCTCGCGTTGTGCAGGGTCGCGCGCGCCACGGTGGAACCGGCCACCTTCACGGGCTCCATCACGGCGAACGGCGTGACCCGCCCGGTCCGCCCCACCTGGACCTTGATGTCCAGCAGGGTGGTCGTCGCCTCCTCCGGCGGGTACTTGAACGCGATCGCCCACCGCGGCGCGCGGGACGTGGTGCCGAGCCGCCGTTGCAGCGCGACCTCGTCGACCTTCACCACCACGCCGTCGATCTCGTGCACGGCGTCGTGGCGGTGCGCGCCCCAGTGCTCGACGTGCGCGTTGATCTCCTCGAACGTCTTGAGCACCGTGGTGTGCGAGGAAACCGGCAGCCCCCACGCGCGCAACGCCTCGTACGCCGCGGACTGGCGGGTCAGCTCGAAGCCCTCGCGCTTGCCTAGGCCGTGGCAGATCATCCGCAGCCGCCGGGACGCGGTGACCTTCGGGTCCTTCTGCCGCAGCGAGCCGGCCGCGGTGTTGCGGGGGTTCGCGAACGGCGGCCGGCCCGCCTCCACGAGCTTCGCGTTCAGCTCCAGGAAGTCCTCCACGGCGAAGAACACCTCGCCGCGCACCTCGACCAGCTCGGGCACGGGGTACTCGTCGGTGCCGGTGAGCACCTCGGGCACGTTCTCCAGCGTGCGGACGTTCAGCGTCACGTCCTCGCCGGTCCGCCCGTCGCCGCGAGTCAGCGCGCGCACCAGCCTGCCCCGCTCGTAGAGCAGGTTGATCGCCAACCCGTCGATCTTCAGCTCGCACAGGTAGTGCGCGTCGGACCCGACCTCCTTCTCCACCCGCTCGACCCACGCGCGCAGCTCGTCGGCGGAGAACACGTTGTCCAGGCTGAGCATCCGCTCCAGGTGGTCCACGGCGCGGAAGTCGGTGGAGAACGTGCCGCCGACCCGCTGGGTCGGCGAGTCGGGCGTGGCCAGCCCGGGGTGCTCGGCCTCCAGCGCCTCCAGCTCGCGCAGCAGCACGTCGAACTCGCCGTCACTGACCGTCGGCGCGTCCAGCACGTAGTAGCGGAACTGGTGGCCGCGGACCTCCTCGGCGAGCGCGGCGTGGCGGTCCCGCGCGGCGGCGGGCACGTCCTCCACGCCCTGCGCGGCACCGTTGGTCTGGTCGGGTGAGTCGCTGCTGGTCACGGGGTGAGCCTAACCAGGGGGTACGACATTTTCAGGCGGGCTCCGCGCCCAGCCCGCGCACGAGGTCGCGGAACTCCAGCAGGCCGATCGCGCCCACCGGCTCGGCGGGCGCGGTCTCCACGCGGCCCAGGCGCTCCGCCGCCAGCCTCTCACCGAGCGTGACGTCCAGCGGGAGGAACGTCATGGTGCGGCGTTGCGCCTCGTCCAGTTCGGCGAGCAGCGGGTGGAACACCGCCACGTCCACCAGGCCGTCGTCCACCAGGGCGGCCACGCGCACGTCGGCGAGCCGGATGCGGCGCGGACCCAGGTTGACCGTGACGCCGGTCGGGTCCGGCACGGGCGGCACCGAGTCGTGGTACTCCCAGATCATGTCCTCCGGCGGCGCGGCGGCCCGCCAGGCGTCGGTGTAGGGGCGCAGCCGCGGGTCCTCCTGCCCGCTGACGACCAGGGCGTAGATGGCGCGTTGGCCGCGCTCCAGGGTGAAGTGCAGGTCGGGGTGCACCGCGGCGACGAGGTCGCACAGCTCGTTCTCCACGCGGTGCGGCTCGTTGTCGCCGAGCGCCGCGCTCACCACCGGCAGCAGCTCGGACCACCGCCGCCAGAACGCCTCCGCCGCCTCGACCGGGTTGGGCAGGTGCACGGGTGACGGCTCGGTGCGGCGGCGGAACCAGCTCATGGGCCCATTGAACTACGGCGGACGGCCACCGCGAGGAGTTCCGCGGCAGGTCCCACCAGCCGCCGCCCGCCGGGCCACACGGCACGCAGCACGCGGCGCAGGTCCAGCCCGGCCACCGGCACCTCGACCAGGCGGCCGTCGGCCAGGTCGGCGGCCGCGGCGAGCACGCTGAGCACGGCGGGCGCGACACCCGCGACGACCGCGCCGCGCACGGCCGTCGTGGAGCCGAGTTCGAGGGCGGGCGGGCACGCGCCGGGCAGCGCCCGGTCCAGGGTGTCGCGGGTGCCGGAGCCGCGTTCACGCACCACGAGCGGGGTGGCGGCGAGTTCGGCGGCGGTCACCGGGCGCCTGGCCCAGCGGTGCCCCGGCGGCACGACCACGGCGAGCCGGTCGGTGGCGACCACGCGTGACGAGAGCCCGCGCAGCGGTCCGGGCGCCTCCACGAACCCGAGGTCGACCGCCCCTTCGCGGAGCAGCACCAGCACGGTCTCCGAGTTGGTGACGCGCAGGCCGACGTGCAGGTCGGGGCGGTCGCGGCGCAGTTCGCCGATCCACGTGGGCGCCAGGTGCTCGGCGACGGTCATGCTGGCCGCGACCCGCAGCTGCGCCGCGTGCTCCCGGCGCAGCGCCTCCGCGCCCGCGAGCAGCCCGGAGACCTCGTCCAGCACGCGTCGCGCCCGTTCGGACACGACGACACCCGCCGGGGTGAGCGCCGAGCCGCGCTTGCCCCGGTCCACCAGGACCAGGCCGAGCCGGCGCTCCAGGGTGGACAGCCGCTTGCTGGCCGACGGCTGCGCCACCCCGAGTTCCTGCGCGGCACGCCCGAGGCTGCCCAGCTCGCCGACCAGCACGAGCAGGCGCAACGACGCCAGGTCGGGTGGTTGGGTCATAGCCCGAGGGTATGACTTCATCGCCGATGTCCGCCTACCGGCGGCACGCCGCGGGGCAGAGCCTGGACCAGTGCTCATCGCCGCGCTCGTCCTGGGTGTCCTGGTCGGAGGGCGGGTGCCGGACCTCTCGTCCCCCACCCGCCGGCTGCTGCGCGCGGGGGTGGTGCTGCTCGGGTTGCAGTTGTCGCTGCCGCAGCTCGTCGCGCTCGGGCCGGGTGTGCTGGTGGCCGCCGTGGTGACGGTGGGCGCGACGTTCTTCGGCACGCTGTGGCTGGGTGCGCGGCTGCGGTTGCCGCGCGGGTTGACCCTGCTGGTGGCGAGCGGGTTCGCGATCTGCGGCGCGTCGGCGATCGCGGCCGTGTCGTCCGAGCGGGACGAGGAGCACGTGGCCACCGGGGTCGCCCTGGTCACGTTGTTCGGCACGGCCACCATGCTGGTGCTGCCGCTGCTCGGCGCGTCACCGGAGTGGATCGGGTTGAGCGTGCACGAGGTGGCGCAGGTCGCCGCCGCCGCGCCCGCCGGCGGCCTGGCCACGGCGATGGCGGTGAAGCTGAGCCGGGTGGTGCTGCTCGCGCCGATCGCGGCGGGCGTGAACCGGCGGCGCGGGCCGGTGGTGCCGTTGTTCCTGGTGGGTTTCCTGGCGATGGTGGCGGTGCGCTCGCTGGACGTGCTGCCGGGCGGCGCGCTGGAGTTCGCCAAGACCTCCGCCACCGTGCTGTTCGCGTTGGCGATGTTCGGGCTGGGCACGGCGGTCCGGCCGCGGAGCCTGCTCGCGACCGGACCCCGTGCCCTGCTGCTGGGCTTGGCGGCGACGCTGCTGGTGTGCTCGGTGTCCTACCTGTCGCTGCGGGTGGTGTGAGCACGCAGCAGGTCGGCGTTCAGGCGGGCGATGGTGGTCAGCGGGATGCCCTTGGGGCACACCGTCGTGCACTCGCCGGTGTTGGTGCAGCCGCCGAAGCCGAGGGCGTCGTGCTCCGCCACCATGTCCCGCGCCCGCGAGTACCGCTCCGGCTGACCCTGCGGCAGCACGCCGAGGTGGGTGGCCTTCGCCGCGGTGAACAACATCGCCGAGCCGTTCGGGCACGCCGCGACGCACGCGCCGCACCCGATGCACGCCGCCGCCTCGAACGCCGTGTCCGCGTCGGGCTTCGGCACGGGCGTGGCGTGGGCTTCGGGCGCGCTGCCCGTCGGCACGCTGATGTACCCGCCGGCGGCCACGATCCGGTCGAACGCACCCCGGTCCACCACCAGGTCGCGCACCACCGGGAACGGGTCGGCGCGCCACGGCTCCACGGTCAGCACGTCGCCGTCCTTGAAGTGCCGCAGGTGCAGTTGGCACGCCGTGGTCGCCTTCTGCGGGCCGTGCGCGACGCCGTTGATCATCACGCCGCACATGCCGCAGATGCCCTCGCGGCAGTCGTGGTCGAACGCCACGGGTTCCTCGCCGGCCAGGATGAGCCGTTCGTTCAGGACGTCCAACGCCTCCAGGAACGACATGTCCTCCGACAGGTCGTCGACCGGGTACTCCACGAGCCGGCCGGTCGCGCCGCTCTGCCGCCAGATCCGCAGGGTGAGTTTCACGCGTAGCTCCGGGTGCTCGGGCGGACGTGGTCGAAGGTCAGTTCTTCCTTGTGCAGCACGGGTTCCGCGCCGGTGAACTCCCACGCGGCGACGTAGGAGAAGCGGTCGTCGTCCCGCCTGGCCTCCCCGTCCGGCGTCTGGCTCTCGGTGCGGAAGTGGCCGCCGCAGGACTCCCCGCGGTGCAGGGCGTCCACGCACATCAGCTCGGCCAGTTCGAAGAAGTCCGCCACCCGGCCCGCCTTCTCCAGCTCCTGGTTCAGGCGCTCACCCGTGCCCGGCACCTTCACCCGCCGCCAGAACTCCTCACGCAGCTCGGGAATGCGCTCCAACGCCTTGCGCAGCCCGGCCTCGCTGCGCTCCATGCCGCACTCGTCCCACATCAGGCGCCCCAGCTCGCGGTGGAACGACTCGACCGTGCGGTCGCCGTCCACCGCGAGCAGGGTCTTCACCCGGCCGCGCACCTCGGACACCGTGTCCGCCACGGCCGGGTGGTCCTCGGAGAGGGGTTCGAAGGGCCCGTCGGCGAGGTAGTCGCCGATCACGCCGGGCAGCACGAAGTAGCCGTCCGCCAGTCCCTGCATCAACGCGCTCGCGCCCAGCCGGTTCGCGCCGTGGTCGGAGAAGTTCGCCTCGCCGATCACGTACAGGCCGGGGATGTTGGACCGCAGGTCGTAGTCCACCCACAGGCCGCCCATCGTGTAGTGCACGGCCGGGTAGATGCGCATCGGCACCTGGTAGGGGTCCTCGCCGGTGATGCGCTGGTACATCTCGAACAGGTTGCCGTAGCGCTCTTCCACGACGTGCGCGCCGAGGCGGCTGATCGCGTCCGCGAAGTCCAGGTACACGCCGCGCTTCTCATCGGAGATGTTCTTCGCCGCACGGGACGCGATGTCGCGTGGCACCAGGTTGCCGAAGCTCGGGTACATGCGCTCCAGGAAGTAGTCGCGCTCGGCGTCCGGGATCTGGTTGGGCGAACGGGTGTCCACCGGGTTCTTCGGCACCCACACGCGGCCGTCGTTGCGCAGCGACTCGCTCATCAAAGTCAGCTTCGACTGGTGGTCGCCGCTGATCGGGATGCACGTCGGGTGGATCTGGGTGAAGCACGGGTTCGCGAACAACGCGCCCCGGCGGTGCGCCCGCCAGATCGCGGTGGCGTTGCAGCCCTTGGCGTTGGTGGACAGGTGGAACACGTTGCCGTAACCGCCGGTGGCGAGCACGACGGCGTCCGCGATGTGCGTGGACACCTCACCCGTGACCAAGTCTCGCACCACGACGCCACGCGCCCGTCCGTCGGCGACGACGAGGTCCAGCATCTCGGTGCGCGGGTGCATCTCCACGCGGCCGGCGTCGACCTGCCGCTCCAGTGCCTGGTACGCGCCGAGCAGGAGCTGCTGACCGGTCTGGCCGCGGGCGTAGAAGGTGCGGGACACCTGCGCGCCGCCGAAGGACCGGGTGTCCAGCAGACCGCCGTACTCGCGGGCGAACGGCACGCCCTGCGCGACGCACTGGTCGATGATCTCCACGCTGATCTGCGCGAGCCGGTGCACGTTCGACTCGCGGGAGCGGAAGTCGCCGCCCTTCACCGTGTCGTAGAACAGGCGGTGCACGCTGTCGCCGTCGTTGCGGTAGTTCTTGGCGGCGTTGATGCCGCCCTGCGCGGCGATGCTGTGCGCGCGGCGCGGGCTGTCCTGGTAGCAGAACGACTTCACGCGGTAGCCGAGTTCGCCGAGCGTCGCGGCGGCGGCGCCGCCCGCGAGGCCCGTGCCGACGACGATCACCGTGCGGTTGCGGCGGTTGGCCGGGTTCACCAGGCGGGCGGAGAACCGCCTGCGGTCCCAGCGGGACTCGATCGGCCCGTCCGGGACCCGCTGGTCGGCGATCGGGGGTCCTTCGGTGTACAAGGGCATGTCAGCTCACCAATCCGGTGAAGACGGCGAAGGGAACGGAGAGGAATCCGGCGCAGATCACGATTGCCACGCCCAGGCCGAGCGCGCGGGACGTGGTCACGCCCAGCGTCTGCGTGGCGCTCCACACGCCGTGCCGGAGGTGGAAGCCCAGGGCCAGCACGGCGGCGGTGTAGGCCAGCACCACGTACCAGTGCTGGAAGTCGGCGACGACGTTGGCGTGGATCTCGCCCGGCACACCGTTCGGGTTCAGCACCCCGACGGTGAGGTCGAGCAGGTGGTAGACCACGAACAACGCGATGACCACGCCGCCCCAGCGCATCGTGCGCGCCGCGTAGGAACCCTGCACGACGCGCCGGTGCTCGTAGCGGCCACGTGCCTTGCGGGCCCGTGCGGTCAGTTGGTACGCGGCGACGAAGTGCAGCACGACGCAGGCGAGCAGTCCGACCCGTACCGGCCAGACCACCCCGATGTCACGCAGCCACCGCCCGTACGCGTCGAGCGCGCCCGGTCCGGCGAAGATCGACAGGTTCCCGACCATGTGCGCGACGACGTAGAGGAACAACGCGGCCCCGGTGACCGCCATGACGGCCTTCTTGCCGATCGTGCTGCGGTAAAGCCGGATCGTGTCCACGCGACCGACGCTAGGAACCGGGGTGACGAGTCGTCCAATACATCGTGAGCTTCCGGACGATAGCCTGGGGCTATGACGCTCCAGCAGCTCGCATACTTCCTGGCAGTGGCTCGGACGCGGCACTTCACCAAGGCCGCCGAGGAGGTGCGTGTGGCGCAGCCCTCACTGTCCAAGCAGATCCACGCGCTGGAGCGGGAACTCGGCGCCGAGCTGTTCAGCCGGGCCCGCGGCAACATCGCGCTGACGCCCGCGGGCGAGGCGCTGCTGCCGGTGGCGAGCCGCATCCTGTCCGATGTGGACACCGCGCGCCTGGAGGTCGCCGAACTCGTCGGGCTCAAGCGCGGCCGGGTGCGGGTCGGCGCGACGCCCAGCCTGTGCGGGAGCCTGTTCGCCGACGTCATCAAGCGTTACCACGACGCGCACCCGGGCATCCGCGTCACCGTCACCGAGGGCGGGTCGCGGGATCTGGTGAGCGCGCTGGAGGCGGGCGACCTGGACCTGGCGCTGGTGATCGTGTCGCCGGCGGACGCGAACCGCGCGCTCACCGTCGTGCCGGTGCTGCGGGAGGAGCTGGTCGTCGCCTCCGCGCGCCCGCTCGGCGTGCCGCGGCTGCGCATAACGGAACTGGCCGACCACCCGCTGGTGATGTTCCGCCCCGGCTACGACCTGCGCGACACGACGCTCGCCGCGTGCCGCGGCGCGGGTTTCGAGCCGCAGTTCGCCGTGGAGGGCGGCGAGATGGACGCCGTGCTGCGGTTCGTGGAGGTCGGGCTGGGCGTGGCGATCGTGCCGAGCACGGTGCTCGCCACCCGGTCGCTGCACGGCACGCCGCTCGCGCCGAGCAGCACCCGGACGGTGGGCCTGGCGCACCGGACGGACGTGGCGCCCACCTCGGCCGCGCGCGCGTTCCAGAGCGTCCTGCTGGGTTTCCTGCGTGGTGCGGAGATGCCCGCGGGCGTGCACCTGGCCACGCCGTAGGCTCGCGCGGTGCTGATCAGACGTGAGACACCCGACGACGTCGCGGCGATCACCGCCGTGACCGACGCCGCGTTCGCGGCCCGGCCCGGTGGCGAGGCGTGGCTGGTGACCGAGCTGCGTGCCGACGCGGGCTGGTTGCCGGCCCTGTCGCTGGTGGCCGAAGCGCCGACCGGCGAGATCGTGGGGCACGTGGTGTGCACACGGGCGACCGTGGCAGGCGAACCGGCCCTCGGCCTCGGACCGCTCGGCGTCCACCCGGACCACCAGCGGCGTGGTGTCGGGTCGGCGCTGGTGCACGCCGTGCTCGGCGCGGCCGACGCCCTGAACGAGCCGCTGGTGGCTTTGCTCGGCGAGCCCGCCTACTACGGGAGGTTCGGCTTCCGGCCCGCCGAGACCCTCGCCGTGACACCGCCGGTGGCGGAGTGGGGGCCGTACTTCCAGGTGCGGACCCTGCACTCCTACCGGGGACAGCGCGGACCGTTCCGGTACGCGGAGCCGTTCGAACGCCTCTAAGCCCTCAACACCGGCAACGGGGCGCGCGCTCCGCCGTGCAACGGCCCTCACAGGCCATAACGAGACGATGAGGAACCGAATGAAAACCGCCCCATCTCACTGAAAAACCACAGGTCAACAAGTGTCTTCCCTGCGCGAGCGGGGGTGCTCCGACCGACGCCACCCCGCCCGGCACGCCCCTGCTGTCTTCCCCGCGCGAGCGGGGGTGCTCCGCTGATGGGCGAGTTGGCGGAGCCGGACCGCAGGTCTTCTCCGCGCGAGCGGGGGTGTTCCCTCGTCGCCGCCCGCCCTTGGACGGCACCACCGTCTTCCCCGCGCGAGCGGGGGTGCTCCCTTCACTCCGGGGCGTCGCCGCACCGGAAGATGGTCTTCCCCGCGCGAGCGGGGGTGCTCCGTCCGCAGACTGGGTCCGCCTGGTCGACCTCCGGTCTTCCCCGCGCGGGCGGGGGTGCTCCCACGATGCTCTGGCCCTGAGTGGCGGCCTGGATGTCTTCCCCGCACGAGCGGGGGTGCCCCGGTCTTCCAGTTCGCCCGGAACACCAACGTGCGGCCTTTCCCGCGCGAGCGGGAGTGGTTCCTCTTCGGGGTAGAGCCGCTGGTGGTCCGCTTCGTCTTCCCCGCCAGCGGGTTCTCCCGCCCCGAAAGCGATCGTGTCCCCCCGGCGCGTCTCGCCGCGCCGGGGGGACACGCCTCAGGACAGGGTGAACGCCACCGCCGCAGTCGCCGTGAAGTCGATCGCCGGCTCCGAACTCGGCCACGAGCGCAGCTCGTCCAGGAACCGGGACGTGGCCGAGTCGAACTCCGCCGGGTACGACCGCGCGCACGGCACCGCGCCGTCGGGCAGCTCACCGAGCCCGTCGAACAACGCCGCCGCGTTCGGCCCGTTGATCACCGCGCCCACCAGCACCCGGTGACCGCCACCCGCGAGGTTCGCCGCCTGGTGGTGCGGGCACTCCGGGAACCGGCTGCCGACGCCGACGACGAGGGTGGTGCCCCACGCGTTCGCGCCGAGCGCGAAGTTGCGCTGCCCCACGCCGAACGCGTCGTAGCTCCGGTCACCGGTCAGCTCCCGGTGCAGCCGGGCCGTGGCGGCGAAGCCGAAGCTCCGCGTCGCCACGTCGAACGCCGCCACGTCGGCCGCCGTGCGGAAGGGGCTGCGTGCCGCCGCGTCCACCCCGGACCGGAGCTGCCGCCGCAGGTCGCCGAGCACCTGCGCCTCGGTCACCTCCGCGCCCGGCACGCCCGCGCGCAGCAGGCGGACCAGGTCGTAGTGGCCGAGCGCGCTGGTGTTGTAGACGTTGAGCGTGTCGGTGTCACCGCTCTTGAGGTAGACGGCGGCCCAATGGGTCGCGGCCCGCGCCCAGCCCGCGGCACGCGGGTCGTGCAGCGCCCGACCGGCCAGCGCGAGCTGCGTCGCCCCGAACTCCATGTCGTCGGCCCACGAGTCCTCGGGGTAGTAGGCGTGCGGGAACGCCGTCACCAGCTCGCCCACGCCCTCGGTCTTGGCCAACGCGAACAACGACGCCGCCCGCTCCAGGTGGGCGCGGGCCAGGCGCGGGTCGTGGCGCGCCTCCAGCTGGGCGGACAACGCGAACGCCGCGGTCACCCGGCCGACCAGGTTGGGGCTGATCCGCTCGCCCGGCTCGTTGGCCCGGAACACGGGGCGGTGCTTGATGAAGAACTTCTCGTCGCCCGGCCGCACGTCCAACGCGTCGTCGGCCTCGGGCAGCCGCCACACGTCGTGGTCGCCCACGAAACCGTGCTCGGGGCTGCCGGTGCCGATGCCGACCTGCGCGTAGAGGACCTTCGCGTCGGCGTCCCACACCTTGTCCAGCCAGCGCAGGCCGAACCGGGACTCGGCGTCCAGCGCCGGGTTGGCCCGCTCGCGCCGCGCGAACAGCAGGGACGCCGTCGCGTACGCCGAGGCGTGGGTGAACTTCACGAAGTCGCCCGCGTCGAACCAGCCGCCCTCGACGTCGACCCGGACGTCCGTCGGCCGCAGCGGTTCGGCCAGTTCGTCACCGCCGTCGCCGCGGAACACGGGTGTGGCGTACACGGTCGCGGAGCGGTCGGCGAGGTGGGCGGGCTCGCGACCGAGCCGTCCGGGCACGACGTCCGCGCCGTCCCGCTGCGCCTGGAAGAACTCGACGGTGCGGTCGGCGACCGGGCCGAACAGGTCGCGGCCGACGCGGAACGGCGGCGACGTCGTGCCCGCCGCCCGCACCCGGTACGTGCCCGCCCGCTCCAGGCCGGTGAAGTCGATCGGCTGCACGGCGCGGTACTTCGCGCTCCACGCGCCGAGCGACCCGCCGACGCGGCCGGACCACGCGGTGCGCCCGCGCTCGTCGATGACGGAGAACTGCCCGGACACCGCCGCGGGCGACATCAGGTACGCCCGCTTCGCCTCGGCCGTGCCGTAGCCGACCTGGTCGAGCCGAAGCTGCGCACCGGTCGGCGCGGCCTGCGCGGGCGCCGCCACCGCGACGGAACCGATCAGGGTGAGCACCGGCAGCCAACGTGGGAACCGCAACGGAACCTCCACTCCGGCCGGCGGCGGTGGCCTCAAGTTAAGAGACTTGCCTAATTGCGGGAAGACTAGCCGCCGGCCGGTGCGGTCACCAGCCCTCGGGCGGTTCCACGAACGCCTTGCCCAGGTCGCGGGTGAGCGACAACGCGCGGCGCACCCACGCGGCGCTCGCGCCGGCCAGCCCGCAGGAGGGCGTCGGCACGGCGTGCGTGCCGAGGATGGCGCGCGGGAAACCGAGGCGGTCCACCAGCTCCAGCGCCGGCCGGGCGACGCCGCGCAGGTCCGCCGGGCGGCCCGGGTCGGTGCTCGGCGTGAGGCCGAGGAACAACGTCGCGCGCTCCTCCCACGCCTCGCCGACCTCGTCCCACAACGCCGGGTCGAGCACCGACACGTCGAACGCGACGGCACGCGCGCCCGCGCCGCGCAGCAGCGAGATCGGCGGCCGGGGCGCGCAGCAGTGCACGACCACGTCCGCCGCGACGCCCTCGATCACGGACTCCAGCACCGCGCGTGCCTCCGGCTCGGGCACGGCGGGCACCGTGCCGAGCTTCGACGGCGTGGGCAGCAGGCCGCGCAGCACGGCGGGCAGCGAGGGTTCGTCGAGCTGGACGAGCACCCGCGCGCCGGTCCGCTTCGCCACCTCCGCCACGTGCCGGTTGAGGCCCTCGGTGAGCGATTCGGCGAACTCCCGCAACGCGCCCCGGTCGGTCAGCACGCGGTGCCCGCGTGCCAGCTCCACGTTGGCGGTGAGCGTCCACGGCCCGGCCGCCTGGATTTTCACCGTTGCCGGCGCGAGGCCGTCGGCCGCCTCCTCGAACGCGTCGAGGTCGTGGCGGAGCAGGTCCACCGCGCGCCGGTGGTCGCGCCCGGGGTGCGCGGCGGTCCGGTAGCCGGACGCCACCACCTCCACCGGCAGGTCGACCAGCAGGCCGGCGGTGCGGCCGATGACGTCCGCGCCGACACCGCGCGCGGGCAGTTCGGGCAGGTGGGGCAGGTCGGGGAGTTCGCCGAGCACGATCCGCGCGGCTTCCAGCGGGTCGACTCCGGGCAGCGATCCGATACCGGTCGCGGCGCCGGCGGGCCAGGGTGAGGCATCCACGGCGCACAGTCTCCCACCCCGGCCGCGCCGGCCCCGTTCGAGAGAAAAGGTCTAGACCCATTGACGAGGTGGTCTAGGCCACCTACCGTCACTGTGTCGGTGCCGACAGTTGCGACGCACCGCACGCGACGTGGTGTGGGGGCGTGCCGCGCCCCGCGCTCCCGCACCACTTCCAACCCCCGTCCCCCTGCCACGGGAGCAAGTGCGATGTCGAACAAGCGCAAAGGACTGGCGGCCCTGGCGGCCGGCGTGACCGCCGTGCTGGCCACCGGTCTCGTCCTCACCGCCCCGGCGGGCGCCGCGGCGAGCCCGACCGCCGCCTTCACCCAGGAGGCCACGTGGGGCTCCGGGTACCAGGGCAAGTACACGATCACCGCGGGCAGCAGCGCGCTGACCTCGTGGAAGTTGGAGTTCGACCTGCCGGCGGGCAGCAAGCCCGGGTCCTACTGGGACGCGACGCTGACCAGTTCCGGCGACCACCACACGTTCAGCAGCCGCGAGTACAACGGCTCCGTGGCAGCGGGCGCGTCGACGTCGTTCGGGTTCCTGGTGAACGGGACCGGCCTGCCGAGCAACTGCAAGCTCAACGGGCAGCCGTGCGCGGGTGGTGGGCAGACGACGACCACCACCACGACCACCACCACTACTTCGACCACCACCACGACCACGACGGACAACCCGCCCACGGGCAGCATCAAGTCCGCGCCGTACGTGGACATCACGATGCCGACGCCGTCGTTGGAGTCGGTGGCCAGGGCGACCGGGCAGAAGGTCTTCACGCTGGCGTTCGCGCTGGCGGACAGCTCCGGCTGCAACCCCGCGTGGGGTGGCACCATCCCGTTGAACGACAGCCGGATCATCAACGACGTCAAGGCGTTGAAGGCGCTCGGCGGTGACGTCATCGTCGCCACCGGCGGTGCCGCGGGTCCGTACCTGGAGTACACCTGCTCCACTGCGGACGCTCTGGTCGGGGCGTACAAGAAGGTCCTGGACGCCGTGGGCAGCAACCACTTGGACGTGGACGTCGAAGCGTCCATCCCGCACGACCTCGTCAACACGGCGTTGAAGAAGTTGCAGACCGAGCGCGGCACGGCCATCAGCTACACGATGCGCGTGCAGGGCGACGACTACGGCATGGACCCGTACTCGGTGCAGATCCTCCAGAACGCGGCGGCCAAGGGCCTCACCGTGCTGGTGAACCCGATGACCATGGAGTTCGGTTCCTCGCGTGCCGACTGGGGCGACGCGGTGATCGCCGCGGCCGAGGCGTCGCTGCGGCAGATGAAGCAGATCTGGCCCGGCAAGTCCGACGCCGAACTCAAGCGGCTGCTCGGCGTGACCCCCATGATCGGCCGCAACTTCAACGGCAAGATCTTCACCCAGGCACACGCCAACAAGCTCGTCTCGTGGGCCAACAGCAACCGCATCGGCCTGCTGGGCTTCTGGTCGGTGGGCCGCGACAACGGCTCCTGCCCGGGCGGCGGCATCTCCCCCACGTGCAGCAGCATCGCCCAGTCGCAGTACGAGTTCACCAACATCTTCAAGGGCTTCACCGCCTGACGGGCCACCCGGAGTTCCCCTGCCCGCCGCGGCCGGGTGCGGGCTGCCGATCCCGGTAGCCCGCACCCGGCCGCGGCGCGTGGCAGGCAGTCCGGGACACCGGCTCCCCCTGTCGCCTAGGGTGCGAATCATGGACGGACCCGCGCAGATGCTCGCCAACGACGCCGCGTCGACCGCTCTGGGCATCAAGGCGCTCGACCTGGCGGACGGCTCCGCCACGCTCACCATGACGATCACCGACCGGATGATCAACGGGCACGGCATCGCGCACGGCGGCTACGTGTTCCTGCTTGCCGACACGGCCTTCGCCTGCGCCTGCAACCGCCCCGGGTCGGTGACGGTCGCGGCGCAGGCGGAGATCGACTTCCTGCTGCCCGTGCACGTGGGGGACGAACTGGTGGCCACGGCCGCGGAGCGGGTCCGGTTCGGGCGGAGCGGGATCTACGACATCACCGTGCGCCGGGGTGACGAGGTGGTGGCGGAGTTCCGCGGCCGGAGCCGGACCCTGCGCGGACAGCCCTAGGCGCGCCGCAGGCCGAGCACCTGGAGCACCACGAAACCCAGCACCGCCACCGCTTGCGCGACGATCAGCAGAACACCGAGCCCGGTCACCGGGAACCAGCCCGCGAACGCCGTCAGGAAACTGTCCGAAACCCACACCAGGTTGCCCACGACCACCACGCCGACCAACGGCCGGACCGGTTTCACGCCGAGCAGGAAAACGCCCACGCCGTAAGCCACGAGGAACGCGCCGAGACCGACCACGAGACCACGGGGCAAACCCAGCGGCAAATCAACCAGCAGCGCCAGCACACCCAGTCCGCCCGACGCGACGCCGTCGAGCTTGAGGGCGAACCGGAGCAGACCACCATTGCGAACCTGAACTGTCGTCATGGCACCGAAGCTAGGCCCGGGAACGCTGCCGGCACGACGTCAAACGCTGCCAACCACTGCCGGTTCCAGCACGTCGACCTGGGCTAATCCACCGGGACGCCCCGCGCGAGGTCGGCGGCGACGAGTTTCGCACCCGCGTTCTGCCAGTTGTGCAGGGTCCGCTCCGGCACCTGGTTGACGAACCACGCCAACGCCTTCCGGGCGGTCGCGTCGAGGTCTTCCCGCTTGGTGCGCCGGGAATACGGGCGAACACCCACCACGTAGTAGAAGTACAGCGCGTTGTAGTGCCGCCACTCGTCACTGGTGCCGAATTCGCCGTCCCGCGGTTTGAGCCGTTGGATGCCTTCCGCGAGCAACGCCTTCAACTCCGCCGCCCGTTCCAGCGGCTGGTCCGGAGCACCACGCGCGGCGAGCCGGGAATCGATCTCGGGCAACCGCGTCAACGGGTTGGCGACGAGTTTCCCGAGGTCGCCGTAAGCGCTCAACGCGGCCCGGGTGGACTTCACGAAGTCGATGTCGCCCAACGCGGTCCGCCGGTCGAGCTTCGGCAGGGCCTCGGCGGCGGCCCGCAGTTCGGCGCGGTCCTGCGCCACGTCGGGCACGGCCACCCGGTCCACGAGCGCCGCCAGCGGGTTCGCCAGCACCTGCAACGCGATGGCGGCGGCGACCGTGCCGTACAGCAGCGGCGTCAGGCGGTCGTCCAGGAACAACGCCACCTGTCCGCCGAACACGGCCGCCATGCCCGCCGACGCGAGCAGCGACCGCAGCACGTCCGCGCGGATCGCCTCGCCCTCGTCCAACGCGTCGCGCACCGCCACCAGCAGGCCGAGCACCAGCAGGTCCACGCCGATCGCCGCGGTCAACCAGACCGACGGCGCGTACCCGGCGAGCACCAGCCCCGAACCGAGCAGGAACATCAGCGTCGCCGCGCTCAGCAGCACCCGCTTCTCCCGCACGTGCCGCAGCAGCACGAGCCCCAGGGGCGCCAGCACCGCGGGCGGCGCGAACCAGGCCACCGCCAGCAGCGGCAACGCGCTCCACCGCCACCACCGGTCGTACCGCTCGGGCAGCCAACAGGTGATCGCGCCGGTCCACGCCACCGCGGGCACCGCCGACACGACCGGTGGCACCGGCAGGGCGAGCGCCACCGCGTAGGCCAGCAGCCCGACGGCCGCGCGCCGCAGCAGCGGACGCCGCGGATTCCGCGCCACCAGGTACAGACCGAGCCACCAGGCCAGGCCGAACGCCACCACAGACACCCCGGTCACCGGAGGATCCTATGGTTGCGCGGACTGGGACCATGTGGCTCATGCCTGTCGAGCTGACGCTGCGCAAGGTCGCGGCAGAGGTCGAGCGCGGCGACCTGGCGAGCGTGCTGCGCGCCCGGCAGCGGCTGGTGGGCCTGGTCACCAGCTTCCCGGACCGGTTGGACCTGCGTGACCGGCTCGCCGACGTGTACCGGGTGCTGGGCGAACCCGCGCAGGCCGGGCGGTGGGCCTACCTCGCCGACGAGCGCGACGAGGCGGAGACGGCGGCGTTCGAACGCGCCTACCGCACGCCGGAGGCACGGCTCGCCGCGCTCAACTGGGTCAGCGGCGAGGCCACCACCGAGACGGCGCGCATCCGGTTGGCCGCGTTGCGCGGCGCGGTGTCCGAGCAGCTGCGCGCGGAGCTGGCGCGGGCCGACGACCGGGACTCGTCGTGGCCCACCAACATCCTCGTGCTGCTCGGCCTGGTCGTGGTCCTGCTGTGCTTCGTGGTGGGCGCCGTGACGCTGGTCATGTGGGTCTACAGGTGGGTCGCCGGCTAGGCGCATCCTGGGGCGGTGATCCCCGACGTCGCCGCTGCCGCCGAACGCACCCGCCCGCACGTCCGCCGCACGCCGCTGTGGCGGACGGAGGTCGACGGCCGACCCGTCCTGCTCAAGCTGGAGCACCTCCAGCTCACCGGTTCGTTCAAGCTGCGCGGCGCGGTGAACGCGTTGCTCGCGGCGGGTGTGCCGGACCGGGTGGTCACCGCGTCCGGCGGCAACCACGGCCTGGGCGTGGCGATGGCGGCCCGGCTGCTCGGCGCGCGGGCGACCGTGCACGTGCCGGTCGGCGCGCCCGAGGGCAAGGTGCGCCGGATCGAGGCGACGGGCGCGGAGCTGGTGCGCGTCGGTGCGACGTACGCGGAAGCGGTGGCGGCGGCGCGGGAGGTGCCCGGGTTCTACGTGGAGGCGTACGACCACCCGGACGTGATCGCCGGCCAGGGGACGGTGGCGGCGGAGGTCGTGGCGGACGCGCCGGACGTGGAGGTCATCGCGGTCGCCGTGGGCGGTGGCGGGCTGGCCGCGGGCACGGCGCTGGCCGGGCGGCACGTGGCGGCCGTGGAACCGGAGAACTGCCGTGCGCTGCACGACGCGTTGGCGGCCGGCGAGCCGGTGGACTCGGCGGTGGACTCCGTGGCGGCGTCGGCGCTGGGCGCGACGCGCGTCGGTCGCGTGCCGTTCGACGTGCTGCGGTCGGCGTCGGTGTCGTCGGTGCTCGTGAGCGACGCCGAACTGCTGGCCGCCCGGGACCGCCTGTGGGAGGAGTTCCGGTTGGCCGTGGAACCGGCCGCCGCCGTGCCGTTCGCGGCGTGGCTGCACGGGCGCGTGCCGGGGTTGGCGTGCGTCGTGCTGTGCGGCGCGAACACCGACTGGACGCCCTGAGTACGCGTGCCGACGTAGGACGCGAAGCCGCTCCCGGACCGACGGCGCGAGGAACGCGGATGAGCACCATTCGGTGACATGACTTCACGTGTCGCGTACCGGGTGGCGGCGGTCCTGTTCCTGGCCGGGTTGTGCCACCTCGCGGTGTTCTTCGTGGCGGGCGGCCCGTGGGAGGGGCCGGTGTCCTGGCGCAAGCCCGTGACGTTCGGGCTGTCGTTCGGGTTGACGCTGGCCACGTACACGTGGGTCGGCGGGCTCCTGCGGCTGCGGCCGGTGTGGGTGGCGGTGTTCACCGGTGCGTCGGTGCTGGAGGTGTCGTTGATCAGCCTCCAGGCGTGGCGCGGGGTGCCGTCCCACTTCAACGAGGCGACCGCGTTCGACACGGCGGTCACGCGGGTGTTGGCGTTCGGCGGGGTGTCGTTGATCGCGGCGGTGGTCGCGTTGGTGGTGACGGCGTTCCGGGCGGCGCACCTGCCGCCGAGCACGCGGTGGGCCGTGCGGGTCGGCGCGGCGAGCCTCGCGGTGGCCATGGCGTTCGGCGGGCTGATGATCGCCGAGCGCGGTGGTTCGTGGAAGCTGAGCCACGGCGTGGCCATGCACGGGGTGCTGGTGCTGCCCCTGCTGGCCTGGCTGCTGACCTTCACCCCGTGGCCGGAGGGCCGCCGCACCCGGGTCGTGGTCGCGGCTTGCGCCGCCTACGCCCTCCTGCTCGCCGGCGCGGCGGTGTTCAACGCGATCAGCCTGCCGAGCTGATGGTGGCGCTGGCCAGCACCAGGTCACCGGCCGCGTCGGGCCGGTACACCGCCACGGCCTGCCCCGGCGCGACACCGCTCAACGGCTCCCGCAGGTGCACCAGCAGCTCACCGCCGACGACCTCGGCCACCGCCGGCGCGAGCCCGCCGTGCGCACGCACCTGGGCGACGCACTCCACGGGGCCGTCGAAGTCGATCCGCGTCACGGGCCGGGCGGCGACGATCTCGGTCACCGCCAGCTTCTCGGCGGCGCCCACGCGGACGGTGCCGCTCACCGGCTCCAGCGACAACACGTACCGGGGGCGGCCGTCCGGCGCGGGCGCGTCGATGCCCAGGCCCTTGCGCTGACCGATGGTGAACTCGTGCACCCCGACGTGCTTGCCGAGCACGGCGCCGGTCTCGTCGTCCACCAGCAGGCCGGGCTGCTCGCCCAGCCGCTTGGTGAGGAACCCGCGGGTGTCGCCGTCGGGGATGAAGCAGATGTCGTGGCTGTCGGGCTTCTCGGCGACCTGGAGGCCACGGGCGGCGGCCTCGGCACGCACCTCCGGCTTGGTCGAACCACCCAGCGGGAACATGGCGTGCGAAAGCTGCTCGTGCGTCAACGACGCCAGCACGTACGACTGGTCCTTGCCGTCGTCGGCGCTGCGCCGCAGCTCCACCCGACCGCTCGCGGTGGACAGCCGGGCGTAGTGCCCGGTGCACACGGCGTCGAAGCCGAGCCCGATCGCCTTGTCCAGCAACGCCTCGAACTTGATCCGCTCGTTGCAGCGCAGGCACGGGTTGGGCGTCCGACCCGCCGCGTACTCGGCGACGAAGTCCTCCACCACGTCCTCGGTGAACCGCTCGGCGAAGTCCCAGACGTAGAACGGGATCCCCAGCACGTCGGCGGCACGGCGGGCGTCCCGCGCGTCCTCGACGGTGCAGCAGCCCCGCGCGCCGGTGCGCAACGTGCCCGGCTTGGCCGACAACGCGAGGTGCACGCCGGTCACGTCGTGCCCGGCCTCGACCGCCCGCGCCGCGGCTACGGCGGAGTCCACCCCGCCGCTCATCGCCGCCAGCACCCGCATCCCGCTCACACCTCCGCCTTGAGTCGCTTCATCCCCGCGATGCCCGCCGTGCGGGCGCGTTCCACCACCGGGCCGATCGCCTCGGCCAGTTCCCGGACCTCGGCCGCGGTCGACGTGTGCCCGAGCGAGAACCGCAGCGAGCCGCGTGCGGCCACCGGGTCCACGCCCATCGCCAGCAGCACGTGGCTGGGCTGCGCCACACCGGCCGTGCACGCCGAGCCGGTGGAGCACTCGATCCCCTTGGCGTCCAGCAGCATCAGCAGGCTGTCGCCCTCGCAGCCGGGGAACGTCAGGTGCGCGTTGCCGGGCAGCCGGTGCACCGGGTCGCCGTTCAGCACGACGTCCGGCACGACCCGCCGCACGGACGCCACCAGCTCGTCGCGCAGCGCGGCCAGCTCGTCGACCCGCGCGAGCTGCTCGGTCGTCGCGTGCCGCACCGCCGCGGCCAGGGCGACGACCGCCGGCACGTCCAGCGTGCCGGACCGCACGTCCCGCTCCTGGCCACCGCCGTGCAGCAGCGGTGTCGTCGCCACGTCCCGGCCCAGCAGCAGCACGCCCACACCGTAGGGTCCGCCGAGCTTGTGGCCGGTGAGCGTCAACGCGCTCGCGCCGGACTCCGTGAAGTCCACCGGCACCGCGCCGACGGCCTGCACGGCGTCGGTGTGGAACGGGATGCCGCGACCGGCCGCCAGCGCCGCCAGCTCGCGCACCGGGTTGACGGTGCCGACCTCGTTGTTCGCCCACATGGCCGTCACCAGGGCGACGTCGTCGCCCAGCGCGTCCGCCAGCGCCTCGGGGGTGATCCGCCCGTGCCGGTCGGGCTCCAGCCACGTGACTTCCGCGCCCTCGTGCTCGACCAGCCACTGCACGGTGTCCAGCACGGCGTGGTGCTCGACGCCGGACGCCACGACCCGCCGCCGCCGGTCGGTCCGCCGCGACCAGTACACGCCCTTCACGGCGAGGTTGTCGCTCTCCGTGCCGCCGCTGGTGAAGATGATCTCGGACGGCCGCGCGCCGAGCGCGTCGGCGATGTCCTCGCGGGCCTCCTCGACCGCGCGCCGCGCCCGCCGCCCGGAGGTGTGCAGCGACGAGGCGTTGCCCGTGGTGGACAACGCCTTGGTCATCGCCTCGATCGCCTCGGGGAGCATCGGGGTCGTGGCGGCATGGTCGAAGTAGGCCATCAGTCCTCCAGGGTAGCCCGGCCCAGCCTCCTCGTGAGCACGGCACCAAGGAGCGAGACGGCCGCCATCAGCAGGTCGAACGGCACCACGGCGGACGTGGGCGCGTCGGTGGACGCGAACGTGGTGATGAACACCCCACCGAGCCCGACGAGCAGGGCGGACCCCAGCATGTCGCTGATCTGGAGGGCGGCCGAGTTGAAACCCCGGTCGACCTCGCTGGACGAGGCCAGCGTGAGCACGCTGAGGCTGGCCATGGCGAGCCCCATGCCCGCCCCGGCCAACCCCCACAGGACGGGCGTGATCCACGCCGGGCCCCAATGGGGTGCGACGAGCGTCACGCCGCCGATGCCCACGGCGTTGAGCAGGAAACCCCACCGGACGAACGTGGCGCGAGGGGTGTTCGGCTTCCGCGCCTGCCACCAGGCCGCGCCGGACCAGCCGAGCGCGCTGAGCGTCAGCGGGATGCCGGCGGCGATCGCCGAGTACCCGTGCACGGACGCCAGGGTGAGCGGGATGAACGCCTCGACCGCGAAGAACGACCCGGCGAGCAGGCCGCGGGCCAGGATGGTCGCGGGCAGCCCGGCGGCGGCCTTCAGCGTGCCCCTGGGCAGCAGCACGGTCAGCGCGGGCACGAGCACCGCCAGCCCGGCCAGGCCGATCAGCAGGTGCACGCCGGTCGGGTGCTGCGCCGCCCAGCTCAGGCCGACCACGCCGGCACCGGCCGCGAGCGCGGCGAGCGGCAACCCGCGCCGCTGGTCGGACGCGGGCCGGTGCGCCGGCAGGTGCCGCAGCACGGGCACCAGCAGCAGCACGCCGAGCAGCACGAACGGGGCGAGCCCGAGGAACACCCACCGCCACGAGAACGCCTCGGTCAACCAGCCGGCGACCGCCGGGCCGACCAGCGACGGCACCACCCACGCGCTCGCCA
Source organism: Saccharothrix obliqua (assembly GCF_019375475.1). GTDB lineage: Bacteria > Actinomycetota > Actinomycetes > Mycobacteriales > Pseudonocardiaceae > Actinosynnema > Actinosynnema obliqua. The sequence continues at coordinate 1,086,745 of NZ_JAHXGQ010000001.1, read as the reverse complement.
GCAGGCCGAACACCGCGGGCCGGTCGCGCTCCGGGTAGACCAGACCGATGAGGACGTAGACGGCGACCACCTGCGCGCCGCCGCCGAGTCCCTGGAGGACGCGGCCGAGCAGGAGGACGGGCATGTCCTGCGCGAGCCCCGCCACGACCAGGCCGACCAGGAACGTGGCGGGTCCGACGAGCAGGCTGGGCCGGGGACCGCGCAGGTCGCTGAAGCGCCCGGAGAGGACCGTGGCGATCACGCTCGCGGCGAGGAACGCGAGGAACGGCCAGGCGTAGAGCCGCGCGCCGTCGAGTTCGGCGACCATGCGCGGCATCGCCGTGCTGACGCCCATGTTCTCGAAGGCCAGCAACGTGACGAGGAGGATGATCCCGGCCGTGGGTCCCCGGCGTTCCGGGGCCCACAGCCTGCTCTTGTGCGTGGACTCTCGTCCCGCGTCGGTCGTGGTCACGGCCTCATGTTTCAACCTCGACCAGGGTGTAGGTCAAGGTGGCGCCCGACAAGGCAGGGTGGGGGCGCGTAGGCGACCGCGCCCCCACCCGGGCTCAACCGGCGACCGCGGACCGCCGTGCGCTCCCGTGCACGCGTTGCACCGGCACGCGCAGGTCGTCGCCGTACAGCACGCGTTCCGACTCCCGCTGCACCAGGGCGGCCAGCTCGCGCCTGGTCGACGCGCGGCCGGGCGCGACCTCGTCCAGCACGTGCACCTCCACGACCAGCCCGCGCAGCCGCAGCACCCGCAGCAGGGAGCCGACGAGGGTGTCGGACCCGACGAACGCCGCCCGCGACGTCGGCCGTCCGTCCACGAGGTACCGGAGCACCACCGGGCGGACGGGCACGCCCGCGTCCAGCGCCGCCTGGAACAACGCGGGCCGGTAGCGGCCGGAGGCGAGGCCGCACCACGTGGTGCCCTCGGCGTGGATGCCGACCGCGGCGCCCTCCCGCAACGCGCCGGCCAGCTCCGCGACGGCGGCCGGCAGCCGGGACAGGCGTTCCCGGTCCAGGTAGACGGTGCGGGCGGCGGTGATCAGGCGGCCGAGCACGGGCCAGTCCCGGATCTCCCGCTTGGCCACCAGGCGGATCGGCTGCACGGCGTCGATGGCCAGTTCGTCCAGCCAGGACACGTGGTTGGACACGACGAGCACGCCGCGGCCGGGTGTCGCCTGGAACACGGGACCGCCGACCACCGACAGCTCCGCGCCGAACGCCCGCACCAGGGCGCGGAACCACCGGCGCAGCAGGGCTTCCCGGGCCCGGCCGCGGGTGACCGGGACGCCAAGCGCCACGAGCACCCCGCACAGCAGCACGGTCACCGCCGCGCACACCCGCCACGCCAGGCGGAACGCGCCCACCGCGGGCGCCGGGTGCTCCACGCACCCGTCGCCGCACGGTGACGTCGGCATCCAGGCGTGCGCGGTGGTCACGCCGTCTCCCCGAGGAAGAACTTCAGGTAGCGCTGGTCGACGTGCTCCATGCCGAGCAGCACCAGCAGGTCGGCGACGCCGAAGTCCTTGTCCAGCGCGGGCCGGCCGCAGACCCGCGCGCCGAGCCGCAGGTAACCCTTCAGCAGCGGCGGGAGGACGACCTTCGCGGGACGCGGCACGGCGTCCACGTCCCACGGCTTGCGTGGCGTCACGCGGTGCTCCTCGGGCGCGTAGTGCTTGGCACGCACCACGTCCCACACACCCGCCGCGTAGGAACCGCCGTCGTGCAGCGGCACGGAGGCGCAACCCACCAGCCACGAGTGGCCCGACAACAGCATGTAGCGGGCGATCCCGGCCCACACCAGCGACACGACGGCGCCGTTGCGGTGGTCGGGGTGGACGCAGGAGCGGCCGGTCTCGACCACGCCGGGCCGCAGCGCGGCGAGCCGAGTCAGGTCGAACTCGGTGTCCGAGTACAGCCCGCCCGCCTCGGCGGCCCGCTCGGGCGGCAGCATCCGGTAGGTGCCGACGATCTCGCCGGTCCGGTCGTCACGCACCACCAGGTGGTCGCAGTGCTCGTCGAACGGGTCGACGTCGTGGCCCGCCACCGGGGAGCGCAGGGTGGCGCCCATCTCGCCGGCGAAGACCTGGTGGCGCAGTCGCTGCGCGGCCACCACCTCGGCGCCGTCCCGGGCGACGAGCAGGGAGTAGCGCGGCGCGTCGGCGGCGGCGTCCCCGGTGCTGACAAGCAGTTGAGGCTGCGTCATGGAACTGGTGTACCGACCCGTTGGCGACCGACAGCAGGTCGTTCCGATGACGCATTAGTGGCAGGCCGGTTAAACCCTGGTGTGCTGGAATGCGGGAGGGCCGTTCCGGTGGGAAAACCGGAACGGCCCTCGTTATCGCGAAACCTTGATCGAAATCAGCCGCGGCGCTTGTCGACCTCTTCGGTGAGCTGCGGCGCGACGTTGAACAGGTCGCCCACGACGCCGTAGTCCGCGATCTCGAAGATGGGCGCTTCGGCGTCCTTGTTCACCGCGACGATCGTCTTCGACGTCTGCATACCCGCGCGGTGCTGGATCGCGCCCGAGATGCCCAGCGCGATGTAGAGCTGCGGCGAGACCGTCTTGCCGGTCTGGCCCACCTGGAACTGGTGCGGGTAGTAGCCGGAGTCGACGGCCGCGCGGGACGCGCCCACCGCCGCGCCCAGGCTGTCGGCGAGCTTCTCCACGACGGCGAAGCTCTCCGCCGACCCGACGCCGCGCCCGCCGGACACGACCACGGACGCCTCGGTCAGCTCGGGGCGGTCGCCGCCGACCACGGGTTCGCGGCCGGTCACGCGGGTCACCTTCGCGGCGTCCGCGGCGGGCAGCGCCACGACCTCCTCGACGGCCTCGCCGGGCGCTTCCTCGGCCTCCACGCCGCCGGGGCGGACGGTGATCACCGGTACGCCGGTGATCACCTTCGACTTCACGATGAACGCGCCACCGAAGATCGACTGGGTGCCCACGCCGTCGGCGTCGACGTCCACGACGTCCACCAGCAGGCCGGAGCCGAGGCGCGCGGCGAGCCGACCGGCCACCTCGCGGCCCTCGATGGTGGCGGCGACCAGCACGGCGGCGGGCGAACCGGCGCCCGCGACCGCGGCCAGCGCGTCGACCTTCGGGGTCACCAGGTGGTTGACCGCGTCGTCGGACTCCGCCACGTACACCTTGGCCGCGCCGTAGCGGGCCAGGGACTCCTTCACCTTGCCCGTCGTGCCGGGCGATCCGACCACCACCGCGGCCGGCTCGCCGAGACGGCGCGCGGCGGATAGCAGCTCATGGGTGACCTTCTTGACCTCGCCGTCGACGTGGTCGACGAGGACCAGGACCTCAGACATTTGTTCCCTCCTCGCCTTCAGATGAGCTTCTGGCCGACCAGGTACTCGGCGATCTGCCGACCACCGTCACCGGCGTCCTCGACGCGCTGACCGGCGCCGCGCGGCGGCTTCGGGGCCGCCTCCAGCACCCGCGACCACGCCGCGCCCAGGCCGACCTCGCCCGCGTCCAGCCCGAGGTCCGCGACGGTGAGCGTCGAGACGGGCTTCTTCTTGGCCGCCATGATGCCCTTGAACGAGGGGTAGCGCGGCTCGTTGATCTTCTCGGTCACGCTGACCACGGCGGGCAGGTTCGCCTCCAGGAAGGCGACGCCCTCGTCGGTCTCCCGCTCGGCCTTGATCACGCCGCCCTCGACGGTGACCTTGCGGACCTGGGTGACCTGGGGCAGGCCCAGCAGCTCGGCCAGGATCGCGGGCACGGCGCCCGCGCGGCCGTCGGTGGCCTCGTTGCCCGCGATGACGAGGTCGACGCCCTCGACCGTGCCGATCGCCTTCGCCAGGACCCTGGCGGTGGTCAGCACGTCGGAGCCGTGCAGGGATTCGTCGGAGACGTGGATCGCCTTGTCCGCGCCCATGGAGAGCGCCTTGCGGATCGCGTCGGTGGCGCGGTCGGGACCCATCGCGACGACGGTCACCTCGCCGCCGTGCGCCTCCTGGAGCAGCAGCGCTTCTTCCACCGCGCGCTCGTTGATCTCGTCGAGCACGGCGTCCGCGGATTCGCGGTCGAGGGTGTGGTCGGCGTCGGTGAGCTTGCGCTCGGACCAGGTGTCGGGCACCTGCTTGACCAGGACGACAATGTTCATGGGTCCTCTTCGACCTCCTGCGGACGGGCGGCGACGTACCGGGCGTCCGGTCGGGATCGTCCGGTCGCCGGGCGTTCGTGGTGTGTTCGTGACCCTGCCATGTCATCACCGCGTTGGCATGGTGGTGTCTGCCACCCGAATGTTACCCATGAGTAGCAGGGGTGCAAATGACGGTACGCACCCATAGCGCGTGACGATGCCCACAAGGAATATAGGGCCATTCGAGGGACATCGTGCGTGCCGACGGCAGCGTTACAGACAACGCCTGTGCTCGGCTAGGGTCCGAACACATGCCCGCAAAGATGCAGCACGGAAAGTCGCATCAACGCGTAGCCGTCGTGACCGACTCCACCGCGTGCCTGCCGGAGCAGCTCGCGGAGAAGCTCGGCATCACCGTGGCGCAGATCCAGGTCCGCATCGGCGACCTCGTGGACGACGAGGCACGCGTGCCGCTGACGAAACTGGTCGACGCCATGCGCGACCAGCAGGACGTCGCGACCGCGCCACCCGATCCCGGCGCGTTCTTCTGGACCTACGCCGACGCGGCGGCGGCGGGTGTCGAGGCGGTCGTGTCGCTGCACGTGTCGACCGACCTGTCCCGGACCGCCGAGGCGGCGCGGGAGGCGGCGGCGCAGGTGCAGGTGCCGGTGCACGTCGTGGACACGCGGACGTGCGGGATGAGCCTCGGCTACGCGGCCGTCGCGGCGGCCACCGCGGCGGCGGCGGGCGGTGACGCGCGGGCCGTGCTCTCGGTCGCGCAGCAGAGCTTCCGGCGCAGTTCGGAGCTGATGTACGTGGACACGCTGGAGTACCTGCGGCGCGGCGGGCGGATCGGCGCGGCGGCGGCGCTGCTCGGGTCGGCGTTGTCGGTGAAACCGTTGCTGACCATGGCCGACGGGCGCATCGCGCCGCTGGACCGCGTGCTCGGCGCGGACCGGGCGGTGCGGAAGATGGTCGACATCGCCGTCGACCGCGCGGGCGACGCCGAGGTGGACATCGCGGTGGAGCACTTCGACGCCCCGGAGCGGGCGCAGTCCGTGCTGGAGCAGTTGCGCGCCAAGCTGCCGAAGGTCAGGCGGTTCCTGCTCACCCAGGTCAGCTCCGCGATCGGCGCGCACATCGGGCCGGGCGCGCTCGGGGTGACCGTGTCGCCGGTGTGGGAACCGGCCGCGGGGTTTGCCCGTTGACGCGGTGGGGAAAGGAATGTGCATGGCTTCGCTGTTCAGCAGGATTTCCGCGTTCGCCCGCAGCCCGCAGGGCCGGCGGGTCACCGAGCAGCTCAAGCACGCCGCCCGGGACCCGCGCACCAAGGCAAAGATCCAGCAGGCGTTGAACCGCCTGCGCAAGCGCTGATCACCGGGACGTGCCCCGCCGCGCACCTTGGAACGCGCGGCGGGGCACGTCCAGTGAGCCCGTCAGCCGCTCGACCGGGAGGGTGGGCGGATCACCGCGCGGCGCGACGGATTCCCGACCGGGCGGCCACCGGCCCGGCACCGGTTCGTGGATGGGCCGGGTGGCGCAGTCGTCCGGCTCTTCCAGCTCGCGCCGGAGCATGTACGCGGTGAGCACGCACCCGGCCGCGAACGACAGTGCGCACAACCCGAAGACGAAGGCGATCGCGCCAGGCATAACGCTCCTACCCGCTGAGCACGTCCACCCGCGGCCCGCCGCCGTGCGGCGAAACCCGGACCGGACCGACCGCGGCCCGCGTGCTGATGGCCTCTTCCAGCACCCCTCCGGCGATCGGCACCCGCGCGACCGCCCCTCCCACCCGGTGCGCCCCGCGCCGCACCGCCGCGCTGCGCGAAACCGAAGCGGCGCAACCGACCCCGCCCCGCTCGACCGCCCCTCGCCGCCCGGTCACCCCGGCCGAACCACCGCACGCGCCCGTCCCCGCACGCCACCGGATCGGCTGCGCCGCGCGGAGGCCCGCCAGCGGCTCCTGCGTCGGCCGGACGTGGCCGGGCGGCTCCGGCTCGGCGGGTTCGCCGGGACGCGGCGGGGTCTGCGTCACCGCGGGCGGCGGTGCGGGACCACCGGACGCGGGGAACCCGGGCGCCGACGCGAGGCAGGCCGACAGGAGGAGCGGCCCCAGCCGCATCACGCCGCCGCCTTCTCGGCGTCACCCCGGCGCACTCGCGGTACGACGTCGAAACCCCCCGGAACGATCTTCGCACTCATGGCCGCTCCACATCGTTCGCAGATTGATCGAGCGTACCGAGGGCCGGCACGCCCCTCCACCGCGTGACCTTTCGGCAGCCGGTTCGCCGATCCACCGCGGTGCGGTCGTTTTACAGGAGAAACATCACCGTGGAAGATCAACCGTCAAGGAGGTTGAGTCACACGATGGTGTCATTTCGGAGAATCGGTCGAACCGGCAGGCAATACGCATGTGCGCTGACCCTCGGTAATTTCCACCGGGAAGGTCGCACGAATCCGTGACACCCGATCAGCACGCCGCTGCCTACCGACGAGTAACGCACGACTACCCTGGTCGGGTGACCGTCGAGCCGCTGCCCCTGACCGGCGAGCGCACCGTGCCCGGTATCCCGGTGGAGAACTACTGGTTCCGCCGGCACGAAGCCGCCTACCTCCACCTCGTGCGCCACTGCGCGGACGCGGTGGTGCTGGAGGCGGGCTGCGGCGAGGGCTACGGCGCGGCGTTGATCGCCCGGCACGCCACGCGCGTCATCGCCCTCGACTACGACGAGCAGACCGCCGCCCACGCCGCACGCGCCCACCCCGGACCGGCCGTGGTGCGCGGCAACCTGGCGTCGCTGCCGGTGCGCACCGCGAGCATCGACGTGGTGGCCAACCTCCAGGTCATCGAACACCTGTGGGACCAGGCCGGTTTCCTCGCCGAGTGCGCGCGGGTGCTGCGCCCCGGCGGCCGGCTGCTGGTCACCACGCCCAACCGGATCACCTTCTCCCCCGGCCGCGACACGCCGCTCAACCCCTTCCACACCCGCGAGCTGAACGCCGCCGAACTCGTGGAGTTGTTGCGGGACGCGGGTTTCACCGTCGAACGCGTGGCCGGGTTGCGGCACGGCCCCGCGCTGCGCGCGTGGGACGCCCGGTTCGGCGGCTCGCTGATCGACGCGCAGGTGGCGGTCGCGGTGGGCGGCGGCACGTGGCCCGCCGACCTGCTGGCCGCCGTGACGTCGGTGCGCAGCGCGGACTTCGAGATCGCCGACGACGACGTGGACGCGAGCCTCGACCTGGTCGCCGTGGCGGTCCGGCGGTGACCGCCGAGGGCACGTTCTGCCTGGTGCTGCACAGCCACCTGCCGTGGCTCGCGCACCACGGGGCCTGGCCGGTCGGCGAGGAGTGGCTGTACCAGGCGTGGGCGCACTCGTACCTGCCGGTGGTGGACCTGCTGGAGCGGTTCGCCGCCGAGGGGCGCTCGGACGTGCTGACGCTCGGCGTCACCCCCGTCCTCGCCGCCCAGCTCGACGACCCGTACTGCCTGCGCGGCGTGCACGCGTGGCTGGGCGACTGGCAGTTGCGCGCCCACGGCGCGGCGCCGCGGCTGCCCGACCTGGCCGCCCGCGAGCACCGCGCGGCGGCGTGGGCGCTGGAAGCGTTCGAAACCCGGTGGCGGCACGGTTTCTCGCCGGTGCTGCGGCCCCTCGTGGACGGCGGCGTGGTGGAACTGCTCGGCGGACCGGCCGCGCACCCGTTCCAACCGCTGCTGGACCCGAGGCTGCGTGCCTTCTCGCTCGACCTCGGCCGCGCCGACACCGCACGCCGGATCGGGCACGCGCCGGACGGCATCTGGGCGCCCGAGTGCGCCTACGCGCCCGGCATGGAGGACGGCTACGCGGCGGCCGGCGTGCGGCGCTTCCTGGTGGACGGGCCGTCGTTGCGCGGCGACACGGCCGCCGCCCGCCCGGTGGGCACGTCCGACGTGCTCTGCTTCGGCCGGGACCTGGAGGTCTCCTACCGGGTGTGGTCGCCCGACCGCGGCTACCCCGGCGACCCGGCGTACCGGGACTTCCACACCTACGACCACCCGAGCGGCCTGAAGCCGGCACGCGTCACGGGGCGCGGCGTGGCACCCGGGGACAAGCTCCCCTACGACCCGGAGGCCGCCGCGGCGGTGGTGCGGCGGGACGCGGCCGACTTCGTCGCCGCCGTCGTGCGCCGGCTGCGGGAGCTGAGGGAGCGGCACGGCCGGCCGTCGCTGGTGGTCGCCGCGTACGACACCGAGCTGTACGGGCACTGGTGGCACGAGGGTCCGGCGTGGCTGGAGGCCGTGCTGCGCGCCCTGCCCGAGGCGGGTGTCCGGGTGACGACGCTGCGCGGCGCGGTCGAGGCCGGGCACGTGGGACCGCCGGTGGAGATCCCGCCGTCGTCGTGGGGCGCGGGCAAGGAGTGGCACACGTGGCACGGCCCGCAGGTCGCGGACATCGTGGACCTCAACGCGGGCGTGCAGCGCGAGCTGCTGGACCTCGACCTGCCCGGCGCGACCCGCGACCCGGTCGCCGACCAGGCGGTGCGGGAGGCGTTGCTCGCGCTGTCCAGCGACTGGGCGTTCATGGTCACCAAGGACACCGCCGCCGACTACGCCCGCTACCGCGCGAAGGAGCACGCGGACCGGTTCGCCGAACTCGTCGCGCTGCGGCGGCACGGCGGCGGGCACGCGCGGGCCGCCGAGCTGCGGGCCGCGGACGGGCCGTTCGGCCACCTCGACGCGCGCGGGCTGCGTTGATGGCACCGCTCCACCCGACGGAATGCGAGGATGCGCCATGCGCGTGCTGATGTTGTCGTGGGAGTACCCGCCGGTCGTCGTGGGCGGGCTGGGCAGGCACGTGCACGCGCTGGCGACGCAACTGGCCGCGCAGGGTCACGACGTGGTGGTGCTGTGCCGGCAACCCGCGGGCACCGACGCCGCCACCCACCCCACGGCGGACACCGCGGTGGAGGGCGTGCGGCTGGTGCGCGTCGCCGAGGACCCGGCGCACCTGGTGTTCGAGCGCGACCTGGTGGCGTGGACGCTCGCCATGGGCCACGCGATGACCCGGGCCGGGCTGGCGTTGCTGCGCGACTGGCGGCCGGACGTCGTGCACGCCCACGACTGGCTGGTGACGCACCCGGCGATCGCGCTGGCCGAGGCGGCGGGCGTGCCGCTGGTGGCGACCGTGCACGCGACCGAGGCCGGGCGGCACAGCGGCTGGCTGTCGCAGGCGCTCAACCAGCAGGTGCACTCGGTGGAGTGGTGGCTCGCGAACCGGGCCGACGCGCTGATCACCTGCTCGGCCGCGATGCGGGCCGAGGTGGCGCACCTGTTCGAGGTCGACCCGGGCGGGATCACGGTGCTGCACAACGGGATCGAGCCGCGCCGGTGGCGGGTGCGGCCGGCGGACGTGGCGGCGGCGCGGGCCCGGTACGCCGCCGACGGCGCGCCGCTGCTGCTGTTCTTCGGGCGGCTGGAGTGGGAGAAGGGCGTGCAGGACCTGATCGCCGCGCTGCCCCGCGTCCGGCGGGCGCACCGGGGCGCGCGGCTGGTCGTCGCGGGTGGTGGCACGCACCGGGACTGGTTGGTGGAGCAGGCGCGCAAGCACCGGGTGCGGCGTGCGGTGGACTTCGCCGGGCACCTGCCGGACCGGTCGCTCGTGGCGGTGCTGGCGGCGGCGGACGCCGTCGTGCTGCCCAGCCGCTACGAGCCGTTCGGGATCGTGGCGCTGGAGGCCGCCGCGGCGGGCACGCCCCTCGTGGCGTCGACCGCGGGTGGTCTCGGCGAGGTGGTGCTGGACGGGGAGACCGGGTTGTCGTTCGCACCCGGTGACGTCGACGGCCTCGCCCGCGCGGTGCGGTCCGTGCTGGACGACCGGCCGGCGGCGGCCCGGCGCGCGAAGGCCGCCAAGGCACGCCTGGCGACGGACTTCGACTGGTCGCGGATCGCGTCCGGCACCGCGGCGGTGTACCGGTCGGCGGTCGCGGGCGAGCACCGGCCGCTCGGCCGGCCGAAGATCCCCACGGGCAACGCGTTCCTGTAGCGCTCCTCAGGAGTCGCGGCGCGCCTGCTCCAACGCCTCTCGGGCCTTGCGCGCCATGTCGGCCACGGCGGCGCGCCGGGTGGCGTCCGCCTCGTAGTCCGCGCGGCGGTCCTTCACCACGCGTGCCGGGATGCCGACCGCGACCTGGAAGTCGGGCACGTCGCCACGCACCACGGCGTGCGCGCCCAGCACGCAGCCCCGGCCCACCCGCGTGCCCCGGGTGACCGTGACCTTCGTGCCCAGCCAGCAGTCCGGTCCGATGCGGACCGGTGACTTCACGATGCCCTGGTCCTTGATCGGCAGGTTGATGTCCGCCGTCACGTGGTCGAAGTCGCAGATGTACACCCAGTCCGCGATCAGCGTGGCGGCGCCGATCTCCACGTCCAGGTAGCAGTTGACGGTGTTGTCCTTGCCGAACACGGCTTTGTCGCCGATCCGCAGCGAGCCCTCGTGGCAGCGGATGGCGTTGCCGTCGCCGATGTGCACCCAGCGGCCGATCTCCAGGCGGCCGTAGCCGGGTCGGCAGTGCAGTTCGACGTTCTTGCCGAGGAACACCATGCCGCGCAGCACCACGTGGGGGTTCGCCAGGCGGAACCGCAGCAGCCGCCAGTACCGCACGAGGTACCACGGGGTGTAGGCGCGGTGCCGCAGCACCCACTTCAGCGACGCCAGGGTGAGGAAGCGGGCCTGCGCCGGATCGCGGCGCGACCCGCGCCACCTGGCCCACACCGGCGCGCCCCACATGCTCGTCACGCGGGCACTCTAGCCGGCGGACCTCGGCGAACGGCTGGTAGGTCCTGTCCGCCAAGTCGGAGCGCGGCACGGACCTCTCCCCCGGCGCGGGAAGGCGGTGATGGGGAGGGAAGCTAATTATCAGGCAGGCTTCCTGAAAGTTTCACGAGGCGACAGCTCCCAGCACCCCCGCTAGCGCGCGAGAGCGGCGGTCAGGGCAGGGCGCTAATTATCAGGCAGGCTTCCTGAAAGTTTCGCGAGGCGACAGCTCCCGGCACCCCCCGCTGGCGCGCGAGGGCGGAGATCACGGCGGAGCGCTAACTATCAGGCAGGCTCCCTGAAAGTTTCGTGCCACTGCTCGTCGGTCAACCCACGCCCGCACCACCAACCCGAGACCACAGCAGACCAACCACGACACCTTCAAAGACACGCCCTAAGGCAGGATGGGCGCACGTGACCACCCCTCTCATCATCGACACCGACCCCGGTGTGGACGACGCGTTCGCGCTGGCCCTCGCGGTGGCCTCGCCCGAGGTCGACCTGATCGGCGTGACCACGGTCTTCGGCAACGTCTCACCGGAACTGACCACCCGCAACGCCCTGCGGCTGCTGGCGTTGCTCGGCCGCGAGGACGTGCCGGTCGCGGCGGGCGCGGCGCGGCCCCTGGTCCACCCCCAACCGCACGTGTCGCGGGCACACGGCGGCGACGGGCTCTCCGGCCACGCGGACACCCTGCCCGAGCCGACCCGCGGACCGGACGACCGGGACGCCGTCACGCTGCTCAAGGACCTGCTGGAGGCGGCCGACTCCCCGGTCACGGTGGTGCCGATCGGCCCGCTGACCAACATCGCCCTGCTGCTCGCCGCGCACCCGCACCTGAAGGAGCGGATCGCGCGGCTGGTGATCATGGGCGGCGGCGTGCGCGGCGGCAACATCACGGCGGTCGCGGAGTTCAACCTGTGGAGCGACCCCGAGGCCGCGCGCCGCGTGCTGGTGGAGGAGGACGTCCCGGTCACGCTGGTGCCGATGGACCTGACCCGGCGGTGCGCGGTGAGCGCCGCCTGGCTCGCCGAGCTGGCGGGCACGTCCGCGGTGGGCGCGAAGCTGGTCGGCCTCACGCCGGACTACCTGGCCACCTACCGCCGGTTCCTCGGCTGGGACGGCATGGCGCTGCACGACGCGGTGGCCGTGGCGGAGGCGGTGCGGCCCGGCCTGCTGGAGGTGCGGCGGCACCCGGTGGACGTGGAGTGCGCGTTCGGACCGGGCCGCGGCGGGCTGCTGGTCGACGAGCGGTTGGAGCACCAGGGCAGCGGGGTCGACATCGCCGTGGACGCGGACCTCGACGGGTTGCGCGCCTTCATCCTCGACCGGCTAAGTGCGCTCGGCGTGCGCCAGTAGGTAGGTGGGCGTGCGGCCGATCCGGGTCAGCACGACGGTCGCCTCCGCCGCACCGCTCGGCTTGAGCCTGCGGCGCAACGCGTTCGGGTCCACGTCGAGGCCGCGGACCAGGATCTCCAGCCTGCCGACGTCGTGGGCGCGCAGCACGGCCCGCAGCGACTTCTCCGCGTAGTGGCCGTGCGCCACGACCCGGAACGCGCGGATGCCGGGCGGCGGCTGCGGTCCGGTGAGGTACGCGATGCGCTCGTCGAGCTGCGCGAGGCCGTGGCGGGCGGCGTAGTGGCGGACCAGGCCCGCGCGCACCACCGCGCCGTCGGGGTCTACCAGCCACTCCGCGGGCGGGGTGACCGGGCAGTCGTCCGGCTCGGCGTCCGTGATCGTCCACTTCGGACCGCCCGTGCGCAGGACGGTGGCCCGCCTGGTCACGCCGGGCGTGGCCAGGCCGCGGGTCCACAGGCACGCCTCCCGCACCTGGCCGTCCAGGGACACCAGCTCCACCTCGTCGGCCCACGGCGCGACGGCGAAGTCCACGCCCGGCGCGCACTTCACGGCCAGGTCGCGACCCGCGCAGGCGGCGGCCAGCTCGTCCAGCGGCGGCGCGAAGTCGGCGGGTCGCCACGTGCGGCGGCCGGTGGCGTCACGCCGGGCCGGGTCGGCGAGCACCGGCACGTCCCGCGTCACGGGCCGCAACGCGTCGGCCCGCACCAGCGGCACGTCGTCGCCCAGGTTGTGCCGGGCCATGGCCAACCGCACCGGGTCCAGGTCCGACCCGACCGAACCGGCGGGCAGCGCCGCGAGGTCCGCGCCGACCGAGCAGGTCACGTCGTGCGCGACCCGACCCGCGAACCGCTCGGCGCGGTGCGCGGCGACCGGCCACGCGGTCGCCTGCTGCACGGCGTCGGCGGTGAACAACCCGTCCGCGAACGGCACCTTCCCCGCCGCCCGCCGCCGCAGCAGCACGGTTTCCAGCACGGCGGCGTGGTGGTCGGGCGACAACCGCTTCGCGAACGCCACGTCCGCGATCCGGTCGCCGTCGGCGAGCGGCAACGCGCCCACCGCGGCCAGCGCCTCGGCGCCGGCCGCGGAGCGCAGGTACTCGACGTCGTCGAGCCCGAACCGGTAACCCACCGGTCAGGCCGCGGGTTTCCGGCCGGTCACCGACACGTTGTAGAACACCTCGCGCGGCAACACCTTCGCGAGGACGTTCTCGTCCACCCAGGACAGCCGCTGCCACGTGCGGTAGGCGAACATCGCCCACCCGAAGCCCAGCTTGCCCTTCGGCACGGCCGCCTCGAACGTGCGCACCGGCCAGCCGAACAGGGCCGCCGACAGCTCCTCGGTGACCGCGCGCACCTCCGCCGCGCCCGCCGACCGGGCCGTGCGCTCCAGGTCCGACGGGTCGAACGTGTGCAGGTCCACGACGGCTTCCAGGGCCGCCGCCCGCGACGACTCGTCCAGCTCCTCCTGCGGTCGCCGCCAGTCGTTCAGCGGGCCGAGGCGGGTGACGTTCGTGGTCAGCCACCACGTCAACTGGCCGAGCTTGCGCGCGTAGAAGTTGCCGATGTCGGTGGGGTCGCCCGCGAACACGAACCGGCCGCCCGGCTTGAGCACGCGCAGCACCTCGCGCATCGCGGCCTCCACGTCCGGGATGTGGTGCAGCACCGCGTGCCCGACCACCAGGTCGAACGTGTTGTCGTCGTACGGGATGCGCTCGGCGTCGGCGACCCGGCCGTCCACCGGCAGGCCGAGGTTCTCGGCGTTGCGCAACGCCACCTCCACCATGCCCGGCGACAGGTCGGTCACCGAGCCGCGCTCGATCACGCCGCCCTGCATCAGGTTCAGCAGGAAGAAACCGGTGCCGGAACCCAGTTCCAGCGCGTGCCCGTACGGGCCGACGTCGCCCGCCACCGCGCGGAAGCGGTCCTTGGCGTAGGTGATGCAGCGCTCGTCGTACGAGATGGACCACTTCTCGTCGTACGTGCCCGCTTCCCAGTCGTGGTAGAGGACGTTGGCGAGCTTCGGGTCCCGGTAGGCCGCACGCACCTCTTCCTCGGTGGCGTGCGGGTTGGGCTTGGGGTCCACCGGGGGCACGGTCTCAGCGGCCACTGAACTTCGCCTTCCCGGGGCCGTTCTCGATGAACGACGCCATGCCGGTCTTCTGGTCCTCGGTCGCGAACAACGCGGCGAACAGCTGGCTCTCCAGCTTCAGGCCGCTGCCGAGGTCGGTGTCCAACCCGCCGTCGATGGCGGCCTTGGCCGCCGCGTACGCCCGGACCGGGCCGTTGACGAACTGACCCGCCCAGCGGCGGGCCGCCGCGAGCACGTCGTCCGGCGCGACGACCTCGTCCACCATGCCGATCCGCAGCGCCTCCTCGGCGCCGACGAACCGGCCGGTGTAGATGAGGTCCTTCGCGCGGGACGGGCCGATCAGGCGCGGCAGGCGCTGCGTGCCGCCCATGCCGGGGATGACCCCGAGCAGGACCTCCGGCTGGCCGACCTTGGCGTTGTCGCCCGCGATCCGCCGGTCCGCGCACAACGCCAGCTCGAAGCCGCCGCCCAGCGCGTAGCCGGTGATCGCCGCGACGGTGGGCTTCGGGATCTCCTCGACGGACCGCAGCGCCGACTGGAACGACCCGGCGCGGGCCGCCATCTCGGCGTAGGTCAGGTCGGCCATCTCCTTGATGTCCGCGCCGGCGGCGAACACCTTCGGGCCGCCGTGCAGGACCACCGAGTACACGTCGTCGCGGGTCGCCGCCTCCAGCGCCGCGCTCCGGATCTCCTCCTGGACCTGCCTGTTCAGCGCGTTCATCGGCGGGCGGTCCAGCCGGATGGTGCCGATGCCGTCCTCGACTTCGAGCTTCACGAACTCAGCCACAGGTCCTCCTCGACCCTCCGTCGGTAAGCGCCCCGCACGTTACCCCTGGGTAGCTTTGCGGCGCGCGAAGTACCGGTCCCCCGACTTCTGCAGCTCCAGCGGCTGGTCGAACGTCTTCGCCAGGTTCTCCTCGGTCAGCACGTCGTCGAGCAGGCCCTGCGCGACGACCGCGCCCCGGCGCAGCAGCAGGCCGTGGGTGAAGCCCGGCGGGATCTCCTCCACGTGGTGCGTGACCAGGACGGTCGCCGGCGCGTCCGGGTCCATCGCCAGCTCCGACAGCCGCGCCACCAGGTCCTCGCGCCCGCCCAGGTCCAGCCCGGCGGCGGGCTCGTCCATGAGCAGCAGCTCCGGGTCGGTCATCAGGGCACGCGCGATCAGCGTCCGCTTGCGCTCGCCCTCCGACAGCGTCCCGAAGGTGCGGTCGGCCAGGTGCCGGATGCCGAGCTGGTCGAGCAGCGCCGCCGCGCGCCCGGTGTCCAGCCGGTCGTACTCCTCGCGCCACCGGCCGAGCACGGCGTAACCCGCGCTCACCACCAGGTCGAGCACCTTCTCCTCGGCCGGGACGCGGCTGCCCAGCGCCGCCGAGCACAGCCCGATCCGGGGCCGCAGCTCGAACACGTCCGTCCGGCCCACCCGCTCGCCCAGCAGGTCCAGCTTCCCCTTGGTGGGGTGCAGCTCGGCCGCGGCGAGCCGCAGCAGCGTCGTCTTGCCCGCGCCGTTGGGCCCGAGCACCACCCAGCGCTCGTCCAGCTCCACGCCCCAGTCGACGTCCCCCACCAGCGTGGTCTTGCCCCGTCGAACCGAAACACCCTGCATGTGGATGACCAGATCTTCGTTTTCCACGCCTGTCCTCGCCCCGTCGATGCGTCGCCGCCGCCATTCTCGTGCAACGCCCGACGCGCGGGGGCGGCAGGGCCGTCGTCCCCAACGGCGGGCCCGATCCTGGGAGGATCGGGGGTATGGCAGTCGACACGTCCCTGCTCGCCGGCCGACCGTTCCCGCTGGGCGCCCACCCGGAGGCCGGTGGGGTGCGCTTCGCGGTGTCCGCCCCACCCGCCACCGCCGTCGAGGTGTGCTTGATCAGCGAAGACGGCTCGGAGGAACGCCTGGAGCTGACCGAGCGGACGTTCGGCGTCTGGCACGGCACCGTGTCCGGGATCACACCCGGCCAACGCTACGGGTACCGGGTGCACGGGCCGTACGACCCGGCGCGCGGGTTGCGCTGCAACCCGGCGAAGCTGCTGGTCGACCCGTACGCGACGAGGATCACGGGCGGGCTCACGTCGCTGGAGGCGGCGCTGGGCTACGTGGACGACCCGATGCACGGTCCGCCGTCGTCGGTCGACTCGCTGGGCAGCGTGCCGCTGTCCGTGGTGACGTCGCCGGGCGGGCCGGACACCGGCGTGAAACCGGACGTGCCGTTCGAGGAGGCCGTGGTCTACGAGCTGCACGTGCGGGGCTTCACCAAGCTGCACCCGGCGGTGCCACCGCACCTGCGCGGCACGTACCTGGGCCTCGCGCACCCGGCCGTGGTGGAGCACCTGGTGCGCCTCGGCGTGACCACCGTGGAGCTGTTGCCGGTGCACGCGTTCGTGGACGAGGCGGCGCTGATCAACGCGGGCAGGCACAACTACTGGGGCTACTCGCCGCTGAGCTACTTCGCGCCGCACCCCGGCTACGCGTCCGAACCGGGCCGGGAGGTCGAGGAGTTCCGGACCATGGTCGCCGCGCTGCACGCCGCCGGGCTGGAGGTCCTGGTCGACGTCGTGTTCAACCACACCTGCGAGGGCGGCCCGGACGGTCCGACGCTGTCCTTCCGCGGCTACGACGCGCCCGGCTACTACCTGCACATCGAGGGCGGCGGCACGCTCGACATCACCGGGTGCGGCAACACGCTGGAGTCCGGGTCGCCGCAGGTGGTGCGGCTGGTGACGGACTCGCTGCGGTACTGGACCGCGGAACTGGGCGTGGACGGGTTCCGGTTCGACCTGGCGTCCACGCTGGGCCGGCCGGGCGGCGGCGGGTTCGACCGGGCGTCGGCCATGCTCACCGCGATCACGGCGGACCCGGTGCTGTCCCGGTGCAAGCTGATCGCCGAGCCGTGGGACGCGACCGGCGACGGCTACCGGGTCGGTGACTTCGGCGTGCAGTGGGCCGAGTGGAACGGCCGGTACCGGGACACCGTGCGCGACTTCTGGCGCGGCCACACCGGCGTGCGCGACCTGGCCTACCGGCTGTCCGGCTCGTCCGACCTGTACGCCGACGACCTGCGCCGCCCGTGGCAGTCGATCAACTTCATCACCGCGCACGACGGTTTCACGCTGCGGGACCTGGTGTCGTACAACGAGAAGCACAACGAGGCCAACGGCGAGGACAACCGGGACGGCACGAACGACAACCGGTCGTGGAACTGCGGCGCCGAGGGCGAGACCACCGATCCGGAGGTGCTGGCGCTGCGGGCGCGCCAGGCGCGCAACCTGCTGGCCACGCTGCTGCTGTCGACCGGGACGCCGATGCTGACCGCGGGCGACGAGCTGTGGCGCACGCAGGGCGGCAACAACAACGCCTACTGCCTGGACGACGAGACGTCGTGGGTGCAGTGGAAGGTCGCCGACGAGGGCGAGGCGGTGCTCGCGTTCGCGCGGCGGGTGATCGGGGTGCGCGCGGCGAGCCCCGCGCTGCGCCAGCCGGAGTTCTTCGACGGGCGGACCACGCCGTCCGGCGCGCCCGACCTGGTGTGGTTCCGGCCGGACGGCGAGGAGATGGCGGAAACCGACTGGTTCGACGAGGGCCGGCGGTTCCTGGGGATGTGGATCGACGGTTCCACGTCGTTGTCGCGCACCCGTGAAGGTGAATTGGTTTCCGACGACTCGTGGTTGCTGTTGCTGCACTCCGGCGCGACCGCGATTTCCGTCACACTGCCCGACGCGGAGTACGGCGAGCGGTTCGAACCGGTGGTCGACACGACCACCGCCGACGGGTCGCCCGCCGTGCCGGAAGCACTGCTCCCCGGCACGTCGGTCGAGCTGGGACCGCGTTCGCTGTTGTTGCTGCGCGTGCCCGACGCGTCGGCGTGACCGTCGGTTTGCTCGGTTCCCGACGCAATCTTGGCTGGTGAGAGCGGGTGCGCGGGGGGCGGACCGCGTGGCACTATGCCGTCGTGGCCCGTCCGTTGCTCACTTGGCGTGACCGCACGATCGACCTCCTCCTCGTGGCGTCGTGCGGGTGTAGCCGGACGCGGCGCGGCAGCGGCACCTGACCGGCCGGTCCGGTCCCGCACTGCCCCGTCGCGTCTCGATCGCTACCCCGCACGATTTCGTAGCCATCAGGAGCGCGTTTTGACCACCGT
The DNA here is from genome assembly GCF_019375475.1 of Saccharothrix obliqua. Classification (GTDB taxonomy): domain Bacteria; phylum Actinomycetota; class Actinomycetes; order Mycobacteriales; family Pseudonocardiaceae; genus Actinosynnema; species Actinosynnema obliqua. The sequence continues at coordinate 1,068,286 of NZ_JAHXGQ010000001.1, read as the reverse complement.
TCTCCCGCACGCCGACCTCCACCCCGCGTTGGACGTCCCGCTGTTGCGCGACCTCATTCAGCCGACCCGTGAATTGTGGACCCCGCGGGAACTCCGCGATCTCACGTCGTTCGTGGCGAGCGAATTGACCACCCGACTGCTGTCGATCCTCGAATTCGACCCGGAACGCCGGTGGTGGGCCCGGCTCGGCCTCACCGAGGGCGTCGAGCTGTGGCTGCTGTCCTGGCTGCCCGGTCAGGGCACCGAGCCGCACGACCACGGCGGCGCGGCGGGCTCGTTCACCGTCCTCACCGGCGAGCTGGCCGAGGACTACCGTTACCCGGGCGGTCCCGTCCGGTCCGCCGCGCGGGGCGTGGGCTCCGCGATCGGGTTCGGTGCCGGCCGGGCCCACCAAGTGATCAACAAGGGCGTGGTGGGCGCGTCGAGCGTGCACGCCTACTCGCCACCGCTGGTGCCGACCCGGGAGTACCCGAGTCTGCTCGACATCCCGGCCGAGATCCCGCCGCTGCCCGCCCAGCGCCTGCCGCTGGAGCAGCTCCGGGTGCTCGCCGACCAGGAGGGGCCGTGAGCGCGGAGACGTTGTTGGCGGAGGCGCGGGCCGGCTTGCGCCGGGTCGCGCCGGAGGAGCTGGCCGGGCTCGCCGACGCCCTGGTCGTGGACATCCGACCACACCACAACCGGCTCGCCGAGGGCGAGGTGCCGGGTTCCGTGCCGGTGGAGCGGATCGTGCTGGAGTGGCGGCTCGACCCGGGCGGCGACCACCGGATCCCGGGTTTCGACGCGGGCACCACCGTGGTCGTCCTGTGCAACGAGGGGTACGCCTCCAGCCTCGCCGCACGCGACCTGCAACGGGTCGGCCTCCCGAACGCCACCGACCTGGTCGGCGGCTTCCGCGCGTACGCGGCGGCCGGCCTGCCGGTGCGCCCGGGCGCCACCCCCGCCATCACCTGACCGCTCGGCCGCTGCCCCCGGCCGGCGACTGTTCGCGGGCACGCGGATGCCCGCCGCCGGGCTCCGGCGGCGGCGGGAGTCCGGCCGCCTTCACTGCCGCGGCGCGATTCATGCGCAGGAAGTCGGGGTACGCCACGCCGCCCGGGATGACGTCCCCGTCGTGGTCCCGCGTACGCGCACGGCTCGACCCAGCCGCCGGTGCGGGGAACCGGGGCCGCGCCGCCCGCGTCAGCACGCTTGTGTGGAAGGTGCTGGCGGCGCTGGTCGTCATCGGGCTGGTCGTCCGGGAGCCGGGCGCGTGGGCGGCGAGTCTCGTCGGGGCCGCGTGCGGGCTGCTCGCCGGCATGGCGTTGTTGCAGCTCGGCCTGCTGGCGGGCGCGGCGGTGTGGCGGGTTCGGGTTTCGTCGCTCGTCATCGGCGTCGGTGGCGAGGTGCGCACCTGGAACTCGCCGCGGCGGCGGGTGGTGTTGCGGAACGTGCCGCTCATCCTGTCGGTCGGTCTCACGTCGGTGCGCGCGCCGGTGCGCCGCCGCCTGTGGCTGACCTCCCTCACCTCGGTCCTGATCACCGGGCTCGCCGTGGCGGCGACGTGGGTGCTGCTCGCGGGATCACCGCTCGGCCGGGGTGTCGCGCTCGCCTCCTCGGCCGTGCTGCTGCACGGCCTGCTGCCGCGGCGGGGCGCGGGCGGCACGTCGGCGGGCTGGTTCCTGTTCCGGCTGCCGCGCCTCACCGGCCGGGTGGTCGAGGAGTACGAGGCCACGCCGATGGTGAACGAGGTGTCCGACGCGCTCGCGGTGGGCGACCTGGACCGGGCCGAACGGGTCGCCGCCGAGCTGGTCGCCACGCACCCGACCCTGCTGGTGGCCATCGGCTCGCAGGTCGCGGTGCTCACCATGCGCACCCGCTACGCCGAGGCCCTGCACCTGGTGAGCAAGCTCGTCGGCCGCACCGACCTGGACCAGCGGGACATGGCGTTCGTGATGGCGGAAATGGCCAGTTCCACGGCCAACGCCATGGAAGCGGGCCAGTTGCCGGTGGAGGTCGGGATGGGCGCGGCGCGGCGGGCGGCGGACGGCGCCGTCCAGCTCGGTTACCCGAAGTACCGGTGCACCGGCACGTTGGCGCAGCTCGCCCTGCTGGAACAGGAACCGGACCGCGCGATCGAACTCGCCACCCAGGCGAAGCACACGAGTGAGAGCGCGCTCGGCCGGGCGGACGCGCTCGCCACCATCGCCCGCGCGCAGATGGCCGCCGGTGACAACGCGGCGGCGCGCCGCACGCTCACCGAAGCACGCGCACTGGCCGAATGGCTGCCCCGCGTCGCGGAAACCGCGGCCCGCCTTTCGATCAGCTGACCGGAAAAGGGGGCGGCACCGCACCGAGGGCGGGTGCGGTGCCGCGGTCCGTGAATTCCCGGGAAACCCGGGAGGCGGCGTGGTGCCCGGCGGCGGAGAGTCCGCCGGGTACCGCGTGCCGGTCAGCCGACCAGGTTGACCCACGGTGGCGTCACGGAGTTGCCGCTGCCGTTCCCGCCGTGGTTGCCGGGGCCGATGATGTTGCCCGCGCCGCCGTTGCTGTTGCCGTTGCCGCCGTTGTTGTTGTTGCCCACGTTGTTGCCGTTGCCGCCGATGTTGCCCGCGCCGGAGATGTTGCCGTTGCCTTCGTTCCACGTGTTGTCGGCCAGCGTCTTCACGGTCACCGCGAACAGCTGGGTGTCCAGCAGGTCCTTGTTCGGCGCGGAATCCGCGTGCGCGGGCGACCCGAGCAAACCGACCCCGAGCGCCGCGACGGCGACGAGGAACGCCTTCTTGATCATGCGTTATTCTCCCTAGGGATGCGCAACAATCCCGGCGGCCCGGCGGTATTCCCCCGCCGCGCTCTCCCGGCGGCACCGACGTTACTCACGAATGCGGGAACGCGGTGATCGGATCGCACTTCCAGGTGATCACGGAACGACGCGGAGTGCCCACCGGAAGCGTGATGGCGGAGGTGAACGGGCGGGCACAGCGGAATACCGCCGCACTGCGGGCAGCGGAGGGTGATCACCCGCGTCCAGCCGCTCCACCCCGCCGGCCCAGCACTCGTGATCACGCGTGAACGGCGTGACGTTCGGTGATCAACCCGCCGACGACGGTCCACACCGGACGGACCGGCGACAAGGGCCGGTCGAGAGTTCACCGGTTGCGCTGACGAACGGCCCCCGTTCGCTTGTCACGACCCGTGACAACGGCAGGTCGGCGAAGTGCCGCGCACCCGACGTGACGCGGCCTCCGCGCGCCCGTGGCCCGGCGGACCGGACCACGGGGGCACATCCGGTGTTTAACCGGCCAGCACGACCCGACCGAGTTCGGCCGGTGACGCGAGCAGGTCGTGGTGCGGCAGCACGCGCACCGTGTAGCCCACCGCGCCCGCGTGCGGCAGCGGCACCTCGATCTCGTAGTTGCCGTTGCCCGCGTACCGCATGGTCCGGGTGACCACGTCGTACAGCTCGTCCGAGTCGCCGACCTTGCCGAGCACGACCTGCACGTCCACCTCGGACGGTTCCAGCCCGGCCAGCTCGACCCGCGCCCGCACCTCGACCGGCGTGCCGAGCAGCGGCGCGGTGGAGCCGTTCAACGACATCTCGGATTCCAGCACGCGGACCCGCGGCCACGCCGCGCGCAACCGGTGCCGGTACGCCGCCAGCTCCTTCGCGCCGCGGAAGCCGTCACCCACCACCGAACCCGCCGACGCGGCGGCCGGTGCGTACAGGTTCTCCACGTACTCGCGCACCATGCGCGACGCCTGCACCGCCGGGCCCAGCGAGGCCAGGGTGTGCCGCACCATGGCCAGCCAGCGGGTGGGCACGCCGTTGTCGCCGCGGTCGTAGAACAGCGGCGCGACCTGGCTGCCCAGCAGGTCGTAGAGGGCCGCCGCCTCCAGGTCGTCGCGGCGGGTCGGGTCGGTGACGCCGTCCGCGGTGGGGATGGCCCAGCCGTTGCTGCCGTCGTACAGCTCGTCCCACCAGCCGTCGCGGATGGACAGGTTCAGTCCGCCGTTGAGCGCCGACTTCATGCCCGACGTGCCGCACGCCTCCAGCGGTCGCATCGGGTTGTTCAGCCACACGTCGCAGCCCCAGTACAGGTAGCGGGCCATCGACATGTCGTAGTCCGGCAGGAACACGATCCGGTGGCGCACGCCCGCGTCGTCCGCGAACCGCACGATCTGCTGGATCAACGCCTTGCCGCCGTCGTCGGCCGGGTGCGACTTGCCCGCCACCACCAGCTGCACCGGCCGCTCCGGGTGCAGCAGGAGCGCACGCAGCCGCTCCGGGTCGCGCAGCATCAGCGTGAGCCGCTTGTACGTGGGCACGCGCCGGGCGAAGCCGACGGTCAGCACGTCGGGGTCGAACACCGCGTCGGTCCACCCCAGCTCCAGGGCGGACGCGCCGCGCTGGAGCCACGACAGCCGGGTGCGGCGGCGCACCTCGTCCACCAGCTTGCGGCGCAGGTCGTTGCGCAGCTCCCACAGCCGCTGGTCGGTGACCGGCTCGAAACCGCGCAGCCCGACACCCGCGTCGTCGGACTCCCCGAGCAGGCGGCTCATCTCACCCGCCGCCCAGGTCGGGCCGTGCACGCCGTTGGTCACCGACCCGATCGGCACCTCGGTCACGTCGAAACCCGGCCACAGGCCGCGGAACATCTCCCGGCTGACCTCGCCGTGCAGCTTCGACACGCCGTTCGCCCGCTGCGCCAGCCGCAGGCCCATGTGGGCCATGTTGAACAGGCCCGGGTTCTCCTCCGCGCCCAGCGCGAGGATGCGCTGCGTGCTCACGCCCGGCAGCAGCGTCTCCGCGCCGAAGTAGTGCTGCACGAGGTCCACCGGGAACCGGTCGATGCCCGCGGGCACGGGGGTGTGCGTGGTGAACACGGTGCCCGCCCGCACCGCCGCCAGCGCCTGGTCGAAGTCGAGCCCCGCGCCGGTGACCAGCTCGCGGATGCGCTCCAGGCCGAGGAAGCCCGCGTGGCCCTCGTTGGTGTGGAACACCTCGGGGCTCGGGTGGCCGGTCAGCTCGCAGAACGTGCGCACGGCGCGCACGCCGCCCACGCCGGCCAGGATCTCCTGCCGGATGCGGTGGTCCTGGTCGCCGCCGTACAGGCGGTCCGTGACGCCGCGCAGGTCCTCGTCGTTCTCCTCGACGTCGGAGTCGAGCAGCAGCAGCGGGATGCGGCCGACCTGCGCCTTCCAGACCTTCGCGCGCAGCACGCGGTCGCCGGGCATGGCCACGTGCACCAGGATCGGCGCGCCGGACGGCTCGGTCAGCAGCTCCAGCGGCAGGCCGCGCGGGTCGAGCACCGGGTAGTGCTCGATCTGCCAGCCGTCCAGGGACAACGCCTGGCGGAAGTAGCCGGACCGGTAGAGCAGGCCCACGGCGATCAGCGGCACGCCGAGGTCGGACGCGGCCTTGAGGTGGTCGCCCGCCAGCACGCCCAGGCCGCCCGAGTAGTTCGGCAGGGCCTCGGTGACGCCGAACTCCATGGAGAAGTAGGCGACGGCCGTCGGCAGCGGGCTCAGCGCGTGGTCGCCGCGCTCGCGCCGCTGCCGCACCTCGTCCTGGCGGCGCTGGAACCAGCGCGGGCCGCTGGTGTAGCGGGTGAGGTCGTCGGCGAGGGCGCGGGTGTGGGCGAGGAACTGCTCGTCGCGCGCCAACGCCTCCAGCCGCTCCGGCGCGACCGTGGACAGCAGCCGCAGCGGGTCGGCGTCCCGCGACCAGAGCGCGGGTTCGATGGAGGCGAACAGGTCCTGGGTCGGCTGGTGCCACGTCCAGCGCAGGTTCGTGGCGAGCGTGCCCAGTGCGGACAGCGGCTCTGGCAGGCTGGCCCGGACGGTGAACCGGCGGAGTGCTCGCATGGCGTCGGACCTTATCCCCCATCCAGCGGTGCGGAGCAACGGTCACCCGAATCAACGCCGGGACCGATCCGGCTCGACCTGCGCGGACCGCGCCCGGGTGTTCCTTCGTACCCAGTCGGCGGGTCCCACCGCAACGCACCGCTGCGGCCCCGGGCGGAATCGACCCCGGGGCGGCGGTGCGCCGCCGCACCCCGACAGCGGTGGATCGTCCCGGGCGGCCGGCCCGCGGTGCACCACCGCGGGCCGCGCCCCGACCGGTGCACGGGTCGATCACCCTCGACGTGGTGTCGGCACGCACGCTCCTCTGTGGTCCGCCGGGACCGGTCGGTGTTGTTGATCCCCCGTTCACACCGCCGTTCCCGCCGCGCCCGCACCGCGAAAAGCGCCTCGCCCAGCATGGTCCACGCCCGCGCGGCGGCACCAGGTGATCATCACCCGGCGGGACGCCGCAACGCTCGCCCGTACGTGTGACAACCACTCCGGGGACTGGGAATCCGGTTCCTGATGGCGGGACTTGGTGTGCGAACCATCCGTACGGGGTAGGAACAGCGAGTACGGAGTCCCCGGTGACGCGATGTGCGACCGCTGCGGGCAAACTTGACCGTGCAAGCGTCACACCAGGAGAGGGGCGCTGCCGATGAGCGGACGACTCGGGATCGACGACGTCTCCCCGACCGTGAGCTGCGGCCGGTACCCGGCCAAGGCCGTGGTCGGCGAGCACGTCCCCGTCCAGGCGACGGTGTGGCGCGAGGGCCACGACGCCGTCGCCGCCACCGTCACGTGGCGGGGGCCGGGCGACCGGGTCGCGAGACAGACGCGGATGTCGCCGGTCGGCGTCGGGCTGGACCGCTGGACCGCCACGATCGTGCCGGACGGCGAGGGCGCCTGGACCTTCCGCGTGGACGCCTGGTCCGACCCGTGGGCCACGTGGCAGCACGCCGTGGAGGTGAAGATCGCCGCCGGCCAGGGCCCGGAGGACCTGCACAACGACCTGGAGACGGGCGCGCGCCTGCTGGACCGCGTGGCCCGCCGCCCGGACCGCAGGCGGGACAAGCCGCTGCTGGTGAACGCCGCCGCCGCGTTGCGCGACGAGGACCGCCCGCTGGCCGAGCGGGTCGCGCCGGCGCTGGCGCCGGAGGTCCGCCAGGTGATGCACGACCACCCGGTGCGCGACCTGATCACCAAGGGCCGGTCGCAGCAGCTCTGGGTGGACCGCCGGCGCGCCGCGTTCGGCTCCTGGTACGAGTTCTTCCCGCGCTCCACGGGCGGGGTGGACGAGACGGGTGTGCCGGTGCACGGCACGTTCGCCACGGCCGCCCGCGAACTGGACCGGGTCGCCGCGATGGGCTTCGACGTCGCCTACCTGCCGCCGATCCACCCGATCGGCCGGGTGAACCGCAAGGGCCCCAACAACACCCTCACCGCGACCGAGGACGACCCCGGCTCGACGTGGGCGATCGGCGCGGACGAGGGCGGCCACGACGCCGTGCACCCGCGGCTGGGCACCATCGAGGACTTCGACGCGTTCGTCGCCAGGGCGCACGAGTTGGGTCTGGAGGTGGCGCTGGACCTGGCCCTCCAGTGCGCGCCGGACCACCCGTGGGTGCTCAAGCACCCCGAGTGGTTCACCACCCGACCGGACGGCAGCATCGCGTACGCGGAGAACCCGCCGAAGAAGTACCAGGACATCTACCCGGTCAACTTCGACAACGACCCCCAGGGCATCTACAACGAGGTGCTGCGCGTCGTGCTGCACTGGGTCGACCACGGGGTGCGCATCTTCCGGGTCGACAACCCGCACACCAAGCCGCCGGACTTCTGGCAGTGGCTGATCCGCACCGTGAAGGACGCCCACCCGGACGTGCTGTTCCTGTCCGAGGCGTTCACCCGCCCGGCCCGGCTCTACGGGCTGGCGAAGCTCGGCTTCACGCAGAGCTACACGTACTTCACCTGGCGAACCACGAAGGAGGAGCTGACCGAGTTCGGGGTGGAGCTGGTCGAGCACTGGGACGAGGCCCGGCCGAACCTGTTCGTCAACACCCCGGACATCCTGCACGCGTCGTTGCAGCACGGCGGGCCGGGCATGTTCGCGCTGCGCGCCGCGCTCGCCGCCACCCTGTCCCCCACGTGGGGCGTGTACTCGGGGTACGAGCTGTTCGAGCACCAGGCGGTCCGCGAGGGCAGCGAGGAGTACCTGGACTCGGAGAAGTACCAGCTCCGCCCCCGCGACTACCGGCAGGCCCTCGCGGAGGGCCGCTCGCTGGAGCCGTGGCTGCGCAGGCTCAACGCCATCCGCCGCGCGCACCCCGCGTTGCAGCAGATGCGGACGCTGCGCTTCCACCACGTCGAGAACCCCGCGCTGATCGCCTACTCCAAACAGGACCCGGGCAGCGGCGACACCGTGGTCGTGGTGGTGAACCTGGACCCGCACGGCGCGCAGGACGGCACGCTGTGGCTCGACCTGCCCTCGCTCGGCTTCGACTGGCCGGAACGCCTGATCGCGCACGACGAGGTGACCGGCGAGACCTGGGACTGGGGCCAGGCCAACTACGTCCGCCTGGAGCCGTGGCGCGCGTCGGCGCACGTGGTGAGCGTGCAGCGCAGGTTCGGCAGCTAACACAGCGAAAACTCTCGACGCGCAGTCCCCGCGCACCGCGGCGCGAGGGACGGTCGACCGTACCCCCGACGAGGTGGGACGAGGTGGAGCAGATGGCAGAAGACCCGCGACCCGACGCCGCGCTGACCGGACTGGAGGGCGTGCCGCACACCGGCGAGGCCATCGGCGCGGACGGCCTGCTGGTCGAGCCGCAGGCGGAGGACTTCCGGTCGGCGAAGCTGGCGCCGCGCGAACCCGGCTGGTTCAAGGGCGCGGTGTTCTACGAGGTGCTGGTGCGCGCGTTCAGCGACTCGAACGGCGACGGCACCGGCGACCTGCGGGGCCTCGCGTCCCGGTTGGACTACCTGGAGTGGCTCGGCGTCGACTGCCTGTGGCTGCCGCCGTTCTACGCGTCGCCGCTGCGTGACGGCGGGTACGACATCTCCGACTTCCGGGCGGTGCTGCCCGAGTTCGGCTCGGTCGAGGACTTCGTCTACCTGCTGGACGAGGCGCACCGGCGGGGCATCCGGGTCATCACGGACCTGGTGCTCAACCACACCAGCGACGCGCACCCGTGGTTCCAGCAGTCCCGCGCCGAGCCCGACGGGCCGTACGGCGACTTCTACGTCTGGAGCGACGACGACCAGCGGTACGCCGACGCCCGCATCATCTTCGTGGACACCGAGTCCTCGAACTGGACCTACGACCCGGTGCGGGGCCAGTTCTACTGGCACCGCTTCTTCTCGCACCAGCCGGACCTGAACTTCGAGAACCCGGACGTGCAGGAGGCCATGCTGGACACCCTGCGGTTCTGGCTCGACCTCGGCATCGACGGGTTCCGGCTGGACGCCGTGCCCTACCTGTTCGAGCAGGAGGGCACCAACTGCGAGAACCTGCCGCGCACCCACGACTTCCTCAAGCGCTGCCGCAAGGTCGTCGACGACGAGTACCCCGGCCGCGTCCTGCTCGCCGAGGCCAACCAGTGGCCCAGCGACGTCGTCGAATACTTCGGCAACCCCGAGGTCGGCGGCGACGAGTGCCACATGGCGTTCCACTTCCCGCTCATGCCGCGCATCTTCATGTCGGTGCGCCGCGAGTCGCGGTTCCCGATCTCGGAGATCCTGGCCCAGACCCCGCAGATCCCCGACGGCTGCCAGTGGGGCATCTTCCTGCGCAACCACGACGAGCTGACGCTCGAAATGGTCACCGACGAAGAACGCGACTACATGTACGCCGAGTACGCCAAAGACCCCCGCATGAAGGCGAACATCGGCATCAGACGACGCCTGGCACCGCTCCTGGAGAACGACCGCAACCAGCAGGAGCTGTTCACCGCCATGCTGCTGTCGCTGCCCGGCTCGCCCGTCCTCTACTACGGCGACGAGATCGGCATGGGCGACAACATCTGGCTGGGCGACCGGGACGCCGTCCGCACCCCGATGCAGTGGACCCCGGACCGCAACGCGGGCTTCTCCTCCTGCGACCCCGGCCGCATCTACCTGCCGGTGATCATGGACCCGGTGTACGGCTACCAGGGCCTGAACGTGGAGGCGCAGCTCAACAACCAGTCGTCGCTGCTGAACTGGACCCGGCGGATGATCGAGGTGCGCAAGCAGCACCACGCGTTCGCCGACGGCGACTTCGCCGACCTGGGCGGCTCGAACCCGAGCGTGCTCGCCTACCGGCGGCGGTGGCGGCGGCCCGACGGGCACGAGGACATCGTGCTGTGCGTGAACAACCTGTCCCGGTTCCCGCAACCCGTCGAGCTGGACCTGACCGAGCACCGCGGCGCGCGGCCGGTCGAGCTGACCGGCGGGGTGCGGTTCCCCACCGTGGGCGAGCTGCCGTACCTGCTGACGCTGCCGGGCCACGGTTTCTACTGGTTCCAGCTGGTCGAGTCGGGCGACGAGGGCGAGACGAGGTGAGCGCGGTGACCGATCCCCACGACCTGGTCGACAAGGTGGTGGCCGAACTGCCCGAGCGGCTGCCCGCGCAGCGGTGGTTCGGCGGCAAGGACCGGCCGGTGACGTCGGTCCGCCCGCTGCGCACCACCGTGCTCGGCGAGGACCCGCTGCTGGTGCACCTGGTGGTGGAGGTGGCGCAGCCCGACCGGCGGGCGCCGTACCAGCTCCTGGTGACCGACCTGGCGGAGGACTACGACGCGACGGCCGACCCCGAGCTGGCGGGCAGGCTGCTGGACCTGGTGGCCGAGGGCGCCGAGGTGGACGGGTTGCGGTTCGCGCACGAACCGGGCGTGGAGCTGGAGGCGGGCCTGCGTGGTCGGCCGATCACCTCCGAGCAGAGCAACACGTCGCTGGTGTTCGGCAGCCAGTACATCCTGAAGCTGTTCCGCAAGCTGACCACCGGGGAGAACCCGGACCTGGTGCTGCACCGCGCGCTGCACCGCGTCGGCTGCGAGCACATCGCGCAGCCGCTGGGCTCGATCACCGGCGAGCTGGACGGCGAGCCGACCACGGTCGGGATGCTCCAGCAGTTCCTGCCCGACGCCGTGGACGGCTGGGCGATGGCCACCACCAGCGTGCGGGACCTGATGGCGGAGGGCGACCTGCACGCCGACGAGGTGGGCGGCGACTTCGCGGGCGAGGCGCAACGCCTCGGGCAGGCCGTGGCGACCGTCCACGCCGACCTGGAGCGCGCGCTCGGCACGCAGCGCGCGGACGCGGGCGACATCGACCGGACGGTGCGCAACATGGTGGCGCGGCTGGACTCGGTGGTCGCGGCGGTGCCGGAGCTGCGGCCGTACGTGCCCGCGTTGCGCGAGGCGTTCGACCGGGCGCGCGACACGCCCGGCGCGGTCGCCATCCAGCACATCCACGGCGACCTGCACCTGGGCCAGGTGCTGCGCACCGTGCAGGGCTGGCTGCTGATCGACTTCGAGGGCGAGCCGGGCGCGCCGATCGCCGAGCGCACCGCGTTGCGCTCCCCGCTGCGCGACGTGGCCGGGATGCTGCGATCCTTCGACTACGCGGCGCACCAGCTCCTCGTCGGTCAGCCGGAGGACCACCAGCTCGCGGTGCGGGCGCTGGAGTGGTCGCGGCGCAACCGCGCGGCGTTCACCGAGGGCTACGCGGAGGCGGCGGCCGAGTCGGTGGGCGACCCGCGCGGGCGCGGCTACCTGCTGCGGGCGTTCGAGCTGGACAAGGCGGTGTACGAGGTGTCCTACGAGTACGCGAACCGGCCGGAGTGGTTGACGGTGCCGCTGTCGTCGATCGCCCGGATCACTGGAGAGGGAGTGCGATGACCGAGGACGTGGACCGGCTGCTCTCCGGGTCGCACCACGACCCGCACTCGGTGCTCGGCGTGCACCACCTGCCGTCGGGCGAGGTGGTGGCGCGTGCGCTGCGGCCGGGCGCGTCCGCGGTGGCCGTGCTCGCCGGCGACAAGCGGTTCGACCTGGACCGGGCGGGTGACGGCCTGTTCGAGGGCGAGCTGCCCGAGCACCCCGGCGACTACCGGCTGGAGGTCGCCTACCCGGACACCGTGGTGGAGGTGGACGACCCGTACCGGTGGCTGCCCACGGTCGGCGAGTTGGACCTGCACCTGATCGGCGAGGGCAGGCACGAGCGGCTGTGGGACGTGCTGGGCGCGCACGTCCGGTCCTACGACACGGTGGCCGGCACGGTGACCGGCGTGTCGTTCGCGGTGTGGGCGCCGACCGCGCGCGGCGTGCGGGTGTGCGGCGACTTCGACGGCTGGGACGGCCGCGCGCACCCGCTGCGGTCGCTGGGCTCGTCCGGCGTGTGGGAGGTGTTCGTGCCCGGCATCCCGGAGGGGACGCGGTACAAGTTCCGCATCCTCGGCCGGGACGGCGGCTGGCACGAGAAGGCCGACCCGATGGCGTTCGCCACCGAGACACCGCCCGCGACGGCGTCGGTGGTGACGAGGTCGCGGCACGAGTGGACCGACGCCGAGTGGGAGAACCGGCGCGACGCCACGCGGTGGATCAACGCCCCGATGAGCGTGTACGAGGTGCACCTGGGGTCGTGGCGGCCGGGCCTGGGCTACCGCGAGCTGGCCGAGGAGCTGGCCGAGTACGTCGTGGAGTCCGGTTTCACGCACGTGGAGCTGATGCCGGTGGCCGAACACCCGTTCGGCGGGTCGTGGGGCTACCAGGTGACGTCGTACTACGCGCCCACGTCCCGGTTCGGCTCGCCGGACGACTTCCGGCACTTCGTGGACGTGCTGCACGGCCACGGCGTCGGCGTGATCATGGACTGGGTGCCCGCGCACTTCCCGCGCGACTCGTGGGCACTGGCCCGGTTCGACGGCACACCCCTGTACGAGCACGCCGACCCGCGCCGCGGCGAGCACCCCGACTGGGGCACGCTGGTCTTCGACTTCGGGCGCAACGAGGTCCGCAACTTCCTCGTCGCCAACGCCCTGTACTGGATCGAGGAGTTCCACATCGACGGCCTGCGCGTCGACGCGGTGGCCTCGATGCTGTACCTGGACTACTCCCGCCAGGAGGGCCAGTGGGCGCCCAACCAGTACGGCGGCCGGGAGAACCTGGACGCGGTGCGGTTCCTCCAGGAGCTGAACGCCACGGTCTACAAGCGGCACCCCGGCGTGGTCATGGTGGCGGAGGAGTCCACGGCGTGGCCGGGCGTCACGCGGCCGACGCACCTGGGCGGGCTCGGGTTCGGGTTCAAGTGGAACATGGGGTGGATGCACGACACGCTGCACTACCTGTCGCGTGAGCCGGTGCACCGGTCGTACCACCACAACGAGATCACGTTCTCCCTGGTGTACGCGTGGAGCGAGAACTTCGTGCTGCCGCTGTCGCACGACGAGGTGGTGCACGGCAAGGGCTCGCTGTGGCAGCGGATGCCGGGCGACGACTGGAACAAGGCGGCCGGGCTGCGGTCGCTGCTGGCGTTCATGTGGGCGCACCCCGGCAAGCAGCTGCTGTTCATGGGCGGCGAGTTCGGGCAGCGCGACGAGTGGTCGGAGTCGCGGTCGCTGGACTGGCACCTGCTGGACTCGCCGTTCCACGCGGGCGTCCGGTCGCTGGTGGGCGACCTGAACCGGGTCTACCGCGAGACACCCGCCCTCTACAGCGCGGACGGCAAACCCGAGGGCTTCTCGTGGATCGACGCGAACGACTCGGCGGGCAACGTGTTGAGCTTCCTGCGGATCGGCGAGGACGGCTCGGTGCTGGCGTGCGTGGCGAACTTCTCCGGCGGGCCGCACCTCGACTACCGGGTGGGCCTGCCGGTCGCGGGCCGCTGGCGCGAGGTCGTCAACACCGACTCGGAGACCTACGGCGGTTCGGGCGTGGGCAACCTCGGCGGTGTGGTGGCGGAGGAGGAGCCGTGGCACGGACGGCCCGCGTCGGCGGTGCTGCAACTGCCGCCCGCGGGCGTCCTGTGGCTCATGCCGGGGTGACCTCCCCGGAACCGTCGGCGGGCGCCCGCCAGGTGCGGCCGTCGTGCCGGTACGCCACGGTGCGGTCGTCCGGCCACACCGCCTGGTCGTCGACGCTGCGTTCCTCGGCCAGCGCGGTCTCGGCCATGGTTCGCAGGTCCAGCACGTGCAGCCGCCACGGTCCGGGCGACACCCGCTTCTTGAACACCAGCCGCGTGCCGTCCGGGGACAGCGACGGGCACTCCACGTTGTCCCGCAGCGCACGCGCCTCCCACGACCGGTAGTCGGCCTCGACCAGGTGCGTGCGGCCCCGGCTCGCCGCGGTGGCGTAGAACCGGGTGTCGTCGGCGGTGAACGTGACGCCCCAGAAGTTCAGGTCCGGGGCGCGGTAACGCTCCCCGGCCACGAACAGCGGGATGTCCTCGATCGACTTGCGCAGCTCGTCGTTCGCCGTGTCGAGGATTCCGGTGCGCGTGGAGAAACCCTCCGTGTTGTACGAGTCACCGGACACGAACACCGTCCACGACACCATCCGGCCGCTCGGCGACACCTGGAGCCTGCTCGGGATGCCCGGCAGCTCGTGCCGCACCTCCCGACCCCGCGCGGTCACCTTCAGCTCGACCATCGCGGGCAGGCCCGGCAGGGCGGTCAGGCACGCCTCCGTGCCCGCCGCCGCCGACGTCCGGGCGCACCCGCCCACCGCCTCCGCCGCGCGGCCCCGCGCGTGCACCACGTACACCGCGGCGGCCAGGATCAGGACGACAGCGGCCGCAACACCGATGCGCCAACCAGGACGGCGGCCAGCGCCCCGAGGGACACCGCCACCGCCGTTTGCGCTCCCCACAGCGTCCACATCGCTCCAAACAGGACAGAGGAAACCAGTTTCGCCAGCGCCTGACCGGTTTGCAGCACGGCCATGCCGCTGGTGCGCAGCTCGTCGGGCAGCACGGGCGCGGCGGCGGCCGGCAGCACGCCGTCGGTCGCCGCGTAGAACGCGCCGTGCAGCGCCAACACCACGAAGACGTTCACGTACGGCGTGAGCAGCAGCCCGAACGCCGCCGCGAGCGCCACGTGACCGGCGAGGAACACCGGCCACCGCCCGACCCGGTCCGCGAGCCTGCCCAGCGGCACGGCCAGCAGCAGGTACACCCCCGCCGTGCCCAGGGCCAGCAGCGGGAAGTGCACCGCGTCGAGCCGGAGTTCCTGTTGCAGCAGCAGGTACAGGAACGCGTCGCTCACGGTCACCGCGCCGAGCACCGCGGCCCAGCCGGTGATCCGGCGGAACCCCTTGCGCCACAGCGGCTTCAGCGACGGCCGGGCGGGCAGCGGCGACCGCCGGTCACGCACCAGCACGCCGAGCAGCACCACGCCGAGCACGGCGAAGCAGAAGCTGGTGACGAAGACGGCGTCGTACGAGCCGAGGCTCGCCCACAGCACGCCCATCGCGGCCAGCGGCCCGATGAACGCGCCCACCGTGTCCATCGCCCGGTGCACCCCGAACGCCCGGCCCAACGCGCCGGGCTCGCTGCTCAGCGAGATCAACGCGTCACGCGGCGCGGTGCGCAGGCCCTTGCCGGTCCGGTCGACGGCGAGCACGCCGCCCAGCGCCACCGGCGAGGACACCACCAGCAACCCGACCTTCGCCGCCGCCGACAGGCCGTAACCCGCCATCGCCACGGCCTTGCGGCGCTGCCACCGGTCGGCGGCGGCGCCACCCAGCAGGCGCACCACCGCGGTCACCCCGGAGTAGAGCCCGTCCAGCACACCGAACTGGAGCGGGCTCAACCCGAGCGCGACCACGAAGTACAGCGGCAGCACGGCCGTGACCATCTCCGAGGAGATGTCGGTGACCAGGCTGACCAGCCCGAGCGCGAGGACGTTGCGGGCTACCCGGCCCCGGTCGCCGGAGACCGGGGCCTGGCGCGCGGTCGCGATGTACATCAGCGGCAGGTGTAGGTCGGGGTGCTGTCGATGGCCTTGCCGTCCAGGCCGATGAGCTGCCACGAGTACGTGGTGTCGGTGAGCGTCAGCTTGAGCACCCCGTACGTGGACTTGGCGAACTCGGTGACGGCCGGGTTGGCGGACACCTTGTAAAGCGATGCGCCACCACCGCCGCCGATCACCGAGCGGAGGCCGTTGGGGTCCGCCTTGCCGCTCGCGTTGAGCGGCTTGAACCGCTCGTAGTGGTGGTCGTGCCCGCCCAGCACCAGGTCGGCCTTGTTGGCGACCAGGGTGTCCCACAGCCAGGCGCTGCTGGTGTTGTTGCCGTGCTCGCCGGAACTCCAGCGCGGGTGGTGGAAGTAGGCCGCCACGCAGCCCTTGTCGGTCGCGGCGAGGTCTCGCTTCAGCCACTCCTGCTGCGCGGTCGCCGCCTTGCCGGACTCGGTCGAGTCGAGCGCGACGAAGTGCCAGTTGCCGTGGTCCCAGGAGTAGTAGGTCTTGCCCTGCGGCGTGGCGATGGACCCGAAGTAGTTCTTGTAACCGCTCAGCGGCGGGCTGTCGTAGGTCTCGTGGTTGCCCGGCACCGGCTTGGTCTTGGCCTTGAACCGGCCCCAGGTCTTGTCGTAGTAGTTGCGGAAGTCGGACAGGTGCGCATCGTCGTACTGGTTGTCGCCCATGGTGATCACGGCGACCGGGTTCATCTGCTCGACCAGCTTGGCGGTCTTCGGGTGCACGCACGAGGAATCGCTCGACGTGCACTGCTCGGCGATGTCACCGGCCGCGGCGACGACGAACGAACCGCCGCTCGCACCGGTCGTGGCCCGGACGGTCGCGCTGGCGGGCGAGGTGTTGCCCGCCGCGTCCCGCGCCTTGACCGCGTACTCGTACGTGGTCCCCGGCGCGAGACCGCTGTCGGTGAAGGCCGTGCCGGTGGCGTCGCCGACCACCACGCCGTCGCGGAGCACGTCGTAGCCGACGACGCCCACGTCGTCCGTGGCGGCGTTCCAGGCGAGCGACGCGCTGTTCGCGGTCGTGCCGGTGACGCGGGGCGAGCCCGGTGCGGTCGGCGCGGTGGTGTCGCCGTTGCCCGGTCGGACGCCGAAGACCTCCAGCTCCCACAGCGAGTAGCCGTACTCGGTGGCCCGCTGCGTGCCGAGGATGCGCAGGTAGCGGCCCGAGTGCTTCAGGTTCTGGTGGTCGTCGGAGTCGCCGTCACCGGTGGAGCGGCTGCTGATGTCGGTCCACGACTTGGCGTCGTTGGACAGCTGGACCTGGTACTTGGTGGCGTACGCGGCCTCCCAGCGGAGCTTCACGCGGTGCACCTCGGCGACCGCGCCGAGGTCCACGGCGAGCCACTGGGGGTCGATGCCGGGCGCGCTGGCCCAGCGGGTGTCGGCGCGGCCGTCGACCGCGAACTGGGGTGCGTAGTCGGTGTCCTCCGCGGAGGACGCGGTTGTCGGCCGGTTCTGGGAGAGCAGGATGTCGGCGGGCGCGCTGGCCGCGGTCAGCGGTTGCACGACCAGGACGAGCAGGCCCACAGCGGCCAGTGGCGCTACTCGGCGCAAGGCTTTCTCCTCACGGTCCGGGGCGGCGGCTCAGGAGGGGAATTAGTTAGGAACCTTTCCTTACGGTAGGGCCCGGTCGCGTCACCGTCAACCGGTCGACCGCACCTCTGCCATCCGGACCGACCACACCGCACCCAACCGGCCCGACCGCCACCCCACCACCAGCCGGCTCGACCACCACCCGGATGGCCACCCGGCCCCGCTGCCCGGCTCGACCACCACCCGACCACCACCCGACCGGCACCCGACCGTCACCCGAACCGACCGCGAACCGACCGCGAACCAGCTCCGCCACCAGCCCGGCCTCCGACTCCGTCCCCACTCGGTCTCCAACTCGCTCCCACTCGGTCTCCAACTCGCTCCCACTCGGTCCCCCACTCGGTCCCCCACTCGCTCCCACCCGGTCCCCCACTCGCTCCCACTCGGTTCCCGGGTTGTTCGAGGGCACCCCAGCCAGCGGCTCCAGGCGGCACAATGGTGCGATGCGGCGCGCATCGGCTCGGCTGGTCCTGCTGGTTGCGGTGGTATCGACGGCGCTCGTGGCCACGGGGTGCACCCAGTTGGTCGACGGGCGCGCGGTGGCGGGCAAGGTGGTGGCCGGGGGCGGCGTCGACCCGGGGTTCATCCGGGGCACCGACGGCGGGACCATCGACCGGCTCGCGGGCACCGCGATCACCGACGTCGACGCGTTCTGGCAGGAGGCGTTCCCCGCCACGTTCGGCGAGAAGTGGCAGCCCCTCGACGGCGGGGTCTACTCGGTCGACACGTCCGACCCGTCCGCGAAACCCCCGCCGTGCACCGAGAAGGCGAGCGACGTCGAGGGCAACGCGTTCTACTGCCCGAGCGCCGACGCCATCGCGTGGGACCGCGCGGCGCTGCTGCCGGTGCTCCAGGACCGCTACGGCGACGCCGCCGTGGTCATCGTGCTGGCGCACGAGATGGGGCACGCCGTGCAGCGCCGGATGGGCATCACGCCGGAGGCCGAGCGGCGCGAACCGGAGAAGTACCCGACGATCCTCACCGAGGCGATGGCGGACTGCTTCGCCGGCACCTTCACCAAGTGGGTCAACGACGGCCGGTCCCAGCACCTCGACATCGGCGCGGACACCCTGGACGCGGCCGTCGGCGCACTGGTCAGCTTCCGCGACCCGGTCGGCACGTCACCGGCCGACCGGTCCGCGCACGGCAACGCGTTCGACCGGGTGTCCGCCTTCCAGGACGGCTACCAGCAGGGCGCGAAGTTCTGCGGCGCGATGACCGTGGAGAACCGGCCGTTCACGCAGAAGTCGTTCACCGACCTCGACGACCGCGACCGCGGCGGGAACCTGCCGTTCGCGGACATGCTCGACGCCATCACACCCGACCTCAACAACTTCTACTCGGCGCTCGTCACCGGCAAGGGCAAGACGTGGAACGCGCCGAAGAGCACGCCCGTGCGGCAGGAACCGGACTGCTCCGGCGACCAGGGCCCGGTGGCGTTCTGCCCGCGGGACGGTTCGGTGCAGGTGGAGGTCGCCGAGGACCTGCCGAAGCTGCACGCCAAGCTCGGCGACTACGCCACCGGTGTCCTGCTCGCGTCGCGTTACGGCCTCGCCGCGCGGGCCGCGCTGGGCGTGGAGGTGGCCGGCGGCGAGGCCGCGGCCGGCGCGCTCTGCCTGGCGGGCGCGTACACCCGCGAGGTGTTCGACCGCCGGCAGGGCTTCGGGCTCTCCCCCGGTGACCTCGACGAAGCCGTGCAGGTGTTGCTCGCCCACGACTACGCGGCCCGCGACGCGTCCGGCGGCGCCACCGTGGACTCGGGCTTCAAGCGCGTCGAGGTGTTCCGGGGCGGGGTGTTCGAGGGCGTCAAGGCGTGCGGCCTCGGCTAGGGCCTGTCCTCAGCGCGGGAGCGCGGCCCCGCCGGCGCGCGGAGACGGCGGTCAGGCAAGGCCCTGTCTTTCCGGCAGGCTCCCCGGAAGTTCCCGCGACATCGAGGACACGCCCTAGTTCCGTCACACGTTCGTGTGCGGCCAAGTAGGGTTCGGTCGACCGCACTGATCGGGATGGGGCTCCAGGCATGGCACGACGGGTGTACACGGTCGCGGCGCTCGTCGCGGTCGCCGCATTGACCGCCGGCTGCGCGCAGACCGTGAACGGCTTGCCACGCGCGGAGAAGCCGGACGTCTCGAAGGTCGCGGGTCTCGACATCACCACCGGCGAGAGCGGTCCGAAGCCCGGCGTGCCCGACGCGGACCTGTCCGTGGAGAACGGCGACGGCGGCGAGATGGACCGCTTGGCGATCAACGCGCTGGCCGACGTCGAGGAGTATTGGGCCGAGCAGCTGCCGAAGAACTTCGGCGGGCGCGGGTTCGAGCCGGTGAAGCGCCTGGTGTCGTACGACTCCACCGGTGACGGGGTGGAGATCTGCCGCACCAACACCAAGGGCGTCGCGAACGCGTTCTACTGCTCCCTGGACGACAGCATCGCCTGGGACCGCGGTGACCTGCTGCCCATGCTGGACGACGCGTTCGGCCCGATGGCCGTGGTGACCGTGCTGGCCCACGAGATGGGTCACGCCGTGCAGTACAAGCTGGGCGCCGACGGCGGCGTCAACCAGGCCACGCCGTCGATCATCAAGGAGCAGCAGGCGGACTGCTACGCCGGCAACTTCTTCCGGTGGATGGCCGAGGGGAAGTCCAAGCACTTCCGGATCTCCACCGGTCCCGGCCTCAACCAGGTCCTGGCCACCATGTTCTTCATCCGCGACGCGGCAGGCACGTCCGCCGAGAAGCAGGGCGCGCACGGCAGCGCGTTCGACCGCGTGGCCGCCTTCCAGTTCGGCTTCGGCGGTGACCCGAAGCGCTGCGCGGAGATCGACGACCAGGAGATCAAGACCCGCATCACCCAGCAGAAGTTCGACGTCAAGGACGTCGACACCGGCCAGGGCAAGGGCAACCCGAAGGTGGACGACCAGCGTTACCTGGACCTGCTGGAGGAAAGCCTCCGCAACGCGTACAAGCAGAGCGGCGCGACACCGCCCACGTTCACGTCGGGCGACAACAACTGCCCGGACGCGAAGGAAACCACCCCGGCCGCGTACTGCCCGGCGACCAACACCATCTCCATCGACCTCCCGGAACTGGTCCGCATCGGCACCCCGCCGAAACGCGGTCAGAAGGGCGGGATCGGCGACTTCGCCGCCTTCGCGGAGATCGCGTCCCGCTTCGCCCTGTCGATCCAGAAGGCCACCGGCTACCCGCTGGAGGGCCCCGCGGCCGGGCTGCGCACCGCCTGCCTGACCGGGGCGTGGGCCGGCACGACCACGGAACGCGCCGCCAAGCTGCGCCTTTCCTCGGGCGACCTGGACGAGGCCGTGGCCGAACTGCTGGCCGACCGCAGCCTCATCGCGGCAGACGTCAACGGCACCGTGGTCCCGTCGGGCTTCGCCCGGGTAGAAGCCTTCCGCGACGGCTTCTTCAACGGCTTCGGCCTCTGCACCCGCAAATACTCGGGCTGACCGGCCCACCTCGCTCGGCGGCGAAGCCACACACCCCGCCCCGCTGCGTGTCATCCCCGTATGGCCTGCGCGCCAGCGAACCGCGCTCGTTCCCTGAGCGCAAACACGCTTTTCGTTTGCGCTCAGGGAACGAGGGTGGTTGTCTTGACCAGGCCATACGGGGATGACACGCAGCCCGCCCTTGATGTCATCCTTGGCGGCCTGCCAAGCGGCGAGCGTTGCTTTTAATCCCGAGGGCACACCCTCAGAACAACGCCGAAGCCAGATTCCGCCGAGCCTTCGCCACCCGCTCATCATCGGCCGGGAACAACTCGAACAACCCGACCAGGTGCTCCCGCACCCGATCCCGGTCCTCCCCGAACACCCGGCGCACCGTGTCGATCAGCCGGCCGAACGCCTTCTCCACGTCCTGGCCCGCCAACTCGACGTCGGCCGCCGCGAGCTGCGCGTCCACGTCGTCCGGCCGGGCGTCGGCCGCCGCCACGGCGTCCGGCGTCAGGCTCTCCGCGCGAGCGGTGAAGCGGACCTGCGCGAGGGCGGCCTTGGCCTCGGCGTTGCCCGGTTCGGCGGCGAGGATGGCCTCGTAGCCGGCGATCGCCCCGTCGAAGTCACCACGCTCGAACGCCTCCTCGGCGGCCGTGAAGCGGGGGTCCTCCGGCTCCTCCACCTCACCACCGCCGACCGCGGCCTCGGCGGCCTTGATGCCCGGCAGGCGGTCGCGCAGCGCGTCCAGCAGCCGCGTGATCCACTGCTGGAACTCCGCCTCGGGCAGCGGCCCGGCGAACGCGTCCACGGGCTGCCCGGCGGCCACGGCTACGACCGTCGGCACCGACTGCACGCCGAACACCTGGCCCACGCGCGGGCTGGCGTCGAGGTCGACGCGGGCGAGCAACCACGCGCCACCGCCGGCCCGCGCGGCACGCTCCAAAACCGGGGAGAGCTGTCCAGCCTCGGGGCTCCACGACGCGGTCAGCTCCACCACGACGGGGATGTCCATCGATCGCTCGACGACCGACTGGAACGTGGCCTCGGTGACGTCGAGCACCCACGGGCTGGGCCCGCCGTCACCGGCCGACGGCGGGGCGGAGGCGGGGCGCTGACGGACGGCGTCGGCCCGTGCCTTCAGCGCGCCGAGGTCGACTGCCCCGGACAGCGCGGCGGACAGTGCAGCGGTCTTTCGAGGGTCAGGCCTTGTCACGGCTCCATCCTGGCACGAGTCCGCGTTCAGGGGAGCAAGTGGTGGTATCCAGCGGGTCGGCCCAACTCGCGGACGCGTGGCTCGACTCGGGCTCGACTCGGGCGCGACTCGTGGCTCAAATCAACTCAACCCAACGCCTCCACCACGTCCAACCCCAACGGATTCACGCGCATCGCCTCGTTCTGCCGCCCCAACGCCAACACCAGCGGCGTCATCAGGTCGAGGAACCGCGCCGTGCGCTCCTCGCCCAGCGCCCGCCACGGCCGCGCCGCGGCGTCGTCGGTCCGGCGCTCGATGTCGACCCGCAGCGCCTTCCCCTCGGCGGTCAGCCCACCCCCCGAGAACAACCCGCGCGACGCGAGCGCCGCCTCCGCACCGGCCCACTCCTCCTCGTCCCACCCGCGAGCGGTCCGGAGGTAGGCCGGGTCCAGCCCGTTGTCCGCGCCGAACAACACCAACGCCTCGCACGGCGCCAGGTCGGCCGCCACCAACGCCGCCACGTGCCCGTCCCCGCGCGACTCGCGCAGCGTCGTGCACGCCTGCCACAACGCCAGGTGCGGTTCCCCGGGCAGGTCCAACCCGGCGTTGGCCGCGCCGAGCACGCGACCCGCCAGCTCCGTCGAGCCCGCCGCCGCCACCGCCAACCCGGCCGCCTCCGCCACGTCCAGCGTCGGCAGCATCCGGCGCAGCGCGGCGTCCACGCCCTCCAACCGCGCCTCCAGGAACCGCTCCGGCGGGGCCACGGCCCACGCGGCGGGGAGTGCTCGGGCCACGCGCGTCGGGTGGAAGCTGTAGAACGCCGCCGTGACGGCCTCCGGGCCGACCGCGCCGAGCGGCGCGGCGCGCATCCCGAAGTACCCCATCCAACCGCCGCGGCAGCCCAGGGCATCGGTGACGGCCCTGGACTCCGGGGTGAAGTAGGTGACGTCGTGGTAGGTCTCGAACCGGATCCAGAGGTCGCGGGGCGTCATGAGCCCAAATTAGTAGGAAGGCCGACTACTCACCAGACCGAAGGAGCGCTTCCTCCACCCGCTCGACCTTGGCCGTGAGCTGCCCGGTGAAGCCCGGCCTGATGTCCGCCTTCAACACGAGCCCCACCCGGGGAGCCACCGCGCCCACCGCTTCGGTGGCCCGTTTCACGACGTCCATCACCTCGTCCCACTCCCCCTCAACCAGCGTGAACATCGCGTTGGTCTCGTTCGGCAGCCCGGACTCACGCACCACCCGAACCGCCTCCGCGACCGCTTCCGCAACGCTGTCGGACTCCCCGCCGAGCGGGCTGACGCTGAACGCGACGAGCACTGGTCCTCCCTTGACTAACCCACTGGTAGCTTCGGCGCATGACGTCCCAGCCGCTCCCGTTCGACCCCATCGCGCGCGCCGCCGAGCTGTGGGAGAAGCGGATCGGACCGTCGACCGCGATGGCCGCGGTGACCAGTGTCATGCGAGTGCAGCAGATCATCCAGTCCGCGGTGGACGCGGCCCTCAAACCGCACGGCCTCACGTTCGCCCGGTTCGAGGCGCTGGTGCTGCTGACGTTCGCCCGCACCGGGAGCCTCCCCATGCGGGTGATGGGCGAGCGGCTGCAACTCCACCCGACCAGCGTGACCAACATCGTGGACCGCCTGGAGGCCGACGGCCTGGTCCGCCGCAACCCGCACCCCACCGACCGGCGCACCACGCTGGTGGAGATCACGCCGGACGGGCTCGCGCGGCGGGAGGCGGCCACCGAGGCGGTGACGGAGGTGGGGTTCGGGCTCCGCGGGCTCACGGAGCGGCAGACCGAGCAGCTCACCGACCTGTTGGCCCGCGTGCGGCGGGCGGTCGGGGACTTCTCGGACTGATCTCAGCCGGTCGCGAGCTTCCCGGAGCGCATCGCCCACCGCTCGAAGAACACCGTCCCGAACGGGGGGATGCTGGCGACCAGCGCCCAGATCAGGGTGGCGCGGTTCCAGCGCTGCGCCATCATGAGGGCCGTGAGCACGTAGCCGACGAAGATCACGCCGTGGATCGGGCCGAAGATCTTCACGCCGATCTCGGGGCCCACCACGTACTTGAAGAACATGCCGATGAGGAGGCCGGCCCAGGAGACGGCTTCGGCCAGGGCGAGTGCGCGGAAACGACCTTCGGGGGTGGAGAGCATGAGCCTCATTGTGATCGGTGACGAGGCTCACGCTTGGGCAGGGTCGTGGTGTCGAATCGGGTTTCCCGTTCGCGGCACAGCGACTGGCGCGGCGGCTTCGCCCGGCTGCCGGTGCTTCCCGGGAAGCACCGGCCGAATTCGTCGGCCGCGTGAAGTGCTGCTCCTCAGGGGCTCGGGATTAAAAGCAACGCTCGCCGCTTGGCAGACCGCCAAGGATGACATCAAGAGCAGGCTGCGTGTCATCCCCGTATGGCCTGGTCAAGACAACCACCCTCGTTCCCTGAGCGCAAACGAAAAGCGTGTTTGCGCTCAGGGAACGAGCGCGGTTCGCTGCGCGCAGGCCATACGGGGATGACACGCAGCGGGCATCGGTGTGTGGGTTCCCCCACGGGGGGGTTAGTCCTCCCAGCGGAAGACCTTGGCGGCGATGAAGCCGACCACCAAGGTGAAGCCGATCAGTACCGCTGAGGGCAGGAGCAGGGCTTCTGCTCCCTTTCCCCGTACCAGGACGTCCAACATGCCGTCGTTCATGTGGCGCAACGGGAAGGCGTTCGACACGGCCTGGAGCCACGGCGGGGTGCTCTCCACCGGGAAGAAGGTGCCGGACAGGAAGGCCATCGGCATGGTGATCAGGTTCGCCGCGCCGCTGGCCGCCTCCTCCGTCTTGCAGAACGCGCCCACCAGCATCCCGATCGCGAAGAACGCCATGGTGCCCAGGATCAGCAACGGGATCGCCAGCCACCACTGCCCGGTCAGCTTGAGGCCGAACGGGGGCGTCAGGGCCACGGCCACGAACACCAAACCCTGGAGGAGGGCGGTGCCCACGCTGACCAGCACGCGCGAGCTGAGCACGGCCGTGGGGCCGACGGGGGCCAACCGGATTCGGCGCAGCACCTGCTTCTTGCGCCACGAGACCAGGGTCAGCGCCGAACCGAAGACGCCGGAGATCGCGACCGCCCAGGACAGGATGCCGGGCGTCAGGTACTGGATCGGCTTGAGGGAGGCGTCCTCCACCGGCTTCGCCGCGAACTCGAACGCGGGCGGTGTGTTGGTGGCGGCCACGTTGAGCTTGTCGACCACGCCCGAGACGATGCCGACGACGGTTTGCGCCTTGACCTGGTCGCTGGCGGCGAAGGTGAGGTCGACCCGGCCGTCACCCACGACCACCGCGGCGGGCAGGTCGCCGTCGTTCACCTTCTGCCGCGCCTGGTCGGGGTTGTCGAACTTCTCGAACTCCAGGACGCCGGTCTGGTCGAGCGCGGTGACCACGGGACCCTCGCCGACGACGGCGATCTTCGTCTTGTCGCCACCCGCGTCACCGAACAGCAGGCCGAACACCACGAGGAACATCAACGGGAACAGGAAGGCGAAGAACAGGGCCATCTTGTCGCGGAGGAAGCCCTTGACCATCGCCGCGGACAGGCTCTTGAACGCGGTCATGCCCGGTACTCCCGTCCGGTCAGGTTGAGGAACACGTCCTCCAACGTGGCCGTCCGCACCTGGAGGCCGTCGAGCGCACCGCGCTCGGCGAGCGCGGACAGCACCGGCGCGGGTTCGCGGGTCGAGATCGTCAGGGACGTCTCGTCCTCCTGCACGTGGTCGACGCCCTGGAACGCCTCGGCTTCCGCGACGGTGAGCGAACCGCGCTCCAGCGAGACGCGCGTGGGCGCGTCGAGACCGCGGATGAGCTTCGCGGGGGTGTCCATGGCGAGGATGCGACCCTTGTCCATGATGGCCACGCGGTCGCAGAGGATCTCGGCTTCGTCGAGGTAGTGCGTCGTGTAGACGATGGTCTTGCCGCGCTCCTGGATGGCACGCAGCACGTCCCACAGGTTGCGCCGCGCCTGCGGGTCGAGAGCGGCGGTCGGCTCGTCCAGGAACACCAGGTCCGGGTCGTGCACCAGGGCGCAGGCGATGGACAACCGCTGCCGCTGGCCGCCGGACAGCTTGTTCTCCGGGACGTTCGCCTTGTCGCTGAGGCCGACCAGCTCCAGCATCTCCGTCGCCTTCGCGGGCGGCACGCCGTAGAGCGAACCGAACGTCTCCAGTTGCTCGCGGGCGGTGAGCTTCTCGAAGAAGCTCGACGCCTGGAGCTGCACCCCGATCCGGGGCAGCAGCTTCGCGTTGCGCGGCCACGGCTGCGCGCCGAGCAGCGTCACCGAGCCCGAATCGGGCTCCCGCAACCCCTCCACGATCTCCAGCGTCGTGGTCTTGCCCGCGCCGTTCGGTCCGAGGATGCCGAAGAACTCCCCCTCGGCGACGGTGAACGAAACGCCGTCCACCGCTTTGAGATCGCCGTAGTGCTTGCGGATGTCCGCAACCTCCACGGCCTGTGTCCGTGCCCCTGTCATGGCCGGCACGGTAACCCGCCGTCCGGGTGGTTCAGGACCGGTCGGGTGGCCGAGCGACGAAAGTGAGCACAAGTCGCAACTTTCGGCGACTGCGCTGGTGGCGCTGCGCACCCGACCGTCCGCGCACGGTGAACTTGGTCGACTGCAGAGTGAAATCGGTCAACCGCAAGGGGAGCGCGGTGCGTCGTCGGGGCCGGTGCCCCAGGTCGCCGCGGCCGGATCGGCGGTGAGGGTGAACGCGATCTCCGCCCCGCCGGCGAGCACGGCGTGGTCGACCCAGACCCGGTTCCTCGGGACGTGGTCGACGCGCACGGACGAGACGTACTGGAGGCCGGGCGTGGCGTTCGCGGTGATCACCACCGGCTTGCCGGTGTGCAGCACGGCACGCTCGAACCTGGGCGCGTGCAGGAGGAACTGCCCGGTGCCCGGCACGGCCGGGTAGAGCCCGAGCGCGCTGAACACGTACCAGGCGGACATGGTGCCGAGGTCGTCGTTCCCGGTGACGCCGTTGGGCGCGTTGACGAACAGCGTCTGCGCGGCCCTGGTGACGGCGGAGGTCTTCCACGGTTGGCCGATCAACGTGTACATCCACGGCGCGTGCAGGTCCGGTTCGTTGTTGGGGTTGTACCGGAACTGGTTGTAGTAGTCGTACGGGCCGACCACCCACTTCTCGCGCACCGCGCGCGCGGGGTCCGCCACGAGGTCCGGGTAGGCGAAGAAGTCGTCCAGGCGGGCGGCGGCCCGTTCCCGTCCGCCCAGCAGCTCCAGCAGGCCCGGGATGTCGTGCTGGGCCAGCCACTGGTACTGCCACGCGGTCCCCTCGTGGAAACCGGGCCGCCCCTGCGGCGTGAACGGGGTGAGCCACCGGCCGTCGGCGGTCTTCGGGCGCGGGAAGCCCCGGAAACCGCGATCCGTGACCGTGCCGTCCCACAAGGCCCGGTGGTTGAGGGCGCGGCGGCGGAGCGCTTGGGCGTCCTCGTGGTGGCCGAGGGCGGCGGCCATGACCGACAGCGAGCAGTCGGCCAGGGCGTATTCGAGCGTGGCGGACGCGCCGTGGTGCGGGTCGACGTCCTGGCCCTTCTTCGGGAAGTCCTGGTCGTACTGGACGAACCCACTCGCCAGGTACGACCGGTTGCCCGCGCGGCCCTCGAACGGCGACGACGCGGGCGGCACGCCGTTGGCGTTGCGGAGCAACGCGCGGTACGCCCGGTCCTCCAACCCCTCCAGCGCGCCGAACCGCCACAGGTCCACCAGGAACGGCGTGACCGGGTCACCGGTCATCGTGTTCGTCTCCTGGTTCGCGTACGCCCAGCGGGGCAGCCAGCCGCCCTGCTCCTCGATCGCGAGGACCGAGCGGGCGATGTCCCGCGCCCGGTCGGGGCGCAGCAGCGCGATGAGCTGGTTGTGCGCGCGGTAGGTGTCCCACAGCGAGAAGAACTCGTGGTACGTCCAGCCCTCGGCGGTGTGGACGCGGTTGTCGAAACCCCGGTAGCGGCCGTCGATGTCGTTGCCGGTCAACGGTTGCAGCAGCACGTGGTACAGCGCGGTGTAGAACACGGTCCGGTCGTCGGCGTTGTCGGTCTCGACGGTGATCGAGCCGAGTTCGTCACGCCACGACGCCTGGGCCGCGGCGCGGAGTTCGTCGAACGTGCGGCCGGCCGCCTCCACCAGGTTCCGGGCCGCGCCGTCCGCGTCGACGTGGGAGATCGCGGTCGCGGCGGTCACCGGGCCGTCCCCGAACGCCACCCACTGACCACGCAGGCCCGCGCCGCCCTCGGCGCCGCCCCAGTTGCCGGTCCGGGTGAACGGCCGGTCGAACGTGGTGGTGAAGTGCGTGGTGTACGGCCTGCCGCCGCAGAACGCCTGCGACGTCACGGTTCCCGCCAGCGTGCGGTCGTCCACGACCCGGACGGAGCTGCCGGACACCGGCTCCTTGTCGTTGGCCTGCCCCACGTTCACCAGCACGTGGGGCGTCGCGCCCGCCGGGAAGGAGAACCGCTCCACGCCGGTGCGGGTGGTCGCGGTCGACTCGGCGGTGATGCCGGAGGCGAGCCGCACCCGGTAGTACCCGGCGGTGCCGACCTCGCCCGCGTGGTCGTAGCCGACGCCGTAACGGCGGTGGTCGAACGAGTCCGGCAGCGCGGTCGTCGGCAGGACCGACACCAGGCCGCCCTGCTCGTGGCAGCCCGCGCCGGACAGGAAGAAGTGCCCGAAACCGCGGATCACCGGGTCGTCGTACCGCCACCCCGCGTAGTGCGAGCCGATCGGGCTCGACTGGGCCATGCCGAACGGCGCGGACGCGCCCGGGAACGTGTTGCCGTCGTCCTTCGTGCCGATGAACGTGTTCACCGATTCGACCGGGTCCGTACGCGCGTGCGCCGCCACGGGCATCACCATAGCGGCCACCAGTGCGCTGACCAGGGCTGCGCGGAGCACCCGCCCACGGTATTGCCCCGGTTGCCGGGCGGCCACCCGGAGCACCCGCGCTCAGGCCAGGCCGATGGCGAAGACGTGGAACGTGCCACCGGTCACCCCCGCGGGCAGCGTCACCGACTTCACCGGCTTGCCGGACAACGCTATCGGCGCGGTCGCGAAGACGAACACCTTGAGCTGCTGCGCCTCGCCGCCGACGCTGTTCCGGTAGGGCATCGTGGCCACCACCCGGTTGTCGAACGACGGCGGCGTCGCGGAGTTGCCGCCCAGCGCCCAGTCCGAGAAGCCGACGTCCGCCTGCTGCGTCGTGCCGTCGGCGTAGGTGACGGTGAGCGTGCCGGACGCCCGGCCGCCCGCGGCGCTGCCGAGCAGGCCGAGCTTGGTGCCGGTGGCGTTCAGCACCACGGTCTGCCCGGACGCGTTGGCGTTGTCCGGCTCGCCGACCGGCGAACTCGGCCAGGTGTAGGGGATGCCGTCCCGCGACACCGTCGCACCGGGGCTCAACCCCTGCTCCCCCAGTGCTTTCCGGGAGTAGCTCCACCCGCTGCCGTCGAAGTTGCCGATCGCCTGGTCGTCGTCGGGCGAGGTGCCGGTGTTGTCGAACGCCGCGCGCAGGCTGCCCGGGTCGGCCACGAGCACCGACAGGGTGCTGCGCTGACCGTTGGAGAACACCACCGGCACGCGGTGGGTCCGCTCGGCGGCGTCCGGTGCGACGTCGACGCGGACCCGGTGGCCCGCCCGCTCGCCCGGTGGCGCGGTGATGCCGCCGCTCGCCGGGGTGACCGCGATCCCGGTGGGTGGCTGCGCGGACCAGGCGACACCGCCGCCCCGGCCGGAGAAGTCCTGCGCGCCGACCTCGACGACGCCGGTGCCGCCCGCGGGCAGCACCAGCCGGCCGGGCTGGAGGTACGTCTGCTGCCCGATCTCACCGTCCCGGAAGGACGGCGGCGCGTCGGCCGGGCCGGTGCCCCACGCGGTGGGCTCCGCGCCGAGCCCGAACTCCACCACGCCGCCGTTGGCGATCAGCGACTCCGGCAGCCAGGTGCGGGTCTGGGCACGGCCGTCGAGCTTCAGGTCACGCACGTGCACGCCGGTGCCCGAGGTCTTGAGCACGATCGGCTTGCCGTTCGGCCGGGTGATCGTGACCTCCTCGAACAGCGGGCTGTGCACGACCAGTTCCGCGCGGCCCGGGATCGCGGGGTACACGCCGAGCGCGGCCCACACGTACCAGGACGACATCTGGCCGAGGTCGTCGTTGCCGACCAGGCCGTCGGGACCGGGGCCGAACAGCTCGTCCACGGCCTTGCGCACCACGGCCTGCGTCTTGGCGGGCGCGCCGGCCCAGTTGTACAGCCACGGGGTGTGCATGACCGGTTCGTTGCCGAGGAACGCGTGCGGCTCGTTGGGACCGGCGTTCAGCTTGGTGAAGTAGAAGTCGAGCCGTTCGCGGACCTTCGCGTCACCGCCCATCGCGGTGAACAGGCCGCGTGCGTTGTAGGGCACCATCCACGTGTACTGGGCGGCGTTGCCCTCGACCCAGTTGTCCGGGCTCGCCGGGTTGAACGGCTCCACGAACGAACCGTCCCGGTTGCGTGCCTGCGTGTAGCCCGTGGCCGGGTTGAAGATGTTCTGCCAGTGCTGGGCACGTGCCATGAACGCCTGCCAGATCGCGCTGTCGCCGAGGCGGCGGGCGAGCTGGGCGATGGCGAAGTCGGCGGACGTGTACTCCAGGGTGGTGGCGGGCGCGCCCCACACGCCGCCGGTCGCGACCGGGACGTACCCGAGGTCCTGGTAGTCGCGCAGACCCGGGCGCTCCTGGTAGCCGTGCGTGGGTTGGGTCGCGCCGCGCAGCATGAGCAGCAACGCCTTGTTCGCGTCGAAGTCCTTGGCGCCGAAGGCGTACGCGGTCGACACCATCACGTGGTAGGGGTCGCCGACCATGACGCCGGTGTAGCCGTTGGCGACGGTCCAGCGGTCCCACGACCCGCCCTGCTCGGCGAACAACACCATGGACCGCACCATGTCCGCCGACTCCTTCGGCGCGAGCAGGGACAGCAGTTGCATCTCCGAGCGGTAGACGTCCCAACCGGAGAAGTTCGTGTAGACCGCGTGGCCCCCTTCGGCGGTGTGGAGGCGCCCGTCGAAGCCCGGGTACCGGCCGTCGACGTCGGAGAACACGTTGGGCTGCAACAGGGAGTGGTAGAGCGCGGTGTAGAAGGCGGTGCGCCGCGCATCCGTCCCGCCGGTGACCTCGACCTGGTTCAGCCGGTCGTTCCACGCCGCGCGCGCGGCGGTGCGGACGTCGTCGAACGACTTGCCCGCGCTCTCCGCTTCGAGGTTCCGCTTCGCGCCGTCGACCGAGACGAACGACAGGCCGACGTGCATCGTCACGTCCGGGTTGTCGAACGTGACCCAGCCGCCCGAGCCGGGACCCGCGACGGTGGTGTCCAGGGCGCCCGCGGTGCGCTCCTCGTGTTGAGCGGCGAGGGTTTTGCGCGCGTCGCCCAGGTCGCCGCGGCGGGGCGAGCCGCCGCGCTCGGTGGTCTTGCCGGGCGTCACCGCGCCGTTCTTCCACGTGCCGACGGACGCGAACGCCTGGTCGAACCGGGCGTGGAAGTACACCCGGTACCGGTGGTCCGCACCGCAGAACCGCCCGCTGGTGGCCCACCCGCTGATGCTGTCCGCGCCGATGGTGATCTCGGCGTCGTCGGCGCCCGCGATCGAGCCGGACGTGTTGACCAGCAACGTGGACGTGCTGCCGCCGGGGTAGGCGAACCGACCGACGCCGGTCCGCTGCGTGACGGTCAGGTCGACCCGCGTGCCGCTGTCCAGCGTCACGCCGTAGTGGCCGGGCGCGGCGGTCTCGTTGGCGTGCGAGAACGTCGACACGTAGCGGTTGGGGTCGGCGGCGGGCGACGTGGTCACCTCGCCCGCGAACGGCGTGATCGGGATGTCCTGGTACGTGGAGCAGCCCGCGCCGGACAGGTGGGTGAGGCTGAAGCCCTTGATCCGGTTGTCCGGGTAGTGGTAGCCGCCGTGCTGGCGGGTCACCGTGTCCGGGCTCCACTGCACCATCCCGAACGGGACGTCCGCGCCGGGGAAGGTGTTGCCCGCGCCGCCGCCGGTGCCGTGGTCGGGTCCACCCGGCTGGGTGCCGACGAACGGGTTCACCCAGCGCGCCGGGTCGTCCGGCTGCGCCTGCGCCGCGACCGGTTGGACCAGCGCGACTGCCACCAACGCCGCGGTCGCCAGAGCCGTCCTCACGGTGCCCTCCTCGTTGACAACGCTGTCCACGTACTTCGGGTAATCGCATACTTGCGGAGGGTGTCCGGGGTGCGTCAAGGCGCAGGACGGGTGTTGTCTCGTTCGGGACACCCCGAACCATTGACATCAGCCGGGGCCGGGTGTGTTATTCGCGGACTATGACAACGTTGTCCGCGATCGACCCGGAGCGGAAGGTCCGGCGCGCCACCATGAACGACGTGGCGCGGCTGGCGGGCGTGAGCATCAAGACGGTCTCGCGCGTGGTGAACGACGAGGCGGGCGTGCACCCGGCCACCGCGGACCGGGTGCTCGCGGCGATCGACCAGCTCGGGTTCCGGCGCAACCTCAGCGCGCGCAACCTGCGCCGCGGTTCGTCCACCGGCACGGTCGGCCTGGTGCTGGAGGACGTGGGCAACCCGTTCTACTCGGGCGTGACGCGGGCCGTGGAGGAGGTTTCCCGGCTGCGCGGCAGGCAGGTGATCACCGGTTCGTCGGATGAGGACCCGGCGCGCGAGCGCGAGCTGGCGCTGGAGTTCTGCTCGCGGCGCGTCGACGGGCTGCTCATCGTGCCCGCCGGGGTGCAGCACGCGTACCTGGTGCCGGAGATGCGCGCGGGCACGCCCGTGGTGTTCCTGGACCGGCCGGCGGGTGACGTCGTGGCGGACACCGTGCTGGTCGACAACGTCGGCGGCACCGCGGAAGCCGTGCGGCACCTGGCGTCGTTCGGGCACCGGCGGATCGCGTTCCTCGGCGACGCGCCGGACATCTACACCGCCGGCGAACGCCTGCGCGGGTTCCGCGAGGGGTGCGTGCGCGCGGGCGTGCGGTTCGACGAATCGCTGGTCGCGATGGGCCCGCACGACGCGGGTTCGGTGCGCGCGGCACTGCACCGCCTGACCACCGCCGCCGAACCGGCGACCGCCGTGGTGACCGGCAACAACCGGATCACGGTGCACGCGTTGCGCGCGCTGGCGGGCTCGGTGGCCCGGCCGGCGCTGGTGGGCTTCGACGACTTCGAGCTGGCGGACCTGCTCTCGCCGCCGGTGACCGTGCTCGCGCACGACGCGAGCGCGTTGGGCAGGGCGGCGGCGGAGCTGCTGCACGCCCGGCTGGACGGCGACGCGTCACCACCGCGGCGGGTGGTGCTGCCGGTGCGGCTGGTCGCCCGCGGGTCGGGCGAGGCGCGGCCATGAGCGTCGCGCCGGTCCTGCTGCCGGCCAACCAGCCCGCGCAGTTCTACCGGGGCGGAGCGGCGATCGCGGACCTGCGTGGCGACCCGGCGGCGGACGCCGGGCCCGAGGACTGGGTGGCGTCGACCACCACGTTGTTCGGCCGGGGCGAGGCGGGCCTGACCAGGCTGCCGGACGGGCGGTGGCTGCGTGACGCGGTGCGTGCCGACCCCGTGGCGTGGCTGGGCGACGCGCACGTGGCGGAGTTCGGCGCGGACACCGCGTTGCTGGTGAAGCTGCTCGACGCCGGGCAGCGGCTGCCGGTGCACTGCCACCCGTCGAACGCGTTCGCGGCCGAGCACCTGGCGTGCCGCCACGGCAAGACGGAGGCGTGGGTGGTGGTGGCGACGACGGGACCGGCGCCGACCGTGCACCTCGGTTTCCGCGAGGACGTGAGCCCCGCGGCGGTGGCCCGGTGGGTGTCCACCCAGGACTCGGCGGCCATGCTGGCGGCCCTGAACTCCGCCGTGGTCGAGCCCGGTGACGCGGTGCTCGTGCCGGCGGGCGTGCCGCACTCGATCGGCGAGGGCGTCTTCATCGTCGAACTCCAGCAGCCCACGGACTTCTCCGTCACGCTGGAGTGGGCGGGTTTCCTGCCCGACCCCGACGCGTGGCACCTCGGCCTGGGCCTGGACACCGCGCTGGGCTGCGTCGACCCGCGTGCGCACCGCGTCGGGGACCTGTTGACCCGCACCGGGTCGCGGGTCGCGCCGTCGGTGGGCCTGCTGCCCGCCGCCGCCGACCCGTTCTTCCGCGCCGACCGCCTGCACGTGTCCGGCTCTTACGTGCTCGACCCGTCGTTCGCCGTGCTGGTGGTCCTGGCGGGCTCCGGCGCGCTGGGCGACCTCCCCCTGCGCCGGGGCAGCACGGTGGTCGTGCCGCACGCGGCCGGCGGGGTCGTGCTGACCGGCGACCTGGTCGCCGTCCGCTGCCGTCCGCCCACCACCGGGAGCTGACATGGCCGAACCCCTGCTGGACGCCCGCGACCTGGTGAAGAACTACGGCGGTGTGCAGGCGCTGCGGGGTGCGTCGTTCACCGCGCACGAGGGCGAGGTGGTGTCCCTGATCGGGGACAACGGCGCGGGCAAGTCGACGCTGGTCAAGTGCCTGTCGGGCGTGGAGCAGCCGGACGCGGGCACGATCGCCTTCGCCGGTCGCGAGGTCGCCCTGCCCTCGCCCACCTCCGCCCGCGCGCTCGGCATCGAGACTGTGTACCAGGACCTGGCGGTCGCGCCGGACCTGGACCCGGCGGCGAACCTGTTCCTCGGCCGGGAGCTGCGCCGGGCCGGACCGCTCGGGTGGCTGGGCGTGCTGGACAAGAAGGAGATGCGTCGGCGCGCCGCGGCGGCGTTCCACGAACTCGGGGTGTCCATCCAGGACGTGGACGTGCCGATCGGCGCGTTGTCCGGCGGTCAGCGGCAGAGCGTCGCGGTGGCGCGCAGCGTCGTGTGGGCCGGTCGGCTGGTGTTCATGGACGAGCCGACCGCCGCGCTCGGCGTGGTGCAGCGGGAACGCGTGCTGGACGTGATCCGGCGCGTGCGGGACCGCGGCCTGGCGGTCGTGCTGATCAGCCACAACATGCCGGAGGTGCTGGCCGTGTCGGACCGGGTGGAGGTGCTGCGGCTCGGTCGCCGGGTGGCGCGGTTCACCGCGGCGGACACCACCGTGGAGGAGCTGGTCGGCGCGATGACCGGCGCGCTGTCCCAGGAGGACGCATGACCGACGTGCGGGGGCGCTCGTGGCGGCAGCGCCTGTTCGGCGCCAACACGTTGTGGATCGGGCTGGTGCTGCTGGCGCTCATCGCCGTGTTCGGCGCGATCCGCCCGGACGCGGTGCTGACCACGTTCACCTTGCAGACCACGCTGGTGGAGACGTCCGTCCTGCTGGTGTTGTCGGTCGGCATGACGTACGTGATCATCACGGCGGGCATCGACCTGTCGGTGGGCTCGGTGCTGGTCTTCTCCGGCGTCACCTCCGCCATGGCCATGAACGCGGTCAACGACGGCAACGCCACGGGCGCGGGGTGGGGCACCGTCCTGTTCGGACTGCTGGTCGCCCTGCTCAGCGGTGCGGCGTGGGGCCTGCTCAACGGCCTCCTGGTGGCCTGGACCCGCATACCGCCGCTGATCGTGACGCTCGGCTCGTTCGGCGCGGCGCTCGGCGCGGGCCAGTTGCTGTCCAACGGGTCCAACGTGAGCGGCGTGCCCGAGGTGCTGGCCGACGGCCTCGGCACCGGCACGTGGTTCGGCGTGCCCAACCTGGTCCTGCTGGCCGCCGCCGTCACGGCCGTCGGCGCGCTCGTGCTGGCCACCACCCGGTTCGGCAGGCACACCTACGCGATCGGCTCCAACGAGGAGGCCGCGCGGCGCGCCGGCATCGGCGTGACCGGGCACCTGGTGCGGGTCTACCTGCTGGCCGGTGTGCTGGCCGGGCTCGCGGGCTTCATGGCGCTGGCCTACTTCCGGGTCGCCTCCATCACCGGGCACGACACGGACAACCTCAACGCCATCGCGGGTGTCGTGCTCGGCGGCACCAGCCTGTTCGGCGGCGCGGGCTCCGTGGTCGGCACGGTGCTCGGCGTGTTCATCCCCGCCGTGCTGCGCAAGGGTTTCGTCATCGTCGGCGTGAACGTGTACTGGCAGCCCATCGCGGTGGCCATCGTGCTCGTCGCGGCGGTGTGGTTCGACCAGTCACGGCGGAAGGCGCGCAACCAACGGTAGGCGAAAGGTGCGGGAGACCATGTCAACGAGGACAGTTGCCCTGCTCGGGGCGGCCCTGCTGCTGACCGCGTGCGGTGGCGGTCAGATCGGCGACACCGGCGGCGGCCAGGACGCCAAGCGGATGGTGCTGATACCCGGTGTCGCCGCCGAACCGTTCTACATCTCCCTGGAGTGCGGGTTCCGGGAAGCGGCGGGCGCCGCGGGCTACGTGGTGGACGTGCAGGCGCCCGCCAAGTTCGACTCCACGCAGCAGACCCCGATCGTCACCGGTGTGCTGGCGAACAAACCGGGCGCGGTGCTGATCGCGCCGACCGACGACAAGGCCATGGCCGGGCCGATGAAGCAGCTCAAGGACGCGGGCATCAAGGTCGTCGAGGTGGACACCAAGCTGGAGGACACGTCGGTCGCGGTGTCCTCGATCTCGTCCGACAACGCGCAGGGCGGGCAGCTCGCCGCACGCACGCTGGCCCGGCTCGTCGGCGACCGGCCGGGTTCCGTGCTGGTGCTCAACACCAAGGCGGGCACGTCGACCACCGACGCCCGCGCGAAGGGCTTCGAGGACGAGGTCCGGAAGTTCCCCAACCTCAAGTACATCGGGCAGCAGTACACCGACAACGAACCGGACCAGGCGGCGTCGAAGGTGACCGCGACGCTGGCCGCGAACCCCGACCTGGTCGGCGTGTTCGCCACCAACCTGAACACCGGTGAGGGCGCGGCGACCGGCCTGCGCAACGCGGGCCGGACGGGCGAGGTGCAGCTCGTCGGTTTCGACGCGAGCCCCAAGCAGGTGGCGGACCTGCGTGGTGGTGTCGTGCAGGCGTTGATCGCGCAGGACCCGGCGACCATCGGCCGGACCGGTGTGGAGCAGGCCATCGCGGCGTTGGAGGGCCGCCACGTGCAGCGCGACGTGAGCACCGACCTGGTGGCGCTGACCAAGGACGACATGGCCGCCAACGAGAAGTTCTTCTACAAGCAGCGGTGCTAGCGGGAGCAGCCCCGATCCGGTTTCCCCGCACCGGCCCGGGCGTCGTCCGCGGGCACGCCACCGATGGGCGGTGGCGGGCCGGCGGGCGCCCGGTGCCCGCCGGGCGGTCGGCGGCGTGCCGCCGACCGGCTCAGGCGTCCAGGTACTTGTTGGCCAACTCGGAATACTCCTTCTCCAGGTCGTCGGCCAGGTAGGCGACGTACGCCCACGGCACGTCGTGCACGTGGTCGCGCATCCCGATCAGGTGCTTGCGCGCGCGTGGCGCGTCGTCGGCGAGCGCGAACGCCGCCGCGAACAGGTTGTGCGCCTGGAGCGAACGCGGGTGCGGGCGCGGGCGGGCCGCCTCCCACTTGTCCGCCGCCACCGCGATCTCGTCGCGGACCCGGCTGAAGTACCGCAGCTTCAACGTGGCGATCTTCAACGCGCTGCGTGCCTGCACGGCTTCCTCGAACTGCTCCAGGAAGATCTCGAAGTGCGCCAGCGGCAGCATCGCCACCACGGGGTCGCCGGGTTCCGCCGCGTCCGCGCTGCCCTGCGCGAACGCCATCATCTCCTCGGCCGAGCCACCCCACTTGGCGGCGAGGATCTGCAACCGCGTCCAGTGCGCCGGGTACAGCGACGGGCAGCGGGCCACGATTTCCCGCCACACCTCGTCCTTCTGGTCGCGGTCCACCTGGAGGCCGAGACCCGCGGTCTGGAGCTGCGCCCACGGCACCGCGTCGCGCGGCAGCAGCTTCGCCGCCTCGTGCAACGGGCCGACCGCCTTGCGCAACGTGCCGAAGAACACCTTGAAGCGGTCCTTGCCGACGTCGACGGCGCGGCCGGAACCGCGGATCGCCCACGCCTCGCGGATGAACGCCGTGCCCGCCAGCAACCAGAGGTCGGGGTCGGTGTTGGACTTCGCCAGCTCCAGCAACTCGTCGGCGTGGCCGATGGCGTGCTCGCCGAGCACCTCGACGCGCAGCGCCCGCAACTCGGGCTCGTCACGGCACTCCGCGAGCACGGTCGTCGCCGCCCTCAGGTGCCCCGCGTCCATCTCCTCCGCCGCGATGTCCAGGATCGCGTCGTCGTAGGTGTGGTCCCGCACCACCTCGCGGGCGACCGCGGCCGGTCGCCTCCTCCGGAAAATCCCCACCCCACCGACCTTACTTTCCCCGGCCGGCAACCGGCCTAGTTCTTTCGTAGAGCCGAACGCCAGCCTTTCTGCCGATGCCGCCCACCCCATCACACCGATGAAGTGGGTGTCATGACAGGAGGGGGTTACATGAGATCAACGGCAGTGCTCGTGTCCGCCATCGCGCTGACCGCCACGTTACCCGCGGTGGCGCAGGCCCAGGAGACCGCCGCTCCCGGACCGCTGCGCGACCAGGTGATCGCGTGGGGTCCGTGCACCGACCTCGGGGACGTGCCGGCCGCGCTGGAGTGCGGTTCCTACACCGCGCCGCAGGACTGGCGCAGCCCCGGCAACGGCAAGACGATCACCATCGCGGTCAGCCGGATCAAGCCGAAAAGCGGCCAGGCACGCGGCAGCGTCCTGACCAACCCGGGTGGTCCCGGTGGTCCCGGCCGCACCCTGCCGCTGCTCTACCTGGACCGCGCGAAGCTGGTCGACAACTTCGAGGTCATCGGCATCGACCCGCGCGGCACGGGCGCGAGCACCAACGTGACGTGCGGCAACTTCGACTTCATCACCCTGACCGACCCGCGTGACCGCAGCCGGGAGAACCTGCGGCTGCTCTACGACGGCGCGGCCCTGCAGGCGGCGGCGTGCCAACAGCGGTCGGGCGAGTTCGGCAAGGTCGTCAACACCGAGCAGACCGTGCGCGACCTCGACCTGCTGCGCCACCTGCTCGGCCGGGACAAGGTCAACTGGATCGGCTACTCCGGCGGCACCTGGCTGGGCGCGTACTACGCGACCTACTTCCCGAACCGCGTGGACAAGTTCGTGCTCGACTCCAACACCGAGTTCACCACGTCGTTCCAGGACATCTTCGACGAGTTCGGGCGCGGCTTCGAACGCCGGTTCCGGGTGGACTTCCTGCCGTGGGCGGCCAAGCACGACGACGTGTACCACCTGGGCACGACCGCCGAGCAGGTGCGGCGCAAGTACGAGGAGGCGCGGGCGAAGCTCGCCAAGGACCCGTTGCGGCTCCCCGACGGCACGGTGGTCGACGGCGTGCTGCTGGACCTGACGCTGGCCGGGGCGATGTACCAGAAGAACCGCTTCCCGGACGCGGCGGCGGCGCTGGCGCTGGTGGGCCAACCCGCGCCGCAGCCCGGCGCGGCGCTCGCCTCGGCGGTCCGGTACGCCGACGCGGCGAACGCCACGCTGTACGCCATCACGTGCAACGACACCCGGTTCAAGGGCGGCCGGGACTTCCTGGCGCGGGACGCCGAGCGGCTCGGCGCGCAGTACCCGCTGATGGGCTACTACCAGGTGCTCGCACCGTGCGCGTTCTGGGACCGGCCGGCGCTGGACCTGAAGACGCCGACCGGCAAGGGCGTGCCGCCGATCCTGATGGTGCAGTCGGTGCGCGACCCGGCGACGCCGGTCGAAGGCGCGCGGCGGGCGCACGAGCGGTTCGCGGGCTCACGCCTGCTCACCGTCACCGACGAGGGCGACCACGGCATCTACGGCTTCGGCAACCCCTGCGTGGACGACCTGGTCGAGTCGTTCATCGTCGACGGCAAGGTGCCGGCGGCGGACGTGACGTGTGCCGGGCAGCCGCTGCCCGAGCCGACCGCGGTGTCGAGCAGCACGCCGACCGCGGTACCCGGCTGGCTGTGACGCGGTGACCGCGGGCGTCCCACCGGGGCGCCCGCGGGTCACGAACCCGGCGCGCCGGACTGCCGTCGGCGCGCCGCGTACACGCCGGCCTCGGTCCGCCGGTCGAAGCCCAGCTTGTGCAGCAGCGACGAGACGTAGTTCTTCACCGTCTTCTCCGCCAGGAACAGGCGTTGCGCGATCTGCCGGTTGGTGAGGCCCTCGGCGATCAGGTCCAGGATGCGCCGCTCCTGCGGGCTCAGCGCCGCGTACCGCGGGTCCTCCACCGGCCCGCCGCGCAGCCGCTGCAACACGGTCGCCGTCACGCCGGAGTGCAGCAGCGAACCGCCCGCCGCCAACGTCCGGATCGCCGCCACCAGGTCGTTGCCGGACACCTGCTTGAGCATGTAACCGGCCGCGCCCGCCATGATCGCGCCGAACAACGCCTCGTCGTCGGAGTACGACGTGAGCATCAGGCACGCGGGTGGCGGCTGCACCGCGGACCGGATCTCGCGGCACACGGTGACACCGTCGCCGTCCGGCAGCCGCACGTCGATCACGGCCACGTCGGGGCGCACCGACGTCGCGGCGGACACGGCCGCCGACGCGTTCTCCGCCTCGCCCACGACCTCGATGTCCGGTTCGACGGCGAGCAACTGGTGAATGCCGCGCCGGACGATCTCGTGATCGTCGACGAGCAGCACCGAGATGGACATGAACCCTCCCTACCCTGAAGCCAGCGGCACGGACCACGTCACCGTGACACCCCGCCCCTCTGCCGAGCGGACCTCGCACGTGCCGCCCCATCGCGCCGCACGCGCGGCCATGTTCGCCAAGCCGCCGGTGTGCCGCGCACCGCCGACCGGCAACCCCGTGCCGTCGTCGGCGACCACCAGGCGCAACCCGGTCGCCTCTCGGTCCACCACGACCCGCACGTCCACCCGGCGGGCCGACGCGTGCCGGGCTGCGTTGGCCAGCGCCTCGCGCAACGTCGCCAGCAGGTCCGGCCGCACGTGGTCGGGCACCAGCGAGTCCAGCGGGCCGTCGGCCGCCAGCACCGGTTCGAAACCCAGCACCCGGCTGGAGTCCTGCACCACCCGCAGCAGCTGGCCGCGCAGCGACGCCGACCCGGCGGGCGGCTCCTGGAGCGAGAAGATCGTGCGCCGGATCTCCCGGATGGTCTGGTCGACCTCGCTCACGAAGTCCTTCAACCGCTCCGCCACCAGCGGCTGCTCCACCAGCCCGTTGAGGCTCTGGAGACCGAGGCCGAGCCCGAACAGCCGCTGCACCACCAGGTCGTGCAGGTCGCGGGCGATCCGGTCGCGGTCCTCCAGCACCGCGAGCCGCCGCCCCGCGCCGGTCGCGCGGGTGAACTCCAGGATCAACGCGGCCTGCCGGGCGAACGACTCGACCAGCGCCACGTCCGACGCGTCGAACGGGCGGTGGTCCCGCGCCCGCGCCACCATCAGCACGCCCAGCACCCGGTCGCCCGCGGCGAGCGGCACCACCACCACGGGCCCGATGCGGTCGAAGTGGCCGGGCAGGCCGTCCAGGACCTTGGTGCGGCCGGTGGCGAACACCTCGCGGCTGGCGCTGCCCTCGCGCGACACGGTGAACCCGCGCAGCTCGCCGTCCATCACCCGCACCGCCAGCACGCCGTGCGCGTCGGGCAGCGCGAGCACGGCGTTCACGCCGTCCGCGGCCAGCCGCGCCCGCACCGCCACCAGCCGCAGCGCGTCCCGGTCCGGCGCGCCGGTGAGCAGCGCGTTGGTCACCTCGTTGGACGCACGCAGCCACACCTCGCGCTGACGCGACTGCTCGTAGCGGCGGGCGTTCTCGATGGCGATGCCCGCCGCCGCGGCGACCGCCGTCACCACCTCGCGGTCGGCCCGCGTGAAGTCGGCGCCGTGCTCCTTGTCGGTCAGGTAGAGGTTGCCGAACACCTCGCCCCGGACGTGCACGGGCACGCCCAGGAAACCCGGCGCGGACGGGTCGAACGACGTGACGTCGAAGTCGACGTGCCGCGGCTCGTCGCCGGGGGCGAACTCCAGCAGCCGCCGGTCCGGGCCGACCACGGCGAGCGCGCCGTACCGCGCGCCGACGAGGTCGCACGACGACTCGACCACCCGGCGCAGCACGTCCGGCAGCGACAGGTCGCTGGCCAACGACACGACCGCGCCGAGGAGCTGCCGCATCCGCTCCTGGGAACCGACCACCTCGGCCGTGCGGTCGGTGAGCCGGCGCAACAGCTCGTCCAGGCGCGTCGCGTTCGAATCCGGGGAACCAGGCACCGACCAATCCCTCCGCGGGGGAGGGCTCCGAGGTTAGGGGATGCGCCGCCCGTAGAGCACCTCCAGCGCCACCACCAGGTAGTGGTCCCGCCTGCCGACACCGCGCGAGGCCAGCGGCAGGTCGCGCAGCCGGGCCAGCCGGCCCTCGTCGTCCACTTCGCTGACGTGCCCGACGGCCATCACCGACCAGCCGCGCGACAGGTCCGGCGCGATCTGGTCGATCTGGAACGCGGCGATGGTGTCCCGCGCGACCAGCGTGGCGCTCCCGTCCGGCACGCGGAGCACGACGGAATCCCCGTCGACCACGTAGACGACCGGGTGCACGACGGGCAACGCCTGGTCGGTGTAGACCAGCCGGCCGACGGCCGTGGTGGCCAGCAGCCTCAGGCACTCCTCGCGGGAGAGCACCTGGAGACCAACGGAGTCGTACATCGCACCTCTTCGTCCCCCAGTCGCCGGGCCACATCGTTCTGCGCGTGATCGGCCCTGCCTAGAGGCGGAAGTCCCGGCTTCGGTTGGCCACCCGGTCGGGTGACACCCGGCGGCGGGTCAGGAGAGGCCGACCGTGAAGCCCTCGTCCTGGACGCCCCGGTACAGGCCGGGCGCGAAGGCGAGCACGGCCCGCTCGATCACCGGCACGAGGTTGGCGGCGTCACCCAGCGGCAGCCGGTAGGTCCCGTCCGGGCGCGCCAGCGGCGCGAGGCCGGGGTGCCGCGCCGCGAACGGCCCGGGGTAGGCGGGCAGCAGGTCGAGCCGGACCATGGTCTTGCGGGTCAACGCGTCGGACAGCCGCACGACGCGTTCGACGGTCCGCGAGATCCGCACCGCGCCCAGGTCGGCCCACGGCACCGCCCACGGCGAGCCCTGCGGGTCGTCCCACCGGACGCCCTGCGGCTCGAAGACGAGCTTGCGCGGCCGGGACACCTTCTTCCAGCTCGCCACGGCGAGCAGCCCGATGCCGGTGAACGCCACGCCGATCACCAGGGCGATCGTCCCGCCGACCGCGGAACCGCCCGCGTACGCCGAGAACGCGCCGAACAAGGCCAACACCCCGAGGACACCGGCCACGGCGCCGCCGATCAGCACCCGCCGCGTGTCCCGCGCACCGATGTCGATCACGACCGGTGTCACGCGCCCACCCCCTCGACCAACTGGTCAGCCGCAGCGTAGGGGTCCAGCTCACCCGCCACGACCCGTTCGGCCAAGGTCGCCAGCGCCGTGCCGCCGCCCAGCCCGCCGAACCGGGACCGCAGCCGCGCCACGGCGATCGCCTCGATCTCGCCCGCCGCGCGCCGCGCCCGCCGCCGGGCCAGCTCACCGCGCCCGCACAGCCAGTCGTGGTGGGCGTCGATGGCGGCCACCACGTCGGCGATGCCCTCGCCACGGGTCGCCGCGGCACGCACCACGGGCGGACGCCACCGCGCGTCGCCCGGCCCACCCGG
This sequence comes from Saccharothrix obliqua, assembly GCF_019375475.1. Classification (GTDB taxonomy): domain Bacteria; phylum Actinomycetota; class Actinomycetes; order Mycobacteriales; family Pseudonocardiaceae; genus Actinosynnema; species Actinosynnema obliqua. Next base: position 1,024,642 of record NZ_JAHXGQ010000001.1, on the reverse strand, counting down.
CGAGACCATGCGCTTCAGGTCGCGGACGGTGGCGTCCGCGCCGTCCCGGTCGGCCTTGTTCACCACGAGCACGTCGGCGACCTCCAGGATGCCCGCCTTCGCGGCCTGGACGCCGTCACCCATGCCGGGCGCGAGCAGCACCACGGTGGTGTCGGCCAGCGACACCACCTCCACCTCGGACTGGCCGACGCCGACGGTCTCCACCAGCACCACGTCGCAGCCCGCCGCGTCCAGCACGCGCAACGCCTGCGGCGTGGCCCAGGACAGGCCGCCGAGGTGGCCGCGGGTGGCCATGGACCGGATGAACACGCCGGGATCGGTGGCGTGCTCGCCCATCCGGACCCGGTCGCCGAGCAACGCGCCGCCGGAGAACGGCGACGACGGGTCCACGGCCAGCACGCCGACCCGCCTGCCGCGGGCCCGGTAGGCGGCGACGAGGGCGGAGGTGGACGTCGACTTGCCGACGCCGGGCGCGCCGGTCAGGCCGATCACCCGCGCGCGACCGGCGTGCGGCGCGAGCGCGCGGGCCACCTCCGGCAGCCGCGGACCGGCCTCCTCGACGAGGGACAGCAGCCTGGCGACCGCGCGCGGCTGGCCCGCCCGCGCGCGGTCGACCAGCTCCGCTACGTCCGCGGTGCGGGCCACATCCCGTACCTCAGGGCACGCGGATGATCAGGGCGTCGCCCTGGCCACCGCCACCGCACAGGGCCGCCGCGCCGACACCGCCGCCACGCCGCTTCAGCTCCAGGGCCAGGTGCAGCGCGATCCGGGCGCCCGACATGCCGATCGGGTGGCCGAGCGCGATCGCGCCGCCGTTGACGTTGACCTTGTCCTCGGCGATGCCGAGCTGCCGGGTGGAGACGATGCCGACCGCGGCGAACGCCTCGTTGATCTCGACCAGGTCGAGGTCGGCGGGCGTGATGCCCTCCTTGGCGCAGGCGGCCTTGATGGCGTTGGACGGCTGCTCGTGCAGGCTCGCGTCGGGACCCGCGACGACGCCGTGCGCGCCGATCTCGGCGAGCCACGTGAGGCCCAGCTCCTCGGCCTTGGCCTTGCTCATCACGACCACGGCCGCCGCGCCGTCGGAGATCTGCGACGCCGAGCCCGCGGTGATGGTGCCGTCGGCGGCGAAGGCGGGGCGCAGCCTGGCCAGCCCCTCGGGCGTGGTGTCGGGGCGCACGCCCTCGTCCGAGTCGACCAGCACCGGGTCGCCCTTGCGCTGCGGGATCGACACGGGGGCGATCTCCTCGGCGAACACGCCGTTCTCGGCGGCCTTGGCGGCGAGCTGGTGGGACCGCGCGGAGAACGCGTCCTGCTCCTCGCGGGTCACGCCGTAGCGGCCGTTGTGCTTCTCCGTGGACGCGCCCATGGCCACCTGGTCGAAGGCGCAGAACAGGCCGTCGTGGGCCATGTGGTCCTGGACGGTGACGTCGCCGTACTTGTAACCGCCACGCGACTTGGGCAGCAGGTGCGGCGCCTGGGTCATGGACTCCTGGCCGCCCGCGACCACGATGTCGAACTCGCCCGCGCGGATGAGCTGGTCGGCGAGGGCGATCGCGTCGATGCCCGACAGGCACACCTTGTTCACGGTGAGCGCGGGCACGGTCATCGGGATGCCCGCGTTGACGGCGGCCTGCCGCGCCGGGATCTGGCCCGCGCCCGCGGTCAGCACCTGGCCCATGATCACGTACTGGACCTGCTCGGGGGCGACGCCGGCCCGCTCCAGCGCGGCCTTGATGGCGACGCCGCCGAGCTGGGCCCCGGAGAAGTCCTTGAGCGATCCGAGCAGCCGTCCCATCGGGGTACGGGCCCCGGCGACGATGACGGAACCGGACACATCGGCCTCCACGAGCGTGTGTAAGCGGTTGTTAACTTGCCACGATACCCAGGGCTACTGGGCGGTACCCCTGTGAGGCGTCGCACAGCGCTCGCTGCACCGATTCCGCCGTTACTGTGCGTGCCATGCACGCAGAACTCCGCGACCTGGTGACCGCGATCGACCACGTCGGGATCGCCGTGCCCGACCTCGACGCCGCGATCGCGTTCCACCGGGAGAACTTCGGCCTGGCGGTCGTCCACCAGGAGGACAACGAGGAGCAGGGCGTCCGCGAGGCGATGCTGCGCGCGCCCGGCGACACCGGCGCGGGCACGGCCGTGCAGCTGCTCGCCCCGCTCACGCCGGAGTCGACCATCGCCAAGTTCATCGGCCGCTCCGGTCCCGGCCTCCAGCAGCTCGCCTACCGGGTGTCCGATGTGGACGCGGCGGCCGAGGCGTTGCGCGCCAGGGGGTTGCGCCTGCTGTACGAGAGCGCCAAGCGCGGCACGGCGAACAGCCGCGTCAACTTCGTGCACCCCAAGGACGCGGGCGGCGTGCTGGTGGAGCTGGTCGAGCCCGGTCACTGAAGCGCGGCGGCCACGAACGTCAGCTCCTGGTCCATCCGGTCGTCCTCGGGCGCGTGCCGGGCCACCGAGTGCCGGTAGCTCACGGCGAGCGCCAGCAACGCGGAGGCGCTGTCCACGTCCTTGCCCGCGACGGCGGGCCCGCCCGCGGCCAGGATCACCTCGCGGATCAGGTCCACCACCGCCCGGTACCGCGCGTGCAGCGCGTCCCGGACCGCGGTGTGCGTGTCGGCTTCCCGCCACAGCAGGTGGCTGAGCAGCGGTGACGAGGTGAGCCGGGCGTCGAGCGCGGCGACCAGGCCGCGCAGGCTCGCCGCGATGTCGCCCGCCACCACCACGCGGCGGGCGTCCACGGTGCCGTCCGGCAGCCGGTCCACCAGCGCGGCCAGCAGGTCGGGCTTGCGCCGGAAGTAGTAGTGCACGAGCCCCTTGGGCACCCCTGCGCGTTCCGCGACGCGCGAGGTGGGGGTGGCGTCGAAGCCGGACTCGGCGAACAACTCCTCGGCCGCGTCCAGGATGCGCTCCCGTGCGGTCAACGCTTCTCCTCCGCGATCACGGGCGGGGCCGCCCGCCCGGACGGCCCCGCTCGACCGGTGCCGACCCTCAGTGCGAACCGGCCAACCCGCCGCGCCCGCGGTGCGCGCCGTGCGCGCTGTGGGCCGCGTTCGCCGCGGGCATGGCCAGCAAACCGGCGGCGACCGTCAGGACGCCCCCGATCCACGACACCCATGCCGCCCCCGTCATGTCGCTGTAGCCCATCACCCACGGGGAGACGAACAACAACACACCGAGGACCACCTGGAACCACTCGCTGTACACCATCGCGGGCCTCGCGAGCGACACGAGCCCGTCGATGGCGATCAACGCACCGAGCACGATCATCGTCCACATCGCCGCGGTGGACGTGTCCATCACGAGGGGCGAGAGCAGCACGAGCGCGCCGATGACGACCTCCGCCCAGTCCTGCCACCTGGTCCACGCCTTGGTCATGACCTGCACCTCCGTCCTGGTTGTGGGACGGCACCGATGCTCCGCTTGGTTGGCCGCCCGGTCAAGAGTGGCCCGTTCGGGCAGACACCCAGTGCGATGGCTCACAGGTCGGGCGCTGAATCGGTTACCCGTGGGTAACGTCCGCCTCCCGAGCACCCCAAGCGACCACCCCAACGGGAGGCAACGCCGTGCAGAAGATCCTTGACGCCATCCTCGCTGATGAACTGGACGCCATCGGGTCGCTCGACGTACCGGGGAGCTACCGGGGCGTGACGGTGCACGCGGACGAGGTCGGGCTGTTCGAAGGGCGCGAGACCAAGGACAAGGACCCCCGCGAGTCGCTGCACCTGGACGAGGTCCCGACGCCGGAGCTGGGCCCCGGTGAGGCGCTGGTCGCCGTGATGGCGTCCGCGATCAACTACAACACGGTGTGGACGTCGATCTTCGAGCCGTTGTCCACGTTCGGCTTCCTCAAGCGGTACGGCCGCAGCTCGCCCCTGGCCGCCCGGCACGACCTGCCCTACCACGTCGTCGGCTCCGACCTGGCGGGCGTCGTGCTGCGCACCGGGCCCGGCGTGAACGCGTGGCGACCGGGCGACCGGGTCGTGGCGCACTGCCTGGACGTGCAGTTGGAGCACCCCGACGGCCACGGTGACACCATGCTCGACCCGGAGCAGCGGATCTGGGGCTTCGAGACCAACTTCGGCGGCCTCGCGGAGATCGCCCTGGTCAAGGCCAACCAGCTGATGCCCATGCCGCGCCACCTCACGTGGGAGGAGGCGGCCTCCCCCGGGCTGGTGAACTCCACCGCCTACCGGCAGCTCGTGTCGACCAACGGCGCGAACATGAAACAAGGGGACACCGTCCTCATCTGGGGTGCGTCCGGCGGTCTCGGCTCCTACGCGACGCAGTTCGCCCTCAACGGCGGCGCGACGCCCGTTTGCGTCGTGTCCTCCCCGGAAAAAGCCGAAATCTGCCGTCGGATGGGCGCCGAGCTGATCATCGACCGGTCCGCGGAGGGTTACCGGTTCTGGGCGGACGAGCACGAGCAGGACCCGAAGGAGTGGAAGCGCTTCGGCGCCCGCATCCGGGAGCTGACCGGCGGTGACGACCCGGACATCGTGTTCGAGCACCCCGGTCGGGAGACGTTCGGCGCGAGCGTGTTCGTGGCCAAGCGCGGCGGCACCATCGTCACGTGCGCGTCCACCAGCGGGTTCATGCACCAGTACGACAACCGTTACCTGTGGATGAACCTGAAGCGGGTCATCGGGTCGCACTTCGCGAACTACCGCGAGGCGTGGGAGGCCAACCGGTTGGTCGCCAAGGCGAAGATCCACCCGACACTGTCCAAGGTGTACTCGTTGGCCGACACCGGGCAGGCGGCCTGCGACGTGCACCGCAACGCGCACCAGGGCAAGGTCGGCGTGCTGTGCCTCGCGCCCGAGGAGGGCCTGGGCGTGCTCGACCACGGGCTGCGCTCGGCGCACCTGACCGAAATCAACCGTTTTCGGGGCGTGTAAAGCGAAAACGTGTGGTGGTGCGGGTGGCGGGGTGCCCCCCGCACCGCCGGAGCGGGTAGCGTGACCCCCATGGGCCTCGCTGACGACCGTGACCTCGTCCCCCTGGGATCCGGCTTCGACATCGTCAAACGCGGCTACGACCGCGCGCAGGTCGAGGACCACCTGGAGCGCCTCGACTCGGACCTCCGGCTGCTCGCCGCCGACCGGGACGCGGCGGTCTCGCAGACCAACGACCTGAGCCGCCAGCTCGAAGCGGCGCGCTCGGAGATGGCCGACCTGCGCGGGCAGGTCGAGCGGCTGTCCCTGCCGCCGACCACGCTGGAGGGCCTGAGCGAGCGGTTGCAGCGGATGCTGCGCCTCGCGCAGGACGAGGCCAACGAGATCAAGGCCCGCGCCGAGGCCGAGGGCGGGCACATCCGGGCCAAGGCCGAGAGCGACGCCGCCGCGCTGCGCACCCGGTACGAGAACCTGCTCGCCGAGCTGGACCAGCGGCGTGCCGACATGGAGGCCGAGCACCGGGGCGTGCTGGAGCAGGCCCGCGCCGAAGCGGACCGCATCGTGGGCGAGGCGCGTGACACCGCGGCCAAGCTGGACGAGGAGTCCCTCCAGCGCCGCACCACGGTCGAGGAGGACTTCGAGATCGCGATGGCCGCGCGGCGCGTCGAGTCGATGAAGCTGCTGGCCGAGCAGGAGGCGTCGAGCAAGGCGGAGGCCGAGCGGCGCGTCCGGGAGGCGGCGGAGGAAGCCGCCCGCGTGCGCGCGCAGATCGCGCAGGAGCAGGCGACGTCCAACGCGGAGGCGCAGCGCCTGGTGCGCGAGGCCACCGAGGAGGCCAACCGCAGGCGGCACGACTCCATCAGCGAGGCCACCGCGCGCGTGCAGGAGGCGACGGACGAGGCCAACCGCCGCGTCCGGGAGGCCACCGACGAGGCCAACCGCCGGGTCACGCAGGCGCAGCAGAAGGTGGACGCGTTGCGCCAGCTGCGCAACCGGCTGTCCCAGCAGCTCCACTCGGTCCGCACGGCGCTGCACGAGGTTACGCCGCTGCTCGACCCGTTGGAGGAGGAGCGCCCGCCGGCCCAGCCGGTCGGCGCGTCCCCGGCGGCCCCGTCCACGAAGGACGCCGCCCAGCCGGAGGCGGCTCCGGCTCCGGCCAAGCAGGCGGCTCCGGTCGACCCGCCGAACCAGCCGGACGCGAAGGCCGCCACCGACGGGAAGCCGGGTCCGGACGGGCCGACCCAGAAGATCACCCGTCCGACCCCGCCGAAGGCCCGGTCCGCCAAGCGCTGACCGCGCCGTCAGCGCCGTGCCACCGCGGGCTCGACCCGCTGCCACCACTCCCGCACGGCCGCCGCGAACGCCTCCGGCGCCTCGACCGGCGTGAGGTGGCCGACGCCAGGCAGCTCCACGTAGTCGGCACGCGGCAGGACGTCGGCCAGCTCCCGCGCGACCGCGGGCGGTGTCAACGCGTCCTCGCCGCCGACCAGGACCAGCGCGGGCACGTCGGCCGCCGCGAGCACGTCCCGCGAATCGGGCCGCGCCGCCATCGCCCGCTGCGCCCACGCCACCTCGGCGGCGGCCCGGCCGAGGATCAGCTCCCGCACCCGTGCCACCACCTCCGGCGCCGGTGCCGGCCCGAGCAGTCCGGGCAGGACCGCGTCCGGCACCCACCCGACGCCCTCGGCGAGCACCCGGTCCGCCATGGCGAGGCGGTTGGCCCGCGCCTCCGGGCCGTCGGCGGTGAACCGGGTGTCGGCGAGCACCAGCCCGGCGACCCGTTCGGGCGCTTCGCGCAACACCGCCATCGCCACGTAGCCACCCATCGAACACCCACCCACGACCACCCGTTCGAGACCGAGCACGTCCATCCGGGCGAGCACGTCGTGGGCGAGGGCGGTCAGGTCGGGGGTCCTTCCGTGACCATCGAGGTCGAGCGTCACATGGTCGAGTGACGTACGCACCCCGTCCCACATGCGTGAGTCGAACGGAAAAGCAGGCAGCAGCACCAACGGCGAAGTCTCCACACCCGGAATTGTCGGACCCCCTCACTACGTTCGTCCCATGACCCACGACCCGGAACTGATCCGCACCGACCGCCTGCTGCTCCGGCGGGTCGGTCCGGGTGACCTGCGTGCCGCGATCACCGTCCTGGCCGACCCGGAGGCCAACCGCTTCAACCGGGCGGGCACGCCCACGCCGGCGGGTGCGGCGGACCAGCTCGTGGAGTGGCAGGCGCACTGGGCGCGTGACGGCATCGGGTACTGGGCGGTGGTGCTGGCGGAGACGGGCGAGATCATCGGCTTCGGCGGCCTGCGCCACCACGAGCTGGACGGCGAGCCGACGTTCAACCTGTTCTACCGGTTACGGCCCCGGCACTGGGGTCGGGGCTACGCGCCCGAGATGGCGCGGGCGGCCGTCGAGTGGGCGGACCGGGAGCGGCCGGAGCGCCCCGTGGTGATCATCACCGACCTCGACAACAAGCCCTCCCAGCGCGTCGCGGAGAAGCTGGGCTTCGCGCACGTGGGCGACAGCACGACCGTCGACGGTCCGGTGCTGGTCTACCGGCGGGAGGGGGCGACGATGCTCACCTGACGTCGTTCGCAGGCGGCCAGGTGCGCGGTAGCGGCGTGGGCACCTCGGGCCGGACCGCGGCCACGATCGCGTCGAGCACCTCATCGGCCTGGCCGACCATGAGGTGCCCGGCGCCGGGGAAGTCGACCACCTCCGCGGTCGGCAGACCGGTGCCGAACCGCCGCCTGGCCTCGGCCGGCGGCAGGTGGTCGTCGTGCTCGGGCACCAGGCAGACCACCCGCTTGTCGGCCCACCGGGCGAGGTGGTCGTCCGTGCTCCACCGCAGGGGAGGCGAAACCAGGACCGCGCCCGCCACGCGCGGGTCACAGCCGTGCATCAACGCGAGGTCGGTGCCGAACGACCACCCGACCAACCAGATGTCCGAGAACCCCCGCCCGGCAACGAACTCCACGGCCGCCGCCACGTCGAACCGCTCGCCCACGGCGTTGTCGAAGGCCCCCTCGCTCCGCCCGCGCTCGGAAGCGGTGCCCCGGGTGTTGAACCGGAGCACCGCGAGGTCCGCCAACGCGGGCAACCGCCAGGCGGCCTTGCGCAACAAATGCGAATCCATCATGCCGCCCCGAGTGGGCAGCGGGTGCAACATGACCAACGCGGTCCGAGCCTCCCGTTCGGCGGGCACCGCCAACTCCCCCACCAGGCGAACCCCGTCACCGGCGGTCAACACCACCTCCTCCCGCCGAGCGGGCAGCACCGTGTTGGCCGAGATCCGAACGTCACCCACCTCGAACCCTCCTCACTCCAGCCCCCCGCCCAAACTCCCCGACCCCGCTCGACCTGGCCCGGCCCCACCTGCCACGCCCCAGGCGCATCACACCCCGCCGCACCGATCCCGTCCCTCCGCAGTTCTCCTCACCCCGCCCGCCTCACCCGGCCACGCCGCGCCCCGGCTCGCCGCACTGCGCTCGACCTCGCCTGTCGCGGCCTCGCCGCACCGGCCCCGCCCGGCGCACCCCGCGCGCCCTGCTCAGTCCTGCCGCTCCTTCTCGCCAGCGGCGCGTCGCCCTACCGCGGCCGACTCGACCCGGGATCGCCGCGCCGCGCCCCGTCCCGCCACCTCACCCGGCCGAGCTGCGCCCGACGCGCCCGGCCCTGCCGCGCGCCCAGCCGACCCGACCCCGTTCCACCGCACTCCGCGCTGCGTGCCTCCCCCTCGCCCTCTGCCACGGCGCGCCCCGCTCTACCGCGTCCGGCCCGGGGCGGCTGCCCCACCGGCCGTGCGTTCCCCGTGGGCGGGCGCGAGGGGTCTACCAGCGTTTCGAGGTCGGGCCGCGGCGGGTGCGGGAGGTCCAGCAGCCCTGGTGCCAGTGGCGGCGGTCTTCCACCGAGCCGTGGTCCGCGGCGGGCCAGGCGACTACGTGCGGGGTGCCCGGCTTGATCTCGTGGTCGCACCCGGGGCAGCGATAGGTCTTGGTGGTGGCGGTGCCCGAGATGTTCCGGACCATCCAGTCGCCGTCCGGGGCGTTTTCCGCACGTGCCCACGCGTGTCCGCCGACCGGTCGGGGTTCATCCGGGCGCTTGGGGCGGTTGCGGCGGGGCACGAGGTACCAGGGTAACTCCGATAGTCATTTGTGATCGCATACGGTCCACAGGGTGAACAGGTGGCAGCGGGCTGTGGTCGTGGTGCTGTTGTTGCTTGAGATGGCGATCGTGGCGCAACCCGCCGTACGAGCCGGGCTCGGGGAGTTACCCGGCCCCGAGGACTTCGCGACTCCGGAAGGGCTGGACCCACCACGTCGGCGGATGGTCGCGCCGGTACACGGGATGCTGCTCGCCTCGTGCATGATCCTGCTGGTCACGGCGGGCGCGGCGCTGGTCACGACGGTGCTCCGCCAGCGCTCCCGCTCCTGGGTCGCGACCTACACGGCCGCGCACGCCGCCGCGGCCGGCCTCGGCTGGGCGCACGGGATGCCGATCCTGACGCTGGTCGCCACGGTGGTGGCGGTCGCGGTGCCCGCGCTGGTGCTGCTGCCGAGGCAACCGCCACAATAGGGCCGTGCCCACCTACGAGTTCCGCTGCAAGACCTGCGGGTCGACCTTCGACGTGAAGCGCTCGATGAGCGACGCCTCCGCACCCGCCACGTGCCCGCGCGGGCACGACGACACGGTGAAGCTGCTGTCCATGGTCGGCGTCGGCGGCCTCGCCGCCCAGCCCGCCGGTGGCGGCGGTGGCGGCGGGTGCTGCGGCGGCGGCTGCTGTAGCTGACGCGCCACCCCGACCGCGCGAGAGCGGGATGACGCTGCCCGCGGGGATGGCGCTGCCCGCCGGATGACGCTGCCAGGAGGGCGGTGCCGCCGGCGAGGCGGCACTGCCGGCGAGGCGCCCGCCGTCGGCGAGCGTCGACGGAGCGGCACCGTCCACGAGGCGGCACTGCCCGCGAAGCAGCACCACCCGCGAGGCGGTCTGATCTCGCCGCGAGCAGCGCGGACAGCGGTCGAGCCCGGTCGTGCCTCGCGGGCTCCCGCCGGGACCGGCCGGCTAGCGGGTCGGTTCCTTCGACAGCAGGACCTCCGCGACCTTCTTCCCCTGCTCGCAGATCGCGCCGAAGCGGGCCGAGCCGTCGATCACGATGATCCCCACGCCGCCGCCCGCGTAGTCCATCACCAGCACGCAGGACGGCTGCACGGTGGTGTCCGTGGTCCGGTCGAAGTAGGTGACCTTCCGACCACCCACCTGGAACTCGCCGTTGTGCTGCTCCAGCGAGATCGACCGCCCGGCGCGGAAGCGGAGGGTCACGCCCACGTCCAGCTTGTCGACTGTCGTCTGCCACTTGCACGACTGGTCGAACTGCGTGTCGTAGCCGGTATCGGTCGGCGGGGCCGACTTGTCCTTCACGTCGTACGGCAGGTCCTTCCAGCTCAACAACGCGCAGTACGCGTTGTCCGCCTTCGGGTCCGCCGACGACCCGGACGTCGGCGTCGGGTCCGCCGAGTTGGACTGGAACGGCGGCTCGATGTCGAGCACGCCGGCCGACACCGGCGTGCCGTTCACCGTGTACGCGCAGCCCGACACCAGGCCGAGCGCCGCCACCAGGAGTGTGAGAACAACACGCCGCATGGCACCACCATGCCAAACCGACGTGCCCGGGTGGAACTCAGGTGTGGTCGCGGAAGCCCTTGCCGGTCTTGCGGCCCAGGCGGCCGGCGGTCACCAGGTGCTCCAGCAGCGGCGCGGGTGCGAGGCCCGCCTCCCGGAACTCCAGGTACAACGCCCGCTCGATCGCCAACGACACGTCGAGGCCGACAACGTCCAGCAGCTCGAACGGCCCCATCGGCAGCGAGCACCCGACCTTCATCGCGTGGTCGATGTCGTCCGCCGTCGCGTAGTGCGCCTCCAGCATCTTCACCGCGTCGTTCAGGTACGGGAACAGCAAGGCGTTGACGATGAACCCCGCCCGGTCGCGGCAGTGGACCGGGCGCTTGCCCAGGTCCAGGCACACCCGGCGCGCGGTGGCGACGACGTCCGGGGCCGTCGTGATCGTCTCCACCACCTCCACCAGCTCCATCACCGGCGCGGGGTTGAAGAAGTGCAGGCCGACGACGTCACCGGGCCGCGAGGTGGCCGCCGCGCACTCGACCACGGGCAGCGACGACGTGGTGGTGGCCAGCACCGCACCCGGCCTGCACACCTCGTCCAACGCCTGGAACACGGCCGTCTTCACCGCCAACTCCTCGGCGACGGCCTCCACCACCAGGTCGCAGGAGGCGAGGTCCGCGAACTCGACGGCGGGCGTCACGCGGGCCAGCGCCGCGTCCCGGTCGGCCGCCGCGAGCCTGCCTTTCACGACGGCCCGGTCCAACGACGCGCCGACCCGGCCGACCGCCGCCTCCGCCTTGTCCAGTGATCGGGCCCGCACGACCACGTCGTAGCCGCGCTTGGCGAACACCTCGGCGATACCGGTCGCCATGGTGCCCGTGCCGACGACGCCGACCCGCCGCACCTCGCGCGCGGAGGCGGGTTCGACGACGGCGACGGGGGCGTCGGGCACGACGGTCGGCGAATCCGGCCCGTCGTAGGTGTAGAAGCCACGCCCGCTCTTGCGGCCCAGCAGACCGGCGGTGACCATCTGCTTGAGCAGCGGCGCCGGTGCGTGCAGGCGGTCGCGGGACTGGCGGTACATCGTGCCCAGGATCTCGTGCGCCGTGTCCAGGCCGATGAGGTCGAGCAACGCCAACGGACCCATCGGGTAGCCGCAGCCGTAACGCATCGCCGCGTCGAGGTCTTCCCTTGAGGCGTAACGTGATTCGTACATGCGCACGGCGTGGTTGAGATAGCCGAACAACAACGCGTTGGCGATGAACCCCGCGCGGTCGCCGATGACGACCGGCGTCTTGCCCAGGGATTCCGCGAACGCCACCACGTCGTCCACCACGTCCGGCTCCGTGACGACCGTGCGGACCACCTCCACCAGCTTCAGCACCGGCGTCGGGTTGAAGAAGTGCAGGCCGACGACCTTGCCCGGCCGTCCGGTGCGGACACCGATCTCGGTGATCGACAACGCCGAGGTGTTGGAGGCGAAAACCGTGTCGGGACGGCAGATCCGGTCCAGTTCGGCGAACACGCCCGCCTTGAGCCCGACGCGCTCCGGCACGGCCTCCACGACGAGGTCGGCGTCGGACAGGGCGGTGAGCGACGTCGTGCAGGTGATCCGCGCGAGCAGAGCGGCGCGGGCCTCCGCGGTGAGCTTGCCCCTGGCCACCGCGCGGCCGGTGGAGTGCTCCAGGTGGCCGCGACCGCGGGTCACCCCCGCCTCGTCCACGTCCACCGCGACCACCGTGCGACCGGTCCGCGCGAGCACTTCCGCGATACCGGCGCCCATCGTGCCGAGCCCGACGACTCCGACCGTGCTGAACCGACGCGTCACCGAGTACCTCCCGCTCCGCGGAGTGGCTACCGGACGGTAACTCGCGCCCGACTATCCCACGGCCGTCGCGCGCGCTTCACGTGAGCTTCACCATCGGGATCGAGCAAGCAACCGGGCGGAGCAGGTCATTCGTCGAAGTTCCGCGCCGCGAGCGCGCTCACCCGGCGCACCGCTTCCGCCGCGTCCGGTCCGGTGGCCACGACCTCGACCCGCGCACCGCCCGGCGCGCCGAGACCCATCAGCGCGAGCACGCTGGCGGCGTCCGCCTCCTGCTCGCCGTAGCGGACGAGCACGCGGGCGTCGAGCCCGGCGAGCGCACGCGCGACCAGCGCGGCCGGTCGCGCGTGCAGGCCGACGTCGTTGGTGAGCACGACATCTGACCGCACGGCGTCCTCAGTGGACGGAGCGGGGACCTCGGCGTCACCGGCCGCGCCGGCGAGCGGGTCGGTGTCCGGAGCGGCGAAAGCCGGGGTGGCGCCCGCGTGGTACGCGGCGCGTGCCGCGGCGGCGACCTCGTCCGCCGAGGCACCGCCCTGGGCCGCCACGGCGGCGGCCACCGCGCCCTCCACCAACGGCGCGTCGGCGACCACCACGGGCGTGCCCGCCTCCTCCGCCGCCATCTCCGCGACCATCCGCGCGCTGCCCAGGTCGTACAGCACCACGACGCCACCGCCGGAATCGGCCCGGGAGATCGCCTCCGCCACCGCCGCGTAGTCCGTGCCCAGCCCGCCCGAGCCGTCGCCGCCGGACGGCGCGATCCGCACGTCCGGGGCCATCTGCCCGGCCAGCTCCGCCACGCCCTCCGCCAGCCGCCGGCTGTGCGACACCACCACCAGCCCGATCACCGCGCACCCCCGGCGAACGACCGCAGCAGCAACGACGTCGACCACGCGCCCGGGTCCAGGTGACCGGCACTGCGCTCACCCAGGTACGAGGCACGCCCCTTGCGCGCCACCAGCGGCTCCGTGGACCGCGCGCCCTCCTCCGCCGCACCGGCCGCCGCCGCCAGCACCGCCGCCACGTCCACACCGCCCTCCGCCACGTCCTCGGCGGCCGTCACCGCCGGGGTCAGGGCGTCGACCATCGTCTTGTCGCCGACCACCGCCTTGCCGCGCGCGACAACGCCCTCCAGCGCCGCCCGCAACGCACCCGCCACGAGTGCCGCGTCCAGCTCGGGCGCGTCGCCGACGGCCGTCGCCGCCCGCAGGAACGCCGTGCCGTACAACGGACCCGCCGCGCCGCCGACGGTGGAGATCAACGTGGTGGCCGCGAGCTTGAGCACCGCACCCGGCGTCGCGGGCGCCGAACCGTCCAGTTTGGACACCACGGCGGAGAAGCCGCGGTGCAGGTTCTCGCCGTGGTCGCCGTCGCCGATCGCCCGGTCCAGCCGCACCAGCTCCTCGCGGTGCTCCGCCACGACCACCGCCGCCGCCCGCAACGCGGCCACCACCTCGTCGGCCCCGCACCCCATCAGACACCCCACCGCAACGCCGGCGTGCGCACGGGCGCGTCCCACAGCTCCACCAGGTCGTCGTCCAGTTTCAGCACGGTGAAGCTCATCCCCTGCATCTCCAGGCTCGTCGTGTACGAACCGACCAGCCGCCGCTCCACGGTGACACCGCGCTCGGCGAGCAGCCGCTCGGCGATGCCGTGCGCCAGGTACAGCTCGATCAACGGCGTGCCGCCCATGCCGTTGGTGAACAGCAGCACCCGGTCCCCCGCGGTGAACGGGAGGTCTTCCAGGACCGGGTCGAGCAACGCGGGCACCAGCTCGTCGGCCGGCCGGAGCGGCACGCGCCGCCGACCCGGCTCGCCGTGGATGCCGATGCCCAGCTCGATCTCGTCGTCGCCGAGGGTGAAGCTCGGCTCGCCCGCGTGCGGCACGGTGCCCGGTGCGAGCGCGAGCCCCATCGAGCGCACCCGGCCGATCACCGAGCGCGCCAGCTCCTCGCACCCGTCCAGGTCCACGCCGCGCTCGGCGGCGGCGCCGACCAGCTTCTCCAGCAGCACGGTCCCGCCGACGCCCCGGCGGCCCGCGGTGTGCGCGGAGTCGGTGACCGCCACGTCGTCGTCGATCACGACGGTCCGCACGGCCAGGCCCTCGGCGGCGGCCAGTTCGGCGGCGGTCTCGAAGTTGAGGACGTCGCCGGTGTAGTTCTTCACGATCAGCAACGCCCCCGCGCCGCCGTCGGTGCGCGTCACGGCCTCCAGCACCTGGTCGGGCGTCGGCGAGGTGAACACCGGCCCGGGGCAGGCCGCGTCGAGCATCCCGCGCCCGACGAACCCGGCGTGCAGCGGCTCGTGGCCGGAACCGCCACCGGAGATCACCGCGACCTTGCGCGGCACGGGCGCGTCCGCGCGCACCACCACCGCCGGGTCGAGGTGGACGTCGAGCAGGTCGCCGTGCGCCGCGGCCATGCCCCGCAACGCGTCCGCCACCACCGTCGACGGATCGTTGATGATCTTCTTCATGGTGACCTCCATCCGCTGGTCACCACATTCCTACCCCAGCCGAACGGGCGGCGCTCAGCGCCCGTGCAACGCCTTCACCAGCCGCAGCACGTGTTTGATGGTGCGTGGCCCGCGCTCGTAGGTCATCGGGTCGAGCAACGCCCGGAACCGCTTGCGGGTGACCGAATGCGCGTAGGCGAACTCACGCAGCCCGTCCTCGCCGTGCACGCGCCCGAACCCCGACGCGCCGACACCGCCGAACGGCAACGCCGGCACGGACGCGTACGCCAGCACCGAGTTCACCGACACCATGCCGCACCGCAGCCGCGCCGCCAGCTCGTCGCCGCGGTTGCGGGAGAACACCGCCGCGCCGAGCCCGTAGGCCGACGCGTTGGCCCGCCGCACGGCTTCGTCGGCGTCGGCCACCCGGTTCACCACCAGCGTCGGCCCGAACGTCTCCTCGGTGACGGCCTTGGCGTCCTCCGGCACGTCCACCAGCACCACGGGTTCCACGTACGGCGGGCGGATCGACTCCATGCCGCCGACGACGGCCCGGCCGCCGCGCTCCAGGGCGTCGGCCACGTGCGCCCGGATGACGTCCACCTGCGCGGGCATGGTGATCGGCCCGAAGTCCGCGTTCGGCTCGCCACCGGGCCGCAGCTCGCGTGCCTTCGCCACCACGAGTTCGACGAACTCGTCGTGCACGGCGTCCGCCACGTACACCCGCTCCACGCCCGCGCACGTCTGGCCGGCGTTGAAGATGCCGCCCCACACGGCGGCCCGCGCGGCGGCCGGCACGTCCGCGTCCTCCGCCACGATCAACGCGTCCTTGCCGCCGCACTCCACCAGCACCGGCGTGAGCGTCGCGGCGCACGCCGCCATGACCTTCTTCCCGGTGGCCGTGGACCCGGTGAACGCGAGCTTGTCCACCCCGGCCGCGCACAGCGCCGCGCCGGTCTCGCCGAAACCCGTCACCACCTGGAGCACCGGGTGCTCCGGCACGACCTCGGCGAGCGTGTCCGCGAGGAACACGCCCACACCGGGGGTGAACTCACTGGGCTTGAACACCACGGCGTTGCCCGCGGCCAGCGCGTAGGCGATGGAACCCATGGGCGTGAACGCCGGGTAGTTCCACGGCCCGATCACGCCCACCACGCCCAGCGGCCGGTACTCCAGGGTCGCCGCGTGGTTGTACATCAGCGCGCCGGGTTTGACCCGACGCCTGCCCAGCGTCTTCGCCGCCTGCCTGGCCGCCCAGTGCAGGTGCTCGACCACCAGGGCGGTCTCGGTGCGCGCGTCGTCGGCGGACTTGCCGGTCTCCGCGCTGAGCAGCGACTGCCACTCGGGCAGCCGCCGGACCAGGGTCCGCCGCCACGCGTCGAGCCGCGCCCGCCGCCCGGCGAACCCGAGGTCGGCCCAGAACTCCGCCGCCGTCCGCGCCGCCGCGACCGCCGCGCGCACCTCCGCCTCGCCGTGCACCGGGTGGTGGGCCACGACCTCGCCGGTGCGCGGGTCGAGCGAGGCGAACCTCTTCCCCTCGTCGTCCGCCCGGAGGGGTTTCGGGGGTGCGGTCTGCGTCATGGGCCCTCCAAGGTGCGCGAAGGTGTTACCGAACAGTAACGGTTGGTCGCGCCGGCTGTCAGCCCTCGTTCACCCGCGCGGGATCCGCGGTGCCACGTCCTTGGCGAACGCCACCGCCGTCGCGCACCGGTCGAACTCCGACTTGCGCGGGCCCGCCGACTTCACCTCGACGATCTCGCCCTCCTCGCCGGTGTTGAAGCGCTGCACCCACTTCACCGAGCACGACGGGTAGGCACCGGAGTTGTCGAGCTGGTGGGCGGTGATGCCGCCGCCGAGGTCGACGTCCACCTGCTTCGCGTCGAACTTGCGGTCCGGCGGCACGAACGTGGAGCGCATGTCGAGCGTGATCTCCTTGCCGTCGCCCACCCACGAGCAGTTGTGCAGCCCGTACGGGTACTGACGGCTGTTCCCGCCGACCGCCGCCTCCACCGCCGGCTTGCCGGGCAGCGGGCACGGGTCGATCGTCACCAGCGAGTCCTTGGGCGGCGACTTCACCGCGACGCGCTCCTTGAGGCCCTTCACCACCGATTCGGCGACCTTGCGGCCGGGCGCGCACGCGTCGCCCTCCTTGTAGCCGATCTGGACGGTGACGCCCAGCGCCGGCTTCTCCTGGGTGATCACGGAGACGAAGCAGGCGCTGTTGTCGAGCGTCTGCTCGTAGCTCTTGAGCCCGGCGAGCTGCTTGTCCGCGTTCTTCAGCTCGGTGGTCATGGTCTGCCCGACCTCGACGGTGACCGCGAGGTCCTTGCCGGCGCGGTCCTCCATGAAGTTGGAGCAGCGGCTGAACCCGGTCGGTGACACGTCGCCGGGCTTGCCGAAGGTCTCCAGCACCTCCCGGTCGAGCAGCTTGCACGGGTCGACCAGGCGCAACTGGTCGGGCGCGAACGCCGGGTCCGCCGGCTGCCCGTCGGCCGACGCGGCGGTCGGCGGCACGCCGGTGGTCTCCGTCGCGTTCTCCGCGTTCGCCTGGATGGTGCTGCGCGGGTAGGGCCGGTGCTTGGCGAGGTCCGGGCCGGCGCAGGCGGACAGGACGAGGAGCGCGCACAGGACAGCGACGAGACGGGACACGGGAGCACCGTAGCGATCAGACCGGGAATTCGGGGCGGGATACCTGTGTTCGGCCTCACCACGGCACTCGGGAACGATTCAGAAGATCAACGCGCTGAACCTCGTGACAACCCCCGAAACGAGAGGAGCGCCGAGTTGCGCGACCGCATCCGCCGCGCCGTCCGCTGGTTCGACACCTGGACCGTGGAAGCCTTCAACCCCGTCCACCCGCGCCGCTGACGGCGTCCGGGTCACGAGGCGAGCAGCTCAACGGCGAGCTGTTCACCGCCCGGACCCCTCCCGCCCTGGCCCCTCCCGCCCTGTTCGGGCGGCATCCGGGACCACCACCGGCCGTGCGAACGCCCACAGCGCGAACAGCACCGCCAGCACGACCATCCCGACGCCCGCCCACAGGTTGATGTTCAACCCGTCGGCCTTGGCCAGGTCGGCGTCGTCGGTGAAGCCCAGCCCGACGACGGTCAGCACCACCCCGTACACCCCGAACAGCACCGCGATCACAAGCCGCAGGTCGAACAGACCGGCCTTGTGCGCCACGACGACCTCCCTCAGCCGAAGACGATGTTGAGCACGAGCGTCAGCACCAGCACACCGATGCCGAGCACGACCGGCGAGCGGTACCAGCCGGCGTTCTCACCGGTCGCCGAGTGCTTGCGGGTCTCCCTCGGCGTCAGGCTGTAGACCAGCCCGACCAGCCGCTCCTCGGGCACCGGCCGGGTGACCGTGGTGACCGCGACGCTGACCACGATGTCCACCGCGAACGCCACGCCCGCGCCGACGAAGCTCGCGCCCTGGCCCGGCAGGTGCAGCACGTCGGTCTCCGCGAGCACGAACACCAGCACCGCCGCGAGCGTGCCGGTGACCAGGCCGATCCAGCCCGCCGCCGCGGACATCCGCTTCCAGAACATGGCGAGGATGAACGTCGCGAACAACGGCGCGTTGAAGAACGAGAACAACGCCTGGATGTAGTCCATGATGTTGCCGTAACCGGCGGCCAGGAAGGCCGTGCCGATGGCGACCACCGTGCCGCCGATCGTGGCCAGCCGCCCGATTCGCAGGTAATACTCGTCGGGCCGGTCCTTCCGGATGTAGTCCTGCCACAGGTCGTAGGTGAACACGGTGTTGAACGACGACACGTTCGCCGCCACACCGGCCATGAAGGACGCGAGCAGACCCGTGATCGCGATGCCCAGCATCCCGTTCGGCAGCAGTTCCCCGATCAACGCGGGCAACGCGTTGTTGTAGACGATGCCGGAGCTGTCGTCACCGGCCTTGAGCGCTGCCAGCTCGGGCACGACCAGCGCCGCGATGATGCCGGGGATCACGACCACGAACGGGATCAGCGCCTTGGGGTACGCGCCGATGATCGGCGTGCGCCGGGCCGCCGACATGCTTTTCGCGGACAGCGCGCGCTGCACCTCCGCGAAGTTCGTGGTCCAGTAGCCGAACGAGAGCACGAAGCCCAGGCCGAACACGATGCCGATGACGCTGAGCACCGGGTTCTCGATGCCGGTCAGCTCGGTCGCGGGCCACGCGGACAGCTGCTCCTCGCCGCCCGGCCCGGCGGTCACCCGGTCCACCAGGCCCTGCCAGCCGCCGACCTTGTGCAGGCCCACGAGGGTGAGCGGCAGCAGCGCGGCGACGATGACGAAGAACTGGAGCACCTCGTTGTAGATCGCCGCGGACAGGCCGCCGAGCGTGGTGTAGACGAGGACGATCAACGCGGCGATGACGACCGACAGCGGGATCGGCCAGCCCAGCATCAGGTTGAGCAGGAACGCCAACGCGTACAGGTTGACGCCCGCGATCAGGACCTGCGCCACGGCGAAGCTGATCGCGTTGACCAGGTGCGCGCCCTTGCCGAACCGGCGGCGCAGGAACTCCGGGACGCTGCGGACCTTGGAGCCGTAGTAGAAGGGCATCATCACCAGGCCGAGGAACACCATGGCCGGGATCGCGCCGATCCAGTAGTAGTGCACGGTCGCCATGCCGTACTGGGCGCCGTTGGCGGCCATGCCGAGCAGTTCGATCGCGCCGAGGTTCGCGGAGATGAACGCGAGGCCCGTCACCCACGCGGGCAGGGAACGGCCGGACAGCAGGAAGTCGAGGCTCGACGACACCGAGCGGCGGGCCAGGAAGCCGATGCCGAGGACGAAGGCGAAGTAGATGGCGAGCAGGGCGTAATCGAGTGGTCCGGCGTCCAACCGGAGATCCGCCTGGGCGAGCACGGGCACCGTCGCCCACCTCCCTGTCCAACAAGGATCGTCAACACCGCACGGCGAGCACGCCGACCGTAATCCACATCGGGCATGTCCGCCGATCAGAACTACCCGCGGCTAAACCCCACGTGGGGCGGGGGTGCGCCTGGTCAGCGGGTGATGACGAACGGCGTCTCGGCGTAGAACGGGCCGGAGGTCGCGCCGATCAGGAACTGCGCGCCGGGCGGCGAGTCGCGGAACGAGTCGGGCACCGCCACCGGCGCGCCGGCGAACTTCCCGGCGCCGTCGCTCGTGGTCTCGCCGACGCGGCTGCCGTGGAAGGTGAACACGACCCGGCTGTTCGCCGGGTACCCCTCGCCGCTGAGCCGGACCTCCTCGCCCGCCCGCGCGGACTGCGGCTGGGCGGCGAGGTGGGCGATCGGTGCGGCGGTCGAGCTGCCCGCCGCCTGCGGCGCGGGCGACGGCAGGGCCTCCTGGGCGCACCCGGTCAACGCGGCGAGCGGCACGGTGAGCGACACGAGGAGGACCGATCGGGGTCTTCGTGCGGGCACCGCGCCTCCCACGTCCTTTTATCGGGCCGTCAGCGTATATCGCGGAATCCGCGCTGCCACGCGCCCGAACGGGGTACCGGATCATCCCGGAACACGCATTTGTGCGGAACGCAGTGCGAGGTGCCCGCCGCGTGGCGCGGTGTACCTTCCAGACTTGTGAACGCGCGCATCCCGGTGCAGGTGACGACCCGTCCGCACGTGACCTGGGTCCTGCGCGAACCGCGTCGCGCGTTCCCCCTTTCGCCGGTGTTGAAAATAGCCCGATCGGACCCGATGGCACTCGTTCCGGCGGGCCTTTTCTGCCTCATACCCACCTGGCCGCTCGCGTTGACGTGGGGACCGACCGGCGCGGCCGCGATGCTCGGCCTCTCCGCCGCGACACCGGTCGCCGGCTACGCGTTGGCGAAGCGCCGGGCGAAGGCGGCGCTCGGCCGGTTCTGGCGGCAGCCCTTCATCGACAGCCGGACGCTGCGTGCCGTGCCGCGGCCCCAGTACGACCTGCTGCACGACATGGCGACGAGCCTGCACGCGATGTGGACCAGCCGCGCCGCGCGGGCGGGCTGGCTGGCCGCCGACAAGCTGCGCGACGCGCACCACGCCGTGTGGGAGGCGTCGCTGCTGGTGCTCGGCAGCGTCGACGAGCACCACCTGCTGCGCGAGTCCGCGCAGTACGACCAGCTCAGCTCCCTGGTCCGGGAGCGGGCCGCCGAGCTGGCGAAGACCATGTCCGTCGCGGAGGAGGTGGCGGGGCGGCTGGCCGAGGCGAGCGCCAAGGTCGCCGAGGTGGACGACGTGCTGCGCGCGGAGGAGGAGCGCCGCGACCGCGAGCGCCACATCGCCCGGCTGGAGCGGGAGCTGACCAGCGGCACCGGCCCCCCGCCGCCCGAGGCGGCCCTGCCCACGTGGCAGGACGCGATGGACGCGGTCAACGCCCACGTGGACGGCGCGCTGACCGTCCTGTCCCTGGACCGGTGACCGCGGCCCGTCAGAACAGGCGGAACTCGTCGGACTCGACGCCGCGCAACGCGTCGTAGTCCAGCACCACGCAGCGGATGCCCCGGTCCTCGGCCAGGGTGCGTGCCTGCGGCTTGATCTGCTGCGCCGCGAACACACCCCGCACCGGCGCGAGCAGCGGGTCCCGGTTCAGCAGCTCCAGGTACCGCGTCAACTGCTCGACCCCGTCGATCTCGCCACGCCGCTTGATCTCCACCGCCACCGCGGCACCGTCGGCGTCCCGGCACATCAGGTCGACCGGGCCGATCGGCGTCGGGAACTCCCGCCGCACCAACGTCCACCCCTCGCCGAGCGTCGTCACGTGCTCCGCCAGCAGCTTCTGGAGATCCGCCTCCACACCGTCCTTCACCAGACCCGGCTCCGGGCCCAGCTCGTGCTTCGAGTCGTGCAGCACCTCGGCCAGCGTGATGACCAGCTTCTCCCCCGCCTTGTTCTGCACCACCCACATGTCCGGGTCCTCGATCAGCCAGCACGGCGGGCTCATCCAGTTCAGCGGCTTGAACGCCCGGTCGTCGGAGTGGATGGACACCGAGCCGTCGGCCTTGATCAGCAGCAGGCGCTGGGCCATCGGGAGGTGGGCGGTGAGGCGTCCGACGTAGTCGACCTGGCAGCGAGCGATGACGAGGCGCACAGCCCGACAGGCTACGGGGTGCGGCCACCGCGGCACCGGCAGGTACCGTCGGGCGCCGTGTCACTCCTCCGCACCAAGCCCGTGGACCGGCTCGCCGACGACAGCGCGCACACCTCGTTGCGCCGCACGCTCGGCCTCGTGCCGCTGGTCGCCCTCTCGGTCGGCGCGACGCTGGGCACCGGCATCTTCGTGGTGCTCGGCCAGGCGGCGCCGGTGGCGGGACCCGCGGTCGCGGTGTCGTTCGTGGTCGCGGCGCTGGCCGCGTTGTTCTCCGCGCTCTCCTACGCCGAGCTGGCGGGTGCGGTGCCGGTGTCCGGCTCCGCCTACTCGTACACGTACGCGACGCTCGGCGAGCTGGTCGCGTGGGTCTGCGGCTGGTGCCTGCTGCTGGAGTACGGCGTGTCGGTGGCGGCCGTGGCGGTCGGGTGGAGCGGTTACCTCAACGCGTTCCTCGACGCCACGCTGGGCGTCCAGCTGCCCGCCGCGCTGTCCGGCGAGGTGGTGAACCTGCCGGCCGCCGTGGTGGTGCTGCTGGCCACGGTCGTGCTGCTCGGCGGCGTGCGGGAGAGCGCGGCGGTGACCACGGTGACCACCGCGCTGAAGGTCCTGGTGCTGTTGTTCTTCGTGGTGGTGGCGGTGTTCGGGTTCAGCACCGAGCACCTGACGCCGTTCGCGCCCGCCGGGGTCGCGGGTGTGACGGGTGCGGCGTCGTTGGTGTTCTTCTCGTTCATCGGGTTCGACGCGGCGTCCACGGCGGGTGAGGAGGCACGCAACCCGCAACGCGATCTGCCGCGTGCCATCGTGATCTCGCTGGCCATCGTCACCGTGGTGTACGTGCTGGTGGCGTTGACCGCGGTGGGCGCGGTCGGCGTGGACGTGCTGAGCGGTTCGGACGCGTCGCTGGCGACCGTGCTCCAGCACCTGACGGACGAGAGCTGGCCCGCGACCGTGCTGTCCGCGGGCGCGGTGATCGCCATCGCGTCCGTCGTGCTCACCGTCCTCTACGGACAGACGCGGGTGCTGGTCGCGATGTCCCGCGACGGCCTGGTGCCGAAGGTGTTCGCCCGGGTCGGCACGCGGCGGGTGCCCACGGCGAACACCCTGATCGTCGGTGCGGTGGTGGCGCTGCTGGCGGCCCTGGTGCCGCTCGGGCAGCTCGCGGAGGCCACCAGCATCGGCACGCTGGTGGCGTTCGGGTTGGTCAACGTGGGCGTGATCGTGCTGCGGCGCACCCGGCCGGACCTGCCACGTGGTTTCCGGACGCCGTGGGTGCCGCTGGTGCCGTTGCTGGGGCTCGCCATGTGCGTCCTCCTGGTCACCGGCCTCGCGCCCGCCACGTGGTTGGCGTTCGGCATCTGGTCCGTGGTGGGCTTGGTGGTGTACTTCGCGTACGGACGACGCCACTCAGAGTTGGCACAGGGAGAGTGATCGTGGAGACCCTTGGCTCGCGTGAGGTTTACGCGAACCCGTGGATGACGGTCCGGGAGGACCCCATCCGGCGAGCGGACGGCACCACCGGCATCTACGGCGTGGTGGACAAACCCCACTACGCGCTGGTGATCCCGCTGGACGGGGAGCGGCTGCGGCTGGTCGAGCAGTACCGCTACCCGCTGGGGATGCGGCGCTGGGAGTTCCCCCAGGGCACCGCGCCGGAACTCGCCCACGAGGAACCCGTCGTGCTCGCCGAGCGCGAGCTGCGGGAGGAGACCGGGCTGCGGGCGGGCCGGATGGTCGAGCTGGGCCTGCTGGACGTCGCGCCCGGCATGACCAGCCAGCGCGGTCGGGTGTTCCTGGCGACCCAGTTGACCGAGGGCTTCCACGAGCGGGAGCACGAGGAGCAGGACATGCGCTCGGCGTGGTTCCCGCGCGCCGAGTTCGAGGCGATGATCGCGCGCAGCGAGATCACCGACGCCCAGTCGATCGCCGCCTACACCCTGCTCCTGCTGCACGAGCACGCGCAGCCCTAGTCGACCCAGTCCGCGGGCCTCTTCTCCAGGAACGACGCCATGCCCTCCTTCGCGGCGGGCGTCTGGGACGCCGCCGCCATCACCTCCACGGCGATGGCGTAGGCGTCCGCCTCGGGCCGGTCGAGCTGGGCGTACAGGGTCTGCTTGCCCAACGCCTTGCTCGCGCGGCTGCCGCGGGTGGCGCGCCGCATCAGGTCGGCCACCGCGTCGTCCAGCTCGGCCGCCGGCACCACGCGGTTCACCAGGCCCCACTGCTCGGCGGTGCGCGCGTCGACCACGTCACCGGTCAACGCCAGCTCCATCAGCCGCTTGCGGCCGACGGCACGCGCCACCGGCACGGCCGGCGTGTGGCAGAACCAGCCGCCCTTGCCGCCGGGCAGCGCGAAACCGGCCTCCTCGGACGCCACGGCCAGGTCGCAGGACGCGACGAGCTGGCAACCGGCCGCCGTCGCCAGGCCGTGCACGCGTGCGATCACCACCTGCGGCACGGACTCGATGGTCCGCATCAGGTCCGTGCACAGCGTCAGCAGCTCACGCACGCCTTCCAGGTCGCGCGCGGCGACGTCGGCGAAGTCGTGGCCCGCGGAGAAGACCGGGCCCTCGCCGGCCAGGACGACCCCGGCCGCGTCGGTCGCGGCGATCGCGTGGAACGCCGACCGCAACTCCGCCAGGTGCTCGGCGGACAACGAGTTCCGCTTGGCGGCGCGGTCCATCGTGACGCGGACGACGCCGTCCGCCTCCTCGACGCGGATGTGCTGGTATTCGGCCATGTCCCGACCGTAGTCGGCCGGGCAACCGTCACGGCACCCGGAACGTGCGGCGGTACGCGTCCGGCGCGACGCCGAGTTCCGCACGCAGCCGGCGCCGCAGGTTGGCGGCGGTGCCCAGGCCGGCGCGCTCGGCGACCCGGTGCACCGGCAGGTCGGTGGTCTCCAGCAGCCGCTGCGCGAGCAGCACCCGCTGGGTCTGGAGCCACCGGCCGGGCGTGCTGCCGGTGGCGGCGCGGAACGCCCGGTGGAAGGTCCGCTCGCTCAGCCCGGCGTGGCCCGCGAGGTCGGCCACGCCGATCGGCTCGGCCAGCCGGTCCACCGCCCAGTCCACGGTGGACGCGAGCCCGCCACGGCCGGCGCGGGCCGGCATCGGGGGCTCCACGTACTGCCGCTGCCCGCCCTCCCGCGTCGGCGGCATCACCAGTCGCCGCGCCAGCACGGCGGCGGTGTCCGCGCCGAGCGCCCGCCGCACCAGGTGCAGGCACAGGTCGAGCCCGCCGACCACGCCGGCGGACGTCAGCACGTCGCCCTCGTCGGCGTACAGCACGTCGCGGAGCACGTGGGCACGTGGCGCTTCCCGCGCCAACGCGTCCAGCAGCCGCCAGTGCGTCGTGGCGGTCCGCCCGTCCAGCAGCCCGGCGGCGGCGAGCGTGAACGCGCCGGAGCACAGCGCCGCGACCGTGCCGTCGAACGCACGCAACGCGCGCACCACGGCCGGCGGCACCTCGGCCGACGGGTCCACCCGGCCCGGCACCACCACCACGTCGCACCCACGCAGCCCGCTCAACCCGTGCGTGGCCGGGATGACGCCGAGCGGGTGGACGGGCGTGGCGACGCGGCCCGGCGCGCACATCCGCACCTCGAACGGGCCGATGCCGGCGTCCACGTGGTCCACGCCCCACACCTCGCCGACCACCGAGATGTCGAACACCCGGCTGCCCGGCAGCAACAAGACCCCGATGGTGCGCACGTGACCTCCCTGGCAGGAAAGTACCGGATCGCGCCACTCCTGCCACTCCCCCGAGCGGTGCCGCGCCCCGCACGATGGCCCCATGACCAACACCGCTCTGATCCTGATCGACGTGCAACGCGGCTTCGACGACCCGTTGTGGGGCAAGCGCGGCAACCCCGACGCGGAGGCCAACATCGCCGCCCTGCTGGCCGCGTGGACCGGGCCGCTGGTCCTGGTCCGCCACGACTCGACCGAGCCGGGTTCGCCGCTGCACCCCGGTGCCGACGGCAACCGGTTCAAGCCCGAACTCGACGGCGCGCGGCCGGACCTGGTGTTCGGCAAGAGCGTGCACTCCGCGTTCCACGGCGAAGTGGACCTGCACGCGTGGCTGACCGGGCGCGGCATCACCGACGTCGTGCTGGCGGGCATCCAGACCAACATGTGCGTCGAGACCACCGCCCGCGTCGGCAACAACCTCGGCTACCGGGTGCGGGTGGTGCTCGACGCGACGTACACCTTCGACCTCGACGGCCTGACCGCCGAAGACCTGACCCGCGCCACCGCGGCGAACCTGCGTGGCGGCCGGTTCGCAGAGATCGCGGCCACCGCGGACTTCCTCTAGGTCCTCGACGCCGGAGGAGCGGGGTGGCCAGGTCGAGCACGCCTGGTAACGAGATGACGATGAGCCGAATGAAAACTGCCCCACCGCGCAGTAAAGTCACAGGTCAACAAGCGTCTTCCCTGCGCCAGCGGGGGTGGTCCTCGGTGGTGGACAATCCGCTTGTCGGCGAACTGGTCTTCCCCGCGCCAGCGGGGGTGGTCCGCCGATCAACGACGAGTTGGGGCACCTCACCGGGTCTTCCCCGCGGCAGCGGGGGTGGTCCCGTCACGCGCCAGCGGTCGGCGGGCAGCACTTGGACTTCCCCGCGCCAGCGGGGTCGGGCCGCGCTCCGCGGGCCTTGCGGACGGCTCCTAGGCGAGGCCGCGGGCTTCGCGCACCACGGTCACGATCTCGTCCATGATCTGCGTCAGCTCGTAGTCCTTCGGCGTGAAGACGCGCGCGATGCCGCGTTCACGGAGCTTGTCGGCGTCGTCGGGCGGCACGATGCCCCCGACGACGACCGGCACGTCACCCGCACCGGCGGCACGCAAGCCGTCCACCACCGCGGGCACGACCTCCAGGTGCGATCCGGACAGCACGGACAACCCCACCACGTGCACGTCCTCCTGCACGGCAGCGGACACGATCTGTGCGGGTGTCAGCCGGATTCCCTGGTACACCACCTCGAACCCGACGTCCCGGGCACGCACCGCGACCTGCTCGGCCCCGTTGGAATGACCGTCCAAACCCGGTTTGCCGACCAGCATCCGCAGCCGCTCGCCCAGTTCGCCGCCAGTCACGCGCACGCGTTCCCGCACCCGTGCGATCTCCTCGCCCGCTTCGCCGGACACCGCGGCGGAAACACCCGTGGGCGCGCGGTACTCGCCGAACGCCGCCCGCAACGCCGACGCCCACTCGCCGGTCGTCACCCCGGCGCGGGCGCACGCGATGGTCGGCTCGACCAGGTTCCGGTCCGTCCCGGCCGCCGCCCGCAGGTCGGCCAGGGCGGACCGGGCCGCCGCGTCGTCCCGACCGGCACGCCACGCCCGCACCGCGTCGACGGCGTCCCGCTCGACCGCCGGGTCGATCGTCTCGACCGCCCGCGCGCCCTCCGCCTGCAACGGCGACGGCTCGGTGGTGGCGAACCGGTTCACGCCCACCACGACGTCCTCACCGGACTCCACCCGCCGCCGCCGCTCGGCCAGCGACGTCACCAGCGCCGACTTCATGTACCCGGACTCGACGGCGGCCACCGCGCCGCCCATCGCCTGCACCCGGTCGACCTCGGCCCGCGCGCCCGCCAGGATCTCCTCGACCTTGGCGGTCACCACCCGCGAGCCGGCGAAGAGGTCGTCGTACTCCAGCAGGTCCGTCTCGTAGGCGAGGACCTGCTGCATCCGCAGCGCCCACTGCTGGTCCCACGGGCGCGGCAGGCCCAACGCCTCGTTCCACGCGGGCAGTTGGATCGCGCGGGCACGTGCGTCGCGGGACAACGACACGGCCAGCATCTCCAGCACGATGCGCTGGACGTTGTTCTCGGGCTGCGCCTCGGTCAAACCGAGCGAGTTGACCTGCACGCCGTACCGGAACCGGCGGTGCTTCGGGTCCTCGATGCCGTACCGGTCGCGGGTGATCTCGTCCCACAGCTGGACGAACGCCCGCATCTTGCACATCTCCTCGACGAACCGCACCCCGGCGTTGACGAAGAACGAGATGCGCGCGACGACCTCCCCGCGCCGTTCCGCCGGCACCTGGCCGGAGTCGAACACCGAGTCCAGCACGGCGATCGCCGTCGACATGGCGTACGCGATCTCCTGCGCGGGCGTCGCACCGACCTCCTGGAGGTGGTACGAGCAGATGTTGATCGGGTTCCACCGGGGCGCGTTGGCCACGGTCCACGCCACCACGTCCGTCGTCAGCCGCAGGCTGGGACCGGGCGGGAACACGTACGTGCCGCGCGACAGGTACTCCTTGATGATGTCGTTCTGGGTGGTGCCGGCCAGCGCGGCGCGGTCGACGCCCTGTTCCTCCGCGACGCTGACGTAGAGCGCGAGCAACCACATGGCGGTCGCGTTGATGGTCATCGAGGTGTTCGCGTCGGCGAGGGGGATCTGGTCGAACAGGCGGCGCATGTCGCCGATGTGGCTGATGGGCACGCCGACCTTGCCCACCTCGCCCTTGGCCAACTCGTCGTCGGGGTCGTAACCGGTTTGCGTCGGCAGGTCGAAGGCCACGGACAGACCCGTCTGGCCCTTGGCGAGGTTGCGGCGGTAGAGGGCGTTCGACGCTGCGGCGCTGGAGTGCCCCGCATAGGTGCGCATCACCCACGGGCGGTCGCGTTCACGGTCGGCCGGGTAGGGCACGGCAACCTCCTACGACGTCGTTCCCCGCAGCGTACTGACGAGTAACACGGCCGCCGGCGTGCCGTTGCTCACTGAATCGGTGCTGGAGGACCATGGTCCGGTGACGGCGCTCTCGCAGGTCCTGCTGCTGGTCGTGGTCTTGGCGGCCCTCGGTTTCGTGCTCCGCTGGGCGTTCGGCAACGACCGGCGCGGCGTGCCCGACCACACCGGGGACGACTTCGGGTTGCTCACCGAGGTCGCGGTGGTGCCCACCCCCGAGGCGGCCGACGTGCTGGCCCGGCGACTGCGTGGCGCAGGTATCCGGACGAACGTCGTGCACCGCGGTGGGGCGCACCGCCTGCTCGTGTTCCCGGCCGACGTGGCCAACGCGAAACTGCTGCTGAGCTGATTGTCGTACCCCGCCGGCATCCTCGGCGGATGAGCCTGAAATCCGAGCTGCACCACTACCTGAACCAGGGCCGGACCGCCGTCCTGTGGAAGCTGGAGGGCCTGTCCGAGTACGACGCCCGCCGCCCGCTGACCCCGACGGGCACCAACCTGCTGGGCCTGGTGAAGCACCTGGCGATCGTGGAGAGCGGCTACTTCGGCGGCGTCTTCGGCCGGCCGTACCCCAAGGAGGCGCTCGACCCGGCCGAGGACGAGGAGAACTCGGACATGTGGGCCACCGAAGCCGAGTCGATGGAGTCGGTGATCGACTTCTACCGCCACGTCCAAGCGCACTCGGACGCCACCATCGAGGCGCTGGACCTGGACGCGCCGGGCTCCGTCCCGTGGTGGCCGGAGGAGCGCCGGGCGGTGACCCTGCACAAGATCCTGATCCACATGGCCACCGAAACCCACCGCCACGCGGGGCACGCCGACATCGTGCGGGAGCTGATCGACGGCGCGGTCGGCCACCGACCCGGCACCTCGAACCTGCCCGACGAGGACCGTGACTGGTGGCGGAACTACGTGGCGAACCTCGAACGGATCGCCCTGCGCTTCAAGTAAACCGCTGCCCGGCGCCCCGGCCCCGGAGGTCGGGGCCGGGCAGGGCCTCCCAGACGTCGACCACTCGATCAGGCTGGGTCAGGCGCCAATCAGGGTGGGCCAGGCATCGATCAGACGGAATCAGGCATCATCGGTCAGACGGTCCACCGTGGCTCCGAGCTTCCTCAGGTTCTCGACGAACCCCGGGTAGCCGCGCTCGATGTGGAACACCTCGTGCACCTCGGTCGACCCGTCGGCGCACAGACCGGCCAGCACGAGTCCCGCTCCCGCGCGGATGTCCGAGGCCCACACGGGCGCGCTGGACAGGCGTTCCACCCCGCGCACCACGGCGTGGTGGCCGTCCGTGCGGGCGTCGGCGCCCAGCCGCACCATCTCGTCGATGAACCGGAACCGGGCTTCGAACAGGTTCTCCGTGATCATCGAGGTGCCTTCGGACACGCTCGACAGGGCGATCGCGAACGGCTGGAGGTCGGTGGCGAAACCCGGGTAGGGCAGCGTCACGAAGTCGACCGACTGGGGCCGACCTCCCTGCACCACGCGGAACCCGTGGTCGAGGGTCGTGACCTCCGCGCCGGCCTCCCGCAGCTTCTCCAGCACCAGGTCCAGGTGGTGCGGGTCGACGCCGCGCACGGTGATGTCACCCCGCGTCATGGCCGCGGCGAAGGCCCAGGTCGCGCCGACGATCCGGTCACCGATGACGCGGTGCTCGGTCGGGCGCAGCGATTCGACGCCGTGCACGGTGAGGGTCGACGTGCCCGCACCCTCGATCTTCGCGCCCATCTCCTGGAGCATCACGCAGATGTCCACGATCTCGGGTTCGCGGGCGGCGTTGTCGATGACGGTGGTGCCGTTCGCGAGGACCGCGGCCATCAGGATGTTCTCGGTGGCGCCGACGCTCGGGAAGTCGAGCCAGATCTGCGCGCCGTGCAAGCCCTCGGCTTCGGCGACGACGCACCCGTGCTCGATCTCGCTGTGCGCGCCCAGCTTGCGCAGCCCGTTCTGGTGCATGTCCAACGGCCGCGAGCCGATCGCGTCACCACCGGGCAACGCCACCACGGCCCGCTTGCAGCGGCCGACGAGGGGACCCAGGACGCAGACCGACGCGCGCAGCTTGCCCATCGCCTCGGAGTCGGCCCGGTGGTTCAACGTGGCGGGGGTCGTGATGGTCACCACGTCACCGACCAGCTCGACCTCGCAGCCGAGGCTCCGCAGGACGTCGGCCATGAGCGGCACGTCCAAGATCTCCGGGCAGTTGGTGATGGTGGTCGTGCCCTCCGCCAGCAACGCGGCGGCCATCAGCTTCAACACGCTGTTCTTGGCACCGACGACCTCGACCTCGCCGACCAGCCGCGCACCGCCTTGAACCCGGAAGTGCTCGCTCACCAAGGAAACTCCTCTTGTCGGGACTGGGCGCAATCGTACGGACGCACTGAATCAAGCCAGTGCCCGGAGCCCCTTACAGTGCTTGATATGGCGGTTCACCTAACCAGGATCTACACGCGCGTGGGCGACGACGGCACCACGGGCCTCGGCGACTTCAGCCGCGTGCCGAAGACGTCCCCGAGGATTTCGGCTTACGCGGACGTGGACGAGACGAACGCCGCGCTCGGCGTGGCCCTGGCACTGGGCGACTTGGCGGACGACGTCGCCGAGGTCGTGCGCAAGGTGCAGAACGACCTGTTCGACGTCGGCGCGGACCTCTGCACCCCGGTCACACCGGACCCCAAGTACCCGCCGCTGCGCGTCACGCAGCCCTACATCGACCGCCTCGAAGCCTGGTGTGACGACTTCAACACCCGACTGGGCAAGCTCGACTCGTTCATCCTCAACGGCGGCACCCCCGGCGCGGCACTGCTCCACCAGGCCCGCACCATCGCCCGACGCGCGGAACGCAGCACGTGGTCCTTGGTGGAAGCAGAACCGGACCAAACGGGCACACTCCCAGCCAAATACCTGAACCGCTTGTCGGACTTGCTGTTCATCCTCGCGCGAGTGGCCAACCCGGACGGCGACGTACTGTGGCAACCCGGCGGCAACAACGCCGACGCCTGACTACCCGCACGCGCAGGTCCCCAACCCACGCACTCGGCAAGCCCGCCGGTCGCCGCCGGGTGGGCCGAACGGGACCCGAGGAGGTGCACCCAGGGCCGCGCACCCGGCAAGGCACAGCTGCGGCCTCTTCAGCCCCTATGTGTGCGGCGACCCCTATGTGTGCGGCCACGCCGCACGCCCCACCCCGCTGCGTGTCATCCCCGTATGGCCTGCGCGCCAGCGAACCGCGCTCGTTCCCAGGGCGCAAACACGCACTTCGTTTGCGCCCTGGGAACGAGGGTGGTTGTCTTGACCAGGCCATACGGGGATGACACGCAGCCCGCACTTCACGTCATCCTTGGCGGCCTGCCAAGCGGCGAGCGTCGCTTTTAAGCTTTCAACCGGTCGCGTCCTCAAGACGCCCAGGGAATAGACCGCCCCGGAGGCGCGGACTCCAGCCACGACAGGAAGCCGGTCAACGCGTCCGGCCCCATGGCGATCTCCACGGTCTCCCCACCCGCTCCACGACAGCGCAACACCACCGCACCCGTGGGCATGGCGTACGCCTCCGAAGCCGTGGGCTCCCGCCGGTCGTCGATCTCGAAGCCGTCCCGGTCGATCACGCGGTCCGGGCCGGTGCGCAGGCTGAGCACCCGGGACCACACGAACGCGTCCCCCCGGTAGTGGCCGACACCGAGGTGCCACCCCCGACCGTTGACGTCGATCCGCGTCCGCAGGGCGACGTGCACACCACCGGCGCGAAGCAGGCGGATCCGGCGCCACGCGAAGTAGGCGAGGACCACCACCGCGACGAACAGGACCACCCCGACGACTTCGGCGATCCCCACGGCGCTTGTCCGCTCGTCCGCGTCAGGCCGAGTGACCCGCGGCGCGCAGCCGCGCGATGGCCCTGGCGCGTTCCACCTCGTCCGCGTCGGCCAACGCCGAGCGGGCCTCCTCCACGTCGATCTCGTGGGCCAGCTCGGCGGCCTCGGCGAGGACGCTCACGCCGTCACCGGTCACCGACAGGAACCCGCCGTGCACGGCCGCGGTCACCAGCTCTCCACCGGCGGTGCGGATGCGCACGACGCCACCTTCGACGAGCTGGCCGAGCACCGGTTCGTGACCGGAGAGGATGCCGATCTCGCCCTCGGTCGTCTGCGCGACCACTGAGGTGGCCGTCCCGGACCACAGGAGTCGTTCCACGGCGACCAGCTGGACGGTCATCTCGGCCACGCGCATCTCCCTATGTCCCGGCGCTGTAGTCACCGCCAGTCTAAACGGTCACCCGAAGCGAGCGCCGCACCAGCCACCCTCAGCGGTCGGCTACGTTCGGTACCACCCTCCTGGTGGTCGCTCCAACGGTAGCCGAGTCACGCTCAAGCCCTTCCTCCCACCCCTTAAGGCCAGTTCAGCCCCACACGCAGTCGCGAGTGGACCCCGCACCGACGAGTGGGAGACTCCACGACGTGCCCGTTCCGAAGTCGCTCCTCGGTCGCGCGTTCACCTTGCTCTCCGTGTTCACCGCGGACCGGCCCACGGCGACGCTGTCCGAGTTGAGCCGCCACTCCGGGCTGCCGCTGAGCACCACGCACCGCCTGGTCCGCGAGCTGGTGGCGTGGCGCGCGCTGGACCGCGACGAGACGGGCCGCTTCACGATCGGCCTGCGCCTGTGGGAGCTGGGCGTGCTCTCCCCCGGCTCCCTCGACCTCCGCGACCGCGCGCTGCCCTACCTGGAAGACCTCTTCGACGTGACGCGGCACAACGTGCAACTGGCGATCCGGGACGGCCTGGAGGTGGTCTACGTGGAGCGCCTGGCGGCCAAGGACGCCGTCAGCGTGCTCACCAGGATGGGCTCGCGGATGCCGCTGCACGCCACCGGCGTCGGCCTGGTCCTGCTCGCCCACGCGCCGCACGAGGTCCAGGAGGACGCCCTGGCGGCTCCTCTCAAGCAGTACACCCGGCACACCGTCGTCAGCGCGGGCAAGCTCCGGGAGGTCCTCGCCGCCGTGCGCCGCGACGGTTACGCCGTCGCCGACCGGCAGATCGAGCCGATCACGTACTCCGTCGCGGCTCCCGTGCGCGGCCGGCGCGGGGACGTCGTGGCCGCCGTGTCCGTCGTCGTCCCCGTGGAAACCCGGACCGACACCGTCGTCCCCGCGGTCCGGGCGTGCGGCAGGGCGATCTCTCGCTCTCTGGGGTGGCGCTGACTCGCCGGCCCAGCCACCACAGCAACCCAGCCACCACAGCAACCCAGCCACCGCAACGCAAAGCCCGCCCGACCCCACGAGGGACCGGACGGGCTTCCGCGGTTGCTCAGACCCGCGCAGAACTCACTTGCCGGCGAGCTTCTTGGCGTTGGCCTCGACGTCGTCCAACCCGCCGCAGCTGAAGAACGCCTGCTCCGGGAAGTGGTCGAACTCGCCCTTGCAGACGCGGTCGAACGCCTCGACCGTGTCCTTGATCGACACGAACGACCCCGGCTGGCTGGTGAACTTCTCCGCGACGAAGAAGTTCTGGCCGAGGAAGCGCTCCAGGCGACGGGCGCGGCCGACGAGGACCTTGTCCTCCTCGGACAGCTCGTCCATGCCGAGGATGGCGATGATGTCCTGGAGTTCCTTGTACTTCTGGAGGATCCGCTTGACCTCCTGCGCCACCCGGTAGTGCTCGTCGCCGACGATCGACGGCTCCAGGATCCGGGAGGACGAGGACAGCGGGTCCACCGCCGGGTAGATGCCCTTCTGGGAGATCGGACGGGAAAGCTCCGTCGTCGCGTCCAGGTGGGCGAACGTGGTCGCCGGGGCGGGGTCGGTGTAGTCGTCCGCGGGCACGTAGATGGCCTGGAGCGACGTGATCGACTTACCCCGGGTGGAGGTGATGCGCTCCTGGAGCTCACCCATCTCGTCGGCCAGCGTCGGCTGGTAGCCCACGGCCGACGGCATCCGGCCCAGCAGGGTCGACACCTCGGAGCCGGCCTGGGTGAACCGGAAGATGTTGTCGATGAACAGCAGCACGTCCTGGTTCTGGACGTCGCGGAAGTATTCCGCCATGGTCAGCGCGGACAGCGCGACGCGCATACGCGTGCCGGGCGGCTCGTCCATCTGACCGAACACGAGGGCCGTGTCGTTGAGCACGCCCATCTCCTCCATCTCCAGGAGGAGGTCCGTGCCCTCACGGGTGCGCTCGCCGACGCCGGCGAACACCGACGTGCCGGAGAACTCGCGGGCGATACGGGTGATCATCTCCTGGATGAGCACCGTCTTGCCCACGCCCGCGCCGCCGAACAGGCCGATCTTGCCGCCCTTGACGTACGGGGTGAGGAGGTCGATGACCTTGATGCCCGTTTCCAGGATCTCGGTCTTGCCCTCCAGCTGGTCGAACGCGGGGGCCTTGCGGTGGATCTCCCACTGCTCGCCGTCGCGGCCGAGGCCCGGCGAGTCCAGGCAGTCGCCCAGCGCGTTGAACACGTGGCCCTTGACGACGTCGCCGACGGGCACCTTGATGGCGCTGCCGGTGTCGGACACGGTCGCGCCGCGCACCAGGCCGTCGGTCGGCTGCATGGAGATGGTGCGGACCAGGTTGTCACCCAGGTGCTGGGCGACCTCCAGGGTCAGCGTCTTGGCCACCGCTTCGTAGGTGATCTCGACGTGCAAGGCGTTGAACAACTCGGGGACCGCGTCGCGCGGGAACTCCACGTCGACGACGGCGCCAATCACCCGGACCACACGGCCGGTGCGGGTGGTGGTGGCAGTAGCACTCATGTCACTCATCACTTCCTGCGCCACCGGTAAGCGCGGAGGCGCCACCGACGATCTCGCTGATCTCCTGGGTGATCTGGGCCTGGCGGGCCGCGTTCGCCTGGCGGCTGAGGTTGCGCACCAGCTCGGTGGCGTTGTCCGTCGCCGCCTTCATCGCGGTCCGCCGGGCCGCCGACTCCGACGCCGCCGCTTCCAGCAGTGCCGAGAACAGCCTGGTCTTCACGTACTTGGGCAGCAGCGCGCCGAGCAGCGCTTCCGCGTTCGGCTCGAACGAGTACACCGACCGGATGCCGCGCTCGGCCGGGGCGTACTCGACCTCCATCGGCGCGATGCGCTTGGCGATCGGCTGCTGGCTGAGCATCGAGCGGAACTCGGTGTACACCACGTGCAGCTCGTCGACGCCCTGGCCGCCGTTCTCGGTGCCCTCCAGGAACGCCGGCACCACCACGTCGCCGATCTCGGCGGCGTTGACGTAGTACGGGAGCTGGGAGAACCCGGTCCAGTCGGCCGTGATGTCACGCCGGCGGAACCGGTAGTACCCGACGCCCTTGCGACCGACGACGTAGAGCACCGGCTCCTTGCCCTCGGACCGCAGCAGCGCGAGCAGCTCCTCGGTCGCCTTCAGCACGTTGGCGTTGTAGCCGCCGCACATGCCCTTGTCGCTGGTGACGACGATGACGCCGGCGCGCTTCGGCGCCTTGCGCTCGGTCAGCAGCGGGTGGTCGAGGTTGGCCGACGCGCTCGCCAGGGCGGAGAGCACGCCGGTGATCTCCTCGGCGTA
The DNA here is from genome assembly GCF_019375475.1 of Saccharothrix obliqua. Taxonomy (GTDB): domain Bacteria; phylum Actinomycetota; class Actinomycetes; order Mycobacteriales; family Pseudonocardiaceae; genus Actinosynnema; species Actinosynnema obliqua. Next base: position 988,553 of record NZ_JAHXGQ010000001.1, on the reverse strand, counting down.
CGGGCGCGAGGCCGCCACCCGCGTCTGGGCCTTGGCCAGCCGCGAGGTGGCGATCAGCTCGTACGCCTTGGTGATCTTCTTGGTCGAGTTGACCGTCCGGATCCGCTGGCGCAGCTCTCGAATCTGTGCCGCCATGCCTACGTCACTTCTCGGCCGGAGCGGGTCGGTTGACCTTCACCGACTCGTGTCCGACCTTGTCGGCGTCCATCGCGTCCGCGGGCGCCTCGTTGACCACGTTGGCGCCGCCGGAGGCGGTGAACTGCTGCTTGAACGCGTTGACCGCATCCACGATGCGCTTCTCGGCGTCGTCGGACAACGTCTTCGCCTCGCGGATGCCGGAGAGGATGACGTCGTGGTTGCGGCGCACGTAGTCCAGGAACTCACCCTCGAACCGGCGGACGTCCGCCACCGGCACGGAGTCGAGGTGGCCCTTGGTGCCGAGGTAGATCGAGACGACCTGCTCCTCGACCGGCACCGGCGAGTATTGGCCCTGCTTGAGCAGCTCGACCAGGCGCGCGCCGCGGTCCAGCTGGGCGCGGGAGGCCGCGTCCAGGTCGGAGGCGAACGCGGAGAACGCCTCCAGCTCGCGGAACTGCGACAGGTCGAGGCGCAGCGAGCCGGAAACCTGCTTCATGGCCTTGATCTGCGCGGCGCCACCGACGCGGGACACCGAGATACCCACGTTGACGGCCGGGCGGACACCGGCGTTGAACAGGTCCGACTCCAGGAAGCACTGGCCGTCGGTGATCGAGATGACGTTGGTCGGGATGTAGGCCGACACGTCGTTCGCCTTGGTCTCGATGATCGGCAGACCGGTCATCGAGCCGCCGCCCATGGCGTCGGACAGCTTCGCGCAGCGCTCCAGCAGGCGCGAGTGCAAGTAGAAGACGTCGCCCGGGTACGCCTCGCGGCCCGGCGGGCGGCGCAGCAGCAGGGAGATGGCGCGGTACGCCTCGGCCTGCTTGGTCAGGTCGTCGAAGATGATCAGGACGTGCTTGCCCTGGTACATCCAGTGCTGGCCGATGGCCGAGCCGGTGTACGGGGCGAGCCACTTGAAGCCCGCGGAGTCGGACGCCGGCGCCGCCACGATCGTGGTGTACTCCAGCGCGCCCGCCTCCTCCAGCGCGGCCTTGACGCCCGCGATGGTGGAGCCCTTCTGGCCGACGGCGACGTAGACGCAGCGGACCTGCTGGTTCGGGTCGCCCGAGTCCCACGCCTTCTTCTGGTTGATGATCGTGTCGATGCAGACCGCGGTCTTGCCGGTCTTGCGGTCGCCGATGATCAGCTGGCGCTGGCCGCGGCCGATCGGGGTCATCGAGTCGATGGCCTTGATGCCGGTCTGCATCGGCTCGCCCACCGGCTGGCGCTCCAGGACGGTCGCCGCCTGGAGTTCCAGGGCGCGGTTGTCGTCGGCCACGATGTCGCCGAGGCCGTCGATGGGCTGGCCGAGGGGGTTGACCACCCGGCCGAGGAAGCCGTCGCCGACCGGGACGGAGAGCACCTGGCCGGTCCGCCGGACCTCCTGGCCCTCTTCGATCTTGTCGAAGTCGCCCAGGATGACCGCGCCGATCTCGCGCACTTCCAGGTTCAGGGCCACGCCGAGCACGCCGCCGGGGAACTCCAGCAGCTCGTTGGTCATGGTGCCGGGCAGACCCTCGACGATGGCGATGCCGTCGTAGGTCTCCGCGACGACGCCGACCTCTTCCCGGCTGACTTCCGGGGAGTAGGTCGAGACGTACTTCTCGATCGCACTGCGGATCTCGTCCGACGAGATCGTCAGCTCCGCCATGTCGTTCCTGCTCTCACTTCGTTAAAGGAAAGGGGCTTCGAGGGCCGCGGTTCCGGGTGGTTCAGCCGGCGAGGTCGCGGCGCAGGGCCGACAGCCGACCGGCCACGCTCCCGTCGATCACTTCGTCGCCGATCTTGATCACCAGACCGCCGCGCAGCGCGGGGTCCACCTCGACGTGCAGCGCGATCGGCCGCGAGTAGATGCGGGTGAGCGTGGCTTCGAGGCGTTCGCGCTGCCCCGCGTCCAGCTCGACCGCCGAGCGGACGTGGGCCACGGAGCGCTCGCGCCGCTTGGCCGCCAGCGCCGCGAGGTCGGCCAACCCGCCGACGACGCCCTGACCACGCGGTTCGCGCACCAGCTGGTCGACCAGGACCTTGGTGGTCTCGTCCACCTTGCCCGCGACGAGGCCGTCCAGCAGCGCCACCTTGCCGTCCGCGGGCGCCGCCGGGTCGGTCAGCGCCAGCTCCAGCTCGTGGTTGCCGGCGATGATCCGCCCGAGGCGGAACAGCTCGTCCTCCACGGAGTCGAGCTTGCCGTCCCGCTCGGCCCGCACCAGCAGCGTGGTGCGGGCGAGCGACTCGACGCCGTCGACCAGCTCACGCGGGCTGGACCAACGGGCCGTGACGACCGTGGCCAGCACCTGGAGCGCCCCGTCGGAGACCCTGCCGTCGAGCAGGCCGCGGAGCAGCTGCTCGCGACCGGCCGCCTCGGTGGAGGCGTCGGCCAGGGCCCGGCGCAGTGCGGGCTGCCTGCTCAGCAGCCCGACCACCGAGAACAGCTCCTGACCCAGCTCGGCCGGGGCGGCGCTGTTCCCGGCGCCATCCAGGACCTCCAGCAACCGCAGTTCAGCGGCGGCCAGCGCGTCCCGACTTGCGGCGTGCAGCGTCATCGACGTTCCCTCACTTGGCGGCCGGAGCCGACGTGTCGTCCAGGTCGGCGAGGAAGCGGTCGACGGTGCCCTTGCGGCGCACCTCGTCCTCCAGCGACTCGCCCACGACCCGGTCGGCCAGGTCGATCGCCAGCCTGCCCAGCTCGCCGCGCAGCTCCGCGACGATCTGCGCACGCTGGGTCTCCAGCTGGGTCTGGCCCTGCGCGACGATCCGCGCGGACTCCTCCTGCGCCTTGGCCCGCAGCTCGCTGATGATCTGCTCACCCTCGATGCGCGCGTCGTCGCGGATGCGGGCCGCCTCGGCACGGGCCTCGGCCAGCTGCGCCTTGTACTGCTCCAGCGTCTCCTGGGCCTGGGCCTGCGCCTGCTCCGCCTTCTCGATCCCGCCCTCGATCTTGGCGGCACGCTCGGCGTACAGCGCCTCGAACTTGGGCGACACGAACTTCTTGATGATGAAGAAGAGCAGCAGGAAGGCGACCAGGCCGATGATGATCTCGGACGTGTGCGGCAGGACAGGGTTTTGCCCACCCTCTGCGGCCACGACGAGTGAATTCACCACAACTTCCTCCTCACACGTCGGACGGACGGTCAGCCGGTGGCGAGGAAGTAGACGACGAAGCCGAGCAGGGCGAGCACCTCGACGAGGGCGAAGGTGGTCCACGCGAGGCTGAGCAGAACGCCCCGGGCCTCAGGCTGGCGAGCCGTGCCGTTGATGACCGAGGAGAAGATCATGCCGACGCCGAGGGCCGGACCGATGGCGGCGAGGCCGTAGCCGATCGCGGCCAGACCGGCGTCCGTCACGCCCTTGGCGGCTTCCTGAGCAAGAACGATAGCGCTCACTTGTGCTGTTCCCTTTCCAACTCGGTCCGCGAGTGCTCGCGGATCGGAGGCTTTGTGTTTTTCAGTGGTCCTCGGCCAGCGCCGCGCCGATGTAGTTGGCGGACAGCAGGGCGAAGATGTACGCCTGGAGCACCATGATCAGCGCCTCCAGGAAGGTCAGCGCAATGGCGAAGGCGAAGGCAACGGGTGCGACCACAACGGTGATGCCGCCGTTGAGCAGCAGGAACTCGCCGGCGATGGTGAAGACCATCAGCAGCAGGTGACCCGCGAACATGGCGGCGAACACCCGGATCGCCAGCGTGAGCGGGTTCAGGAAGAACTTCTGGAAGAACTCGATCGGCGTCAGCAGGATCAGCACGAACCACGGCGCGCCGGCCGGCACGGTCTGGTGCTTGAGGTAGCGCAGGAACCCGTGCCGCTTGATGCCGACGAAGTGGTATACCGGGTAGATGACCAGGACCGAGACCGCCAGCGGGAAACCGATGTGCGACATCGTCGGGAACTGGATGAACGGGACGATGCCGAACAGGTTGTTCACCAGGACGAACATGAACACGGTCAGCAGGAGGGGCACGAAGGGCTTGAAGTCCTTGGCGCCGATCTGCTCGCGGGCGATCGAGTTCCGGCCGACGTCGTAGACCGACTCGGCCACGAACTGGAACTTGCCGGGCACGAGCTTGAGGTTCCGCGAGCCCAGCAGGAAGAACGCACCGATGATGACGATCGAGAAGACCGCCAGCACCATCGGCTTGGTGACCTCGCCGAAGATCGGTGGGGGAAAGAAGTCCTTCACACCGGGCGCGACGAACTCGTCACCCGCGGCCAGCACCAACGTGGTCACTGTGTTCCTTCCGGTTCTCCCGGCCGGCGTTCACTCCGCCGGGGGAATCGTCACGATCGGGGCAAACGTACCTTACGCACCGCGCGCGCCCGCGAGAGGCACCCCATCCAGCAGGGACGTCCCGTGCGCGCGCACCGTACCAGCCTGGATCAGGAGTTCCCCGGAGCGGGGATGATCACCTGACTGCGGCTCCGCTTGGAAGCGCGGACCTCCATGAAGGTCGCCACGACGATGGTCGCGGCCATTGTCAGCGCCAGCGCGTTGACGTGCAGGACCGGGAACTTCCTCAGCAGCACCATCACCACCACGAGCAGGATGAGCTTCGCCAGGAAGCCGGCGAGCGCGGCGACCATGATGACCTGCACGGGCAGCGAGGCGGTGCGGTGCATCAGCCAGACCGTGATGAGCGAACAGGAGATGGCCAGCGCACCGCCGATGAGGGCGCCGATCAACCCGTCGGTCCCGGCCACCACGGTCCAGATCACCGCGGCGACGGCTACGGTGCCGAGCGCCACCCAGATGAGGCTGCGGAACATCTCACCCGCCAGCCGCTGGACGACCTTCTCGTGCGTCCACTCCTGACTCATGTCACCCCTTCCCACCGGTCGCAACCGAGTGTATGCGGCGCTCATGTCCGGCCTGACGCTCGGGGGTGGGGTGAGCGCTACTTCGCGAAGTCCGGGAGGTGCGGGGATGGGGTGATCGGGGCAGCGACGACGCCCGTGCGGCTCATCCGGGCCCGTCCCGTGCACCCCCGAATGGGCGTTATGTCCTGATCACCGTGCGTTGTCGAGTGTTCTCTTGATGTTCGCCACGAGCGAGCAGCGGTGCGTCTTAATTCACTCGGTGGGTTCAGCGGGGTGGCGGAGCCCACCGATCAGGACCGCCGCGCCTCGCGCAACCTCGGGATCGCCGACACCAGCAGCGCGAGCAGCAACCCGATCGCCAGGCACCACCCGACCACGGCCGCGTCGAACAACGTCAGCGCCACCGCGCCGAACGCCAGCACACCGGCCCACAAGTAGATCAGCAGCACGGCGCGGCGCTGCGAGTGGCCGATCTCCAGCAGCCGGTGGTGCAGGTGCATCTTGTCCGCGGAGAACGGGCTCTCACCGCGCCGTGTTCGCCGCACCACCGCCATCAGCAGGTCCAGCATCGGCACGAACAACACCGCCGCGACCACCAGCAGCGGCGACAGCAGGCCGAGCAGGTCGGCGGTCTCGATGGACTGGCCGGAACCGTCGATGGACCGGTAGTTCAGCTTGCCCGACGCCGACGTGACGGCGGCGGCCAGCATGAGGCCGATCAGCATCGAGCCCGAGTCGCCCATGAAGATCCGGGCCGGGTTGAAGTTGTGCGGCAGGAAGCCCAGGCACGCGCCGGCCAGCGTCGCCGCGATCAGCGCGGCCGGGTACGAGCCGACGTCGCCGCCGTTCTTCGCCAGCACGCCGATGCAGAACGCGCACGTGGCGGTCGCGGCGATCAGGCCGATGCCGGCGGCCAGGCCGTCCAGGCCGTCCACGAAGTTCATCGCGTTCACCATGGTGACCGCGAGCAGGACGGTCAGCAGCGCGCCCTGGTTCTGGTCCAGCACGAGCAACGAGCCGCGGCCGTCGCCGTCACCCCACGGCACCCAGAAGAACAACCACTGGAGGCCGAACAGGACGAGGATGCCCGCCGAGGTGACCTGGCCCGCGAGCTTCGTCAGCGAGTCCAGTTCGAACCGGTCGTCGAGCACGCCGACCAGCACGATCACGCCGCCGCCCGCGATGACCGCCCACGGGTCGTCGGAGAAGTCGAACGCGGCGCGCAGCACCGGGAGCTGGTGCGCCAGCAGCATCCCGCCGAGCACACCGCCGTACATGGCGAGGCCGCCCATGCGCGGCATGGGTTTGACGTGCACGTCCCGTTGGCGCGGGTAGGCCACCGCGCCGATCCGGAAGGCGAGCACGCGCACCAGGCCGACGAGGAGGAACGTGACGACGGCGGCGGTCAACGCGACGAGCAGGTACTCCCGCACCGGGAGGACGTTCGAGGTCTCGGGCAACGGGCCCACAGGTGCTAGCCCCTCGGGGATGGGGTTTCGGACGCTTCGGGCACCACGCTACTCCGATCGGGAAGATCCACTAGCGGGCGACCTCCACTTCGCCGCCCAGCACCTCGCGGATGTCCGCCAACGGCACCGCGCCCTCGCGCAGCACCAGCGGCTCGGGGCCGGTGAGGTCGACGATCGTGGACGCGACGTTCTCCTCCGACGGCCCGCCGTCCAGGTACACGCCGACGTTCTCGCCGAGCTGGTCCCACGCCTCCTGCGCGGTCGACGCGGGCGGGAAACCCGACTTGTTCGCGCTGGACACGGCCATCGGGCCCACGTCGCGCAGCAGCTCCAGGGCGACCGGGTGCAGCGGCATCCGCAGCATCACCGTGCCCCTGGTGTGCCCGAGGTCCCAGACCAGCGACGGCGCGTGCTGGAGGACCAGGGACAGCCCGCCCGGCCAGAACGCCTCGATCAGGGCGCGTGCCTGCCCCGGCACGGACAGCACGAGGCCGTCCACCGTGGACCAGGAGCCGACCAGCACCGGCACCGGCATGTCGGGGCCGCGGCCCTTCGCCTCCAGCAGGTAGCGGACGGCCTTGGCGTCGAACGCGTCGCAGCCGATGCCGTACACGGTGTCGGTGGGCAGGACCACCAGGCGCCCCGACCGCACCGCTCCGGCGGCGGCGGCGAGACCGGCTGTCCGGTCGGCGGGGACGGCGCAGTCGTAGAGGGTGCTCACGGTAGTGATCCTGGCACACCGGGTCTCGGGGCCTCCTGGTCGCCGGCAATCTCGGAGGGCAGCCGGCACCGCAGAGCCTCTCGGTAGCCGGCACCTCGGAGCGGCTTGGTAGCCGGCGCCGCAGAGCGGCTTGGTAGCCGGGCGCCTCGGAGCGGCTTGGTAGCCGGCGCCTACGAGCGCCGCGCCGTGGCGAACCGCGGCCGGCCCGCGAGGTCGGCGTGGTCGCGGACCCCGGTCAACACCCGCCGAGCGGAGAGCAGGGCCGGGACCGCCTCGCCGTGCGTGTCGTCGTGCTCGATGCCGACGTGCCCCCCGGGCTTGAGCAACCGCGCGGCGAGCCCCACCACCGAGCGGATGACGTCCAAGCCGTCCGCGCCGCTGAACACGGCCGCGTGCGGGTCGTGGTCGGCCACCTCGGGCGGCACGGGTGTGCCCTCGGGGACGTACGGCGGGTTGCACAGGACGAGGTCCACCGAGCCCTCCAGGTCGGGCAGCACGTCCGGCGCGGTGACGTCGCCGGCGTGCAGCCGGACCGGCGTGTCACCCGCGGCGGCACGTGCATCGGCGTTGCGCCGGGCCCACGCGAGGGCCACGGTGTCGCGTTCGACGGCGTGCACGGTGGCGCGCGGCAGCCGGTGGGCGACGGCGAGGGCGATCGCGCCGGAGCCCGTGCACAGGTCCACCACCACCGGGCGGTCCGCACCGGCCAACGTGGACAGTCCCCACTCGACCAGCAGCTCGGTTTCCGGGCGCGGGACGAACACACCGGGCCCGACGGCGAGGTCGACGCCCGCCAGGTGCGCGGTGCCGGTGAGGTGTTGCAGCGGGATGCGCGTGACGCGCTCCCGCACGATCCGGTGCAGCGCGTCCACCACCGGCGGGTCCACCAGCGGGATCAGCGGCAGCCTCGACCGCTCCACGCCCAGCACGTGCGCGGCGAGGAGTTCGGCGTCGACGCGGGGGCTCTCGACGCCCGCTGCGGCGAGCATTCGCTCGGCTTCCAGCACGGCCAGCCGCAGCGGGTGTCGGGTCATGGGGTGAGCCTAGCCCGCCCCTCAGAAGTTGATCATGTGACCGGCGAGGCCGTGCACCGCTTCCTTCACCGCTTCGCCGAGCGTCGGGTGGGCGTGGACGTTGCGGGCCACCTCGTGCACCGTCAGGTCCCACTGCTGCGCCAGGGTCAGCTCGGGCAGCAGTTCCGTCACGTCGGGCCCGATCAGGTGACCGCCCAGCAGCTCGCCGTACTTGGCGTCGCTGATCAGCTTCACGAAACCGGCCGAGTCGCCGATGCCGTGCGCCTTGCCGTTGGCGGTGAACGGGAACTTCGCGACCTTGACGTCGAAGCCCTGCTCCCGCGCCTGCGCCTCGGTGTAGCCGAAGCTCGCGATCTGCGGCTGGCAGTACGTGGCGCGCGGGATCATCACGAAGTCCAGCTCCATGGTCTCCGCGCCGGCGATGGTCTCCGCCGCGACGATGCCCATGGACTCGGCGGCGTGCGCCAGCATCAGCTTCGCCGTCACGTCGCCGATGGCGTAGATGTGCGGCACGTTCGTCCGCCCGCGACCGTCCACCGCGATCGCGCCGCGCTCGGTCAACCGGACACCGGTGTTCTCCAGGCCGTAGCCCTCCACCCGCGGCTGGAAACCGATGGCCTGCAACACCTTGTCCGCTTCGAGGACTTCCTCGGCGCCGTTCTTGGAGACGGTCACCCGGACCTTCGGGCCACTGTCGTCGATGGACTCCACGCGCGTGCCGGTGCGGACGTCGATGCCCAGCCGCTTGTACCGCTTCGCCAGCTCCGTGGACACCTCCACGTCCTCCAGCGGCACCACGCGGTCGAGGAATTCCACGATCGTGACCTTGACGCCGTAGTTGTGCAGCACGTAGGCGAACTCGACGCCGATCGCGCCCGCACCGGCGATGACGATGCTCTCCGGCAGCTCGGAGGAGAGGATCTGCTCCTCGTAGGTCACCACGCGCTCGGACAGCTTGGTGCCCGGCAGCAAGCGGGTGGTCGCACCGGCGGCGATGATGACGTTGTCGAACGTGACCCGCTCGTCGCCCACCTGGATGGTGTTGGCGTCCACGAACGTCCCGCGGCCGTTGTACTCCGTGATGCCGTTCTTCTTCATCAGGAAGTGCACGCCCTTGACGCGCCCGTCCGCCACCTTGCGGCTGCGGTCGAACGCCGCGCCGTAGTCGAACTTGACGGTGCCGTCGACCTGGATGCCGAAGGTCTTCTGCTCGTGCTGGAACAGGTGGGCCAGCTCGGCGTTGCGCAGCAGCGCCTTCGACGGGATGCAGCCCACGTTCAGGCAGACCCCGCCCCAGTAACGCTCCTCGATGACCGCCGTCTTCAGCCCGAGCTGGGCCGCCCGGATAGCGGCGACGTACCCGCCTGGCCCCGCACCGAGGACCACGACGTCAAAGTGTGCGCTCATGAACGACACACTAGGTGCCCAGTTGGTCCGACAAGAACTCGATGGTCCGACGCCACGCGTCCACGCGCGCGGCGGCCGTCGCGGCGGGCGTGCCGCCCGTCAGGAGCCGCACGCCGGGGCCCGGGACGGTGGTGGCCGTGGTCGGCCGGTGCGGCGGGCCGGCGATCAGGTGCCCTGCCTCCGGGTACACCACGTGCTCGTGCCGGAACGGGTGCGCGTGCGCGGTCAAGCGGCGTTCCGCGACCTCGCTCAACGCCGCGGACGGCGCTGTTTCGTCCGCACCGGGTGAGAGCAGCAACACACCGCCGGCGATGCGCTCCACCGGGATCTCGGCCGCCTCCGGGATGCCGTCCGACAGGTCGTACGCCAGGCGCAGCGGGATCGGCTCGCCGTTCACCACGCGGTGGCGGAGGTTTCCCTGGATCGTGTATGGCAAGTACGGCAATGGATCACCGCGGTAGGTCCACGCCGCCGCTTCGTGGTCCAGCTTCTGGAGGAGGCGCTTGCCCGGCCCGATGCACTGGGTGACCACGCCCGAGCCCGCGACGCTCACGGCGGCTTTGAGGGCGGGGAAGGTCGCGGCGGCCAGGAGTGCCAGTTCGCCGCCCCTTGAGCTGCCCAGGACGCCGATGGAGGTCGTTTCGGGGGTCAGGTGGTCGATCGCCGCGGCTACGTGCTCCAGGGGGACGTCCACGAGGTCTTCGGGGGTGTTCTCGTCGCCGTAGTACGTCAGGGCGAGGGTGGTGAAGCCGTGGCCGGCGAGCAGTGCCGCGTCCAGTTCCGGGCGGTCGCGGTTCCCCAGGACGATCACGCCCGGGGCGTTTGCGCCGGATCGGGTGAACTTGGTGGCCGAGAGCGCTGGGATCTCGGTCCTCGTTATGCCGTCCGGGATGTGGAGGCGTTCCACCTCGGTTCGGAGGTGGGTGGTGCTCGTGGTGACTTCGATGGTGATGTGGTGCGGGGTTGCTTCGCCGGGACGCATCGACCAGAACAACCCCATCGGGTCCACGCCCGAGTAGTCGCCGCTGATCGGCGCGTGCCTGGCGAGGTCCACCACGCCGCGCTCGTCGGCTCGGAACACCGCCTCGGCATGGCTCGCCTGGACCGGGGCCTCGGTTTGGTCCGGAGCTTTGGTTCGGCTTCTGTGGCCTGGAGCTTTGGTTCGGCTTCCGTGGACTGGAACCTCGGTTCGGCTCCCCTGGACTGGAGCCCTGGAGGAGACCCTGATCCTTGCCTCGGAGTCGGCGGGCAAGCCCAGCACGCGGACGTCCAGCGTGGCGTCCAGCGGAGCACGTTGAGCGACTGCGATTTCCGCCACGCTGCCCTCCGCTCAGCCCCCCGCGAGGCGCTCCGCCCGGTCTGCCGCGGCGAGGGCGTCGAGCACGGAGTCCAGGTCGCCGTCCAGGACCTGATCCAGGTTATGCGCTTTGTACCCGACCCGGTGGTCGGAGATGCGGGATTCCGGGAAGTTGTAGGTCCGCACCCGCTCGGACCGGTCCACCGTGCGGATCTGCGTGCGGCGGGCGTCCGACGCCTCCTGCTGCGCCCGCTCCTCGGCCAGCGCCTGGAGCCGCGCCTGGAGGACCTGCATCGCGCGGGCCTTGTTCTGGAGCTGGCTGCGCTCGTTCTGGCACGACACGACGATGCCCGTCGGCAGGTGCGTGATGCGCACCGCCGAGTCGGTGGTGTTGACGCTCTGCCCGCCCTTGCCGGACGACCGGAACACGTCCACCCGGAGGTCGTTCTCGTCGATCTCGATCTCGACGTCCTCGGTCTCCGGGAAGACCAGGACACCGGCCGCGCTGGTGTGGATGCGCCCCTGGCTCTCGGTCACCGGCACGCGCTGGACCCGGTGCACGCCGCCCTCGTACTTCAACCGCGACCAGACGCCGTCCGGGCCGTCGGCGCGGGACTTGATCGCCACCGTGACGTCCTTGAAGCCGCCCAGGTCGGAGTCGGTGCCGTCCAGCACCTCGGCCTTCCAGCCCTGGCGCTCCGCGTACCGCAGGTACATGCGCAGCAGGTCGCCCGCGAACAACGCCGACTCCTCGCCGCCCTCACCGGACTTGATCTCCAGCACCACGTCCGCCCCGTCGTGCGGGTCGCGCGGGAGGAGGAGTTCGGTCAGCCGCGCCTCGATCTTCGGGATGCGCTCGGTCAGCTCCGCCACCTCGTCCGCGAACGCCGAGTCCTCCGCGGCCAGCTCGCGTGCCGCCTCCAGGTCGCTGCGCGCGCCCTCCAGCTCGCGTGCCGTGCGGACGATCGGGGTCAGCTCGGCGTACCGCTTGCCCAGCTTGCGCGCACCCGCCTGGTCGGCGTGCACCGAGGGGTCGGCGAGCTTGGTCTCCAGCTCGGCGTGCTCGGCTAGCAGGGATTCCAGTGTCACGGCGGCGCTCCGGCTGTGGTGCGGAAGGGGTGAGAAGACGACAAAGGCGTCCACCCCTCCGGGGAGGAGGTGGACGCCGTGCGTGGAGCTACTTGCCCTTGCGCTTGCCGTAACGGGCCTCGAAGCGCGCGACCCGGCCACCGGTGTCGAGGATCTTCTGCTTACCGGTGTAGAACGGGTGGCAGTTCGAGCAGACCTCGACGTGGATGGAGCCGGAGGTCTTCGTGCTGTGCGTGGTGAACGTGTTCCCACAGCCGCAGGTGACCTCGGTCGTCACGTACTCGGGGTGAATGCCGGTCTTCAACGTCTTGTCCCTCTCTTCGGTGGCCGCCGGGTCCTCGGTGTTCCCTGAGGTGAACCGGAGCCGGACTCGACCTGACAGTGTGCCAGATGTGGTCTGCATGGGTGAAAACGCACTACCCGCCTGGGATGTTCCCCGGGGGGTGGCGTGTGGTGCCGGAGCGCGGTGCCGGAGCACGGTGCCGGAGCACGACCCCCGAAGCGCGGTGCCGGAGCGCGGCCCCAGAGCGCGGCCCCGGAGCGCGGAGCGACATCCCGGAGCGCGGAGAGTGGTGCCGCTTGTCGTAGCGGATCGACCATTTGGCGCATGAAGTAGCCGTTGGACTACTGAGAGCGGTCACGGGAGGCCCCGCCCCGGAAAACTGGCCCCCGTGCTGTGCGTATCCGGACGCCCGCTGCGGTTGGTGGCGTGGCTGGCTGTGCCGTTCCTGTTCGCCAGCGCTGTGCTGGGACTCACTGGGCTCGCCGGGTTGTTCGTCGGCGCCCCGCGGGACATCGGGTTGTCGAGTTCGCTGTTCGGCGCTTCGGTCGCGGTGGGGATCGGTGGCAGCGGACTGGTCGCCTGGCGTGGCACGTGGCAGCGGGTGTGGCTGCGGTGGGGTTGGCTCGGCGGGTGGCTGCTGCTCGGGATCGCGGTGGACGGTGTGAAGGTGCCGGTCGTCCTCGCGGTCGCGGTGGGTGTGCCGGTGGTGTTGCTGCTGGTGGGGCAGTGCATAGCGGAGCGGAGACGGACGGCTGAGGCCGGGTGCGAACAAGATAAGAGCGACGCTCGCCGCTTGGCAGGCCGCCAAGGATGACATCAAGGGCGGGCTGCGTGTCATCCCCGTATGGCCTGGTCAAGACAACCACCCTTGGTCAGGGAGGGCAAGCGAAAAGCGTGCTTGCCCTCCCTGACCAAGCGCGGTTCGCTGGCGCGCAGGCCATACGGGGATGACACGCAGCGAGCCGGAGTGCGCGGCGAAGCCGCGGAACGACTTGCCGGCAACCTCGCCTCGCCCCCGAGCGGTTATCCGCCCTACCGCACCACCGCCCAGCCCGGCCCCACCGCCACTCCCCGCCCCACCTCGCCACCACCAACCAGCCGGCCAGCCCCGCCGCATCTCACCCTGCCTGCCGCACCACCGCCGGCCAGCCGGCCCGACCCACCGCCACTCCCTCACTTCGCCGCACCACCACCAACCAGCCGGCCCCGCATCTCCCGTGCCGCACCGGCCCCCACCTCGTCACCCGCAAATGCGAGAGAGCCCCGCCGGGCCGGCGGGGCTCTCTCCTCTTACTGGCGTTGCGCGGGGCACGGCGCGACCGTGCCCCGTCCGGCGCGTCAGTCGTTGTCCGCGCCCGGGGTCGTCTTCGCCACCTGCATCAGGAACTCGATGTTGGTCCGGCTCTTGCGGAGACGGTCCAGCAGGAGGTCGATCGCCTGCTGGCTGTCCAGCGCGTGCAGGACGCGGCGGAGCTTGTGCATGACCGCCAGCTCATCGGGCGACAGGAGCAGGTCTTCCTTGCGCGTACCGGACGAGTCGACGTCCACGGCCGGGAAGGTGCGCTTGTCCGCGATCTTGCGGTCGAGCTTCAGCTCGGCGTTGCCGGTGCCCTTGAACTCCTCGAAGATCACGCTGTCACCGGCGGAACCCGTCTCGACCAGGGCGGTCGCGATCACCGTGAGGCTGCCGCCACCCTCGATGTTGCGCGCCGCGCCGAGGAAGCGCTTCGGCGGGTACAGGGCGGTCGAGTCGACACCACCGGACAGGATCCGGCCGCTCGCCGGGGCCGCCAGGTTGTAGGCGCGGCCGAGGCGGGTGATCGAGTCGAGCAGCACGACCACGTCGTGACCCATCTCGACCAGGCGCTTCGCCCGCTCGATGGCCAGCTCGGAGATCGTGGTGTGGTCCGACGGCGGCCGGTCGAAGGTCGAGGCGATGACCTCGCCCTTCACCGAGCGCTGCATGTCGGTGACCTCTTCCGGGCGCTCGTCCACCAGGACCACCATCAGGTGGCACTCCGGGTTGTTCTTCGTGATCGCGTTCGCGATCGACTGGAGAACGGACGTCTTGCCGGCCTTCGGCGGGGAGACGATGAGCGCGCGCTGCCCCTTGCCGATCGGCATCACCAGGTCGATGACGCGCGTCGTCAGGATGTGCGGCTCGGTCTCCAAGCGCAGGCGCTCGTTCGGGTAGAGCGGCGTCAGCTTGGTGAAGTCGGGGCGGTTCTTCGACTCCTCCGGGTCCAGGCCGTTGATCTTGTCGACGCGGACCAGCGGGTTGAACTTCTGCCGCTGCTGCTCGCCCTCGCGCGGCTGCCGGACGGCGCCGATGATGGCGTCACCGCGGCGCAGGCCGTACTTGCGGACGAGGGAGAGGGAGACGTAGACGTCGTTCGGCCCGGCGAGGTAGCCGGAAGTCCGCACGAACGCGTAGTTCTCCAGCACGTCCAGGATGCCCGCGACGGGCAGCAGGACGTCGTCCTCGCGCACCTCGGTGTCCGCGCCGCCACCCGTGCCGTCGCCACGACCACCACGACGCCGCCGGTCGCGGAACCGACGACCCCTGCGGCCACCGTCCTCGTCACCGTCGTCATCCGGCTGGCTGTGCTGCCGATTGCGATCCGAGCGGTCCGAGCGGTCCGACCTGTCGGACCTGTCGGAGCGATCGGACCTGTCGGAACGGTCCGAGCGGTCGCCCCTCTCGGAGCGGTCGTCGCGGTTGCGGTTGCGGTCCCGGCTGCCGCGCTCGCCTCGGTCGGAGCGCTCGCCGCGGTCGGAGCGGTCCGAGCGGTCGCCCCGTTCCGAACGGTCGGAGCGGTCGCCTCGGTCCGAGCGGTCCGTGCGCTGGTCGGCGCGGTCCTGCTGGGGCTGCGCCTGGGTGTCGGCCGTCGCGGGCTGGGTTTCCGGGGTGCCGGCCGGGCGGTTGGCGGAACGGCGGCGGCGGCTGTTGCGGCGGCTGCCCTCCTCCTCGCCTGCCGGGCGGTCGGCCACGTCCAGCTGCTGCTGGGTCGGCTTGTCCACCGGCTTGTCGCTGCCGGTGGTGGAGCCGGTCGTGGGCGCGGTTGCCTGGGTGTCCGCGGGCCGGCCGGGCGTGGTGGTCGTCGCCTGGCCGGCGGGTGCGCCGGACTGGGACTGGCCGTCCTGGGTGCCGCCGGTGGACTGGGCGCCGGTTGCGGCGCGGTCCGCTGCCGAGCGCGACGAAGCGGTCGCCCTGGTGGGGGCGGGCGCCTCGGCGGTCGCTTCGGCGGCGGCCTTGTCCTTCTTCGGCGGCGTCGCGGCACTGCCCCGACCGGAGGTGCCGCCCTGACGCTCCTTGATGGCCGCGATGAGGTCGCCCTTGCGGAGTCCGGCGGTGCCGGTGATGCCGAGCTGACCTGCGAGTTCACGAAGTTCGGCGAGCACCATGCCGGAGAGGCCGGCGCGCTTGCGCGGCGGGGCGCTGCCGTTCGAAGGGGTGGACAGAGCGTTCTCCTCGGCTCCGGAACTGGCAGCGGCGTTGGGAGCAGCTGGAGCTTCGCTGCTCAGCACATCAGTGTTGCTCACACATGTCCTTCCTGACCGGACCGCGCCTCCTACGCGGCCCAGCGGACCTGCCGTCCGACGGAATGCGGACTGGCAGTTTTCGCCTGCTCCAGAGGACCTCGGCGTGCGGAAACACGCGCGAAAACGGAGTCCACCGGCACGAGACGTTCTCGGTCACACGGCGAGCGGGTGCCTTCCAGCGCCAACCCCGTCCATACGGCACAGGGCCAAGTCACTGGAGGAATGCGATCCGGAGCGAGTGTCCGGGCACCACACCGGCGCCCGTGCGCGCGGTGACTGATGGCCCCGAGGGTAGACGGCGGTCCGGCCACGTGCAACAACCGGGGCGCGGCGCGTCGTGTCACTCAGCCGAGTGGCGCAACGCGCACTCCCGTCACATCAACCGGAACGTGGTGGGGTGTGAAACCGCTCACGTCCACCCCTTCGGGGAGCTTGCCGTCCTCGGGTAGTGCCAGGACCGTGGGTCCGGCACCCGAGACGGCAGCCGGCACTCCGGCTTCCCGTAGCGTCTTGACCAGCGCGAACGTCGCCGGCCAAGCCGCCTCCCGATACGTCTCGTGCAAGCGGTCGTCCAGGGCGGTGTGCAGCAGGGCCGGGTCGGTGGTCAACGCGTGCACGGCCAGCGCGGCCCGGCCGGCGGCGAACGCGGCGTCCCCGTGCGGCACGGCCGCCGGCAGCAGCCCGCGGGTCGTGCTCGTCTCCGATCGGTGGTTCGGGACCAGCGCCACGGGCGCGAGGTCCGGGTGCGGGTCGAGCCGCGCCGCGTGGAAGCGGTCACCCTCCGACCAGGCGATCACGACGCCGCCCAGCATCGCCGCCGCGGCGTTGTCGGCGTGCCCCTCGAACTCCGCGGCGAGTTGCAACGCGCTCGTGTCCAACTCGTGCCCGGCCAACGCGTATCCGGCCGCCACACCCGCCACCACGGCCGCCGACGAGGAGCCGAGGCCGCGGGCGTGCGGGATGGTGTTGTGGCAACGCAGGCGCAACCCCGGCACGTCGAGCGCGAACCGCGCGCACGCGGCGCGGAAGGCGCGCACCACGAGGTGACCCTCGTCGTCCGGCACGCCGTCCGCGCCCTGGCCCTCGACCTCGATGGCCAAGCCGCCCGCCGTGACCTCGAACTCCAGCTCGTCGTGCAGGCCCAGGGCCATGCCGAGGGCGTCGAAGCCGGAGCCGAGGTTCGCGGTGGACGCCGGGACGGTGACCCGGACGCCGGTCATGCCAGTTCCAGCGCGGTGGCGACCGCGCCGGGGTCGACCGGGACGGGCTCGACCTCGGCCATGCCGAGCAGCGCCGTGTCCGGGTCCTTCAACCCGTGGCCGGTCACCGTGCAGACGACCGTGGAGCCCTTCGGCAGCCGGCCGTCGGCGGCGGTGGCGAGCAGGCCCGCCACGCTGGTCGCGGAGGCGGGCTCCACGAAGATGCCGTCGTGCGCGGCCAGCAGCCGGTACGCCTCCAGGATGCGCTCGTCGGTGACGGCCTCGAACAGCCCGCCCGACTCCTCCTTCGCGGTGACCGCGCCCGCCCACGACGCGGGGCTGCCCACGCGGATCGCGGTCGCCACGGTCTCCGGGTTCGCCACCGGCTCGCCGAGCACCAGCGGCGCGGCGCCCGCGGCCTGGAAGCCGAACATGCGCGGCGCGGAGTCGGTGATCCCCTCGGCGCGGTAATCGGAGTAACCACGCCAGTACGCCGTGATGTTGCCCGCGTTGCCGACCGGCAGGCAGTGCACGTCCGGCGCGCGGCCCAGGACGTCGCAGATCTCCCACGCCGCCGTCTTCTGGCCGATCAGCCGGACCGGGTTCACCGAGTTCACCAGCGTCACCGGGTACTCGGCGGAGGTCTTGCGGGCCAGTTCGAGGCAGTCGTCGAAGTTGCCGTCGATCTGGAGGATGCGCGCGCCGTGCGCCACGGCCTGCGCGAGCTTGCCGAGCGCGATCTTGCCGCGCGGCACCAGCACGGCCGCGGTGAGGCCCGCCTTGGCCGCGTACGCGGCGGCCGACGCCGACGTGTTGCCGGTGGACGCGCAGATCACCGCCTTGATGCCGCTGGCCAGCGCGTGCGTCATGGCCACCGTCATGCCGCGGTCCTTGAACGAGCCGGTCGGGTTCGCGCCCTCCACCTTGACGTGGACCCGGCACCCGGTGACGTCGGACAGGTAGTCCGAGGCCACGAGCGGCGTGCCGCCCTCGTGGAGGGTGACGACCCGCGCGCCCTCCGGGAGTTCGATCCGGTCCGCGTAGGCGTGGATGATGCCGGGCCAGCCCGGCCGCACACCCGTTTGGATCGTCATGTCTCTTCGCCTTCCACCCGCATCACGCTGACCACTTCCCGAACCACGGGCAGTCCGCCGATTTTGTCCACGGTCGACCGCAGTGCCGCGTCGGTCGCGGCGTGGGTGACGATCACCAGTCCGGCGTCGTCCACCCGTCCCTCCTGCCGGACCGCGGCGATGCTCACGTCGTGCTCCGCGAACACCGCCGCGACCTGCGACAGCACACCCGGCTTGTCGGCCACGTCGAGGCTGATGTGGTACCGGGTGGGCGTCTGGCCCATCGGCCGCGCGGGCAGCGCGGCGTACGCCGACTCCCGCGGGCCGCGCCCGCCCTGCACCCGGTTGCGGGCCACGGCGACCAGGTCGCCGAGCACCGCGCTGGCCGTGGGCGCGCCACCCGCGCCCTTGCCGTAGAACATCATCTCGCCCGCCGCGTCGGCTTCCACGAACACCGCGTTGAACGCGCCGTGCACGCCCGCGAGCGGGTGCGTCCGGGGGATCATCGCCGGGTGCACGCGCACGGACACCGACTCCGCGCCGCCCTGGGTGACGCGCTCGCAGATGGCGAGCAGCTTCACGGTCCGGCCGAGGCCCTTCGCGGCGGCGATGTCGGCGGCGCTGACCGACGCGATGCCCTCGCGGTGCACCTCGGCGGCCGTCACGCGGCTGTGGAAGGCCAGCGACGCCAGGATCGCGGCCTTCGACGCGGCGTCGAACCCGTCCACGTCGGCGGTCGGGTCGGCCTCCGCGTAGCCGAGGCGGGTGGCCTCCTCCAGCGCCTCCCCGTAACCCGCGCCGGTGGCGTCCATGCCGGAGAGGATGAAGTTGGTGGTGCCGTTGACGATGCCCATCACCCGCGTGATGCGGTCACCCGCCAACGACTCGCGCAGCGGCCGGAGCAGCGGGATCGCACCCGCCACGGCCGCCTCGAAGTACAGGTCCGCGCCGGACCGGTCGGCCGCCTCGAACAGCTCGGCCGAGTGCTCGGCGAGCAGCGCCTTGTTGGCGGTGACCACCGACTTGCCCGCGTTGAGCGCCTTGAGCAGCCAGGTGCGCACCGGCTCGATGCCGCCGATGACCTCCACCACCACGTCGACGTCGGACTCCAGCAGCGCGTCGACGTCGGTGGTCAGCAGTTCGGCGGGCACCTCGCGGTGCTTGTTGGGCTTGCGCACCGCGATGCCGGCCAGCTCGACGGGCGCGCCGACGCGCGCGGTGAGGTCCGGCGCCTGGTCGGTCAGCAGGCGGACCACCTCGGTGCCGACCGTGCCGCAGCCGAGCAGCGCGACTTTGATCGGGGCAGGGGCAGGCACGTCTCATACCTCCAGGCGGAACAGGTCTTCCTCGGTCTCCCGGCGCAGCAGCAACCGGGACTGGCCGGCCGCGACGGCGGCGAGCGCCGGCCGCGGCAGCCGGTTGTAGCCGCTCGCCATCGAGTAGCAGTACGCGCCCGTGGCGGCGACCGCGATCAGGTCGCCGGGCGCGAGGTCGCCGGGCAGCCAGCAGTCGCGCACCACGACGTCGCCGGACTCGCAGTGCTTGCCGACCACGCGGCACAGCACGGCGGGCACGTCCGGCGTCGCCTTGCGGGACACCAGCTTGCAGTCGTAGACGGCGTCGTACAGGGCCGTGCGGATGTTGTCGCTCATGCCGCCGTCGACGCTGACGTAACGGCGCACCGCGCCCGCGTCGAGCTGCACGTCCTTGATGGTGCCCACCTCGTACACGGTGACCGTGCCCGGACCGACGACGGCCCGGCCCGGTTCGACCGCGATCTTCGGCATCGGCAGCCCGGCGTGCTCGCACTCCTTGGACACGATGTTGTGCAGCTGCCGCGCCAGCTCGGCGGGCGGCGGCGGGTCCTCGTCCGGCGTGTAGGCGATGCCGAGGCCGCCGCCGAGGTCGACGGTCGCCACGTGCTCCAGGACGTCGTCGCCGTGCTCGTCGCGGATCTCGGCGAGCAGGCCGACCACCCGGCGGGCCGCCACCTCGAAACCGCTCGCGTCGAAGATCTGCGAGCCGATGTGGCTGTGCAGGCCGATCAGGCGCAGGCCCTCGGACTTCAGCACCCGCCGGGCCGCCTCGGCGGCGT
The DNA here is from genome assembly GCF_019375475.1 of Saccharothrix obliqua. Taxonomy (GTDB): domain Bacteria; phylum Actinomycetota; class Actinomycetes; order Mycobacteriales; family Pseudonocardiaceae; genus Actinosynnema; species Actinosynnema obliqua. The sequence continues at coordinate 968,397 of NZ_JAHXGQ010000001.1, read as the reverse complement.
CGCCGGAGGACAGCGAGAAGCCGAACTTCTGGTCCTCGTGCGCGGTGGCGATGAACTCGTGGGTGTGCGCCTCCACGCCGACCGTCACCCGGATCATCACCGGCTGCACGCGCCCGCGCTCGCGGGCGAGCTGGTCCAGCCGCGCGATCTCGAAGAACGAGTCGAGCACCACCGCGCCGACACCCGCCTCCACGGCGGCGGTCAGCTCGGCGATCGACTTGTTGTTGCCGTGCAGCGCGATCCGCTCCGGCGGGAACTCGGCGCGCAGCGCGATGGCCAGCTCGCCACCGCTGCACACGTCGATGCTCAGCCCCTCCTCGGCGACCCACCGGGCCACCGCGACGGAGAGGAACGCCTTGGACGCGTAGTGCACCTGCGCCGGGTCGCCGAACGCCTCGGCGTGGTCGCGGCAGCGGGACCGGAAGTCGGCCTCGTCCATCACGAACAGCGGCGTGCCGTGCTCCTCGGCGAGGGCGCGCACGTCCACGCCGGCGAACGCCACCGCGCCGTCGTCGCGGCGGGCCGCGTTGCGCGGCCATACCTGCGGGTGCAGGTGGTCCAGCTCCTCCGCGGTGGACGGTCGGTTGCCCGCGGTGTTGGCGGGCACCAGGACGTCGGCGTGCCGGGGACCGGCCGGGTGCGCGCGCATCACATCCGCTCCGGGGCGGTCACGCCGAGCAGGCCGAGGCCGTTGGCGAACACCTGCTTGGCGGCGACGCACAGCTGGAGCCGCGCGCGCTGCACTTCGGTCGCCTCGTCGTCGCCACGCGGCAGCACGCGGCACTCCGGCGTGTCGTAGAACCGGTGCAGGGTGCCGGCCAGCTCCTCCAGGTAGCGGGCGACGCGGTGCGGTTCACGCAGCTCGGCGGCCGTGGCCACGACGCGCGGGAACTCGCCGACGGTGCGGATCAGGTCGCCCTCCCGGTCGTGGGTCAGCAGCTCGAACGACTCGTTCGGCGTCATGCCCAGGTCGGCCGCGTTGCGCAGCACCGAGCTGATCCGCGAGTGGGCGTACTGGACGTAGAAGACGGGGTTCTCGTTGCTGCGCTTGCGCAGCAGGTCGAGGTCGATGTCCAGGGTGGAGTCGACCGACGACCGGGTCATCGCGTAGCGGGCCGCGTCCACGCCGACCGCGTCCACCAGGTCCTGCATGGTGATGACGGTGCCCGCGCGCTTGCTCATCCGGACCGGCTTGCCGTCGCTGACCAGGTTCACCATCTGGCCGATCAGCACCTCGACGGTCCGCGGGTCGTCGCCGAGCGCCGCGGCGGCGGCCTTGAGCCTGCCGATGTAGCCGTGGTGGTCCGCACCGAGCATGTAGATGCACAGGTCGAAGCCGCGCGACCGCTTGTCCAGGAAGTAGGCGATGTCACCCGCGATGTACGCCGGGTCGCCGTCGCTCTTGACGACCACGCGGTCCTTGTCGTCGCCGTACTCGGTGGACCGCAGCCACCACGCGCCGTTCTCGAAGTACAGCCCGCCGGACGCCTTGAGCTGCTCGATGGCCTTGCCCACCGCGCCCGACTCGTGCAGCGAGTTCTCGTGGAAGTAGACGTCGAAGTCGGTGCCGAAGTCGTGCAGGTCCCGCTTGATCTCCTCGAACATGAGGTTCACGCCGATCCGGCGGAACACCTCGTGGCTGTCCTCGGCGGTGAGCGCGCCGGGCTCGCGCTTGAGCACCTCGGCCGCGATGTCGCCGATGTAGCCGCCCGCGTAGCCGTCCTCGGGCGCGGGCTCGCCCTTGGCGGCGGCGATCAGGGACCGCACGAAGCGGTCGATCTGCGCGCCGGCGTCGTTGAAGTAATACTCGCGGGTCACGTCGCCGCCGCTCGCGGCCAGCACGCGGCCGAGCGCGTCGCCGACCGCGGCCCAGCGGGTGCCGCCGAGGTGGACCGGGCCGGTGGGGTTCGCGGACACGAACTCCAGGTTGATCTTGACGCCGGCGAGCTGGTCGCCGCGGCCGTAGGCGTCGCCCGCGCGCAGCACCTCGCTGATGATCTCGCCCTGCGCGTCGGCGGCCAGGCGGATGTTCAGGAAGCCGGGACCCGCCACGTCGGCGGACGCGATCGCGGCGGTGCCGGCGAGCGCCTCCGCGAGCCACGTCGCCAGGTCGCGCGGCACGACGCCGACCTTCTTCGCGACCTGGAGCGCGAGGTTCGTGGCGTAGTCGCCGTGCTCGGGGTTGCGGGGTCGCTCGATGGTCACCGCGGTGGGGAGGGCGGCGGGGTCGAGGCCGCGGGCGGACAACACGTCCACGGCCGTCGCGCGGACCAGTTCAGCGAGCGCAGCGGGAGTCACCCGTTAAGTCTAGGGAAGTGTTCCCGCTGGTCTCGACGGGGATGGCGTCCCGAGGTGTGGGAACCGGTCGGACCGGGTAAGTGTTAACGGCCACACCACGTGAGCGGCAGTTGACGGCGATCCGACACGTTGTCCCTACACTGGCCCGCGGCATGGGCGTATGACGACTGACCTGAGGCGGACATGACCAGCGGCAAGAAGACTAAGGCCGCGCGCTCCAGCGTGGCGGCGGCGCGGTCCTCGGTGGTGGCGAAGAAGCCGAAGCCCTGGGGCACAATCATCGCGGTCATCGCCGTGTTGGCGCTGGCGGGCACGGTGTTCGGCTACGCGTACGCGCAGATCTCGGAGAAGAACGCCAACGAGGCCGCCCTGGCCAAGTGGAACCCCTCCGAGGACAACAAGGACCCCTCGGACCAGATCCAGGGCGTCACCAAGAAGGAGTACGCGGCCGGCAAGCACGTGCAGCCGACGCAGCGGGTGGCCTACGACCAGTCCCCGCCCTTCGGTGGTCCGCACGACGGCGCGTGGGCGAACTGCACCGGCATCGTGTACACGAAGGCCGTGCGCACCGAGAACATGGTCCACTCGCTGGAACACGGCGCGGTCTGGATCGCGTACAACCCGGACCAGGTGACGGGCGAGGCGCTGGACAAGCTCAAGCGGCGCGCGGACGGCAAGCAGTACACGATGCTGTCGCCGTACCCCGGCCTGGACAAGCCGATCTCCCTCCAGGCGTGGGGCCACCAGCTCAAGGTGGAGAGCGCCGACGACGAGCGGATCGACCAGTTCATCCAGTCGCTGCGCCGCAACCAGTACACCTACCCGGAGATCGGCGCGGCCTGCGACTCCACCACGTTCGACGTGGACAACCCGCCGCCGTTCGTGGCCGAGAAGCCGGGTGCCGACGCGGTCCCGATGGAGGGCGGCACGACCGACCAGGCCGAGACCGGCGGCACGCCGAGCGACATGCCCGTCGCGCCCACGACCCAGCCGAGCAGCTGACCTTGGCCTCTCCGGACACCGGGCAGCCGACGCGCGGCGCCACCGCCACCAGGGCCGTAGTGGTCACGGTGGCGGTGGTCGCCGTCCTGCTGCTCGGCGCGGCGGTCGGCCTGCTGATCAAGCTGCCCGGTTCCGACACGTCCGCCGCGCCCGCCAAGGACTCGGTGGACGTCGGCTTCGCGCAGGACATGTCGGTGCACCACCTCCAGGGCATCACCATGGCCAACACCGCGCGGGACAAGACGGAGAACCCGGCGATCCGCCAGCTCGCGTTCGACATCGAGTCGACGCAGTTGGAGCAGGTCGGCCGGATGAAGGGCTGGCTCACCCTGTGGGGTATGCCGGAGCAGTCGCCCGACGACACCCACATGAAGTGGATGGCGTCGTCCTCGCACGCGCACGGCAGCTCGGGCACGGCCACCGGCCAGACCGGGCTGATGCCCGGCATGGCCACGTCGGAGGAGCTGGCGCGACTGCGCTCGCTGTCCGGCGACCAGTTCGACGTGTACTTCCTGCAACTGATGCTCCGCCACCACCAGGGCGGCGCGCCGATGGCCCAGTACGGCGCCACGCACGCCGGGGTCCCGGTGGTCCGCACGCTCGCCGAGAACATGCTCAAGTCGCAGTCGAGCGAGAGCGAGTACATGAAGCAGCTCATAGCCGAACGCGGCGCCGCTCCCCTGCCCTAGCCGCCGGGGCGGAAACTTTCAGGAAGCCTGCCTGAAAGATCCCGCGGGCCGAAACTTTCAGGAAGCCTCCCTGATAGATCCCGCGGGCGAAACTTTCAGGAAGCCTCCCTGATAGATCCCGGCGGGTGCACCGGGCCGCCGAGCCGCCACCGCCGCTGCACTTGGCCACCGTCGCCGCACCTGGCCACCGCGTCGCCGCACTTGGCCGCCGCCAGGACACTTTGGCCGGCACCGCCGGGCTGCCTGGTCGCCGGGCCGCCGGGCGAAACTTTCAGGAAGCCTGCCTGAAAGATCCCGCGGGCCGAAACTTTCAGGGAGCCTCCCTGATAGTTCCCGCGGGCCGCGGCTCTCGGGGCACGGGCGTCATCAGCAGGTCCACCGGGTAGGCGGCGCTGGTGAACTTCTGCCGCGGCCGGCTGCCGGGCGCGGGCACCAGCCGCCAGCGCGCGGCGACCGTGGCCAGCGCGATGACGATCTCGGTCTGCGCGAAGACGTTGCCGAGGCACTGGCGGATACCGCCGCCGAACGGCACGAACGCGCCCTTGGGCAGCGCCGCCGCCCGATCCGACGTCCAGCGGTCGGGGTCGAAGCGTTCCGGGTCCGGGTAGTTCGCCGGGTCGTGGTGCACGGCGTGCGGGCTGATGATCACCTCGGCACCCGTCGGCAGCACGGTGCCCGCGAGGTCGACGGGCTCCAGGGCCCGGCGCATGAGCAACCAGATCGGGTACTTGCGCAGCACCTCGTTGACCACCTGGCGCAGGTAACCGAGCTTCGGCACGTCCGCCGCCGTCACCGGGCGCCCGGACAGCACCTCGTCCACCTCGCTGTGCACCCGGCGCTCCACGTCGGGGTTGCGCGCCAGCTCGTGGAACACCCAGCCCAGCGCGACGGCGGAGGTCTCGATGCCCGCCGCGAGCATGGTCACCACCTCGTCGTAGACCTGCTCGTCGGTCATGCCCTCGCCGGTCTCCTCGTCCTGGGCGAGCAGCAACGTGGACAGCAGGTCGCCCCGGTCGACGCGGTCGGCGCGCCAGCCGGCGACGACCTCCAGCACGATGGCCCGCATCCGCTCGGTGGCGCGGTCGAACCGGCGGTTGACCGGCAGCGGCAGCCGGGAGACGAAGCCCGGGGACAGGCCGCGCACCATGCCGTTGTTGGTGATGTCGAACACCGACCGGCGCAGCTCGGCGATGGCCCGCTGCCCCAGCTCGGTGGAGAACAGCACCTCGCCGACGATGGTCACGGCCAACGCCTGCATGTCGTGCTCCACGACGCGAACCTCCCCCGGCCGCCAGCTCGTCACGAGGTCGGTGGCGGCACGCACCATGGTCTCGGCGTAGCGGGTGATGCGGTCGCGGTGGAACGCGGGCTGCACCATCCGCCGCTGCCGGCGGTGGTAGGCGCCCTCGGAGAGCACCAGCCCGTTGCCCAGGAACGGCCGGAACCGCTCGAACATGATTCCCTTCCGGAACCGCGCGCCGTCGGTGACCAGGACCTGGTGCGTGAACCGCGGGCTGGTGACGAAATAAGTCGGCACGGGACCCAGGTGCACTTTCACGATCTCCCCGCGCTCGCGCAGGGACGAGGTGAATTCCGCGCGCCGCCGCAGCAGTGACACGGTGTGGCCGAGTAAGGGAAGCCGACCGGGCGCAATCGGGACGGACATCGTAACCCCTTGTGTGCATGATCCGAGAAACAACTACCGTAGGCGTCGTTCAGTCGAGCGTGGAGTGACCGATCGGGTGATACACGGGTCACGCTGATGGCCCAACTGGCGAAGACCGCGGATCGTTAAACTCTGGTGCTCCTCCGAGTCGAAGAAGGTGTACGCGTGGTCCGATCGGACTGGGTTCCGCAGACTGTCGACGTGTCCGTGCCGAGCATCGCGCGTGCTTACGACTTCATGCTGGGCGGCGCGCACAATTTCGCGGTCGACCGGGAGATCGCGCTGAAGATCGACCGGATGATGCCGGGCCTGCGGGCGGGCGCGCGGGTGAACCGGGCGTTCCTCGGCCGGGCGGTGCGGTTCATGGTCGACCAGGGCGTCCGGCAGTTCCTGGACATCGGCTCCGGCATCCCGACCGTGTCCAACGTGCACGAGGTGGCCCAGGGCATCGACCCGGAGTGCCGGGTGGTCTACGTGGACCGCGACCCCATCGCGGTCGCGCACAGCGAGCTGATGCTCGCCGACAACGACCGGGCGGCCATCGTGCGGGCCGACATGCGTGACGTGGCGGGCATCCTGGACAGCCCGCAGGCCCGCCGCCTGCTGGACCTGGACCAGCCCGTCGGCCTGCTGATGATGCTGATGCTGCACTGGATCCCGGACGAGTGGGACCCGGGCGCGCTGGTCGCCGCGTACCGGGACGCGCTGCCGGCGGGCAGCTACTTCGCCGCGAGCCACGTCAGCGCCGACCACGCGGGCCGGTCCATGCACCGGGCCGCCGAGATGATCAAGGACAGCGGCAGCCGCGACCAGATGACGGTGCGGTCGCACGCCGAGGTCCTGGCGTTGTTCGACGGCTTCGAACTCGTCGAGCCGGGACTGGTCGGGTGCGCCGAGTGGCGGCCGGGCGGCCCCGGCGACGTCTCCGACGTGCCGCTGATGAACATGCTGCTCTATGCGGGTGTGGGTCGCGTGATCCGGTGATCCCCCCATTAGCCGGATCAGCCGCCGTAACCCGCTCATTGCGGAAAACACGAGCACTCGACGTCATCCGAATCACATCGCCGAAACCACCGGGGTGCGTCCATTCACCCCGATGGTCGAGCGAATGCCGACATCGGGTAGGTAAACTGCCGCGCATCCTGGAATCAGAGCAGGGCGACGGGAATGGCTGACCCACTCCACCGACCGGACACCGAGCCGTCCGCACCCGTCCCGGACCCCGCCCGGGAGCGGGAATTGCTCGCGCGCAAGTGGGCGTACCGGATGGGCGGCGCGATCGTCGTGCCGCACACCAGGGAGCAGCTCGACTGCGAATTGCGCGGACGGCTGGACGCGTTGTGCGACGCGTTGCACGCCGAACCGCTCGCGGCCGACGCGCTGGAACGCCTCGGCGAAGAACTGGTGGGCATGGGCTACGTCGGCGAGCACGGCCTGCGCCGCACCACCGACGTGCTCGGCCGCGGCCTGCTCGGGCTCAGCGAGTTCCAGCCCGTCCCGGACCACGCGGAACGGATCGCGACCGGGCTCGGCGCGTTGGCCGCGGGCTTCCTCGCCGCGAACCGGCGGGCCGTGTTCGAGCAGCAGGAGAGCATGCAGCTCACCCTGCTCAAGGCGGTGCGGGACGCCAAGTGGCGGCTCCAGGAGAGCGAGGCGCGGTTCGACCAAGTCGTCACCTCGTCGGCGAGCGGCGTGCTGATCGTGGACCTCGCGGGCAACGTGGTCCGCGCCAACGCCGCGATCAGCGAGATCCTCGGCCGGTCGGCGGCCGAGCTGACCGAGCGCACCCTGTTCGACCTGGTGCACCCGGACTCGGTGACCGCGTTGCGCGAGGCGATGAAGCTGCTGCTGGAGGGCGGCCACGAGCGGATTCGCCAGTCGCAGCGGCTGCTGCGCAGCGACGGCGACGTCGCCCGCATCACGCTCACCACGTCGTTGCTGCGCGACGCCGACGACAAGCCCGCGCACTTCGTGACCGTCGTGGAGGACGGCACCGAGCTGATGCTGCTCCAGGGCGAGTTGAACCGGCAGGCGCTGCACGACGTGCTCACCGGCCTGCCCAACCGCCAGTTCTTCAGCACCTACCTGGAGAGCGCGCTGCGGCGGGCCGACCCCGTGCACGGCGTGACGTTGCTGCACCTGGACATCGACGCGTTCGGCATGGTGTGCAACAGCCTCGGCAGCCGCGCGGGCGAACGGCTGCTGGTGCACGTGGCACAGCGGTTGAAGGCGGCGCTCTCGGCGGAGAAGGCCATGGTCGCCCGGTTCGAGGGCGACGGGTTCGGCGTCCTCGTGGAGAACACCGAGCACACGCCGGACGTCGCGCGGATGGTGGCCGCGATCAACGAGGAGCTGGCCGAGCCGACCTTCGTGGACGGGCACGGGCTCGCCGTGTCGGCGAGCATCGGCGTGGTCCGCCGCCCACCGCGCGACCAGGAGCCCGCCGAGCTGCTGCGTGCCGCGGACCAGGCGCTGCGCCGGGCGAAGGCCGGGCGGCGCGGCCAGTGGGAGCTGTTCCACCCGCGGCAGGACGCGGCGGACCGGCGCGAGCAGGCGATGGCGGTCGGGATGCCCGGCGCGTGGGAGAACGGCGAGATCGGTGTCCGGTACCGACCGGTGACGGCGTTCGCGGGCGGGGTGGTGGGCGTCGAGGCGGTGCTGCACTGGGACCACCCGGAACGGGTGGTGCCGCACGCCGAGTGCGTGGCGCTGGCCGAGGAGACCGGTCTGGTGCTGCCGCTGGGCGCGTGGGTGCTGCGCGTGGCGGGCGGTCAGGCCCGGTGGTGGGCGCAGCGCGGTGGTTTCACCGCGCCGCTGGTCGTGCACCTGACGCCGGTGCAGTCGGGTGACGCGGACCTGGTGTCACGCGTGGTGCGGGCGTTGGAGGAGACCGGGTTGCGCCCGGAGCGGTTGGTGGTCGGGATGCCGGTGGGCGTGCTGCCGGTCGCCGAGGCCGTGGACAACCTGACCGTGCTGGCGGACATGGGCGTGGGCACGGCGCTGCACGACTTCGGGCTCGGCCCGGCGGACCTGGCGGCGCTGGCCGACCTGCCGGTGCGCACCGTCCGGGTGGCGGCGCGGCTGGTGGACCACCGGGCGCCGTACGTCCCGGCGCTGGTGTCGGCGGCGCGGGACAGCGGCGTGGCGGTGGTCGTGGACGGCGTGCGGACCGAGGAGCAGGCCGCGTGGTGGCGGGAGGCCGGCGCGGACGCCGGTTCCGGTGAGCACTTCGGCGCGCCGTGCCCGCCGGGCGACGTGGTGGCGCACTTCGGGTGAACGCGGGGCGCGGCGGGTCCGAACAATTACCGAAATGCGCCCGCCGCGGCGTGATCAGGCCCACGGCAACGCTCTGACGTGCACCGGAGCCGTGAAACCGATTTCACGGCCCGAATGCGGGGCAAACCGTCGCAATGTGATCACCATGCGTGAGTGTGTTGTGGAAAACATGCCTCATCCGGGTTAGTTGCGGTGGTTCGGCCGCCCCGTGGCGATCACAGTGTGGGTGATCGGGCGTCCTCTGCTGCCCACCTCCCAGATCGGTGGCTTCCGTGCACCACGACTCCATGCAGCACTTCGCGTCCGGCGCGTGGACGCTCGTCCTGGCCTTCGCCGTGTCGGTGATCGGCTCGTTGATCGGGCTGTCCTGCACGCGGCGGGCCCGGGGCGAGACCAGCCGCGCCGCGCGGTTCCGGTGGATCACGTTCGGCGCCGTCGCCATCGGCGGCGTCGCCATCTGGCTGATGCACTTCATCGCCATGCTCGGCTTCGACATCCCCGGCGCGGCGATCAAGTTCTCCACCGGGCTCACCGCCCTGTCCGCGCTGGTCGCCGTGGTCGTGGTGGGCATCGGCCTGGCGCTGGTCGCGTGGTCCGGGTTCACCCGGACGCGGCTGGTGATCGCGGGCGTGCTGGCCGGCACCGGCGTCGCGGGGATGCACTACCTCGGCATGTCGGCCATCCGCTTCAAGGGCCACCTCAACTACGACCCGTCGCTGGTGACGTTGTCCGTGGTGATCGCCATCGCCGCCGCGACGGCGGCGTTCTGGTTCACGCTGGTCGTGAAGACGCCGGGCGCGAGCGTCGCCGCGGGACTGGCCATGGCCGTCGCGGTGACGGGTATGCACTACACCGGGATGGCCGCGGTCAGCGTGACGCCCGACGTGTCCGTGCCCGCGCCGCAGGGCACCGACGTGTTCAACCTGGTGTTCCCGGTGTTCGTGATCAGCGGTGTGGTCGTCGGGGCGATGCTGTGGACGTTGTTCACCACCACCAAGTCGCTGAACGAGCCTGCCGGCTACGCGCGTTGACGCTGCGCTAAAGTCGGCCGCGTGAAGTTCTTCTTCTTCCGACTCTGACGCGACCGTCGGCGGGCTACGGGCATCCCCCTCGCCGGCGATGCGGGACGGCGGTGCGCCGTCCCGGTCGCGACGCGGAAGAAGATCCATGATCTCTCCCATTCCGGCGTGCGTGCGCGCCGGCGGTGAACCGCGTCCGGGCCCCGTTGTCCGGACGTGAAGGCCGTGCGCCTGCTGGCGCGCACGGTGCTGGGCGTGGAAGCGCTCGCCGCGGCGGAGGTCGCCGAATTCGGTGTGGTGCGGCGCATCGCGCCTCGCGAGGTGTGGTGGACGTGCCCCGAACCGGGTCCGCACGTGCTCGGGCTGCGGTGCGCGGACGACCTGTTCCTGCCCGCTGCCGCGGTGTCCGGGATCGGCCGCGCGCGAGCCGACCTGGGCCGGCTGACCGAGGCGGTGGCGGCGTTGGACGTCGCCGCCGTGGTCGCCCGGCGGGCCCGCTTCGGCAACCACGACCGGCCGCCCGCGGTGGACGTCTCGGCGTCGTACCTGGGTCGCCGCAACTACAACCGGTTCGACCTGGAGGACGCGGCGGGCGAACCGCTGGCCGCCGCGCTCGGCCTGCCCCTGCACCGCCGCCGCCACGGCGCGCCCGCGCCGCCGGGCAGCCTGTCGTGGCGGCTGACCGTCGCCGACGACCGGGCCGTGCTGGCGCTGCGCGTGGCCGCCACGCCGCTGCACCGCCGGGCCTACCGGCGGGCGTCCCGGCCGGGCGCGCTGCACCCGCCGCTGGCCGCCGCGATGCTGCGGCTGGCCGACGTGCGGCCCGGTGAGGTGTTGCTGGACCCGTTCTGCGGCACCGGGACCATCCCCCTGGAGGCGGGCGTGGCGGCCATCGGCGCGGACGCCGACCCGACCGCCATCGCCGCCGCCCGCGTCAACGAGGCCGCCCGGCCCGGAGGTCCCGGCGCCACCTGGCTGGTGGCCGACGCGGGACGGCTGCCGCTCGCCTCGGGCTCGGTCGACGTCGTGGTGACCAACCCGCCGTGGAACCGGCAGGTCCGGGCGGCAGGCGCGCTGGCCACCACCCCGGACCGCTTCTGGCGCGAGCTGGCGCGGGTCCTCACCCCGTCCGGCCGAGCCGTGCTGCTCCTACCGGAATCCGCCCCGCCACCCACCCTCCCCATCACCGACCGCCGTCGGGTGAGCCTCGCCGGACAGCACCCGGAGGTGATCACCGTGCGCCGATGACCCGTTGCGCCTTCCCGGCACACGCGGCGGCCGGTCCCGGGCACTCGCCCCGGAACCGGCCGCCGTAGTGCCGGGCACGCGGGTCGGGAGGCGCCTCCCGACCCGCCCGCTCACCCGGTCACTTCTTGGTCTTCGTGGTCTTGGTCTTGGTCTTCCCGGTCTTCTTGGTCTCGGTCTTCTTCGCGGGGGTGGTGGCCTTCGCGCCGGTGCCGCGCACCTTCGCGAGCCGGTCCTTGACACACGTGTCGTACCCGCCGCAGACCCGGTTCGCCTCCTCGTACTGCTTCTTCGCCACGGCCGGGTCCACCTTCGCCGTGGTCTGCTTCGGCTTCGTGGTGGTCTTCTTCGGCGTGGTCTTCTTCGGTGTGGCGTTCTTGGCACCCGTGGTGGTCTTCTTCGGAGCCGCAGCCTGCTGCCGCAGCTTCTTCACCCGGTCCTGCACACAGGTGTCGTAACCACCGCACTCGCGCCGCGCCTGCTGGTACAACGGATCAGCGTTCGACTTCTTCGCGTTCCGCTCCGCCTTCGCAACACCCTTCGCACTCTTGTCCCGCAGCTTCTTCACCCGGTCCTGCACACAGGTGTCGTAACCGCCGCACTCCCGCCGCGCCTGCTGGTACAACGGATCAGCGTTCGACTTCTTCGCGTTCCGCTCCGCCTTCGCAACACCCTTCGCACTCTTGTCCCGCAGCTTCTTCACCCGGTCCTGCACACAGGTGTCGTAACCACCGCACTCCCGCCGCGCCTGCTGGTACAACGGATCAGCGTTGGACTTCTTCGCTACCTTCCGCGCCTCGTCCAGGGACTTCTGGTACTTGATCAGGTCCGGCGCGATGGCCCGGGTGGTGCCGGAGGCGAACTCCTTCGACCCGTCGAACGCCCGCTTCCAGTCCTCGAAGTGGTTGTTGTCCTTCAGGTCCTGGTAGTCCGCGATGATCCGCTTGCGCAACTTCTCGTCCTGGAGGGCTTTCCGGTACCACTCCTGGTGCTTCGCATCCAGGTAGCCCCGGACGAGCAGCGAGCTGTTCTCCCCCACGACGGCAGAAGTAAGCCCGCTCCGCCCGCCACGAACACCGAGCGGCACCGGCGACTTCGGTCCGACGAACGGAGCCACCCGCCCGACCTTCGGCGCGACCGCCGTAGTGCCGGTCTTCGCCCCGGTCTTGGGCACCACGGCCGTCGTCCCGGTCTTCGGAACGACCGCCTTGGCACCGGTCTCGGGCTTGACCGCCTTGGTCCCGGGCGGCACCGTCTTCACGCCGGGCACGACGTTCTTCGTCTTCGCACCCTTCGACGGCTTGGCGTGCTTGGGCGTCACGGCCGTGCCCGTCGACGGCGACTTCGGCCCCTTGGGACCGCTCTTGGCGGGCGTGCCGCCGGTGTCGCCGTCATCGTCGCCATCGCCCTTGGCCTTGCGCTGGCGGTGTTCCTCGTAACAGGACAGACCGCACTCGTAGAGCCACTGGGCGATCGTGCTGGCCTTCACGCCCTGCGCGGGGTCCAGCGTCTTGCTGTCCAGGAGCTTCTTGCCCAGGCACTTGACCATGCACCGGATGACCTGGTTGATCTCCTTGTCCGACATGGACGAGTCGAACGGCACCCAGCGCTTGAGCACCTCCCCGGTCGCCTTGTCCCGGAACTTCACCACCACACCGCGTTTGACGTGCTTGCCCCGGTACGGCTCCTTGAAGATGCCCGCGTCGCGGTGCTTCCCGGCACTGCCGAACGGCCACAACCGGCGCGAGTCGGGGTCGCGGTGCTGCCCCTCGTACGACCCCTCCCGGCGGTGACCCGAACTCTGCCCGTCACCGGGCGGCGGGGTCTGGTCGGCCGACGCGATCGCCGGCGCGGTGAGCGCCACGCCCACCGCGACCACGACCGGCAACAGCCGGCGCAACCCCCGCCGCCACGGCGATTCCTGGACGTCGTCCACGCGGCTCACCACCCGACGTGCGAGACCGGTTCCGCGGTGACGACGTCGACGTGACCGCCGAGCCGCTCGTCCGGCACCGCGGGGGCAACCTCGCCGTCACCCACGTAGAAGTGGGAGAAATCGCCCACTCCGGACTCGAACGACTCCCGCTCGGGAGCCCGGTGCGGCTCGACGACCGCCGGTGCCGCGATCTCCGGCTCGGCGATCTCCGGCTCCGGCACGCGCCACTCCCGCACCCCCGCGGCAGCCGTTTCCACCACGGGTTCCGCCGCGGCCAACACCACCGGTTCCGACACCACCGGCTCCACAACCGGCTCGACCACGTCCACGACGGGCTCCACCACACCCAACTCGGCCACGGTGGCCGCCACCGTCTCCGCGACGATCGCGGACACGTCCGGCACCTCAACAGGCTCGACCGACCCGGACGACACGACCGGCACCGGCACCTCGACGGGCACCGGCACCTCAACCGGCACCGGCACCTCCACGGGCACCTCGACCGGCACCTCGACCACCGGCGCGGCCGACTCCTCGGCCGGCGTGGTGGCCTCCAGCCGCGCCAGGTCCTCCGCGCTGATCTCCGGGTACTCCTCGACCGGCGGCGCCGCCGCGGCCTGCTGGGCGACGATCGCACGAGCGGCCTCATCGGCCCCGTACGCCGTCCCGATGGCGTACGCGACAGCCCCCACGGCCACCGCCGAAGCGAACATCAGCGCGACACCCAACCACCGGGCCCGCACCGAGCCGTCCGGCGGCGTGGCGGTCTCCCGCCGGGCTGCCGGTATCGACTTCCTTGGCATCAGTCCGACATCCTTCCCCCCACACCGCCACCGGGCACGAACCACCCTGGGAAGTGGCGGTGGGGTCGCCGAGAAGGCAACCGCTTCCGCCGCCGGCGTGGGGCGTGATCGCGGTGTTCGGAACTGTCCCGAACAGCACGTATGCCGCTCACGAGCCCGAACGCGTGCGCACCGGTCACAGTTGGTCACACGGCTGTCATCGACCTGCGAACGCGGGCGCACAGTCGCCGTCGAACGTGGGGTCCATGAACACCCGCGATCGCGTCCTCCACCACGCCACCCGACTGCTCGCCCGCACCCTGCTGCCCGTCGCGTTCCTCCGCTCACCCCGCGACGCCCGGCGGACCGCAGCCCAGTGGGCGTTGGCGGCACGCTTCCCGCACGAGGACCTGACCGGCCTGGACGCCACCACGCGTGCCCGTTTCACCGAAGCACGCACGGACGCGCTGTGGGGTGACGGCGTGCTGATCGGGCTGACCTCCGGCCACCGGGACGCCGAGGAGCAGCAGCGGCTGTTCCTCGCCGAGGTGCGGCGGCTCGGGTCGGAGGCGGAGGCCCGCCGCTGGGTGCTGCCGCCGGAGGAGTCGAGTCACGTGCTGGGCACGGCCTTGGACGTCCGGCCGGTCGAGGGCGCTCGCTGGCTGGAGCGGCACGGGGCGCGTTACGGGTTGTTCCGCGTCTACGACAACGAGTGGTGGCACTTCGAGCACCTGCCGGAGCCGGGTGACCGGCCGCGGCTGCCGCACCCCGCCATGCGCCGATCGGCGTAACCGCTGGTATACCGTTGTCCGGACGGCCGTGCTACGAACGAGGAGCCCTACCAGTGTCGCGGTTGCTGCTCGTCGAGGACGACTCGGTGCTGGCCGAGGCGCTGTCCCGCGCGTTGCGCGGGCTGGGGCACGAGGTCGCGGTGGCGGCGACCGGTGAGCAGGCGCTGGAGCACCTGCTCGACCGGCGGGTGCCGACCGACCTGGTGCTGCTGGACGTGATGCTGCCCGGCGTGGACGGCTTCGAGGTGTGCCGCCGGGTCCGCGCGAGCGAGGCCGTCCCGCTGATCCTGCTGACCGCCCGCGGTGACGCGGTGGACGTGGTCGTGGGCCTGGAGTGCGGCGCCGACGACTACGTGGTGAAGCCGGTCGAGCCACGCGTGCTCGACGCGCGGGTCAAGGCGATCCTGCGGCGCGCCGTGCCCGCGCTGCCGCCGCGCCACGACGTGCACGTGGTCGGCGACCTGGAGCTGGACACCGTCGCCATGACGGTGACCAGGGCCGGGCGGGAGCTGAGCCTCACCTCCACGGAGATCCGGCTGCTGATCGAGTTCGTCGAGCACGCGGGCCAGGTGCTGAGCCGGCAGGCGCTGCTGCGGCGGGTCTGGGACTACGGGTACGCCGGCGACTCGCGCCTGGTGGACGCGGCGGTGGCCCGGCTGCGGGCGAAGATCGAGCCGGAGCCCGCCAACCCGACGCTGCTGCGCACCGTCCGCGGCTTCGGGTACCGCCTGGTCAAGCCGTGACCTGGCAGCCCGGCCTGCGGGCGGCCGTCGTGCTGACCGTGGCGCTGGTCACCGTGGTCACCACCGTCGCCATGGCGCTGACCACCTACCACCTCCAGGAGAGCACGACCAGGGACCGGTTCGCCGCCTCCGCCCGCGCCGGGTTCGACTCGGACGTCCAGCAGGCGCACCAGTTCCTCGTGCGCTCGGCGGAGTTCGACACGCACGTGTCGGGGGTGGCCGAGTACATGAGCGCCCGGCTCGGCCTCACCTGGGCGCTGGTCAACCTCACGCCCACGTCCGGCCCGGTGTCGACCGCGCGGGACGGTGCGTACGTCCCGGTCGCCGGCACCGCGCCCGGCCCGATCCCGGTGTCCACAGTGGACGAAGCACTCGCGCGGCGCGTGCCGTCCTACGAGATCGACACGCCGAACGGGCGGCAGCTCGCCATCGTCGGCGAGGTGGAGCCGGGCCTGCTGCTGGCCGAGTTCTACAGCACGCGCGGCATCGACGACGAACTCGCGACGCTGCGCTCCCGGCTCGCCGTCGTGGCCGTGCTGATCTCGTTGCTCGGCGGCGCGCTGGGCGTGCTGGCGGCACGGGGCGTCCAGCGCCGGGTGCGCACGGCCGCCCTCGCCGCGCGCCGGCTCGGCGGCGGCGACCTCACCACCAGGCTGCCCGTGCGTGGCCGCGACGAGCTGGCCGACCTCGCGGACTCGTTCAACGCGATGGCGCACCGCCTCGGTGAGTCCATCGAGCAGTTGCGCCAGAAGGACCAGCAGCAGCGGCGCTTCGTCGCCGACGTGGCGCACGACCTGCGCACCCCGGTGGCGTCCATGATCGCCGCCGCGGACGGCCTGCACAGCCCGGAGGCCGCGGACCGGGCGCGGTCGGCGGAACTGCTCGGCGCCCAGGCGCGGCGGTTGAGCGCGCTGGTCGAGGACCTGCTGGAGATGTCGCGGTTCGACGCGGGCGCGGCCGAGTTCCGGCCCGAGGTCGTGGACCTGGCGGCGCTGGCGGCGGACGCCGTCGAGCTGAGCGCGCCGGGCGCGGACCTCCCGGTGCGCCACCTCGGCGACCCCGTGGTGGTCGGCGACCCGCGCCGCCTGCACACCGTCGTCCGCAACCTGGTGAGCAACGCCGTGCGGCACGGCGCGTTCCCGATCACCGTGACCGTCGACGGCACGGACCCGGCGCGGGTGCGGGTGGTCGTCGCCGACTCCGGGCCCGGCCTGCCCGCCGAGCTGGCGCCGCACGTCTTCGACCGCTTCGTGCGTGGCGACCACGCCCGCAGCCAGACCGGCGGCAGCGGGCTCGGGCTGGCCATCGCGCGGGAGAACACCCGGCTGCACGGCGGCCGGCTGGAGGTCGCCCACGACGGCGGCGCGGTGTTCACGCTGACCGTGCCGCGCGGCGAAGTCGGGTGACCGTCACAGACCTGTCACCACCCGCGCACATCGCCGGGGCAGCCTCGGTGGGGCGATCGACCGTCCCACCGAGGAGGATCACTTGTACGTGGAGCACGCCGTCACCGCGGTGGCGGAGGCGCACGTCGACCTGACCGCCGTGTCGGGCAACGTGGCGTTGATCGGCCGCCACACCGACGCGCACGTGATGGCCGTGGTGAAGGCCGACGGCTTCGGCCACGGCGGCGTGCGGGTGGCACGCGCCGCCGTGACCGCCGGTGCGACGTGGCTGGGCGTCACGTCGTGCGCGGAGGCGTTGGAGATGCGTGACGCCGGGCTCACCACCCCCGTCCTGTGCTGGCTCACCGGACCGGGCCACGACTTCCGCGCGGTGATCGCGGCCGACGTGGACGTCGCGGTGTCGTCGGTGCCGCACCTGCGCTCCGTCGCCGAGGACGCCGCCCGGCTCGCGACGCGGGCCGCGGTGCACCTCAAGGCGGACACCGGCCTGTCACGCAACGGGGCGACGCCCCGCGACTGGGACGAGCTGGTCGCGGAGGCACGCCGGCGTGAACTGCTCGGGCAGGTGCGGGTGCGGGGCGTCTGGTCGCACCTGTCGCACGCCGACCAGCCCGGCCACCCGGCGGTGGCCGACCAGGCCCGCCTGTTCGACCGCCTGGTGCGCGTGGCCCGCGCCGCGGGGCTCGACCCGGAGCTGCGGCACCTGGCGAACTCGGCGGCGGCGCTGGACCGCCCCGACACCCACTACGACCTCGTGCGCGCGGGTATCGCGAGCTACGGCGTCGAACCGCTGCCCGACCGGTCGTTCGGCCTGCGCCCGGCCATGACGTTGCGCGCCGAGGTCGTCAACGCGAAGCAGGTGCCGGCGGGCACCGGCGTCTCCTACGGCCACCGCTACGCGACCCGCGTGGCGGGCACGCTCGCCCTGGTGCCGCTGGGCTTCGCGGACGGCGTGCCACGCGCGGCCGTCGGCGCCGAGGTGTGGGTGAACGGGGCACGCCACCCGGTGGCCGGTTCGGTCAGCATGGACCAGTTCGTGGTCGACGTCGGCGACGGCCGGGCCGACATCGGCGACGAGGTGGTCCTGTTCGGTCCCGGCGACCGCGGCGAGCCCACGGTCCTCGACTGGGCCCGGTGGGCACGCACGAACCCGCACGAGGTGCTGACCCGCATCGGTGCCCGCGTGCCCCGCCGCTACCGGGGCGTGGCCCGTGGCTGACCCGCGCGTGACGATCGCGGTCCTGTTCGGTGGTCGCAGCGGCGAGCACGAGGTGTCCCGCCGGTCGGCGGAGAGCGTGCTGGCCGCCCTCGACCCCGCGCGCTACGACGCCGTCCCCGTCGAGATAGACCGGGACGGCCGCTGGCGCGTCGGCGACCGCTCGTTGGGTGTTTTCGCCGCCCTGGAGGCGCTTCGCGCGGTCGACGTGGCGTTCCCGGTGCTGCACGGCCCGTACGGCGAGGACGGGACGGTGCAGGCGGCCCTTCAGTCGGCGGGCATCCCGTTCGTCGGCAACGGCGTCCTGGCAAGCGCCGTCGGCATGGACAAGGAGTACACCAAGAAGCTTCTCTCCGCCAACGGAATGGCGGTGGCGGACGGCGAAGTGCTGCACGCGCCGGACGATTCCGTGCCGGCGCACCGGCGCGCGGTCCTGGGTTTGCCGGTGTTCGTCAAACCGGCCCGCGCCGGTTCGAGCGTGGGCGTGTCCAAAGTGGATTCGTGGGGCGAGTTGGGCGCCGCGGTGCGCCGCGCCCGGCAGGCGGACGGCAAAGTGCTGGTGGAACGGGCCGTTCCGGGTCGGGAGATCGACGTCGGGGTGTTGGAGCTGCCGAGCGGTGAGCTGGTCGCCGGCCCACCGCTGGAAATCGGGGTCGAAGGGCGGGGCTTTTTCGACTTCGCGGCGAAGTACACCGACCGGGCCGCGGTGTTCACCGTGCCCGCCGTGCTGCCCGACCACGTCGCCGCGCACCTGCGCGACCTGGCCGTGCGGGCGTTCCGCGTGCTGGGCTGCCGCGGCCTGCTGCGGGTGGACTTCCTGCTGGGCGACGGCGACGAGCCGGTGGTCAACGAGGTGAACACGATGCCGGGCTTCACCACCGCGTCGCAGTACCCGAGGATGTGGCGGGCGGCGGGGCTGGACTACCCGGCGCTGGTCGACGCGCTGGTGGAAACCGCGCTGCGCCAGGCGACCGTCCACTGAAGACCGGCGGGCCCCCTGCCAGGGCACGAGCTGAAAGCCCTTCGGCAAACCGTTGGTGCAGAAGGGGAAACACGTCACTCACACGCAGGGCTTCCTCGGCACACGCCGTAGTTTCCGCTGGTGGCAGGCGAAAACGCCTGGTCAAACACGGTTCACCCGATACGGCGTCACCTGCTGCGTCGCCCGGGTCGGTCGACTAACCATGGCTCCCGGCAAGGCAAACCACTACCAAGGAGGTTCAATGCGTACGATCGTTCGCCTGATTGCCGCCGGTGCCCTGTCGTTGCCACTCGCCCTCGGTATCGCGGGCATCGCGTCCGCCGGTGAAGGCGCGGCCTTCCAGCACTCCACGACGGCCGCGGGCCCTGACGGCGCGCTGCTGTTCGAGGTCGCGGCGGGCTCCGGCCACGGTGGCTCGGCCTACCAGGAACTGATCTCCGTCGCGGGCCCGAACGGTGCCGCAAGCAGCCACACAGCTTCGTGGGCGCACGACGGCAGTTGGGGTCACCACCACGCTGACGGCGACGACCACCACCACGGCAGTGGCGCGCACTTCGGCCAGTCGCAGAACGCCGCCGGCGCTCAGGGCGCGTACCACAGCGACACGTCGAGCCATTCCCACGGGTGATCGCAGAGCAAACGAGATCAAGCTCGGGAGCGCACTCCGCGCTCCCGAGCTGCTGCGTCTCCCGGGCCCTCGCACGTACTGTTCACCAGCGCGCGAATTCGATCACGAACGCCACTCGGCGCGAATTCGATCACCAGCGCCCACACCCTTCCCCACCTGCGCTTACGGCAGACGAATAGATCGCCCAGCCGCTTTCTAAAACTTCCTTTACCGCAGCAAATGCGGATCTCCGGGAAGATCGGAATACGCGATCTGCAATTCACTCGTCAGTGTGAAGGGTGCTGCATTCCACCGAATTTCGACGGATGATCGGACCGTTGTGCAGGCTCGAACCCCAGAACACGCACAGCGCCCGGAGAGCAAACCGATCCGGGAATCACCATCGATTTCGAGGAGGCCCCATGTCCCGCCAGATCACCCTCCGCCCGGCCGCGGCACCGGAACTGACGTCCGCCCTGGACGCCCTGATGGCGGAGCCGGAGGAAGTCGTCAGCGACGCGACGCTCTACTCGCCACAGGCGGTCGGTGCGCTGCTGCTCGGCCTGCTCGCCTCGCCGAAGGTCCCCGAGGAGCCGAAGGGCAAGTGAGTCGGACCGGCGATTCGGGAGGGGAGTCCGGTGCAGTCGGACGGTTCTCTGGTGCGGACGTCGCTGGCTGACGCGGCCACCGCGTTGGCACGACACGTCCTCGACGCCCTGGACGGGGTCGGCGAAGTCGGCCTGGCCGACTGCGTGGACTCCCGCTCCGACGCCACCGCGGTCCTCGGCGCGGCCCGGCTGATCGGCGCGGACCTGTTCGCGCCACAGGTCCTGCTCGGCCGCGCCCTGGACCCGCGGGACGCCGAGTCCGTCATCGACTCGTTCGCCGTGTTCCCGCCCGTCATCGAGCCCGTCACGCCGGAACAGCGGGTGCGGGCCTGGCGGGACTGGGCCACGGCGAGGCTGCTGGCGCGGCTGGTCGGCACCGCCGAACCGGCCGTGCCGGTGGACAACACGCCGCTGGACGCGCACGACGACTGGCCGCGCTGGTCGGTCCGCGCCGCGCAGCTGTCCTCGCTGGCGCTGCCCGGTGTGGGCGGACCGGTGGTGGAGGCCGTGCGCTGCGGGCGGCAGGCGCTGGCCCGCGGCGTCACCAGGGCCCTGCTGCGGCGCGACCACGTGACGGCCGCCCGGCTCGCGCGGTGGGCCGCGTTGCTCGCCGGTACGGGCGTCGAGGTGCCGTTGGACCTGGCGCTGCTGCTGGAGCACATCCGGCTGCACGGCGGTGCGGGGCCGCGAATGCTGCTCGACCTGGCCATCGCCCGCCACGTGCTGGGACCGAGGGCCGCATGACCGCGCAAGTCGTCCGCACCGCGCACGAACTCTCCAGCCGGGCACTGGACTGGCTGTTCGCGCACCACGAACTCGGCGCGTTCCCGAGCGATCCCACGGCGGACCTGCCGGACGCGGACAAGGTGTACAAGCCGCTGGGCGAGGTGGCGCTCGCGGCGTCGATGGTGCTGCGCGAGGGCGTGGCGGGTCGGACCCGGCTCGCCGTCGCGCGGGAGCTGCTGGAGTTCGCCTGGCGCCAGATGTACGAGGGGAACCTGCTGTACGAGCGGCAGCTCCGGCACTCGCTGATCACCGACCCGCTGGAGACCTACGCGCACTTCTCGCGCAGCGGCTACCGGCACGAGGCGTTGGACGAACTGCTGACGCACAACGCCGCGGTGAACACCACCACCGAGATGGTGCCGAACCGGCGGATGGCCGTGGCCAACGCGCGTCGCGTGGTGGGCGTGGGCCCGGACGCCGACTGGTCGGCGTTGCTCCGCGCGACCTGGCTGGGCGGGACACCGCCGCCGTGGGCGATCGACTGGATGACCGCCTACCACGCGACGCACACGGTGTTCCACCACACCGACTGGGGCGCGCGCCCGGAGCTGCTGCCCGCGGACGTCGCCGAGTACCTGGCGACCTGGCTGCCGGTGTGGATCGAGGTGTGGGCCGAGGTGCGGCAGTGGGACCTGGTCGGCGAGCTGCTGATCGTCGGGCTGTGCCTGCCCGAGCCGCACTGCGACCCGCGGGAGTGGGAACGCCTGGCCACCGAGCAGCACGCCGACGGCCTCGTGCCGCGGGACGGTGACCCGGTGCCGGAGGACCGCGCACGCCGGTTCGACGACAACCAGCACACCGCCGTCGTGGCCGTGATCGCCGGTACCCTCGCCGTCTCCCGCCTGCTGGACCGCGCATGACGGTGGCCGGCGGGCACCTGGCCGACGTCCTCACCCCGCTGCTGTCCGCCGGACCGGGCGTGGCGACCGCCGCCCGGCACGGTGACCAGGAACTCGTCCTCGTCGGCGGCGTCACCGAGCGCGGCGGCAAGCGGCCGGTCCGGCTGGACACCCGGTTCGAGATCGGTTCGCTGACCAAGGTTTTCACCGGTCTGCTGCTGGCGGAGCTGGTCGCCCGCGGCGAGGTCCGGCCCGACGACCCGGTGGACCGCTACCTGCCGGTCCCGGCGCGCGGCATCACCCTGGAGCGGCTGGCCACGCACACCTCGGGACTGCCCCGCCTGCCACCGGGTCTGCTGCGCACGGCGGTGCCGTCCCCGCTCAACCCGTACCAGTCCTTCAGCGCCGCCCAGGTCCTGAACGCCTTGCGCCACACGGATTCCCGCCCGCCCGACGGCAAGGTCCGCTACTCGAACTTCGGCGTCGGGCTCCTCGGCCACGCCCTGTCCGCGGCGACCACGACGCGGTACGAAACCCTGCTGGCGGACCGGGTCCTCACCCCCCTTGGCCTGGCGGATACCGACTGCTCGCCCACCGACCAGGCCACCGGCCACTACCACCACCGCCCCACCCCGCCCTGGCGGATGCCCGGGATGCCCGCCGCGGGCGCCCTGCGCTCGACCGCGCCGGACCTGCTGCGCCACCTGACGGCTTACCTGACCCCGACCAGCACCCCGCTGGCGACGTCCCTGGCCGACAGCACCCGTCCCCGCGTTCCCCTGCCGGGCAAGGAGGACGACCACCTGTGCCTGTTCTGGAACCGCCGCCACCGCCCCGGCCGGACCATGATCTTCCACGGCGGGGCGACCCGCGGTTTCACCTCCTTCGCCGGCTACAGCCCCGAATCCCGCACCGCCCTGGTGGCCCTGACGAACACGGCTCCGGGGCTGCGCAACAGGTTCGTCCAACGCGCGTACGAAGCCCTCCACGCCCTCGCCACCGGTTGACGCCGTCATAGGCTGCACCCACCCGAAGGGCAGGAGGACGCGGTGACGGAGACGACGGTGGCCGAGGTGATGGCCGAGTTGGCCGCGCTGGAGGACCCGAAGATGCGCGAGGTCAACGAGAAGCACGGCGACGACCACGGCGTGAACCTCGGCAGGCTGCGTGCCCTCGCGAAGCGGCTGAAGACGCAGCAGGAGTTGGCGCGACGGCTCTGGGCCACGGGGGACACCGCAGCGCGGCTGCTGGCGCTCCTCATCTGCCGCCCCAAGGCGTTCGGGCGTGACGAGTTGGACGCCATGCTGCGCGAGGCGCGCACGCCCAAGGTGCACGACTGGCTGGTGAACTACGTGGTGAAGAAGGGTTCTCACGCCGAGGAACTGCGCCTGGCCTGGTCCGCCGACCCGGACCCCGTGGTCGCGAGCGCCGGTTGGGCGCTGACCGCGGAGCGCGTCGTGAAGAAGCCCGAGGGGCTTGACCTCGCGGCGTTGCTCGACGTCATCGAGGCCGAGCTGAAGGACGCCCCGGATCGCTTGCAGTGGGCCATGAACACCTGCCTGGCGCAGATCGGCATCACCCACGCCGAGCACCGCGCCCGCGCCGTCGACATCGGTGAGCGCCTGGAGGTGCTCAAGGACTACCCGACCCCGCCGAACTGCACGTCACCGTTCGCGCCCACCTGGATCGCCGAGGTGGTGCGCCGGCAGCGGTGACCCCGCTCAGGCGGGCACGGTCTCGGCGTCGAACGGCGGGTACCCGTCGCCACCCATCCGCTCGGCGGCGTCGATGTAGCCGGTGAGGGCGTCACGTGACCGCGCGAGCCGCGTCATCTGCTCGTCCAGCCGGTGCAGCCGCGACCGCATGGCGGCCAGCAGGTCGGGGCACCCGAACAACTCGGGCGCCTCCCCGACCGCGCACGGCAGCAGGTAAGCGATGTCCTCCGTGGACAGCCCGGCCCCGAGCAGGTGCCGGACCTGCTTCACCCGCAGCACGGCGTCCGCGCCGTACTCGCGGTAGCCGTTCGGACCGCGCTCCGCCTCCAGCAGCCCCTGGGCCTCGTAGTACCGCAACTGGTGGGCGTTGACGCCCGTCCGCCGCGCCAGTTCCCCGATCCGCATCGAAACCTCGCTTGACCTTCACACCGGTATCAACGTTGACGATGCTGCCATGGAGAACAACGCACCCGTGACGATCATCGGGCTGGGACTGATGGGACAGGCGCTCGCCGCCGCGTTCCTCAGGGCCGGCCACCCCACGACCGTGTGGAACCGCACCGCCGCCAAAGCCGACCGGCTGGTGGCCGACGGCGCGCGCCTCGCTCCCTCGGTGGACGACGCGCTCGCGGCCGGGCCGTTGGCGGTCATCTGCCTTACCGACTACCAAGCCGTGCACGACCTGCTCGACGGGAGCGGGATGGCCGGCAGGACGTTGGTCAACCTGACGTCGGGCAGCTCGGCCCAGGCCCGGGAGGCCGCGCGGTGGGCCGAGCAGCGCGGCGCGCGTTACCTGGACGGCGCGATCATGGCCATCCCGACCGCGATCGGCACCACCGACGCGGTGATCCTGCACAGCGGGCCGCGAGCGGACTTCGACGCGCATCGGTCGACGCTCGAAGCGCTGGGCACCGCCACCCACCTCGGCGCGGACCACGGACTCGCGTCGCTGTACGACGTGGCCGGTCTGGCGATGATGTGGAGCATCCTGAGCGCCTGGCTCCAGGGCGCCGCCATGCTCCGCGCCGCCGGTGTCGACGCCGCCACGTACACGCCGTTCGCCCAGCGGTTGGCCGTCGGCGTGGCCGGGTGGCTGCCCGGGTACGCCACGCAGGTCGACCGCGGCTCCTTCCCGGCCGAGGTGGCGACCCTGGAGACGGACGCGCGGGCGATGGCCCACCTGGTCGAGGAGTGCCTGGCGCTGGGTGTCAACGCCGAGCTGCCCGAACTGCTCAAGGCGATGGCCGACCGCGCGATCGCCGCCGGGCACGGCGGCGAGCAGTACCCCGTGTTGATCCAGGAGTTCGCCAAGCCCCGCTGACCGGCACGTCGGCCGGGATCAGTCCGGGTTCACCGGCACCGGCCGCACCGCCACGGGCCGGGGTTTGGGGCGGTAACCCGCCTCGGCCTCGTAGCGGAGGCGTTCGGCGGCCAGGAAGCAGCGGTTGAGGCCGGTGCGCACGTCCATCGCGTTGATCCCCGTCTTCAACACGTAGAACACGCCGACGTTCACCAGCGCCACGGACAACGCGTACACGTAGGTGTCGTGCAGCGTCCCGTTCACGATCAGGTACGCGAAGATCCACACCGTGACGCTGTACAACGTGATCGTCGGCCCCCACTGCCGGAAACCGTCGAGGCCGATGAGCTTCTGGTGCTCCGGCGGCACGGTGCTGAGCCGGTTCTTCCGCGCCAGCGCGAGGTAACGGGTCGCGAACGCCGCGCACAGCAGGTTGGAGAACACGACACCGGAGTAGCCGATCGCGGTGCCCCACGGCCAAGCGCTCGCGTCGACCAGGTTCACCCACAGGATCAACCACACCGCCCACGGCGCCATGAGCCGGATCGCGACCTCCGCCGCGATCCGCAACGGCGCGCCCGGCAACGCGGGCGAGCGCGCCACCAACGTCGTCACGCCGCCGAGGATGTTCTGGTAGTAGCGGACCGACGCCAGCGCGAAGCTCAAGCCGATGATGCGCGCGGGCAGGTTGGCCCGCACGGATTCCCCGCCCAGCTGGTACCCCGGCACGCGCAGGTCGTCGACGAACGGGATCACCCCGGGCGGCACGTCCCACGGGCGCAACAGCAACTGGATCGGCGGACCGAGCACGTCGATGCCCAGGTCGCGCAGGTACCACAACACGCACACCGTGAAGCTGAGGAAGTAGCTCAACGACGAGACGACCGAGAAGAACAGCAGCCACCGCGCGTGCATCGACCGCCGCGGGTCGTTCAGCACGCCCTGCTGCTTGCGCATCCGGTACACGCGACGACGCCGCTTGGGTTCGCGTGACGCCGGGAACAACGTCCGCACGGTCTCGAACACGGTGAACCGGTCGTAGGGGACGGCACGCGGGCGCAGGTCGGGGTCGTCCACCAACGCGGCCTGGGTGACGTCGAGTTCCTGCTCCAGCACCTGACGCAGGTAGTGGTAGACGTCGGCGTCCTCGATCGGCACCGGGAAGACCAGCAGCCGGCGGTCGGGGCGCACGTCGATCAGGTCCTCGATGACCCGGGCGATCAGCGGCGCCTGCCCGTAGAAGCGGTCCGGGATGGTGTCGTCGCGGTTCTCCCCGACGTCGCCGAGCGCGATCAGGATGCGGCCCAGCGAGTACAGGTCGGCCTTGGTGACGTCCTCGGAGTTGGCGCGCACCTCGGGCGCGACGTACACGCTCTGCGCGGTGTGCGTGCCGCCGAACGCACCGCTGTAGAGGTAGTTGCGGCCGAAGTCCACGAACGTCAGGTCGTAGGCGCGGCCGTCGCGGTCGGGGACGCGGCGGCGCACGATGACGTTGGTGGGCGACAGGTCCTCGTGCCGCTTGCCGGTGCGGTGCAGCTCGGCGAGCGCGGCCAGCAGCGGCAGGCCGATGCGGCGGATCAGGTCCAGCCGCACGTTCCCGGCCGGTGACGGCGTGCGCAGCCGGAACCGCCCGACCACGGGTAACTCGTTCTCCCGCTTCAGCTCCTCGATCTCTTCCGCGAGGGTGCGCCCCTCGGCGAAGTCCATGAGGATCCAGTTGTCCGTGCTCGCCCAGACCCGCACCATGTGGCCGACCGGCCGCCCGTGCTCGTCGAGCGCGTTGTGGTCCAGTTCATAGGACCGGGTTTTCGCCGCGATGACCGGGATGTCGGCGTAGGGGAACAACACGCACTTGAGGGCGAACTCGGTGCGCCGCGCGGTGACCCGCTCGGGCTTGCCGTGCAGCAGGAACGAGGTCGACCCGTGCCGGTGGAACTCGAACCGCGCGCCCCGCACGTTCTCCCACTCGGTGCCGACGTGCCGTTGGGCGTCCCGCGCCGGCGAGTACAGCTCCACCAACGCCTGCCGCACCGAGGCGTCCCGGACGAGGGCCTGGCACACGCCCCGGCAGTCGTGCTCGCGCCGCTCCTCACCCGCGTCGGCGGGTTCCATGGTGATCAGCGTGATCAGCAGGACCGAGAGGTAGCCGAACACGGCGGACTCACGTCGTTGGTGGCCACCCGCGCGACCGGTCTTGAAGCCCTGGCACCAGGTCGTCAACGCGGAGATGGCCACCGCGCGCTCGACACCCGCTTCGAGCTGGAACGACAGCTTGTCCAGCGGCACCCGCGCCAGCACCCGCCGCCAGTCGGCGCCGTTCGCGCACAGCTCGTGGATGTCGCGCAGGGCCTTGACTTCCGTTTCCCGGTCGCCCAACCGCAGGGCGTGCCGGAGCACCTGGCGCAGGACCTCGGTGCTCGGCGCCTCGACGGTCACCGCGGTCCCTCCGGCTCCGGCCGGTAGACGGTCATCCGGGGCACCACGACGACCTCCTCGCCCTCCAGCACCTCGTACGCCACCCGGTAGGCCGAACGCGCGCCGTCGAGCAGCTTCCCCCGGTCGACCTCGTGCCGCTTGACCTCGGGGGTGTCGGGCAGCGGCGCGAGGTCGAGGATCGCGGGTTCACCGGGGTGGTGCCTGCTGCGGGCCAGGTGCGGCCGGTCGTGCAGCCGGTACTCGTCCATCCCGGCGAGGAAACCGCTGCCCAGCCCGGGTTTGACCTTCTCCAGGTGCCGGGCGACGACCCGGTTGATCAGCGGCGTGCCGGAGCGCGGCGGAGCGATCGGCCGGGTGCTCAACGACAACACGTGCGTGCACCCGTCCAGCACCGCGGCGCGGAAGGGGTGGAACCGCAGCACACCGCCGTCGACCGCGCGTTGGCCGCGGAAGTCGGCGGTGCCCCGGATCGCCAGCGGCAGCCAGGTGCTGGCGCGCAACGCCGACCGCAGGTCCGCGGGCGAGTCGAAGTCGGCGACGTCCAGGGTGCTCAGCTCGTCGACGTTGGTGACCATGACGTGCAACCGCTGCGCCGCCGCGATGATCGCCGCGTAGTCCAGGGGCTTGCGGTGCGCCAGCACCTCTTCGAACACGTACTCCAGGTTCATCGGGCCGACGCCGCGCAGGACGCGCCGGAAGTCCAGGAACACGCCGGTGGTGAGGTCGTCGAAGTAGATGGACAGGGGGTACCAGGTGCGCCGGGTGATGAAGTACGCCCCGTTCACCGCGCCCGACGAGCACGCGTACACGTCGTCGAAGCAGTCGGCGAACCCCATGTCCTCCAAGGCGCTCAACATCGCGCCGGAAACCACGCCCCGCAGCCCGCCACCCTCGACCGCGAGCCCGACCTTGTACCCGTCGGTGCGCGCCCCGGGCGCACTGCCACTCGCCCGCCGGCGGTGCAGGACTTCACGCACCGGGTGGTCCACCGACCAATACGCGTGAGTCGCGCTCGTTTTCCCGCCACGCCCACCACTCGGCCACGCCATGCGACAACGCCTCCGGAAGAAACGCCAACGCGGCGACCTTAGCCGATCACCGCGCCGACGAGTCCCGGTTCACCCAATTCCAAGTGAAGGCGAATCAGTGCATCACTCGCGAACCGGCGGAATTCCCAGCCAGGGCAGGTCCAGGGAACTCTCGCCCCGGTCCCGGGCCGCGATCCGCTCGGGTGACCACGTCTCACCCGCCAACGGCCACTCGCCATTGCGCCATGCCTTGTACACCAACCCATCGGGGCCCGGCAGCCGGCAGGCGTCCCGCAACGCGACCACGCAGCGCTCGGCCAACGCGGAATACTCCGCGGCCACCGCGGGCAGCGGCAACGAGAACGACCAGTTCGGCGGGTCGAACTCCGACGGCGGCTCCCAGCCCGCCGCGGTCATACCACCGGAGTCCTCCTGGGAAACCACATCGGGCCCCGCCGCCTGGGCGTGCAACTCCTGTTTCCCGCCGGCGAACTGCACGTACTTGTGGGGATTGGCCTGCCAGTAGATGACGACGAAAACGCGATCACCGACATCCCGCAACGTCCGGGTGAGACCACCGCTGAAATCCGACCACTCAGGCACTTCGGCATTCCTCCATCCGGTAGGCCGCGGTCATCGCCCGCCACCGCGGGACGACCCTGACGCGAGTCGTCCTCGCTCGGAATCATGCCAGTGACCTCGTGGTCCTACGCCTCGTCGTCCGCCGAGTCGGTTCGGGCCTGACAGGCTTCCAGCGCCCAGCGCTGCCGGCCGTAGGCTTCGCGGAACTTCCGGTAGCACGTGGTCAGTTCGGCTGCCTCGCAGGCGTCATGGGCGATCCGCGGGTCGGCGTCGTGCTGCCCCACGGCGATGTCCATGCAGTCGCCGAAGGACCGCGCCTCGGGCGCGGCCGTGGCCGTTCCCGGTGCCAGAACGGCGGTCCCGACGAGGAAGGCGGTGACCAAGGTCTTGGACACGCTCACGAACACTGAAGTCTCCCAACAGGTGTCGAACGCGGACGGTGGTGGAGGACCGGTCAACCGATGCCGTAGATGTTGACGGTCACGTGACCGTCCTCGCCGTTGATCACGTAGGGCTCGTAGTGCCCGCGGTAGGGCAGGCAACCGTCGGCCAGCTGGTCGTCGGAGTCGGCGTCGCGCTCGGAGACGTAAGCACACACCTCCAGGACCGCGTCCTCGGTGAACGACACCTCCTCTTGAGCCGCACCCGTCGTGGGGTAACGCCAACGGGACGGGATCTGCTCGGTGCGGCCCTGGTGCCACAGCAGCCTGTCCTGGTCGGCCAACCGCAGGACGACCGCCCCGTACGGCTCGGGGTCACCGGACTCGCCGGGGTTGGCGAACTCGATCGAGAACACCACCCGCGTCTGCGGCGCAGCCCCGGCCGTGCCGGTCAACCCCAACAACCCCGCCGCCGCGACCACCGCTGCCCTGCCCAACCACCCGACGACCATGCCGACCTCCCCTTCCAACACCGATGACACCCGACCGTAGGCAGCCGACACCGCATTCGCCGCCGCCGACAAGGGAAACCGACCGCACAGGTGAAAACAGCCACGACCGGGCGACGGCAGCCGAGGTCAGTCGGCCGGTTCGACCTCTACCGCGTCGTGCTCGTCGGCAACGCCCTCATCGGCCAACGCCGGCGCGAGACTGATGCTCCCCGCGCCGAACGGAATCCACATCAGCCAGGCGTACTTGTAATCGGAGTCGTCGTCACCGCCGCTGTCGACGAAGTCCACGTAACAGGCGGCACCCTTTTTTACCGGGAGAACGGTGGTCGCGAAGGCGGTGGCCGCGGGGCTGTTGTGCTTCCGCGCGGTCGCCTCGACCGATTTCCCGCCGCTCACGAGCTTCACCATGGGGTTGCGGGACGCGCCGGTGCACTGCACGACGCCGATCGCGAGACCGGAGGTGGGCGCGGTGAACTTCTTCGTGGTGTTCCAGGTCAGCCCGAACGACTGCACGTCGCCCACCATGCTGGTCTTACCCGTGGCGGAGAGCAGGCCGGCGACGGAGAGCGACCCGTCCTTGGTGACCGTGACCCCGCCGGTGAACTCGGCTTTGATCGCCTTGAGCTTCCCGGTGCCGGTGACCGTCAGGTCGGTGTTGTCGCGCAGTTCGGTGTGGCTGTTGATCACCAACGGCTGCCGCGACGGCCCGCGCAAGTCCCTGATGCGCACCTTCTTGCCGCTCGCAATCGCGGTCAGGTCGCCCTGCACGGTGACGCCATCGGTCTGGAGGCCGTTCTTGATCACCAACTCCTCG
This sequence comes from Saccharothrix obliqua, assembly GCF_019375475.1. GTDB lineage: Bacteria > Actinomycetota > Actinomycetes > Mycobacteriales > Pseudonocardiaceae > Actinosynnema > Actinosynnema obliqua. Next base: position 937,739 of record NZ_JAHXGQ010000001.1, on the reverse strand, counting down.
CCCGACGGCCCTTGCAGCTCCCTGATGCGCACGACCTTCCCGTCGCCGACCGCGGACACGTTCCCCTTCGCCGTCAGCCCACCGGTTCCGGTGATGATCGAAGCGCTGGTGTCCGACTGGTCGAGGCTGTTGGTGACCTTGATCGGGGACCCGGCGCCGGACAGGGTGCGGATGGTCAGCGCCTTGGCGGTGTCCACGACCAGGTTGCTGACCACCTTGTCCGCCACCCCGAGCGTATGGACGCGGATGTCCGGTTCGGCGACCCGCACGTGGGTGGTCTGGTAGAGGTCCTTTTCCCCCAGAGTGGCCTTGAGGGTGAAGTTCGTGGCCTCCACCAGCGGTGGTGAGGTCCAGGTGCCGCCGGGGTTGGTCAGCTTCGGGCACTGGTCACCCTCCTGGTCCCGGTAGTACATCGTGTACTCGGCGTTCGTGGACCCCTCCCAGTGGAGTTTGACCTTTTCACCGCGGGCAATGATGGTTTTTTCGGGCCGCAACGAGTGCAGGAAGAACACGTCGTCGCGCTTGACCACCTCGACGCGCCCCTCGCGCTCGGTCCAGTCCCCACCGGCGGTCTTGGTCCGCTCGCCCACGACGATCGACACCGGACCCACCGCGCCGTTGACCTCGATGCCGGACAGCTTGACGTCCAACTGCCACGTGCCGTCGAACGTCGCGTCGTCGTCCGGGACGAGCGTGTACTCGGTCCGGTTCGGGTCGGTGGAATCCCGGGCGATGTTCCACTTCTTCCCGGTGCCGTCGATGACCACACCCGTGGACGGGTTGATCCGCTGCGGATCACCGGTCAACGCGGTGGCCTGCCGGCCGGTGGGTATCGAGATCCGCAGCTCCGAACAGTCGATCGGCCAACTGGCGGCGGGGTCCTTCTCCTTGCCGTAGACGAGGGTCAGCGTGGCGTAGGAGGGCTCCGCGAAGGTGCTCACCATCACGGGGTTCGGGTCGGTCGCCAGGACGGGCTTGATCAAGTTGTTGTCTGCCAACGGAACGCTCCTAGGTGATCGGGACTTGAGCGGTGCGGCTGGTCAGGGCGGCGGTCCCGGCGGCGGCGTGCTCGCTGATCCCGACCACCGCCGCGCCCACCGGGGCGGCGAGGTCGATCTCGAACACCACCGACCAGGTGCCGTTGAACGTGGCGGGCTCGTCCGGGACGCACTCCAGCCTCAGCACGGCCGGGTCGGTCCGGTCCGCGGCGATCCACCAGTGCCTGCCCTGCGCACGGCCGCGCACCGGGGTGACGCTCAGGTGCGGTGCGTGCCGCACCGCAGGATCGACGGGCACGGTCAGCACGAAGCCGTCACAGCGGACCTGTTCGGGGGCGGGACCGCCCACGGTGAGCCGGAGCCGCGTGCCGGGCGCGGTGGCGTCGGCGGCGGCCCGCGACCCCGCGTGGCCCTCCACCCGGTACGGCAGCAGCGGTCGGTCGTTCACGCGCCCTCCTCGGTCGGCCGCAGCAGCAGGTAGCCCGCGCGGGCGGTCGGCACGGGCTCGTCGACGCGGGCGGAGTCGTCGGAGGCCAGGATCGGCAGTTCGGCCCACGTGCCCTCGTCGACGGGTTCGGCCCAGGTCCACTCGCCGTGCCACCGGGCGGGTTTCGGCATCACCACGCCGTCCGGCGCGCCGACCGCGAGCAGCGGGTTGAGCCGGAACGCCGCCCGGATGCGCCGCAACGCCGCGCCGACCACCTCGGTGTCCACGCGCAACGCGGCGACCGGGAGGATGTCGGTGGTGGCGTGCACGGCGCTGTGCGGGCACATCAGCAGGGTCAGGTCCAGTGGTTCCGGTTCGCCGGAAAGCCTGGCCCGCAACCGGATGCCCGCCCCGGTGCCGATCGGCTCGACGTAGCCGCCCGTCCCGTCGGGGGTCACCGCGTGCAACGCCTCGTACTCGACGGGCGCGCCCGGCCGCGCGGCCTGGTAGTAACCGATCAGGCCGTCCTTGAGCCGTTCGGCGTCGCCGAGCCGGACCGTCCACCGCCAGTCCGGGTACGGCTCCGCCGGCGGGTCGAGCACCCGGTCCCACGCGGGGTCGGTGAGCAGCGGGCCACGCAGCTCCAGGCCGAGCGCGGCGCGGACGAGGGCGACCGGTCGGCCGACGAGCCGCAGCGGGGAGGTGTCCTCGCTCGGCGTGAGATCACTGATCCGCTCCAGGCTGGTGTTGATCGTGGCCATCAACGCGGCGAACGCGTCGGGTCCTCGGCCGAGCAACCCGAGGGCGAAGCCGGCCACGTGCGGGTAGGTCCTGGCGAACTCCTCGTCCGAGGGGTGACGCAACGGGGCGTGCGGCAACGGCGTCCAGGTGATCTCGCGGTTCCCCGACACGACCACCACGCGCAGCTCACCCAGCGGCAGGCCGTCGGGCGCGTGCACGAGGACGGTCCGGTCGAGGTGGTTGACCAGCAACCAGCCCACCACCGCGGTCTCGACCGGCTCGAACCGGACCCTGGTGTCGTGCAGCAGCCTCGGCGGGAGCTGGAGGAAGCGCTGCGGGCCGGGCGCGTCGGGGAAGATGGGCCGGTCCGGCAGCACGCTCGCGGCGCGGATCGGTGCGAACTGGATCGGCTGGGAACCCTGCGCGGCGACCTTGCGCAGGGTCTGGCCGAACCGGTCGACCACGTGCAGCTCGCGGAAGTAGAACTGGCCGCCGCGCACGGGTTGGAACCGCTGGTCTCGCCGGTCTCCCGCGCCGTCGGGTACGTAGTCGGTGTCCCCGACCAGCTCGACCAGGTCGTCGTCGCCGGCCAGCGCGACCGCGGTGGTGACCTGGGTCTGACCGTCACGCTGGAGCAGCCACTCGGTGAAGCCGTCCAGGCGCTGCGACAGGACCTTCAGCTCGGACACGTCGGCACGCAGCTCGTGCAACGCCGAAACCTGCTCCGGCGGTGCGTTCCCGGCCTGCCGGTCGGCCTGGCCGCGCAGCACGTAGGAGAGCGACGGCGTGAGGAACGCCCGGCCGGTGAAGTCGGTCCAACGCAGGCCGCCTTCCGAGTCGGAGTCGGGAGCGGGCTCGGCCCCGGTGCCGAGCCAGCGGTAACGCTCGCCGTCGAACTCCCAGTGCTCACCGCCGTCCCCGGCGTACGGGGTGGCGCAGTGGATGATCCGCCACTGCACGTACATCGGCAGCCACGGTTGCGACCACACCGCCAGGTACTCCGGCCACGGGCCCTCCGAGGAACCCGCGGGGTCGGCGGTGATCGCGTGCAACGCGGTCTCCCCGTCCACATCGGTGGTGGCCGCGCGTTCCAGCAACTCGAACTCCACGACCAGCGCCGCGCACGCCGGGGGCAGTCCGTCGCTGTGCGGCGGCATCGGTGCGGCGGGGTCCGTCTCGGCCCAGGTCCCGCCGATCTTCACCTCGGTGAGCAACGCGGACGGCAACCGGCACGGCAGCGGGTCGTCCTCGGCGCGGGCGAGCGGGTCGACCGGGCCGCAGTCGCTGAGCAGGACGACCGGGTCGGCAGGCCGGTGGAACCCGCCCAACGTCCTCCTGCGCAGCTCGTACTCGGACGTCAAACCCTTGCGGGCGGCGAAGTCCGCGATGGCGGCGGGCAGGTCGTCCGGGTTGTCGGCGTGCGGGATGCGTGCCCGTGCGGCGGTCAACGCGGCCAGTTGCGTCTCGACCTCGGCGTGTGCCGCCGCGATGCGCGCGTCCCACTCCTCCGGGTCCACGACGTAACCGGGCGGGCGGTATCCCTCCTCCGGCAGGTCCCGCAGCCACCGCAGGCTCCACAGCCGCCACCGCGCCGCCTCCAGCCGCGGCGGGATCAGGTCGTGGGCGGCCTGGTCGGCGTTCAGCTCGGCGACCCAGGCGGGCTGGTCGGGTGGCGGTGGCGGGGTCTCCGCCCCGTCCGGCGGTCGGGTGGTGACCTCCCAGACCTGGCCGCCGTCCCGTGCGGCGAACCACGAGGCGTGGGTCAGCTCGGCCAGGTCGATCTCGCCGTCGGCGGTGTCCAGGTCGTCCGGGTTGCCGTGGTAGAGCGCGTTGACCAGGTCGCCCACCCGCGCCGACCGCGTCTGGTGCGCCGCGAGCGCGGTGGCGGCGTCGGCGGTGGAGTGGCCGATCGCGACCTTCACCGCCTCGGGCGCGGGCTTGGTCGGCGGTGGCTGGTAACCGCGCTGCTGCCAGTGGATGCCGAGCGCGGTGCCCGCGTACCGGGTGTGCCGGACGGTCGCGGGCAGGTCGTCGGGCACGGCCCAGCCGAGCGCCGCGGCCACCGCGCGGACGTCGTCGGGGTCGGTGTCGGGCGGGAGCAGCTCGGGGACGTCCCGGGCGCGGCGCAGGACGTCGGCGTCGTCGTCGCTGTACCAGCCGACGACCTGGTAGCTGAGCGTGGCTTCCGGCGGGTGGTCCTCGTCCGGCGGTGTCAGGTCCGCGAGGGTGTCGTGGAACAGGAACACGTTGCCGTGGTACGGCGCGAACGCGGCGAACGCCGGGAGGCCGGGGCCGATCGCGGTGAGGAACAACGGGCGCGCGGGCGGTTCCTCCCACGGGCCGTCGGCCAACGCGTGAGCACGCCCGATGTAGTCCCGCCGCGGTTCGCCGGCGGGCGCGAACGGGTCGAGGTACTGGGTGAACGCCTCGATCCCGAGGTCGTCGTGCTTCTCCAGGTAGTCGCTCTGCACGAGCCACCCGGCGACCTTCCGCTCACCGCCCACCCGCGCGTACCGCACGACGAGCCACCGGTTGGGCACCAGGGGGAACACCGACTCCCCGGTCACCGGGTCGACGTGCCCGGCGGTCAACGCCTCGGGGAGCTGCCACTGCACGTGGACACCTTCGGAGTCCGGCACGTCGAAGATGTCGCCGTCCTCGTACGGCCCCGGTTCCGCGCCGAGCTTGAAGCGCGGGTCGAGTGTCATCCGGAACCGCGGCTGCCACCGCAGGAAGTCCTGCGCGCGGACGTCCTTGTTGACCATGAGCGCGTGCACCCGGACGGGCACGACCAGTTCGGTGTCGGTCACGGGGTCTCCTCGGTGGTGGCCCTGATCCGGACCTCGACGGGCGCGTTGACCAGTTGCAGGGCGAACTCGGCCGGCGTCAGGTCGGCGCGGTCGAGGGCTCCCGCCAGCGCGGGCACCAACCCCAGCAGGTCCAGCACGTCAGGGTCGCCCGGGGCGTCGCGCAGGTGGTCCTCGAAGACGGAGCCCCCGTCCGGGAACGAGCGCTCCAGCGGGTAGCCGAGGTCGGGGCCGGGGTCGAGGCCGCGCAGCGAGATCACCTCGCCGTGGTCGATCCCGAAGTGGATGCCCTGGCCGGGTTCCCGGATCACCACCTCGTCCGGGATCGCGTCGAACAAGCACAGCAGGACGTCGGGCGCCGGGTGGTCACGGCGCAGCTCGGTGACGGGCCTGCCCGACGCGGTGGCCGACAGGTCGAACACCGGCCAGGCCCGGACCAGCTCGGAGCGGATCAACACCCCGGCGGCAGCCCGCGGGCCGGTGCTCGTGGCGTCCACCTCGGCGGTGAGGGCGGCGTCGGCGACCACGTCCACCGCGGTGTGCACGCCGACGTCGCGGGCGCCGGCGACCAGCGACTCCACCCACTGCCGGTCCACCACGAAGAACCGCAGCGATTCCGGTGGCAGCAGGTCCTGGTGCGGGACGAGGTGGCGGAACGGCACGCCACGCAGCAATGCCAACCCGTCCAGCCAGGCGGACATCGTCCCGCCGCGCTCGCGGGCGACGTGGTGCAGCGGACGCAGCCGTTCGCCGGTCAACGCGCCGACACCCGCCCTGGTCCGCCGGGTCCGGACGCCGGGGGTCGCGGGCACGTCGGGCTCGGGGCGCTGCGGTGCGGCGAACGCGTCGACCAGCACGCGCCCGAGCCCGCCCGGCGTGGTGGCGCCCTCCAGGTGCGGGTCCCCGGCCACGGCGAGGATGCGGACCACCTCGTTGGCCAGTTCCCGGCGGGCGCGGGCGAGTTCGGCCGCGTAGGCGGGATCGCTGAGGGCCAGCACGCGGCCGAGCGTCCACGCCGCGGCGTAGGAGACGTCGAACAGGCCGTTCTCCGGCTCGAAGATCAACGCGTGGTCGGCGGTCGGGTGCGGGGTGCTCCGGCCCACCACCGGGACGCGCGGCACGGCGGCGGGTGCGCAGGGGCCGCGGTACCAGCCGAAGGTCAGCTCGCCCGAACCGACCCGGTACGGCACGGGCACGTACCCCAGCCACAGCCGCCGGGCGGCGTACTCGGCCGCGTCGCCGCTCACCCCGCCGCCGGGCCGCAACCGCGGTGCCAGGTTCTCGGGGTCGTCCCGCCCCGGGTCGGCCAGCGCGTCGAGCAGGCTCCGCGCGTCGAGGACGGCGGCGGCGTCGGACCGGAACGACCACGACCGCAACGAGCACAGCCGGACCGCCCGGTACTCGTCGGGCACCGCGTCGTCGCCGAGCAGTTCCTTCCAGCCCTCCAACGACACCAGGTGCACGGCGTACGCGCCGGTCGTGCGGGCGAACCGGTTGGCGGCGACCACCGCGTAGCGGCCCTCGGTCAGCACCTCGCCGTCGTCGAGCAACGCGGGCGCGGTGGTCACGTCACGCACGTGGGCGAGGTGACGCAGTTCGTCCAGGCGCGGCACGACCGCCGAGAAGACCTCCCTCGGCACGTCGATGGTCTTCGTGGTGCTCGCGGACACGGCGGCGTCGATGCCCTCGTCGGCGAGCGTCGGCCCGAGCACGTCATCTTCGGCGGGGTGCCGCAGTTCTTCCACGGTCCTGGGCACCGCGTCACCGCGGGCGTCCGGGTCGTCCGGCAGCTCCCCCGCGTGGAACACCAGCAACGCCAGCCACGGTTCGCGGACGGGCACGTCCTCCAGGGCGTGCCCGTCGGTCTCCCGCTCCCACGGCAGGACCGCCCGGTCGAGCGTGATGTGCGGCAGGGTCAGCCGGTAGTCCCCCTCGGCGCCCTCCGCCGGGTAGAGCGCGTGCACCGAGGACTCGTCCAGCACGAAGCGCGCCGCCCTGACCTCGAACCGCTCGACCACCTCGGGCAGTTCGTGGCCCGGGGTGGGCACCGGGTCCTCGCCCTTCTTGAGCACCTGGGCGGTTTCCACCGCGTAGACACCGGCGGTGGCGCGGGGTTGGTAGTAATCGTGGAAGCTGATGCTCAGGTCGGGCTGGGTCGGCAACGCGGCTCACCTCGGGGCGGTAGTGGTCAGCGGGCGGTCGGTGAAGGCGGTGGCCGCCAGCTCGGCGTAGCGGGTGAGCGGGCCGTCGGCGTCCGGGCCGAGCCCCATCGCCGTCAACGCCTCGTGGACGGCGGTCCGCCGGGTCGCCGTCCCGGCGATCCGGGTGATCTCGGTGATGCTGTCCGGGTCCTCCACCGGGGCGGGTCCCCTCGGCTCGGGGTCCTGGCCGGGCAGCCGGGAGGGTTCCAGCGCGTCCACGTCGAACGCCTCGGCGTCGATCGGCCCGAGCGCGGGTGCGAGGTCGGGCGGCGGCACGGCGAACCGCAGCCCGGTCAGGCAGTTCGGCACCTGCGGGTCCTCGGTGAGCGCGTCACCCGGCCTGGCCAGCGGGGCTCCCCACATGGCGCGGGGCAGGCCCTGGACGACCGCGGTGACGCTCCAGCCGTGCTCCCGGGGGTCGAACGGCTCGCCGTCGAGCCTGATCGTGACGACGTGCTCGCTGGTGGCCCCGGTCAACAGCATCGGCCGGATGTCCACCGACGTGGCGTCGGCGCGGGCGAACTCCTCGCCGTTGAGCGTGATCGTGGTGGCGGGCAGGTTGGCGAGCGTGGCCAGGGAGAACCCGTCGGAGGAGACCAGGGCGGGCTTCTCCTCGGCGGCACGCAGCGCCTTCTCCTCCTCGTCGACGTCGGCGAGCAGCCCGGACTCCGGGACGATCGCGATCGGCGACGGGAGCTGGGTGCTGAACTCGTCCCAGCCGATCGCCGGCGCGCTGCTCCGCGACGCGCCGATGCCGATGGTGAAGGAGATGAACCAGACCTTGACGCGCACGGTGCCGCCGATCGGCGGTCCCCACAGGGAGAGCCGGACGCCGACCTCCAGCGACACCCGCTTCCGCACGAACAACACCTTCACGGTGGCCGCGACCCCGACGGACAACCCCATGTCCAAGTCGAAGTAGAACGGCTTCCACCGCACCAGCACGTCGAGCCACGCGGTGAACCACGCCTCCAGTTGGATGCCGTGGCCGCGGTCGTAGCGGGCTTCCAGCCTGCCGCCCGCCATGAACGCGCCGTCGGTGACGGCCGCGTACACCTCGCCCCGGATCGACACGTCGCCGCGCTTCCACTCCCAGCCCACCCTCGGCGGTTGCGGGTAGTAGGCGGGGACGACGAACTTCGGGTGGTAGCCGCCCAGGGTGAACACGAACCCCCGGCCACCGCCGACCGCCGTGGTGTCCGTGCCCCAGATGTAGAGGGACAGGCCACCGGTCAGCCGCGCGTCGGGGTCCAGGACGTAGGAACCCGGGGCGATCAGGACGTCCATGAAGAACAGGTGGTGGGCCTCCCGGTAACCCATCGCCATGTCGACCACGACCCTGGCCAGCGGTCGTCCGCCGGACCGGTTCCGGGGCAGGTCGACGGTGGCCCGCGCCAGCAGCAGCACGTTCCACTCCCGGCCGCCCTCCACGAGCAGCAGCGCGCGGGCCTCCAGGAAGCGGAACGACGTGAACTCCAGCCCGCCCGCGCCCCAGAACTGCCCCTCGCGCGGGGTGATCCACCCGCCGGGGCCGACCAGCCGCTCCAGCGCGTCCGACGGGTCGCCGTCCTCGGACAGCCGCTGCACCAGGGGGAATTCGCCGACCTGGTCGACGGTCGGGGTCCGCACCGTCGAGTTCACGCCGAACCCGAGCGCCACCGAGGTGACGGTGAAGGCGGGCACCCCGAACAACCCGCCCCCGTTGCGGCTGCTGATCTCGCCGAACAGGAACAACGAGGTCCAGCCGTCGGTGCGCCGCGCGTAGCTGCCGACGGCCTCCAGCGCGAAGAACCCGGTCTCGACGGCGAGGCGGCCGGTGAACCACTCGCGGTAGTCGGGGTTCTCGCGGCGTTCCAGGACGCCGGACAACTTCACCGGCGGCTTGTCCATGAGCACGCCCGCGCCGCTCAGCACCGGCCGCACCCCGAACGAGCCGTCGACGCCGATCCCCAGGCCCAGCAGGACGAAGCGCACCGGCCCGAGCGCGAGTTCGGCGTCGAGCACGACGTGCGCGGCACCGGCGGCGTAGGACAACGCGATGCGGTGGAACCGGGCGGGGCCCAGTGCCAGGTCGAGCTGCCGCGTGGTGGACGTGCCGTTCGCGAGCGCCGCACCACCGGTGGTGATCGGCACCGCGAGCGGGTCCTGCGCCACACCCGCGATGCTGTGGTCGAGGACCAGCTCCAAGCCGCTCGGCAACCCGGCGGCGGGCAGTCCGGGCACCCCGCGGCCCACGAGGTCCTCGGCGGGCTCCAGCGCCGCGACGACGGCGGCCACCTGCTCGGGCGTCCACGCCGTCGCGGCGTACCGGAACCCGAGGCCGGTGAGCACGAGGTCGTGGTCCGCGGGCACCGCGCTGCCGACCACCGGCAGGTCCGAGGCCCGTGCCTCCAGGACACCACGCACGACGACCGCGCGGGCGCGCTCCTGCCCGGTGCCGGTGACCGCGCCGAGCACCCCGATCCGCTCGCCCGCCACGGCGACCGCGAACGTGCCCGTGGCGGGCGCGCAGGCGATCGTGACGCCTTCGACGTCGGGCCAGTCCAACGCCGCCAGGTGGTCGCGGACGCCGTCCACCCCGGGCACGAGTGCCCCGAGCAGGTCGAGGACGTCCACACCCGCCCCGGGATCGGCACGCCAGGACGCCGTCAGCGCGGTGCCGTTCGGGTCGGTGTCCAGGGTGAGCCGGTAGTCCATCCACGCGGGCTCCTCGGGCGTTCCGCCCGCCGGCAGCGTCAGCTCGCCCTCCACACCGCCGACCCACGTGGCGCCCTCCTTGGCGAACCGCACCCGCGCCCGCACCGAACCGGTCAGGTCGCCGGCGGGGAACTCACCGTCCAACGCGACCGCGAAGCTCCGGGCCGCCGGGTCGAACGTCGCGGTGACGCCGTGCAGGACGAGCCCGGCCAGCGCCGCCGGCAGGGGGATGCCCCAGGTGTCCCGCAGCCAGTCGGCGACCTCGGCGAGGGCGAGGCCGTGGGCACCCGCGGTCATCGACCAGCCACCGGCGGCCGTGCGGCGTGCCTCCAGCCGCAGCGGCATGTCCCCGATGGACAGCGACGCGCCGATCACCACGTCGTCGGGTGCGCCGCGTTGCCCCGCCAGTTCCAAGGTGAGCCCGTCGACGGTGAGCCCGTCGAAGAAGGTCCAGTCCGTGGCCAGCCCGCACGACAGGTCGTAAGCCAGGTCGCGGAGCCGGACGACCGCGACCAGGTGCGAGACGTGCACGCCCGCGGGGATGCCGCTGCCCGCGAGCCGGTCGCCGACCAGTTCCCCGGTCTCCGGCGGGTCCTCCAGGACGGCGGTGAGCACGAGGCTCGGCAGGTGCACGGTCGCGGACATCCGGTTGCCCAGGACGACCGCCGTCGCGCCGAGCCCGGCGGTGACGACGTGGCTCGCGGCCACACCCTCGCCGAGGTCGGGTTCGTCGTGACCGACACCGAACTCCACCCACAGGTCGTCCAGCACCACCACGCCGGGTACCAGCTCGCTGTTCGCGCCCACCAGCCCGGCACGCACCCGTGCCCAGCGGATGCCGTGCGCGTCGACCCGCACCAGCACGTCCAGCCCGGTGACCGCGCTCGCCGCCGGTATCTCGTCGGGCAGCACCAGTTCGGCCGGCTCGACCGGGCCGAACCCGGGCACGCCGACGAGGTCGGTGGTGCCGGGCAGGGTCAGCTCGGGCCCGAACGCGCCGAACAGCTCGACGCCGCTGTCGAGGTCCGAACCCCGGACCACCAGGCTGACGACCCGACCCGCCAGCGGGAAGGTCACCCCGGCCGCCACCCACGACGACGGGAGCGCCCCACCGGGGGCGACCCCGACGCCGAGCAGCACCACCAGCGCGTCGAACCCCAGGTCCCGCAACGCTCCCAGGTCGATCCGCAGGTACGGCACGTCCACCGACCAGCCGCTCAGCGGTGCCGCCACCCGGAGCCCGGTGACGTGCTCGTTGCCCTCCGCCAGGAACGTGACCTCCACGCCGCCGAGCACGCCGAGCCCGGCGAGCGCGACGTCACCGGTGAGGGTCAGCGAGCCCTCGTCGAAGGTGAACCCGGCCGCCATGACCAGATCGGCTCCACCCAGGTAGGAGTCGAAGAACTCCCGGGCGTCCGCCAGCGCGAGTTGGTCGAACGACAGGGTGAACGGGGCCGAGGCGCCTGCCGCGTCGCCGATCAGGTCCAGCAGCTCGGGCACGGTCAGGGCGTCGGACATCAAGCTCTCCCGGGGGGTTGTCGGTCAGGGTTTGGGCACGGGCGGCAGCGGGGCGGAAGCGGCTCGGCGGAAGCGCTCGTTGCCCCGGCTGTCCACGGGCGTGCCGGGGTGGGCGGCCACGTCGCGCGCGACCTCGGCGGCCCGGTCGCGCAGCTGCTGCGGCACCGTGCTCGTCGCGACGGTGACGGTCCGGATCGGTTGTCCCGTCAGGCAATTGGTCACCGGCGTGTCCCCGGGCCGCCACCCGTCCGCCGCGACGGCCTGCCCGGATTCCCAGGCGTTCAACGCCGCGACGTACTCGTCCAGGGGCACGACCGACTTCGGCTCGGCCGCCGCGAGGGCGGCACGCAGCGCGGTGTGCGGTGCCTGCCCGGTGAACGCGGCGTCGGGCAGGTCGGCACGCTTGACCGGCAGGTGCAGCCGGCGGTGCAGGTGGGCCTGGACCTCGCCGGAACCCGTCTGCTTGGACAGCGTGGGCACGTAGGACATCCGCGTCGGCAGCCCCAGTTGTCGGGCGAGCACGACCTCGTTGACGTCGCGGGTGGTCAGCCGGAGCTGCCGGACCAGCTCGGCCGCGGCGAGCGCGGCCTTTTCTTTCGGCTTGACCAGCTTCACCAGGCGCTGGACCTCGCCGTTCGCGGAGCTGTCGCTGTCGCGTTCGGCGACGGTCGGCCGGATGCGGCGGAGGTCGACCTCGACGTAGACGCCGTGGAACCACGCCGTGGTCAGGTCGGCGCCGTGCGTCCGGGCCTCCTCCAGGTGGACGATCGGCTTCTGGAAGACCACGCCCCCGGTCGGCTTCTCCGGCACGGGCATGACCGGGGCGAGGGCCTGCCGCGCGAGCACGACGAGTTCGCCGTGCAGCTTGACCATGTCCTCGATCCACTCCCGCTGCTCCACCGGGAGCTTCCGGAAGGCGGCGGCGTTCGCCGGGGCGAGCCAGGCGGTGAACTGGTGCGCGTCCCGCCCGGTCTCCGCCGTGAACAGGGCCGCGGCGAGCCCTTCCGGGCTCCCGGTCTTGGCCTTCCACACGTGATCGCCCTGGTTGAGGCTCCCCGACAACACGTGCACGGCGTGCACCAGCTCGTGACCGAGGACCAGCTCGGGTGCGAGCGCGACGCGGTCGATCAACACCCCGTTGCGCGGGCCGAACACGACGGTCGGGGCGGCGCCGAGCCCCGTCTCCGCGTCGGGTGCCCCGCCCGGCAGGACGTGGCAGTGGTCCTCGAACGTCTCGTCCTGGAGGATCACCACGTTGACGGGGACCTCGCGCTGCGGCTTGGCGGCGGTAACCGCTTTCCAGCGACGCGGGTTGACCCCGAACTTGGCGTCGTCCGGTCCGTAATCACCAGGCAGGGACTTGCTGCGTCGTTCGGGCAGCGGGTAGCCGGAGGCGAAGAACCCGATCAGCCTGCGCCCCGCGTCGGTGTTCTCCAGCCGGCGCACCAGGTGCTCGACCTCGTCGACGTACTCGGCGGGCGTCAGCGCCGGTCGCTCGGGGGCGTACTTGCGCCCCAGCTCCCGCAGCCGTCGAGCGGTCACCGCGGTGTCACCGGAGACCGCCACCCCGGGCCGGATCTCGACGGCGGGCAGCTGGGTCCCGTGGTCCCAGTCGATCAGGACGTTCCGGCGGCGGAAGGGCGGTTTCACCTTGCTCCCGCCCCCGCCCGCGATCACGCCGCTCCCGGGTACCAGCACGCAGGACCCCTTCCCCTCGGCCGCCGCCGAGGGGATCGGCGTGGTCCACCGAGGAGCCTTGCGTGTTGAAAACTTTTCACCAGCCCGGCGGCGGGTGCTTCACCCCGACGTGCGACGGGTTTCGGCGGTTCGGCCCAAGCGCTCCACGACCAGTAGCCGCCGCGGTGGACCCGTTCGGACCAACACTTATCGGAATACGTTGTGCCACAGGGGTTTCCGGCAGGCTCAGTCGCCGACGGCGTTGAGGATCGCCTGTGCGACGTGGTGGGCCGCGTTGCGGTGGCCCGCGGCGTTGGGGTGCACGAGGGAGAGCTGGTCGGAGCCGCGGGCGGTCAGGCCCTCCGCCCAGTTGTCCCCGTCGCAGACGCTGTGGCCCTGCGAGGACTCGTAGAGGTCGATGAACGTGGCGGCCTGCTGCGTGCCCGCCGACGCCTTGATGCGCTCGTTGAGCGGTTCGAGCACGTCCTGGCGCAGCCAGTCCAGGTCACCGCGGCTGAGCCGACCGAAGTGCTCGGTGCTGCCGACCCGGCACCGGGAGGTGTCGGCGGGGATGACCGTCGGGTATGCCCGCCGCCTGGACCGCCTTGGCGGTGCAGGAATCACCCAGTGCCGCCCACTGGAACTCCGCCCTGGCGGCGGGTTGCGCCCCGGCCGGCGACCCGACCGCGAGCACACCCGCGGCCAGCGTCGCCGACCAGCCCAACACGGCCGCACGTGTACCGAAACCCGTCACGATCCCTCCCAAGAGGACGATGCCGATATCGCTCCGACCGCAGGCACACGGCCGCCGCACCATCCACTTCGGACTCGGACAGTCACTCGTACGCGGGTGCCGACGCCGGTCAGCCGACCCAGGCGGCCAACGCCGGCCACATCCCGGGCAGCAGCAGCACACCCCCCACGACGCAGAACGGCCAGATCAGCAACCGCTCGACCGGACCACCCGTGCGGAACCGCAACAACGCGGGCAGCCGGACCTCGTACCAGGTCTCACCGCGGATCGGCACCGGCCACAGGAACGGGCAGCCGGAGCGGGTCAGGGCGTCGCCGAGGCAGTGCACCAGGCACCCCGCCCCGACCGCCCACCCGATCCACCCCGCGAGCACGGACAGCTCCCGCACCAGCGTCCCGTTGGCCAGCCACAGCAGCCCGACCAGCGCCACCACGACGGCCAGCCAGTCACCGAGCGCGTTCACCGCCAGCAACACCGCGAACGCCAGCACCACCCCGACCGCCCACGTGCCCATCGAACCGGTCGCCCAGTTGATCCACCACCCGAGGAGGGCCGCGAACGCCAACGTGTGCGTGGCGTGCCGGTGCTGCCCGGACACCGGTTCGTCACGCGGCCCCTTGGTGAGCTGGTAGAGGCCGCGGGAAGCACCCCGCGCCACCACCGACAGCAGTCCGGTGAGCGGCCCGACGAGCCGGGAGGCCCGGGAACCGGGGTGGTCGAGGTCCGGGACGAGCGCGGACCCGGCGGTGACGGCCGCGACCACCACCGCCTGCGGCAAGGTGTGCGCACCGAGCAGCGGCGCGAGGGCGAGACCGGCACACCACCCGGTCCCGGCATGGGTCTTCCCGAGCATTGCCCAGACCGTCCACTCAGGACCTGAGGTACCGATCGCGAGTGGCGTCGCGTGAACGACGGACCCGTTCACGTTGTCGCGCCCCAAGAGGAACGACGACGAACAGGAAAACCAACGACAGGAGCACGAGCGGCACACCGCCACCCAGCCCCGCCACGCCCTCGTCGAGGAACCCCAACACCGAGACCAGCACGCCGAGCAGCCCCAGCGCCCCGAGCACCACCCGCATCACCGTCACTGGGTACGGCACGGACAGCGCCACGTCGGCCTGCTCCACCAGCGGCCGGGCCAACCGGGCGTCCTCCACCGGCACGCCACGCCGCAGCGCACGCGAGACGACACGGCGCTGCCCGAAGTCCAAGCCGCGCAACGCGCTGGAACCCACCACCCGTCGGAACACCAGGGCCATGACGAGACCGAACACGGCACCCCAGATCAACCCGACCCACACGTTGTCACGCAGAACGCCTTGGCCGGCACCGAACAACCCGCCGGCGAACAACCCGAGCAGAACGACCTTGCCGTACCGGATCCGCTGCGCCACCCCGTTGATCTACCCCGTCGCGCTCGCGCCGAACCGTCCGGTTCAAGCGCCACTACGGGCGGGCCCGAGCGTGGACTGGCGGGCGACGAGGGTCGGCGGCAGCAGCACCGACTCGTTGTCCGGCCTGCCCTCGACCAACCCGATCAACGTCTGCGCGGCACGGGTGCCCATCTCACGCATCGGGGAGCGGACCGAGGTCAGCGCGACCGGCAGTTCGGCGGCCGGCGGCACGTCGTTGTAGCCGACGACGGCGACGTCCTCGCCGACCCGGAGCCCGGCGTCGCGCACCGCGCCCATCGCGCCGATGGCGGCGAAGTCGTTGACCGCGAACAACGCCGTCGGCCGGGGCGTGAGCCGCAGCAGGGACTCGGCCGCCGCGCGACCACCCGCCACGTCGAACGGCGACCGCAGCACCGCTTCCGCGGGTACCCCGACCCCGGCGGCGGCGCAGGCGTCGAGGAAGCCGCGCGTGCGTTCGACACCGGTGGAGGCGTACGGCTCGCCGGCGATCACGCCCAGCCGGGTGTGCCCCAGTTCCAGCAGGTGCTCGGCGGCCAACCGCCCGCCGAGCAGGTCGTCACAGGTCACCGAGAGCACGCCGGGCAGCCTGCGCGAGGTGAGCACGAGCTTCGTGCCGCGCTCCACCAGTTCCCCGACCAGCGTGGCGTCGGTGCGGGCGTCGCCGAGGATCAGCCCGGCCACCCGCGCGCCCAGCAGGGTGGCCACCCGGCCGCGCTGCACCTCGGGCCGGTCCTGGCTGTTGGCCACCACCGCGTGGTACCCCGCCTCCGCCGCGCCGTGCTCGATGCCCTCGTAGATGGTGGCGAGCACGATGTCGGTCAGCGACGGCACGACCACGCCGAGCATCCGGGACCGCCCGGTGCGCAGGCTGGCCGCGACCGGGTGGGGCAGGTAGCCGAGCCGGGTGGCCACCTCCCGGATGCGCTCGGCCGTCGCGCTGCCGACGCCCTCGCCGCCACGCAGCGCGCGGGAGACGGTCGTGGGGTGCACACCGGCCGCCGCCGCGACGTCGGCCAGCTTCACGGGCTCGGCTCCCCCGGCCGGCCCACCCCAGTCGCCACTCACCGTGTCGGTTCCTTCGCTCGTTGTCGCTAATACCGCCCGGTTCTCCGGCCGGTCGCGCACCAGGCTGCCAGAGTCACCGGTGGATGACGTTCGGGCTCAGCTCTTGACCTCGGACGAGCTAGCTCACATGATGCTTCGAAATCGATTGCGCAATCGTTAGCGGAGGACCTGTGCATCTCGTCCTGTTGGGCACCGGCGGAACCATCGCCACCCGGGCGACCGGCGGTGGCCGCGCCGTGCAGGTGGACGCGGCGGAACTGCTGCGGGCCGCCGACGCGGTCTGGCCCCGGCCCGACGGGGTGCGCGTCGAGCCGCTCGACGTGGCCGGGAGGGCGAGCTTCGCGGCCGGGCTCACCGACGTGCTCGACCTGGCCGCACGGGTCGCGTCCGCCGTCGCGACGGCCGACGGGGTGGTGGTCGCCCACGGCACCGACACGCTGGAGGAAAGCGCGTTCCTGGTCTCGTTGACGCACTCCTCGCCGGTGCCGGTGGTGTTCACCGGTGCGCAACGGCCCTTCGACGACCCGGCACCGGACGGTGCGCGCAATCTCGCCGCCGCCCTGCGCTGGGCGGCGTCACCGCAGGCCCGCGGCACCGGCGTGACCCTGGCCTTCGCCGACCAGGTCCTGCCCGTGGTCGGCGTGCGCAAGACGCACACCCTCGCCCTGCGCGCGTTCGCCGCGCCCGGACGCGGCCCGCTGGGTCAGGTGGACGAGGCCGGCGTCCGGGCCTTCGCCACCACCCGGCCCGCGCCGCTGCTGGAGCCGGGCGTGCGCGACCTGCCCCGCGTGGAGGTCGTCGGCCAGTACCTCGGCGCGGACGCCTCGGCCTTCGCCGACGCCCGGTCGCGAGGCGTGCGCGGGGTGGTCGTCGCCGGGTTCGGCTCCGGCAACACCACGCCGGAGGCCACCCGCGCGTGCCTGGACCTGCTCTCCGCCGGCATCCCGGTGCTGATCACCAGCCGGGTGGGCGCGGGGCCGGTGGTCGGCCTCTACGCCGGCGGCGGCGCCGACCTCGCCGCCGCGGGCGCCGTCTTCGCCGGTGACCTCTCGCCCTGGCAGGCCCGGCTGCTGCTGGCCGGCGTGCTGGCCGGGACCGCACCGGGCGACCTCGACGCGGTCCGGGACCGCTGCCTCGGTTGGCTCCGCGCGACCGGGACCGTCCCGGAACCCACACCATCACCCAGGAAGGACCCCGCACGATGACCAAGGAAATTCTCGTGGCGTACGGCGTCGACGTCGACGCGGTCGGCGGCTGGCTCGGCTCCTACGGCGGCGAGGACTCGCCGTGCGACATCTCGCGCGGCCTGTTCGCCGGCGAGGTCGGCGTGCCGCGCATGTTGGAGCTGTTCCGCCGCAAGGGGATTCCCAGCACCTGGTTCTGGCCCGGCCACTCGATCGAGACCTTCGCCCGCGAGTTCGACGCCTGCGTCGAGGCCGGCCACGAGATCGGCGTGCACGGCTACAGCCACGAGAACCCCATCGCGATGAGCCGGGAGCAGGAGTCCGCCGTCCTGGACCACTGCATCGAGCTGATCGAGACCCGTGCCGGCCGGCGCCCCACCGGTTACGTCGCGCCGTGGTGGGAGTTCTCGCCGGTCACCAACGAACTGCTGCTGGAGCGCGGCATCAAGTACGACCACTCCCTGATGCACCGCGACTTCGAGCCGTACTACGTGCGCGTCGGCGACAGCTGGACGAAGATCGACTACGACCGCCCCGCGCAGACGTGGATGAAGCCGCTGGAGCGCGGCGCGGAGACCGACCTGATCGAGATCCCCGCGTCCTGGTACCTCGACGACCTGCCCCCCATGATGTTCGTCAAGGCCAGCCCGAACAGCCACGGTTTCGTCAGCCCGCGCGACCTCGAGGTGATGTGGCGCGACCAGTTCGACTGGGTCTACCGCGAGTCCGAGTACGCCGTGTTCACCATGACCGTGCACCCCGACGTCTCCGGCCGGCCGCAGAACCTGCTGATGCACGAGCGGCTGATCGACTACATCTCCGGTCACGAGGGCGTCCGCTGGGTCCAGTTCGACGAGATCGCCGACGACTTCGCCGCCCGCAACCCCCGCCGCTGACGCGGCATCCCACCCCCTAACGCACCCCCGAAGGTTCCCCCATGTCCGAAAAACCCCGCGACCTCCTCCCACCCGGGGGTGCGCCGCTCGCACCGCGCATGGTGCGCCGCGTGTCGATCGTCTGCTTCCTCGCCTGGGTCTTCAGCGTCTTCGACCACACCCTCTTCGGCACGCTCCTCCCGCAGATCGCGGACGACTTCGGGTGGAGCGCGACGGAGAGCACCACGGTCGCGACCTGGGTAACCGCCGGCACCTTCGTGGTATCGCTCGCCGTCGGCCCGATGCTGGACCGCTTCGGCCGCAAGCCGGCACTGATGATCACCACCGCGGGTGCCGCGCTCACCTCCGGCTTCAGCGCGTTGGCCGGCGGCAAGCTCTCGATCATCCTGGTGCGCTCGTTCTCCGGCCTCGGCTACTCCGAGGAAGTGGTCAACAGCGTCTACCTGAACGAGGTGTACGGCCGCAAGGGCAAGCGCGGCTTCATGTACAGCTTCGTGCAGAGCGGGTGGCCGGTCGGCGCGCTGCTCGGCGCGCTGCTCACCGCGCTGCTGCTGCCCACCATCGGCTGGCGCGGGGTGTTCCTGTTCGCCACGTTCCCGGCACTGGTGATCGTGCTGCTGGCCTGGCGGCTGCCGGAGTCCCCGGTGTTCGTCAACCTGCGGCACGTGCGCAAGCTGCGCGCGGCCGGGCGTGACGCCGAAGCCGCCGAGGTCGCCAAGGCCGCGGGCATCGAGGACGAGCGCGGCGGCACCGTGCGCGAGTTGTTCGCGCCCGGCCTGCGGCGGCACACCATCAGCCTCTCCGCCGCCTGGCTGCTGAACTGGATGGCGATCCAGGTGTTCTCGGTGCTCGGCACCACCGTGCTGGTCGAGGCCAAGGGGGTGAGCTTCGACAGCGCGCTGGTGGTGCTGATCCTGGCCAACGCCGCCGGGTTCGGCGGCTACCTCTTCCACGGCTACCTGGGCGACCGGATCGGCCGCCGCCGCACCATCATCATCGGCTGGTCGATCGGCGCCGTGGCGATGACCGTGATGCTGCTCGGCCCGGCGAACGCCCCGTTCGTCATCGGCATGTACGCCCTGGGCCTGTTCTTCCTCACCGGCCCGTACGCCGCGCTGCTGTTCTACATGGGCGAGTCCTTCCCCGCACACCTGCGCGGCATCGGACCGAACACCGCGCACATCATGGGCCCGATCGGCGCGATCGTCGGCTCCGCCGTGCTCTCGCTGCTCGTCAGCGCCGGTGTGTCCATGACCGTCGCCGCCCTGAGCGCGGGCTCGCTGGGCCTGGCCGGCTCGGCGCTCGCGATGCTCGGCACCCGCCGGGTCAGCCAGTCCGACACCGAGGCCACGGCCGAACCCACCCCGTCCGCTCGAACCACCGTGTGAGGAGAAGTCCTTTGTCCACCGAGGAAACCACGCCGCGCGACGACGGTCTGCCGGGCAAGGTCGCCGTCATCAGCGGCGGTGTCAGCGGTATCGGCCTGGCGCTCGCGCAGTCCTACGCCCGGGCCGGTGTCGCCACCGTGCTGGGCTACTACCCCGGCGACCCGCATGACCCCGAGGAGGCCGTGCGCGCCGTCCGGGCGCAGGGCGGCCGGGTCCTGGCCGTGCCCGCCGACGTGCGTGACCGCGCGGCGGTCGAGGAGTTCGCCGAGACGGCCGTGCGCGAGTTCGGCCGGCTGGACATCGCCGTGGCCAACGCGGGCATCCTGCGCCAGGCCGAGCTGGCGGACCTGTCCGACGAGGACTGGCACGCGATGCTCGACGTCGACCTGACCGGCGTGCTCCGCGTGCTGCGCGCGGCACACGCCCGGATGACCTCCGGCGGGGCGATGGTCGCGGTGTCCTCGATCGCGGGCGGCGTCTACGGCTGGGACGGCCACGCCCACTACGCCGCCGCGAAGGCCGGTGTGCTCGGGCTGGTGCGCTCGCTGGGCGTGGAGCTGGCCCCGCGCGGCATCCGCGTGAACGCGGTGATCCCAGGCCTGATCGAGACGCCGCAGTCGCTGGACGCGGAGAACTCGCTCGGCCCGGAGGGGCTGCGTGCCGCGGGCGCGGGCATCCCCGCGGGTCGCGTGGGCCGGGCCGACGAGGTCGCCAGGGCGATCCGCTTCCTCACCTCCGACGACGCCGCCTACATCACCGGTCAGCAGCTCATCGTGGACGGTGGGCTCACCGTGCGGTTCCCGGACTGAGGCCGACCATGAGGAGGACTGACGAGATGACCGACGGAGCACTTGCCGGACGCCGGTGCCTGATCACCGGCGCCGCCAGCGGCATCGGCGCGGCGATCGCGGTGGCCTACGCCCGCGAGGGCGCGATCGTCGCGCTGGCCGACCGGGACGAGGCCGGGCTCGCCCGGACCCGGGCCGCGCTGCCCGGCGGCGGCGGGCAGCACACCCACCACGTGCTCGACCTGACCGACCCGGCCGAGGTCACGGCCACCGTGGACGCCGTGATCGAGTCGCACGGCGGCGTCGACGTGCTGGTGAACTGCGCCGGCATCCTCGACGAGACGCCGTTGGTGGAGATGGACCTCGCCACCTGGCAGCGGATGATCGACGTCGACCTGACGAGCGTGTTCCTGCTCTGCCGGGCCGTGGTGCCGCACATGCTCGCGGCCGGTGGCGGCCGGGTGGTCAACGTCGCCTCGCAGCTCGCGCAGAAGGGCGGCGCGGGGCTGACCCACTACTGCGCGGCCAAGGCCGGTGTCATCGGCTTCACCAAGGCGCTCGCCAGGGAGGTCTCGGACCGGGGCGTGCTGGTGAACGCGATCGCGCCGGGTCCGATCAGCACACCGCTGATCGACGGCCTGAGCGAGCAGTGGCGGCGGGACAAGGAGGCCGAACTCCCGCTGGGCAGGTTCGGGCTGGCCGAGGAGGTCGCGCCCACGGCCGTCCTGCTCGCCTCCGACCCGGGCGGCAACCTCTACACCGGGCAGACGCTCGGCCCCAACAGCGGCGACGTGATGGCCTGACCGGTGTGCGGGGCGTGTGGCGCGACGACGACCTCCTGGACCGAGCGGATCTCCCCGCTCGGTCCGGGTGCCGCGCGGCGGCGGGCCCGTGCCCTGAACACCGCGCTGGAACTGGCCGGCAGGCGCGTCCGGGTGGTGCCGTGGCACGGCGGGGGGCTCTCCCTGCGCACCCCGACCGGTTGGCACTACGAGCGTTCCCTGACCTCGGCGGCGCGTCGGCTCGGCCCCCTCGTCCCCGCGGCCGGCGACGACCCCAGCACCAGCGCGTGCTTGCCTGGTGACCGCGAGCCGGACGGGTTGGCCGTGTGGTGCGCGTTGGTGGCCGTATCCGACCACGGGCCGGTCACGCTTGCCTTGCCCGGTATGCGGGTGAGGTTGGCCGAGGACGTCGTGGTGGAGCACAGGTGTGGCACGGACTCCGTGCTGCACGCCCCGGCCGGCGCACGGCGACTGCTCGCCCACCTGCTGGCCCTGGCTCCGGCGGTGCCCTCCCCCGCCAGGTGACGGGGGAGTTTCCAGGGCACCCGGTTGTCCGCCGGCTCGCGCCGATGACCGTGCCGGTGTTGTTGGCACGGCACGCGTCCCACCGTCGGCGAGGTTCAGCGCACCGGCCACGTCACCGTTGTTGTTGTAGACCGTGCTATTCACGGTGAGGAAGTGGCGGCGGCCGAGCGCGCGGCCCGGTTCTCCCACCTCACCCGGTCGGTCAGTCGAACGCCCGACACCCGCGCGCTCCTTCGGCAGCCGTTCGTCAGCTCTCTCGGTACAACGTGTAGAACACACGCCCGTTGCGATCGACGTCGTCACCACGCGCCCAGATCGCCACCTGGTGGACACCACTGATCGGGACCCGGTCGTGGTAGGACATGTTCTCCGTACCGGTCGCCTTCTCCTCAGGCGTAGCCGTGTCGAGCTGGTAACAAACCCAAATCCCGTCCGAGTGACCGCCGTGGTCGCAGGCGAACAGCTCCAGGACGTACTTGCCGTCCGGTTCGAGGTTGTAGCGATCGGCGGAAGGCTCGTCCTTGGGTGCCGTTTTGGTGGCGATGAGGATGTTCTTCACTCCGGTGACCGATGACGTCATCGATGTGCTCCTTCGATCAGGCTTCTCCGTGGCAGGCCCGTCTTCCGCCCTCTCGGTCGCACAACACCGAGCGGCTGCGGATATCGCTGCGTTCCTCATCCCAGCACCGAGCCCGGTCGACTACCGGCAGAATCACCCTTTGAGGGACCGTTACCCACACCGTGGTGTGAAGCAGGAACGCGAGTGACCGAGCGCTATTGATCGGGATGGTCACCCACTGGCGAGGTCCCGGACGATCACCCGTCCGGTCAACCGCAGGAACCGGGCACGACCCGCCGCGTCGACGTCACCGAGGCCGTACACCACGTGCCGGCCTTCCCGCGGCACCACCGTGATCAACGCGTCCTCGTTCAGCGCGACCAGTTCAAGTTCCTCGTCCTCTTCATCCTCGTCCGACGAGGACATGTGAACCCACGTGTGGCCGTCGTCGTCCACGCGCACCACCCAAGTCCCCGCGGAGGACCGATACGTCCCGACCGCCCGGATCGCATCGACCGGCGGGGGGTTCTGCGGCGGCAACGGGAGTTCGGGCTGCGACAAGTCCGCCAGCTCGTGCAGCAGGTGCCTGAACACCTCGGTGAACACGGGGAACACGTCACCGCCGTTGGTCAGCATCGCCACCGCGACACCGGCGTCCGGTACGACGTGCACGAACGCCCGCTGCCCCATCGTGGAACCGCTGTGCTCCACCACGACTGGCCCGCCGTAGTCGGGCATCGACCAACCGAGGCCCCAACGCCCGCTCATCAGCCCCGGTTCGGATGCCTCGACTTGGGGTTCGCGCATCGCGGCGAACTCCGGCGTCGAGAGGTGG
Source organism: Saccharothrix obliqua (assembly GCF_019375475.1). GTDB lineage: Bacteria > Actinomycetota > Actinomycetes > Mycobacteriales > Pseudonocardiaceae > Actinosynnema > Actinosynnema obliqua. Next base: position 914,479 of record NZ_JAHXGQ010000001.1, on the reverse strand, counting down.
TGCCGCACGAAGGCGAGCAGGTCGCGCGCGCTCATCGCGAGCGTCGCGCCGGCGGGAGCGGTGGAGGGCACGAGCGACCACCTCTTCACCGGTTCGAGCGACCCAGTCACCCCCGCCCGCACATGCCCGACCGCGGGCATACCCAGGATCGCCTCGTCGGCGTGCGTCGCGGTGTGGGCCAAGCCGAGCGGGGTGATCAGGTGCTCGCGCAGCGCCTGGTTGTACGGCTTGCCGCGCAGCACCTCCACCAATCGGCCGAGCACCACGTAACCGCTGTTGCAGTACGAGAAGCGCTCACCCGGAGGGGAGAACTGGGCGGCCCCGGCGAGCGCTTCGACGTACTTGCGCACGGCGTCGTCGTTGCTGCCGGTGTCGGTCCAGATGTCCCCCTCGAACCCGCCCGTGTGAGTGAGCAGGTGGCGCACCGTCACTGTCCGGGTGGCGACCTCGTCGGCGAGCCGGAACCCGCCGAGGTACTCCACCACCGGCCGGTCCAACTCGACCGCTCCCTCGTGCACCAACCGCATCACCAGCGTCGCCGTCCACACCTTGGTGATCGAGCCGATCTGGAACATCGCGTCGCTGGTCACCGGCACCCCGGTGGCGAGATTGAGCACGCCGGTCACGGCGTCCACGACCTGCCCGTCCACCAGCACGGCCACCTGCGCGCCGGGCAGTCCGTGCCGAGCCGCGAGCCGAGGCAACGCCTCGCCGATCCACTCCTCGGCCACTTCCGCACCATGCCCCACCCGACGCCCCCCGTCCGTGCACGCGCGTCACGGAGCGTACTGCGCCCGTCACGTCGCACAGGGGACAAAGCGGTGGGGGGCCTGCCCATGACGGCACCAGCACCAGCGACACAGCCCACAACAAAAAGGGACCAGCAGTCACTCGCAACGAGTGACCAACTGATCCCATCCTTGTAGTGCCCCCGGCAGGATTCGAACCTGCGCACCCGCCTCCGGAGGGCGGTGCTCTATCCCCTGAGCTACGGGGGCCGCAGCTACGGGTGAAACCTTAGCAGGCCCGGAACGTCAAGTTGCACACCCCCCACCCTTCGAGCGCGCCACCGGGGCAGCGAGTCGCGACTACGGTCGCTGACCAGCGGATACGGTGACCAGCAACGCGCAGGAGCACAAAGGTTGCACATGCGTTTAGCCGACCACGCGCAGTGACAACCGACTTCCGACGCTGACGGGCACGCCACAAGCGGTGCCACGCTGAGCAACGGAAACATCACCAGCGCGTGATCACGAACCGGAGCGGGTAGTTCGGAGCTGGTGGTGAACCCACCCGGAGACCGGTTGCATTCATGCGCATACGACTATATGTTTCAGCTATGGGTCACGGTCACGGCCACGGAGTGTCGTCGGGGAGCGCCAAGCACCTCGGCCGGCTCTGGGTGGCGTTCGCCATCGGTGCGGCCTTCATGGGCGTCGAGTTCGCCGTCGGGTTCGCCACGCAATCGCTTGCGCTCATATCGGACGCCGCGCACATGCTTACTGACGTGCTGGGCGTCGGCATGGCCCTCGCGGCGATCATGCTGGCTCGGCGCGCCTCCTTCCGGGGCAGCCGGACGTTCGGCATGTACCGGGCGGAGGTGTTGGCCGCCCTTGCCAACGCCGTGTTGCTGTTCGGCGTCGCGGCCTACGTGGTGTTCGAAGCCTTCGGGCGCTTCGGCAACCCCCCGGAGGTCCCCGGCCTGCCGGTGATGCTGGCCGCGGCGGCGGGGTTGGTGGCCAACCTGGTCTCCTTCTTCATGCTCCGCGAGGGCGCCAAGGAGAGCATCAACGTCCGCGGCGCGTACCTGGAGGTGCTGGCGGACCTCGTCGGATCGGTCGGCGTGCTCATCAGCGGCGCGTTGACGTTGATCTTCGACTGGCGTTACGCGGACCCCGTGATGGGTGTCGCCATCGGCCTGTTCGTCCTGCCCCGCACGTGGAAGCTGGCCGCCGGCGCGTTGCGGATCCTCTTCCAGCACGCGCCGGCCCGCCTGGACGTCGCCGCGATGCAGGCCGAACTCGGCCGGCTGCCGGGCGTCGAGGAGGCGCACGACCTGCACGTCTGGACGCTCACCTCGGGCATGGAGGTCGCCTCGGCGCACCTCACCACCTGCGCGGACGCCGACCCCGCGCGGGTGCTCCAGGCCGCGCAGTCACTGCTGGCCGACCGGTACCACATCGAGCACGCCACGCTTCAGGTCGAACCGGGCTCGTCGGCGGAGCGCTGTCGCGAGATCTCGTGGTGATAGCGGGCCGCGTAACGCGTCGGGGTCTCGCCGAACAGGGCGGTGAAATCACGCACCAGGTGGGGCTGGTCGGCGTAGCCGAGTTCGCCGGCGAGCGCCGCCCAGTCCACCCGCGTGCCGGCCGCCATCCGCTGCGTGACCTCGTGCAGCCGGTACCGCCGGATCACCCACTTGGGACCGACGCCGACGTGCTCGGCGAACAACCGCTGTAGCCCGCGCGGGCTCAACCCGGTCTCGTCCGCCAGCTCGCCGACCCGCGCGATGTCCGGCCGCGCGATCACGGTGTCCACGACCCGCGCCGCCAGCTCGGCGTCCGGGTCGGGCTCCGGCAGGCACCCGCGCAGCACCTCCTCCACCGCCGCCGCGGTGGGCTCGCGCACGGGCGGCAGCATCGACGGCACCGTGCGGTCGGTGATGGTGCGGACCGGCGCACCGAGGAAACCCCGGAACCGACCGGGCCGGAACGCCACGCCGAACACGCTGCCGTCGCCGTCGAGCACGCGGTGCACGTGCCTGCTCGACACCCCGCTCACCGTCGCCCGCCCACCCTGCAACGCCAGGTGCACGTTGGGGTACGGCACGATCAACTGCCGGTACGGCCGGTCGTACGACCAACGCACCACCCAGTAACGGGCCACGTGCGCGGCGAGGTCGGGCGCGGGCGCGAGGAACTCGTGGCTCTGGTGCCGCCGCCAGTCCAGCTCCCGCTCGTCCCGCACGCCGACCAGCGTATGTCGCGTTTGTTCAAGACAACCGCCGCGGGCCCGACGTAGCGTGCGGCCATGCACACCGAACACCTGGTGGAACGGGCCGCCGAGCCGGTTCTGCGGATCATCGACGCCATCCGGCCCGACCAGCTCGGCGCGCCCACGCCGTGCGCGGAGTACGACGTCGCCGACCTGGTGCGCCACCTGTTGTTCTGGGGCCCGGCGCTGGAGGGCGCGGGCCGCAAGGAGCAGGTCGTCCCGGAGGGCGTCGAGTCCGATGTGGACCTCGACGGCTGGCAGGACCGGTTGAAGGAGCAGTTGCGGCGCACCGCGAGCGCCTGGGGCACGACCGCCGCGTGGGCAGGCACGACGCACATGGGCTCGCCACACGACATGCCCGCCGCGCTGGTGGGCGGCATGGTGGCCGGCGAGATCGCGGTGCACGGCTGGGACTTCGCGCGGAGCATCGGCGTGGACGCGGCGTGGGACGACGACCTGTTGGCGTTCCTGCACGGCGAGTTGACCGCCCACGCCGAGATGGGCCGCGAAATGGGCGTGTACGGCCCGGAGGTGCCGGTGCCCGCGGACGCGCCGCTGCTGGACCGGGTGGTCGCGCTCACCGGCCGGCAACCGTAGTCACAGGTCACGGCCTGGCCAGCAGCTCGACCTCGGCCAGGGTCACCGTGCCCGGGAACTCCAGCCGGTAGTGCCGGTACCGGCCCGGGTGGGCGACCTCGAACACCCGGGTCTGCCGACGCCAGCGGAACTCCTGCCCGGCACGTTCGTCCACAGTGGACCAAGCGACGCCGTCGCAGGAGCCCTTCAGCACCCAGTCCGCCGGGTCGCCCGACCCCCTGGCCGAGGTCAGGGTGTAGAACTCGACCTCCTCCCCGCGGCCGGCCACGTCGACTTGGAGCCACGACACCGCGGCGGACGTCCGGGAGGTGTCGTCCAGCAACGCGCGCACCGGGCCGGAGCCGACCGCGGTCGCCGACGACGTCACGTCCCGCAGCGGTCGGGGCGGTTCGGCGCCGGTGGTCGGCGACGGCGGCACGGCGTCCGGCCCGGTCGCCCACCGCGACGGCCGGTCGCCCATCTCGAACTCCAGCGTGCCGCCGGAGGCGATCTCGGCGTGTGGCAGGTATGCCTTGTCCCACGCCTTCCCGTTGACCCGCAAGGACTGCACGTAGATGTTGCGCGGGCTGTTGTTCGGGGCGCTCACCACCAGCGTGCCGCCGTTCTCCAGCCGCACGGTCGCCTTGGTGAACAGCGGTGAGCCGATCGCGTACCCCGCGCTGCCCATCCGCAACGGGTAGAAGCCCAACGCGCTGAACAGGTACCACGCCGACTGCTCGCCGTTGTCCTCGTCGCCGGGGTAGCCCTGGCCGATTTCGCTGCCCAGGTAAGTCCTGGCCAGGATCTCGCGGACCTTCTCCTGCGCCTTCCACGGCTGCCCGGCGTAGTCGTACATGTACGGGATGTGGTGCGACACCTGGTTGCTGTGCCCCAGCTGACCCATCCGCACGTCCCGCGCCTCGGTCATCTCGTGGATGACACCGCCGTAGGAGCCGGGGAACTTCGCGGTCTCCGGCGTGGCGAAGAACTCGTCCAGCTTGCGTGCCAACCCGTCCCGCCCGCCGTACAGGTTCGCCAGGCCCTGCCCGTCGTGCGGCACGGAGAACGCCATGTTCCAGCCGTTGGTCTCGGTGTAGTCGTACCCCCACTCACGCGGGTCGTACTCCCCCGCCGGGACGCGCCACGCGCCATCCGGTCGACGGCCCTGGAAGAAGCCGATGGCGGGGTCGAACAGGTGCACGTAGTTCCGCGCCCGGTCCGCGAAGTAGTCGTGCAGCACCAGGTACTCCGGGTCGCCGGTCCGGTCGTGCAACGCCTTGGCCATGGCGGCGATGCCGAAGTCGTTGACGCAGCCCTCGAGAGCCCACGACATGCCCTCGTCGGTCGCGGTGGACGTGTAGCCGGTGAAGATCGACGTGTCGAGGCCCTTCCGCCCGACGCCCGGGTCCGGCGGCGCGACGGTCGCGTTCTTCACGGCCGCCTCGAACGCCGCTTCGACGTCGAAACCCCGCACGCCCTTGACGTACGCGTCGGCGAACGCCACGTCGGAACTGGTGCCGGTCATCAGGTTCGCGTAGCCGGGCGACGACCAGCGGGACACCCAACCGCCGTCGCGGTACTGCTGCACGAACCCGTCGATCAGCTCACCGGCCAACGTCGGCGTGAACAGGCTGTAGGCGGGCCACGTCGTCCGGTAGGTGTCCCAGAAGCCGTTGTTCACGTAGATCCTGCCCGCCACGACCTGCGCACCGGTCCGCGTCGGGGAAGACGGCGCGGCGGGCCGCACCGGCGAGGCGTACCGGTACACCGGTTCGGCGGCCGTGCCGGTGTTCTCGAACCCGGAGTTCGGGTACAGGTGCAGCCGGTACAGGTTGGAGTACAACGTGGTGAGCTGGTCCGACGTCGCGCCCTCGACCTCCACCGCGCCGAGCAGGGCGTCCCACTGCCGACGGGCGCGCTCGCGCACCGTCTCGAACGTGTCCGAAGTGGACACCTCCAGGTCGAGGTTCCGCTTCGCCTGCTCGACGCTCAACAGCGACGTGGCGATCCGCAGCGTCACCGTCTTCTCGGTGGAGGTGTCGAACCGCAGGTAGCCCGCCACGTCGTCCCGGCCGACGCCGGTCAGCCGACCGCTCGCCATCACCGGTCGATCGACCTCGCCGTGCACGAACAACCGCGTGGCACCGGTCGACAGGCTGCTCTTGACGTCCGAGTACCCGGTCACCACGGTGCCGTCGAGGGTCAGGCCGCCGCTGTTGTTGACGTTGTCGAACACCAGGTTCGAGGTGTCGCCGGTGAACGTGAAGCGGAACACCGCGGCGTGGTCGGTGGGCGCGATCTCGACGCGCATCCCGTTCTCGAACGTCACGCCGTAGTAGTCGGCCCGCGCCACCTCGTTCTCGTGCCGGAACGGCAACGCGCGTCGCGCCCGGTCCGCGGTGGGCGTGCCGGTCGACGGCATCACCTGGAACGTCTGCCGGTCGCCCATCCACGGGCTCGGTTCGTGGCTCGCCGTGAACGCCTGCAACGTCGGCAGGTTGTCCCGGTTGTTCGCCCTGGCGTACTCGTAGAGCCAACCGGTGGAACCGGCGTTGGTCATCGGGGACCAGAAGTTGAAGCCGTGCGGCACAGCGGTGGCCGGGATGTTGTTGCCACGTGAGAACTTGCCGCTGGAGTGCGTGCCGCGCGTGGTGAGCACGTGGTCGGTCGGTCGGGTCCGGTCCACCGTGGTCGGCGCGGACCGCACGACGATGTCGTCGATCCAGCCGTTGAACGACGCCGGTCCGCTCGGGTTGTCGTACCCGACCAGGACGCGCCGGACCACCTTCCCGGCGGCCACCTCGCCGATCACGGACGCGACCCGGTTCCACTGGTTGGTGTAGAGCGATTTCGCCGCGCCCTGACCGCGTGGCGACAGCTCGAACCCGTGCTGGTCGCGCGCGCCGAGGTCGCTGAGGTACGTGCCGTCGGAGAACGCCAGGTCCACGGCGACGAACGTGCTCGGGTAGTCGAGGTCGTCGGTGAACGACGGGAACACCAGGTACGACAGCTCGGTGCGCGTGGTGACCGGGATGTCGACCGCGAACACCTTGTTGTAGGAGTACCCGCGCCCGGCGGCGACGTGCGTTCCCCGGTACCGCAAGGCTTTGCGGCCGGTGAAACCCGCGCCGGCCTTGGCGCCGTACCCGCCGACCGCGCCCCGGCCGGCGGTGGTGCGCATGTGGCGTGGCGGCGGTGTGATCGACCCGTCGGAGAACCGGATGTCCGCCAACTGGAGCAGTTCCACGCCACCCGCGTTGGCGGTGACGTCCAGCCGGTAGTACCGGTAGGCGGTGGTGTTGGCGACGTCGTAGACCCTGGTCCGGGAGCGCCCGCCGAACCCCTCGCCGCGGCGGCTGTCCAGCGCTGTCCACGTGCCGCCGTCGACCGAGCCGCGCAGCACCCAGTCCTTCGGGTCGCGTTCGGGCGCGTCGTCGGCCGAGGTCAGGGCGTACCGCCGCACGGCGACCGGTTCGGCGAACCCGAACCGCGCCCAGCCGGTGGCGGTGAACGCGAGCCACTTGGTCGCCGGGTCGCCGTCGACCAGGTTCTCCTTCACCTCGCCCGCCTCGGCGTTCTCGGCGTGCGCGGCCACGTCCACCACCAGGTCCGTGACGTCGCCGAGCAGGCCGGTCCGGTCGTCGCCGTCCACCCCGGAGGCCCGGGTGCGGCCGGCCGGGTCGGTCTCCACCGCGCTGGTCCACGTCGGCCGCGGCTCCCCGTCCTCGAAGGACGTCCCGAAGAGGGTTTCGCTCACGGTCGGCTCCCCCCGTGCGGCGGTAGCGGACGACCAGGTTCCCACGCCGCCAAGGGCGACCGCAGCGGCCGTGAGCAGGACAAGCCACCTGCGCCCCATCGCACCGCCTCCCGTGGAGCACGCGTCGACACCGGTGTCAAGCCTGCCGGGCGGCTTGCCCGTTCGCCGGTTCACCCGATCTAGACTCACCCGCTGTGACGGTCCGGAAGTCGCCTCAGGTGGGCACCCCCGCGGGTATGCGCGTGCTGAACCAACGCGCCGTGCTCGACCGGCTCCGGCGTGACGGGCCGGCGACCAGACCCCAACTCGCCAAGGACACCGGTCTTTCCAAGCCGACCGTGGGCCAGGCGTTGGTGGACCTGGAGCAGCACGGACTGGTGCGCGCCATCGGCCGCACGACGTCCGGGCCGGGTCGGTCCGCGATGGTCTACGAGCCGAACCCGGCGGCGGGTCACGTGCTGGGCATCGACATCGGGCGGCACCGGATCCGGGTGGCGGTGGCGGACCTGGCGGGTTCGGTGATCGCGCGGGTGGACGAGCGCAACCGCTGCCGGTCCGCGCCCGCGCTCGTGCGCACCGTCCGCGACCTGGCCCAGCGGACCGCGGCCGACGCGGGCCTGGCGATGTCGGACCTGGTGGCGAAGGTGGTCGGCACGCCGGGCGTGCCCGACCCGCGGCACCGGACGCTGCACCTCGCGCCGAACCTGCCCGGCCTGGAGCGGCCCGGTCTGCTGGCCGAGCTGGCGGCCGAGCTGGGGCCGGACCTGGTGGTGGAGAACGACGCCAACCTGGCGGCCGTCGGCGAGCGGGCGTACGGCGCGGCGCGGCACGTGGACGCGTTCGTCTGCATCGCGGTCGGCACCGGTATCGGGATGGGGATCGTGGTGGACGGCAGGCTGTTCCGCGGCGCGCGTGGCGCGGCGGGCGAGATCGGCTACCTGCCGTACGGCGAACCGTCCGATGTGGACAGCGGTGGGCAGGGCCGGATGGAGGCCGCGGCGGCGGCCGAGTCCGTGGTGGCGTTGGCGAAGAAGCACGGCATCACGTCGGCGAAGTCGGCGCGGGACGTGTTCGCGCTGGCGAAGTCCGGCGACGAGCGGGCGTTGCGTGCGGTGCGCGACGAGGCGGAGCGGTTGGCGTTCGTGGTGGCGTCGGTGGCCGCGGTGATCGATCCCGAGCTGGTGGTGCTGGGTGGCGGGATCGGCGGCAACACGGAGCTGCTCCAGGAACCGCTGGAGGCGGCGATGCGGCGCATGACGCCGCTCAAGCCGCGGATCGTGGCCGGTCAGCTGGGCGACGGGGCGGTGCTCAGCGGTGCGATCGCGGTCGGGCTGCGCTCCGCGCGCGAACTCGTGTTCACCCGCCGGAACGCTGTCACTCTCTGAGAGTAGTCAACTCGCTGCCACCTGGTAATTCACTCAGATGTAGTAGAAGCGAACCGGCAGGTTGTGTCATAGCGTTACAGACGCCTCCTTCCTGGAGGGTGTGTGTCCTTCTGTTGTTGCAAGGGGAGTCGGGAGGGGAGTACGGGGGACGTGGTCCCCTTTCGACCGGCCACGGGGCAGGTGCCGCGCCCGCAAACACCTGCCCCGTGGGCACACTTGCGCTGCCTGGGGCCTGCCCTCGAAGGTGCGGCCGGCCGGGTCGGTCCCGGAGGCTGCCGCCCCGCGAAACTTTCAGGGAGCCTGCCTGAAAGTTAACGCCCCGCCCCACCGCCGCCCTCCCCGCACCGACCGGGGCGGCCCCGCCCCCGAAACTTTCAGGAAGCCTGCCTGAAAGTTAACGCCCCGCCCCACCGCCGCCCTCCCCGCACCGGCCAGGGTGCCCCGCCCCCGAAACTTTCAGGAAGCCTGCCTGAAAATTAGGGGCCTGCCCGACCGCCGTCCTCCCCGCGCCGGCGTGGCGGGCCAGGCGCATGTGGCGAGCTGCGCGGTTGTGGGACACCCGTCAGCGGGGCGGTCCGGGGTCGTGCTCCGGCTTTGGGCACGACCTGCCTAACCCCAGATCGACCCGGCCCACTCCGGGTGGTCGACGAACGGGTTCCGGTTGTGCTGGTAGGTGTCGAAGATGACCTGGTTGCGGCGCTTCTCGAAGCTGTCCGGCGGGTCCTGGGCGTGCCACCGCAGCAACACCGAGAGCCGACCCATGTACGGCTTGCTCCCGTTCGAGACGCTGTCGTTCAGCTCCAGGTCCGGGAACCCGTCACCGCCCTCGTAGCGGACCGCCATGTAGAACAGCATCCGCGCCACGTCGCCCTTGACCGCGTCGCGCGGCTCCCACGAGTCGCCGTCGGTGCGGTTACCGGGTGCTTCGGCGGCCGGCGAGCCGCCGGTGTCGAAGTCCTTGTTGCCGCGGTTGGCGTTCACCGACACGTCCTCCGGGCGCAGGTGGTGCAGGTCCGTGCCCGGCCCGGTCGCGGTGCCGAAGTCGCCGTGCGACTTGGCCCAGACGTGCTCGCGGTTCCAGTCGTCCGCGTTGCCCCCGTTGGCGGACTTGCTCTGCGACCGCCCGCTGTAGAGCAGGACGACGTTCGCCGGGTTGGCGGGGTCCTCGTCGGTGGCCTTCAGCGCGTTCCACACCTGGTCGTAGGACAGCCTGGTGTTGGTGCGGATGATCCGGTTCAGCGTGGTCTTCAACTCGGCGCCGGACTTGCCGGCGGCGTCGCGGTAGTAGTCGCCACCGGGCGCCGATGACGGGGTGGTGGTGGTCGGGCCGGCCGGGGCGAACGCGGTCGGCGAGGTGAGGCCCGGGTGCGCGAAGTACGCGGACAGCGGTCCGGTCACGTCGATGCGCGTGCCGAGCAGCCCGGGGTTGGTCCGCAGGCCCCACGCGGCGCGGAAGGACGCCGTGACCTGGACGTAGAGCATTTGGGACGGGCTGGTGGCGGTCGGCGAGTCGGCCAGGGCGAGGGCGTGGTCCGACGGGAAGCCGGCGCGGACCACGGTGCTGGTCGCGGTGGGCTGGCCGACGACGTAGCCCCGGACGGTGGTGGACCCACCGCCCTGCCGGGTGATCGCCTCGGCGACGGTGACGGGTGCCGCGCCGATGGCGGCCGTTGGCGCGGACAGGGTGGCGATGGCGGTCGCGGCGGCCACGAACAGGCCGGCGGTCCGCCAGGGGACCTTTCGCACGGTGGGGTGTCCTCTCTCCGGTTGCGGCGTCGCAGGGAGACAGCACGCGTCAGAGGTCCTGACTGTGCGTGATCAATTGACCTCAGGCAGGATCGCACGAAAGTGGCCACTAACGAGTGAATCGCTCCCGAAGGCCAGGTGGCCGCACGGGGTCGCGGGCCGTTCCACGGCGGCGACTACTGTCGCGGTGACACGCCGTTGGAGGACCTGGTGATCGACTCGTTGGCCGTGGCGCTGACCGTCCTGGCGCTGGTGGCAGCCGCCTGGTCGGTGCTGCTCGCGATCCTGGACAAGCCGCTCACGCTGGAGACCGGGGCCACGCTCGGGCTCGCGGGCGCGGTCGCGCTGCTCGAACTCGGGCTGCTCGCGCAGGCCGTGATCGGCGTCGTGCGCTTGATCGGGCTGGACCGCGAGATCCACGGGCCCACGTTCGTCGGTTACCTCGTCGCACCGGTGGTCGTGCTGCCGCTGGCCGGGTTCTGGTCGATCGCGGAGCGCTCGCGCTGGGGCGCGTCCGTGCTGGCGGTGGGCTGCCTGAGCGTGCCGGTGCTGGTGCTGCGCCTCCAGCAGGTGTGGAGCGGTCATGCCTGACGCGCTCGCCGAGGCCACCCGGTCCGGGCCGGGCCGCCTGCTGATCGCCGTCTACGGGATCTTCGCGCTCGCCGCCGCGGCGCGGTCGGCCGTGCAGATCGCGACCCGCTTCGACCAGGCCCCGGTGGCGTACCTGCTGTCGGCGCTGGCCGCCGTGGTCTACGTGCTGGCCACCGTGACGCTCGCCGTGGGCAGCCGCGCGTCGCGGCGGGTGGCGTTCCTGTCGTGCGCGGTCGAACTCGTCGGCGTGGTGGTGGTCGGCGCGGTCAGCCTGCTCGTGCCGGCGTGGTTCCCCGACGCCACGGTCTGGTCCGGCTTCGGCAGCGGCTACGGGTTCATCCCGCTGGTGCTGCCGGTGCTGGGCCTGCTGTGGCTGCGCCGCACCGCGCCGTGACTCACCCCGGGACGGGCACCAGGCGGTAGGACCGGGCGTTGGTTTCCGGCACCTCGTCGTACACGAACGCCAGGTGGTCGGCGCAGCCGGTGTCGGCGAAGATCTCCAACGCCAGGCCGTCGCCGTAACCGCGGGCCGCCGAACGGGCCGGGGTGAACCCGAGCGTCGACACCGCCCGGCAGCCGTGCTCCGCCGGCAGCACCGCCCGCGTGCCGCCGAACCCGACCCCGGAGAACAGGCAGTAGCCGTCCTCCTGGCAGTGCGGGCTCACCGCCGCACCGGCCGGCACCGCACCCAGCAGACCGGTCGCGAGCACCGCCGCGCCGATCACCGCGATCCGCCGCACGTCACTCCCCCTTCGTCGACGACGTGACGCGTACCACCATGCCGGCCCGCGGGCTCAGCCGTCGGCGCCTTCGAGGGATTCGAGGAGGGCACGCAGCGTCGTCGCCAGTGCGGCGCGTTCGGCGGTGTCCAGCGCGGCGAGCAGGCGCTGCCCGGTCGCCACGTGGTCGGGCATGACCGCGTCGATCAGCTCGTACCCCCGCGGTGTCAGGGCGACCACCACGCCGCGCCCGTCGACGTCGCTCGGCGCGCGGGCGACCAGGCCGCGTGCCTCCAGCTTGTCCAGGCGCTGGGTGATGGCGCTGGAGGTGACCATGCAGGACCGCATCAGCTCGGTGGGGGTGAGCGCGTGCGGTGGCGCGTTGCGCCGCAACGTCGCGAGGACGTCGAACGTGGCCCGGTCCAGCCCGTGCCGCGCGAACGTCCTGCGCTGCTCGCCCTCGACCAACCGGGACAGCCGGGACAGCCGTCCCAGCACGGCCATCGGCGAGACGTCGAGGTCGGGCCGCCGCTCGTGCCACTGGTCCAGCACGAGGTCCACGTGGTCTCCCATGCCGAGCAAGCTTAGCGGTGAGGAACATCACCGGAGGGTTACCTTAGCGCTGAGATACTTTGGGCTGGTGCTGAGCAACCGACTGCTTCCCGCGCTCGGTCCCGCCATCTGGGGCACCACCTACTACGTCACCACCGAGTGGCTGCCGCCCGACCGCCCGCTGCTGGCCGGCCTGCTGCGCGCGCTGCCCGCCGGGCTGCTGCTGGTCGCGGTCACCCGGCGGCTGCCGGCGGGCGACTGGTGGTGGCGGTCGCTCGTGCTGGGCGCGTTGAACATCGGCGCGTTCTTCCCGCTGCTGTTCCTCGCCGCCTACCGGCTGCCCGGCGGCGTGGCCGCGACCGTCGGCGCGGTGCAGCCGCTGGTGGTCGCCGGCCTGTCGGCCGCGTTGCTCGGGCAGCGGATGACGTTGCGCGTGTCGCTCGCCGCGATCGCGGGCGTGGCCGGCGTGAGCCTGCTGGTGCTGCGGGCCAACGCCGCCCTGGACTGGCTGGGCGTGGCGGCGGCGCTGGGCGGCGCGGTGGTGATGGCGTTCGGGACCGTGCTGGGCAAGCGCTGGCGCTCACCCGCGCCGCTGCTCGCCACCACCGGCTGGCAGCTGGTCGCGGGCGGCCTGCTGCTCCTGCCCGTCACCCTGCTCCTGGAGGGCCCGCCGCCCGCGCTCACCGCGGCCAACGTCGCCGGGTACGCGTACCTGGCGGTGTTCGGCGCGGCCGTGTCGTACAGCCTGTGGTTCCGCGGCGTGCGGGTGCTGCCCGCCACCGAGGTGGCGTTCCTCGGCCTGCTCAGCCCCGTGGTGGCGACGGCGGTCGGGTGGCTCGTGCTCGGCCAGGACCTGACCGCGGCGCAGGTGGCCGGCGCGGTGGTCGTGCTCGCCGCGCTCGTCGTTGCGCAGACCGGGGGTCGCGCGGCCACGCCGCGGGCGAGCGGGTTGGCGCGGCGGTGAGCCCGCCGCGCCACGCTCGTCACCCGCAGGTCTCCGGCGCGTCCTCGGGCAGCGGGCCGACGTCGCCGTGCTGCCCCGACCGCAGGCCGTAGCCCGGCGCGAACAACGGGTCGTAGCCGGGTTGGCCGGCGTTCAGCGGCGACTGGCACGCGGCGCGCGGCCACGAGTACGGCAGCGTGCCCCGGAACGAGTGCCGCCCGCGCACCAGCAGGTCCGCCACGCCGCCGCCCTCCGTGCCGGGCAACCACGCCGCGACGAACGCGTCCGAGCGGTTCAGCTCCTTGTTGACCAGCAGCGGGCGGCCCGACAGGTAGACCGTGACGACCGGTGTGCCCCGGCCGCGCACCCGGTCCAGCACGGCCACGTCCTCCGGGTACTGCCGGGCGGCTTCCAGCGTGCGCTCGCCGATGTCGCCGTGCCCCTCCGCGTACGGGGTCTCACCGAGCACGGCGACGACCGCGTCGAAGCCCTTCGGGTCCACGTCGCCGTGTTCGGAGAACACCACGTTCTCCGCGCCGAGCGCGTCGCTCAGTCCACTCAGGACGGTGGTGCCGCCGGGGAAGTCGGCGTTGGTGTTGCCGGTGCCCTGCCAGCTCAACGTCCACCCGCCGGTCTGGTTCTGGAGGCTGTCCGCGCTCTTGCCGACCACGAGCACCTTGGCGCGCGGCTTGAGCGGCAGCACGTGCCGGTCGTTCTTCAACAACACCAACGACTCCCGGACCGCCTTGCGGGCGAGTTCCTTGGCCTGCAAGGCTTTTGCCGAACCCGCGTGCGCACGCGCGGAGGGCCGCTCGCCGTCCAGGACACCGGCGCGCAGCTTCACGCGCAGGATGCGGGTCACGGCGTCGTCGATCCGCGCCACCGGGATCAGGCCGCTCTCCACCTGCTGGACCGTGTTGGCGATGAACGCCTTCCAGTCGGTGGGCACCATCACCACGTCCACGCCCGCGTTGATCGCACGGGGGCAGCTCGCGTTGGTGCAGCCCTCGACCTGCCCGATGCCGTTCCAGTCCGACACCACGAGGCCGTCGAAGCCCATCTTCGCCTTGAGCACGTCGGTGAGCACGTGCCTGCTGCCGTGCAGCTTGCCCTCGGCGATCCCGAGTTCGGCGTTGTCCCAGCTGTTGAACGACACCATCACGGTCTGCGCACCCGCCGCCAGCGCGCCGTAGTAGCCCTGGCCGTGGGTGTTGACCATGTCGGCGACGGAGGACGGGTTGACGCCCTGGTCCTTGCCGCCGATCGTGCCGCCGTCGCCGATGAAGTGCTTGGCGGTGGCCAGCACGTCGACCCGGCGGCGGCCGTCGCCCTGGAGGCCGCGGACGGCCTCGTAGCCGTACGCGCGGGTGATCCGCGGGTCCTCGGCGTAGCCCTCGTAGGTGCGGCCCCAGCGGTCATCGCGAGCCACGGCGAGGGTTGGCGCGAACGTCCAGTCCTGGCCCGTGACGCGGACCTGGTCGGCGGTCGCGGCGGCCACGTCGCGCACCAGGCACGGGTCGTGCGCCGCACCCAGGCCGATGTTGTGCGGGAAGACCGTCGCACCGAACACGTTGTTGTTGCCGTGCACGGCGTCGATGCCCCACAGCACGGGCACGCCGAGGCGGGTGCCCTTCGACGCGTCCCAATAGGCGTCGGCCAGCGCGAGCCAGTCCCGCGGCGAGGCGTGCTTGTCCCCGCCGGGCCACGACCCGCCACCGCTGAGGACGGAGCCGATGGCGTACCGGCGCACCTCGTCCGGGGTGATGGACTGGATCTCCGGTTGCGTCATCTGGCCGACCTTCTCGGCCAGGGTCATGGAGTCGAGTATCCGGCGCACGCGTTCCTCGTCGCCCGGTCCGGACCGGACCCGGGTGCGCACGGTCGGCCAGTCGGCGAGTTCGGGCAGGCGTTGCTCGATGCGGGCACAGCCGTGCTCCAGGCGTGGTTCGCCCACCACGGGGCGGTCCGGTGTGGTGGCGCCGGTCGTCAGGCCGGCGGCGAGCAGGGCGGCGAGTGCGGTGCTCAGGTGTCTGCGGGACATCTGCGGTCCGTTCCTCGGCGGGGTGCGGCGGCGGTGTCCCGCCCGATGGTGGAGCCGCCGGGGCATCCGGTCAATACTCCTATGGGAGCGCTTCCGCGCAGGTCAGCGATTCGTTGCGGGGAACGGTGCCGCCGGGCGGGCGTTCCTCGCCTCGACCCCTCGGTGACGCTGGGCGTTCACCGCATCCCCCGCTCGGTGTACGGTAACCGCTCCGGCGCGCCGATCAACGATTCCCCTGTTTGGCAGCCGCGCGTGCGGCGGAACCCCTATAATCCACGGGATACCGAATAGTTCTGCGGAATGGGCTCCGTTACATCGGGGAGCCGCAGTGGCACCACACGATGGAGATCGTGGCCCATTGGAGCGTAAGAACCGCGAGGCCGCACAAAGAGGGTAAGCACCCGACCCGCCACTGACAGTATTAGGCCCGTCGTCCGGGCGAGGTGGGGTTTTCGAGTGGTGGCGGAATTGGAGTTCGGCTTCGCCGAACTGGACGTGATCGGCGCCGCGTTGCAGGTGAACGTGCGACGCTTCCCGTTCGTCATAGGGCACCACGGCACGACACGCGAGGAACGGATCGCGGTGGTCGCCGAGGCACACCACTCGCTGGCCGCGCGAAACCTGGTGCGCCCCCACGCGTTCGCGCCCGAGCTGGTCGAGGCCGTGCGCCTGTTCGCCGAGGGCCGCTTCACCACGGCCCTGGTCGGCACCTCCGGCGGCGCCCGGCAGGTGGCCCTGGCGGTGGCCGACGGCGACGCCGGCCTGGTCGCCGTGGAGCGGGACGAGTCCATCGCCTTCCACCGCCACGCGCCCGAGGACGTGGTGGCAGAGCTGGTCGGGCTGCTGCCACCGGTGCCGCCGGGTCCGAGCACGGCCGTGACCGTCCCGACCAGCCCCGCGACCCCGGACGAGGACTTCTCGGACTTCCGCTTCACGTCCCGCGTGCAACCGGCCGCGCCGAGCGCCCGAACGGTCGCGGCGACCGTACTCCGCCGGCCACGCACGGGCGCGGGCTATTTCACGGTCGTCTCACATGGAGAAGACCTCGGTTCCGTGACCTACCTGGACACGGACACCGGTAGATACGCAATCATTCCGGATAACGGAAACAGCCCGGCAGGTACCGTCTACACCCCGGCCGATCACGCAGAGCTGGTCAAGAGAATCACCCAGTTGGCCCGAGGATCACCTGGATGAACGAAACCGACCAGCCGTACTCTACGTCCGAGCTGTGGCCTGATAAGCATAGCAGCTCAATTCATACCGAATGTCATAGCAAGTGCCCTGCGGGGAGGGACAGTGACGACAGGCGGTCTCACCACAGGCGTCCACGGCATGTCAGCCGCGGTAGCCGACTTCCGCGCCGCCACCGCGGCGGGGTTCTCCATCAGCCCGTCCGGCGGGCAGGCGCTCCTGAGCGCCATCAGCGAGATCCTCGCCTCGGTGCAGTTGGTCCTGGCGGAACGCTCCGTCCTGGAACAGGAACCGCCGATCGGCACCACTCCCGCGGCCCGGGTCTACCGGCCCTTCTTCGCCTCCATCGCGACCGATCGCGACCAGGGGTTCTTCGCCGCGCTCGAACGGCTGATCTCCGACCTGCGGTCGCTCGCCGACGACGTCCAGCAGGCGATGAACGCCTATCAGGCGACCGACGAGGACCGCGCGCAGAACTTGAAATCGACCGGCGGCTCCGTACTCAGCGCCTGAACGACCGGGAGCACCTGTGAACTCTCGTCTTCGCCTGGCCTGTGTGATGACCTCGCTGCTCGCCCTGACGGCGTGCGCGACCGAGGTGGTGCCGGGGATCGCCAGACGCGCGTCCACCGCGGACATCAGCCCGCCGCGCGTTTCCGCGAGCACCACCACCGGGACCACGCCTTCCAAGGTGTCGTTGGCGGACGCGGACCCGTGCGGCCTCGTCACCAGACCGGAAGCCGAGGGTGTGTTGGGGCGGTACCGCCGGGAACCCGAGCGGAAGAAGCTCGGCACCGCCGCCGCGTGCAGTTTCACGGCGCAGAAGGCGGCCTTCGTCCTCGCCGTGCGGACGAACACCGGCCTGTCCGGCGTGCAGCCCAACGGCGGGGAGATCAAGGAGACCTCGGTCAACGGCCGAGCCGCTCGGGAACTCCTCGACGAGATGCGGAGTTGCGGCATCTTCCTCGGCGTCACGGACAGCTCGCGGGTGGACGTCGTCGTCAACGCGGTCGGCACCGACCACGATCCCTGCGCGCTCGCCAAGCAGGTGGCGGAACTCGTGGAACCGAGGCTTCCGTAGCGATACCGATTGGGAGGGGACATGACCGAGGGGACCTCCGGATTACCGCCGGACGCCTACGACCGCTACGGGTTGAACCGGCATTCCGAGTCCTACACGGACGACCAGTTGATGCGGCGGCTCATGGCCGAGCGGGGGTTGAGCGACAGCCCGCTCGCCTTCGTGGTCAACACGTTGAGCGCGGCCGGTCGGCTGGACGACCTGCTCGACCACCAGGCGGCGCAGCTCAAGCAGCAGAGCGCGCTCACCCGCACCGCGCCGGCCGCTCCCGAGGCGCACTACCCGGGCATCCCGCACCAGCAGCTCTACGACAGCGTGCACGAGGAGGTCGACCCGGGGCAGGTGGACGAGATGGGGACCACGTGGACCCGGGTCGGCAACACGCTGACCGCCTTCCACGAGGCCATCGCGAAGGCCATCACCGACAGCGAGGACGACTGGCGCGGCGAGGCCGGTGACGGCGCCCGGCGCGCGTTGGCCGCACTGGGGAACAGGGCCGGGGAGACGGGGGTGTCCGCCCAGCTCGCGGGCACGTTGTTCACGCAGCAGGCGCGGGCGTTGACGGATGCCAAGAACAGCGTCCCGCCGCCCGCGGAGCCGTTCGACGTGGAAGCGGCCAACGCCCGGTTGATGTCGATCACCGACCCGGCTCGGTTCGCGGCGCAGGTCGCGGCCGACCGGGCCTTGTTCGAGCAGCAGCAGCGGGACCACCAGGAGGCCGCGCGGGTGGTCGAGACGTACGACCGCACGGTGGCCCAGACCGCCGCCGCCCAACCCGCGTTCGCTCCCCCGCCCCCTGAACAACAACAGCAGCAGGTCTCGGCCGAGTCCACGGCCCGGTCCGGGACCGACGATCACGCACCCGTGCGGCCGATGTCGCACGACACCACGAAATCCGCCGGCACCGAAGAGGTTCCGCGTACTGAGAAGTCCATTGTGGACGCGAAGCCGCCGGTAGGCGTCACGCAGCCCAGCGGGACGGGGCACGTGCCGGTTCCGCCGCCCGGTGGGCGGACCGCGGCTGCCGCGGTGGACCGGGCAGCCGAGGTGAACCGGGTGTCCGAAGCGGACCGTGAGCGGAAGGGCGCGACTGCGGCCGGCACGGCCGGCGGGATCGCGGGCGGCGGGATCGCGGGCGGCGGGACCGGTGGCGGCGCGCGTGGTGGTGCGCGCGGCGGTGGCGGCGTGAGCGGCAAGGGGGTCGCCGGAGTGCCGGGACAGGCCCGCGGCGGTGGGGCGGTCGGTGGCGGGCCGGTCAGCGGTGTGCGGGGCGACGCCGGGAAGAGCGGGTCGGGCGGCGGGAGGCCGGGTGGTGCGCCGGCACGGGGCGGGCGCGGCGGTCCGGTCGGCGGACTGGGCGGGTTCGCGCCCCCGGTGGCACGTGGCGAGGAGGACGTCGAGCACCAGACGCCGTCCTACCTGCTGGAGCCCGACCCGGACGACGTGTTCGGCGCACCCGGCGCGACCGCGCCCCCGGTGATCGGCGACTGGGATCGCTGACCCGCGTGCCCACCGGGCCGAACCGGTGGGCACGCGGGCACGTCACGCCAGGCCGAGGTGGTCGCGCAACGTCGGCCCGGTGTACTCGGTCCGGAACACCCCGCGCTCCTGCAACAGCGGCACCACCGCGTCGGCGAACTCGTCGAAACCGCCGGGCGTCACGTGCGGCACGAGGATGAACCCGTCGCTCGCGTCCGCCTGCACCAGGTCGTTGATCTGCGTCGCCACCGACGACGGCGACCCGATGAACGTCTGCCGCGCGGTCTTCTCGATGATCAGCTCCCGGATGGAGAGCTTCTTCGCCGCCGCCAGCTCACGCCACTCCCGTGCCGTCGCGACCGGGTCCCGGTGGCTGCGCACGCTCGCCCGCCCGCGCGCGATGGTGTTCTCACCCACCAGCGGGTCGATCTCGGGCAGCGGACCGTCCGGGTCGTACGCGGACAGGTCCCGGTTCCACAGCTGCTCCAGGAACTTGATCGCGGTCTGCCCGCTGACCTGCTGCCGCCGCACCTCGTGCGCCCGCTCCTGCGCCTCGGCGTCGGTGCCGGCCAGCACGAACGTCGCCGCGGGCAGCACCTTGAGCTGGTCGGGGCTGCGCCCGTACTTGGCCAGCCTGCCCTTCACGTCGCGGTAGAACGCCTGCCCGTCGGCGAGCCCGGCGTGCCTGCTGAAGATGGCGTCGGCCTTGGCGGCCGCGAACTCGCGGCCCTCGGACGAGTCGCCCGCCTGGAGGATCACCGGCCTGCCCTGCGGCGAGCGCGGCAGGTCGAACCGGCCGGAGATGTCGAAGAACTCGTCCTGGTAGGAGAAGTCGCCGTCCTGCCGCCACGAGTCGAACAGGACGGTGGCCGCGTCCAGGAACTTCCGCGCCCGCTCGTAGCGCTGCTCCTCCGGCAGGTAACCGCCGCGCCGGAAGTTCTCGCCGGTGAACGCGTCCCACGACGTGACGACGTTCCAGCCGGCGCGACCGCCGGACAGGTGGTCCAGCGACGTGAACTGCCGCGCCACCTCGAACGGCTCGTTGAACGTCGAGTTGATGGTCCCCGCGAGGCCGAGGTGCGTGGTGACGGCGGCGAGGCCCGCCAGCACGGTGAAGGTGTCCGGGCGGCCCACCACGTCCAGGTCGTAGATCAGGCCGTTCTGCTCGCGCAGCCGCAAACCCTCGGCCAGGAAGAAGAAGTCGAACTTGGCGCGCTCCGCCGTCTGTGCGAAGTGGACGAACGACGAGAACTCGATGTGGCTGCCCGCTCGGGGATCGCTCCACACGGTGGTGTTGTTGACGCCCGGGAAGTGCGCGGCGAGGTGGATCTGCTTGACCATGGCGAGTCCTCTCACACGGCCGCGTAGCGGTTGGCGGGCCGGGGCAGCCCGAGGTGGCCCCGGAGGGTCGTGGCGCCGTACTCGGTGCGGAACGCGCCGCGGCGCTGGAGTTCGGGCACGAGTTCGCCGGTGATGGCCACCAGGTCGTCCGGCAGCACCGCCGGTCGCAGCCGGAACCCGTCGACACCCGCGGCGTGCCAGGCCACCAGCAGGTCCGCCAGCTCGCTCGCCGTGCCGGTGAACACGTGCGCGTCGGACGTCACGTCCGCGGCGTCGCGGTCACCGCCGAGGAACACCACGATGTCCGCGAAGTGCCGCAGGCCACCGAGTTCCGCGGCGGCGGCCCGGACCTCCGCGACGTCGTGCGGCGTGCTGAACACGATGTCCGCCTGCCGCCGCGCGAGGTCGTGGATGCGTGGCGAGTGCGACAGCACGGCGACCGGCGGCGCGCCCTGCGGCGGGCGCGGCGTGATCGAGGGACCCTTGACGCTGAACCACCGACCGCGGAAGTCGACGTAGTGCAGCTTGTCCCGGTCGATGAACCGGCCGGTGGCGACGTCGCGGATCTCGGCGTCGTCCTCCCAGCTGTCCCACAGCCGCCGCAACACCTCGACGTAGTCGGCGGTCTCCTCCACCAGGTCCGCCAGCAGTTCCTCGCCGGGCACGTCGGGGAACGACCGCCGCCCGAAGTGCCGCGCGTCCTCGGCGGAGAAGCTGCCCCGCACCCGGACACCCGCCCGGCCGGCGCTCACGTAGTCGAGCGTCGCGATGGCCTTGGACAGGTGGAACGGCTCGGTGAACGTCGCCACCACGCTCGGCACCAGCCCGATGTGCGTGGTCAGCGGCGCGACGCGGGACGCGACCAGCACCGAGTCCAGCCGCCCGGTGCGCCCGAGCCCGTCCTCGAACGTGACGAAGTCCAGCAGGCCGCGCTCGGCCTCCCGCACCAGGTCCACCCAGTAGTCCGGGGTGAACCGCGCCGGATCGCCCGGTCCCCCGGGGTGCCACCCGGTGCCCTCCAGCGCCGCGGCGAGGTGCAGACCAGTCCCCATGTCCCAGCTCCCTTCGACCTGTTCCGGATTCTGCGCCGGCGCGGGACCCGGTCGGAGGGGCGACCACCCTGTGGGAACGCTCAGGTTTTCCGCGTCGTTCCGGGAATATCCAGCGCGAAGCGGCGGTCGCCGCCGGGTCCGGACGTGGCGAGGTCGGCGAGCACCCGGCCGACCGCGGGCGCGAACTTGAAGCCGTGCCCGGAGAACCCGGCCGCGACGACGAGCGGCCCGCGCCGGTCGAGCACGAAGTCCTCGGTGGGCGTCGACGTGTAGGTGCAGCTGATCGGGGTGAACGCGGCGGGGTCGAGGCCGGGCAACCAGTCCCGCACGTACCGCCGCAACGCGGCGAGCCGGGTCGGCTCGGCGCGGAAGTCACGCGCGTCCGGGTCGACCACCGGTCCGCCGCCGTGCGTGCCGACCTTCACGCCCTCGCCCGGCGTCTCCAGCCCGTACACCCCGCCGGGTCGGCGGTGGATGAACGCGGGCCAGGTCGCGTCGGTCACCGGCGCGAAGTGGGCGGGCTGCTCCTGCGTGACCACCAGTGGTGGCAACGGGACCAGGCCGTCGAGCAGCGCGGCCGTCCACGACCCGACCGCGACCACGACCCGCCGCGCGCGGTAAACGCCGTGCTCCGTCACGACTTCCACCCGCTCACCGACCCGCAGTTCACGCACCGGCGTCTCGTACCGCACCACGCCGCCGAGGGCGACCGTCAGGTCCTGGAACCGGGCCACGGCCCGGTCGGCGTGCAGCCGCCCGGACGCCGGGTGGTGGAACACCGCGTCGTCGAACCGGAACCCCGGCCACCGCTCACGTGCCGCGTCCGGCGACAGCACCTCGCCGGGCTCGCCCGCGGCGGCCAGCGCCTCCGGCAACCCGGTGATGTCGCCGTGGTCGACACCGCCGGTCTCGGTGAGCAGGCCGCCGCCGAGTGCACGCCAGCCCTCCCGCGCCTCGGCCGCGAACCGCACGTACACCGGGTCCCGGTAGGCCAGCCGGAAGATCCGCGACGCGCCGTGCGAGGACCCGAGCACGTGCCCGCGCGCGAACCGCTCGAACAACGCCACCTCCACCCCGCGTGAAGCGAGCCGCCACGCCGCGGCGGAACCCATGACGCCACCGCCGACCACCACCACGTCCACATCGGTCACGCCGTCAGCTTGGGGTGCGCCGGGCGGCACGTCCAGCCTTCCCACGTGGTGATCAACCCCGCTGACCTGCGAAAACAAAAAAGTCGAAAAAAGTCGGGCCGACGTGTCGATCCGGCGGGTGCCCGTTCGACGTAAGTGGTGGGAGCGCCTGAGGGACAGGCACGAGCACTCCTCCGAAGGGGACGAAGAAGATGCGTTTCATGGTGATCGTCAAGGCCACGCCCGACACCGAGGCGGGCGCCATGCCCACCGACGAGGAGCTTCGCGCGATGGGCGAGTTCAACGAGGAGCTGGTGAACTCCGGCGTGCTGCTGGCCGGCGAGGGGCTGCACCCGAGTTCGAGGGGCGCTCGGGTGTACTTCTCCGGTGACCAGCGGACCGTCGTGGACGGGCCGTTCGCCGAGACCAAGGAGCTGATCGCGGGTTTCTGGCTGCTGGAGGTCAAGTCGCTGGAGGAGGCCGTCGAGTGGGTGAAGCGGGTGCCGAACCCGACCGGCGCCGAGTCGCAGATCGAGATCCGCCAGGTGTTCTCGCCGGAGGACTTCGGTGACGTCGCGCCGGACGTCCTCCAGCGCGAGGAGGAGCTGCGGGCCCGGGTGGGCCAGTAGGACCACCCCGCCGCGCCGACGCGTGACGGGAGCTGATTCGATCCCGGGTCGTGACAGCTCCCGATGCGCGTCGTGCCGTGGAGGCGGTGTGGCGGATCGAGTCCGCCCGCCTGATCGCCGGTCTGGCCAGGGTGGTGCGCGATGTCGGCCTCGCCGAGGAACTCGCGCAGGACGCCCTCGTCAGCGCCCTGGAGCAGTGGCCGGAGACGGGCGTGCCGCGCAACCCCGGCGCGTGGCTGATGGCCGCCGCGAAGAACCGGGCCGTCGACCAGTTCCGCCGCGACCGGAACTACCAGCGCAAGCTGGCGGAGATCGGGCGCGCCCTGGAGGAGGACCACGTGCCGGACGCGGCCGAGGGCGTCGGCGAGATCAACGACGACCTGCTGCGGCTGGTGTTCACCGCCTGCCACCCGGTGCTGTCCCCGGACGCGCAGGTGGCGTTGACCCTGCGCCTGCTCGGCGGTCTCACCACCGACGAGATCGCACGCGCGTTCCTGGTCGCGGAGTCGACCGTGGCGCAGCGGATCGTGCGGGCGAAGAAGGCGTTGGCGAAGGCGGGCGTGTCGTTCGAGGTGCCCGCCGAGAACGAGCGGGCGGAACGCCTCGCGGGCGTGCTCGGCGTCATCTACCTGATCTTCAACGAGGGTTACTCGGCGACCGCGGGCGACGACTGGATGCGGCCCGACCTGTGCGCGGACGCGTTGCGCCTGGCCCGCGTCCTGGCCCGCCTGGTGCCGGGTGAGCCCGAGGTGCACGGGCTGGTGGCGTTGCTGGAGATCCAGGCGTCCCGCACGCGTGCCCGGGTCGGCCCGAACGGCGAACCGGTGCTGCTGCTGGCGCAGAACCGGGCCCGCTGGGACCAGTTGCTGATCCGCCGCGGCCTGGCGGCGCTGGAGAAGGCGGGCCACGGGCCGTACTCGCTCCAGGCCCGCATCGCCGCCTGCCACGCCCGTGCGCGCCGGCCCGAGGACACCGATTGGCTGCGGATCGCCGGGTACTACGAGGCGTTGGCGGTGGTCGCGCCGTCGCCGGTCGTGGCGTTGAACCACGCGGTGGCGATCAGCTTCGCGTTCGGGCCGGAGAGCGCGCTGGAGCTGGTGGACGAGCTGGTCGAGGAGAAGGCGCTCAAGGGTTACCACCTGCTGCCGAGCGTGCGCGGTGACCTGCTGGCCCGCCTCGGCCGCGCCGGTGAGGCACGGGCCGAGTTCGAGCGGGCCGCCGCGATGACCCGCAACGCGCGTGAGCGCGCCCTGCTGCTCGACCGCGCCGCCGCCTGCGGCTGACCGGGGCAGGATGGGGTCGTGGATCTCCGTTACCGACCGGTCGAAGAAGACGACAAGCTCTCCCTGGACGACACCTTCACGACGGACACCGTCTTCGAGGTCCGCGTGGAGCCGCTGGGGTTCACGCTGGTGGCCGTCCCGGTGCCGCCGTTGACCAAGGAGTACCCGCCCGACGAGGAGCCGTTGCCGGCAAGCGGTTTCGTCGCCGAGGACGACGGCGGCCTGCGGGGCTTCGTGTCGGTGGAGCCGCAGGAGTGGAACCGGCGGTTGGTGTTGCGGCAGGTGACGGTGGCGCCGTCGCACCGGGGTCGGGGCGTGGGGCGGCGGCTGGTGGAGCTGGCGTTGGAGCACGGGCGGTCGATCGGTGCGCGCACGGCGTGGCTGGAGACGTCGAACGTGAACGTCCCGGCGGTTCGGGCCTACCAGCGGATGGGGTTCACCCTGTGCGGGTTGGACACCACCCTGTACCGGGGCACGCCCGCGGAGGGTGAGATCGCCCTGTACTTCGCGAAGCAGCTCTGACCGTCGCCGCTGGCACGGGGGGGACGGCGCTCGGGCGGGCCTAATTATCAGGCAGGCTCCCTGAAAGTTACGCGCCGGCAGCCACGGCCCCCACGACCACCCCCACCAGCACAGACAAACACGCCAGTCGAGCACGGCGCTAACTATCAGGCAGGCTCCCTGAAAGTTTCACGGGGGCGACCGCCCCCAAGACCGCCCCTGCCGGCGCGAGATAGACAACTACTCGACCCACGCCCTAGCAGGGCGTGGGGTCGGGGTAGCGGCCCGCGGCGAAGGCTCCCGGCGCGACACCCATCGCCGCGCGGAACTCGGCGTTGAGGTGGGACTGGTCGTAGTAGCCGAGTTCGGCGGCCAGGTGTGCCAGCGACCCGGGACGCCCCGACGCCACCACCCGCCGGACGCGTTCCAGTCGCGCGTACTGCTTCGGCGACACACCCACCGCCTCGCGGAACAACGTCCGCAGGTGCCGTTCGCTCACGTGCAGAACACGAGCCGTCGCCGCGACGCCCAGCCCCGGCAGGACACGCGTGGCTTCGGCGACCACCGCGTCCCGAGCCGGGTCGACGTCGACGAGGCGTTCCCGCAACGCCGCCCGAAGCCCGTCGAACCCACGCCGCGCCAAACCACCCCACACGTCGCGCAACGGCACCACGGTGTCCACCAACTCGTGTGCCGACACGCCCAACACCGCCCGCGCCCGACCAGGCCGCAACCGCACCTTCCACCGCACCACGGGCACAGCCCGGTAGAACTTGCCACGCGTGCGCGGCCCCACGACGTACGCCTCCTCCGCACCCGCGCAGAACACCAGCGACGTCGCCGCGTCCGGCGCGGCGGCACGCGTGCCCGACGCCACCGACTCGACGTCCACGTCCGCCCACGTGGTCAGCTCCACACCGAACCACAACCCGCGACACCACCGGAAAAGTCCGCCTCAGCCGCTCAGCCGCCGCACGTCCGCGTAACTGGGCACCTCACCGACGGGCTCACCGTCACGCACCGCCCGCGCCGTCGCGACGGTCGCACCCAACGCGGCGCGGAACAGCAACGACCCGGTGCTCACCCGCCGCACACCCAGCTCGGCCAGCGTCCGGACGTCCCGCTGCGCCAACACGTTCAACGGCACGGGCACCGCCGCCACGACGGCCGCGATCTCCCCCTCGTCGACCAGGCCGGGCACGAACACCCCGTCCGCGCCCGCGTCGACGTACCGCAACGCCCGCTCCACGGTGCTCCCCCGGTCGACGCCCAGCCAGTGCGTGTCGACGCGCGCGTTCACGAACAGGTGCGGCGCGGCGTCCTTGCACGCCCGCACGAGCGCCGCCTGCTCCACCGGGTCGGCCAACGCCGCACCCCGACCGTCCTCGATGTTCACGCCCACCACGCCGAGGTCGGCGAGTTCCGCCGCGACTCCCCGCACGTCGCCGAAACCCGCCTCCACGTCGACCGTCACCGCCACCGGCAACCGCACGAGCCGCCGTGCCAGCGCGACGGTCTCCGCCCGCGCCACCCCCGCCGCGTCCGGCAGGCCCGCCGCGGCGGCGACGCCGAGGCTGGTCGTGCCGATCGCCGCGAACCCGGCGTCGACCAGCGCGGCGGCGGACGCGTGATCCCACGCGTTGGGCAGCACCAGCGGCGCCGGTCCGTCGTGCAGCCGGTGGAACGCGCCGGCGGTCAGCGCTTCGGCGTGCGCACGCCCCGGGCACGCGTGCCGTCCCGCGCCGAACGGCGCCCCGGTCAGCGGCACCTCCACCACCGCGCCGTCGGGCGCGACGCGCCGGGTCGCGGGCACCGGCGGCACGGCACCGGCGACCACCGCCTCCATGGCGGCGCTCGCCTGCACCAGCAGCCCGATCCGGGCGGCAGTCGGCTCGTCCCACGCCCCGCCGCACCACTCGACCAGCCGCGCCACGGCCGCGTCCGCCTCGGCGGTCACCGGGGTGTGCGGCTGGTAGCACCGCGCCACCGCCGCCACGTCGCCGACGACGACGCGTGGCAGACCCAGTTCGGCGGCGAGCTTGGCCACGGCGTGACCGGGCCGCCGCAACGCCGCGGTGTCCACCCCGGCCAGCAGGTCCTCGGCGAGCGCACGCCGCCGCGCGTGGTCGGCGCCCTCGCTGAACCGCGCCACGTGGGCACGCAGCCAGGCCACGCCGCGTGCGGCGGTCGGCACGGTCGGGACGGTGTACGCGGGGTCGAGCAGCACGTCGTGTTCCACGCGGCCAACGTAGGTCCGGGACACTTCGGCCGGGACCGAACCGTCGCGGGCGGACAATGGCGGTGTGCCCGCCGCCGAACTCGCCGAACTCGCCGCCCTGCTCGCCGACCGCACCCGCGCCGCGGTGCTGGTGGCCCTGCTGGACGGTCGCGCGTGGACGGCGGGCGAGCTGGCGCGGGCGGCGGGTGTGGCACCGCCCACGGCCAGCGCGCACCTGACCCGCCTGGTCGAGGCCGGCCTGCTGCGCGAGCACCGGCAGGGCCGCCACCGGTACGTGCGGCTGGCCGGCCCGGAGGAGGCCGCGTTGCTGGAGCACCTGCTCGCCTACGCGGGTCCCGGGCGGCCCGCGCCGACGCTGCGGGCGGCCACCGCGTCCGCCGCCCTGGCCCGCGGCCGGACCTGCTACGACCACCTGGCCGGGCGGCTCGGCGTTGCCCTCGCGGACGCCCTGGTGGCCCGCGACCTGCTCACCGCCGACCTGACCACGACACCGGCGGGCCTGGCCTGGTTCGACGCGCTGGGCGCGGACTTCACCGGGACCCGCCGCCCGGTCACGCGGGCGTGCCTGGACTGGACCGAGCGCCGACCGCACCTCGCGGGCGCGGCGGGCGCGCACCTGTGCGCCTGGCTGCACGACCGCGGCTGGGTGCGCCGCAGCGGCACGGGCCGGGCGGTCGCCGTCACCGACGACGGCCGCGTGGCGCTGGCCGACCTGCTAGGACTGGTCGCGCCGTAGCCACTCCGGCACCCACCCGGGGTCGTTCGGCGGCACGACGTCGAGCACCACGCACGTGATGTTGTCCGGCCCGCCATGCGCGTTGGCCGCCGCGATGAGCGCCCGCACGGTCTGGTCGCCGTCCGGGTCGGCGGCGAGCAGTTCGCCGATCTCCGCCGCGTCCACCACGTCGGACAGCCCGTCCGAGCAGATCAGGTACCGGTCACCCAGCTCGACCTCCTGGAAGAACAGGTCGGTGTCGTGCGCGCTGCCCGCCTGGAGCGCCCGCATCAGCATGGACCGGCCGGGGTGCGCGGCGGCCTGCTCGGCGGCCATCCGGCCGTCGTCGACCAACGCCTGCACCATGGTGTGGTCGCGGGTGATCTGGGTCACCTCACCGGCACGCACCAGGTAACACCTGGAGTCGCCGATGTGGCCGACCGCGAACCGCTCCCCGTCCCACAGCAGCGCGGTGAGCGTGGTGCCCATGCCGCGCATGTCGAAGTTCTCCTCGGCCAGGTCGGTCAGCCGGACCGCGATCTCCCGCGTCGCGCCGGCCAGCAGCTCCAGCGGGTCGTCGGCGGCGTCGACGTCCAGTTCGGCCAGCACCGCGACCGCGATCGAACTGGCCACCTCGCCGTACGCGTGACCGCCCATGCCGTCCGCGACGGCGTACAGGCGCTCGCTGAAGTACACCGAGTCCTCGTTCGCCTCACGGCGCAGCCCGGGGTCCGTCCCGATGGCGTGGCGCAGCGCATACATGCCGGATAGTGAATCACCCGCACGTGCGTCCGCGAGCAGGGCTGCCCGAATTCGTCTCACCGGGGCCGCCCGTAGAACTCGCTCAGGACGAGCATGGCGGCGCCCGCGGCGACCACGTCGTCGGCCAGCGGCGTGATCCCGACGTCCACCGGCAGGCGCATCCGGGCACGCACGCCGGCCAGGTACGCCTCGGGCGCGGCCAGCACGGCGCGGCCCGCCAGGACCACGTGGTCCACGTCCAGCAGCCGCACCAGGTCCGCCACGGCACGCCCGACGACGGACGTCGCGGCGGCCAGGTCGCCCGCACGCGCGGCCCGGTCGTGGACCGCCGCCACGCAGCCGGAACGCCCGCACGCGCAGGGCGGCCCGTCGAGCTGGGCGGTGGTGTGGCCGAACTCGCCGGCGTTGGTCCGCGCGCCGCGGTGGACGCGCCCGCCGAGCAGCAGCCCGACGCCGATGCCCGCGCCGACCAGGACCAGGACCGCGTCACGCAGCTCCTCGCCGCGCCGCCACGACTCGGCGACGATCGCCGTGGTGGTGTCCTTGTCCACCACGACCGGCAGGCCGAGGGCGCGTTCGGCGAGGTCGCGCAGCGGGACGTCGGGCCGCTCGCCGAGGGCGGTCGCGGTGCCGGTCCGGTGGTCCAGCGGCCCGACGAAGCCGACGCCGACGCCGAGCAGGCGGTCCGTGCGCATCGGCGCGACCAGGCGGACCAGCTCGCCGACGAGCGCGGCCGGGTCGGGGTCGGCGGGCAGCGGCGTGACGGCGCGGTCCAGCACGTCGCCCGCGAGATCGGTCAGCACGACCCGCAGCTCGCCGCGCTCGACCTGCGCGCCCAGCGCGAACCGGCTGCCCGCGACGAGCTTGAGCAGGGTGCGTGGTTTGCCGACGCCGACGTTGCGGGTGCCGGACTCCACCAGCAACCCGTCCGCGACGAGCCTGCCCACGACCTTGGACACCGCCTGCGGCGTCAACCCGCTGCGCTCGGCCAGTTCGCCTCTCGTCACGGTGCCGGACCGGGCGAGGCCCAGCACCACCGCGTCGTTGTATCCGCGCAGGAAGCGCAAGTTCGGCACGTCCGCATGATGGCACGGTGGGATTCGCGCAAATGGTCCCGCACAACGATTTCCCGGTTGATTCACCGATGTGGTCCGCCGTTTTCCGCGCCAGTGCGGGAAAAGGGGCCTCCCCGGCGCGCGGGAGGCCCCATCCGGTCGACCGGTCAGCAGAACGCCGCGGTCAGCAGCCGTTCCAGGCCGTCACCGCCGTCGCCGGCGTCCGGCGAGTGCGTGAAGGAAGCGGTGAGGCGGGTTTTCCCGTCACCGGTGGCGCCCATGAAGCTGGAGTAGCCGGGAATGCCACCGCCGTGGCCGTGCACCTTGACGCCGCACGGCAGTTCGGTGGTCTCGATGCCGAGCCCGTAGCCCTTGGTGAACGGCGGCGCCTTGAGCAGTTCCGCCTGCTGCGCGGGCCGCAGCAGGCGACCGGACAGCAGGGCGGTCAGGAACCGGTCCAGGTCGGCCGTGGTGGTGACGAGTTCGCCCGCCGCGTCCGCGACGGACGGGTTGAGCCGGGTCACGTCCACGACCTCGCCCGCGACCCGGTAGTAGCCGTGGGCGTGCGGGCCGTTGATTTCGGTGCGGCCGGCGGGGATCGTCGAGCCGCGCAGGCCGAGCGGCCGGAAGATCCGGTCGCGCACCGCGTCGCCGTACGGCCGGCCGGTGAGCTTCTCCACCAGCAGACCGGCGACCACGTAGTTGGTGTTGGAGTACGCCCACGCCGTGCCGGGCGGGAACTCCAGCGGGCGGGCCGCGGCGAGTGCCACGAGTTCACGCGGCTGCCACTGCTTGTAGCGGATCGTCTCGAAACCCGCCGGGTCCAGCGGCAGCGCGGCCGTGTAGTTGTACAGGCCGCTGGTGTGCTGGAGCAGGTGCCGGACGGTGATGCGGTCGCCGTCGGGCAGCAGGCCCGGCAGGTGGTCGCCCACCGGGTCGTCCAGGCCGACCCGGCCCTCGCCCGCGAGTTGCAGCACGACCGTCGACACGAACGTCTTGGTGATGCTGCCCGCGCGGAACCGGCCGTCGACCGGCACCGGCGCGGTCCCGCCCCACTCCGCGACGCCGGCGCGCGCGGTGAACCGGTCCCGCCCGTCGACCACGCGGACCTGCACGCCTAACGCGCCCTGACCGGTGATGGTGTCGGCGGCGCGCTGCACCGCCTGGCGGTCGATCCGCCCGGTCGCGGTCTGCGCGACCGCCGTGCCCCCGATGGCCAGTGCCGCCAGCCCCGCGGCGGTGACCAGCGCGATTCCCCTCTGGTACCTCAACTGTTCCTCCCGTCGGACGTCGTGGAGACCGAGTCTGGCGGGTGCCGCGGGCACCGGACGACCACCTCCGGGTGGAGTCCCGGGACGACTTCCGGAGGAGGCGACCCTGAGTGGCATTCGGGTTGTGGAAACGCTTACACAGCCCCAACCACTAGTCCGTTCGAGTGACCAAGTGGTCTAGACCTTGACCGGCAAGTGGTCTGAACCACATGTTCTTCTCAACCCTGCACTCCTTCCGTACGAGGAGCACGATGTCCAAGATCCGATGGCATCTCACAGCGCTGTTCGTGGCCGTGGCCACGATGGTGCTCGGCCTGGTCCTGGTCCCGGCCGCGAGCGGCGCCGGTGGTCTCTCCGCCACCTTCACCAAGGGATCCGACTGGGGCGCGGGATACGAGGGCAAGTACACGATCAAGAACGCCTCGTCCGCGCCGATCTCCAACTGGACCGTGGAGTTCGACCTGCCCGCCGGCCACAAGGTCGCCTCCCTGTGGGACGGCAGCTACACCACCAGCGGCCAGCACGTGACGGTGAAGAACACCTGGAACGGCAACGTCGGCGTCGGCGGCACCGTGGTCTTCGGCTTCAACGTCCAGTATTCCGGCACCTTCACCGGTCCGGCGAACTGCAAGCTGAACGGCGCGTCCTGTGACGCCGGTGGCGAGACGTCGACCAACCCCACCACCACCACGACGACGACCACCACGACCACGACGACGACCACCACGTCGACCTCCACCACGACCACGAACCCGCCCACCGGTTACAAGAACCTGGGCTACTTCGTGCAGTGGGGCGTCTACGGTCGCAACTACCACGTCAAGAACATCCACACCTCCGGCTCGGCCGCGAAGCTGACGCACATCAACTACGCGTTCGGCAACGTGACCGGTGGCCGGTGCACCGCGAACGACGACACCTACGCCGACTACGACAAGTTCTACGGCGCGGACACCAGCGTCGACGGCACGTCGGACTCGTGGGACGCGGGCGCGCTGCGCGGTAACTTCAACCAGCTGCGCAAGCTGAAGAAGATGTACCCGCACATCAAGGTGCTGTGGTCGTTCGGTGGCTGGACCTGGTCCGGTGGCTTCGGCCAGGCGGCGCAGAACCCGACCGCGTTCGCCGAGTCCTGCTACAAGCTGGTCGAGGACCCGCGCTGGGCGGACGTGTTCGACGGCATCGACATCGACTGGGAGTACCCGAACGCCTGCGGCCTGTCCTGCGACACCAGCGGCCCGGCGGCGTTCAAGAACATCTCGCAGGCCCTGCGGGCGAAGTTCGGCACCGGCAACCTGGTGACCGCGGCCATCACGGCCGACGCCAGCAACGGTGGCAAGCTCGACGTGGCCGACTACGGCGGCGCGGCGCAGTACCTCGACTGGTACAACGTCATGACCTACGACTTCTTCGGCGCCTGGGCGGCGCAGGGCCCGACGGCCCCGCACTCCCCGCTGACCTCGTACCCGGGCATCCCGCAGCAGGGCTTCAACACCGACGACGCCATCCAGAAGCTCAAGGCCAAGGGCGTCCCGGCCTCCAAGCTGCTGGTGGGCATCGGCTTCTACGGCCGCGGCTGGACCGGCGTCACGCAGTCCGCGCCGGGCGGCACGGCGACCGACGGCGCGCCGGGCACGTACGAGAAGGGCATCGAGGACTACAAGATCCTCAAGACCAAGTGCCCGGCCACCGGCACCGTCGCGGGCACCGCTTACGCGCACTGCGGCAACCAGTGGTGGAGCTACGACACCCCCGCCACGATCAACGGCAAGATGCAGTGGACCAAGCAGCAGAACCTGGGCGGCGCGTTCTTCTGGTCGCTCGACGGTGACACCACGAACGGCGAACTCGTCACCGCGATCGGCAACGGTCTGAAGAAGTAAGGCTCTACCAGCGGTACACACCCTCCACGAAAGGGCCCCTGCGGGCGTCTCCCCCGCAGGGGCCCTTTCGCCGCTCACCCCGCCGCCGACCGGACGAGTCACCTACGGGACGCCCCCGACGCCGCGCCAGGGCATGTCGTCAGGCGGCCATCGCGGGGACCCGCTCGCGCGGGGAAGACGGCGGTTGAGCAGCGGCCGTATCTATCAGGCAGGCTCCCTGAAAGTTTCCGCCAGCACCAACTTTCAGGCAGGCTCCTTGAAAGTTCCGTGGGTGAGGGCAGCTCCTAGCCCAGCGGGCCGCGCACGCGCAACAACGCCCCGCCCTCGAACGAAGCCTCCACCGGCTTGTCCGACCAGTCGGCCACCTCGTCCCCGGCATCCGGGTCCAGGTGCTCGCCGACACCCATCGCGGTCACGACCTCCGCGCCGGGCACCACCTCGTGCAGGTCCGCCAGGTGCATGGCGGCGTCGAGCAGGTTGTCCAGGCTGTCCGGCTCCTGCCCGCCCTCCGGCGGCACCCAGCCGTCGGCCGCGGCGGCGGCCAGCAGTCGGGGCACGTCGTGGACGTGGATCTCCAGCAGGTTCGTCAACCGGAACACCGGCCCGCTCAGCTCCGCCAAGCGCGCGCCGGCCGGGGTGTGCGCCTCGCTGTCGCGCGGGACGGGCGAGCGGTCGACCTCGTCCCACGGCACGGCCGCCGCTCCGGAAATCGGCCAGTGCGCGCCGTACACCCGGTCCAAAGCCTGCCGGAACGACGAGCCGGGCACCCGCGGCAACGCCTCGGCGACCCGCCGCGCCTCGGCGTCCAGCACATCACCGCGCCCACCGCGCGCCGCCTCGGCCAGGACGCTCGCCGCCCGGTGCGCCAGCAGCCGGTCGTCGCACGTCAGCACCGCGTGCAGGGACGGCGCGAACCCGTCGTGGGACACCAGCGCCAGCACCCGGCTGCCCTCCGCGCCGTGCTCGCAGAAGAAGTCGCGGGGGAAACCGAATTCGGTGGACACGGGTGACGACCTCCACAGCGGTTGCGCACCGGGCCGGGGCGCTCGGGACAGGGCGGGACGCCGGCTACCCCCGGCGGGAGGACCGGCCGAGCGGCCGGTCCGTGTCGTCACACCGACATTACACGGACCGGCTCGTCGGGTCGCGCGGGAAAACGCCTACAGGGTCAGGCTCCACGAGTCGAGGTAGCCGCTGTCCGAGGAGTAGAGGTCCTGGACCTTCAACTGCCACGCGCCGTTGCGGGCCTCGCTCGACACGTCGACGGTGTAGGTGGTGTCGATGTTGTCGCCCGAGTCGCTGCTCGACGGCTTCAACCGGTACGCGGAACCGTCCGGCGCGACCAGGTCGATCGTCAGGTCACCGCGGTAGGTGTGCTTGATGTGCACCTCCACCTGCGTGGTGGCGGACGCGTTGGCCGTGCAGTTCGCGACGGTGATGGCGCTCGTGACGGCCGCGCCGGCGTCCGGGATCCGGACGTCGTCGTCGTTGGTGACCTTCGGGCAACCCTGGGGCGCGCCGCCGTACGGGTTCGCCGCCTTCTTGGCCGAGTACATCAACATCGACTTCGTCTTCGGCCAGAACGTCGAGTCCTGGCACGAGTACGCCGGGAAGAACCCGCTGCACGCACCCGACGAAGGACCGACCTCCCACACGAACGACGCCACGCCCAGGTCGTCGTACACCCAGTCGTCCGTCGCACCCGCCGCGTTGTACAGCACCTCGCCCGGCTGCCCGTACTGCCAGCCACCGGCCAGCGAAGCCATGTCACGCGCCATCCCGCGCAGCGCGGCGTCGTTGCCGGTCCGGTACTGCGTCGTCCAACCCCACGGGAACAGCACCAGGTTCGAGTAGCTGTGCATGGAGATCACGACACCCGTGGTGTCGGCGGGCGCGGCGTCGGTGTTGCCGGGACCGCGGCGGTCCTTGTACAGGTTGCGCCACAACGATTGCAGCGCACGCGTCTCGGCCTCGGAGTTCGCCGACGGGCCCTTGTAGCTCTGGTCGCACGGGTTGGGCGACGTGCCCTCGCCACCCCAGTGCGAGTCGGTGTTGCGGTTGAGGTCGATGCCGACGTGCGACGACGACGTGCCCGAGCAGTTGGACCCGTTGGTGGTGTTGGCGTTCTTGCGCTGGTAGCGCGGCGAGTTCCCGCCCTGCTGCACGATGTTCACGCCGTCCGGGTTCGCGATCGGCACCACCCACACCTCGGTGGTGTCGAGCAGGGCCGTCACCTCGGCGTCGCGGCCGTAACCCTGGAGCAGGTGGTCGATCCACCGGTACGCAACGTCGCCCGTGGTGATCTCACGGGCGTGCAACTGGCCCATCACGAAGAACCGCGGCTTGGGCGCGTTCGGGGTGAGCGCGCAGTCGCCCGCGTTCTTCTTGGTGATGCAGATGGCACGCAGGTCGTACCCGCCCGCGCCCTGGGACTTCTTCCACGAGTCGCCGTAGTCGACCACCTGCGTCAGCTCCGGGCGCTGGGAGGCCACGGCGTCCAGGTGCGCCCACTGCGCGTTGATCGTCCGGTAGCCGCCGTAGTAGGTCTCCTCGAGCGCACCGGCGTCGAGTGACTGGGACTTGCGGGACGGCGGCGTCCACTGCGGCGCGGGCAGCACCTCGTCGACGGTGGCGGTGAAGCCCTCGCCGGTCAGCTTCCCGCCGGTGGTGGAATCGCCGAGCACGAACAGGAAATCGCCCTCGCGCTGTTCCAGCACGTCGTACCCGCGGCCCAGCAGGGTCTGGGCGGCTTGGCCGAGCGGTGCGCGCACCTTGTAGACGTAGGTCGGTCCGGGTTGGACGACGGGCGCCTCGGGTGCGGGACCCGCGGTGCCGGGGATGCCGCCGTTGACGACGGCGGCGGCCGTGACACCCGCTAACGCCAGTGTCACGAGGGAACGTCTGGTCGATCTCACGGTGGGTTCCTCCAATGCAGGGATGATCAGGAGGATGACGGTTCGCGAGGTCGGTGCACACCCTCCGACCGGCCGTAACCGGGGCGTCACGGGCGGGCGCTGTGCCGGGCGCACCACGCCGGAACCGTCATCCGGCGCAAGGCGCTGCCCATCCCGGCTCAGCCCCGGCGCAACCGCCGATCCAGCGCGGTGTGGCGGCGGCCCGCGCCCACCGTGCGCACGGCCTGCCCGATGGCTTTCCGGGAACCCACCAGCACGACCAGCTTCTTGGCCCGGGTGACCGCCGTGTAGAGCAGGTTGCGCTGCAACATCATCCAGGCGCTGGTCGTGATTGGGATGACGACACAGGGGTACTCACTGCCCTGTGAGCGATGAATCGTCATGGCGTAGGCGTGGGTCAGTTCGTCGAGTTCGCCGAACTCGTAGTCGACGTCCTCGTCCTCGTCCGTCCGCACCGTCAGTTTCTGGTCCACGACGTCGATCGCGGTGACGACGCCCAGCGTGCCGTTGAAAACCCCGTTCGCGCCCTTGTCGTAGTTGTTCCGGATCTGGGTGACCTTGTCCCCCACCCGGAACACGCGTCCGCCGAACCTGCGCTCGGGCACGTTCTGGGCGGCCGGGGTGAGGGCTTCCTGCAACACGGCGTTCAACGCGCCGGCACCGGCCGCACCGCGGTGCATCGGCGCGAGCACCTGCACGTCCGTGCGCGGGTTGAGCCCGAACTTGCGGGGGATGCGGTTGGCCACCACGTCCACGGTGAGCGACGCGGCCTCCTCCGCCTCCTCCACGGGGAACAGGAAGAAGTCCGCCATGCCCTGCACCTGCGGGTAGTCGCCGGCGTTGATGCGGTGCGCGTTGGTGACGACGCCGGACTGCTGCGCCTGCCGGAAGATGTGCGTCAAGCGGACGTTCGGCACGGGTCCGCCGTCGGCCAGCACGTCGCGCAGCACCTCGCCCGCGCCCACCGACGGCAACTGGTCGACGTCGCCCACCAGCAGCAGGTGCGCACCCGGCGCGACCGCCTTGACCAGCTTGTTGGCCAGCAACAGGTCCAACATGGACGCTTCGTCCACCACCACCAGGTCCGCGTCCAGCGGGTGGTCGCGGTCGTAGGCGGGATCGCCACCGGGCCGCAGTTCCAGCAGGCGGTGCACGGTGCGGGCCTCGTGGCCGGTCAGCTCGGTGAGGCGCTTCGCGGCCCGGCCGGTGGGCGCGGCGAGCACCACCTTGGCGTTCTTGGCCGTGGCGAGCCGCACGATGGACCGGACGGTGAAGCTCTTGCCGCAGCCCGGTCCGCCGGTGAGCACGGCCACCTTGCTGGTGAGCGCCAACCGCACCGCTTCGCGTTGCTTCTCCTCCAGGGACGCGCCGAGCCACGCGAACGCGCGGTCCCAGTCGACACCGGCGAACGCGGGCATCCGCTCGTCGTCGGTGGCCAGCAGGCGGCGCAGCTGCGCGGCGAGCGACACCTCCGCCCGGTGGAACGGGACCAGGTAGATCGCGGGCTCGTCGTCGTCCACCACCTCGCGCACCACGCCCTCCTCCGCCACCAGCTCGGCGAGGCAGTCGATGACGAGGCCGGCGTCCACCTGGAGGATCTTCACGGCCTCGCCGATGAGCTGGTTCTCCGGCAGGTAGCAGTCGCCGTTGCCGGTGGCCTCGGACAACGTGAACTGGAGACCCGCCTTCACCCGCTGCGGGCTGTCGTGCGGGATGCCGACGGCTTTCGCGATGGTGTCGGCGGTGCGGAAGCCGATGCCCCACACGTCCGAGGCCAGGCGGTACGGCTCCTCGCGCACGACGTCGATGGACTTGTCCGCGTACTGCTTGTAGATCCGCACCGCGAGTGACGTGGACACGCCGACGCCCTGGAGGAACAGCATGACCTCCTTGATCGCCTTCTGCTCCTCCCAGGCGGCGGCGATCATCCTGGTGCGCTTCGGCCCCAGCTTGGGCACCTCGACGAGCCGTTCCGGCTGCTGCTCGATGACGTCCAGCGCGGTCACGCCGAAGTGCGTGACGATCCGGTCCGCGAGCACCGGCCCGATGCCCTTGATCAGCCCCGACCCGAGGTAGCGGCGGATGCCTTGGATCGTGGCGGGCAGCACGGTCGTGTAGTCGTCGACGTGGAACTGCTTGCCGTACTGGGGGTGCGAGCCCCACCGGCCACGCATCCGGATCGACTCGCCGGGTTGCGCGCCGAGCAACGCGCCCACCACCGTCACCAGGTCGCCACCGCGCCCGGTGTCCACCCGCGCCACGGTGTAACCGGTCTCCTCGTTGGCGAACGTGATCCGCTCCAGCACCGCTTCCAGGACCGCCTCCGCCACAGCGGCCACCCTAGCCCGCGGCCCGGACGGCTCCACAGGACGTTCACAACTCGCGCCGGACCTCTCCACCGGTCCCGCATAGGGTCGGTCGCATGACACGTCGGGTACTGGTGGTGGAGGACGACCTCACCATCGCCTCTTCCGTGGCCGCTCGGCTGCGGGCCGAGGGGTTCGAGGTGGACCTCGCGCACGACGGGCCGTCCGCCGTGGCCAAGGCCGCCGGCGCGGACCTGCTCGTGCTGGACGTGATGCTGCCCGGCTTCGACGGCCTGGAGGTGTGCCGCCGGGTGCAGGCCACCCGGCCGGTGCCGGTGCTGATGCTCACCGCGCGCGGCGACGAGACCGACCTGCTGGTGGGGCTCGCGGTCGGCGCGGACGACTACCTGACCAAGCCGTTCTCCATCCGGGAGCTGGCGGCGCGGGTGCACGCGCTGCTGCGGCGGGTGGAGCGGTCCGCCGCGCCGTCCAGCCGGATCACCGTGGCCGACCTGGAGATCGACCTGGCCGAGCGGCGGGTGACCCGCAACGGCGAGGAGGCGCACCTCACACCGACCGAGTTCGAGCTGCTGGTGCACCTCGCCGAGCGACCGCGTGCCGTGCAGTCGCGGGAGCGGTTGCTCAGCGAGGTGTGGGGGTGGCACGACGGCACCGGGACGCGGACCGTGGACAGCCACATCAAGGCGTTGCGGCGCAAGCTGGGCACCGACCTGATCCGGACCGTGCACGGCGTCGGGTACGCGCTGGAGGCCCCGCGATGAGCACGCGGTCCGCGTTCGACGCGGCGATGGAGTTCCTGCCGCGACCCCTGGACGCCGTGCGGTCGATCAAGCTGAAGCTCGGCATCCTGCTGGTGTCGTCGGGTGCGGTGGGTTTCGCCTACTTCTGGTCCCAGATCGGCTGGCTGCCGGTCGGCACCACGACCGGCGCGTTGTTCGCCGCGCTGGCCACGTCCCAGGTGCTGGCGCACGGCATGACGAAACCGCTGCGCGAGATGACCGCCGCCGCGCGGGCCATGCGCCGCGGCGACTACAGCCGACGCGTGCGGGCCACCGCGCGGGACGAGGTCGGCGAGCTGGCGGGCGCGTTCAACCAGATGGCGGCCGACCTGGCGGCGGCGGATCGGCAGCGGCGGGAGCTGATCGCTAACGTCTCGCACGAGTTGCGCACGCCGATCACCGCGTTGCAGAACGTGTTGGAGAACGTCGTGGACGGCGTTGCCCCGCCGGACGCGACGACGATGCGCACGGCGCTCGCGCAGACCGAGCGGCTGGGTCGCCTGGTCACGGAGTTGCTGGACCTGTCGCGGATCGACGCCGGCGCGCACCGGCTGGAACTGGCCGAGTTCCCCCTCGCGCCGCTGCTGGAGGAGGTGGTGGCGGAAGCCGCGGTGGCCGCCCGGGGGGTGCGGTTCACCGTGGACGTCCGACCCGCCGCCGTCGCGGCCGTGGCCGACCGCGCCCGCCTGCACCAGGTCCTGGTGAACCTGGTGGACAACGCGGCGCGCCACGGCCCGGCCGGCGGTGAGGTCCGCGTGTCGGCCCGCCGCGCCGGCCCGGACGTCGTGCTGGAGGTCGCCGACGACGGTCCGGGCATCGCCCCGGAGGACCGGGAGCGCGTGTTCGAGCGGTTCACCCGGGGTGAGCGGGCGGCAGGCGGGGGCACCGGCCTCGGCCTCAACATCGCCCGCTGGATCGTCGACCTGCACGGGGGGACCATCGCGGTGGTGGACGCGCCGGGCTGCCTGATCCGCGCCACCCTGCCCGCCGTTCCCCGCACCTGACCCTTACACACCCCCGACCCGGCGACCAGGCGTCGCGCGGGCAGCCCGTCCACCCCTCCTCTCGTCTTGCCCTGTCCCGTCTTCTCGCCCCGCCGCAGCCCGCCGGGTCCGGTTCCTGAAGGAGTTCCTGTGTCAGAAGGGGTTTCCACACCCGCGTCCGCCAACC
The DNA here is from genome assembly GCF_019375475.1 of Saccharothrix obliqua. GTDB lineage: Bacteria > Actinomycetota > Actinomycetes > Mycobacteriales > Pseudonocardiaceae > Actinosynnema > Actinosynnema obliqua. Next base: position 874,369 of record NZ_JAHXGQ010000001.1, on the reverse strand, counting down.
GCGTCCTGCTCACGGGTGCCGGTGCGGGAATCGTGGCAGCCGCGGTGGCGCCGTTCGACGTGCCCGGCGTGGGTTGGCCGTTGCTGGCCGTGGTGGTGTTCGCACTGCTTCGCCGGGTCCGCTGGGGATGGGCGGTGTTGTCCGTGCTGCTGTTCGGCACCGGTGCGCTGGTGGCCGCCGAGTGGCTGTTCGCGTTGTGCGCCTTGGCCGGGGCGGCGGCCGGGTCGTTGGCGGTGGCCGGTGGTCGCACGGCGCGCGGGGTGTTCTTCGGCGCGGTCGCGGTGCCGGTGGCGGCGGTGCGGGCGTTGCCGTGGTTGGCACGCGGGTTGCGCTCCAGCGGCGGCCCGAAGCTGGCCCGGCCCGTGGTGGTGACCCTGTTGCTGCTGCTCGTCTTCGTGCCGCTGCTGGCCGGTGCGGACGCGGCGTTCGCAGGCGTGTTGGGTTCGGCCGTGCCGCAGGGTTCGGCTGTGCCGACAGCGGTGTTGTTCGTGTCGGTGGGCGTAGGTGTGGTGGCGTGCCTGTACTTGCTGGAGCGCCGGCCGGCCGAGGACGGCGTTTCGGTGCTGCCGAGGACTTTCCAACGTCGCGACTGGGCACTCCCGGTGGGCGCGCTGGTCGTCCTGTTCGCGGGATTCGTGGCCGTGCAGGTGACCGCCATCCTCGGCGGCGACGCGTACGTGCTCCGCACCGCGGGCCTCACGTACGCGGAGTACGCGCGGCGCGGGTTCTGGCAGCTGCTGGCGGTTACCGTGCTGACGCTGGGGGTGGTCGCCGTCGCAGCGCGTTTCGCACGGGTCGAGTCGCCCGCCGACCGGGGTTGGCTGCGAGCGTTGCTCGGCGCGTTGTGCGGGTTGACGTTGGTGATAGTGGTGTCCGCCCTCGCCCGGATGTGGTTCTACCAGCAGGCTTACGGGTTCACCGTGCTGCGCGTGCTGGTCGCGGCGTGCGAGTTGTGGCTCGGGGTGGTGTACCTGCTGGTGCTGGTGGCCGGAGTGCGGTTGCGGGGCCGGTGGCTGGCCAGGGCCGTCGTCGGGACGGGTTTCGCGGCGCTGCTCGGGTTGGCGTTGCTCAACCCGGACCGGTTCATCGCCGAGCGGAACATCGCGCGGTGGCAGGACTCCGGCCGTATCGACACCGCGTACCTGAGCCGACTGTCCGACGACGCCATCCCCGCCATCGCCACCCTGCCGGACGACCTGCGGAGTTGCGCACTGCGCGACCGAGTCGTCACCGAAGGCGGATGGAGGGAGTGGAACCTCGCGCGAGCGGAGGCCCGAGACGTGCTGGCTTCGCTCCCACGGGCGCGATGCGAGCGCTGACACGCTCCGCGCAGCGATCCTCCGTGTCCCCGCTCTCCCGCCACCTCCCCGCGGGCCATCCCCGCCCTTCGGCGCAGGCCGGTTGACGGCGAAACTTTCAGGGAGCCTTCCTGATAGTTTCCCGAGGGCCGCCCCTCGGTCAGCGGATTATCTTTCAGGGAGCCTGCCTGAAAGTTTCGCGTCTGCGGATCTATCAGGCAGGCTCCCTGAAGGTTTCGCCGCGGCCGATCGACTACCGGCCGGCGGTCGCCGCCTGCGTGCCGCCTCGCCGGCGAGCGCTGATTGGCCACCGCGGTCACCGCTGGCCGCGACCCACTGCTTCCGCGCTCCTCCGCGATCCACGACACATCGGCCGACGGACACGGCGGGGTCGCAGGCAGCGGATGACGGGCTGCGGGCACCACGTGGCGCGCGGTCGGCGCGTGACGGGCCGCACGCGGCAGATGGCGGCCGACGGACACGGCGGGCTGCGGGCAGCGCGCGGTCGGCGGCGCGTGGCGGATGGCAGGCAGTGGCGAGTGGCGGGCGGTGGCGTGAGTCGGGACACGAATGGGTGACTGGCCGCACGGGTACCAGACGGGTTCCCGACTCCATGGAGGTGTGTCAGTGCTCGTCGCGGTTCTCACGTTCGCCGGATCGGTGCTCGTGGCGTTGGTGGCCGTGACCCTGATCCACCGCGGGGTGCGGCGGATCGGGCGGCGGTCCGCTTTGTTCGCCGGGTTGGCCACCCATGCGCACAAGCCGGCGCTCGTGGTGGCCGTCCTGGTGGCCGTGCAGTTCTCCCTCGGGGTGGCGGCGAGCGGGGAGTGGCGGCCGGTCGCGTTGCACGCCGTGGGTGTGGCGCTGATCCTCGCCGGCGCGTGGCTGCTCGCCGCGCTGCTGGTGGTGGCGGAGGACGCGACGCTCGCCCGCATCCGGGTGGACGTCTCGGACAACCGGCACGCGCGCCGCGTCCACACGCAGATCACCCTGGTCCGCCGGGTCACGGTGGTCGTGGTGAGCGTGCTGGCGGCGGCGGCCGTGTTGATGACGTTCCCGGGCGCTCGGGCGGCGGGCACGAGTCTGCTCGCCTCGGCCGGTGTCATCGGCGCGATCGCCGCGCTGGCGGCGCAGTCGTTGCTGGGCAACGTGTTCGCGGGCGTCCAGATCGCGTTCTCGGACGCGCTCCGGCTGGACGACGTGGTGGTGGTCGAGGAGCAGTGGGGCCGCGTCGAGGACATCACCCTGACCTACGTCGTCGTGCACCTGTGGGACGACCGGCGGCTGATCCTGCCCACCGCGTACTTCCTGAAGACCCCCTTCGAGAACTGGACGCGTACCCAGTCCGCCCTGCTCGGCACGGTCGAGCTGGACCTCGACTGGACCGTGCCGGTGGAGGACCTGCGGCAGGAGCTGCGGCACGCCCTGGAGACCTGCGACCTGTGGGACCAGCGGGTCTGCGTGCTCCAGGTGACCGGCGCGGTCGGCGCGTTGGTGCGCGTGCGCGCTCTGGTCAGCGCGACCGACGCCGGACGCCTGTGGGACCTGCGGTGCGTCGTGCGGGAACACCTCGTGGCGTGGGTGCGGTCGCAGCACCCGGGTGCGTTGCCGCAGGTCCGGGTGCGTGACCTGCCACGCGGCGGCACGCATGGCGACGTGCCCGCGTCCGGCTCGGACAACCGCGTGTTCGGTGACAGCCCGGACGGCGAGGAACGCGTCCAGGCGTTCTCCGGCCCGGACGCAACCCCGCGCCCGACCTGATCCGTCCTCCGACCGGGGGCCTGTCACGCGGGAGGGTTGCCGGTGAAGAGGATCGCGCTGGTGGTGATGTGCTTGTTGGCCGCGGGGTGCGGACGTCCGGTGGAGACGGGAACGGCACCCGTCGGGATCGCGACGCTGTCCTCCCCGCCGAGGGTCGTGGAGGCACCGGTGCCGGCCAAGCTCAGTCCGCACGGCCAGGACGTGCTGGAACGCGCCCGGCGCTCGGGCGTCGACACGATCTCCCTGGTGATCTCCGCGGAGACGGGTGCGACCGAACGCGTCGTAACGGCGTTGCGCGAGCGGGGCGCGACCGTGGAGGCGTCCGACGCGTCCATCGGCTACGTGCGGGTGAACGTGCCGATCCCGGACGTCAAGTGGGTACTGGCCGTCGACGGCGTGCGGCAGGTGGACGTGGACGAGCCGATCGGCCTGCCCGACCCGACGCCGTGAGTTGCCGGTTCGGCAAAAATCTTTGCCGTGGCACCCGACCCGCGCGCATGGTGTCGGCGTGACCGAGAAGCTTGAAGAACGCTATGACGTGGTGGTGGTCGGCGGCGGGGCCGCGGGGCTGAACGGTGCGCTGATGCTCGCGCGGTCGCGGCGGTCCGTGGTCGTGGTCGACTCCGGTTCGCCGCGCAACGCGCCTGCCGAGGCGGTGCACGGCCTGTTCGCCCGGGACGGCGTGCCGCCCGCCGAGTTGCTGGAGCGTGGCCGGGCCGAGGTGCGGTCGTATGGCGGTCAGGTGGTGCATGGCGAGGTCGTCGGCGCGGAGCGGGTCGAGGACGGGTTCGCGGTGACTTTGGCGGACGGCCGCGCGATGCGAGCCCGTCGGCTGCTCGTGACGACCGGGCTCGTGGACGAGTTGCCGGACGTGGCCGGGCTGCGCGAGCGCTGGGGTCGCGACGTGCTGCACTGCCCGTACTGCCACGGGTGGGAGGTCCGGGACCGGGCGATCGGCGTGCTGGCCACGGGGCCGATGTCGGTGCACCAGGTCTTGCTGTTCCGGCAGCTCAGCGAGGACGTCGTGTACTTCGCCCACCGGACGGCGCTGTCCGCCGAGGACGCCGCGAAGCTCGCCGCCCGCGGCGTGCGGGTGGTGGTCGGCGAGGTGGCGGGCCTGGAGCTGGGTGACGACTGGATCCGCGGCGTGCGCTTGGCCGACGACAGCGTCGTGCCGCGTGAGGTGGTCGCGGTGGCGACCCGGATGGTCGCGCGTGACGGTTTCCTCGCGGGCCTCGGGTTGCGCGCGGTGGACCACCCGTCCGGGATGGGCGTGCACGTGCCGGTGGACGCCGCGGGCCGGACCGACGTGCCCGGCGTGTGGGCGGCGGGCAACGTGACGGACCTCAGTGCGCAGGTGGGTGCTTCGGCGGCGGCCGGTGCGCACGCGGGTGCGCAGATCAACGCGGACCTGGTGGTGGAGGAGGCGGAGCGCGCGGTGGCGCGGCACCCGGCCTGATCGGTCAGCCCTCGTCCAGCGGTGCGGCGTGGTGGCCCGCGGTGGCGGCCAGGTCGACCACTTCTCGCACGTGATCGACCGGGACGAGGGTCAGCGGGTAGCAGTCCGACTCGATGTCCAGCACCACCAGGGCCGTGCCCAGCGCGCGGAGCCGGCGGCCGGCGGCCCGGAGGAAGTCGTAGGTCGGCACGTGGGTGTCGGTCTCACCCACCCAACCCCACTCCGCCGGCGCGGAGCGGAGGGCCTTGAGCTGGGCCACGACTTCCGCCGGGTCTTCCTTCCAGTCGACTTCGGCGAGCAGGCCGTGGTCGGTCAGCGCGTCCACCAGCGCGATCCACGCGAGTCCGGGGATCGGCTCGTCGATGCGCCGCTCGTCGAGCTGGTCGGCGTGGGCGCGCACGAACTCCGCCGGTTCGTCGTGCGCGCTCAACACCCGCTTGCCGACGTCCGGTGCGTCGGGCGCGAGCAGTTCGGCCAGTGCGGCCAACGCGGTCCGGACGTTCGACATGTGCTCCCCCGGGGGTTTCGACGGCATCCGCCGAGACCTTAACCGCGGGGTCCGACAACTCAGGCCGGGCTGGGCAGGTCCTCCTCCTCGAACACCTGCCGGACCTCGACCTCGATCTCCTCGAACAGGTCGGCGTAGGTGTGGGCGAAGGCGACCGCCTCGTCCTTGTTGCGGGCGTTGATCAGCGCGAACCCGCCGATGATCTCCTTGGTCTCGGTGAACGGGCCGTCGCTGGCCGTGATGCCCGCGCCGCGTTCCTTGCGGACCCGTGCGCCCTTCGCGGAGGGGTGCACGCCCTCGGCGGTGATCAGGATGCCCTTCTTGATGGCGTCCTGGATGAACGCGCCCATCCGTTCGATGAACTCGGGGCTGGGGTTCAGCGTCTCGGGGGCGTTCTCGTCGTGCCGGTGCATCAGCAGAAACCGCATGGTCACTCCTCCTGGTGTCCCTCGGGCCGGGGTCCGGTTCGCCCGGACGGGTCAACCGGCCTCTACCTGTGCGTCGAACGGGGACACCCCAGGATCGACATGCGTGCTCCGACGATTTTGACGGCCGGCCGATGATGCTCGCCGAGCAGGTGGCGCTACCGCACAGCCCCGTGTGGCCGGTCGGCAACCAGCCTCGTCCGCGGCTGGCCCTCGCCAGGCAGGGCAGCCGGTGGACAGCGCGCCGGGCGGTCGGTGGCGGTCGGTCGACGCAGCACGCCTTGTGCCGCCCGGAGCGCGAGGCCGGGCGGCCCGCCTTATCTATCAGGCAGGCTCCCTGAAAGATAAGGCGGGAAGTTTCTTTCAGGCAGGCTCCCTGAAAGTTTCCGGGGCCGGAGGGCTCGGGGCCGGAGGGCTCGGGGCTCGGGGCTCGGGAGCGAATCTTTCAGGAAGCCTGCCTGAAAGTTTGAGGGCCGAGACCGGGCGGGGGCGCGGCGCGGGGCAAGGCAGAGCGCGAAGCCGGGTACGGGTGCCGGCGCGAGGCTGGGTGCGGGGCGGGTGTGGTGCGGGGCGGGTGTGGTGCGCCGGGTGCGCGGTGCGGGGCGGGGTGATGCGGGCGCGGGCACGGGCCGGGCGTGGCGGGGCAGGGTGCGGGGTACGGCGGTACGTGGTCCGGATCGGCAAAGAAAGGGGGGCCGCCCCTGGAGTAGGGGCGGCCCCGGAGAGAAAGCGGGATCAGGCCACGTTCTGCACGATCACGGCACTGCGACCGACGACCGCGCCCGTGCTGGTCTGCACGGTCAACTCACCACGCAGCACGCGACCCGCACCGGCCTGGCCGGTGGCCGTCACGACGCCCGGCACGGTCCACGTCGCACCGGCCGTGTGCTCGGCGTCGGTGTCCGTCACGGCCACCGTCCCCAGACCCGGGGCGGCGAACACGTCGATGTAGTCGTACTCCGTCGAACCCGACGGCACGGCGTACCCGTCGACCACGACGCGCCACAGGCCGGCCGCGGGGTTGGCGATGGTCACCGACTCCTCGGAGTCGCCGTCCGCCGACTGGCCCGCCTGCACGCACGTGCCCGTCACGCAGCTGTAGACCGTCAGGTCCAGGTCCGCCGACACGTCACTGGTGCGACCAATGGTGGCACGCAACGACTTCGACCCCGCGGGCACGGTGACGTCGTACGTCTGCGACACGCCCTCCGTCACCGAAGGCCGCTCGATCCGGGCGCTGGCCAGGTCGCCGCCGACCACCTTGCCGTTGAACGCCGCCAACGTGTTGGACACCGCGTACGACCGGCTCACGCCGACACCGACCTGGGCCGACTCGATGACGTCCGGGTTGGGGCTGACCGACGTGCCCAGCACCGACGCCGACACGGTGTACGGGGCGGTGTCGGCGTCGGACGTGCGCCGCGCCTCCACCACGATCTCCCACACGCCCGGCAACGGGTTCTCGACGGTCCGGCTGGTCGGCGAACCGCTGGCGCACCCGCCACCCGCGTTGGGGTTGTAGCAGTTGGTGGACGTGTTGGTGTCCACGGGCACGCCGTACGGGTCATAGCGCAGGAACCGGACCTGGCCCTTGCCCTTCTCCTCGCCACCGCCCTGGAGGTCGACCTTCAGGGCGCTGGTCCCGACCGGCACCTTCACGAAGTAGCTGTGCGACTGGTTGCGCGGCAGCTTGCCGGTCTTGGTGACGGCGTGCTTGCCCGCCGCGGTGAACTCGTCACCGGCGAACACCGTGTTGAGCGTGAACACGTCGACGCCCCGGGTGGCCGGGTTGTCCAGCTTCAGCACGGCCGAGTGCACGCCCGCCTTGCTCGGCCGGATCTTCACGTCGAACGTGACCGGCTTGTTCAACGGCAGGCTGACCAACGGCTTGGACGAGAACGTGCCGTCGTTCCCCTTCCACGTCACCAGGAACTGCTGGTTGCGGTCCGGACCCGTGGTGCGGGTCAGGGTGTAGGTGCGCGTGTACTCCTTGCCGATGGTGACGCCCTCGCGGTCGTGGATGCCCACGCCGGTGTTCGGGGTCGGCAGCAACGGCGACAGGGCCGTGTTCACCGCGACGGACGTCGTCACGTCCTGCGTGTTCGGGTGCCCGTTGAGCTGGTGCCACGCCCGCTGCACGTCGAACAGACCCGCACCCTGCTCGTACGCCTGGAGCGACGACACCCACTTGGCACCGGACTGGATGGCGTTGCGCAGGTCGGCCACCTTCGGCCGCTCACCGTTGTGCTCCGCCTTGTAGGCACCGACGAGCAGCGCGGCGGCGCCGGTCGCCTGCGGCGCGGCCATGGACGTGCCGTTGAACATGGCGTAACCGGCCGGGAGTTCGTAGGTGCCGCCCACCGGACCGGGCACCTGCCACTGCGGCACGGTGGAGATCGCCGAGCCGGGCGCGACGATGTTCGGCTTGAAACCGCCGTCCTCACGCGGGCCGCGCGACGAGAAGCCGTGCAGGCTCTCGCGCTGGGCGGTCACCGAACCGTAGTTGGACAGCCAGGTTTCCTTGGTGATGTAGGAACCGACGCTCACCGCGTCGGTCGCCACCGACGGGTCGCCGACGCTGTTCGCGCCCGCACCGCTGTTGCCGGCCGAGATGAAGATCTGCATGTTGTACTCGGCGATGGTGCGGTTGTACAGCTCGGCACGCGCGTTGTTGCCGTCGTTGAGCGCGGGCAGGCCGCCGATGGAGATGTTGACGACGTCCGCGCCGTTGCGCGCCGCGTACAGCACACCGTCGATCAGACCGGACGAGGTGCACGACGGCGTGGACAGGCAGACCTTGACGGCCATCAGCTTCGCGCCGGGCGCCGCGCCGGTCATCTTGCCGCCGAACAACTTGTTGGCGGCCGTGATGCCCGCGACGTGCGAACCGTGCGCGGCGGCGGCGATGCCGATGTTGACGAACGGCGTGCCGCCGTTGTCGTAGACGGAGCGGTCGGTCTGGACCACGAACGGCACGGTGTCGAGCACCGCGGTGCCCGGCTTGTCGACGCCGAAGTGGCCGACGTCCTTCTTGACCTTGTAGTCGATCATCGGGCGCTCGTCGGTGAAGTCGCCGTCACCGTCGACGTCCACCCGGACTTCCTTGGTGGTGATGTCCTGGAGCACGCCGAACGCGTCGGCGCTGTCGCCGTCGCGGTTGATGTCGCCGCCGGTCTCGCTGTTGCCCAGGCCGAGGTCGCCCGCGTTCTCGCGGAACAGGCCGAAGCTGTACGGGCCACCGGTCTTGGGCGCCTGGTAGGTGACGCCGCCGACGGTGAACTTCCCGGTGTAGCGGCCGGATTGCGCGACCCACGTGCCGTCGCCGGAGTTGGTGGCGTTGGCGTTGTACCAGTCGACGACCTTGCGCTCACCGGTGGTCGTGGTGGCCAGCGCGGGGTGGTCCAGGTCGATGCCGCTGTCCAGGATGGCGATCGTCGTGCCCCGACCGTCCCACTTGCGGTTCTGGTCGGTGAACTGCGCCGCCTTGGTGTCCTGCGTCGGCATGTACGGGTTGCTCTTGGGCGTGTTCGCGCCCGGCGCGCGTTGCGGCAGCGGGGAAGTCGCGCCCTCGGGGCGCGGGTTGTCCAGCGCCACCAGGCCGTCCACGTCGACCGCGCGCACGGCCGACAGCTTGGCCGCCTGCTCGGCCTTGTCCCGCGGCACGGAGACCTTGACGTACTCCACGTCCCGCTCGGCCTGCTCGACGACGCCGCCGAGCGCCTCCAGCTCACCGACCGCGGCGTCCAACCTGCCCTGCTCGGCGGCGACCAGCAGGGTGACGTCGTCCCGGCCGGCCCGCTCCGCCTCGGCGAGGTGGGCGCGGTCCTGCTTGTCCAAACCCTTGTCGGCGGCCGGCGGCGTGGTGGGCGCCTCTTGCGCGACGGCCGGAGCGGCGGCGAAGCCGAACCCAGTCGTGCCCAGCACGGCGGCCAACAAGGCCGCACTGGTGCGGTGTCTCCACCGACTTCCTGAGTTGTTCACGGCGCAAACCCTTCGTGGGGAGAGAATGGCGCAAGCACATCTCCCCGGGGTCGGCCCGGACTATAGGACGAACAGCGCAATAGGACGGCACCAATTGACCTGAACGGCCGATTGCCCGGGCACGCGCGCGGTGCCACGCCGGTGCGGACCGGGCGCGGCAGTTCCAGTCAAGAGCCGACCGGCCGGAATGTCAAACCCCGGGAAATGCCCGTCCGCGCGACACCGGGGGCGAATCGCACGCCGGCGCGGGGAAGCGCACACTGGTGCGCCGTGAACGCCGCCGCGGTCGACCCGATAGCCGACGAGTTGTACGCCCTGCCACCGGCGGGGTTCGTCGCGGCACGCGACGCCGCGGCGAAGGCGGCGCTGGAGCGCGGCGACAAAGCCGTCGCCAAGGCCGTCGGCAAGCTCCGCAAGCCCACCGCGTCCGCGTGGGCGGTGAACCTGCTCGCCCGGCGGAGTGCCGCCGAGCTGGCGGATGCGGTGGCTCTGGGTGATCAGCTCCGGGCCGCCCAGGAGGAGCTGCGGGGCACTGCGCTGCGTGAACTCGGCGCACGTCGGCGGGTCGTGCTCGGCGCGCTGGTGCGGCGCGCGGAGGAGTTGGCCCGGGAGGCGGGCACGCCCCTCGGTTCGGACGCCGTGCAGCAGGTGCGCGCCACGCTGACCGCCGCGCTGGCCGATCCCGAGGTCGCGGCACGGGTCCGCGCGGGACGGCTGGTGAAGCCGGTCGAGCAGTCCGGGTTCGGGCCGCCGGCCGAGGGCGCCGCGGGAAAGTCCGCCCCGAAGGACAAACTTGGCAAGGTCCGGCCGAAAAAGACCGCCCGGGAGGGCGGGGCGACCCGGGACGACCTGGCGGCCCGGCGCGAGCGGCGACGGGTGCGCGAGCGGGAGCGGGCGCGGGCGGACCTCGCGGCGGCACGCGAGGAGGTCGCGGTGGCGGACGCGGCGGTCGGCTCGGCGGAGGCGGCGCTGGCCGAGCGGGAGGACCGGGCGGCGGAGTTGCGGGCCGAGTTGCGCGAGGTGCAGCGGGCCGCGCACGACGCGTCGGTCCGAGCGGCGAAGGCACGCCGCAAGGCGACCGCGGCGCGTGACCGATTGGAGTCCGCCGAACGGCGGATGAATGACCTTGATGGCGACTCTGCGTAGTGACGCTGGACACCTCGGGAACACGTGTGGTATGCGGGTCGTTGTCCGAGTGGTCGGCTCGTGGTTGCCGCACCGGACGTCGAGGACCACCGGCGCTCATTCCCCCCGGGGCGCGGGGCGGGCCTTCTCCCCGAGGCGTCCCGGTCGCGCCCGCGTGCCCGGCCGCCGTCGGCCGGACGGACCTCCCCCTCACCGTACGGCCGGCGGCCTCACCCGCGACCCCCGCCGCGGCTGCCCGAACAGCCGCGGCGGGCCTTTCGCGCACCCGTCCCGGAAATCACCCCGGACCGCTTTCCGAAAAGCGCCGGAGGGCATTCCGCGGGTGACCGGAAAGGGTCGCGACACGAGCCGCCGGGACCTCGTCCGGGCCGGGCGATCCCTCTAGACTCGCCCGATGGCACATGACGCGGACGTCATCGTCGTCGGGGCGGGCCTCGCCGGTCTCGTCGCCACGGCCGAACTCGCCGACGCGGGGCGCAAGGTGGTCCTGCTCGACCAGGAGCCGGAGGCGTCGCTGGGCGGTCAGGCGTTCTGGTCGTTCGGCGGCCTGTTCCTGGTGGACACGCCCGAGCAGCGCCGGCTCAAGGTCCGCGACTCGGCTGAACTCGCCCTCCAGGACTGGCTGGGCTCCGCCGCGTTCGACCGGGACACCGACGAGTGGCCGCGTCGCTGGGCCGAGGCGTACGTGCACTTCGCGGCCGGCGAGAAGCGGAGCTGGCTGCACGCCATGGGCGTCCGCTGGTTCCCCTTCGTCCAGTGGGCCGAGCGCGGCGGCTACCTGGCCGACGGGCACGGCAACTCCGTGCCGCGCTTCCACGTCACGTGGGGCACCGGGCCCGGCATCGTGGAGCCGTTCGAGCGGCGCGTCCGCGAAGCCGTCGCGCGTGGCCGCGTCGAGCTGCGGTTCCGGCACCGCGTCACCGGGCTGACCAGCACGGCGGGCGCGGTCGACGGCGTGCGCGGCGAGGTGCTGCGACCCAGCGCGGTCGGGCGGGGCGAGCCCAGCTCGCGCGAGGTCGTCGACGAGTTCGAGCTGCACGCCCAGGCCGTCGTGGTGACCTCCGGCGGCATCGGCGGCAACCACGAGCTGGTGCGCCGCAACTGGCCCGCCCGCATGGGCACCCCGCCGGAGCACATGCTCTCCGGCGTGCCCGACCACGTGGACGGCCGGATGCTGGAGGTGGTCCGCGCGGCGGGCGGCGACCTCGTCAACGAGGACCGCATGTGGCACTACCCGGAGGGCATCGCCAACTTCGCGCCGGTCTGGACGGGGCACGGCATCCGCATCCTGCCCGGCCCGTCGTCGCTGTGGCTGGACGCCACCGGGCAGCGCCTGCCGATCCCGCTGTTCCCCGGTTTCGACGCGATCGGCGCGCTGGAGCACATCGTGCGCGGCGGCCACGGCCACTCGTGGTTCGTGCTCAACCGGCGGATCATCGGCAAGGAGTTCGCCCTGTCCGGTTCCGAGCAGAACCCGGACCTGACGAACAAGGACGTCAAGCAGTTGCTGCGGCGCGCGCTGCCCGGCGCGGTGGCGCCGGTGGAGGAGTTCGCCCGGCGGTCGCCGGAGTTCATCGCGGCCCGGGACGTCGGCGAGCTGGCCGCCGGCATGAACCGGCTGGCCGGGTCGGACCTGATCGACGCCGCCGCGCTCAAGCGGGTGATCGTCGAGCGGGACCGGGAGGTGCTTTCCGGGCTGGGCAAGGACTCCCAGGTCACGGCCATCCGCCAGGCGCGGCGGTTCCTCACCGACAAGCTGATCCGGGTGGTCGAGCCGCACGCGTTGCTGGACCCGAAGGCGGGTCCGCTGATCGCCGTGCGGTTGTCGGTGCTGACCCGCAAGACGCTCGGCGGCGTGCACACCGACCTGTCGGCACGCGTGCTGCGCCCGGACGGCGCGGTGCTGCCGGGCCTGTACGCGGCGGGCGAGGCGGCGGGTTTCGGCGGTGGTGGCGTGCACGGGTACCGAGCGCTGGAAGGCACGTTCCTCGGCGGGTGCCTGTTCTCCGGCCGCGTCGCGGGTCGCGCGGCGGCGGAGGCCGTCGGCTGAGCGCTCAGACCGGCCGCGGCTCGGCGAGCCGGTCGCGGTCCAGCTTCCGGGCCACGTCGTCGGCGTCGGCCAACCCGAGGTCCCGGTACAGGTTCAACGCGGCGAGCCAGTGCGGCACCGCCGCGTCCGCGCCCTCCGACTGCTCCAGCACGTCGCCGATCGCCCGGTGGCACAGGGCTTCCTGGTACCGGTCGCCCAGCCGCTCCGCCAGCGCGAGGCCCGCGCGGTAGGACTCCAGCGCCTCGTCCAGCCGGCCGAGCTGCTGCGACGCCGCGCCCACCGTGTGCAGGGTCGCCGTGTGCGCTTTGGAGGGCGCGGCGGACGTGAACAGGCCCAGCGCCTCCACCGCGTGCCGCAACGCCTCCTCCGGCCGGTGCTTGCGCAGCAGCACGTTCGCCAGGTTGTTCTGCACGCTCGCCTGCGACCGCCGGTCGCCGACCTCCCGCGCCACCTCCAACGCCTCCAGGATCGTCTCCTGCGCGTGGTCCAGCCGGTCGTCGGCCATCAGGCAGTAACCCAGGTTCGCCAACGCGGCCAGCTCCAGGTTCCGGTCGCCGCCGGTCAGCTCGGCGGCCCGCGTGCACGCGCGCACGGCCTCCTCGATGCGACCGAGGTCGGCCAGCGTAGAACCCAGGCGCAGCAGGAACGTCGCCTCGACCGGGCCGTCGCCCAGCTCACGCGCCGCCAGCAGGCCGATCCGGCACAGCGCCAGCCGGTCCACGCGGTTGCCGCGCCGGAAGTGGAACGCGTCCAGGCACAACGCGAGCTGCCACGTCCGCTCCCGCTGCCCGCTGCCCAGCGCGATCTCCAGCGCCAGCCCCAGGTTCGCCTCCTCCCGCGTGAACCAGTCCAGCGCCGCGGCGTGCGACGCCAGCTCCGGGCAGCTCGCCGGTCGGTGCGCGGGCGGTGCGAACGGCCGGACGTGGTCGGACAGGTGCGCCCGCGCCGAGTCCGCCACGTGCAAGTAGTAGTCCAGCAGGCGGTTGGTGGACACCGCGGTGTCCTCTTCGGACTCGCCGGCCGCGAGGTGGTGGGTGAACAACCGCACCAGGTCGTGCCGCGAGTACCGGTCGGGTGTCGACTCGTGCAGCAGGTTCGCGTACGCCAGGGTCCGCAGGTGGGTCCGCGCGGTGACCACGTTGATGTCCAGCAACGCCGCCGCCGCGTAGCTGTCCAGGTCGGTGCCCGGGTGCAGGCCGAGCCGGCGCAGCAGCCGCGCCGCGCCCTCGGGCAGCTCCCGGTAGCTCACCGCCAGCGCCGCGTGCACGCCCCGGCCCGCCTCCGGCAGTTCCAACGCGGACAACCGGTGCTGCTCGTCGCGCAGCTCGTCCACCAGCGACTGGATCGTCCACCGCGGCCGGGACGCGAGCCGCGCGCCGGCGATCCGCAGGGCGAGCGGCAGCCGGTCGCACAGCTCGACCAGCTCCGCCGCGGCGGCCGGTTCCTGCTCGATGCGGTGCCGCCCGAGCACCGCGGCGAGCAGGTCCTCCGCGCTCTGCGCGGGCAACGTCTGCACGTGCAGGGCGGACGCGCCCTCGGTGACCACGAGGTCGTCCAGCCGGTGCCGGCTGGTGACCAGGACCAGGCAGCCCGGCGAACCGGGCAGCAGCGGCCGGACCTGCGCGGCCGAGCGCGCGTTGTCCAGCAGCACCAGCACCCGCCGCCCGGCCAGCAGGGACCGGTACTGGGCGGCCTGGCCTTCCAGGTCCACGGCGATCTGCGAGTCGGTCAGCCCGAGCGCGCGCAGGAAACCGACCAGCGCGGTGCGCGGGTCCAGCGGTTCGGTCTCGTCGAAACCACGCAGGTTCACGAAGAGCTGCCCGTCCGGGAAACCACCGGCCGCGCGGTGCGCCCAGCGCAACGCCAGCGCCGTCTTGCCCACCCCGGCCGGGCCGACCAGCAGGCCGATCGCGGAATCGCCGCGCAGGCTCTCCGCCAGGCCCTCCAGTTCCGGTTCGCGGCCGACGAAACCCCGGTGCTCACGCGGTAGTTGGGCGGGCGCCGGACCCCGGTCGGGCGCTTTCGGCGCGGCGCCGCCCGCGAGCACGGTCTGGTAGGCGTCACGCAGTTCCGGCCCGGGGTCGACGCCCAGTTCGCCGGCGAGGTGCTCGCGCGTCCGGTGGAACAGCTCCAACGCCTCCGCCTGCCGCCCCGCCCAGTGCAGCGCCAGCACCAGCCGCGCCACCAGCGGTTCACGCAGCGGGTGGGCGGCGACCGCGTCACGCAGCCCGGCGACCGCCTCGGCGGCCCGGTTCAGCCGGAACAGCCGGGTGGCCAGCTCCTCCACGGCCACCAGCCGCAGCTCCTCCAGCCGCGCGGACACCGCCTCCCGGACCTCGAAGCCGGGCACGTCCGCCAGCACCGGGCCGCGCCACAACGCCAGCGCGCCGGTCAGCAGGCCCACGGCGGCCTCGTCGGTGGCGTCGCGGGCGGCGGCCACGTGGTCCTCGAACCGGAACACGTCGACGGCGTCCCGGTCACCGGTCAGCACGTAGCCGGGCGCGCGGGTGATCAACGCCACGCCGCCGGAGAGCACCTTGCGGAGTTGGGCGATATGTCCCTGGAGGGCGGCTTTCGCCTGTGGCGGCGGTGATCCGTCCCACACCAGCGAGAGCAGGCGGTCGCCGGACACGACCCGGTTCAGGTCCAGCGCCAGCGCCGCCAGGACGGCCCGGCGCTTCGCCGCGCCCAGCTTGACGGCCTCACCAGCCGCGGAAACGAGTTCAACGGTGCCGAGCAGGTTGACCCGCATCCTGAAACCTTTCGGCGTTGTCTCCCGGTGGTCGAGGAGTTTCCCATAGTGCCCACCCGGCCCGGAGCCACCGACCGGGCCGGGCGTTGGCGGGGCGTTGGGCGGGCGTTGGAGGTGAGGGTGACCCTGGGTTGCGTCCAGCAGGCTGCCTCCGCGAGGGAATCGGATGTACATCGCCGAAGCAGGGAATGAAGAGGTCGAGGAACGCCGGGTCGACCCGACGTCGGTCGGCCGCCAGGTCCTCGCGTTGCAGGAGACCGTGAACTCCGGCCGGGTCACGCTCGACCCCGCGACCGGCGAGGAGCTGCGCAAGATGCTCCTGGAGCAGATCGACCAGGTCGACTCCTGGCTGGAGCGCGCGGGCAGGCTGGCCCGCCCCGCACCGCTGGGGCAGCACCCGGTCGCCGAGAAGATGGCGGCCAAGTTCGAGGGTCGCGCCGAGGGCCAGGAGCTGTCGTTCGTCTCCGTGATGGCCGCGTACCGCGACGTCCTCCAGCAGACGCACGACTCGGTGCGCAGCGCCATCCGGAACTTCCAAGCAGTCGACGAGGAGCACGGCTCCGAGCTGACCCGCCTGAGCGGCAACTGAGAGGCGAGCCATGGCCGACCTGGATCCCGACCTCGTCCTCACGGACACCCAGAACTGGGCGTCCCGCTCGCACCGCGAGCTGTGGGACGCGGTCCACAACAACAACGACCCCGGCCAGACCGGCGAGATCGGCGCCGAGTGGGGCCAGTTCGGCACGGAGCTGACCGAGTCGGCCCGCGTGATCAACGAGCGCGTGGCCGCGACCGAGTCGGGGTGGACCGGCGAGTCCGCCGACAGCGCGCGGGCCGCGATCAAGCTGCTCGCCGACTGGGTCACCCGGACCGCCGCGACCGCCGTCGAGGTGGGCAAGCGGGTCGAGGACCAGAGCCACATCATGGAGAACGCGCGGGCGAGCATGCCCGAGCCGGTCGAGTTCACCTGGGACGAGGCGACCGGCACGTTCACCAGGTCCGGTCTCGACGGGTTCGCCGGGACCGTGGTCGACGTGCAGGCGGCCAACGACCAGGCGCGTGCGGCGCATGAGCAGGCCGTGGCCGTGATGACGACGATGGAGCGCGAGTCGCGGTCGGTGGACGAGCGGACCCCGTTGTTCACCGCGCCGTTCAACCCCGTGACGGGACGCGACGAGCAGCCGCCGCAGATGCTGATGGCCACGTCGGGCGCGCCGACGTTGACCGACGCGCAGCACGTGTCCGCGCCGCCCGGGGTGCCGGCCGGCACCACCGTGACGTCCGGTGTGCAGGTGGCGGGTACCGCGCCGACGCCGGCGTACACGCCGCCGAGCGCTCCGTCCGGTGGTGGTGGCGGCGGTGACTCACACGTGGCCCCGTACCGCCCCGAGGGCACGACGGCCGCCGCGGCGGCGGCCAAGGTGCCGGTGGCGAACAAGTACCAGCCGCCCTCGTACCAGCCGCCCACGCCTGGTCACCAGCCGCCCGGGTACGTGCCCGGCTACCAACCGCCGGGTGGCAAGCAGAACCCGCCGCCGTACAAGCCGGCTCCGCCGAACACGGTGATCCCCAAGGCGCCTGGTGGTTTCGGGCCCAACGGCGCCAAGATCCCGCCGTACGTCCCGGCGGGCAGCCCCGGGACCCCGCCGGTGCCGGGCGCGCCCGGTGCTCCCGGCACGCCGCCGCGCTTCGGTGGTGGTGGCGCCGGTGGCTTCGGTGGCGGCGGTGCCGGTGGCTTCGGTGGTGGTGGCGCGGGTGGCTTCGGCGGTGGCGGCGCGGGTGGGTTCGGTCCCACCGGTGGTCAGCTCGCCGCGGGTGGCGCGTCCGGTGTCGCCGGTCCCGGCGGTGGTGGTCCGCGCGGCCCGATGCCCGGTTACGGGCCCGCCATGCCCGGTGCGGGCGCGCCGGGTGCGCCGATGGGCGGCGCGCCCATGGGTGGCGGTCACGGCGGTCAGGGCCAGGAGGACAAGGAGCACCGGTCCGCGGCCTACATCCGCGGTGAGGACATCTTCGAGGTGCCCGGCGAGAACCTGCCCCCGTCGGTGATCGGCGGCGCGAAGAAGAAGAGGAACGACCAGTGATCGAGCCGGAGTTCCTGCTCACCCCGCGTCAGCTCGACGTGGTGTGGCACGACCTCGGCCTGGGTCGCCTGCCGTACCCGCTGGACGTGCCGAGCCTCGGCGCGACCGGCGAGGAGCGGGCGCGGCTGCGGGCCGAGGTGCTGGCCGAGCACGGCGAGCCCGCACCGCGGCTGGTGGGCCTGCTGCGGTTGCTCGCCGACCACCGGGTCGCGGTGGACGCCGTCGCGCACATCGACCGGCCCGTCCGGGCGGTGGCCGCGTCGGACGGCAGCCGGGCGGTGCTGGCGGTCGTGGACAGCGGTCGGGTGGGTGTGCTGGAGATCCGGCCGACCGCGTTGGCGCGGTCCATCGTCGAGGTCCTGCCGGACGGCGCCGCCGGGCCCGGCAGCGCGTTGTCCATCCGGCAGGAGGCGTTGGAGGAGGCCGTCGCGCTGCGCCAGGAGGTCGACGACGAGGACGACGACCCGTGGGGCGGTGGCGAGCTGGACGAGCGCGAGGCGTTGCAGAAGGCCGGGTTGTCCCGTGAGGACGCGACGGTGGTGAGCGAGCTGGCGACCAGCCGGGTGGCGGGTGGGCAGTTCGGCGTCACCACCGGTGGCGGGTTCCGGGCCACGCGGGCGGGCGCGTTGATCACGTGGTTCGACACGCACCAGGGGCGGTACCTGATGGTGCGGGAGAACGGGTGGTTGAGCCTCGCGCCGACGGACAACGACCGCATCGCCACGCGGATCGCGTCGGTGCTGTCGGCGGTCGCCTAGCACCTCGCGGGCGGTGTCCCGCACGTTGGACGACCTTGAGGGGCGCTGACGACGTTGGAATGCTCGGGTTCATGACCCAGCCACTCGTCGTCGGCGCCCTGGTCGGCAATCCCCGGCCCGCGTCCCGAACGCTGAACGCGGCGCTGGCCCTCAGCGAGGCCGTTCGCCGGACCCTGACCGCGCAGGGGCGGGAAGTCACCGCCAACGGTCCGCTGGTGGACGCCGCCGAACTGGCCGCCGAGGTGTTCCGGCCCGGGGCCACGGCGGTGACCGAGGCGTTGGAGACGCTTGCGGGTGTCGACGTGCTGGTGGTCGCGTCGCCCACGTACAAGGCGACCTACACCGGGCTGCTCAAGGCGGTGGTCGACCGGGCGCCCGCGAACTGGCTGCGCGGCACCACCGCCGTGCCGCTGCTGGTCGCGGCGGCGGACCACCACGCGCTCGCCGTGGAGGTCCACCTGAAGCCGCTGCTGGCGGAACTCGGCGCGGCCGTGCCGGGGCGCGGGGTGTTCGTCAACGAATCGCTGATCACCGCGGACCAGGAGCACCTGATCGGGGTGCTGGCCGGGAAGTTGGAGGAGGCGGGTTGGTTCCCCGCGGCCGTGGGGGCGCTGCGATGAGCGACCTGGGTGGTGAGCTGCGGACCGCGTTGCGCGACTTCCCGCAGGGGGTGGGCATCGTGACGGCGGCCGGTCCGGAGGGGCCGGTGGGGGTGACGGTCAGCTCGTTCACGTCGGCGAGCCTGCACCCGCCGTTGATCGTGGTGTGGGTGGGTGAGGGTGCGTCGGCTTGGCCGGTGCTGCGGACTTCGCCGTTGTTCGCCGTGCACCTGTTGCACGCCGGGCAGACGGAGCTGTCGGACCTGTTCGCGAAGACCGGCGCCGACCGCTGGGGTGATGCCACCAAGTGGGAGTCCGACGTGGACGGCGTACCGCACCTGCTGGAAGCCCCGGTCCGCCTCCGCTGCCGGACGGCCCGCCGAATCGCCGTGGGCGACCACGTGGCCCTGGTAGGCGAGCCCCTGGAGATCCAGCACAACACCGGCAACCCCCCACTGGTCCGCTTCCAGGGCCGCTACACCTCGGTCGCCTGACCCCGGGCCGCTCCCTCCGCGCTCCGCCTGCACCCCGCTCCCCCACCCGAAACTTTCAGGAAGGCTCCCTGAAAGTTTCGCCGGCAGCACGGAAACTTTCAGGGAGCCTGCCTGATAATTAACCGCCGGCCGACCGCATGGCCTCCCCACTGGTGGCTGCGGGGTGGGGGGCATGGGGAGCGAAACTTTCAGGCAGGCTCCCTGAAAGTTTCGCCGGGGTAGGGCCAGGGCAGGGCGGTGAAGACGGCCGGGGGCGAAGACGGGCCGGGGGGCGCGGCGTGCGGGTCGGGTTGCGGCTAACTATCAGGAAGGCTTCCTGATAGTTAGTGCGGGCCGAGTGGGCAGGTGGGTTGCCGGCCGGGCGGGTTGCCGGGCTGGGCGGCCCAGCAGGGCTGCCGGGGCGAGGCGGCCGACCGGGGCTGCCGGGCCGGGGCGGGGTTGCCGCGGCGGGGGTGCCGCGCCGGGGCTGCCGGGGCGAGGCGGCCGACCGGGGCTGCCGGGGTGGGGCTGCCGGACCGGGGGCCTGTGGGCTGGTGCCCGGTGCTGCGGAGATGCCGGGCCGGGGGTGTGTGGTCGGCCCGGTGCCGCGGTGGTGGTGGGGGGCGGGTGGCTTCAGGCCACGGATTCGTCTACCGCGTGGGCAGCCAGGAAGCGCAGGACTGCGCGGGCCACCTCGTCGTTCTGGCGGAACGCCGGGGCGTTGGTCATCGGGCGGGCGAAGGCGGCGTAGGCCTTGTTGTTCGTGTAGGGGCCCACCGCGAAGCGGCGGGGGTGAGGGGTGCCCGCTGCGTCCAGCAGGCGGCTGTCGGTCGGGCTCACCGCTACCAGACCCTCCGCCGAGGACACGCAGCCCGATGCTCTCAGGGAGCGGAGTAGGGGGTCTGCTGTTTGGTCCAGGGTGTGCTTGGGCAGGCGTGCGTCTATCAAGCCCTCCGCTCGCACCACGTGACCGGGCAGGCTTGCGCTGCCTGCCACGAATGCGCCATCCGTTGCATTCACCCAGACGTCCGCGCCCAGGAACGTCACCACGCCCGCCCTCGACAGCGCGATCAGCTCCTCCAGGCGATCCGGTGGTGGGCCGCTCGCCAGGTAGCTGAAGAACCCGTGCCACCACCCGTTGTCACCGGTCAGCCGCCCCGATGCCGCCAGTAGCTGGAACTGCCCGTACACCCCCAGCAGCGAGAAGAAAGCACCCAGGTCCTCGCTGTGCGAGGCCGACGACCGACGCGCCACGTCACCCGCCACGTACGCCCGCACGAACTGCTGGAAACCCTCCACCGAGCCGAAAGCCAAGCCGTCGATCGGGCGGTCCAGGTGTTCGAAGTCCAGTCTGTCCAGGGTGGCCGGTACCGCTTCGCGCTCCAGCTCGCGCATTTCCTCGTCGTACCAGTCGAGCACAGCGAACCTGGCCGCGAACTCCGCCCACGGCATCCGCACCCGTTCCGGGTGGCCGGTGAACAGCTCGCGGTAGTGGCCGTACGCGATCTCCTTCGCCATCAACGGCCACGCGTGCAGCCTGAAGTCGATCTCGCCGGGCTGCGCCAGCAAGTCCGCGGCCAGGAAGAACTCCGGTGGCCCGGGAGGGTCGCCTTGCAGGCGGTAGTCGGTTTTCGCGTGGTACGGGACGCCGCGTCTCGAACCCACGTGCAGGCGCGGCTCGCGACCGGACGGGAGGTAGTGCAGTTCGTCGCCGACCCGCGCGAAAGCACCGCCGCGCCCCTCCGACAGCAGCACGGCCAGGTCCACGAACGCCAACCCCAGGCCGCGCACGATTATGTCCGCCCCGGCCGGCACGTGGGACAGGTCCGCGTCCGCGGTGTAGTCCGGCGGCAGGTAGGTCAAGCCGTGGCGGGCCGCGTAAGCGGCCAGCTCCTCGTGCTCCGGTGACAGCACGGTGTCCAGGTGCCCCAACGCCAGGACCACCACGTCGGCCACCAGCGGCTCGGGGCGGTCGGCCAGCCAGACCCGCTGGCGTGACTGGGGTGCGCCGGTCAGCCTCACCGCCTTCGTCGGGTGGACGTGCACCACGCTCCCCTCGGGCAGCGCGGCCACGGCGTACTGGTGGAACCACTTCAGGTAGGCGCTCTGCAAGCGCCTGCTGGGGAACGACGTCGGCTTCATCGCCGCCAACTCGGCACGCACCTCGGCGTCCAGGTCCACATCGGACACCTCGGCCGCCCACTCGGCGAGCGACGGGCCGGGCCGCACCGGGCCTTCGCACACCACCGAGGAATCCGTGAACATGGTGACGTCCTCGGCCATGGAGTTCATGCGCAGCAACGGGGACTGCTCGTGCCGCCACACCCGCCCCGACCCGGCGGCGAACGGGTCGACCAGGTGCACCTCCACGGGCTCGGCACGCAGCTCCGGCGCGTTCGCCCCGATCCGCTCCAGCAGTCCCGACGCACGCGGACCGGCGCCGACCACGACGATCGTGCTCATCGCACCCTTGCCAGGAACTCGCGGGTGCGCGCGTGGCCCGGCCGGTCGAGCACGTCGGCGGGCGGTCCGGACTCCACGACGCGACCCTCGTCCAGGAACACCACGGTGTCCGCCACCGACCGCGCGAACCCGATCTCGTGCGTCACCACGACCATCGTCATGCCCTCGGCCGCCAGGTCCTTCATCACCTCCAGCACCTCGCCCACGAGTTCGGGGTCCAGCGCCGAAGTCGGCTCGTCGAACAGCATCACCTCGGGGCGCATGGCGAGCGCACGCGCTATCGCCACCCGCTGCTGCTGCCCACCGGAGAGCTGCCGCGGGTAGGCGTCCTCGCGCCCGGCCAGGCCGACGCGCGCGATGAGCGCCCGCGCCCGCGAATCCGCCTCCTCCCGCGGCACGCCGAGCACGCCCACCGGCGCTTCCACGACGTTCTGGAGCACGGTCAGGTGCGCGAAGAGGTGGAACCCCTGGAACACCATGCCGATCGACGCGCGCTGCCCCGCGACGACCTTCTCCTTCAGCTCGTACAACTTCCCCCGGTGCCGCCGGTAGCCGACGAGTTGGCCGGCCACCTCGATCTCGCCCCGGTCCGGCTTCTCCAGGTGGTTCAGGCACCTCAGCAACGTGCTCTTGCCCGAACCGGACGGCCCGATGACGCACGTCACCGACCCCTTCGGGACCGTCAGGTCGACGCCGCGCAGCACGGGTGTCGATCCGAAGCTCTTGTGCAGGTCGGTGACCTGGACGGCGACCGTCACGACAGCCTCCCCGCGCCACGCGCGTAGTACCGCTCCACGTAGTGCTGGCCGATGCTGAGCAGGCTGGTCACGATCACGTACCACACCGTCGCCACCAGCAGGAGCGGGATGATCAGGTAGTTGCGGTTGTAGATGAGCTGCACCGAGTACAGCAGGTCCTGGACGGCCAGGACGCTCACGATCGACGTGCCCTTCAACGTGCCGATCAGCATGTTCCCGGCGGCCGGGATGATGGCGCGCATCGCTTGCGGCAGCACGATCCGGCGCAGCACGCGACCACGCCGCATCCCCAGCGCGAGCGCCGCCTCCACCTGGCCGGAGTCGACCGACAGGATGCCGCCGCGCACGATCTCCGCCGCGTAGGCCGCCTCGTGCAGCACCAGGCCGATGATCACGGCCGTGACCGGTCCGATGACGGGCGTCGCGCCGGACAACGCCGGGTACAACGCGCCGATGTTGAACCAGAACAACAACTGCACCAGCAGCGGCACGGAGCGGAACAGCCAGACGTAGCCCCAGCTCACGCCGACCAGCACCGGGTTGCCGGACAGCCGCAGCACGGCCAGCACGCCGCCGATCACGAAGCCCAGCACGACGGTCAACGCGGTCAGCCACAAGGTCAGCCCGAGCCCGCGCAGCACGGCGCCGGTGGTGAAGTACCGCACCACGACGTCCCACTGGAACTGCTCGTTGGTCACCACCGACCACAGGACGGCGGCGAGGGCCAGCAGGACCAGGGCGGCGGACGTCCAGCGCCACGGTCGGCGCAGCGGCACGATCTCGGCCGCGGTGCGGGTTTCGGGCGGTGACGCGACGGTGGATGCGCTCATCCGGGAACTCTCCAGAGCACGAGGGAACACGGGGTGGTGGCCGCGTCCCTCAACGCCGCGTCGCGATCGTATTCGGGCGACCACGATGCGCGTCAAGGGATTCCGGGATCTGGACGCGCGTCGAACCGTCGTTGACGGCCGGGCGCATCGCTGCTGCACTGGGTGCGTGGAACCCGTTCGGCTGGTCATTCGCGGCCACATCGACTTCGGTCGGGTGTGGTCCGCTTCCTGTTCGGGCTGACCGGCCCGCCGACCCCGCGCGTCTCCCTCAACGCCGTCGGCGCTCTTCTCACCCACCCGCATCCGCGGTTTTTCCGTGCGGCACCACCACGTGGAAGGTTCTGACGTGCCTGTTGAGTTCCTGGGGATCGGCGGCACCAACGACGGATCGGAGACCCACCCGCGCAGCGGCGCGTCGTTCGACAAGGAGTACGCGCTCCGCCTCGCCCGCGCGCACGAGGAGCACGGCTGGGACCGCGTGCTGTTCGCGTACGCGTCGGGCGCGCCGGACCCGGCGCAGGTCGCCGCCCACGTCGCGACCAAGCTCGACCGTATCCAGATCCTGTTGGCGCACCGGCCGAACGTCTCCTACCCGACGTTCGCCGCGAAGACGTTCGCCACGCTGGACCAGATCACCGACGGCCGGCTGACGGTGCACTTCATCACCGGCGGCACGGACCACGAGCAGCAGCGCGAGGGCGACTACCTGACCAAGGACGAGCGGTACTCGCGCACCGAGGAGTACATCCGGATCGTCAAGCAGGTCTGGACGTCGCGGGAACCGTTCGACCACGAGGGCCGGCACTACCGGTTCGCCGATTTCGTCAGCGACGTGTTCCCCGTGCAGCAACCCCGCCCGAACGTCTCGTTCGGCGGCTCCTCGCCCGCCGCCTACCGGGCGGGTGGCGCGGAGGCCGACATCTTCTGCCTGTGGGGCGAACCGCTCGCCGACACCGCCGCGCAGATCGACGCGGTGCGGCAGGCGGCACGTGACGCGGGTCGCACGGACGTGCCGCGCATCCAGGTGGCGTTCCGCCCGATCCTCGGCGCCACCGAGGAACTGGCGTGGGAAAAGGCTTACCGCACGGTGGACGCCATCAAGGCCCGCACCGCGGGCGGGCAGCCGATCACCCGCAGGCACTCCCTGACCAACCCGGAGAACACCGGGTCCCAGCGCCTGCTGGAGATCGCCGCGCGTGGCGAGCGGTTCGACCGCGCCCTCTGGACGCCGACCGCGGCGGCGACCGGCGGCGCGGGCAACTCCAACGCCCTGGTCGGCACGCCGGAAACGGTGGCGCAGGCCCTGCTGGACTACTACGACCTGGGCGTGGAGATCCTTTCCGCACGCGGGTACGACATGGTGAACGACACCATCGACTTCGGCCGCCACGTGATCCCGATCGTGCGCGAGGAGGTCGCCAAGCGCGACCGCGAGCGCGCGGCCCGAGCCACCACGCCGGAGCGGGATTCCATCGCGGTGGACGGATGACGGTCGACGCCCTGGAGATCCGCCGGGTGCGCTGGGACGACCCGGAAACCGCCCCGCTCAAGGAAGGTCTCCTGCACGAGTACGTCTCCCGCTACGGCGAGGGGGCACGCGACGAGCTGACCCGCTACGACGCCGCGTTGTTCGACCCGCCGCACGGCACGCTCCTGCTGCTGTTCGAGGCGGGCGTGCCGGTCGCGGGCGGCGCGTTCAAGCGGTTCGACGTGGAAACCGCCAAGCTGAAGCGGATCTGGACGCACGCGGCGCACCGGCGGCGCGGCCTGGCGCGCCGGGTCGTCGTGGAGCTGGAGCGGGCCGCGGCCGACCTCGGCTACCGCCGGGTCTACCTGACCACCGGGCCGCGCCAGCCCGAGGCCAAGAACCTCTACCTGGCGGCCGGTTTCACGCCCTTGTTCGACGTGGCGGCGGACCCCGGCACGCTCGACCTCCTGCCGTTCGAGAAGCACCTGCTGCCCGAGGAAGACGCGGTCTAGATGCGCACCAGACACCTGTTGATGCTGTTGAGCCTGCTCACGCTGGTGACCGCGGGCTGCGGCGCGGCCGACGCGGGCGACCCGCCGACCGGCGCGGGCGTGCAGCCGTCCGTGGACGTGCTGTCCGCCGTCACCCAGGACGAGGCCATCGCGGCGTTGCTGCCGGCCGACGTGCGTGCGGCCGGGGTGGTGAAGTTCGGGTCCTCCGTGGGCGGTCAGCCGCCGTCGGCGTACTTCGCCGAGGACAACAGGACCGTGCTCGGCCTGGACGTCGACATCACCGCGGCGGCGGCGAAGGTGCTCGGTGTGCGGGTGGAGCGGGAGATCGCCGCGTTCGAGGTCATCCTCCCCTCGTTGACCAGCGGCAAGTTCCAGGTGGGCACGGGCAACTTCGGCGTGACGGAGGCCCGGAAGAAGACCATCGACTTCGCCACCTACATCAACGACGGCCAGGGTTTCGCCGTGCGCGCCGACGACACGCGGCTGACGAAAGTCGACGCCCTGGTGCAGTTGTGCGGTCTGAAGGTCGGCACCGGCGCGGGCACCACGTTCGAGGCGACGCTGGAGAAGGAGCGGCAGGTCTGCGCGGACGCCGGGAAACCGCCGTACGAGGTGTTGAGCTTCGCCGACAACGCCGCCGTCTACCTGGGTCTCCAGCAGCGGCACATCGACGTGGTGATGAGCACCATCAACGGTCTCCGCTACGCCGCCGCGAACCAGCCGAACCTCAAGTTCCTCAACGAGTTCAAGCGGCTCGACGTCGGTTTCGCGTTCCAGAAGGGCTCCCCGCTCGCGCCCGCGTTCCAGGCGGCCGTGAACAAATTGATCAAGGACGGCTCGTACGACCGCATCCTGGCCAAATGGGGCACCGGCGCGTCCGCCATCCCGGAGTCGTTGATCAGTCCGCCGGAACACGCCTGACCGGCCGGAACCGGGCGGACCGGGACACTTCGCCGGTCCCGGTCCGCCCACCCCGGGCGCGAATTCGGGGTCGTCCCGCATCGCGTCGGTGATCCATCAGTAAGCTCGGCACGCACCAACCGAACGCGCACTAATCCATTCGAGTGACATCGACGGAGAATGCGCACGTCGGAATTACCGCAGAGCTGAATGACGAGATGGCCGACCGAGCAGAGACCGCGCCAAGTGGCGAACCGCGGGCGTCGCGCGACGAGTTCGCCCGCCGCTGGGCGGCGGCCGTCGGCGCCACCGCGCTGATGGGTCAGGCGCGGCTGCGCGCGGTGCTGGCCGAGTTGGTCGACCCGTTGCACGCGGCTGTGCTGTGCGACCCGTACCAGGAGAACGCGGCGCAACGCGTCGGCCGGGCGCTGGTGGAGCACGGCCTCCGGTCGGCCGCCACGCTGGAGCGCACGATCGCGTTCGTCGGCGAGCACCTGCCCGCCCACTTCGGGCTGCCGGCCGACCGCACGCCGAGGTTGATGGCCGTGCTCGGTGGTATCGCCGCCGGGCACGGTGACGCCGTCCGCGAACGCACCCTGCACCAGCGGGAGCTGACCGACTCGTCGGCCGTCGAGACGTTGCGCGCGGCCGAGGCCGCGCTGCGCACCAGCGAGGCCAAGTTCCGCGCGGTGTTCCGCACGTCGGCCGTGGCGATCGCGTTGACCGACATGGACGACAAGATCCTGGACGTCAACGACGCCCTGCTGGCGCTGCTCGACTACACCGCCGACGACCTGGCCCGCATGTCCGCGCTGGACGTGGTGCACCCGGACGACCGGGAGCAGGCCGCCGCCCTGACCCGCCGGCTCGCGTCCGGCGGGCGCGACCGCGAGCGGACCGAGCTGCGGCTGGTGCGTGGCGACGGCGAGACCGTCCCGGTGCTGATCGCGGTGGCGCTGGTGCGTGACGACGAGGGCGAGCCCGCCTACCACGTGACGATGATCGAGAGCCTGGACGAGGTGCGCGCCCTCCAGACCCAGTTGCTGCGGCAGAGCCTGCACGACGTCCAGACCGGCCTGGCGAACCGCGCCCAGTTCCTCGGCTGGCTGGAGCACGCGGTCGGCGCGAAGGGACCGGAGTCGCTGGCGCTGCTGGTGCTCGACGTCGACGGCTTCCGCGTGGTGAACGACGCGTTCGGCCACGACGTCGGCAACCGCGTGCTGAACGTGGTCGCCGGTCACCTGCGGTCCGTGTTCGGGCCGGTCGGCAAGCTCGCGCGCACCGGGCCGGACGAGTTCGGCGTGCTGCTCAACGACCCGGCGGACGTGCGGACCGTGATCGCGCTCGCCGAGGAGGCCGTCGACCGGCTCGCCGAGCCGGTGTGGGTGGGCGAGGACGGCATCGGCGTGACGGCGAGCGTCGGCATCGTGGTGTCCCGCGCGCGTGGCGCCGACCCCGCCGAGCTGCTGCGGCGCGCGGACGTCACGTTGCGCTGGGCCAAGGACGACGGCAAGGCGCAGTGGGCGCGGTACGACGAGGAGCGCGACCGGCGGGACCGGACCAGGCTGATGCTGGCGGCGTCCATCGCGGGTGGCTTGGAGCAGGACGACTTCCGCGTCGACTACGAGCCGGTGTACGCGTTGGCCGACGAGTCGTTGATCGCCGTGGAGGCGCGGGTCGGCTGGCACCACCAGCGGCACGGCCGGATCGACCCCGCCTCGTTGGCCTCGCTCGCCGCGTTCACCGGGATGGCGGTGCGGCTCGGCCGGTGGGCGGTGGAGCGGGCGTGCCGGCACGCGGGCGCGTGGCACGCCGAGTTCGGCGCGCGGGCGCCCGTGCTGGCGATGGACCTGTCCGCCCGGCAGTGCCAGGAACCGGAACTGGTGGCCGAGGTGCGGCGGGTGCTGCGTGCCGCCGGTCTGCCGCCCGCGGCGCTGCGGTTCGAACTCGGCGAGCAGGTGCCCTCTCTGATCAGCGAGGACCAGGCGGAGGAGCTGGCGTTCCTCGCCGAGGACGGCGTGCGGTTCGTGCTGGACCAGACCGGCGGCGGCAACATCGCCGTGGACCGGTTGCGCCGGGTTCCCCTGCACGGCCTCAAGTTCCAGGGGTTCCCGGTGCACGGCCTGGCGGAGGGCGCGGATCCGGTGGACGAGAGCGCGGCGAGCGCGTTGTTGACGTGGACGCGCACGTTGGGGCTGCCGTTGTACGCGGCGGGTGTCGCCACTCGGCGTGAGGCGGACCGGTTGCGCGAGTTGGGCGTGACGGGTGCGCAGGGTCCGTTGTTCGGCCCGCCGTTGACGGCCGAGGGGGTTCGGGCGGTTCTTGGCAAGTCCTAGGGGATCGCTCAGGGCGTTCACAGGGGGCGGGGATTTCCTGGGACCATGACTCGCGTCAAGGCTGTGGTGGTGCTCGCGGTGGCTGCCGCTGTGTGCGGCGGCGTGGCCGGTGGTGTGGTCGGCGCGTCGCGGGCGCCGGTCGCCGCGTCGCCGATCGCGGCTTCTCCCGCCGGGTTGGACGTCAGCGCTGTTGCCGCGCGGGTGCTGCCGAGCGTGGTGCAGGTCGACGTCGGGTCCGGGTTGGGGTCCGGTGTCGTGCTGTCGGCGGACGGGTTGGTGTTGACGAACAACCACGTCGTGTCGGGTGCGGGGCGGGTGTCGGTGACGTTGGCCGACGGGCGTGTGGTCGGTGCCCGGGTGGTGGGGGCGGACGCGTCGAGCGACCTGGCCGTGCTCCGGGCCGATGCGACCGGGTTGACGCCCGCGACGTTCGCCGACTCGGCCGGGGTGCGCGTCGGCTCGCAGGTCGTGGCGATCGGGTCGCCCGAGGGGCTGCGCGGGACGGTGACGTCCGGGATCGTCAGCGCGCTCGACCGGACCGTCTCGGTGGGCGGCGGGGTCGGTTACCAGGCGATCCAGACCGACGCGTCCATCAACCCGGGCAACTCCGGCGGGCCGCTGGTCGACGCGCGTGGTGAGGTCATCGGGATCAACTCGGCGATCTACTCGCCGGTGGCGGACGGCGGGGAGGCGGGCAGCGTGGGTATCGGGTTCGCGATACCGGCCGACCGGGCTCGGGAGATCGTCGAGCGGTTGGTGTGACTACCCCTCGCGCAGGGCTTCGGTGAACTGGGTGACGCACTGCGCCGCGATCACGACCAAGGCCGGCACCGAGACTGCGGGCGTGTCCATGGCTCGCCTGGCCGCCGGCCGGTCACTGGACAACGCCGCGGCCCTGATCCGCAAGGACCGCAGCCGCCTGATCAAGGTCGGAGACGGCCGGTCGACGCTCAAGGCCGACTTGGAGCAGTTGCTGACCTTCTACGGCGCGGGCGTCCGTGAGCGCAGGAAGGTGTTGGCGATGGGGGTCGAGGCGCGGCAGCGACAGCCGAAGCGTGCCTATGTCGACTTGTTGCCCGGAGCCGGCACGCGCATCGCCGACCTGGAGGCCGCGGCGACGCGGATCTCCTATTACGAACGCGGGGTGGTGCCCGGCCTGCTCCAGATCCCGGAGTACACCGAGGCGACCATGGCCGCTTGTGATGGGATCTGGTGGCCCGACCGGTCCTATGAGGAACGCACCCGGCGAGTGGCGTTCCGCATGGAGCGGCAGAAAGTCCTTGCGGACAAGGAGTTGATGTTCTTCATCACCGAGGACGCTCTTGTCTGGGCCGGCGATCGGGACACGATGCGACGTCAGGTGCAGCACTTGGTCGATGCCACGCGGCAACCGAACATCACGTTGCGGCTGCTCGACTCCAACGACTCGCGCAACCCGTGCCCGCAGGGCGCGATGATCCTCCTGCATTTCGCGGAAGGCACCCGTCCCGTATCACTGCTACCGGTCGCGTACGGCCCATCCACCTACCTTGACGAACCCTCCGACATCGCCGCCGTCGAACGGTGCTTCCAGCGGCTTTCGGAAATCGCCTTCAGTCCGGAAGAATCTCAATCACGGCTTCTCTCGACACTGGAGGCGATGTGAACGACACCGGCTGGTTCAAGAGCAGCTACAGCACCGGCGGCAACGACGCCTGCGTCGAGGTGCGACTGACTGAGGCCACCGCAGCGGTCAGGGACTCGAAGAACCCCGGCGGCGACAGCCTTCGGCTTCCGCTGACCTCGTGGCAGAACTTCCTGCGCTCGTCCGGGATCTTCTGAGCAGACGGCGGCGCTACCGGCAAGCGATCGAGCTGGAGGCGATGTGAACGACACCGGCTGGTTCAAGAGCAGCTACAGCACGTCCGGCAACGATGCTTGCGTAGAAGTCCGGCTGACCGGGGCCACCGCCGCGGTCCGGGACTCCAAGAACCCGGACGGCAGCATTCAGGTCTCACGCGCCTCCTGGCAGGACTTCCTGCGCTCGACGGAGGCCCGCTGACCGCACCGCCGGCGCTACCGCAGTGCTGGCTCAAACTGTCCGCGTGGCCTGGCAAGCGACCCCACTCGGCAGCCCGGAGTTGGAGGTGACATGAACGACACCGGTTGGTTCAAAAGCAGCTACAGCACCGGCGGCAACGACAACTGCGTAGAAGTGCGGCTGACCGACGCCACCGCGGCCGTTCGCGACTCGAAGAACCCGGAAGGCAGCAGCCTTCAGGTTCCGCTGACCTCGTGGCACAACTTCCTGCGCTCGTCGGGGCCAGCGGCGGGCTACTGGCAAGCGTTCCAATCGGAGCTGGAGGCGATGTGAACGACACCGGCTGGTTCAAGAGTAGCTACAGCACGTCCGGCAACGACAACTGCGTTGAAGTCCGGCTTACCGGGACCACCGCAGCCGTGCGGAACTCCAAGAACCCGGCGGGCGACGGCCTTCGGGTGTCCCTCGACTCCTGGCGCGGATTCCTGCGCTTGACGCTCACCTGAGGGCGTCCAGTCCCTCCCGGTTGGCCGGGTAGGGCTGCTGTGCTGCTTCATCACAGGCACCACCGGGACGGCCCGACCGGAGTCCGGCCGTCCCGGTCGAGTCCTAGCTCCAGTCCGGGCGCAGCGGCATGTGGGCGTTGGTTCCGTCCAGCTTCACGCCTAGCACCTGGTGCAACTGGATGTTGTTGCGCTCGAACCCCAGTCGGGACGCGGCCAGGTAGAGGCGCCACACGCGGGCCCGGCCGAGGCCCACTTCGTCGACCGCCTCGGACCAGTGGCGGTCGAGGTTGGTGGACCACGCGGCCAGGGTCAGGGCGTAGTGCTCGCGCAGGTTCTCCTCGTGCCGGACCTCGAAGCCGGTGTCGTGCATCTGCGACACGATGTGGCCCGGTCCGACCAGCTCGCCGTCCGGGAACACGTACCGGTTGATGAAGCCGCCCGTCTTGGCCTTCCTCAGGTTGTCCGGGCGGGTGATGCTGTGGTTCAGCAGCCGCCCGCCGGGCTTCAGCTTGCGGTGCAGCGAGCGGAAGTAGGCGGGTAGCTTGGCCTTGCCGATGTGCTCGGTCAGGCCGATCGAGGACACGGCGTCGAAGCCGTTCTCCCGGACGTCCCGGTAGTCCAGGTAACGCACCTCGGCCAGTTCCGACAACCCCGCTTCGACAATCGCTTTCTGCGCCCACTCGGCCTGGTTCCGCGACAACGTCACGCCCAGCGCCTTCACGCCGTACTCGCGCGCGGCGTGCATCACCATGCCGCCCCAGCCGCAGCCGACGTCGAGCAGGCGCATCCCGGACCGCAGCCCGAGCTTCTTCGCCACCAAGTCGTGCTTGGCGAACTGCGCCTCCTCCAACGAGGCCGTCGCACTCGGGTACACCGCGCACGTGTACGCCATCGACGGACCCAGCAGCCACTCGTAGAACGTGTTCGACACGTCGTAGTGGTGGGCGATCGCCTCGGCGTCCCGCGCCTTGGAGTGACGCAGGCCGTGCAGGCGCCGCTCCTGCGGTGGGATCTCGACCTTGGCACGCAGGCGCTGTCTGCCCAGCGTGCCGAGCAGTTCGAGTCGTTGCAGCAGCGGCACCTCGCGCAGCGAGAACTCGGACAGCCGCACCAGCGCGCCGTAGACGTCGCCGATGATCTCCAGGTGACCCGTCACGTACGCCCGCGCGAGCCCCAGCTCGCCGGGCGCGGAAGCGAGGTAGGACAACGCTTGCGGCGTCCTCACCTCGATGCGCACGTCCGCGTCGGCCGAACCGGCCCGGCTGCCGTCGTACGCGCTGAAGCCGACGGACCGGTCTCCGCCGACCACCCGCTGGAACACCTCGGCCAACCGCATGGACCCCTCCAATTCACCTGCGGAGAACACACTTGGCGTACAGGTCCGGGAGCCGGGAGTCGGCGTCGTACCGCTTCTTCAGCTCCCGATAGGTCTCGCCGTCGTACTTCGCCCAGAACTCGTCCTCCCCGTAGTAGGAGTCCGAGTACAGCGACTTGTGCCCGCCCAGCTCGGCCACCTTGGCCTCGATCAGCCGGTTGCGGCTGCCCATGGGCTCGCCCGGCCGCAGGTCCACCGTGGACCAGAAGCCGACGTTGACGTAGAGCACGTCCGGGTCCATCGGGTACAGCGGCCAGCCCGTCCGGTCGCGCAGGCGCACCGGGCACAGCCAGACCGGCTCGATGCCGATCTCGCGGTGGAAGAAGTCGAGGAACTCGGCGAGCTTGTCCACCGGGATCTCGACGTCCTGGATCACCGGCTCCTGCACCGCCTTGTGGAACCGCCCGCTGAACCCGGTGCGGCGGTCCCACGCGACGACCTTGCGGTAGACGTCGGACCGCAGGTAGCGCTTCGGCACCAGCCGGCGCACCAGCGGGTGCTGCACGCCGAACGCGCGGGAGCACCAGAACCAGTCGGTGTCCCACCGCCACAGGTAGTCGCGCGCGGTCAGGTGGTCGGTGCGCCGGGTGCGGATGGACCGGTAGTAGATGTCGCGCCCGGTGTAGTCCGAGACGCGGGGCGCGGTGTCCGCCCAGGACGCCAGCGTCAGGTACTGCTCACCGGCCGAGAACACCGTGCCGTCCACGAAGTCCACCGGCTCGCCCTGGTAGGACCGCTGGGCGCAGACCTCCTCGATGGCCGCCGCGGCCTGCTCGGCCGACCCGAACGGCACGTGCCGCAACCGCACGAACGGCCGCACCGGCTCCAGCTCGATCTCCAGGCTCAGCGCGTAGCCGAGCGTGCCGTAGGAGTTGGGGAAGCCGCGGAACAGGTCGTCGCCCGGACCGACGACCACCACCTCGCCGTCGCCGGTCATCACCTCCAGCTCGCGCACCGACTCGTGCGGCAGGCCGTTGCGGAACGAGCTGGACTCGATGCCGAGCCCGGCGACCGCGCCGCCGAGCGTGATGGTCTTGAGCTGCGGCACGACCAGCGGCATCAGGCCGTGCCGGAGGGTTTCGTCCACCAGGTGCTCGTAGGTGGTCATGCCCTGGACGCGGGCGGTCCGCTGGTCCGGGTCGACCGACAGCACCCGGTCGAGCCGGCCCACGTCGAGCCCGCCGGGCTGGTCGGCGCGGAACCGGAACAGGTTCGACGTCGGCTTGGCGAGCCGGACGGGACTGCCCGTCGGGATCGCCCGGTACTGACCGCGCAACGCGGCCACCGCTTGGCTGTGATCGCTCACGCGATCGACGTTAGGCCGATCTCCCGGCCTCAGCACCCCCAAAATTTCGCCGGTCACGAAGTTACCGCCCGGTAGTACCCTGGCCTGATGACGCACGCCACGCACCAGGTGACCAACCAGGCGCCCCCGTTGGAGGGGCACGACGTCGCCGCGGACCCGGCGTTGCTGGACGGCCTGCACCGGGGTGGCGCGGGGTGGGCCGAGGCCGAGGTCCGCGAGTTGGGGCGGGCGGCGGGCTCGGCGCACGTGCAGCGGCTCGCCCGTCAGGCCAACGACAACCCGCCCGTGCTGCACACCCACGACCGGTACGGGCACCGCGTGGACGAGGTGGAGTTCCACCCCGCGTGGCACGAACTCATGACCACCGCCGTCGGTCACGGCCTGCACGCCGCGCCCTGGCGGGACGAGCGGCCCGGCGCGCACGTGGCCCGCGCCGCCAAGTTCTACGTGTGGAGCCAGGCCGAGGCCGGTCACGGCTGCCCGATCTCCATGACGTACGCGTCCGTGCCCGCGCTGCGCGCGGCGCCCGAGCTGGCCGCGCGGTACGAACCCCTCCTCGCGGCCACCGAGTACGACTTCGGCCTGCGTGCGCCGGAGGGCAAGCGCGGCCTCCTCGCGGGCATGTCGATGACCGAGAAGCAGGGCGGCTCGGACGTCCGCGCCAACACCACCACGGCGACCAGGGCCGGTGACCACCACGTGCTGACCGGGCACAAGTGGTTCACGTCCGCGCCGATGTCCGACCTGTTCCTCACCCTCGCGCGAACGGCCGACGGCGGCCTGTCCTGCTTCGTGCTGCCGCGCGTGCTGCCGGACGGGACGCGCAACGCGATGTTCTTCCAGCGGTTGAAGGACAAGCTGGGCAACAAGTCCAACGCGTCGGCCGAACTGGAGTACGACGGCGCGGTCGGCTGGCTGGTCGGCGAGGAGGGCCGGGGCGTGCGGACCATCATCGAGATGGTCAACTCGACCCGCCTGGACTGCGTGCTCGGCACCGCCGCCGGGATGCGCTCCGGCCTCACGCAGGCCGCGCACCACGCCGTGCACCGCCGGGCGTTCGGGAAGGCGCTGGTGGACCAGCCCGCGATGCGCAACGTGCTGGCCGACCTGGCGGTCGAGTCCGAGGCGGCGACCGCGGTCGGCCTGTGGCTGGCGGGCACGCGCAGCAGGCTCGGTCTCGCGGTGACCAAGTTCTGGGTGTGCAAGCGGGGCCCGGTGCACGCCGCCGAAGCGCTGGAGTGCCTGGGCGGCAACGGTTACGTCGAGGACTCGGGGATGCCGCGGCTGTTCCGCGAGTCGCCGCTGATGTCCATCTGGGAGGGTTCGGGCAACGTGGCAGCGTTGGACGCGTTGCGCGCCATGGCGAAGGAACCCGAGGCGGTGGCGGCGTTCTTCGCCGAGCTGGACGCGGCACGCGGCGGTGACCGGCGGTTGGACGCGGCCGTCGACGCGATCAGGGCGGAACTGGCCGACCACGCGGACCTCGAACTGCGGGCACGTAGGCTGGTGGAGCGGATGGCGTTGGCGTTGCAGGGTTCCCTGCTCGTGCGGCACGGGCACCCAGCGGTGGCGGACGCGTTCTGCGCGTCGCGGCTGTCCGGCGACTGGGGCGCGGCGCTCGGCACGCTGCCGCGTGGCGTCGACTTCGGGGCGATCATCGAACGGGGGTTGCCGGAGCGGTGAGTTCGGTGCGGGTGGAGCGGTCCGGCCCGGTCTGCACGGTGCTGCTGAACCGGCCGCACGTGCGCAACGCGGTGGACGGGCCGACCGCCCACACGTTGGCCGAGGTGTTCCGCGAGTTCGATGAGGACGACGCGCTCTCGGTCGCCGTGCTGCACGGCGAGGGCGGCGTGTTCTGCTCCGGCGCGGACCTCAAGGCCGTCGGCACGGAGCGCGGCAACGACCCGTTGTCGCCGACCGGTCCGATGGGCCCGACGCGGCTGCGGCTGGGCAAGCCGGTGATCGCGGCCGTGTCCGGCGCGGCGGTGGCGGGCGGGTTGGAGCTGGCGTTGTGGTGCGACCTGCGGGTGGCCGACGAGGACGCGGTGTTCGGCGTGTTCTGCCGGCGCTGGGGCGTGCCGCTGGTGGACGGTGGCACGGTGCGGTTGCCGCGGTTGATCGGCGGGTCGCGCGCGATGGACATGATCCTCACCGGGCGTCCCGTGCTCGCCGACGAGGCGTTGGCGATGGGGCTGGCGAACCGGGTGGTGCCACGTGGGCGCGCCCGTGCGGCGGCGGAGGAGCTGGCGCACGAGATCGCCGCGTTCCCGCAGACGTGCCTGCGTCACGACCGGCTGTCGGCGTTGGAGCAGGAGGGGTTGCCGGAGGAGGACGCGCTGGCCAACGAGCGCGACCACGGGGTGGCGTCGCTGCGTGACGTGGCGTCCGGCGTGGCCCGCTTCCTCGGCGGCGAGGGCAGGCACGGCCGGTTCCACTGAGCCCCGCTCCAGGGGTGGAGCGGGGCGGCGTCGGTCAGCGGTGCCCGAGGGGCGATCGGCGGCTCCGGTCAGCGCCTTCGTCAGCGGAGCCCGAGTTCGCGGGCGATCAGCATCTTCTGGACCTCGCTGGTGCCCTCGCCGATCTCCAGGATCTTGGCGTCCCGGTAGAAGCGGCCCACCGGGTACTCGTTCATGAAGCCGTAGCCGCCGAAGATCTGGGTGGCCTCGCGGGCGTTGTCCATCGCGGCCTCGGAGGAGACGAGCTTCGCGATCGCCGCCTCGCGCTTGAACGGCTCGCCGCGCAGCATCTTCGCCGCCGCCTGGTAGTAGGCGAGGCGGGCGGTGTGGGTGCGGGCCTCCATCTCGGCGATCTTGAACTGGATCGCCTGGTACTCCCCGATCTTGCGGCCGAACGCCTCGCGCTCGCCGACGTAGCGCAGGCACTCGTCCACGCAGCCCTGCGCCAGGCCGACACCGATCGCGGCGATCGCCACGCGGCCCTCGTCCAGCGTCTGGAGGAACTGCGCGTAGCCGCGGCCCCGCTCGCCGACGAGGTTCGCGACCGGCACCCGGCAGTCCTGGAACGACAGCTCGCGGGTGTCCGAGGCGTTCCAGCCGACCTTCGAATACTTGCGGGACACCGAGAAGCCGGGCGTGCCCGCCGGGACGATGATCGCCGAGATCTCCGGCCTGCCGTCGTCCTTGCGCCCGGTGACCGCCGCGACCGTCACCAGGCCCGTGATGTCGGTGCCCGAGTTGGTGATGAACGCCTTGGTGCCGTTGAGGACCCACTCGTCGCCGTCGAGCCTGGCCGTGGTGCGCAACGCACCCGCGTCCGACCCGCCACCGGGCTCGGTCAGGCCGAACGCGCCCAGCCGCTCGCCGCTGGTCAGCTTCGGCAGCCACGTCGCCTTCTGCTCGGCGCTGCCGAACCGGTGGAGCGGCATCGCGCCCAGCGAGACGCCGGCCTCCAGGGTGATCGCCACCGAGGAGTCGACGCGCGCCAGCTCCTCCAGCGCGAGGCACAGCGCGAAGTAGTCGCCGCCCATCCCGCCGTGCTCCTCCGGGAACGGCAGGCCGAACAAGCCCATCCGACCCATCTTGGCGACCAGCTCGTACGGGAACTCCTCCCGCTCGTACAGGTCGCCGATGACCGGGGCGACCTCTTCGCGCGCGAATTCCTCGACGGTCTTGCGCAGCGCCTCGTACTCCTCGTCAAGGCGGAAGTCCAACATCGCTCACTCCTGGTGGGGCACGACGACGGCAAGGGTCTGGTCCAGCGCGACCTGTTGGCCCGCCCGGACGTTCACTTCGGTGAGCACGCCGTCGGTGGGTGCGGTGACGGTGTGCTCCATCTTCATGGCCTCGACTACGAACAACGCCTGGCCGGCCGTCACGTGGTCGCCCTCGGCGGCACGCGCGACGAGGACCGTGCCGGGCATCGGGCTGGTGACGGGTCCGGCGCGGCCCGCCGACTCGTGCGCCGACCGCTCGGACCCCTCGGCCTCGGTCAACGCCCACGTGCGGCCGTCCGCGCCGAGCCACAGCACGTTGCCCGACCTGGCCACGGCGTACCGCCGGCCGCCGACCACGAGATCGTCGTCCACATAGGACGCACGCAGGCGCATCGGCTCGCCGTCGCCCACCACGACCTCGTCACCGCGCACCCGGACGTCGACGTCGCCGATCCGCCACGTGGTCCAGGCGTGCTCGCCGATCCGCCAGCCGGTCGGCTGGTCCCACGGGTCGTCGCCCGCGGGGCGCAACGCGAGCTGCCGCTCCAGGGCCGCGGCGGCGTGCACCTCGGGCGGGGTCTCCGACCGGGTCAGCTCCTCCAGCTTGCGCTCGACCAGGCCCGTGTCGAGCCGGCCGGCACGCACGTCCTCGTCCTTCAGCAACGCGCGCAGGAACGGGATGTTGGTGGTCACCCCGAGCACGACCATGCGGCCCAGCGCGGCGTCCAGCCTGCGCAACGCCTCCTCGCGGGTCGTGCCGCGGGCGATCACCTTGGCCAGCATCGGGTCGTAGTCGCTGCCGACCCGGAGCCCCACGTGCAGCGCCGAGTCGACCCGCACGTCCGCCGGCTCGCGCAGCGCCAGCACCGTGCCGCCGGTGGGCAGGAACCCGCGTGCCGGGTCCTCGGCGTACACGCGGGCCTCGACGGCGTGCGCCGACAGCTCGACGTCGCCGAGGTCGAGGCGTTGCCCGGCCGCGACGCGGAGCTGCTGCTCCACCAGGTCCACGCCGGTGGCCAGCTCGGTCACCGGGTGCTCGACCTGGAGCCGGGTGTTCATCTCCATGAAGTAGTAGTCGCCGGTCGTGCCGTCCACGATGAACTCGACCGTGCCCGCGCCGACGTAGCCGACGGATGTGGCCGCGTCCACGGCCGCGCGGCCCATCGCCTCCCGCACCTCCGGGGTGAGCAGCGGTGACGGCGCTTCCTCGATGATCTTCTGGTGCCTGCGCTGGAGGCTGCACTCGCGCTCGCCCAGGTGCACGACGGCGCCGTGCGCGTCGGCCAGCACCTGGATCTCGATGTGCCGGGGGTTGGTGATGTACCGCTCGATGAGCAGGGTGTCGTCGCCGAACGACCCGCGTGCCTCGCGCCGCGCCGACTCGATCGCGTCCCGCAGCGCGCCCGCCTCGTGCACCAGGCGCATCCCCTTGCCGCCGCCGCCCGCGGACGGCTTGAGCAGCACCGGGAACCCGATCTCGGCGGCGGCGTCGACCAGGTCGTCGTCGCTCATGCCCGGTTCGGTGCGGCCCGGCACCACCGGCACGCCCGCCGCGCGCACGGTCAGCTTGGCGCGGATCTTGTCGCCCATCGCGTCGATCGCCTCGGCCGGCGGGCCGATGAACACCAGGCCCGCCTTCTCGCAGGCGCGGGCGAACTCGGTGTTCTCCGCGAGGAAGCCGTAACCGGGGTGGACGGCCTGCGCGCCGGTTACGCGCGCGGCGTCCACGATCCGCTCGACCGACAGGTAGCTCTCCCGCGCCGCCGCCGGGCCGATCCGCACCGCCTCGTCCGCCAGCCGCACGTGCGACGCGTCCTCGTCCGCGTCGCTGTAGACCGCGACCGACCTGATCCCGAAGCGCCGCAGGGCGCGGATGACGCGGACCGCGATCTCGCCGCGGTTGGCCACCAGAACGCTGTCGAACATCACGCTCACATCCGGAAGACGCCGTAGCCGACGGGGTCCAGCGGCGCGTTCGCCGCCGCGGACAGCGCGAGCCCGAGCACCGTGCGGGTGTCCTTCGGGTCGATCACGCCGTCGTCCCACAGCCGGGCCGTCGAGTAGTAGGGGTTGCCCTGGTCCTCGTACTGCGCGCGGATCGGGGCCTTGAACGCCTCCTCGTCCTCCGCCGACCAGGCGTCGCCGAGCTGGTCGCGCCGCACCGTCGCCAGCACGGACGCCGCCTGCTCACCGCCCATCACGGAGATCCGGGCGTTCGGCCACATCCACAGGAACCGGGGCGAGTACGCCCGGCCGCACATGGAGTAGTTGCCCGCGCCGAACGAACCGCCGATCACGACGGTGAACTTCGGCACCCGCGCGCACGCCACGGCCGTCACCATCTTGGCGCCGTGCTTCGCGATGCCGCCCGCCTCGTACTCGCGGCCCACCATGAAGCCGCTGATGTTCTGGAGGAACACCAGCGGCACGGAGCGCTGGTCGCACAGCTGGATGAAGTGCGCGCCCTTCAGGGCGGACTCGCCGAACAGGACGCCGTTGTTCGCCACGATGCCCACCGGGTGGCCGTGGATGCGGGCGAACCCCGTCACGAGGGTCTGGCCGTACTCCTTCTTGAACTCCTGGAACCGGCTGCCGTCCACCACGCGCGCGATCACCTCGCGCACGTCGTAGGGCGTGCGGCTGTCGGTGGGCACCACGCCGTACAGCTCGTCCGGGTCCACCGCGGGTTCGACGCTCGGCTCCACCCGCCACGGGCGGTCGGCACGCGGACCCAGCGTGCTCACGATGGAGCGGACGATGCGCAACGCGTGCGCGTCGTCGTCGGCGAGGTGGTCGGTCACGCCGGAGGTGCGCGAGTGCAGCTCGCCGCCGCCCAGCTCCTCGGCCGTCACGACCTCGCCGGTCGCGGCCTTCACCAGGGGCGGGCCGCCGAGGAAGATCGTGCCCTGCCCGCGCACGATGACCGCCTCGTCGCTCATCGCGGGCACGTACGCGCCGCCCGCCGTGCACGAACCCAGCACGGCGGCGATCTGCGGGATGCCCTGCGCGGACATGGTGGCCTGGTTGTAGAAGATGCGGCCGAAGTGCTCGCGGTCCGGGAACACCTCGTCCTGCTTGGGCAGGAACGCGCCGCCCGAGTCCACCAGGTAGACGCACGGCAGCCGGTTCTGGAGCGCGACCTCCTGCGCTCGCAGGTGCTTCTTCACCGTCATCGGGTAGTAGGTGCCGCCCTTGACGGTGGCGTCGTTGGCGACGACCACGCACTCGCGGCCGGACACCCGGCCCACGCCGGTGATCATGCCGGCGGCCGGCGCGTCGTCGCCGTACATGCCGTTGGCGGCCAGCGGCGCGAGTTCGAGGAACGGCGATCCCGGGTCGAGCAACGCGTCCACCCGGTCGCGGGGCAGCAGCTTGCCGCGCTCGACGTGCCGGGTGCGGGCCCGCTCCGGGCCGCCCTTCGCGGCTTCGGCGAGCCTGGCGCGCAGGTCGTGGACGAGGGCGGTGTGCTCGTCGGCGTACCGCCGGAAGGCTTCGCCGGACTTGTCGGCGGCGCTGCGCAGGACGGG
Organism: Saccharothrix obliqua; assembly: GCF_019375475.1. Taxonomy (GTDB): domain Bacteria; phylum Actinomycetota; class Actinomycetes; order Mycobacteriales; family Pseudonocardiaceae; genus Actinosynnema; species Actinosynnema obliqua. The sequence continues at coordinate 833,404 of NZ_JAHXGQ010000001.1, read as the reverse complement.
GGCGTCCATGGGCTCCTCGCGGTTAGCAGTCGTTAACCCGAGGTGATGTTAGCGCTTGTTAACGCCCCCGTCCACCGGACCGGTGACGCGGCGGAGGGGCCGCGTCACCGGTCGGGCGTCAGCCGGCGACCGCGGCCAGCTGCGGCAGGTAACCGAGCCGCTGGCCGTCGCGGTTCGGGTGGTAGGACTCCTCGACCGGCCAGCTCAGGCTGTTCAGCCACCAGTCGGCGGAGCAGATCTCGTGACCGGAGAACGACGAGCGCAGGTCCCGGTAGGTGAACGACTTCGCCGCCGCGCGGGCGGAGACCACCGAGTGCAGGGTGTCGGCGGCGCCGTTGATCGCCGCGCGCTTGGTGTCGCTCAGGCCCACCGAGCAGGAGCCCGGCACCTTGTAGAGGCGCGGGTAGCCGAGGACGACCACCTTCGCCGCCGGCGCGCGGTCGCGGATGCGCGCGTACACGTTGTCGAGCAGGCCGGGCAGGGTGTTGACGGCGAACGACTTGGCCTGGTCGACCCGGCTCAGGCAGGACTGGTCGGAGCCGAAGGTGCAGGTGGAGATGACGTCGGTGAAGCCCGCGTCGTTGCCGCCGATGGAGATGGAGGCGAGCGTGGTCGTCGCGCTCAGCGCGCTGAGCTGGTTGTTGACCACGTCGGCGGTGCGCGCGCCCGAGCAGGCGACGAACTTGAAGCTCGCGGGCGCCTTGGCGGCGGCCCACAACGCCGGGTAGGCGTACTTGCTGCGCTTGCAGGAGCCGCTGTCGGAGTAGTAGGAGCCGGTTCCCGTGCCGGACGAGTACGAGTCGCCGAGCGCGACGTAGTGCGCGCCGGCCTGGGCTTGCGCGGGTGTCACGACGAGCAGCGCCGCCGCGGCGGCGAGCGCTGCGCTGAGCAGGGTTCGGATGGGGCGCATCGGGTGCCTCCCGAAGGGCGTACACAGGGGGGTGATGCGGAGCACATCAATGGTTACCAGGCGGTACGGAGGACAAGAAGGGTGAGTCAAGAGTTAACCGGTTGAGGTGTCATCCGGTTGGGAAACTTCCCCCGACAGGCTGGTTAACGGTCGTTTACCCCTTGTCGTTGAGCTGGCTAGGATGGGTGCCGTGCCAGCCGATGGAGTGAAGCAGACCCGCCGCGACCAGATCCTGGACGCCGCCGCCGAGCTGTTCGCCCGGCACGGTTTCCACGGCGTGGGCATCGACGACATCGGCGCGGCGGTGGGCATCTCCGGGCCGGCCCTCTACCGCCACTTCCGCAGCAAGGACGCGATGCTCGGCGAGATGCTGACCTCCATCTCGGAGCGGCTCCTCGAAGGCGGTCAGGCACGCGTCGACGCGGCGCCCGACGCGGCCACCGCGTTGCAGGCCCTGGTCCGCTGGCACGTCGACTTCGCCCTGGACGACCCGGCGTTGATCACCGTGCAGATGCGCAACCTGGCCAACCTGACCGACCCCGACCGCCGCCGGGTGCGTGCTTTGCAGCGCCGGTACGTGGAGGTGTGGGTGACCGCGCTCCAGGAGTCGGTGGCGGTGGACGAGCCGACCGCCCGCGCTGCCGCGCACGCCGTCTTCGGGTTGATCAACTCGACCCCGCACAGCGCCCACCTGGACCGGGACCAGATGGCCGCCCTGCTGACGCGGATGGCGTTGGCCTCCTTGACCACGGCCGGAGTCCTGGCCACCGCCTGAGCCGGAGGCGGGACGCCGCGCGAGCCGCGGTGGGGTGCCGCGCGAGCCGCGGTGGGGTGCCGCGCGAGCCGCGGTGAGGCCCCGCGCGAGCCGCAGGTGGGGCACCGCCTGAACCGGGCGGGGGCCCCGCCCGCACCCACGCGGCGGGGAACCGCCTGAGCCGGGGCAGGGACCGCCCGCACCCACGCGGCAGGGACCGCCTGAACCGGGGCCGGGAACCGCCTGGACCGACCAGGGCGGGGCATCGCCCGCGCGCGTGCGCGGGGAACCGGCTGAGTCGGGGGCGGCGGGCACGAGCCGCACTCGCGCCGGCTGGGCACCGCCCGCACCCACGCGGCAGGGGCACCGGCGAGGCGCACCGCCCGCATCCCGGCGTGTGCCGAGAGCGCCCGTCGGCGGGCAGACCGGTCCTGTCGGTGGGGTTGGCACCACCTCCGGCGGTGGGGCGGATCGGTTGGCGTCGCACGTTGCCGATCCGTAACCTGAACCGCCGATGAACGACGTGAGGGTGCACGTCAGCGCGTGGCCGGGTGCCCGGTTGCTGACCCGGTTGCCGGCCTGGTTCCGACTGCTCGTCGTCGCGGTCGCGGTGTTCTGCTGCGGGGTGATCGCCTCCCGGCCCGCCGACGCCACCGACGACGGCCCGCTCACCGGTGACGTCGCGGTCGCCGCAGCGGCGGTCGACGTGCTGGTGGACCCGCGGCCGGGTGGCACGCCGCTCGCCTCGTTCCCCGCCGACTTCGCCGACGTCACGGCCCGCGCGCCGCAGGTGGTCACCGCGCCGGACGGCACGGCACGCGCCATCGACCCGACCGGCGGCTGCTCGGGACCCGCCGGCGACACCGAGTGGGACTTCGGGGTCGCCTGCCGTGCGCACGACCTGGGTTACGACCTGCTCCGCTACGCCGAGCACAAGGGCCGCCCGCTGCCACCCGAGGCACGCCGGGCGCTGGACGCCCGGCTCGCCGCCGACATGCACGACCAGTGCGAGCTGAACCCGCGCGGCGACCGCACCGGGTGCCACGCCGTCGCCCAGCTCTACGCGGCGGGCCTGGAGTTCAACTCGTGGCGGCAGCGGTGGGGGCCTCCCGGGCACGAACCGGTGCTCGCCTGGAGCTTCGGCAGCGCCGTCGTGGTGTTCCTGATCATCGCTCGGCTGCCCCGTCGCCGGGCCGCGCACCCGCCGGCGGTGGTGGAGGCGGGCGCGGAGGACCGGTTCACGGCGTTCCTGCGGCTGGTCGGCCTCGGCCTGGTCATCGTCGGGCAGTCGCTGCTCACCGTGCTGCACTGGGCGGGCGTCGGCACGACCTGGGTGTGGCTGCTGACCTGGGTACTGCAAACCGCGGCGGTGTTCTACTTCGCGGGCGGGCACGCGAACCTCGTCAGCTGGCGGGCCACCCAGGCCGCGGGCGGCGGTTACGGGCGGTACCTGGCGAGCCGGACCAGCAGGCTGCTGCGGCCGGTCTTGGCGTTCGTGCTGGCGTGGCTGGTGCTACCGCTGCCGCTGGAGCTGCTGGACGTGCCGAAGGACCGCGTGGAGGTGTTCGGTCGGCTGATCGCGCACCCGCTGTGGTTCCTCGGGCTGTACCTGGTGGCGGTGGCCGCCACGCCGGTGACCGCCTGGCTGCACCGCCGCGCCCGCCTGGCCGCGCCGCTCGGGCTGCTCGGCGCGATGATCGCGGTGGACCTGCTGCGCATCGGCTTCGAGTGGCGCACCGGCGGTTACCTGAACCTGGTGCTGGGCGCGTTGTTCCTCCAGCAGCTCGGCTTCCACCACGCGGACGGCGGCCTGGCCCGCGTGCCCCGGCGGGTGCTGGTGGCGTGCGCCGCGCTCACCGCGCCGCTGCTGCCGGTGCTGATCGCGGTCGGCGGCTACCCGCGCACCATGATGCCGGTGCCCGGCGAGGACGGTTCCAACCTCAGCCCGCCCACGGTGTGCCTGCTGCTGCTCGGGCTGGGCCAGTTGTGCGTGGTGCTGCTGGTGCGCGAACGGCTGTCAGCACGGCTCGGTGGGCACCGGCTGTGGCGCCTGGTCGAGCACGCCCGCCGCGCGCCGATGACCCTCTACCTCGGCTACCTCACGGCGCTGGCCGCCGTGATCGGGCTGCTCGGCCTGCTGGACGCGCCCGCGTCGTTCGGGTGGGTGCTCGCCCGCCCGCGCTGGCTCGCCGTGCTCGTCCTCCTGCTGCTGCCGGTGCTGCTGGTGTTCCACCGGTTCGAGCGCGCCGCCGCCCTGGTCGCCTGCCACACCAGGGAAACCCACCGCACCCGGCTCGCCGCGACGCTCGGCGTCGGCTACGGCGTGCTGGGCGTCCTCGGGTTCGTCGTCACCGGTTTCTCCGGCACGGGCGGCACGCTGGTCGTGCTGGAGGTGGACGTCCTCCAGAACCTGATCCACCTGCTGCTCGGCTGGTACCTGCTGCACACCGTCCGCACGGGCGCCTGCCACGGCCGGCGGCCGTGGCTGCTCGCCGCGCTCGCCTGCGTACCGCCGCTGCTGGTGCTGGAGCCGACCGCGGCGATGGTCGTGCTGCACACCGCGACCATCGCCGTGGCGCTGCTGGCCGCCATACCGAAGCAGGACCAGCGTCACGCCGACGAACAACGGCAGCCAGCACAGGCGTTCCAGCAACCAGAGCGCGTCGCCGGGCACGGTGTGCAGTCCGCGTAGCGGGCCGAACGCCGCGCCGACCAGGGTCACCACCAGCAACGCGCTCTGGTGGACGAGGAAGAGCGGCAGCGCGCGGGCGTTCAGGGCGGGCGCGTGGAACGCCGGCCGCACCAGCAGCACCAACCCGACCTGGGCGACGGCGAGGGCCAGCGCGGCGGGCGTGGGCGGTGACAGGTTCGACACCGCCGCGCCCGGCACGCCGACCGCGCTCACCGGGTACCCGAGGCGCAGCAGCACGGCGAACGCGCCGCCGCCCAGCACGAGCAGCGCCGCACCCCACGAACGGCGATGCCCGTACCGGGCGGCCAGGATGCCGAGCTGCCACGGCACCCACCACACCGCGACCACGTTGACCCAGCCGACGTCCACCGCCACCAGGGCCAACGGGATCGCGACGCCCCACCCGCCGAGCCGGCGCAGCAGCGGTGTCGCCACCAGCAGCACGACGTGGACCACGAGGAACCACAGCGGTGTCACGACCACGTACGCCACGGTCAGCACCGTCTGCTGCGGCAGGCCACGCGCGGCCATGCCGAACAACACCACGCCCCACCCGCCGAGCAGCACCGCCACCGGACCCACCAGCCGCCGGACCCGGCGCGCGAGCGGCGTCGTCGACCGCGCCGCGCCGAACCCGCCCGCGAAGAAGAACAGGCCCAGCGCCTGGAAGAACCAGGTCAGCCACGACAGCTCCGGCAACCCGCGCAGCGGGCTGTCCACGACCAGGCCGCCGTCGGTGAGCACCAGCGCCGTCACCACCCAGTGCCCGAGCACCACGCCGCACGCGGCGGTCGCCCGCGCCGCGTCCACCACCGGGTCGCGGGTCACGGCTCCTCCCCCACCGCGATCCGCGCCACGGCGCGCAACGACGCGGTGCCCGGGTCGAAATACTGGTCGTGCTCCCGGGCGTCCCCGGTGTCGAAGACGGTCGCGCCGAAGGCCGGGTCGACCGGGTCGGCGCCGTGGCCGAGGTCGCCCACGCGGACCTTCGGCACCCACCGGGTCCAGTCGTCCGCGCCACGCGCGGCCCACACCCGCGCGGGCAGCTCCGCCGCCGACGACACCCGGACGCCGGGGCTGCCGAGGAGCACCACGTCGGCCACGGGCGCGCCGGACAGGGCGCACACCACGGAACCGTAGCTGTGGCACAGCAGGTGCACCCGGCCCGGCAGCCCGGCCACGTACCGGGCGAGCGCCGCCGCGCCCGACCGCGCCAGCCGCCCGCTCGCCGCGTCGACACCCAGCCCGGACGGCGTCCGGTACCCCAGCCACGCCACCACCGCGAGGTCGTCCCGCCCGGCCTCGGCCCGCACGGCGCGGGCCATCCGGCCCACCGTCGCGTCGAACCGCGCACCGTCCACATCGGACCCCGGCACGACCACCGCCACGTGCCGCGCGCGTGCCAGGTCCCCGTACACCGCGACGCGGTCCACCGGTTCCGGCACGCCGCCCGGCGCGACCAGCACGACCAGCGCCACCAGCACCGCCACCGTCTTCCCCATGGCGGCCAAGCTAAGGAGGCGACACCCCGCCGGTCGTCACACCGCGGTAGCCGTTGCCGGGCCCTACCCCGGTACCACGAGCCCCGACTCGTAGGCCGCGATCACGGCCTGCGCGCGGTCACGCAGGCCGAGCTTCGCCAGCACCCGGCTCACGTGCGTCTTCACGGTCTGCTCGGCCAGCACCAGGTGCGTGGCGATCTCGGTGTTGGACAACCCGGTGGCGACCAGCCGCAGCACCTCCGTCTCGCGGTCGGTCAACACCGAGAGCGCGGCCGGTTTCACGGCCTGCGCGGGCCGCGCCCGCACGAAGTCCTCGATGAGGCGCTTGGTCACCGACGGCGCGAGCAGCGCGTCACCACGCGCGACCACCCGCACCGCGTCCAGCAGCTCACGCGCGGGCGAGTGCTTGAGGAGGAAGCCCGACGCGCCCGCCCGCAACGCCTCGTACACGTAGTCGTCCAGGTCGAAGGTGGTCAGGACGAGCACCTTCACCGGGTCGTCGGCGAGCAGCCGGGTGGCGGTCAGCCCGTCCATCTCCGGCATCCGGATGTCCATCAACACCACGTCGGGCCGCAGCGCGCGCACCCCGGCGACCGCCGCCACGCCGTCACCGGCCGCGCCGACCACCTCGATGTCCGGTTGGGCGGCCAGCAGGGCGGAGAAGCCCTCCCGCACCATCTCCTGGTCGTCCGCCACCAACACCCTGATCAACGGTCCCCCAGTGGAATCCTCGCGCGCACGGCGAACCCGCCGTCCGGTGTGGACGACGCGTCGAGCGACCCGCCGTGCACCGCCACGCGCTCCTCCATGCCCACCAACCCGTGCCCGCTCCCGCCGCCGGTCGACGGACCACCCGCCGTGTTGCGCACCAGCACCTCCAGCTCACCGCCGACCTCGGTCACCGCCACGGTCACGACCGAGCCCGGCGCGTGCCGGGCCGCGTTGGTCAGCGCCTCCTGCACGACCCGGTACGCGGTGAGGCCCACGGCGGGCGACACGGCCACGTCCACCACGTCCGCGTCCGGCGCGAGCCCGCGGATGTCGGCCAGGCCGGGTTGGGGCGCGTGGTCCGGCCGCTGGTCGGCGGCCCGCAGCACGCCCAGCAGGCCCTGCATGTCGGCGATCGCGGCCCGCGCGGCGTCGCCCAGCTCGGCGAACTCGCGCCGCCCCGCCTCGGGCAGGTCGGCGATCCGGTAGGGCGCGGTCTCGCAGCGGACGGCCACCAGCGACATGTGGTGCGCCACCACGTCGTGCATCTCGCGCGCGATGCGCGCCCGCTCCTCCAGCGCGGCCTTGGCGTCGCGCTCCGCGTGGAACCTCTTCTCCGCGCGGCCACGCGCGCCGAACGCGTAGCCGAGCAGCAGCAGCAGCCAGACCAGGCCGGCGGTGGCCGGGAAGTAGTCGAGGTCGCGCATGGCCGCGACGCAGTACACGACGCCGGAGGTGAGCACGCCCACCCAGAGCACCACCCGGCCCGAGTGCAGCAGGCCCACGGCCACCGGCACCGGCAGGTACCACCACCACTGCCAGCCGCCGAGCACACCGGGCTCGGTGTAGACCAGCAGGCGCATCACGACCAGGCCCGCCGTGGCCAGCCGCCACGCGCTGAGCACGGACAGCGGCATCAACGCGTAGCTGCCGAGCGTGATCGCGAACAGCAGCGGCCACCAGCCGTCCGGGTTCTGGTGCCGCACGTAGTCGGACGACACGCCGATGGCGATCACGAGACCGTAGACGAGCAACGCCACCCGGCCGAACCGCCCGACACCCGTCGCGGCGAACGCCCGCGTGCGGTCGGGCAGCAGCACGACCTGGAGGAGGGAGCGGAACACGCACCGATGCTAGGTGCCCCGATCCGGCGGCACATGACACCGGGGTGTGTCATACCGGGGTAGCACCCATCGGATCACAGGACAAGCCGTTGCGACACCCGAACACCACCGGGTAGGCAATACGACAGAGCTGTGCGCCCCTACTCCGTGATGGAAGATGGCTTAATGCACCCGCAGCAGGATCCGGATCGCTGGGCACGGCTCACCGCCGTCGCCGGTGAAGCCCTGGCCGCCGCCAAGGTCGGGGAGGACGCGGTCGCGGTCGACCTGGTCACCGGCTACCTGAGCGGGTCGCCCGAGGGCAACGAGGAGATCCGCGAGCTGGTCCTGCTGCTGTTCGCGGAGTGCAGCGACATGGTCGCCGCCCTCGGCTCCGGTGGCGCCACCCCCGTCAAGATGCAGGTCTTCGACGAGGACGGGCAGGAGGTGCCCATCGACGACGCGGACCCGCCCGTGCGCACGGCCATCCGGACGCTGCTCGCCGAGGTGCACGGCGACCAGCAGGCGGCGGCCGAGCAGATCGAGATCGCCCTGGCCAACGGCCAACCGCAGGAGCTGGCCACGGTGGTGCTCCAGGCGCTGCGGTGGACGGTGAAGCTCGCCCTGGAGTGCGAGGTGCGCCAGTTGGCGGTGGCACCCTGGATCGAGACAGCACTGGACGAGTAAAGAGCCATTGACAATCCACATGGTCTAGACCAGTCTCCCCGGTGGGCGCGATTACCCTGCCAATCCGCCGAGGAGTTCCTCATGAAACCACGTTTGGGCGCGCTGCTGGCGGCAAGCGCCCTCGCCATCGGATCACTCGCGTTGACCGGCCCGGCCGCCACGGCCGCCGCCGGTGTCACCGCCACGTTCGCCAAGGCCCAGGAGTGGGGCGGCGGCTACGAGGGCAAGTACACGATCACCAACGGCGGACCCGGCGCGGTCACGTCGTGGAAGATCGAGTTCGACCTGCCCGCCGGCACCACGCTCGGTGCGTTCTGGGACGCCCTGGTCACCAAGAACGGCAACCACTACGTGGCGACCAACCGGGAGTACAACGGCAGCATCGCCGCGGGCGCGACCCGCACGTTCGGCTTCGTCGGCAGCGGCGCGGGCGAACCGGCGAACTGCACCGTCAACGGCAACGCGTGCGGCGGTGGCGGCAACGACCCGACGCCCCCGACCGCGCCGAGCGGCCTGAGCGTCACCGACACCACCTCGAACTCGGTGTCGCTGGCCTGGACCGCGTCCACGGACAACGTGGGCGTCACCGGCTACGACGTCTACCAGGGCGCCACGGTGGCCACCACGGTCACCGGCACCACCGCCACCGTGTCCGGCCTGAACCCGGCCACGGAGTACCAGTTCAGCGTGCGGGCGAAGGACGCGGCGGGCAACACGTCCGACCCGTCCGGCCAGATCACCGCCACCACCAAGCCCGGCGACCAGAACCCCGGCAGCGGTCGGGGCGCGCCGTACCTGTTCCTCGGGTGGGGCAACCCGCCGGCGCCGCAGACCGTGATGAAGGCGACCGGCGTCAAGTGGTTCACCATGGCGTTCGTCCTGGCCCAGGGCGGCTGCAACCCCTCGTGGGACGGCCAGCGCCCGCTGACCGGCGGCATCGACGCCAACGCCATCAACCAGATCCGCGCGGCGGGCGGTGACGTGGTCCCGTCGTTCGGCGGCTGGAGCGGCAACAAGCTCGGCCCGAACTGCTCCACCCCGCAAGCGCTTGCGGGCGCGTACCAGAAGGTGATCGACGCCTTCAAGCTCAAGGCGATCGACATCGACATCGAGAACACCGACGAGTTCGAGAACGCCACGGTCCAGGACCGCATCCTGGAGGCCCTGAAGATCGTCAAGCAGAGCAACCCGGGCATCCAGACCATCGTCACCATCCCGACCACCAAGACCGGCCCGAACAGCTGGGGCAACCGGCTGATCGAGCGGTCGCAGGCCATCGGGGCGAACATCGACGTCTTCACCCTGATGCCGTTCGACTTCGGCAGCTCGGACATCAAGACCGACACCATCAACGCCACCACGGCGCTGAAGAACAAGTTGAAGGCGGTGTTCGGCTGGTCCGACGCCGTCGCGTTCAACCACTCGGGCATCTCCGGCATGAACGGCCTGTCCGACCAGCGCGAGACCACCACCACGGCCACCTGGACCCAGCTGCGCGACTGGTCCAAGTCCAACGGCCTCGGGCGGTTCTCGTTCTGGGCGGTCAACCGCGACCGCGGCGGCTGCGACGGCCAGGTGTCGTCCAACTGCTCCGGCATCCCGCAGTCCGACTGGGAGTTCACCCGCATCACCGCCGGTTTCTGACCGGCACCGGCCGACTGCTGAACACACCGGTCGGGTCCTGAAGGCCCGCGGTCGCACGCGACCGCGGGCCTTCGCGCGTGCGGACCACCGCACCCGCGCACCGCCCGACCCCGAAGCCGGTCGGGTCACGCCCGGGACGGCGCGGTGCTCTCCGCCAGCAGCTCCCCGACGAGGGCGCCCACCTGCTCCACCGCCGTCAGGAACCCGTCGTGCCCGTGCGGCGACCGCACCACCCGCAGGTCGACGCCCAGGCCGGCGGCGATCTCGGCCTGCTGGGCCAACGGGTACAGGCGGTCGGTGTCGATGCCCGCCACGACGCTGCGTGCCGTGACCCGCCCCAGCGCCGCCGCCACGCCACCCCGGCCCGCGCCCACGTCGTGACCGTTCATGGCCTCGGTGAGGCGCACGTACGACCACGGGTCGAACCGCCGCAGCAGCTTGTCCGCGTGGTGGTCGAGGTAGGACTCCACCTCGAACCGGCCGTCGGCACGCCGGTCGCGGCCGAACCGGACCTCCAGCTCGGCCGCGCTCCGGTAGCTCAGGTGCGCGATCCGCCGCGCGATGCCCATGCCCGCGACCGGGTCGAGCCGGATGGCGTGCAGCTGCGGCGCGGCCAGCGCGATGTGCTCGGCGGTGGACGCGGCGGGCGCGGCGAGCACCAGCAGGCCCCGCACCCGCGCCGGTTCGGACACCGCCCACTCCAGCGCCCGCATACCGCCCATCGAGCCGCCGATCACCGCCGCCCACGACGAGACGCCCAGCGCGTCCGCGAGCAGCACCTCGGCCGCCACCTGGTCGCGCACCGAGACGGCCGGGAACCGCTCGCCCCACACCCGCCCGTCCGGCGCGGTCGACAGCGGACCGGTGGTGCCCTGGCACCCGCCCAGCACGTTGGGCGCCACGACGAACCACCGGTCGGTGTCCAGGGCGCGCCCCGGCCCCACCAGCCCGTCCCACCAGCCGGGCGTGGGGTGGCCCGGCCCGGCGTCGCCCGCCACGTGGCTGTCGCCGGTGAGGGCGTGCAGCACCAGGACCGCGTTGCCCCGGTCGGGTGCGAGTTCGCCCCACGTCTCGTACGCCACGCGCACCGGCAGGTCGCCCAGCACGCCGCGGACCCACTTCCGCCGACCGTTCGGGTCCCCCTCCCGCCACCCGCCGGCGGCGGGAGGGGTCTCCCCGACAGTGGACCCGAAAACCACTACGAACCCGGTCCCCGTGCGGCCGATGACCTCACTGGACCGCCTTCGCCGCCCGGAACCCGGCCTCCAGGTCGGCCTTGAGGTCCTCCAGGCCCTCGATGCCGACCGACAACCGCACCAGGCCCGGCGTCACGCCGGCGACGAGCTGCTCCGCCGGCGTGAGCTGGCTGTGCGTGGTGGACGCGGGGTGCGCGATGAGGCTGCGCACGTCCCCGATGTTGACCAACTGGCTGAACAGCTCCACGCCGTCCACGAACGCCCGCCCGGCCTCCTCACCGCCGCGCAGCTCGAACGACACCACCGCGCCCGCGCCGCCCGGCAGGTACTTCTTGGCCAGCGCGTGCCACGGCGACGACTCCAGCCCGGCGTAGTGCACCTTCTCCACCTCGTCACGGGCCTCCAGCCACGCCGCCAGCGCCTGCGCGTTGGCCACGTGCCGTTCGAGCCGCAACGACAGGGTCTCGATGCCCTGCAAGATCAGGAAGCTGGTCAACGGGGCGATCGCCGCGCCGGTGTCCCGCAGGCCCTGCACCCGCAGCTTCGCGGCGAACGCCCCGTGACCCAGCACGGGCCAGTAGCGCAACCCGTGGTAGCTGGGGTCGGGTTCGTTGAAGTCCGGGAACCTCTCCGCGTCCCCGAACTCGAACCGGCCCCCGTCGACGACCACGCCCGCGACCGCGGTGCCGTGGCCGCCGAGGTACTTGGTGGCGGAGTGGACGACGATGTCCGCACCGTGCTCCAGCGGCCGGAGCAGGTACGGCGTCGGCACCGTGTTGTCGACGATCAGCGGCACGCCCGCCGCGTGCGCCACCTCCGCCACGGCCTCGATGTCGAGCACGTTGCTGCGCGGGTTGGCCAGCGACTCGGCGAAGAACAGCTTGGTGTTCGGGCGCACGGCGGCCCGCCACTCGTCGAGGTCGTCCGGGTCGTCCACGAACGTGACGTCGATGCCCAGCTTCGGCAGCGTGTAGTGGAACAGGTTGTACGTGCCGCCGTAGAGCGCGGCGCTGGAGACGAGGTGGTCGCCCGCGCGGGCCAGGTTGAGGATGGCCGCGGTCTCGGCTGCCTGGCCGGACGCGAACGCGACCGCCGCCACGCCGCCCTCGAGCGCGGCGACCCGCTGTTCCAGCACGTCCTGGGTGGGGTTGTTGATGCGGGTGTAGATGTTGCCGGGCTCCGCGAGGCTGAACAGCGCGGCGCCGTGCGCGGTGTCCCGGAACACGTACGAGGTGGTCTGGTAGATGGGGGTGGCGCGGGCACCCGTCGTCGGATCGGGTGACGCTCCGGAGTGGACCTGCTTGGTTTCGAACGACCAGGACATGCCGGTGCTCCTGTCAAAGGGCTGGGTGGGCGTGCTGGGCGCGACGAAGGGTGGACGACGCGCAGAGGGTCTATCAGCCGAGACGACAGGCCATGCTGGTGACACGCGCGTAATCGACGTGTCGTCGCGTCACCAGGAGACTCATGACGCAGAAGGTAGCCGTGAGTGACCGGCTAGGACAGGGCGTCCACGTCGTGGGAAGCCTAGGGTGCGGCCATGCGCACCGCACTCATCGGCTACGGGCTCGGCGGAGCCGCCTTCCACGCCCCGTTCATCGCCACGACGCCGGGTCTCACCCTGTCCGCCGTGGTCACCGGCAACCCGGACCGGCGGGCCGAGGCCCGTGCCCGGTACCCGGGCGTCGAGGTGCTGGACCGGCCGGAGGACGTGTGGGCGGGTGACTTCGACCTGGCGGTGGTGACCACGCCCAACCGCTTCCACGTCGAGCACGCGCGGGCGGCGTTGGAGCACGGGTTGCACGTGGTCCTCGACAAGCCGGTCGCGGGCACCGCCGCGCAGGCGCGTGAGCTGGTCGACCTGGCGGAGGCGCGCGGCCTGCTGCTCGCGCCGCACCACAACCGGCGCTGGGACGGCGACTTCCGCACCGTGCGGCGGCTGGTGGCGGAGGGCGCCCTGGGCGACGTGCACCGGTTCGAGTCGCGGTTCGAGCGGTGGCGGCCGGAGCCGAAGGAGTCGTGGAAGGAGAGCGACGAGCTGGGCAGCATCGTCTACGACCTGGGCACGCACCTGGTGGACCAGGCGATCGCGTTGTTCGGCCGGCCGCGCCTGGTGTACGCCGAGGTGCGGACGCTGCGCGCGGGTGCGCGGGCGCACGACGACGCGTTCCTGGCGCTGACCCACGGGAACGGGGTGGTCTCGCACCTGTGGGCGTCCGCGCTGGCGGCCGAACCCGGGCCGCGGTTCCGCGTGCTGGGCAACCGGTCGGCGTACGTGAAGCACGGCATGGACCCGCAGGAGGAGCTGCTGCGTGCCGGCGCGGTGCCGGGCGGCACGGGGTGGGGCGCGGACCCGGAGGAGATGTGGGGCGTGCTCGGCGGCGTGCCCGTGGAGACCGAGCGAGGCGCTTACCAGGACTTCTACGCCGTGGTCGCGGAGGGCCGCGCCCCGGTGCCGCCGCGGGACGCGGTGGCCGGGCTGGAGGTCGTGGAAGCGGCGTTCGAGTCCGCCGCGACCGGGCGGGCAATAAAGCTGGCCGACTAAGTCTCTTAGTGGCTAAGATTATTTCCATGAGAGGGGACAAGCGCGTACAGGTGTTGGTGGTCGGTGCGGGGCTCGGCGGGTTGACCGCCACGCTCTTCCTCGCCCGGCAGGGGATCGACGTGCTCGGCGTCGCGAAGCACGCGAGCACGTCGCCGCACCCCAGGGCGACCGGTCAGCACAACCGGGTGATGGAGGTCTTCCGGCGCGGGGGCGTCGCCGACGAGGTGCTGCGGGGCAGCGAGGGCGTCGCGTCCGGGATCGTCATCAAGATCGCGGAGAGCTTGCAGGGCGAGGTCTTCCACACGATCGTGCACGAGGACGACGAACTCGACGTCGGGCTCAGCCCGGAGCCGTTCGGCATGTCGAGCCAGGACTTCGTCGAGCCCGTCCTGCTCGCCGCGGCGCGGGAGCACGGCGCGGACGTCCGGTTCGGCACCGAGCTGACGTCGTTCACCCGGGACGACTCGGGCGTCACCGCGACGTTGCTGGACCGGGCGACCGGCGAGACGTACCGGGTGCGGGCGGACTACCTGGTCGCCGCGGACGGCCACCGCTCCACCGTCCGGGAGGCGCTGGGCATCCGCCGCCGGGGGCGCGGGTCGCTCACCCACCACGTCGGCGTCGTGTTCGACGCGGACCTGGGCGACCGGCTCGCGGCCGACAAGGGCACCCTGTTCTACCTGCGAAACCGCGAGTTCACCGGCGCGTTCATCGTGACCAACACCGCGCGCCGCAACGTGCTGACCGTCGAGTACCACCCCGAGCGGGGCGAGTCGATCGCCGATTTCCCCGAGCAGCGGTGCCTGGAGCTGATCCGCACCGCCACCGACGTGCCGGACCTGGCGGTCGACGTCCTGGAGATCACGACGTGGGAGATGGCCGCGTGGCTGTCCGACTCGTTCCGCGCCGGGCGGGTGTTCCTGGTCGGCGACGCGGCGAAGGTGACGCCGCCGACCGGCGGTCTCGGCGGCAACACGGCCGTGGGCGACGGGTACGACATCGCGTGGAAGCTCGCCGCCGTGTTGAGGGGTGAGGCCGGTGAGGGGCTGTTGGACAGCTACGAGGCCGAGCGGCGGCCGTACGCGCAGCTCATCATCGACGCGTCGTACGCGAACTACGTGCAGCGCCTCGCGCCGCACTTGGCCGGGCCGGACGTGCCGGAGCCGGTCGACCACCTCCGGCTGATCTTCGGGTACCGGTGCGTGTCGGGGGCGGTGCTGCTCGCCGACGACGTGGACGGGTTGCTGGAGGACCCGCTGAAGCCGAGCGCGCGGCCGGGCTTCCACGTGCCGCACCTGGTGGTGTCGCACTCGGGTCGGCCGACGGCGGTGCTGGACCTGGTCGACGGCTGGACGTTGATCACGGCGGACGCCGACGCGTGGGCGGGCGCGCCGGTGCCCGTGCCGCGGATCGCGGACCACGACGGGGAGTTGGCGGCGCGGTACGGGATCGGCCCGCACGGCGCTTCGCTGGTCCGGCCGGACGGCGTGATCGCGTGGCGGACGGCCGAGCTGCCCGCCGACCCGGCTGCCGCCGTGCGCGCGGCGTTGGACCGGGTGCTCGCCCGCGCCTGATCGGGACGGGTCGGCCGCGGTGCGGGGGCAGGGCGGGGCTTCGCCGGGCGCGGGGGTCAGCGGGCGGCGGTGGCGTCGGCGGGTGCGCGGCGGAGGGTTTCGCCGATCGCGAGCAGGCAGGCGGTGCTCACCGCGGCACCCGCGACCAGGTACAGCGACACCGGCCACGAGTCGTGGGTCGGCGTGGCCGTCAGCAGCGATGCCGCGATCAGCGGCGACAGGCCGCCGCCGAGCACGGCACCCAGCTGGTAGCTCAACGACACGCCGCTGTACCGCACGCGCGTGCCGAACAGCTCCGCGTAGTACGCGGGCATGGGCCCGAACACCGCCGCCGACCCGGCGAACCCGATCAGCAGCGCCACCACGACCAAAACCGTCGACCGCGTCTCCAGCATCCAGAACAACGGGAACGCGAACACGCCGAGGAACACCGCCCCGCCCGTCATCACCGGCAGCCTGCCGATCCGGTCGGACAGCCGCGCGAACGCCAGGATCGCCACCGCCTGCGCGCCCGCGCCCAGCAGCCCGGCGTTGAGCAGCACCGACCGCGGCAGCCCCAGCTCCTTGGTGCCGTACGAGACCACGAACGTGGCCAGCACGAAGATGAACATGTTGAACCCGAGGTTCACGCCCGCCCCGAGCAGCACCCTGCCCCACGACCGGCGCACCACGTCCACGACCGGCAGCCGCAGCGCGCCGCGCTCCGCGCGCACCCGCCGGAACTCCGGGCTCTCCTCCACCGACAGCCGCACGTACAGGCCGACGCCGACCAGCACCAGGCTGAACAGGAACGGCAACCGCCAGCCCCACGACAGGAACGCGTCACCGGACACCGCGGTGGACGCCGCCATCGCGCTGTTCGCCAGCACCAGGCCGAACGGGGAACCCAGGAACGTCCAGCTCCCGTACCACGCGGTGCGCCCCGGCGGCGCGTGCTCGACGGCCATCAGCGTCGCGCCGCCCTGCTCGCCGCCGAGGAAGAAGCCCTGCACGACGCGCAACGCCACGAGCAGCACCGGCGCGGCGATGCCGATGGACCCGTAGGTGGGCAGCAGGCCGATCAACGCCGTGCACAGGCCGGTCATGGTCAGCGTGAGCACCAGCATGGCGCGTCGACCGATGCGGTCGCCGAAGTGGCCGATCACCACGCCGCCGAGCGGGCGCGCGAGGAAACCCGCGCCGAACGTCGCGAACGCGAGCAGCGTGCCGATGCGCGGGTCGAAGTTCGGGAAGAACAGCTTGTCGAACACCAGCGCCGACGCCGTGCCGTAGAGGAGGAAGTCGTACAACTCGACCGCGTTCCCGGCCGAGCTGGCGAACGCCACCCTGCGCACCCCGGAGTTCCCCATCCGACCACCCTGGCCCCCACACGGAGGACGGACAGACGACAGTGACCCAGGTCACAGTCACGGCCCGTGGAACGGTGCGCCCATCCGCAGCGGGAATTCGCCCGGAAGTGGCATCTACCCGTGTGACGGGCCGGGTCCGCGGAAGAGATCACACGATGCGGTGACATGGCTGGAGCCACCACGTCGGGCGCGCCAGGGTGACCCCATGGCACCACTCCCCCTACTCGCGGCCTTCGCCGCGCTCTTCCCCACCGTCGTCGCCCCGGAGTCCTCGTTCACGCTCACCACGAACCACCGGGACACCATCAGGCTCGCGCACCTCACCTGCGGACCGGCCGGCGGCACGCACGGCAACGCGCACCACGCGTGCGCCGCGTTGTCCGAAGTGGACGGCCGCATCGACGAGCTGCGTGCCGCACCGGTCTCCTGCACGATGGAGTACGACCCGGTCACCGTCACCGCGACGGGCACGTGGCGCGGCGAGCGCCGCCGGTTCACGCAGACGTTCGAGAACCCGTGCGTGCTCCGCGCGGGCACCGGGCACGTCTTCGACTTCTGACCGCCCGGCTCGTGACGCCGCGGGCGACGTCACGAGCCGGCACCCGCCGCGGCGGGTCCTCAGGTCACCCGTTCTATCCTCCGCCCCGAGGGGTTGGGGGAGAGCACGGTGGACATCGCGGGGTTCCTGTTCTACTCGATCAGCGTGCCGGCCACGTTCCTGCTGCTGATCACGGGCATCGCGCTCGCGGCGCGACGCATCCTGGGCCTGCGGGTCGGGCTCGTGCGCACGGCCCTGGCCTGCATGGTCGGCCTGTCCGTCACGCGGGGTCTGCTCGTCGGGATGCCCGACCCGGACACCACGGCCGCGCTCAGCACCGTCCAGCTCGGCATCGCGCTGCTGGTCGTCATCTCGCTGCTCACCCTGGCCGAGATCGTCGTGCCCACCGGCACCGTCCCGCCGCCCACCGAGTGGTGGCGCGCGCTGCGCGGCCGGATCGCCCGCGCCCGCCGGTACTCGCGCATCACGTCCATCGCGTTCCGCCACGGCCTCGGGCCGTACCTGCGTGGCCGGGAGCGCACCGACACCCGCGTCGCCCGCTCGCTCCGGCTGGCGCTGGAGGAGGGCGGCGTGACGTTCGTGAAGCTCGGCCAGGTGCTGTCCACCCGGGCCGACCTGCTGCCCGCCGACGTGATCGACGAGCTGACCCTGTTGCAGGACAAGGTGCCCGTCGCGCCGTGGGAGTCGGTGCGCGCGGTGCTGGTCGCCGAGATCGGTCCGCCCGAGGAGGTGTTCGCCGAGTTCGACCGGACGCCCGTCGCGGCGGCGTCCGTCGCGCAGGTGCACCGGGCCCGGCTCAAGTCCGGTCAGGACGTCGTGGTCAAGGTGCGGCGGCCGGGCGTGCGCAAGGTCGCGGAGGGCGACCTGGACATCGTGAACCGGCTCGCGGCCACGCTGGACCAGCGCACCCGGTGGGGCCGGGCGATCGGCGTGCGCGACCTCGCCGCCGGGTTCTCCGCCGCGCTGCGCGAGGAACTCGACTTCCGGGTCGAGGCGCGCAACCTCGCGGCGGTGCGGGCCGCGTCGACCGACCCGGCCGTCGTGGTGCCCGAGGTGCACGAAGACCTCTGCACGTCGAGCGTCCTGGTGATGGAGCGCCTGGACGGCACGCCGATCCGGTCCGCGCCGCCGGAGTCGGCCGACCGCGCCGCGCTCGCCCGCTCGCTGCTCGCCGCGCTGCTGCGCCAGGTGCTCGTGGACGGGGTGTTCCACGCCGACCCGCACCCCGGCAACATCCTGCTGCTGCGTGACGGCCGGCTGGGGATGCTGGACTTCGGCTCGGTCGGCCGGATCGACGCGCAGCTGCGCTCCGCGCTGGGCAAGCTGCTGCTCGCCGTCGACCGCGGCGACCCGGCGGGCACCCGGGACGCGTTGCTGGAACTGGTGTCCCGACCGGACGAGATCGACGAGCAGCAGCTGGAGCGCGCGCTCGGGCAGTTCATGGCACGCCACCTGGGCGGCGGGCGGCGACCGGACGCCGGCCTGTTCGGGGACCTGTTCGCCCTGGTCTACCGGTACGGCCTGAGCATCCCGCCGGAGATCGCCGCCGTGTTCCGCGCGCTGGCCACCGTGGAGGGCACGCTCGCCGCGCTGGAACCCGGTTTCGACATCGTGGTCGAGTCGCGGGCGTTCGCGGAGCAGCAGTTCAGCGCACGCCTCGCGCCGGAGTCGTTGCGGCGCACCGCGACCGAGGAGCTGCACGCGGCGCTCCCCCTCCTGCGGCGGCTGCCCCGGCGGGTCGAGCGCATCTCCGCCGCGCTGGAGCAGGGCAGGCTGAGCATGGGCGTCCGGTTGTTCGCCGACGAGCGGGACCGGCACTTCGTCGTCGGGCTGCTGCACCAGGTGATGCTGACCGTGCTCGGCGCGACCGCGGGCCTGATGGCCGTGCTGCTGCTCAGCGCGGACGGCGGTCCCGAGGTGGGCCCGGACATCACGCTGTACCAGGTGTTCGGCTACAACCTGCTGGTGATCAGCGTGCTGCTCGGGCTGCGCGTGGTCGTGACCGTCTTCCGGCCGCGGCGCACGCCGTAGGGTGGGGCGCATGAGCATCCACGACATCGCCGTGCACACCCTCGACGGCACGCCGAGCAGCCTGGGTTCGTTGCGCGGCAAGGCGTTGCTGGTGGTGAACGTCGCGTCGAAGTGCGGCCTCACGCCGCAGTACGCCGGCCTGGAGCGGCTCCACGAGCGGTACGCGGGGCGTGGTTTCTCCGTCGTCGGCTTCCCCTGCAACCAGTTCGCGGGTCAGGAGCCGGGCACCGCCGAGGAGATCGCCACCTTCTGCTCGGCCACCTACGGGGTCACGTTCCCGCTGTTCGAGAAGGTCGAGGTGAACGGTCCCGGCAGGCACCCGGTCTACCGGGTGCTCACCGGGCACGCCGACGCGAGCGGTGAGGCGGGCGACGTGGCGTGGAACTTCGAGAAGTTCCTGGTGTCGCCCGACGGCGAGGTGCTGGCCCGGTTCCGGCCGACCACCGAGCCCGAGGACGAGTCCGTGGTGCGGGCGATCGAGGCCGCCCTGCCGTGACGCCGCCGACGGCCTCCCGGTCGGGGAGGCCGTCGAGGACGTCAGCACTCGATGACGTTCACCGCGAGGCCGCCACGCGCGGTCTCCTTGTACTTCACCTTCATGTCCTTGCCGGTCTCGCGCATGGTCTTGATGACCTTGTCCAACGACACGAAGTGCGAGCCGTCGCCGCGCAACGCCATCCGCGCCGCCGTGATCGCCTTGATCGACGCCAGCGCGTTGCGCTCGATGCACGGGATCTGGACCAGCCCGCCGATCGGGTCGCAGGTCAGGCCGAGGTTGTGCTCCATGGCGATCTCGGCCGCGTTCTCCACCTGCTCCGGCGTGCCGCCCAGCACCTCGGCCAGCCCGCCCGCCGCCATCGAGCACGCCGAGCCGACCTCGCCCTGGCACCCGACCTCGGCGCCGGAGATGGAGGCGTTCTCCTTGAACAACGCGCCCACCGCGCCCGCCGTGAGCAGGAACCGCACCACGCCCTCGTCGGACGCGCCCGGCACGAACCGCGTGTAGTAGTGCAGCACCGCGGGCACGATGCCGGCCGCACCGTTGGTCGGCGCGGTCACCACGCGCCCGCCCGCGGCGTTCTCCTCGTTCACCGCGAGCGCGAACAACGTGACCCAGTCCATCACCCGCAACGGGTCGGTCGCGTAGTGCTCGGCGGCGAGCCGCGCACGCATCTCCGCGGCCCGTCGCCGCACCTTGAGGCCGCCGGGCAGCACACCGGTCTCCGTGCAGCCGCGCTCCACGCACGCCTGCATGACGCCCCAGATGTGCAGCAGCCCGTCGCGGACGTCGTCCGCGGACCGCCACGACGTCTCGTTGGCGAGCATGACCTCGCTGATCGACAGCCCCGTCTCGCGGGTGCGGGCGAGCAGTTCGTCCCCGGTCCGGAACGGGTGCGCCACCGCCGTCTCGTCCGGCTTGATGCGGTCGGCGCCGGTGGCCGTCTCGTCCACCACGAAACCGCCGCCGACCGAGTAGTACACGGCCTCGTCCAGCACCTCGTCGCCGGTGTAGGCGGTGAAGCTCATGCCGTTGGGGTGCAGCGGCAACGACTTGCGGCGGTGCATGACCAGGTCGGTGTCCTCGGTGAACGGGATCTCCCGGACACCGCCCAGCAGCAGCTTCCGCCCGGCCCTGATCTCCGCCACCCGCGCGTCGGCCTCGGTGGGGTCCACGTCCTCCGGCCGGTGGCCCTCCAGCCCGAGCAGCACGGCCTTGGGGCTGCCGTGCCCGTGGCCGGTCGCGCCGAGCGAGCCGAACAGCTGGACGTGCACCCGGTCCGCCGACGCCGTCCGGTGCCCGAGGCGCGCCACGAACATCGAGGCCGCCCGCATCGGGCCGACGGTGTGCGAGCTGGACGGCCCGATGCCGACCGAGAACAGGTCGAAGACGCTGATCGCCACGACCCTCAGTCCCCGGTGAGTTCCGCGTACTTGGCGGCGGTGAGCAGGCCCGTCGCGTCCTCCACCGCCACCTTGAACAGCCAGCCCGCGCCGTACGGGTCGTTGTTGATCAACGCCGGGTCGTCGGCGGCGGCCTGGTTGACCGCCACGACCTCGCCGCTGACCGGCGCGTACAGGTCGCTCACGGACTTGGTCGACTCCAGCTCGCCGCAGACCTCGCCCGACCGGACGTGGTCGCCGACGTTCGGCAGCTGCACGAAGACGATGTCACCCAGGGACTCCGCCGCGTAAGAGGTGATGCCCACCGACACGGGGTCCTGGGTACCCGGTGCCCAGTCGACCCACTCGTGCTCGGGCGTGTACAGCAGGTTGTCCGGAAAAGTCACGTCAGCTCCTCGGTCCACGCGGCCAGGTCCCCTCTCTGTCCTGGGACCTGAGAGCTTCACCGCAACGCTGCGGCTTGCACCGTGGGTGCGCGCGTGCGCGCTTTCCAGAGTCGCCTCACCCGAGCGGTTCTCGTTGCCTGAGAGTGTGCGGGGTACTTGCTCCTTCGGCGCTCCGGTCGTGCCGGAGGCTCTCCCGCGCGGGTTCCGGTGCCTTTCCGACGGCACCGCGGCCGATGTTCAGTTGGCGAACGCCAGCACGCTAGGTCGTGGGTGTGAGGGGTGTCAACGCGCGTCCGAAGAGTTCAGCGGCCCTTCTCCGAGCGGGCGCGTTGTCCGGCCGGCACAACCGGCCCCACGCGTGTTCGTGCGCACCGCACGATGACAGCCGCTCTACCGTGACGGACCTTGGGCGATAACAACGGCTGAAGGAGCCCCACCGTGCGGATCTCAGTACCCCGCGAGATCAAGAACCACGAGTACCGCGTCGCGCTGACCCCCGCAGGCGCCCATGAGCTGACCGTGCGCGGACATGACGTGTTCGTCGAGGCAGGCGCCGGTCTCGGCTCCGCCATCACCGACGACGAGTACGTCGCCGCGGGAGCGAAGATCCTGGCCAAGGCCGCGGACGTGTGGGCCGAGGGCGAGCTGGTGCTCAAGGTCAAGGAGCCGATCGAGCAGGAGTACCCGCTGCTCCGCAAGGGCCAGACCCTGTTCACCTACCTGCACCTGGCCGCCGACCAGCCGTTGACGCGGGCGCTGCTGGACTCCGGCACCACCGCGATCGCCTACGAGACGGTGCAGACGGCGAACGGCGCGCTGCCGCTGCTCGCCCCGATGTCCGAGGTGGCGGGCCGCCTGGCGCCGCAGGTCGGCGCGTTCTCGCTGATGAAGCCGTCCGGCGGCCGGGGCGTGCTGCCCGGTGGCGTGCCCGGCGTGCACCCGGCGCGGGTCGTCGTCATCGGCGGCGGCGTGGCGGGCCTGAACGCGGCCACCATCGCCGCGGGCATGGGCGCCGACGTGGAGATCCTGGACACCAACGTCGACCGCCTCCGGCACATCGACGCCCTCTACCGGGGTCAGCTCCGCACCGTCACGTCCAACCGCTACTCGGTCGAGCAGGCCGTGCGCGAGGCGGACCTGGTGATCGGCGCGGTGCTGGTGCCGGGCGCGAAGGCGCCGAAGCTGGTGTCCAACGAGCTGGTGGCGCGGATGAAGCCCGGCTCGGTGCTGGTGGACATCGCCATCGACCAGGGCGGCTGCTTCACCGACTCCCGCCCGACCACGCACGCCGACCCGACCTACCAGGTGCACGAGTCGGTGTTCTACTGCGTCGCCAACATGCCCGGCGCCGTGCCCCGCACGTCCACCTACGCCCTGACCAACGTGACGCTGCCGTACGCCGTCGCGCTGGCCGACAAGGGCTGGGAGGCCGCGCTGCGGGCGGACGCGGCGCTGGCGCTCGGCCTGAACGCGCACGACGGCCTGCTGACGAACCAGCCGGTGGCCGAGGCGCACGGCCTCACGTACACCGCGTTCGAGTTCTGAGCGCTGCCGAAGAACGGGGCGTCCACCACGACGGGTGGACGCCCCTTCTCCTGCTCCTGGAACGAGAAGGCGGCCCGCTCAACCAGCCTGGGGGTCACTGGGAGCGGGCCGCGCCACCAATGCTAGCCGGGAACCGGGGGCCGTGCCCAGCCGCCCCAGCCATCTGACGCACAAGTCTTGACCTTTCGGAACACGGGCCGTGTCCGGCCTCAAGCAAACGAGTGAATTCGCCGCGTAACGGGTAAGTCACGACGCCCGGTCGGCCGATGGACTACAGCGAGGCGCCCGCCGCCTCGGCGCGGGTCCGCTGCCCTTCGCGCGGTGCCCCGCGCGTCGCCGCCACTCCGATCGGAGCGCACATGGCTGAACCGCAGGGCTGGATCGACTGCCACGACCCGTTCGGCCGGGACCGGTCCATGACCGTCCTGGTGGAGGACGACCGGGTGCTGCTGGTCTCACCGCCGGGCGAGTCGGCTGTGATGTCCGTCACCCAGACCCGCAGGCTGCACCGCCTGCTGGACCAAGCCGCGAACAGGATGTGACGGGTGGACGACGCGTTGCGCGCCGCCGTGCTGCGGAGGCTCACCCAGCTGGAAGAGGTCGCCGAGCGGGGCGCGGCCGAGGCGCTCGTGCCGCTGGCGCGGGCCGAGATCCACCGCCTCACCGACGGCTGGCGGCTGCTGCTCACCGTGCACCAGCCCGATCCCGACGGCCGCTGCGGCGCGTGCCCCGGCGTGCTGCGGCACAAGAAGTGGCCGTGCCAGGTGTGGACGATGGCCCACCAGCACCTGATCGGCGAGGGGCTGCCGCACCGCGAGCGCCGCCGCCCGCTGCGCGGTCCGTTCGCCCGCATCCGCGAGGCCGAGACCACCACCGAGCTGCCGGTGGCGGTCTCGAAACCACGACACGCCCTCCCCGACTGACCCGCCTAAGGCAGGATGTCGCCCGAAGAGCATTCGGGAGGGACGCGTGCACGACGGCAGTGGCCGCATCGTGGTGCAGAACTTGACCAAGCAGTTCGGTCCGGTCGCAGCGGTGCAGAATCTCAGCTTCACGGTGGAACCGGGTTCCGTCACCGGCTTCCTCGGGCCCAACGGCGCGGGCAAGACCACCACGCTGCGCATGTTGCTCGGCCTGGTCACGCCCACCGCGGGCATCGGTCTGATCAACGGCCGGCCGTTCCACGAGCTGGGCAACCCGGCACGCGTGGTGGGTGCGGTGCTGGAGGCGCAGGGCTTCCACCCCAAGCGCTCGGCCCGCAACCACCTGCGCGTGTACGCGGCGGCGATCGGCGTGCCCGACGTGCGTGCCGACCAGGTGCTGCAACTGGTCGGGCTGGGTGCGGCGGGCGACCGCCGGGCGGGCGCGTTCTCGCTGGGCATGAAGCAGCGGCTCGCGCTGGCGACCGCGTTGCTCGGCGACCCGCAGGTGCTGGTGCTGGACGAGCCGGCGAACGGCCTGGACCCCGAGGGCATCGCCTGGCTGCGCTCGTTCCTCCAGTCGTACGCGCGCAGCGGGCGCACGGTGCTGATCTCCAGCCACCTGCTCGCCGAGGTCGAGCAGACCGTGGACCAGGTGGTGATCGTCTCGCGCGGCCAGACCATGTACTACGGACCGCTGGACAACCTGCGCGACCAGCAGCAGGGCCGGGTCCTGGTGCAGCCGTCGGACCCGGCCGCGCTGGTCGCCGCCCTCCGCGAGGAGGGGATCACGGCGATCGAGCCGCTGCCGGACGGGCGCATCGCGGTCGCGGGCGTGGAGGCCAAGCAGGTCGCCGACACGGCGCTGAAGGCCGGCGTGTCCATCTACGGCATCCAGGAGGAGAAGGCCGACCTGGAGCGGCTGTTCTTCCAGCTCACCAACGGCCAGTACGCGGCGGCCCCGACCCAGTACGGCGGGCAGCCGCCGGTGGGGCCGGGCACCGGCTACCACGCGCCGCCGCCCGGGTACCAGCAGCCCTACCAGCAGCAGCCGTACCAGCAGCCGGGTTACCAGCAGCCCTACCAGCAGCAACCGGGCTACCAGCCGCCTCCACCACCACCCGGCTACCAGGACCCGCCATCGGGTTACCAGCCCGGTCAGGGTCAGAGCGGTCTCGGGGGCGGTGCGTGATGCTGGGCAACCTGATCAAGGCGGAGTTCCGCAAGACGACCACCACGGGCCTGTGGTGGGGCCTGCTGATCCCGACCGTGCTGATCGCCCTGGGCTGGGCGCTGGGCACCGGGTTCGTCGGCAAGAACATCATGGACGCGGTGAACAGCAGCGACGCCGAGGAGCTGACGCGGCTGCTGGGCATCGACCCGTCGCAGTGGCAGGTGTCGTTGTTCGGGATGGCCCGCAGCATCAACATCGCCACCATCTTCCCGATGATCTTCGGCGGCCTGGCGATCTCCACCGAGATCAACCGCCGGACGATCACCACCACGTTCCTGACCGCGCCGAACCGGGTGTCGGCGCTGAGCGCGAAGCTCGTGGTCTACGTGCTGTGGGGCGCGATCTACGGCCTGGCGATCGTGGCGGCGGTGTCCATCGGCATCGCGCTCACCTCGGACTCGTCCTCGTTGCCGGACGCCGCGGGCTGGCTGGCCATGGCCGGTGTCGGCGTGCTGGCCTCGGTGCTGATGACGATGTTCGGCGTGGGCGTCGGCGCGCTGATGACCAGCCCGGTCGGCACCACGGTGGTCCTGGTGCTGTACATGCTGCTGATCGAGAACGGCCTCCAGCTCGTGGTCAGCACGCAGGGCCTGCCGGAGCTGGTCGGCTTCCTGCCGAACGGCTCGGTGAACGGCCTGACCGGTTCGGTCGCGGCGTCGCTGTTCCTGTCCACGGCGGGCGTCGTGCCGGACGACCTGGTCGAGGTGCTGCGGGCGATCGCGGGCGCGCTGGGCGCGTTCGACTGGTGGCTCAGCGGTCTGGTGTTCCTGGCGTGGACGGCGTTGTTCTTCCTCGGTGGCTGGGCCGTCACTCAGCGCAAGGACATCACCTGATCTTGTGAATTTCGGACTGTGAGGACCGTCACCCCGCAGCGGGGAGGCGGTCCTCACCCGTTTCGCGACCCGACCCTGTCGGTCCGCAGACCTAATGTGGACGCGTGACGCGCACCCAGGGCTGGATCCGCCGACTCGCCTCCGCGTGCTGGCAGCACCGGCCGCTGGTGGTGACCTCGGTGCTGGCGGCCGTCGTCGGCGTCGGCCTCCAGGCGGTGTCGCCGTTGCTGGTCAAGGTCGCCGTGGACGACGCCACGGCGGGCCGCACCGACCGCCTGGCGTGGCTCGCCGCCGTGCTGGTCGGCCTGGAGCTGCTGACCTTCGGCACCGCCTTCCTGCGGCGTTACCTGGGCGGGCGGCTCGCCGTCGACGTGCAGCACGACCTGCGGCAGGCGGTGTTCCACGCCGTGCAGCGGCTGGACGGGCCGAAGCAGGACGCGTTGCGCACCGGCCAGGTGGTGTCCCGGTCGATCACCGACCTCCAGCTCGTGAACAGCCTCCTGTCGATGACGCCGCTCGCGTTCGGCACCGTCGTGTTCGCGGTGGCCGCGCTGGGCGCGATGTTCTGGCTGTCGCCGCTGCTGACGCTGATCGCGCTGGTGGTCGTGCCCGCCGTGGCGTTCGTCGCGGTGCGCACCAGGCTCACCCTGTTCCCGGCGACGTGGTCGGCGCAGCAGCGGGCGGCGGACGTGGCGCAGCACGTCGAGGAGACCGTGACCGGCGTGCGCGTCGTGAAGGGCTTCGGGCAGGAGGCGCGCGAGGTCGCGCGGCTGGAGAAGCGGGCGCGGACGTTGTTCGCGGAGCGGATGCGCGCCGCCCGGCTCGCGTCGCGGCCGGCCGCCACGCTCAACGCCCTGCCGTTCGTCGGGCAGGTCGCGGTGCTGGCGCTCGGCGGGTGGCTGGCGTTGCGCGGCGAGGTGTCGCTCGGGACGTTCCTCGCGTTCGCGACCTACGTGGCGAACCTGGTCGGCCCCACCCGGCTGCTGTCCAGCCTGATGGTGACCGCGCAGCTGGCCCGCGCGGGCGTGGAGCGGGTGTACGAGCTGGTCGACTCCCAGCCGGACGTGGTGGAAGGCGCGCGGGACGTGCCCGCCGGACCGGTGTCGGTGGAGCTGGACCAGGTGACCTTCGGGTACACGCGCAGCGAGCCGGTGCTGTCCGACGTGTCGTTGAAGGTCGCGCCCGGCGAGACGCTGGCCGTCGTCGGCACGGCGGGCTCCGGCAAGTCGACCGTGTCCCTGCTGCTGCCCCGGTTCTACGACGTGCACGCGGGCGCGATCCGGGTGGGCGGCGTGGACGTGCGCGAACTGCGGCTGGAATCGCTGCGGCGCACCGTGGGCGTGGTGTTCGAGGAGGCGTTCCTGTTCTCGGACACGGTCCGGGCGAACATCGCCTACGGCCTGCCCGACGCGTCCGACGAGCAGGTGGAGGCGGCGGCGCGGGCCGCCGAGGCGCACGGGTTCATCACGGCCCTGCCGGACGGTTACGACACCAGGGTGGGCGAACGCGGCCTGACGCTGTCCGGCGGGCAGCGGCAGCGGGTGGCGCTCGCCCGCGCCCTGCTGTCCGACCCGCGGGTGCTGGTGCTGGACGACGCGACGTCCGCCGTCGACCCGGCGACGGAGGCGGCGATCCACCGCACGCTGGCCGAGGTCACCGCGACCCGGACCACGATCCTGATCGCGCACCGGCGGTCGTCGTTGAGCCTCGCCGACCGGATCGCCGTGCTCGACGCGGGTGTCGTGGTCGACACGGGCACGCACGACGAGCTGACCGAGCGCTGCGCGTTGTACCGGGAGCTGCTGGCCGGGCCGGGCGAGGCGATCGAGCAGGTCGACCCCCGGGCCGATGCCGCGTTGGAGCCCGGACCGGACGGCGTGACGCCCGACCTGTGGCCGGAGACCGACGAGGACGAGATCGCGGTGCGGGCCGCCAACCGCTCGGTCGACTCGGCGCGGGCCGCGAAACCACGTGGTGGCGGCAGCACGTCCGCGCTCGTCGGCGGCACCCCGCCGACCCCGGAGCTGCTGGCCCGCGTGCACGCCCTGCCACCCGCGCACGAGGTGCCGGACCTGCGTGGCGAGGACCCGCGCGCGCCCGACCCCGGCTTCCGGCTGCGCGGCCTGCTGCGGCCGGTGCGGTGGGCCATGCTCGGCGTCGGCGGGTTGCTGCTGGTCGACGCGGCGCTCTCGGTGGGGCTGCCGAACCTGGTGCGGCTGGGCGTGGACGACGGCGTCGTCGGCGGGCGGGCGGAGATGCTGTGGCTCGCGGCGGCGATCGGGCTGGTGCTGGTCGGCGCGGGGTGGCTGTCGGCGGCGGCGGGTACCGTGCTGACGTCGCGGATCGGCGAGCGGTTGCTGTACCTGCTGCGCGTGCGCAGCTACGCCCACCTGCAACGGCTCGGGCTCGACTACTACGAGCGCGAGATGGCCGGGCGGATCATGACCCGGATGACGACGGACGTGGACGCGTTGTCGAGCTTCCTCCAGACCGGGTTGACGACGTTCGTGATCAGCGTGCTGACCGTGGTCGGCATCGCGGTGGCGCTGGTGGTGACCGACCCGTCGCTGGCGCTGGTGGCGCTGGCCGTGCTGCCGGTGCTGGTGGTGGCGACGGTGGTTTTCCAGAAGCTGTCGTCGCGGGCGTACGCCGAGGCGCGGGAGCGGGTCAGCGCGGTCAACGCCGACCTCCAGGAGAACGTGTCGGGGCTGCGCGTGTCGCAGGCGTACACCAGGGAGGCGCGGTCGGCCGAGGCGTTCGCCGAGCGCAGCGACGCGTACCGGCGGTCCCGCATCCGGGCGCAGCGGTACATCGCGACGTACTTCCCGTTCCTCGCGCTGCTGTCGGGGGTGGCGCAGGCGGCCGTCCTGGTGGTGGGCGCGTACCGGGTGGCGGAGGGCGCGTTGTCGCCGGGCGTGCTGCTGGCGTTCGTGTTGTACCTGGGGCTGTTCTTCGCGCCGCTGTACCAGTTGTCCGGCGTGTTCGACGGGTACCAGCAGGCGCGCGTCGGCCTGGTGCGGATCGGCGACCTGCTGCGGACGCCGACCAGCGTGCCTGCCGCCGAGCACCCGGTGCCGGTCGAGCGGCTGCGTGGCGAGGTGGTGCTGGACCACGTGACGTTCCGGTACCCCGGTGTCGAGCGGGCGGCGTTGGCGGACGTGTCGCTGCGGGTCGCGCCGGGTGAGACGGTGGCGCTCGTCGGCGAGACCGGCGCGGGCAAGTCGACGCTGGTCAAGCTGGTGGCGCGGTTCTACGACGTGGTCGAGGGCCGGGTGCTGGTGGACGGCGTGGACGTGCGGGACTACGACCTGGCGGCGTTCCGGCAGCGGCTCGGCGTCGTGCCGCAGGAGGCGCACCTGTTCGGCGGGGACGTGGCCGAGAACGTGGCGTACGGGCGGCCGGGTGCGACGCGGGCCGAGGTCGAGCGGGCGGTGCGCGCGGTCGGCGCGCTGCCGGTGGTGGCGGCGCTGCCCGCGGCGTTCCGGCAGCAGGTCGGCGAGCGCGGGCAGGGGCTGTCCGCGGGTCAGCGGCAGCTCGTGGCGCTCGCGCGGGCCGAGCTGGTGCAGCCGGAGCTGCTCCTGCTGGACGAGGCGACGGCCGCGCTGGACCCCGCGACGGAGTCCGCGGTGCTGGCGGCCAACGAGCACCTCGCCGGGGCGCGGACGACGTTCGTGGTGGCGCACCGCCTGGCCACGGCGGCGCGGGCGGACCGGATCATCGTGCTCGACGGGGGGAAGGTCGTGGAGGAGGGCACGCACGCCGACCTGCTCGCCGCCAACGGCCGCTACGCCCGGCTGTGGTCGCACAGCACGGGGTCTCACTGAGCCCGGCGAACCGCTCGGGCGGCGGTGCGGGGCACCCACCCGGCAGGTCGGCGCCCCCGCACCCGGTGCCGGCGGTCGGCCGGCCCCCGGCGAGGCGGGCCGGTGCCGGCGGTGCCCGAACCGCCGACACCGGGCCGACCCGCCCCCGGACACCGGGCCGACCCGGCACCCGCCGGGCCGGCCCGCCCTCGGACACCGGGCAGGCCCGGCACCCGCCGGGCGGCCGGTGCTCAGGAGGCGAGCAGCTCGTCCAGCTGCTGGTACCCCTCGTCCACGCCCGAGGCCATGCCGCTGGCCACGGCCCCGTCCCGGTTCTCGATCGTGTCGAACACGGTCAGGCTCCGCAGGCGGGTGCGGTTGTCGCCGAGGTCCTCGAAGAAGATGGTCTCCAGCGCTACCGCGTCCGGGTATCCCTCGAAGGTGAAGGTCTGCACGATGCGCTCACCCGGCCGCACCTCGTGGAACGAGCCGTAGAACCTGTACTCGCCGTTGTCGTCGCGGTGCGAGTACCGGTACGCGCCGCCGGTCACCGCTTCCCAGTGCTTGATGTCCATGGTCAAGCCGCGCGGACCGAGCCACCGCTTCACCAGCTCGGGCTCCGCGTGGGCGCGGAACACCGCGGCGGGCGGCGCGTCGAACTCGCGGACGATCTGGATCGTCGGCAGGTTCGGGTCGGTCGTGATGACGACCTCGCGGTGGGTGGTGCTGCTCATGATGCTGCTCCTCGCTGTTGGTCTTCCGCCCGGTTGTTGTCGTCCATCTCGGCGAGCACGGCGTCCAAGCGCTGGTAGCGCTGCTCCGCCTCCCGCCGGTACCGCTCGATCCACTTGGTCATCAGGTCGAACACCTCCGCTTCCAGGTGCACCGGCCGCCGCTGGGCCTGCCGGCTCCGACTGACCAACCCGGCGTCCTCCAGCACCTTCAGGTGCTTGGACACCGCCTGCACGGTCACGGCGTAGGGCTCGGCCAGCTCGTTGACCGTCGCGTCCGCGACGGCCAACCGGGCCACCATGTCCCGCCGAATGGGGTCCGCCAGCGCCGCGAACACCCGCGAAAGCCGGTCTTCCATACCCGCTCCCTCACTCAACCGCGCGGTTGAACAAACCGTAGGACTCAACCGCCAGGTTTGTCAACCAAAACGTTGAAAACGCAGTACAGATGGTCCGTACGGACCTCCGCACCCTGGATTCTCACTCGACGTGCCGTCCGCGACCCGGGCGGTCACACTCAACGGGGGCGACCCGCCGAAGCCCCGGACGCGCGCGGCCGGGCCGGACGTGCCCGGGTCGACACCTCAAGAACAGCTCAAGCACCCATAACGGGACCGATGTCCGGATCGATCCTGTGAGGGAGCACTCGTTGCCCGAGCCCTCCTCCGTGTGAAGTGCACCAGACGGGGGACTAGCCTGACCATGAGTGAGTCAACACCAAGAGCGAGATGGATAGAGGCGAGCGCCAGCCGTGTCCAGCAGCAGTCCTGCTTCACAGTTCGGCCCCAATGAGTGGCTGGTCGAGGAGATGTACGAGCAGTTCCTCGCCGACCCGTCGTCGGTAGACCCGGCCTGGCACGACTTCTTCGCCGACTACAAGTCGACGCAGCGGTCCGGCAACGGCGCCGCGGCGGAGGCCGGCTCCCCGACCGCGAGCAACGCGCCGGCGAACAACGCGCCGGCGGCCACCGCGACGGCCACCAAGCAGCCGCCGACCCCGTCGAAGCCCGCGCCGAAGGCCGCCCCGCCGAAGACGACCGCGCCGAAGACCACGACGCTGCCGCCCACGAGCAAGCCCGCCCCCGCGCAGGCCGCGAAGGCCGCCCCGGTGCAGCCCGCCGCCGGCGACCAGCAGAAGCAGCTGCGCGGCGCCGCCGCCGCGATCGCGAAGAACATGGAGCTGTCGCTCACCGTTCCGACCGCGACCAGCGTGCGCGCCGTGCCCGCCAAGCTGCTGGCGGACAACCGCATCGTGATCAACAACCACCTCAAGCGCACGCGTGGTGGCAAGGTCTCGTTCACCCACCTCATCGGCTACGCCGTGGTCCGGGCGCTCCAGGCGTTCCCGAACCTGAACCGGCACTTCGCCGAGGTCGACGGCAAGCCGTTCGTGGTGACGCCGGAGCACGTGAACTTCGGCCTCGCGATCGACCTGCCCGGCAAGGACGGGTCCCGGTCGCTGGTGGTCGCCTCCATCAAGGGCTGCGAGAACATGACGTTCACGCAGTTCTGGCAGGCGTACGAGGACCTGATCCGCAAGGCGCGCGGCGGCTCGCTGACCGCCGAGGACTTCTCCGGCACCACCATCTCGCTCACCAACCCGGGCACCATCGGCACCAACCACTCGGTGCCGCGCCTGACCGCGGGTCAGGGCGCGATCATCGGCGTCGGCGCGATGGAGTACCCGGCGCACTTCCAGGGCACCAGCGAGCAGGCCCTGGTCGAGATGGGCGTCAGCAAGATCATCACGCTGACCTCGACCTACGACCACCGCATCATCCAGGGCGCGGAGTCCGGCGAGTTCCTCAAGCGCATCCACCAGCTCCTGCTGGGCGAGGACGGCTTCTACGACGACGTCTTCACGTCGCTGCGGCTGCCGTACGAGCCGATCCGCTGGGTCGCCGACATCCCCGAGGGCGCGGTCGACAAGACCGCCCGCGTCATCGAGCTGATCGACGCGTTCCGCACCCGCGGTCACCTGATGGCCGACACGGACCCGCTGAACTACCGCCAGCGCAGCCACCAGGACCTGGACGTCCTGTCGCACGGCCTGACCCTGTGGGACCTGGACCGGGAGTTCCCGGTCGGCGGGTTCGCGGGCCAGGAGCGGATGAAGCTGCGGGACATCCTCGGCGTGCTGCGCAACTCGTACTGCCGCACGGTCG
This sequence comes from Saccharothrix obliqua, assembly GCF_019375475.1. GTDB lineage: Bacteria > Actinomycetota > Actinomycetes > Mycobacteriales > Pseudonocardiaceae > Actinosynnema > Actinosynnema obliqua. Next base: position 800,631 of record NZ_JAHXGQ010000001.1, on the reverse strand, counting down.
GCGTCGAGTACATGCACATCCTGGAGCCGGCCGAGCGCCTGTGGATCCAGGAGCGGGTCGAGGTGCCGCACGAGAAGCCGCCGGCCACCGTGCAGAAGTACATCCTGTCCAAGCTGAACGCGGCCGAGGCGTTCGAGACGTTCCTCCAGACCAAGTACGTCGGCCAGAAGCGGTTCTCGCTGGAAGGCGGCGAGACGGTCATCCCGCTGCTGGACGCGGTGCTGGACAAGGCCGCCGAGCACGAGCTGGACGAGGTCGTCATCGGTATGCCGCACCGCGGCCGGCTGAACGTCCTGGCGAACATCGTGGGCAAGCCGATATCGCAGATCTTCCGCGAGTTCGAGGGCAACCTCGACCCCGGCCAGGCGCACGGCTCCGGCGACGTGAAGTACCACCTCGGCGCCGAGGGCAAGTATTTCCGCATGTTCGGCGACGGTGAGACGAAGGTGTCGCTGACCGCGAACCCGTCGCACCTGGAGGCCGTGGACCCGGTGCTGGAGGGCATCGTCCGCGCCAAGCAGGACGTGCTGGACAAGGGCGGCGAGGGCTTCACCGTGCTGCCGGTCGCGCTGCACGGCGACGCCGCGTTCGCCGGTCAGGGCGTGGTCGCCGAGACGCTGAACCTGGCGCTGGTACGTGGTTACCGCACCGGCGGCACGGTGCACGTCGTGGTGAACAACCAGGTCGGCTTCACCACCGCGCCGGAGCACTCGCGGTCCTCGAAGTATTCGACCGACGTGGCCAAGATGATCGGCGCGCCGGTGTTCCACGTGAACGGCGACGACCCGGAGGCGTGCTACTGGGTCGCGAAGCTGGCCGTCGACTACCGGCAGACGTTCAACAAGGACGTCGTCATCGACATGGTCTGCTACCGCCGGCGTGGCCACAACGAGGGCGACGACCCGTCGATGACGCAGCCCGCCATGTACGACGTGATCGACACCAAGCGCTCGGTGCGCAAGATCTACACCGAGTCGCTGATCGGGCGCGGCGACATCTCCGTCGAGGAGGCGGAGAAGGCGCTCCAGGACTTCTCGTCGCAGCTGGAGCACGTCTTCAACGAGGTGCGCGAGCTGGAGAAGCACCCGATCAAGGCGTCGCCGTCGGTGGAGGCCGAGCAGCAGGTCCCGACCAAGCTGCCGACCGGCATCGACCGCTCCGTGATCGAGCACATCGCCGACGCGCACGTCAACCTGCCGGAGGGCTTCACGCCGCACCCGCGCGTCAAGCCGGTGCTGGAGCGGCGCGTCAAGATGGCGCGCGAGGGCGGCATCGACTGGGCGTTCGCCGAGCTGCTGGCGTTCGGCTCGCTGGTGATGGAGGGCCGCACGGTCCGGCTGGCGGGTCAGGACTCGCGGCGCGGCACGTTCGTGCAGCGGCACGCGACCCTGGTGGACCGCAAGCGCTCCGAGGAGTACACGCCGCTCCAGAACCTGTCCGACGAGCAGGGCAAGTTCATGGTGTACGACTCGGTGCTGTCCGAGTTCGCCGCGCTCGGCTTCGAGTACGGCTACTCGGTGGCGAACCCCGACGCGCTGGTGCTGTGGGAGGCGCAGTTCGGCGACTTCGTCAACGGCGCGCAGCCGGTCATCGACGAGTTCATCTCGTCCGGTGAGGCGAAGTGGGGTCAGCGCTCGGACGTCGTGCTGCTGCTGCCGCACGGCCACGAGGGCCAGGGCCCGGACCACACGTCCGGCCGCATCGAGCGCTTCCTCCAGCTGTGCGCGGAGGGCTCGATGACCATCGCCATCCCGTCCACGCCGGCGAACTACTTCCACCTGCTGCGCAGGCACGCGCTGGACGGCGTGAACCGCCCGCTGGTGGTGTTCACCCCGAAGTCGATGCTGCGCCTGAAGGCGGCGACGTCGCCGGTGGAGCCGTTCGTCGAGGAGCGCTTCCACTCGGTGATCGACGACCCGACGCGGCCCGACCCGGCCGGTGTCCGGCGCGTGCTGCTGTGCAGCGGCAAGGTCTACTACGAGCTGGCCGCCGAGCAGGAGAAGCAGGGCCTCAAGGACACCGCGATCGTGCGCCTGGAGCAGCTCTACCCGGTGCCCGCCCGGAAGCTGACGGAGGCGCTGGAGCGCTACCCGAACGCGACCGAGCTGCGGTGGGTGCAGGAGGAGCCGGCCAACCAGGGCGCGTGGCCGTTCCTCGGCCTGGCGCTGCCGGAGCTGCTGCCGCAGCGGTTCGCGATCAAGCGCGTGTCGCGCCGCCCGATGGCCGCGCCGTCGGCCGGCTCGTCGAAGGTCCACGAGGTCGAGCAGCGCGAACTGATCACGAAGGCGTTCGAGTAGGCGATGTACTTCACCGACCGCGGTATCGAGGAGCTGGAGGCCCGCCGGGGCGAGGAGGAAGTGACCCTCGCCTGGCTGGCCGACCGCCTCCGCGCCTTCGTGGACGCGCATCCCGAGTTCGAGACGGCCATCGAGCGCCTGGCCACCCACCTGGCGCGTGACGACCAGGACGACCCCGAGGACTGACCCCGTCGGCCTCACCGAACGCCCCCGCGAGCACCCGCTCGCGGGGGCGTTCGCGTTGGGGCGGGAGGACGCTCGGGGCGGCCGGGGGGGCGAAGCGGAGGCGGGGCGCTCGCGGCGGCAGGCGCTCGCGGAGGCGGGGCACTCGCCGTGGTCGGCGGCGGGGCCGCTCGTGGGGGCGGGGCGCGCGTGGGGGCGGGACACTCGCCGGCGGGCAGGGCGGTGGCGGGGGCGGGGCACTCGCGGGGCGGGGCGGTGGCGGGACGCTCGCCGTGGTCGGCGGCGGGGGCACTCGCGGGGCGGGGCGCGCGTGGGGGGCGGATGCGGTGGCCTTGAGCGCGAACGGTCCAGCGGTGCCTACCCCGAAGGGCGTGCCCACGCGCCGGGTGGCGCAATTCCGCCCCGGCGGGTGGAAAACGGCTCATCCGGCGCGTCGGCCGTCGATACGATCCGCGCTGTCCCCGCACGGGGGCCTGGTCTGGGGAGGCCGGTGCATGGGGGGCTCGACGGGCGTCGCTCGCGCTGTGCCGCGCCAAGGCGACGCGCTGCCGCTGCCGCTCCTCGTGCTGCTCGCCGCCCTGTCGGCGGCCGTGGTGGCGCAGGGCGGGTATCACCTGCCCGGTCGCGTGCTCGCCGCCTCGGTCACGGGGCTCGCCCTCCTCCTGGCGCTGCGCACCCGCCCCCGGCTCACGCCCGTCATGGCCGCGTGCGCCGCGCTCGCGTTGTGGGCCGTGGTGCGCGGGACCGCGAGCGGCACGCCGTGGGCGACCGTTGCGGCCGTGGGGGTGTTCGCCGCCGCGGCTTACGTGGCCGAACGCTCGGACGCCCGGCAACGGGAGTTGTGCGCGTCGGTCCTGATCGGCATCGGCACCCTGGCCGCGCTCACCGGGTGGGCCGCGGTGGTGTGGCGTATCCCCTCGTGGTCGACGGTGGCCGAGGGGCTGACGCGCGCCTCCTCCACGCTCACCTACCCCAACGCCCTGGCAGCGCTCTGCGCGGCGACGGCCGTGCTCGCCGTGGCACGCCCCTCCGCACCGCACACCGCCGCCGCGTCCGTCCTGATGACGGGCCTCGGCGCGACGTTGAGCCGAGCCGGTGCGCTGGCGTTGCTCGTCGGCCTGGTCGTGCTCGGCCTGCTGGGCTCGTGGCGGCGGATCGCGCCACCCGTGCTGGGCGCCGCGGTGGCGGTCGCGGCGTTGTCGCCCTCGTTCCCGGTCGGCCCGCCGTCACCGGTCGTGGCCGTCGCCGGGCTGGTGGCCGGGGTGGCGGTCGCGGTGGGCGCGGCGCGGCTGCCGCGGTCGGCCGCCGTCGTCCTGGTGGTCGGCGCGGCCTCGTTCGCCGCCTTCGCGGGCCGGCTCGGCGGGCGGTGGTCGTTGAGTTCGCCGGACCGCACGGGCGCGGCCGGCGCGGCGCTGGACCTCGTGCGCGCGAACCCGCTGTTCGGCGTCGGCCCCGGCAACGGCTGGTTCACCTTCCTCCGCGACGGCCACTCGCGCGTGATGCGGTACGCGCACGACGAGTACCTCCAGGTGCTGGTGGAACTCGGCGCGATCGGCCTGGCGCTGCTCGGCTGCGTGCTCTTCGCGGTGTTCCGCGCGGTGCGGCGGCGCACCGGCGGGCCGTGGGCGGGCGCGGTCGCCGCCCTGGCCGTGCTCGCCGTCCACAGCGGCTTCGACTTCCTGTGGCACCTGCCGGTGACCCTGCTGGTCGCCGGCGTGTGCACCGGGCTCGCCACACCCGTCCACACCTCGGAGGAGCACCCGTGAACAAGATCAGACCCGCCCACGCGCTGGCCATCACCGCCGTCGCGGCGGGCGCGCTCATCGCGTCCGCCCTGCCCGGCAGCGCGGAGGTGGGCGCGCAGTCGCCCTCGGTGGGCGCCCTGCGCGTCCTGTCCCCCGCCACCGTCCTCGCCGACGGCGCGGCCCTGGCGGTCCAGGTCTCGTTCGTGTGCCCGCAGGGCGTCAACGCCCACGTCAGCACGCAGGTCACCCAGCGCGTGAACAACGCCCTGGCCACCGGCAACGGCAGCACGAGCATCCCGTCCTGCACGGGCAGCACCCAGTACGCGACGGTCAACCTGCACGCGAGCGGCAAGCCGTTCCGCAAGGGCACGGCGTTCGCGTCCGGCTACCTGAGCGTCCCGCTCCCCGGCGGCCCGTACACCGACCACCGGGAGATTCAGCTGGAGAAGTGACCCCGGTCAGCGGACCCGCTCACCCGCGCGCCACACGGCCGCGGTGAGCGGGACACCCGGCCGGTAGGCCAGGTGCGTCGCGCTCGGCGCGTCCAGGACGTGCACGTCGGCACGCGCACCCGGCGACAGGTGACCCACGTCGTCCCGGCGCAGGGCGAGCGCACCGCCCCTGGTCGCCGCGTGCACGGCTTCCTCGACAGTCATCCGCATCTGGAGCACGGCCGTCGTCACGCAGTACGCCATGGACGTCGTGTACGAGCTGCCCGGGTTGCAGTTGCTGGCCAGCGCGACCGTCGCGCCCGCGTCGAGCAGGGCACGCGCGGGCGGCAGGGCCTGCCGCGTCGACAGGTCGCACGCCGGGAGCAGCGTGGCGACGGTGTCCGAGCCCGCGAGCGCGTCGACGTCGGCCGCCGACAGGTAGGTGCAGTGGTCGACGCTCGCCGCGCCGACCTCCACCGCCAGCCGCACGCCGGGCCCTTCGCCGAGCTGGTTGCCGTGCACCCGCAGCCCCAGGCCGCGGGCGGCGGCGGCGTCCAGCACCGCCCGCGACTGGTCGACGTCGAACGCGCCCCGCTCGCAGAACACGTCCGCCCACCGCACGTGCGGCGCGACGGCGTCCAGCATCTCACCGCACACCAGCGCCACGTACTCGTCGGCGTCCGCGCCCGGCGGCACGAGGTGCGCGCCGAGGAACGTCGTCTCGTCGGCGTGCGCGGCGGCGACCCGGGCCGACCGCAGCTCGTCCGCGGTGGTCAGCCCGTAGCCGGTCTTGGTCTCCAGGAACGTGGTGCCCTGCGCGACGGCCTCCGCGAGGTGCCGCCGGAGGGTGGCGGCCAGCTCGTCGTCGGACGCGGCGCGGGTGGCGTCGACCGTGGTGGCGATACCACCCGCGCGGTAGGGCTGCCCGGCCATCCGCGCCTCGAACTCGGCGGTGCGGTCGCCCGCGAACACCAGGTGCGTGTGGCTGTCCACCCAGCCCGGCAGGACGGCCCGGCCCGCGGCGTCGAACCGGTCGTCGGCCGGTGGCGCGTCGGCCGCCGCGCCGACCCATGCCACCTGCCCGCCGTCCAGGACCAGCGCGGCGCCGGTGAGCCGCCCGAGGTCCGAGTTGGTGGTGAGTTCGCCGATGTTGGTGATCAGGGTGCTCATACGACCGCCTTCAGCAGCTTCCCGACGTCGCCGAGGGTTTCGTGGACGCCGTCGCGCGCCACCACCCTGCCGCCGGACACGACCACCCGCACGTCGGCCGCCGTCGCGGTCAGCGGCACCTGCTCCGGCGCGCTGCCCGCGGTGCGGACCGAGTCCAGGCCGACCGCGACCAGGTCGGCGGGCGCGCCGACCGCGATCCGGCCGCCGCCCGCCCAGCCGATCGCCGCGTGGTTGGTCAACGCGTCGACCAGCTCGGCCGGCGCGAACCGGCCGCGCTGCCCGGTGCGCAGGCGCTCGCCGTGCTCCAGGCCGCGTGCTTCCAGCAGCGGGTCCACCACGGCGTGCTGGTCGCTGCCCAACGACAGCGGGCTGCCCGCGTCGGACAGCTCACGCGCCGGACCGATGCCGTCCGCCAGGTCCGCTTCCGTGGTGGGGCAGAAGCACGCGCCGACGCCCGCCGCGCCGAGCAGCGATATGTCCTTTGTGGACAGGTGGGTGGCGTGGACGGCGGTGGTGCGCGGTGTGAGCGCACCCGCCTCGTGCAGCAGCTCGGTCGGGGTGAGCCCGTACGCCGCGAGGGTCTGCTCGTTCTCGGCCGGCTGCTCCGAGAGGTGCACGTGCAGCGGCCGGTCCGGGAACGCGCCCGCCACGACCGCCAGCTCCTCGCGGGGCACGGCGCGCACCGAGTGGATCGCCGCGCCGATCCGCGTGTTGTCGTCCTCGCGCAGCTCGGCGACCCGGGCCGCCCACCGCTCCGCCGTGCCGTCGGAGAACCGCTCCTGCACGCCCGACACGGCACGGCCGATGCCGCCCGCGAGGTAGCAGGCGTCCAGCAGGGTGATCCGGACACCGGCGTCGGCGGCGGCCCGGCGCAACGCCTCGCCCATCTCGTTGCCGCCGTCGTGCAGGTAGTGGAACTCGCCCACCGCCGTCACGCCGGCCACCGCCATCTCCGCGTACACCGCGCGGGCCAGGACGAGGTAGCGCTCCGGGGTGAGGCTCGCCGCGACCCGGTACATCTCGTCCCGCCACGTCCAGAACGTGCCGCCGCCACCGTGCGTCCGGCCGCGCAGCGCGCGGTGGAACGCGTGCGAGTGCGCGTTGGCGAAGCCCGGGAACACCATCCCGTACAGCCGTTCGCACCCCAGCGGAATCGTGTCCACGGTGGACACCTCGGTGATCGTGCCCGCGCGGTCCACGCGGACCAGGACGCGGGCCGCGACGCCGTCGGGCAGCCACGCGCGTTCGCACCAGAAGTTCTTCATCCGGCCAGCCGCTCCAACGCAGTCGCCAACGCCACCACACCCGCCGCGCAGTCCTCGGCCTCGGCGAACTCCTCGGGTGCGTGGCTGATCCCGGTCGGGTTGCGCACGAACAGCATGGCGGTCGGCACGTGCGCGGCGAGGATGCCCGCGTCGTGACCGGCGCCGCTGGGCAGCGAAGGCACGCCGCCCAGCACGTCGGACACCTCCGCCGCCAACGCCTGGTCGAACCACACCGTGTCGCCGTACGACTCCTCGGTCACCCGCAGGGCGCACCCCTCGTCGGCCGCCGCGCGCTCGGCCTCCTCGGTGATCAACGCGACCACCTCGCGGGTGCGCGCGTCGTCCTCGGCACGCGCGTCCAGCCAGACGTCCACCGACGACGCGATCACGTTGGTGCCACCGGGGTTGGGCACGAGCCTGCCCACGGTGGCCCGCGCGCCGCCGGTCGCGGCCCGCCGCGCCGCCAGCACCAGCCGCGACGCCGGCAGCATCGGGTCACGCCGGTCCTCGACCAGCGTCGCGCCCGCGTGGTTGCCCTCGCCGGTGAACGTGTACCGCCACCGGCCGTGCGCGAGGATCGACGCGGCCAACCCCACGGGCACGGTCAACCCGCGCCCCTGCTCCACGTGCAGCTCGACGAACCGGCCGATGGTCGCCAACGCCTCGTCGTCCCGGCCCATCCGCGCCGGGTCGAACCCGGCGGCACGCGCCGCCTCGCCGAACGTCACGCCGTCCGGGTCGGTCAACGCCGCCGCGCGGGCCGGGTCGATCGCGCCGGTGAGCAGCCGCGAGCCGAGGCACGCCACGCCGAACCGACCGCCCTCCTCCTCCACGAACACCACCACGGCGAACGGCTTCGCGGGTCGGAAACCCTTGGCCTGCAACAGGTCGACGGCCTGCAACGCGGACACCACGCCGAGCGGCCCGTCGAACGCGCCGCCGCCGGGCACCGAGTCCAGGTGGCTGCCGGTGACCACCGCGTCCGGACCCGGGGCGCCCCACCACGCCCACAGGTTCCCGTTGCGGTCGGGCCGCACGTCGAGCCCGCGCCGCCGCGCCTGCTCGGTGAACCACTCCCGCAGCTCCAGCTCCACCCGGTCGAACCCGTGCCGGGAGTACCCGCCGCGCCGCGGGTCGCGGCCCACGTCCGCGATGTCGACGAGGTCAGTCATGGCTCGCCATCGGGATCTTGACGCCCTTGGCCTCGGCCACGTCCTGCGCCTCCGGGTACCCGGCGTCCGCGTGGCGGATCACGCCCATGCCCGGGTCGTTGGTCAGCACGCGCTCCAGCTTGCGCGCCGCCAGCTCGGTGCCGTCGGCGACGGTCACCTGCCCGGCGTGGATGGACCGGCCGATGCCGACGCCGCCGCCGTGGTGGATGGACACCCACGTCGCGCCGGACGCCGTGTTCACCAGGGCGTTGAGCAGCGGCCAGTCGGCGATCGCGTCCGAGCCGTCCGCCATCGCCTCGGTCTCCCGGTGCGGGGAGGCGACCGAGCCGCAGTCGAGGTGGTCCCGGCCGATCACGATCGGCGCGGACAGCTCGCCGCTGGCCACCATCTCGTTGAACTTCAGGCCCGCGCGGTGCCGCTCGCCGTAGCCCAGCCAGCAGATCCGGGCCGGCAGGCCCTGGAACTCCACCCGCTCGCCCACCATCCGGATCCACCGGGCGAGCTGCTCGTCCTCCGGGAACAGCTCCAGGATCGCCTGGTCGGTCTTGGCGATGTCGGCCGGGTCGCCGGACAGCGCCGCCCAGCGGAACGGGCCCTTGCCCTCGCAGAACAGCGGCCGGATGTAGGCGGGGACGAAACCGGGGAACTCGAACGCCCGCTCGTAGCCCCCGAGCTGCGCCTCACCGCGGATGGAGTTGCCGTAGTCGAACACCTCCGCGCCGCGGTCCATGAAGCCGACCATCGCCTCCACGTGGGCGGCCATCGACTCCCGCGCCCGGTCGGTGAACTCCTCGGGGCTCTTCGCCGCGTAGTCCGCCCAGTCGGCCAGGTCGACGCCCTTCGGCAGGTACGCCAGCGGGTCGTGCGCCGAGGTCTGGTCGGTGACGACGTCCACCGGCACGTCGCGGCGCAGCAGCTCCGGCAGCACCTCGGCGGCGTTGCCGATCAGGGCCACCGACAGCGGGCGGCCGTCGGCCTTCGCCCGGAGCACGCGGTCGACGGCGTCGTCGATGTCGTCCGCGATCTCGTCCAGGTACCGGGTTTCCACGCGGCGGCGCGCCCGCTTCGGGTCGACCTCGATGCACAGGGCGACGCCCTCGTTCATGGTCACGGCCAGCGGCTGCGCGCCGCCCATGCCACCGAGCCCCGCGGTGACCGTGAGCGTGCCCTTCAACGTGCCGCCGAACCGCTTGCGCGCCACGGCCGCGAACGTCTCGTAGGTGCCCTGGAGGATGCCCTGGGTGCCGATGTAGATCCACGAGCCCGCGGTCATGTTGCCGTACATGGTCAGCCCGAGCTTCTCCAGCCGGCGGAACTCCGGCCAGTCCGCCCAGTCCGGGACCAGGTTGGCGTTGGCGATCAGCACCCGCGGCGCCCACTCGTGCGTGCGCAGCACCCCGACCGGCTTGCCCGACTGCACCAGCAGGGTCTCGTCGTCGGCCAGTCGGGTCAGCTCGCGGGAGATGGCGTGGAAGCAGTCCCAGTCACGCGCGGCCTTCGCCGTGCCCCCGTAGACCACCAGGTCTTCAGGGCGCTCGGCCACCTCCGGGTCGAGGTTGTTCTGCAGCATCCGCAGTGCTGCCTCGGTACCCCAGCTCTTGGCGGCCAGCTCGGTTCCCCGACGGGCACGGATCTTCGCGTTCATGGCATCTGCTCGTCTCTCCCGCGCGGTCGCGGGTTGTTCAACTTCGGTGTCTCTGAAACGACGGGGGCGTGAGCACGGCAGTGCCCACGCCCCCAGGTCATTTCGGCACAGCGTCTACATCGGACTTGTCCCCTCCGCGGTCGTCATCGTCAGGCGGCCTGCCTGACCAAGCCCACCCTCGGCTCGGTGACGACCTGGATGTCCTTCATCTTCGCGTCGACGCCCGCGGGGTCCCGGTAGATGTTCCACAGCACCGAGACCTCCAGACCGGGGAAGTGCTTCCGGTCCGGCCCCTGCGGAGCGGTCACCTGGGACTCGTCCGCGTCCGCCAGGAGCAGTTGCGTCAACGCACGGGTGTCCGTGGACTCCGCCTCGCGGAGGTCGGTCATGCCCGCGATGATCTCGGTGAAGTTGCGCACCGGCTGGTCGTCGTAGCGGACCTGCTCGTGCACCAGCCGCTGCGACTGCCAGAAGAAGTCGTCCGCGCCCTCGTACCGCTCGTACATCCGCGACACGAGCACCAGCAGGCGCGTGTAGGCCCGCCGGTAGGCGTACTCGAAGAACGCCAGCGATTCCTCCTCGGACAGGTCGCCGTTGAAGATCGAGGACACCGTCGCGGCCCCGAGCAGCGCGCTGAACTGGGCCAGGTGCACCCCGGTGGACAGCAGCGGGTCCAGGAAGCAGGCCGAGTCCCCGACCATCAGGTAGCCCGGACCGCAGAACCGCTCGGCGACGTAGGAGAAGTCCTGCTCGGCGCGGATCGGGTCACCCGAGTCCCCGTTGAGCAGCGTCGCCTCGTCGAGCAGCCCGTGCAGCGGCGCGCAAGCCTTGATCCGGTCGAGGTAGAAGTCCTTCAGCGAGTCGAAGTTGTTGCGCCGCTCGGCGAAGGTCTTCTTGTGCGTGACGAACCCGATGCTGAACCGGTCCTCGGTCAGCGGGATGTGCCAGTACCAGCCGTTCGGCGAGGAAAGGCCGTTGAACCCGCCGTCCGGCGTGCCGGGCAGCAGCTTCGCCCCGCGCCAGTAGCCCCAGACCGCGATGTTCTGGAACACCTCGTGGGACTGCCGGATCTTGAAGTGCTGGTTGGCCAGCACACCCGCCCGGCCCGAGGCGTCGATGAGGTAGTCGAAGTGCTCGGTGTGGACGGTGTCGCTGTCCCGGCCCACCCACTCGACCGCCGTGGGCCTGCCGGCGTCGTTGAACACGACCCGCTTCACCGTGGCGCCCTCGACCACGTCGGCGCCCTGGTCGGCGGCGTTGCGTAACAAGATCTCGTCGTACTTGTCGCGCTCCACCTCCCAGGTCCACGCCTGGCTGTCGACGAGCTTCGCCCAGTCCAGCACCCATTCGTCGTCGCCCCAGCGGAACAACGAGCCGCGCTTGACGACGAAGCCGTGCTCCTCGACCTTTTCCAGGGCCCCGGACAACTTCAGCAGTGACTTGCACGAGGGCAGCAGGGACTCACCGATGTGGTAGCGCGGGAACACCTCCCGTTCCAGCAACCGCACCTGGACCCCGGACTTGGCCAGCAGGGCCGCTGCCGTTGACCCGGCGGGTCCCCCACCGATGACGAGCACTCTCTTCCCGTTTGACATGACGCATCCCTCTCAATCGTCAATGCATTCCGTGAGGCGGCTTCATCGGTGGGTGTGCCCTCGTCGTTCAGACCTCCGAGCGGTTCTGGTTCGAGACGACGTCGAGCAGCGCACCCGACCGGATGAACTCTTCGGCGGCGGCGATCTCCGGGGCGAGGTGGCGGTCCGGGCCGGGGCCCGGCACGTGGTGGCGCAGGGCGGCGACCGCCGCCGCGGTGGCGGGGGCGGGTCGGAGGGGGGCGCGCAGGTCCAGCGCGCGGGCGGCGGTCAGGAACTCGATCGCGAGCACCGTGCGCAGGCCGTCCACGGCCTTGCGCAGCTTGCGCGCCGCGGACCAGCCCATCGAGACGTGGTCCTCCTGCATGGCGCTGCTCGGGATGGAGTCGACGGACGCGGGCACCGCGAGCCGCTTCAGCTCGCTGACCACCGCGGCCTGGGTGTACTGGGCGATCATGTGGCCGGAGTCGACGCCCGGGTCGTCGGCCAGGAACGGCGGCAGGCCGTGCGAGCGGTTGACGTCCAGCATCCGGTCGGTGCGGCGCTCGGCGATGCTCGCCACGTCCGCGACCGGGATGGCGAGGAAGTCCAGCACGTAGGCGATCGGCGCGCCGTGGAAGTTGCCGTTGGACTCGACGCGGCCGTCCGCCAGCACCACCGGGTTGTCGATCGCGGCGGCCAGTTCCCGGTCGGCGACCGTCTCGGCGTAGCTCACCGTGTCCCGCGCCGCCCCGTGCACCTGGGGCGAGCAGCGCAGCGAGTACGCGTCCTGCACGCGGGTGCAGTCCGGGCCGCGGTGGCTCTCCATGATCTCCGAGCCGGCCAGCAGCTCGGCCATGCGCCGCGCGCTGAGCCCCTGGCCGGGGTGCGGGCGCAGGGCGTGCAGGTCGGCGGCGAAGACGCGGTCCGTGCCGAGCAGCGCCTCGACGCTCATCGCGGCCGTCAGGTCGGCCACGTCCAGCAGGTGGCGCAGGTCGTGCAGGGCCAGCACCAGCATCCCGAGCATGCCGTCGGTGCCGTTGATCAGCGCGAGGCCCTCCTTCTCGGCCAGCCGCACCGGCGTGATGCCCGCCCGGTCCAGGGCCGTGCGGGCGGGCACCAGCTCACCTGCGGCGTCCCGGACCTCGCCCTCGCCGGTCAGCGCCAGGGCCGCGGCGGACAGCGGCGCGAGGTCGCCCGAGCAGCCGAGCGAGCCGAACTCGTGCACCACGGGCGTGATGCCCGCGTTCAGCATGGCCGCCATCGCCTCGGCGGTTTCCAGGCGCACGCCGGTGTGGCCGGTGGCCAGGGTCTTCAGGCGGAGCAGCACGAGCGCCCGCACGACCTCCCGCTCGACCTCCGGGCCGGAGCCGGCGGCGTGCGAGCGGACGAGGGACTGCTGGAGGGCGGCACGCCGGTCCGGCGGGATGTGCCGGACGGCGAGGGCGCCGAACCCGGTGGACACGCCGTAGGTCGGCTTCTCCGCCGTGGCCAGTCGCTCGATGTGCGCACGAGCGGTGGCCACCGCTTCCCGCGCCGCCTCCGTCAACTCCACGGGCGCGTCGCCACGGGCGACGGCGTGGACGTCCTCGCGGGTGAGGAGCTTGGACCCCAGTTGCACGGGCTGCTGCATGTGCTCCATCACAACCCGACCGCCCGCGCCGCACGACCCGGGACCGGCGGAGACTGTCTGGTATTCCAGACGACGCGAAGATTCTTCGGGTGTGCTCGGCCCTGCTCCGGAGGTCGCCGGGGTTGTCGGGCGGCTCGGGCGGTGCCGATCGGCAAGCGGCGGCCGGCCGCCCCGAACAGCCAACCAGCAAGCCGGCTGCGAGGGAGGCGCGAACAGCAACCCGACCCTCGAACGGCCCAACACCACAGCAGCCCCGGAGGAGGAGCACGGCTGGGGTCCGAAGGCAGGCGGCGGCGGTCCGAAGGCGGGCGGCGGTCCGGGGGGGCGGCGGCGGTTCGTGTGTGCGGGCGGCGGTCCTGAGGCGGGCGGTGGCGGTCCGTGCTCGGATGGTGGGCGTCCGGCCGCAGGGGTGGACGGAGGGCCGTGTGCGGGCGGCGGCGGCCCCTGCGCAGGTGGGGCGGGCGGCGGGTCGTGCGCGAGCGGTGGGCGGCCGGTCGAGGGGGGCGAGCCGGGCGGGCTGGTCTGGTATTCCAGACGACGCGCACAATGGGGCCGTGGGCGCGAGCAGCGACGTGCCGGCGTTGCGCCGGGGACTGGCCGTGCTGCGGTTGCTGGCGAGCAGGCCCGGTCCCCTGTCCGCCGCCGCCGTGGCGCGGGAGTTGGGGCTGCCCCGCTCCACCACCTACCACCTGCTGGCCGAGCTGACCGAGGCCGGTTTCGCCACCCACTTCCCCGAGGAACGCCGCTACGGCCTCGGCGTCGCCGCGTTCGAACTGGGCTCCGCCTACCTCCGCCACGACCCCCTGGAACGCCTGGCGCGGCCGTTGCTCCGCCGCCTCGTGGACGTGGTCGGCCGGACCGCCCACCTCGGCGTCCTGCACGGGGCGGAAGCCCTCTACCTGCTCCGGGAGCAGCCCCGGCAGCCGTCGACGATCGTGTCCGACGTCGGGGTCCGGCTGCCCGCCCACCTGACGGCGTCCGGCCGCGCCCTGCTGGCGCACCTGCCTGCCGCCCAGGTGCGGGCGTTGTTCCCCGGTGTCACGTCGTTCGTCGAGCGCACCGGCCGCGGCCCGCGGGACCTCCCCGCGCTGCGCCGCCTGCTCGCCGCCGAGCGCCGCCGGGGCTGGGCCGTCGAGGACGGGTACGTGACGGCCGGTTTCGCGTCCGTCGCGGCACCCGTGTTCGACCACGGCGGGCGGCCGATCGCGGCGATCACGGTCACCTTCCGGCACGTGTGCGACGACGAGTGCGGCGAGACGTGGCCGGACCTCGCGTCGGAAGCCCGGCGGGCGGCCGACGCGCTCACCGATCGCATCGGCCCCCGGACACGCGAAAGGCCGCCGGCCCGTGCCGGCGGCCTCGACGCGTGATCAGCCGATCGCGGCGGTCTTGAGGAAGTCCGCGGCCACGTTCGCCACGGTCTCCTTGTCCACGTCCACGCGCTTGACCAGCTCGGCCAGCTTCTCCGTGGTCAACGCCTGCGACACCTTGTCGAGCACGGCCTTGCCCTTCGCGTCCACCGCGTCCGACCGCAGCAGCGGCACGATGTTCTGCGCCGGGTACATGCTCTTCGGGTCGGTCAGCTCCACGAAGTTGTTCGCCTTGATGTCCGCCGAGGTCGTGTAGAGGTTCACCACCTGCGCGGAGCCGTCCTTCAACGCGTCCACGGTGACCGGACCGCCCGCGTCGGTGGTCTTGACCTCCTTGAACGTGACGCCGTACAGCTCCTTGACCTTGCCCTGCCAGCGCTGCGCCCACTCGCCCGCCGCGCCCAGCACGTACTTGTTGTCGCCCAGGTCGGCGATCGACTTCACGCCCGAGTCGGCGGTCTCCTTGGTGACCACCAGCACGTCCTTGTCCTCGGCCGGCGACTTCGCCAGGACCTCCAGACCGGCCGGGGTCTTCTCCTTCAGCGCCGCGTACACCTCGTCCGGCGTGGTCTTCGCGTTCGCCTTGTCGAAGTAGTTGAGCAGGTTGCCCGTGTACTCCGGCACGACGCCGAGCGACTTGTCCTGCAACGCCTTCACGACCAGTTCGCGCGCGCCGATGCCGGACTTCACCGACACCTTGGCGCCGGTGGTCTTCAACGCCCCCGCGTACACCTCGGCGAGGATCTTGTTCTCGGTGAAGTCGGCCGAACCGACCACGACCTCACCCGAGGCGGCCTGCTGGTCGCTCCCGCTCAGGTCCTCCTTGGACCCGCACGCGGAAACGGCCAGCGCCGCCGCCGCGACGATGACGGTCAACGTGCGCTTCATGCCGTACTCCCTCTCCCACAACACTCAACCGACCCGGGGCGCCTTCGCGCGCCGCCGCGGCCGGGCGGACAGCCGCAAACCCCTCGGGATGACCAGCTTCCCCACGAGCGCGAGCACCACGTCCAGCACGACCGCCAGCAGGGCGACCAGCACCGCGCCGCCGACGAACTGGCCGTAGTCCAGCACTCGCAGGCCGTCCAGCAGTGGCCTGCCCAACGTCTCGATGCCCACGTACGCCGCCACCGACGCGGTCGCGACGACCTGCAACGTCGCGTTGCGCAGGCCACCGACCAGCAGCGGCAGCGCGTTCGGCAGCTCCACCCGCCACAGCCGCTGCGCGCCGGTCATCCCCATGCCGCGCGCGGCGTCCACGACACCGCGGTCCACGTCCTGGATGCCCGCGTACGCGCCCGCCAGGATCGGCGGCACGGCCAGCACGACGAGGCCGATCAGCACGCCGACCTGACCGCCGCCCGCCACCAGGTACAGGAACGTCACCAGGCCCAGCGTCGGCAGGGCGCGCAACGCGTTGCTGCCGCCGACCAGCAGCACGCCGCCACGACCGGTGTGCCCGACGTACAGCCCCAGCGGCACGGCGATCGCCGCCGCGCCGAGCACCGCGCCCAGGCAGTACAGCAGGTGCACGCCGACCCGCACCGGTATCGACCTGGACCCGGTCCAGTTGGCCGCGTCGAGCAGCCAGGCGAACGCGTCCGCGAAGATCATGCCCGACCCGCCCTCGCCCACGGCGTCACCAGGTTGCGCAGCCCCACCAGCAGCAGGTCCACCACCAGCGCGAGCGCCAGGGTCAGCACGATGCCGATGGCGATCGGCGCGAGGTAGCGCTGCCGGAAGCCGTCGGTGAACAACGTGCCGAGCCCGCCGGTGCCGATCAGCGCGCCGACGCTGACCAGGCTGATGTTGCTGACCGAACCGACCCGCACGCCCGCCGCCAGCACGGGCACGGACAGCGGCAGCTCCACGGTCAGGAACCGCCGCCACGGCCGGAAGCCCATCGCGGTCGCGGCGGCCGTCACGTGCGCGGGCACCGCGTTCAACGCCTCCACGACCGGGCGCACCAGCAGTGCCGTGGTGTAGATGGTGAGCGCCAGCACCACGTTCACCGGGTTCAACACCTGCGTGCCGATCACCGCCGGGATGATCGCGAACAACGCCAGCGACGGGATCGTGTAGACCACATTGGACAGTCCGACGACGAAGCCGTTGAGGCGCCGGTACCGGTGGCACACCAGGCCCAGCACGACCGCCAGCACCACGGAGATCACCAGCGGCAGCAGGGACAGCCACACGTGGTCGAGCAGCATGGACCACAGCGCCGCCCGCGTGCCCGCGTCGCTGAGGTACTTGACGACGTCACCCACGGCGGCTCTCGATCACGTCGAGCACCTGCCGCGCCTCCACCACGCCCGCGAGCCTGCCCTCGGCGTCCACCACGACGCCCAGCCCCGACGGCGACGACAGGGCGGCGTCCAGCGCGCCGCGGACCGGGCCGCCCGACTCGTAGAGCGAGCCGCCGGGCACGGTCGAGCCGTCCGGCGCGCGCCAGCCCTGCGGTCTGCGGTCGGCGTCCACCACCAGCCGCCACCGCCCGTCGCCGCCCGGCTCGTCGGCGGTCTCCACCGGGCGCACCTCCACGCCGGCGGCGTCCACAAAGGACAGACTGCGGTAACCGCGGTCCTTGCCCACGAAGCCCGCCACGAAGTCGTCGGCAGGCCGGGCGAGCAGTTCGGCGGGCGGCGCGTACTGGGCGAGGACGCCGCCCTCGCGGAACACCGCCACCTTCTCGCCGATCCGCACGGCCTCGTCGATGTCGTGGGTGACGAAGACGATCGTCTTGTCCAGTTCGGCCTGGAGCCGCAGCAACTCGTCCTGCAAACCCTCCCGCACCACCGGGTCCACCGCGCTGAACGGCTCGTCCATCAGCAGCACCGGCGGGTCGGCGGCCAGCGCGCGCGCCACGCCCACCCGTTGCTGCTGGCCACCGGAGAGCTGCACCGGGTAACGGCGACCGAGTTCGGCGGGCAGCCCCACCAGTTCCAGCAGCTCGGCGGCGCGGGTCCGCGCGCGGCCCTTCGACCAGCCGGACAGCAGGGGCACCGTGGCCACGTTGTCCAGCACGGTGCGGTGCGGGAACAGGCCGGCCTGCTGGATCACGTACCCGATGCCCAGCCGCAGCTTCGGCGGGTCGACGGTGAGCACGTCGCGGCCGTCCACCAGCACCGTGCCCGACGTCGGGTCGATCATCCGGTTGACCATGCGCAGGGACGTCGTCTTGCCGCAGCCGGACGGCCCGACGAAGACCGTGATCGTGCCCGCCTCGACCACGAGGTCCAGGCCGTTCACCGCGATCGTCCCGTCGTCGAACCGCTTGGTCACGCCGCGGAACTCGATCACCCGTGGTCCCTCCCCGTCGGTGGCAGCAGGCGTCGAACGACCCTAGCCCGTCCGGCCGGCGGTGGCAGCGGTGTTTCAGAATTCGGTCAGTAGGCTGCTCCGTTTGTGGCCACCGAACTAGTCCGCGAACTACTTGAATCGCACGGCGCACACGCGCGCAGACTCCGACGCGTCCTCACGTTGCTGGGTGACGACTGGCACACCCTCGCGGACCTGGTCCGCGTGCCGGCCGTGCCCCGGCGCACCGTGCAGGACGTGTTGAAGGCGCTGGGCGCGGACGTGGAGACCAGCGGCGACCGGTTCCGCATCACGCCGTCGCGGGCCGCGGCCTACAAGGAGTTCGGCGCCGCGCTGGAACCGGTGGACCCGCTGGTGACGCGCAACACCGCGCTGCTCACCGGCATCCGCGCCGACATCGCCGCGGTGCCGCCGCCGCTGACGGCGCTCGACCACGTGCAGGCGACGGCGGAGACCGCGTTGAAACGCGCGTTGTGGTTGGACGAGCAGTACGACCTGGTCGGCCGGACCCTGGTGCTCCTGGGCGACCACGACCTGACGTCGCTCGCGGTGGCCGCGGTGAACCCGGACGTCTCGTTGGTCGTGGTCGATGTGGACGATCGACTGCTCCAGTACGTCGAGGAGCGCTCGGGTGGCCGCGTCCGCGCGCTGCACGCGGACCTCCGGTTCGGGCTGCCCTCCGCCGTGCGCGAGTCGGCGGACCTGGTGTTCAGCGACCCGCCGTACAGCCCGGAGGGCATGGCGTTGTTCGCGTCCCGCGCCGTGGAGTGCCTGGCCCACCCGGCACACGGCCGCGTGCTGCTGGCGTACGGGTTCAGCGAGCGCACGCCCGCGCTCGGGCTGAAGGTGCAGCAGGAGTTGCTGCGGCAGGGCCTGGTGTTCGAGGCGGTCCTGCCCGCGTTCCACCGGTTCGACGGCGCGCAGGCCATCGGCAGCGCCGCCGACCTGTACGTGTGCCGGCCCACCGGCCGCCGCGCCGCCGTGCCCGCGAAGACCACGATCTACACGCACGGCCCGCAGTCGGTCGAGGCGACCGGTCCGGGCCCGGAAGCCCTGCGGGCGCTGGTGGAGCACGCGCCGCGGCCCGAGTCGTCACCGCCGCCCAAACCCCGCGCGCCCGGCTGGGCCGACCCGATCGGCAAGGGCGCGGCGTCGCTCGCCGTGGACCTGTCCGGCGACCCCGGTCCGTGGCTGCTGCGCACCCTGCTGGCGTGCTCGCCCGGCCGGATGGCCGCGCTGGTGCCGAACAACCACCCGGACGTCGCGTCCGCGGCGGGCCAGGCCGGGTTGTCGGCGCTGGTGGACACCCGGTTCACGTTGCGCCACCTGCGGTCCACCCCGGACGGCGGGCACTGCGTCGTGGTCGCCGACCAGGTGCTGCCGGGCACCCTCGACCCCGGTGGGCTGGTCGTGCGCGAGGTGTTGACGCGTGCCCACGGCAAGGTCGGCAACGTGTGGCGGGAGGCGTTGACCACCGTGCTGCGGGTCACCCGGCGCGAGGCGCGGGAGCTGGTGCCGCAGCACGACGACCTGGAGCACCGGCTGATCGACCTGCCGAGGCACCGGATCGCGGCCCTGCTGCCGCTGGTCCGGGCGTCGGCCGGCTGACCCGCCGGCGGCGGGTCAGCCCGCCCGCGGGATGTGCAGCGGGCCGAGGGCGAGCACGGCTCGGAACTCCTTGGGCGGCACCGGGCGGGAGAACAGCCAGCCCTGGTAGGCGTCCACGCCGACGCCGCGCAGCACGTGGAACTGGGTCGCCGTCTCCACGCCCTCGGCCACGCACTTGCGGCCCATCGCCCGCGCCATGTCCACCACGGCCCGCGCCACCGCGAAGTCCGACGAGTCGTTGCCCACCCCGGACACGAACCGCCGGTCCACCTTGATGATCTGCGCCGGCAGGTCCTTCAACCGCGCCAACGACGAGTACCCGGTCCCGAAGTCGTCCACCGCGAACCGGATGCCGCGCGCCACCAGCTCGTCCATCGACTGCCGGACCCGCGACGGCAGGTCCACCAACGCCGTCTCCACCAGCTCCAGCACCACCCGGTCCCACGGGATGCCCGCCTCGGCGATCGCACTCGCCACGATGTCCTCGAACTCCGAGTCACCCGGCACCAGGCCCGCGAGGTTCACCGCCACGGACACCGGCTTGCCGTTGGGCGCGGGCCACGTCGCGGCCTCCTTCAACGCCGTCCGCAGCACCCACCGGTCCAGCTCGCGCAGCAGGTCGCCCTGCTCGGCCACGGGCAGGAAGATGTCCGGCGGCAGCAGCCCGCGGTCCGGGTGCGGCCACCGCACCAGGGCCTCGGCGGTCTGCACCGAGCCGTCCACGCCCACCACCGGCTGGAAGTGCAGCGCCAGCCCGTCGTGCGCCAACGCGTCCCGGAGCTGGCCCTCCAGGTGGACTTGCCGGTCGGCGGACGCGATCAACGCCGCCGACGCGAGCGCCACCCGGCCCGCGCCGGACCGCTTGGCCTCGAACATCGCCGCGTCCGCGAACCGCAGCAGGTCGTTGCCGGTCGCGCGGGAACCGTTGGGCACCGCCGCGCCGATCGACGCGGACACCCGCACGAGCTGCCCGTGCACCGGCACGGCCGTGCGCAGCAGGCCCGCGACCTTGGTGGCCAGCGCGTCCACACCGCCCACCCGGTCGATGTTCTCGCAGATGATCACGTACTCGTCGCCGGACAGGCGGGCCGCCGTGCAGCCCTCCGGCAGGCCGCCCTCCAACCGCCGGGCCAACGCCACCAGCAACTCGTCACCCGCGTCGTGGCCCAGGGAGTCGTTGACCCGCTTGAAGTTGTCGATGTCGCAGAACAACACGGCCACCCGCGACCGGTTCTCCGACTCCAGCAGCTCCGCCAGCATGTCCTTGACCAGCGCCCGGTTCGGCAGGCCGGTCAGCTCGTCGTGCGTGGCCTGGTGGCGCAGCGCCTCCGAGGCGCGGCGGCGCTCGGTGATGTCCTGGAACACGGTCAGCCAGAACCGGCGGCCGTCGTCCTGGACGGACAACGCGATGTGCAGCTCGCAGTAGACCCGCTCGCCGTCCGGGCGGACCAGGATGCGCTGCGGGATCTTGTGCACGCGGTCCGCGCCGAGCTGCGTCATCCGGTTCACCGAGACGAGCCGGTTCTCCTTGTCGTCCGGGTGGGTGAGCTGGTCGGCGGTCATGCCGCGCAGCTGCTCCAGGTCCATGCCGAGCAGGTCGCACAACGCGTCGTTGGCGTCGACCAGGCGCTCCGCCTCGTCGAACAGGCCGATGCCGACCGGCGTCAACGACACCAGGTCGGCGAACCGCTGGCTGGACCGCTCCATCCGGGTCTCGGCGGCGCGCTGCTCGGTGATGTCCTGCGCCGTGCCGACCGCCAGCGGCCGGCCGTCCGGGCCCTTCACCACGACGCCGTGGCTGCGGAACACGCGGACCCGGCCGTCGCGGCGCAGGATGCGGTACTCGCACTGCACCGGCGAGCCGTCGGCGGACAACTGCTGCCACAGGTCGTCCACCCACGCCCGGTCCTCGGGGTGCACCAGCTCCAGGTACGTGCGGTAGTGGGTGCGCTCGTCACGCGGCACGCCGAACAGGTCGGCCAGCATGTCCGACCACACCACGTCGCCGGTCTGGAGGTTCCACTCCCACACGCCGAGCCGGGCCGCGCGCTGCGCGTCGGCCAGCCGCCGCCGGTCGTCCCGGAGCTGGCGCTCCAGCACCCGCGCGTCGGTGACGTCCTGGATCGTGCCGTGGAAGCGGTGCAGCCTGCCGCGCTCGAACTCGGGCCGCGCGCGGCAGACGTAGACGCGGTCGCCGTGCTCGCTGCGCACCTCGACCTCGACGGTGCGCTCGTCGGTGGCGCGCAGCAGGTCGCGGCGCAACGCCTCCAGCTTCGGGCGGTCCTCCGGGTGCACGCCGCACAGCAGGTCGGCGCCCGGCTCGACGCCCAGGTCGGCGTACATCTCGAGCAGGACCTCGCTGCGGTGCACGGCCTTCGTCGGCACCTCGTAGCTCCAGCTGCCGATGCGCGCGATGCGCTGCGCCTCCAGCAGCCGGGCGCGCTCGGTCTCCAGGGCGCGGTCCGCGCGCAGCTGGGCCGTGATGTCGCGGATGTAGCCGGTGATGAACTGGGTGCGGCCGTCCGAGCGGGCCTTCGCCTCGGCCACGCCGCGGATCCAGCGCAACTGGCCGTCCGGCAGCACCACGCGGTAGACGATGTCGATCGGGTGGCCGTCCAGCTCGCGGTTCGCCCAGTAGCTGGCCACCATGTCGTAGTCGTCCGGGTGGACGACGTCGAGCACGGCCTGCGCGCCCGGCACCACGTCACCTGGCCGCACGCCGAGCATCTCGTAGTGCGATTCGGACCAGACCGTCACGCCGGTCGCCGGGTCGTACTCCCACGACCCGATCTGGGCGACCCGCTGCACGGCACGCAGCCTGCGCTGCTCGTCACGCAGGTCGTCGGCGGCGCGGGCCAGGTCGGACACGTCGACCAGCAGCACGGCGTGCAGTTCCGCGCCGGGCACCGGGGTGCGGGCCACGCGGACCGGCAGCAGGCCGCCGTCGGACTGGCGCAGCCGCGGGTCCGACTCGTCGCCGACGAGGAGGTCGCCGAGGGTGCGGCCGACCAGGTCCTCGGCGGAACCCGCCTTGGCCAGCTCGGCGACCGCGGCGTTGGCGCTGACGACGACGCCCTCGGGGTCGCACAGCAGCGAGGGCGCCTCGGGTAGTGGGGTGCCGTCGAGCGCGACCGGTGTCCCGGCCGGGCGTGCAGGGTCGAGCACCACCGGAGCGCGTCCAACCCGCTTGGGCACGGTCCCACCTTCCCGTGACTACGGCAGGGATGAACCGGCCCGACCGCACCCGAATACGGCGTCCCTCTCCGCGGGCAATATTCACCCGAGGAGAGGGACGGTATCGCTTCGGAGCGTCATCGCCCACCCCTCTCGGAGGTAACGAAACAACACGTTGGTGGTTTCGTTGCTCTGTTGAGTCCAGTGGACGGATGCGGCCGGAGGTCTCCCAACTCCGACTGGGGGTCAGGCTACTCCGTCCCGGCGGGCTGCCAAGGCCACGGCGGCGGCGACTTCGGGGGCGACCCGCGGGTCGAGGGCGCTGGGCACGATCCGGTCGACCGCGAGGTCGTCGGCGGCGACGGCGGCGATGGCCTCCGCCGCGGCGAGCTTCATGTTCTCGGTGATGCGCTTCGCGCCCGCGTCCAGTGCGCCGCGGAAGATGCCGGGGAACGCGAGGACGTTGTTGATCTGGTTCGGGAAGTCGCTCCGGCCGGTCGCGACGACCGCCGCGTGCCTGCCCGCCACCTCCGGGTGCACCTCCGGGTCCGGGTTGGACAACGCGAACACGACGGAGTCGGCGGCCATGCTCGCGATCAGCTCCTCGCCCACCTGCGAGGAGGACACGCCGACGAACACGTCGGCGCCGCGCAGCGCTTCCGCGATGCCACCGCGGAGGTTGCTCGCGTTCGTCACCTCGGCGAGCCCGGCCTTGACCGGGTTCAGCCCGTCCCGGCCCGCGTGCACGATGCCGCGCGAGTCGACCACGGTGACCTCGCCGACGCCCGCGGCCAGCAGGATGCGCGCGCACGCCACACCCGCCGCGCCCGCGCCGGAGATGACCACGCGTTGGTTCGCGATGTCCTTGCCCAGCACGGTGTTCGCCCCGCGCAGCGCGGCCAGCAGGACCACGGCCGTGCCGTGCTGGTCGTCGTGCATGACCGGCACGTCCAGGGCTTCGACGAGCCGTTCCTCCAGCTCGAAGCAGCGCGGCGCGGCGACGTCCTCCAGGTTGACCGCGCCGAACGACGGGCGCAGCCGGACGAGCGTCTCCACGATCTCGTCCACGTCGGTCGTGTTCAGCACCAGCGGGATCGAGTCCAGCCCGCCGAACGTCTTGAACAACGCGGCCTTGCCCTCCATCACGGGCAGCGACGCGCTCGGGCCGATGTCGCCGAGGCCGAGCACGGCCGTGCCGTCGCTGACCACGGCCACCAGGCGGTGCGCCCACGTGTACCGGGCGGCGAGGGCGGGCTCCTCGGCGATGGCGCGGCTGACCCGCGCGACACCCGGCGTGTAGGCGATGGACAGCGCGCGGGGGTCGGCCAGCGGCGCGGTCGCGCCCACGGCCAGCTTGCCGCCCTCGTGGGCGCGGAAGATCTCGTCGTCGGACAGCTCGGTGGTCATGGGCTGGTCGTTCAAAGCGGTCACGGGGAAGTCCCTCCTGCGGTGCGCGATTCCTGCGGCGCACCGGGACCGGCGTTGTCACGCGGATCTGCGGGGCCTGTCGGCGGGCCGGCCGGTGCGGTTCACGCGACGGGCCCTGAGTTGCGGTGTGGGGCCAGCATGACAGCGTTGGTGATCGCTGTCTGCGGCGGGGATCACACACTTTTCCGCAGGTCAGAGCCGGTTTCAGCAGGACGTACGTCCGTTTTCCTGCGGTTTCCGCAGGCAGGATCGGTCAAGACCGGGAGACGCATAGGGTTGGGGTCATGCAGGCACGTGAGCTGAAAATCCCGGGGACTTTTGAATTCACCCCATCGGTCTTCCCGGACGACCGGGGGATGTTCGTGTCCCCGTACCAGGAGCAGGCGTTCACCGCGGCCGTCGGGCACGGGTTGCGGATCGCGCAGACCAACCACAGCAGGTCCCGGCGCGGCGTCGTCCGCGGCCTGCACTACGCCGACGTGCCGCCTGGTCAGTCCAAGTACGTGCACTGCCCGCGTGGCCGGCTGCTGGACGTGGTGCTCGACATCCGGGTGGGCTCGCCGACGTTCGGCGTGTGGGATGCCGTGGAGTTGTCCGAGGGCGCGTTCAACGCCGTGTACGTGCCGGAGGGTGTCGGGCACGCGCTCATGGCGTTGGAGGACGAGACGGTGGCCTCGTACCTGTGCTCGGAGGGGTACAACCCGCGGGCGGAGCGGGGCCTGCACCCGTTGGCGCTGGACCTGCCGTGGCCGGCCGACGTGACGCCCGTGCTGTCGCCGAAGGACGCCGCCGCGCCGACCCTGGAGGAGGCGCGGGCGGCGGGCCTGCTGCCGACGTACGCGGACTGCGTGGCCTGGTACGACAAGCTGCGGTCCTAGCGCAGGCGGCGCGGGCGGGGCCACAGGCGGAACCGGACGACGCCCAGCACCTCGGCCGCGCCCAGCGTGCGGGAGTCGGTCGACGCGAACGGGTTGTCGCCCTCCACGTGCCACCCGCCCGGCACCGCGCGGACGGCGCGCTTCACCGACAGCCGGCCCGGCCGGGCGGCCCACCTGACCAGCACGAGGTCGTTCGCCCGCGGTGGTCGGGCCCGTTCCAGGACGACGACGTCCCCGGTCCGCAGGGTGGGCGCCATGGATGGCCCGACCACCCGTACCAGCGGCAGCGGGTTGTGCTCCGCCAACGATCACCTCCAACTGCCCGACCGGGGTCCCCGGAGTAGGGTTCGGCCCTGTCGGAGCATCCACTGTCAGGGAGGAAAGATGCGACTGCTGTCGCGCATTCTCCGCCGTCCGCTACTGGAGGCCACCGCGCACTGCGACCTCCCGTGCGGCGTCTACGACCCGGCCCAGGCCCGGATCGAGGCGGAGTCGATCAAGGCGGTGCAGGAGAAGTACCAGGCCAACGAGGACCCGGAGTTCCGGGCGCGCGCCATCCTGATCAAGGAGCAGCGGAGCGAACTCGTGAAGCACCACCTGTGGGTGCTGTGGACCGACTACTTCAAGCCGCCGCACTTCGAGAAGTACCCGGAACTCCACGACCTCTTCAACCGCGCCACGAAGGCCGCGGGAGCCTCCGGCACGAAGGGCTCGATGGACCCGACGAAGGGGCAGGAGCTGCTCGACCTGATCGCTCAGATCGACAAGATCTTCTGGGAGACCAAGGCGGCGGCCTGACCTCGCGGTGACACGGCGCCGGCCGGGCGGAGAGATTTCCGCCCGGCCGGTGCTGTTTCTCGTTCGCGGCCACGGATGCCATGCGGACGCATCGAGTACCCGCCGGGCTGACGCACGCCCGATGCCAGCAGCGACCAACGAACCCAATGGTCCACCGACAGCGGCCGGTCCCGCCATGACGACCCAGGATGGTCCACAACGCTGTCAGGGTCTGATCAGCGCCAAGCTTCGGGCAGGATCGGCAGATCGGGAGACCCCGCGGCTCGCTCGCCGTGGCACGGCTGCTGCCGGCGCGCCAGGCTCGCTGAGCCACCGTCCCGCTCATTCCCCACGACATACCGGAACGTCATCGGAGTGAGGTTCGGGCGCAGGACCCGCCATGGGTGCACCACGTGTAACTCGCCCCCGGATGCCGTCACCGGAGTGGTGGTGCGATCAAGCGTGATCCGGCTGACGACAACCAACATGTTGTTCGGGTACACGTGTTCGTGCAGGTCGACTTCGTTCTTGGTCAGGATGATCTCCGAGTCGCCACCCCATGCCGACGTAGTGCCTTTTACTTCCACGAACAGACGTTGCTCTCCCCTGCGCGCGTCGAGGTCGTAACTGCGAGTTGCCCCGACGTCGGCGACAACGAACCCGTCGGCGGTGAGATGGCGCGAGGCGACCGCCACTGCTTGTCGCTCGATCGCAGCGCGTTCCGCAGCGGTAAGTCGAAGCCCCTGGCCCCTTCGCGATCTCCCGGCCGCTTGCTCCGCCGTGACGAGCGCATCGAGCACCTCAGGAGCCATCTCGCCAGGGAGGTCGATCGCGTTCTCTGCCAGTTGGTATAACTTCCCGAGGACAGATACGAGGAATCGGAGATCGGCAGTCAGCACCTCTTCGCCCGGTAATCCGTCCACCCGGTAGTCGAAGGCGACCACGGTGCCCGCTTCGTACGCGGGGCCCAGTTTGGATTTGCGGGCGCCGAGGCTGATACGTTCCACCAGTTCGCCCCGGCCTTGCAGGAAAGGCGAGAGGGCTTCACGAGCCCACTGCGCGCGGCGACGAAGCTCCACTGCCGGACGGGGGTGGAATTCGCCGTTCTCCCAGCGAGTGGTGCCCTGCATCAACGACAGGTAGACGCGATCCCCCGAAGCACCGAACAGGTAGACGACGTACCACCCCGTCGTCGCCGACGCCGAGCGACTGGCGGAGTACACGCGCGCCCACGGGATCTCGTTCTTCAGCCCTGTGCCGTCGCGCGCCTCCACCGCCCAGTCATCGATCCTCCCCGATGTCTCCGCGACATCCGGCAGCCGCTCTCGAAGCCACGCCGCGATCTCATGCCGGACCAACCGGCCCCGCTTCTGCATGGCCGGGGTATTTTGCCGGCTCCAAGCGGGCTGAAGCAGTAGCACCTCGCGCAGGAGGTCACGCATAGGGAACCCGACACTCCAATCGGCGCAAGCCGGCTTGGCTCACATCGTGATAAGTCACCAGAACATCGCCGCGGTCGGCCGGGTCGTTACCTCAGCACCGGCCAGACCGCCTGCGCGTCGAAGGCCACGTCGCCGGCCGTTTGCGGAGTCCTCCAAGGACCGGGGTGCTACCGCCGACCGACTGGGAGACCTCCTGTCGATGTGAGGCTGTCGCGTCGGTGATCTATCTGTTCGGCACACGCGACCGACTGGACCGTTGCCGCCCTGCGTTGAGCACCCCGCCGCCGGTCGAGACCCAGCGGTCGCTTACGCCGCGGATGGCCGGCGCGCACCGCCCGAACGGACATTTCCCCGTCACCCGGTTGAGCCGAACGGTCGAATCAAAATAATGCCAGCCCACTGCGAATAAATACCCGCCCGCCGCACACCCGAACGGAACCGCAGTTCAATCTGAACAGTCGACTGCTAATCTGGGCTGCCCCCACTTCGGAAATGGCAATTTTGCGGAGGCCGCGGTCATGCGGGAAGCTCGGGAACTCCTGGATCGCCCCGTCCAGGGGCGTGAGGTCAACCTCAAGCGGCTGGTTGTGGAGATCATGGTCAAGTCCGACCGGCAGTCCCAGTTGGTCCGGCGGACCGGGTTGTCCGGGGCCCAGGTGTCGCAGTCGGTGCAGGAGCTGGTCAAGGACGGCGTCCTGGAGGTCGACGCGCCCGGTTCCGGGCGGGCTCGGGGGCGGGTGCGGTTGAGTCGGATGCGCGGGGTCGCGGTGGGTGTCGACGTGGGGTTCAACCACATCTCCGCGGTCGCGCGGCCGGTGGGCGACCCGCACGACCGGATCGCCGTGCGGCGTGAGGGGTCCGGCGCGAACATCGGCTTCCGGCGCCTGCTGCCCTCGGTGTTGCGGCTGGTCCGCGAGGCCGTCGAGGAGACCAACCAGGGCATGGCGGACGTGGTGTCGGCCGGACTGGCGGTCCCCCGCATGGTCGACCCCCGCACGGGCCGGTTCACGACACCGGTGCTGCCCCCTTGGGAAACCGACGACGACCCGGCGGGCGAGCTGGCCGCCGAACTCGGCACGCCCGTGGTGATGGACAACGACGCCAACCTGGGCGCGTTGGCCGAGCAGACGTACACCTCGGAGGAGGCCGTCGAGCACGTCGTCTACGTCAAGGCGTCGACGGGCGTGGGCATCGGCATCGTCGTCGGCTCCAACCTGGTGCGCGGACGACGCGGGGCGGCCGGCGAGATCGGGCACCTGACGATCGACCCGAACGGCGAGATGTGCCTGTGCGGCGGACGCGGGTGCCTGGACACGCTGGTCGGCTCGGAATCCCTGCTGGCCAAGGTGAAGCAGTCGCAGCGCGGCACGGCGCGGGACGTGCCGAACACCCTCGCCGAGCTGGTCCTGCGCGCCCACAACGGCGACGCGGTGTGCGTGCGCGTGCTCAACGACGCCGGCCGCGTCCTCGGCTTCGCGCTCGCCCAGCTGTGCAACCTGATCAACCCGCACCGGATCGTCCTCGGCGGCGAGCTGGCAGACGCGCGGGCGCTGCTGCTGGAGCCGTGCCGCCAGGAGCTGGACCGGTACGCCCTGGCCGGCGCGGTCGCGCGAGCGGAGGACTTCGACCTGCGCACCAGCACCCTCAGCCCGCTGGCGGAGGCGCAGGGCGCGCTCATCCTGGGACTGCGGTCCCGGTCGTCGAAGTGAAGTCGCGGACGCGCCCGCGCCGCCTCCGCCGTTCGATTCTACGAATTGATCCGACCGAATCACGTGAACCGGTCCCCCGCCTGATCGGGTGAACCGCCCGGCACTTCCAGCGGGGATACCTCACGTATTCGCGCCGTGCGCATTCGAGCGCTGGCTCGCGGTTATTTCGATGGGATACGCTGCGGACGCACGAGACGCACCCGTCGCCCGCAGTCGAACGAGGCACCGCCATGGACTTCTTCCGCAGGTTGCGCGCGCGCTACCGCGCCACGCATTTCACGGTAATCGGGAATTCACCCGCCGAACCGCGGGCGGTCACCGCCGAACCACCCGTGCTGATCGACTTCGGCGACGTCCGGCGGGTCACCCTGGGCAGCTCGTCCAGCGGCAACGCGGATGCCAACTCCCAATACTACTGGTAGCGCTCCGGTGGCACCCGGACCCGGACTCGTCGGCACCCACGGCGCGCCCCCGCCGGCGGCCGGAGCGGAAACACCGGCCGCCGGCGCGTGGGCGGATCCGGCGAGACCCGTCGTGTGGGGGCCGTGGCGGACCGGTGAGGTGCGGGTGGTGGTGTGCCCCGGCGCGTGGCTGGTGGTGGTCGGCGACTGCCGGGCCGACGACCACCGGGTGCGGGCCGACCTGCGCGCCGCGGTGCACGACAACCGCTGGGAACCGATCACCCGCTGGCCCGGCAGCTACCTGGCGATCGTGCTCGCCGGAGGCCGGCTGACCGCGTTCGCCGACCTCGCCGGCCAGCACCCCCTCTTCTTCCACCCCGGCCCGCCCTTCGTCTTCGGCACGAGCGCGCAGGCCACCGCGCGCCGGGCGGGTCTCGGCACGCGCCCGGACCCGGTGCACGTCCTGGCCGACGTCTTCTGCGCCGCCGCACCCGTGCTCACCCGCGGCCGGACCCCGCTCACGGGTGTGCGGCGGCTGGAGGCGGGCGAGTCGCTGCGGGTGTCCGCGTCCGGCTCGTGGCACGTCGAACCGCCGAGCACACCGACCGGACCGTCCACTCCGGACTGGCCCGGTCGGTTGCGCGCCGCCCTGAGCGAGGCCGTGGCCGGTCGACGGGCACCGCTGTCGGCGGACTTCAGCGGTGGCCTGGACTCGACGTCCGTCGCGTTCCTCGCCGCCCGCGACCGCGCCGAGCCGTTACCCGTCTTCACCTACCACCACCCCGACGCGCCCGCCGACGACCTGGCGCACGCCCTGCGCAACGCCACGCCGGACCTCCACCTGGAGGTCGTGCACGGCACCGCGGCCACCCTGCCCTACCAGGACCTCGCCGCCGCGCCCACGACCGACCTGCCTGATTTCGCGGCCACCACGCACGCGCGCAACCGGCTGCGCCTGGCCCGCGCCGCCGCGGCGGGCAGCCGGGTCCACCTCGGCGGCGAGGGCGCGGACGCCCTCCTCGTCGCACCGCCCGCGTACCTGGGCGACCTGGCACGCGCGGGTCGGGTGGGCGCGTTGCTGGACGACACCCGCGCGTGGGCGCGACTCCGCGACGACTCCCCGACCAGGGTGCTCAACCGCGCGCTCCGCCTCGGCCGGACACCCATGACGCGCGCACTGCGCACGCTGTCCCACCAACTCCGCCACGGGCACGCCCGGCAGCCCGAGTGGGTGGACGCCATCGCCTGGTGGCCCGCGCCGGGCCTGGAGGCGCGTTGGCTGACCGCGTCCGCGCGACGCACCCTGGCGGATTTCGTGGGCGACCACGCGGCGACCGCGCCGGACGTGGCACCGACCGGGGTCGCCGACCTCACCGCCTACCACGACCTGCGCCGGTCCGGCGCGGTGCAGCGGCAGTTGAGCGAGTTGGCCCGCCCGTACGGGGTGTGGCCGCAGGCGCCGTTCCTGGACAACGACGTGATCCGGGTGTGCACGGAGCGACCCGCGCACCAGCGGGCGGAAGGGACGGCGTTCAAACCGCTGCTGCGGGCGGCGTTGCGGGATCTCGTGCCGGAACACGCGCTCGCCCGCCGGACCAAGGGCAACTACCTGGGCGAGGAGTACCGGGGCGTCCGGGCCGCCGCGCCCGCGCTGCGGGCGGCGTTGCGGGCGTCGCCGCTGGCCGACCTCGGCCTGGTCGAGCCGGCCGAGGTGGTCGCGTCCGTCGACCGGGCGGCGGCGGGCGCGGGCGCGCCGTTCCCGGCGCTCAACCGGCTGCTCGCCTACGACCTGTGGCTGGCGCGGCTGTGATCGTGCACGTGCCGGCCCACCTGCACGCGGCGAGCGCGGCGAGCGGGTCGACGTTCCTGCTCAACGCCCGGTCCGGCCGGTGGCACGTGCTCAACCCGGCGGCGACCGCGGTGTGGCGGGAACTCGGGCGCACCGGCGACCTGCGTCACGCGACCGACCCGGCGGCCCGCCGCCTGGTCGGGGAGCTGGCCGCCCGCGGCCTGCTGGCGGCCGGTCCGGGCACGCCGCCGCCGGCACCCGGTCGGGACCGGCCGGCGGGTCACCTGCCGACCAGCGGCACGCCGCCGCGACCGGCGGCCGTGGTGGCGTTCGCGGTCGCGTTGCTGTTGCTGCGCCTGCCGTTCCGCGTCACCGTCCGCGTGGTCCGCGTCCTGCACGGCCGGTGCACCCGGCCGGCGTCACCGGCCGAGGCGGCGCGGGCGGTCGCGGCGGCCGACGCGGCGGCGGACCGGTACCCGGGCCGGGCCGCCTGCCTGGAGCGCTCGCTGGCCGCCGTGGTGGCCGCGGCGGCGGCACGCCGGCGGGTCGACTGGGTGCTGGGCGCGGCCGAGGACCCGTGCCGCTTCCACGCCTGGGTGGAAGTGGACGGCGTGCTGGTGGGGCGACCGCCGGGAACACCCGAAGACGTTTTCCTCCGGGTGTTCTCGGTGTGACCGCCCGGATGGCGCTCCGGGCAGGCCGAGCTGCAGGCACGCCGCGCTGACCAGCGAATCCAGGACCATGGTTGCTCCCAACTACCTCGCCGAACACTGTCCGGGACCCCGTGGGAACGCGCAAACCGAAGCGAAGGGCGGTTTCGGCGCACTTCACGAGGCGCATTCCCGGATTACCGCCGCGGCCCGGTTCAGAATGAATTCGCACCACGCGCCGCACCCGCCGCGCGGATCAGTTCTAAGCCTTCCCCGGCCCGATGCCGCCGAACGCCACCGCACCGCACCCGGCGGGGTCGCGAGCACCGGCCACCCGCCGCACCCACCACCGCCGCCCGGTCCCGCGCCCGCGCCACCCCGCCGACCGACGATCTGAACGACCACCGGCCCGGCACGCCGCGCGCGTCATCAGTTCCGGGCGCGGGCGCCACCCGCCGACGTCCTGGGCAAAGCCGGCGGATTTCACCCGACCGGAGCAACGTCCCGAGCCACCGGCTGTGATCTTCGGCAACAGCGGCCCGGCCCCGGCGACACTACGATCGTCCGGGTGACCTCTCACGTTTACCTGCTGCGCCACGGCCAGACCGAGTGGTCGGAGAGCGGGCGGCACACGGGTCGTTCCGACATACCCCTCACGGACGGAGGGGTGCAGCAGGCGCGGCGGGCCGGTGCCGTGCTCGCGCGGTTGCGCGGCACCGACCGGCCACCCGCCCTGGTGCTGAGCAGCCCACGCGAACGGGCCTGGCGCACGGCCGAGCTGGCCGGGCTGGAGGCCACCCGGACCGAGGACCTGGCGGAGTGGGACTACGGCGACTACGAGGGCCTGACCACGCCCCGCATCCGCGAGGACGTCCCCGGCTGGACGGTGTGGACGCACCCGGTGCCCAACGGCGAGACGTCCGACGCGGTGGGCGCGCGCGCCGCGGCCGTGGTGGCACGTGCCCGGCAGGCGCTCGCGGGTGGTGACGTCGTGCTGGTCGGCCACGGCCACTTCAGCCGGGTGCTGATCGCCGCGTGGCTGGGGCTGCCGCCCGGGTACGGCGTCCACTTCGGACTCGACCCGGCCGGTCTCGCGGTGCTCGGCGAGGAGCGCGGCGATCCCCAGCTGCGCCGCCTGAACGTGCCCGCCTGGGAGGTCGACGTTGACTGAGCCGAACATCCGGCGCATCCGGCCGGGCGACGTGCCCGCCGTGGTCGGGTTGGTCCGCGAACTCGCCGAGTACGAGCGCGCGCTCCACGAGTGCCACCTCACCGAGGAGCAGTTGCACGCCGCGTTGTTCGGCGACGCGCCCGCGCTGCACGGGCACGTCGCCGAAGTGGACGGCCAGGTGGTCGGGATGGCGTTGTGGTTCCTCAACTTCTCCACGTGGCGCGGTGTGCACGGCATCTACCTGGAGGACCTGTACGTGCGGCCGGACCAACGCGGCGGCGGGCTCGGGAAGGCGTTGCTGCGTGCGTTGGCACGGGAGTGCGCGGACCGCGGTTACGCTCGCCTGGAGTGGTCGGTGCTCGACTGGAACGAGCCGGCGATCGGCTTCTACAAGTCGCTCGGCGCGGTGCCGATGGACGAGTGGACCGTGTTCCGGCTCACCGACGAGCCGTTGCGGGCGATGGCTGAAGTGGACGGTTGATCTCGAATCACTCACGTTTCGGCGAAACGGACCCGCCACCACACCGGGCGTTGACATCGTCCCGCGCCATGACCGAGTTCGGGACCCCGATGCGGGGTGACGAGCACCCCGCTCCCGGATGTCGGTCGTGGAGGAAGTTCCGTGAACCAGACCGACGCGTCCATCGGCGTCGTGCCCGTGATCATCAGCATCGCGATCGCGGTGCTCATGATCGCCGCGATGTGGAAGGTGTTCGCCAAGGCCGGCCAGCCCGGCTGGGCCGCGATCATCCCGATCTACAACATGTACGTGCTGTTGAAGGTCGCCGGCCGGCCCGGCTGGTGGCTGGTGCTCTACATCATCCCGATCGTGAACCTGGTGGTCTCGATCATCGTGGCCCTCGACGTCGCGAAGTCGTTCGGCAAGAGCGGCGTGTTCGGGTTCTTCGGCCTGTGGATGTTCGGGATCATCGGCTACCCGGTCCTGGCCTTCAGCGACGCCCGCTACCAGGGTCCCGCCGCGGCGTGACGACCGCGCCGGGCCTCCCGCGCCCCCGATGTGCGGGCGGCCCGGCGCTCAGTCGCGCACGCCCACCGCGCCGTAGCTGACGCCTTCGGCGGCGGACACGACGCCGTCCTCGCCACGCCACCGCGCGGTCGGCACGAGACCCGGCTCCAGCAGCCGGAAACCGGCGAGCATGGGCTCGATCCCGGCCTTCGACCTGGCGACGACCGGCGTCCCGGTCTCCGCCGCCACGCCGGCCAGCTTCGCCACCAGGTCCGGTCGCACGTCGTCGGTGAGGTGGGTGAGCACCAGGTGGCTGCCGGGCGCCATCGCCGCCCGGTAGCGGGCGACCACGGCGGCCGGGCGGTCCGCGTCGGTCAGGTGCGGCAGGATACCCACCATCAGCACGGCCACCGGCCGGGACAGGTCGAGCAGGGACCGCACCTCGGGCGAGCACAGCACCGCGCCGGAGTCCCGGACGTCCGCCTCCGCCACGGCCGCGGTCGGGTTGTCCCGCAGCATCGTGCGGCCGTGGGCGACGGTCGCCGGTTCGTTGTCCACGTACACCACGCGGCACGTCGGGTCGACCTGCTGGGCGACCTCGTGCACGTTGCCGGCCGTGGGTATGCCGGAGCCGAGGTCGAGGAACTGGCGGATGCCGTTGGCCACGCACACCCGGACGGCGCGGCGCAGGAACGCGCGGACGCCCTGCACCACCTCCGCGGTGGGCACGACCTTCATGGCCTGCTCGGCGAACTCGCGGTCGACCGCGAAGTTGTGCGCGCCACCGAGGTAGTAGTCGTAGAGCCGGGCCACGTTGGGACGCTCCGCGTCACCGTTGATGGACATCCGTCTCGGTGGGTTCTGCACCGCGCACCTCACCCTGCCTGATCCCGGAGCGCCTGCCGAACCGTATCCGGCTACTCCGTTCGTGTCCATCCGCCAAACGTGAACACGCAGTGTGATTGTGACTGGTGGGACCCCGGAAATCCAAACGGGTTCCGGTGCTCAGTCCTCGTCGACGCCGAGCGCCCAGCGGCGTGCCGGGTTGGTGAACAGCAGCACGACCACGACCACCACGTACAGGCCGACCAGCGCGCCGTAGAGCTGCTGCCCCGAGGGGCCGTACGCGTACCAGGCCACGCCCAGCAGCAGGAGTTGCACCACGATCGACGGCGTGCGCGCCCAGTGCCGCGCGAGCACGAGGCCGATGCCGGCCGCCAGCACGCCGCCGCCGAGCACCGCGAAGTACACCGCCTCGCCGAGCACGCCGCTCGCGTGGTCGACGCCGAACGACCGGACGACGAGGGCGACCGCGAACACCAGACCGGCGACGCCCTCCAGGGCGGTCAGGACGCCGGCGGCGCGGACCGCGTGCGGGACCTGCTTCGGCTGTGTCACGCTGCGCCTTTCCTCACGGTGCGTACTCGTCACGCATCGTAGGCCACCCGGTTGGCGAGTCCCGTTCCGCCGCCGCGCGAGCGAAGATCGAGGGGTTCCT
Organism: Saccharothrix obliqua; assembly: GCF_019375475.1. Lineage (GTDB taxonomy): Bacteria > Actinomycetota > Actinomycetes > Mycobacteriales > Pseudonocardiaceae > Actinosynnema > Actinosynnema obliqua. The sequence goes on along the minus strand of NZ_JAHXGQ010000001.1, from coordinate 765,336 downwards.
TGGCAAGCCGGCGGTCGGACCGGGGTGCACTTGCGACGGGACGGGGACCGAGGACCCGCGCTGCGCGCGGGGAAAGGAGACATGGACCACTACAGTGCGCTCTGAAGCCTCCTATCGGGTGACGCGCGACCTGTCGCGGGTCACGCGCTGTCCTACGCTTCAGTAGTGCGCGCACTTCTGGTGGTCAACCCGCAGGCGACGGCAACGACGCCCGGCGGTCGTGACGTGCTGGCGCACGCGCTCGCGAGCGACGTGAAGCTGGACATCGTCGAGACGGCCTACCGCGGGCACGCCGCGGACGCCGCGGCCCAGGCCGTGCCGGAGGGTTACGACCTGGTGGTGGCGCACGGCGGCGACGGCACGGTGAACGAGGTCGTCAACGGCCTGCTGCGTGGCGGCGTGACGCCCGCCGTCCCCATGCTGGGCGTCGTGCCCGGCGGTTCGGCGAACGTCTTCGCGGGCGCGCTCGGCCTCCCGCGCGACCCGGTCGAGGCCACCTACCGCCTGCTCCAGTCGATCGAGCACGGCACCAACCGCAGGGTCGGCCTGGGACACGTCGCCTCGGCGGGCGGCGCGGAGGACCACGACCGGTGGTTCACCTTCAACGCGGGCGTGGGCTGGGACGCGGACGTCGTCGCCGGTGTGGAGGCCCAGCGCGCCAAGGGCCGTGAGGCTTCTCCGTCCCTCTACGTGCGCACGGCGTTCGCGAGTTACGTCAACCAGCGTCGGCGGCCGTCGAAGCTGACCGTGCGCATCCCGGACGAGGAGCCGTTCGAGGACGTCCGGCTCGCGTTCGTCTCCAACACCGATCCGTGGACGTACTTGAAGGACAAGGCGATCCGGCTCAACCCGAGCACGTCGTTCGACGCCGGGCTGGGCCTGTTCGCGCTGCGCGCCCTGGGACTGCCCACAATCACCCGCTACGTCACGCATCTTCTGGCGACGGACGGGAACCCCAAGGGCGGGAACCTGCTGCGGCGCGACGACGTCGAGTTCATCCGGGTGACGAGCCCGGAGCCGGTCAACCTCCAGGTCGACGGCGACCTGCTCGGCACGTGCACCGAAGTGGAGTTCACGTCGGTGCCGCGTGCACTGACGGTCGCGGTGTGACCGTCGTGTGACCGGGTCGCTACCCATACGCGACGTATGGGCTGGTCAACCGGCCACAGAGGGAAAGCGCACGTGAACCCAGTCGATCTTTCGGGTGAGTTCACTCACCGGGTTAGTGCTAACCCCTTGACTTCCTGGCCGTTCGTGAAAGCATTCACAAGCACCCCAAAAACCGACCGCTGACGACCGGCGCGCCTACGCGCGCGCCTAGCTGAGGAGTAGTTCCAATGGACTGGCGCCACCGCGCGATCTGCCGCGACGAGGACCCCGAGCTGTTCTTCCCCGTAGGGAACAGCGGTCCCGCGCTTCTCCAGATCGCCGAGGCGAAGACCGTCTGCCGCCGTTGTCCTGTCGTCTCCGACTGCCTCGCGTGGGCTTTGGAGAGCGGGCAGGACGCCGGTGTGTGGGGCGGGATGAGCGAAGACGAGCGCCGCGCCCTCAAGCGTCGCAACGCCCGCACCAGGGCTCGCAGCAACGCCTGAGCGTCGCCGCGCATAACGCACACGAAGGGCCCGACACCGTGCCAGGTGTCGGGCCCTTCGTCTTGTTGCACACCCTCCCGCATGACCACGTGACTCCGCTGAGGTAGGTCGTCACGTGTGCACGGGGGTTAGTTTAACGCCGTGCCCTGAGGGGCACGCGCAGGACCGCCTCAGTACCGCCTCGGGGCCTCCTCCGCAAGCTCAAACTGCCCCTGAGTTCCGACTCGACCAGGGTGCGGACGATCTGGAGGCCGAGCCTCTCCGTGCGTTCGAGCGAGAAGCCCGGCGGGAGTCCCCGGCCGTCGTCGGAGATCACCACGTCCAGCCACTTGGCCGAGCGCTCGGCCCGCACGACGACCTCACCCTGCTCGCCCGCCGGGTAGGCGTGCTCGAAGGCGTTCTGCACCAGTTCGGTCAGCACCATCACCAGCGGCGTCGCCAGTTCGGCCGGCACGACCCCGAAGCGCCCTTCCCGGCGCACCACGACCTGCGAGTCGGGGGCGGCCACGTCGGACATCATCGGGATGACCTTGTCCACCACGCCGTCCAGGTCGACGCGTTCGTCCACCGACATCGACAGCGTCTCGTGCACCAGGGCGATCGACGTGACGCGCCGGACCGACTCGGCCAACGCCTCGCGCGCCTCCTCGGACGAGGTGCGCCTGCTCTGCAACCGCAACAGCGCCGCGACGGTCTGGAGGTTGTTCTTGACCCGGTGGTGGATCTCCCGGATCGTGGCGTCCTTGGACATCAGCGCCCGGTCGCGGCGGCGCACCTCGGTGACGTCCCGGCACAGCACCAGCGCGCCGGCCGCACTGCCCCGCGGTCGCAGCGGGAGCGCCCGGAAGAGCACCGCGGCTCCCCGCCGCGACTCCGCCTCGATCCTCATGCCGGCCCGGCCGTCCAACGCGGACCTGATGCGCTGGGCGACCTCGGTCGCGTCGAACGGGTCCCCGATGAGCGACCGCGTCAGCGGTGCCAGGTGCACGCCGACGAGGTCGGACGCGTGGCCCATCCGGTGGTAGGCGCTCAACGCGTTGGGGCTGGCGAACACCACCGCGCCGGAGGCGTCCAGCCGGATCAACCCGTCCCCGACCCGCGGGCTGGTGTGCACGTCGGGTGAGGGCTCGCTGGTGGGGAACGTGCCGTCCGCGATCATCTGGCACAGGTCGGCGGCACTGCCCAGGTAGGAGATCTCCAGCGGGCTGGGCACCCGCGGGACGGCCAGGTTAGTGTTCCGGCTCAGCACGGCGATGACCGAGTCGCCCAGCCGAACGGGAATCGCCTCGCGCCGCACGGGGACGCCCAGGTGCCAGCGCGGGTCCTCCTCGCGGCAGATCCGGGCCTCCACCACGGCCCGCCGCAACTGCGGGTGCTCGTCCACGTCGACCGTGCTGCCCACCACGTCCTCGGGGTGCGCGGTGGGCGCCGTCGTGGGCCGGGCCTGGGCGACGCACATGAACGAGGAGTCGTCCAGCGGCACCCACATCAGGAAGTCGGCGAAGCTCAGGTCGGACAGCAACTGCCACTCGGCGACCACCTGCTGGAGGTGGTCGACCTCGACGCCGGACAGCTTGCTGTGCTCGGCGAGCAGATCAGTGAGCGTGGACAGCTACGCCACCACCAATACCCACCCTGAACACCCTCCCGACTCGCATCCAACGGCCCTCCATCCAACCACGCCCGTACCCCTCGCCAACTGCGACGAGCGGCGTGCCACACTGGGGGGAAGCAATCTGAGCACTAGGAGAACCCCATGTCGAAGCGTGCCCGCAAGCGCCGCGACCGCAAGAAGGGCGGCGCCAACCACGGGAAGCGCCCCAACGCCTGACAAGCGCCAGGCACACCCGCGAAGGCCGTCCAGAGCACCCGCTCAGGACGGCCTTCGCGCGAGTTGGGACCCGCAATCGCGCTCGAAGGGGCACTACTTACGACGCCCAGGAGCTGTCCGCACAGCAGGAACGCGCCCGGACCGCCCCGTCGGCGCGAGGAACACGGCGGTCGGCAGAGCGCTAACTATCAGGCAGGCTCCCTGAAAGTTTCAGGGCGGGAGCTTCCAGGGCCACCTCTGCCCGCGCGGGGAAGACAGCGGCCCAACGCGGCGCAGACAGCGGCCCGACGCGACGAACACGGCGGCCCGGCAGGACGCTAACTATCAGGCAGGCTCCCTGAAAGTTTCGGGGCGGGGGAACCTTCAAGACCTTGAGGACCTTCGCGCCTTCGGCCCACTTCGCGCCTTCGGCGCACTCCACGCCTTCGGCGCACTCCACGCCTCCCGTCGTGTTCTCCCCGTATGGCCTGCGCGCCAGCGAACCGCGCTCGTTCCCTGGGTGCAAACACGCTTTTCGTTTGCGCCCGGGGAACGAGGGTGGTTGTCTTGACCAGGTCATACGGGGAGAACACGACGGCGCTTTGACAGTTCTCCTTGGCGGTCTGCCCAGCGGCGAGCGTTCAGCAGTTCACCTGGGCAAACGTTCAGCAGTTCACCCCGGGCAAGCGTTCAGCAGTTCACCCGGGCGAAGAAGCCCGGCAAGGCGGCCGGACCCCAGCGTCACTCCGAGGTGACTTCGACCTCGGTGATCTCCACGGTGGTCTGCTGGTAGATCCGAGCCCGGAGCCGCCGCTTCAACTCCTCCGGCGCGTGCTCACCACCGCACTTCTTCGCGAGCAACGCCTTCAGGTGCTCTTCGAGCCCGTACTGCTCCAAGCACGGGTGGCACTCGTCCAGGTGCGTCTGGAGCAGTTCTTTGCGCCGGTCGTCACATTCGTGGTCGAGGTACAGCCACACCTCGGCCAGCACCTCGGAGCAATCCGTCTCGTGCGGTTCACCGCAGCTCATCGACCCGCCACCTCCGAACCGCGGAGGAACCCGCGCTCACGCGCCACGTCGGCCAACTGCTCGCGCAACTGCCGACGGCCCCGGTGCAACCGGGACATCACGGTGCCGATCGGGGTACCCATGATGTCTGCGATCTCCTTGTAGGCGAAGCCTTCGACGTCCGCCAGGTACACCGCGATCCGGAACTCCTCGGGCAGCCGCTGGAGGGCTTCCTTGACGTCCGAGTCGGGCAGCCGGTCCATCGCGTCCATCTCGGCGGAGCGCAGGCCGGTCGACGTGTGGCTCTCGGCCTGGGCCAACTGCCAGTCGGTGATCTCGTCGGTCGGCTGCTGCAACGGCTGGCGCTGCTTCTTGCGGTACCCGTTGATGTACGTGTTCGTCAGGATGCGGTACAGCCAGGCTTTGAGGTTCGTGCCCTGCGAGAAGGACGCGAAAGCCGCGTACGCCTTGAGGTAGGTCTCCTGGACCAGGTCCTCGGCGTCTGCGGGGTTGCGGGTCATCCGCAGGGCGGCCGAGTAGAGCTGGTCGAGCATCGGCATGGCGTCGCGCTCGAAGCGCGTCGCTCGTTCGGCCGTCGTCTCGTCCGTCGGCAAGTCCTGCGTTCGCGTGGCTGGCACCGCGCTCCCTTCCCACCGCGTGGCGGTGGACGAAGCTGTTGGGGACGCGTTCGAGGATACGCGCCGGTCACCCGGCCGGCAGTGAGCCGAACCACGGGGCGGACGGGTCACTCCGGGCCTGCTGACCTGCTGTTCCATCACCTCGGTTGCCACGTCCACCGTCAACGCAAACTCCACGCGCGACATTCCCCCGACTAGAGTCCGCGATCATGGCCGGACGTGGAACGCCTGCCACGGCGTTGCTGGACAAGCAAAAGGTGGCGCACAAGCTGCACTCCTACGACCACGACCCGCGACACGAGTCGTACGGGCTGGAGGCCGCGGAGGCGCTCGGTATCTCACCCGATCGGGTGTTCAAGACGTTGGTGGCCGAGGTGGACGGCCGGTTGGCCGTCGGCGTGGTTCCCGTCACGGGGCAGCTCGACCTCAAGGCCCTCGCCGCGGCGCTCGGTGGCAAGAAGGCGCGGATGGCGGACGTCACGGCGGCCGAGCGGGCCACCGGGTACGTGGCGGGCGGCATCTCGCCGTTGGGCCAGAAGAAGCGGCTCCCCCTCGCCCTCGACGCGTCCGCCGAGGACCACGGGACGATCTACTGCTCCGCGGGGCGGCGCGGGCTGGAGGTCGAGTTGAACCCCGCCGACCTCGTCCGGCTGACCAACGCGGTGGTGGCCAGACTCACCTGATCACTCCGCGTCCATCGGCCGGAGGATCCGCTCCAGCCACTCCCCCACCGCCCGCCGCACACCTTCGAGATCCGCTTTCAGGTTGTGGTCGCCGGGCAGCACCTCCACCTCCCGGCGGTGCGCGGCGGCGGGCCGGCCGAACGGGTCCTTCTCGCCCTGCACGACGAGCACCGGCACGTCCACGGCGTCCAGCTCGGGCACGCGGCTGCGGTCCGGCTTGCCCGGCGGGTGGACGGGGAACGCCAGGCACAGCACCGCCACCGCCAGCCCCTCCCCCGCCGTCCGGCACGCGACCCGCGCCCCGGACGACCGGCCGCCGAACACCAGCGGGAGCCCTTCGAACCACCGCGCGCCGAGGTCTTCGGCGACGGACAGCCACGCCGCGTCCAACTGCTTGGCGGGTGCGGGCGCACGACGGCCGGCCACGCGGTAGGGCTGCTCCACGAGCGCCACGTGCACGCCCGCGTCGACGGCCGCGCGGGTTGCGGCGACCAGGTCGGGCGCGGCGATCCCGCCGCCCGCCCCGTGGCCCAGCAGCAGCCCCGCGCGTCCCTCCGACGCGCAGTGCAGTTCAGCCCGCGCGGGACCGTGCGGTGTCTCGACCTCCGTGACGGTCATCCCGGACCACCCGACCCAAGCACCAGCACCACATCCCTCAGGACAACTCGAACAACGTCGGTTCGGGCTTCTCCTCCTCGGCCAGCGGCACCCGGTCCAGCAGCGTCGGGTCGTTGTTCCGGATGCTGTTGACCTTCATCGACACCGGGCGCAGCTCGAACGAGTTCACCAGGTCCAGGTCCGGCGCGAGGAGGTCCTTGGGATCGGTCAGGTCCGGGTCGAGCCACGCCGCCCACCGGTCCTCCGGCAGCACCAGCGGCATCCGGTGGTGGACCTGGGTCATCTCGCCGATCGCGTCCGCGGTCAGCACCGCGCACGTGATGACCGGGGTCCGCTCGTCGCCGTTCTGCTGCCACCACACCGACCAGATACCCGCCATGGCGAGGCTGGACCCGTCCCCGGGGTTGATGAAGTACGGCTGCTTGCGGCCTTCGCCGGGCTGCCACTCGTACCAGCCGTCGGCCGGGATGATGCACCGGCGCTTGGCGGCGGAATCGCGGTAGGCGGGCTTGTCGAGCACCGACTCCGACCGGGCGTTGATCATCTTGGCCGCGCCGGACAGGTCCTTGGCCCAGTGCGGCACCAGCCCCCAGCGCATCACGCGCAGGCTGCGCTCCACGACGTCCGGGTCGGCGTTGCCCTCTTCGTCCCTCGGGTGGCGCTCGACGACCGCGACCACCGACTTGGTGGGCGCCACGTTGTAGTCCGGGCCCGGCGCGTCGTCCCCGGTGGCGTCCACCGCGTCGAACTCGGCCGCCAGCAGCGCCGGGTTCTTGGTGGAGGCGTACCTGCCGCACAAAACCGATCACCTCCGATTCGCCATCGTCGCACGTGGGTACCACCGGTGCGAGCCGCGAACTCGCCCATGCGGGATCATCGGGCCATGACTCCGCAGTGGCCCGCTCCCGTCGCCGACGGCCCCGTGCACGCGACCGTACCCGTGCCCGGCTCCAAGTCGATCACGAACCGCGCCCTGGTCCTCGCCGCGCTGGCGGACGGGCCGTCCGCGCTGCACGCACCGCTGCGCAGCCGCGACACCACGCTCATGGTCGCGGCGCTGCGGTCGCTCGGCGTGGACGTGGCGGACGGCCCGGACGGGTCGTGGCTGGTGACGCCGAACCCGCTGCGTGGTCCGGCGGCGGTGGACTGCGGGCTCGCGGGCACCGTGATGCGGTTCCTGCCGCCCGCCGCCGCGCTCGCCGTGGGTGACGTCGTGTTCGATGGCGACGAGCACGCGCGGGTCCGGCCGATGGGCACGATCCTGAACGCGCTGCGCGCGCTGGGCGCGTCCGTCGACGGCGACGCGCTGCCGTTCACGCTGCACGGCAAGGGCGGGCTGCCCGGCGGCAAGGTGGTCATCGACGCCTCGGCGTCGTCCCAGTTCGTCTCGGGCCTGCTGCTGTCCGGCGCGCGGTACGAGGGCGGGGTGACCGTCGTGCACGACGGGAAGCCCGTGCCGTCGCTGCCGCACATCGAGATGACCGTGGCCATGCTCCGCGAGGCCGGGGTCGAGGTGGACGACTCCTCTCCCGACACGTGGCAGGTCTCCCCGGGCCCGATCGCCGCCCGCGAGTGGCACGTGGAGCCGGACCTGTCGAACGCCACGCCGTTCCTCGCCGCCGCGGCGGTCACCGCGGGCGAGGTCACCATCCCCGGCTGGCCCTCGACCACCACGCAGCCCGGCGTGGCGGTCCGGGGCATCTTCGAGCGCATGGGTTGCACCGTGACGCACACGTCCGCCGGCCTCACCGTCACCGGCCCGGCCGCGTTGCACGGCCTGGACGTCGACCTGCGTGACGAGAGCGAGCTGACGCCCACCATCGCCGCGCTCGCCGCGCTCGCCGACAGCCCCACCCGCATCCGGGGGGTGGCGCACATCCGGGGCCACGAGACGGACCGCATCGCCGCGCTGGCCGCCGAGATCAACCGCCTCGGCGGTGACGCCGCCGAGACCGACGACGGCCTCGTCATCACCCCGCGCCCGCTGCACGGCGGGACGTGGCGCGCCTACGCCGATCACCGCATGGCCACCGCCGGCGCGATCATCGGGTTGGCGGTGCCCGACGTGGCGGTGGACGACATCGGGTCCACCACCAAGACGATCCCCGACTTCCCGGGGATGTGGTCCGCGATGCTCGGAGCGCGTTGACCGTGGCCCGCGACTGGCGGCGGATGGACGAGTCCGACGTGCGGGTGCGGCCCGGCAAGGGCACGCGCCCGCGCAGCAAGCGGCGGCCGGAGCACGCCGACGCCGTGCCCGCGATGGTCGTCGCGGTGGACCGGGGGCGGTGGACGTGCGCGGTCGAGGACGACCCCGGCCGGTTGGTGACCGCGATGCGTGCGCGTGAGCTGGGGCGCACACCGGTCGTGGTCGGCGACCAGATCGGGTTGGTCGGCGACACGTCGGGCAACCCGGACGCGCTGGCGCGGATCGTGCGGGTGAACGAGCGGCGGTCGGTGCTCCGCCGCACCGCCGACGACACCGACCCGTTCGAGCGGGTCGTGGTGGCCAACGCCGAGCAGCTGGTGATCGTGTCGGCGCTGGCCGACCCGCAGCCGCGGCGGGGTTTCATCGACCGGTGCCTGGTCGCCGCGTACGCCGGTGGCCTGGAGCCCCTGCTGTGCCTTACCAAGTCGGACCTCGCGCCCGCCGACGAGCTGGTGTCGGCGTACGCCGAACTCGACCTGCCCGTGGTCGTCACGCGGTCCGACGTGGACCCGGCGGAGCTGCGCGAGCGGCTGGTGCACCGGCTGTCCGCGTTGATCGGGCACTCGGGGGTGGGCAAGTCCACGCTGGTGAACCGGCTCGTGCCGGACGCGAACCGGGCGGTCGGCGTGGTGAGCGGCGTCGGGAAGGGCAGGCACACGTCCACGCAGGCCGTCGCGCTGCCGCTGCCCGAGGGCGGGTGGGCGGTGGACACGCCCGGCATCCGGTCGTTCGGGCTGGCGCACATCACGCCGGACGACATCGTGGCGGCGTTCCCCGACATGAAGGCGATGGCGGAGGAGTGCCCGCCGGGGTGCGGCCACCTGGGCGCTCCGGAGGACCCCGACTGCATGTTGGACGAGTTGGTCACGTCCGGGGAGGCTTCTCCGGGGCGGTTGGCGTCGTTGCGGCGGTTGTTGGAGTCCCGGGGGAAACTCGAGGAGTACGACTGAGGAGTCCAGCCACAAAGCGGGGTACACCACACAGCAGGCACAGCACAAAGCGGGGTACCACCACAAAGCAGGCACCAGCCACACCGGGCACCAGCCAAGAACCGGGCACCGCCAGGAGCCTCACCCCATGTGCGGATACCCGACCCCCGTCGGCGGCACGAAGGTCTCCTTGATCGTCCGCGAGCTGACCCACCGTTGCAGGTTGAAGATCGACCCCGCCTTGTCGTTGGTCCCGGACGAACGCCCACCCCCGAACGGCTGCTGCCCCACCACCGCACCGGTCGGCTTGTCGTTGACGTAGAAATTCCCGGCCGCCGACCGCAACGCCCGCGCCGCCTGCTCCACGGCCGCCCGCTCGGTGGCGAACACCGCGCCGGTCAACGCGTACGGCGTCGAATCGTCCACAAGCTCCAGCACCGACGCGTAGTCCCCGTCCTCGTACACGTGCACCGAGAGGATCGGTCCGAAGTATTCGGTGGTGAACATCTCGTGCCGCGGGTCGTCGCCGACGAGCACCGTGGGCTCCACGAAGTACCCGACCTCGTCCGAACAGGAGCCCCCCGCCAGCACCTCGACCCCGGCCCACTCGCGGGCACCGGTCAGCACCGCCTCGTGCCGGGCGTACGCCCGCGCGTCGATCACCGCACCGCCGAAGTGGCGGAAGTCCGTCACGTCGCCGTACGACAGGGAACGGGTCGCGTCCGCCAGCTCGTCGCGGATCTTCGCCCACACCGACCGCGCCACGTACGCGCGGGACGCCGCCGAGCACTTCTGGCCCTGGTACTCGAACGCGCCCCGCACCAGACCGGTGACCAGTGCCGCCGGGTCGGCCGACGCGTGCGCGACGACGAAGTCCTTGCCGCCGGTCTCGCCCACGATCCGCGGGTACGACCGGTACCGGTCCAGGTTCCCCGCCATGGTGCGCCACAACGCTTTGAACGTCCTGGTGGACCCGGTGAAGTGGAGTCCGGCGAAGTCCGGGTCGGCCAACGCCACCTCGGACACGGCCGCGCCGTCGCCGGTGACCATGTTGACCACGCCCGGCGGCAACCCGGCCGCTTCCAGCAACCGCATCGTGTGGTGTGCCGCGAGTTGCTGCGTCGGCGACGGCTTCCACACCACCGCGTTCCCCATCAGCACGGGCGCGAGCGGCAGGTTGCCGGCGATGGCCGTGAAGTTGAACGGCGTGATGGCGACGACGAACCCGTCCAGCGGGCGGTGGTCGAACCGGTTCCACGCGCCGGGGCCGGACTCCGGTTGCTCCGCGAGCAGCCGCCGCGCGAAGTGCGCGTTGAACCGCAGGAAGTCGATCAGCTCGCACGCCGAGTCGATCTCGGCCTGCTGCACGGACTTCGACTGGCCGAGGACGGTCGCGGCGTTCAGCGTGTCCCGCCACGGCCCGGCGAGCAGGTCGGCCGCCTTGAGCAGGATCGCGGCACGCACGTCGAACGGCAGCTCCGCCCAACCCGGCGCGGCGCGGCGGGCGGCGCGCACGGCGTCGGCGACGTCCTCGCGGGTGGCCTGCGCGGTGACGCCGAGGACGTGCCGGTGGTCGTGCGGCTGGACCACCTCGACGCGGTCGCCGCCCGCCATCCGCTGCCTGCCGTCGACGGTGGTGGTCAGCTCGTGCCGCACGCCTTCGAGTTCCGCGATGCGACGGCGGAGGGAGTCGCGCTCCGGGCTGCCGGGCGCGTAGGTCCGAACGGGCTCGTTGACCGGGCCGGGCACTTCGGTGACCGCGTCCATGCCGCCATGGTGGCACGCGGTAGTACGGTGCGCAGCCGTGGCGAAAGTGACCGGCATCGGCGGCGTCTTCCTCCGCGCCCGCAACCCGGTGCGGCTGGCGGAGTGGTACCGGGCGCAGCTCGGCGTGCAGATGAACGACCGCGGCGCGGTGACGTTCCACTGGGAAGCGGCGGAGACGACGACGTTCGCGTTGTTCGCCCACGACACCGACTACTTCGGCGAGCCGGGGCAGCGGGCGATGCTGAACCTGCGCGTCGACGACCTGCCCGCGCTGCTGGCGGGGCTGCGCGAGCGGGGCGTCGAGGTGCTGCCGCAGACCGAGGACTCGGAGTTCGGCAGGTTCGGGTGGATCGTGGACCCGGAGGGCAACCGCATCGAGCTGTGGGAACCGGCTCCGGGCATGTGACGCCGCGCGAAGCCCCACCCCGCCGCTACATCAGCTCCAGCACGAACGGCAGCTCCTGCGGCGCGTACCACGCCAGCTCGTGGTCCTCGGCCTCGCCCAGCGCGAACTCGGCGTCCGGGTCCCCGAGGTCGGCCGCGTCGACGACCTCCGCCGCCTCCCGGACCGCGTCCTCGGCGTCGGAGGTGTCCAGGTGGATCGCGGCGATGAGCTTCATCGGCACGGTCCCGGTCACCTTGACCACGGAGAAGTCCAGGTCCGGCCGCAGCCTCGCGTCCTCCACGTCGGCCGCGACCACCGCGCGGCGCGGCACGGGCTTGTCGTCGTGCGCGAGCAGCCGCAACGACGCGCGGGCCGCGTCCAGCATCGCCGAATACTCCAGCTCCTCGGAGTCGCCGGTCGCGTAGGACTCGCGCAACGCCGGCGTCAACGCGAAACCCGTGCCGCCGACCGGCGTGAACTCGCCGCGCTCCACGAGGTCGCGCAGCATCGCGACGGTCGCCGGGAGAAACACCCTCATTGAGACACCGTTCCCATCAGTTCCTCCACAGACTCCTCGACCATCGCCGCGAGCACGTCCACATCGGACATCGCGTCCCGGTCGGCGTTCAGGCCGAAGTACACACCACCGTCGTACGAGGTGACGCCGATCGAGAGCGCCTGGTTCTTCGCCAGCGGCACGACCGGGAACATCTCGATCATCTTCGCCCCCGCCGCGTACAGCGGCACCTGGGGACCGGGCACGTTCGTCACCACCACGTTGAACAGCCGCCGCGAGAACGAGCTGGCGGCCCGCGCGCCCAGCGCGTGCAGGGTGGGCGGCGCGAATCCGGAGAACCGCACGAGGGTCTGCGCGGCGACCTGCTGGCCGGACTCCTGGTGCGCGCGCATCGCGTGGCTCACGTGGTGCAGCCGCACCACCGGGTTGGGTTCGCCGACCGGCAGGTCCACCAGGTACGCGGCCACCTGGCCGCCCCCGGGACCACCGTCGCGCACGGACATCGGGGTCATGGCGCGCATGGTCGTCTGCGCGGTCACCACCTCCCCGCGCGACAGCAGCCAGGTGCGCAGCGCGCCAGAGAGCACCGCGAGCACCCCGTCGTTGACGGTGCCGCCGTGGGCGCGGCGGATGGCGCGGAACTCGTCCAGGCGCGTGCGGGTGACCGCGAACCGCCGCTGCGGCGAGATGCGGACGTTGAGCGGGCTGACCGGCGCGGGGGTGGCGGCGGTGCGCAGGGCCGACGCGAGTCCGCCGAGCGCGCCGGTGACCTTGCGGACCGTGGCGACGGTGTCCATGGTGGCGCTGCGGACGTTCTCCACCAGCTCGCCGGGTCGCTGCACGGCCTCGGCGACCGCGTCGGCGACCAGTTGCAGGCCGGTCGGCGCGGGCCGCGGCATCCACAGCGCCGCCGAGGGCGGGCCGGGCGCGGGCGTCGGGTCCAGCACGACCTGGCCGATCTCGGGCGCGCCGATGCCGTCGACGACCGCCTGGTGGGTCTTGGTGATCACCGCGGTCCGGTTCCGGGCCAGGCCCTCCACCAGGTACACCTCCCACAGCGGGCGGCTGTGGTCCAGCGGCCGGGACATCAGGCGCGCCACGAGTTCGTGCAGCTGACCGTCGTGGCCGGGTTTGGGCAGGGCGGAGCGCCGCACGTGGTAGGTGACGTCGAAGTCCTGGTCGTCCACCCAGACGGGGCGGGCGAGCCTGCCCGGCACGGGCACCACCTTCTGCCGGTAGCGGGGCACCAGCGACAGCCGCTCCTCGATCAGGTCGACCAGCCGGTCGTAGTCGAAGCCCGCCTTCGGCCGGCGGAACACCGCGACGCCCCCGACGTGCATCGGCGTCGTGGAGTCCTCCAGGTACAGGAACGAGGCGTCGAGCGCGGACAGGCGGTCGGGCATGTCGCCAGGCTAGTCGCTACAGCTCGCCACCAGCCTGCGCACGGCGTCGACCTCGACCGGGTCACGGGCGTGCCGGGCGAGCCGGATCTCGGCGGCGGCGGGCATGGCGCGGCGGACACCGCGGTCCGCGCCGGCCAGGAAACCGCGCACCAGGCGTGAGCGGACCAGGCGCTTGACCGGTCTCAGCGGTGCGACGGCGATGGCGAGCCAGCTCAGCGCCACGTCCACCCGGCGGTCGCCGCGCTGGGCCGACGCCCAGTCCACCACCACCGGGCCGGCGGGGCCGAGCACGACGTTGCCGGGGTGCAGGTCCAGGTGCAGCAGGCGGCCGTCACCGGGCAGGAACCCCGGCGCGCGCACGTCGTCCAGGCTGCGGTGCAGGCGGGCCAGCTCGCGGCCGAGCGCGCCCGCGCGCCACGGTTTCGCGTCCAGCTCCTGCGACATGCGCGGGCCGGGGACGTACTCCATGACCAGGTCGCGGCCTGCCGCGTCGTGCACCCGGGGCACCGGCAGGCCGCGCGCGTGCAGGTACCGCATGAGGGCCGCTTCGGGCTCCAGGTCCCGCCCGGCGCGGCTGCGCTTGAGCAGCAGCCCGTCCGGACGCAGGTAGACGTCCGACTCCCGGCCGCGGGCCAGCAGACGGTGCGCCTCGTCGCGCGGTGTCATGTGACGATCATCATGCTTGATCGCCGGGAAACAAGCCCCAAACGGGTGCTAAAGACGACCGTTCCTCTGCTCGGGGGAGAATCACCGGGTGGACATCTCGCCCAAGGACCGGTTCGTCACCGTGTACGGCCGCAAGCCCGTGCTCGAAGCGCTCGACGACCCCCGGTTGGAAGTGGACAAGGTGCTGCTCGCCGAGGGTGCGCGCGGCCCGGCGGCGCGGGAGATCATCGAGGCGGCGCACCGGCGCGGCGTCGAGGTGCGGCGGGCGTCCGCGCAGCGGGTGAAGGTGCTGGCCGGCAACGGGCGGCACGACCAGGGCGTGCTGGCCGACGTGGTCGCGCCGCGGATGCTGCCCCTGGCGCACGGCCTGGCCGCCCGGCCGCGCCGCGTGCTGCTGCTGGACGGCATCACCACGCCCGCGAACGTGGGCATGATCCTCCGCACCGCGACCGCCGCCGGGATGGACGGGATCGTGCTGCCGCGCCGGGGCGTGGCGTCGATCGACCCGCTGGTGGTGAAGGCGTCCGCCGGCGTGGCGTTCCGCGCGCCGGTCCTGAAGTGCGCCACGGCGGGCGAGGCGGCGGCCGACCTGCGTGCCGCCGGGTACCCGGTGTACGCGTTGGACGCGGGCGCGCGGGAGACCGTCTACTCGGCCGACCTGCCGGACCGCGCGGTCTACGTGCTGGGCGGGGAGACCGAGGGCATCTCGGACGACGTGCGGCCACACGTGACCGGGTGGCTGTCCATCCCGATGGCGGCGGGTGTCGAGTCGCTGAACGTGGCGAGCGCCGCGGCGGTCCTGTGCTTCGAGGTGGTCCGCCGCTCGCTGGGCTGAGCCCGGCGGGCCGGCCCGCCCGGCACCGCCGGCCGAGCGCGCCACCCGCTCCCGGACCCCCAGCGGCCCGGGGTGCCCCTCGCGCTCACCACCCCCGGCCCGCCCCGCCTCGGCGTGCGGCGCGAGCGCCGGAGGGCCGCTCCGACACCCGCGCCGCTTCACCGCGGACCGGCTCTCGCGGCGTGCCCGCGCGACGAAGGTGGTCGCCGCCGTGCCGCGCCCCGCGCCGGCCCTACCCGGGGTCCCGCCACCGGCGGTGGGGACCCGGTGCCGCGACCCTGCCGCGACCCCGACCGGATCCACCCGCACACCGTCACCCGAACCGCTCCGCCGGCCCGAAGACGCGGAACCTCCGAAATGCCCTGCCCGGTTCCTTTTGGGGATTTCCGAACCATTCGAACGTACGCGCCGCGAAGGTGCACCGGCAATTCACCGCACGAGTGGTGAACCACAGCGGAAGGTCACCGCATTAGCTCGCCAGGGGGATGTCGAACAGCACTTCGAGTTCCGCGATGGTGGCGGGCACCGACCGGTGGTGCACGCCGACCATCCCGACGGCCGCCGCGCCGCGGACGTTGACCGCGAGGTCGTCGACGAACGCGCAGTCGGCGGGTGCGACGTCGAGCCGCGCGGCGACCAGCAGGTACACCCGCGCGTCCGGCTTGGCGACACCGGCCTCACCGGACGTGACGACGGCGTCGAACAGGCCGTCCCACTCCCGCGGCGGCGACCACAGGCCGTCCGCGTTGGACAGGATCGCCGTGCGCACACCGTGCCGACGCACTTCCCGGACGGCCGTCAGCAACGGCGGTTCGGGTGCGGCGAAATCGTCCCCGAGATCGGTCAGCACGCCGCCGAAGTCCAACACCAATCCGCGCACGCGCACCTCCGCCGCACCGGGAATTCACCAGACAAACCACCGCCGGAAAACACGACCCCACCGCGCCGGAGAACAACCCGACCGGGCCGGGCGCGGTGACCGGCGGGTCCCGGAGACGACACCGCCGGACCCCGAACGGGATCCGGCGGCGGTCGGGCGCGTGAACGGTCGGCTACTGCTGCTTGCCGCCCTTGCGGTTGGCCTTCTCCTGGGCGCGGGCCGCGGCGCGGCGCTCCTTGCGGGTCCCGCCCGGCTGGCCCGCGCGCTGCGGCTTGCCGTCGTCGGACGTCTCCGCGTCACCGCTCTCCGACGGGCCGCTGTAGGTCAGGCCCTGCTGGCCGCCCCGCTGGTCGAGGCCCTTGCCGCGCAGCGCGGGCGGGATGGCGTTGCCGCTGGAGAGCTGCGCCAGCGCCGGCCCGGCGGGCGCCGCGTCCTGCGGCCGGGCGTCCTGGGGCTTGGCGTCCTGGTTGGCCGCCGCGGCGGCGGCACGCGCCCGCGCCCGGCTGCCGGTCAGCGGACCCGCGCCCGCCGCGATGGACACCTGCACCGGGGGTTCCGGCGCGGGCTCCGGCTCGGCGGCCTCCACCTGGAGGTTGAACAGGAAGCCGACGCACTCCTCGCGCAGGGCGTCGAGCATCCCGTTGAACATGTCGAAGCCCTCCCGCTGGTACTCGATCAGCGGGTCGCGCTGCGCCATGGCGCGCAGGCCGATGCCTTCCTTCAGGTAGTCCATCTCGTACAGGTGCTCGCGCCACTTGCGGTCCAGCACGGACAGCAGCACGCGGCGCTCCAGCTCGCGCATCGCGCCCGGACCCACCCGGCCGTCGATCTCGGCCTCGCGGGCCTCGTACGCGGCCAGCGCGTCCGCCTGGAGCTTCGCCTTCAGGGACTCCTTGGTGAGGTCCTCGTCGTCGGCCTCGAGCAGTTCCTTGTGGTCCAGGGTGATCGGGTACAGCGTCTTGAGCGCCGTCCACAGCTGGTCCAGGTCCCAGTCCTCGGCGTAGCCGTCGGCGGTCGCGCCGTCCACGTAGTCGCCGACCACGCTGGTGATCATGTGCTCGACCTGGTCGCGCAGGTCCTCGCCGGCCAGCACGCGGTGGCGCTCGGCGTAGATCACCTTGCGCTGCTCGTTCATGACCTCGTCGTACTTGAGGACGTTCTTGCGGATCTCGAAGTTCTGCTGCTCGACCTGGGTCTGCGCGGACCGGATGGCGCGGGTGACCATCTTGTGCTCGATCGGCACGTCGTCCGGCACCCGCAGCCGGGTCATCACGTTCTCGACCATGGTGGCGTTGAAGCGGCGCATCAGCTCGTCCTTCAACGACAGGTAGAACCGCGACTCGCCGGGGTCGCCCTGGCGGCCCGAGCGACCGCGCAGCTGGTTGTCGATGCGCCGCGACTCGTGGCGCTCGGTGCCCAGCACGTAGAGGCCGCCCGCCTTGCGGACGTCCTCCGCCTCGGCCTTGACCTCGGTGGTGACCTCTTCGATGAGCTTCGCCCAGGCGGCCTCGTACTCGTCGGGCGTCGCCACCGGGTCCAGGCCGCGTTCACGCAGCTCCTGGTCGGCGATGATGTCCGGGTTGCCGCCCAGCACGATGTCGGTGCCGCGGCCCGCCATGTTGGTCGCGACCGTGACGGCGCCCTTGCGGCCCGCCTTCGCGATGATCAGCGCCTCGCGGTCGTGGTGCTTCGCGTTCAGCACCTCGTGCGGCACGTTCTTCTGCACCAGCAGTTTGGACAGGTACTCGGAGCGCTCGACGCTGGTCGTGCCGACCAGGACCGGCTGGCCCTTCTCGTGGCGCTCGACGATGTCCTCCGCGACGGCGAGGAACTTGGCCTCCTCGGTCTTGTAGACCAGGTCCGCCTCGTCGCGCCGCTGCATCGGCCGGTTGGTGGGGATGGGCACCACGCCCAGCTTGTAGGTCTGGTGGAACTCGGCGGCCTCGGTCTCGGCGGTACCGGTCATGCCGCCGAGCTTCTTGTAGAGGCGGAAGTAGTTCTGGAGGGTGATCGTGGCCAGCGTCTGGTTCTCGGCCTTGATCTCCACGCCCTCCTTCGCCTCGATCGCCTGGTGCATCCCCTCGTTGTAGCGGCGGCCGGCGAGCACGCGGCCGGTGAACTCGTCCACGATCAGGACCTCGCCGTTGCGGACGATGTAGTCCTTGTCCTTCGTGAACAGCTCCTTGGCCTTGATCGAGTTCTGGAGGTACCCGACCAGCGGCGTGTTCGTGGAGTCGTACAGGTTGTCGATGCCGAGCTGGTCCTCCACGAACTGGACGCCCTGCTCGGAGACGCCGATGGTGCGCTTGCGCTCGTCCACCTCGTAGTGCACGTCGCGCTTCATCCGCGTGGACAGGCGCGCGAACTCGACGTACCAGCGGGACGACTGGTCCGCCGGGCCGGAGATGATCAGCGGGGTGCGGGCCTCGTCGATGAGGATCGAGTCGACCTCGTCGACGATCGCGAAGAAGTGGCCGCGCTGGACGGTCTCGTCCAGGCTCCACGCCATGTTGTCGCGGAGGTAGTCGAAGCCGAACTCGTTGTTCGTGCCGTAGGTGATGTCGGCGTAGTACGCGTTGCGGCGCTCCTCGGGCGTCATCTCGGCGAGGATCACGCCGACCGTGAGGCCGAGGAAGCGGTGGATGCGGCCCATCCACTCCGCGTCGCGCTTGGCGAGGTAGTCGTTGGTGGTGACGACGTGGACGCCCTCGCCGGCGATCGCGTTCAGGTAGGCGGGCAGCACGGAGGTCAGCGTCTTGCCCTCACCGGTGCGCATCTCGGCGATCTGCCCGAGGTGCAGCGCCGCGCCGCCCATGAGCTGGACGTCGAAGTGGCGCTGGCCGAGGGTGCGCTTGGCGCCCTCGCGGACCACCGTGAACGCCTCGGGCAGCAGCTCGTCGAGGCTCTCGCCCTCGGCGTAGCGCTTCTTGAACTCCGTGGTTTTCTGGCGCAGCTCCGCGTCGGAGAGGTCGACGACATCGTCTTCGAGGCTGTTGATGTGCGCTGCGATGTTGCGCAGGCGCTTGAGCATCTTGCCTTCGCCGGCGCGGAGCAGTCGGGACAGCACCATCTCGGGTCGACCTCATTACCTCATCGCGACGCGCCCGCGGGCGAGCGCCTTCCACCGGCTCGCCACGGCCATGACGAGCCCACACCA
The DNA here is from genome assembly GCF_019375475.1 of Saccharothrix obliqua. Lineage (GTDB taxonomy): Bacteria > Actinomycetota > Actinomycetes > Mycobacteriales > Pseudonocardiaceae > Actinosynnema > Actinosynnema obliqua. The sequence continues at coordinate 746,239 of NZ_JAHXGQ010000001.1, read as the reverse complement.
CCCGCCATCGTAGGCAAGTCGTGAAGGTGTGTGCACAGACACAGGTAGGAAGGGGTGCGGAACACCGCGCTCCACCCGCCCGCCCACCCCCCGTTCCGCCGAACGCCCGACCCCCTGCCGCGCCCCGTCCGGGGCCGTGGGGGCGATGACTTCGGGCGGTGACTTCGGGGTTCGCTCCCCCGGTGGGAGTTCAGGTGATTTCGGCACGCTATCGGCGCGTCGCGCCCGCGGGGGCGGGGCGGCAGCCGGCGGGGAGGGCGGCGCGGGTCGGCACCGCCGGCGGACCGGAGAGGCGCGCGCCGGCGGGGCGCACGGGCGGCCGGCTGATCGGCGGCGGGTGGGTGCCCGGCGGCGGGTAGGTGCCGGGCAGCGGGCGGGTGCCCAGCGGCGGGCGGGTGCCCAGCGGCGGGCGGGTGCCTGGCAGCGGGCGGGTGCCTGGCAGCGGGCGGGTGGCCGGCGGCGGGTAGGCGGCCAGCGGTGGACGGGTGGCCAGCGGCGGACGGGTGGCCAGCGGCGGACGGGTGGCCAGCGGCGGACGGGTGGCCAGCGGCGGACGGGTGGCCAGCGGCGGGTAGGCGGCCAGCGGCGGGTAGGCGGCCAGCGGCGGGTAGGCGGCCAGCGGCGGGTAGGCGGCCAGCGGCGGGTAGGCGGCCGGCAGCGGGTGGGTGGCCGGCGGCGGGCTGGGGCAGCGCGGGGTGGGCACCGGGTCCGGGGTGTCGCGTGCCGCCCTGGTCGGCGATCCCGGTCGCGAGGTGGGGAAGCGGGTGGGCCCGGTGCCCGTGGCGATGAGGGGACGGTCCGGCGGGGTGCCGGACGGGCGGAGAGGGGCGGCCCCGGCGAGGGGTGCCGGGGCCGCGGAGGTTGGTGGGGCTGGTTGGTCAGGGTGGGTGGGTCACGCCTGCCTGGTCACGCCAGCCTGATCACGCCGTAGTCGAAGCCCTTTCGGCGGTAGACGACGCTGGGACGTCCGCAGTCCGCGTCGGAGAACAAATAGAAGTCGTGGCCGACCAGCTCCATCTCGTAGAGGGCCTGGTCCACGGTCATCGGCTTGGCCGTGTGCTCCTTCTCGCGCACGATCTGGCCGGGCCGGTACTCCTCGTCGTCGGTGTCCCAACGGCCCTGGGCGGGGACTTCCGCCACACCCTCGCGGGTCGGCTCGGCGTCCGCTTCGAGCACCGCGGTGTGGCCCAACCACATGCCCTGCGCCTGCCCGTCGTGCTCGGCCACGACCGGCGGCAACCCGCTGGTCGCCTCCGCCACCGACCTCGGACCGCGGCGCCCGTGGTGCACCCGCCTGCGGTCGTGGACGCGGCGCAGCCGGTTTTCGAGCTTCGTGATCGCGGAGTCCAGGGCGGCGTAGAAATCGCCCGCGCACGCTTCCGAGCGGACCACCGGGCCACGTCCCTTCCCCGTGATCTCCACCCGCTGGCAGTTCTTCGACTGCCTGCGGTTCGGCTCGTGGAAAAGCTCCACGTCAAAACGGATGACCTTGCGGTCGTACCGCTCCAGCCGGGCCAGCTTCTCGGTGACGAGCACCCGGTAGTGATCGGGCACCTCTACGTTGCGGCCCTTAACGACGATGTCCATACACGACCTCCCTCGCGTTGCTGCGAGCAATGGCTTTCGGATCGTTGCGACACCGGTCCCGCGATCGCCTTCGCGGGTTTGTCGCCGAGGGATGTCCTCAGCGCTCGACCGGTGCCAGGGTCATGGGCTGTTCGCCTCCTCCCCGCGTGCCGGGAACGCTGATTGCGGTGCACGTTAGCCCGGTATTCGCCGCTGCGACAGCCCCCGAGGCGGGGGAAATCCATGATTTTCCGGCCGTGACGCAGAGCGACGGAAATCCGGCACCGGCGGTGCCCCAGGAGGGCGCACCGGAGCGCGACGCGAGCGGAAGCTCACCCGAACGGCTCAGCACCGTGCCGGTGGTCGTCGGCGTGGTGACTGGGCCGAACAGCGTCCGATCGCGCCTCATATCCGGCCAACGCCCGAACGCGCCTCCGGGTTCCCGACCGGAATCACTCGTGTGGGTGGGTGCGGCGCGCCGTCGTCAGCGTCAGGACGGCGGGTACCCGGAAACCACCGATCTTCAACGCCGAAACGCACGCCGATGCCGTCGCACCGGTCGTGACCACGTCATCCAGCAGCACCACGGCCGCACCCGGCGGTGGCAGGCCGCCCGGCACGAGCCGCACCCGGCCCGCGAGGTTCGCCCGCCGCGCCGCCGCGCCCAGCCCGACCGAGTCCGCCACGCCGGGCCCGAACGCCAGTGCGCACGCCACCGGCAGGCCCGCACGCCGGACGATTCCCACCAGGTGGGAGCCACCACGCCGCCGGGCGGCTGCGCGGCGTGACGGCACGGGCACCAGCCGCCATTCCCGGAACTCGCCCGGATAGCGCCGCGGCAGTTTCGGCACGGCCGCCGCCACCAACGCCCCGAAGACCGGCACGAGGTCGCGCCGCCCGCGCTCCTTCAACGCGAGCACGAGTGCGCCGCCGGGCCCGCGGTAATCGGCGAGCGCGAACACGGGCGGCCCTTTGCCGGGCACGTCGACCCGTCTCGGCGCGCCGAACGCGGCGAGGCACCGCGCGCAGCAGCTCGCGCCCTCCGCCCGGCACCCGGCGCAACGGGGTGGAAACAGCAGGTTGATCGGCATGTGATCGAGCCTGCCGGCGGGGTACGACAATTCCGGGCCCGATCCACACCGGGCGCTATCACTCGAAAGGGTGGATAATGCGGCGGGATTTCAGCCCGGGTAGAACGCCTGGGCCCCGGCGTCGACCTTCACGCCGCTCGCCCGCCACACGTCGCCCACGTCGCCCGCGCTCCACAACCCGCTCTGGTCCACCGCCACCACGTTGCGCCCCGGCGCGGCGGCCACCGAGGCGACCGGCACGGTCAGGTTCGACGTGTTGTACCGGTCGATCTTGAGCCCGTCCACGTTCACCTTGGCGATCGGCCACGACGGCAACGACGTGCTCGCCACCAGCACGTCCTGCGCCAGCCAGTCCACCGACAACGTCGCCGTGCCCAGCACGGCGGGCTGGAGGTTGCGCGCCAGCCGCACGGACACCGACGAGTCGCCGTCACGCACCACGGCCGCCACCACCAGGCGACCGCCGACCACGGCCGCGACGCGCGTGCCGTCCCGGGACAGCCGCAGCTCGGTGATCGACCCGAACTGGGTCAGCTCCGACGCGTTCACGGCGTTCGCGATCCAACCGGCGTCGGTCTTGATCACGCGGACCACGTTCGCGCCGTCGACGACCGTCCACACCTCCGCGCTCGGGTCGCCCGCACGGCCGCTGAGCAGCCACGTCGGCCTGGTCAGCGTCATCGCGGGCAGGTCGACCGCGGACAACGCCTCCTCCACGTTGCCCACCCGCAGCCGCACGGCCTTCTCGTCCAGCCTGCTCACCACGGCCAGCTCCGCGCCGTCCAACGACTGCGCCGCGCTGACCACCTGGTACTCACCGGTGCCCGCGGGACCGCGCAACGCCTCGCCGGTCGCCATCCGCCGCACCTGGCCGCCACTGGCCACCAGGCCGCTCAGGTCCGCGTCCGGCGTCACCAGCGCCTCGCCGGACTGGATGTCGGCGGGCCGCCACTCGATCTGCTCGGCGGAGATCGGCGCGCCCTCCACCAGGATGCGGATGCGGCTGCTGGTCACGCCGGCCAGCGACTTCACCACCTGCCCGACGACGAACTTGCGCATCTGGGCGGTCAGGTCGCCGACCTTGGTCAGGTCGACCTCCAACGCCCCGTCGTCGGCTTCGTGGGTGTCCTTGCGCTGCGCCGCGCCGTTGGGCACCGCCGTGGCCAACGCGCCCCGGAGACCCACCGCGGGCCCCTTGAGCAGCAGTTCGGTCACCCGGCGCGGGATGGACGTCGACGGCGGCACGACGACGTACCGCGGGTCGGGCACCAGCACGGTGAAGTCGGGGTTGTAGAAGTACAGCGTCACGCGGCGGTAGTTGGCGTGGAAGCCGATCAACGGCACGTAGATGCCGTTGGGCGGCTCGGAGATGCGCCACTCGCCGTCCTTGTCGGTCTCCAGGCCCACCGGCGCGGACAGGTCGCCGACCCGCTGCACGAACGAGTTGTCGACCTCCAGCGAGCCCACGTTCTTGCCCTGGAGCAGCACGGTCCGGTGCTTGGCGTCGGTCAGCAGGTCGCCGCCGGTCGGGACGGTGCTGAAGGTCGAGTCGATGATGGTCGGCGTGCCCTTGGTGTCCCACTTCCGCTTCGCCTCGTCGGTCAGGTACGCCCTGGCCGCGGCGTAGTCGCCCTCCGGGTTGGCCGCGGCGTTGACGAACTCGCGGACCAGGCTCAGCGGGTCGATGCCCTTGACCGGTTTCGGCGCGGCGGCCTCGGTGGCGCTGCCCGCCGATGGATTCACCGGGATGGGTGATGTCTGGGTGGGGATGGCGGCGCAGCCGGCCAGGGCCAGCACCGCCGACAACAACACGACCAGGCGCTTCACCGGACCTCCTCGCGGTCGCCCGCCACGGGTTCGGCGGGCTGCCAGGTCAGCTCGCCCTCGGTCAGCTCCACCTCCCCGGTCGGCTCCTCCTCGGCCTCCGCGGGCACGGCGGGCAGGTCCGGCGGCTCCAGCGGCAACGGGCTGGCGGTTAGCTCGTGCCCCCGCCGGCACGGCAGCGTCAGCCGGAACACGGCGCCGTGGCCGCGCTCGCCCCACGCCTCCAGCCAGCCGCCGTGCAGCCGCGCGTCCTCCAGGCTGATGGACAGCCCGAGGCCGGTGCCGCCGGTGCGCCGGTTGCGCGACGGGTCGGCACGCCAGAACCGGTTGAACACCAGGTCCGCCTCACCGGCCCGCAGGCCCACGCCGCGGTCGCGCACGGTCACCGCCACCGCGTCGCCGTCACCCCGCAGGGTCAGCTCCACGGGCAGGCCCTCGCCGTGGTCGATGGCGTTGGCCAGCAGGTTGCGCAGGATGCGCTCGACGCGGCGGGAGTCCAGCTCGGCCGTCACCTCGTGGTCGGGCATGTCCATCACGATCTCGGTGCCGCTGCTGTTGGCGATGGCCCGCACCGAGTCGTGCGCGCGCCGCGCCAGCACCCGGATGTCGACCAGCTCGGCCGCCAGCTCCTCCACGCCCGCGTCCAGGCGGCTGATCTCCAGCAGGTCGCCGAGCAGCGACTCGAACCGGTCCAGCTCGTCCACCAGCAGCTCGGTGGACCGGGCGAGGCCGCTGGGGAACTGCTCGCGGGAGGCGTGCAGCACGTCCGCCGCCATCCGCACCGTGGTCAGCGGTGTGCGCAGCTCGTGCGACACGTCCGAGGTGAACCGCCGCTGGAGCTGGCCGAACTCCTCGAGCTGGTGGATCTGGCGCTGGATGCTCGCGGCCATCTCGTTGTACGACTCGGCCAGGCGTGCCACGTCGTCCTCGCCGACCACGGGCATCCGCTCGTCCAGGCTGCCGTCCGCGAACCGCTCGGCCACCTCGGCGGCCTGCCGCACGGGGCGCACCACCTGCCGCGTCACCAGGTTCGCGATCACCGCGAGCAGCAGGAGCAGCACCAGGCCGCCGACGACCAGCGTCGACTGGACGACCTCGGCCGTGGCCTGCTCGCCGGTCAGCGGGAACAGCAGGTACAGGTGCATGGCCCGCGCCGAGCTGTTCACGGGCTTGCCGACGACCAGCAGCGTGGTCGGTCCGGTGCTGCGCTCGACGGTGTGGATCTGGTAGCCGGCGCTGCCCCGTTCGAGCATCTTGGTCAGGCCCTCGGGCACGTCCTGCCACGGGCCGACGGCCGTCGGCAGCCCGTCCGAGCCGACGCCGGCCGGGTCGACCAGCGCGGGTTCGAACGCGCCCGCGCCGGACGACGTGGCGTCCAGGCCCGCGCCCGCCGAGCTGATCTTGTTCAAGGCGGCGGTGAACCGCGCCTTGACGCTGTCGGGGCCGGGGTTCAGACCGGACAGGTCGGGCTGCACGGCCGCGGCCGACGCCTCGGTCTGCCGGATCGCCGCCTCGGTCTTGGTCTCCAGGAGCTGACCCGTGATCTGCACCTGGAGCACCATGCCCAGCACGAACACCACGGCGGAGGACAGCGCGAGCGTGCTGACCACGACCCGGAGCTGGAGCGACCGCCGCCACAGCTCGCCGAACGCGGCGGCCCGCCGCCGGGCGCGCTCGACCCCGCGGCGAAGCTCGCGGACCGCGGGATCAAGCACCTTCATCGGGCGCCGATCACGGAGGGCCCGCCTTGTAGCCGACACCGCGGACGGTCAGCACCACCTCGGGGTGCTCGGGGTCGCGCTCCACCTTGGACCGCAGCCGCTGCACGTGGACGTTCACCAGCCGCGTGTCGGCCGCGTGCCGGTAACCCCACACCTGCTCCAGCAGCACCTCGCGGGTGAACACCTGGCGCGGCTTGCGGGCCAGCGCCACCAGCAGGTCGAACTCCAGCGGCGTGAGCTGGATCGGCCTGCCCTCGCGCAGCACCTCGTGACCGGGCACGTCGATCGTCAGGTCGCCGATCTGGAGCACCTCGGCGGGCTCGGCCTCGGTGCGCCGCAGGCGGGCGCGGATGCGCGCCACCAGCTCCTTCGGCTTGAACGGCTTGACCACGTAGTCGTCCGCGCCGGACTCCAGGCCGAGCACCACGTCGACGGTGTCGCTCTTGGCGGTGAGCATGACGATCGGGACGCCCGACTCGGAGCGGATCGCCTTGCACACGTCGATGCCGTTCATGCCGGGCAGCATGAGGTCGAGCAGCACCAGGTCCGGTTTCAACTCGCGGAGCGCGGGCAGCGCGCGGGCGCCATCGGCCACCACCGCGGTATCGAAACCCTCGCCCCGCAGCACGATGGTCAGCATCTCCGCCAGAGCGGGGTCGTCGTCCACCACGAGCACGCGTGCCTTCATACCCAACATCGTCCCACTTGCGGTCGGACTCCCCCGCACCGCCCAGCGGTCATCGCCGCTGGTCGCCGCGCGCGTCCGCTCCGTCGCCGGTCTCGGTCGCCGTTCCACGTGCCCACCTCGCCTCGTCGCAGGGGGTTCGTCAGCGACTCATCGGTGAGGCCGTCACGTTTCGTTACGGACGTGAGACTATCGGGTGAAGTACCGGTCGAGGAGCGTTTCGACGCGTGAACTCGCCGCGCCGTCGGTGCCGCTCAGGACCTCCCAGGGCGACAGCCAGTTCGCGGCGGCCAGTTCCTCGTACACGGCGGCGCACCGGGCCTGCAGGTCGTCGTCGGACTCGTACACGTCCCGCGCGCGGTTCTCGGCCGCCTCGCGGTGGGCCGCCCGGTCCGCCGCCACGGACACCGGCACGCGCAGCAGCAGCTGGAGGTCCGGGATCGGCAACCCGAAGCGATCGACCTCCAGGCCCCGCAACCACGCGACGAACTCGCCGTCGGCGTGCTCACGCAGCCGTGCCGCGCCGTAGGCGGCGTTGGAGGCGATGTACCGGTCGAGCAGCACGACGTCGTAGTGCTCCAGGTCGGCCCGGATGTCGTCGGCCGCGCCACGCCGGTCGAGCGCGTAGAGGACGGACATGCCGTGCACCGAGTCCGTCAGGTCGCCGAGGCGGCCGTGCAGCGCGTCCCGGACGAGTTCCGCGTGGATGTCGTCGTCGTACCGGGGGAACGCGCCGGTGGCGACTTTCCGGCCGCGTGCCGAGAGCGCGTCGGTGAGCGCCTTGGCGAGGGTGCGCTTGCCCGCGCCGTCCAAACCCTCGATCACCACGAGTTTTCCCACGCCACCACCCTAAGGGTCGGCGCGCCACCTCGATTGGAGGCATCACGTCGCCCGGTTGGGCGACTGGAGATCTTTCTCTCACCAGATCGAGTGACTACGGTGAACCCAATTCGGGACCGTGCGAAGGGGTGGTGCCGCGGTGACCGCGGAATCCGGGCCGGTCGACCAGCCGCTGGGTCACCCCTCGGTGCTGCCCGACGAGCTGGCCGAAACCCTGCGCTACGGACCGTTCCACCGGGCGCTGCGTGACGCCATCGCCCACCGCGGGCTGTCCCTGGCCCGGCTGCGCGCGCACCTGGAGCAGGAGGGCGTGCAGGTCGGGCAGTCCACCCTCAGCTACTGGCAGCGCGGGCTGCGCCACCCCGAGGTGCCCCGCGCACTCGCCACCGTGCGCGCGTTGGAGACGGTGCTGCGGCTGCCCGCCGACTCGCTCGTGGCGCTGGTCGGCCACCGGCCCGCGGCCCGCCTGCCCCGGCCCGCGTTCACCGAGCTGGCCGACGCGTGGGTGCGCACCGCGCCGCTGCTGGCCGAGTTCGAGGCCGTGCCGGCGAGCGCGCGTGCCAACGCCGACCTCGAAGTGCTGTCCGTGCACGACACGGTGCTGATCGGCGGGCAGCGGGAGCAGCGGTCCATCACCACCCGGCTGGTCGTGCGCGCGTTGCGCGCCGGGCCGGACCGGTACCTGGCCGTGCACCAGGGCGACGCGGGGTGCGTCATCGAGAACGCGTTGGTGCGACCGGCCGAGGGCTGCCGGCAGGGTCGGCTGCGCCGGCAGAGCGCGACCCGCGGCCTGGCCTTCGAGCTGCTCTTCGACCGCCGCCTCGCCGAGGGCGAGGAGCACGTCTTCAGCTTCACCGTCGTGGACGACACCGGCGGGCCGACACCCGGCCACCACCGGACGTTCCGCGAACCGTGCCGCGGCTACCTGCTGCAACTGGCCTTCCACCGCCGCGCGCTGCCCGCGCGGTGCACCAAGCAGTTCCGCGTCGACCCCGCCTCCACGCCGGTCGACGTGGAGGAGCTGGTGTGCGGGCTGGGCGGGGTGGTCAGCGCGTACTTCACCGACGTGGGGCCGGGGATGGCGGGCATCGGCGTGGAGTGGAGCTGAGCCCCGGCACGGCGACGGGCCGGGGCGTCGCCACCCCGGCCCGTCGGTCCAACGACGATCAGTAGCGGTAGTGGTCGGGCTTGTACGGGCCCTCCACGTCCACGTCGATGTACTCGGCCTGGTCCTTGGACAGCTTGGTGAGCTTGCCGCCCAACGCCTCCAGGTGGATGCGGGCGACCTTCTCGTCCAGCTTCTTCGGCAGGCGGTACACCTCCTTGTCGTACTCCTGGTGCTTGGTGAACAGCTCGATCTGCGCGATCACCTGGTTGGAGAACGAGTTCGACATCACGAAGCTCGGGTGGCCGGTGGCGTTGCCCAGGTTCAGCAGGCGACCCTCCGACAGCACGAGGATCGACTTGCCGTCCGGGAACACCCACTCGTCGACCTGCGGCTTGATGTTGATCCGCCGGATGCCGGGGTAGCGCGCCAGGCCGGCCATGTCGATCTCGTTGTCGAAGTGGCCGATGTTGCCGACGATCGCCTGGTGCTTCATGGCCGCCATGTGCTCGATGCGCACGACGTCCTTGTTGCCGGTGGTCGTGATGACGATGTCGGCCTTGTCCAGCACGTCCTCCAGCACCTGGACGTCGTAGCCGTCCATGGCCGCCTGGAGGGCGCAGATGGGGTCGATCTCGGTCACGATGATCCGCGCGCCCTGGCCGCGCAGCGACTCCGCCGCGCCCTTGCCGACGTCGCCGTAGCCGCAGATGACCGCGACCTTGCCGCCCATCAGCACGTCGGTGCCGCGGTTGATGCCGTCGATCAGCGAGTGGCGGATGCCGTAGCGGTTGTCGAACTTCGACTTGGTCACGGCGTCGTTGACGTTGATCGCCGGGAACAGCAGGTCACCGGCGGCAGCGAGCTGGTACAGCCGCATGACGCCGGTGGTGGTCTCCTCGGTGACGCCGCGGATGCCCTCGGCGATCTTGGTCCACTTGCCGGGGTCCGCCGCCAGCGACTTGCGCAGCGTCTCCAGGACGACCTGCCACTCCTCCGGGTCGTCGTCCTCGGCCGCGGGCACGACGCCCGCCTTCTCGTACTGCGCGCCCTTGTGCACGAGCAGCGTCGCGTCGCCGCCGTCGTCCAGGATCATGTTGGGGCCGCCGCCGTCCGGCCACGTGAGCATGGACTCGGCGGTCCACCAGTATTCCTCCAGCGTCTCGCCCTTCCAGGCGAACACCGGAACACCCTTCGGCTCCTCTTCGGTGCCGTGCGGGCCGACGACGACCGCCGCCGCGGCGTGGTCCTGGGTCGAGAAGATGTTGCACGAGGCCCAGCGGACCTCGGCGCCGAGCGCGACCAGCGTCTCGATGAGCACGGCGGTCTGCACGGTCATGTGCAGCGAGCCGGAGATCCGCGCCCCCTTCAGCGGGTACACCTCGGAGAACTCGCGCCGAAGCGCCATCAGGCCCGGCATCTCGTGCTCGGCCAGGCGGATCTCCTTGCGGCCGAACTCAGCCAGGGAGAGGTCGGCGACGGCGAAATCGACGCCGTTGCGGGTCTGGAGCCTCTCGGCGGTCATCGCGGGTTCCTCCAAATTCGGGGTTGTCTCGACCCTACCGCCCGCCACGCCGGGGCCCGGGGTCGGCTGCGACTGCGGCTTCGATGCCCCACTATGGCCTGGCCGACGTGATGTTCGCTGGAGGTTTCGTGCTGATTCCCGGCCCCGACACACGGGTGGTCGAACTGCGGGTGCACGGTGTCCAGGGCACAACGCCCCAGTCATTGGTGGACGCCGTGGCCGCGGTGGACGTGGCCGGCGACGGCCTGGGCCGCATCGTGCGCCCCGCCGACCGACTGCGCAGACCCGCACCGGGACCGGTGCTCCAAGCGGGCGGTCGCCCGGTGCCGCGCGTCGTCGAGGGCTACGTGTGGGGCCGCATGACCTCCGGTGGGTGGGCGAAGGCGACGTGGGCGCTGCTGTTCCCGTTCTCCCTGGCGAACGTGGCGCACTGGATGCTGCCGCCGGTGCCGACCGGGTCGGTGGTGGCGCACCTGCTGGGCATCTGCCTGCGGTCGCTGCTGCGGCTCGCGGCGCTGCTGCTGACCGTGCTGCTGGTGGCCCAGCTGGCGGTGATCACCCTGGACCTGGTGGCGGCGCAGTGCCTCGCGCCCGGCTCCACGTGCCTGTGGGGACCGACGTGGCTCGGGGAGGCGCCGTGGGCCCGGTCGGTGCTCGGCATGACGCCCATCGCGTTGCTGCTGCTGGTGTTGCACCGCGTGTCGGCGGTCGACTGGCGGATCGAGCGCAGGCACGTGCCCGCGTCGGCGGTCGGCGCTTCGGGGTTGCCCGGCGCGCACGTGGCGACCGACCCGGACGTGCCGGCGTTGCGCGTGCTGCACCTCGTGGCGGGGTTGGGCACGGCCGTCGTGGTCGCGCTGGGCGGCCCGCCCGGTCCGCTGGTCGCGCCCGGCGGGCACGGCGGCGCGTTGACCGCGGCGTGGGCGCTCGGCGTGGTGCTGGTGGGTTTCTCGGCGCTGGCGGCGATGCTGCTCGACGACCCGACCGGCGGCGCGCCGCACCGGGGCGGGCGGTGGCTGCGGGCCGCGCTGGCGCGTCGGCCGCGGCGGGTGCTGCTGGTGGTGGCGTGGACGTTGTTCTTCACGTCGGTGGGGTTGTTGACCCGGTTGCCGGCGCAGCTCACCGGCGCGGACCTCGCGGTGCAGCTCGTCGCGGCGGCGGTGGCGCTGGTGTGCCTGCTGCTCGGGCTGCTGCTGGTGCCGGCCGCGTTGCTGGCCCGCCGGACGTGGCGTGAGCTGCCCCGGGAGCTGAGGCCGTGGGCGGGCGGGTGGATGGCCGCGCCCGTGGTGGCGGTCGCGGCGTTGCTGGGTGGCGGTTTCGGCGCCGGGGTGGCGTTGACGGTGCGGCGCGCGCTCGGCCACGGCGTCCTGCCGCGCGGCTACGACTACATCGCGTTGCTGTGGGGCGTGGCGGGCGTGCTGGCGTTCGTGGCGTTCCTGTTCGTGGCGGCCACGACCGGGGCGATGCGGTGGAGTTCGCTGCGGCGCGGCAAGGAGTGGGCGCGGGAGGCGGCGCTGCTGCACGCCGGCCGCGGGCGCGACCTGCACCGCGCGGCTCGCGCGTGGTGGTGGGCCCGGTGGGAGCGGCGGCACAGCCACCACGTGGTGCTGATCGTGGCGTGCGTGCTGGTGGGCGGTTCGGTGCCGGCGGCGTTGCTGCGGTTGCGCGAGGTCGACCCGCCGGCGTGGTCGCGTCCGCTCACCGGCCTCGGCGTCGCCGTGCTGGCGGTGCTGGCGCTGGCGCTGCTGCGTGCCGTGTGGCTGGCGGCGCGGAGGCCGGAAACGGCGCGGCAGCTCGGTGTGCTCGCCGACCTGGCCGCGTTCTGGCCGCGCGAGGCGCATCCCGTCGTGCCGCCGTGCTACGCGTTGAAGGTCGTGCCGGAACTCGTGTCGCGGGTGCGGGAGCACCTGGCGGACCCCGGCACGCGGGTCGTGCTCGCCGGGCACTCGCAGGGCAGCCTGCTGGCGGCCGTGGCGGCGGCGCGGTTGCTGGAGGAGCTGCCCGCCGACCAGGCGTCCCGGCTCGGGCTGGTGACCGCGGGGTCGCAGTTGCAGTGGGCGTACCCGAGGGCGTTCCCGGCGGTCGTGCCGCACGACTCGCTGGCCCGACTGGCGGGTGGGCTGGCCGGTCGGTGGCGTGCGCTGTGCCGGGGCACCGACCCGCTCGGCGGTGCGGTGACGACGTGGGACCGGCAGGTGTTCGACGGGATGCTGCTCGGTGTCGGCTTCCTGCCCGACGGGACGACCGGCGCCCTGCCACCCGCGCTGCGCGGGCCGACGGGGGCGCTGGTGCTCGGTGGCGACCACTGGCTGCCCGACCCGCAGCGGGGTCCGTTCCCGGGGCGGCGGTGGGCGGCGGGCGTGAACCGGCACGCGGACTACACGTCCGACCCGGAGTGGGACCGGGCGGTGGCCGTGGCGGCGGGGTTGGAGGACGTGACGGCGCCGCCGGCGGCGGGGCTGGTGCTGCCGGTGGCACGCCAGGCTCCGGTGGCCGCGCCGAAGCCCGAGGCGCGTTAGGGGCCGTCCGCGAAGCCCGGAACACTCCCGTCGGCGCGGCGGCATGTCACAACCACGCATTCGCCACACGCGCCCCGGACCACCTCGCCGGAAGGTGCGACGCCGACCCGGGAAGCGTCCTCGCACCTCCGGATCACCCCGCTGCCGCGGGGAAGACGAGTAGATGTTGCCCCCGAAGGTGACGGGGATCGGGCCACCCCCGCTGGCGCGGGGAAGACAGCGAGCAGATTTCGGCGTTGATGTGCGTCGTCGGACCACCCCCGCCGGCGCGGGAAGACGACCGGCGGCGCAACGCCGGGGTCATCGCCTCTGGATCACTCCGTCATCCGGTCACCAAGAGTCTTCCCCGCGTCGGCGGGGCCGGTCCAGGGCGTTCGACTGTTAATCGAAGGGTTACTGGCGCAGGCGGGGTCCCCGTACCTAGACCGCCAGGCGCGTCAGGAGGCGGTCGGCCGCAACCGGGTGGGTGGGGGCCAGCAGGCCCGTCGGGGCGAGCACGTAGTCCCGGTCCACCACCACCGCGGCCGACTTGAGCACCGGCCGCAGGACCGGGTCGGCGCGCAACGCCCGCTCCACCGCCCCCACGTCCGGCGCGTGCCGGAACACGCCACCGGACAGCACGAGCAGCCCCGCGCCGCGCGGGCCGAGCCTGCCGTCCACCAACCTCAGGTGGCGGCGCGCCGCCAGGACCGCAGCCAGCCCGGCCAGCCGCAGATCCGTGCCCGGGTCGTCGGCCAGCCACGTCACGTCCACCGCACGCCGCTCCGCCTCCCGTTGCAGCACAACGGCTTCCGCCCGATCCACCAACCGCTCCGCCACGGCCTCCGCCACGACGCCCGCCGCGGACCAGCGCACGCCGAGGTCGCCCTCCACCGTCCGCCGGTCGGGCGGCAGCGCCACCGTCCTCTCCGGACCTTCGTCCACAGTGGACACACTGGAGTAGACATCCGTTGTCGCGCCGCCCACGTCGACCACCAGGACGGCGCCCTCCCGGTCACGCGCCGCCAAGCGGGACACCCCGCCCAGCACGGCGTCCGGGGTCACCGCGCGCACCAACCGCCGGAACGCCGGCCCGCGCGACAGACCCTTGCCGCCGATCACGTGCCGCAGGAACACCTCGCGGATCGCGTCCCGCGCCGGGCCGGGGACCAGCGAGCCCACGTCCGGCAGCACGTTGTCCGTCGCCACGACCGTCCGCCGGGCCAGCAGCTCCAGCGCCTCGGCCCGCGCCTCGGCGTTGCCCGCCAGCACGACCGGACACGCCACCCGCGCCAGCTTCCGCGCGTTGTGCAGCAGCACGGCCGAATCACCACCGTCCGTGCCACCGACCAGCAGCACCAGGTCCGGCCGGGCCGCGCGCAACGCACGCACCCCCGCGCCGTCCAACGGCCCCGCCGACACGTGCACGACCCGCGCCCCCGCCGACAACGCCACCCGGTACCCGGCCTCGGCGCTGACCAGCCGCTCGTGCCCCACCACGGCCAACCGCAGGCCACCGCCCGCCGACGAGCACGCCAGCACCTCGTCCGCCGCACCCAGCTCGGCCCGCACCGCGGCGACGCCCGCCAACACCTCGGGCGGCGACGTGGGGTGCTGCGCGACGCCCAGCAGCTCACCCGTCGCGGACACCAGCGCGCCCTTGGTCCACGTCGAGCCAACGTCGAGGCAGAGCACGGCCATGCCCGGCAACCTAGCCGACCCTCCTCCGTGTCCGGAAGATCACGTCGGGTGCTCGCCGGCCGGTCCCCGCCGCGCCCGGCCTCTAGGCTGATCGGGCCACAACGCCTCAACGAGGAGGAGAAGCACCGTGCCGGGGAACGGGCTTTGGCGCACCAAGTCGATCGAGCAGTCGATCGCCGACACAGACCATCCGGACACCAAGCTGCGCAGGAACCTCACCGCCTGGGACCTCACGGTCTTCGGCGTCGCCGTGGTCATCGGGGCGGGCATCTTCACGCTCACCGCGTCCACGGCGGGCAACCTCGCCGGCCCCTCGGTGTCGCTCGCGTTCGTGCTCGCCGCCGTCGCGTGCGCGCTGGCGGCGCTCTGCTACGCCGAGTTCGCGTCCACCGTGCCCGTGGCGGGCAGCGCGTACACGTTCTCCTACGCCACGTTCGGCGAGTTCATGGCGTGGATCATCGGCTGGGACCTGGTCCTGGAGTTCGCGGTGGGCGCGGCGGCCGTGGCCAAGGGCTGGTCGCTGTACCTGGAGACCGTGCTGGGCCAACTGGGCCTGGACCTGAAGACCACCGCCGTGCTCGGCTCGCTGGAGGTCGACTGGGGATCGCTGCTGCTGGTGTTCGCGCTGACCGCGCTGCTGGTGGTGGGCACCAAGCTGTCGTCGCGGGTGAGCGCCGTGATCACGGCCGTGAAGGTCGCCGTGGTGCTGCTGGTGATCGTGCTGGGCATCGCGTACATCAACACCGACAACTACCGCCCCTACATCCCGCCGGCGGAGACCGGCGACAGCGTCGGGACCGGGCTGGAGCAATCGCTGTTCTCCCTGATCACCGGGTACGCGGGCAGCACGTACGGCGTGCTCGGCCTGCTCGCGGCGGCGTCGCTGGTGTTCTTCGCGTTCATCGGCTTCGACGTCGTGGCCACCACCGCCGAGGAGACCCGCAACCCGCAGAAGGCCGTGCCGCGCGGCATCCTCGGCTCGCTGGTCATCGTGACCGTGCTGTACGTCGCGGTGTCGCTGGTGATCACCGGGATGCTGCCGTACGACCGGCTCAAGACGCAGCCGGACGGCAGTCGCGCCACGCTCGCCACGGCGTTCGCGGAGAACGGCGTGGACTGGGCCGCCACCGTGATCTCGGTCGGCGCGCTGGCCGGTCTGACCACCGTGGTGATGGTGCTGATGCTCGGCCAGTCGCGGGTGTTGTTCGCGATGTCCCGCGACGGCCTGCTGCCCCGCGGCCTGGCCCGCACCGGCCGGTTCGGCACGCCCCACCGGATCACAGCGGGCATCGGCGTGCTGGTCGCCGTGGCGGCGGGTTTCTTCCCGGCGGGCAAGCTGGAGGAGATGGTCAACGTCGGCACGCTGTTCGCGTTCGTGCTGGTGTCGGCGGGCGTGCTGGTGCTGCGCAAGACCCGGCCGGACCTGCCGCGCGGCTTCCGCGTCCCGCTGGTGCCGCTGGTGCCCGTGCTGGCGATCATCGCGTGCGCCTGGCTGATGCTGAACCTGACCGCCCTGACGTGGGTGCGGTTCCTGGCGTGGATGGCGCTCGGCGTGGTCGTGTACTTCGCCTACAGCCGCCGGAACTCGTTGCTGGGCCGCAAGCACCACGCCGACGCGACGCCCGTCGTCCGACCGGACGAGGTGCCCTGACCGGCACGCGCGGGGGAACCGGGTCCGGTTCCCCCCGCGCGTCGGGCTCAGGCGCCGGTGAGCGAGCGGTCCAGGTCGGGCTCCAGGTAGATCAGGCGGGCCGCCGGCACCCGGTTGCGCACGCGCAGCTCGGCGTCGTCGATGGCCTGCGCCACCTCTTCGGCGGGCAGGCCCGGGTCGAGCGCGATCTTCGCGGCCACCAGCAGCTCGTCCGGCCCGATGTACTGGGTGCGGATGTGGATGACGCGCTGCACCTTGCCCGCCGCCAGCTCGTCCACGATCGCGTCCAGCTCCGCCGGCGCGGCGCCCTCGCCGATCAGCAGCGACTTCATCTCCACGATGAGGATGATCGCGATGACGCCCAGCAGCGCGCCGATGCAGATGGTGCCGACCGCGTCCCACACCGGGTCGCCGGTGAGCGTGGACAGGCCGACGCCGAGCAGCGCCAGCACCAGGCCGAACAACGCGCCCGCGTCCTCCAGCAGCACGACCGGCAGCTCCGGCACCTTCGACTGGCGGATGAACTGCCACCACGTCGCGTCGCCCTTGATCAGCCGCGATTCGGCGATGGCGGTCTTGAAGCTGTACGACTCCAGGCCGATCGCGATCACCAGGATGATCACCGCGACCAGCGGCGACGACAGCGGTTCGTGCGCCTCCAGCTTGTGGATGCCCTCGTACAGGGCGAACACCGAACCGAGGCTGAACAGCAGCAGCGCGACGACGAAGGAGTAGAAGTACCGGTCCCGGCCGAAGCCGAACGGGTGGTTCAGGGTCGCCTTGCGCCGGGACGTCTTCTGCCCGAGCAGCAGCAGGCCCTGGTTGGACGTGTCGGCCACCGAGTGCACGGCCTCGGCGAGCATCGACGACGAACCGGTCACCAGGAAGCCGACGAACTTGGCCACCGCGATGCCCGCGTTGGCCACCAGCGCGGCGATGATCGCCTTGGTACCGCCACCTGCTGACACGACAAGCTCCCTCACCGAAGTCCGCTTTGCCGGGAGTGCGCCCCCGGTCCGGGGGGTGACCCTAGCGGGCGGACTTTAATCCCCGCCTGCCGTTGCGCGGAATACGCGCGTGGGAGTCGTGGCGGACACAACGACCGCCGGGTCGGCCGCGGGCAGCCACACCGACTGCCCGCGGTCCACCTCCAGCACCTCGCCGGCCGGGTTCGCCAGCCGCGCCCGGCCCTCGGTGACCAGCAGGATCTGCGGCCCGTCGTGGTCGACGCGCACCTCCACGCCCGGCGCCAACTCCAGCCGGGACAGCTCGAACTCGGGGCTCGGCGTGCGGTAGGTCCACAGCCCGTCGGCCGTCGGCTCACCGGTCTGCACCGGCATGTCGCCGCACGTGAAGTCCAGCACGCGCATCAGCTCCGGCACGTCCACGTGCTTCGGCGTGAGGCCGCAGCGCAGCACGTTGTCGGAGTTGGCGAGGATCTCCACGCCCGTGCCGTGCAGGTAGGCGTGCAGGTTGCCGGCGGGCAGGTGGATCGCCTCGCCCGGCTGGAGCACCAGGCGGTTGAGCAGCAGCGCGGCCAGCACGCCCGCGTCACCGGGGTACGCCTCGCCCAGCTCCAGGACGGTGCGGCACTCCAGGTCGAACTCGCCGTGCTCCTTCACGTGCAGCACGCACGCGTCCAGCACCTGCGGCAGCAACGCGTCCAGGGTGGGCTGCGGCAGCGTGATGAGGGTGGTGAACAGGGCGCGCAGCCCGTTCTCGTCCGGCTGCGCGGCCAGCAGCTCGGTGTACGGCGTGAAGTCCGGTGCCTCCAGCGACCGCAGCAACGCCACGGTCCGCTCCGGCGCGCGGAACCCGGCCAGCGCGTGGAACTCGGTCAACGCGCACACCAGCTCGGGCTTCGCCGACGGGTCCTTGTAGTTGCGCACCGGCGAGTCGACCGGCAGGCCCGCCCGCTCCTCGGCGGCGAAACCCAGCGCGGCCTGCTCGGCCGAGGGGTGCGCCTGGAGGCTCAGCGGCTCCTCCGCCGCCAGCACCTTCAGCAGGAACGGCAGCCGCCCGCCCCAGCGCCGGCCGCACCGGTCGCCCAACTGGCCCCGCGGGTCGTCGGCGAGCAGCTCCAGCAGCGAACGCGTGCCCACGCGCGACGGGTCGCCCGGGTGGGCGCCCATCCACAGCTCGGCCTCCGGGTGCGGCGCGGGCACCTCCCTCCCGAGCAGCTCGGCGATGGCCGTGCGCGATCCCCACGCGTACGACCGCACCGCGTTGTGCAGCAGTTCCACAGCGAAATCCCCTCACACGGCCGGCGCGTACAGCCCCGGGCCGCCCAGCGTTCCCGCGGCCAGGCCCAGGTACAGCGCGGCCATCTCGAACCGCAGCGCGAGCAACGCGGAGCACACCGCGTCGCCGCCGGTCACTTCCTCGGCCGGTTCGAGCACGTCGGCTCCCGGCAAGGTCTCCATCGCCGACCGCCGCGCCCGCTCGGCCGCGCGGTCCTGGCGCACGGCCAGCAGCAGCACGCGCACCAGCCCGTCCTGCTCGTCCTCCGGGTCGGCGAAGATGTCCGCCCCGGAGGAGCCCCGCACGGCGCGGCGGTGCAGCACCGACCTGGTCAGCGCCTGCGGGTAGGGCGCGACGTCGCTCACCAGCCCCGCGTAGCACGCCAGCACGTGCGCGCCGTGCGCGGCGACGGCGGTGGCCGGGTCGTCCAGGCCCCACAGCAGCGGTGTGCGGTCGGCCACCCGCAGCGCGAGCGACTTGGCCGGGTTGACGAACGACTCGTGCACCGGATGGTCGCGCTCGGCCTCCCGGTCCAGCTCGTCGGCGATCACCGACACGTTCACGTCGAGCAGGCGCAACGCGTGCAACGCCACCACCCACGCCGCGAACGCCCTGGGGAAGCCGAAACCACGCGGCACCGGCACGCGTGGCGGGATGAGCAGCGCGTGCTGCGCCGCGGACGCCGCCACCGGGCCGTCCGCCTCGGCGGTCAGCAGCACCCGCGCGCCGCGCCGGGCGGCCCGGTCCACGGCCTCGGCGAGCACCACGTCACCCGGGTCCTCGGTGTGCGCGAGCACCACGTCCAGCGGGCCGACCCAGCCGGGCACGTCGTCCACCACGACCACCGGCACCGGGCAGCGCGGCCCGAGCAGGGCGGTGACCAGCGCGGCCACCGCCGGCGCGACACCCGGCCGGGTCACCAGCACCAGCGCGCGCGGCCGTTCCTGGAACACCCGCCGGACGCCCAGCTCGTCCGCCACCTCGGCGGTGGCCCGCACCTGCGCGCCCGCGCGGGCCGCCGCGCGCAGCAGCCCGGCGACGTCGGCTTCGAGCAGGCGGGTCCGGTCGTCGAGGAGGCTGTCGTCGAGCACCGGACGTCACCCCGCCGTCGGCGGGACGGCCTCGTCCAGCAGGAGCACCGGGATGCCCTCGCGGACCGGGAACGACCGACCGCACGCGGTGCAGGTGAGGAAATCGGCCCGCGGGTCCTCGGGCGTGCCCGGCGTCAGCGGGGCGTGCGCGGGGCACGGGCAGGCCAGGATCTCCAGGAGCTTGGCGTCGACCACGGTGGTCATCCCCTCACGATCGCCAGGACCTCGTCGCGCAGCGCGGCGACCGAGGTCTCGTCGGCGGCTTCGACGTTCAGCCGCAGCAGCGGCTCGGTGTTGGAGGCCCGCAGGTTGAACCACGAGCCGTCCGGCAGGACGACGGTGAGGCCGTCCAGCTCGTCCAGCTCGACACCGTCCCGGCCGCCGTACTCGGCCTTGACGGCGGCCAGCCGCGCCGCCTGGTCGTCCACCGTCGAGTTGATCTCGCCGGACGCCGCGTACCGCGCGTAGTCGGCGGTCAGCGCCGACAGCGGGCCGTCCTGCTCGCCCAGCGCGGCCAGCACGTGCAGTGCCGCCAACATACCGGTGTCGGCGCGCCAGAAGTCGCGGAAGTAGTAGTGCGCGGAGTGCTCGCCGCCGAAGATGGCGCCGGTCCGCGCCATCTCCTCCTTGATGAAGGAGTGGCCCACGCGGGTGCGCACCGGGTTGCCGCCGTGCTCGCGCACGATCTCCGGCACGGCGTGCGAGGTGATCAGGTTGTGGATGATGGTGCCGCCGGGGTCCTTGGCCAGCTCGCGCACCGCGACCAGGGCGGTGATGGCGCTCGGCGAGACCGGCTCACCCCGCTCGTCCACCACGAAGCAGCGGTCGGCGTCGCCGTCGAACGCGACACCCGCGTCCGCGCCCTCCGCGCGCACCCGCGCCTGGAGGTCCACGATGTTCTTCGGGTCCAGCGGGTTCGCCTCGTGGTTGGGGAAGCTGCCGTCCAGCTCGAAGTACATCGGCACGACGTCGATCGGCAGGCCGTCGAACACGCTGGGCACGGTGTGGCCGCCCATGCCGTTGCCGGCGTCGACCACGACCCGCAGCGGGCGGGAACCGGACAGGTCGACCAGCTCCCGCAGGTAGGCCGCGTACTCGCCGAGCATGTCGCGCTCGGTCACGGTGCCCGGGGTCACGCCCTCGGCGTCCGGCACGCCCTGCTCGACGTCGGCGCGGATCTGCGCGAGGCCGCTGTCCTGGCCGACCGGCGCCGCGCCCGCGCGGCACAGCTTGATGCCGTTGTACTTCGCCGGGTTGTGCGAGGCGGTGAACATCGCGCCCGGCAGGTCCAGCTTGCCGGAGGCGAAGTAGAGCATGTCCGTGCTGGCCAGACCGATGCTGACGACGTCGACGCCCTGCCGCGTCACGCCCTCCGCGAACGCCGCGGCGAGCGCGGGCGAGGACTCGCGCATGTCGTGGCCGATGACCACGGCCGACCCGCCGACGAGCCGCGCGAAGGCGGCGCCGAACTCGCGGACGACCTCCGCGTCAAGCTGCTCGCCGACGACACCGCGGATGTCGTAAGCCTTGACGATGCCGGACAGATCGCGCACAGCCACACTCCTGGATCGGCTCTTGACGTGGGCGTCGAAAGCCTACCGGCGTGGCCGCCCGAGCCGTGCCCGGCACAATCAGTCTTCGTTAGGATCGGGCAGAACCCGCAGGTGACCACGCCTGATCGTGCCGGCGGGCACCTCCGGGGGCTCGACCGGCCGGTCGGCCCGGCCCGCCTCGCGCACCGCCTCGGCGAGCGCGGTCAGGTCGTCCACGGTCGGTTCGGGGGTGCGGAACTCGCCCTGGTGGCGGACGACCTCCCAGCCGCGTGGCGCGGTCAGGCGCAGCGCGTGCTCCTCGCAGAGGTCGTAGCTGTGCGGCTCGGAGTAGGTGGCGAGGGGGCCGACGACGGCCGTCGAGTCCGCGTAGGCGTACGTGAGCGTGGCGACTGCCGGGTTAGCGCACCCGGTTCGCGAGCACCGTCTCACGCTCCGCACGGCGGGGACGATATCGCGTCCGGGCTGAGGTGTGTTGGATTACCTCCGGCGCGGCGGTCGACTTCGGCAAGTCCGCAGGTCGCCGACAGCCCGCGGGGCCCGCCAACTACCCTCTACCCCGTGGTGATGGCCAGAGGTTCCCGACGTCAGGGCAGCCCTCGCCGCCGCAACCGCGACCGCCACGGCCGCGGCCTGCGCGGTCCCCTGTACCCGGCCGGCCTGCCGGCCGCGCGGAGCAGGGCGGAGCGGTTCGACGCGCTGGTGCTGGAGGCGTTGGAGCCGATCGAGGCCCGGTGGCGCACGGAGTTGACGCAGCTCGACGTGGCGGTGGACGACGTGCCGGACGTGAAGGCGGCGACGGACGACGGTGACGTGGTCGAGGACGGCAACGTCCCACTCGCCCGCCTGCTGCCCGCCGGTGCCGACCGGAGGGCGCGCATAGTCCTGTACCGCCGGCCGTTGGAGGCGCGGGCCAAGGACGGGGCCGACCTGGCCGACCTGGTGCACGACGTGCTGGTGGAGCAGGTGGCCAACTACCTCGGCCTCGACCCGGACGTAATTGACGGGGAGTAGCCGCATTTCACTCATGCGGGTGGTTTTGCACTCGATTTTCAGGTGGGTGAATCGCGACATAGTCCCGGCTCGGACCGGGTTGTCTGCGCAGAGCGGCAAGCAGGTCGACGCGGGCTCGTTCGACGGCCGACGACGGGCGGTCGGGCGAGCCGGCAACGCCGGTCGCTCGACCGGCCGGTACGGCGAGCGGCCCGCCAGTCCCAGTCCGCAGCCGACCGACACCGCGGGGCACGCGCCTCGGCTGGCGAGACGCCTAGCCAACCCCAAACGGCCCGCGCCTAACTATCAGGCAGGCTCCCTGAAAGTTAATCCAGCCACGCACAGCCCCATCGGCAGCCAAGCCGGCCGGCGGCCCGCGGCCAGCCCGCCCACAGGCGGGCGGCGACCGGCGGAACGGGAAGCGGCGGAACGGGAAGCGGCGGGATGGCAGCGGCGGGACGGCAAGCGACTCGGCTGGCGAGCCGCCTAGCCAGCGACAGCCCGCCTCCGAACAGATCCACGCCTAATCATCAGGCAGGCTCCCTGAAAGTTAATCCGGCGAACGCGCGGCCCGGTCGGCAGCCGAGTCGGTCGGCGCGCCCACTGGTCCGCGGTGGATTCGCGGGCGAGCGGCGGCGAGGGGCGAGTAGCCGGACCGAAGGGCGAGCGGCCTGACCGAGCGGCGGACCGGTGGCGGGCGCGCGGGCAGTCAGGCGCGCGGCGGGCGCGCGGGCAGGCGGGGGCGGGCAGGCAGGCTGCGGCGGCGGGGGGCTGGCAGGCAGCGTGGGGCGGGCGAGTGGGCAAGCGAGTGCGCGAACAGGCGGGCGGGCGAGTGGCCCGGGTGGGGGTGGCTCGGGTGGGTGGCCCGGGTGGGGGTGGCCTGGGGGTTGGCGGGCGGTGGTGGTTAGGGGGCGCGGCTTCTTGTGGGGTCCGGTCGGCGGCGCGTGGGTAGGGCGGTCAGGGCGGTGAACAAGGCTGCCGCCGCCTGAACCAGCAGCAACAGCTCGCGCTGCGTGCCGGGCACCTCGACGCGCACCTCCGCCCCCGCCTCGGGCACCGGCACGCCGACCAGGTGCCCCCACGCCCGGACCACCGGCGCGGGACGGCCGTCCACCAGCGCGGTCCAGCCGGGTTCCTCCTCCGCCGCCACCACCAGGAGACGACCGTCCGGACCGTCGGACACCCGGACGCCGACGTCGGGTGGGCCGGCCTCGACCGGGGCCATGCCCGGTGCGCCCAGCGCGTCGGGCGGGGTGCCGCCGGTCCGCGCCCGGCGGGCCAGCTCGGGTGACAGCAGCACCGCGTTGCCCGCCGCGAGCTGCACCCGGAACACCGGCCGCCCATCGGTCATCGGTGGCGCGGGGGTGGCCAAGTCGCCCACCGCCTCGTGCAACCGCCGGCCGGCCGCCTCGTCCGGCGCCACGACGAACGCCACGCCCGCCGCCGCGGCCTGGGCCAGCGCCGCCCCGGCCTCGGCGCCCGAGCCGGACAGCAGGTCACGCCCCCACCGCTCCAGCCTCGCCGCGGCACCCGCGACCGGCACCAGGTCGTCGTCGCCGAACGCGGGCAGCCGGCCCGCGACCTGCCGGACGGGCGTGCCGAGCACCAGCACCGACCGCCCGGTCCGGGGCAGCTCCTGCGCGACGGACGGCGGCAGCTCCGCCGCGCCCGCCGTCAACGGCCCGGAGCGCAGGCCGGCGAAACCCGCGCCCGCCATCCCGACCAGCCCCACCACACCCGCGACACCCGCCACCCGCGGCCACGGCACGGGCACCGCGTCACGCCGGCACGCGGCCAGCACCACCCACAGCAACCCCCACGACGCGACCACCAGCGGGCCGCCGGTCCACCCGGTCACGGCGGGACCGCCACCCACCGGGGTCATCCCGACGGTCCGCAGCACGATCACCGCGAACCCCGCCAACACCACCACGGCCAGCCCCGGCAGCATCGCCCGCGACGGCCGCGTCACCACCGCGACCAGCGCGAACACCACCACCAGCACACCCGTGAACGCCACCGGGCCAGGTCCGCCGGGCCGCAGCGCCAGCAAGTCCACCACGCCGACCGGCACGGACGCGGCGCGCGCCCCGACGCCGTGCAGCACCACGGCCGGGTGCTGCAACACCACCGCGGGCCACGGCAGCAGCAACGCCATCGGCAGCAGCACGACGATGAACAACCCCGCCACCCGCCGCCTGCCGTCACCGACCCGACCGGGCACCACGACGAACCCGACCAGCACGGCCACCGCCGCCAACGCGTGCACCAACGGGGAGAACGCGCCGAGCGCGGCCAGCGCCAACGCCGTCCCGGACGCCACCGGCAGCCACGTGGTGGCGCTCCCGCCACGCAGCACCGCGTACCCGCCGGCGAACACCAACGGCACGAGGACGTGCACCACGACCACGTCGAGCCGCCCCTGCCCGACGGCCGCGGTGGCGGCGGGCAGCACGCCGTACACCGCGGCCACCACCGCGCGCACCGGCCGCCGCACGGGCAGCGAACGGGTCGCGATGTACGCCGCCAGTCCGGCCAGCGGCGCGTCGCCGATGAACAACGCGGCCACCGCGGCGGGTGGTCCGCCGGGCAGCACGCCCAGCACGCCGAGCACGGCCAGCGCCGCCGACGCGGGCGCGGTCGTGCCGCCGGCGATCGGGTGCCACGCCGCCAGGTACGACGACCAGGTGTCCGCCAGGTCCCGCACGGGCAGGAGCCGGCCACCGGTCAGGTCCAGGCCGAGCCGGCCCGCGTTGGCGAGCACCCCGAACACGGCGAGCCCGAGCACCAGCAGCAGCGGCGGCCCGAGCAGCAGCGAGCGCAACACCCGCGCGCGGTCCACCTCGACGAAGAGCACCTCGGGCCGGGTGGGCGCGCCCCGCGGTCCGGGCGACGGCCGGGGCGACGGCGGAGCGACCTCGGTGACGGCGACGGTGGTCGCGGGCAGCCGCAACCCGCCGGTGACCCGGACCGGCCGCCTGCGGGACAACGCGCCCGCGGGCAACGCCGCCGGGCCGAGCACGCGACGCTCCACATCGGACGGTGCGGACCACGCGTCGGACCACGCGTCGCCCTCGGGTAAGCGGCCGAGCGCCGCGTCCGCCTGCACGCGCCGCCGCACGAGGTACGCCGCCGCACCACGCGCCGCGTTGCGCAGCCGGGTCAGCCTGCTGGTGAACAACCCGCGCACGACGCCCTTCGCGGGCCGCGCGGCGCGGGCCGCCAGCAGCCCGCCGCGCCCGCCCAGCAGGTAGCCGAGCGCGCCGAGTTCCGCGTGCGCGTCGCCGAACCTGCGCAGCAGCAGGAAACCCACCGCGCGCAGCACGCCGAGCACCGCGATCCGGGGCAGGCCGAGGGCGAACGACACCGTGCCGCAGTTCACCAGGAACGTGCGCAGCCCGTGCGCGCGGTCGACGCCGCGCAGCGCGGGGCCGGGCCGGGCGGCGGCGGCGTCCAACCGGCGCACGCCGCGCGACACCGCGCGCGCGTGCCGCACCCGCGCGACCGGCACCGACAACACCAGGTGGCCGGCGCGGTTGGCGCGCCAGCCGAAGTCCACGTCGTCGCGCAACAGCGGCAGCCGCCGGTCGTACCCGCCGAGCGCGTCCCACACCGAGCGCCGCACCAGCGAACCCGCCGACGGCACGGCCAGCACCTCGGTGCTCTGCTCGAACGCGGTGGACAGCCCGGCGGGCGCCGCGCCGGCCAACCCGGTCTGCCGGTGCCCGGACGCGTCGGTGGACACGCCCGCCTCCACGACCAGCCGCGGATCGGCCCAGTCCAGGGCCAGCGGGCCGAGCACCGCCGCGGACGGCGCCACCTCGGCGGCCGTGAGCAGCGACGACAGGCAGTCCGGCGCGGGGGCGCAGTCGTCGTGCAGCAGCCACAGCCAGGCGCCGGGGTCGCCCCAGCGCTCGACGGCGTGCGTGACGGCGGCGTGCACGGCCGCGCCGAAACCGGTGCCGCGGGGCAGCCTGAGCACGCCGTCGAGGACCCGGTCGGGACCTTCGGCGGCTTCCGCGAGGAGATCGGGCGTGCGGTCCAGCGACCCGGTGTCGACCGCGATCACGTGCCGCGGTTTCGGCCGCTGCCTGCGCAGCGCGGACAACGCCGTGCCCAGCCACTGATCACCGTCGTGGCACACCAGCACGGCCAGCACGGGCGCGCTGCGCAGCCGTGGCGTGGCGCCGTTGGTCAACTAGCCGCTCCTCGTTCGTCCGACTACGCCGTGGGACGCCCACGGTAAGCCGGCACGATCACGAAGCGGATCACACCGCGCGCTTTTTGAGCTTCCTCCGCTCGCGTTCGGACAGCCCGCCCCAAATGCCGAAGCGCTCGTCGTGCTGCAACGCGTACTCCAGGCATTCGGAGCGCACCTCGCAGCCGAGGCAGATCCGCTTGGCCTCCCTCGTGGAGCCGCCCTTCTCGGGGAAGAACGCCTCGGGGTCGGTCTGCGCGCACAGGGCGCGCTCCTGCCAGTCCTGCTCGTCGGTCGCGTCGAACAGATCGGACAACACCGCCGGCTCCCGTGCCGACGCGTCCCCGTCCACGTTGCGACCCCCGTCGAATTCCCGCATCCGTCCGCCTCCTCGCCTTCCGCTCTCCCCGGTTGGCGGACACCACTCGACGTCCCCACAACGCCGAATGACACCGATGTGATTACACCTGTGTCACAACACCCGGTCAAGCGGAGTCCACAGGACGGGGGATATTCGCGCGGTCGGCCGCAAAAACCTTGACTGGCAGCACACACGGTGATTTAGGCGGCACGCCGAGCTATAACGGCTGCGCGGATGGCCTAACACGCCCTTGTGTGGCACCGGATCGAGGAGGCCACACTGGAAGGGTGAAGCGATCAGCGGTGCGACCGAGTCCACTGTTCCTCAGCCTGCTCGCGGTGACGGTGGCAGGCGCCGTGCTGACCCTGTTCGACGAGTCCGACCCCGCGCTGATCGGGGGCACCGTCCTGTTCGTGCTCGGCGGGTGGGCGGTTTCACTGTGCCTGCACGAGTTCGGGCACGCGATCGTCGCCTACCGGGGCGGCGACCACGCGGTGGCGGCGAAGGGCTACCTCACGCTCGACATCCGCCGCTACACCGACCCGGTCATGTCCGTCGTGCTGCCGCTGGTGCTGCTGGCGTTCGGCGGCATCCCGCTGCCCGGCGGCGCGGTGTGGATCAACCACCACGCCCTGCGCGACAAGCGGGTCGAGTCGATGGTGTCGCTCGCCGGACCGCTGAGCAACCTCGTGCTCGGCGCGGTGCTGAGCCTGTCCGTGCTGTTGTTCACACCGCCCGCCGGCCTCGCCGCCGCGCTGTCCTACCTGGCGCTGTTGCAGGTCTTCGCGTTCGTGCTGAACATCCTGCCGATCCCCGGCCTCGACGGGTGGGGCGTGATCGAGCCGTACATGTCGTACCAGGCGCGGCAGTTCGGCGCGAAGGCCCGGCCGTGGGCGCCGTTGGTGCTCTTCGCGGTGCTGATCGGGTTCCCGAGCATCGCACGCGTGTTCTTCGACCTCTCCTACGCCGTGTTCGGGCTGGTCGGCGGCGAGGAGCTGTGGGCGCGGTTCGGGCAGGCCACGTTCATGTTCTGGCGGTGAACCGCCCTCACCGCCGCCCCTCCGGGCAGCGGTGGGAGGATGGCGACCCGTGAAGGTCGTCGTACTGGTGGGCGGGGTCGGCGGGGCGCGGTTCCTCGTCGGCCTCAAGGCGTTGTTGGGTGGGCCCGAGCACGAGATCACCGCGGTGGTGAACACCGGGGACGACGTGTGGATGCACGGGCTGCGGATCTGCCCCGACCTCGACACCTGCATGTACACCCTGGGGGGTGGCATCGACGTCGAGCGCGGCTGGGGCCGGGCGGGCGAGTCGTGGGCGGTGAAGGAGGAACTCGCCGCCTACGGGGCCGACCCGACGTGGTTCGGGCTCGGCGACCGGGACATCGCGACGCACCTGGTGCGCACGCGGATGCTCCGCGCGGGCTACCCGCTCTCGGCGGTGACCGAGGCGTTGTGCCACCGGTGGGAGCCGGGCGTGCGGCTGCTGCCGATGTCCGACGACCGGGTGGAGACGCACGTCGTGGTCGCCGACGGCGACGAGACCAGGGCGATCCACTTCCAGGAGTGGTGGGTGAAGCACCGGGCGGGCCTGCCGGCGCAGTCGTTCGCGTCGGTCGGCGCGGAGACCGCGACCGCCGGGCCGGGCGTGGTGGACGCGGTGCTCGCGGCGGACGCCGTGCTGGTCGCGCCGTCCAACCCGGTGGTGAGCGTCGGCACCATCCTGAACGTGCCGGGCGTGCGGGACGCGTTGCGCAAGACCGAGGCGGGCGTGGTGGGCCTGTCGCCCATCGTCGGCGGCAAGCCGCTGCGCGGCATGGCGGACGCGTGCCTGACCGCGATCGGCGTGGACACCTCCGCCGAGGCGGTCGGCCGGCTCTACGGTTCCCGCAAGACCACCGAGGACGGCGTCCTGGACGGCTGGCTGGTGCACACCGGCGACCGCTCCGACGTGCCGGGGGTCGCGGTGCGCGCGGTGCCGCTGCTGATGTCCGATGTGGACGCGACGGCCGCGATGGCGCGGGCCGCGCTGGAACTCGCCGGGGTGCGGGTTGGCTGAGGCGGTGCCCGACCACGCGGCGGCCGGCGGGCTGACCGTGCTGCCCGTGCCGGGGTTGCCGGAGTTCCGGCCCGGTGACGACCTGGCGGGCGCGCTGGCGTCGGCCGCGCCGTGGCTCGCGGACGGCGACGTGGTCGTGGTGACCAGCAAGGTGTTGTCCAAAGTGGAGGGTCGGCTGGTCGCCGTGCCCGCCGACCCGGAGCAGCGGGACGCCGTGCGCCGGTCCTACGTGGAGTCCGAGGCGGTGCGCGTGCTGGCCCGCCGCGGCCGGACGCTGATCACGGAGAACAAGCTCGGCGTCGTGCAGGCGGCGTCCGGTGTGGACGCGTCGAACGTGGCGGGCGACGAGATCGCCCTGCTGCCGGTGGACCCGGACGGCTCGGCGGCGGCGTTGCGGGCGAGCCTGCGCGTGGCGCTCGGCGTGGACGTGGCCGTGGTGGTCACCGACACCATGGGCCGGGCGTGGCGGGTCGGCCAGACCGATGCCGCGATCGGCGCGGCGGGTCTCGCCGTCGTGCACCGCTACGCGGGCGCGGTGGACGGCCAGGGCAACGAGCTGCACGTGACCGAGGTCGCGGTGGCCGACGAGATCGCCGCGGCGGCCGACCTGGTGAAGGGCAAGCTCGGCGGGGTGCCGGTGGCCGTGGTGCGCGGCCTGCCGGTGGCCGACGACGGCTCCACCGCCCGCGACCTGACCCGGCCCGTCGCGGACGACCTGTTCCACCTCGGGGTCGAGGAGGCGGTGGCGCGGGGTCGGGCGGAAGCCCTGCTGGTGCGCCGCTCGGTGCGCTCGTTCACCGACGAGCCGGTGGACCCGGCCGTGCTGCGGCGGGCCGTCGGCGCGGCGCTCACCGCGCCCGCGCCGCACCACACCCGGCCGGTGCGGTTCGCGCACCTGCGGGAACGCCGGACCGCGCTGCTCGACGCGATGCGCGAGCGCTGGGCGGCCGACCTGCGTGGTGACGGCTTCCGGCCGGAGCAGGTCGAGCGGCGGCTCGCGCGTGGCGACTTCCTGCGCGACGCGCCGGAGATCGTCCTGCCGTTCCTGGTGGCGGAGGGCGCGCACGACTACCCGGACCCGGCCCGGTCGGCGGCGGAGCACACCATGTTCACCATCGCGGGCGGCGCGGCGGTGCAGGGCCTGCTGGTGGCGTTGGCGGCGGAGGGCGTCGGCTCCTGCTGGGTGTCGTCCACCATCTTCTGCCCCGACGTGGTGCGCGAGGTGCTGGACCTGCCCCCGTCGTGGGAGCCGCTGGGCGCGGTCGCCGTCGGCCACCCGGCCGAACCGCTGACACCCCGCCCGCCGCGGGCGCTGGACGAGGGGTTCCTGGAACTGTGACGACCCGATCACCGCGGGGCGAACCGGACGGGATCGGGCCGGACCCGGTCGGCGCGCTGCACGCGGACGCGGTGGCGGTGCTCGACGCGTGGCGGCCGGCGGACCGGGGGCAGGAGGCGTTGCGGCAGTCCTACCTCGGTTTCCTGGCCGCGCGCGACGACGCCTGCCTGCGGTCGTGCGCGGCCGGCCACCTCACGGCGTCGGCACTCGTCCTGGACGCCACCGGTGAGCACACGCTGCTCACCCTGCACCCGCGGGTCGGCCGCTGGCTCCAGCTCGGCGGCCACTGCGAGCCGTCGGACGTGACGCTCGCCGGTGCGGCGTTGCGGGAGGCCGCGGAGGAGTCGGGCATCCGGGGGCTGCGCATCGAGCCGACGCCGATCCACCTGGACGTGCACCCCATCACGTGCTCGCTGGGCGTCCCGACGCGGCACTTCGACGTCCGCTTCCTGGTCCGCGCCCCGCTGGGTGCGCGGCCGGTGCGCAGCGCCGAGTCGCTCGACCTCCAGTGGTGGCCGTTGGACGCCATGCCGTCCAACGTGGACGACCTGCACCCGATGGTCGAGGCGGCGCTCGACCGGATCAGCGGTGGTCGCCGCCCAGGCGCTGGGTGAGGCCCCGGGGTCGCTGCTCCTGCCCGCCGGACAACCGCTGGGACAACGACGGCCGGGACGTCTCCACCTGCTGCACGGTCGGCACCGGTCCGGGTGCGACCCGCAGCTCCGGTTCCGGCGCGGGCGGTGTGGGCGCGCCGCCCGCCGCGACGTGCGCCGACAGGACCATGGTGGAGTCCGGGTCCGCCTGGCGGGGATCGGCCGCGTCGACCATCGACCGCGGGATCTGCTGGGTGGCCGACGAGTCCATCGGCGACGTCATGTTGTCCGGCGTCACGACGTGGATGCCACGTGCACGAGCACGGGCGAGCGCCGCGTCGGCCCGAGCGCGGGGGTCCATCCGGATCTCTCCTGCGTGTCCCTTGGGCCGGCGGGTGCGCCGGCGGTGCCGATCGGCGACCCGGACCTGCGCCCGGGTCGGCATGGTGCTCATGCCAGAGTATTCGCATCCACGGGCTGAAGTAAGCGGAGGAGGAAAAACGGCATGTCGGAGCTGCAAGGCGTCGAGGCGGTGGTCCTGGTCGGGGGTAGGGGAACCCGACTGCGGCCGCTGACCCTGTCCGCCCCCAAGCCCATGCTGCCCACGGCCGGGGTGCCGTTCCTCACGCACCTGCTGTCCCGCATCCGCGAGGCCGGGATCAGGCACGTCGTGCTGGGCACCTCGTACAAGGCGGAGGTGTTCCAGGAGCACTTCGGCGACGGCTCGGCGCTCGGCCTCGAACTGGAGTACGTGGTCGAGGACGTGCCGCTGGACACGGCGGGCGCGATCCGGAACGTGGCGCACAAGCTGCGCGAGCGCGACGTGATGGTGTTCAACGGCGACATCCTGTCCGGTGTGGACCTGCGTGGCGTGCTCGCCACGCACCGCGAGTCCGCCGCGGACGTGACGCTGCACCTGGTGAAGGTCGAGGACCCGCGCCGGTTCGGCTGCGTGCCGACCGACGCCGAGGGCCGGGTGACCGCGTTCCTGGAGAAGACGGAGAACCCGCCGACCGACCAGATCAACGCGGGCTGCTACGTGTTCCGGCGCGAGGTGGTCGAGGGCATCCCGGCGGGCCGGCCGGTGTCGGTGGAGCGGGAGACGTTCCCGGGTCTGCTGGCGGCGGGCGCGCGGCTCCAGGGCCACGTCGACGCGTCGTACTGGTTGGACCTGGGCACGCCGGCGGCGTTCGTGCGCGGCTCGGCGGACCTGGTGCGCGGTGTCGCGCCGTCCGCGGCGCTGCCCGCGCCGGCGGGCGAGGCGGTCGTGCTGCCGGGCGCGCGGGTGGCCGGGGACGCGGTGGTGACCGGCGGCGCGACGATCGGCGCGGGCTGCACGGTCGCGGCGGGCGCGGTGGTCGACGGCGCGGTGTTGTTCGACGGCGCCGTGGTCGGCGAGGGCGCCCGGGTCGAGCGCAGCGTGCTCGGGGCGAACGCGCTGGTCCAGGCGGGTGCGGTGGTGGCGGACGCGGTGATCGGCGACAACGCCGTGATCGGCGCGCGGTGCGAGCTGGTCGGCGGCGCGCGGGTGTGGCCGGGTGTGGTGCTGCCCGAGGCGGGGATCCGGTTCTCGGCCGATGTCTAGGACGTGGCGTCCCCCGTTCCCGCTGGACGTGGCCGCGGTGCTGGCCCCGCTCCGGCGGGGTGCGGGTGACGTCGCGCACCACGTCGACGACGGGGTGTGGTTGACCGCGAACACCCCGGACGGGCCGGGCACGCTGCGCGTGACCCGGCCGGACGACGTGGTGGCCGAGGCGTGGGGCGACGGGGCGGCGTGGCTGCTGGACGGGTTGCCCGCGCTGCTCGGCGCGGACGACGACGACGCGGCGTTCGTGGCACACCACCCGCTGGTCGCCACGACCCGCCGCCGGCTGCCCGGCGTCCGGCTGGGTTCGACCGGGCGGGTGTGGGACGCGTTGCTGCCCGCGGTCCTGGAGCAGAAGGTGACGCTGGTCGAGGCGCACCGGTCCTACCGCGAGCTGTGCACGCGCTTCGGCACGCCCGCGCCGGGTCCCGCGCCGACGGGACTGCGGGTGCCGCCGACACCACGCGCGGTGCTCGCCATCACCGACTGGGAGTGGCACCGGGCCGGTGTGGACGGTGCGCGGCGGCGGGCGCTGGTCGCGGCGGCGCAGGTGGCGCACCGGCTGGAGGCGGCGGCCGGGTTGCGCGGCGCGGCCGGGCGCGCGTTGCTGTGCAAGGTGCCCGGGATCGGTCCGTGGACGGCGGCCGAGGTGGCGCAGCGGGCGTGGGGTGACGCGGACGCGGTCAGCTTCGGCGACTACCACCTGGCGGGTTTCGTGGGCTGGGCGTTGCTCGGCCGGCCGCTGGACGACGACGGCATGGCCGAGGTGCTGGCGCCGTACGCGCCGCAGCGCCACCGCGCGGTGCGGTACCTGGAGCTGTCCGGGGCGCGCAAGCCGCGCTTCGGCCCGCGGTTCTCCCCGCGCGACTACCGCGCGATGTGAGCGGCGGGCCGGTCAGCCGCGGGTGACCAGCCTGAGGCGCAACCCGAGCCCGGCACGCACGGCGAGCCGCAACGGCGCCCACAACGGGCCCTGGTGGCGGTCGGCGAGGTAGCGGTACGCGCTGCTGTGGTGGGCGGCCAGCATCCGCTTGGACGCGCGGGCCGTGGAGTGGCCGCCGATGTGCGTCACCTCGGCGTCCGGCACGTAGACGTTCAGCCACCCGGCGCGGCCGAGGCGGTCGCCCAGGTCGACGTCCTCGAAGTACATGAAGTAACGCGGGTCGAACCCGTCGACCGAGTCGAACGCCTCGCGCCGCAGCAGCAGGCACGACCCGGACAGCCACCCCGCGGTGCGCTCCCGCACCGCCGCCTTCTCCTGCCGGTACTCGGCGGTCCACGGGTTGTCCGGCCACACCTTCGCGAACGCGGCGTGCCCGAGCCCGCGGCCGAGTGCGGGCAGTTGCCGCGCGGACGGGTACACGACCCCGTTGGGCTCGCGGATCAGCGGACCGAACGCGCCGCCGCGCGGCCACCGCTTCGCGGCCTCCAGCAGCACGTCGAGGCTGCCCGCGCCCCACGACAGGTCGGGGTTGGCCACGACCACCCAGCCGATGTCGTCGGGCAGCCCGGCGACACCCCGGTTGGCCGCCGCGCCGTAGCCGAGGTTGCCGCCGGTGGGCAGGAACTCGACGTGGTCGTGCTCGGCCGCCGCGCGCTCGGGCACGCCGTCGGTGGAGCCGTTGTCGGCGAGCACCACGGTGACCGGCCGCGTGGTGGCCGCCGCGAGGGTGGTGAGGAAGCCGTCGAGGGTTTCCCCTGGCGAGTAGGTGACGGTCACGACCGCCAGTCCGTCTCCGTAGCGCGTCACGGCGGTCACCCTAGTGGTGGTGGAGGTGGTGCACGACGGCGTGCCCCTTGCCGCGTGCGATCAGCCACCGGTTGACCGGCACGGTGAGCACGAACGCGACCGCGAGCGAGAACGCCAACGCGCCCCAGAACAACCACGACCCGAGACCCGCGTCCATCGCGCCCGGCACGACCAGCATGACCCCGTTGTCCACGACCTCCATCACCAGGATGGACACGGTGTCGGCGGCGAGCGCGGTCTTCACGGCGGCCTTGAAGCCGACGCCGGCCCGCAGCACGCCGCGCAGGGTCAGCGCGTAGCCGAAGAAGAACGCCAGCACCACGGCCAGCGCGATGGTGCCGCCGTTGGACAGCCCCAGCGCGGTGCCGATCACCATGCCCAGGACTTCGCCGATGGCGCAGCCGGTGAGGCAGTGCAGGGTCGCGGAGGCCGCCGTCTTCCAGGTCGCGTTCATGCCGGGAACCATACCCCCGGGGGGTATCAAAAGCACCCGCGGGATCGAGTGATCCACGCGATACCGGTTCAGCGGCGGTGCGCCCGCGCCGCCCGCTCGTACGCCACGCGGTGCCGCGCGGCCGACGACGCCCACGAGAAGTCCTTGGCACGCACCAGGGCCGCCGCCGCGAGCGCGTCCCGCCGCACCGGGTCGTCCAGCAGCGCACCGAGCGCCGCCGCGATGTCACCCGCGCCGACACCGCAGTACGCGACCGCGTCGCCACCCACCTCGGGCAGGCTCAACCGGCGCGTGGTCAACACCGCCGCGCCGCACGCCATCGCCTCCAGCACGGGCAGGCCGAAACCCTCGCCCAGCGACGGGTAGGCCACCACCTCGGCACCGCCCAGGAAACCGGCCAGCCGCTCGAACGGCAGGTAACCCGCCCGGATCACGCGGACGCGGTGCGGCACCGCGTCCAGCGCCCGCTCCACCTGGCCGTCCCAGCCCGGCTGGCCCGCGAGCACCAGCGTCGGCGGGTTGGTCCGGCCCCGGCACGCCTGCGCGAAACCCCGGATCAAGGCGGGCACGTTCTTGCGCGGCTCCAGCGCGCCGAGGAACGCCACGTACGGCGCGTCGCCCAGCGACAGCGACCGGCGCACCTCCGCCACCTCGGCGGCGGTCGGCGGGTGGAACCGGTCGGTGTCCACGCCGTGCTGCGCGATGTGCAGCGCCCGGCGGTCCGCGCCGGCCACCCGCGCCAGCTCGTCCGCCGTGGCCCGGCTCGGCACGACGCACAACGCCGCGCGCCGCAGCGACGCCCGCGTCCACGCCCGGAAGAACCGCGCCTTCACCGACGAGTGCAGCGCGGCGTCGGTGAAGAAGGTGGCGTCGTGCAGCGTCACCACGGACGCCGCCCGGTTCGCCAGCGGCACGGTGTAGTGCGGCGAGTGCACCACCTGCACGCCCAGCCGCGACGCCAGGCGCGGCAACGACGTCTGCTCCCAGGTCAGCCGCGCGGTGCGGGTGGCGACGGCGTCCGCCGCCGTGACGACCCGCGACCGCGGCGCGAGCCGGTCGAACAGCCGCGCGTCCCGCGGCTGGCACACCACGCTCAGCCGCGCGCCGTCCGCGTCCAGCGCCGCCACCAGGGAATCCACGTACCGACCGACGCCCCCGCGGTCCGTCGGGACGGCCGTGGCGTCGATCAGCACGCTTGGTTCGGACGGTGACACGCGCAGAAGGGTACGGGTGAGGGCCCCGCGGTTACCGCGAAACGGCTCAAACCGCACGCCGCCGACCGACCGCCACGTGCAGCTCCCAGACGGCGCGAGCGGCGTCCGCCCAGGTGAACGCGGCGGCGCGGGCCTTGCCGGCGGCGGTTATGCGGTCCGCTACACCGGGTTCCGACCACACGGACCGCAACGCCGCCGCGAGCGCGGCCCGGTCGCCGCGCGGCGTCACGAGGCCCGCGCCACCCGCCACCTCGACCAGCGCCGGCGCGTCCGAGTGGACCACCGGCACGCCCGCCGCCATCGCCTCCACCACCGGCAGCCCGAACCCCTCGGCGAGGCTCGGCGCGGCCAGCACCGCGGCGCGCCGCAGCACGTGCGCCAGCCGGGCGTCGCTCAGCCGGCCGAGCAGCCGGACGTGCGGCGCGCGCAGGTCGACCCCGCCCCACCCCCGCGGTCCGACCACCACCAGCGGCACGCCGATCTCGGCGGTCGCGGCCACCAGCACGTCGAAACCCTTGCGCGGCTCGATCGTGCCGATCGCCAGCACGTACCGGTCGGGCAGGTCGGGCACGGCCTCCTCGGCGGGCAACGCGGTCACGCCGTTGGGCACCACCCGCACCGGAGCCGGGCCCGGCGCGTACCGCCGCAGCTCGGCGGCCACGGCGGCGGTCGGCACCACGACCGCGGCGGCCTTCGCCACCGCGCGACCGATCACCTTGCGGTGCCACGCCGCGCCACGCGGCGTCAACGTCTCGGGGTGCGTCCACGGCACGCAGTCGTGCACCGTCACCACCACCGGCCCGCGCGGTGGCGCGAGCGGCGTCGGCGCGTGCACCGCGTCGCCACCGGGCCAGTACGGCACGCCGTGCTCCCACGCCGCGATCAACGCCCGCCGGGGCAGCGGCAGCACGCGTGGCCCCAGCACCCCGGGCACCTCCGCCGCGGCCGGGTCCGCGTGCCTGCCCACCACGCCGGTGACCTCCCAGCCGGGCGGCGCGGTCGCGGCCAGCGCGGCGGCCAGTTCCCGGGTGTAGCGCCCGGTGCCGCCGGGCACGGGTGCCAGCAGCTGCTCGGTCAGCACCACGAGGTTGGGCATGTCGCGTACCGTCTCACGTCGTGTCCGAACCCAGCACGACGGTGGTCGTGGTGACGTGGCGCGGTCGCGAGCACATCACCGCCTGCCTGGACGCCCTCGCCCGCCAACGCCCGCACCGGGCGGTCGTCGTGGACAACGCCTCCGACGACGGCACCGCGGCCCTGATCGCCACGCACCCCAGCGCGCCACGCGTCGTGCGGCTGAGCCGCAACCGCGGTTATGCGGGCGCGTTGGCCGCCGTGCTGCCGCACGTGGACACCGAATTCGTCGCGTGGCTCAACGACGACGCCGCGCCCGAGGACACGTGGCTCGCCCACCTGGAAGACGCCCTGCGTGCCGCGCCGGCCGCCGCTGCCGCCACGTCGGCGCTCCTGCGCGCGGACGGCTCGACGCAGTCGGTGGGTGTGCGGCTGACCGCCGACGGGCACGGCGCGGACGTCGTCACGGGTCACGACGTGTTCGGGTTCTGCGGCGGCGCGGCGTTGCTGCGGACGGCCGCGCTGCGTGCCGCGGGCGGCGTGCCGGGCGGGTTCTTCTGCTACTACGAGGACACCGACACGGCGTGGCGGCTGCGGCTCGCGGGCCACGACGTGCTCTCCGTCGCCGCGGCCCGCGTGCACCACCGGCACGGCGCGAGCACCCGCCCCGGCTCCCGCCGGTTCCACCGCTGGAACGAGCGCAACCGGCTGCTGGCCCTGCTGCGCTGCGCGCCGCCGGGGGTGGCGGTGGGGCAGGTGGCGCGGTTCGCCGCGCTGACCGCCGCGTTGCCGCTGCGCCGCGGGCCGCGGCCGTGGAACTTCCGCGTCGGGCTGCGCCTCCAGGTGCTCGCCGAGGTGGTGCTCCGCCTGCCCGCGACGATCGGGCAGCGGATCGGGGTGACGCGGCGGTCCACCGTCCCGAGGACCGCGGTGTGGCGGGTCTGGGCAGGACGCTGAACCGGCGCGCCGGGCGGTGGTAGCTTCTCGCCGTGGTCGACGTCTCCCCCGCCTACGACGCCGTCGCGCCCCTCTACGCCGAGCTGTTCAGCGACGTGCTGGAATCGCTGCCGTTCGAACGGGCGCTGCTGGCCGCGTTCGCGGAACGCGTGCGGGGCAGCGGGCCGGTCCTCGACGTCGGGTGCGGTCCGGGCCACGTGACCGCGCACCTGACCGGGCTGGGCCTGACCGCCTTCGGCGTGGACCTGTCGCCCGCCATGGTCGACCTGGCCCGCCGGGCGCACCCGGACCTGCGGTTCGAGGTGGGGACGATGACCGCGCTGGACCTGGCGGACGGCGTGCTCGGCGGCGTGCTGGCCTCCTACTCCACCATCCACCTCCCGCCGCCGCTGCTGCCCGGCGTGTTCGCCGAGTTCCGCCGGGTGCTGGCGCCCGGCGGCCACCTGCTGATCGGGTTCTTCGCCGGCGACGACGCGCTCCCCCGCGAGTTCGACCACAAGGTCGCGCCCGCCTACCGGTGGTCGCCCGACCGGCTCGCGGAACTGCTGCGCGAGGCCGGTTTCGCCGAGGTCGCCCGCCTGGTGCGCGAGCCCGGCGCGGGCGAGCGGTTCCGCCAGGCCCACCTGCTGGTCCGGGCGCGTGGCTGAGCGGGCCTGTCGAGAGGAGTGTCGTGGCCGAGTACGTCGAGGTGCGCACGGCGGACGGCGACCTGGTGCCGTTCGAGCTGGACGAGGAGTACGACGGGCCGGTGCGGGCCGGGCGGCGGTGGGACGCCGCGCTGGAGAAGGCCGACGAGACGCTGGAGGCCGGTGTCGAGCGGGCGCGGAAGGTGGCGCGCTCGGTGGCGGCCCGGATCGGCTCGATGCCGGACCCGCGACCGGACAAGGTGGCCGTGGAGATCGGCCTGAAGGTCAGCTCGGGCGCGGCGCTGGCGATCGCGAAGTCGTCGGCCGAGGCGCACATCAAGATCACCGTCGAGTGGCAGCGGGCGAGCCTGCCCGCGCCCGCGCCGGAGGACGCCGAGAGCACGCCGGCCGGCGGCGACGGCGATCAGGCGGAGGCGTAGGCCACCTTCCGGCAACCTCCCGGACCCCGATGAGGCAGGCTTAGGACGTGGAGCGAGCGAGCCTGCCTGACGTGTCGGTGGTCGTGGTGAACCACCGCGGTACCGAAGACACCATCACCTGCCTGCGCGCTTTGTTCGCCGACCTGTCCTACCCGGCGGACAAGCTCCAGGTCATCTGCGTGGACAACGCGTCGGGCGACGGGAGCGCGGAACGCATCCGGGCGGCCGTGCCGCGGGCCCTCGTGGTGGACTCGCCGACCAACCTCGGTTTCGCGGGCGGCTGCAACCTCGGCGCGCGGCGCGCGACGGGCACGGTGCTCGCCTTCCTCAACAACGACGCGCGACCGCACCCGGACTGGGTGCGCGCGGCGGTGCGGGTGCTGCGCGCGGAGCCGACCGTGGGCGCGGTGGCGTCGAAGGTGCTGGACTGGGACGGCCGGGCGGTCGACTTCGTGGACGGCGGCCTGACCTGGTTCGGCATGGGGTACAAGCGGCACGCCGGGCAGCCCGACGACGGTTCCCACGACGTGCCCCGGGACGTGTTGTTCGGCACCGGCTCGGCGTTGCTGGTGCGTGCCGGGTTGTTCCGCGAGCTGGGCGGCTTCGACGAGCGGTTCTTCATGTTCTACGAGGACGTGGACCTCGGCTGGCGGCTCAACCTGCGTGGCTGGCGCGTCCGCTACGAGCCCGCTTCGCTGACCTACCACAAGCACCACGCCTCCATGTCCGCCGTGGACCCCAGCCGCGAGCTGTACCTGTTGGAGCGCAACGCGTTGGCGGCGCTCTACAAGAACGCGTCGGACGAGACGCTGGCGAAGGCGCTGCCCGCCGCGCTGGCGCTGGTGGTCCGGCGGGCGACCGCGCGCGGCGCGCTCGACCCGACCCAGTTGGAGATCACCCGCCGCCCGGCGGACCCGGCCGAGGACGCCGCGCCGGTGCCGGTGCCGCGGCAGGCGCTCGCCGGTTTCCTGGCGATCGACCAGTTCGTGGAGCTGCTGCCGGCGCTGGCCGAGTCGCGCGCGGTGGAGCAGGCGGCACGACGCGTGTCCGACGCCGACCTGGTCCCGCTGATGCGTAAGGCGCTGGAACCCGCCTACCCGTTGGAGCGGTACCTCAAGGCGCACGAGGTGCTGGTCGACGTGTTCGGCATCGAGGAGCTGTACGGCAGGCCGCGCCGCGTCCTCATCGTCACCGGCGACGCGATCTCGGACCGGATGGCCGGTCCCGCGATCCGCGCGTGGAACATGGCGGACGTGCTGTCCGACGAGCACGACGTGCGGCTGGTGACGATCAACCCGCTGTGCCTGCCGCCGGACGCGCCGTTCGACGTCCGGGGCGTGCAGCCGCGTGACGTCGACCCCCACCTGGCGTGGGCGGACGTGATCGTGCTCCAGGGCCACGCGCTGGAGTTCCTGCCGCAGCTCAAGCAGCCGGGCTCGACCAAGATCGTCGTCTGCGACATCTACGACCCGATGCACCTGGAACTGCTGGAGCAGGGCCGCGACGACACCGACGAGCAACGCGCGCGCGACCTCGTCGGCGTCACCCGCGTGCTGGCCAACCAGTTGGCGCGCGGCGACTTCTT
The DNA here is from genome assembly GCF_019375475.1 of Saccharothrix obliqua. GTDB lineage: Bacteria > Actinomycetota > Actinomycetes > Mycobacteriales > Pseudonocardiaceae > Actinosynnema > Actinosynnema obliqua. The sequence goes on along the minus strand of NZ_JAHXGQ010000001.1, from coordinate 705,926 downwards.
CCTCTGCGCGTCCGAGCGGCAGCGGCACTTCTGGCTGGGCCACCTGGCCGCGATGGGCCGCCTGACGCCCGCGCTGTACGACACCGACCCCACGGTCAAGTCGCTGCTCGCCGTCGCGCCGTTCGGCCTGTCCGGCAAGCCGCCGCAACGCACCGGTCCCGGTCTGCGCGACGCGCTGGGCATCGGCCCCGACGACAAGGTCGTGCTGTGGGCGGGCGGTGTCTACAGCTGGTTCGACCCGCTGACCCTGATCCACGCCATGGACCGCCTGCGCGCCACGCGGCCGGACGCGCGCCTGGTGTTCCTGGGCATGAAGCACCCCAACCCCCAGGTGCCGGACATGGACGTCGCGGGCCGGACGCGGGCGCTGGCCGCGCACCTGGACCTCGTCGACAAGCACGTGTTCTTCAACGAGACGTGGGTTCCCTACCACGACCGGCAGAACTGGCTGCTGGACGCGGACAGCGGCGTCACCACGCACTACGAGCACGTGGAGACGACGTTCGCGTTCCGCACCCGCGTGCTGGACTACCTGTGGGCCGGGCTGCCGATCGTGACGACCGACGGCGACTCGTTCGCCGACCTGGTGTCCCGCGAGGGGCTGGGCGTCGTGGTGCCGGCCGAGGACCCGGCCGCGCTCGCGGCGGCGTTGGAGAAGGTGTTGTACGACGAGGAGTTCGCGACGGCGTGCGCCGAGCGCATAGCGGGCGTCCGCGAGCGGTTCACTTGGGAGGCGGCGCTCGCGCCGCTGGTCGACTTCTGCCGGCACCCGCGACCCGCCACCGACCGGCTGGCGGGCATCTCGCCGATGGTCCGCGACCGGCCGCTCGGCCGGGCGGAGAAGCTGCGGCGCGACGCCCGGCTGTTCCGCGAGTACCTCGACCAGGGCGGTGCGGGCGAGGTCGCGAAGCGCGCGACCGGCCGCGTGCTCAAGAAGCTGCGCGGCCATGGCTGAACCGCTTGAGGTGCTGCTCGACGGCACACCCCTGCTCGGCCACCGCACCGGCATCGGCCGCTACACCGCCGCGCTGGCCGAGGAACTGGCGTCCATGCCCGACGAGGTGGAGGTGCGCGCGGTCGCGTTCACGCTGCGCGGCTGGCGCGCGCTGCGGACCGTGCTGCCGCACGAGGTGGTGGCCCGCGGCCTGCCCGTGTCGGCGCGGCTGCTGCGCCAGTGCTGGCTGCGCGCGCCGTTCCCGCCGGTGGAGTTCCTGGCCGGGCCCGCGGACGTCATGCACGCCACCAACTTCGTGCTGCCACCCGCGATCCGCGCGGGCGGCGTGACCACGATCCACGACCTCGCGTTCCTGGACGCGCCGCAGGACCTGCCGCCCGCCGACCGCAGGCTGCCCGAACTGGTGCGGAAGTCGGCCGTGCGCGCGGACGTGGTGTGCACGCCGACGCGTGCCGTGGCCAACGTCGTCACGGAGCGGTTCGAGGTCGACCCGGAGAAGATCGTCGTGACGCCGCTGGGCGTGGACCCCGCGTGGTTCGCCGCGCGGGCGCCGTCCGCCCCGCTGCGCGCCCGCCTCGGGCTGCCCGCCGAGTACCTGCTGTTCGTCGGCGCGGGCGGGCCGCGCAAGGGTCTGCGCACGTTGTTCGACGCGCACGCGACGCACCCGACGCTGCCGCCGCTGGTGCTCGCCGGTCCCGGTCACGCGGGCGTCGACGGCCGCGTGGTGCGGACGGGCTACCTGAGCGACGTCGACCTGCGCAGCGTGGTCGCGGGCGCGGCGGCGCTGGTGCTCCCGTCCCGCGACGAGGGCTTCGGCCTGCCGGTGCTGGAAGCGTTGGCGTGCAACGTGCCCGTGGTGTGCACGGACGTGCCGGCGTTGCGCGAGGTCGCGGGCGGGCACGCCACGCACGTGCCGGTCGGCGACGCGGAGGCGCTGGGCCAGGCCCTGGTGGACGCCGTGGAGGCGCCGCCGACGCCGGCAGACCAGGCGGCGCGGCGAGCGCACGCGGCCGGGTTCACGTGGCGGCGGACGGCGGAGCTGACCGTGGGTGCGTACCGGTTGGCCGCGTCACGGACCCGCTGAGGGGGTCAGTGGAGCTTCGCCGGGCCGGTCTCGCGGGGCCCGGTCAGCACGCTCCACGAGATCTGCCGCGAACCCGTCACGGCGCAGACCCGGCGCAGGAAGCGCTGGCGCTCCCAGTCGGAGCGTTGCGCGACGGCTTCTGACGAACGCCCGTGCTCGGACATGGCGCAAAGGCTCCCGCAAGGCGCATATGCAAAACTAGTGCGACACGCCACCTCCACTCCAACGGCGCAACCGCCGGGCCGGCTGGTCACTCCCCGCGTTCGCTGCGATGATGCCGACCATGAGCTTCACCGCCGTGTGGCCGACCACCGACGCCGCGGGCGCCGAATCCGCCGATGAGATGACCGTCGAGACCCCGGACGACGTGGACGCCCTGCTGCGCCGCCTCGCGGAACCCGGCGCGGGTCCCGCGGTGGTCGAGCACCGGGAGCGCGACCTCATCGAGGACACCGAGGGCCTGCTCGGCCCGCCCGGTAAGACCCGCATCCCGGACCACGACGTCGCGGCGGCCGTGCACGCCGGTTACGGCTACCTGACCTACGCCGACCCCGACCACGACTACGCCACCCTGGCGGGCGAGCCGAACTCACCCGGGTACCGCTCCGAGTACGTCGACTTCCCCGCCGGGGCGGGCGTGCCGGTGGTCGTGCTCGCCGCCGCGCTGAAGGAGTTCCTGGCCACCGCGCGCCGTCCGGGCGACGTCGCGTGGACGGCGGCGAGCCCCGGGGAGGGCTAGGGCACCGCCCCGGTGGCGAAGGCCGCGTGCAGCGCGTCCCGCCAGGGTCGCAGCGGGGTGAGGCCGGCGGCGGCCCAGGCGTGGCCGGACAGCACCGAGTAGGCCGGGCGCGGCGCGGGGCGGGGGAAGTCCGAGGTGGCGCTGGGGCGCACGCGCTCCGGGTCCGCGCCCAGCTCCTCGAAGATCGCCCGCGCGAAACCCCACCACGTCGTCTCGCCGCCGCCGGTCGCGTGCAGCACGCGTGCCCGCGGCCCGGTGCGCACCGCCCGGCCGGCCAGTTCCACCAGGCCCGCGGCGAGGTCCAGCGACCAGGTCGGCGAGCCGCGCTGGTCGTCCACGACGGACAACTCCTCGCGCTCGCCCGCCAGGCGGATGATCGTCTTCACGAAGTTGTGCCCGCTCGCGCCGTAGACCCACGCCGTGCGGACCACCCAGGACCGCTCCCACTCGGCGAGCACCCGCTGCTCGCCGGCGAGCTTCGTCCGCCCGTACGCGGACCGCGGCCCGGTCTCGTCGGCCGGCTCGTAGGGCCGCGACCCGTCGCCGGGGAACACGTAGTCCGTGGACACGTGCAGCAGCGGCACGTTGTGCTCCCGGCACGCCGCCGCCAGCAGGCCCGGTCCGACGGCGTTCACCGCGAACGCGCGGTCCTCGTCCTCCTCGGCGCGGTCGACCGCGGTGTAGGCGGCGGCGTTCACCACCACCGGCCGCAGACCGCCGTCCCGCGCGGTGGCGGCGATCGACGCCACCGCGTCGGCCACCGCGCCGCCGTCCGTCACGTCCAGTTCCGCCGAGGACGGCGCGTGCACCAGGCCGTCGGCCGGGGCCGCGGCCAGCAGGTCGTGCCCGAGCTGGCCCTTGCCGCCCGGCACCAGCAGCGCGAGCATCAGCCGGCCAGCGCCGCGCGCTGCTTGAGCGGCTCCCACCAGGACCGGTTGTCCCGGTACCACGCGACGGTCCCGGCCAGGCCGGCGGTGAAGTCGACGCGTGGCGCGTAGCCGAGTTCGGTGGCGATCTTGGTGATGTCGACCGAGTAGCGGCGGTCGTGGCCCTTGCGGTCCGCCACCGGCTCAACCGACGACCAGTCGCGACCGGTGGCCGCGAGGAGGCGTTCGGTGAGTTCCCGGTTGGTCAGCTCGGTGCCGCCGCCGATGTTGTAGATCTCACCGCCCCGGCCGTTCTCCAGCACCAGTTGGATGCCGCGGCAGTGGTCGTCCACGTGCAGCCAGTCCCGGACGTTGAGACCGTCGCCGTACAGCGGGACCTTCCGGCCGTCCAACAGGTTGGTGATGAACAGCGGGATCACCTTCTCCGGGAACTGGTACGGACCGTAGTTGTTCGAGCACCGCGTGATGCTGACCGGCAGGCCGTGCGTGCGGTGGAAGGCCCGCGCCAACAGGTCCGACGACGCCTTCGACGCCGAGTACGGCGAATTCGGCTCCAGGAGGTGGTTCTCCGCCCAGGAACCCTCGTCGATGGTGCCGTACACCTCGTCGGTGGACACGTGCACGAACTTCTCGACGTTCGCGTCCAGGGCCGCTTGGAGCAGCGTTTGCGTGCCGAGGACGTTGGTGAGCACGAAATCCGCGGAACCGGCGATGGAGCGGTCCACATGCGACTCGGCCGCGAAGTGCACGACCGCGTCCGTTCGGCCCATCAGCCCGGCCACCAGTTCGCGGTCGCAGATGTCGCCGCGCACGAAGGTGAGCCGCGGGTCGTCCGCGACCGGTGCCAGGTTGGCCTCGTTGCCCGCGTAGGTGAGCTTGTCCAGCACCACCACCTCGGCGTCCGCGTAGGCCGGGTACGCGCCGCCCACCAACTCCCGCACGTAGTGCGAGCCGATGAACCCGGCCCCACCCGTCACCAGAACGCGCATCGTCAATGCCTCTCCGCAGCCGTCGTCCACACCCAGTCTGTCACCCGTGTTTACCGTGCAACCCACTTCCCCGTTACAGCGTCTCCCGTATTAAGTGGAACGGCAGGCCGGGACCCCGGTCGGCCACTAATCTGGTTCGCAGTCGTGGCAGTACGGGGGAGGCACCACCAGTGGGCACCAGTCCGCGCAGACCGGTCGCGCTGCGAGTCCTCCTCACCACCTGGCGCTCGCTCGTCGCCCTGGTGTCGGCCGCCGTGCTGATGATCACCTGGTACGGCTGGACGTACCTGCGGGACATCCACGACGGCCTGGTCACGACCGACGTCATCCCGTCCTCGGTGGCCGAGCAGGGCGCGGCGCGCAAGCCGCTCGACGGCGCCATCGACATCCTGCTGGTGGGCGTGGACAGCCGCACCGACGCCCAGGGCAAGCCCCTGTCGGACGAGGTGCTGGCGCTGCTCAACGGCGGTGTGGCGGACGGCACGCTGAACACGGACACGATGATCCTGGTGCACATCCCCCAGGACGGCACGCGTGCGGTGGCCATCTCGTTCCCCCGCGACTCGTACGTGGAGATCGCGGACGGCTTCGGCAAGCACAAGCTGAACTCGGCGATGGCACGGCAGAAGAACGACACCGCGGCCCGGCTGCGCACCGAGGGCGTCACCGACGAGGCACGCATCGAGCGGGAGTCGAGCCAGCTCGGCCGCCGCACCCTGATCAAGACCATCGAGGGCCTGACCGGCGGCGCGGTCACCGTCGACCGGTACGCCGAGGTGAACCTCGCCTCGTTCTACGAGGTGACCAAGGCCGTGGGCGGCGTCGAGGTGTGCTTGACCAACGCCACCCGCGACTCCGACTCGGGCGCGGACTTCCCGGCCGGGCCGCAGACCGTCGCGGGCGCGGAGGCGTTGTCGTTCGTGCGGCAGCGCGGCGGCCTGCCCGGCGGCGACCTGGACCGGATCGTGCGGCAGCAGGTGTTCATCGGCGCGTTGGCCCGCAAGGTGCTCTCCACGGGCACGTTGACCGACTTCGCCAAGCTCGACCAGCTCGTGACGGCGATCAAGAAGTCCGTGGTGCTCAGCGACCGGTGGGACATCACCGAGTTCGCCGAGCAGATGCAGGGCCTGGTGTCGGGCAACATCCAGTTCCGCACCATCCCGGTCGGCCCGCCCACCGACACCTGGTCCGACGGCAACGTGCTGCCGGTGGACCCGGCGGGAGTGCGCCAGTTCATCAAGGGCCTCGCCACCGAGCCCGAGCCGACCGGCGGGGCGACCACGACGCCGAGCGGACCGCCGCCGTCGTCGATCACCACCCACGTGTTCAACTCCTCGGGCGTGGGGGGCCGGGCCATCAGCGTGCTGGAGATGTTGGCGGGCAAGGGTTTCCAGCGGGGCGAGGCGACCAGCGGCACGTACCTGGACACCACCGCCGTCCGGCACGCGCCGGGTGAGCGGTCGAGCGCGGATCGAGTGATTTCGGCCCTGGGCGGTAACGCGACGGCCGTCGAGGACGACTCCGTGCCGAGAGGGCAGGTTCAGGTGTACGTCGGCGCGGACTTCCCGTCGTCCGACGTGCCCGACCCGGCCTCGGCGGGCGCCGTCACGACCACCGCGCCGGTACCGCCGCCGATCACCGCGCAAGGTGTGGTCTGCGTCAACTGAACGCCGGACACCCGCAGACTAGGAGGACCGCCCGTGAAGGCCGCGGTGATCACCGGGCGCACGCTGCTGGCGTTGCTGTCCGCGGCCGTGCTGGTGGTGACGGGCTACAGCTGGTCGGCGGTGGTGCGGGTGGACCGCAGCGTCAACAAGACCGACGTGCTGAACCAGCTCTCCGACACACCGGACGCGCCGCCCGCCGACGACGGCGCGGTGGACGTGCTGCTGGTCGGCAGCGACAGCCGGACCGACGCGCAGGGCAGGCCGCTGCCGGACCGGGTGCTGCGCGAGCTGCGCACCGAGGCGACCGACACGGTCAACACGGACACCATCATCGTGCTGCGCGTGCCGCGCAACGGCGGTCAGGCGCACGCGGTGTCCATCCCGCGCGACACCTACGTGCGCATCCCGGACCACGGCGAGGAGAAGATCAACTCCGCGTACGGCCTGACCCGGTACTTCACCATGGAGCGCCTCGCCGCCGAGGGCGGGCACGACCTGGCCGAGCGGACCAAGCTGGGCGACCAGGCGGGGCGGCGGGCGCTGGTGCAGGTCGTGCAGGACCTGACCGGTGTGCGCGTCGACCACTACGCCGAGGTGAACCTGTACGGGTTCTACCTGCTGACGCAGGTCATCGGCGGGGTCGAGGTGTGCTTGAACAACGCCACCAGCGACCCCGACTCGGGCGCCAACTTCCGGGCCGGCGTGCAGACCGTCTCCGGCGGTGACGCGCTGGCGTTCGTGCGGCAGCGCAAGAACATCCCGAACGGCGACCTCGGCCGCATCACCCGCCAGCAGGTGTTCCTGAAGGCGGCGGTGTCGGGCCTGCTGTCCGCGGGCACGTTCGCCGACCCGGCGAAGCTCAACGGGTTGCTGGAGGCCGTGTCCGCGTCGGTGGTCGTGGACGAGCGGTTCGACCTCGCGACGCTCGCCGAGCAGGCGCGGAACCTGGCGGGTGGCGACGTCGAGTTCACCACCATCCCGGTGACCGGCGTCGGCGCGCGCAACGAGCGCGGGCAGAGCATCGTGACCGTCGACCGGGACGCGGTGCGGGCGTTCGTGACGCGGGTGCTGGGCGAGAAGGCGCCCGCGCCGACGACCACCGGCGCGCGGAAGTTCGGCGGTGGCGGTGCCGTGGCGTTGGACGGCGCGGTCCGGCGGCAGGCCGCGGCCGGCCCGCCGTGCGTCGACTGAGGCGGTCCGGACCCCGTCGCCCGCGGTGACCGGGCGGATGGCAGGGTGGAGGTCATGACCGTCACGGAAGCCCTGCTGACGCCCTTGTTCGCCGCGGGTCCCGGCCGTCCGCTGATCACCCACTACGACGACGCGGCCGGCACGCGCGTCGAGCTGTCCCACGCGACAATCGGCAACTGGGCGGCGAAGACGGCCAACTGGCTGCGCGACGAGCTGGACGTCGAGCCGGGCGACCCGGTGGCCGTGCGGCTGCCCGCGCACTGGCAGACCGCGGGCGTGCTGCTGGGCGCGTGGTGGTGCGGCGCGACCGTGACCGACGACCCGGCGGGCGCGAAGGTCGCCTTCGTGCCGCCCGCGGGCGAAGCGCCCGGCGCGGCGGCCGTGGCGACGGTTTCCCTGCACCCCATGGGTTTGGGCTGCGGCGCGGACCTGGACTACGTGGACGAGGTGCGCGTGTTCGGCGACGAGTTCACGCCGTGGGCGCCCGTGCCGGGCGACACGCCCGCCCTCGGCAAGTCCACTGTGGACGAAGTGGTGGCGGAGGCGCGGCAGCGGGCGGCGACGCTCGGCATCACCGCCGGGACGCGCGTGCTGTCGACGGTCGAGTGGGGTCAGCCCGACGGGCTGCTGAACGGTTTCCTGGCCGTGCTCGCGGGTGGTGGTTCGCTGGTCCAGTGCAGCAACGCCGACCCGGCCCTGCTGCCCGCGCGGCGGGCGAGCGAGCACACGGATCTGGACCTCGTGGGCTGAGTCAGGCGAGACCCGGCAGGAGGGCGGCGACGTCGTCCGGTGACGGCATGGCCGCCACCTCGGCGGCCACCACGCGGGCGGCGTCCCGGACGGCCGGGTCGGCGAGCAGCCGCCGTGCCCGGTCCGCGATCGCGTCGGCCGTGACGTCGCCGCCCACCAGCCGGTCGCCCAGCCCGCGTGCGGTGACGGCGGCGGCGTTGCCGAACTGGTCCGCGCCCTGCGGGAGCACCAGTTGCGGCACGCCCGCGCCGCACGCGCCCAACGTGGTCCCGCTGCCGCCGTGGTGCACGACGAGGTCCGCGTGCGCCAGCAATGCCGCTTGCGGCACCCACGGCAACACGGTCACGTGGTCGGGCACCGCGCCCAGCTCCGCCACCGCGACGTTGGGTCCGGCGGCCACGAGGACCCGCACGCCGGTCAGCGCGGCCAGGCCCGTGATCGCGGCACGCAGCACGCCCGCGTGCCCGTAGGCGGTGCCGAGCGTGAGGTACACCAGGGGGTGTTCGCCCACCCACGCGGGCAGCTCGCCCGGTTCGGCGAACGGCACGGGTCGCAACGGGAGCACGTCGTGCCGGGCCAGGAAACCGGGGTTCTGCAACGACGGCGGGCACACGTCCAGGTACGGGTCGCCGTGCACCAGCGGGTCGTCGGCGGGCAGGTCGACGCCCAGTTCGGCGGCCAGCGCCAGGGTCGGCTCCCACCCGGCGGGCAGGTCCTCGTCCCGCCACATGCCGCCGTAGCCGTGGCACACCCCCGGCACGCCCGCCTGCCGCGCCGCGAGTGCCGCGCCGAGGTTCGCCACCTCCCGCACCACGAGGTCCGGTCGCCACCGGCGGAGGAACGGTGACAGGTCGGCGTGGTTGCGGCGCGGGAGGGTCGACGTGAAGAGGGCGGTGATCACGTCGCGCGGGGTCTCGGCCGGTGGCCGGTCGCCGAGCGGGGCGTGCGGCGCGATGCCCGCCGGGACGTGCCGGAGGCCGTGCCGCCGCACGGCCGGGGCGAACTCGGTGGTGGTGGCGAACGCGACCTCGTGGCCCCGCCGGCGGACGGCCGCGGCGAGCGGCAGCATCGGGTAGGTGTGGCCGTGTGCGCCGAGGCAGGCGAAGAGGACCTTCACCCGGTCCAGCCTAGGACCGGACCTCCGCCGTGCGGCGGTTGCTGATCAGCCGGTCGACGGTGAGCGAGCCGCCGTTGAAGCCCAGGGCGAGTGCCGCGACGCCGAGCGCGAGCACCAGCTCGAAGCCGCCCTGGCCGAGCAGGCCGTTGGGCAGGTGCACGATGAACAACGCGCCCGCCATGTCGATGGCGAGCAGGATCCCGACCACCGGCAGGGCCGCGCCCGCGATGAGCAGCGCGCCGCCGGCGAGTTCCACCAGTGCGGCGTACCAGGCGGACAGCGTCGGCAGCGGGACGCCCATGCCGTCGAACGCCTGGGCCGTGCCGTCGAGCCCCCACTCGGTGATCTTCTGCCAGCCGTGGGCGAGGAACACCACGCCAACCCCGATGCGCCCGATGAGTGCCGCCACATCCCGAACCATGCTGTCGTTCCCTTCGTCCCGCGGTCAGTGCACGGCCGACGTTATATGAAATTTCAACCACCTTCGGGGCGGGGCGGGGCCTTGACAGCATGTCGACAGGGCGTGTCCACGACCCGCCACACCTGCGAGTGCTGACCGCGACGCGTGGTGGCGTCTCCAGGAGTCCGCGCCTGGGTGGGCGGTGGCACGTGGCGTGGCGCCGTGAAGGCGGCAGCGAGATAAGCGGCGAGTACGCGGACATCACGCCCCACTCGGCGCACCGCGCAGCCGAGTCGTGGAGCGAGGGTGAATACAACGGAGTTCAAGCCGGAGGGCACGCGAACCACCGTGGTTCACACTATGCGATTCGCGTCTCCGGATGTCTCGACCAGGCACTACTGAACTTTGTCAATCATTGCGTGTCAGGGAACACCCTTGACGTCTTGGCCCTAGCGCTCGTTGCCACGTGGCCAAGCCGATGGCAAGGCAGCGAGGTCGTCGAGGCGGTCCATCGCCGAACACAGCCAGTCCTGCGGTGACTCACCGCGCGAGCGCCCCGGCTGTGGACGCCGGCTCGCGGCCGAACTCGCTGTCGTCGATGGCGTACTCCCACACGCAGCTCAGGCAGCACCGCTAAACCGCTGCTGGTAAGCGAAGTGCGAGTCCGCGAATCGGGGCGGATGCGGGTGCAAGCACCGGCGGAACGGGCTCTGGGCGCACCGCCGACGGCGACACACCTTGGCCGTGAAGCCATCTCACACAGGTTCCACCATCCTGAGTTGCCCTGCGATCGTTTTTGCTTACGCACGGTGGGCATCCGCTGACTCCACGAAGTAAAACCGGACCAGTTGCAAGTCATGCTTGGCTTGGCGACGCGTCCAGCGTAATCTCCGTTCACCTTGCGTGACGCCCGTTACACTGGGCTGAAAGGGGCGAGACCATGGCTAAGCACGCGTATGTCGCTTACAAGCTGACCGTCACTAAGGCGCGCCAGGCCGACACGCTGTTGAACCTCGGCGATCTGGAGGCAACTGGAATCGACTTCCTTGCGCTTTTCCATGGCTTTCTTTCCGATGTCCAAGCCAAGCCCATAAAGGACGAAAGGTTTGGCCGTTACCTGGACATCGAGTCGATCTCACCACGAGGCCGCTGCATTCGCTTCATTACGCAGTACGGTCGGTACGGCACAACGGGAAGGTTGATCGACACCACGACCGGGGACACAACGCACGACTATGACGAAGACGAGTCGGCGGTATCGCCGACGCGCAATCTTCTAGCTTCTCCCGAGTCCGGCGATTCGGCGGTATTCCTAGCCGAGCGTTACGGTGGTCGTGGTGCGGCGTCCATGATACTGGGACAGTTCAAACGTGCATTCAAGCAGCGATTCGAAGATGACAATTTGATCTTCAACTACGAGGGATTGCTTGACCAGGCGGCTTGGGACAAGTACGTTCAGAATGCGGACATGACCGCGATAGAGGTGACTCGACATGGGGCATCATCCGACTTTGCCGACGGATCGGTCGCGAAGGCTGTCGGAAAGATCGTGTGCGCGGTCAAACCCCGATGGGGCGAGAGGCGTTTTCCTCGAACTGTGCGCGATCGGGTGCTGAGTAGCGAAGTAAAAGCGCAAGAAGTGATCGGACTGAAGGCTCAAGACGACGACGAAGTCGAACTGGTCCTGAACGATGGCGTCCAACAAAAGCGCCTGCTCGTCGGCCAGCCCGGAGTGCCCGTCCTGGTATATCCAGTAGCTGACGACAATGCCGACCGGCCTACGGACGACGAAGTCTATGCAGCAATGAGGCAGAAAGTGTCAGAACTCAGGACCAGCATAGGGCTGAAACTACCGTACGCATGGGAGGCCGGAGAGTGGGGACGGCAGCAGCTCGGCGTTGCCTTGGCAGCCGTTCGTGACGGCTAAGTGGTCAGCCGCGCGGATACTTCGCGACCATTGGAAGACCTTGGTCGACGCCAGGACAGGAAAGACTCGCGCACTGGACATAGTCGCGTTTTACGGCACGTCGACCCTGGTCGGGGTAACAGCATTTTTGGGTGAGTTCCAATTGCGCGGACTGGAGGGCGTGCTGAGCGGGGTTTCTATTTACACGGCACTCCTCTTCGGATTGCTGGTCCATGTATTTCAGCTTCGCATCCGCATGCTGGACCAGCCACCCGCGACACCCGAACCGGTTCGACTGATAGACGAGCTAGAAGCTAACGTGTCGTATACGGTTTTTGTTGGCGTACTCACTACCGCACTGTTAATAACAACTATCGCCCTGACCCCCAAGGACACACCGGCTTCAGTGGTTCTCAGCGCACCCGCGAGCGCCTTACTGGTGCATTTGATCTTGTCGTTGCTCCTTGTGTTGAAGCGCACGCGGGCCGCCTATCGAAACCTGACCCACACCATTTCGCGGCGATAGCAATGCGAAGTCACACGAAGGCGGCGCACCCTACGGACTGCGAACCAAGCCAGTAGATGGCTTGAAAAGATTCGCGAAACCGGCGGTGGCTACAGCCGAATTGACAAGGCCGCTTGTCCCTCACCGTTAACCGCGAAGTATCCCACTTGTCGATAAGCAGAGAACTTGCCTTCGCCAGTCGAGACCACCTTGAGGCATACCAAGCCGAAGGCGATCCGACAACTTGATCGCCACTGACAAGAACGAGCGGCCTCACACGGGCGATCTATTCCACGAGGCGATCCGGCAGGACAACTTCGGGGCAAGAGGGTTGCTCTACCGCAAACAGTCAGATGGATGCACGCGCTAAGGCATTCGACCCCGGCTTCACGCTCCGGACGTACACGCACCTGGTCCCGTCCAGCTACGAACGCGCACGCTCGGCGACCAACGGCGTGTTCGGTTCGCAAGATCGCGGCACGGGGGCGGCATGGTCATGGAGAACCGCCGCCCCCACACCGGATCCGAGGTCGCCGTCCTAGCCCTTGAGCAGGGCGCGCGACATCACGACGCGCTGGATCTGGTTCGTGCCCTCGTAGATCTGGGTGATCTTGGCGTCCCTCATCATGCGCTCCACCGGGAAGTCACGGGTGTACCCGGCACCCCCGAAGAGTTGGACCGCGTCGGTCGTCACCTCCATCGCCACGTCGGACGCGAAGCACTTGGCGGCGGCCGTGATGAAGCTGATGTTCGGCTCTCCCCGCTCGGCCTTGGCCGCCGCCACGTACACCATGTGGCGGGCCGCCTCGATCTTCATCGCCATGTCCGCCAACATGAACTGCACGCCCTGGAAGTCGGCGATCGCCTTGCCGAACTGCTTGCGGTCCTTCACGTACGCCACCGCGGCTTCCAGGGCGCCCTGCGCGATGCCCACGGCCTGTGCCCCGATGGTGGGACGGGTGTGGTCCAGGGTCCTCAACGCGGTCTTCAGCCCGGTGCCCGGCTCGCCGATGAGGCGGTTCTCCGGGATCGTGCAGTTCTCGAAGTGGATCTCCCGCGTCGGCGAGCCCTTGATGCCGAGCTTGCGCTCCTTCGAACCGACCACGAAACCCGGGTCGTCCTTGTGCACGACGAACGCCGAGATCCCCTGCGACTTCTTCGGGGCGTCCGGGTCCGACACGGCCATGACGGTGTACCAGGTGGACTCGCCCGCGTTGGTGATCCAGCACTTGGTGCCGTTGAGCACCCAGTGGTCGCCGTCGAGCCGCGCACGCGTGCGCATGGACGCCGTGTCGGAACCGGCCTCCCGCTCGGACAGCGCGTAGGACGCCATCGCCTCGCCGGAGGCGATGGACGGCAGCACCAGGCGCTTCAACTCCTCCGACGCCGACAGCAGGATGGGCATGGTGCCCAGCTTGTTGACCGCCGGGATGAGGGACGACGACGCGCACGCACGCGCCACCTCCTCGATCACGATGCACGTGGCGACCGAGTCGGCACCCTGCCCGTCGTACTCCTCGGGCACGTGCACGGCCGCGAAGCCGGACTTGACTAGCGCGTTCAGTGCCTCGACCGGGAACCGCTCCTGCTCGTCGACCTCGGCCGCGTGCGGCGCGACCTCCTTGTCGGCGAGTGCCCGGACGGCTTCGCGCAGCGCCTCGTGCTCCTCGGCGAGCTGGTAGGTACCGAAACTCGGGTCCACGTTAAGTTACCTCCCGGTAGGGCGTTCTACCGAGATGTTAGCGCGCGTTCACCACCCGCACGCAACACCACCTCAGAGCCCGGCGCGCAACGCCTCGTCCTTCTCCAGCACCAGCCGCTCCAACGACGCCTGGAACTCGGCCATCCGCTCCTGGAGCGCCGGGTCGGCCGCGGCCAGCACGCGGACCGCCAGCAGGCCCGCGTTGCGCGCACCGCCGACGGACACCGTCGCCACCGGCACGCCCGCCGGCATCTGCACGATCGACAGCAGCGAGTCCATGCCGTCCAGGTACTTCAACGGCACGGGCACGCCGATCACCGGCAGCACCGTCGCCGACGCGACCATGCCCGGCAGGTGCGCCGCGCCGCCCGCGCCCGCGATGATGACCTTCAGCCCGCGCCCGGCGGCCGACTCGGCGTAGTCCAGCATCCGCCGCGGCGTCCGGTGCGCGGACACCACGCTCACCTCGTACGGCACGCCGAACTCGGCCAGTGCCTCGGCCGCGGCCTTCATCACCGGCCAGTCCGAGTCGCTGCCCATGATCACGCCGACTGACGTCACTGCTGCCCTCCGTGGACTCCGTGGATGTCGTACCCGTCCAGCCACACGCCGTCGGACAGCCAGTGCGCCGCGAGCCGCGCCCGCTCACGCACCTCCGCCGGCCGCTCACCCAGGAACGTCACGTGGCCGATCTTGCGCCCCGGCCGCTCCGCCTTGCCGTACAGGTGCACGTGGGCGTCGGGGAACCGGGCGAACAGGTGGTGCAGCCGCTCGTCCGGACCCATCTCCGGCGGCGCGGCGGCGCCCAGCACGTTGGCCATGACGACGGCGGGCGCGACGAGGTCGGTCGCGCCGAGCGGGTAGTCCAGCACGGCACGCAGGTGCTGCTCGAACTGCGACGTCCGCGCGCCCTCGATGGTCCAGTGGCCGGAGTTGTGCGGGCGCATCGCGAGTTCGTTGACCACGAGGCCGTCCTCGGTCTCGAACAGCTCGACCGCGAGCAGCCCCACGACGTCGAGTTCGGCCGCGACCCGCAGCGCCAGCTCCTGCGCACGCACGCCGTCGGTGTCCGGCGCGGGCGCGAGGACCTCGACGCAGATGCCGTCCCGCTGCACCGTCTGCACCACGGGCCACGCCGCACCCTGCCCGAACGGCGACCGCGCGACCAGCGCGGCCAGCTCCCGGCGCATCGGGACGCACTGCTCCACCATCAGCGGCGTGCCGGCGGCCAGCAGCTCGGGCACCACGCGGTGCGCGCTCTCCGGCGTGTTCAACATCCACACGCCACGGCCGTCGTAGCCGCCACGCACCGCCTTCAGCACGCACGGCCAGCCGTGCTCCGCGCCGAACCGCACGACGTCCGCCGTCTCCCGCACCGCGGTGAACGGCGGCACGGGCAGGCCCAGCTCGGCGAGCCTGGTCCGCATCACCAGCTTGTCCTGCGCGTGCTCCAGCGCCGCCGGGCCGGGGTGGACCTTCACGCCGTCGGCGACCAGCGCCTTCAGGTGCTCCTGCGGCACGTGCTCGTGGTCGAACGTCAGCACGTCGCACGACTTGGCGAACGCCCGCAGCGCGTCCAGGTCGGTGTGCTTGCCCAGCTCGACGTCCCGCGCGACCAGGGCGGCGGGGTCGGCTTCGGTCTCGGCGAGCACCCGCAGCGACTGGCCGAGCGGGATGGCCGCCTGGTGGGTCATGCGGGCGAGCTGGCCGCCGCCGATCATGCCCACGACGGGGAGACGAGTTCGGGAGTCCACGGGTGACAGATCCTACCTGGGCAAATGGCGGTCGGGCCCCGCGCGCCCCCCGAGGCGCGCGGGACCCGTGCTCAGCGCCGGCGGACCCGGGTGAACGCCACCGCCAGCAACCCGGCCGCGAGCACGGCGAAGACGCCGAACTCGATGAGCTGGAACGGCACGACGCGGTCCGCCGGGTGGAAGTCGGTGAAATACTGCACCACGCCGTGGTCCGTCACGCACTTGATGTAGTTGTCCTCGTCGCCGCCCCGATACCCGTCCGAGCACACGCTCGGGAACGGCACCTCGCGACCGGCGGCGTCCGCGTAACCACCGCGGATGTGCATCGAACCCACCCTCTGGTCGTCGACGACCGTCGGGTCGCGGAACCTCGGCTCGTACATCTCGTACGTGCGCACGGGCGTCATGAAGTGAGGCCGCCACACATTACCGACCAGGAAGCGCACGGTGACGAACGCACCCAACGTCAACCCCATCGACAACACGGTCCGCCGGGTGAGCGCGCTGAACGCCAGGCCGAGCGCGAAGCCGAAGGCCGCGTAGCCGACCTGCACCAGCGGCGCGGCCTCGAACGAGAGCGAGCTGAACGGGGAGAACGGCACGTAGTACCCGCGCCCCGGGACCTGGGGCATGGCCTCGTTGACCGCGTCGAGCAGCACTAGCACGGCCGCGCCGAAACCGGCCGAGAGCCCGACCGCGGGCACGCCCAGCAGCACGACCTTGCCGAGCAGCCACCGGGTCGGCGGCAGGTCCTGGCTCCACACCAGCAGGTGCGTCTGCTGCTCGTACTCGCGGGACAGCAGCGGTGCGGCCCAGAACACGGCGATCACCGCCGCGCCGGCGGCTGGCAGCTCGGCGATGAGCTGCGAGGGACCACGCAGGCCGCCGATGAACCAGAACCCGTGGTCGGTGGTGCCGGTCGAGTTGATCAGCCACGCCAGCGCCAGCCACACCAGCGAGCCGAGCACGGCCCCGCCGCCGACGGTGAGGAGCTGCCAGCGGTGCTGCCGCCAGGTCAGCCACAGCAGGTCGGGCCAGCCGACCCGGTCCCTGCGGATCGCGGTGGTCACGCGGCCGGCTCCTTCCTGGTCACGGCGAGCTGCGCCAGCACGTAGTCCTCCAACGACACCGCCCGCTCCGCCCACTGGCCCGCCACCGCCGGCCGCGGCCCCTCGGGCAGGCGGACCAGGAACGACGACTGGCCGCCGTGGTGCCGCGCCTCGACGACGTCGCCGAGCACGGGCGGCACGTCCGAGCGCGGCCCCTCGTACCGGACGTGCCGGGCGAGCAGGTCGTCCAGGTCGCCGCCGACCAGCAGCCGGCCGCGGGCGAGCAGCAGCAGGTGGTCGGCGACGCCACCCAGCTCGGTCACCACGTGCGTGGACAGCAGCACGGTCATCCCGGTCGCGGCGACCTCGGCGAGCAGTTCGCCGGTCACCTCGCGGCGGGCCAGCGGGTCGAGGTTGGCCAGCGGCTCGTCGAGCAGCAGCACGTCCGGGCACGAGCCGACGGCCACCGCGAACGCCACCTGCGCCCGCTGACCGCCGGACAGCTTCCCGCACGGCCGGTCCAGCGGCACCTCGAAGCGCTCCAGCCAGCGCCGCGCCCGCGCCTCGTCCCACACGACGTTCAGGCGCGCGCCCAAGCGCAGCACGTCGGCGGCGGTGAAGCCCCGGTACACCGGCTTGTCCTGGGCCACGAACGCGACCCGGCCGGTCGCCACCGCCGACCCCTCGTCGGCGTTGACCAGACCCGCCAGGACGCTCAGCAGCGTCGTCTTGCCCGCGCCGTTCGCGCCGACCAGGGCGGCGACCCGCCCGGCGGGCAGCTCGAACGCGCACTCGCGCAGGGCCCACTTGGCGCGGTACCGCTTGCCCAGGCCGCTCGCCCGCACCGCGACCGCGGCCGTTCCGGCGGGCTCCGCGACGGTAGTGGTCATGTGACCGCCACCCCTTCCCCCTCGGTCTCCCCGGCGGTCACCACGGACCGCACCAGGGCGTCGATGTCTTCCCGGTCCAACCCGGCCGCGCGCGCCGCGCGCACCCACTCGACGAGCCGCGCGCGCAACGCGGCCAGCACGGCGGGGTCGGCGGAGCCGAGGCCGGCCTTCACGAACGTGCCCGCGCCCTGACGCGCCTCGACCAGGCCGGACCGCTCCAGTTCCCGGTACGCCTTGAGCACGGTGTTCGCGTTCACGCCGCTGGTCGCGACCACGTCCCGCACGGTCGGCAACCGGTCACCCGGACCGAGCCAGCCCAGCCGGAGCGCTTCCCGCGCCTGGCGCACGAGTTGGAGGTACGCGGGCAGCCCGCTCGACCGGTCCACGCGGAACTCCACACCATCACCCCCGTCCGAAATTGTTCTAGTCAACTAAGACACTAGTGAACTAGACCAGCCGCCGAGGCGTCAAGCAGACGAGGAGGCCCGCGACGCGAGGAAGCTCAACGTCGCGGGCCTCGGGGGAGGAACGCCGGGGGCGGGCGCCGGACAGGGGTCGTCAGCGCCCGGGAGCCGCCAGCAGTGCGACGGCCTCGCCATAAGTGGCCGGCAGCTCCTCCAGCCAAACCTCCGCCGGTCCGGTCCGCGCCACGTGCGGGTCGACGGCCAGCCGGTCGGCCGCCAGCACCCGCAGGTTGGCCATCGACCGGTGCAGCGCCTCGTCCCGCCGCACCAGCACCGCCGCCAACGCCGGCCCGACCACCGCGATCGTCTGGCCCGCGTCGAACACCTCGCGCAACGCGTCGGCCAGCAACGTCATCGCCACCACCCGCGACCAGCCGACGACCCGGTCCAGGTCCAGCGCCACCAGCACCAGGACGTGCTCCCGGCGCCCCGTCGCGCGTGCCTCCGCGTACACCTCGCGCAGCCTGGTCCGCAGGTACGCGCCGGTGGCCAGCCCGGTCAGCGGGTCGTCCGCACCGCTGTCCGCGATCTGCCGGCACACCACGTCGCCCCAGCCCAGCGCGGTCGCCCGCAGCATCGACGCGGGCGTGGCGTCCACGTTCGGCGACACGATCCCGGTCGACCCGGGCGGCTCGGCGAGCACCGCGTGCAGCGCGGCCAGGTCGAGCAGCGTCTCCGCCAGGTCCGCGCCCGCCTCGGCCCGCGCGCCGCCCAGCCGGTACAGCGCGGCGGACGGGTCGGCCGGGCCGCCCAGCACCGCCGCGCACACCTCGTCGACCTCGGGCAGCGGCCAGTCGGCGGGGAACGCCCACCCCGCGGCCGTGGTCGCCGTCCGCCACCTCGACCGCAACGCCCGCGCCGCGTCCGCACCGGGCGACCGGCCCGTGGACACCGGTTCGCCGGCCTCGCCGGCGGTCGTCGTTCCCCGCACACCCACCCGGATGCCTCCTCGCCCTCGGAACACGGATACGGGACGTCGTGGGAGGCGATCCATGACGTCGCCGTGCCGCCCGGTCGGGGGGTCGGAGGTGACGTTGCGCTGCCCGGTGAGTCACACTGAGCGCGCGAGGAGGGGAATACACGTGGCGACAGTTCCAGCCGACGTCCAGGGGCCGAGTGACGCGGAGCTGATCGACTCCGTGCGAGCCGGGGCGGTGGACGCCTACGGACAGCTCTACGAGCGCCACGTGAGCGCGGCCTACAACCTGGCCCGCCAGCTCGCGCGCTCCTCCGCCGAGGCCGACGACCTGGTCTCGGACGCGTTCGCCAAGGTGCTCGACGCCCTCCGCGCGGGCCGCGGGCCCGACTCGGCGTTCCGCGCCTACCTGCTCACCGCGCTGCGGCACACCGCTTACGACAAGACGCGCCGCGAGAAGAAGGTGGACCTCGCCGAGGACGTCGCGGAGGTCGCGCCCGAGGCCACGTCGGTGCCGTTCCGGGACACGGCGGTGGCCGGGCTGGAGCGGTCGCTGGCCGCGCGGGCGTTCGCCCGGCTGCCCGAGCGCTGGCAGACCGTGCTGTGGCACACCGAGATCGAGGGCCAGTCGCCCGCCGAGGTCGCGCCGCTGCTCGGCCTGACCGCCAACGGCGTGTCCGCGCTCGCCTACCGCGCCCGCGAGGGGCTGAAGCAGGCGTACCTCCAGGTGCACCTGGCCGAGACGCAGGCCGAGCGCTGCCGCGCCACCGTGGACCGGCTGGGCGCGTGGACCCGCGGTGGCCTGTCCAGGCGGGAGACCACGCAGGTCGAGGCGCACCTCGACGAGTGCGCCGACTGCCGGGCGCTGGCCGCCGAACTCGCCGACGTCAACGGCGCGTTGCGCGCCTTCGTCGCGCCGCTGGTGCTCGGCCTGGGCGCGGGCGGCTACCTGGCCGCGACCGCCGCCACCGCGAAGGCCGCGACCGCCGTCGCCGCCGCGGCCGGGACGGGTGGTGCGGCGGGCGCGCTGGGTTCGGCGCCCCGGCAGTTGCTCGGCGTCGCCGCCTCGGCCGCCGCGCTGGTCGTGGCCGTGGCGGTCGGGCTCGCGTCCGGCGGCGACCAGCAGGTGCCCGCCGCCCAGACCTCCCCTCCGCCGCCGACCACGACCGCGCGGGTCCAACCGCCGGCACCGCCGCCCGCCACCCCGGAGCCGCCCGCCCAGGAACCACCGGCCCAGGAACCGCCCGCCGAGGACCCACCGGCTCAGGAACCGCCTGCCCAGGAACCACCGGTGCAGGAACCGCCGGTGCGGGAACCGCCCGCGCAGAACCCACCGGCACCGACGACCACCCCGCCGACCTCGCAGCCCCCGACGTCACGACCGCCGGACCCCGAGCCGGAGCCGGAGCCGACGCCGCCGCTCCTCGTGCCGACGGTGCCCAGCGGTTTCACGCTCACCCCCGGCTCACCGCCGGTCGACCTGCCGGTCAAGGTGCGCAACACCGGCGAGACGGCGTCGCAGCCCGCGAACGCCGCGCTGCACCTGCCGCCCGGCGTGCACGCGGTCGGTCCCGGCGCGGCCTTCGCCGGCCCGGGGCCCGCGCGCCTCGACAGCGCGGCCGACCAGACGGTGCCCTGCCCGGCGGGCGAGGGCGACATCACCTGCACCACCGAGCGGGGCATCGAACCCGGTGAGGCGGCGACGTTCGTGTTCCGCCTGCGTGCCGACCCGGAAGCCGTGACCGGCCCCATCACCGGCACGGTCAGCGCCGGTGTCGCGATCTCCGTGGGCATCCGGGTCGACATGGCGATCCAACCCGCGGACGACGCCGTCGACCTGCGCGTGCACCAGTGGCACCCCGGTCACTGGGACCCGCGGCTGGACATCACGGCCACCAACACCGGCGGCCGGGCGGGCGTGTTGCGGCTGGTCGTCGAGGCCGACCGCGACGTGGTGCTGGTGATGCTGCGGCCGGACTGCGTGCTGGGCCCGCACCGGGTGGTGTGCGAGCGGGAGCTGGCGCGTGGCGAGTCGTTCCGGCTGCCCGTGTGGGCGATCGGCATGCCCTTCCGGCACGGTCACGTGACCGTGACGGCCACCCTCGGCGACGCAAGCCAGTCCGTGCGGGTCCCGGTGGGGCACCACATGCCGGACAACCCGGTGCCCGAACTCCCCGCACCGGGCCCCGACGACCCGACGCGGTTCCCCGTGACGACGACCCCGACCCCGCCGCCGGTCAAGCGCACCACGCCCGGGACCGTCGAGCCGCCCGCCGGCACACCGGGCACCAAGGCGCCGACGACGTCATCGCCGCAGCTCACGACCACGAACCCGACCACGACGCGGGGCACGTCACCACCCACAGCGCCCTCCACCACGCCCTCCACCACACCGCCCACCACGACCACGTCGCCGACGGGGACCGGACCGCCGTGCCGGTCGCACACGACCCAGGCGCACCCGGGCACGCACGACCGGCCCTGCCGAACCCCTTGACGTCCGGTGGCGTCACGCGGGCGTAGGCTGCCCCGGTGCTACCAGTCGTGCGCAGGCTCTTCAGCCTCCTCCCCGAGCCGGTGCGCTTCCTGATCAACAAGCACCGCGAGCTGATCAGGTTCGCCGTGGTCGGCGGGACGACCTTCCTGATCGACAACGGCATCTGGTACGCCCTGAAGCTGACCGTGCTCCAGGACAAGGTGGTCACGGCCAAGGCGATCGCGGTCCTGGTGGCGGTGATCGCGTCCTACGTGCTCAGCCGCGAGTGGTCGTTCCACACCCGGGGCGGGCGCGAGCGGCACCACGAAGCCGCGTTGTTCTTCATCGTCAGCGGCATGGGCATCGGCGTGAACCTGGCCCCGCTGTACGTGTCCCGGCACATGCTGGACCTCCACAGCCAGGTCGCCGACTTCCTGAGCGGTTCGGTCATCGGGATGCTGCTCGCCACCGCGTTCAAGTTCTGGGCGATGCGCCGGGTGGTGTTCCCGGAGGCCGACGCGCGGCCCGCCGTGCGCCGCCTCCGCGTGGTGTCCGACGACCAGCGCGACGTCGCCTGAACAGCGCTCTCACCCGTTCTCCGTACACTCGTCGGAGTGTCTTCCGTCGAGAACGTCGTCCGCCGACTGCCCGAGCCGCTGCGCTCCCTGGCGCTCCGGCACCGGGAACTGCTGAAGTTCGCGGTGGTCGGCGGCATCTGCTTCGTGATCGACACGGTCATCTTCCTCGTCCTCAAGACGACCGTGCTGCACGAGAAGCCGGTGACGGCGAAGGTGGTGGCGACCCTGGTCGCCACGATCGTGTCGTACGTCCTGAACCGCGAGTGGTCGTTCCGCACCAGGGGCGGTCGGGAACGCCACCACGAGGCGGCGTTGTTCTTCATCGTCAACGGCCTCGCGATCGGCCTCAACTCGCTGCCGCTGGGCGTCTCGCGCTACCTGCTGCACCTCCAGGAGCCGGAGGTCAGCCGCCTCGTGCAGGAGGTCGCCGACTTCACCAGCGCCCAGATCATCGGCACGCTCGTCGCCATGGCGTTCCGGTGGTACGGCTACAAGAAGTGGGTGTTCCCGCAGGCCGACGCCCGGCCCAGGGTCACGCCCGGTGCCGCGCCAGCAACGCCAACGCCGCCTCGTGCAGCCGACCGTTCGTCGACAACGCGTCCCCTCCGTCGAACCGGTCCGCGCCGGACAGGTCGCTGAACCGCCCGCCCGCCTCGCGCACCAGGACCTGGAACGGGGCCACGTCCCACGGGTTCACGACCGCCTCGGCGGCCACGTCGATCGCGCCCTCGGCCACCAGGCAGTGCTGCCAGAAGTCGCCGAACGCCCGGTTCTCCCAGCACGCGTCCACCAGCCGCAGGTACGCCTCCCGCGAGTGGTGCTCCACCCACGACCCGAGGTGCGTGGTGGACAGGTAGGCGTCGGAGAGGTCGGCCACCGCGCTCACGCCGATGCGCCGCTCCCCCGTCGCGTCCAGCGTGAACGCGCCCTGCCCCTCGGCGGCCCACCACCGGCGGCCCAGCGCGGGCGCGCTGACCACGCCGACCCGCGGCGTCCCGTCCACGACCAGGGCGATCAGCGTCGCCCACACGGGTACGCCGCGCAGGAAGTTCTTGGTGCCGTCGATCGGGTCCACGACCCACGTCCGGCCCGCGCCCACCACGCCACCGCGTTCCTCGCCCGCCACCTGGTCACCGGTGTCGGCGAGCACCGCGCGGATCGCGTCCTCCACGGCCACGTCGGCGTCCGTCACGGGTGTCCGGTCGGGTTTGCGCTCCACCTGGAGGTCACGCGCGCGGAACCGGGACGTGGTGATCGCGTCGGCCGCATCGGCCAGCCGCAACGCGAGCGTCAGATCGGAGGACACGCGGGGATCGTCCCACGCCTACGCTGGGTGGCGTGAGCGTGGTCTTGTTGGCGGAGGATGATCCGGCGATCGCGGATCCCCTGTCCCGCGCGTTGCAGCGGGAGGGTTATCAGGTGCAGGTGGTCGGTGACGGCCCCGGCGCGCTCCGGGCGACCTCGCACGGTGGCGTGGACCTGCTGGTGCTCGACCTGGGGCTGCCCGGCATGGACGGCCTGGAGGTGTGCCGCCGGCTGCGCGCCGGCGGGCGGGCCATCCCGGTGCTGATGCTCACCGCGCGGTCCGACGAGGTGGACTTCGTGGTGGGCCTGGACGCGGGCGCGGACGACTACGTCGCCAAGCCGTTCCGGCTGGCCGAGCTGATGGCCCGCATCCGGGCGCTGCTGCGCAGGCGCGCGCCGGGCACGCTGGAGGTCAACGGCGTGCGGGTCGACCTCGCCGCGCGGCGCGTCACCGTGGACGGGCAGGAGGTGCAGCTCGCGAACAAGGAGTTCGAGCTGCTGCGGGTGCTCATCCAGCGCGCCGGGCAGGTGGTGCACCGGGACGAGATCCTGTCCGAGGTGTGGAACGACCCGGAGCTGAAGAGCAGCAAGACCCTCGACATGCACATGTCGTGGCTGCGCCGGAAGCTGGGCGACGTGCGCTCGGTGGAGCGGCGCATCGCCACCGTGCGCGGCGTGGGCTTCCGGTTCAACACGGTCGACTAGATGCGCAGCCGCATCCTGCGAGCCATCCTGCTCGCGGTCGCGGTGACCGGGTTCGCGCTCGGCATACCGCTCGGCTACACCGCGCTGCGCCTGGTCGACGACGCCGCGCGGGGCGACCTCGGGGTGCGTGCCCAGCAGATCGCGGCGTCCGTGGACGACCAGATCGCCTCCGGGCAGCCGATCGACCTGGAGCCGGTGGAGATCCTCGTGCCCGAGGGCGGGCACCTGGTGGTCTCGTCCAACCACGGCAGGCAGGAGCTGGGCGCGTCGCCCGGACCCGACGTGCTGTCCATCGACGTGCCGATCGCGCAGCAGGGCACCGTGACGCTGGAGGTGTCGGACGGGCCGATGCGCACGGTCCAGTACCAGGTGGCGGCGCTGGTGGTGCTGCTGGTGGTGTTGTCGGTGGGCACCGGGACCGTGGTGGCGACGGTGACCGCGCGCAAGCTCGCCAAACCGCTGCGGCACGTGGCGGTGCGCGCGGCCCGGCTCGGCGCGGGCGACTTCCGGCGCGACGACCGGCGGCACGGCGTGCCCGAGCTGGACCTCGTGGCGGACGCGCTGGACCGGTCGGCGGGCGCGCTCGCGTTGCTGGTGCAGCGGGAGCGCGAGCTGGTCGGCGACGTGTCGCACCAGTTGCGCAGCCGGCTCACCGCGTTGCAGCTGCGGTTGGAGGCGTTGGCCGAGCACCCCGAGCCGGAGACGGCGGCCGAGGCGCGGGCCGCGCTGGAGCAGGCGGAACGGTTGGCGGGCGTGCTGAACGAGCTGCTGGCCGCCGCGCGTGCCGCCCGCGCGGTCGGCGCGGAACCGCTGGACCTGGGCGTGGAGCTGGCCGCGATCGCCGAGGAGTGGCGGGAGCCGATGCGTGGCGCCGGCCGCGTGCTGCGGGTGCGCGTGCCGGAGGGTCTGCTGGCGCGGGCCACGCCGGCGCGGCTGCGGGAAGCCATCGGCGTGCTGCTGGACAACGCCCTGCGGCACGGCGAGGGCACGGTCGTGGTGTCCGCGCGCAGCGACGAGGGCACGGTGGTGGTGGAGGTCGCGGACAGCGGCGTGGGCGTGCCCGACGAGCTGGCGGCGCACATCTTCGAGCGCGGTGTGTCCGGTGGCGGTTCGACCGGCGTCGGCCTGGCGCTCGCGCGGGCGCTGGTGGACGCCGACGGCGGGCGGCTGGAGCTGTCCACCGCCCGGCCCGCGACGTTCGCCGTCTACCTGCCGGTGCCCAAGGCCGACGACGTGGTGAACGTGACCTGGCGCTCCGACCTCACGCCCCGCTAGCCGCCTGCCGCGGCAGCAGGCCGACCGCGCCACGCACCACCTGCGCCCACACCAGGCGGCCGAAGAGGTAGTGGCAGGCGACGTCCTCGCTGGTGAACCGGGCCCAGTCGTAGCGGTTGCCCTGTTCCCGCCAGAAGACCTCGAAACCCTCGTCGTCGGCGACCAGGCACCAGGCGTTGTCCGCCTCCGCGCCCACCGAGACCACCTCGGCGGGCACGCCCACCGCGAGCAGCCAGCCCTGGATCGACTCGGCGTTCATCGGACCTCCTCCAGGTGGCCCAGCGCGACCAGTTCGGCCACCGGGTGCGTCGTGCGGTAGCGGACACCGCCGCCGGGCTGCCCGAACCAGCCGGCGGACAGCGTGAACCACACCGGCAGCTCCCGGGTCACCCGGTACCGGCGGTAACCGGCGGTCAACGCGGTGGGCGGCAGCGACCGCTGGGTGAACGGCGTGCCCGTCTCGGACAGCACCCGGCCCTCCGGCGTGCCGAACCGGTCCAGCTCGACGCCGACCGCGAGGACACCCGGCTGACCGGCCTCGTAGCCGCCCTCGGGGAACAGCTCGGCGGGCGGCCACGCGTGCTCGGGCGGCTCGGCGCGCACCAGGAACCGCCGGTCCCAGTCCCGCTCGTGCAGCCCGGCCTGCGGGTCGTAGCCGTCGAGCAGCGCCGGGTCGGGCGGGCCGGCCGGTGCGGCTGGTCGGCGTGGCAGCTCACGCGCGGACGTGTCGACGAGGTGGCCGTCCGGGTGGCCCTGCGGCTCGAAGCGGAGGCCGGGCGCGAAATCGCGGTCCTCGGGCGGGGCGGGCAGCTGACGCGCGGGCGCCGACCGGGGCGGCGGCAGCACACCGCCGGGGAACATGTGGGCGAGGAAGGCGGTGACGGCGTCGTCGGCCGACCGGACCTCCTGCCCGACCTGCCGCGAGGGCTCGGGTGCCGGGTGGCCCTCGCCGAGCACGCCGGACAGCGACCCGTACGCCTCCTTGCCGCCGATGCCCGCCCCGGCGGCGGGAACGCCCGTGCCCGCGATGGGCACGCCCTGGCCGGGTGCGGTTCCCTGGCCGCCGCGGACGAGGAGGTCGCGCTTGCCGGCCAGCGGCACGACGGCGAAGCCGAGCAGCCCGTCATCGCGCTTCGCCGATTCCGGGCGGTTGTCCTTGGCCGGTGGCTCCTTCGGCTGGGTGTCCTTGTGCTGCGCGGCCGGGTCCTTGCCGGGCGTGGGCTGGGCCGCGTCCTTGGCGGCGGGCTGGCCGCCGGGGGCCGGCTGGCCGGGTTGCGCGGACTGGCCCGGGAGTCCCGGGGACGTGCCGCGTTGGCCGGGCTGCGTGGTCTGGCCGGGCTGGGCCGTTCCCGGTGCGGTCTGGCCGGGAGCAGCCGGCTGCGCACCCGCCGAGACCGCGCCCGCGGCGGGTGCGGCGGTCGTCGGCGCCCCGCCGACCTGCGCCACGGGTGCACCACCCACCGGCGCACCACCCACCGGGGCGCTGCCGACCGCGGGCGGCACGTTCGTGGCGGGGGCGGAGGTCGTGGGTGGCGGGGTGTGGGTGTCGATCGGCAGCACCGGGCGGTCCAGGACCGCCGCGGCCGATGACGTGACGGTGTCCGCGACGCGGCCGACCGGCTCGGTGATCGGGGCGGCGACACCCGGCAGGTCGCCCGTGACCGGGGCGATCACCTGGTGCACCGGTCCGCGGTCCGGACCCCGGTCCGGGCCGCGGTCCACGACGGGTCCCTGGCCGTGGTTCGGACCCGGGCCGTGGCCGGAACCGTTGTCGGGACCGCGATCCGGTCCGTGGTCCGGACCGTGCTCGGGGCCGCCCGGCAGGATGTCCACCGCGCCCTCGACGGTCCGGTCGACGGTTTCCACCACGCCGTCCACGACCTCGGTCGCGGTGTCCACCACCGGGTTCACGACACCGGTGACCGCGTCCACCACACCGCCGACCACACCGCCGACCAGGCCACCGCCCTGCTGACCGCCGCCGAGCAGGTTCCCGAGGAGGCCACCCGGCGCGGCCCCCGGAGCACCGGGCGCGTCGTGATCACCGGGGGCTTCGGAGGTGTCGGGCGCGTCGCCACCGCCGATGAGGGTGTCCACCAGGTCGCCCAGCAGGCCACCGCGTCCGGGCCCCGCGCCGGGCTCGGTCGGCGCGTGCGCGCCGGGGTTGGTGTCGACCGGCAGGCGTCCGCCCATCTCGACGCCGCTGTCCAGGCGGACGGCCGCGGCGAGGGTGTTGGTCAGGTGGTTGACGTTGGCCGCCGCGCCGCGGATGGCCGTGTCCAGGCCCAGCAGCGCGTTGGGGTGCCCCGCGGCGGCGGCCTGGTTGGCGGCCTCGGTGTTCTTCGCCAGGTTGACCAGTTCGCGCACCAGCTCGACCTTCGCCGCGCCCACCTGGCGTGCGGCGTGGTCCAGGCGGTCGGCGGCGGCGGTGCAGCGGCGGATCGCCTGGTTGAGCTTGCCGTCGGGCGCGGTGAACGTGTTCCAGTGGCGGCGGGCCGCGTCCGCGGTCTCACCGGTCATCGCGGACAGCGCGGTGCCCGCCGCGGCGTCCGACTCGCCCGCCAGCGCGGTCAGCTTGGCGCCCGCCTCCCGCCACGCGACGGCCGACGCGCGCAACGCGTCCTCGTCCGCCTTCGGCCAGGACACGCCTGCTTTGGCGGCGACCTCGGCGAGTTCGGCCGGCAGCTCGATCCCCATGTCGGTGGCCCCTCGTGTCAGAACGCGCGGAACGCGGTGCTGTTGCCGTCTTCGGCGGCGCGGTAGGTGCGGGCGGTGTCGCCGAAGCGCTGCCCGACGCCACGCAGGCCCGGACCGAGGTCGCCGACACCGGTCAACGCGTCGGACGCCGGACCGACGTGCGAGGACGCGAAGCTCCGTCCGACGGCGTCGTCACCCCAGCACGCGCCGAGCGCGTCGAGCGCGCCGCCGAGTTCGCCGAAGACCTTCCCGGCGCGCTCGGCGAAACCGCCGAAGTCGGCCGCCCCCGCGTCGAGCCGGGCGAGGTCGATCTCGAAACCGGTCACCGGAGTCCCCCTGAGATCTCGACGTTCAACCAGTCGCGCTGCTCGAAGTCCTCGTCGTCGTCCGGACGTGCCCGCTCCGGCGGCGCGATCTCCTCCGGCCGCAGGTCGGCCGTGCCGCGCACGACGGCCTCCGGGTCGGCGCCACCGGGCAGCACGGGGTCGATCACCCGGTAGGTCCGCTCGGCCGCCTTCGCCGCCGCCTCACCCGCCGTCCGCACGATCAGCGCGGCGAGCTGCGCGGGCCGCAACCGGTAGGCGTCGTCGGCGAGTTCGAGGTCGGTCAACCCGCCCTGCGCGCCGACCTCGACGGTGACCGCGCCGTCCGGGCTGGTGGCGTGCGCGCGGACGCGCGCCAGCTCCCGCTGCACGGCCGCCAACTGCTCGCGGCTGCGGCGGTAGTCGGCCAGCAGCTCCTCGACCTGGGCGCGGTGATCGGTCGTCACGGCCACCTCCGGGCTACACCGCCGCCGGACGTGGTCGGCGGTGCGCGTTGGACGTCGCGACCGCCCGCCCGGTTCCGCGTGATCCGGTGGGATTCGCCGACCCGCGGGCTCAGCCGCGCAACGCCCGCACGACCCGCGACGGGCTGGGCCGACCGAGCCGACCCGCCAGCCACGCGCTGGTGTCGCACAGCTTGTCCAGGTCGACGCCGTGCGCCACGCCGAGGCCGTCCAGCATCCACACCAGGTCCTCGGTGGCGAGGTTGCCGGTGGCCGATTCGGCGTACGGGCAACCGCCGAGGCCGCCCGCCGACGAGTCGACCGTGCGGACACCCGCCAGCAGCGCCGCGTACGTGTTGGCCAACGCCTGCCCGTACGTGTCGTGGAAGTGCACGGCGAGCTGGTCCACCCGGTCGAACCCGTTGATCAACGCCGTCACCTGGCCCGGTGTCGCGACGCCGATCGTGTCGCCGAGGGAGAGCTGGTCGCAGCCCATGTCCAGCAGCTTCTTGCCCACGCCGAGAACCTGCTCACGCGCGACGGCACCCTCCCACGGGTCGCCGAAGCACATCGAAACGTAGCCGCGCACCTTCAGGCCCTCCGCCTTGGCACGCGTCACGACCGGGTCGAACATGGTGAACTGCTCGTCCAACGACGAGTTGAGGTTCTTGCGCGCGAACGTCTCCGTCGCGCTGGCGAAGATCGCGATGTGCCCGACGCCCGCCCGCAACGCGCGGTCCAGGCCCTTCTCGTTGGGCACCAGCACCGGGTAGTCCACACCGGACCGCCGGTCCAGCCGGGCCAGCAGCTCCTCCGCGTCGGCGAGCTGCGGAACCCACTTCGGGTGCACGAAGCTCGTCGCCTCCAGCACCACCCCACCCGCGTCGGCGAGCCGGTCCAGGAACTCCAGCTTCACGTCCACGGGGACGACCACGTCCTCGTTCTGGAGGCCGTCGCGGGGACCGACCTCCCAGATCGTCACGCTCTCCGGCAGCCCCGGACCGGTCACCCGGTCCGGCAGCCCGACTTCACGCGCGCCCATCGCTGACCCTGTCCTCCGGTCGGAAATCGTCGTCCGGGTTGTCGTTGATCTCGCGGTAGAGCAGGGAGTGGACCCGCTCCACGCCGGGGATGTCGTCGAACTCCAGGGGTTCGTCCGACGCCGACTCCACGACCAGCGTGCCGCAGCCCAGGACGCGGTCGAGCAGGCTGTGCTCGAAGCGCACGCTGTTGATGCGGGTCAGCGGGATGTCCAGGCCGGTGCGCTTGAGCACGCCCTCCCGGTACATCACCCGATCACTCGTGACGATGAAGTGGGTGGTGCGCCACCGGAGCACCGGCGTCAACGTCAGCCACCACACCAGGACCAGCGCCGCGGCGGCGATGGCGATCCGGGCGGCGGACGCCCAGGACAGGTCCGACACCACCGCGGCCAGCCAGGACCCGGCGCCGACCACGACGAGGAACGCGAGCACCGGCAGCAGCAACGCCTTCCAGTGCGGGTGCTTGTGGAGCACGACGTGCTCGCCGGGGCTGAGCAGGTCGTCCGGGTAGGCCACGACGGTCCTTTCGCCAGGCACTGGTGCCGGCTCTCACCGTACCCGCAGGTGCACCACGTCCCCGGCGGAAATCACGTGGTCCGCGCCGGACTCGTCGCGCACCTCCAGCGTGCCGTCCGCCGCCACCGCGCGGGCCGTGCCGGACAGCTCGCCACCGGCCAGCCTCACCAGCACCGGGCGGCCGAGCGTGCCGCAGTGCCGGCGGTACTCGTCCAGCACGCCGGCGCGCTCCGGGTCGCCGCCCGCCTCCCGCCACCGGCGCTCCAGCCCGGCCAGCTCCGCCAGCAGGGTCAACGCCACGTCGGCGCGGTCGACCGGCCGGTCCGCGTGGTCCGCCAGGCTGGTCGGCGCCAAGCCGCCCGCGCCCGGTTCGACGTCCGGCGGCAGCGGCGCGACGTTCACGCCGATGCCCACCACCACCGCGTGGTCGCCGGTGATCTCCGCCAGCACGCCGGCCGCCTTCGCGCCGCCCACCAGCAGGTCGTTGGGCCACTTCAGCTCCGCGGTCACGCCGAACGACGCGGCCGTGCGCACCAGCGCCACCCCGGCCAGCAGGGTCAGCCACGGCAGCCGCCACGCGGGCACGTCGGCCGGTTTGAACAACACGCTCACGTAGAGGCCACCGCCGGGCGAGACCCACCCCCGGCCGCGCCTGCCCTGACCGGCGGTCTGCTCCTCGGCGATCAGCACCGAGCGGTCGACCGTCTCGGTGCGCAGGTCGGCGTTCGTCGACCCGGTCGAGGCGACCACGTCGAGCTTGGCGTAGGGACCGACGAGCCGGGCGCGCAGCGCTCCGGCGTCCAGTGGCGTGCTCACGGGACCGAGCCTAGGAGCGGCCCGCCCCACGCGCTGTCGGAGCGGTGTGGATCGTGGGGCGGGCCACCCCGCACAGCCTGCGACCTCGACCCCGGTGGAGGTCAAGCCCCGTGCGCACGCGGACCCCCGGTCCGTCCCCGAAGTGACGCCGGCGGTCAACTAGGGTGCCTGGTCATGAGCAGTGCGACCGCCCCCTCCGGCGAGGAGCCGGACGTCCACACCACGGCCGGGAAGCTGGCCGACCTGCGCCGCCGCAACGACGAGGCCGTGCACGCCGGTTCGGCGCGGATGGTGGAGAAGCAGCACGCCAAGGGCAAGAAGACCGCCCGCGAGCGGATCGAGCTGCTGCTCGACCCGGGTTCGTTCGTCGAGCTGGACGAGCTGGCCCGGCACCGGTCCACGAACTTCGGGCAGGAGCGCAACCGGCCCTACGGCGACGGCGTCGTGACCGGCTACGGCACCGTCGACGGCCGTCCGGTGTGCGTGTTCAGCCAGGACGTCACGGTGTTCGGCGGCTCGCTCGGCGAGGTGTACGGCGAGAAGATCGTCAAGGTGATGGACCTGGCGGTCAAGACCGGTCGGCCGATCGTCGGCATCAACGAGGGCGGTGGCGCGCGCATCCAGGAGGGTGTCGTGTCGCTGGGCCTGTACGGCGAGATCTTCCGCCGGAACGTGGCCGCGTCGGGTGTCGTGCCGCAGATCTCGCTGATCATGGGCGCGAACGCGGGCGGGCACGTGTACTCGCCGGCGTTGACCGATTTCGTGGTCATGGTCGACCAGACGTCGCACATGTTCATCACCGGCCCGGACGTCATCAAGACCGTCACCGGCGAGGACGTCGGCTTCGAGGACCTGGGTGGCGGTCGCACGCACAACACCAAGTCGGGCAACGCGCACTACCTCGCGGGTGACGAGGAGGACGCGATCTCCTACGTGAAGGACCTGCTCTCCTACCTGCCCGCGAACAACATGTCCGAGCCACCGGTGTTCGACGCCCCGGACGACGTGGTCACCGGTTCGGTCGAGGAATCCGTCACGGACGAGGACCGCGAGCTGGACGTGCTGATCCCGGACTCGGCGAACCAGCCGTACGACATGCACGAGGTGATCACCCGCGTGCTGGACGACGGCGAGTTCCTGGAGGTGCAGCCGCTGTTCGCGCCGAACATCCTGGTTGGGTTCGGCCGGGTGGACGGGCGTTCGGTGGGTGTCGTGGCCAACCAGCCGACGCAGTTCGCGGGCTGCCTGGACATCGACGCGTCGGAGAAGGCCGCGCGGTTCGTGCGGACGTGCGACGCGTTCAACATCCCGGTGCTGACGTTCGTGGACGTGCCGGGATTCCTGCCGGGGACGGACCAGGAGTGGAACGGCATCATCCGCCGCGGCGCGAAGCTGATCTACGCGTATGCCGAAGCGACGGTGCCGTTGGTGACCGTGATCACGCGCAAGGCGTACGGCGGCGCGTACGACGTGATGGGGTCCAAGCACCTGGGTGCGGACATCAACCTGGCGTGGCCGACGGCGCAGATCGCGGTCATGGGCGCGCAGGGTGCGGCGAACATCGTGCACCGCAAGACGCTGGCGAACGCCTCGGCCGAGGGGCAGGACGTCGACGCGCTGCGTGCCGAGTTGCAGCAGCAGTACGAGGACGCCCTCTGCAACCCTTACGTGGCGGCGGAACGCGGCTATGTTGATGCTGTGATCCCACCCTCGTACACGCGGGCGCACGTCGCGCGGGCGCTCTCGATGCTCCGCGACAAGCGCGAGGTGCTGCCGCCCAAGAAGCACGGGAACATCCCACTATGAGCGAACACCCGTACCTGCGCGTCGTCCGCGGCAACCCCGACGACGTCGAACTGGCCGCACTCACCGCGGTCGTGGCGGGCTTGTCGGGCCCGGCCGCGGCGAACGGCGCGGGCACCCGACCACGCCCGTCGGCGTGGTCGGACCGGTCCCGCCTCGTCCGCCACCCGCTGCCGCACGGACCCGGCGCGTGGCGCGCCTCCGGCCTGCCGCGCTAGGGGCTGTCTGCGGCAGCCGGAGCGCGGCCCGGACCACCCCGCCGGCGCGAGGAGGACGGCGGCGGGGCAGGGCGCTAACTATCAGGCAGGCTCCCTGAAAGTTTCACGGGCCGACAGCTTGCAGGACCACCCCGCCGACGCGGGGAGGGCGGCGGGCGGGCAGGGCCGCCCTAATTATCAGGCAGGCTCCCTGAAAGTTTCGCGGCGGCGACAGCTCGGTTCGAACGGTCCCGCCTCGCCACCCGCTGCCCCCGGACCAGGCGCACAGCGCCTCCGGCCTGCCGCGCTAGCAGTCCACCCGGCGGCTGCTCACCTGGACGCCGTCGCCGAGCACCATCACCTCGCGGCACCGGGCGCCGTCGGGCAGGTCCAGCCGCAGCCGCAACCAGACGTCGCCGCCGGGCGGGTGCAGGCGGGTGTCCAGCACCTCCACCCCGTCCGCGGCGACGGCGCCCGGCACGCGGGCGGGATCGCCCTGCGACCGCGCGGCGGCCGTGACGGCGTCCATCACCCGGTGCTCGGCGAGATCGGCCACGTTGGCGAACGGCCAGAACGGCACGCCGTAACCGACCGGGTCGGTGGACACCACCAGCGCCGCGACCGCCGCCAGGAGGACGACGGGCACGGCGAACCACCACCGGAGCCGGCCACGTGCCCGTTCGGCCCGGCGGACCACCAGAGCCCAGCGCTGCACGCGTTCGAGGTTGCCGAACCCCGCGTCGGCGCGCATCGGTAGTTCTACGCACCGCCACGGTTAGGGTGCCGACGTGCGATTCGTTCTTGCTTCCGCCTCACCCGCCCGCCTCACCGTGCTGCGCAACGCCGGCGTCGAGCCGGTGGTCCGCGTGTCCGGCGTCGACGAGGACGCCGTGGCCGCCGCCCTCACCGACCCGAAGCCCACCGAACTGGTCACGGCCCTCGCCGTGGCGAAGGCGGAGGCGATCGCGGCCGACGAGCGGGACGCCGTGGTCGTCGGCTGCGACTCGATGCTGCTCACCCCGGACGGCGCGGTGGAGGGCAAGCCCGGCACGGCGGACGTGGCGCGTGAGCGGTGGCGGCGGATGGCCGGGCGGGCGGGCACGCTGCTGACCGGGCACGCCGTGCTGCGCGTGGTGGACGGCCGGGTCGTGGACCGCGCCGCCGACCACGAGGCCACGGTGGTGCGGTTCGGCACGCCGACGGACGCCGAGCTGGAGGCGTACCTGGCGTCCGGCGAGCCGCTGGGCGTGGCGGGCGCGTTCACGCTCGACGGGCGTGGCGGGTGGTTCGTGGAGGGCATCGAGGGCGACCCGTCCAGCGTCATCGGCATCAGCCTGCCGCTGACCCGCCGGCTGCTGGCCGGCATCGGGGTCGGGGTGTCCGACATCTGGTAGCCGTTGTCACATTTCCGCAGATCCGGGAAGCTCCCCTGAGCAGGAGGCGTTGGGGGAGCCGATGAACGAATTGCTGACGCGCCGCCGTCACATCGACTTCGGGCGCCGGACGAGCACGGGTTGTCGCGGCTGACGCCGCCCCCCGTCGTCCCCGCGCACCCACCCGGAGCCCGCTATGTCGTTCATCCGCACCTACACGAAGCCGAAGGTCTTCGGCGTGACCGTGCTCGCCGCGCTCGTCCTGGGCGCGCTCGCGGGCTGGCTGGCGAAGACCGCCGAGCTGTCCTGGCTGGCCACGACGTTGAGCAAGATCGGCGACGTGTTCACCAGCCTGCTCCAGTTCACAGTGATACCCCTGGTGTTCACGGCCATCGTCGTGGGCATCACCAGCCTGCGCCGGCTCGGCGGCGCGCGGGCGGCCCGCCTCGGCGGCAAGACGGTCGGCTGGTTCGCCCTCACGTCGTTGATCGCCGTGCTGATCGGGCTGGTCATCGCGATCGTCTTCAAGCCGGGCTCCGGCGTCCAGGTGACGCCGTCGGAGGCGGCGGTGAAGAAGCTGGCGAGCCGCGAGGGCGGTTCGTGGGACGCGCTGCTCGACAACCTCGTGCCGTCGAACCTGTTCAGCGCGTTCACCGACGGCCAGGTGCTCCAGGTGGTGTTCATCGCGATCCTGGTGGGCTTCGCCGCGTACGCGCTGGGTGACAAGGCCGCGCCGTTCGTGACGTTCACGCGCTCGGCGTTCGACCTCGTGCAGAAGATCGTCGGCTGGATCGTGCTGTTCGCGCCGATCGGCGTGTTCGGCCTCCTCGGCACGGCGTTCGCGACCTACGGCAACTCGTTCGTGCAGCCGCTGTTCAGCCTGATCGCGTCGGTGTACGGCGGGACGCTGCTGGTGCTGTTCGTGGTGTACCCGGTGCTGCTGCGGTTCGTCGGCAGGGTCAGCCCGGTGACGTTCTTCTCGAAGGCGTGGACGGCGATCCAGTTCGCGTTCGTGTCCCGGTCGTCGGGCGCGACGCTGCCGCTGAGCAGGCAGACCGCCGCGAACCTGGGCGTGGACGCCGACTACGCGTCGTTCGCGGTCCCGCTGGGCACGACCACCAAGATGGACGGTTGCGCCGCGGTGTACCCGGCGATCGCCACGGTGTTCATCGCGAACCTCTTCGGCATCCAGCTCGGGCTGTGGCAGTACGTCGCCATCGTCGCGGTCGCCGTGTTCGGCGCGCTGGCCACGGCCGGCACCACCGGCTGGTTCACCATGCTGACGCTGACCCTGGGCGCGGTGAACCTGCCGCCGGAGGTCATCGCGACCGGTGTGGCCGTGGTGTACGCCATCGACCCGATCCTGGACATGGTCCGCACCGCGACCAACGTCGCGGGCCAGATCACGGTGCCCGTCCTGGTCGCCCGCTCCGAGGGCCTGCTGGACGACGAGGTGCTGAACGCGCCGAGCGAGCCGCCGCTGCTCTCCGGCCCCGGCGCTACGCCCGTACCCGCCTGATCGACCGCGAAGGCCCGGCACACCGCCGCCGGGCCTTCGCCGCGTCACGTCCCGCAGGGTCGGAGCTGAGCACGGGCAGGCGCGACGTCCGGCCAGCCGGGCAACTGCTCGGCGGCCGGCACGACGGCGGTGCAGCCCACCGCGGGCTGGGCCGCCACCAGCGAGAACACCTGCGCGAACCGCCGCGCGCAGGACGCCTCCGGCCCGCACGCCCGCTGCACCGCGACCACGTCGGCGACACCGTCCGCGTCCACGTCGTGCAGCCCGAGGTACGCGCCGTCCGCCACGTACGGCAACTGCGCCCGCGTCCACGCGGTGCCCCGGCGGACCAGCAGCTCGCCCCACACCTCTTCGCCGACCGGGCCGCGCACCAGGCACACGGCGACCTCCGCCGCCACGCACTCCAGCGACCGGTCGGTGACCGCCGCGCCCGACTCGGCGATGGTCACCTCGAACACGTTGCGCCCGGACGCGCCGCTGGTGCGGATGCGGCCGACGCCCTCACCCACCAGCACCTCCACCACGTCCTGGCCCACCTCCGCGCGGTCCACGACCCGGCACGCGACCGAGCCGCAGCGCAGCTCGTCGGAGGACGCGGCGGTGACGGGCGCGACCGGCGCGGGAGGGCGCAGTGACCAGGCGAAGACCATGCCCGCGATAGTGATGGACACGGCCGCGAGGGCGGTGAACAGCGCGGCGGCGGGCGGACGTGTCACGATGCCGATTGTCCCACCCGCACGTGAGCTGTCTCTCCGCCGCGCGCTACTGGTGGGTCACTAAACTCCCCGTCCATCGCCACTCCACACCAGCGTTGCAGGAGGTAGGACGTCGTGTCGCTGCGCAAGGTCCTCGTCGCCAACCGCGGTGAGATCGCCGTCCGGGTCATCCGCGCCTGCCGGGACGCCGGCCTCGCCAGTGTCGCCGTCTACGC
This sequence comes from Saccharothrix obliqua, assembly GCF_019375475.1. Classification (GTDB taxonomy): domain Bacteria; phylum Actinomycetota; class Actinomycetes; order Mycobacteriales; family Pseudonocardiaceae; genus Actinosynnema; species Actinosynnema obliqua. The sequence goes on along the minus strand of NZ_JAHXGQ010000001.1, from coordinate 668,961 downwards.
CGACCCGGACCGCGACGCACCCTTCGTCCGCCTCGCCGACGAGGCGTTCGCCCTCGGCGGCAGCACGCCCGGCGACAGCTACCTCTCCGTCGACAAGCTGCTGGACGTCGCCAAGCGCGCCGGCGCGGACTCGGTGCACCCCGGCTACGGCTTCCTGTCCGAGAACGCCGATTTCGCCCAGGCCGTCGCCGACGCGGGACTGACCTGGATCGGGCCGACCCCGCAGGCCATCCGCGCGCTGGGCGACAAGGTCACCGCCCGCCACATCGCGATGCGCGCGGGCGCGCCGCTGGTGCCCGGTACGAAGGACCCGGTGTCCGGTCCGGACGAGGTGGTCGCGTTCGCGCGGGAGCACGGCCTGCCGGTCGCGATCAAGGCGGCGTTCGGCGGCGGCGGGCGCGGCCTGAAGGTCGCCCGCACGTTGGAGGAGATCCCCGAACTGTTCGACAGCGCGGTGCGCGAGGCCGTCGCGGCGTTCGGCCGCGGCGAGTGCTTCGTGGAGCGCTACCTGGACAAGCCGCGCCACGTGGAGGCGCAGGTGCTGGCCGACCAGCACGGCAACGTGGTCGTCGTCGGCACGCGTGACTGCTCGCTCCAGCGCCGCCACCAGAAGCTGGTGGAGGAGGCGCCCGCGCCGTTCCTGACCGACGCGCAGCGCGCGGAGATCCACCGGTCCGCGCGCGCCATCTGCCGGGAGGCCGGCTACCACGGCGCGGGCACGGTGGAGTACCTGGTCGCGTTGGACGGCACGATCTCGTTCCTGGAGGTCAACACCCGGCTCCAGGTCGAGCACCCGGTGAGCGAGGAGACCGCGGGCATCGACCTGGTGCGCGAGCAGTTCCGCATCGCGGCGGGCGAGCGGCTCCGGTTCACCGAGGACCCCGCGCCGCGCGGCCACTCCATCGAGTTCCGCATCAACGGCGAGGACGCGGGCCGCAACTTCCTGCCCGCGCCCGGCGTGGTCGCCGAGTTCGTCGCACCGAGCGGGCCCGGCGTCCGCGTGGACGCGGGCGTGGAGAGCGGCACCGTGATCGGCGGCCAGTTCGACTCGCTGCTGGCCAAGCTGGTCGTGACCGGCGAGGACCGGGCGCAGGCCCTGGAGCGGGCGCGGCGGGCGCTGGACGAGATGGTCGTGACGGGCATGGCGACGGTCCTGCCGTTCCACCGCCTGGTGGTGCGCGACCCGGCCTTCGTCGGCTCCGAGGACGGCTTCACCGTGCACACCCGGTGGATCGAGACCGAGTTCGACAACACGGTGCCGCCGTTCACCGGCGACGCGGAGACCACCGACGACGAACCGCGGCAGACCGTGGTGGTCGAGGTCGGCGGTCGGCGGCTGGAGGTGTCGCTGCCCGGCGACCTCGCGGCCGGTGTCGCGCCGAAGTCCGCCGCGAAGGCCAAGCCGCGCAAGCGCGGTGGCGGCAAGGGCGGCGCGGCGGTGTCCGGCGACGCGGTGGCCGCGCCCATGCAGGGCACCATCGTGAAGGTGGCCGTGGCGGACGGGCAGCGGGTCGAGGCGGGTGAGCTGGTCGTCGTGCTGGAGGCCATGAAGATGGAGAACCCGGTGACCGCGCACAAGGCGGGCGTGGTCACCGGCCTGGCCGCCGAGCCCGGCGCGGCCGTCGCCCAGGGCGCGGTCATCTGCGAGATCACGGACGACACCGACATCGCGGGCGGCACCGCATAAGCTCGGACACGTGGGTGACCAGGACATCCGGATCGGCGACGCGGAGCGCGAGGACGCGCTCCGCCTGCTCGGCGAGCACCTCGCCGAGGGCAGGCTGGCGGTCGACGAGTACGGCGACCGGTCGGCGCGCGTGACCACCGCCCGCACGCGGGGTGAGCTGCTCGCCCTGTTCGCCGACCTGCCCGCGCCGCGGCCGGTGTTCGGGGCGGTGCCACCGCTGCGGCAACCCGCCGTGCGACCCGGCCGCTTCCAGCTCGAACCACGCGTGGCCGCAGCGATCGTCCCGGTGGTGGGGCTGCTCTGCGTGATCGCGTTCTTCGCCTTCCGCACGCCCCTGGTGTTCCTGCTGGTGCCCGCCGCGGCGCTGCTGATCGGCCGGTGGGGCAACCGCCGATGACCCTGGTGCTGCTCGACCTCGACGGTGTGCTGCGCGCGTTCGGGCCGGACGACCCGATCGAGGACGCGCACGGGCTGCCGCGCGGCGTGCTCGCCCGCACCGCGTTCGCGCTCGCCGGACCGGCGATCCTGGGCGAGGTGGCGGACGCGCGGTGGCGGCGGGAGGTGGTCGACGCGCTGGCCGTCGACTTCGGTGAGGCGAAGGCGCGTTCGGCGGTCGCCGCGTGGTCCCGCGTCGGCGAGGTCGTCCCCGAAGCGCTGGCACTGGTCCGGCGGGTGCGTGCGCGGCACCGGGTGGCGTTGTTCAGCAACGCGACCGACCGGCTGGCCGCCGACCTGCGCGTGCTCGGCCTGGACCGCGAGCTGGACGACGTGGTCACGTCGGCGGAGCTGGGCGCGGCGAAGCCCGGACCCGAGGCGTTCCGGAAGGCGTTGGCCCGGCTGGGCGTCCCGGCGGCGGAGACCGTGTTCTGCGACGACCGCGCGGACAACGCGGCCGGCGCGGTCGCGGTCGGGATCGACGGCGTGCACACGCCGGACGCCGTCGCGCTGCACGCCGCCCTGCACGCGCGCGGGCTGCTCGATGGGTGAGTTCCTGCTGCTCGTCCTGCACGACCGGGACGCGGCCGAGCACGTCGCGCACCGGTTGCGCACGGCGGGCTGGGCGCCGGGCGCGGTGCACCGGGACCTGCTGGCCGGCGAGGACGACGCCGAGGACGCGGACTGGGTGGTGGAGCTGGCCACCGCGCCCGGCGGCGGGCCCGCGCACGGGCGTCGCGCCGAACTCGAAGCGCTGGCCGAGGACCACGACGGCTTCGTGACGGACTGACCTCGCCGCGTGGGCGGTGTGCGACCGGTTGGCGAACCCCGCGTCCGGCGAGGCCCGCTGCCGGGTGACGCCCGGTGCACCGCGTGACCGCACGGCGCGGCGGCCGAACGGGTCGCGGCCGGGTGCGGCTTCCGGTCCGGGGGTCCACAAGCCGTGTGGACACGGCTACGGTAGGTGCTCATGAGGGCCGCACGTTCGATCGTCGCGCTCACCGCGTCGGCGCTCGTCGCGTGCACCCCCACGCCTGAGGAGAAGGCCGACGGGCATGTCGAGGAAGCACTCTCCGTGACGACCACGACGACGTTATCCCTCCCGCCACGCCCCAAAGCGGTGCCCTTGGACGGCCTGGACCCGTGCGACGTGCTGTCCACCGAGCAGCGGCTGCGGCTCAGCCTGGACAACCCGCCCAGCTCGTACGTCGAGTCGAGCTTCGGCAACGCGAAGGCGTGCACCATGCGCAGCAACATCAGCGGCAACGTGGTGCGGCTCGCGCTGGTCACGGTGGAGGGCGTCGGCGTGTGGCTGAGCGAGAACGCGCAGGTCGACGCGAGGGTGACGGCGGTGGCGGGTTTCCCGGCGCTGACCGTGCGGACACCGGGGATGGACGACGTGTGCAACGTCGAGGTGGACGTGGCCGACGGGCAGTTCCTGGACGTGATGTTCCGCGACGGCGGCAACAGGACCAGGGTGAAGCAGGACGTCCTGTGCCAGGGCGCGCAACGGGCGGCAGAGGCGGCGGTGGCCGGTTTGCTGCAACGCGGCTGACCCGCGTGGGGGAAGTGGGTCGCACCCACTCCCCGCTGTCGGACCGGGTGGCTAGAGTGACCGTGCTGACGGAACCCGCCGGCCCGACCGGCGGTCGAACCCGGTGCAGACGACAGAGGAAGACGGGGAGGTCGTCCATGCCGTCGGAAGACCGCGGTCGTGGTGCGGACACGGGCGGCACGCCGCCGTCGGTGTCGCACACCCTGAACGTGGAACCCAGCGCCATACCCAGTCTCCGCAGCGCGTTCGCGGGCGCGTTGTCGAAGCTGGACCAGCAGATCGAACTGGCCCTCACCGAGGTCCGCGTGCGCCCCTGGGCGGGCGACCCGGTGAGCCAGGACGCCGCGCAGCGGTTCAACCAGCGCTCGCTGGAGTCGGGCGACTCGGCGCTGACCGCCCTGCGCGACTACCAGCAGCAGCTCAAGGGCGCGATGGACGCGCTCGCGCTGGTCGAGCAGCAGTACCGGTCCATCGAGGACGACAACACCGGGTTGATGGGGCAGCAGGGCGGCCGCTGAGCGCCCGTCGCAGGCAAGGGGAATCTTCAATGCCCGATGGACACCGCTGGAACGGCTACAGCCACCAGGAGCTGTACGAGAAGATCCACGCCGGGCCCGGTCCGCAGGCGTCGCACGCCTCGGTGGAGCGCTGGGCGGGTGTCTCGGCCGCGCTGTCCGAGATCAACGCCGAGCTGCTGACCGGCGTGCTGAAGTCGGGCGCGTCCTGGGAGGGCGCGGCGGCCGACCAGGCGCGGCAGGGCATCAACCCGCTGGCCGCGTGGGCGGACGACGCCCGCGGCGGCGCGGAGGTGATGCGCCTGTCCGCCGAACTCCAGGCCGACTACATCGCGAAGGCCCGCGCGGACATGCCGCCGCCGGTCAAGGTCACGGCGGAGGACCCGGGCCTGCTGCTGACCGGGCTGACGCACCTCGTGGGCGGGCAGACGGACTACGAGAAGCAGGAGCGGGCGCAGAACGCGGCCGAGCAGCGGGCACGCGAGGTGATGACCACCTACGCGTCGTCCACGACGTCGAACGTCAGCACGCTGGGCCAGTTCCACCAGCCGCCGCAGCTCTTGATCTCCGCACCGGACCTGGTCCGCAACGGCGACGTCGGCGTGGGCGGCCACCACGGCTACCTCGGCGGGCGCGGCGGCCACGGCTGGAACCGAGGCGGGTGGCAGCGCGGCGGCGGGCGCGGTGAGCGCGGCCGGTACCCGGGGCAGTCGCGGCCCGTGGCCCAGCCGGGCGGCACGACCGGCACGTCCGGCACCTCCGGTTCGACCGCCGGCACCACGCCGGGCAGCACGCCCGGTGCGACGACGCGCACCGCGAACGGCGGCCCGGCCACGTCCTCCGCGCACCCCGTGCTCGGCGTGGGCGGTGTGCTCGGCGGTGCGGCGCACGGCCGCGACGACCGCCGGAAGTCCTCCTCCGACACCACGACCGAGCAGCACCAGTTGGCGAACCCCGCCGACCAGCCGCTGGGCAGGCCGAGCGGCACCACCGCGGCCAGCTCGGCGGATTTCGGCGCGATCGCGGCGGCCAACGCGCAGCACGCGGCGGCCGGTTCGAGCGCGGCGCCGGGCAGCGTGCTCGGCGCGGGCCAGCAGAACAGCGGCGACACCGTCCACAAGCGCACCGTCGGCGTGCCCGCCGCGCCGCAGCAGCAGGCGTTCGACCCGTTCGGCGGGCTGGGTCGCGGACGGGCGGACGAGGAGGAGGACGGCACGCACAACGGCGCCGACTACCTCCGCGAGACCGATGACATCTACGGCGTCGGCGGGATCATCTCGCCGCCGGTGATCGGGGAGAGCACCACCAGTTGATGACGACGTTCGGTGTGGACCTCGGCGTGCACGACGTCCGCGAGCCCGTGACCATCTCCGCGCTGGAGTTCGACGTGCTCTGGGAGCACCTGCGGCTGGAGACCATGCCGCTGGTGCTGAAGGTGCCGTCGCCGGGTCGGACGCACGAGGAGCGGGCGGAGCTGGAGCGGCGGGTCTGGGCGGGCCTGGACCGCCGCGGCCTCGGCCGCCCCGTGTCGCTGGACCCGTTGCTGGAGGACCTGCTGCACCTGCTGGACCGGCCGCAGCAGGAGGTCGACGGCAGGCTGTGGCTGGGTCGCAGCGTGCGGGTGCTGGCGGCGGCGAAGGGGCAGTCGGCGGTGCTGGCCGTGCTGGACGGCGACCGGCTCACGCTGCGCCCGGCGTCCAGCGAGGGCCTGCCCCGGGAGGCGTTGAGCGTGCTGCCGCCCGCGCCGGCCGGTCCGGGCCACTCGGTGACGCTGCCGAGCGCGGACCTGGACGCGGCGGCTGCCGCGGCGGGCACGCCGGACAAGCTGGAGGCGGCGCTGCGGGCACGCGGCACGCGGGCGGAGGACGCGCGGACGCTCGCCGAGATGTTCCAGGACGCGGGTCACCGCGGCCAGTTCGGCGCGGCCGTCCGCGACAAGTGGGGCAAGCGGGTGCGCCCGGAGCACGTCGTGGCGTTCTTCGACAACCCGCACGGCCGGTACGTGCAACTGCGCCGCGCCGCGCCCGGGCAGGAGCCGTGGAGCACGGTGTCACCCGCCGACCCGCGTCGGCTGGCCCAACACCTCACCGACCTGCTGCCGCCAACCCGGTAGGCCGGGTCCGGGTTCGCCCGACCTCCCCCCGCCGGCAGGGCGGTCCGGCGTCGAGGACCGGCCCTGGTGCCGACCCCCGGTGGGATCACCCCCCGGTCCGGGTGGGACCGGCTCGCGGCCCCACCCGGCGTGGATCACGGTCCGATGCCCCGGCACGGCCGGGTGCGCAGGTCGGCCACGTAGTCGTCGGGCGCGCCCGCCGCCTCCGCGGCGTCGGCCACCACCCCGATGTACCGGGCCGACGGCAGGCCGCCCTCGTAGGCGTCCAGCACGTACAGCCAGGCCGTGACCGAGCCCTCCAGGGTCTGCACCCGGAGGCGGATCTTCTTGTAGAGGCCGAGCGCGCCCTCCCACCGGTCGAGGCGGGACTCGTCCCTCGGGCTGACGTCGTAGAGGACGCAGAACACCTGCGCGTCCGGGTCCTCCACGATCGTGGCGAGCGCGCCCTCCCAGCCGAGGTCCTCGCCACCGAACGACAGACGCCAGCCGACGAGCCAACCGGTCCCCGCCATGGGGGAGTACGGGGCTCGCTCCATCATCTGGTTCGGGTCCATGTTGGACCCGTACGCGGCATAGAGCGGCACGCCCACAGCCTAGCGACCCCGCGATCACCGCGAGGCACCAGAAGACCGGACGACACGCGTCGGAACCCGACCGCGTACGGTTGTCCCGGCCGCAGCTGAACTGAGGAGGACGTGTCGTGACCCGCATCGTCATCATGGGCGGCGGTCCCGCTGGTTACGAGGCGGCGCTGGTCGCGGCCCAGCACGGCGCCGACGTGACCGTCGTCGAGAACCAGGGCGTCGGGGGCGCGTGCGTGCTCTACGACTGCGTGCCGTCCAAGACGTTCATCGCCTCGGCGGGTGGCCGCAGCGCCTTCCGCAACGCCGGTGAGCTGGGCATCCGCACCTCCGACACGGAGGCCGCGGTCGACCTCCCGGTGGTCCACGGCCGGGTCAAGGGCCTCGCGCTGGCGCAGTCCGCCGACATCCGGGCCCGCCTCCAGCGCGAGGGCGTCCGGATCGTCAACGGCCGGGCCCGGTTCTGCGACGACGAACGCGGCCTCGCCCAGCACCGCGTGGTGGTGAGCGGCGACGACGGCGACGAGGTGCTGCCCGCCGACGTGGTGCTGATCGCGACCGGCGCGACGCCACGCGTGCTGCCCGGCGCGGAGCCGGACGGCGAGCGGGTGCTGACCTGGCGGCAGATCTACGACCTGCCGGAACTGCCGGAGCACCTGGCCGTGATCGGCTCGGGCGTCACGGGCGTCGAGTTCGCCTCCGCCTACACCGAGCTGGGCGTGAAGGTGACCATGGTGTCCAGCCGGGACCGCGTGCTGCCGCACGAGGACGCCGACGCGGCGGCCGTGCTGGAGGACGTGTTCGCCGAACGCGGCACGGCCGTGGTGAAACACGCCCGCGCGAGCCGCGTGGAGAACGTCGGCGACGGCGTCCTGATTCACCTGGAAGACGGTCGCACGATCGAGGCCAGCCACGCCCTGATGACGGTCGGCTCGGTGCCCAACACCGCGGACATCGGCCTGGAGCGGATCGGTATCGAGCCGGGGCGCGGCGGCTACATCACCGTGGACCGCGTGTCCCGGACGACGGTGCCCGGCGTGTACGCGGCGGGCGACTGCACGGGCGTCCTGCTGCTCGCCAGCGTCGCCGCCATGCAGGGCCGCATCGCCATGTGGCACGCGCTGGGCGAGGGCGTCAGCCCGATCAAGCTCAAGACGGTCGCCGCGAACGTGTTCACCAACCCGGAGATCGCGACGGTCGGCATCAGTCAGCACGCGATCGACTCCGGCGAGGTGCCCGCGCGCACCGTGGTGCTGCCGCTGGCCACGAACCCGCGCGCCAAGATGGAGGGCCTGCGGCGTGGCTTCGTGAAGCTGTTCTGCCGCCCGGCGACGGGCGTGGTGATCGGCGGCGTCGTGGTCGCGCCGAACGCGAGCGAGCTGATCCTGCCGATCGCGCTGGCCGTGCAGAACCAGCTCACGGTGGAGGACCTGGCCACCACGTTCTCCGTGTACCCGTCGCTGACCGGCTCGATCACCGAGGCGGGCCGCCAGCTCATGCGGCACGACGACCTGGACTGAGCCGGTCGGGGCGTCGCCCGCGGGCGACGCCCCGACCGGTGTCACTCCACCCAGTCGAAGGTCCTGGTCACGGCCTTCTTCCAGTAGTGGTACCGCTGTTCGCGGGACTCCGCGTCGAGCTGCGGCTCCCACTGCTTGTCCCGCGCCCAGTTCTGCCGGACGTCGTCCTCGGACGCCCAGAACCCGACGGCCAGGCCCGCCGCGTACGCCGCGCCCAGCGCGGTCGTCTCGTTCACCACCGGCCGGATCACCGGCACGCCCAGGATGTCCGCCTGGAACTGCATCAGCAGCTCGTTGACCACCATGCCGCCGTCGACCTTCAACGACGTCAGCGCCACGCCCGAGTCGGCGTTCATCGCGTCGATCACCTCGCGGCTCTGGAAGGCCGTCGCCTCCAGCACCGCCCGGCACAGGTGGCCCTTGTTGACGTACCGGGTGAGGCCGACGATCGCGCCACGCGCGTCGGACCGCCAGTGCGGTGCGAACAGGCCGGAGAACGCGGGCACGAAGTACGCGCCGCCGTTGTCCTCCACCGCGCGCGCGTGCTGCTCGACCTCGGCGGCGGTGCCGATGATGCCCAGGTTGTCGCGCAGCCACTGGACCAGCGAGCCGGTGACGGCGATGGACCCCTCCAGCGCGTACACCGGCGCGGCGTCGCCGAGCTGGTAGCACACCGTCGTGAGCAGGCCGTTCTCGCTCATCACCTTCTCCGTGCCGGTGTTGAGCAGCACGAAGTTGCCGGTGCCGTAGGTGTTCTTCGCCTCGCCCGGCGACAAGCACGCCTGCCCGAAGGTCGCGGCCTGCTGGTCGCCGAGGATGCCGGCGATGGGGATGCCCGCGAGGGCGCTGCGCACCCGCACGTGCCCGTACACCTCGGACGACGACTTGATCTCCGGCAGCATGGACAGCGGGATGCCCATGTCGGCCGCGATCCCGGCGTCCCACTGGAGCGTGTCCAGGTCCATCAGCAGGGTGCGGGACGCGTTCGTCGGGTCGGTGACGTGCACGCCGCCCTCCACGCCGCCGCTGAGGTTCCACAGCACCCAGGTGTCCATGTTGCCGAACAGCAGGTCGCCCGCCTCGGCGCGCTCCCGCGCGCCCTCGACGTTGTCCAGCACCCACTTGACCTTCGGCCCGGAGAAGTACGTCGCCAGCGGCAGGCCGGTCTTCGCCCGGTACCGCTCCTGGCCGCCGCCGAGCGCGCCCAGCTCACGGCAGATCCGGTCGGTGCGGGTGTCCTGCCACACGATCGCGTTGTAGACCGGCTCGCCGGTGGTGCGGTCCCACACCACGGCCGTCTCGCGCTGGTTGGTGATGCCGACCGCGGCGATCTCCGCGATGGTCAGGTCGCCGCGGGCGAGCGCGCCGGCCGCGACCTGCCGGGTGTTCGTCCACACCTCGACCGGGTCGTGCTCCACCCACCCGGCCCGCGGGAAGATCTGCTTGTGCTCGACCTGGTCCACCGAGACCACCCGGCCGGAGTGGTCGAAGACCATGCACCGGGTCGAGGTCGTGCCCTGGTCGATCGCGGCCACGTACTTGGTCATGCGTCGTCCTTTCGTGTGGTCAGACCGGGAGGGCCAGGTAGAGCAGGGCCGCGAGCAGGCCGCCGACCAGCGGGCCGACCACCGGGACCCATGCGTACCCCCACTCCGCGCCGCCCTTGCCGCGGATGGGCAGCACGGCGTACGCGATGCGCGGCGCGAGGTCGCGCGCCGGGTTGATGGCGTACCCCGTGGGTCCGCCGAGCGAGTTGCCGATGCCGATCACGACGAACGCGACGCCCGCGTAACCCAGCGCGGAGTTGCCGAACTGCGGTACGCCGTCCTGCGCGGCCTTCGCGCCGGGGCTCAGCAGCACCCAGATGACCAGGACGAACGTGCCGATCACCTCGGTCAGCACGTTCCACGCCGGCGCGGGCACGGTGGGCGCGGTGCAGAAGATGCCACGGGTGCCGCGCGGGTCGTCGTGCGTGTCGAACTGCTTCTTGTAGGCCAGCCACGCGAGCACGGCGCCGATGAACGCGCCGAGCATCTGCCCGGCGACGTAGTACGGCACGGTGCCCCAGCCGACCTTGTCGGCCACGGCCAGGCCGAGGGTGACGGCGGGGTTGAGGTGCGCGCCGCTCGGCGCGGCCACGCTCGCGCCCGCGAACACCGCGAAACCCCAGCCGAAGTTGATCAGCAGGTAGCCGCCGCTGTTGCCGGCGGTGTTCTTCAGGACGACGTTCGCGACGACGCCCGCGCCCATCAGGATCAGGATCGCCGTGCCGACCGTCTCGTAGGCGAAGACCTCGCCGTTGCCCATTCGCCGACCTCCTCGCGTTGGCAAGGGGCGGCGCACCGTGCCCGGAGCCGGCCGCGCTGCCCGCCCAACGATGTGCTCTGACGCTAGTTCCGGTGGTGATCGGTTGTCCACGGTGGCGTACCCGTGGGTAACGTGGTCAAGTCAGTCCTGGTCGGACCAGTCGTCAGTATCAGGGAGGCGTTGCCCAGTGGCCACGCGCAAGCCGCCGGCGGAAGCCGCCACCACAGCCCGCCTCGGACCCGGCGAGCGCGAGGACTCCTGGCAGCGCCTGGGATCGGGGACCTTCGACCTGGTGATCGTCGGCGGGGGCGTGGTCGGCGTCGGCGCGGCCCTCGACGCCGCGACGCGTGGCCTGCGGGTGGCGTTGGTGGAGGCGCGCGACCTGGCGTCCGGCACGTCCAGCCGCTCCTCGAAGCTGTTCCACGGCGGCCTGCGGTACCTGGAGCAGCTGGAGTTCGGCCTCGTCCGCGAGGCGCTGCGGGAGCGGGAGCTGATGCTCACCCGGATCGCGCCGCACCTGGTGAAACCGGTGAGCTTCCTGTACCCGCTGACGCACCGGATCTGGGAGCGCCCGTACACGGCGGCCGGGCTGCTCATGTACGACACGATGGGCGGCGCGCGCTCCGTGCCCGGCCAGAAGCACCTCACCCGGGCGGGCGCGCTGCGGCTGGTGCCGGCCCTGCGGCGGGACGCGTTGATCGGCGGCATCCGGTACTACGACGCGCAGGCCGACGACGCGCGGCACACCATGATGGTCGGCCGCACGGCCGCCCACTACGGCGCGGTCGTGCGAACGTCCACACAGGTCATCGCGTTCCTGCGGGAGGCGGACCGGGTGTCCGGCGTGCGCGTGCGGGACGTGGAGGACGGTCGCGAGGTCGACGTGCACGCGCACGCCGTGATCAACGCGACCGGCGTGTGGACCGACGAGTTGCAGCGCCTGTCGGGCAGCCGCGGCCGGTTCCGGGTGCGGGCCAGCAAGGGCGTGCACATCGTGGTGCCGCGCGACCGGATCGTGTCGGAGTCCGGGTTGATCCTGCGCACCGAGAAGTCCGTGTTGTTCGTGATCCCGTGGCGGAATCACTGGATCGTGGGAACCACGGACACCGACTGGAACCTGGACCTGGCGCACCCGGCGGCCACCAAGCACGACATCGACTACCTGCTGGAGCACGTGAACTCGGTCCTCGCGACACCGCTGACGCACGACGACATCGAGGGCGTCTACGCCGGGCTCCGGCCGCTGCTCGCGGGCGAGAGCGAGTCGACGTCCAAGCTGTCCCGCGAGCACGCCGTGGCCCGCGTCGCGCCGGGACTGGTGGCGATCGCGGGCGGCAAGTACACGACGTACCGGGTGATGGGCGCGGACGCCGTGGACGCGGCGTCGGTCGACCTGCCGGGCCGCACCCAACCGTCCATCACGGACCGCGTGCCGCTGGTCGGCGCGGACGGCTACCACGCGCTGGTGAACCAGGTGGACCAGCTCGCCACCCGCTACGGCCTGCACCCGTACCGGGTGCGCCACCTGCTCGACCGCTACGGGTCGCTGGTGCACGAGGTGCTGGGTTCCGCCGACCCGGAACTGCTCAAGCCGCTGCCCCACGCGCCGGACTACCTCCAGGTGGAGGTGGTGTACGCGGCGTCGCACGAGGGCGCGCTGCACCTGGAGGACGTCCTCACCCGGCGCACCCGGATCTCCATCGAGTACCCGCACCGGGGCGTGGACTGCGCCCGGCAGGTGGCGGAGCTGGTGGCGCGGGTGCACGGCTGGGACGAGGCACGCGTGACGCACGAGGTCGAGGTGTACACGGCCCGCGTGGAGGCCGAGCGGGCGTCGCAGACCGAACCCGACGACCAGGCGGCGGACGCGGTGCGGTCGGCCGCGCCCGAGGCGCGCCCGGAGCTGGTGGAGCCGGTGGGCTGACCGGTCGCGCCGGAGCACCGGGCGGTGCTCCGGCGTGGTCGGTCAGGCCAGCGACGCCAGCGCCGCGTGCACCAGCACGCGGATGCCCACCAGGAGGGCGCGCTCGTCCAGGTCGAAACCGGGCTGGTGCAGGTCGCGCTGCTTGCCCACGCCGTCCCACACGCCCAGGCGCGCGAACGAGCCCGGCACGTGCTCCAGGTACCAGCCGAAGTCCTCGCCGCCCGAGGACTGCTCGGTGCCCGCCAGGGCGTCCTCACCCAGCGCCGCCTCGATGCCCGCCCGCAGCAGCACCGTGCTCTCGCGGTCGTTCACCACGGGCGGCACGCCGCGGCGGTGGTGCAGGTCGAAGCCGACGCCGGTGGGCGCGAGCAGCGCGCCGACCAGCTCCTTGATCAACGGCTCCAGCTCGGCCCAGATGTCGCGGTCGCCGGTGCGCAGGGTGCCGCGCAGCACGCCGTCCTGCGGCACGGCGTTCGCCGCCTCGCCCGCGTGCACCGCGCCCCACACCAGGACGGTGCCCGACCTGGGGTCGACCCGGCGGGACAGCAACGTCGGCAGGCCGGTGATGACGGTGCCCAGCGCGTGCACCAGGTCGGCCGTGAGGTGCGGGCGCGAGGTGTGGCCGCCGGGCGAGGTCAGGCGCAGCTCCAGCAGGTCGCTGGCCGACGTGATGGGTCCGATGCGCGTGCCGATCCGGCCGACCGGCAGGCGCGGGTCGCAGTGCAGGCCGAAGATCCGCTCCACGCCGTCCAGGCCGCCCGCCGCGAGCACGTCCAGCGCGCCGCCCGGCATGACCTCCTCGGCGGGCTGGAACACCAGCCGCACGCGGCCGGGCAGCTCGGTCGCCGAGGCCAGCGCGAGCGCCGCGCCCAGCAGGACGGTGGTGTGCGCGTCGTGGCCGCACGCGTGCGCGACCCCGTCCACAGTGGACGAGTAGGGCGCGCCGGTGTTCTCGGTGAGCGGCAGCGCGTCGATGTCCGCGCGCAGCGCCACGCACCTCGGTCCACTGCCGACGTCGCACACCAGACCCGTGCCGCCGGGCAGCACCCGCGGCTTGAGGCCGGCGGAGCGCAGCAGGCGCGCGATCAGCTCCGTGGTCGCGTGCTCGTTGCGGGACAGTTCGGGATGCGCGTGGATGTGCCGCCGCCAGGCCACCACTTCGGCGGCGTTGGCGGCCAGCCACTCGTCCAGCCAGGAGGGTCCTCGGCCCTCGCCGGGATCAGCCACAGGGGCAATGCTGACCCCGCGTTCGGTCAACAGCACCTCGGGATCCTCCTCCCCCGGCAGCTCGGGGCGCGAGTCGAGGACCGTCATGCCGCACCGCCCACGAGCCGGTCCCGCTGCGCGTCGTCACAGGCGGCGGCGATGGTTGTCCAGGCAAGGGCGAGTGCTCCGTCGAGCACAGCTCGGTCGGCGGACGCCGACGCACAGGCGGTCGCGAACTCGATTTGGTGGTTCACCGCGTCTCCGCAGTCGATGGCGATGGTCGGGTGGATTGCGGGCAGTGCACGGGTGACGTTCCCCATGTCGGTGCTGCCTATTCGCCTGCCCCGCTCCTCGGCGGGGTCAAGCGGGGTGCGCCCCAGTTCCGTGATCGCACGCCGGTAGGCGTCGGCGAGCCACGGGTCCGGGGTCAGCTCGGCGTAGACGGGCGAGACCTTGACGACCTCGTGCGTGCAGCCGGTGGCGAGCGCGCCCGCGGCGAAGCAGCGGTTGATCCGCTCCTCCAGCCGCCGGAGCGACTCCAGGTCTTCGGCACGCAGGTCGAACATCGCCGACGTGCGGGCGGGCACCACGTTGGGCACCGCGCCGCCGCGCGTGACGATGCCGCTGACCATCTGGCCGGGCTCCAGGTGCTGCCGCGCCAGGCCGATGGCGACCTGGGCGACGGTGATCGCGTCCGCCGCGTTCACGCCGAGGTGCGGCGCGGCGGCGGCGTGCGAGGGCTTGCCGGTGTAGTGCACCTCGACGTCGGTGATCGCGAGCGAGCGGGCGCCGATCGCCTCGTACGGCGCGGGGTGCACCATCATGGACAACGACACGTCGTCGAAGACGCCGCGCTCCAGCATGAGGACCTTGCCGCCGCCGACCTCCTCGGCGGGCGTGCCGACGAGGCGGACCGTCAACCCCAGTTCGTCCGCCACGTCGCGCAACGCGAGCGCCGCGCCCGTCGAGGCGGCGGCGATCACGTTGTGCCCGCACGCGTGGCCCACCTCGGGCAGCGCGTCGTACTCCGCGCACAGCGCGAGCACGAGGTCACCGGAGCCGTAGGAGGCGACGAAAGCCGTCTCCAGGTCGGCGACACCGCGGTCCACCGCGAAGCCCTCGGCGGCCACGAGGTCCGCCACCTTGGCCGCGCTGCGGTGCTCCGCGAACGCGACCTCGGGCTCCGCGTGGATGCTGTGCGAGAGTTCTACCAGCGCATTCGAGTACCGCTCGACGGCCGAGCGCGTCCTCGTCTTGAAGTCGGTGCCCATTTGCGTCCATCCTGCATCAGCCCTGGCGGTGCCGTCGCTCGCCCCGTTGATCAACCGCCGGCCGGTCGCACGGCTGCGCCGAGCGGCGCGCGAGTTTCGGTCAGACCGATCAAGCCGCGCGAGGGGTCCCGCAGGAGGACCGCGCTACGAGCCCGGACTCCCACGTGCTGAGAACCAGGCCGCCCCCAACGACCGCTCAGCCGGCTTTCCTGGCCTTCCGCCACTTGTCCCAGCGCTTCTTGTTACGCCAGTAAACGAGGGCGAACAGGACCAGCGCGATACCACCGATCCACAACTTCTTCCGCGTGTCGGTGGCGATGCCCCGGTCTTCCTGCTGTGGGGCGTTGACCTCCGGCCCAGGAGGAACCGATTCAGTCGGCTGGGCGACCACGACCGGGGCGCTCCGCTGCTGAGGTGTGGCCTGCGCCACACCACTCACGGTCAGCGCGCTCATCAGCACGAAGAGGCACGCCGCGAGGACAGATCGCCACTTGGTCACGGTCACCAAGACTAGCCACCGCTCACCGTGGTTACCACTCTCAGTGGTCACCCAAACCAGCTTGGCCCTCACGACCCGTGAACGCCCGCCGCCCCCGCCCTCACGTCCCGTGCGCACCTCGGACTCGGCCCTCACGACCCGTGAACGCCTCCAGGATGCGTTCCGCGGCCAGCGTCGCGGTCAGCTCCCCGTCCCGCACCAGCCGCTCCACCTCCGGCGCGACCGCGCGCACCGCCGGGTCGGCGTGCAGCTCGCCCAGCAGCCGGTCCCGCACCATCGCCCAGGTCCACTCCACCTGCTGACGCCGCCGCCGCTCGGCCACCCCGCCACCGGGCAGCAACGCCTCCCGGTGCCGGCGCACCTGCCGCCACACGTCGTCCAGCCCGGCGCCGGTGAGGCCGCTGCACGTGAGCACCGGCGGGTGCCACACCGCGTCCGGCACGCGCAGCAGCCGCAGCGCGCCCGCGAGTTCCCGCGCGGCCTGCCGGGCGTCCGGCTCGTGCGTGCCGTCGGCCTTGTTCACCGCGATCACGTCGGCGAGTTCCAGGACGCCCTTCTTGATCCCCTGGAGCTGGTCGCCCGTCCGGGCGAGGGTCAGCAGCAGCGAGCAGTCGGTCATGTTCGCCACCGCCACCTCGGACTGGCCGACGCCGACGGTCTCCACCAGCACCACGTCGTACCCGGCCGCCTCGACCAGCACGATGGTCTCCCGGGTGGCCTTCGCGACGCCGCCCAACGTGCCGGACGTGGGCGAGGGCCGGATGAACGCCGCCGGGTCGACGGCGAGCCGCGCCATCCGGGTCTTGTCGCCGAGGATCGAGCCGCCGGTCCGGGTGGACGACGGGTCGACCGCCAGCACCGCGACCCGGTGGCCGAGCCCGGTCAGCATCGAGCCGAACGCGTCGATGAACGTCGACTTGCCGACGCCCGGCACGCCGGTGATGCCGACCCGGTGCGCACCGCCCGCGTGCGGCAGCAGCTCGACCAGGAGCCGCTGCGCGAGCCGGCGGTGGTCCGCGCGGGTCGACTCGACCAGCGTGATCGCGCGTGCCAGCGTGCTCCGGTCACCGGCGAGCACGCCACGCGCGTACTCGCCCACGTCGACGGGCCTAGCCATGCCCGAGTCGTGCCGCCAGCTCGCGCAGCAGGTCGCCCGCCGCGTCCGCGATGACCGTGCCCGGCGGGAAGATCGCCGCCGCGCCCGCCGCGCGCAACGCGTCGAAGTCCTGCGGCGGGATCACGCCGCCGACCACGACCACGATGTCCGGCCGACCCAGCTCGGCGAGCGCCGCGCGCAACGCGGGCACCAGCGTGAGGTGACCGGCGGCGAGCGAGGACACGCCCACGATGTGCACGTCCGCCTCCACGGCCTGCCGCGCCACCTCGTCGGGCGTCTGGAACAGCGGGCCGACGTCGACGTCGAAACCGAGGTCGGCGAACGCCGTGGCGATCACCTTCTGCCCCCGGTCGTGCCCGTCCTGGCCCATCTTGGCGACCAGGATGCGTGGCCGGCGGCCCTCCTCCTCGGCGAACCCGGCCACCGCCGCCCGCGTCCGCTCCACGTTGGACACCGAGCCGGCCTCCTCCCGGTAGACACCCGTGATGGTACGGATCTGCGCGGAGTGACGACCCCACACCCGGCTCAGCGCCTCGGAGATCTCGCCGACGGTCGCCTTGGCGCGTGCGGCGTCGACGGCCAGCTCCAGCAGGTTGCCGGCACCGTTCGCGGCGCCGGTCAACGCCCGCAACGCGTCGTCCACGGCGGACTGGTCCCGTTCCGCGCGCAACCGGGCCAGCTTCGCGAGCTGCTGCGCGCGCACGCCCGCGTTGTCCACCTTGAGCACGTCGATCTGCTCGTCGACGTCCACCCGGTACTTGTTCACGCCGATCACCGGCTGGCGGCCGGAGTCGATGCGTGCCTGGGTCCGGGCGGCGGCCTCCTCGATGCGCAGCTTCGGGATGCCCGCGTCGATCGCCCGCGCCATCCCGCCGGCCGCCTCGACCTCCGTGATGTGCGCCCACGCGCGGTGCGCCAGGTCGTGCGTCAGGCGTTCCACGAACGCGCTGCCGCCCCACGGGTCGATGACGCGCGTCGTGCCGGATTCCTGTTGCAGCAGCAGTTGCGTGTTGCGGGCGATGCGCGCGGAGAAGTCCGTCGGGAGCGCGAGCGCTTCGTCCAGCGCGTTGGTGTGCAACGACTGCGTGTGCCCCTGCGTGGCGGCCATCGCCTCCACGCACGTGCGGGCGACGTTGTTGAACACGTCCTGCGCGGTGAGCGACCAGCCCGACGTCTGGCAGTGCGTGCGCAGCGACAGCGATTTCGGCGACTTCGGGTCGAAGCCCTTCACCAGCTTCGCCCACAGCAGCCGCGCGGCACGCATCTTGGCGACCTCGGTGAAGAAGTTCATGCCGATCGCCCAGAAGAACGACAGCCGGGGCGCGAAGGCGTCGACGTCCAGGCCCGCGTCCCGCCCGGCCCGCAGGTACTCGACGCCGTCGGCCAGCGTGTACGCCAGCTCCAGGTCGGCCGTCGCACCCGCCTCCTGCATGTGGTAGCCGGAGATCGAGATGGAGTTGAACTTCGGCATCCGCCGCGACGTGTACGCGAAGATGTCCGAGATGATCCGCATCGACGGGCCCGGCGGGTAGATGTAGGTGTTGCGGACCATGAACTCCTTGAGGATGTCGTTCTGGATGGTCCCCGCCAGCTGCTCGGGCGCGACGCCCTGCTCCTCCGCCGCCACCACGTACAGCGCGAGCACGGGCAGCACCGCGCCGTTCATGGTCATCGACACCGACATCCGGTCCAGCGGGATGCCGTCGAAGAGCTGCCGCATGTCGTAGATGGAGTCGATCGCCACGCCCGCCATGCCCACGTCACCCGCCACGCGCGGGTGGTCGGAGTCGTAGCCCCGGTGCGTGGCCAGGTCGAACGCCACGGACAGGCCCTTCTGCCCGGCCGCGAGGTTGCGGCGGTAGAAGGCGTTGGACTCCTCGGCCGTGGAGAAGCCCGCGTACTGCCGGACGGTCCACGGCTGGTTGACGTACATCGTCGGGTACGGGCCGCGCAGGAACGGCGCGATGCCCGGGTAGGTGGCCAGGAAGTCCAGGCCCTCGGTGTCGGCCGCCGAGTACACCGGCCGCACGGCGATGCCCTCCGGCGTCTCCCGCACCAGGGCGTCCACGTCCTCGCCGGTGGCGGCGCGCAACGCGGCACGCCACCCGTCGGCGTCGGCGGTGGTCGGCTCACCGAGGTCGATCTCGGCGAAGTTCGGGATCATCGCTCCACTCCGAGGAAGTCGAAGGTGTCCTCCAGCACCCGCAGCGCCGGGCACCCGGCGTGCACGTGCCCGTCGACCGCCGCGGCGGAACCCCGGCCCGCCAGCAGCACCCGTTCGGCGCCCGCGGCGCGCAACGCGTCGGCGACCGGCGCGGCCAGCTCCGCGTAACCCTCGTCGCTGCCGCACAGGCACGCGATCCGCGTGCCGCTCGCCCGGAACGCCGCCACCACGTCGGCCACGTCCCGCGTCGCACCCGCCCGCGGCGTCGCGATACCGCCCGCCTGGAACAGGTTCGCGGCGAACGACGCCCGCGCGGTGTGCGTGGCGACCGGGCCGAGCGTGGCGAGGAAGACCGCGGGGCGCACCGGCGCGGCGTCGGCCGCGTCCCGCAACGCCTCGAACGCCTGCGCGTACCGCACGCGGGGCAACCCGCCGCCCGGCGGCGCGGGCCACGGCTCGCGCACCACCGGCCGCTCGTCGAGGTCGGGGAACTCGCTGACGCCCGTGATGGCGTCCACCCGGTCGGCCAGGTTCGCCGACCGCCGCGCCCAGGTCGCCGCCAGCCGCTCCGCCACCAGCGGGAACGCCGCGGGCAGCCCGCCCGCCGCCTCGATCTCCTGGAACCACGCCCACGCGGTGCGTGCCAGGTCGTCGGTCAGCCGCTCCACGTACCAGGAGCCGCCCGCCGGGTCGATCACGCTCGCCAGCCGGGATTCCTCCAGCAGCAGGGACTGCGTGTTGCGCGCGATCCGGCGGGCGAAGTCGTCGGGTTTGCCGATCGCGTGGTCGAACGGCAGCACGGTCACCGCGTCCGCGCCGCCGAGGCCCGCGCCGAAGCACGCCACGGTGGTGCGCAGCATGTTCACCCACGGGTCGCGACGGGTCATCATCGCGGGCGAGGTGACGGCGTGCTGGAGCTGCGGCGTCGGCGTGCCCACGACCTCCGTCACGCGTGCCCACAACCGCCGCGCGGCGCGGAACTTCGCGGTGGTGAGGAACTGGTCGGTGGTCGCCGCGTAGCGGAACTCCAGCAGCCGCGCGGCATCCGCCGCGGACAGGCCGAGCGCGGTCAGCTCGCGCAGGTAGGTCACGCCCGCCGCGAGCGACGCGCCCAGCTCCTCCGCGTCCGAGCCGCCCGCCTCGTGGAACGGCAGGCCGTCCACTACGACCACCCGCAGGCCGGGGAAGGCACGTGCCGCGTCGACCAGGTCGCCGAGCGCCGCGAAGTCCGGCTCGGCGCCGGTGCGCGCCCGCACGCCCAGGGGGTCCGCGCCCACGTTGCCCCGGACCTCGCCGGTCGCCTCCCCCCACAGCCGCAGCGCGGCGCGGCCGGCGGCGTGGAAGTCCGCGCCCGCGTCCACCACCACCGGCGCGAGGTCGAGGTGGACGCCGGTCAGCACGTCGGCCAGCCGGTCGGCGGGCACGTCCTTGAGCCACAGCGACGTGACGCCGTTCTCCAGGTCGGTCAGCACCGCGGCGCGGTCGGGCACGGCGTGCTGCTGGCGGACGTCCCAGCCGCCCACCCGGCCCTGCGGCCGACCGCCACGCGTGTACGGCGGCAGGCCGGGGAAGCCCGCGGGCGGCGCGGTGTCGTCGGCGGTGTAGAGGGGTTGGACGCGGATGCCGTCGTAGGTGGTCGTCACCAGCGACTCGAAGTCCGCGCCGGACTTGCGGAGCACGCCCCGGACCAGGTCCAGCCACTGCTCCCGGTCGGGCGCGGGGAATTCGGCGGCGAGCGCCGGTTCACCAGTCGGCTCCATCATGCTCCGCAGTGTTACCCACTGGTATCACGGCGGCTATGTGAGTTTCACCGCCGCGACCGTGCGGTCGGGGTGTCACGCGGCCCGGGGTCGACCGCGTCGCCAGTCTTCCACGCTCGTGGACAATCGCTCGGGTGGATACCGAGCGCCTGATCGCGGGCCGCTACCGCCTGCGCCACGTGCTGGGACGCGGGTCGATGGGCACGGTGTGGGCCGCGCACGACGAGACGCTGCGCCGCGACGTGGCGGTGAAGGAGGTCCTGGTCCCGCCGGGGATGCCCGAGGCGGAGGCCGACCTGCTGCGTGAGCGCACCCTCCGCGAGGCCCGCTCGGTCGCGCAGCTGGCCCACCCGAACGTCGTGACGCTGTACGACGTGGCGCGGGTCGACGGCGACCCGTACGTGGTGATGGAGCTGGTGCCGTCGGAGTCGCTGGCCGACCTGGTGCGCAGGCTCGGGCCGCTGGACGCGCGGCAGGGCGCGGTGGTCGCCGACGCCGTGGCCGCCGCGCTGGAGGCCGCGCACCGCGCGGGCATCACGCACCGGGACGTGAAGCCGGGCAACGTGCTGGTCGCCGAGGACGGCCGGGTGAAGCTGACCGACTTCGGGATCGCGCGCAACGTCGCCGAGGCCACGCTCACCGCGCGCGGCATCGCGCTCGGCACGCCCGCGTTCATCGCGCCCGAGGTCGCGGCGGGCGGCGACGTCACCGAGGCCGCCGACCAGTGGTCGCTCGGCGCGACGTTGTTCGCCGTCATGACCGGTCAGGAGCCCTACGAGGGCGCGAACATCATGCAGACCATCAACCAGGTGATCCACGGCGACGTGCCGCCCGCGTCGGCGTGCGGTGCGCTGGAACCGGTCGTCGCGGGCCTGATGGCCAAGGCCGCCGGGGAACGCATGTCGCTGGCCGAGGTGCGCCGCCGCGTCCGGCCGCTGCTGCCCGAGCCCGGCGTGGACGTGTTCCCGGCGGACGCGCGGGCCCGCCCGGTCGTGCCGGTGACCCGCCCGGCCGCGCTGGTCAAGGCCCCGATCCCGCCGGAAACCCCGCTGGCGCCCGACCCCGGCCCGCTGCCGTTCACCCCGTCGCCGGCCGCGTCGCCGCGCAGGCGGCTGACCGCGCTGGTCGTGGTCGCCGCCGCCGTGCTGTTCGCGATCGGCGGCAGCGCGGGCTTCGCCATCACCAGGGCGTTGGCGGGCGCGCCCCTGCTGCCGCCGCGGGCCACCACCGCACCACCGCTGCCCGCCCTGTCCGACGAGGTGCGCCTGAGCCCCACCACGGCGTCCGCCGCCACCGCCAACGGCGAGCAGGGCGCGGGTTTCACCATCGAGGTGGGCGAGGACTGGACGAGCTTCCTGGAGCAGCGCGCCAACAAGGGCCTGGTGCCGAGCACCGTCGTGCACCTGGTGGCCCCGTCCGGCGCGTACGAGGTGACGGTGCAGCGCTTCGCCGGCTACTTCCCCAAGCACGAGGTGGGCGACTACCTGGCCCTGGTGCGCTCCCGGTGGCCGGAGGGCCGGATCTTCGGCGAGGCCACGGACGTCACCGACCCCATCGACCCGACCGCGATGGCGAGCCCGGTGCAGTTCAGCTACCGAACCGTCGAGAAGGCAACCGAACTGGGCCCGGCGTCCAACCCGCCGGGCCCCGACCTCCGCCGCTCCCGCTACTCCCGCGTCCTGCCGCGCGGGGCGGACCTGTGGGTGGTGGAGGTGGTGTTCCCGACCGAGCAGGAGGAGGCCGGGCGGGACAAGCTGTTCAACACCATCGCCCGCACGTTCGCGGTAACCGGCTGACCACGCGCCCACCCGCACCCCTGCCGAACCGCCCCCGCGCCCCGCACGCAGCCCCACTCCTCTCCCCCTCCCGCCGCGCCCCTCGACCGCGCCCGCCGCCACGCCCCGCTCTCGCCCCTCTCTTCGCCGCTCCCCCTCCACCGCCGCGGCCCTCCCTCCCCACCGCCGCGCCCCCAAAACCCCGCCCACCTCCACACCCGCCGCACCCGCCCTCGCCCCCCTCCTCGCCCCCTCCCCTCCTCGCCCGGCCTTCGCCCTCCCCGCCCCAAAACCGCCCGCCGCACCCCGCCCTCCCCCTCCTCCGCCTCGCTTCTCCCTCGTCCCCTCGTCCTCCCCGCCGCCCCCTTCGTCCCTCCCCCTCCTCACGCACCTGCCCTCCCCGGGCGAGCGCGACGGCACCCCGACGAGCCGCCCATTAGGCTCGCGGCCGTGACCGCCATCAGTGAAGACAGCCTCGAAGCACAGGCCGCCGCCGCGCTCGCCGAACGGACCGGCGTGCCGCGCCACGACATCGCCGTGGTGCTCGGGTCGGGCTGGCGGCCCGCCGCCGACCTCATCGGCGCACCGGCCGCCGAGGTGCCCATGGGCGACCTGCCCGGCTTCGCGCCCCCCACCGCGTTCGGCCACGGGGGCACGATCCGATCCGTGCCCGTGGGCGACAAGAACGTGCTCGTCCTCCTCGGCCGCACCCACGGCTACGAGGGCAAGGGCATCGACAAGGTCGTGCACGGCGTGCGCACGGCCGCCGCCAGCGGCGTCAAGTCGGTGGTCCTGACCAACGCCGCCGGCGGCCTCCGGCAGGGCATGTCGGTCGGCCAGCCGGTGCTGATCAGCGACCACCTGAACCTCACGGCGTCGTCGCCCCTGGTCGGCGCGCGGTTCGTGGACCTGACCGACCTCTACTCGGCGCGGTTGCGCGACCTGGCGCGGGAGATCGACCCGTCGCTGGAGGAGGGCGTGTACGCGGGCCTGCCCGGACCGCACTTCGAGACGCCCGCCGAGATCCGGATGCTGCGCACCCTGGGCGCGGACCTGGTCGGCATGTCCACCGTGCTGGAGGCCATCGCCGCCCGCGCCGAGGGCGTCGAGGTGTTCGGCCTGTCGCTGGTGACGAACCTCGCCGCGGGCATCACCGGCGAACCGCTCAACCACCAGGAGGTGCTGGACGCGGGCGCCGCCGCGGCGGGCCGCATGGGTGAGCTGCTGCGGGAGCTGGTGACGCGGGCATGACCCTGCTCCCGGCGCTGCGCGACGCGACGTTCCGGTGGATCGCCGACGACCCGTCGCCCGACACGCGGGCCGAGTTGCAGGCCGTGCTCGCCCGCGCGATGGGTGGCGACGCCGCCGCCGCGGACGACCTGGCGGACCGCATGGCCGGACCGCTCACCTTCGGCACGGCCGGGCTGCGCGGACCGGTGCGCGCCGGGTCCAACGGCATGAACCGGGCCGTGGTGATCCGCACCACGGCCGGGCTCGCGGCGTGGCTGCGTGCCAAGGGGCACGACGGGACGGTGTTCGTCGGCCGCGACGCCAGGCACGGCTCGGAGGAGTTCGCCACCGCCGCCGCGGGTGTGCTGGCGGGCGCGGGCTTCACCGTGCGGGTGCTGCCCGGCCCGCTGCCGACGCCCGTGCTGGCGTTCCTGGTGCGGCGGCACGGCGCGGTCGCGGGCGTGCAGATCACCGCGTCGCACAACCCGCCCGCCGACAACGGCTACAAGCTGTACCTGGCGGGCGGCGGCCAGATCGTGCCGCCCGCCGACCGCGAGATCGAGGCCGCCATCGCCGCCGTGCCCGCCGCCGTCTCCGTGCCGCTGTCCGACGACCACCTGCCGGTGAGCGACGCCGAGGTGGACGAGTACCTGGAACGGGTCGCCTCGCTGCCCCGGGGCAGGTCGCGCGACCTGCGCGTGGTGCTCACCCCGATGCACGGCGTGGGCGGTCAGATGGCCGTGGAAGCGTTGCGGCGCGCGGGTTTCACCGACGTGCGGGTGGTCCGCGAGCAGGCGGCGCCCGACCCGGACTTCCCGACCGTGGCGTTCCCCAACCCGGAGGAACCGGGCGCGGCGGACCGCCTGCTCGCGCTGGCCGCCGAGGAGGACGCCGACCTGGCGATCGCGCTCGACCCGGACGCCGACCGGTGCGCCCTGGGCGTCCGGGACCGCGACGGCGCGTGGCGGATGCTGCGTGGCGACGAGACCGGCGTCCTGCTCGGCTCCCTGGTGCTGTCCACTGTGGACACACCCGATCCGCTGGTGGCGACGACGATCGTGTCGTCGTCCCTGCTCAAGTCGATCGCCGCCGCGCACGGCGCGCGGTACGCGGAGACGCTGACCGGGTTCAAGTGGCTGGTCCGCGCGGGCGAGGGGCTGGTGTTCGCCTACGAGGAGGCGCTGGGCAACTGCGTCGACCCGCAGCACGTCAACGACAAGGACGGCATCTCGGCGGCCGTCGTGGCGTGCGACCTGGCGGCGGGGCTCAAGGCCGCCGGCCGCGACCTGCTGGACGCGTTGGACCAGCTCGCGCTGGACCACGGCCTGCACCTGACCGACCAGGTCTCGCTGCGGTTCACCGACCTGAGCCGGATCGGCGCGTTGATGGCGGAGCTGCGGCGCGACCCGCCGGCCGGGTTCGCGTTCGAGGACCTGCTGCCGGAGGCGGACGTGGTGCGGCTGACCGCCGACGGCGTGCGGGTGGTCGTGCGGCCGTCGGGCACCGAACCGAAGCTGAAGGCGTACCTGGAGGTCGTCGAACCCGTCGACGACCTCGCCGAGACCCGCACCAGGGCCACCGCGAAGCTGGCGGCCCTCCGCGACCGGGTGACCGAACTCCTGACCGCCCGCTGACGGGCCGTCAGGAACCGCTCACGACACGAAGGCGATCAGCAGGCAGAGCACCGAGATCGCCAGGGCGCCGCCCGCCACCAGCCAAGGACGCCTGGTCGGCGGGCCGACCCGGTCGTCGGTCGCCGCGGCGACCGCGATCCGCACCGCGATGTAGCTCAGCGTGGACACCGCCACGCCGAATGCGAGGATCATCGTGTTGACGTCCCACGGGCTGTGGTCCACGCCCGGCCACACCGCGATGAACACGAGCGGCAGTCCGATCAGCGCCAGGCCGATCCCGCCGCCGCCGCCCCACGTGATCCGCCGGTTCCTCGCCATGGTCGCGATGCTGCGAGTGTCCATTTCTCCCTCCCGGTCACCTACCTGGACGCACGACCCCGCACCGGGTTCCCGTGCGCACCCAAAGTACCGACCGCGCCGACCCTCCCCTGACCTGGGCCTGGGTTTTTGATCACGTTCTGACCAGGCGTTATGGCCGGTGGGTCGACCGCGGGGACGCAGCCGGTCACACCGGATGTCACCCACTCGGCCGTGTCCTGGTTGCGGGGACGGGTGAGACCCGGCAGCCTCACGCGCATGTCCCGGTTGCTGATCGTGCACCACACGCCGTCGCCGAACCTCCAGGCCATGTTCGAGGCAACGCTGGCCGGGGCGACCGATCCCGAGATCGAGGACGTCGAGGTGGTTCGGCGACCCGCCCTCGCGGCGACCCCCGCGGACGTGCTGGCGGCCGACGGGTACCTGCTGGGCACGCCCGCCAACCTGGGGTACATGAGCGGCGCGTTGAAGGTGTTCTTCGACGTCGTCTATTACCCCTGTCTGGACGCCACGAAGGGCCGTCCGTTCGGCTTGTACGTGCACGGCGACAACGACACCACGGGCGCCGTGCGCGGTGTCGAAGCCATCGTGAAGGGCTTGGGGTGGCGGAAGGTCGCGGAACACGTGCTGGTCGCGGGGCCGCCCGGCAAGGAGGCGTTGGAGGCGTGCCGGGAACTCGGTGCGACGGTCGCGGCGAACCTGGCGTGACCCGTAACACGGGGCTGTCCGGAGGCGATTGGTAGCCGTAACGGCGTAGCGGAGCAGACGGAGGCGCCACATGACCAACACGGCCGGGCCGCCCCCGATGTGCGGCTCCTGCGGTGCGTACTTACAGCCGCCGAACACCACGTGCCCCGTGTGCGGCACCAACCAGTGGCCGCAGCAGCCGCCCGTCTACATCCCCCACGCCCCGCCCGCGCCGGAAGCGGCCCAGCCCTACGGCGTGCAGCCGCCCGTGGCCCAGCCTCCCGGTGCCTATCCTCCCGGCGCCTATCCTCCCGGTGTCGCGCAGCCCTACGGCGTTCCGGTGCGCGGCATCGTGACGGCCAAGTCGTCCGGGGTCGCGGTGCTGCTGTCGCTGCTGTGGCTGGGTGCGGGCAACCTCTACGCCGGGCAGACCGCGCTGGGCGTCGTGCTGATCATCGTGAACTTCCCGCTGTGGCTGCTCGCGCTGACCATCCTGGGCTGGTTCATCGCCTTCCCGATCTGGGTGATCCTGGTGGTGGTCGCCACCATCTTCGCCGCACAGGGCACAAGAGAATTCAACCTCCGCAACGGAATCATGGTCCAGTAGCACCCCACCTCCGGCCGGGCAGGCCCCCGGCCCGGCAAGCCCCGCCCGGCAAGCCCCCGGCCTGGGAGGTCCCCCGCCCGGGAGGCCCCCGGCCGCCGGCATCCCTGGGCCAGGCCCGGCCCCTCGCCCCGGCAGATTCCAGCCCGAGCGGACCTCGGCCGCCAGCAGGCCCCGGCCACTTCCGGAGCCCCGGTTCCAGCAGGCCCTGCCCGGCCGCCCGGCCCGGCGAGTCCCAGCCGCCGGCCACTCCCCTGCCGTCGGCAGACTTCCGGCCGCCATCAGAGCCCCTGCCCGACCGCCCGTCCCGGCAATCCCGGCCGCTGGTGAGCGGTGCGGGGCTGCCGGGTTCGGCGGTGGGCTCTAGCGGCCGAGTTGGCGCATCGACTCGGCCTGGTAGCGCTCGCCCAGCACCGACGCCGGGGGCACGGCGTCCGCGATCCGCGCCAGTTGCCCGTCGGTCAACGCGAGTTCGACGGCCCGGACGTTCTCCTCCAGGTACTTCACCCGCTTGGTGCCCGGGATAGGCACCGCGCCCTGGTGCTGCACCCAGGCGAGGGCGATCTGGCCGGGCGTCACACCGTGCTCGGCCGCGACCGACCGGAGCGATTCGACGATCGCCAGGTTCCGGTCGAAGTTCCCGTCCTCGAACCGGGGCATGTGCGAGGTGAGCCGCACGTCGCCCGCCGCGAAATCGTCCCGCGACCGGTACCGCCCGGTGAGGAAACCCCGGCCGAGCGGTGAGTACGCGACGATCCCGATGCCCAGCTCCCGGCACGTCGGGGCGACGGCGTCCTCGATGTCCCGGCTCCACAGCGACCACTCGGTCTGCACGGCGGCGATCGGGTGCACGGCGTGCGCCCGCCGAATCGTCCCCGCACCCGCCTCGGACAACCCGATGTGCCGGACCTTCCCCGCTGCCACCAGTTCCGCCATCGCGCCCACGGTGTCCTCGATGGGCACGGTCGGGTCGACGCGGTGCTGGTAGTAGAGGTCGATGTGGTCGACGCCGAGGCGGCGCAACGACGCCTCGCACGCCTGCCGCACGTACTCCGGGTCGCCGCGCAAACCCCACGCGGCACGTGGTTCGGCCGAGTCGCGCACGACGGCGAACTTGGTGGCGAGCACGACCTCGTCCCGCCGGCCGGCGATGGCGCGGCCGACCAGTTCCTCGTTGGTGAACGGCCCGTACATGTCGGCCGTGTCGAGCAGCGACACGCCGAGGTCCAGGGCGCGGTGGATGGTCGCGGTGGACTCGACCTCGTCGCCCGGACCGTAGAACTCGCTCATGCCCATGCAGCCCAAGCCCTGCGCGCTGACCTCCAGCGCGCCCAACCGGCGGATCTCCACGGTTTCCCTCTCCCTACTTGTTGGACAGGCGAAGCATTTCCGGCGGGTACCGGTCGCCCGCGGCGGCGGGTGCGGCTTGCTCGATCGCCCGGAGGTCGTCGGCCGACAGGTCGAGGCTCGCGGCGGCGAGGTTCTCCTCCAGGTACTTGACGCGCTTGGTGCCCGGGATCGGCACCACGTGCTCGCCCCGGTGGTGCACCCAGGCGAGGGCGAGCTGACCGGCCGTGACGCCGCGTTCGGCGGCGAGCGCGGTCAGGGCCTCGACGATGGCCAGGTTGCGGGCGAAGTTCTCGTCGGCGAAGCGCGGCATGGCGCGGCGGGTGTCGTCCGCGGCGAGGTCGGCGGTCGACGTGACGCGACCGGTGAGGAAACCGCGGCCGAGCGGTGAGAAGGGCACGATGCCGATGCCCAGTTCGGCGCAGGTGGGGACGATGACGTCTTCGATCTCCCGCGTCCACAGCGACCACTCGCTCTGGAGGGCGGTGATCGGGTGCACCGCGTGCGCGCGTCGGATGGACTCGGCGCTCGCCTCGGACAGGCCGAGGTGCCGGACCTTGCCCTCTGTCACCAGTTCCGCCATCGCGCCCACCGTTTCCTCGATCGGGACGGTCGGGTCGACGCGGTGCTGGTAGTAGAGGTCGATGTGGTCGACGCCGAGGCGGCGCAGCGACGCCTCGCAGGCGCGGCGCACGTAGGCGGCGTCACCGCGCGGGCGGCGCTCCGGGTCGGCGAGGCCGAACTTCGTGGCCAGCACCACCCGGTCCCGCCGGTCGGCGATGGCGCGGCCGACCAGTTCTTCGTTCGCGCCGCGGCCGTAGGCGTCGGCGGTGTCGAGGAGGGTGACCCCGAGGTCCAGGGCGCGGTGGATGGTCGCGACGGATTCGCCCTCGTCGCCGGGGCCGTAGGACTGGCTCATGCCCATGCAGCCCAGACCCTGGGGCCCGACTTCGAGGGTGCCGAGGAGTGTCACGCGGTGATCCCTTCGCTGTGCTCGAACTGCTCGTAGTGCGTGATCTTGTAGTCCAGCACCTCCAGGCACGACTGGAGTTCGGCGATCCGTGCGCGGACCGCGGCGCGGTGCTCGAGGAGCATCTGCTTGCGCTGCACCGCGGTGGTCGTGCCGCGGTGCCTGAGCTGGGCGTACTCACGCATCATGCGGATCGGCATACCCGTCGTGCGCAACCGGGTGAGGAAGAACAACCACCCGAGGTCGTCCTCGCTGTAACTACGCCGCCCACCGGAGTCCCGGGCAGGCGGGTCGATCAGCCCGATCCGTTCGTAGTAGCGCAGGGTGTCGACCGACAACCCACTACGCCCGGCTGCTTGAGCGATCGAGTAAGTCACGCCCAGACGGTAGGAGTTGGAGCGCGCTCCAGGTCAACCCGTTCTGTCTACTCGGGACTGTTTCCGTTACCTGACGTGCTGGGTTGGGTTCCTGGGTGCCAGCGCTGGGCTCTGATGCCTGCGGGCTGGGGGTGGGGATGGGAGGCGAGGGCTGAGGGGCCGGGTCGCGGTGCAGGGCAAGCCTGCGGGGTGGAAGCGGCGGGCCGGAGCGGGAGCAGGAGCCGGCGCGGGCGGAGCGCAGGAGGGGGCCGAAGGTCGGTGACAGGGGTGCGGAGCGGGTGCAGGACGCGGGAAGACGGAAGGGGGAAGGGGAAGCGGGCAGGCGCAGGGGGATGGGGCGGCAGACGAGGAGATGAGGTGATGGGGCTTGGAGGGCGACGGGCGAGGAGTGAGAGCGCCGGAGCGTGGACCGCGGCAGAGCCGGATCGCAGCAGCGACAGCGCGCCGCGGAGCAGGGTGCGGCAGAGCAGGGCACGGCAGGGCCTGGGGGTGGGCTGGTTGGAGGCGGCAGGGATGGGTGATGACGGGGTGAGGGGCCGGCCCGGGAGGACGAGGGTGGGTGGGCCGGCGCAGGGGTTAGGGCACAGGGGTTAGTAGCAGGGTTGAAGGCGCGGGTTGAAGGCGCGGGTTAGGGCGCAGGGTTGAGGGGCGCGGGTGAGGCGCTGGGGTTAGGGGCGCCTGGGCGGTGGGATGGGTTGGTCTGGCGGGTCCGTTTCGGTCGGCTCTGGTGGGGTCATTGGGCTTTTGGGCTGGCCCACGCCTCCAAATGGGTCGCGATGCCGGGGACGTCCAGTTGGTCCCGCCCCAAAGCACGTACCAGGTCCAAAGCCTCGTCCTCGTCGGCGTCGACCCACCAGCCGTTGATGTCGCACAGGGTCACGGCGGCCACCCAGCCCAGGCGCCAGTTGCCCTCGACGAGGGGGCGGGTGCGGACTATGGAGTCGAGCAGGGCCGCGGCTTTTTGCCAGAGCGTGTCGTACGCCTCGACGCCGAGCACGGTAGCTCGGGGACGGTGCGCGGCGGAGTCGAGTAGACCTAAGTCGCGCACGACCAGGTCTCCACCGGTGACGGCGGTCGCCAGCACGAGCAAGTCGCCGGCGTCGAGGTAGTTGACCACTGCTTGACGCGCTCCCTGTCCTGGGCGATGGGTACGGCGGCGCGGCCACGCCGCGTCCGGGATGCCACCGGCATCACCGCTCATCACCTCAGGTCTGTATCGCCTGACCGCCCGTCCGGCGGCGAGGATGTTGTCGACCTCGCGGGGCACCGAGGGGGTGCGCACCGGACGTGGCCCGATCTTCAACGGCGCACCATACCGGGGCGCCGGCGCCGTTCGGGCGCGTTCGCACCGGGCCACGCGGGACAGGATCTGCTTACGGCGATTGAGCTGCATGAACTCAGACTATCGAACATCAGTTCGAACGTCAGCGGTGATCACTCGAACGTGTGGACTAGTCACATGCGCCGCGTGCAGCAAGGAAAAAACGCGAACAGCCCTCAGGAAGAGCCGAGGCGCTCCAGCAGCCCGCGGTACTTCGGCAGCACCCGCCCGAGCACCTCGGACAGCTGCTCCTCCTTCTGCAACCGCGCCCACCGCTCGGCCAGCGCCAGCCGCACGACCTCCTGCTTCGACCGGCCTTCCGCGGCGGCCAGCTCGCCGAGCCGCCGGTTCTCCTCGTCGTTCAGACGCAGGGTCATCGCCATGCCCAGGACGGTACCAACTTGATACCACGCTGACCAGACCGAGTTTTATAACGCTGTTGCCGATAGAATCAGCCGATGCCGAGACCCAAAACGCACGACGACGCCCTCCGGGCGCGCCTGCTGCACAGAGCGGGCGAGTTGCTGTCCACGGAAGGACCGGGCGCACTGAGCTTGCGCAGGCTGGCAGCGGATGTCAACACCTCGACCACCGCCGTGTACTCGCTGTTCGGCGGCAAACCCGCGCTCCTCGACGCCCTCTACGAGGAGGCGTTCCGCCGCTTCGGGGAACGCCTCGCCACCCTGCCGCCGACCGACGACCCCGTCGAGGACATCGTCCGGCTGGGCCTCGTCTACCGCGACAGCGCCCTGGCCGACCCGCAGTTCTACCTCGTCATGTTCAGCAAGGTGGTCCCGAACTTCGAACCGTCCGAGGACACCTACACCGCGGCGGCCCAGACGTTCGTGCCGCTGCTGGAGAGCGTCGCCCGCGCCATCGAGGCGGGCGCGTTCGTGGCCGAACCGCAGGAGCGGATCGCCCTCTCCCTCTGGGGCATGGTGCACGGCCTGGTCAGCCTGGAGCTGAACGGCAACCTGCCGCCGGGCGTGGAGATCGCCCCCGGCTACGAGCAGGCCATCCGCGCACAGGTGGAGGGCTGGCGCCGCAGGTGACCGGTCGCACGCCCGCGTGCCGGCCGGGCGTCACCAGCCACCAGCGCCGAAACGCCACCGGTGGACCCGGAGGTCCGCCGGTGGCGTCAGGGTGGGGTCCGGGGAGGCGGCCGCCGCGAAACCTCCCCGGACCCCGGTGAACTGCCCCGATCAGGACAGTCCGTCTTTGAGGGCGCGGATCAGCTCGCCGTCGGCGGTGTCGCCGTCGAGCGACCAGGCCATCGCGCCACCGAGCCGCCGCTCCGCCACGTACCGACCCTTGCGCTTCATCTCCGTCGGGTCGTCCCACGTCCAGAACGTCGTGCCGTCGAACAACCAGGCGTGGCCCGCCTTGGCGTCGCGGTGCACCTTGAACTTGCCCAACTGCGCCTTGAGGATGCGGTAGTCCTCGTACCCGGCCTCGTAGGTGGCGGGCGCGGGTCCGGTCGCGGGCTGGAAGAGGCCGTTGTCCTGGTTGCGCACACCGGTCCAGCCGCGGCTGTAGAACGGCACCCCGAGCACGATCTTGTCGCGTGGCGCGCCCTTGCGCAGGTAGTGGTCCACGGTGACCTGCGTGCTGAACTTCGGCGACGTCGGGTCCGCGGCGGGTGTGCGCACGGCCGACTGCTGGTTCGTCACGGACTCCCACGCGCCGTGGTAGTCGTAGCCCTGCACGGTCGCGAAAGTGAGCAGGTTGAACACCTTCGGGACCTCGAAGCCGCGGTCCACCATGGCCGGGTTCGCCGGCAGGAACGCCGTCAGGTCGTACGTCTTGCCGGTGCGCCAGGTGAGCCGGCCGAGCTGCGAGCGGTACTCACGCAGCAGGGCGGTGAAGTTCTCGCGGTCCTCGGCCCGGATCACGTTGCCCGGCGCGCCTTCGCTCGCGGGCCACTCCCAGTCGAGGTCGATGCCGTCGAACAGACCGGCCGCCGCACCGGGCGCCGCGCCGACGAGGTTCCCCTTGAGCCACAGGTCGATGCACGACCGCACGTGCGCCGCACGCGACTCCGGCGTCAGGGCCGCGTTGGAGAAGAACTTGGAGCCGGTCCACCCGCCGAGCGAGATGTTCACCCGCAGCTTCGGGTACTTGGCCTTGAGCTGCTTGAGCTGGTTGAGGTTGCCGAGCAGCGGCTGGCCGGCGTCGTCGGTCCGGCCGTTGACGCTCTGCTCCGCGCTGAACGGGCGCTGGTAGTCGGCCCACGGGTCGGAGCTGACGCACTTGCCGCTCTCGTCCAGGAACCCGAACGCGTAGTTCAGGTGCGTGAGCCGCGGTGCGGTGCCGTTGGTGACCAGGTCCTTCACCAGGAAGTTGCGGTCGTAGCCGCTCCAGTTGGTGTAGTAACCGACGGTGCGAGGCGCTTTCCCGTGCCCCCCGCCGTGGCCGCCGGACCCGTGGGCCTGCGCGGTCGGGGCGAGCGACAGGGTGAGAGCGGAAACCAGGAGGGCGGGGAACACCCATCTCCTGCTCTTCATGCTTCTCCTCGCGGTGACGGCGGCAGCGGAAGTGTGGTCCAGACCACGGTAGGGCTGAGGTCTAGACCACCTCTACGGCCGAACGGCCGAATCAGGGCATACCGGTGAGTTGCCTTCGGACTCACATTTCACAGTTGTTGCAAAAGTTTGCATGTGCGCGGTGGCGGGGCAGCGCGCTAACGTCGCCGTCCTCAAGTTTGAACAGCTATCGACTAGGGGGAACGGTGACGATCCTGGTGACCGGAGCGACCGGCAACGTGGGTGGGCACGTGGTCCGGCAACTGGTGACGGCGGGTGTCGACTTCCGGGCGCTGACCCGCAACCCGGACAAAGCGGACCTGCCCGCGGGCGTGGTGACTGTGAAAGGCGACCTGACCCGGCCCGCCGAACTGCCGCTGGCGGGCGTGACGGCGGTCTTCCTCAACCCGGTGGTGGTCGCGCCCGACGTGGCCGCCCTCGCCGAGGACTTCCTCCGGCACGCCACAGACCTCCGCCGGGTCGTGCTGCTCTCCAGCGACGCGGTGGCCGTGCGACGCCCCGGCAGCTACGAGGCGTTGGAGACGGTGGAGAAGGTCGTCGAGGCGTCCGGTCTGGAGTGGACGCACGTGCGGCCCGGCGAGTTCATGTCCAACAAGCTCATCTGGGCCGACACGATCCGGAAGGAGAACGTCGTGCGCTTCGCGTACCCGGACGCCGTCGGCGCGCCCGTGCACGAGGCGGACATCGCGGAGGTCGCCGTGCGCGCGTTGCTGGAGGACGGGCACCACGGTCGCGCGTACCGGCTCAGCGGACCCGAAGCGCTGACCCACCGGCAGCAGGCCGCGGCGATCGGGGCGGGCCTCGGCCGGGCGATCGGGTTCGAGCAGGTCACCTACGGGCAGGCGCGGGCGGCGCTGATCCGCGACGTGGGCGTGCCGTGGGACGCCGCCGAGTACCTGATGGGTTACGCCGCCCAGCACAACGAGGAACCGCCGAGCGTGCAGCCGACGTTCCAGGAGGTCGTGGGCAGGCGCGGCCGGACCCTCGCGGAGTGGGCGGCCGACCACGCCGCCGAACTGGGCTGACGGGTCAGACCGCGCCGTACTGGCGGTCGCCGGCGTCGCCGAGCCCCGGGACGATGAAACCCGAGTCGTTCAGGCGCTCGTCGACGCTGGCGGTCACCATGCGCATCGGCAGCCCCGACTCCTCCAGCTTGCGGATGCCTTCCGGCGCGGCGAGCGCGCACACGGCCGTCACGTCCGTCGCGCCGCGGTCGATCAACAACCGGATCGTGTAGAGCATCGAGCCGCCCGTGGCGAGCATCGGGTCCAGGACGAACACCGGACGCCCGGCGAGCGATTCGGGCAGCGATTCCATGTAGGGCGTCGGCTGGAGGGTTTCCTCGTCGCGGGCGAGGCCCACGAAACCCATCTGCGCGTCCGGGATCAGCTTGTGCGCCTGGTCGGCCATGCCGAGCCCGGCGCGCAGCACGGGCACCAGCAACGGCGGGTTCGCCAGCCGGTAGCCGGTGGTGCGCGCCACGGGCGTGTGCACTTTCTCCTCGGCCACGGGCATGTCGCGGGTGGCTTCGTACACGAGCATCACGGTCAACTCGTGCAACGCGGCGCGGAACGCCGCGTTGTCCGTGCGGGCGTCGCGCATGGTGGTCAAGCGCGCCCTGGCCAGGGGATGTTCGACAACGAAGACGTCCATGGCCGAACAGTATGTGGTACCAGTTAGCGATGCCCGCCGGCTCCTTATCGACCTCCGTCGTGCGGTTCACGGACAGCGCGGGGCACACGGTGGGCGTGGGTGTCGTGATGAGCCCTACGCGCGTCATCACCCCCTCACACGTCGTCAACGTCGCACTGGGTCGAGACGCCCGTGCGGTGGAACGCCCGGACGGGCCGGTGCGCGTGCGTTTCGCGAGGGAAGTCGTCACGGCGACCGTCCACACCTGGACGCCGCCGGGGCTCCCCGGCGACGACGTGTGCGTCCTGGCGCTGGACCTGCCACCTGCCGCGACGCCCGTGAAGCTGGTCGCCACGCCACCGCGGCCGGGACACCCGGTGGAGGTGTTCGGCTTCCTCTACGACCGGCCGGACGGCGCACGGGTGCGTGCGGTCGTGCACGGCGAGGAGGACGAACGCCTGGTGCGGCTCGACGTCGGCCCGACGGGCACCGGACCCGGCTACCTCGGCGGACCGGTGTGGGACCCGGCCACCGACCGGGTCGTGGGCGTCGTCACGGCGGCCGGGCAGGCGATCCCGGCCGAGC
Source organism: Saccharothrix obliqua (assembly GCF_019375475.1). Taxonomy (GTDB): domain Bacteria; phylum Actinomycetota; class Actinomycetes; order Mycobacteriales; family Pseudonocardiaceae; genus Actinosynnema; species Actinosynnema obliqua. The sequence goes on along the minus strand of NZ_JAHXGQ010000001.1, from coordinate 633,284 downwards.
GGTTGCGCGCGGTGTGGCCGCGCCCGACGCGCCGGGCCGACGCGATCACCGCGCTGCACGTGGCATCGGTGCGGTTCGGCCCGGACGAGCGCTGGTTCGGGCCGCTGCACGACTCGCTCGCCGACGAGCGCCCGGACCTCGTGGTGTTCACCGGCGACCTGACCGAGGACGGCCGGCCGAGCGGGTTCGAACGCGGGTTCCGGTTCCTCGCGCACCTGGCGGAGGCGGTGGAGCTGCCGCGCGACCGGGTCGTGGTGGTGCCGGGCACGCGGGACGTGAACCGGTTGGCGTGCCAGGCGTACTTCGCGCAGGAGGAGGCGCTGGAACGGGCGCCGGTGCCGCCGTACTGGCCGAAGTGGGGCCCGTACGCGGCGGCGTTCGACGAGTTCTACCAGGGCCGGGCGACGTTCACGCCGGACGAGCCGTGGTCGTTGTTCGAGGTGCCGGACCTGGCGGTGGTGGTGGCCGGGTTCAACTCCACGTTCCACGACAGCCACCGGGACTCGGGCGCGCACCTCGGCGAGCGGCAGACCACCCGGTTCCTGGCGCTGCTGCGGGACTACCGGCTGCGCGGGTGGCTGCGGCTGGGCGCGGTGCACCGCTGGGTGGCCGACCACCGGTTCGGCGAGCGCGACCGCCTGAGCCTGTGCCTGACGGGTCCGGGCGACGCGGGCCGGCTGCCCGGCGGCGTGCCGCTGCTGCCCGTCACCGAGGGCACGTACCAGTTGCTCTCGTTGCGCCCCATGGAGATCGGCCGCACCGTGCGCCGGTTCCGCGACGGGTGGGTGACGGCCGGGACGGAGGACATCGCGGTCGAGTGGGAGTCGGCGCAGGTCGCGTTCGGCTCGGTCAACCGGATGCTGGTGGACCGGTCGCCGTCGTTGCGCGGCACGTTCTTCGAGCGCGTGCACGAGGCGACAACCGTGTCCCACCCGACGGCGACCATCACGCCACGGCCCGACGAGTGGTACCTGCGCGTGTCGAAACCCCGCGTGGGCGGTGGTTTCGAGCAGTGGCCCGTGGGTGTGGCTTCGGGGCCCGTGACCACCGATGACGTCCGTCAGTTCGTCACGCGGGTGCACGAGGCGTTCGCGGCGGCCGATCCCTCGGTGCCGTCCGAACTCGTCTACAGCGGACCGCCCGCCGAACCGGAAGTGACGCTCTTCGCGCAACGCCGAGGTGTCCGACTGCGGAGCTTCGTGGAGTACCAGGGCTTGGTGGACCTGCGACCGCTGGTCGAGCGTCAGGCGCGTGCGCTCGCATCGGACCGCGTGTACCCGGCGGAACTCTACGTCCCGCAACGGTTCACGGTGCTCGGAGCGGCGGAGGTGGCGGACGACGTCCTGGCGCACGTCATCGACGCGCTCGGCCGCGAGCAGGCCCGGTTCGTCGTGGTGCTGGGCGACTTCGGGCGCGGCAAGTCGTTCCTGCTGCGGCAGTTGACGCGCGTGCTGCCCGAGCACCTGCCCGGCCTGCTGCCGGTGCTGGTGGAGCTGCGCCGGTTGGAGAAGGCGCCGTCGCTGGACGAGCTGCTGGCGCAGCACCTGGTGCGCGAGGGCGTCGACGCGGTGGACGTGACCAAGCTCCGGTACATGATCAGCAGCGGGCGGCTGGCGTTGTTGTTCGACGGCTTCGACGAGCTGGAGCTGCGCGTCGGCTACGACAACGCCGCCGACTACCTCGGCACGCTGCTCCAGGCCGTCACCGACCGGGCGAAGGTCGTGCTGACCAGCCGCACCCAGCACTTCCGGTCCACCAACCAGGTGCTGACCGCGCTGGGGCAGCGGGTGTCGGCGTTGTCCGCGAGCCGGGGCGTGGTGCTGGAGGACTTCGGCGACGACCAGATCGTGGACTTCCTGACCCGCCACTACGGCGACCCGGGCCGGGCGACGCGGCGCTTCGCGTTGCTCGGCGTGATCAGCGACCTGCTGGGGCTGTCCCGCAACCCGCGGATGCTGTCGTTCATCGCCGACCTGGACGAGGACCGGCTGCTGGAGATCCGCCGCGAGCACGGCCGGATCAGCGCGGCCGAGCTGTACCGGGAGCTGGTGGACTTCTGGCTGGTGCACGAGGCCGACCGGCAGCAGCACCGGCTCGGCACGCCGTCGTTCGACGGCGCGGAACGGCTGGCGGCGTGCACCGCGCTGGCGTTGCGCCTGTGGCAGACGACCGCGACCACCGTGCAGACCGGCGACCTCACCGACGCCGTGGTGTCGCGGCTGACCAGGCTCGCCGACCGCGGCTACACCATCGACCAGGCCGCGCACGCCGTCGGGTCGGGGACGCTGCTGGTGCGCACCGACGAGGGTTTCGCGTTCGTGCACCAGTCGGTGGTGGAGTGGCTGGTCGCGAAGGTCGCGGCGGACGACCTGCGTGCCGGGCGGGACGAGGTCGTCGTCGCGGACCGCCGGATGTCCAGGCTGATGGTCGACTTCTTCTGCGACCTGGCGGGTCACGACGCCGCGCTGGCGTGGGCGCGGGCGGTGCTGGCGGCCGACGACGCGGGCGACGCGGCGAAGCAGAACGCCACCGCGGTCGCGACCCGGTTGCGGAGGCAGGTGCTCGGCCTGGAAGGCGTCGACCTGCGTGGTGCGGACCTCGGTGCGTTGAACCTGCGTGGCGCGAACCTGGCGGGCGCGGACCTCAGCGGGCAGCGCCTGGTGGGGATGGACCTCGGCGACGCGGACCTGACCGGCGCGGATTGCCGCGGGGTGCGGGTGTTCGGCGGCAGCCTCACCGACGCGGTCCTCACCGGCAGCCGGTGGGAGGGCGCCGCGCTGCTCGGTGTGACGGGTGCGGACCGGCCGGAGCTGGCCGCCGCGGCGTCCAGCACGCGGGACCGGGCGCGGGTCGTCATCCGGCAGGACGAGCGCACGGACAGCGAGCGCTTCCTGGCAGTGCTGACGACGCCGTTGACCTACTCGGCGGTGGTCGCCGTGCGGTTCACGGCGGACGGTCGGCGGTTGATGGTGGCGTCGGAGACCGGGGTGCGGTTGTGGGACATCGGTGACGGGGTGGTCGACGAGCACCACATCTTCCCCGGCCGGATCGAGGCGGCCGACCTGGCCGAGGACGGCGCGTTGGCGGTGAGCAGCAACGCCGGCGCGTACCTGGAGGCGCCCGGGGAGGAGGACATCACCTTCGACACCGGTGTCCGGGTGCGGTCGGTGGCGTTCGCGCCGCGTGGCCGCCGAGTCGTTGGGGTGACGGACACCGGTGGGTTGTTGTTCTGGAACACGAACAGTCCGGACCAACAATCGGGACTCCAGCCGAGCAGCACCCGGGCTGCCACGTGCGTCGCCTACTCCCCCGACGGCTCACGCATCGTTGTCGGCCATGAGGGCGGCGTGGCGCGGATATGGCGCCGTGGGGTTGATCGGGAACTCGTCAACCACCTGTCCGACATCGTGTCCGTGGCGTTCTCGCGGGACGGGCGGATCGTCGCCACCGGCTCCTTGGACGGCCACGTGTTGTTGTGGTCGGTGGATGGCGTGCAGCTCGGGGAGATTTCCGTCGGGCGCGCCGTGTGGGACGTGGCCATCGCGTCGGATGGACGGATCGCCACGGCGTCGTCGGACGGCGTGGCGCGCGTGTGGGATGCGAGCGGGAACCTGTTGCACAGCCTTGTGCGGCACACGGGTGCGGTGCGCGCGGTGGCGTTTTCGCTGGATGGCCGGTACCTCGCGACCGGAGGTGAGGACCGGACGGCTCGGCTGTGGCATTCGCGTGACGGGGTGGAGCTGGTGACTTTCGTGGCCGACGAGGACGGCCATGTGGCGTTGCTGCCGGATGGTTCTTACAAGTGTCCGAGCGGGCGGAGCAAGGACGTGTTCTGGATGGTGCGGGACTGCCGGTTCGAGATGGGTGAGCTGGACCCGTACTACCCGGAGATCCGCCGGCTCGCGATCCGGGAGCCGTTGCCGATCCGCCGGTGAGGTCAGCGGCTGTCGCGCGTGGCGAGTCGGTCCAGTTCGTGGTGCGCCTCCACCATTTCGGCGAGCACCCGGAAGTGCTCGGCGAGCGGTTCCAGGTCGGGTTCCGGGTGCACCGGCGCGCCGTCCGGCGGGACGATCGCGACGGTCAACCGCCAATCCGCGAATGCACCACTGATCTGCCAGGTCTGCCGCATGTGGAATACGCTCCTCTCTTGCGCCCGGGTCCGGCAATGCGCACCTTCGGGTGACAGCCCTTTCTTGCCCGTCGGGCAAGGAGGAACGCTTTCGCCATGACACGCAGGGGAGCTTCCGTGCGCCAGCGCCGGGTGTCCACGGAATTGCGCGCGTTGCGCTTGGCGAGGGGTTTGAGCTGCGCGGAGGTGGCCGCGGCGATCGGGTGTTCAGAGAGCAAGATCAGCCGCATGGAAACCGCGAACCGGGGTTTGTACGCGGACGAGGTGGCGGCGATACTCGGCTTCCTCCAGGCGCCTGCCGGGTTGCGGCAAGAACTGGTCGCCCTGGTGCGGGCGGGAGAGACCCGGAACTGGCACACGATCCACGGCAAGCTGCCTGGCAACTGGAAGAACCTGATCGACTTCGAGGCGGAGGCGATCGGCATCCACAACTACGAGCCGCTGGTGATCCCGGGCCTGGCGCAGACGGCGGAGTACGCCGCGACGGTGATGCGCGGGGTCAACGACACCCTCGACGCCGCAGAGGTCGAAGCGCTGGTGGCGACTCGGATGGGCAGGCAGGTCGCCCTCACCCGGGCCGGTGTGCACCTGGTCATCGACGAACCGGTCCTCCGGCGGCACCTGGGCAACCCCGAAATGATGCGGTCCCAGCTGCAACACCTCGCCGCCATGGCGCAACGACCGAGGATCATCGTGCAGGTGGTCCCATTCGACGGCCCGGCGCACCCGGGACTGAGTGGCCCGTTCATGATGCTGGAATTCAGCGACCAACCATCACTGGTTTACGTCGAAAGTCGCAACAGCAGCACCTTCTTGGAGGAAGACGACTTCCTGGAAAGCGCTACGCTTGCCTGGCACAGGCTGTGTGCCTTGGCGCTCTCGCCCGATGAGTCCGCGGCGCTGATCGCCAAGCTGATCGGCAAGGTGACCTGATGCGAGGAGCGGAACCCATGTCCTGGCGCAAGAGCAGCTACAGCACCGACCAGGCCAACTGCGTGGAAGTCCGACACCTGGCCGGCGCGGTCGCCGTTCGGGACTCCAAGAACCCCCACGGTCCCGTCCTGATCGTGCCCAAGGTCAACTGGCGGGGGTTCACGCGGTGAACGCTTGGCGCAAGAGCAGCCACAGTAGCGACCAGGCCAACTGCGTGGAGGTCCGACGCACGACGGGCTCCATCGCGGTACGGGACTCCAAGAACCCCCACGGCCCCGTGCTGAACGTGACTGCGGTGAGCTGGCGGAGGTTCCTCCGATGAGCGCATGGCACAAGAGCAGCCACAGCACCAGTCAGGCGAACTGCGTGGAAGTCCGACACGTCGCCGACTCCGTCGCGGTACGCGACTCCAAGAACCCCCACGGTCCCGTCCTGACCGTGCCCAAGGTCAACTGGCGAAGGTTCGCGCGATGAACACATGGCGCAAGAGCAGCTACAGCAGCAGCCAGGCCAACTGCGTGGAAGTCCGACACGTAGCCGACTCCATCGCGGTTCGGGACTCCAAGAACCCCCACGGCCCCGTGCTGAGCGTGGCTGAGGTGAGCTGGCGGGGGTTCGTGCGGCGGATCGGGGCCTAGACTCACCCGGGTGAGCGACGAGTTGGTGCCGGACCCCCGTCAGATGCGCGCCTCGGACGCCGATCGCGAGAAGGTCGCCAAGGTGCTCCAGCAGGCCCACGGCGAGGGGCGGCTGGACCTGCACGAGTTGGACGAGCGGCTGGCGTCGGTGTACGCCGCCAAGACCTACGGCGAACTGGTGCCGCTGACCGCTGACCTGGGGATTCCCGGCACGTCGCTGGTACCGCCCGTCGCGCACCCGCTCCAGGCCCACCTGCCCGCCAACCGCGTCGGGGGCGAGCCCGGACCTTCCACGTCGATCGCCTTCTGGTCCGGCGTGGACCGCCGGGGTGAGTGGGTGGTGCCCGCCACCCACACCGTGGTCGCGATCATGGGCGGGGTGGTGCTCGACCTGTCCAGGGCGCGCTTCGCGGCGGCCGAGACGACCATCAGCGTGTTCGCCATGTGGGGTGGCGTGGAGATCTTCGTGCCGGAGGACGTGACCGTGCGCGTCGACGGCGCCGGGATCATGGGCGCGTTCGACGACACCACCTACAAGACGCCCACCATCCCGGGCGGTCCGGTCGTGCGGATCACCGGGGTCGCGATGATGGCGGGCGTCGAGGTGCGGCGGCCCAAGAAGAAGTGGCTCAAGGGGTCCGACAACCCCGAACTGAACGCCTGACCTGCGCGAACCCGCTCGCTTAGGACCCCGCACCGGGTCCGCTTAGACTCGGTGCATGGCTGCCACATCGACCGCGCCGCCGTTGCCGCCGGCGCTCGCGGACGCGGTGCGCGACGACGCGTCGCTGCGCCGCTTCCTGCACGGACTGCCCGGTGTCGACCAGGTCGGGGTGGAGCAGCGCGCGGCCGGGCTGGGCACGCGCAGCATCAAGAAGGCCGCCAAGCTGTGGGCGATCGACACGGCCATCTCGATGGTGGACCTGACCACGCTGGAAGGCGCGGACACGCCCGGCAAGGTGCGGTCGCTCGCCGCGAAGGCCCGCCGCCCCGACCCGGAGCGACCGGACGTGCCGCGGGTCGCGGCGGTCTGCGTGTACCCGGACATGGTGGCCGCGGCCGTCGGTGAACTCGGTGGCACGGGCATCGGCGTCGCCTCGGTGGCGACGGCGTTCCCGTCCGGCCGGTCCAGCCTGAAGGTGAAGCTGGAGGACACGGCGTTCGCGGTGGACGCGGGCGCGACCGAGATCGACATGGTGATCGACCGCGGCGCGTTCCTGTCCGGCCGCTACGGGCAGGTCTTCGACGAGATCGTGCAGGTCAAGCACGCCTGCGGCGACGCGCACCTGAAGGTCATCCTGGAGACCGGCGAACTCGCCACCTACGACAACGTGCGCCGCGCCTCGTGGCTGGCGCTGCTGGCGGGCGGGGACTTCATCAAGACGTCCACGGGCAAGGTGTCGCCCGCCGCGACGCTGCCCGTCACGCACGTGATGCTCCAGGCGGTCCGCGACTGGCACGCCCAGACCGGGCAGCGGCGGGGCGTGAAGCCCGCGGGCGGCATCCGCACCACCAAGGACGCGGTCAAGTACCTGGTGGCGGTCAACGAGGTCGCCGGTCCCGGGTGGCTGACGCCCGACCTGTTCCGGTTCGGCGCCTCGACGCTGCTCAACGACCTGCTGATGCAGCGGCGCACCCAGTTGGACGGCCACTACAGCGGCCCCGATTACGTGACGGTGGACTGACATGTGGGACTACGCCCCCGCGCCGGAGTCGCGGGACATCGCGAACCTCAAGCCGACCTACCGGATGTTCGTCGACGGTCAGTTCGTGGAGGGCGGCGGCGAACCCCTGAAGACCGTCAACCCCGGCACGGAGGAAGTCCTCGCCGAGGTGTCCACGGCGACCACCGCCGACGTCGACAAGGCCGTCAAAGCGGCACGTCGCGCCTACGAGCGCGCCTGGGGCCGGATGCCCGGCTCGGAACGCGCCAAGTACATCTTCCGCATCGCGCGCCTGGTGCAGGAACGCGCCCGTGAGCTGGCCGTGCTGGAATCCCTGGACAACGGCAAGCCCATCAGGGAATCGCGGGACGTCGACATCCCCACGGCCGCCGCGCACTTCTTCTACCACGCGGGCTGGGCGGACAAGCTCGGCTACGCGGGTTACGGCCCCGACCCGAAGCCGCTGGGCGTGGCGGGCCAGGTGATCCCGTGGAACTTCCCGCTGCTGATGGCGGCGTGGAAGATCGCGCCCGCGCTGGCGTGCGGCAACACCGTGGTGCTCAAGCCCGCCGAGACGACGCCGCTGACCGCGCTGGTGCTGGCCGAGATCATCCAGCAGGCGGACCTGCCGCCGGGCGTGGTGAACATCCTCCCGGGCGCGGGTGACGTCGGCGCGGCCCTCGTGTCGCACGACGACGTGGACAAGGTGGCGTTCACCGGTTCCACCGAGGTCGGCAAGGTCATCCAGCGGCAGCTCGCGGGCACCGGTCGGAGGCTCACCCTGGAGCTGGGCGGCAAGGCGGCGAACATCGTGTTCGACGACGCGCCGCTGGACCAGGCCGTCGAGGGCATCGTGAACGGCATCTTCTTCAACCAGGGCCACGTGTGCTGTGCCGGTTCCCGGTTGCTGGTGCAGGAATCGGTGGCCGAGGAGCTGCTGGAGAAGCTGCGGGCGCGGGTGTCGACGCTGCGCGTCGGCGACCCGTTGGACAAGAACACCGACGTCGGCGCGATCAACTCGCGTGAGCAGCTGGCGAAGATCGAGGAGCTGACCGCGTCCGGCGAGGCGGAGGGCGCGGAGCGCTGGACGTCGTCGTGCGCGTTGCCGGACAAGGGTTTCTACTTCGCGCCGACGGTGTTCTCCAACGTGTCGCAGGCGATGCGGATCGCACGCGAGGAGATCTTCGGGCCGGTGCTGTCGGTGCTGACGTTCCGCACGCCCGACGAGGCCGTGGCGAAGGCGAACAACACGCCCTACGGCCTGTCCGCGGGCATCTGGACCGAGAAGGGCTCACGCATCCTGTGGGCGGCGCAGAAGATGCGTGCCGGCGTGGTGTGGGCCAACACGTTCAACCGCTTCGACCCCACGGCCCCGTTCGGGGGCTACCAGGAGTCGGGCTTCGGCCGCGAGGGCGGTCGCACGGGGCTGGAGGCGTACCTCGATGTCTGAGCGCATTTCCCTGGGGCGGACCGACAACCGCGTCACCGTGGCCAAGACGTACAAGCTCTACATCGGCGGCGCGTTCCCGCGTTCCGAGTCCGGTCGCTCCTACCCGGTGACGGACGCCAAGGGCGGCTTCCTGGCGAACGCGGCGCAGGGTTCCCGCAAGGACGCGCGGGACGCGGTCGTCGCGGCGCGCAAGGCGTTCGGCGGCTGGTCCGGTGCGACGGCCTACAACCGCGGCCAGGTGCTGTACCGGGTGGCCGAGGTGCTGGAGGGCAGGCGCGAGCAGTTCACCGCCGAGGTCGGCGCGGCGGAGGGCGTCGCCGCCAAGAAGGCGCAGGCGCTGGTGGACGCGGCCGTCGACCGGCTCGTCTGGTACGCCGGGTGGACGGACAAGGTCGCGGCCGTGCTCGGGGCGGCGAACCCGGTGGCGGGGCCGTACTTCTCGTTCTCCGTGCCGGAGCCGACCGGTGTGGTGGCGGTGCTCGCGCCGCGGCAGTCGTCGTTGCTCGGGCTGGTGAGCGTGATCGCGCCGGTGATCGCGGTGGGCAACACGGCGGTCGTGGTGGCGTCCCAGGACCGCCCGCTGCCCGCCGTGACGCTGTCCGAGGTGCTGGCCACCTCCGACGTGCCGGGCGGCGTGGTGAACGTGCTGACCGGGCGCACCGCGGAGATCGCGCCGTGGCTCGCCTCGCACGCCGACGTGAACGCGCTGGACCTGACCGGTGCGCCGGAGGCGTTGCGGGCCGACCTGGAGCGGTCGGCGGCGGGCACGGTGAAGCGGGTGCTGCGGGCACGGGCGGCGGAGGACTTCACGCGGGAACCGGACCTGTCCCGGATGCGGGCTTTCCTGGAGTCGAAGACCGTCTGGCATCCAGTAGGGGTGTGACAGTGGGGGTGTGAGGGCGTCACACCAGGTCGGGCGAGCAGAGGCACCGGGCGGCCTGGGCCGCGCCCGCGGTGAGCGCCGCGGGCACGTCCGCGCCGTTCAGGTGGGCGACCAGGAAGCCCGCGAAGAACGCGTCGCCCGCGCCGTTGACGTCCACGATGTCGTCCACGGGCACGGCGGCGACACGGTGCGTCCCGCCCGACACGGCGGCCACGGCGCCCTGTGCGCCGAGGGTCGCCACGGCGGTGCGGGTGCCGTTCGCCGTGACGTCCGCCAGGAACGCGGTCAGGCGGTCGGCGGACATGCCGTCGTCGTTGAGAAACAAGTAGTCGGCGGCGGACACGAAGTCGCGGTGGTAGTCGGCCGTGCCGTCGTAGTCGTGCACGTCGCACCACACCGGGACGCCCATGCGGCGTGCGGCGGCCAGCAGCGGGCGGGACGGCTCGGACAGGTCGACCACCGCCGCGTCCGCCTCCGCCAACGCGGCCAGGGCGCGGTCGTCGTGCCTGGGCTCGGGCAGCTCCGGCAGCTCCAGGTAGATCGACACGCGCTCGCCCGCGTCGGACATCAGGTTCAGGTGCTGCTCGGTGACGGCGGCCCGTTCGGCGATCAGGTGCACGCCGCCGGCGGCGAGGACGTCCGCGACCGCGCGGCCCGGCGCGTCGTCGCCGAGCACGGTGCGCAGCGTGACGTCCGCGCCGAGCCGGGCCAGGTTCAGCGCCTTGCCCGCGGACGTGCCGCCGACCGCCGCGCGGTGGCCGCGCGCGAACGTGGTGTGCGGTCGGGGCCGGGGCAGCTCGGCCAGCCGCACGAGGCGGTTCCACGACACCGGTCCCGCGACGAACACCTTCGCCATGGCCCCATTGTCACGATCCCGGGCGGGTGCGCTCGGCGGAGCACCACCCGGCACGTCAGTCGGTCCGCCACCCGAGGCGGCCGTCGGTGGTGATCAGCGGTTCGCAGTGGCCGATCCGGCTCAGGTGCTCCAGGGAGGTCGCCACCTGGTCGAGCATCTCGTCCAGGCCGGTCCACTCGGGCTTCAGCATCTCGCCGCGCTCGCGGTCCCACTCGACCACGCAGCCGGACAGCACACCGGGCCGCATGTCCACGGCGAGCGCGTCACCGCACCCGTCGAACGCTATGGGCAGCCAACGCGGGTGGAAGCCGACCGTGGGCGCGCCTGCCTCGGTGTCCAGGTCACGTGGCCAGAACTGCTCCTTGAGCTGCCACGACCGCAGCGCGTTGGTGGGGCCGAGGGGCGTGTAGAACGGCGGCAGCACCTCCGCGAACGCCAAGTCGGCGGTGCCGCCGCACACGGCCCACCAGGCACGCAGTTCGTCGGGCAGGTCGAGGCCGCTCGCGACCGCCAGCGCCTCCACCGCCGCGGCGGTCTCACCGGGGACGAACGCGGCAGCGGTCGAGGGGGCGTGGTAGTCGAGCCACGCCACGATCCGTTCCCAATGGCGCAGAACACCCACTCACCCATGATCGAGTGAAAAAGCTCCGGGCGGTACCGCCCATCAGGGGAGGATCTGCGTCAAAGCCCGCACGGGACGCCGTTCGATGGGGCAGTATCGCGACCGGATGGTGTATTCGAGGGGGGTTGTGGTGGAACGGGGTTTCGGCGTCGACCTCGCGGCGCTGGCGACGTACCGCGGCGCCGCGTCCGGGTTGGCCGGCGAGGTCGGCGCGATCGGCACGTCGACGTTGGCGGGCACCACGTCGCTCGCCGCGGGCAGCTTCGGCGCGATCGGCGACGAGGTGGGGCTGGGCGCGGCGTTCCAGCAGGCGGCGCGGGCGCAGGTGGACGGCGTGGCCGCCGCCGCGGAGGGGTTGGACGCGTTCGCGACGGCCGTGTCCGACACCGCCACCGCCTACCGCGAGCAGGAGGCGCGCAACAGCGCCGACTTCACCCGGGCGTACCAGGTCTGACGTGGACGTCGCGGGATTCCTGGCGGGCCTCGTGCGCCCGATGAAGGACGACTTGGCCAGGTTGGCGGGCGACACGGGCGGCGCGAGCCGGGCCGCGGACGCCTTCGGGCGGGCTTCGTCCGCGTTGTCGGAGGTCGACGGCAGGCACACCGGCGCGGCGAACGCCGCGCTCGGCACCTGGTACGGCGACCGCGCGAACGCGTTCCAGCAACGCGTCGCGAAGTTCTCCGGTGGTGTCGGGACGTTGACCCGCAACGCCACCGCCACGCAGCAGGCCGCGACCACGGCGGTGTCCGCCGTCGAGGGCGGCCGGAAGGCCGTGCAGGGACTCATCGACGAGTTCACCGGCTGGGCGGAGCCCCGGCTCGCGGCGGCCGTCGCGGCGGGGTTGTTCGGCGGTGCGGGCGCGACCCTCGCGGTGGCCGCCGAGGTGACCGCGAAGGCCCGCGACTACGAGGGCCGGTCGAAGCGGGAGCTGGACAAGGTGCGCACGGAGCTGACCGCCGTCGTGGCGCAGCTCCGGGGGTTGCCGAAACCGGATTTCGCCGGTCTGGGCGATCCGCTCGGCGCGGAGTCCGGCGGTGTCACGCGGACGGCCGGCGCGACCGACGGCGGCGGGCGCGACCCGTCGTCCCCCGGTGGTCCCTCGGGCTCCGGCGGTTCGGGCTCGGGTGGCGGTTCGGGCGGTGGCGGCGGTGGCTCGGGTGGTGGCGGCGGTGGCGGCGGCGGTGCGACCGGACCGCGGTTGCCGGTCGCGATCCCGCCGCAGCCGGGCACGGGTGTCGGCGTGAACCTGCCGGACGGGAGTTCCGCCGAAGCACCCAACGAGACCGCCGCGCGGGCCGTGCGCAACGCCCTGTCCGCGCTCGGCACCCCGTACGTGTGGGGCGGCGCGAACCCGCCGCAGGGCACCGACTGCTCCGGGCTCACCCAGTGGGCGTACAAGGGCGCCGGGTTCGACATCCCGCGGCCCGCGTCGTCGCAGGCGATGGGCGCGTCCGTGCCGCCGGACCAGTTGCTGCCCGGCGACCTGGTGGTGTGGGACGGGCACGTGGCGATGGTGATCGGCAACGGGCAGATGGTGGAGGCCGGTGACCCGGTGCAGGTGAACCCGGTGCGCACCAGCAACATCGGCATGGGTTTCATGGGTTTCTACCGACCGACGGGCTGAGGACGTGGACGAGACGGCACGCGCGGCCGACCGGGTCGCCGAAGTGGAGGCGCGGGTGTCCGCGCACATCGCGCGCACCGGGCCGGTGCTCGGGCGGGCGTCGTCCGCGGACGGCGCGGTGACCGTGGTGAGCGCGCCCGGCGCGCCACCGCGGGAGATCCGCATCTCCAAGGCCGCGCTGAACATGGGCGCGGACGCGCTGGGCGCCGAGATCGTGCGGGTCGCCGAACGCGCGGCGGCCGACGCGGCGGCCCGGATGCACCAGTCGCTCGCGCGGCTGGTGGACCCGGCGACCAGCCGCGCGCTGGACGACATCGGTTTCCCGGCGGGTGCGGTGGAGGACGACTTCGGCACCTCGTACCTGCGGGGACCGCGGTGAGCGCGCAGGAGGAGCGGATCGCGGCGGCGGACCGGCTGGCCGAGGTGCTGGCGCGGGTGACCGGGACGGCCACCCACCCGTCGGGGCTGGTGACCGTCACGGCGTCAGCGGTGGGTGCGTTGCGGTCGGTGCGGTTGCGGCCGGAGGCGTTGGGGCGCGGTGCGGAAGCGCTCGGGCAGGCCGTGGCGGAAACCGCGCGCCTCGCCACCGACGCGGCGGTGCAGACGAGCTACAACGAGCTGGCCAAGACCCTCGGCGACAGCATGGCCATGGCGATCGAGGACTTCGCCGGGCCCCCGCCGCTGCGCGCGCGGGTGGAGGACGGGGCGGGGAGCGGTGCTACCGGGCACGCGGGCGGCGGTTGGGGCGACGAGGCGGCGACCGGCCCGCGCGGCGGGGCGCGGCACGGCGAGGCGGGTCGCGGCGAGCCGCCCGGTGAAATGCGGCAGTGGGGCGGCGCTCGGCCCGCACCCTGGCGACCCGCTGCCGAACAGCCCGGCGCACCGGGCCGGTACGCGCCCGGCGGCGTGCCGCTCGGACCGGGCACTCCGGGACAGGGCGGCCCGTGGCAGGGCGCACCGTGGCAGGGCAACTCGGGGCAGGGCAACTCGGGGCAGGGCGGGCCGGGGCAGGGCGCACCGGGATACGGCGGTCCGCAGCCGGGTGGTTCCGGTCGCTCCGCCGGTGGTACCGCGGGTTCTCGGCGGGGTGGCGCGGGATCCCGCGCGGTTCCGCCCGGCGACGACGAGGACGACGACGACTTCTTCGCGGACCCTTTCCGTGGTCAACGGCGCTAGCCGGAGATCCACCCCGTACTCTTTCCCCCGCATCGCAAAGGGGCATGGCGTGACCGGGAGGTCGGATGGCACAGGACATCGTCCCGATCGAGCTGGGGCTCACCCAGGGTGATGTCGTCACCCTGTGGGCTCCGCGCTGGCGGGAAGAGGGCGAGGAGTGGGAGGCATTCCTCGGCCACGAGGAGGACCTGTACGCCTTCCCCGACGCCGCGCACCTGGCGGCGTTCGTGCGCAAGGCCGAGGAGCACGACCTGGTCGACCACCCGGCCTGGCACGTCGTGCCGGGTCTGTCGGTCGGCGAGCTGTCACCGGACGACAACCACCAGTTCGACCTGGTGGGCGTGCCGGAGCTGGTGGCCGAGGAGCCCGACACCTGGGTGATCGGCGAGCTGGCCGACGTGGTCTCGATCGTGCGCTCGCTGGCCGACGTGTGCGACCTGGAGAAGGTGCACGAGGTCCTGGACTCGGCGGAGGGCTTCGCGCTCCTGCCGCAGGGCACGCTGCCGTTCACCGGCCGCGAGGGCCAGGCGCTGTGGACCGAGATCGCCGAGGTCGTCGCCGAGAAGTGGGACGAGGTGCTGGACGCGATCGACGCCGTGGTCACCACGCCGGACGTCGACGAGGCCGCGCTGGAGGTCGCCCAGCAGGAGCTGGCGGCGTTCGAGGAGGCCAACGCGGAGACCGCCGAGGCCGATGACGACGACGTCGAGGACGAGGACGGCGACGAGCCGGTCGGCTTCTGGGGCGAGGTCGGCATCGACCCGATCAAGGTCATCACCGGGGCCGGCGAGTATTACACGCTGCGCTGCTACCTGGACGACCAGCCGGTGTTCCTCGGGCGCAAGGGCCGCATCGACGTGTTCGGCTCGCCGCGGGCGCTGTCGCGGTTCATCGTGGAGGCCGACGACAACGACCTGGCCGAGGTCTCGACGTGGGGCGAGCTGGTCGTGAAGGCGACCGGCGGCGACCTGGAGGTCGAGGTGGACCCGGACAACGTCTACGTGTTCACGGGTCTGGACGAGGACATCGCGGACGGGCCGGACGCCGTGGACCCGACGCAGCTCGACCTGGCGGTGGAGCTGCTGGAGGACGCCGGCGAGTGGGCGGGCGACGACGCGGTGAAGGTCGCGCTCAACCAGTCGGAGTCGCTGGGCTGGATGGTGTCGTACGTGCTCAAGCCGGACCCGACGCGGCTCGCGCCGAGCGCGCCGTACGACGCCGAGGTCACGGCTTGGCGGACGCTGGTGGCGGCGTTCGAGGACCGGCTCAAGGTCCACTGACCGGGAGGGCGGGGGCCGCGCGGCCCCCGCCCCGCCTCAGCCCCGCAGCGCCGCGTACGCGGGCTCGATGACGTCCTTGATCAGCGCGCGCCGCTCGTCCAGCGGGATGAACGCGGCCTTCGCGGCGTTCACGGTGAAGGTGCGCAGGTCGTCCCAGCCGAAGCCGAACTGGTTCACGACCACCTCGAACTCGCCGGACGCCGTGCAGTCGCTCATCAGGCGGTTGTCGGTGTTCACGGTGACCCGGAAACCCAGGTCCGCCAAGCGCTTGATGGGGTGCTCGGCGAGCGACGCCACGGCGCCGGTCTGCACGTTCGACGTCGGGCACATCTCCAGCGCGATGCGGCGGTCCCGCACGTACGCCGCGAGGTCGCCGACCACGTCGTCCTTGATGTCCTCGGTGAGCCGCACGCCGTGGCCGAGCCGCTCGGCGCCGCAGAACTGCACGGCCTGCCAGATCGACTCCGGGCCGTCCGCCTCGCCCGCGTGGATGGTGAAGTGCGCGTTCTGCTGCCGCAGGTACTCGAACGCGGACAGCTCGCGGGTCGCCGGGAAACCCAGCTCCGGCCCCGCGATGTCGAAGCCGACGACGCCCTGGTCGCGGTAGCGCACGACGAGGTCGGCGATCCGCTGCCAGCCGTCGTTCTGCCGCATCGCGCACAGCAGCGTGCGCACCCTGATCCGGCCGCCCGACGCCGCCTCGCCCTGGCGGAAGCCCTCCTGCACGGCCTCCACCGCCTGCTCCAGGCTCAGGCCGCGCTCGGTGAACAGCTCGGGTGCGTACCGGATCTCCGCGTACACCACGCCGTCCGCCGCGAGGTCCTGCGCGGCTTCGGACGCGACGCGCACCAGCGCCGCCTCGTCCTGCATGACGCCGCACGTGTGCGCGAAGCCCTCCAGGTAGCGGACCAGGGAACCGGAGTTTGCGTTGTCGCGGAACCAGTTGGCCAGCACCACCGGATCGGCGGTGGGCAGTCCCTGGTAGCCGCTTGCTTCGGCGAGTTCGATCACCGTCTGGGGGCGGAGTCCACCGTCGAGGTGGTCGTGCAGCAGCACCTTCGGCGCGCTGCGGATGGCCTCCGAGGAGAGCGGGGTTGGCATACGCCTCACCGTATACCGGCGACACCACCGGACCCGGCGAGACCGCCGATGATCATGGTCCGCTACGATCGCCGCGGAGCCCTCCGGTGTGGCGAGAACCACCCTGACGGATGGCGGATCGCCGTTGTCCATCCGTGATGCAGAACTTTCCGCTACCGCCAACCAATCCCCATCACTCGCACGGCGGATGGCCGCGGTGCGCGCTCGCGGACCCGCCGCCGGCTACCTTTCAGTAGGGACGGTTGGCGTAACCCGAATGGAGCAACCACAAGCGCGAGACAGGCGTTCCCCGCCGGGGGGTGGTACAGCCGGTGCGCCCGACGCGGTTAGGCTCCCGGGGGTCTCCCCTCCCCTGGACGAAGGCATTCGAAGCCGTGAACGAGAACAACAACTCCACGATGTCCTTCGATCGGATGCGCAACATGCTGACGCGCGCCGCGGAGATCCGTGAGAGCGAACAGCAGCAGATCTTCGATGCACTGGACGAGATCCACGCGCGGATGTCCCCGCTGGAGTCGCTGGGTTCCGTTCGCAAGCGCCTGTCCGAGCTGCCCGACCGGACCGAGGTCAGCGTGCTGGCCGAGCGGCTGGACGAGGCGCTGGCGCGCCTGGAGGCGCAGGACAACGCGGTCCAGGGCATCGGCCGCGCCGTGGACGGCCTGGTGGACAAGCTCGCCAAGCCGTTCGCCCAGCTGGACGGCCGCCTGGACGGCGTCGCCGGCCGGTTCGAGGGCGTCGCGGGCCGGATGGACGGGTTGGAGGACAAGCTCTCCCACATCCACAAGCGGCTGGACGACCTGGAACTGCACCTGGACAAGCAGGACGGCAAGGTCGACGCCGTGCCCGCCGCGGTGACCGCGCCGCTGCGCGAGCGCATCGAGGCGTTGGAGGCCGCGTTGCGCGGTCGCCTGGACGAGGTGGACGAGGGCGTGCACGAGCACCTCGACGGCACCCGCGAGGCGTTGCAGCGCAGCCAGTCCGACGCGGCGTCGGCGTTGCACGGGCGGCTGGACGAGACCCGCGAGGCGCTGGCCGGTTCCCTCGCCGACACGCGCGACAAGCTCACCGCGTCCGTGCAGGAGACCCGCGACGGCCTGGCCGGTTCGCTGCACGAGACCCGCGAAACGCTCGCCGCGTCGATCGCCGACACCCGCAGCACCGTCCACGGCAAGCTGGACGAGGCGCGCGAGGCGCTGCACGCGGCGCTGGACGAGACCCGCGAGCAGGTCGACGCCACCGACCGCCTGGAGGCGCTGGCGCAGCGCCTGGAGCAGGTCACGTCGCGCCTGGACACCATGACCACCCGCCTGGACACGGTGGAGGACGACTTCGCCGCCCGCCTCGGCGAGCTGTCCGGTGTGGTGGAGCGGGGCATCGCGAAGGTCGAGGGCACCGTGGCCGCGCGGCCGGACGCCGACTCGCTCGCGTCCATGGTGCGCAAGAGCAACCAGGAGTCGGAGCTGCGCATCGGCGGCCAGTTGGACGAGGCGATGGCGACGTTCGCGGAGCTGATCCTCGGCGGCGGCTCCCCCACCCCGCCCCCGCCGCCCACCGCCCTGCCCCGGCCGCAGCGCCGGACCCGGAAGAACGGCCCGAAGTCGGCCGACAACCGCAACGTGGACGACGACGACCTGACCGCCGAAGGCGCCTGACGCCCCGGTGACCCGAAGCCCCGGTTCCGCGGAACCGGGGCTTCGTCGTGCGACGGGGATCGCCGGGGTGCGTCCTCTCCGGTGAACGCCTGGAGTCGGGTGCGGACCGTTCGCTACGCTCCGGACGGCCGCCGCACCCGCCCGACTCGGTACGTGATCACCGATGCGCCAGTGGTCCGGCTCCTCGGCACGTCCTCCCACGTCGGCGGAACCGGTCACCCGAGATGAGGTCGCATGGGCAACGCCGAGTCCGACCCGAACCCCTCGCTCCCGATTTCCCGCCGGACCCTGTTGCAGGGAACCGGGCTCGCCCTCGGCGGCACGGCCCTGGTCAACGGGACCGCCGACGCGCACCCACCGGGCGTTCCGGTCCCGCGCCCCGGCAGCCCGGTGCGCCCGATCCCCGTGCCCGAGCAGGTTCCGGCCACCCAGGGCCTGTTCCAGGTGCCCGGGGCGCGGTTGTGGTACTGGGACACCGGCGGGCCCGGTGAGCCGGTAGTCCTGCTGCACGCCCTGAGCGGCAGTGGCGAGAGCTGGCCGTACCAGCAGTCGTACCTCGCCCGTGCGGGGTACCGGGTCATCGGCTACTCGCGTCGGGGGTACACCAACTCGCCGGTGCAGGACCCGGACGACCCGAGGACCGGCATCGAGGACCTGCACGACCTCGTGGAATTCCTGGGGATCAGGAAGTTCCACGTCGTCGGCGTCGCCGGTGGCGGCTGGTACGCGATGGACTACGCGCTCAACCACCCGGACCGGCTGCACAGCCTGGTGATCGGCGCGTGCGTGCTCCAGGTCCAGGAGCAGGACTACCAGGACATGGTGGGGCGGTTGCGGTCGCCCGAGGTCGACGCGCTGCCCATCCACTTCCGGGAGCTGGGCCCGTCCTACCGCGCGATCGACCCGGACGGCGTCGCCAGGTGGCTGGACATCCACCGCCGGGCCGGTTCCGACGGGATCGTCCAGCCCAGGGCGACCCCGCTGAGCTGGGCCGTGATCGAACGGCTCACCGTGCCCACCCTGCTGCTGTGGGGCGACGCCGACCCGCACACCTCACCGCCGGTGCAGCGCCTGCTGGCCGGGCACTTCCGCCGGGTGCGCACGGTGGTGGCCAACGAGTGCGGGCACAACGTCCACTGGGAACGGTCGGACGTGGTCAACCCCGTGCTGCTGAACTTCTTCCGGGCCAACCGGCACTGACCACCCGGGCCCGCTTGGCGATCCGGTCGAACCTGCCGGACGTGTGGTGGGAGCGCTCTCACGCCGGCTCCGAGGTCTACCGGCCGAGCCGGAGCAGCTCGGCAACCGGGAACCCGGACCGTCGAGAGGGGTCACCGCTCGGCAGCCCGGGGCACCACGCGGCAGCCAAGACCGCCGAACTCTCACGGCAGCAGCTCGAACACCGTGCACTGCCACCGCCCATCACGGCGCTCGACGCGGGCGACCACCGCGCGGATGCCGCCGGCCGTGGTCAGCACCCCGGCCAGCTCCGCGATCCCACCCGACACCGGGCACGCGCGCACCCTCGCCAGCCGCCCGGTCCGGCCGCCGGCCACGACCGACCGCGCCAGGACCGGCACGAGTTGGGCCCGGGGCCGGTGCCCGTCCACCACCTCCAGCACAGCGACCAACAACCGCGAGGCCACTCCGCGGAAGTACGACGCGCGAGCACCCAACACGCGCGCGGGGCAGAAGCACACGACAACAGACCAGCCCGACCCCGGCCCCGTACCCCGATCACCCGTCCGGCGTCAGAAGTCCAAGAACTCCGGGACCACCGTGGGCGGGTACTCCACGTCGTGCCCCGCGATACCGGGCCGCACGGTCAGCCCCGCACCGTGTCGATGACCAACGGCCGGCCGACGGGCGCGGTGTCGCCGACGGCGTAACCGCCACGCAACGCGGCCAACGCGCCCGGCACGGCGTCCGGCGTGTCGGTGCGCAGCTCCAGCAGGGGCTGCCCCTTCGCCACCCGGTCACCCGGCTTCGCCAGGCACAGCACGCCCGCACCCGCCTGCACCGGGTCCTCCTTGCGCGCCCGGCCCGCGCCGAGCCGCCACGCGGCCACGCCGACCGCGTACGCGTCCAACGACACCAGCACGCCGTCCTCGGGCGCCTCCACGACGTGCTTGTGCTTGCCGACCGGCAGCGGCGCGTCGGGGTCGCCGCCCTGGGCCCGGATCATCCGCGCCCACGTCTCGTACGCCGCGCCGGACGCCAGCACGGCGGCCGGGTCGACGCCGATCCCGGCGTGCGCCAACATCTCCGCCGCCAGCGCGAGGGTCAGCTCCACGACGTCCGCCGGACCCCCACCACGCAGCACGTCCACCGACTCGGCCACCTCGACCGCGTTGCCGACCGCCCGGCCCAGCGGCACGGACATGTCGGTCAGCAGCGCCGACACCCGCAACCCGTGCTCGACCCCGATCGACACCAGCGCCCGCGCCAGCTCACGCGCCCGCGCCTCGTCCTTCATGAACGCGCCGGAGCCGACCTTCACGTCCAGCACCAGGGCGTCCGCGCCCTCGGCGATCTTCTTCGACATGATCGAACTGGCGATCAGCGGCACGGACTCGACGGTGCCGGTCACGTCCCGCAACGCGTACAGCTTCCGGTCCGCGGGCGCCAGGCCCTCGGTCGCCGCGCACACCACCGCGCCGACGTCGCGCAGCTGCGCGGTCACCTCGGCCACCGACAGCCGCGCGCGCCAGCCGGGGATGGACTCCAGCTTGTCCAGCGTGCCGCCGGTGTGCCCGAGGCCGCGGCCGGAGAGCTGCGGCACGGCCGCGCCGCACGCCGCCACCAGCGGGGCCAGCGGCAGCGTGATCTTGTCGCCCACACCGCCCGTGGAGTGCTTGTCGACGGCGGGGCGGTCGACGTCCAGCTCCAGCTTCTCGCCGGACCGGACCATGGCACGCGTCCAGCGGGCCGTCTCGGCGTCGTCCATGCCGTTGAGGTAGATCGCCATGGCGAGCGCGGACATCTGCTCGTCGGCGACCAGGCCCCTGGTGTAGGCGTCGACCACCCAGTCGACCTGGGCGTCGGACAGCCGGTGGCCGTCGCGCTTGGCCCGGATCACGTCCACGGCGGTGTGGGTCACGGCAGGTCTCCCGGTCCGAAGGCGTCGGGCAGCACGCGGCTCATCGGCACCACGCCGGACGGCGTGTCGACCAGGCAGTCCGGACCACCCAGCTCGAACAACACCTGGCGGCACCGCCCGCACGGCATCAGCAGCTCGCCGCCGCCACCGCGGCACGCCACCGCGACGAACCGCCCGCCGCCGGTGAGCCGCAACTGCCCGGCCATGGCGCACTCGGCGCACAGCGCGACGCCGTACGAGGCGTTCTCGACGTTGCAGCCCACCACGATCCGGCCGTCGTCGCACACCGCCGCCGAGCCGACCTTCAGGCCGGAGTACGGGCAGTAGGCCGCCTGCGCGGCGTCCACCGCCCGTCCCCGCAGCTCATCCCAGTCAACCACGGCGGTACACCACGCCGTCCGCCGCCGGCATCCGCAACCGTTGCGACGCCACGGCGAGCACGATCAGCGTCACCAGGTGCGGCGCGTAGGTGGTCAGCTCGCTCGGCACCTCGTCCACGCTGTAGTACACCGCGTACAGGGCCACCGCGGCGACGATGCCGCCCGCCGCCGCGAACCAGCGCCGCCGCACGAGCTGCCAGACCACGATGACCGCCAGCAGCAGCACCGCGCCGTACACCAGCGCGAGGAACGTCTTGCCGCCGCTGCGCAACTGCAACCCGTCCGCGTAGCCGAACAGCGCCGCGCCGCCGAGCAGGCCGCCCGGCCGCCAGTTGCCGAAGATCATCGCCGCGAGGCCGATGAAGCCGCGGCCGTTGGTCTGGCCCTCCAGGTAACCGGGCTGGCCGGGGTTGAGCACCAGCGCCGCGCCGCCGATGCCGGCGAGCGCGCCGGACGCGATCACCGCGGCGTACTTGTGCCGGTACACGTTGACGCCCAGCGACTCGGCCGCGACCGGGTTCTCGCCGCACGACCGCAGCCGCAGGCCGAACCGGGTCCGCCAGAGCACCAGGTAGCTGCCGACGACCAGCGCGATGGCCAGCATGGTCAGCGGCGACACGCCGGTGACCAGGCCGCGCAGGATGCCCGCCACGTCCGACAGGCCGACGCGTTGCTGCGCCTCCAGGTCGCCCAGCCACTCGGACAGGCCGGGCGCCGAGTACGTGTCGAACTTCGGCACGGCGGGCGATTCCCGCGGGTTGTGCGACAGCGGGAAGAACACCAGCGTCGACAGGTACTTCGTCAGGCCCGCGCCGAGCAGGTTGATCGCGACACCGGACACGATGTGGTTCACGCCGAACGTCACCGTGGCGATGGCGTGCAGCAGGCCGCCCAGCGCGCCGAACACGGCGGCGGCCACCAGCGCCGCCCACGGGCCCCACTGGTAACCGGCCCACGCCGCGCCCCACGTGCCCATGATCATCATGCCTTCGAGGCCGATGTTCACCACGCCCGCGCGCTCCGCCCACAGGCCACCGAGACCGGCGAGCAGGATGGGCAGCGCCAGCCGCACGGCGGTCTGGATGGTGCCGGTGGAGGTCAGCTGCGGCACGCCGGTCAGGTACGAGGTGGTGGACAACAGCACCACCGCGCCCGCCACGCCGAGCACGCCGACCGCCCAGCCGGGCAGCCTGCGCGACTTGCGCGGCGGCGGCACGGTGGCCGGCGCCTCCGACGGGTTCATCAACGAAGTGCTCACGAGGCACCCACCGTTCCCAGCTGCTTGCCGACCCGGCGCTGCTCGGCGGCCAGCTCGAACCGGCGGACCACCTCGTAGGCGACGACGACGGACAGCACGATCGCGCCCTGCATGATCGTCACGATCTCCCTCGGCACGCCGACGTTGTCCAGCGCCAGCCCCGACTTGTCCAGGAACGCCCACAGCAGCGCGCCGAACGCGATGCCACCGGGGTGGTTGCGCCCGAGCAGGGCGATCGCGATGCCGGCGAAACCGAGGCCCGCCGGGAAGTTCAGGTTGTAGGTGTGGTCGCGGCCGAGGATCTCCGGCATCGACACCAGGCCCGCGATGCCGCCGGACAGCAGCATCGCCACCAGCACCATCTTCTTCGCGTTCACGCCGCCCGCGGCGGCGGCCGTGGCCGATTCGCCGGACGCCTTCAGCTCGAACCCGAACCGGGTGCGGTTCATCATCACCCAGTAGCCGACGCCGAGCAGCGCCGCCAGGAACACCAGGCCGAACACCGTGCCGGCGGAACCCAGCGGGATGCCCGGCACCCAGCCGGACTCCGGGATCTCCGGCGTGCGGATGTTGTTGCCCCGCAGCTCGCCGAACACGTCCTCGCGGATCAGGTACGCGGCCAGGCCCAGCGCCAGGCCGTTCATCATGATCGTGGAGATGACCTCGTTCACGCCCCGGGTCACCTTGAGGACCGCGGGGATCGCCGCCCACAGCGCGCCCACCAGCGCGGCGACCAGGATGACCACCAGCGCGTGCAGGCCGGGCGGCAGGGCCAGCGATCCGCCGACCACCGCGGCGACCACCGCGGCCACGCGGTACTGGCCCTCGACGCCGATGTTGAACAGGTTCATCTGGAAGCCGATGGCCACCGCGAGCGCCGCGATGTAGTACGTGCCGGTGCTGTTGATGATGTCGACCGCGGTCGTGCCCTGGCCGACCTGCGACACCATCACGCCGAACGCGTCGACCGGGTTCGCGCCGGACACCAGCAGCGCGATGCCGCACAGCAGTGCGGAGAACAGGATCGCCAGGACCGGCGGCAGCAGTTTGCCGCGCAGGATGCCCATTACTCGCCGCCTCCCAGTTCCGCGACGGCGGCGCTGGTCGAGCCCGCGCCCGTCATCGCGCTGCCCAGGTCCTCGGGGGTGACCGAAGCCGGGTCCGCGTCGGCCACCAGCCGACCGCGCAGCATGACCTTGATGGTGTCCGACAGGCCGATCAGCTCGTCCAGGTCCGCCGAGATCAGCAGCACCGCCAGGCCACGCGCCCGCGCGGCCTTGATCTCGTCCCAGATCAACGCCTGCGCGCCGACGTCGACACCACGCGTCGGGTGCGACGCGATCAGCAGGACCGGGTCGCCGGACAGCTCGCGGCCCACCACGAGCTTCTGCTGGTTGCCGCCGGACAACGCCGCGGCGGGCACGTCGATGCCGGGCGTGCGGACGTCGAAGTCGGCCACGATCCGCTCGGTGTCCCGCTTCGCGCCCGCCAGGTCCAGCCACGGGCCCTTGGCCACCGGTTCCCGGGTCTGGTGGCCGAGCACGCGGTTCGCCCACAGCGGCTGCGTGAGCAGCAGGCCCTGGCGGTGCCGGTCCTCCGGCACGTACCCGATGCCCGCCTCGCGCCGCGCCAGCGTGCCCAGCCGCGTCACGTCGCGGTCCGCGAGCAGCACGCGGCCGTGGTGCGCCCGGCGCATACCCATGATCGTCTCGACCAGCTCGGTCTGGCCGTTGCCCTCGACACCCGCGATGCCGACCACCTCGCCGGAGCGCACCACCAGGTCGATGCCGTCGAGGACCGGGCGCGTGCCCTCCTCGGCGACCAAGCCCAGGCCCTCCACCCGCAGCACCACCCGGTCGGTGACGGTCGACTCGCGGGTCTCCGGGCTGGGCAGCTCGCTGCCCACCATCATCTCCGCGAGCTGGCGGGAGCTGACCGCCTTCGGGTCGGCCGTGCCGACCGTCGTGCCGCGCCGGATCACCGTCACGGAGTCGGCGATGGCACGCACCTCGTCCAGCTTGTGCGAGATGAACAGGAACGTGAAGCCCTGCTGCTGCATGGCGCGCAGGGTGGCGAACAGCTCGTCCACCTCCTGCGGCACCAGCACCGCCGTGGGCTCGTCCAGGATCACCACCTTGGCGCCCCGGTAGAGCACCTTCAGGATCTCCACGCGCTGCCGGTCCGCGACGCCGAGGCGCTCGACGAGCACCGCGGGGTCCACCGTGAGGCCGGTGGACTTCGCGAGGTCCAGGATCACCTTTCGGGCCCGGCCGCCGATGCCGTGCAGCGCTTCCGCGCCCAGCACCACGTTCTCCTGCACGGTCAGGTTGTCGGCGAGCATGAAGTGCTGGTGCACCATGCCGATGCCGGCGCGGATCGCGTCCGCCGGGCTGCGGAACCGGACCGCCTTCCCGGCGACCTCGATCGTGCCCTCGTCGGGGTGCTGCATCCCGTAGAGGATCTTCATCAGGGTGGACTTGCCCGCGCCGTTCTCACCGCACAGCGCGTGCACCTCGCCGGTCCGCACGGTCAAATGGACGTCGCTGTTGGCGACCACGCCGGGGAACCGCTTGGTGATGCCCGAGAGGACGACGGCCGGTGGGCCGTCGGTGGCAGGGGTGCTAGTGCTCATGGGGACTCCGTCTGGACTTCCGGCTCGCGCCGGGTGAAACCACGCGCTGGGCCCCGCGAGCGCGACTCGCGAGGCCCAGCGCGGTGCGACCGGATCAGCTCGACGGCTTGTCCGTGACCTTGATCTTGCCCTCGATGATCTGGCTCTTGTAGCCGTCGAGGACCTGCTTCAGGTTGTCGTCGATCTTGTCGCCGGAGGTGGAGTAGCCGACGCCGTCCACCTTCAGGTCGAACACCTTCGGGAAGTTGGCCAGGTCGTTCTTGGCCACCGCCTTCACGAAGTCGTACACGGCCACGTCCACGCGCTTGAGCATGGAGGAGACGATGACGTCCTTGGAGTCCGCGACCGTCGTCTGGTGGTACTGGTCGGAGTCGACGCCGATGGCCTTCACGTTGGCCGACTTCGCGGCGGAGAACACGCCCTTCCCGGACGCGCCAGCGGCGTGGTAGAGCACGTCCGCGCCGGCCTCGATCTGGCCCTTCGCGGCCTCCTGGCCCTTGGTCGGCTCCTGGAACCCGGTGAAGTCACCGGCCGGGGTCAGGTACTTCTTCTCGATCTTGATCTCCGGCGCGGCGGCCTTGGCGCCCTGCTCGAAGCCCGCGTCGAACTTCTGGATCAGCGGGATCTTCACGCCGCCGACGAAGCCCACGTGGCAGCTCTTCGACTGGTACGCGGCGATCACGCCGGCCAGGAAGGAGCCCTCCTCCTCGGCGAACACCAGCGGCGTCACGTTCGCCGCGCCGTCCACCGCGCCGTCCACGATGGCGAACTTGACGTTCGGGAACTCCGGGGCCACGACCTTCAGCGACTCAGCGTACGCGAAGCCCACGCCGATGATCGGGTTGAAGCCCTCGCTCGCGAGCTGGCGCAGGCGGGTCTGCTTGGCGTCCTCCGCCTCGTTCGGCGCGGCCGTCAACTCCTTGACCTCGGCCACGCCGAAGTCGGCCTTGGCCTTGTCCAGGCCGGCGGCGGCCGAGTCGTTGAACGAGGCGTCGCCGCGCCCGCCGATGTCGTAGGCGAGGCCCACCTTGAGGGCGCTGCCGTCCACCTTCTCCCCCGCCGAGGAACTGCTGGTGCCCGCACCGGCGACCGGCGGCTTGTCCGCCAGCTTGCACCCGCCCGACGCGTTGTTGTTGGCGGAACCGGAGCTGGACCCACCGTTGTCCTTGGCACAGGCGGCCATCGACAGAACGCTGGTCAGCGCGATCGCGGCCACCGCGATGCCACGCATTCGACGACGCACGGCTCGTCTCCCTCCCTGCTCTTCCTCGAGCAGACAACCCCCGACAACCATGTCGGCTTCCGAGTGGCGAACCGTACCCCGTGGTAACGAGCACCGCGCACGCACCGGCTCGCACGTGACCTAATCGTTGGTGCATCCGATCGCGACCGCCACTCGACGTGACCCGCCGTGTTCGCTGAGTTGGCCCAACTCACCGTCCGAACTGGGGAAACAGCGGGGCCGGACGGGCCCGTTGGCGGGGCGTTGGGATCGCGTTGGCGGCTCGCGGTGGACTCCAGGCTGCACCGGTGTTTACCCGAGGAGGTTGTCGTGGACCCCCGCCAGTGGCTGGACGACTACGAGGCGCGGTTGGGCGACCTCAAGCAGAAGTCCGACGCCCTCCAGGAGAACTTCGCCGCCGCGAACGGCCGGGTCACCAGCCAGGACGGCGCGGTCACCGTCACCGTCGGCCCCAACGGCGGGCTGCTCGGCCTCGAACTCGGCCACCGCGCGTGCGACCTCGGCCCGGCCCGGCTGACGGCCCTCATCCTCACCACGGCGCGTGCCGCGCAGCAGCAGGCCGCCCGCAAGGTGATGGAGGCGTTCGAGCCGATGGGCCTGGACACCGAGGCCATGCGCATGGTCATGGACTCGATGCCGGCCGACCCGGACGCCGACGAGACCGACGACGAACCCGAACCGGAGCCGGAACCGGAGCGACCGCCCGCACGGCCGCAGCCGGTGGCGCAACCGCGGCCGGCCGCCCGCCCCGCACGCCGCGCCGACGACGAAGACGACGACGACAACCAGCCCTGGTGAGCTAGGAAGGCCGTGCCATGACCGCCCCCGACAAGCCGATCGACTCGCCTCCCGGGATGGAGATCACGGAGGACAACAAGTTCAAGGGCTCGCTGTTCATCGAGGCGTTCGACGGGCTCATCGACTCCATCGGCAAGGACGCCGAGTCCGAGACCGAGCGGGTGCTGGACATCACGTTCAACGCGATCGGCGCGGCCTCCTCGGTGGTGATGTTCGCCTCCGACCCGTTCGGCAGCATCCTCGGCGCGGGCATCGGGTGGCTGATCGAGCACATCACGTTCATCCGCGAGGGTTTCGACCAGCTCATGGGCGACCCCGAGGACATCCAGAAGAACGTCGACGCCACCACCAAGCAGGCCGTCGAGATGCGGGTCCTGGCCGAGGACCACAAGCAGGGCCTGGCGAAGTTCGAGGGGTGGACGGGTCAGGCGTCCGAGCGCTTCCAGGCCAGCATGGAGGCGATGGGCAAGGAACTCGACGACATGGCCGGCGCGATCGAGACCAAGGCCAAGATCGTCGCCATCTGCGGGATGCTGGTGCAGGTCCTCCGCGACATCGTGCGGGACATGATCGCCCAGTTCCTGGGCTCGCTGCTGGCGGGCGCCATCGCCGCCGCCGCGGCGGCGTTCTTCACCTTCGGCGCGTCGATCGTCGCGTTCATCAGCTTCGCCGTCGCCCGCGGCATCGCGCTGGCCACGAACGTCGCGGCCCGCATCGCGCGCCTGGTCGCCGCGCTCGCCCGGCAGATGACCCGGATCGACGACCTGAACGGGATCGTCAAGAAGATCGGCAAGGGCTGGGACCGGTTCGAGAACATCGCCGACGTCGGCGAGATCGGCTGGGAGGGCTACAAGGCCCAGGACGACGTCAACAAGAAGATCGACCAGGGCAAGAAGGACGACGACGCCCAGGACAAGATCGACGAGGTCAACAAGGAAGCCGAGGCGGCCAACAAGAAGTACGAGGACGCCAAGAAGGAGGAGCAGAAGCAGACGGACGAGCTGAAGTCCGCCAACGACAAGCTGAAGGACGCCTCGGACCGGGCGGCGGAGGCCAACAAGAAGGCCAACGCGGCGGCGGAGGAGGTCAACCGCGCGGCGGCGTCGGGTGACCAGGCGGCCTTCGACCAGGCGAAGGCGAAGTACGACGCGGCCAAGGCCGAGGCGGACGCGGCACGTGCCGACGCGGCGCGGGCGGCCGACGTCGCGGCGAAGGAAGCCCGGGACGTGGCGGACGCCGCGAAGAAGTCCAACGAGGCGCTCGACGCCACCAAGCCGACCGACGAGGCGGCGAAGAAGGCGTACGAGGAGTACAAGAACAGCCAGGGCGGCGGCCAGCAGGACCCGGCCCGCTCGGCGGCGGAGGCGGACCTGACCGCGAAGAACGACGCGGCGAAGCAGGCCAACGCCAAGTACGAGCAGGCCAACGCCGCGTTCACCGAGGCGAACGCGAAGGCCATGGAGGCCAACGCGAAGGCGTTCGCGTCCGGCAGCGAGGCGGACATCGCCGCCGCCGAGCGCGCCGCCAAGGAGGCCGAGGACGCGGCCAAGCGCGCCGAGGCCGCGGCGGCCGAGGCCAAGGCGTCCGGCGAGGCGGCCAAGAACTCGTACAACGACTACAAGTCCAAGTACGACAAGCCCAGCGGCGGCAGCACGAGCCCCAACCCCAAGGTCCAGGTCTAGTCGCAGGTCTGGTCGGACCCGCCCAGTCGTCCGGAGATACCGCTCATGGCTCCCAAGAACCCCGGTGGCTCGAACCCGTCGCCGACGCCGGGACCCACCCCCGGCCCGTCGCCCACGCCGCCGCCACCCCCGGTGGGCGGGCCGACGGGTGGTTCCGGGTTCGGCATGAACGTGACCTCGATGGAGAACCTCCAGTCGAAGGCGGGGGACTTCCAGTCGCGGTTGAGCGCCATCACCAACGGCCTGCGTGGTTTGCAGCTCGGGCCCAACGCGTTGGGGCCGATCGGGTTGTTCGCGGTGCCGGCGTTGAACGAGTCGAACAACAACTCGGTGGCGCAGGCGGAGCGGGCGACGCAGACGTTCGGCAACGTCCGGGACGGTTTGAAGGCGACGCAGGAAACGCACGTCCAGACAGACAACAACAGCCGCAAGGAGTTCAACAAGTTCAACCCGGACTCGGGTGCGCAGCGCCCGCCCGGCCAGCCGGGCGGTGGACCGTCCGGCGGGCCGAAGTCCGGTGGGCCGAACGTGAGCAAGACGGACGGGCCCAAGGGCGGCGGCGGTCCCAACGTGCCGGGTGGCGGGAAGGGGCCGGGCGGTCCCTCGGTGAACCCGGCGAAGGGGCCGCGCGGTGGTGCCGGGACCGGGCCGTCCGGCGGCCCGAAGGGTCCGGGTGGGCCGGCCGTCGGTCCGGTGACCGGCCCGCGTGGTGGTGCCGGTGGGCCGGGCGGGAAGGGTCCGGGCGGTGCGGGCGGTCCTTCGGTCGGTCCGGTGACCGGGCCGCGTGGTGGTGCCGGTGGCGGGCCGTCCGGCCTGAAGGGTTCCGGTGGACCGGCCGTCGGGCCGATCACCGGTCCTCAGGGCGGTACCGGTGGCGGGCCGTCCGGTTTGAAGGGTTCCGGCGGGCCGGCGGTGAACCCGGTGACCGGGCCGCAGGGCGGTGCCGGCGCGACGCCGCCCGGTGGTGCGAAGGCGGGTGGCGGTCCCGGGGTCGGTGCGATCCCCGGTGTCGGCGGCGGTGTGCCCGGTGGTGCTTCGCCCGGCGGTGCTTCGCCCGGTGGCAAGGGCGGCGGCGTTCCCGGTGGCGGTGTGCCCGGCGGCGGTGTTCCCGGTGGCCAGACCAACCTGCCTCCGGGTGGGAAGACGGCGGCGGGTGCACTGCCCGCCACCGCCCCGCCCGTCGGGGCGGTGACCCCGGACGCGAAGGGCGGCTCCACGCCGCTCGCGGGAGGCGCGCCGCCCATGGGTGGTGCGCCGGGTGCGCCGGGTGGTGCGGGCGCGTCCGAGCGGTCGAGCAAGTACAGCGGTGGCCCGGCGAAGGGCGTGTTCGACACGCCCAAGGCCCCCATGGGCGACGGCACCATCAACAAGGCCCCGGCCAACACCTCCAGCACCCCACCGCCCGCGCCCAAGGCGACCATCTCCGCGCCGAGCCCCACCGGTGCGAGCCCGAGCGGTGCGAGCCCGAGCGGGACCGGCCCCAAGGCGACCGCTCCCAGCCCCTTGCCCACCGGCCCGACCACGGGTGCCACCCCACCCGGTTCCACCCCGGGCGGCCCGACCCCCGGTGCCGACCCGAAGCCGAGCACCGCCCCGCCGAACACGTCCGGCGTGCCGGGAGCGGTACCTCCCCCGATGGGCGCGAACCCCGCCGCGGGAAGCCCCAACACGGACCGGTCGAGCAAGTACCCCGCGGGTGGCGGCCCGGCCAAGGGTGTGTTCGAGACGCCGAAGAACCCGGCCCCGAGCACGATCGACAAGGCTCCGGCCACATCGCCCTCCACCCCACCGCCCGCCCCCAAGCCGACCCCGGTCAGCGGTCCGAACACCCCGTCGCCGCAGCCCAATTCGACCCAGCCGAACCCGGTCCAGCCCAACCCGACCCAGCCGAACCCCACTCAGCCCAACCCCACTCAGCCCAACCCCACCACGCCGCGCGCCGACACCCCCCGCGCCGACACCCCACCGCCCAACCCGACTCGCCCCGCGCCGCCCGCCCCCACGCCGGTGTCGCCGCAGGTCAACGCCCCGAACCCGACCAATCCCGGCCCGACCAACCCGCGGCCCGACGCTCCGCCCACCGCCACCCCCAACCCGGCGTCGCCGAAGCCGGATACGGCGGTCAACCCGCCGAACCCGAACCCGACCAACCCGCGCCCCGACGCACCGCCGGTCAACACCTCCAACCCGCGGCCTGACGCTCCGCCCACCAACGCGCCCAACCCGCGGCCCGACGCCCCGTCCACCACCACCCCCAACCCGGCGTCGCCGAAGCCGGATACGGCGGTCAACTCGCCGAATCCGAACCCGAACCCCACTCCCAACCCGGGCAACCCGCCCTCGGCCAATCCGCCGAAGGGACCCGAGGCGGACAAGCCCGAACCGTCGACTCGCGGGCCGGAGGCGGCGCCGGACGTCAAGCCCGGTCCCGTCCCCGTCGCGACGCTGGTCACGCCGGTCGGCCCGGTGCCGCTGCGCCCGGACGTCGCCGCCCGCTACCGCCCGGCACCGCTCGACCCCAACGCGCCGAACCGGGCCGGCGGGTCGAGTCGGGCCGGTGGGGACAGCCGGGCCAACACCGGGACCTTCAAGGCGAAGTGGAAGGACTCGGTCCGCAAGCTGTCGGACGTCTTCAAGATCGAGCCGAAGGCGACGCCGCCCGCCAACCGGCCACCGGTCGACGCCCCGCCCCGGCCGATGCCGGAACCCGCACCGCAGGACCTCGCCAGGGACGCCGCCAAGAACCCGGACACCGCGCGTGACTACGTCAACCGGGCGCTGGACGACAACAACCCGGCCAAGGCACGCATCCTCATCAACCGCATCACCGACCCGAACCTCAAGCAGGAGCTGCAAACCCGGTACGACGAGCACGCCGCCACCCGACCGGACGCCGAGGCCAAGGTCGAGGTGCCCAAGCAGATCCACTTCATGTGGTTCGGCAAGACGCCCGGCAAGGGCGAGGTCGACGGCATGGTGGAGTGGGCGAACCAGGCGAAGGACGCCAACCCGCCGTGGCAGGTCACGCTCTGGACCGACGACTCCTCGGTCAAGTGGGACAAGAAGACCGTCGCCAAGCTGACCGACGCGGGCGTCACGATCGACACCAGCACGCCCGACCTGGTCGACAAGCTGTCGCAGCAGGTCGAGGAACGCACGAACCCCAAGAACAACCACTCGCTCAAGGACATCTACGACCTGTCGTCCACCAAGGACGCCAAGGCGTACAACCTGATCTCGGACATCTCGCGTTACGCCGTCCTCGCCGACAAGGGCGGCATCTACGTGGACGCCGACATGCGGCCCGGGAACGTTTCCCTGAACCAGGTCGGCGACATGCGGATGCACCGCACCGACCTGCCGGTGCTCCCGCCACGCATCCGCGACGCCAACAGCGTCATCAAGGTGCTCAACGAGGCCAAGAAAGACGACCCGTCGATCGACGTCCCGAAGAACCCCGCCGCGGTGAAGCCGGAGCACATCCGGAAAGCGGCCGACATCCAGTACCAGAACGGGTCGCTCAACAACGGTTTCATCGTCACGCCGCCCAACTCCGACTTCATGCACACGCTGGCGGACGCGATCCCGAAGAAGTTCGCGTCGCTCCAGCAGATCAACGCCGACCCCAAGAAGTTGAAGGAGCAGGCGCCGGACGTCTCGGGGCCGAACGCGCTCTGGGGCGGCACGCTCAAGCCGGACCCGGTGATCGTGAAGTTCGCGACCGACCAGCTCGGACTGGGGCGACCGACCCCGTTCGGCACGGACGTGGACGTGCGGCAGACCGAGCTGCCGCTGCTGATGGACCCGGACCTGAAGGACAAGTTCGCCGGCGTGCTGTGGGTGACGCCGGAAAGCTCCAACCAGCTCGACTCGACGAAGAAGTTCTTCAGCTTCCGCGGCGCGCCCCCGACCGGACCCAACCCGAACCGCGGCCCGGCTGATCCCGCACCCAACGCGACCGGCCCGAACCCCGACGCGAACCCGAAATCGGCCGGACCCGCCCCCGACACGGCCAACCCGAGCGTGCCGACGCCGCCGCCGCTCCCGCCGGTGCACAAGGACGCCCCGCCCACCGTGCGCAGCGGTGGCGCGCCGCCGCCGTTGAGCCCGCCCGACCCGGACTCGCGCAAGGGCAAGGACGTCCTCAACGACGAGTCCTGGCGGCACGACCCGGCGAAGAAGGCCGACTGGTTCGACCCGAAGTCGCCCGCCGACCTGGACACCTGGGGCAAGCGCCGGGCGGACGCGCACGTCGCCACCGTCAACACGCAGGTCGCGGACGTCACCTCGGACAGCACGCCGTCGAACGTCCGGTCCTACCAGGGCCTGATCAACTACGACCTGCGCCGGATCGAGGTCGCGCCCGGCCGGTTCGTCCAGAACTACACGGTCAAGGTCAACCTGGTAGCGGGCCCGAACGTCGACCCCGCGGTGCTCGACACCGTCCGCGCGAACGCCCGCAACGGTGTCGACTCGCTGCTCAACCAGGGGCACCGCCTGCCGAGCGGCGACCAGTTCCACGTCACGCTGGAGTTCCCCGACAACCCGGCCGACGCCCACACCACCATCGAGGTCGGCGACACCGACACCGACCAGGTGCACTGGAACCCCAGCGCGAGCCCCGAGGTGCTGGCCCACGAGACCTTGCACTACCTGGGCGTCCCGGACGAGTACCGCGACCCCACCCGGGTCCTCCTCAAGCACGACGACAACTCCGGCGTCCACCAGGACGACGGCGGCATGATGGGCTCGGACGTCCACGGCGACGGCCCCGGTCTGCGGCCACGCCACCTGTGGCTGGTGGAGCGCACCGCGAACAGCCAGGTGACCGTCCCGGACACCCGCCTGGCCAACCCGGACACCACACCGGACCACTCCGCACCGACACCGCCGACCGACCGCGACGTGGACGGGCCGGGCACGCGGCCGGCGCCGAAGTTCAAGGTGCCCAAGCTGTTCGGCACCAACACGACCAACACGCCGGACGTCGAGGCGCACCCGATGCAGGACCTCGGGTCCAGCTCGACGAACACAAACACGAACACCAACACGAACACCAACGCCAACACCAACACCGCACCCGCCGTGCCGGAGATCCAGGTCATCGGTCCCGAGGGGACGACGAACGGCGACCAGGGCGGCAACGGGAACAACAACACCGGGCAGGCACCGCCGAAGGTGCTGCCGACCAAGAACCTCCCGGACTTCTTCCAGTCCGGCCAGGCGCTCGGCGCGATCGCCGTCACGGACGTCAAGAACGCGCCGGACGTGGTGAAGGCCGTCCAGGAGCTGGTGCCCAACCCGTCGAAGGTCCAACCCGTCGGCCTCGACGGCATCGCGACCGCGTTGGAGAACAACTTCGAGACGTTCCTCGGCGACGGCCGCAAGTTCCAGGTCAAGGTCGGCAACAAGTGGTTCGAGGCGAACGTCCGGGCCCACCTGGAACCGAACACCGCCGACCCCACGTCCGCCGCGCGCCCCAACACGAAGGTCGACTTCACCGCCAACAGCGGCACGTCGGCGAACACCACGAGCACCATCGCCACCAGCGACGAGATCGGGTTGAGCGCCACCGCGGGCGCGGGCGTCGGGCCGTACGGCACGCTGGGCGGCAAGGTCGCCCTCGCCCGCCCCACCCAGTCGACCAGCGTGCAGGCGGCCACCCTCGACCAACGCGCGATCCGCTCGGGCACGACGAGTTCGACCGTCGCGCCGCTGCCGGTGACCTACCACGTCACGGTCACCGACGCGAACGGCGCGGACGTCAACAAAGGCGACCCGAAGCAGGTCAACGGCGAGGTCACGCTCCAGATCCCGGACGAGCTGGTCGGGCTGCGCGAACCGGCCGCGCCGCAGAAGAAGGTGGTCGAGAACGGCGAACTCGACGGCAGGATCGAGCACGTCGCCCCGGAGGCGATCACCGACCTCGACTCGAAGGCCGCGTTCGACAACGTGGCCAAGGTGCTGCACCGCTCGGTGACCAAGATCGACGCGCCGGGCCGGGCCGCGCTCCAGGAGTTCCTGAGCCCCACCACGATCCGCGACAACTTCGGCGCGATGCTGGAGGGCTGGGTCACCTCGCCGGACCTGGTGAGCCCGAACGGCGGCCACGCGGGCGCGGTGCAGATGCGGGCCAAGATGACCGAGATCGAACTGGTCGGCACGCACGACAAGGCGCAACTGCGCCTGCACGACATCGCGACCGGCGGCACGGGCGTCACCGCGAACACCAAGAGCGGGTTCGACGTCAACGCCGCGTTCGGCGGCGGCGTGCAGCAGTCCGGGAAGCTGGGCGGCACGGCCGGGTTGACCGGCGGTGTGTCGTCCAAGATCACCAGCAGCACCAACGCGGGCACCAACACCGGCAACCGCTCCGGCATCCAGGTGAAGACCGACACCGGCCTCTACAAGGTGAAGGCGCTGCTGGAGGTCCGCACGCCGCACGGCAAGGCGGACCCGGTCGAGGTCACCGCGTACATGCGGGTCGGTATGCCGGAGGCCGCCGCGGCGAACCTGCCGGGCAGCAACCCGGACGCCTTCGTCCGGCCCGACACCGCGAACACCAAGTACGAGCCGCCCTACCTGGACGCGGAGCTGGCGGCGGGCAACATCAAGGTCGGCGAGTTCACCGGCGCGGCGAACGTGCAGACCGAGGTGGAGGCCGCGCTCAAGAAGCTGCCCGGCTTCGCGGACTTCCTGCCCAAGTGGACGGACCCGGACGGCAAGCCGCAGCACTACTTCAAGAACTTCAACGACATGGTCGGCCAACTGGAGAACCAGCGGAAGCTGGACGCGGAGCTGTCGCCGACCGCGTTGAAGGCCAAGATGGACAGCCTGCTCGGGCCCGGCGTGCAGGTGCAGCTCAAGCGGCAGGGCCTGGCCACCAACGACTTCGTCCAGGTCACCGTCAAGGCCAAGTTGTCCAAGCCGCAGCACCTCGGCGAGGTGGCCGGCCACAACGTGCGCAACTGGGCGGGCGCGGGACCGCGGCTGGACAGCTCGGTCACCACGCAGAAGGGCTGGAACGCGGGCGTGGAGGCCAAGGTCTCCATCCCGACCAAACCCGGCTCCTCCAGCCTCACCCCCACCCCGACCGCCGCCGTCAAGTACAACGACTCCACGTCGGTGCGGACCGCGGCGGGCCCGGCGGTGAACAGCTCCGGCCTGAACGTCGGCGCGACGAACGCCCAGGTGTTCCAGCACGACATCACGTTCGAGGTGGAGATCAAGGAGTTCAGCCGCAACCGGGCGTGGGTGAAGCGGGTGACGCCCGGTTCGCCGTTCCTCCAGGTGCCGAACCCGCAGACGGTCGCGAAGACCGGCGGCACCGGCAAGGTCACCACGATCCCCGAGATCAAGGGCGAGGTGCACCTCTGGGCGTCGGACAGCTCGACGTTCAACACCAAGCCGGGCCCCGACATCAAGCCGGGCCCGCCCCGGATCTCGCCCGCCAACGACCTGGGCGACATCAAGACGCTGCTCACCACCGCGCCCGTCAAGCCCGCGCCGGAGATCCTGCACGTGGAGGCGGTGGCGAACACCGACGCCGTGAAGCAGGCGGTCGTCCAGGCGCTCGACTCGGCGGCGGGCATGGACACGTCGCTGACGGCGGAGGGCTCGCACGCCCGCAACCAGATCGACAAGATGTTCAGCCCCGAGTCGGTGAAGGCCAACCTGACCCGGCTGGTCGAGACCGGTGTGCAGGAGGGCGGCCTCAAGTACGGCAGGCGGGTCACCGACCGGATCGGCGCGGTCGCCGTCAAGTTCGAGCTGGGCGACGCCAAGTTCGTGTCGTTCTCCGACACCACCGGCACGGAGAGCACCACCAGCGGTGGTTTCAAGGCGGCCGGCAGCAAGGTCGAGAACTCGTCGTGGGACGCCACGCTGGGCATGAACCTGCCCGCGAAGCCGGCGTCGAACGCGACGGGACAGGGTGCGGTCGGCGTCATCGGCAAGGTGAGCTTCCTGGGCAAGTCCACCACGACGGGCTCCGAGGTCGCGGGCAACGTGGACCGCGTCAAGGTCACGCCCGCCACC
Source organism: Saccharothrix obliqua (assembly GCF_019375475.1). Lineage (GTDB taxonomy): Bacteria > Actinomycetota > Actinomycetes > Mycobacteriales > Pseudonocardiaceae > Actinosynnema > Actinosynnema obliqua. The sequence goes on along the minus strand of NZ_JAHXGQ010000001.1, from coordinate 596,145 downwards.
GGCCGCACCGTGCTGGTGCAGGTGGACGCGAAGGTGTCGGTGGTCGGCGAGAGCCGCACCGCCAACACCGTCCACAAGAGCACGCCGAACACCGCGGGCCGCACGGTGGACCTGCCGGGCGCGGTCTACCTGCGGGTCACCGAGGACGTGGCGCGGCAGATGGGCGCGCTGCCGGAGACCGGCGTGCACAAGCCGCAGCCGGTGCGGCCCGGTGACGTGGCCCCGCCGAAGACGCTCGACCCGAACCGGCCGGGCTCGCTCGGCCTCGGCATGGTCGAGAAGATGCCGACGGACCTGTCGACGCTCGTCACGGACCTGACGGCGGAACTCAACCGGATCGACCCCAAGCTGCTGCCGAAGTCCGTGCTGGACGACTCGATGAACAACCTCCAGCGCCTGGTGGACCTGACGTCGCCGACGAGCGTGAAGGCGCTGATGGACAGCGCGCTGGACGGCGGCGTGCCGCTGGTCGTGCACAAGCCGGGCACGTTCGGCAAGGACTCGTACCAGGTCACGCTGACCGCGGAGATCGCGAACAACCCGACGTTCACCGGTGTCGCGCACGACGGCGTGGACGTCGAGCACATCATCGCGGGCAGCACCAGGGAAGTCGACGGCCAGGGGCGCGGCAGCGGCTGGGGCGCGGGTCTCAAGCTGCCCGGCACGGCCCTGCCGGGTGGGGGCAACCCGAACGTGCCCGGTTCGGTGGGCGCGTCGGTCGCGGTCAACGTGGGCCACTCGACCACCACGTCCGTCACCGAGGGCACGGCCGCGCAGGTCGGCCACAAGCGGGTCGGCACCGGTCCGGTCGCGAAGTTCGACGTGCCCGTGCGGTTCAAGCTGGAGGTGCACCAGGGCGACAAGCTGATCGCGCGGGCGGGCGGCGACACGCCGAGCACCGTGGGCATCCGCCTGCACGCCGACAACCTGAAGATCGCGGCGCCCGCGCCGGCCCCGAACACGACGGCCGCCCCCGCGCCGTCGCCGATCCAGCCGAAGGACAAGTCCGAGGCCGGGAAGGTCGACCAGTGGCGGGCGGGCGGCAAGCCGCCGGTGACCCTGCCGCCCGGCGCGTCCGTGGAGAACCTGCGCGGCGTGCGGGACCTGCGCGAGGCGGCGCTCACGGCGTTGACCCGGGCCGAGGCCGACCCGAAGCTCACCGGCCGGGGCACCGACTCCCGCAACGCGTTGCTGGCGGCGCTCAGCTCGGAGACCCTCCAGTCGCACCTGCCGCGGATGCTCTCCGGCGCGATGGACGTGCCGGGCCTGCACGAGGCCGCGTTGACGTTCAGCCAACACGCGGACGTCAAGGTCTACGCGAAGCTGGTCGACCCGAAGCTGGCCGGCCTGAGCGACGGCGTGAAGCTGGAGAACCCGCGGACCACCGTGTCCACGACGTCCAGCGACGCCAAGAAGTCCGAGTCGAACGACGTGGTCGTGGGCCTGGGCGCGGGCGGGTTGACGTCCAAGAGCCCCGAGGTCACGTTCAGCACCAGCGGCCTGGAGTTCAAGCACGCGGGCGAGGTGTCGGACACGTCCAGCGGCGGCACGACCCACAACCAGATCAACGACCTCAAGCGCGAGGGCCGGACCAGCCTGGTGGAGTTCGGCGTCGAGTACCGGATCGTCGCGGACCTCGGTAACGGCAAGGTCGGCGTGGTCGACCTGGTCCTGCCGGAGGGCGCGCAGGTGCGGATGCCCGCCGCGGACGCGGAAACCGTGCTCGGCAAGAAGTTCGACGGCCTGGGCGGCGCGCAGCAGAACGTGAAGGACACCGCCGCGACGTGGCGGACGGCCGAAGCGGCGCTGGAGACGGCACGCCTGGACGCGGAGCAGCGCGTCGGCCCGATCGCCGACAACGCCGCCGCGGCCGCGAAGGCGCTGGCGGCGGCGCAGGGCGCCCTGGGCGACGCGCGTGCCGAGGTCGCGCCCCACCAGGCCCGGATCACCGACCTGACGACGAAGGTCGGGGCCGAGCAGGCGAAGGTCGACGCGGCGCAGGGCGTGCTGGACGCGCGTGCCGCCGACGTGCAGACCGCGCGGCAGGGCGTGGCCGACGCGCAGGCCGCCGTCGACACCGCGACCGGGGACGTGCGGGACGCGAACACCGCGTTGGACGACCTGGACCAGCAGGTCGACCAGGCGGCGCGGGACGTCGCCGACGCCGAGGGCGGCCTGGCGAACGCGGAGCGCGCGCTCGCCGACCACCGCGCCGACCGTCCCGCGCCGGAACCGGGTGTGGTCGACCCGGTGGAGACGACGCTCGAACTGGACGTGGCCGACGCCAGGGCGACCCTGGACGCGCGGCGCGGCACGCTCGAGAACCTGCGTGGCCAGGTGCCGGGCGCGCAGCAGGACCTGCGTGACCGCCAGGCCGCGCAGACCGACGCCCAGCAACGGCTGCGGAACGCGAACACCGCGCTGGGCGAGGCGAACGCCCGCCTGGACACCGCCCGGACCGGGCTCGACACCGCCCGCGCCGACCTGGCGAAGGCCGACCGGGACCTGGCCGACGCCCGCACCGCCGCCGAACCGGCCCGAGCCCGGCTCGACCAGGCGCAGCAGGCGCACGACACGGCCGCCAACGCCAAGGCCACGGTGGACCAGCAGCTCGCCGAGGCACGCGACGTGGCGAACGACGCCCTGGACGACCTGCGCCGCACCGCCGACCAACGCCTCCAGGACTGGTGGCGCGCCAAGCAGGAGATCGACCGGCGGATCACGGACCTCAACAACACGCCGCCCCCCGCGCCGAACGCCGGACCCCCGCCGAACAACCCGCAGAACAACCCGCCGAACGCTGCGTCGAGCACCACGCAGGCGAGCAGCTCGCGCAGCGTCCCGTTGCCGAACGTGGTGAGCGCCCGGCCCGCGCCGCCCACCGGTGGCACCACGGCCACCAGCGGGTTGTTCACGCCGGCCGCGTCGAACGGCGGGCCGTCGACGGCGCTGTTCGGCAGCGCGTCGACGGCGGCGTTCGGCGCGCCACCCGACGGCACCGGCACCACCTCCACCAGCAGCACGCCCACCACCGCACCGCCGACCACCACGCCACCGCCGGCCGCCCCGCCGACGACGACGACAACGACGACCGCACCACCGGCTGCCCCGCCACAACCCTCGCCGGCGCAGCGGAAAGCGTTGCGGGACAAGGCCGCCGCCGACTTCGCGGCGAAGCAGGCGGCCGAGCGGACCGCCGAGCGCAACGGCCTCGCCGCGCGGCAGCAGACCGCCAAGGCGCAGGCGCTCGACGCGGTGACGGCCCGGCACAAGGCCGAGTACGACGCGGAGAGCAAGGCCCTGGCCCAGCGGCTGACCGCCGAGCAGGCGCAGGTCTCGGCGAACCTCGACGCCAAGCAGCAGAACGACCGGGCGCAGGCCGCGAACGCGTTCGCGGAGCGGATGCGCGTCGAGCGGGAGCGGGCGGCGCAGCAGCTCGCCCAGCAGCAGCAGGCCGAGCGGCAGCGGGTGGTCGCCGAGGTCACCCAGCGGCAGGAGCAGCAGCGGCAGCTCGCCGAGGCGCAGATCCGGCAGCAGCTCGCCGCCGCGCCCGGCACGTTCGACCCGAACGAGGTGTGGCAGCGGTTCCTCACCGGGCAGGAGACCGAGCGGCAGCAGGCGGAGCGGGACCTGCTGGCCCGGCAGCACCAGGAGGACCAGGACACCGGGCAGCGGTTCCAGACCTGGGCGGCCGACCAGCAGAAGATCGCCGAGCAGGAGTTCGACGACCGGGCCCGCGCCGAGCGGCAGCAGGTGGAGCAGCAGCTCAAGGCCAAGCAGGACCAGGAGCGGCAGCAGGCCGAGCAGAACCTGACCAACCGGCAGGCGCAGGAGCGGGCGCGGGAGGAGCAGCGGATCGACACCGCGCAGGCCGCCGAGCGCACCGCGTTCGAGCAGTGGCTCGCCGCCCGGCAGGACGCCGACCACCAGGTCGAACTCCAGCGGTGGCTGCCCCCGGGCACCACCCACTACCAGGCGTTCGCCGACGACGCCGCGGCCGGGCAGTGGGCCGACACCACCTACCCCGGCCTGGCCACGATCAACCAGGCGAACTTCCGGGCGGGCGTGCCGGGTCACGACGTGAACTGCACGCACTGCGTGATCGCGACGCACGAGACGCTGCACGGTCAGAGCGTGGTGGCCAACCCGCGGCCCGCGCCCGCGCCGGGCGCGTTGCTGGAGAACCACTTCAACGCGAAGTTCCAGCCCGCGGCCAACTACTACGAGGTGGCGGACCACCTGGCCGCGCAGCCGGGCAGGCACGTCAGCGTCGGCATCACCCGCGCCGACGGCACCGGGCACGTGTTCAACGCCTGGAACGACAACGGGAAGATCACGTTCTACGACGGCCAGGCGCACCGCCCGGCCCGGCTGGAGCGGGACCCGGCGAGCATCCAGTTCATCCCGCTGCCGGACCTGCCGCGCCCCGCGCCACCACCGACCACCACGACACCGCCGACGAGCGCTCCCCCGGCGCAACCGGTGCCGTAGCCTCGCCCGACGCAGGAGAAGACGACCGATGAGGTGCGTGTGACGCAACCACGGGGCACTGCCGAACAGTGGCTCGACCGGGTCTACGGCGGCGCGGTGGAGCCGACCAGGTTCGCGCTGCTGGAAACGCCGCGGGTGGCCGTGTTCGGCTGCCGGTTCCGCGAGGGCGGGCAGCCGATGCTGGCGGGCGCGGTGGCCGTGCCGGTGAACGGCGACGCACCGTACCCGCTGCCCAACGACCGGCCGTTCGGCGACCTGGGCATCGGCGACGAGGACGCGGGCGACTGGCGCGCGCCCGCCGAGCGCGACTGGGCGTGGCGGGTCAACGCCCGCAACTGCGTCGTCGCGGTGGACGCGACCGTGGGCCGCGCACCGGCGTCCGCGCTGGCGTGGCGGCCGGGCGACGAGCACCCCCGGTGGTGGGACCGGCTGCGTGCCGACCACTTCGCCGACGCCGAGGTCGCGTCCTGCGCCGACTGGGGTCAGGTGGTGGCGGCGATCCGCGACGGCGGCCCCGACACCAGGGGCGTGGTGTGGGTGCGGCGCGAGCTGGTGGGCGTCGAGGTCACCGGTCACCTGCTGTACGCGCACCACGACCGCGGCGAGGTCGCCGTGCTGGACGGCATGACCGGCGGTCCGGCCGACCTGGAGACCGCCACCGTCGGCGGCCTGGTGGTGGCCCGCTTCCACCGCGCCCGCCCCGCACCGGAACCCGACGTCGAGGACCTGGCCGCGGCCGTCCGCAAGGCCGAGCGCCACCTCGCCGACGCCTACCGGGACGAGGTGGTCCTGGTCGACCCGTCGCCGGCGGACGAGTTGGCGCGCGGCTGGCTGTTCGCCTGCACCACGCGTGCCCACCTGGCCTCCGGCGACCCGCGCGACCAGATGCTGGACGCGGCCCTGGTGGTGCCCAAGGCCGCCCACGCCGCGCCGTTCGCGCTGCCCAACGCCGACCCGTGGCCGTGGTTGGAGCGCTGGAACGCGGGCGAGCACACCACCCCGCCGCCCGCGCCGGGTCCGGCGGCCTGGTTCGGCCCGACCGTGGACCGGCTGGGCGAGGTCGAGGGCGCCAGCACCCACACCGCCTGGGCGGGCGTGCTGGACGAGTTCGCCCACACCCCGGTGGGTGCGAAGGCACTCGTCTGGATCCGCCGCCGCGACCGCCGTGGCCGCGAGACGGTGGGCCACGTGCTCAACGCGCGACGCGCGGAGGGCGGGCTGGAGCTGGCCGACGGCACCCGCCGGGAGCCGCCGCCGCTCACCGACGAGGGCGTCCTGGCCCTCCACGTCATCCGCTACCGCTAACCCCATGAGGTGAATTGATCCAGCGCCGGCCACCCGCCGCCTGCTCGGTGGCGAACGCACCGCTCAACGGTGGACGGGCCTTTCGACCGCCGCGGAACGGGGTGCGGCCCACCGGGTTCCGGGCGGCCCCGCCACGCCGCCGGTGGCAGCGCATTTGACCACTGTTCTGTCGCTCACAGAGAGCGGCGGCCGTTGGGTCGTCCGGAGGACGCGGGTCTAGCATCCGAGGGTCAAGGTCCCCTTACCACGGGGAGACCAGTCCACCACTGACGCTGGAGGCCGTTGCGCATGGCCGGCACCACCGCAACAGAGCGGTCGGGCACCTCCAAGGGAGGCGGCACGCTCTACCGTGGCGATCTGGGCATGTGGTCCTGGGTCGCCCACCGCATCACCGGTGTGTTGACGTTCTTCTTCTTGTTCGCGCACGTCCTGGACACCGCGCTGGTGCGCGTGTCGCCGGACGCGTACGACAAGGTCATCGAGACCTACAAGAACCCGATCGTCAACCTGTTCGAGGTCGGGCTCGTCGGCGCGGTGCTGTACCACGCGCTCAACGGCGTCCGGGTGATGCTCGTGGACTTCTGGGCCAAGGGCCCGAAGTACCAGCGGCAGATGCTGTGGGCGATCCTCGCCGTCTGGGTCCTCGTGATGATCCCGGGCGTGTACTTCATGATGGAGCGCACCGTGTCCGAGATGTTCGGGGGTCAGTGAGATGAGCGAGCTGACCCTGGACAAGCCGCGTTCCCCGCGCCGCCCGGCGGCGCGCCGCAGCAACGGTGAGCTTTACAGCTGGCTGTTCATGCGCATCTCCGGCGTGGCGCTGCTGGTGCTGGTGCTGGGCCACCTGTTCATCATGAACATCCTCGACGGTGGCGTGCACCGCATCAACTTCGGTTTCGTGGCGGGCCGCTGGGCGTCGCCGTTCTGGCAGTTCTGGGACCTGGCGATGTTGTGGCTGGCGCAGATCCACGGCGGTAACGGCCTGCGCACGGTCATCAACGACTACGCCCGCAAGGACGCCACCCGGTTCTGGCTCAAGGTGCTGCTCTACGTGTCCATGGTGCTGATCATCGCCCTCGGCACGTACGTGATCTTCACCTTCGACCCGAACATCACCGACTGATCGCCGCGGGGAGTACCTCGACATGCAGTTCCACAAGTACGACGTCGTGATCATCGGCGCGGGCGGCGCCGGGATGCGCGCGGCGATCGAAGCCGGCCAGCGCGCGCGCACGGCGGTGCTCACCAAGCTCTACCCCACGCGGTCCCACACCGGCGCGGCGCAGGGCGGCATGTGCGCCGCGCTCGCGAACGTGGAGGAGGACAACTGGGAGTGGCACACCTTCGACACGATCAAGGGCGGTGACTACCTGGTCGACCAGGACGCCGCCGAGATCATGGCGAAGGAGGCCATCGACGCGGTCCTCGACCTGGAGAAGATGGGCCTGCCGTTCAACCGCACGCCCGAGGGCAAGATCGACCAGCGGCGGTTCGGCGGTCACACCCGCAACCACGGCGAGGCGGCGGTGCGCCGGGCCTGCTACGCGGCGGACCGCACCGGCCACATGATCCTCCAGACGCTGTACCAGAACTGCGTCAAGCACGGGATCGAGTTCTTCAACGAGTTCTACGTGCTCGACATCTGCCTGACCGAGACCGAGGACGGTCCGGTGTGCACGGGCGCGGTGGCCTACGAGCTGGCCACCGGCGAGATCCACGTGTTCCAGGCGAAGTCGGTGGTGTTCGCGACCGGTGGTTTCGGCAAGGTCTTCAAGACCACCTCGAACGCGCACACGCTGACCGGTGACGGCATGGGCATCGTGTTCCGCAAGGGCCTGCCGCTGGAGGACATGGAGTTCTACCAGTTCCACCCGACCGGTCTCGCGGGTCTGGGCATCCTCCTGACCGAGGGTGCGCGCGGCGAGGGCGCGATCCTGCGCAACGCGTCGGGCGAGCGGTTCATGGAGCGTTACGCGCCGACCATCAAGGACCTCGCGCCACGCGACATCGTGGCGCGCTCGATGGCCCTGGAAGTCCTCGAAGGACGCGGCGCCGGCCCGAACAAGGACTACGTGCTGCTGGACTGCACGCACCTGGGCGCCGAGGTGCTGGAGACGAAGCTCCCGGACATCACCGAGTTCGCCCGCACCTACCTCGCGGTGGACCCGGTGAAGGAGCCGGTGCCGGTGTACCCGACGGCGCACTACGCGATGGGCGGCATCCCGACGAACGTGCACGGCGAGGTGCTGCGGGACAACGACCACGTGGTGCCGGGCCTGTACGCGGCGGGCGAGTGCGCGTGCGTCTCGGTGCACGGCGCGAACCGCCTGGGCACGAACTCCCTGTTGGACATCAACGTGTTCGGCCGCCGCGCGGGCATCGCCGCCGCCGAGTACGCCAACGCCCACGAGCACGTGGAGCTGCCGGAGACCCCGGCGAAGGCGGTCGAGGAGCAGCTCGCGCTGGTGCTCTCCGAGCACGGCCACGAGCGGGTGGCGGACATCCGCACCGAACTCCAGGCCACGATGGACGCGAACGCGTCGGTGTACCGCACGGAGGACACGCTCAAGCAGGCGCTGCACGACGTGCAGGCCCTGAAGGAGCGTTACCAGCGGATCACCGTGCAGGACAAGGGGAAGCGGTTCAACACCGATCTCCTGGAGGCCGTGGAGCTGGGCTTCCTGCTGGAGCTGGCGGAGGTTCTGGTCGTGGGCGCGCTGGCGCGCAAGGAGTCCCGCGGCGGGCACGCCCGCGAGGACTACCCGAACCGCGACGACACGAACTTCATGCGCCACAGCATGTACTACAAGGAGGGTGAGGGCATGGCGGCGGACATCCGCCTGGACTACAAGCCCGTGACGTTCACCCGGTACCAGCCGATGGAGCGCAAGTACTGATGACCGCTACCGCTGAAGTGTCCACCGGCTCCCGCGGCGCGCAGCCCCCGGTGCCGGACGGCGCGATCACCCTGACCCTGAAGGTCCGCCGGTTCAACCCGGAGGTCGACGACGAGCCGCGTTGGGACTCGTTCGAGATCCCGGCCCTGCCGACCGACCGCGTGCTGAACCTGCTGCACTACGTGAAGTGGTACCTGGACGGGACGCTCACGTTCCGCCGGTCGTGCGCGCACGGCATCTGCGGCTCGGACGCGATGCGCATCAACGGCGTCAACCGCCTGGCCTGCAAGGTGCTGGTGAAGGACCTGCTGGCGGGCGGCGGCAAGCAGACCACGATCACCATCGAGCCCATCAAGGGCCTGCCGGTGCACAAGGACCTGCTGGTCGACATGGAGCCGTTCTTCGAGGCGTTCCGCGCGGTCAAGCCGTACCTGATCACCTACGGCAACGAGCCGACGCGCGAGCGCGTCCAGTCGGTCGCCGACCGCGAGCGCTTCGACGACACCACGAAGTGCATCCTGTGCGCCTGCTGCACGACGTCGTGCCCGGTGTACTGGACCGAGGGCTCCTACTTCGGCCCGGCGGCGATCGTGAACGCCCACCGCTTCATCTTCGACTCGCGTGACGAGGGCGCGGAGGAGCGGCTGGACATCCTGAACGACATCGACGGCGTGTGGCGCTGCCGGACGACGTTCAACTGCACGGACGCGTGCCCGCGTGGCATCCAGGTCACGAAGGCCATCCAGGAGGTCAAGCGCGCGCTGCTGTTCAAGCGCGTCTGACGTAGCAACGCGGAAGGGGCGGGAGCCGGTCGGCTCCCGCCCCTTCCGCGTTGCTACAGGTCAGTTCCGCTGCTGCGCGGCGGCCCGCGCGGCACGGGCGGCCTTCGCCCGGCGGTTGCGCAGGTACAGGAAGAACGCCAGCACGAGACCGAGGCCGGCGGCACCCGTGATGGGTCCGCCGACGTTGCCGAAAGCCTTCTCCATCGCGGAGTTCCCGCTGTCGCGTGCCGCGACCTGGCCGACGTCGGCGCTGGTGGGCGTGGGCTCGGCGGTCCTCTTCTTGGCCTGCGGCGCGCCGTCCACGAGGCGGCCGACGGGGTCGCCGGCGGGCAGCTCGAACCCGTAGTCGAGCAGTTGCGCGGCCTGGTCGACCATGCGGACCGGCGCCTGCTGACCACGCAGCAGCACCACGACCAGGCGGCGGCCGTTGCGCTCGGCGCCGCCGACGTAGGTGTTCTGGGCGTCGTCGGTGAAACCGGACCGACCGCCGAGCGAGCCCTCGTAGGTGGACAGCATCTCGTTGTCGTTGACCACCGGCACCGTGCCGGTGCCGCTGGGCGCGGGGAAGTCGATGCGCTTGGTGACGATGGCCTTGGCGAAGTCCGGGTACTTCATCGCGGCGCGGAAGATCAACGCCACGTCGTAGGCGGACGTGCTGGTGCCGGGCGCGTCCAGGCCGGACGGCGTGATGGCGCGGGTGTCCAGCGCGCCGAGTTCGGCGGCCAGCGCGTTCATCTTGCGGATGGCGCTGGGCAGACCGCCGAGGCGGCGCGCCAGGGCGTGCGCCACGTCGTTGCCCGACTTCATCAGCAGCGCCTGGAGCAGCTGCTCCACCGTGTACTCCGCGCCGACCCGCAGGCCGATGCACGAGCACTCCTGGTCGGTGTCCTCGGCGTTGGCGGCGACCATGGCGCCCGGCGGGAGTTCCTTCGCGACGACCATGGCGAGCAGCACCTTCATCACCGACGCGGGCCGCTGGCGGCCGTGCGGGTTGTAGCCCGCCAGCACCTCGCCCGAGTCCATGTCGGCGAGCAGCCAGCCCTGCGCGGTGATGTTGTCCGGCAGCTTCTGGGCGTTCGCGGGCAGCACCAGCCCGCACTCGCCGAGCCGTTCTCCACCGATCGGGTTGTCCGGCACCGGTAGCGGTGACGGTGGTTTCGCCCCGGGGGGCACCTGTTCGGAGGTGTCCACCGCGGGCGGTGGTGACACCCTGTTGTCACACGAGGCGGGCTGCGCGTGCGCGGCCGAGGCGCCGAACACTGCGGTCGCCATCAGCAGGATGGCGGCCAGCGCCAGGGCGGCGGGTCGTCGGAACGCGGTGGAACGCACCTGCCCAGGCTATCCACCCCGGTTGAGTGATGTGCACCCGCCACGTCCGATACTGGCATCCGTGAAGCTCTCCCGTGCCATGTCCGCGTTCCTGACGGCCTTCGGGGTGTGGTCCTGGGTGATCTGGCCGACCTTCCTCCGCAACATCTGGAAGGACCCCCGTTCGTGGGACGCCGGACCGACCGCGTTCTTCACCGTGCACTTGGCGCTCGTCGTCGCGTCCCTCACCTTCGGGACGATCATCGGCGTGCTGGGCGTCCGCGGTTTGCTCGCAAGCCGCCGCAAGTAACCACCACACCCCTTTGGAGGCTCCGCCGTGGAGTTCGTGCGCCTGCTGCTGGTGTTCCTGCACCTGCTCGGCATGGGAATGCTCGTCGCCATGTTCTTCGTCCAGAACCGGGTGGCGAAGGAGGGCCCGCTCAACAAGGGCTGGCTGCACGGTTCGGCGCTGCAACTGCTGACCGGCGTGGCGCTGGTCGGGCTCGCACCGCTCACCGACAAGGACTACAACCACATCAAGATCGGTGTGAAGCTGCTGGTCGTGGTGCTCATCGCGGCCCTGGTCGCGGTGAACCTGAACAAGCAGAAGGTCGCGTCGTGGCTCACGCCCGCCCTGGCCGGGCTGGTGGTGCTGAACGTCGGCGTGGCCGTGTTCTGGACCTGAGCCGTCACCTGCGCCGGAACAGCGCGCCCAGCAGCACGCCCACGCCGACCAGACCGGCGGCGGTGCGGGGGCTGGGCGCGCGGCGCACCTGCACGACCGGCCGGATCACGGCGGGCGGCGGCGGCAGCGGCGGGTCCTTGAGCACGTTCTCCCGCGCGGTCGCCGTCCAGGCCGTGATGAACAGCAGGAACTGCGCCACCAGGTTCGCGAACACCAGCACACCGATGATCGGGCCGAACGCCGCGCCGGCGGGCGACGACGTCACCATCGACAGGTAGATCGTCCCGACCTGCTTGAGCAGCTCGAAGCCGACGGCGGCGGCGGCCGCGCCGCGGATCGCGCTGCGCCAGCCGACGGGTTTGCGCGGCAGCTTCGCCAGCACCCACAGGAACACCAGCCAGTTCGCCGCCAGCGCCAGCACGATGGTGCCCGCCTTGAGCATGGCCTCCGCCCACCACACGCCGTCCAGGCCGACGAACTCCAGCACCAGGTGGGCGAACCCGCTGCCCGCCGCGGTCAGGCCGAACGACACCACCAGCGCCACGCCGAGGCTGATCAACGCCACCAGGTCCTTCAGGGCCGTCTTGAGGAACGGCAGGTCCTCCTTGGCGTGGCCCCACTGGGCGGTCAGCGCGTCCCGCAGGTTGCTCATCCAGCCCAGGCCCGAGTAGGCCGCGCCGAGCAGGCCGAACACGCCGACCGTGCCCTTGGACGTGATGGCCTGGTTGACGACGTTGTTGATGGTCTCGCCGAGCGAACCGGGCACCGCCTCCGCGATGCCGCCCTTCAGCTCGTCCAGCAGACCGGGTTGCGACGACAGCACGAAACCGGCGACCGCGAACCCGATCATCAGCATCGGGACCAGCGACAACACGCTGAAGTACGTGACGGCCGCCGCGTAGTGCGCGCCGTACGACTCGCTGTAGCGCTGTGCGGCGCGGAGCAGGTGGTCGAGCCACGGGTGCTCACGGCGCAGCCTGTCGAGCTTGGACTCTTCCGCCACGGTAGAACGTTAAGCCGCCGGTTGATCACCCGCATCCCGAACGGGCGATCACCCCGCGAGGAAACCGATCCGGTCGTAGGCGCGCGCGAGCGTCCGCGACGCCACCTCCCGCGCCCGCTCCGCGCCACGCGCCAGCACCTTGTCCAGCTCGGGCAGGTCGGACAGGTACTCGCGGACCCGCGCCTGCACCGGCGTCGCGAACTCGGTGAAGACCTCGCCGAGGTCCTTCTTCAGGTCGCCGTAGCCCTTGCCCTCGTAAGCCGCGACCAGGTCGTCGACCGTGCGACCGGTGAGCGCGGAGTAGATGACCAGCAGGTTGCTCACGCCGGCCTTGTGCTCCGGGTCGTAGGTGATCTCGCGGCCGGTGTCGGTCACCGCCGAGCGGATCTTCTTCGCGCCGCGCTTCGGGTCGTCCAGCAGCTCGACCACGCCGGTCGGCACCGACTTGCTCATCTTCGACGTCGGGTCCTGGAGGTCGTAGATCTTGGCGGTGTCCTTGACGATGTACGCCTCGGGCAGCCGGAACGTCTTGCCGTAACGCGCGTTGAACCGCTGCGCGAGGTCGCGGGTCAGCTCCAGGTGCTGCCGCTGGTCCTCGCCGACCGGCACGTGGTGCGCCTGGTACAGCAGGATGTCCGCCGCCTGGAGGATCGGGTAGGTGAACAGGCCCACCCCGACCTGGGTCTCCTGGCGGGCCGACTTGTCCTTGAACTGCGTCATCCGGCTCGCCTCGCCGAAACCGGTGATGCACTGGAGGACCCAGGCGAGCTGGGCGTGCTCCGGGACGTGGCTCTGCACGAACAGCGTGGCGTGGTCGGGGTCGATGCCGAGCGCGAGCAGCTGGGCCACCGAGACGCGGGTGTTCTGGCGCAACGTCTTCGGGTCCTGCTCGACGGTGATCGCGTGCAGGTCGACGACGCAGTAGAAGGCGTCGTGGGTCTCCTGGAGCGCCACCCACTGGCGCAGCGCGCCGAGGTAGTTGCCGAGGTGGAACGAGCCGGCCGTCGGCTGGATGCCGGACAGCACCCGGGGACGGCTCGGGGGCGCGTTCACTGCGGTGTTCTCGGGAGCGACGTTCTCAACAGCCACCCCCAGATCCTCCCAGGTCGGCCGGCGGCGGTGGGAGCGGGTGGGGGATCTCCGCGCGGGGCCGCCGCTTTCCGGGCGAACCGGGCGCGGGTCGCGTCGGGTGGGGTCCGGCGGCGACCCGATCGGGCTCGGGTCCCGCGTGGTGCTGGTGAAGCCCGGGTCCGGCTCGGGCAGGGCGTTCGGCAGGCTCGCGGCTCGGCGCGGGTGGAGCGCGGGCACCGGGGGCGGGCTCTTGCGGCGGGCTGCTCGGGCGGATCGCGCACGGGTTCCGCGGCGCCGTCGCGGCCACCCGCAGGCGGGCTGATCACGGCCCAACGCGGGTTTCGCGGCGTCGTGCGGTGGTATCAGGCGCGGGTGGGGGCCGGCTGGGTCGTGGTCGGCGGCGCGGGGAGGGTGACCGCGGGCTGGGCCGCGGCCGCCGGGGTCTCCGGCTCGCTCTTCGCCCGCACGACCGCGGCGCGGCGGCGGCGGACCAGGCCGGCCACCAGGCCGACCACGCCGACCGCCACGGCGGCGACGCCGACCGGCGTGTTGACCGACGACGCGCCGAGGGCGGCCGTGCTGGTGCCCGCCATGGCGACACCCGCCGTGACCAGGGGCGACACCACGCCCACGACCACACCCAGTGCTGCACTGCGACCGCGCACTGCCGCGCCTCCTCACCACCACCGCGTCACCGCTGCGGGTGAACCCTGTTGACGGATGGCCGCGAACCTACCGAAGCTGTTGGGCTCCGGGGTGGAGATCGGGCTGAAACGCGACCGGCGGCAGACTAGCCGCGACCGCTCCCCCACCGCTCCCCGGGGGGCTACCTCACCACGTCGATTCGGCCATACGTCGTAGTGCGCTGCCGGGCCGGCCGACCGGCGAGGGCGGCCGTGTCGTGCAGTTGCCGGACGGTCCGCGCCGACCCGTGCTCCGAGCCCGCCATGCGGCTGATGGTCTCCTCCATCAGCGTCCCGCCGAGGTCGTTGGCACCGCCCCGCAGCACCTCGGCGGTGCCCTCGTCGCCGAGCTTCACCCACGAGCACTGGACGTGGTCGATCCGCCCGTGCAACGCGAGCCGGGCGAACGCGTGCACGGCCCGGTTGTCCCGCCTGGTCGGTCCGGGCCGGGCGACGCCCGCCAGGTAGATGGGCGCGTTGCGGTGCACGAACGGCAGCCCGACGAACTCGGTCAGCCCGCCGGTGCGGTCCTGGAGCGCGGCCAGCGCGCGGAAGTGCCCGAGCCAGTGGCCGGGGTGGTCGACGTGGCCGTACATCATCGTGGACGACGACCGGATGCCCACCTCGTGCGCCGTGGCCACCACCTCCAGCCACGTGGCGGCGGGCAGCTTGCCCTTGGTGAGCACCCAGCGGACGTCGTCGTCGAGGATCTCGGCGGCCGTGCCGGGGATGGTGTCGAGCCCGGCCTCCTTCAGGTCGGTCAGCCACTCGCGGACGCTCACGCCCGCCTTGGCCGCCGCGCTGACGATCTCCATCGGGCTGAACGCGTGGACGTGCATCCCGGGCACGCGTGCCTTGATGGCCCGGACCACGTCCGCGTAGTAGGTCACCGGCAGCTTCGGGTCGATGCCGCCCTGCATGCAGACCTCGGTGGCGCCCGCGTCCCACGCCTCCCGCGCCCGGTCGGCGACCTCGTCGATGCCGAGCCGGAACGCGTCGGCGTCCCGCTCCCGCTGCGCGAACGCGCAGAACCGGCAGCCGACGTAGCAGACGTTGGAGAAGTTGATGTTCCGGTTCACCACGTAGGTGACGTCGTCGCCCACGACGTCGCGGCGCAGGTCGTCGGCGAGGCGGGCCATCGTCTCCAGCGCCTCGCCGTCGGCGGTCAGCAGCGCCATCGCGGCCCCGGTGTCGTCCAGCAGCCGCGCCGGGTCGTCGGCGGCCAGCCGGAGGGCGCGTGCGGTGTCCTCGGGCAGCCGCGGCACGGCCTTGGGCACGGTCAGGGACGACCAGTCGCCGTAGACGGAGTCGAAGTCGCCGCGCCGGTCGCCGGTGCGGCCCTCGGTGTCGATGGCGGTGTGCAGGTCGGCGCGGCCGTAGGTGTCGAGGCCGCCGTCGGGTTCCTGCCACTCGCGGCCGACGACCGGCGCGTCCGGCTCGGCCAGGCCGTCCTCGCGGGCCAGCGCGCGGACGTGCTCGGTGAGCCGCGCGTCGATCCACTGGCCGGGCGTGGAGCGCACGTACCGCGGGTAGACGGCAAGGCGCTCCCGCAACGCGTAACCCGCCGCGGCGGTGTGCTCGGCGAGCACGTCGACCTGCGGCCACGGCCGTTCCGGGTTGACGTGGTCGGGGGTCACCGGCGACACGCCGCCCCAGTCGTCGACGCCCGCGCGCAGCATCAGGCTGAACTCGTCGCCGACCAGGTTCGGCGGCGCCTGCACGCTGGTGGACGACGGCATCACCAGCCGGGCCACGGCGATCGTCGCGGCCAGCTCGTGCAGGTCCGCGTCGGGCATACCGCGCATCGCGGTGTCCGGCTTGGCCCGGAAGTTCTGGATGATCACTTCCTGGACGTGCCCGTACTGGCGCGCGATGCCGCGCATGGCGAGCAGCGACTCGGCGCGCTCGGTGACGGTCTCGCCGATGCCGATCAGCACGCCCGTGGTGAACGGGACGTTCACCCGGCCCGCGTCGGTGAGCACCCGCAGCCGGACCGCGGGCTCCTTGTCGGGGCTCCCGTAGTGCGGGCCGCCCTTCTCGCTCCACAGCCGCTCGGCGGTGGTCTCCAGCATCATGCCCATGCTGGCGGCGACCGGCCGCAGCCGCTGCAACTCCTCCCAGCTCAGCACACCGGGGTTGAGGTGCGGGAGCAGCCCGGTCTCCTCCAGCACGGCGATCGCGCTGGCCCGCACGTAGTCCAGGGTGGACGAGTAGCCGCGCGCCTCCAGCCACTCGCGGGCCTGCGGCCACCGCTCCTCCGGCCGGTCCCCCAGCGTGAACAACGCTTCCTTGCAGCCCTGCGCGGCGGCCCGGCGCGCGATCTCCAGCACCTCGTCGCGCTCCAGGAACGCGGCGGGCAGCTTGTGCGGCACGGTCGCGAACGTGCAGTAGTGGCAGCGGTCGCGGCACAGGCGGGTCAGCGGGATGAAGGCGTTGCGGCTGTACGTGACGACACCCGGACGGCCCTCGGCGAGCAGGTGCGCGTCACGCACCCGGCCCGCCGCGTCCAGCAGGGCGTCCAAGTCGTCGCCGCGGGCGTGCAGCAGCACGGACGCCTCGGTCACGTCCAGCACGGCACCGTCGGCGGCCCGGCGCAGCGCACGACGCATCGCCGCCGCGCTCGGGTGGGACTCGGGCGGGGTGATCGAGATGTCCACGGCCACCTCAACGACACTAGGCGGCCAAAATTCCACTCCCGCGCCAGGAGTGAGATGAGGCACTATCAGGTGCGGGGGTGCTCCCTCATGGGGTTTCGCGCGGCCTCGATCAGGCCGTCACCCGGGCCGGCCCGGTGTCGCGATCCGCCACACGGCACAACTCCTCGCCCCTCGGGCCGCTTGGCCGCGATGACCTCGAGCACGGACGCAGCTTCCGGTCACGACCCCGGTTTCAGGTCCCCGGCCGGTCGAAGGTCACGGTGACCGGCGCGTGGTCGGACCACCGCTCGGCGTAAGTGGCCGCCCGCTCGACCACCGCGCTGGTCGCCGCGGCGGCCAGGCCCTCCGTCGCCACGACGTAATCGATCCGCCAACCGGAGTCGTTGTCGAACGCCCGGCCCCGGTACGACCACCACGTGTACGGCCCCGCGACGTCCGGGTGCCGGGCGCGCACCACGTCCACGTACCCGGACTCGAACACGCTCGACAGCCACTCCCGCTCGTACGGCAGGAAGCCCGACGACTTCAGGTTCGCCTTCCACGCCTTGAGGTCCGCCTCGCGGTGCGCGATGTTCCAGTCACCGCACACCACGACCTCCCGCCCGTCGGCCGCCGCCTTCTCGCGCAGCTCGACCAGGTACGGCAGGAACCCGGCCATGAACCGGTCCTTCTCGTCCTGCCGCGGCGTGCCCACGTCACCGCTCGGCACGTACACGCTGGCCACCACGACGTCGGCCAGCTCGACCTCCACGTACCGCCCGGACCGCTCGAACTCGGGCACCCCGAAACCGGTCCGCACGGCCACCGGCTCCTCCCGCGTCAGCACGGCCACGCCGTTGCGCCCCTTGACCTCGGCGTGCGCGTGCGCCACGTGCCACCCCTCGGGCGACCGCGCCGCGACCGGCAGCTGGTCGGGCTCGGCCCGCACCTCCTGGAGGCACACGACGTCGGCCGAGGTGGCCGCCAGCCACTCCAGGTAGCCCTTCTTGGCAGCGGCGCGGAGGCCGTTCACGTTGACGGTCGACACGGTGAGCACGGCCGGTCAGCCTAATCGCGCGGGGCGGGCGCCCAGCCGTCCGGGTAACGCGCGCCGCAGCCCGTGCAGGTCGCCACGAGCCCGAGCTGCCACACCAACGGGCTGCTGCCGCCGGGTGACGGGACCCCGCGCAGCTCGTGCCCGCCCATCTCGGAGCGCAACCCCGGCCACTCGGGCGTGCACGCGCACACCGTCACCGAACCACGCCGCGAGGACCGCCACCTCAGGAACACCCACCCATCACACCACCGCCGGCACCCGGCGCGCGTACCGGACCCGGCACGGCGAGTCCGGCCACTTGGTGCGCATACCCGGCACCGGGCGCGGCCCGGGGTCGAGCAGCTCGAAGTCGTACCGCGCCAGCAGCCGGGCGAGCACCACCTTCATCTCCAGGTACGCGAAGTGCACGCCGGTGCAGCGGTGCAGGCCGCCGCCGAAACCGATCAGCGACTGGCGCTCCCGCCTGCCCTCCCGCCCCTCCTCGTACCGGTCCGGCCAGTAGTCGTCGGGCCGCGCGTGCTCCGCGGGGTGCCGGTGCGTCACGGACGGCGCGGCGAGCACCATCGTGCCCGCCGGCACGACGTGACCCCCGATCTCGAACGCCTCCTCCGCCTGGCGGGCGAGGACGTGCGCCACGGGGTGCAGGCGTTCCGTCTCGTGCAGGCAGTCGTCCAGGTGCGCCAACCGCCGCACGCCCGCCAGGTCGAGGTCGCCGGTCTCGGCGCGGACCCGCTCGACGTGCTCCGGGTGGCCGAGCAGGTCGACCAGCGCCCACGCGATGTGCCCGGTGGTGGTCTCGTGCCCCGCCCACGTGAACAGCAGGATCATGTTGACCAGCACGTGGTCCGGCACGGGCGTGCCGTCCCGGTACGCGGCCCCGGCGAGGGTCTGGAGGAAGTCCGGCGGCGACACCGGGTGCTCGCGGCGCTCCCGGAGCATCCCGCCGAGCGCGGCGCGCAGCCGGTCGCGCGCCCGGTTGCTGCGCACCACGGACGGCAGCGGCAGCCACGGTGGCGCGGCGGGGTTCATGCCGCCGGAGAAGCGGCGGAACTCGGCGAAGAAGTCGCGGTCCATGCGCGCGCCGAAGTCCGGCCCGAGGAAGCAGCGCGCCGCGATCCGCATGACCAGCGGACCCAGCTCGGCGGTGAGGTCGAACTCGCCCGCGTCGCCCAACCGCTCCTCGAACGCCGCGGTCTCGGCGAGCATGGTGCTCACGTACCCGTCGAGGTGCACGCCCTGGAAGCGCGGCACCACGATCTCGCGCTGCCGCTGGTACTCCGCCATGTCCGCGAAGAAGTAGAACTCACGCGAGAACATGCGCTCGAAGAACGGGTACGCGGTGCGGATCGACAGCTTGTGGTCCGTCTCGCGGAAGAAGAACCGGCTGTGCTCGGCGCCGAGCAGGACGACGACCCGCCGGCCCGGCAGGCGCAGCGAGAACACGTCCCCGACCTCCCGCCGGCCGCGGGAGATCAGCTCGACCGGGGTGCGGATGAACTCGACCAGGTGGCCCAGCGCGGGCAGCGCGCCGGAGACCTGCGGAGGCAATCGGCTCATCGCCCCAACGTGGCACCGCGTCCCGCCGACGGGAACCGCCCGCCGAGCGACCCCCGCCGCGCGCGAGAGCTAATCCCCGGTCACCCGCAGTTGCTGCCGGAGGTGGGCTTCACGAAGTCGTTGTTCACCCAGCGGCCGTCGGACAGCAACCGGAACCCGTTCTCCACGGTCCGCTCCGCCTTGACCACGGAGTCCCGCGGCACGGTCGACACGATGGGCTGGGTGTCCGCGGGCCCCGACCGGACGTTGAGGATGTCGGCCACCACGGTCATCTCGCACCCGGCGGGCGCGGCGGCGTCCGACCCCATCGGCTTGCCGCCGTTGGCCACCCACATCACCCCGGCCGCGCCCAGCACGCCGATGACGATCAGCGCGCGCGTAGGGATACCGAACATCGTCCCGCCTCCCGATCGCACTCCCTGAACTGCACATATAGCGCGCGGGTGGACCGGGCGGCACGTCCGCGGACCGATTCCACCCGCCAGGGGAACCGAACGGGTTACCCGGCAGCCGGCGGCTACGCGGGCCGGGAACGCCGCAGGGGACCGCCCGTGAGCGGTCCCCTGCGCCGGTGGTGCGTGCGTGCGGTCGGCTCAGCCGGCCATCCGCTTCTGGAGGTTCTCGTCCAGCGTCCCGAGGAAGTCCTCGGTGGTCAGCCACTCCTGGTCGGGACCGACCAGCAGCGCCAGGTCCTTGGTCATCCGACCGCTCTCGACGGTCTCGATGATGACCTTCTCCAGGGTCTCGGCGAAGCCGGTGACCTCGGGGGTGCCGTCGAGCTTGCCGCGGTGCTTGAGGCCGCCGGTCCACGCGTAGATCGAGGCGATCGGGTTGGTGGAGGTCGGCTTGCCCGCCTGGTGCTGGCGGAAGTGGCGGGTCACGGTGCCGTGCGCCGCCTCGGCCTCGACGGTCTTGCCGTCCGGCGTCATCAGCACGGAGGTCATCAGGCCCAGCGAGCCGAAGCCCTGCGCCACCGTGTCGGACTGGACGTCGCCGTCGTAGTTCTTGCAGGCCCAGACGTAGCCGCCCTCCCACTTGAGCGCCGCGGCGACCATGTCGTCGATCAGGCGGTGCTCGTAGGTGAGGCCGGCGGCGTCGAACTGCGCCTTGAACTCGGTGTCGAACACGTGCTGGAAGATGTCCTTGAAGGCGCCGTCGTACGCCTTGAGGATCGTGTTCTTCGTCGACATGTACACCGGGTAGTTGCGCTGCAACCCGTACGCGAAGGACGCGCGCGCGAAGTCCTCGATGGACTTGTTGAAGTTGTACATGCCGAGCGCCACGCCGCCGTCGGGGCCGTAGTTGGCCACGACGTGCTGGATCGGCTCGGAGCCGTCCTCCGGCGTGAAGGTGATGGTCAGCTCACCCGCGCCGGGCACCTTGAAGTTGGTGGCCTTGTACTGGTCGCCGTGGGCGTGGCGGCCGATGATGATCGGCTTCGTCCAGCCCGGCACCAGCCGCGGGATGTTGGAGATGATGATCGGCTCGCGGAACACCACGCCGCCGAGGATGTTGCGGATCGTGCCGTTCGGCGAGACCCACATCTTCTTCAGGCCGAACTCCTCCACCCGCGCCTCGTCCGGCGTGATGGTGGCGCACTTGACGCCCACGCCGTGCTGCTTGATGGCGTGCGCGGCGTCGATCGTCACCTGGTCGTCGGTCGCGTCCCGGTGCTCGATGCCCAGGTCGTAATACGCGAGGTTGACGTCCAGGTACGGGTGGATCAGCTTGTCCTTGATGAACTGCCAGATGATCCTGGTCATCTCGTCGCCGTCGAGTTCGACGACGGTCCCCTGAACCTTGATCTTGCCCATACTCAGGGCGCTCCTCTCGCTACAGTGCAAGCAAGACAAGCGTACTGCTATGTCCGGCCGGCAGTGCGCCCACCCGGCTTGAATGGGAACGGGGTCACAATGCCTTAGCCTCCACTGACGATCTTGGGGAGGGGGCGCCATGTCGACCGGACCGACGCACGCCATGAGCGGGTTGCTGGCCTGGGCCGCGGTGACCGCGCTGGCGGAGGATCACCCGATCGGTCAGCTCACGCCGCAGAGCTGGGCGGTCGGCGCGGTGCTGGCCACGGGCGCGGCGCTGCTGCCGGACCTGGACCACCCGTCGTCCACCATCTCGCGCACCTTCGGGCCGGTCAGCCAGGGCGCGTCGGCGTTGATCAACACCATCAGCGGTTTCCTCTACCGCACGACCCGCACGCGCCGGGACTCCAAGCGCGACGGCGGCCACCGGGGCTTCACCCACACGCTGGTGTTCGCGTTGATCTCGGCCGTCATCACCACCGCCATCGTGCAGCAGTCCCAGAAGTGGGCGTTGCCCGCGTTGATGTTCGTGTTCGCGGGCCTGGCCGTGCGGGGGATCATGAACGACTGGTCGCCCAAGAAGGACGCGTTGCTCATCACCGTCGTGTCCGGTGTGGTCACCGTGGCGTGCGTGGCGTGGACGTCGCAGACGGCGGCCAGTGCGGCGGCGTGCGGCATCGCGGTCGGCGTGGGGTGCGTGGCGCACTTCCTGGGTGACGCGATCACCGAGCAGGGGTGCCCGATCCTGTGGCCGATCCCGTTGGGCGGCAAGACGTGGTTCCCCGTCGCGCCGCCGAAGGTCATGCGGATGCAGACCGGCGGGACCGTCGAGATGGCGATCGTCGGACCGCTGATCACGATCCTGTCCGTCTGGCTGTCGGCCGCGGCGCTCCAGCGGACCGGCGCGCTGCCGTTCCTGGGCGGGTTCGACCTGCTGCCCATCTAGATTTCGGGAACCCGCCATTCGCAGGCTACCCGGACCTCACCCGATCGGACTAGCCTCGCCGGGAACCGCGACCCGTGCGGCCGGAGGGACCTCGCGATGACAACCTGGCTCGGGCTCGACGCGGGGCACGCAGACCCGCGTGCCGCGGACAGCACGGCGCTGGCCCTGCACGAGTCCCTGTTGTTCCACGCCCAGGTGGTGTGCGTGCACGCGGTGGACGACCACCACGCCATGTCGTTCCGGCTGGCCGAGGACCCGTCGGAGAACGTCGTGGCCACGCTGGTCGAACGCGGCTACGGCGTGGCCGTGCACCACGCGGCCCGGCAACGGCTCGCCGGACCCGACGACCTCACCGCCGGCGCGCTCAGGGCAGCGCTCGCGCACCGCGATCGCGTGGAGGGCAGGGCGTTGCGGTTCCCCGGGCAGCGCGCGCTGCGCGGCCGGTACGGCGTGTCCGACATCCTCGCGTTCAGCGCGATCGAGGAGGTCCTGCCGCACGGCGTGCAGAGCGTCGACGCGCGTGGCGACCTGCAACCGCGGTTCCACAACGGGAAGCTCGTGCTCAACGTCTAGCCGGGGTGGGCGCCGACCGTGTCGCGGATCTGGCCGCCCAGGTGCTCCGCGCTGCGCGCGCAGTGGGCGCAGCAGAAGAACCGGCCCTCGACCTCGACGCCGTGGCCCAGGATCCGGCAGTCGCAGTGCTCGCAGCGGGGCGCCAGGCGCTGGATCGCGCACTCGAAGCTGTCGAAGGTGTGCACGTTGCCGCCGACCGTGCGCACCTCGAACGCCATCCAGTAGTCGTTGCCGCAGACATCGCAAGTGGCCATGCGCGCAGCGTGCGACCGAACCCCGCGCCCTGCAACTCGGCGGACCAGGCCGGATTCGAACCGGCGTACTCCCGCCCCGCGGGGTGGGCGCGTCAACCACTGCGCTACAGGTCCAGGGGCACAACCCTATCCACCACCACGCCCCGGAAGACAGTGCCGAACAGAGGCGTCCGGCCGGCCCCGCTAAGGTCTGCCGGGTGCGCGGGGTCGACTACTACGAACTCCTCGGGGTGGGCCGCGACGCGTCCACGGCGGAGATCAAGTCCGCATACCGGTCGTTGGCGAAGGTGATGCACCCGGACGCGGGCGGTTCGTCGGTGACGTTCCGGATGCTCCAGGAGGCTTACGACACGCTCCGCGACCCGACGCGGCGCCGTGACTACGACCGCGGGTGGTCGTTCACCCGTCCGCACAGCCGGGCCACGTCGACCCGCCCGCCCCGCGCCGGCCGGGCCGGGCGGCCCCGGGACTTCGGCGACGACCCGGACTTCGTGCCCCCGAAGCCGGACCTCGGCGACGTGCCGTGGTGGCCGCTCGTGGACGTCGGTCAGCGCGTGCGCTACGTGCCCGTGGCGGGCCCCGGCCACGCGCCTGCTTTGGCCGCTGTGTGCGGGTGGTTCTTCCTGCTGCTGCCCGTGCTGGTGGTGGACTTCTCGCCGTTGACGCTGACCCTGTGGCTGGTCGTCGTGGCCGCCGCGGCGGTCGTGGCGTTCCGCCTGGTGCGGCGTTACCTGAGGGCCGTGCGGGAGGACCGGCGGTTCGCCGCCGAGGTGGACGCGCGCGTCGTGCACGGGACGGTCGACGACCGGGTGTGCGAGGGGCTGACCGCCGACCTGATGTCGCGTTACCTGACGAGGTTGCCCGGCGCCCGCCTGTTCCACGGCCTGGCGTGGCCGGAGTCGGTGTTCGCCGACGTGGACCACGCCGTGCTGTGCGGGCGGCGGCTGGTGCTGGTCGAGTCGAAGTCGTGGCTGCCCGGCCACTACGCGGCCGAGGAGGACGGCACCCTGTGGCGCAACGGCCACCCGTTCCGGGGAGGCGCCACCCGCCTGCCGCGCAGCCTGGCGCTGTACCGGAAACTGCTGCCGTGGCTCGACATCCGGGCCGCGCTGGTGATCTACCCGAGCCGCGCGGGTGACGTCACGGCGGACCCCGCGGCCGACACCGTCGTGCCGCCGATGACGCCGGCCCAGTTCGTCGAGGAGGTGGGCGACTGGCTGGCCGAGGACCCGGCCACCGTCGACCGCGAGGCGTACCGCCTGCTGCTGCGTCACGTCGTGCCGGTGACCCGGGCCTGAGCCACCGGAACGTTGGGTCCGACAAAACTTTGGCGGAACCAAAAGTTTTCCGCTACGGTGGGGTCATGGCGCGAGAAGGCGGGCTGCGGGAGCGGAAGAAGGCGTTGACGCGTCAGCACATCGCCGATGCCGCCGCGCGGTTGTTCGCCATCCGCGGCTTCGACGAGGTCTCGATCGCCGACGTCGCCTACGCCGCCGAGGTGTCCGACCAGACCGTCTACAACTACTTCCCGACCAAGCTGGACCTCGTGCTCGACCGCGCGGACGAGATGCGGGAGAAGTACGTGCGAGCCATCACGGAACGGCCGGACGGCACCACCCCGGCCGAAGCCCTGCGTGTCGTGGCGCGGGAGGACGTCGAACGGATACGGCAGGTCGGCGCGGACGAGGCGCGTGGTGCGTTCCCGGCGTTGTGCGCGGGCAGCCCGACCATCCGGCGTGCCGCCCTGGAGATGCGTGACCGGGACACCGACGCGGTCGCCACCGCGATCGCCGAGACCTGCCCCGCCGTGCACCCCGCGGTGGCCCGTGCGCACGCCGCCGCGCTTGTGTCGGTGTTCCAGCTGATAGTCGACCGCAGCGGTCAAGGCGTCCTGGACGGGACGTCGCCCGAGGTCGTGGCGGACGAGCTGGCGGCCGTGGTCGAGATCGTCTTCGACGACGCCGACCGGCACTTCCGGCACGCGCACTCCTAGCCCGCGCCTCCGAAAACGAACCGGAGGATCCACCATGTCCACAGCCACACCCCCGCCGGTGACGATCATCGGCGCGGGCCTGGGCGGCCTCGTGCTGGCCCGCGTCCTGCACGTCCACGGCATCCCGGCCGAGGTCCACGAGGCGGAACCCTCGCCGACCGCCCGCGACCAAGGCGGGATGCTCGACATCCACGACTACAACGGCCAACTCGCCCTCCGCGCCGCCGGTCTCGTGGACGGTTTCCGCGCCCTCGTGCTGGAGGGCCGCCAGGCCATGCGCGTTCTCGACCCCGATGGGACCGTCGTGTTCGAGCAGCCCGACGACGGCACCGGCGGACGTCCCGAGGTGCAGCGCGCCGACCTGCGGCGGCTGCTGCTGGAATCGCTGCCCGCCGACACCGTCCGCTGGGGCCGCAAGGCGACCGGCGCCCGTGCCCTCGGTGCCGGCCGGCACGAGGTGACCTTCGCGGACGGCACCACCACCGTGACGCGCCTGCTCGTCGGCGCGGACGGCGCGTGGTCACGCGTCCGGCCACTGCTGTCCGCCGCGACGCCCGAGTACACCGGCACGTCGTTCGTGGAGACCTACCTGTTCGACGCCGACACCCGGCACCCGGCCGCCGCGGCGGCGGTCGGCGGCGGCTCGTTGATCGCCGCCGGACCGGGCGGCGAGATCCACGCCCACCGGGAGAGCGGCGACACCCTGCACACGTACGTGGTGCTCCCCCGGCCGCGGGAGTGGTTCGACTTCACCGACCCCGCCGAGGCGACGGCGCGGGTCGCGCGCGAGTTCGCCGGTTGGGCGCCCGAACTCACCGCGCTGATCACGGACGGCGACACGCCACCCGTGGTGCGCCCGCACCACGCCCTGCCGACCGGCCTGCGGTGGGACCGCGTGCCCGGGGTGACCCTGGTCGGCGACGCCGCTCACCTGATGGCCCCGAACGGCGAAGGCGCGAACCTGGCCATGCTGGACGGCGCCGAACTCGGGCAGGCGCTCGCCACTCGTGACGTCGAGACCGCGCTCGCCGAGTACGAACAGGCGATGACCGCCCGCAGCGCGGCCGTCGCCGCCGAGGCGGAGGCCGTGAAAGGCATGACCTTCCAGGACATGCTCGACCACTTCACCGGCCTGGCGTCCTGACGCGGGCCGGGCGCGGCCGTGCGATGCTTCCGCCATGAGCCCGAAGCTGTGCCTCGCGCAGGACGTCGAAGCCGACGAACTGCTGTCCAGGAGCCCGCTCGCCCTGTTGTTCGGGATGCTGCTCGACCAGCAGATCCCGATGGAGAAGGCGTTCAAGGGGCCGCGGGACATCGCTCAGCGGATGGGTGGGTTGGACGTGCACCGGGTCGCCGAGGCGAGCGAGGAGGACTTCGCCGCCGTCATGTCCGAGGTGCCCGCCATCCACCGGTTCCCGGGGTCGATGGGCAAGCGGTTGCAGACGTTGGCGCGGTACCTGATCGAGCACTACGACGGCGATCCCGAGGCGATCTGGACGCGGGGTGAACCGGACGGCAGGACCGTCCTCAAGCGGCTCAAGGAGTTGCCCGGGTACGGGGACCAGAAGGCGCGGATCTTCCTCGCGCTGCTCGGCAAGCAGCTCGGGGTTCAGCCTGAGGGGTGGCGTGATGCCGCCGGGGCGTACGGCGACGAGGGGTCACGGCGCAGCGTGGCCGACGTCGTGGACGAGAAGACGTTGGGCGAGGTCCGCGACTTCAAGAAGGCGGCCAAGGCCGCCGCCAAGAGCGCCGGGTAGCCGCGCTTCGGTGTCGGTGGGCCGGGTTACAGTCCCCGCGTGCAGCTGCCTGGGTTGGCCGACCTGACACCACTGGGGCAGGGCGGGTTCGCCACCGTCTACCGAGCCCGTCAGGTCCAGTTGGGGCGGGATGTCGCGGTGAAGATCGACAACCGCGTCCTGCAGACCGAGCGGGACCGGCGGAGGTTCTTGCGGGAGGCCCAGGCTGCCGCCCGGTTGTCCGGGCACCCGCACGTCGTGTCCGTGCACGACGCCGCCTTCACGCCGCAGGGCACGCCCTACCTCGTCATGGAGCTGTGCACGGGCGGGTCGCTGGCCGAGCTGATCCGGCGGGACGGGCCGCTGCCCGCGGCGCGGGTGCGGGAGATCGGGGTCCGGCTCGCGGACGCCCTCGCGGTCGCCCACGCCGAAGGGGTGCTGCACCGCGACATCAAGCCCGGCAACATCCTGCTCGACCGGTACGGCACGGCCAAGCTCGCCGACTTCGGGCTCGCCGCCCTGCTGGACGCGGAGGGCGGCTCGACCGTCACGCGGGACGCGTTGAGCCCCGGCTACGCGCCGCCCGAGGCGTTCGCGATGGCCCAACCGACGCCCGCCGCCGACGTCTACTCCCTGGCCGCCACGCTGTACGACCTCCTGGCCGGCAAGCCGCCCCGACCCGTGCCCTGGCCGATCGACTCGTTCGACCACCTCGGCGAGGTGCTGCGCTCGCCCGTGCCGGTCGTCCCGGGCGTGCCGCCGGACCTGCACGAGACGCTGGTCCGGGCGCTCAACCCGGACACCGCCTACCGGACGCGTTCCGCCGCCCAGCTCCGGGACGAGCTGGCGGGCGCCCCCGCACCCGATCGCGGACCCGTGCCGCTGTTCCCCCTGGCCGAACAGGGCACCACCGGGCCACCGCACCCGTACCAGCCGGTCCCGGTGTCCGGGACGCTCGGCCGGCCCAAGCGCAAGCCGTGGGCGGTGGTGGTCGGAGCCGCCGTGCTGGCCGTCGCGGTGGCGGTCGGGACCTGGACGTGGATCAACGGCAACGCGGGCGCCCGAGGCGGGGCGTCGCAGAACAGCGCCGCCCGGGACGCGGGGCGGCAACCGGACAACACCGCCGACACCGCGCCGCCCCGGCTGAAAGCCTGCGCCACGGGGTTCTGCGTCGACGAGCCGACCTGCTACCACGGCATCACGTCGATCGGCGGCCGGGCGTCGGCGGCCCGGCGGGCCGGGGACTGCGCCACCCCGCACTACTGGGAGGCGTTCGCCGGCGGGTGGCTGTCGGGCTCGATCCCGCAGGTCGACAGCGACGAGCTGCTCCAGGCCCCCGAGGTGAAGGACGTCTGCACGGCCGAGGCGATGAAGGCCAACACCCGCCCCACCGTGGACACCTCGACCTGGGAGATCACCGCCGTGGCGTTCGCGGACGGTGATCGGAACTACTTCCACTGCTTCGCCAGGGACTCCACGGGCGGCGAGGTGACGACCAGCGCCTTCGGCCCCTGACCGGGCCGCAGGAACAGCAGCAGCACCAGCGCGACCACGGCCAGCAACGACGCGATGGGCGCGAGCGGCAGGAGGCCGACCCAGCTGATGACCACGCCGCCGACCACGCCGGACAACCCGATGCCCAGGTAGATGGCGGACGCGTTGAGCGACAGCAGCAGACCGCTGTTGGCGGGCGCCAGCTCGATCAGCCACGACTGGATCGGCGGGTTGGTCGACCAGGCCAGCGCGCCCCACAGGAACAACGCGGTCGCCGCGCCCACGACGGTGGTCGCGACCAGCGGCAGGGTGGCCATGACGACCGTGAAGCAGCTGAAGACGACCAGCAGCAGGCGTCGCGTGTCGTAGCGGTCCGAGAGGCGGCCACCGGCCCAGTTGCCGACCGCGCAGCCGACGCCGTAGGCGACCAGCAGCACGCTGATCACCACCCCCTCCACGTGGGTGGTCTCGCCGAGCAGCGGCGCGATGTAGTTGAACACCGAGAACACCGCCAGGCAGGTCAGGACGGTCAACGCCAGCGCGGACACCACGCGCCGGTCGGCGGCGGGCGCGAAGCGCTCGCGCAGGCTCACCGCGGGCGGCGCGTCGACGCGCGGCAGGCCGAGCCGCACGGCCACCGCGGCCAGCGCGGTGACGGCGGCGATGAGCCCGAACACGCCCCGGTAGCCGAGGGGTTCGCCGAGCAGGTTCCCCGCCGGCACGCCGAACACCAGCGAGAACGTCAGGCCGCCGAACACCAGGGCGACGGCGCGGCCCCGGTGGTCGGGCGGGCTGAGGACGGTGGCGACCAGGACCGCGCCCGGCGTGTAGACGGCCGCGCCGAGGGCGCTCACCACGCGGGCGACGACCAGCAGCGGGTAGTCGGGCGCGAGGGCGGCGAGCAGGTTGCCGGCGGCGGACACCGCGAGCGCCACGACGAGGAGCCTGCGCCGCTCCCACCGGCCGGCCAGGGCGGCGAACAACGGTGACGCCACGGCGTAGGCGATGGCGAACGCGGTGAGCAACTGGCCTGCGACGGCGTGCGAAACGTCCAGCTCCCGGCTCACGGCGGGCAGGACGCCGGAGACGATGTACCCGCTGGTGCCGACGGCGAACGCCCCGGCCGTGAGCAGGTAGGTGCGGGCAGACATGTGTCGGTTCCCTAGGTCGAGTGACAGTTTGATCAAAACCGTACTACGAGGATCTTCGAACTTCGATGCCTCTCGTAGGATGGGCGTCATGCACACCCTCCCCCACCCGGAACGCGACGAGATACGCATCGCGGCCGTGCTGCACGCGCTCGCGGACCCGGTGCGGCTGCGCATCGTGCGCGAGCTGGCCCGCGCCGACGGCGTCTCGTGCGGGTCGATGGGCCTGGGCGTCAGCCCGTCCACGCTGACCCACCACGTGCGCACCCTGCGCGAGGCGGGCGTGGTGCGCGTCCAGCCGCGCGGCACGTCGCGGATCAGCAGCCTGCGCCGGGAGGACCTGGACGCCCTCTACCCGGGCCTGCTGGACGGCGTGCTGGCCGCACCGCGATAACCGGGGAACACCGACCGGAAAACCGGTTGCGCTCATTCCTAGGGTAGTGAGACGTGCGCTCTTACGCGCAGCTCGCGCTCGCCGGATTCCGCCGTTACTCCACCTATCGACAAGCGATGTTCGCCGGCCTGGCCGCGAACGTCATGTTCGGCCTGCTCCGGACCTCCGTGCTGCTCGCGGTGGTCGGCGCGGCGCCGAAGGAGGGCTACGACGTGCCCTCCGCCGTGGCCTACGTCTGGCTCGGGCAGGGCATCCTGGCGTTCGTCGTGCTCTGGGGCGACACGACGCTCGCCCAGCGCGTCCGCAGCGGCGACGTCGTGGTCGACCTGTACCGGCCGTGGCACCTCCAGGCGGCGCTGCTCGCCGAGGACGTCGGCCGCGCCGGTTACTCGGTCCTCGTCCGGTTCCTGCCGCCGGTCGCGATCGGTGGGCTGCTATTCCCCTTCCGGGGAGCCGGTCCCGGCACCTGGGCGTTGTTCGCGCTGAGCGCCGTGCTCGGGCTGCTGGTGAGCTTCGGCATCCGGTTCCTGTTGAACACCACCGCTTTCTGGCTGCTGGACAACCGCGGCGTGCTCGGCCTGTACGCGGTCGCCTCGACCCTCCTGTGCGGTCTGGCGCTGCCCATCCCGTTCTT
This sequence comes from Saccharothrix obliqua, assembly GCF_019375475.1. GTDB lineage: Bacteria > Actinomycetota > Actinomycetes > Mycobacteriales > Pseudonocardiaceae > Actinosynnema > Actinosynnema obliqua. The sequence continues at coordinate 565,684 of NZ_JAHXGQ010000001.1, read as the reverse complement.
CCCGGGGTGGGCGCGGGACCTGTTGTGGGCCACGCCGTTCCCCGCCCTCGTCCAGGGCCCGATCGACGTCTACCTGGAGCACGGTCCGCAGTGGACGGTGCTGCTGCACCAGGCGTGCTGGGCCGCGGTGCTGCTGACCGCGGGCCACTTCGTGCTCCGGCGTGCCGTGCGCAAGGTCGTGGTGCAGGGTGGGTGAGCCGGTCTACCGGCGGCTGGTCGGCGCGCGGCTGCGCGGCCAGACCGCGTACCGGGTGTCGTTCGCGCTGGACTGCCTCGCGCAGGCCATCGCGCAGGGCGTCGAACTCGCGGTGATCTCCGTGTTGTTCCGGCAGGTCGACGCGCTGGGCGGGTTCTCCGTGTCCGAGGTCGTCCTGATGTACGCCATCGCGTCCATCTCGTTCGGCATCGCGGACATGGCGGCGGGTCAGCTCAACGAGCTGCCGGACTACATCCGCACCGGCAAGTTCGACGTGCTCTTGTTGCGCCCCTTGGGAACGCTGCCCCAGATCATGGTGTCCGACGTCCGCCTGCACCGGGCCGGGAAGATCCTCACCGGCCTCCTCGCACTGGCGTACGCGTTGGCGCGCAACGACATCGCGTGGTCCCCGTGGACGGTGCTGCTGGTCGTCGTCGCGCCGCTCGCGGGCGCGGTGATCTTCTCGTCGGTGTGGGTCGTGGCGAGCGCGGTGTGCTTCTGGTTGGTCGAGGGGCAGCAGTTGACCAGCACCGTGACCTACGGCGGCAACGCGTTCGCCTCCTACCCGATCAACATCTACCCGGGTCTGCTGCGCCGGTTCATGGCGTTCGTGGTGCCCGGCGCGTTCGTCGCCTACTACCCCGCGCTCGCCCTGCTCGGCCGGGACGACCCGCTGGGCGGGCCCGCCCTGCTGGGCTGGGTCTCCCCGCTCGTCGCACTCGCCGCCGCCGGGGTGGCCGGGCTGGTGTGGCGGTTCGCCGTTCGCCACTACCGAGGGACCGGGTCATGATCGAAGTGCGCGACCTGCGCCGCGAGTTCACCGTCACCACCAAGACGGGCCGGTTCCGGCGCAGCCGGCGCACCGTCCGCGCCGTCGACGCGGTGAGCTTCGACGTCGCCGCCGGCGAGGCCGTCGGGTACGTCGGGCGCAACGGGGCCGGGAAGTCCACCACCATCAAGATCCTCACCGGCATCCTGGTGCCCACCTCGGGCCGCGTCCGCGTGTCGGGCGTCGACCCGGCCCGCTCCCGCCGGGAGCTGGCGCGGCGGATCGGCGTGGTGTTCGGGCAGCGCAGCCAGCTGTGGTGGGACCTGCCGCTGCGGGACAGCTTCGACCTGCTGCGCGCGATCTACCGGGTGCCCGCCGAGGACCACCGGCGGCGGCTCGCGGAGTGCGTCGAGCTGTTGGAGCTGGCCGATTTCCTGGACACGCCGGTCCGGCAGCTCTCGCTGGGGCAGCGGATGCGCGGCGAGGTGACCGCCGCCCTCCTGCACGGGCCGGAGCTGCTGGTGCTGGACGAGCCGACCATCGGCCTGGACCTGGAGTCCAAGGAACGGCTGCGCGAGTTCCTGGCCGACCTCAACGCGCGGCGCGGCACCACGTTGCTGCTCACCACCCACGACCTGGACGACATCGAGCGGTTGTGCCCGCGCCTGCTGGTGATCGACCGCGGCGCGGTGCTCGCCGACGGACCGCTGGAGGAGCTGCGGGAGCGGGTGGCGCCGGACCGCGTGCTGGTGGTGGACCTGGAGCGCCCCGCCGGGCCGCTGGACGACCTGCCGGGCGTGCGGTCGGTGCGCTCCGAGCTGGGCGGGTTGCGACTGCACCTCACGTTCCGCCGCGCGGAAACCACGGCGGCGGCGTTGATCGCGGCGGTCGCGGCCCGTGCCGACGTGCACGACCTCGTGCTGGAGGAACCCGATATCGACGATGTGGTGCGCCGGTTGTACGCGCGTCGGTAGAGTCGGGCGAAACGGGCACCAACCGAGACAACAGGAGCACCCATGCGCGCAGGCCGTCCGGTTGCCACCATCCTGCTCGCGCTCGGCCTCGTCGGCGCGGTCTCCGGTTGCGAGGCCGTGCAGGAGGCGTCCAACGCCGCCAACCAGGCCAGTCAGGGCATCGACAAGGCCAAGCTCTGCGTGGACGCCCTCGCGCTGGCCGGTTTCACCCCCAGCGCGGCGGACCCCCAGAAGGCCGTGGACGAGACCAAGGCCAAGGCGGAGGAGCTGAGCAAGCTCGCCGAGAAGGCGGGTGACACCACGTTGCGCGACGCCATCACCGGCGTGTCGGACTCCATGTCCAAGGTGACGCTGAGCGACCTCGACCCGACCAAGTTCGCCGACTGGACGCAGCAGAAGCTCGACCAGGTGGCCAAGCTCAGCGCCGCCTGCGGCGGCTGACCGGCGCACGCCGGGCGGGATCGCCGGGCGGTCGGTACCTTCGGAACCGTCCTAGCTGTGACGCACCGGAGGTGTGGCAGATGCACGCGACAGCAGGCGACCGGTTGCACGTCCACAGCCGCGCGGTGGGTCTTGACGAGCGCGTCGGCGAGATCCTGGAAGTACGCGGCGAGGAGGGCGCTCCGCCCTACCTGGTCCGCTTCGCGGACGGGCACGAAGGGCTGGTCTACCCCGGCCCGGACAGCCTGGTCGAGCCCCGCCGGGGCGACTGAGCGAGCGGACCCGACCCCACCCCCGGCCGACGCCGGGGGCGGTCGAGCACGGCTCAGCCCAGGGCGGTGGCGATCAACTCGTCCGCGAGCCGCGGCGTGGCGGCGGCGACGCCCGACCAGCGGCGGGACAGGTCCGGGTCGAACTCCAGCGGACGACCACGCAGGTCGAGCAGCACGCCACCGGCCGCGGGCAGCGTCACCATGGCCGCGATCAGGTCCATCAGGCGGTGCGTGTCCGAACCCGGGTCGGCGAACGCGTCCACCGAGCCCTCGGCGACCAGCATCGTCTCCAGGCACGTCGTGCACAGCACGCGGATGCGGTCGGCGGCGTTCGCCAGCCGGTGCCACGCCTCCTCCGTGCCGCGCTTGGGGCGCATGAGGCAGATCGACGAGCCCTTCAACGCGGTGCGGCCGGACGTGCGGAAGCCCGCGGGCTCACCGGCCTTCGCCGACCAGGCGCGGCCCGTGTCGAACCAGACCGTCAACGCCTCCACCGGCGTCGCGTCCACCACCAGGGCGCCCGCGAAGCACGACAGCGGCACGCCCATCGCCGCGTTCGCCGAACCGTCCACCGGGTCCACCACGAGCGTCACGGCCGAGCCGTGGTCGAGGAAACCCGCCTCCTCGGACAGCAGGTTCACCCCGGCCGCCGCGGCGGCCTCGGCGATGGCCGCCTCCACGAGGGCGTCGACCCGCATGGTGGGGGTGCCGTCCGCGCCGTCCGCGACCTCTTCACGCAGTTCGGCACGCGTGTGCCGCCGACGGGCCTCCTGGTAGGCACGCGACGCGGCGCGGGCGGTCGCGCCGAGGGCCGGGTGCACGTCTTGGGCGAGCACCGGTTCCGGGACTGGCCACAGGTTTTTCGTCACACCATGAACATGCCATGCGGGCCGCGCCCCGTGCGGAGCGCGGCCCGCACGCGATCAGATCAGGCCGAGGGCCCGCACCGCGTCGCGCTCCTCGACCAGCTCGGCGACCGAGGCGTCGATGCGACCGCGGGAGAACTCGTCGATCTCCAAGCCCCGCACGATCTCGTACCGGCCGCCCTTGGCGGTCACCGGGAACGACGAGATCAGGCCCTCCGGCACGCCGTACGAGCCGTCCGAGACGACGGCGGCCGACGTCCAGTCGCCCTCGGCGGTGCCGTTGACCCACGTGAACACGTGGTCGATGGCCGCGTTCGCCGCGGACGCCGCCGACGACGCGCCACGCGCCTCGATGATCGCCGCGCCGCGCTTGGCCACGGTCGGGATGAAGTCGTTCTCCAGCCACGCCTGGTCGTTCACGGCCTCGGCCGCGACCTGGCCGTTGACCTCGGCGTGGAACAGGTCCGGGTACTGGGTGGCCGAGTGGTTGCCCCAGATCGTGAGCTTCTTGATGTCGGTGACCGACACGCCGAGCTTCTTGGCGAGCTGCGACAGCGCCCGGTTGTGGTCCAGGCGGGTCATCGCGGTGAAGCGCTCGGCGGGCACGTCCGGCGCGTGCCGCTGCGCGATGAGGGCGTTGGTGTTGGCCGGGTTGCCGACCACCAGCACGCGCACGTCGTCCGCCGCGCCCGCGTTGATCGCCTCGCCCTGCGGCTTGAAGATGCCGCCGTTGGCCTCCAGCAGGTCGCCCCGCTCCATGCCCTTGCTGCGGGGGCGCGCGCCCACCAGCAGGGCGACGTTCACGCCGTCGAACGCCGTCTTGGCGTCGTCGGTGATGTCGATGCCGGACAGCAGCGGGAACGCGCAGTCGTCCAGCTCCATGGCCGTGCCCTCGGCGGCCTTGACGGCCTGCGGGATCTCCAGCAGCCGCAGGCGGACCGGGACATCGGGGCCCAGGAGGTGGCCGGAGGCGATGCGGAACAGCAGTGCGTAGCCGATCTGGCCGGCCGCACCGGTGACGGTGACGTTCACGGGCGTGCGGGTCATGAGCCTTCCCGAATGACGATCCAACGGCTTCAGTCCTCGGGCACGACCACTAGGCAGGCTGCACCTGTCAGCGGCGGTCTCTACTCCGGGACCGGCGCATCGGGCGGGTTGCCCGACGCGGTGAGGTTACCAACCGCTGAACGGTGAAATGGTGTGACAGTGAACATCATGGAAGCCGACGAGGACTACACCGACGCCGTGCTGGCCGGGCAGCGGTGGGAGGGCCGCTCGTTCGTGCGGTGCGATTTCACCGAGGCCGACCTGCACGGGCTGGTGACGTCGGGCTGCACCTTCACCGAGTGCGTGTTCGACCGCTCCGACCTGGGCGGTTCCGAGCACACCGCCACCGCGTTCCGGTCGTGCCGGTTCGACCGCGCCGTGCTCGGCTCGGCGGTGTTCCGGTCGAGCACGCTGCTCGGCTCGCTGTTCGTCGACTGCGGGCTGCGGACGATCACCTGGGAGGAGACCGACCTCACCCTCGCCGGGCTGTCCCGGGCGAACCTGCGCCGCGCGTCGCTGCGCGGCCTGCGGTTGCGGGAGGCCAACCTGGAGGACGCCGACCTGCGTGACGCGGACCTGCGTGACGCCGACCTGACCGGCGCCCGCCTGCGCGGGTGCCGGTTCGACGGCGCGGACCTGCGTGGCGCGCGGCTCGGCGCGGACGGCCTCGTCGCGGCCGACCTGCGCGGCGCCCGCGTGGACGTCGACACGGCCATCGCCTTCGCCGCCGCGCACGGCCTGCGCGTGGACTAGTGGGTGGGCGCCTCCTGGTTGGCCACCTCGACCAGGACGCCGTCCGCCAGCATGTCGTCGACGGACCCGGGCAGCAGGTACGCCGTGCCGCCGCCGGGCTGCTCGAACCACGGCACCGCGATGCCGGTCAGCACCTCCAGCGGGCGGCGCAGGCGGTAGACGCGGTACGGGCGGTTGACCCACGACGGGACGAGGGAGCGCTCGGGGAACGGCGTGCCGGCCGCGTAGACCAGGTTGCCGCCGCCGTCGCCGAACCGGTCCACCTCCGCGCCCACCGGCAGCTCCACGAGCTGCTTGTGGCGGAACAGGGTGAGCGGCGGCTCGCCGTTCATCGGGGTGATCGGCCAGGCACGCGACTTGGGCGGCTCCTGGGCCTCCGCGCGGGGTGGCGCCGGGGGCGGCGTGGGGGCGCGGCGGTCGTCGCGGAAGCCGTTGTTCAGCGGGGGGCGTGGCGGCTCCTCGCGGAAGCCCTCGGCCTGCGCCTGGTGCTCCTCGCGGAACGGCTCCGGCCGACGCGGCTCGTCGCGGAAGTTCTCCGGCTGGCGCTGGAGGTCTTCGCGGAACGGCTCGGGCTGGCGCTGGACGTCATCGCGGTACTGCTCCGGCTGGCGCTGGACGTCATCGCGGAACGGCTCGGGCTGGCGCGGCTCGTCGCGGAACGGCTCCGGCTGGCGCTGGACCTCGTCGCGCTGGGCCTCGTCGTGGAACTGCTCCGGCGGGCGGGGCGGTTCGTCGTGGAACTGCTCCGGTCGGCGTGGCGGCTCCTCGGGCAGCGGCTCCGGTGCGCGTTCGTCGCGGAACGGCTCCGGGCGGCGCGGCTCGTCGCGGAACGGCTCGTGGTGCGGTTCCTCGCGGAAGCCCTCGGGGCGGGGCGGGCGGGGCGGCTGGTTGCGCGGTGGCAGCGGGCGGGGCGCCCGGTGGCCGGTGAGGACGAGCTTGCCGACCAGGTAGGCGGCGGCGTCGTCCAGGTGTTCGAAGTGGACCGGCTTGGTGGGGCCGTGGTCGTACCACGACACCTCCCAGTCCCGGTCGGTCACGCGCAGCCGCCACGTGCGGTCGACCGGCTCGCCGAACCGGTACGCCGCGGCCGGCACTTCGAGGTCGTCCAGCGCGCGGCGCAGGGCGACCAGCTCGCGCTCCTCGTCGACCGTCACCTGCCGGGGCTCCTCCTCGGCCGGTTCCTCGTAGTCGGCGGTGTCGTCGTAGTCGGTGTGGTCGGACTCGTCGGAGTCGTGCTCGTCGAACCGGTGGCCGCGGTCGTAGGACTGCTCGGGGAACAGCTCCTCCTGGTCCACCTCGATCTCGGTGGTCCGCTCGGCCTCCTCCTCGTCCACGACGCGCTCCGGCTCGTCGGCCGCCGGCGCCTCGACCGCCTCCGGCTCCGCCGGCGACTCGTCCACCGGCTCGGGCTCGGCCTCGGTCTCCGGCTCGGCGGCGCGGGCGGCTTCGGGCTCCTCGTCCGCGAACGGGCTCCACGTCTGCGCCTCCTCCGGCGCGCGGTCGTACGTGGTGACCGGCGCGAACAGGTCCATGCCGTCGACGTAGGTGTCCCGCCGGTACCGGTCCTCCACGACCGGGCCGCCGTCCTCCTCGAACCGCACCCGGTACGGGGGACCGTCCTGCGCGTACTCGACCGTTTCCGGCTTGACGTCGCCGAGGTGCACCGTCTCACCCACGGGCACCGGGCCGTCCTCGGCCGACGCGCGGTCGGGCAGCAGCGCGGCGACCGTCTCGCCGACCTCCACCGGCTCCTCGTACTCCCGGAACTCGTGCACGGGCACGGCGGGCAGCGGCGTGTCGCGGGGCGCGGCGGGCGCGCCGAGGTTCGCGGCGGCGGCCACGCGGACGTCCTCCGGGACCTCCGGCAGCTCGAAGTCGTGCGCCTTGACCCGCTCCACCAGCTCCGGCTCGGGCGGCACGCCGTACGCGCGCAGGTAGTAGCCGACCGCGGCGGGCCAGATCCAGTGGCCGTCGGTCTGGAACGCCACCGGCACCACGGCCGGCGCCTCCGGGTTGAGCACGTCGGCGTCGAAACCACCGCGCCCGACCACGGCGACCGGCGCGTGGTCCAGGTAGGCGAGCAACCGCTCCCGCTCGTCGTCGGGCACCGGCGGCCGGTGCGCCGAGGGACGCCCGTTCGGGCCCGCGCCGTCGAACACGCGGGCCGTGCGGAAGCGCGGCTGGGCGGGTTGCTGGGCCAGCCGGCGACGCAGCCAGTCCGGCACGTTCTCGTCGGTGCGCGGGAAGAACCGCATCTCGTCGACGTACGCCTGCGGCGGCGGTGGCGTCTGCCACACCGGCTCGGCGCGGTCGAAGTCGAGGTTGTAGCTGGACGGGTGGTCGAGCTGGTAACGGGCGTTGGACCAGCTGCCCCGGCCCTCCCGGTACATGCCCGCGCGCAGGCGCGCGAACAGACCGGCCACGTCCTGGGGTGGCGACCACGCGCGCATGGTCCCGTCCGCGGCACGCACTTCGGCGGACAGCTCGAAGTACCGACCGGTCGCGCGGTACTCCGCCGTCACGTGCCGCCAGTCCTCCGGGGCGGCCCGCATCAGCGACAGGCCGATCTGCTTGACCAGCGCGTCCTGCTCGGTCGGGTTCAACGGCTTCGGCTCGGACACGTGCATCATCTTCCCCCGCGACGCATCGTGCCCGCACGGGACCCCGCTCGGCCGAATGGACGAACCGCTCCGCGCCAGGCCCTCGGCCTACCCGATCTCCACCAGGCTGCCGTCGGCGAGCAGGTCCCGCACCGGGCGGGCCAGGAAGTACCCGGTGCCGCCGCCGACCTGGCCGAACCACGGCACGGCCACGCCCTTCAACGCCGGCACCGGCTGTCGCACCAGGTAGCCGTGGTACGCGCGGTTCAGCCATTCCGGTGGCAACGACCGGTTGCCGTACGCCGTGCCCGCCGCGTAGACCAGGTTGCCGGTGTCGTCCCCGAACCGGTCGACCTCGGTCCCGACCGGCAGCACCACGGCCTCCCGGTCGCGGAACAACGACAGCGGCGGCTCGTCCGGCAGGGGCTGGATGTCCGGCACGGGCCGCACCGCCCGCGCCCGCCCGCCCGCGCGGACCTCGTCCAGGTCGTCCCGCCACAGCAGCTGCGCGAGCAGCGCCTTCGCCGCGTCCACGGCGTGCTCGTGCACCTTCGGCCGCCCGTGCGGGCCGCGGTCGGCGTCCCAGAACTGGACCTGCCAGCCGCTCGGACCCGGCGCGGGTTCGATGACCAACGCGTCCGGTTTCGGCTCGACGATCCCGTACTCGCCCTCGCCCACCCCGTAGTGGTCGAGGCGGTTCTTCAGGTGCTCCAGCGCGTGGCGGTCCGCGTCGGAGATCACCCGCGGCGTGTGCGGCGGCAGCGGCGCGCTCCGCGCCTGGCCGGTCGCCACGGCCGCGGCGGCGCTCTGCGTGGTCGGGTTCACCGGCGGCACCGCGTAGTCGTTGTCCCGGATGTGCTGGACGAGCTGCGGCGCCGGCGCGACGTGGTGGTTGCGCAGGTAGTAGGCCACGCCGCCGGACCAGACCCAGGTCCCGTCGGTGTGGAAGGACAGCGGCACGGAGGGCGGCAGGTCCGGCTGGAACGCGTCCGGCCCGTACGAGCCGGTGGTCAGCACGACCGGCGCGCTCTCCAGGTACTCCAGGACGTCGGCCAGCTCCTGCGGGTGCACGCGGGGCCGGTCGGCGATCAACCCGCCGTGCGGGTCGTCCAGCAGCGGCGCGGCGATCAGCTCGGGCGCGCGGGCCGCCAGCCAGTCCGGCGGCGAGTCGCGCGGGTACCGCGCCAGCTCGTCGGCGCGGTCCTCGGCGGTGGGCGGCGACGTCCAGTCCGGCTCCTGGTCGTGGTTGAACTCGACCGAGTAGGTGTCCGGGTGGACCAGGTGGAACCGCAACGACACCCACGTGCCCCGGCCCGGCCGGGCCATGCCCTCGCGCAGCTGCGTGAAGAACGGCATCGCCGCGACCGGCAGCTCCCACCGGAACGGACCGCCGAACATGGTCACGCCGGACACGTCGGTCTCCACGTGGTCGCCCACCACGCGGAAGTCGATGAACAACTGCTCCCAGTCGCCACGCAGCCGCTGCACCAGCAGCGTGGTGACGGAGCCGAGGATCGCGTTCTGCTCCTCGGCGGCCAGTACCGGCGTGGTCATGCCCGCTGCTCCTCGGACGCCTCGGCCAACCTGACCCGCAGCCAGTCCGGCACGAAGGCGTCGTCCCGGGGGAACGCCTCCAGGTCGCGCGCGAAGTCCGCGGCCGGCACCGGGGGCGTGAACAGGGGGTCGTGGTCGAAGTTGTAGGTGATGTCGATCCGGGCCGGCGCGTTCACCACGCACCGGCACGAGAACCACGCGCCGCGACCCGGCTGGTAGAGCACCTGCCGCATCTCCTCGAACGCCTCGGTCAGCCCCTCCGGCGGCAGCACCTCGGGCGTCGAACCGTCCGGCCGGTACACCGTGAGCGCCAGGTCCCGCACCGCGACCGTCATCTTCACCAGGAGGTCGATGCGCCGGAAGTCGTCCGGGGCGGCGTCCAGCAGCAGACCGCCGATCCGCTGGAGCAGCTCGTCGTGGCGCTGCTCGGTGGTCGACCGGTCAGCGGGCCGCGGTGGGCTCATCGGGGTAGCTCCTGACGTAGATCTCGGTCGTGCCGTCGGCGAGCGTCACCCGCCACCTGGTCCGGTACGCGTGCGGGTGCCGGGGTGGGTCGCACCGGGTGAACGTGTCGATGATCTCGACCGTACCGCCGGCCCGGACGAAGTTCGACCGGTCCCGCTCCATCCGCCGCCACGTCGCCTCCGGCGTGCAGTCCGGCCGGTCGGTGGTGGGCGGCGCGGTCGCCTCACGCAGGACGCCCAGGTCCAGCAGCCGCCGGACGCTCACCCCGCCGGTCGCGGGGTCCACCAGCGCCGGGGTCGGCACCGGCCGGAACCCCGGCGTCCCGCCCGGCCGGTCGGCCGTGACCCGGATCGGCGTGGTGAGGACGTACACGTGGGGGTTCTTGGCGTTGTCCGACCGCAACGGCGACATGACGTCCCCCTCGGGACTGCCGGACCGCTCCAGCACGGTGCCGGCGGGGAGTTCCACGAGTCGCGGTGGCGTGCTGCCCGGGATCTCCTTGTGGGACAGGGGTTCGGCGGGCCACGTGCGGGTGGCGACCGGGTTGGGCGGTGCCGGTGTGGTCTCCCGGAACGGCTCGGCCGGTACGCCGGTCAAGGTGTCGTCGGCGGGGTCGCCAGCGGGGTCATCAGCGGGTTCTTCCGCGGGATCGGTGTCGGTGTCGCGGGACTCGTCGTCGCGTTCCGGTTTGGCGCGCGCGGCCCGGCCACCGGCGGACGGACCACGCCCACCGGCGGCCACGGCGGTCGCCGGGAGGAGACCCGCGCCGCCGGTCGACACCGCCCCACCGGCCGCCGGCCCGCTCGTGGTCGGACCACCGGCGCCCGGGCTCCGGCCGGGCGGTGGCGCACCACCGTTGCCCTGTCCCGCGCCCGGCAGCACGCCGGACGTCGGGCCGGCGGTCACCCCGGGCACCGACCCGGACCGGCTGCCGGCACGGGACTCGGGACCGCCGGGTGACGTGCTCCGGCCGCCCGGCGAGCCGGTCCCGGGCGGGCCGCCCAGTCGGCCGCTGATCGACGAGCCGCCGGACGTCCTCGGCGTCGTCCCGGGCCTGGTCGGGGTCGGGACGGCTCCGGTGCCGCCACCGCCGACCGGGCCGTTCCGGTGGGCTTCCGGTGCGGCGGCCACGCCGGTTGATCGGCCTGCGGTCTCGCGTGGAGCGGGGGGCGCGTGGGACGTCGTGGTGGTGTCGTTGCCGGGCCGGGTGGGGCTCTGACCGGTCGACCCGCCGGGAGGAGCGGTGATCACCGGCTGGGGCGGCACGTCGCGGGTCGCACCGGGCACGGGTGCGGCGGGGGTGCTGGAGACGGGTGCGCTGGAGACGGCGGCGGCGGAGGTGGTCACCACGTCGGGCGCGTTGACGGCCTGGCCCGAGGTGGTTCCGGGGAGCTGCCCGGGGTGCTTGCCCTTGGTCAGGACACCGCCCGTCACGGTGCTCCCCTCCACTGGGCTGCCTCCCACTGGGCTCCCCTCCACGCGACCCGTCCGGGCGGCGATGTCGACACCGTCCGGGACCGCGACGTCCCGGAGCATCGCGGTGACCAACCGCCGGAACGTGTCCTGCACGGTCGCCCTGGCCGCCTGCTGCGCGACCGGGATGCCGGCCGTGGACACGCCGAACGTCCCGAACGCCGCCGCGACCAGGGCCGAGATCTCCACGGCCAGCGCGAGCAGCGCCGCGATGATGGCCAGCTTGGCGTGCTCGACCTCCAGCGCGGCGCGTTCGCAGGTCTCCGCCAGCTCCTCGCAGGCCCGCTGGAGCGCGGGCAGGCGGGCGTCGTCACCGGCGGTGTACTCGCCCCAGTGCTCCTCGAACCGCCGCGCGGCCACGCCTTCCTGGCTGCCCACGACCGCCGAGGCGGCGGTGTCGGCCTGGTCGATCACCGACCGCACGCCGCGCGCGGCGGTGCGGTAGGCGTCGGCCATCCGCCGCAACGCGGTCTCGTCGCCCTCCGGCCAGCTCCGCCCGACGACGATCGGGACGAGCCAGGCGACCTCGCCCGGGATCTCGATGCCCACCGCGGCACCCCCTCGCTCGTGTCCGGGTCAGCGGGTCCGGGAGAGCCCGGTCGCGTTGTCGCGGTCGACCCCTTCGTAGGTGTCCGCCGACCGGTCGACGCCGGTCCTGATGTCCTGCAACGCGCCGGCCAGCCGCCGGAACGCGTCGAGCGTGGCGGTGGAGGCGGGCACGTAGCCGCCGGCGAACGCCTGACCCGACTCGTCGTCGCCCCAGCACCGGCCCTCGGCCCGCAGCGCGCTGTCGAGCTGCCGGAGCACGCCGTCGAGCGCGTCACCCGCACCGCTGAACCGGGCGCCGCCCCGGCGCAGGCCGGGCACGTCCACCTGGAAACCGCCGGTCACCAGTCGCTCCGGTCCAGGACGCCGGCGTCGTCCTCGTCGTCGGGTGGGCGGGCGGCCGGGCGCCGGGGCGCGGTCGCCGGTGGGCCCGGCACGGCGGGCGGCTCGGGGACGAGGTCGGCCAGCGTCGGCACGCCGGGCAGGAACTCCGCCAGGTCGACGCTCGCGCCCCGCTGGGAGGGGGTGATCACGTCGCTCAGCTCGTCGCGGGCCTGCGCGACGGCGCGGAGCACGGTCTCCGTCGCGAGCCGCGCGAGCTTGGCGGGCGTGGTGCGCTCGAAGGCGTTGGCGGAGAACTCCAGCGACGTGAGCGCACCGGTGGAGTCCACCGCGGCCCGCACCGCGCCGTCCTCGGACACGGCGGTCGCGGTGATCGACCGCACGCGTTCCCGCACGTCCCGCAGCTCCGCGGTCCTGGTCCGCAGCTCGGCCAGGAGGGTGTCGACCCGCTCGCGCGCCGCCGCGTTGCGCGCCTCCAGCTCGGCCCTGTCCGGGCCGGTGGGATCGGTCACCGCTGTCCCCTCGCTCGTGCCTCCGCAGTGTGCTGACGTTCGGCGACGCCCCGGGGTTCCCCGAAAAACGGCAACGGGTTCGGCGGTGATCGGGTGCAGAGTGGACGGGTGCTGCGCCCGTACCGCGAACTCGCGACGATCCCGGGTCTGCCGGGCCTCCTGCTCTGGTCGTTGATCGGCCGCCTCCACTTCCCGGGCACGCCGCTGGCCACGTCGTTCCTGATCGCCGGGTGGACCGGCTCGTACGCGGCGGCGGGGGTGGTGGGTGGCGCGTTCTCCCTGGGGCTGGGCGTGGCGAGCCCGCTGCGGGGCCGGGCCGCGGACCGCAGCCCCGCCGGGCGGCTGCTGCTGGTGACGGCGGCGGGCTACGCGGTGGCGATCGCGGTGGCCGGGCTGCTGCCCGCGGTGCTGCCGCCCGCGTGGTGGCCGCTGTCTGCGGTGGTGGCCGTGCTGGCGGGCATGTCGATGCCGCCGGTCACGCAGGTGGGCCGGGCGAGCTTCCCCCGGCTGGCGACCGGTCCGGCGCGGCAGGCCGTGTTCACCGTCGAGGCGTCCATGCAGGAGCTGATCTACGTGGTGGGGCCCGCGCTGACCGCGATGGCCGTGGCGTTGCTGGACGCGCGGATCGCGTTGTGGCTGTGCGGTGCGGTGGCGGTGCTGGGCGCGCTGGGTTTCCGGGCCGCGGTGCGGCGGGCCGGGGTGGACGACCCGGTGGGCCGCGCGGACGGGCACCGGGGCCGGGCGCTGGTCGCCCACCCGCCGATGCTGCTCGCGTTGCTGGTGTCGTCGTGCATCGTCGCGTCGCTGGTGGCGATCGACATGCTGGTCGTCGCCTGGGCCCGCGACCTGGGCACCCCGGCGGTGGCGGCGGTCCTGACGGTCGCCTGGGGCGTCGGTTCCACGGTGGGCGGGCTGGTGGCGGGCGGCTGGACCGGCGAGGTCCGGTTCACGCGGCGGATGGCGGTGCTGGCGCTGGGCGTGGTCGCGTTGGTCCCGGTGCTGCCGCCGGTCCTGCCGTCGTCGCCGGTGTGGTTGGTGGCCGCGGTGCTGGCCGTCGGCGGCACGGCCATCGCGCCCGCCATCGCCGCCAACAACGCCCGGGTCAGCGACCTCGCGCCGGACGGCCGGAAGGCGGAGGCGTTCGGGTGGATGGCCGCGTTCACGACGGCGGGTTCCGCGCTGGTGCTGCCGCTCACCGGGTGGCTGCTGGACGGGGTGGGTCCGGCGGCGGCGGCCGGGGCGAGTGCCGCGCTGGCGTTGCTCGGGGTGCTGCTGGCGAGCCGCGTGCGGGTGCCGGCCGAGGTGGGCACGGGTGCGTGAGGTCGGGGTGCCGGCGGGTCGTGGGCGGGCGCCGGCCAAGATGGGCCGTGCAGATGCGTGGGATCGGGGTGCTGGCCGCGTTCGTCGGCGGGGTGTGCATCGCCGTGCAGGGGCGGATCAACGGCGAGCTGGGGCACGTGCTCCGCGACGGGTTCCTGGCGGCGATGGTGTCGTTCGGCGTGGGGCTGGTGCTGCTGGCCGCGGCGGTGCCGACGACCCGGGTCGGCCGGGCGGGGCTCGTGCGGTTGCGGGATGCGTTGCGGCGTGGCGACATCCGCTGGTGGCAGTGCGTCGGTGGCGCGTGCGGCGCGTTCTTCGTGTCCGCGCAGGGTTTGACGGTGGCCGTGCTCGGCGTGGCGACGTTCACCGTGGCCGTGGTGGCGGCGCAGGTGGTGAGCAGCCTGGTGGTGGACCGCGTGGGCGTGGGTCCGGCGGGCGTGCAGCCGCTGACGTGGCCGCGCGTCGCGGGCGCCGGGCTGGCGGTCGGCGCGGTGGTGGTCGCGGTGGCGGACGAGTTCGGCACGCCCGCGTCGCTGTGGCCCGCGGTGCTGCCCGCGCTGGCCGGGATCGGGATGGGCTGGCAGCAGGCGGTGAACGGCCTGGTGCGGGAGGCGGCGGGCAGCACGCGGGTCACCACGCTGGTCAACTTCGGCACCGGCTCGGTGGTGTTGGCCGTGGTGTGCGTGGTGGACGTGGCGGTGCGCGGCCTGCCCGTCGTCGTGCCGAGCGAGCCGTGGCTGTACGTCGGCGGGGCGTTGGGGATCGTGGCGATCGGCACGGCCGTGCTCGCGGTGCGCTGGAGCGGCGTGCTGCTGGTCGGGCTGGGCCAGGTCGCGGGGCAGCTGGTGGGCGCGCTGGCGGCGGACCTGGTGGTGCCGGCGACGGGTGGCGCGGTGTCCGCGACGACCGTGCTGGGCACCGGCCTGACGTTGCTCGCGGTCGCCGTCGCCGCGTTGCCGGCGGGTGCGGGCCGCCCGGCCCGCGATGCGCGGTGATGCGAAGATGGGGCGCGTGACGGCGACGATCCTCAACGGCAGGGCCACCCGGGACGCGATCTTCGAAGACCTCCGCGCGCGAGTCGCGGCGCTGGTCGAGCGGGGGGTGACGCCGGGGCTGGCCACCGTCCTGGTGGGCGACGACCCGGGGTCCCACTCCTACGTCAAGGGCAAGCACGCCGCGTGCGCGAAGGTCGGCATCACGTCGATCCGCCGCGACCTGCCCGCCGAC
This sequence comes from Saccharothrix obliqua, assembly GCF_019375475.1. GTDB lineage: Bacteria > Actinomycetota > Actinomycetes > Mycobacteriales > Pseudonocardiaceae > Actinosynnema > Actinosynnema obliqua. The sequence goes on along the minus strand of NZ_JAHXGQ010000001.1, from coordinate 550,327 downwards.
ACGACGCAGGAGGAGCTGGAGGCCGTCATCGACGAGCTGAACGCCGACCCCGCGTGCACGGCTTACATCGTGCAGCTCCCGTTGCCCAAGCACTTGAACGCCAACGCGATCCTGGAGCGCATCGACCCGCGCAAGGACGGCGACGGCCTGCACCCGGTGAACCTCGGCAAGCTGGTGCTCGGCGACGAGGCGCCGCTGCCCGCGACGCCGCGTGGCGTGGTGGAGCTGCTGCGCCGGTACGACGTGCCGATCGCGGGCGCGAACGTCACCGTCGTCGGGCGCGGCGTCACGGTGGGCCGCCCGATCGGCCTGCTGCTGACCCGGCGCAGCGAGAACGCCACGGTGACGTTGTGCCACACCGGCACCAAGGACCTGGCGGCCGAGGTGCGGCGGGCGGACGTCGTGGTCGCGGGCGCGGGCAGCCCCGGCCTGATCACGGCGGACATGGTGAAGCCGGGCGCGGCCGTGGTCGACGTCGGCATCACCCGCACGGAGGCGGGCCTGGTCGGCGACGTGCACCCGGACGTCGCCGAGGTCGCCGGGTACCTCGCGCCCATCCCGGGTGGCGCGGGGCCCATGACGATCGCGATGCTGCTGACCAACACGGTCGAGGCCGCCGAGCGCGGCCTCGCGGACTAGCGGGCGGAATCGGTGGAGCTGATGCCGGAGCAGCGCTGGCGGTCGGCGGCGGGTCAGCACCTGCCGTTCGCGCTGGTGCTCGGCGTGGTCGTGCTGGGTGTCGTGCGCATCGTGCAGTACCACTGGCGGCAGGGCGTGGTGCTGATCGGCGTGGCGCTGCTGCTCGCGGCGTTGCTGCGGGTGCTGGTGACGGACGAGCAGGCGGGCCTGATCGCGATCCGCGGGCGGAGCGTAGACGCGTTGCTCTACTCGGGGTTGGGTTTCGCGTTGATCGTCGTCGCGATGACCATCGTGGGCGGCCCGTTCAGCCGTTAGGGGCGGTGGAAGTCGTCGGCGTCCCGGGACCACCCCCGCCGACGCGGGGAAGACACGTGGCACGCCCTGGCGGGGCCGGCTAGTGGAAGTCGCGGGAGCGGGACGGGATGCGCAGGTCCAGCGCTTGCAGCCGGTCCGCGCGCAGGTTCACCACACCCTCGGCCCGTTCCAGCACACCCCGCACGAGCAGGGCCGGGCTGGAGCGGGCCACTCGGCGGTACCTCGCCCACAGGCCCTCCGTGCACACGACGTTCACCATGCCCGTCTCGTCCTCGATGTTCAGGAACGTGACGCCGCCCGCCGTCGCCGGGCGCTGCCGGTGGGTCACCGCGCCACCCACCAGGACGCGTGACCGGTCCGGCGCGTGCGCCAGCTCGGCGGTGGTCAACGCGCCCAGCCGGGCCAGGTGCGCACGCACGAACTGAGTGGGGAAGCTGTCCGGCGACAGGCCCAGCGCCCACACGTCGGCGACCGCCAGCTCCACGTCGTCCATGCCCGGCAGCACCGGCGCGTCGACACCGACCACCGTGCCCGGCAGGCGGTCCGGGCGGATCTTCGCGGCGGCGCCCGCCGCCCACAGCGCCGACCGGCGGTCCACGCCGAAGCAGCCGAACGCGCCCGCCGTGGCCAACGCCTCCGCCTGGGCCGTGGTCAGCCGCACCCGCGCACCGAAGTCCGCCATGTCCCGGAACGGGCCGTCCGCGCGTGCCGCCACCACCGCCTCCGCCGGCGACTGCCCCACCGTGCGCACCCCGGCCAGCCCGATGCGGACCGCCTGCTCGCCGTCCACCTCCTCCAGCGTCGCGTACGGCAGGCTCGCGTTCACGTCCGGGCCGAGCACCCGCACGCCGTGCCGCCGGGCGTCCGCGACCAGCGACTGCGGCGAGTAGAACCCCATCGGCTGCGCCCGCAGCAGGGCCGCGCAGAACGCCGCCGGGTGGTAGAGCTTGAACCAGGCGCTGACGAACACCAGGTGCGCGAAGCTCAACGCGTGGCTCTCCGGGAAGCCGAAGTTGGCGAACGCCCGCAGTTTCGCGTAGATCCGCTCGGTCAGCTCCTCGTCCAGCCCGTTCGCCCGCGCGCCCCGGTGGAACCGCTCGCGCAGCCGCTCCACGCGGTGCGTCGACCGCTTGGCGCCCATGGCCCGGCGCAACTCGTCCGCCTCCGCCGGGCTGAAGTCGGCCACGTCCACGGCGATCTGCATCAGCTGCTCCTGGAACAGCGGCACGCCGAGCGTCTTGCCCAGCGCGTTCGCCAGCAGCGGGTGGTCGTGCTCCCACACCTCCTGCCCGTTGCGGCGGCGGATGTACGGGTGCACCGAGCCGCCCTGGATCGGGCCGGGCCGGATCAGGGCGACCTCCACCACCAGGTCGTAGAAGTTCCGCGGCTTGAGCCGGGGCAGGGTCGCCATCTGCGCGCGGCTCTCCACCTGGAACACGCCCACCGAGTCGGCCCGCTGGAGCATCTCGTAGACGCCCGGGTCGGCCAGGTCCAGCGCGCCCAGGTCGACCTCGACGCCCTCGTGCTCGCGCACCAGGTCCATCGCGTAGTGCAACGCCGACAACATGCCGAGGCCCAGCAGGTCGAACTTCACCAGGCCGATCGCCGCGCAGTCGTCCTTGTCCCACTGGAGCACCGTGCGGCCCGCCATCCGGCCGCGCTCCACCGGGCACACCTCGCTCACCGGCCGGTCGCAGATCACCATGCCGCCGGAGTGGATGCCCAGGTGGCGTGGCGAGTTCTCCAGCTCGGCGGCCAGCTCCAGCACCGGCCGCGGGATGTCGCCGCCGGCCGCGGTGGACCGCAGCGGGCCCCAGCGCTCGATCTGCTTGCTCCACGCGTCCTGCTGACCGGGCGAGTGGCCGAGCGCGCGTGCCACGTCCCGGATCGCCGAGCGGGCGCGGTAGCCGATGACGTTCGCGACCTGCGCCGCGTGCCGCCTGCCGTACCTGCGGTAGACGTACTGGATGACCTCCTCGCGGCGGTCCGACTCGATGTCCAGGTCGATGTCCGGCGGCCCGTCCCGCGCCGGGGCGAGGAAGCGCTCGAAGAGCAGGTCGAACCGGACGGCGTCCACGTTCGTGATGCCGAGCGCGAAGCAGACCGCCGAGTTCGCGGCCGAGCCGCGGCCCTGGCACAGGATGTCGTGCTCGCGGCAGAACCGGACGATGTCGTGCACCACCAGGAAGTAGCCGGGGAAGCCGAGTTCCGCGATGACCCGCAGCTCGTGCTCGACCTGCCGGTACGCCTTGGGGTTCGCCTCCGGCGGGCCGTAGCGGCGGGCCGCGCCGGCCAGGGTGAGCGCACGCAGGTGGCTGTTCTCGTCCTCGCCCGGCGGCACGTCGAACGGCGGCAGCTCGGGCGCGATCAGCCGCAGGTCGAACTGGCACTGCAACCCCAGCACGGCCGCCCGGTGCACCGCGCCGGGGAACCGCGCGAACCGGCGTGCCATCTCCTCGCCCGAGCGCAGGCACGCCGTGCGGCCCGGTGGCAGCCACCCCGCCATCTCGTCCAGGCCGCGCCGGGCGCGCACCGCCGCCATCGCCGCCGCCAACCGGCCGCGCGCGGGCACCGCGTAGTGGACCGCGTTCGTCGCCACCGTCGGCAGGCCCAGGTCGTGCGCCATGCCCCAGAGCAGGTCGTTGCGGCGGTCGTCCTCGGGGTAGCCGTGGTCGGTCAGCTCCACGAACACCCGGTCCGCGCCGAACCGGTCGACCAGCTCGCGCAGCCGCGTGAAAGCCGCCTCCGGGCCCTCGGTGGCCAGCGCCCGCCGGACCGCGCCCTTGCGGCAGCCGGTGAGCACGACGCACTCGTCGCGGGTGTCCGCCACGACCTCGTCCGGCGAGTACACCGGGCGGCCCTTCTCCGCGCCGTCCGCGAGCTGGCCGGTGGTGATGGTGCGGCACAGGGCGTGGTAGCCGGCGGAGCCGGTGGCGAGCAGCAGCAGGTGCTCGCCCTCCGGGTCGGGTCGGCCGCCCTGCGGCGCCGACAGCCCGAGGCTCAGCTCCGCGCCGAAGACGGTCCGCACGCCCAGTTCCTTCGCCGCCTCGGCGAACCGCACCACGCCGTACATGCCGTCGTGGTCGGTGAGCGCGATGCCGTCCAGTCCCAGCTGCTGCGCCGCCTCCACCAGCTCCTCGGGGTGGCACGCGCCGTCCAGGAAGCTGAAGTTGGAGTGGCAGTGCAGCTCCACGTACGGCACGCGGGACCGGGTCGTCCCCAGCTCGTCGACCTTGACGTGCCGGTGGCGGGTCCGGGCGGGGCTGTCCCCGCTCGGCTCCGGGGGTTCGCCGGACAGGGCGCGTTCCAGGTCGGACCAGCGGACCGGTGGGTTGTCCCAGCCCATGTCAGAACAACTCGTCCGGTGCTCGGCGCGGTAGCGGGACCAGCGGGGGTTCGCCCCAGTTCACCGGGCAGGTGAGCGCGCCGCGTCGAGCGGGCCAGAACGCCTCGTCCGCCGCGCGGGCGGGTTCCTTGGGGTGTTCTCCCCGACCTACCTGGGCGGGTTCTCCCCGGCTTGCCGGGTTGGTGTCCCGCGGCGGTTCGCCCCGACTCGCCGGGCGGGTGTCCCCCACCGGCCGGGCGCGCCCGCCCCGGCTCGCCCCGCGAACGGTCTCGCCGCCTGCCGGGCCGCCGGGTCCGGCCGGGCGGGTGGGATCTTCGTGATCCGCCGGGCCGACGGATCCGGCCTGGCCCGCCGAGCGGGTGGGATCTTCGTGGTTCGCCGGGCCGACGGATCCGGCCTGACCCGCCGGGCGGGTGGGATCTTCGTGATCCGCCGGGCCGACGGATCCGGCCTGACCCGCCGAGCGGGTGGGATCTTCGTGGTTCGCCGGGCCGACGGATCCGGCCTGACCCGCCGGACGGGTGGGACCTTCGTGATCCGCCGGGCCGACGGGTCCGACCTGGCCCGCCAGGCGGGTGGGACCTTCGTGATCCGCCGGGCCGACGGGTCCGACCTGGCCCGCCAGGCGGGTGAGACCTTCGTGATCCGCCGGGCCGGCGGGTCCGTTCCGGGCCGTCTTGTCGAAGCCGGTCCGCGAGCCCTGGTCTTCGGAGAAGTCACCGGACATCAGTCGTACACCCCTTCCACCGCCCACTCACCGTTCGCGCGGATCAGCAGGTAACCCAGTTCCGCGCCGTCCGGGGTCGTGCCGAGCACTTGGAGGCGGGCGGCGCGCAGCGCGTGTTCACCGTCCCACCAGCGTTCGTCCACGGGCCACGGCCCGGCCCACGCCACGACCTTCCTCGTCTGTCCGCCGTGCACGATGCGGTGCGGTCGGGCCACCAGTTCGGCGTAGCCCGTGACCACCACGTCGCCGCCCGTCTCGTCCAGCAGCACCACCGGTTCGGGTGGCGCGAAGACCGTGGCGGGTGATGGTGCGGGCAGCCGGCCCGGCCACGGCTGGTCGGGGTCGGTCGCGGGCGTGCGGTCGTCGCCCCACGGCACCAGCCGGATCCGCTCCACCGGACCACGCCCGCCCTGCGGCACGGGGGTGACCACCGCGTCCGGTCCGAGCAGGCCCTGAACGTGGACCATCGCGCGGGCCGCGCGTTCCGCGGCCTCACCCTGGTCCTGGCCCGCGCCCGGCCACAGGCCGAGCTGGAGGGCGTCGGCGTCGACGACCTCCTCCGGGTCCAGTTCCAGCAGCTCGACGCCCGCGGTGAGGCGTTCGCGGGTGAGCCAGCCGTCGAGCTGCCAGCGCACCCGGTCCGCGATGCCCTGCGGTGTCAACGGGTCCGCGCACCGCCAGACCCGGCGCAGTTGCCCGCCGTGCTCGGTGGTGGCCCGGATGCCCAGGCGCGTGCACGCCAGGCCCCGGTCGGCGAGGCCGCGGTGCAGTCGTTCGGCGAGTGCCTTCGCGGCGAACGCGGCGGCGTCGACCCGGTCCACCGGCGGGTCGAGGTGTTCGGCGACGGACAGCTCCGGCGGCGGGCGGCGGCGTGCCCTGGGTCGGGTCACGACGCCCGAGGCGAGCCGGTGCGCGAGGACCGCGGGTTTGCCGAAGCGGCCGGCGACGTCCCGTTCCGGGATGGCCGCGAACGCGCCGAGCGTCCGCAGCCCGAGCCGGCGCAGCAGGTCGACCAGCTCCGTGCGGTCGGCGCGGCGCTCATCGGGCGGGTCGAGTTCGCGGATGTCCAGCGGCGCCAGGAACTCGCGGGTCCGGCCGGGCGGCACCACCGCGCCGCGCCGCGCCGCGATGGTCGCGGCGAACAGCCCGTCCGCGAACCCCACCTGCGCCTCGACCCCGGCCCGGTCCGCCACGTGGTCGACCACCCGCTCCGCCGCGGCCTCCGCCGAGCCGTAGTACCCGGCCGGCCCCTTGGCCGCCACCGTCACCAACCCGGGTCGCACCACCTCGATGCCCGGCGCCAACTCCTCCACGGCCGCGGCGACCGGCTCGAACAGCCGCGCGTCACGCACGTCGTCGTGCTCGAACACCACCAGCTCGGGACAAACCCCCTGCGCGGCCCGCTTCCGCTGTCCGCGGCGGACGCCCTCGGCGCGGGCGACGGCGGAGCAGGCCACCACCTCGTTGCCCCGCACGACGGCGGCGGGGAGGTGCGGCAGCAGTGCCGCCTCGGCCGCGGCGGCCACCACCGGCCAGTCCGGGCACCAGACGGCGAGCGTGTACGGGTCGGTCACCACGTCCCCCGTGTCAGGCCACCCGGACGCCATGGGGCCAGGTGTGGTCCGAAGTGTGGGACTGGGTGTGGGGCGGAGTCCGGGTCGGACGGGGCACGCGGGCCCGGGGGCGGACCTGGGGGCGGAGCCGGGTGTTGGGCGGGATGTGCGCTGGAGTGCGGAACAGGGTGCGGATCGGCACCCGGGTCGGAGTGCGGGGTGGAGTGCGGGGTGGGGTGCGAGGTGGGGTGCGGACCGGAGCGCGGAGCGGCACACGGGGCGCGATGCGCAGCGGAGTGCGAGGCGGAGCGTGCGTCGAGGTGCACGGCGGAGCGTGTGGCGAGGGGCGCGGCGGAGCGCGCGGCGGAGTGGGGGGCGCGGAGCTTGGTGTGCGGGAACCAGGACATCGGCTCACCTCCTGTTGTTCGCGGCGGATGGCTGCGGTCGGGCGGCGTGCGGTGGGGTGTGGCGGAGGGAGGTCGGTGTGCCGACTCGGACCAGGGCAGCCGTGGATGAGGCTTGAGCTGGGGCGACCGGTGTCGGAGCGTAAGGCGGGACCGAGGTGTGAACCAGGGCCGGAGGGGAAGGGTGCGACTGGGCCGGAGAAGGGACCGGGGACCGGGAAGGGCGTGGGCCGGGTGTGGGGCCGAGCCGCCGGGGAGGGTGGGGGTCATCCGGCTACCGCTCGTAGCACCGGCCGGACCGCGGGGCGGGGAGTGCCTGGTAGGGACAGGTTTGTCGTCCTGGCTCGGGAGGCGGCTCCTCGGCCTGTCGCGTGGACGGTCGCCGGGCGCGTGGTCAGGGTGCCGTGGCCCTTGCCCAGGCCCTCCCACGGGCCGAAGGTGGCGTTCAGCTCCACGTCCGCACCTGGCCACGCCGCGCCGAACGGCAGCAGGACCGCCTTGCGGTTGCGGGCTCGGGCGGAGAGTTTGCGGGCCGTCGCCGGGGACACCGGGGTGGCCACCGACACCAGGTCGAAGCCGTCCAGCAGGGCGGCCACGGTGCGTTCCACCTCGGCCCGGTCCCGCCCCGGGCTGGGCACCAGGGCGAGGCGGTGGACGGCCACCCCCAACTCGGCCGCCGCGAGCGCACCGCACCGCGGCAGGCCGGCCACGGCCGCCCAGCACCCTTCCGCTGTCGCCTCGGCCATCAGCGTGAGCAGCAACGATGTCGACCCGCGCACCGACACCGTGCTGCCCCGCCGCAGGCCGCCCCACGGGAGGACGTCCGCCAGTTCCCCGCGAACCGGCAGGACCCGAGCCGGTGCCGTGGTCGACTCGTCGATCGCGCCTACCCCGAGCGCGGCCAACGACGCCGTTGCCGACCTGGACACCAACCCTCCTCCCACGAATCCGCGCGCACCCCTGTGCGCGGACCGCCGTGGGAAGCCGGCGACCTGATTTTTGTCGAACACACGTTCGAACGACGGGGTCGATCTTATCGTCTTCGGTGGTCCTGGTGTCAATGGCGAGAGGTACCACTTGTGGGTGGGATCGCCGGCAGACTGCTCGGCGCAGCTTTCCGCACCTCAGGGGGGAACGTGAACGGTCCTCAGCACCCGTCCCAACAACCTGGGCAACCGCCTCACCAGCCCGGGTACCCGCCCCAGCCGACCGGGTACCCGCCTCAGCAAGCCGGATACGGACCCCAGCAGACCGGGTACGAGCAACCACAGACCGGATACGGGCCACCGCCCGGACACGGGCCGACAGGTGAGCACGGGCCGCCACCGGGACACGAGCCCGTAGCTGGACATGGACCGACAGCCGGATACGGGCAGGCAGCCGGGTATGGGCCGCCACCGGGACATGGGCAGGCAACCGGACACGGACCGGCAGCCGGGTACGGGCCACCACCAGGACACGAGCCCGTAGCTGGACATGGACCGACAGCCGGATACGGGCCGCCACCGGGACATGGGCAGGCAACCGGACACGGACCGGCAACTGGATACGGGCAGGCAAGTGGGTACGGGCCGGCGGCCGGACATGGGCCGGCGACCGGGTATGGGCCGGCGGCTGGGTACGGGACGCCTCCGCCCAGGAAGAAGCGCACCGGGCTGGTCGTCGGCTTGGCGGTGGGGGCCGTCGTGCTGATCGCCGCCGGTGTGTTCGGCAAGCTCTACCTCGACTACAGCCGCGAACCGGGCGGCGGGCCGGGTGAGCAGCCGATCGCGCAGTGCCAACTGAGCGCGGAACTGCTGTCCCAGGCCCACGTGAGCAGCTTCCGCCTGGTCCAGGCGCCGCACGACGGTGAGAAGGGCCTCAAGCAAACCCACTGCGCGTGGGAGCAGACCAAGGGCAAGGACGGTCGCAACCCGCGCACCCTCGGGTTCCTGGTCTACGACTACTCCAAGTTCTCCGACAAACCGGACCGGAACCTGGAGCAGGCCAAGAGCAACTACAGCGGGTTCACCAGCTACGCGTCCGGGCAGCAGGCGAAGCCCGTCCAGGGGCTCGGCGACGAGGCGTTGTTCATCGCACCCTCGGCCAAGGGCGACCTCACCGAGGTGAACCTGTTGGTGCGCAAGGGCACCGTGGTCTACAACATCCGCTACCTGGGGCGGGACAAGGGGTTCTTCAGCGACTCGGAGTTCCCGGTCGCGGACGCGGAGGACGTGGCACGCAAGACCGCCGAGGAGCTGACCGGGCGGTGATCGGGCCGCGGTGGGGCTGCCCGCGCAGCCCCACCGCGGAACGCGCTCAGTGCGCGAAGTGCCGGGTGCCGGTCAGGTACACGGTCGCGCCCGCCGCCTCGGCCGCCGCGATGACCTCCGCGTCCCGCACCGAGCCGCCGGGCTGGACGACGGCACGCACACCGGCCTCCAGCAGCACCTCCAACCCGTCCGGGAACGGGAAGAACGCGTCGGACGCCGCCACCGACCCGCGTGCCCGGTCACCGGCCCGCGCCACGGCCAGCCGCGCCGCGTCGACCCGGTTCACCTGACCCATGCCCGCACCGACGGTCGCACCGCCGGACGCCAGCAGGATCGCGTTCGACTTCACCGCCCGACACGCCCGCCACACGAACGCCAGGTCCGCCAAGCCCTCCGCGTCCAGCGGCTCGCCGCACGCCAGCGTCCAGTTCGCCGGGTCGTCGCCCTCGGCTTCAACGGTGTCGACGGTCTGCACCAGCAGCCCACCGGACACGGCCCGCGTCTCGACACCTCCCCGGACCGGCTCGTCGGCCACCAGGATGCGGACGTTCTTCTTGCGCGCCAACACGTCCACCGCGCCATCGGCGTACGACGGCGCGATGATCACCTCGGTGAAGATCTCGGCGACCTGCTCGGCCAGCTCGACGGTCACCTCGCGGTTGGCCGCGATCACACCACCGAACGCGGACACCGGGTCGCACGCGTGCGCCTTGCGGTGCGCGTCCGCGATCGCACCCGGACCGTCCACAGAGGACACCGCGATGCCGCACGGGTTGGCGTGCTTGATGATCGCGACGCACGGCAGCTCGTGGTCCCACGCCGCGCGCCACGCGGCGTCGGCGTCGACGTAGTTGTTGTACGACATCTCCTTGCCGTGCAGCTTCCGCGCGGTCGCGAGGCCGGTGGCGCCGTCGCCCCGCGTGTACAGCGCGGCCTGCTGGTGCGGGTTCTCGCCGTACCGCAGCACCTGCCCGCGCTGCCACGTCGCGCCGATCCAGCCGGGGAAACCGGAACCGTCGTCGTCGGGGCTGAGCACGCCGCCCATCCAGGACGCCACGGCCACGTCGTAGGACGCGGTGTGCCGGTACGCCGCCGCGGCGAGCGCCTGCCGGTCGCCGAGCGTGAAACCGCCCGCGGCCACCTGCTCCAGCACCCAGCCGTACCGCGCCGGGTCCACCACCACGGCCACGCCGGCGTGGTTCTTCGCGGCGGCACGCACCATCGCCGGGCCGCCGATGTCGATCTGCTCCACGCACTCCTCGGGCGAGGCGCCGGAGGCGACCGTCCGCTCGAACGGGTACAGGTTCACCACCAGCAGGTCGAACGGCGCGATCTCCAGCTCCCGCAGCTTCGCCACGTGCTCGGGCCGGCGCGGGTCCGCGAGCAGCCCCGCGTGCACGCGCGGGTGCAGCGTCTTGACCCGCCCGTCGAGCACCTCCGGGAACCCGGTCACGTCCTCCACCCGGGTCACCGGCACGCCGGCGTCGGCCAGCGTCTTCGCGGTGCCGCCGGTGGACACGACCTCGACTCCGGCCGCGTGCAGGCCGGTGGCCAGTTCCAGCAGCCCCGACTTGTCGGAAACCCCGATCAGGGCCCGGCGAACCGGTCGCCTCTCGGCAGGAGTGGTCACGGGATGCTCACCTTTCGTCCGTTCACGGTGCAGCCCTCGCGGGCCAGGCGGGCGACGACGTCCACCAGCAGCCGCCGCTCCACCACCTTGATGCGCTCGTGCAGGCGGTCGACGTCGTCGCCGTCCTCGACGACCACGGCCTCCTGGGCCAGGATCGGCCCGGTGTCCACGCCGCCGTCGACCAGGTGCACGGTGGCACCGGTGACCTTGACGCCGTAGTCCACGGCGTCCCGCACCCCGTGCGCGCCGGGGAAGGCGGGCAGCAGCGCGGGGTGGGTGTTGACCATCCGCCCGCTGAAGCGGGCCAGGAAGGCGGAGCCGAGGATCTTCATGAAACCGGCGGTCACCACGAGGTCGGGTTCGTGCGCGGCCACCGCGTCGGCCAGCGCCGCGTCCCACGCGGACCGGTCGACGTGGTCGCGCAGCCGGACGCTGAAAACGGGCACGCCGGCCCGCTCGGCACGGGCCAGGCCCTCGATCCCCGACCGGTCCGCGCCGACGGCCACCACCCGCGCGGGGTAGTCGGGGTCGGCGGCGGCGTCCAGCAGGGCCTGGGCCAGGGTGCCGGAACCGGAGACTAGGACGACGACCCGCGCGGGGATCGGTAGCTGGAGTGTGGTCGCGGCGCTCAGCGTGCTCTCCTTGCTGGGGATGTCACAGCAGCTCAGGAGAGCCTATGCGGTGGCTGGTCGCGCTTGTCGGCCAGGTCCTGCTCGTCGTCGCGCGGGGTGGAATCGCCGGTGCCGGTGGACGCGTCGCCGGGTGAGTCGGGAGCCGGTTCGCCGGACGCGGAGAGATCCGACGCAGAGGGGTCCGACGCAGAGGGGTCCGGCTCGTCGGACAGGGAGAGGTCGGGCTCGTCGTCCGGGAAGTCCTCGGACAGGTCCTCGTCGTCTTCGGAGAGGTCGTAGTCGTCCTCCTCCTCTTCGAACTCCTCCTCCAGCTCGTCGAGTTCTTCCTCGTACGCCTCGTCGTCCTCGTCGTCCTCGAACTCCTCCTCCTCGACGTCCGGGTCGGGCTCCGGGGTGTCCGCCGGTTCCTCGGCGACGGGCTCGACGGGCACCGGCGCCGGGCGCGGGCCGGCGAACCACGCCACCACGCCGCCGGGCACCGCCAGCCACCCGAACACGATCACGGCCAGCAACCCGGCCGGCACGGTCACCGGGTCGAACACGCCACCACCCAGGCTCCCGCCCGCGACGGCGGCCAGCACCAGCACGCCCACCGCGGCGGTCACGGCGGCCACCAGCGCGGCACGCAGGCGGGCACGGGGTGTGTCGGCGGCGTCCCGCAGGGACCACCCGACCAGCACCCCGATCGCACCCGGCAGCACCAGGACCAGCGGCAGCAGCGGGCTCTGCGTCTCGGGCAGCGCGGCCAGCAGCGGCACGGCGGGCACCGGACCGCCGGTGAACGCGGTGGGGCTCACCGCGACCGCGCCGATGGAGAAACCCGCGCCCGCGACGTACGACAGGGCGCCGACCACCGCGTTCGGCAGGTAGGCGAGGCACATCAGGAAGATCCCGAGCCCGGTGCCGAGGGTGCCGCCCGCCTGGTCGAACAGGGAGCTGGTCACCGGCCACGACACGGCCAGCCCGCACGCCAGCACCAGCGCGCCCGCCGCCGCCAACGCGAACAGGCCCAGCGCGCCCGCGCGCAAACCACGCCGCGCCACCGGGTCGATCCGCTCGAACACGACCTCGACCAGGCCGCACCGCTGCGCCACACCGGCCACCGCCGCCACGGCGGACACCGCCGCGCACCCGAAGAACGCCACGGCGGGCGTCGCGCGCACCACGCCGCCGTCGCCCATCAGGAACGCGATCACGCCGCCGACCACCGCGTGCGCGCCGGCGATGCTGAGCACCACGCCACGCGCCTGGAGCGGTTCGAACAGGCCCAGCCGGTCCGCCGCGCCGGCCGCCGCCCGCGACACCAGCAGCATCAGCAGCACGGTCGGCAGCAGCGGCAGGACGCCGAGCTGACCGCCGTCGAACCGCAGCGGCACGTGGTGGGCCACCAGCCAGCCGGGCGCGGACGCCGTCAGCACGCCGGTGGTGGAGAACCGGGCGTGCGCGGCGGTGGACGAGACCAGGGCGAGGAGCGCCGCCACGGCGGCGTAGCTGACCACCACGGAGCCGGCGGCCGTCATGGCGAGCACCCGGGCCCGTTCCGCGCGGGAGAACTCGGGCGGGCGCACGGAATCCGTCACGGCGCCGTGCGAAGACGTTTGCAGCACCGGCATCTTCCCACTGTGTCAGGACTGCTGGGCCGACCGGGTGAGGCACGCCGCGCACGCGAGGAGGGGTGGCGCCGGCGAACCGGCACCACCCCTCCCACGACGCGGATCAGCCCTGCGGCTGGCCGCCGAACCCGCCGGGCGGCGTGCCCGGCTGACCGGGCTGCTGCTGGCCGGGCTGGTTGAACTGGCCGGGCTGCGGCATGTACGACGTCGGCTGCGGCGCACCACCGGGCTGCTGCTGGGGCGGCTGCTGCGCGCCGAACTGGCCGGACGGCGGGCCGTACTGACCGGGCTGCTGCTGGCCGGGCTGCGGGAACGCGCCGGACTGCGGGTTCCAGCCGCCGGGCTGGCCGTACGGGTTGGCGGGCTTCGGCTCGAACTTCACCACGCCCGTGTCGACCAGCAGGCTGAGCACGATCGCCGCCGTCTCCAGCAACGCGATGATCAGCAGCACGATGTGCATGCCCTTGACGCTGCCCTCGCTCTTGATGATCCCCTGGAGGAACAGCAGCGTGGGCACCGCGGACAGCACCGCCGCGGCGGGCAGCAGCTTGGGCGCCTTGGGCAGCGCGGTGAGGCCCGCGAGCGCGGCGGCGGCGAGCAGGTACTCGACGGTGCCGAACGACGGCACGTCGTCGGCGAAGGCCAGGAGGTAGGCGATGAGCCCCAGACCTGCCGCGACCAGCGGGAGGATGAGGGTCAGGTTGACGCCCACCGCCGGCTGCTGCGCCGGACCCGGCTGCTGCTGAGGGGCGCCGTACGGCACGGACATGGCGAGGTCTCCTCCTCCACCTACGGAAACGGCAGCGACGGCTGAACGCTAGCCGATGCGCACTCTCCGACGACCACCGGACCTTCTTGGTTCCACCGGATGTGCGCATCGACCCGCGTCGAAACGGCGCACAGGCCATCCCCGTCACCGGGAACGGCCTGTGCACACGGGTGGCCGTCAGCCGATGGACTGCATGATCTCCCGCATGAGCGCGGCGGTCTCGGACGGCGTCTTGCCGACCTTCACGCCCGCCGCCTCCAGCGCTTCCTTCTTGGCCTGCGCGGTGCCGGCGGAACCGGACACGATCGCGCCCGCGTGGCCCATGGTCTTGCCCTCGGGCGCGGTGAAGCCCGCCACGTAGCCGACGACCGGCTTGGTGACGTTGTCCTTGATGTAGGCCGCGGCCCGCTCCTCGGCGTCGCCGCCGATCTCGCCGATCATCACGATCGCCGCGGTGTCCGGGTCGGCCTCGAAGGCCGCCAGCGCGTCGATGTGCGTGGTGCCGATGATCGGGTCGCCGCCGATGCCGATGGCGGTGGAGAACCCGAAGTCCCGCAGCTCGTACATCATCTGGTAGGTCAGCGTGCCCGACTTGGACACCAGGCCGATCTTGCCGGCGCCGGAGATGTTGGCCGGGATGATGCCCGCGTTGGACTGCCCGGGGCTGATCAGGCCGGGGCAGTTCGGGCCGATGATCCGGGTCTTGTTGCCGGTGGCCACGGCGTGCGCCCAGAACGCGGCGGTGTCGTGCACCGGGATGCCCTCGGTGATCACGACGGCCAGCTCGATGCCGGCGTCGATGGCCTCGACCACGGCGGCCTTCGCGAAGGCCGGCGGGACGAAGATCACGGTCACGTTCGCGCCGGTGGCCTCCATGGCCTCGGTCACGGTGCCGAACACCGGCAGCACGTTGCCGTCGAAGTCGACCTTCTCGCCCGCCTTGCGCGGGTTCACGCCGCCGACGATGGTCGTGCCGGACGCCAGCATCCGCTTGGTGTGCTTGGTGCCCTCGGCCCCGGTCATGCCCTGGACGATGACCTTGCTGTCCTTGTTGATGAAGATAGCCATCGTCAGACCCCCGCAGCGGCGAGTTCGGCGGCCTTGTCGGCCGCGTTGTCCATCGTGTCGACAACGGTCACCAGCGGGTGGTTGGCGTCCGCCAGGATGCGGCGCCCCTCCTCCACGTTGTTGCCGTCGAGGCGGACGACCAGCGGCTTGGTGGCCTCGTCGCCCAGGATCTCCAGGGCCTTGACGATGCCGTTCGCCACCGCGTCGCAGGCGGTGATGCCGCCGAAGACGTTGACGAAGACGCTGCGGACGTCCGGGTCGTGCAGGATGATGTCCAGCCCGTTGGCCATCACCTCGGCGGACGCGCCGCCGCCGATGTCCAGGAAGTTGGCCGGCTTCACGCCGTTGTGCTTCTCGCCCGCGTAGGCGACGACGTCCAGCGTGGACATGACGAGGCCCGCGCCGTTGCCGATGATGCCGACCTGGCCGTCGAGCTTGACGTAGTTGAGGTTCTTCGCCTTGGCCTTGGCCTCCAGCGGGTCCTCGGCCTGCTTGTCGACCAGGGCCTCGTGGTCGGGGTGGCGGAAGGACGCGTTCTCGTCCAGCGTGACCTTGCCGTCGAGGGCGACGATCCGGCCCTCCGGGTCGCGGACGAGCGGGTTGACCTCGACGAGGGTCGCGTCCTCGCGGACGAAGGTCTCCCACAGCTTCACGACGACCTCGGCGACCTGGTCGGCCACCTCGGCGGGGAACTTGGCGGCGGCGACGATCTCGTCGGCCTTGGCCCGGTCGACGCCCTTGACGGCGTCCACGGGCACCTTCGCCAGCGCTTCCGGCTTCGTGGCGGCGACCTCTTCGATGTCCATACCGCCCTCGACGGACGCCATCGCGAGGAACGTGCGGTTGGCGCGGTCGAGCAGGAAGGAGAAGTAATACTCCTCGGCGATGTCGGACGCGGGGGTCACCAGCACGCGGTGCACGACGTGGCCCTTGATGTCCAACCCGAGGATCGCCTCGGCCTTGGCCTCGGTCTCGTCCGGGGACTCGGCGAGCTTGACGCCACCCGCCTTGCCACGGCCACCCGTCTTGACCTGGGCCTTGACTACGACGGTCTGACCGAAGCGCTCGGCGATGGCCTTGGCTTCGGCGGGCGTGCTCGCCACGTCGCCCGGCAGCACCGGGACATCGTGGGCGGCGAAGAGGTCCTTCGCCTGGTACTCGTACAGGTCCACTCGGGTCTCCTGCGACGTCGGTGTCGGACACCGCGCCCTGGTGCGGTCCTCGATTGTCCGGCGCTCCAGGCCATGGCCTGGTGCGTCCACGTACCAGGCATCACCTGGAACGCCGGCATAGCCGTGGGGGGACCGGCTGCGACGCGGCTGCGCAGAACACTATCGACCTGCGCGGACCACACCGCACCCCATACCCGTGAGGTCGGTCATAAAGGCGGTGAGGTCGATCACCCGCGCACCGCGCGGCGGGCGCGGGCGGCTTCGGCGGTGGCACCGACGAGCAGCGCCGCGGTGGTCGCGAGCGCCAGCCACAGCCCGGGTCCGGGCGTCGTGGCGGCGGCGCGGGACTCGCTGAACGGGTACTCCAGCGCCCTGGTCGCGGTCACGCACGCCGCGCCGAGCAGCAGCGCCGCGCCGGGGCCCGGCCGCGACACCAGCGCCAGCCCGGCCGCGGCGAGCACGGCCAGCAGCGCGATCAGCAGGCCCCACGAGCCGACCCGCAGGCCGAACGCCGTGATCGGCGCGTAGTCCGGCGCGCGGAGCACGGGCAGGGCGAACGCGCCCACCGCGAGCAGCGCCGCCGTCAGGCACGCGGCGACCAGCGGCAGCGGCGGCGGCACCCGGGACGCGCCCTCCTCGTCCCGCTCGACCGCGCCCGCCAGGGCGGCGGTGATCGCGGCGGCGGCGGCGAGCACCACCGCGAGCGCCGTCCACCACACGCCCGCGGCCGGTTCGACGAACGGGACCCGGGTGGCGTTGAACGCGGCGTCCAGGGCGAGCCCGGCGGCCAGCGGCACGGTCGCGGTGGCTACGGCGAACGCGGGCCGCGCCCGCGGCAGCAGCCCGAGCAGCGCCACGGCCACCGCCGCCGGCCACAGCAGGCGTGCCGCGTAGTCGGTGGGCTGGGTGACGCCCTCCGGCACGGCCAGGTGGTCCAGCAGCGCGCCGAGGGCCGCGCTCGCACCGGTCGCGACGCCCAGCGCGGCGGCGATCACGTGCAGCCGCCCGCGGCCGGGCAGCGCCAGGTCGCGCTCCTTCTTGTCGGTGGTCGACCACACGAGCGCGACGGCGGCGGCGAGCACGAGGAACGGGCCGGGCGCCACGTCCACCCGGTCCAGGGCGGAGGCGGTCGCCAGGCCGGGCGCGCCGAGGGCCACCAGGGCGGCGGCGGTGCCGAGCAGGCCGCCGCGGCGCGTGTCGGGGTCGCCGGAGCTGGCCGCGAGGACGGCGGTGACCGGCGCGGCGAGCAGCACCAGCAGCCCGCCCGCGAACGGCAGCGGCGGCGCGTCCAGCGGACCGCCGGCCGGGATGAACGCGTCGGACGACCGGTAGGGGGCCATGAACAGGCCGACCGCCGCCACCACGCCCGCCGCGGCGGGCAGGCCGAACCGCTCGGCCCGGCCGCCCTCCCGGTCGACGCGGGTCAGCGCGACCACGCCCGCCGCGCAGGTCAGGACGTGGCCCGCGAGCAGCAGCCACGCGCCGAACACGGGCTCCGGCCCGGACAGGCTGTCCGGGCGCAGCAGCTCGGGCCGGGTGGCGAGCACCGGGTCGCGGAGGATCTGGAGGTCGATCAGGAACCGGCCGACCGCGAACACCCCGGCGGGCACCAGCGCGGCGGCGGCCGTCGTGCTCCGCCCGCGCAGCAGGAAGAAGGCGGACACGGCCACCGGGAGCAGGGCCAGGACGGCGAGCAGCGGCCACGCGGTGAACGCGGGTGGCGCGCTGCCGTCGACCACGGAGACCAGGGGGCCGGCCACGGCGCACGCCGCGCCCGCCGCGGCGAGCCCGAGCGCCGGGGTCGCCGGGTCAGCGGTTCGGATCATCGGGACCGACGCTAGCAAAGCTGCGCCGCCCGGTCGGGAATGTCCGGGGCCCGTGGCGGTTGATGGTGTACGGGGGAGGTGCCGGCCGCCCAGTCACGTGCTGGGGGACGTGACGTCGGGGTGGGCGTGCCGGTGACGCGCCGCGTTCGCGCGGGGCCCGGGGGCACCACGTCGAACTCCCCCCGATCGGGCGACTGTCGGCGTGGTCCGGTTTTGGCGGGTGGCGTGCCGGGCACCCAGGTCGCGCGGTGCACGGCAACGGGGACCACCGGCCGGCCTTCGCAGTGCTGTCGGGGGCGCTGCGAAGGCGCGGTCGCGGGATTTGCGGTGCGCGCCGCCTCCGGTCGGCCCAGGGTCACTGGCCCCGGTGGAGCACCGGATACGTGATTCAGGTCACCATTCGGTGTCGAACGTCTTCCGCCCTGCGCACGTGGTCGTGGCCGTCATCACTCGAATGGTCGACCCGATGGTCGGCCACATCGTGCCTGTAAGTGAGGGGTTTCGTGAGCCGGGCGTGACGCAGGGTCACCACCCGAACCGCCCACTCGCGCGCCGACCGCTAATCGGTAGACATCCGGGCCGGGGATTGCCTACGAGCCTTCCGCCCCGTTACTGTCCCCCGGTCCGTTGTCACGGTCTGGTCACGAGCAGGAGAGCGAGTCGGTACCCCGACCGGCTCAAACCGGGATCCCCCGCCCGGTGTCGACCGGACTCCCCGAAGACGGAAGGCCAGGTTTTGTCCCGACACCGCTCCCCCGGCGGCCATAGCAGTTCCGCAGTGCTCGACGAGGCGACCGAACGCGCCGTTCCGGCCGCCTCGCGCGACACCGGCGCCCACCGGCTCCCGCCGCCCCCCTCGGCGTTGCGCGGCCGGATCGTGGTCGCCGCCGTCGCGGTCGGCGCGTTCGCCGCCGCGGGCGCCGGGCAGACGCTGCACGCCCTGGGTTCCGGCTCCGACGCACCGGCGGCCGACGAGATCACCCCGCTCGCCAACGCCTCCGACGGCGCCGCCGCGTTCGGCGTCGGCGGCACCGGCCCCGCCGCACCGCAGGTCCTGCCGGTCGCGAAGACCGTCGACACGGCGGGCGAGGCGCAGAAGCTCGCCAAGAGCGCCCGGATCACCGAGGACCGCGAGGCGGCCGAGGCCGAGGCCAAGCGCCCCAAGTTCTCCCGGCCCGCGAACGGCACGTACACCTCCGGCTTCGGCGGCCGGTGGGGCGAGATGCACTACGGCATCGACATCGCGGGCCCGATCGGCACGCCGATCCTGGCCGCCGCCGACGGCGTCGTGATCGAGGCGGGTCAGGCCAGCGGTTTCGGCCTGTGGGTCCGCGTCCAGCACGAGGACGGCACGATCACCGTCTACGGCCACGTCGACACCTACTCGGTGCGCCAGGGCCAGCAGGTCCAGGCCGGCGAGCAGATCGCCCGGATGGGCAACCGCGGCTTCTCCACCGGCCCGCACCTGCACTTCGAGGTCTGGGAGCCGAGCGCCAAGACCAAGATCAACCCGCTGAGCTGGCTGAACGCCAGGGGCATCAGCGTCTGAACGCGGTACAAGAGGAGGAAGGGCCCGGGTCGCCGCACGCGACCCGGGCCCTTCCCGGTACTGCCCACCCCTGGAGCAACCCCTCGGGGAGCACACCTCCGGAGGTGGCCGCCTCCGCCGGGTCTCCCCCCGGTGCGGTCGCCGCCCCCGAAAACGGCTCCCGCGCACCTCACCCGCAAGCGGCTCCCCCTGACCGGAACGCCCCGAACGCCCCGGTCATCCGCTTGGGACACCCCTTAAGACGCGCGGGTGCGAATCGGGTTGCGCGTGACTTCCGGTATCTCCGGGAGGGTCAGAGCTTCACCAGCGGCACGCCGCCGATGAGCATCAGCCGCACCTTGCCCGCGCTGCCGAAGTCGATCGTGGCGGTCGCGCGCGGGCCCGTGCCGTCCACCGCGATGACGCTGCCCAGCCCGTACTTGTCGTGGCTCACGCGGTCGCCGACGTCCAGCTTCAGCGCGGGCGTGTCCTTCCACGCCGCGTTGGTCGGCGCGGGCCGCGACGGGCCGTCCGAGCGGCGGCCCCACGTGGTCGCCGCGGCCGGCGCGGAGCGCTTCGGCTCCACCCGCCGCCACTCGACCAGGTCGGCCGGGATCTCGTCCAGGAACCGGGACGCCGGGTTGGCCGACGGCTGGCCCCACGCCGAGCGCACCAGCGCGCGCGACAGGTACAGCCGCTGCCGCGCCCGCGTGATGCCCACGTACGCGAGCCGCCGCTCCTCGGCCAGCTCGGTCGGGTCGCCCAGCGCGCGCATGTGCGGGAAGACGCCGTCCTCCCAGCCGGTGCAGAACACCACCGGGTACTCCAGGCCCTTCGCGGTGTGCAGCGTCATCAGGGTGACCACGCCGTCGGACTCCGCGTCCGGCACCTGGTCGGCGTCCGCGACCAGCGACACGCGCTCCAGGAACGCGGCCAGCGAGCCCTCCGCGGGCAGGCCCTCGTCCTCGGCGGGCACCTGCGTCGCCGAACCCAGGTCGGTGAACTCGCGGGCCACCGTGACCAGTTCGTTCAGGTTCTCCACGCGGGTGTGGTCCTGGGGGTCGTCGCTAGCCTCCAGCTCCGCCCGGTACGCGGTGCGGTCCAGCACGGCCTCCAGCACGTCGGCCACGTCGTCACCACGCGCCACCAGCTCGCCCAGCTCGTCCAGCAACGCCACGAAACCCGCGATCGCCCGCTGCGACCGGGGGTTGAGCAGCGGCACCCGGCCCTCGACCGCCGCGCGCAACGCCTGCGCGAAGCTGATCCGCTCGCGCTCCGCGTAGGTCGACACGCACGCCTCGGCGCGGTCGCCGATGCCCCGCTTGGGCACGTTCAGGATGCGGCGCAGCGACACCGTGTCGTCGGGGTTGGCGAGCGCGCGCAGGTACGCCAGCGCGTCCCGCACCTCGCGCCGCTCGTAGAACCGGACACCGCCGACGACCCGGTACGGCAGGCCCAGCCGGATGAAGATCTCCTCGAACACGCGGGACTGGTTGTTGGTCCGGTAGAACACGGCGATCTCGCCGTTGTTCGCCTCGCCGCCGTCCACCAGCCGGTCGATCTCGCCCGCGACGAACGCCGCCTCGTCGTGCTCGTTGTCCGCGACGTAGCCGACGATCTTCTCCCCGTCGCCCAGGTCGCTCCACAGGCGCTTGTCCCGGCGGTCCGGGTTGCGCGAGATGACCGCGTTGGCGGCGGCCAGGATGTTCTGCGTGGAGCGGTAGTTCTGCTCCAGCAGGATCGTCGTGGCCTGCGGGTAGTCGCGCTCGAACTCCACGATGTTGCGGATGGTCGCGCCGCGGAACGCGTAGATCGACTGGTCGGCGTCGCCCACCACGCACAGCTCGGCGGGCGGCACGCCGTCCGCGCCGGTGCCGACCAGCTCGCGGACCAGCGTGTACTGCGCGTGGTTGGTGTCCTGGTACTCGTCCACCAGCACGTGCCGGAACCGGCGGCGGTAGTGCTCGGCCACGTCCGGGTGCCGCTGGAGCAGCTCGACGGTCCGCATGATCAGGTCGTCGAAGTCCAGCGAGTTCGACTCGACCAGCCGCCGCTGGTAGCTCTCGTACACCTCGGCGACCCGGCGCTCCAGGTCGTTGCCCGCCCGCTCCTTGGCGGTCTCGACGTCCACCAGCTCGTTCTTCAGGTTCGAGATGTGGATGGCCAGCGTGCGGGCCGGGTACCGCTTCGGGTCCAGGTCGAGGTCGCGCGCGACCAGCGTGATGAGGCGGCGCGTGTCGTCCGAGTCGTAGATGGAGAAGTTCGACGACAGGCCGAGAGTCTTCGCGTCACGCCGCATCACCCGGACGCACATGGAGTGGAACGTCGACACCCACATCGCGCGGGCGCGCGAGCCCACCAGGTCGGCGACGCGCTCCTTCATCTCGGCCGCGGCCTTGTTGGTGAAGGTGATCGCCATGACCTCGCCCGGGTGCACGCCCCGGTGCGCGAGCAGGTACGCGATCCGGCGGGTGAGCACGCGGGTCTTGCCGGAGCCCGCGCCCGCGACGACCAGCAACGGGGAGCCGGCGTGCTCGACCGCCCGGCGCTGGGCCGGGTTGAGGTCGTCCAGCAGCTCGGTGGACCGCGACGCGGGGGGACTTGGCGGCAAGTCGAACAAGGCGCTCATCGTGGGTTCACGTTACCGGGTGACACCGACAACGCCGGGCTGTGGCATGATGACGGCGTGCGCGTGGCTCACTTCGAGTTTTTCTACGGGACCCGGACTCCGGCTCCCGTGGAACGCCAGCGCTGACAAAGCACCCACGAAGCCCCGGAGTCCTCGGATTCCGGGGCTTCGTCGCTTCCGGGAGCCGGGATTCCACCCGAGTCGAGAGGTCACCTCGATGAACAGCACCGGAACCGCAACCCCGCAGGCCGGCGACACCGAGCCCGCGCCCGACATCGACGCCCTGCGCCAGGAGATCGACTTCCTGGACGCCGAGCTGCTGCGGATCGTCAAGCGGCGGGTCGACGTCTCCCGCACGATCGGCGCCGCCCGCATGGCCGCGGGCGGCACCAAGATCGTGCACAACCGGGAGATCGACGTGCTCAACCGCTACCGGGAACTCGGCCCCGAGGGCCGGGACCTGGCCATGATCCTGCTCAAGCTGGGTCGCGGCCCGCTCGGCCGCTAGTCGCGCGGGCCAGGTCGCGGTCCACCAGTTGGGTGTCGTCGGGCACGTAGGCCAGGGGGTCGTCCAGCAGCGGGCCGGTCCCGACCAGGCCCTCGACCAGCGCGTGCAGGCACAGGGCGGCGTACCCCCGCAGGTAGCCGCCCTCCTGGGTGAGGACGGTCGGGAGGGCCAGCGCCGCCACCTCCCGGCCGATGTCCCGGTACCCCGCGGCGGTCAGGTTGTGCCTGCCGTTCGGGTCGAACGCCGAGCCGTCGAAACCGGAGGCGCACACCAGGAAGTCCGCGCCGTGCGCCCGGATCGCGGGCAGCGCGACCTCGGCCAGGGCACGCCGGTAGGCGGTGTCGCCCGCGCCGAGCGACAGCTCGACGTTCAGGTTGCCCCGGTCGTTCTCCTCGGGGCCGCCGGTCTGCGGGTGGTTCACGCCCCACGGGCCGTGCCGCATGTGCACGGACACGGTGAGCACTTCGTCGGTGTGCGCGAAGACGTCCTGCGTGCCGTTGCCGTGGTGGACGTCCCAGTCGAGGACGGCGACCCGGTGACCGGCGCGGCGGGCCGTCTCGGCGACCAGGGCGGCGTTGTTGACCAGGCAGTACCCGTCGGGCCGCGTGCGTTGCGCGTGGTGGCCGGGCGGGCGGACCAGGGCGTACGCCAGGCGCGTGCGGCCGGACTCGACCGCCTCGTACGCGGCGAGCGCCGTGCCGGCCGCGGCGCGGATCGCGTCCCACGAGCCGGGGCCGACGACCGTGTTGGTCTCCAGCGCCACCCGCTCGCCGGTCGCGCACGCCGCGCGCAGGGCCGCCAGGTACTCCGCCGCGTGCACGCGGCCCAGCTCCTCGTCGGTGGCGAACCGGCCGTCCCGCCACGCGAGGTGCGGCGCGACCGGGCCGTGCTCCAGCGCGTGCCGGAACGTGCGCAGGCGGGCCGCGTTCTCCGGGTGCGGCTCGGGTTCGTCCAACCAGTCCCACCGGCCCGGCAGCTCCCACAGCCCGGTCCCGGTGTCGTGCTCCAGGCAGGCGTCATGCCAGTACAACTCCACACCAGGGGCATATCAGGGCGATCACCGATGGTCCAAGCGGAATAACGGCGGGCACACTGGACGCATGGGCGGAGTCATCGGCCTCATCACGGGCCTCATCGCAATCCTCGGCGTGCTCGCCACGCTCGCACACGACGGCTACCTCGCCATGCTCGGCTCGGCGGCCAAGGCCAAGCGCGCCGCGGGCGCACCGGTCGCGCAGTACGTGCGCAGCCGGTGGACCGTGGCCGGCGTGACCACGGTCATCGCGCTGGTCGGCCTGCTGATGACCACGGGCGGGGGCGTCGCGTCCGACATCATCGGCGCCCTGATCGCGGGTGGCGCGGGCTTCGCCGCCACGAACTCGTTGCAGAGCAGCCGGCGGAAGCTGAACAGCGGCGGCTGAGTTTCACCGGGTCGGGTGTCCCCGGGCTGCTCCGGCCGGCCGGTCCGGGACCCGGCACCTACCCTGTGCCGTGCGCAGGGTCCGGCTGCCCCACCCCTCGTTCCCTGCCCTGAACAGGTGAATCTCGGCCCGAGTCACGTGCGGGCCGGGGGTGGGAGGGATCACAACAGCCATGGACTTCGGGCAACCGGCACGAGCGGGCAGGCACCGGCTGGCGGACGAGCGGGCGGTCCTCTGGCTGCCCGCGGGCGACGCGCCCGAACCCGTGCTGCCGCTCCAGCGCACCCGCGACCCGCTGTGCGACAGCGACGTCGTCGGCCTGCACAAGTTCAACATCGGCCTGGTGCCCGCGTCCGTCACCCCGCCCCGGACGTGGAAGCGGGCCGCGTGGTTCGCCGTCCTGTCGTCGGCCGCCGTCCTGGTCGGGCTGGCGTACGCGGCGGCCGAGCTGGTCGGCGTGCACCCGCCCGAGCAGCGGATCGGGATGCCCGCCCAGCTCACGGCGAGCCCGCTGCTCAGCGGGTTCGCCGCGGCCACCACCACGCCGCCGACCACCGCCGCCCGCCTGGACGTGCCGCGGGTGGACCGCGCGGACGCCGCCTGGTCGCCCGGTGAGGCCCGGCAGCCGGCGGCCGTCGTGCCCGTCGTGCCCGACACCGCGCCGGGCGAGCCCGTGCCGGACGGCGTGCCCGGCGTCGGCCAGCGGCCCGGCGCGGCGCCCCAGCCGACCGTGACCACCGTGGCGGGCGACGCGCCCGCCGTGGTGGACGGCGCGGCCCTCGTGCTGCGCACGCAGCGGTTCTTCGAGCAGGCCGCGGCGAACGTGGACGCCGCGATCGCGCTGGTGTCCGCCGCGTTCCGGCCGGACGCCGAGGCGCAGCTCGAGCACCGGATCGGCGACGTCGCGGCGGTGCGGGTCAGCGAGATCACCGTGGACGCCACCCGCGGCGTCACGGTGAGCACGCTGCACGTGACCAGGAAAGACGGCACGACGACCACGGAGAAGCGGCAGCTCGTGTTCGCGACCTCGGGTGAGCCGTTGATCGAAGCCGAGCGGCTGGTGGACAGCGCCTAACGGTCGTTAGCGAACGCACACCTCCGGGCTTGATCGCCTGAACGAGGGATACCCCGCGACCGCTGGCCGCCACGAAAGGGTGAACCCACGGGTTCGGCTGGCTTCGCGCAGGTGGCACGCGGTACGAGTGCTGGCGACGACACGGGTACGAGGGAGTCGCCAGTGCAGCGCCCTACGACGAGCGGTCGCAGGCACAACCGGGCCGGTTCGGTCTCCGTTGCCGAGCTGATCCGCAAGCAGCGCCCACCGCTGCGGGCACCGGCCCGCGGTCGGGCGGGCGCGCCCGCCACCGAGCCCGCCCACCTGGCACCGCCACCGCCGACCAACCGCACCGCCAAGGTCGCGGGCCTGGCCACCGGCGCGGCGGTGTTCCTCGCGTTCACCACCACGGCCGCGCTGCTGGCGAGCCACCGGGACGCCGGTCCCGAACCGCCCGCGGTCGCGCCGCCCGCCGCCATCGCCGGCTCCTCGGCGTTGCGGCCGGACGTGCTGGCCGCCGAACTGGGCGGCCCGCCGGTGCGGGCGCAGCCGCCGGCGGCGGACGAGGTGCCGCTGGAGCTGCCGATGGAGCCGGACCGGCCGGTGGTGCCGCCGCAGGAGGCGGCCTCCCGGTCCAAGCCGCAGGTGGACGTGGTGCGGCAGTTCTACGAGCTGCTGCCCGCCAAGCCCGCCGACGCGGCCCGGCTGCTCACCCCGGAGCTGGTCGGCCCGAGCACGCGGGACTTCGCGGCCTCGTGGAGCGGCGTGCAGGCCATCACCACCGAGTCGACGGCGCTGCGGCCGGACGGCACGGTGCTCGCGGTGGTGTCGATGCAGGAGCGCTCGGGCCGGTGGTTGCGGGTCGAGCAGCGGTTCTCGCTGACCGACACGAGCCCGCCGCGCATCGTGGACACCGAGGTCGTCTCCGCCCAACGTGGTTGACGCAGCGTGACAACCACGACGGGCTCCGTCACGGATCGTAGACAAATCTGGTTGTTGACGAGGAAAGTTCCACCGAAGGGGTTACGGATTCGGTCACGATTCGGTATCCATGTTCCCGGTCGGTAGCGCATCAGCACTTCCGGGAAAGGTGACCTCCGGTGTCGAACGACGACAAACGCCGTCGGTGGGACAGCTCGACGGCCCAGCTGTCCGTCGCGGAGCTGATCGCCCGGCGCGAAGCGGAGACGCAGCCGATCCCGCGCATCACCGACGAGGAGACCGTGCGGTTCCGGCCCACCGACCTGTCCGGCCGCGAGCTGCACATCACCGAGCTGCTGCGCCGGGAGGGCCGGGCGGGCGAGGAGGAGCGCGGCGGCGGGTTCTCCGTGCCGAAGCTGGTCGCCCTGGCGAGCGGCGGCGTGGTCCTCGCGGGCACGGTCGCGTTCACCGCGTCCAACCTGCTGTCGTCGCCCGACGAGCGCCCGCTCGCCGAGGTCAGGTACGACGCCCGCCAGGCCGCGCGCAGCACCAACACCGTGGGGATGGACCTGGCCGCCGCCAAGCCGCAGCAGGCCGCGCCGAAGGTGGCCGAGACCACCGACGCGACCACCGCGTCGACCGCCGCGCCGAACACCCAGCAGCCCCGCCCGCGCGTCACCCAGCAGCCGCGGCCCGCGCCGACCACCACGACCGAGCAGGCACCGCCGCCGGTCGAGGAGCCGCCCGCCGCGCCGCCGACCACCAGCACGCCGCCCCCGAGCAGCGAGACGCCGCCGCCGACCAGCAGCACGCCCGTGGCGCCCCCGTCGACGGACGTCGCGCCGCCGCCCTCCTCCGGCACCACCGCGCCGCCCACCACCACCTCGCCCGGCCTCGACGTCGGGGTCGACCTCGGCGAGATCCTCGAACCCATCGGTGGTTTCGACTTCTTCGCGCCGGCTCGGTAGCCCGGTCCCCGCCCGCTGGGCCGTTCGGACCCAAATCGCGCGATCTTCACCCGAACAGGTGGCCTCAGGCGGCGCTTTCGGGTATCCCTTCCCGGTCTGAACGTAGCTCGCGTGACCTGCGCGACGGTCCGAAAGCCGTCGTCACCGCCGGGGTAGGCTGTCCGCGCACCGATCCGCACGACGAGGAGCCCGAGCGTGAGACCTGCTGCCCATGCCGCGGTCGCGCAGCGCCCCAGCGAGGTGGTCCGGTGACCGACGGCAAGCTGATCGCCGAGCGCTACCGCTTCCTGGACCGGATCGGCAGCGGCGCCATGGGCGTCGTCTGGCGGGCCCAGGACGAGCGCCTGGGTCGGATCGTCGCGATCAAGCAGCTGCTGCTCCAGCCCAGCCTCGACGCCACCGAGCAGGACGAGGCCATCCAGCGCGCCATGCGCGAGGGCCGGATCGCGGCCAAGCTGCACCACCCCAACGCGATCGCCGTCTACGACGTGGTCGAGGAGAACGGCGCTCCGTGCCTGGTCATGGAGTACCTCCAGTCCCGCAGCCTGGCCGACACGATGGCCGAGCACGCGCCGCTGGAGCCGGTGGAGGTGGCGCGGATCGGCGCGCAGGCCGCCGCCGCGCTGGCCGCCGCGCACGCGGCGGGCATCGTGCACCGGGACGTGAAGCCCGGCAACGTGCTGCTCGCCGACAACGGCCTGGTGAAGATCACCGACTTCGGCATCTCCCGCGCCAGCGACGACGTCACGGTGACCAAGACCGGCCTGATCGCCGGCACGCCCGCGTACCTCGCGCCGGAGATCGCCCGCGGGCAGGACCCCACGCCCGCCTCGGACGTGTTCTCCCTCGGTTCCACGCTGTACGCGGCGGCCGAGGGCGAGCCGCCGTTCGGGCTCAGCGAGAACACCCTGGGCGTGCTGCACGCCGTGGCCGCCGGGCGGATCAACCCGCCGACCACCGAGGGGCCGCTGACCGACGTCCTGCTGGCGCTGCTGAGCTACGACCCCGCCGACCGGCCGACCATGGCCCAGGCGCGGGACATGCTCAACGCGGTCGCCAACGGGCGCGCCGGGACCGTGGCCGGCCTCGCGCCGGCGGCGGTGCCCGCGGCCGGCGCGACGACCGTGCTGGACGCGGACCGGACCCGCGTGGTGCGGCCGGGCCCGCGCACGTCCGGCCCGACCACCCCGGTGGCGGCGCCGCCACCCACCAAGGACGGCAACACCAGGCCGCTGGTGGTCGCCGCCGTGGTGCTGGGCAGCCTGCTGCTGCTCGGTTTCCTGCTGGTCCTGCTGGGCGTGTTCGACGCCGAGCAGCCGAAGGTGCCGCCGGCGAGCAACACCAGCTCCTCGACCACGCCGCCCACGACCACCACCACCGCGCCGGTGACCACCACCACGGTGCCGGTGGAGGTGACGACCGACGAGCCGATCCCGACCACGACCACCACCACGACGACCACGACCACCACTACGACGACCACGACCACCACGACCACCACGACGGTGCCGGTGACCACGCCGAAACAGACCACCTCCGTCGCACCCACGACTTCAGAGGCTGCACAGGGCAGCTGACGAACCTCGTAAGGTGGACGGCGAACCCACCGGGTGCCGCAACGTCTCCTGTCCTTGTGGCGATGTCACCGGTGTTCGCCACTGATCCAGTCCGAGCAGCTTTGGAGCACCTGTGACCGACGATGGCCGCCTGGTTGCCGGCCGCTACCGACTGGGCCGGCGGATCGGCAGCGGAGCCATGGGCATCGTCTGGCAGGCGCACGACGAGCGCCTGCACCGCACCGTCGCCGTGAAGCAACTGCTCCTCCAGCCGGGGCTGGCCGAGGCGGACACCGACGAGGCGAAGCGCCGCGCGATGCGCGAGGGCCGCATCGCGGCCCGGTTGCAGCACCCGCACGCCATCGCCGTCTACGACGTCGCCGAGGACGACGGGCAGCCGTGGCTGGTGATGGAGTACCTGCCGTCGCACAGCCTGTCCACGGTGCTGTCCGAGCGGGGCACGCTGCCGCCGCGCGAGGTGGCCGCCATCGGCTCGCAGGTCGCGTCGGCGCTGGCCGCCGCGCACAACGCGGGCATCGTGCACCGCGACATCAAGCCCGGCAACGTGCTGCTCGGCGACGACGGCACGGTGAAGATCACCGACTTCGGCATCTCCCGCGCGACCGGCGACGTCACCGTCACGGCCACCGGGATGCTCGCCGGCACGCCCGCCTACCTGGCGCCGGAGGTCGCGAAGGGCTACGACCCCGGTCCGCCGTCGGACGTGTTCTCGCTGGGCTCGACGTTGTACGCGGCGGTCGAGGGGATGCCGCCGTTCGGGTTGAACGAGAACACCATCGCGCTGCTGCACCAGGTCGCGTCGGGCAAGGTCACGCCGCCCAAGCAGGCCGGTCCGCTGACCGCGTTGCTGATGCGCCTGCTGCGTGCCGAGCCGGAGGACCGGCCGACCATGGCCGAGGCCAAGGAGGCGCTCGCCGCCGTGGCCGCCGGCCGTGCCGCGCCCGAGTTCCCGGTGGCGCTGCCGCAGCACAACCCGCCGTCGTGGCGGGGCACGCCCGTGCCGCCCGCCGCGGCGACCCGCCCGGTGACGCCCGCGCCCGCCGCGACCCGCGTCGCGCCCGCGCACACGCCGCCCCGCCCGGCCGCCGCGCCGAAGCCGGCCGCGCGACCAGCCGCCGCACCCCGCCCGGCCGGTCGCGGCCTGGCCAAGAGCAAGCGCTCCACGGTGGTCACCGCGCTGGCCATCGTGGCCGCCGCCGTGGTCGGCATCCTGCTGGCGAGCGTGCTGACCAGCGGTGGCGGCAGCACCGACGACCAGGCGGGTGGCACGCCGACCACGCAGCCCAAGCAGGCGGGCGGCGGCGAGCCGTCCGCGACGTCGACGGAGAAGACCGTCACCCCGCCGCCCAAGATCACCACGGATCCGACCGCGGCGCAGATGGAGCAGACGATCCGGGACTACTTCGCGCTCATGCCGACGAACGTCGACGAGGGCTTCAACCGGCTCACCGCGGACATGAAGGCCGCCGCCGGCGGCTACGACCGGTACAAGGGCTGGTGGGACCTCGTGAAGTCGGTCGAGCTGACCAACATGAGGCTCAACTCGGAGTACGCGTACGAGGTCGACCTCGCGTTCGGGATGAAGGACGGCTCGACGTCCCACGAGCGCAAGCTGATCGCGTTGAAGTGGGAGAACCAGGGGCTGTTCATCGACAAGGAGCAGTCGATCAGCAAGTCCTAGCCGGTGCCGGCCGCCGCCACGCGGGGTCTCCGCGCCGGCGGCGGGCCGCCTGGGTTGGGGGCGGCCGACCGGCAGCGCGCACCGCACCACGCCGGCTGCGGGATCGGCCGACGGCCGCGGCCCAGGACGGCAAGCGACGCGACCAGGCACCGGGCACCGACCAGCGGCACGCACCGCACCACGCCGGCGGCGGGATCGGCCGACGACCACGGCCCAGGACGGCAAGCGACGCGACCAGGCACCGGGCACCGACCGGGCAGCGAAACCACACGGCACCAAGCGCCCGCGACAGCCGAAGCCCGGCGGCGTCAGCCCGCGGCCGCGGTGCGGAGGGCGGACAGCAGTGTCCGCACGGCGGGTGAGGTGAGGGTGTCCACGCGGACCGCCGCGCCGATCGCGCGGTTCGGCTCGGGACGCCGCAGCTTGCGGACCACCACGCCCGGGTGCACGACGCCCAGCCCGAGCTTGGGCACGATGGTGACCCCGAGCCCGGCGGCCACGAAGCCCTGCGCGGTCGGGTAGTCGTCGGCCTCCACCACCAGGTTCGGCGTGAACCCGGCCGCCGCGCAGGCGTCGACCACGATGTCCCGGCACGGTCCCGGCGGGTTCGCGGCGTCCACCCACGGCTGCCCGGCCAGGTCGGCCAGGTCGAGCACCCGCTTGCGCGCCAGGTCGTGCCCACGCGGCAGGACCGCCAGGTACGGGTCATCCAGCAGGTGCTCGACGTGCACGCCGCGCGGCGGCTCGGCGAGGCGGGCGAACACGCACAACGCCACGTCCGCCCGACCGGCCTCGACCTCGGCCAGCGGGTCGTCCGGCTCGGTCAGCCGCAGGTCCAGCCGCACGTCGGCGTGCCGGGCCCGGAACGCGGCGACGGCGGGCGGCACGAGGGCGGCGCCGGCGGTGGCGAAGTAGCGGACCCGCAGGCGACCCGTGCGACCCTCCCGCAGGTCCGCCAGCGCGGCCTCGGCCTCCACCAGCCGGTCGGTGATCCGGGCGGCGTGCTCGGTGAGCAGCCGACCCGCGACGGTGGGCCGCACGCCGCGGCCGACGCGGTCCAGCAGCGGCAGCCCGGCCTGCTTCTCCAGGGCCGCGACCTGCTGGCTGATCGCGGACGGGGTGTAGCCGAGGTTGACCGCCGCGGCGGTGATGGAGCCGGTCGTGACCACGGCCCGGAGCACCTGCATTCGTCGCACGTCCAACATGTCCGAATCGTACAGCTCAGCTTAAGGGACGTGCAGAATTATTCACTTGTGCTGTTGGGTCGCCCGCGCGCAAAGTGTGCCGGTGAACAGTCCCGGGACGTTGATCAGGATGGGTGTCCTCGCCCTGCTCTGGGGTTCCAGCTTCCTCTGGATCAAGATCGCGCTGACCGGCCTGTCCCCGGTGCAGATCGCCCTCGTGCGCACCCTGCTCGGCGCGGCGGTGCTGGTCGTCCTGCTCCACGTGCGCGGGCAGCGGCTGCCGCGCGGCCGGACCGCGTGGCGGCACCTGCTGGTCGCGGCGACGTTCGCCAACGCCATCCCGTTCATCCTGTTCGCGATCGGTGAGCAGACCGTCGACTCCGGCGTCGCGGGCGTCCTGAACGCCACCACGCCGCTGTGGACGCTCGCGATCGGCCTGCTGCTGGGCTTCGAGCGGCAGCGGCACCCGGCGCGGCTCGCGGGGCTGGGGCTGGGCTTCGCGGGCACCCTGCTGATCTTCGCGCCGTGGGAGAAGGCGGGCCTCGCGAGCTGGGGCGCGCTGGCGTGCCTGGCCGCCGCCGCGTCGTACGCGGTCGCCTACACCTACATCGGCCGCACGATCTCCGGGCGCGGCATGTCGTCCATGCAGCTCTCCGCCGCGCAGCTCACCGCGGCGAGCGGGCTCACCGCGCTGGCCGTGCCGGTCGGCGGGCTCCAGCCGGTGCACCTGAGCTGGCAGCCGCTGGTCGCCGTGGCGGTGCTCGGCGTGTTCGGCACCGGCTTCGCGTTCGTCCTGAACTACCGGCTGATCGAGGACGAGGGCGCGACGAACGCCACGACCGTCGGCTACCTGCTGCCCGTGGTGTCCGTCCTGCTGGGCGCGGCGTTCCTCGGCGAAGCGATCGGCGTGCGGGTCGTGGTGGGCATGGTCGTGGTCCTGGTGGGCGTCGCGCTGACCCGCAAGCAGCCCGCGACCGCGATCATTCCGACCGACCGCGCTCCGGTGACTACGCTCAAGTGACCTGCGATAACGCTGGGTTACTCACCGGTATGGCCATCTGAGACGGGCGATGTGGGCAAACGGGTGGACCTGAGAGCCAGGTCTCCCCCGATCGCGTGGTGTTCGGGCGAACCACGTCCCGAATCGCCTCCCCGGACGTCTCCTCTCCAGTGAGGGTGAAACACGGGAAGGACTCCACAACCATGAGCGCCGAGAGCATCACCGCCAGCACCACGTTCCACCTCCTGGTCCCGGGGGTCGCGCCGGCACCGGTGGAAGCCGAGCTGCACTACGAACCCGAGGACCCGTACGCGGTCGCCGTCCTGTTCCACACCGGTCAGGGCAAGGTCGAGTGGATCTTCGCCCGCGACCTGCTGGCCGACGGCCTGCTGACCGCGTCCGGCGAGGGCGACATCCTGGTCCGGCCCGCCGCCGACGACCCCGAGCGCGTCCTGCTGGAGCTGAACGCGCCCACCGGGTTCGCCATCCTGTCCGCTCGTGCCGAGGACATCGCCGAGTTCCTGGACCTCACCTACGACGTGGTCCAGCCCGGCGAGGAGGACCTCTGGATCGACTTCGACCGCGAGCTGGCCAAGCTGGTCTCCACCAACTGACCCGGTCGCCGACCTCCTCCCGGAGCGCCAGGGGATCCCGGGGGACGGTGGGCGACCCGGTCGAACGGGTCGGCGACGGCGCCTCGGCGCGCGTCGGCAGGGGAAACCGACCCGAGTCCCGCCGGGCCTCACACCGGCGGGCGCGGAACTCCGCGCATCGACGTCCCACCGGGGCCGATGCGCGTCGATGCGATCACAAACCCGCCGGGCCTCAGACCAGTCTGCGGTCCGAGGCCCAGCGGGACAGCTCGTAGCGGTTGGAGAGCTGCGTCTTGCGCAGCACGCTCGACACGTGGGTCTCCACGGTCTTCACCGAGATGAACAGCTCCGACGCGATCTCCTTGTACGCGTAGCCACGCGCCAGCAGCCGCAGCACGTCACGCTCGCGGGGCGTCAGCAGGTCCAGCTCGGGGTCGCTGATGGGGGCCGCGCCGGGCCGGTCGGCGAACGCGTCCAGCACGAAACCCGCCAGCCGGGGGCTGAACACGGCGTCGCCGTCGGACACCCGCACCACCGCGCGCACCAGCTCCTGGCTGGAGATCGTCTTGGTCACGTAGCCACGCGCGCCCGCCCGGATCACCGCGATCACGTCCTCGGCCGCGTCGGACACCGACAACGCCAGGAACACCACGTCCGGCAGCGTCGTGCGGACCTGCCGCAGCACCTCCGCGCCACCGCCCTCCGGCATGTGCACGTCCAGCAGCACCACGTCCGGCTTGACGTGGTTGATCCCGACGACCGCCTCGCCCACCGAGCCCGCCTCGCCGACCACGTCCACCTCGTCGGTGATCGAGTCCAGCTCCGCGCGCACCCCGGCGCGGAACAACGCGTGGTCGTCCACCAGGAACACCCGCACCGGCGTCTTCTCGGCTGTCACGTCCCGGCCTCCGTACTCCGTGCTCCGGCCGCGCCGGAGGTCTTGCGGGGCATGTAGAGCTGCACCTCGGTCCCCTCGCCGGGGGTGGTGCGCAGCCGGACCTCCCCGCCGTGCCGGTCCATCCTCCCCCGGATGGAGTCGGCGAGGCCATGCCGGTCCTCCGGGACCAGCTCCGGGTCGAAGCCCTTGCCCCGGTCCCGCACGAACACCGCGACCCGCTCGGGCTCCACCTCGCCGTAGACGCTGATCTCGGCGACACCCGCGTGCTTGGCCGCGTTCACCATCGCCTCGCGGGCCGCCTGCACCAGGGCCAGCAGGTTGTGGTCGAGGTCGCAGTCACCCACGACCACCTGCTGCACGGCGAGCGCGAACTGGTCCTCCACCTCGCCGGACGCCTTGGCGACGGCCGCGGACAGGGTGGTCGGCCGGTCGCTCTCGTCCACGCTGCGCCCGTACAGCCAGTCCCGGAGCTGCCGCTCCTGGCCACGCGCGAGCCGCTTGACCTCACGCGGGTGCTCGGACTGCTTCTGGATCAGGGCCAGCGTCTGGAGCACCGAGTCGTGCAGGTGGGCGGCGATCTCGGCACGCTCCTCGGTGCGGATGCGCACCCGGCGCTCCTCGCCCAGGTCGTTGATCAGCTTGATCCACAGCGGCACGGTGAGCACCGCCGCGCCGCCCAGCGTGGCCACCACCGCGAGCAACGCGAACCGGAGCTGGTCGATGCCGTAGCTGCTGATCAGCAGCACGCCGATGCCGATGGCGACCAGCGCCACCCCGGACAGCACCCGCACCACCCCGGCCCGGCCGGTGCCGACCAGCCCGGACTTCGCGCCGTCCCGCCAACGCCTGCGCTGCGCCTCGTCGGCCTCCCGCCACACCACGGCCGCGCCGACCAGCGCCACCGCCAGCGGCCCCACGATCCAGCCGCTGACCGGGCCGGTCAGCAGACCGCTGACCACGGCCGCGCCGATGCCCAGCGCGACGAGGCCGAGCGCCTGCTGCCGCTCCTGCGGCTTGGCGGTCGGCTCGGGCGTGTCGGCCGCGCGTTGCGGCACGAACAACCACAGCAGCCCGTACGCGACGATGCCGATGCCGTTGAGCGCGGTGAGCGCGGCGAACACCGCCCGGACCCAGAAGACCTCGACGCCGAGGTGGTCGGCGACACCGCCCGCGACGCCCGCGACGACGCGGTTGCCACGCCGGCGGCGCACCGGTTCGGGCGCGTGCGCCGGTTTCGGGGTCGGTTTGGTCGCGGCCGGCTGCGGCGCGCTGTCCACCTGCGAACTCACCCCACGATCGTCACACGGGCCCAATATCGAATCATCAGGGTTCCACCCGATACCCGGTTCAGGGTGGATCCCCGATGTGCATCGTCCCCCGAAGCAGCATTCTCGTCACCGTGAGCGGGAACCTGAGCGCAGCGGGCGTCGAGGAGACGCTGAAGGACTTCTGGGTCAGCCGACCCAGGCGGCCGCACGGCGGGCGCAAGATCGCGGGTGTCGCCGCCGGTATCGCCGAGCGGTACCAGGTCGACCCGGTGATCGTGCGCGTCGCGTTCGTGGCCATGGCGCTGTGCAACGGTGCGGGCATCCTGATCTACCTGCTGGGCTGGCTGTGGCTGCCGCAGGCCGACGACGAGGTGTCCGCCGCCGAGGCCCTGATCGGCCGGGGCCGCAGCTCGACCCCGGTGCCGCTGACCGTGCTGCTCGGCCTCGCGGTGTTCCCCGCGTCCGGCTTCTTCGTGGACGGCGGCTTCACCCTGGTGGGCGGCGTGCTGCTGTCCCTCGGCGCGATCTACGCGCTGCACCGCGGCCGGGGCCACGTCAACCGTCCGACCCCTGCACCCGAGGTGAGCACCGTGGACACCGCCGATCCCCCGACGACCCGCGTGACGACGACGACGCCGCCGGCGTGGGACCCGCTGGGCGCGGCGCCGTTCGCCTGGGACCTGCCCGAGCCGGCGACCGAGGCGGCACCCGTCGCGCCGCAACCGCGGCCGGTCCGCCGCCGCCGCAGGTCGCGCGTGGGCGGGGCGACGTTCGGCCTGGCCATGGTGGTGCTCGCCGGGTCGCTGGTGTCCTCCTCGTACAGCTCGTGGTTCACGCCGCAGCACACCATCGGCCTGGTGGTGGCGACGCTCGGCCTGGGCCTGCTGGTCGGCGCGTTCCGGGGCGGCGCGCGTGGCCTGATCGGGCTGGTGGTGCCGCTCAGCCTGGTCGGCGTGGTGCTGACCAGCGTGAACTTCTCCTGGTACGGCGGTTCGGACCGCTTCGGCGACGTGACGGCCCGACCGGCCGCGACGGACCAGGTGGAGGACCGGTACGACTCCAACGTCGGCACCGTCGAGGTCGACCTGACCGGGTTGCCCGCGACCGGCTCGGTGAAGACGCGGGTGGAGGTCGGCGCGGGCAGCGCGCGGGTGACGGTGCCCGCGGACGCGCAGGTCGTGGCGACGTGCGAGGCGTCGATCGGTTCGGTGGACTGCCTCGGGAAGCGCGTCGACGGCCGCAACCGGTCGACGACGGTCACCGAGGACGGCGGGGCCGACGGTGGTCTGAAGGTGGAGCTGGACGTGCGCGCAGCGGTGGGAGAGGTGGTGGTGAGCCGTGGCTGACCAGGAGTTGAGCGAGAAGCGGGGAATCGACGTGGTGGGGCTGGTGTTCGGGGCCGCCGCCCTGGTCGCCGCCGCCTACATGCTGTCCGACGGCGCGTCGTGGCCGGACTTCCTGGACCTCAGGTGGGTCCTGGCCGGCGGCGCGATGGTGATCGGCCTGGGGCTGCTCGCGGGCTCCGCCCGACGTCGGAGGTGAGAGCTTCGGCGCCGCGGTGGCCGCGGTGCCGGGGACAGGGGGGTTCGAAGGGGTTCGAGGGAATCGATGGAGTGATCACGGGGGTCGGAGGAGGCCATCCCGCCACGCGGCGGGGTGGCCTTCGTCGCGTCCCGGGGTCACTCCCACTCGATGGTGCCCGGCGGCTTGCTCGTCACGTCCAGGACCACCCGGTTGACCTCCGCCACCTCGTTGGTGATGCGGGTGGAGATGCGCTCCAGCACGTCGTAGGGCAGGCGGGTCCAGTCGGCGGTCATCGCGTCCTCGCTGGACACCGGCCGCAGCACCACCGGGTGGCCGTAGGTGCGGCCGTCGCCCTGCACGCCGACGCTGCGCACGTCCGCCAGCAGCACGACCGGGCACTGCCAGATCGTGCGGTCCAGGCCGGCGCTGGTCAGCTCCTCGCGGGCGATCGCGTCGGCCTTGCGCAGGATCTCCAGGCGTGCCGCGGTGACCTCGCCGATGATCCGGATGCCCAGGCCGGGACCGGGGAACGGCTGGCGCTGCACGATCGTCTCCGGCAGCCCGAGTTCCGTGCCGACCCGGCGCACCTCGTCCTTGAACAACGCCCGCAGCGGCTCGACCAGGGTGAACTGGAGGTCTTCCGGCAGGCCGCCGACGTTGTGGTGGCTCTTGATGTTCGCCGCGCCCGAGCCGCCGCCGGACTCCACCACGTCCGGGTACAGCGTGCCCTGCACCAGGAACCGGTAGTCGCCCTCGGCCGTCAGGTCGCGCTCGGCCTGCTCGAACACGCGGATGAACTCGCGGCCGATGATCTTGCGCTTCTCCTCCGGGTCGGTGACGCCGGCCAGCGCGTCGAGGAACCGCTCCCGCGCGTCCACCGTCACCAGGTTCACGCCGGTGGCCGCCACGAAGTCCCGCTCCACCTGCGCCCGCTCACCCGCGCGCAGCAGGCCGTGGTCGACGAACACGCACGTCAGCCGGTCACCGATGGCGCGCTGCACGAGTGCGGCGGCGACCGCCGAGTCCACGCCGCCGGACAGGGCGCAGATGGCCTTGCCGTCGCCGACCTGCGCCCGGATGCGCGCCACCTGCTCGTCCACGATGGATGACGTCGTCCACTGCGGCCGGATGCCCGCGATGTCGTGCAGGAACCGGCGCAGCACCTCCTGGCCGTGCGGGGAGTGCCCCACCTCCGGGTGGTACTGGACGCCCGCGAACCGCCGCCGCCGGTCCTCGAACGCGGCGACCGGCGCGCCGTCGCTGCTCGCGGTCACCGTGAAGCCTTCGGGGGCGCTGGTCACGCAGTCGCCGTGGCTCATCCACACCGGGTGGTTGCCGGGCAGCTCCTCGTGCAGCAGGCCGCCCGCCTCGGTGAGGCCGAGTTCGGTGCGGCCGTACTCGCGGGTGCCGGTGTGCTCCACGGTGCCGCCGAGCGCGCCCGCCATGGCCTGGAAGCCGTAGCAGATGCCGAACACCGGCACGCCCACCTCGAACAGCTTCGGGTCGACCTGCGGCGCGCCCGGCTCGTAGACGCTCGACGGCCCGCCGGACAGCACGATCGCCGCCGGGTCCTTCTCCAGCAGCTCGGCCACCGACGCCGTGTGCGGCACGACCTCGGAGTAGACCTGGGCCTCGCGCACGCGGCGGGCGATCAGCTGCGCGTACTGGGCCCCGAAGTCGATGACCAGAACTGGGCGGTTGCTGCTCTCAGACACGGCTGACATCGTCTCAGACCTGCGCGGGGTGCTCAGCACGGCCTAGGTTGTCCCCCATGGACGCGACCACCCCGCAGCCCCGGCCCTGCTGGATCGCCGGACACCCCGAGCAGGGCACGCAGGCCATCACCGTCTCCCACCCCTACGACGGCACAGAGGTCGCCTCGGTCGCCGTACCCGGGCCTGACCAGGTGGAACGGGCGGTGGCGGCAGCCGCGGCGGTCGCGAAGGAGTTCCGGCGCACCCCCGCGCACGTGCGCGCGGAGGCGTTGCTCCAGGTGTCGCGGGCGCTGGCGGAGCGGGCCGAGGAGGTCGCCGAGACCATCACCGCCGAGAACGGCAAACCGCTCAAGTGGGCGAACACCGAGGTGACCCGGGCGGTCGCCACGTTCCGGTTCGCCGCCGAGGAGGCCCGCCGGTTCACCGGCGACCTCCAGCGCCTGGACACCGACGTCACCGGCGAGGGCAGGCTCGCCCTGGTGCGCCGCGTGCCGCGCGGGCCGGTGCTGGCCGTCGCCCCGTTCAACTTCCCGCTGAACCTGGTGGCGCACAAGGTCGCGCCCGCGCTGGCCGTGGGCGCGCCGGTGGTGGTGAAACCCGCGTCCGCCACGCCGCTGTCCGCGTTGCTGCTCGGTGAGCTGCTGGCGGAGACCGACCTGCCGGAGGGCGCGTTCTCGGTGCTGCCGGTGCGTGGCGGTGACATGAAGAACCTGGTGGCGGACGAGCGGCTGCCGGTGATCTCGTTCACCGGTTCCACGTCGGTCGGCTGGTCCCTCACCGACGCCGCGCCCCGCAAGCACATGCTGATGGAGCTGGGCTCCAACTCGGCGGCCATCGTCTGCCCCGACTGGCCGGACCTGGACCGGGCGGCGACGCGGATCGCCACGTTCGGCAACTACCAGGCGGGCCAGTCGTGCATCGCGGTGCAGCGGGTGCTGGTGCACCGCGACGTGGCGGAGGAGTTCGTGCCGAAGCTGGTCGCGGCGGTGCGGGCGTTGCGGACCGGCGACCCGCACGACCCGGAGGTCGAGGTGGGCCCGCTGATCGACGAGGACAACGCGCGGCGCGTCGAGGAGTGGGTGGCCGAGGCCGTCGACGGCGGCGCGCGGCTGCACGTCGGCGGCGGGCGCAGCGGCGCTTCGGTGGAGCCGACCGTGGTGCAGGACGTGCCCGCGACGGCGAAGCTGTGGCGGGAGGAGGTCTTCGGGCCGGTGCTCGCGGTGTCCGTGGTGGAGTCGCTGGACGAGGCGTTCGAGCAGGCCAACGCCACCGACTACGGGTTGCAGGCGGGCGTGTTCACGCGGGACGTGGCGGTGGCGTTCCGGGCCGCGGCGGAACTGGAGGTCGGCGGCGTGATCATCGG
Organism: Saccharothrix obliqua; assembly: GCF_019375475.1. Lineage (GTDB taxonomy): Bacteria > Actinomycetota > Actinomycetes > Mycobacteriales > Pseudonocardiaceae > Actinosynnema > Actinosynnema obliqua. The sequence goes on along the minus strand of NZ_JAHXGQ010000001.1, from coordinate 510,549 downwards.
CGACGTGCCGTCGTACCGGGCCGACCAGATGCCGTACGGCGGGGTGAAGGGCTCGGGCACCGGTCGCGAGGGGGTGCGCTCGGCGATGGAGGACTTCACCGAGGAGCGCACCATGGTGCTCACCGACATCACCCTCTGACGAAACCCGTGGCCCGGCGCAGCGCCGCGGCCGGGTCGGGCGGGTCGACCGCCGCGAGGTGGCCGTCCGGGCGGATCAACCGCCCGCCGTCGTACGTGAAACCGGGGCCGCACCGGTGGCTGCCGGCCACCAGTTCACCCGGGCAGCCGGGCGTGGTGAGCGGCGAGTCGCGGTAGGCGAACGGCTCGAACAGCCGACCCGAGTCGATCTCGGCGGTCCGGCCGCCGCTGAGCACCTCGTGGCGGTAAGCGCGCTCGGCCTCGGTGCGCGGCACCAGGAACCGCATGGTGGCCCCGGTGACGCGGAGGTTCTCGTCGGCGGCGGCGCCGCGCTCCTGCTCGTAGGACGGCAGCAACGCGGGTCCGGCCTCACCGCGGCGGTCCAGCACGACCTTCCACACGGCGTTGTCCGCGTCGCAGATGCCCGAGTTGAGGCCACGCGCGCCGAACGGGCTCATCACGTGCGCGGCGTCGCCGATCAGCAGCACGCGGCCGTCGCGGAACCGCGTCGCCCGCCGCTGGTGGAACCGGTAGGTGGACTGCCACAGCACCTCGTACGGGCGGTCGCCGGTGATGGCGCGGATGTGCTCGGGCTCCAGGTGGAACCCGGCGGGCACCTGCCAGTCGACCCGGTGGACGCCGCCCGGTTGCGGGTGCAGCAGCACCTGCCTGCCCGGGTGCCAGGCGGGGTCGAAGTGGAACAGCCGCTCGGGTTCGGCGTGCCCGAGGTCGACCCGGATGTCGGCGATCACGAACAGGTCCTCGAACGAGTGGCCGACGAACCCGATGCCGAGCAGGTCGCGCACGGTGGACCGGGCGCCGTCGGCGGCCAGGCAGTGCGTGCCCTCGACCACCTCGCCCCCGGCGGTCACCCGCACGGTGGCGCCCTGCCGCAGGTCGGTCACCCGCCGCCCCCACCGCAGGTCGATCAGCGGTTCGCGCCGCACCAGGTCGTCGAGGACGCGTTCCACCTCGGTCTGCGGCGTGTTGACGAACGGCGGGAAGCCCTCGCGGCGCGGCAGTTCCACGGTCAGCACCTCGCGACCCCGGTAGAACGTCCGCCCCCGGTACCAGGTGACGCCCGCGTCGACCACGGCACGCCCCGCGCCGACCCGCTCCAGGACGTTGAGCACGTCGTGCTGCACGCAGATGGACCGGCTGCCGACGGCGGTGCGCTCGGCGGCGGCCTCCAGCACCACGCTCGGCATGCCCGCGCGGGCCAGCAGCAACGCCGCCGTCATGCCCACCGGTCCCGCGCCGACCACCACGACGGGCAGTTCCGCGCCCACCGCGCCCACCTCCGCTCAGCGCTGCAACGCGGCCCACACCTCGCGGTCGCGCTCGGCCGTCCAGATGCGCGGCCAGTCCACGCCGTCGCACTCGTCCCAGTACCGCTGCACGTCGAACGGCAGGCAGTGCTCGAAGATCGGCCACCGCCCGTAGCGGGGCGCGAGGGCGCGGTGCGCCGCCTCGAACGCCTCCGCCACCGTGCCGCCGGACTCGTGCACCGCGCCCACCGTGCGCCTCAGCTCGTCCAGGAAGTGCCGGGACTGCGCGATCGCCGCCTCCACCGCGCCCCGGCCGCGCACCACCGGGCCGCGCCCGCCGACCAGCACCTCCGCGCCGAGCGCGTGCACGGTGTCCAAAGTGGACGTCGCCCACTCGTCGTGGAACGCGTCGCCGGTGTACAGCGCGGCCTGCGCCTCCACCAGGTCGCCCGCGAACAGGATGCGCTGGTGCGGCAGCCACGCCACGATGTCGCCCGCCGTGTGCCCGCGCCCGCAGTACCGCAGCTCCAGCACGCCCCGGTCGCCCCCGAGGGGGATGGTGAGGCGGTCGCTGAACGTCAGCGTCGGCCAGGTGAGGCCCGGGATGGACGAGGGCTCCTCGAACAACCGCGGCATCCGGCCGTACTCGCTCTCCCAGTCCTGCCTGCCGCGCTCGGCGATGAGGGTCCGGGTCAGCTCGTGCGCGATCACCTCGTCCGCGCCGAACGCGCTCGCGCCCAGCGTCCGCACCGCGTGGTAGTGGCTGAGCACCAGGTACCGCACCGGTTTGCCGGTGTGCTCGCGCAGTCGGTCCAGCCACCGCCGGGCCGCGACGGGGGTGGCTCTCGCCTCGACGCAGACCAGGAAGTCCTCGCCCTCCACGGCGCCCACGTTCGGGTCGCCCTCGGCGGTCAGGGCGTAGACGCCCTCCGCGAGTTCCACGAACTCCTCGTCCTTCGGGGCGAGGTCGGCGCTGGACGCAAACGGCTTCGCTGCCACGCCTCCCACCATAGGACCGCCGCACGGGGAGCGGACCGGCCGTTTTCAGGTCACCCGGACGACCGGCAGCCGCAGCGCGCCGGGCGCGGACCCCGGCACGGCGGGCCGCACCGGGCGCACCGGTGCCACCCGCCGGTACGCCGCGCCCGGCGCCGGACGCCCGTCCACCTCGCCCTTGTTGGGCCACAGCGCGAACGCCCGCTCGGCCTGCGCCGCGATGGTCAGCGACGGGTTCACGCCGAGGTTCGCGGAGATCGCCGAGCCGTCCACCACCGACAGGTTCGGGTACCCGAAGACCCGGTGGTACGGGTCGATCACGCCGGAACCGGCGTCCGAGCCGATCGGGCAGCCGCCGATGAGGTGGGCGGTCAGCGGGATGTCGAACAGCTCGCCCCAGGTGCCGCCCGCCACGCCGCCGATGTGCTCGGCGGCCAGCAGGTTCGCCCGGTGCCCGGCCGGGATGAACGACGGGTTCGGCTCGCCGTGGCCCTGCCGGGACGTGAGCCGCCACCCGAACGGGCCCCGCCGGCGGTAGGTGGTGATGGAGTTGTCCAGGCTCTGCATCACCAGCAGGATCACCGTCCGCTCGCTCCACCGGCGCACGGACAGGACCCGCGCGAACCGCACCGGGTGGCGCACCGCCTGGCGCAGGAACTGGACCAGCCGGGGCGTGCTCCGCCCGCCGTCGGTGGCGAGCGTCTGGAGCAGGCCCATGGCGTTGCTGCCCTTGCCGTACCGGACGGGCTCGATGTGGGTGCGGTCGTCGGGGTGGATGGACGACGTGATCGCCACGCCCCGGCTGAAGTCGCGGTCCTCGTCCACGGTGGTCCGGCCCGCGCCGATGATCGACTCGGAGTTGGTGCGGGTCAGCTCGCCGAGCCGGGCCGACAACCGCGGCAACGCGCCCTCGGCCTTCATCCGGTGCAGCAGCTGCTGGGTGCCCCACGTGCCCGCGGCCAGCACGACCTGGCCCGCCGTGATGGTGTGGCGGCCGGCGCGGAACTTCGCGCCGGTGCGGCGGGTGCCCACCACCCACGTGCCGTCCGCCGCCTGCCGCAGGTCGGTGACGGTGGTCAGCGGCAGCACCGCGGCGCCGTGGCGCTCGGCCAGGTACAGGTAGTTCTTCACCAGGGTGTTCTTCGCGCCGACCCGGCAGCCGGTCATGCACGCGCCGCACTCCACGCACCCGGTGCGGTGCGGTCCCGCGCCGCCGAAGTACGGGTCCTCCGCGACCCGACCCGGTTCGCCGAAGAACACGCCGACCGGCGTCGGGTGGTAGGTGTCGGCGACGCCCATGTCCTCCGCCACCCGCCGCATGACCTCGTCGGACGGCGTGGTGGTCGGGTTCTCCACGACGCCGAGCACCCGGCTCGCCTGGTCGTAGTACGGCGCGAGTTCGGCTTCCCAGTCGGTGATGTGCGCCCACTGGCGGTCCGCGTAGAACGGCTTGAGCGGCCGGTACAGCGTGTTCGCGTACACCAGCGACCCGCCGCCGACACCCGCGCCGGCCAGCACGACCACGTCGCGCAAAGCGTGGATGCGCTGGATGCCGTAGCAGCCCAGCGCGGGCGCCCAGAGGTAACGCCGCAGGTCCCAGGAGGTCTTGGCGAACTCGTCGTCGGCGAACCGGCGACCCGCCTCGACGACGGCGACCCGGTACCCCTTCTCGGTCAGGCGGAGCGCGGCGACGCTGCCACCGAAGCCCGATCCCACCACCACGACGTCGTAGTCGGTGTTGTTACCGGCGAGTTCACCCATGGGAGCAGGTTAGGGGTGACTTCGGGTAACAGCCAGACCCCGGCCGCCCGCGAGCGGCCGGGGAGCGGCGGTCAGCCCCGGACGGTCAGGCCGACCTTCTGGAACTCCTTGATGTCCGAGTAACCCGTCTTGGCCATCGCGCGGCGCAGCGAGCCGAACAGGTTCGTCACGCCACGCGGGTCCACCGACGGCCCGAACAGCAGGCTGCGCAGGTCCACCACCTGGTCCACGCCCGTCGACACGTGGCTGCGCGGCACCGACGGGTGCGCCGACGACGCCGTCCAGTACAGGCCCTGGCCGGGCGCCTCGGCCGCCGCGGCGAGCGGTTCGCCGAGCATCACCGCGTCCGCGCCGCACGCGATCGACTTCGCCACGTCACCGCTGGTCAGCACGCCGCCGTCGGCGATGACGTGCACGTACCGGCCACCGGTCTCGTCCAGGTAGTCCCGGCGCGCCGCCGCCGCGTCCGCGATGGCCGTGGCCATCGGCACGCCGATGCCCAGCACCGAGTCCGTCGTGGTCACGCCCGGCGTGTAGCCGTAGCCGACGATCACGCCCGCCGCGCCCGTGCGCATCAGGTGCATCGCCGTCCGGTAGTCGCCCACGCCGCCCGCGATCACCGGGATGTCGAGGTCCGCGATGAACGACTTCAGGTTCAGCGGCTCGCCGTCCCGCGACACGTGCTCCGCCGAGATGATCGTGCCCTGCACGACCAGGACCTCCACGCCCGCCGCGAGCAGGTCCGGCGTCAGCTCGGCGGCGCGCTGCGGGCTGACCCGCACCGCCACCGTGACCCCGGACTCCCGCACCTGCTTGATCGCCTCGGTGATCAGGTCCATCCGGACCGGCGCGGAGTGCAGCTCCTGGAGCACCTTGACCGGCGCGGCCGGGTCGTCGGTGTCCTCCACCGACTGCACCAGCCGGAACAGGGCGTCCTCCACGTCCGCGTGCCGCGCCCACAGGCCCTCGGCGTTCAGCACGCCGAGACCGCCCAGCTCGCCCACCGCGACCGCCGTGCCCGGCGACACGATCGCGTCGGTCGGGTGCGTGATCAGCGGGATCTCGAACCGGTAGGCGTCGATCTGCCACGCCGTCGACACGTCCTTGGAGGACCGGGTCCGGCGGGACGGGATGATCTCGACGTCGTCCAGCTCGTAGGCCCGCCTCGCGGTCCGGCCCATGCCGATCTCGACCAGATCGCGCACTTGTTAGTCCTCTCGTGGAGCGGGCGGAGCCAGGTGGTCCTGATCCGTCACCGGGTGGTGTAGTTCGGAGCCTCTACGGTCATCGTGATGTCGTGCGGGTGGCTCTCCTTCAGCCCGGCCGCCGTGATGCGCACCAGCTGCTTCTGCTGGAGGTCGGCGACCGTCTTCGAGCCGGTGTACCCCATGGCCGCGCGCAGACCGCCGACCAGCTGGTGCACCACCTGCGACAGCGGGCCCCGGAACGGCGTGCGGCCCTCGATGCCCTCGGGCACCAGCTTGTCCTCGGACAGCACGTCGTCCTGGAAGTACCGGTCCTTGGAGTAGGACTTGGCGTCGCCGCGGCCCTGCATCGCGGCCAGCGAGCCCATGCCCCGGTAGGTCTTGAACTGCTTGCCGTTCACCAGGACCAGCTCGCCGGGCGACTCGGCGGTGCCCGCGAGGAGGCTGCCCAGCATGACCGTGCTCGCGCCCGCCGCGATGGCCTTGGCGATGTCGCCGGAATACTGGATGCCGCCGTCGCCGATCACCGGCACGCCCGCGGGCGCGCACGCCAGCGACGCCTCGTAGATCGCGCTGATCTGCGGCACGCCCACGCCCGCCACGACGCGCGTGGTGCAGATGGAGCCGGGGCCGACGCCGACCTTCACGCCGTCCGCGCCCGCGTCCACCAGCGCCTGCGCGCCCGCCCGGGTCGCGACGTTGCCGCCGACCACGTCCACGGTCTCGCCGAGTTCCTTCTTCACGCGGGCGACCATCTCCAGCACGTTGCGCTGGTGGCCGTGCGCGGTGTCGACCATGATCACGTCGACGCCCGCGTCCGCGAGGGCCATGGCGCGGGCGAAGCTGTCCTCGCCGACGCCGATCGCCGCCGCGCACAGCAGGCGGCCGTCCGGGTCCTTGGACGCGTTGGGGTACTGCTCGGTCTTGACGAAGTCCTTGACCGTGATCAGGCCGCGCAGCCGGTTGTCGGCGTCGACGATCGGCAGCTTCTCGACCTTGTGGCGGCGCAGCAGGCCGAGCGCGGCCTCCGCCGACACGCCCACCTGGGCGGTGACCAGCGGGCCCTTGGTCATGATCTCGCTGACCTTGCGGTTGTGGTCCACCTCGAACCGCATGTCCCGGTTCGTGATGATGCCCACCAGCTTGCCCTGCTCGTCGGTCACCGGGACGCCGGAGATCCGGTAGCGGGCGCACAGCTGGTCGACGTGGCGGATGGTGTCGTCCGGCGTGCACGTCACCGGGTCGCTCACCATGCCCGCCTCGGACCGCTTCACGGTCTCCGCCTGGCGGGCCTGCTCGTCGATGGACAGGTTGCGGTGCAGGACGCCGATGCCGCCCTGACGGGCCATGGAGATGGCCATCCGGCCCTCCGTCACGGTGTCCATCGCGGCCGACGCGAGCGGGACCCGGAGGGTGGTGTTGCGGGAGATCCTGGTGCTGGTGTCCACGCCGCTCGGCACGATCTCGGATTCGGCGGGCAGCAGCAGGACGTCGTCGAAGGTCAGTCCCAGCATGGCGAACTTGGGCGGGACTCCGTCAGCGTTGAGCTCGCTGGTCATGGCGGCTGGCTTGCCTTCCGTCGTGCGGTGATCCCGCCGCACGCGGATTGGGGTTTTCCGCAGGCGGCGATGGGTTCAGCCCATGGTATCTGGACGTGGTCGGGGGTCCTGCCGGTACCGTGCGTGGTCGTGCCGCACGACGCGTTGCCACCAGACCCGTTCGCGGGCGACCCCGAGGACCCCGCGCGGGCCCTGGGGCACCCGGAAGACGATCACGACCACCCGCCGATGGACGACGTCGAGCGGGCGGAGCTGATCGGCGACCTGAGCGACCTGGCCGTCTACCAGGCGCTGCTGGAACACCGCGGCGTCAGAGGCATCGTCGTGGACTGCGGCGAGTGCCAGGAGCCGCACTACCACGACTGGGCGCTGCTGCGGTCCAGCCTGGAGCAGCTGCTGTCGGACGGGCGGATGCGCCCGCACGAGCCCGCGTACGACCCGGACCCGGCGGCGTACGTCAGCTGGGAGTATTGCCGGGGCTACGCGGACGGCGTGACGGCGACCGAGAGCGCGCGCTGACGCCGCTCGGGATGTGACGAATCACTCGTCACACCGGAACGCCGAACGCCCGCACCCCGGTCCGGGCGCGGGCGTTCGCGGGAGTCCTTCAGTTGCCGCCGGTCGCGGCGGTGTTGTTGCTGTTGTTGCCGCTGTTGCCGGTGTTGTTGCCCACCTGACCGGTGTTGCCGCCGCCGGGCTCGCCGCGGGACTCGTTGCCGCCGCTCGTCTGGGTGTTGCTCGTCGGGACCGTGCCGTTCGTGGTCGGCGTGGTCGTCGTCGTGGGTGTCGGCTGCGTCGTGGTGGTGGCGTCGGTGGTGGACGGCGCCGGGGTCACCGAGGACGGGGCGCTGGTGGTCGTCGGCGCCAGGGGCGCGGACGACGAGGAGTGGCCGGCGGGCGTGCTCGCCGGCGGCGGCGTCGTGCTGGTCAGCTCGCGCCACAGGTTGCCGTGCTTCTCCTCCAGGTCGGCCTTGCCGTCGTCCACCGAGATGGACGGCAGCACCTGGCCGGCGCGGTCCAGCAGCGAGCGGGCGTCGCCGTACCGGCCCTCGCGCAACGCGATGCGGGCGGTGTCCAGGTCGGTCCGGACGGTCACGGCGGCCTCCACGGAGCGCGCGTGCTCCGAGTAGAGCACCCGGGTCAGGCCCCACAGCGCGTCGCCCGGCTGGGCGTCCCGCGCGACCAGGCTGACGCCGGTGAACGCGATCGCCAGCACGGCGGCGGCGCTCGCGAGGGGGATCAGGAAGCGGTGCCTGCGCTGCTGCGGGCGGGCCGCGGCGATGGTCGCCACGGCGGTGTCGGTGTCGACCAGCTCGCCCACGGGGCGGCTGTCCACCTCGCGCCGCCACGCGAGCAGCAGCGCGTTCAGCTCGTCGTCGACGAGCGCCTCCGTCTGGCCACGCCCACCAAGCGCGTCCAGCAGCGCGTCGTCCGCCCGGATGCCGGCGAGGTCGTCACCGGGCTCCACCGGGGGGTCTTCCGAAGTGAGCGGGGTTCTCTCGTCTCGTCCGCGCACGACTCGTCCATCGCCCTTCTCGTGCTGGTCGGCCACTCAGACCACCTCCTCCGCTGCCAACGTCTTGCGGAGGCGGGCCAAGGCGCGGTGCTGCGCCACCCGCACCGCGCCCGGCGTGGAACCGACGGCGTCGGCGGTCTCCTCGGCCGACAGGCCGACGACCACTCGGAGCAGCAGGATCTCCCGCTGCTTCTCCGGCAGGATCTTCAGGAGCTGGGCCATGCGGCCGGACAGCTCGCCCTGCATGGCGCGCTGTTCCGGACCGGCTTCCGTCTCGGGGGCGTCGGGCACCTCCGGGACCGGTTCCGACCGGTTCCGGGCGGCTGAGCGATGCGCGTCGGCGACCTTGTGCGCGGCGATCCCGTAGACGAACGCCAAGAACGGCCGACCCTGGTCGCGATAGCTGGGCAAGGCCGTCAGCACCGCGAGACACACCTCCTGGGCCACGTCGTCCGCCGAAGCGAAAGACCTCTCCTGCCTTCCGACTCTGGCGCGGCAGTACCGCACCACCAAGGGACGAATGGATGCCAGCAGCCGCTCGATTGCGTGGCGGTCGCCATCGACGGCCGCGCCCACTTCGGCGTCCAGTCCGTCCCCCAAGTTGGTCATCGCAGACAACAGCCCTGGTGTTACGTGTAGGCGTACCGACAACGAACGGCACGAACCGACCGATGTCGCCCGTACCGGTGACGCTTACCGTACCGGTCCGCTGCCCGGATGGTCGCTTAAGGGGGTCTTAAGGCCCTGCATGACGGGCCGTCACGCCCTGGGCCGGCGCAAACGAATCAGCCCGGCGACGCGGGGGTCGCCGGGCTGACCGGAGGAAGGAGTACCCGGTCGCGGCCCGGGGTTACGAGACGAGCCCGCGCCGGAAGCCGTGCGCGACGGCTTGGGCGCGGTCACGGACGCCGAGCTTGCGGAACAGCCGGCGGGCGTGGGTCTTGACGGTGTCCTCCGACAGGTACAGCTCGCGGCCGATCTGCCCGTTGCTCTTGCCCTGGCTCATGCCGCGCAGCACCTGGAGTTCCCGCTCGGTGAGCTGGACCCCCGGGTCGGACGGCTGGCGCGGTGCGGGCACCGAGGTGCTCGCCAACGTGTGCGCGAGCGCGGCCACCAGCTCGGGGCGCGAGGCGTCCCAGCGGAGGTAGCCACGCGCGCCACCGGCGATCGCGGCGGCGATGCTGCCCGCGTCGTCCGGAGCGCCGAACACGATGACGTTTGCCTGCGGGTTGGCCGAGACGAGCCGACGGGTCGCTTCGACCCCGGTCGGGACGGCGCGCTGGGTTCCCACCAGCACCACGTCGACCGGCTGACGGGAGAAGCGCGCCAACAACTCGTCACCGTGCGCTACGCAGTCGATGCGGCTAACCCCGGGGACAGCCGACATCACGCGGGTGAGACCCTCCCGCACACTGCGCCGGTCGTCGCATATAAGGACCGTGGTCACGGGGACTCCTTCCTGCAGCCGAGTGACGTTCCACTTCCCCTATCGGACGCTAGGGGCAGAACCTTGACACGATCCGGTGCTTAATCCGTCAAGAAGTTCGTCTGAGGGTCTGCGTTCGGGGGTTCCCCGGAACGGAGCAGCGCCGTCGGAATCCACGGAGAGTTGGCCGCGAGTTGGCGGCCAATTGGATCAGCCCTGCGTAACGTGCAGCTCAGAGCGTTGACGACCGCATTCCGGACACTCGTGGTCTCCGCAGGATTGCGGACGACCGGACTGGTCAGGAGCACGTACGCCATCGGCCAGGACAACGAGAGGAGCCCGTGGCGGTGAGTGTGATTTAGGTCACAGCGAAGGATGTCGATGCCCCGTTCGACGCTTTCGGGTGTCCCCCACACCACGAGCGCGGTCCCCAGGACGAGCCGGGACTTGAGCAGGTGTCGCGTTCCACCGGCCGCTCCGGCGAGCCGCACCGCGGCCTCCGCCGGCCCCACCGCCGCCTCCGGGCGGCCGGAGGCGAGTGCCAGTTCGGCGGCCACCCAGTGCACGCGCACGGCGGTCCGCCAGCTCGTCGGCGCGACGCGGGCGTGCAGGCGGCGTGCCTCGACCAGGCGGCCGGCGCCGAGCGCGTCGGCGGCGAGGCCCAGCAACGCGTCGGCCAGCGCCCCGGCCGCGTCCACGCCGTCGGGGTCGCCGGACCACCCCGCGCCGGCGGACAGCCCGGGACCACCGGCCCGCCCCCGCTCCGCCGGTCCCGGATCGCCGGTCCGGCCCGGGTCGGCGCTCATCCCCGGGTCCGCGCTCGGTCCCGGGTCGGCGTTCCAGCCCAGGTCGGCGGACTGCCCGGCACCTCCGGCCGCCCCCCGGTCCGCGCTCGGTCGGGCGTCCGCGCTCGGCCCCGGGTCCTCCCGCGCCGGTCCGGCAGCCGGCACCGGTTCGGCGTGCTCCCAGCCGGCTGGACGGCCGTGTCCGGTGGCCGGGACGTCGCCACCGGACCGGGCGACGCCGGTCGCCGCCGGACGAGTGGGTGATGGGTCCTCGCCCGGTTGGGTGGGCGGGGCCGAACGGCGGCCCGCCGACCGGGTGGCCGGCACGACCCGCACGCCTGGCGGTCCCTCCCATGGGGGCGCGCCGGGGGTGTCCGCGGTCCGCATTGCGGCGCTCCGGGCGGTCTCGATTGGCGGCCCGCCCTGCGCCGTTCCGGTCGAGGGGGCGGGTGCCGGCGGCGCGGTGGCCAGGGCCAGGGCGTCCAGGCGGCGTGCCGGGCCGTGCGCGCCCAACTGCCGCCGATGCGACGCGAAAGTGGACGCGGCCAGCGACGCGAACAACCCGTCACCCGACCCGATCAACGCGGTGAGCACCGTCGCCGCCGCCGCGTAACGACCCTGCGCACCCAGCACGACCGCCGCCAACCAGCGCTCACGCGGCGACCCGCCCGCGGCGGCCTCCCACACGTCCGCCCCGGGCCGGTCCCCGAACGCCGCGGCTCGAAGTGGGTCCACCCCGTCATTGTGCGGGCGCACCCCGACATCCCGGCGAACCCTCAGCACACGGCGCGTTCCACCGCGTCCGCCGCCTCCGCCAGGTCGTTGATCCGCTCCGCCGGCGACGGCACGATCCCGCGCGCCCACCCCGGCCCGCCGACGAACACCCGCACCTGCTGGCGCGTCCGCGGCAACGCCGACACCGCACCCGGATCGGCGTAGCGCGGCAGCTGCGCCCACAGCACGACCGCCGCCGGCGCGGTCCGCCGCACCGCCGCCGCCAGGGCGTCCAGCGGCAGCGCCGCGCCGAGCTGGCGGATCCCGATCCCCCGCCCCGCGAGCACCGCCGCCAACGGGTAGAGCGGCAGGTTGTGGCGTTCCTCCGGCATGCACGCGAGCAGCACGGGCCGGTGGTTGCGCGGCTCGGCGACGATCGGCGTGGCCCGCACCATCGCCGCCATGACGCACTCGTCCAGCAGGTGCGACACCTCGACGCCCGCGCCCGAGTGCTCCCACCGGGCGGCGATGGCCGCCAGCACCGGGCGGACCACGTCGTTCCACGTGGCGATCACCCCGTCCTGCTCGACGGAGTCCGCGAGCAGCAGCTGGACCGCCGCCGAGTCCATCGCCAACGCGGCCCGGCCGACGCCCCGGGCGAGCCTGCTCGCGCCCGGCAGCTTCAACCCGCGCCCGCCCGCGGCCGGCGCGACGCCGTCGACCTCTCCCCCGGTCAGCACGGGCGCGGCGGTCAGCCGGGGCGGCTGCGCCGGTGCGGACAACGCGTACTTGGCCGCCTCCGCGCTCGACGCGCCCCGCAGCAACGCCCGCTGCATCAGCTCCAGTCGCGCCACGTCCTTCGGCGCGTACTTGCGGTGTCGCCCGGTTGTGTGATCACTGGGTCCGAGGCCGTAGCGGCGGTCCCAGGTGCGCAGGGTAGCGGGCGCGACGCCGAGCCGGCGGGCCACCGCGGCCACCGACAAGGTCACCGAATGCGCAGGATCATCCTCTGCCGCAACGGGTTCCCGCTCGCCTTCGGACGTCGCCGCGGTGTGGTCGGGTGGCGTCATCACGGGGACATGGTCCGTTCACCTGACGTCACCGGCAACTCCTGGGGTGACGCCGATTGATCACCCATCGAATGAATTGCCATCTTTCTGACGGCGACCCCCTTGAACAAGTTTTGGCGCGGTTCTACGGTGGATCATCGTTAAGCCGAATGGAGCAGTTCACGTCAGTGGGCCAAGGAGGCGGTCTCGATGGCGGACACCCGAAGGCTTCCCGGTCCCAACGCCGACCTGTGGGACTGGCAGATGCGCGGCTCCTGCCGCGGGATGGACAGCGCGTTCTTCTTCCACCCGGACGGGGAGCGCGGACCGGCGCGGGCGAGGCGGGAGGCGCGGGCGAAGGCCGTGTGCCTGTCGTGTCCCGTGCTGGAGATGTGCCGGCGGCACGCGCTGGCGGTGCAGGAACCCTACGGGATCTGGGGTGGGCTCTCGGAATCCGAACGCGACAGCATCATCAAGGCCCGCAAACGACAACTCGCCCTCACCTGACCGGCAGCGGACCGACAACTCCACGACTGAGCCGGGACGCCCCGCGCGCGTCCGGGCCGGCAGCCGACCGGACGGAGCCCGGCGACGACCACCCGACCAACCGGGGGCGCGGCCGGCGGCACCCGACCGGGTTGAACCCACAGCCCACCGACCAACCGACCGGGCCGCGGCCGGTCACCCGCCGACCGACCGGACCGCAGCCGACCGGCCCGGCGACCAGCCGAACCCGGACCGCGACCGAACGGGGTCGGCGGTCACCCGATCGAGCGGCAACCCGCGTGGCCGCTCGACGTTCCGCGAGCCGGTGGCCCGTGACGTGCGACCGTGACGTGCGAAAGGGGCGGCACCCAAGCGGGTGCCGCCCCTTCGTGCGAGCGCTCGGAGCGAGCCCTCAGCGGTAACGCCTCAGCCGCAACGCCTCAGTGGCCGTGACCGTGGCCGTGGCCGTGACCGGCGTCGGCCTCCTCTTCCTTCTTCTCCACGACGGCGCTCTCCGTGGTGAGCACCATGCGGGCGATGGAAGCGGCGTTCGCGACGGCCGACCGGGTGACCTTGACCGGGTCGATGATCCCGGCCTCCAGCAGGTCGCCGTAGACCAGCGAGGCCGCGTTGAGGCCGAAGCCCCAGTCCTGCTCGCGGACCTTGTTGACCACGACCGCGCCTTCCAGCCCGGCGTTCGCGGCGATCCAGTACAGGGCCGAGCCGAGCGCCTCGCGCACGATCCCGACGCCGGTCGCCTCGTCACCGGTGAGGTCGAGGTCGCCGTCGAGCACCTTGGCCGCGTGCACCAGCGCCGAACCGCCGCCGGGCACGATGCCCTCCTCGACCGCGGCCTTGGTGGCGGCCACCGCGTCCTCGATGCGGTGCTTCCGCTCCTTCAGCTCGGTCTCGGTGGCCGCGCCGACCCGGATGACCGCGATGCCGCCGGACAGCTTCGCCAGCCGCTCCTGGAGCTTCTCGCGGTCCCAGTCGGAGTCCGTGGCCTCGATCTCGCGACGCAGCTGCTCCGCGCGGGCGGTCACGTCGGCCTTGGTGCCGGCGCCGTCGACGATCGTCGTGTTGTCCTTCGACACCACGACGCGCCGCGCGGAACCCAGCACGTCCAGACCGGCCTCGGACAGCTTCAGGCCGACCTCGGCGGAGATGACCTGCGCGCCGGTCACGACGGCCAGGTCGTCCAGGAACGCCTTGCGGCGGTCGCCGAAGTACGGCGCCTTCACCGCGACCACGCGCAGCGTCTTGCGCAGGGCGTTGACCACCAGGGTGGACAGCGCCTCGCCCTCGACGTCCTCGGCGATGATGACCAGCGGCTTGCCCGCCTCGGCCACCTTCTCCAGCACCGGCAGGAGGTCGGCCAGGGCGCTGATCTTCTCGCGGTGCAGCAGGATGCGGGCGTCCTCGAACACCGTCTCCTGAGCTTCCAGGTCGGTGGCGAAGTGCGCCGACACGTAGCCCTTGTCGAACTGCACGCCCTCGGTGATGCGGAGTTCGGTCGCCAGCGTCGAGGACTCCTCGACGGTGATCACGCCGTCCTCGCCGACCTTCTCGATGGCCTCGCCGAGCAGCGCGCCGATCGACTCGTCGCGGGACGACACGGTGCCGACCTGCGCGATGTTGTCGCGGCCCTTCACCGGGGTGGCCTTCGCCTTGAGGGCGTCCACCACGGCGTCGGCGGCGGCCTGGATGCCGCGGCCCAGCGACGTCGGGTTCGCGCCCGCCGCCACGTTCCGCAGGCCGACCCGCACCATGGCCTGGGCCAGCACGGTCGCGGTCGTCGTGCCGTCGCCCGCCACGTCGTTGGTCTTGGTCGCGACGCTCTTCGCGAGCTGCGCGCCCAGGTTCTCGAACGCGTCCTCCAGCTCCACCTCGCGGGCGATGGTGACGCCGTCGTTGGTGACCGTCGGACCGCCGAACTTCTTGTCGAGCACCACGTGCCGGCCGCGCGGACCGAGGGTCACCTTGACCGTGTCCGCGAGCTTGTTCACGCCGCGCTCAAGAGCCCGACGAGCGTCCTCGTCGAAGCTGATCTGCTTGGGCATAACCTAGCCTCTCTCAGATGCGCGAAACGCCCCGGAACCCCCGGTTCCGGTGGGTCGCCGGGGCGTCCTGCGTGGCGGCCGAACGTCAGTTGATGACGGCCAGCACGTCGCGGGCGGAGAGGATCAGGTACTCCTCGCCGTTGTACTTGACCTCGGTGCCGCCGTACTTGGAGTAGATGACGACGTCGCCGACAGCCACGTCCACGGGCACGCGGTTGCCCTTGTCGTCGATCCGGCCCGGGCCGACCGCGAGGACCTTGCCCTCCTGGGGCTTCTCCTTCGCGGTGTCCGGGATCACGAGGCCGGACGCCGTCGTGGTCTCGGCCTCGCTGGCCTGCACGACGATCTTGTCTTCGAGCGGCTTGATGTTCACGCTCACCGGGCTGACCTCCACGGTCGTCGAAAGCGTTGGCAGGTTGCGTTTACGGCTCCTGCCACCCCGCCGTCGCGGGGGTCGGGGCGGTTGCTGGTGCCGTGCAGCTAGCACTCTACCCACGCGAGTGCCAACGCTTCAACGAGCCCCGGCCACTCCTACCCGACGGTGACCCACGCCACTCCTCGAAGGCCCCACCAGGCGGCGATCTTCCCGACCCCTGCCCGCACCCCGCCGTTCACCAATGGGCCAACACCGTCCACGACGGTGGTCGACCATGACCTCCCTGACTCGACGCACCCTGCTGGTGGGCGGTGCCGCGCTGGCCGCGGTCGGCGCCGGATTCCCCAAGCTCGCCAACCCCTTCACGCTCGGCGTTGCCTCCGGCGACCCCAGCCACGACGGCGTGGTGCTGTGGACGCGGCTCGCACCCAGCCCGCTGGACGGGAACGGCCTGGGCGGGATGCCGAACCGGGTCGTGCCGGTGCACTGGGAACTCGCCGAGGACGAGCGGTTCCGGCGGGTGGTCCGGCGCGGCGTGGAGGTCGCGCGCCCGCAGTCCGCGCACAGCGTGCACGTGGAGCCGTTCGGGCTGCGCCCCGGCCGCGACTACTACTACCGGTTCCGGGTGGACGGCCACGTCTCGCCGGTCGGCCGCACCCGCACCGCGCCCGAGCCGTGGTCGGTCGGCCAGGACCTGACGATGTGCTTCGCCTCCTGCGCGCACTACGGCGAGGGCTACTTCACCGCCTACCGGCGGCTCGCCGAGGACCACCCCGACCTGGTCCTGCACCTGGGCGACTACCAGTACGAGTACGCGGCGGCCAAGAAGGACGTCCGCGAAGTCCTCGGCCCGGAGACCAGGACGCTGGCCGACTACCGCCTGCGGCACGCGCAGTACAAGACCGACGCGGACCTCCAGCTCGCGCACGCGGTCGCGCCCTGGGCGGTTGTGCTCGATGATCACGAGGTCGAGAACAACTGGGCCGACGAGGTGCCGGAGCAGCCGGACCCGGACTTCCTGAAGCGCCGCGCGGCGGCCTTCCAGGCGTACTACGAGAACATGCCGCTGCGCCGCGCCGCCCGCCCGAACGGCATCGACATGCGGCTGTACCGCCGCATCCGCTGGGGCAACCTCGCCACGTTCCACATGCTGGACACCCGCCAGTACCGCGACGACCAGGCGTGCGGCGACGGCTGGAAGACGTGCGCGGACGCCGCCGCGCCGGGCCGCAGCATCACCGGCGCGGCGCAGGAGGCGTGGCTGCTGGACGGGTTCCGCCGGTCCCGCGCCCGCTGGGACGTGCTGGGCCAGCAGGTGTTCTTCGCCGAGCGCGACCGCAAGGACGGCCCGGAGAAGGAGGTCTCGATGGACGCGTGGGACGGCTACCTCGCGTCGCGCGACCGGGTAACCCGCGGCTGGGTGGACGCCCGCGTGCGCAACACCGTGGTGCTCACCGGCGACGTGCACGCGGCGTACGCGGCCGACGTCAAGGCCGACTGGCACGACCCGGCGTCGTCCCGGACGGTCGGCACCGAGCTGGTGTGCTCCTCGATCACCTCGGGCGGCGACGGCAACGACACCTCGGACGAGGTGCAGCTCCGCCTCAACCCGCACATCAAGATGCACAGCAGGCGGCGCGGCTACGTGCGGACGCGGTTCTCCGCGCGGGAGATGCGGGTCGACTTCCGCGCACTGCCCCACGTGTCGAAGCCGGGCGCGGAGGCCACCACGCTCAAGTCGTTCGTGGTGGAGGACCGCAACCCCGGCCTGAACCCGGTCTGACGGGTGCGGGGGCGGTCCGCGCGGACCGCCCCCGCCCGGTCAGCGACCGGCCTTGATCACCTCGTACAGGGCGGTCCAGTTGTCGCGGCCGAACCCGGCGGCGAGGCCCTTGCGGTACATCCCCTGGACGGCCTTCGGCAGCCCGGCGTCCACGCCAGCGTCCTCGCTCGCGCCCACGACGTGGTCGGCGGACGCGCTCATCATGATGATGTTCGACAGGTCGCCGGGGTGCTCGCCGCGGTCGATGGCGTCGACGGTCATGTCCAGGTACTCGACCAGGCCGCCGACGTTGTCCCGCAGGTGCGGCAGGAACTCCGCCCCGCTGATGCCCGCGGACTTCACCAGGGCGACGCTGTGCAGGACGCCGGACAACGCGGTCAGGAAGAAGTCGAGCTGCGCCTGGTAGTACAGCTGCGCGAGGGAGTGGTCCTCGCCCAGGTACTCGGTGCGGCCGAGCACCGCCAGCGCCTCGCGGTGCTCCTCGAACACCGCGGACGGACCGCTGTAGAACACGTAGGCCGCTTCCGTGCCGACCACCGGCGGCGGCACCATCACGCCGCCCACCACCAGCTCCGCGCCCCGCTCGGCGAGCCACGCGGCGGCCTTCAGGGTCTTGTCCGGGGTGTCCGAGCTGAGGTTGACGATGGTCTTCCCGGCGACCGGAACGCCGTTGAGCACGTCGTACATGGCGGCGTAGTCGGTGAGGCTGAGCACGATCAGCCCGTTCGCCGCCACGGCGTCCCGCGGGGTGTCGGCGCGGCGCGCGCCCTTGGCGACCACCTCGTCGGCGCGGCTCGCGGTGCGGTTCCACACCGTCACGGGGTGGCCGTGCTCCAGGAACTTCGCGACCATGGCCCGCCCCATCGGGCCGAGGCCGATCAGGGTCAGCGGCTTGCTCATCAGTGGTTTCTCGCTTTCCTCGTCGTTGCGACCGAGGTTGCCGCCACGCGCTGCGGGTCCGCTGGGGGTTCGCTGCGGACGGCTGTCGGCGGGTGCGGATAACGTCGTGGCGTGCGATTCGGCGTGTTGGGGCCGTTGGCGGTGTGGGCGGCGGACGGTTCCCCGGTCCGGGTGCCGGAGGCGAAGGTCCGGGCGCTGCTGGCGCACCTGCTGGTCGCCGAGGGCCGGGTGGTGCCGGTGGACCGGTTGGAGCGGTCGCTGTGGGGTGACCGGCCGCCGGGCGGCGCGGCGAACACGCTCCAGACGAAGGTGTCGGCGTTGCGGCGGGTGTTGGGCCGGGACGCGGTCCGGTGGGAACCGCCGGGCTACGCGCTGGCGGTCGACGCGGACACCCTGGACCTGCTGCGGTTCCGGGCGCTGGTCGCGGCGGGCGACCGGGCCGCCGCGCTGGCGCTGTGGCGGGGTGAGCCGCTGGCCGAGTTCGCCGGCGAGCCGTTCGCGGTGGACTTCGCGCGGCGGGTCGCCGAGGAGCGGCTGGTGGCCGTGGAGGACCTGGCTCAGGCGCGGCTGGCGGTCGGGCAACCGGTGTCGCTGGCGGACGAGGTCGCGCGGCACCCGCTGCGGGAACGGTTGCGGGGCCTGCACATGCGGGCCCTGTACCAGGCGGGTCGGCAGGTGGAGGCGTTGGCGAGCTACGCCGAGCTGCGCCGCGCGCTGGCCGAGGAGCAGGGGCTGGAGCCGGGACCGGAGCTGGTGGCCGTGCACCGCGCGCTGCTCGGGCACGAGGCGGCCCGACCGCGCACCAACCTGCCCGCGCCGGTGACGGAGCTGGTCGGGCGGGCGGACGCGGTGCGCGCGGTGGCGGCCCGGCTGGGCACCTCCCGGCTGGTCACGCTGACCGGGCCGGGCGGGGTGGGCAAGACGCGGCTCGCCGTGGAGACGGCCCGCGCGCTGGTCGGCACCGCGCGGGACGGCGCGTGGCTGGTGGAACTCGCCGGCCTGGACCGCGCCGAACCGGCCGGTGACGCGGTGGAGCGCGTCGCGGCGGCCGTGGCGGAGGTGCTGGGCCTGCGCGAGGACGCGCCCGGCGGGTTCGGGCCGGGTGGCGCGGCGCGGTTGGCCGACCGCGTGGTGGCCGCGACCCGGGGCCGGGACGTGCTGCTGGTGCTGGACAACTGCGAGCGGCTGGTGGAGCCGGTGGCGCGGCTGGTGTCGGAGCTGCTGCGCGCCGCGCCCGACCTGCGGGTGCTCGCCACCAGCCAGGAACCGCTGGGCCTGGCCGCCGAGGCGGTGTGGGCGGTGCCGCCGCTGGCCGAGGGCGACGCGGTGCGGTTGTTCGCCGCCCGCGCCTCGGCCGCCGCGCCGGGGTTCGCCGTGACGCCGGCGAACGAGGCCGCCGTGACCGCGATCTGCCGCCGCCTGGACGGCCTGCCGCTCGCGCTGGAGCTGGCGGCGACGCGGGTGCGCGCGCTGGGCGTCGCGACGTTGCTGGACCGGCTGGACGACCGGTTCCGGCTGCTCGCGGGCGGTCACCGGGACGCGCCCGCCCGGCAGCGCACGCTGCGCGCCATGATCGACTGGAGCTGGGACCTGCTGTCCACCGCCGAGCAGACCGTGCTGCGGCGGTTGTCGGTCACCGCCGAGGGCTGCGACCTGGCCGCCGCCGAGGCGGTGTGCGCGGGCGGCGGCGTGCGGGCGGAGGACGTGGCCGACCTGCTCACCGGGCTGGTCAACCGCTCCCTCGTGGTGGCGCCGGACCACGGCGGGCGGGCGCGCTACCGGCTGCTGGAGTCGGTCGCCGACTACGGCCGGGACCGGTTGCGCGAGGCGGGCGAGGAGGACGCGGTCCGGGCGCGGCACGCCACGCACTACCGGTCGCTCGCCGAGCGCGCCGACCCGGAGCTGCGCGGGCCCGACCAGCTCACGTGGCTGGACCGGCTGGACGCGGACACGGCGAACCTGCGTGCCGCCCTCGACGTCGACCCGGGCGCCGCCACGCACCTCGCGTGGTACTGGTTCCTGCGCGGGCGGGTGCACGAGGCGCTCCGCCACCTCACCGGGCCGTGGCGGGCCGGGTTCGCCGTGCTCGCCGGCGGGTCGGCGGAGGCGGTGGCGCCCGACGCCGACGCCGTGGAGGACCCGCGGGCCGCGTGGTTCCTCGGGTACGTGCTGGCGACGGTCGGCGACATGGCGACCGCCGAGCGGTTCACCGACCGGGCGCACGCGGGGTTCCGGGCCCGCGGCGACGACTGGGGCGTGGCGGCGGCGTTGAGCGACCGGGCCACGTACGCCATGCACCGCGGTGAGTTCGACGTGGCGCGGGACGCCGCCGAGCGGTCCGGCGAGGTGTTCGCGGCGCTGGGCGACCGGTGGGGGCTGCTCCAGTCGACGTTCGCGATGGGCACGCTGGCGCAGATCACCGGCGACTACGCGCGGGCGGAGCAGGTGCACCGACGTGGCCTGCGGATGGCCGAGGAGCTGCGGTCGTGGCCCGAGGTGTCGTACTCGCTGTCGTGGCTGGGCCGGGTCGCCCTGCTCACCGGTGACTACGCGCGGGCCCGCGCCCACCACGAGCGGGCGCGGCTGATCGCGGCCGACCGCGGTTTCACGCCCGGCGAGGCGTACGCGGAGACCGGCCTGGCGCTGGGCGCGCGCCGCTCGGGCGACCTGGACGAGGCGGACCGGCTGCTGCGGCGCGTCCAGGAGTGGCACCGCCGGGTCGGGTTCGAGGCGAGCGGGTCGCTGATCCTCGCCGAGCGCGGTTTCGTCGCCGAGCTGCGTGGCGACGCCGACGCGGCACGCAAGCTGCACGAGGAGGGGCTGGAGCTGGCCGGGCGGACGGGTGACCCGAGGGCCGTCGCCCTGGCGCAGGAGGGGTTGGCGGGCGCGCACGCGCTCGCCGGCGACCACGAGGAGGCGGCGCGGATGCTCGGCCGCGCCGCCGCCAACCGGCTGTCCGTCGGCCGGCCGCTGCCGCCCTCGCAGCGGCAGGACGTGGACCGCGCGACCGCCGCCGCCCGCGCCGCGCTCGGCGAGGAGCGGTTCGCCGCGGCGTACCGCGAGGGCCTGGACGCGCCGCGTTAGAACAGCTGCACGGTGCCCACGGGCAGACCGGGCACGGTGGACAGGTCCAGCGGCGACGGCGGCGCGCCCGCCGCGACCAGGTGCGCGCCCAGGGCGGCGATCATCGCGCCGTTGTCCGTGCACAGCCGGGGACGCGGCACGCGCAGCTCGATGCCGGCCGCCGCGCAGCGCTCCGCCGCCAGCCCGGACAGCCGCGAGTTGGCCGCCACGCCACCGGAGATCACCAGCGTGTCCACGCCGAGGTCCTGGCACGCCCGGATCGCCTTGGCGGTCAGCACGTCCGCCACCGCCTCCTGGAACGACGCCGCCACGTCCGCCAGCGGCACCTCCTCGCCCGCCCGCTCCCGCCGCTCGACCCAGCGCGCGACGGACGTCTTCAGGCCGGAGAACGAGAAGTCGTACTTGGCGTCACGCGGCCCGGTCAGGCCGCGCGGGAACGCGATGGCGCACCCGTCGCCGGTCTTCGCGAGCCGGTCGATCGGCGGACCGCCCGGGTAGGGCAGGTCGAGCAGCCGGGCGACCTTGTCGTACGCCTCACCCGCCGCGTCGTCCACGGTGGACCCGAGTTCGGTGATCTTCTCGGCCAGGCCCTCCACCAGCAGCAGCTGCGAGTGCCCGCCGGACACCAGCAACGCCACGCAGCGCGCGGGCAGCGGGCCGTGCTGGAGGGTGTCCGCGGCGACGTGCCCCGCGAGGTGGTTCACGCCGTACAGCGGCTTGCCCAGCGCCGCCGCGTACGCCTTCGCCGCCGACACGCCGACCAGCAACGCGCCCGCGAGCCCCGGGCCGGCGGTGACCGCGATCGCGTCCACGTCGGACAGCTCGACCCCGGCCTCCTCCACGGCGCGGCGCATGGTGGGCACCATCGCCTCCAGGTGCGCCCGCGACGCCACCTCGGGCACCACGCCGCCGAAGCGCGCGTGCTCCTCGACGCTCGACGCGACCTGGTCGGCCAGCAGCTCCAGGGCCCCGTCCGGGCCGAGGCGGACGATGCCGACGCCGGTCTCGTCGCAGGAACTCTCGATACCGAGGATGAGCCGGTCAGTCACGGTTCGCGGGCCTTCCCATCGTGTACGCGTCGGCGCCCGACGGCTGGTAGTAGCGGCGGCGCAGGCCCAGGTGCTCGAAACCGTGCGCCAGGTAGAGCGAGATCGCGCGGGCGTTGTCGGTGCGGACCTCCAGGAACACCGGCAGCCCCGCCTCGTCGGCCTTCGCCAGCAGCGCCCGCAGCAGCGTCTTGCCGACACCGCCGCCCTGCCAGTCGGCGGCCACGGCGAGGGTGTGCACGCTCGACTCGAAGTCCGTCAGGCCCAGGCCGCCGTAGCCGACCAGCTCGTCCGCCACGTACGCGCCGACGTAGTAGTTGCCCCCGGCCAGCTCGCCGCGGAACGCGGCCTCGCTCCACGGGTCGTCGCCCGCGAACAGGGCGCGCTCGATCTCGGCGCACCGGGGCGCGTCCTCGGCGCGCAGCGGGGCGATGGTGAACGTCCGGGCGCTCACCGCGTCACCCGCTTGCGCCCGGTCGGCTCGACCGCGTCCGGCCGCCGCAGGTAGAGCGGGGTCAGCGCGGCCGGGCGCGCCTTCGCGAGCAGCTCCTCGGCCGCCGCCGCGACCAGGGACGTCGGGGACGGGTAGACGGCGTCCACCACGGGCAGCCCGAGCACGTCGGCGTAGATCCGCGCGCCCTCGCCCGCGGCGTGCGCGACGGCGGGCAGCTTGGCGGGCACGTCGGCCGGCCGGTCCACGTGCGGTCCGTCGGTGCGGCGGCCGGCGGCGTCGTAGGCGGCCCAGTAGACCTCCTTGCGCCGGGCGTCCGTGGCGACCAGCAGCGGCGCGCCGGTGCGCGCGTCGAGGGCGATCGCGTCCGGTGTCGGCACCGGGTAGACCGGGCGGTTCAGCACCTGGCCGAGCGCGGCGGCGGTGACCAGGCCGACCCGCAGGCCGGTGAACGGGCCGGGGCCCGAGCCGCACACGACGGCGTCCAGGTCGGACAACGCGTGCCCGGCTTCGGCGAGCGCCTCCGCCAGGTGCGGTGTCAGCAGCTCGCCGTGGGCTTTCGCGTTCACCGTCACGCGCTGGGCCAGCAGGCGCGCCCCGTCCTCGGTCAGGTCGACCACACCGGCGGTGACCGCCGGGGTCGCGGTGTCCAAAGCGAGCACAAGCACAATCGACAAGGGTACGGGTGGCCTGACGCACACTGGACTTGACGTCCACGTCAAGTCGGAGGATCGGCACGTGCGCATCGGTGAACTGGCACGGCGGGGTGGGACGACCACCAGGGCGCTGCGTTACTACGAGTCCCTGGGTCTGCTCACCGCACGCCGCAGCGCGAACGGGCAACGCGAATACGACGAGGACGATGTGCGCCTGGTCGCCGAGATCCGGTCGCTGACCGGGATCGGGTTCGCGCTGGAGGACACCCGGCCGTTCGTGGAGTGCCTGCGCACCGGCCACCCCAGCGGGGACGCGTGCCCCGCGTCGGTGGCGGTGTACCGGCGCAAGCTCGCCGAGCTGGACGAGTGCATCGACCGGCTGGAAGCCGCCCGTGAGCGGGTGCGCGCGCAACTGGACCAGGCAGAGCTGAGGAGACGACCGTGCACGCGCTGACCGACGAGACGTTCACCGACCAGACCAGCACCGGCGCGGTGCTGGTCGAGTTCACCGCCACCTGGTGCCCGCCGTGCCGGATGATCGAACCGGTGCTGGCCGAGCTGGACCGGGAGCTGCCCGCCGTCACGTTCGCGAAGATCGACACCGACGCGAACCCGACCACCGCGCGCGACCGGGGCGTGCTCGGCCTGCCGACGCTCCACCTCTACCGGGACGGCGAGCTGGTCGCGGAGGTGGTCGGCGCGCGGCCGAAGGCGCAGCTCAAGACGTGGCTCGAAGCACACTTGTGATGCGTGCCGCGCCGGCTGCCGCCAAGGTGGGCGGATGCTGCTGCCCGCCCTGGCGTCGACGCCCGCGAAAGTGGCCCTGCGGTTCCCCGGCCACGAGCTGACCTACCCGGAACTGGCCGAGCAGGCCCGCGCCGTCGCCGCCGGGCTGGTCGGGCGGCGGCGGATCGCGGTGTGGGCGCGGTCGGACGCGCGCACCTGCGTCGCGGTGGTCGGCGCGCTGCTGGCGGGCGTGCCCGTGGTGCCGCTGAACCCGAAGCTCGGGGAACGCGAACTCGACCACGTCCTCACCGACAGCGCGCCGGACCTGGTGGTGGACGACGTGCTGCCCACCGGCCCGCCCGCGGACCTGCCGGAACCACCCGCCGGAGCACCCGCGTTGATCGTCTACACGTCCGGCACGACCGGGCCGCCGAAGGGCGTGGTGCTGCCGCGCCGGGCGCTCGCGACGAACCTGGACGCGTTGGCCGACGCGTGGGAGTGGACCGCCGACGACGTGGTGGTGCACGGCCTGCCGCTGTTCCACGTGCACGGCCTGGGCATCGGGGTGATCGGGCCGCTGCGGCGCGGTGGCACCGTGCACCACCTGGGCTCGTTCGACGTCGCGGCGGCGGCCGGGGCGCTGGACGGCGACGGCACGGTGTTGTTCGGCGTGCCCACCATGTACCACCGGATCGCACGCGCGCCGGAGCACGCGGCGTCGTTCGCGAAGGCCCGCCTGCTGGTGTCCGGTTCCGCGCCGCTGCCCGCGACGCTGCACGCCGAGCTGACGGCCCTGACCGGGCAGCGCGTGGTCGAGCGGTACGGGATGACCGAGACGTTGATGAACACCAGCGTCCGCGCGTCCGGCGACCGGCGGCCCGGCACCGTCGGCCCGCCGCTGGACGGCGTGGAGGTGCGGGTCGTCGGCGACGAGCCGGGCGAGGTCGAGGTGCGCGGGCCGAACCTGTTCCTGGAGTACCTGAACCGGCCGGACGCCACGCGCGCGGCGTTCACCGAGGACGGGTGGTTCCGCACCGGCGACCTGGCCGTCGTGGAACCGGACGGCTACCTGCGGCTGGTGGGCAGGCGCGCCACCGACCTGATCAAGAGCGGTGGTTACAAGATCGGCGCGGGCGAGGTCGAGAACGCCCTGCTGGAGCACCCCGGCGTCGCCGAGGTCGCGGTGACCGGCGAACCGGACGACGACCTCGGCGAGCGGGTCGTGGCGTGGGTGGTGCCCACCACGACACCGGCCACGCCGGAGGAGCTGGCCGACCACGTGGCCCGCCTGCTCACCCCGCACAAGCGGCCCCGCGTGGTCCGGTACGTGGAATCCTTGCCCCGCAACGACATGGGCAAGGTGCTCAAGCGCGAGCTGCGGTGAGCCCCCGGCTCACACCGGCAGTTCGCGGGCGGCCCACGCGCCGTGCGGCTCCAGGCGGGCCGTGCGGACGTCGTCGTCGTGACGTTCCAGGGTGATCAGCAGGTGGTCCTCGGACAGCCGCTCCGCGCCGCCCTCGCCCCACTCCACGGCCACCACGGCGTCCACCAGGTCGGTGTCCAGGTCGAGGTCGTCCAGCTCGCCCAGGTCGCCGCCCAGCCGGTACGCGTCGACGTGCACCAGCGGCACGCCGCGCCCGCCCGGCGCGGGGTCGTGCACGCGGGCGATCACGAACGTCGGCGAGCTGACCCGCCCGCCCACGCCCAGCCCGGCCGCGAGCCCGCGCACCAGCGCGGTCTTGCCCGCGCCCAGCGGACCGGCGAGCAGCAGCAGGTCGCCGCCCCGCACCAGCCCGCCCAACCTGCGCCCGAACTCCTCGGTGTCCTCCACCTTCGGGAGGGTCACGCTCGTCGCCACCGCCGCCTGCTCTCCGTCCGGCCCACCGCGCAGCGCCGGGCCAGGGCCGCCAGGTGCCCGGTCACCACGTCGGGGCGCTCCAACATCACCATGTGACCCGCGCCGGCCGCGCGGACCAGTTCGCCGTGCGGCATCTCCGCCGCCATCCGCTCGGCGTGCGAGAACGGCGTCAGCCGGTCCGCGTCGCCGCCGACCACCAGCACCTCGCAGTGCCGCAACCCGGCCAGCGCCTTGTACCGGTTGTGCGTGCCCAGCGTCTCCAGGAACTCGGTGAGCACCTGCACCGACGTGCCGGCGATCATCCGGTCCATCAGGTCGACCAGCGACGGGTCGACGTGCCGGTCGCCGAACGCCAGCACCCGGATGCCGCGCCGCGTCACCGTGCCCGCCCGCCGCCGCGCCCACTCCACGAGGTCCGGCTGGAGGCCGGCGAGCCTGCCCACGCCCAGCGTCACCGGGTTGTACCGGGACAGCACGGACTTGGGCAGCCCGGC
The DNA here is from genome assembly GCF_019375475.1 of Saccharothrix obliqua. GTDB lineage: Bacteria > Actinomycetota > Actinomycetes > Mycobacteriales > Pseudonocardiaceae > Actinosynnema > Actinosynnema obliqua. The sequence continues at coordinate 484,212 of NZ_JAHXGQ010000001.1, read as the reverse complement.
GCCGCCGACCGCGCCCGCCGCCGTGCCGATCAACGCCACGCCGCGCACCCGGTCCGCGAACAGCTCCGGCCGCTGCTCCGCCAACGCCATGATCGTCATACCGCCCATGGAGTGCCCGACGAGCACCAACGGCCCGTCCGGCGCCAGGGTCCGCAACACCGCGTCCAGGTCGCGGGCGAGCTGGTCGATGGTGCTCGACTCGGCGCCGGACCGGCCGGACCGGCCGTGGCCCCGCTGGTCGTAGAGCACCTGCCGGACCCGGGGCTCGGTGAGCGCCGCCAGGTCGCGCCGCTGGAAGTGCCAGGACCGCCGGTCCAGCGCGAAACCGTGCACCAGCACGACGGTCAGCGCGGGCTCGCCGCCGTCGTCCGGGTCGACCTCCTCCGCGGCCAGCGGCACGCCGTCGTCGGCCGCCACCGTCGACTCGCGGGTGGGGCGCAGCTCGCCCGGCGGCTCCTCCGGCACCCCGACCGGCCGGCGCTCGGCCGCCCGCCGCTGGTTCGCCACCAGGCCGACCGCGGCGCCGGTGGCCGCCGCGCCCAGGACGCCGCCGGCCCAGCCGACGGCCTTCCACACCGCGTTCACCGGTAGGTCCTGGTCACCCGCGGCCGGTACATGCCGGTGACGATCTCGTAGTCGATGGTGCCGGTGCGGTCGGCCCACTCGCGGGCGGTCGGCTCGCCGTGCTCGCCGGAGCCGAACAACACCACCTCGTCGCCCTCGACGACCAGGTCGTCCCCGCAGTCCACCACGAGCTGGTCCATGCACACGCGACCGACGACGGGCCGCCGCCGACCGCCGAGCCACACGTCCATCCGGTTGGACAGGGCACGCGGCACGCCGTCCGCGTAGCCGACGGGCACCAGCGCCACCGTCGTGTCCGCCGGAGCGGTCCAGGTGAACCCGTACGACACGGCGTCGCCCGCCGCGATCCTCTTGACGGCCGCCACCGACGACCGGAACGTCATCACCGGCCGCAGGTCGACCGGCACCGGCACCGGGTTCAGCCCGTACACCGCGATACCCGGCCGCACGAGGTCGAAGTGCAGGTCGGGGCGGGTGAGCACGGCGGCCGAGTTCGCGATGTGCCGCATCGGGTCCAGGCCCGCCGCCACGGCCTCGCCGCAGGCGTCGGCGAACCGCGCGGCCTGCGCGTCGGTCGCCGGGTGCCCGATCTCGTCGGCGCACGCCAGGTGCGACCACACGGCACGCACCTCCACCTCGGGCGTGGCGGCGGCCTTCTCCACCAGCGCGCCCCACTCGTGCGCCGGGCACCCGTTGCGGGACAGCCCGGTGTCGATCTTGAGGTGGATCGCGGCCCGCCTGCCGACCGCGCGGGCGGCCTCGGCGACCTCGGCGAGCTGCCGCGCCGAACTCACGGACAGGTCGACGCCCGCTTCGACGCCGGGCGCGTAGTCCGTGCCCACCGGGTCCAGCCAGGCCAGCACCGGCGCGCGGACACCGGCGGCGCGCAGCACCAGCGCCTCGGCCAGCGAGCACGCGCCGAGCCAGGTCGCGCCCGCCTCCAGCGCCGCTCTCGCCACCTCCACCGCGCCGTGCCCGTAGCCGTCGGCCTTGACCACGACCATGGTCCGCGCGGCGGGCGCGTGACCGGCCAGGACGGAGACGTTGTGCCGGAGCTTGTCGAGGTCGATCACGACCTCAGCGCGTGGAGCAGCCATAACACCGTTCATGGTGACACAGGGAGGGGTCCGGGCGTCCGAATGGGCCAACACGTCACTTCGGCTCCGGCCGCACCGCGCGGATCGCGTCCGGCACCGCGGCGAGCAGCGCGCCCGCCGTGACGGGCGCGCCGTCGGCGGCCAGCTCGGCGGCCAGCACGTGCACCCGGGCGGCGCAGCCCGCCGCGAGCAGCGGGTCCAGGCCGGCCGCCAGCAGCGCGCCGATCAGGCCGGACAGCACGTCGCCCGACCCGGCGGTCGCCGCCCACGACGTCCGGGCCCGGTTGACCAGCACCCGCCCGTCCGGGCCGGCCACCACCGTGGCGTGCCCCTTGAGCAGCACCACGGCGCCGAACCGCACCGCCGCCCGCGACGCCGCCGCCACCCGGTCCGCGCCGACCTCCCCCGCCAGCCGCTCGAACTCCCGGTCGTGCGGGGTGAGCACCAGGGGCGTGCCCGGGTCGCGGGCGTCCCACAGGTCGGGGTTGTTGGCGAGCATGGTGATCGCGTCGGCGTCCGCGCACACGGGCACGCCCGCGCCCAGCACGGTCCGCAGCACGTCCTCCGCGCCCAGCCCGGTGCCGAGGCCGGGTCCGACGACCCACGACTGCACGCGCCCGGCGTCCGTGGTCGTCCCGGTGCAGATGGCCTCCGGCCACCGCGCCCGCACGGCCTCCGCCGCCGCACCGGCGTACCGGACCATGCCGGACGTCGCGAGCAGCGCCGCGCCGGTCGCCAGCACGCCCGCGCCGGGGTAGGTCGCCGACCCGGCCGCGACGCCGGTCACGCCCTGCGTGTACTTGTCGTCGGTGGGACCGGGCACCGGCCACGCCGAGCCGACGTCGTCCACGTCGAGTTCCAGCAGGTCCGGCCCGGCGAGTTCGGGGCCGAGACCGATGTCCACCAACCGCACCTCGCCGCAGTCGGCCAACGCGTGCACGGGTTTGAGGCAGCCGAACGTCACGGTGACCGCCGCCCGCACCGCGGGCCCGTCCACCGCGCCCGTGTCGGGGTCGACGCCGCTGGGCGAGTCGACCGCGAGGACCGGGGCGTCCAGGTGCGCCACGTGCTCGGCGGCGGCGGGCCGCAGCGGACCGCGCCCGGACAGGCCGACGATGCCGTCCACCACCAGGTCGACCTCGCCCAGCCGGTCCACGACCCGACCACCCGCGCGCCGGAACGCGGCCAGCCCCTCGGCGTGCGCGCGTTCCGGGTCGAGCAGCACGGCGGACACGGCGAACCCGCGTCGGCGCAGGTAGTACCCGGCCCACAACGCGTCACCGCCGTTGTTGCCCGCGCCGACCAGCAACCCGACCCGCCGCTTGCCGCCCAGCACGTCCGCCGCCGCCACCGCGACGCCGAACGCGGCCCGCCGCATCAGCGATCCGGTGGGCACCCGCCCCATGAGCCGTTCCTCGGCCGCCCGGACCCGGGCGGTGGTCCACAGTCCCCGCATAGCGGGACAGCCTGCCGCGTCCGGCCGCGTGCCGCACCGCCGGGTGGTGGCCTACTCGACCGTCACGGACTTCGCGAGGTTGCGCGGCTTGTCCACGTCGTAGCCGCGGCTGCGGGCGATCTCGGCGGCCAGGACCTGGAGCGGCACGGTGGAGACCAGCGGCTGGAGGAGGGTGGACACGGCGGGCAGCTCCACCAGGTGGTCCGCGAACGGCCGCACCGCCTCGTCGCCCTCCTCGGCGATCACGACGGTCCGCGCGCCGCGGGCCTGGATCTCGCTGATGTTGGACACCAGCTTGGCGTGCAGCACCGGCCGGCCCTTGGGCGAGGGCATCACCACGACCACCGGCAGGCCCTGCTCGATCAACGCGATCGGGCCGTGCTTCAACTCGCCCGCCGCGAAGCCCTCGGCGTGCATGTAGGCCAGTTCCTTCAGCTTCAACGCGCCTTCCAGGGCCACCGGGTAGCCGACGTGGCGGCCGAGGAAGAGGACGGCCTTGGAGTCGGCCAGCTCGCGGCCGAGGGCGCGCACCTGGTCGACCGTGCCGAGGACCCGGCGCACCGCCTCCGGCGTCGTCTCCAGCTCGTGGAACTCGCGGGCCACCTCGTCGGGGTACTTCGTGCCGCGTGCCTGGGCCAGCGCGAGGCCGACCAGGTAGTTGGCGGCGATCTGGGCGAGGAACGCCTTGGTCGACGCCACGCCGATCTCCGGGCCGGCGTGCGTGTAGAGGACCGCGTCGGACTCGCGCGGGATCTGCGCGCCGTTGGTGTTGCAGACGGCGAGCACGCGTGCCTTCTGGGCGCGGGCGTGGCGGACGGCCTCCAGCGTGTCGGCGGTCTCGCCGGACTGGGACACCGCGACCACCAGCGTGTCGCGGTCCAGCACCGGGTCGCGGTAGCGGAACTCGGAGGCCAGCTCCACCTCGACCGGCAGGCGCGTCCAGTGCTCGATGGCGTACTTGGCGACCAGGCCCGAGTGGTAGGCCGAGCCGCAGGCGACGACGAACACCTTGTCCACGTCGCGCAGGTCCTGGTCGGACAGGCGTTGCTCGTCGAGCACCACCCGGCCGTCGCGGAAGTGGCCGCGCAGGGTGTTCGCGAGCGCTTCGGGCTGCTCCTCGATCTCCTTGAGCATGAAGTATTCGTGGCCGCCCTTCTCGGCGGCGGACAGGTCCCAGTCGACCGTGAACGGGGTGGCCGCGGCGGGTTCGCCCCGGAAGTCGGTCACGGTGTAGCCGGCGCGGTCGATCACGACCACCTGGTCCTGGCCGAGTTCGACGGCCTCGCGGGTGTGCTCGATGAACGCGGACACGTCGGACGCGACGAACGTCTCACCCTCGCCGACGCCCACCACCAGCGGCGAGGAGCGGCGGGCGGCGACCACCAGGTCCGGTTCGTCGGCGTGCGTGACGACCAGCGTGAACGCGCCCTCCAGGCGGCGGACCACCGAGCGCACGCTGGCCGGGAGGTCGCCCCGCGTGTCGCCGTCCCGGTAGGCGAGGGCGATCAGGTGGGCGGTGGTCTCGGTGTCGGTGTCGCTGGTCAGCTCGACGCCGAGCCCCTCCAGTTCCGCGCGGAGCGCGGCGAAGTTCTCGATGATGCCGTTGTGGACGACGGCCACCCGGCCGGTCGCGTCGCGGTGCGGGTGGGAGTTGCGGTCGACGGGCGCGCCGTGCGTGGCCCAGCGGGTGTGGCCCATGCCGGCCGTGCCCGCGAAGCCGGCGCGGCCCACCTCGTCCAGGCGCTCCTCCAGGTTGGCCAGCCGGCCGGCCTTGCGCTCGACGGCCAGGTTGCCCGCGCCGTCCAGCACCGCGACGCCCGCCGAGTCGTAGCCCCGGTACTCCAGCCGTCGCAGCCCGTCCAGCACGACGTCCAGCGCCGGGCGGTGGCCCACGTATCCCACGATTCCGCACACGCCGCACAGCGTAACCAGACCAGCGCCACCTTCGGAAAGTGACGTTCGCGGGTGTTTCCCCAGGTCGCACCCGGTATTGGTGTAGACCAATCCGGGCGTGCGGGGCCGGCGGGCGATCGACTACCGTTCACGCGGTGAGCGGCTACTCGGCGAAGCAGGTGCTCGACCAGCTCGGCAGGCCCGGTGAGCACCGGGTGCTGCGAGGTGATCTGGCGCTGGTCGGCCTGCCCGGCCTCGTCTACACCCCGGCGGTGGGCCTGGGCCTGCCCGCCGTGGCGTTCGGGCACGGCTGGTTGCAGCCCGTGACGCGGTACCGGGCGTTGCTGCGGCACCTGGCGTCGTGGGGTTTCGTGGCGACCGCGCCCGGTGCCCGCCGCGGGCCGCTGCTGTCGGCGCGGTTGCTCGCGGGTGACCTGCGGACGGCGCTCGACGTGTGCACCGGCGTGCGGTTGGGCGAGGGCGACATCAGCGTCGACGCGGAGCGGCTGGCCGTGGCCGGGCACGGTGCCGGTGGCGGCGCGGCGGTGTTGGCGGCGGCGGGCGACGAGCGCGTCCGGGCCGTGGTGACGCTGGCCGCCTCCGAGACCCGGCCGTCCGCTCTGGACGCGGCCCGGGGTGTCGGCGTGCCGGCCCTCCACCTGGCCGCCGGGGAGGACCGCATCGCTCCGCCGGTCGGGCACGCGGAGGCGATCGCCGAGGCGTGGCGGGGGCCGGTGCAGGTGCGGACCCTGCCGAAGGTGTCGCACCTCGGGTTCGCCGAGGGCAGGCACTGGAGCGAACTCCTGCTGGACGGCCGCGGGGCGCACGGCGCGCAGCGCTTGGCGCGGGCGTTGGTGACGGCGTTCCTGCTACGCGTGCTCAAGGGCGAGCGCCAGTGGGACGCCCTCCTGGAGAACGACGTGAAGGGCGCACCCCTGACCTACCACCGCCCCGCCCTGGCCACGAGCTGACCGCGCCCTCGGCCGGCCGGGGCCTGCGGGCGCCGAGTCCGGCGAGCGCACACCGACCGGAGTGCGACCCGGCCGGGCACCCGACCCGGCGGGCGCGGGGGCCGGCCGGTCGGCTCGGGCTCATGTCAGCCAGCTCTGCCCGCCGAAATCGTCATCGTCGTCCACCGGAGCCGGGCGGCGTGGTGCCGGGCGCGGCGGAGTCGGGCGGGGTGCGGGTGGCGGTGGCGTGACCGGCGGGGGCGGGGTGGGTGGCGGCGGGGTGGAGGACACCCAGGTGTTGCCGGGCGCGGGGGCCTCGTAGGTGGGTTCGTCCTCCTCCGCCCCGAAGCGGTACTCGCCGCCCTTCTTCTCGGTGGCCGCCGTGGTGCCCCAGCCGCCGGCTGCCTTCTGGCGCTTGCCGGCCTCCTGGATGCGCTCGATGGTCTTCTCCGCGACCGCGGCCTGCTTGTCGAGGCTCTGCCCCGCCTTCTCCCTGGCCTCCCGGGAGTGGCGTTCCCTCAGCTCCCGCCGGTCGGCGTGCTCGCGGGAGATCTGGTCCATCCGGCTCTTGGCCGCGGCCAACCGGTCCGACGCGACGCTCATCGGCCCTCCTCACCCAGCACGCCCTGCACGCGGCTGAGGCTCAGGTCGTCGTCGAACAGCGAACCGGTGGTGCGCCACTGCCCCGGGCTGCGCTCGCTGTCACCGCCCTGCTGCTGGCCGGCACCCGCCATGCCACCACCCATCATCCCGCCGCCCATCATGCCGCCACCCATCGGGCTCTGGGCCGACTGCGCGTGCTGGTCCTGCATGGACGGCAACGTCGCCCCACCGGGCTGCCCCGCGTTGGACGTGTTGGTGTCGGCGTTCAACCCCTGGTCGGCGCGGTCGGACGGCGGACTGGTCCACGTGTTGTCCGCACCCGGCGAACCGCCGCCGAGCACCGAGTCCGCACCGTTGAACCCGCTCGTCCCGCCGGAACCGCCGAACACGGACGCGCCGGACGCCGTCGTCGTGCCGCTCGGGTCGGACGCCACCAGCGGGCCGTGGTCGGCCGGTGCGAACTGCCCCGGCGAGAACTGCCCCGGCGGCGAGAACGAGGACTGCTGCGCGACCGGCTCGGTGAAGCCGAACCCGGAGTGCGCGGCACCGCCGGGCATCGCCTCGGGAGGGGTGAAACCGGACGGCGGGGTGAAGCCGGAGGGCGGTGTCGCCAGGCCGGCGTCGGCCGCCGCGAAGCCGGCCGCCGCCGTCGCGCTCGCGGGAACCGCGCTGTCCGGCGCGAAACCGGCGGCCGGGGCCGTCTCGACCCGGTCGAAACCGATGTCGGCGGCGAGGGTGCCTTCCGCGGTGGTGAAGCCCGCCCCCGCACCGCCACCGGACCCGCCGTCGGCGAGCGGGGGTTCCGGTCGGAACGTCTCGTCGGCGGGCGCGGGCATGGTGGTCACCTGGTCGCCCTCGGCGGGCAGCGGCACGGCGCCTTCGATGGTGGGGATGCCGGGGACGTCCTTCGAGTCCTCGCCGAACTCGACGCCGTACTCCTCGGGGGTGCCGTCGCCGTTGTCCACGGTCAGGTTGATCTCGCCGGTCAGCGGGTCGACCTCGGCGGTGATCGCCAGGCCCTCCAGCTGGATCAGCGCCTTGCCGTCCGGACCCGCCGCCACCGGCGTGGCGGCGTCGGGCGCGCCGGGCGTCGTCGGTGCGCCGGGAGCGGTCGGCGTGCCGGGGGTGGTCGGCGTCGCACCCGCCAACGCTCCGGCCAACGCCGCACCGCCCTGCTGGCCGGTGAGGGCCTTGAGCGCGTCGGGGTTCTTGCTGAAGTCGACGTCGTAGGTCTTCGGCTCGCTGGTCGGCGTGTCGACGGTGATCTTCACGTGGCCGTTGGCGTCCGGCTCGGTGACCTTGATCTCGTTGTCACCGCTCTTGATGGTGACGGTCTCGGGCGCTTCCTCCTCGCCCTTCAGCCCGTCCGGCTTGCCGTCGGGTTTGCCGTCGCCGTCGAGGTCGTCGGGCTTGCCGTCGCCGTCGGTGTCGCCCGGGATCTTGACGTCGGGCTTGCCGTCACCGTCGGTGTCACCGGGGATCTTGACGTCCGGCTTGCCGTCGCCGTCCTTGTCGAGCGGGTTCTCCGGCTTCGGGATCTCCGGCACGGACGGCGTCCCGCCGCCGCCACCGGAACCCGAGCCGCCACCGGTGCCGGTGCCGCCACCACCGCCGGTGCCGGTGCTGCCCCCCGTGCCGTTCCCGTTCCCGTTCCCAGTGCCGTTGCCGTTCCCGTTCCCGTTGCCGTCATCGCCGCCCTTGTCGTCGGCGGGCGCGGGGAACGGGTTCTCGAACTCGGCCATGTAGGAGGCGAGCGTCTCCCACTTGCCGTCCACCGAGGTCTTGGTGTCCTCGCAGCAGCCCTTGAACTGCTCGTACAGGCCCCAGAACTCGACGTTGAACGACTGCTGGATCCAGCGCTTGCACTGGTTGATCGCGTACTCCTTGTTCTCGTCGTTCAAGGAGCAGTCGTCGTCGTTGAGGCGGTCGGCGATGTTGCTGCCCTCGACCACCGAGTCGACCCAACCCGCGATCTCACGCACGCGGTCCTTGGAGTAGTCGCCCTCGCCACGCGCGAACGAGACGACCTTCTCCGCCATGTACGTGTCGGCCTTGGCGATCCGCTCCCGGTACATGTCCAGGACCTCGTCCGCCTTGCCCTTGCACAACTGGTACACGCCGCCGACCGCGGTCCGGGTCAGGTCCGCCGCGCCGTTCAGGCCGTCGCCGAGTTCGGTGATCTTCGGGACGATCTGGTCCGTGTAGTGCTCGTACGACTTGGTGGCGGCCTTGCCCTCCCACTCGCCGTACAGCGTCTTGAGCTGCCCGTCGACGTCCGCCTTCATGTCGTCGATCTTCGACTTGGCGGTGCTGAACTCGTCGGCTTCCTGGAGCAGCTTCTGGAAGTTGATGCCGCGCTGCTCGTCGTACGGCTTCTGGATGTGGTTGCCGAAGTCCAGGTTGGACGTGTTGCCGAGGCAGTCGCCGGGCCGGTTGTTCCAGATCGGCAGGAACTTCTCGAAGACCTTCAGGCCGGCCTTGCCCGCGTCGAACAGCTCGTCCGACGTCTTGGTGCCGGAACCGGCCGCGGTCGGCGGCTGCTTGCCCTCCAGCGACTTCTGGCCCTCGTCCACGGCCTTGGTCTGCTCGCGGCTGTTGTAGCCCTTGGTGTCGCTCTCGGCCTTCGCCTCGTCCAGGCGGCTCTGGAGGTTGTCGCCGCGACCCGCGTAGTCGCCCCAGTTCCAGAAGCTCGAGGTGTCGTACCGGTCCTTGTACGTGTCGGCGCCGTCCGGGATGTCCCACGGCGGGGTGGCGGAGACGTAGGCGTGCATCAAGTCCGCCTTCTTCTCCTCGGACACGTTCGGGTCGTCGAGGACCGCCTTCACGTCGTCCCAGCTCGGCCCGGCCATCAGTGCTGGCTCCCCACGTTGGTCGCGTTCGTCGCCTCGACGTCACCGTAGGTCGCGGCGCCGGACGCGATCCGGCCCGCGAAACCCTGGAGCGTGCCCGCCATGTTGGCGATACCCTTGCCGAAATTCTCGATCCCGGACTTGTACTTGCCGAAGTGCTGTTTGTGCGCCTGGCCGAAATCGGCGTCGGCGGTTTCCGTCTGACCGACCTTCTTGAGGTCTTCCCCCGTGTCCTTCGCGGCGTCGGAAATGCCCTTCGAGGCTTTTTGCATCGCCTCGGTGCTGGTGTTGTAACCGGCCACGGCGCCTCACTCCCCTCCGTGGCACGACGGCCACGACCCTTCAGCCGAACTCGTTCGTTGGGACGCGACGCCCCGGTACCCGGTTCCCATCGTGACAGCCACCGGGACCGCTTCGCGGCAATTCCCACCTGCTCCTTGCAGGTGTGAACGCGCGAGTGGCGGCCGGGGGTGCGCGACTACTGCGGCGAGGGCGGGAACTGCGTCTGCGGGAATGGGGGCCGCGGACCCTGGCCGGACCCACCCGGACCGTTCGGGTCGGGCCACCCGGGCGCCCCCTGGGCGGGCGGGGTGCCGCCGGGCGCGAACTGCCCCGGGAAGGCTTGACCCGGGGTCGGCGGACCGGGCTGTCCGGGAAACGCCTGACCCGGGGCCGGTTGGCCGGGAAGGGGCTGCCCCGGGAAGGGTTGCCCCTGAACGGGCTGACCCGGGAAGGGCTGACCGTAGCCGGGAGGCGGGCCGTAGCCGGGTTGGGCGGCGCGGCTCCTGCTCCTCTTCACCAGCACGACGACCACCACCACCGCGGCGATGACGAGCAGCACGATCCCGATCAGCGGGATGAAGCCAATGCCCATTCCGGCACCCCCGACGGACTAGACGGCGTCAGCCCACCGAGGAAACCACACCGGCGAGGCGGCGCGCGGCGGACTCCGCGAGTTCGTGCGTCGACGCCTCCACCATGACCCGCACCAGCTGCTCGGTGCCGGACGGCCGCAACAGCACGCGACCGGTGTCACCCAGCTCCTCGCTGACCGCGGCCACGGCGTCGTTCACCGCGGCGGCACCGGCCACGGCCGCCTTGTCGCCGACGACGACGTTGATCAGCACCTGCGGCAGGCGGCGCATCACGCCCGCCAGCTCGGCCAGCGGTTTCCCGGTCTGCGCCATCCGCGACATCAGCCGCAGCGCGGTCAGCAGACCGTCACCGGTGGTGGCGTGGGCGGGCAGCACCACGTGGCCCGACTGCTCGCCGCCGAGCGCGAACCCGCCCGCGTGCAGCTCCTCCAGCACGTACCGGTCACCCACGGCCGTGGTGCGCAGCGTCACACCGTGCTCGCGCATGGCGATGTGCAGGCCGAGGTTGCTCATCACGGTCGCCACGAGCGTGTCGTCGGTCAGCTCGCCCGCTTCCTGCATGGCCAGCGCGATGACGGCCATGATCTGGTCGCCGTCGACCTCGTTGCCCGCCGCGTCCACCGCGAGGCAGCGGTCCGCGTCGCCGTCGTGCGCGATGCCCAGGTCGGCCCCGTGCTCCAGGACGGCGGCACGCACCAGGTCCAGGTGGGTGGAGCCGCAGCCGTCGTTGATGTTCAGGCCGTCGGGCGCGGCGTGGATGGCGATGACCTCGGCGCCCGCCCGGCGGTAGGCGTCCGGCGCGGCGGCGTACGCGGCGCCGTGCGCGCAGTCCACCACGACCTTGAGGCCGTCCAGGCGGTGCGGCGTCACGTCCAGCAGGTGCCGCACGTACCGGGCCTCGGCGTCCTCGACGTCACGCACGCGGCCGATCTCCGCGCCGGTGGGCCGGGTGTGCGCCTCACCCATCTTGCGCTCGATCTCGTCCTCGACGGCGTCCGGCAGCTTGTGCCCGCCACCGCCGAACAGCTTGATGCCGTTGTCGGGCATCGGGTTGTGCGAGGCGGAGATCATCACGCCCATGTCCGCGCCCAGCGCTCCGACCAGGTGCGCGACGGCGGGCGTCGGCAGCACGCCCACGCGCAGCACGTCCGCGCCGGAGGCGGTCAGGCCCGCCACGACGGCGGCTTCCAGCATCTCGCCGCTGGCCCGCGGGTCGCGGCCGACCACGGCCACGGGTCGGTGCGAGCGATCGTGTTCGGCGAGCACGCGGGCCGCCGACGCGGCGACCGACAACGCGAGTTCGGGGGTGAGGTCGGCGTTCGCCAGACCACGTACACCGTCCGTGCCGAACAACCGACCCATGACCGCCATGACCTCCGTGATCAACCACACATCGCCGGGTGGGGAAAAGACTGCGGGAGCAGCAGTTCGGTGAAGAACTGACTGCTCCCGCAGGGTGGTGCTCGGCGCTCGATCAGCGCTTGCTGTACTGAGGCGCCTTGCGCGCCTTCTTGAGGCCGTACTTCTTGCGCTCCTTGACCCGGGGGTCACGGGTGAGGAAGCCGGCCTTCTTCAGCACCGGGCGGTCCTCGGAGTCCACGGCGATCAGCGCGCGGGCGATGGCCAGGCGCAGCGCGCCGGCCTGACCGGTGGTGCCGCCGCCGCGCAGGTTCGCGACGACGTCGAAGGTCTCGGGCTTCTCGGTGGTCACCAGGGGCTCGCGGATGAGCTGCTGGTGCACCTTGTTCGGGAAATACTGCTCCAGCGACTTCCCGTTCAGGGTGAACTTGCCGGTGCCGGGCAGCAGGCGCACGCGGACGATGGCCTCCTTGCGGCGGCCCACGGTCTGCGCCAGGTGGTGCGCGCCCGCGCTGAGCACGGGGCGGGCGACGGGGGCGGGCGCCTGCTCGGCGGCCTCGTCCACGTCGGCGGACTCGACGGCTTCGACCTCGGCCGGGGCCTCGGCCTCGACCGGCGCGTCGACCTCAGGGGTGGTCACTTCGGCTTCCTCGGTGTACGGCTCGGTCACTGGGCGACCTTCTTGATCTCGAACGGCTGCGGCTGCTGCGCCGCGTGCGGGTGGGTCGGGCCCGTGTAGACCTTGAGCTTGGCTGCGATCACGCGGCCGAGGCGGTTCTTGGGCAGCATGCCCTTGATGGCCTTCTCGACCAGCCGGTCGGCCCGGGTGTCGAGCACCTCGCCGAACGACTTCTGACGCAGGCCGCCGGGGTGGCCGGAGTGGCGGTACACGAACTCCTGGTCGCGCTTCTTGCCGGTCAGCGCCACCTTGTCCGCGTTGACGATGATGACGAAGTCACCGGTGTCAACGTGGGGGGCGTAAGTCGGCTTGTGCTTGCCGCGCAGCAGCGTCGCGGCCTGGGTGGCGAGCCGACCGAGCACCACGTCCTGGGCGTCGATCACGTGCCAGGCTCGGGTCACCTCGCCGGGCTTCGGGCTGTACGTGCGCACGGGTCTACCTCGTCGTCACTTGCGTCTGGGGTCATTGCGGCGGCTGCTCAGGCCAGGCACCCCAGGTGGGCAGGTGGACCAGAACACGGCACGCGAGTGCGCACCGAGTACCGCACAACAACGTAGGAAGATACCGGGTGGGTCATGGTCGGGTCAAAACGACCCCCCTCGACCGCCCCGGCCGGGGTGCCGGCGCGCTGCCACGTGCCGGTCGGTCACGACCGGTCCGGTGCGGGCCGCCGGGTCGGCACGTGCCCGCCCGGTCACGACCGCGCGGCGCGGGCCGCCGGGTCGGCACGTGCCCGCCCGGTCACGACCGCGCGGTGCGGATCGCCGGGTCGACACGTGCCCGCCCGGTCACGACCGGTCCGGCGCGGGCCGCCGAGCCGGCACGTGTCGACCCGACAAGCGGGCCGCGTGCCGCCGGACCGCCCGGCGTGGCGCGGCGCGCCCACCGGTCGCGTCCCGACCGGTGGCGTGCCGACCGCGCGCGCGGGCCCCGGCAGCCGAGGACGGCTCCGGGGCCCGCGGGGTCACGCGGTGACGCGGTTCACCAACGCGCGGTGTTCTTCTGCTCCGCGGCGGAGTAGGCGTCGTTCGCCGAGGCGACGGCGGTGCCGATCGCGGCGAGCACCTGCTGGAGGTCGGCGGCCGACTGGTCCCACTTGGCCTGGACCTCCTGGTAGGCGCCGGAGGTGGCACCGTCCCACTGCGCGATGACGGGCGCGATGCGGGACTTCAGGTCCTCCAGCTGCTGCTGCACCTGGTTGGCCTGGCTCTGGATGTCACCGGCCGCCGAACCGAGGGCGCCGAAGTCGATCTTGATCTCGTCGTTCATGGTCTCCCCTTGGAAGTCAGGTCACACTGTGCGGAAAGGTATTCCAGGAAAAGCAGTGGAGCGGGCGAAAATGAATTCGCCGTCACGCACCGCCGCCGAGGCGACCGAGGATGGTCGACATCTCGGAGGACTGCTCCTCTTCCTGCTGCACGTAGGTCTGCACCGTGCCGGTGATCTGCTCGGCGATGCCGACCAGCGCCTCCTGGAGCTTGGCGGCGTCGTCGTTGAAGCGGTTCATCAGGTTGGTGAACGCGTCCGCCGCCGAACCCTTCCACGCGGGGGCAAGGCCGTCGATGGTGTTCCGCAGGTTGTTCAGGATGCCCTGAACGTTCCCGTTGGTGTCCATGATGTCCTTGGCGGCGTTCTGGAGCGCCGGGACTCCGGTTGCGTAACCAGCCATTGGGTATGACCCCCTAAGTCGGCGAGATCAGGCATGCGTTGCCTTCTCGGTTCGTACACGGCTTCAGACGCAGACCCTGCCACGCCCGGTTCCACGCTGTCGCGACTTCTTCGGAAGTAGTTGCGCTAGTAAACGGACGACGCCGCCACGCCGGCTCAGTACAGGATTCGCGCTTGCGAAAAGTCCTCGTCATCGCCTGTTTCCGGGGGCAGTTGGCCGCTCGGCCCGGCCACCGGGCGCGATCCCGACGGCTCCGGCGCGGACGCGGTATTTGCATTCGCGTCCGTTTGCTCCTGCGATTTCCCGGGCGGCGCGAGCAGTTCGGCGGCGTCCGGCAAGCGGTCCACCGGCAAACCCCGGTACTCGCGGAACCCGGTGGCCACCCGCCGCACGTCGTCGGGCGTCGGCACGTGCTCGCCGGGCCGCACGGCGCGGTCCCGCGCCTGCCGCGCCGACTCCCGGTTCCGGTCCCGCAGCGCGGCGTTCTTCGCGCCGGCCGCGGCGGCGGCCCGCCTGCCCCTGGTCACGGCCGCGGCGAGGTCCGCGCGGAACCTGTCGAAAGCCTCCGGGACGCCGGTCATCTGCCACCCACCCAAGTCAGTTCGTCACGGTCAGCGTGCGCACCACCTGCTCGCACGCCGGGCGGACCCGGTCCTGGCCCGGGTCCGGGTACTGGCAGCCCACGCTCACCTGCGCGTCGCGCTGGAAGAACACGTACCAGTCGACGGTCACGGTGCCGGCCTGCTCCCGGTAGTAGACGACATCCTTGCCGCCGAAGTTCGCGTTCTCGGCGAAACCGGACAACTCCCGCCCGCCGCCCCGGTCGTACTCGGCACGCAGCTGGGCGACCGCCCGACCGCGGTCGGCCGACGAGTCGTAGGTGAGCTTCTGCTCCGTCACCGCGATCACGTCGTCCGGGCGCCCGGCCCGGTCGACCGGCTTGATGAACACCTGCCGGGTCTCGGCGGCGCCGCCGGTCTGCTCCCAGCCCGCGGGCAGGGCGAACTCGTAGTCGTACTGGGCGATGGTCTTGCCCGCGCTCGGCGTCGTGCTCGTCGCGGGCGACGTGGGGTCGCCGCGTTCCCGCACGGCCAGCGCGTACGCGACCGTTCCACCCACCACCGCGACCAGCGCGAGCACCACGCCGACGACGAGCGGCGCGCGGTTGCGGGTCCGGGGCGGGTGGGGGTGCGGGAAACCGACCGGCGGCGGCAGGTCCGGCTGGATGCGGCGGGTGATCCGGCGGGTCTGGTCGGTCGTGACCCGGTGCGTCACGTCCGCCTGGTCGGGCAGCGCGCCGGTGCGCATCGGGTCAGTGGTCACCGCGCGCAACGCGCCGCGCGCCACCACCGTCTCCGGCTGGTCGATGCTGGTCGGCACCACCCCGGTCCGCTCCAGCACCAGCCGGGCCACCAGCGGGATGCGGCTGGAGCCGCCGACCAGGAACACCCCGGCCAGGCCGCGGGGGTCGAGCCCGGCGTCCCGCACGGCCGCCACGAGCAGCTCCACGGCCCGGTTCAGCGGCGCGCCCACCAGGCGCTCCAGGTCGGCCCGGGTCACGTGCGCGTCCGGGAACGGCGGCGGCATCGGCACGTCGGTGTACGAGTGGCGGGACAGCGTCTCCTTCGCGCCCCGCACGTCCTGCCGCAGCACGCGCCGCTTGCGCCGGTCGGCCAGTTCCCGGCCCTCCACGAGCTGCCGCCACGCCTCCGGGTCCCGCGGCGACACCAGCGAACCCACGTGCTCCAGCAACGCCTGGTCGACGTCCGCGCCGCCGAACGTCGGGTCGCCCTTGGCCGCCAGCACCCGGAACGCGCCGCCCTGCCGGGTCACCACGCTCGCGTCCACGGTGCCGCCGCCCAGGTCCAGCACGGCCAGCGCCGCGCCCTCGGGCACGGCGTGCGACGCCGAGTGGAACACGGCCGCCGCCACCGGTTCCGGCACCAGCCGCAGCTCCCGGCCGAGCCCGCGGCCCGCCGCGAGCAGCACCCTGGTGCGGATCGCGCCCCAGTCCGCCGGGTGCGTGAGCACCAGCAGGTCGACCGGCACGCCGCCCGCGACGTGCCGCGCCTCGGCCACCACGCGGGTGAGCACGGCCCGCACCACGTCCACGACCTTCAGCACGCTGGTGCCCAGCAGCAGTTCGCCCTCGTCGACGCGGCGCTTCGGGTGCGGCTCGTACCGGGACGGGTCGACCGCCGCCTGCCGCTCCGCCTCCTGCCCGACGAACAACGCGCCGTCGGCGGCGGCGAACACGGCGGAGGGCAGGATCGGCTGGCCGTCCACCACGACGACCTGCGGTTCCCGGCCGTTGACCGAGATGGCCACGCACGTGCTGGACGTGCCGAAGTCGACCGCCACGCGCAAGCTCATCGGTCACCCCCGTCGTCACCGCCGCCAGGCGAGGGTATCCGCCGCGGTCCGGTGTCCCCGGCGGCGGCGAGGCGGGCACGCACCTCGTCGGCCTTGACGTGCCCCATCCGGTCCATCAGCTCCAGCGCCGCGGTCCACGTCCGGCGCGCGGCCACGACGTCGCCCAGCGCCTCCTCCGCCTCGCCCCGGTGGGCCAGCACCTCCGCCTCCAGCGACTGGCCGCCGACCTCCCGGAAGATCCGCACCGACTCGGCGAAGCACGCCAGTGCCCGCCGGTGGTCGCCGAGGTGGTGGTGCGCGTAGCCCAGCGTGTCGAGGGCGTTCGCGAGCCCGTAGCGGTGGCCCGCCGCGCGTTGCGCCTCCACCGCGCGGGTGGCGTGGTCGAGCGCGGACCGGTAGTCGCCGAGCTGGGTCTCGTAGACGCTGATCGCGTTGTACGCGCCGGCGAGGCCCAGCACGTCGTCGACGGCGGTGAAGCACTCGACGGCCGCCCAGGCGTGCTCCAGCGCCTCCGGGTACCGGCCCTCCAGGTCGCGCACCCACGCCATCGTGCGGTTGACCTTGCCCTGGCCGACCAGGTCGCCCGCACGCCGGTACGCCGCCAGCGCCTCGCCCATCACCTCGGCCGCCTCGCCGTGCGCGCCGACCCGGGCCAGCACGTGCCCGGCGTTGAACTGCGTCACGGCGTGCGCGGTGTCGTCGCCCAGCCGCGCGGTGGCCGTCATCGCCAGCCGCTGCACGCCCAGCCAGTCGTGCCACCGGCCGCGCCGGTCGAAGAACTGCGCCATGGTCCAGCAGAGCTGCCACGCCACCTGGTCCGCGCCGACGTCGACCGCGACGCGCACGGTCGCGATGAGCGCTTCGCACTCGACGTCCAGCCACTCCCACGCGGCGGCCGCGTCGGCGGGTCGCCAGGGCGCGACGCCGACCGCCGGCGGTGCGGGCGGCACGGGCATGGCACCGCGGCTCGGGTCGATCAGCCCCGCCGCGGCGACCGCCGCGTGCAGCAGGTGGTCGAAGACGCGGCGACGCGCGGCGGCGGCCTCGTCACCCGCCCGCTCGGCGGCCCACTCGCGGACCAGGTCGTGGTAGGCGTACCGGTCCGGGCCCACCTCGGCCAGCAGGTTCGCGTCGACCAGCTCGGCCAGCGCGGCACGCACCCCGTCCTCGGTGACGCCCGCCGCGGACCGCGCGGACGCCGCCGACAGGGTCCGCCCGGGGTGCAGGCTCGCCAGCCGGAACACCCGCGCCGCGCCCTCCGACAACGCCCGGTACGACCACGACACGACGGCACGCACGTCGCTGTACGGGTCATCGTCGTCCAACGCGGGCAGGCGTGCGCCCGCCAGCTCCTCGACCCGGGCGGCCAGCGGGCGGGTCGGGTCGACCGCCGCCCGCGCCGCCACCACGGCCAGCGCCAGCGGCAGGCCCGCGCACAGCTCCACCAGCCGCGTCGCGGCGGCCGGTTCGCGGGCCACCCGGTCCGCACCGACGACGCCCGCGAGCAGCCGCCGCGCGTCGGGCTCGGCCAGCACGCCCAGCACGACCGGCCGCGCGCCTTCACGCGCGACCAGGCCCGCCAGCCGGTTGCGGCTGGTCACCAGGGTCAGGCACCGCGCGCTGCCGGGCAGCAGCGGCCGGACCTGGTCCACGTCACGCGCGTTGTCCAGCAGCACCAGCACCCGCCGCCCGGCGAGCGTGGTCCGGTACAACGCGGCCTGCTCGTCCGCGCCGGGCGGCACGCGTTCCGGCGGCACGCCCAGCGCCGTGAGGAACCCGCGCACCACCTCGGCCGGGTGCAGCGGCTCGGCCACCGGGTCGAACCCGCGCAGGTTCACGTACAGCTGGCCGTCCGGGAACCGGTGCGCCACGCGGTGCGCCCAGGTCACGGCCAGCGCCGTCTTGCCGATGCCGCCCGCGCCGTCGATGGCGGAGATCACCACCGGTCCGCCCGCGCCCGGCAGGTCGTCCAACGCGCCCAGCTCGGCGTCCCGGCCGACGAAGTGCGGTGTCCGCGCGGGCAGCTGACGCGGCACGGCGGCGGGTGGCGTGCCCCGGTCGAGGATGCGGGCGTGCAGCTCGACCAGCTCCGGGCCCGGGTCGACGCCCAGCTCGTCGGCGAGCAGGGCACGCACCTCCCGGTAGGCGGCCAACGCCTCGGCCTGCCGGCCCGACCGGTACAGGGCGAGCATGAGGTGGCCCCGGAACCGCTCGCGCAGCGGGTGGCGGTCGACCAGCGCCCGCAGCTCGCCGACCAGCTCGGCGGACCGGCCCGCGGCCAGGTCGGCGTCCAGCCGCCGCTCCAGCACGACCAGCCGCTCCTCCTCCAGCGGCGCGACGTCCTCGCGGTGCAGCGCATCGGACCGGACGTCGGACAACGCGTCGCCACGCCACAGCGCCAACGCCTCCGCGGGCCTGCCGCGGGCCGCCAGCTCCCGGAACGCGTCCAGGTCCAGCGCACCCGGCGGCACCTCGGCCAGGTAGCCGTGGGTGGCGGTGCGCACCACGTTCGCCGGGCCCAGCGCCTGCCGCAGCCGGGTCACCACCATGTGCAGCGTGGCCCGCGCGCGGGCCGCGTTCGGCGGGCTGCCGTCCCACAGGCGTTCCACCAGCGCGTCCGCCGAGACCGGCCGGTTCGCCCGCAGCAGCAGCGTGGCGAGCAGCACCCGCGCCCGCCCGGCGGGCACCGGCACCCGCTCGCCGCCGTGCCGGACCTCCAAGGGTCCGAGGACCTTGAACTCGGTCACAACCCCACCTTCACCGCCGGACCGGACGCACGCCTGGAGCGGCACGGGAGTCTACGGTCGGAGACCGGCCGACCGGCCGACCCGCGTCACACCCTGGCCGCGGCCAGCAGCCGCTCGCCCAGCTCGCGGGCCTCCGGCGCGTCCAGCTCGCGCAGGATCGCCAACGCCGCCCGCCAGTGGTCGCGTGCCTCGTCCCGCTCACCGCCGCCCGCCAGCACGTCGCCGAGCCGGGCCAGCGCGATGGCCTCGTTGTGGCGGTCGTGCACGGCGCGGCTGTGCTCCAGCGCCCGCTCCAGCGCGTCGAGGGCGGCGGTCGGCCTGCCCGCCTCCAGGTGCAGGCGGCCGAGGTTCGCCAGGTTGATGCCCGCCGAGTAGCGGTCGTCGCGGTCCAGGTTGAGGCGCAACGCCTCGGTCAGGCACCCGATCGCCCGCTCCCGCTCGCCCCGCGCCCGGTGCACGGTGGCCAGCGTGTCCAGCAGGAACGTCTCGCCGGTCGGCTCCGGCTGCGCGCGGCAGATCGCCAGCGCCCTGGTCAGCACCTCCAGCGCCAGGTCGTCGCGGCCGACCGCGTTGTACGCCATGCCCAGGTTGTTCAACGCGATCCGGGTGTTGCGCGGGTCCTCCAGCCGCTCGGCGAGCGCCAGCGAGTCGGTGAGGTGCCCGATGGCCTCCTCGAACCGGCCCAGCCGCCCGTTCACCACGCCGAAGTTGTTCAGGGTGCCGCACTGCGCGGCGAGGTCGCCGAGCCGGCGCGCGGACTCCAACGCCATCTCGCACAGCACCAGCGCGGTGGACTGGAGGTAACGCAGGTTCAGGTAGGCCCACATGTGCGTGCAGAACGGCGGCGGGTACTGCCACCGGCCGCGCTGGAACGCGTCACGCGCCAGCAGCACGAGGTTGTTGTGCTCCAGGTCGAGCCACGCGGTCGCCTCGGCGAAGGAGGAGAACTCCCGGGGTCTCAGCCCGTCCACCGGCGGCACCTTCAGCGGGGTGAGGTCGTGCACCAGCCACCGGTTCGCGTGGTGCAGCACCCGCACGGCCCAGTTCAGCAGCCGGTCCGCGGCGGCGTCCCGCTCCGGCGCGGGGTCCTCGGCCTCCGCCAGCTCGGCCGCGTACCGGCGCAGCAGGTCGTAGGTCGTGAACCGGCCGGGGTGCGGTTCGAACAGCAGGTGCGCGCGGGTCAGCTCGGCCAGCGCGGACGCCGCCGCCTGGTCCGGCACGCCCGCCAGCGCCGCCGCCGCGGCCACCGACGTCTCCACCGCCGGGCTCAGGCCGATCAACCGGAACATCCGCGCCGCCGCCCGCCCGACGAACCGGTACGACCAGGAGAACACCGCGCGCACGTTCGCGTCCGGCGCGCCCGCGTCCAGGTAGTCCAGGCGCAGGCGCTCGTCGGCGAGTTCGTCGGCCACGGCGCGCAACGCGAAGCCCGGGTTGACCGCGGCCCGCGCGGCGACGATGGCCAGCGCCAGCGGCAGGCCCGCGCACCGCCGCGCCAGCTCCGCCGTCGCGCCGGGGTCGGCCGCCACGCGGTCCGCGCCGAGCCGGCGGGTCAGCAGCGCCACCGCCTCGTCGGGCGCCAGCAGCGGCAGCGACAGCGGGTGCGCGCCCTCGTTGGCCACCAGCCCGGTCAGCCGGTCCCGGCTGGTCACCACGGCGAAGCAGCGCGCGCCGCCGGGCAGCAGCGGGCGCACCTGCTCGGCGTCCCGCGCGTTGTCCAGCACCACCAGCGCCGACCGGTCGGCGAGGATGCGCCGGTACAACGCCACCTGGCCCTCCAGCCCGGCCGGGATGGTGCCCGGCGGCACCTCGAACGCGTCCAGGAACGCACGGACCGCCTCGGCGGGCGACAACGGCTCGCCGGTCGGGTCGAACCCGCGCAGGTTCACGTACAGCACGCCGCCCGGGAACCGGTCCGCCACGGCGTGCGCCCAGTGCACGGCGGTGGTGGTCTTGCCGACACCCGCCGTGCCGCCGAGCACCGCCACCCGGCTCGCCGACCGCGTCACCAGGCCGGTCAGCTCCGCCAGTTCCGCCTCGCGGGCGACGAAGTGCGGGTTGGGCGCGGGCAGCATGGTCGGCGCCACGACCGGCGGCGGCGCGGGCCGCGCCAGGTCCGGGTTGGCGACCAGGACGTGGTCGTGCAGCTCACGCAGCGCCGCACCCGGCTCCACGCCCAGTTCCGCCACGAACACCGCGCGCACCTCGCGGTACGCGGCGAGCGCGTCGGCCTGCCGCTGGGACCGGTACAGCGCCAGCACCAGCTGGCCCCAGAACCGCTCCCGCAGCGGGTGCCGCCCGGTGAGCGCGCGCAGCTCCGCCACCAGCTCGCCCGCCAACCCGTCCGCCAGGTCCGCGTCCACCCGGCGCTCCAGCACGTCCAGCCGCTCCTCCAGCAGCGGCGCGACGGCGGTGGCGTGCAGGGCGTCGGACCGCACGTCCGGCAGCGGCGCGCCACGCCACAGCGCCAGCGCCTCGTGGTACCGGCCCGCCGACACCAGGTCCCGGTAGCGGTGCAGGTCCAACGCGCCCGGCGGCACGTCCAGCCGGTAGCCGCCGGTCACCGTGCGCACCCCGGCCGCGTCGCCGAGCGCCCGGCGCAGCCGGTTCACCACCATGTGCAGGGTGGACCGCACGCGGTCCGGGTTGGGCGCGCCGCCCTCCCACAGGACGTCCACCAGCTCGTCGGCGGGCACGGTCTCGTTGGCGCGCAACAGCAGCACCGCGAGCAGCGCCCGGACCTTGCCCGCGGGCACCGGCACCGGCTCGCCGCCGTGCCGCACCTCCAGGGGGCCGAGCACCAGGAACTCGGTCGTCACCGTCAACTCCCGCAGGTCAGGGCGCTGTGAGCCGACTGTGAGCCGACTTGCGCAGAGTGGACACCGTTCACCGCCGCCCTCCCACCGGACCGGCTCGATCACGGGGGGCAGCCGGTCCACCGGTGTCGCGTGCCGACGCACTGGGGGGCCGACACGCGACACCGGGGTAGGCGGTGGTGGGCACCGCGCCCGCGGGGTTCTCGTCGCTCCCCCGCCGAGAGCCTCGCGGCGCGGGCCGCGCGCGTCGCCGCCTCCCCTCGGCGCGAATCGCAGTCTACGGACGGTGCCCGGCGTGTTCCGCGCCGTGTCCACGCCACCGGGAAACCGGCCGCACCCCCTCCGACCCGGGGAAGCCCGGCGCGGCAAGGGAACCCGCCCCGACGCGGCACGCGAAACCCCCGGCCACCCGCCGCGGCACGAGACCCCGGTACACCCGCCACAGCGCGGAAAAGCCCCGCCGGAGCGGGGCTTCTCCCGTCGTGCCGCGGAACCCGGTCAGTCGGGCTGGATCCACGCGGCCTGGATGCGCTGCTGCCCGTACTTGCGGGTGACCAGCGTGCCGCGACCGGGCGGCTGCGGCGACGGCTTGAGGGTGCCGACGATCGCGCCCTCCTCCTTCGAGCCGGAGCCGACCAGGATCGGGGCCGAGATCTCCTTGAGCTTGCCCAGGATCGGGTCGTACATGGCGCGCGAAGCGCCACCCATGCGGCGGACCGTCACGATGTGCAGGCCGACGTCCTTCGCCTGCGGGATGAACTCCGCCAGCGGCTGCAACGGGTTCTGCGCGCCCTGCGGCGCCACCAGGTCGTAGTCGTCCACGACCACGAACAGCTCCGGGCCCTTCCACCAGGAGCGGTTCTTCAGCTGCTCCTGCGTGACGTCCGGGCCGGGCAGGCGGCCGTTCATCGAGCCCCGCACGTCCTTGACCATGTCGGTGAGCTGCGCCGACGACACCGCGTACGCGAGCAGGTGGTCCGTCTCGATGAAGCCGAGCATGGTGCGGCGGTAGTCGACCAGCATGATCAGCGCCTCGGACGAGGTGTAGCTGTTCATGATCCCGCGCACGATGGTGCGCAGCAGGTTCGTCTTGCCGGACTCGCCGTCGGCCAGGCACATGAAGTGCGGGTCGGCGTCGAAGTCCAGGTAGACCGGCGCCAGCTCGTCCTCGTTGACGCCGATCGGCACCAGCCGGCCCCGGTTCGGGTTGGTCTGCTGCACCTGCGCCATGAACTCCGCGTGCGGCAACAGGTCCGGCAGCAGCCGCACCTGCGGCGCGCGCCTGCCGCGCCACGCGCCGGACACCTTGGCGATCATGTCCTGCACGCCGTGCGCGACGGTCTCCGGGTCGGACGACGCGTCGACGCGCGGCAGCGCGGTGAGGAAGTGCAGCTTCTGCGGCGACAGGCCGCGGCCCGGCCGCCCGGCGGGCACGTTGATCGCGACCTTGCGGTCCACGTCGGACTCGCTCGGGTCGCCGAGCCGCAGCTCGAACCGCGTGCCGAGCAGGTCCTTCATGGCGGGCCGGATCTCCGCCCAGCGGTTCGCCGCCACCACGACGTGCACGCCGTACGAGAGGCCCTGCGCGGCCAGCGCCTGCACCTGCGGCTCCAGCGCCTCGAACTCCTGGCGGAAGTTCATCCAGCCGTCGACGACCAGGAACGCGTCGCCGAAGTCGTCGTCGCGGATCTCGCCACGCCGCTTGCGGTTGCGGAACTCGACCATGGAGTCGATGCCCTGCGCGCGGAACCGAAGCTCGCGTTCCGCGATCAGGCCGCTCAGCTCCGCCACCATGCGGCGGGCCTTGTCGACGTCCAGGCGGGACGCGAAACCACCGACGTGCGGCAGCTTCTCCAGCGACGCGAGCGTGCCGCCGCCGAGGTCGAGGCAGTAGAACTGCACTTCCTCCGCGGTGTGCGTGAGCGCCATCGACGTGATCATGGTGCGCAGCATCATCGACTTGCCGGACTGCGGGCCGCCGACGATCGCGCCGTGGCCCGCGGCGCCGGAGAAGTCCGCCCACAGCAGGTCGCGCCGCTGCTCGAACGGCTTGTCCACGACGCCGAGCGGCACCTGGAGCTTGCCGTTGGAGAAGAAGCCGGGCGAGGTGAGGCCCCGGTCCTCGGTCGGCTGGAGCGGCGGGAGGAGGGTGTCCAGCGACGGCGGCTCGTTCAGCGGCGGCAGCCACACCTCGTGCGCCGGCGGGCCCTGGCCCACCAGGCGCTCGACGATGACCTCCAGCTCGCTGGGCTCGTTGCTGTCCTCCTTCTTCTCCTGCTTGACCGGCTCGATCGGCTTCACCGGCTCCTTGGGCACCTCGATGTAGTCCGGCACGAAGAAGCGGGGCCGCTTGTCGCTGGACACGACCGCCGACGGGCCCGCGACCTGGAGACCGGCGGGCCGGTAGGGGCCGGACACGTACAGCGCCTTGAACCGGGTCAGCGGCGAACCCTGCACGCCCAGGTAGCCGGAGCCCGGGATGGGCGGCAGCTCGTAGGCGTCCGGCACGCCGATCGCGGCACGCGACTCGGCGGCGGAGAACGTCTTCAGACCGATCCGGTAGGACAGGAACGTGTCCAGGCCGCGCAGCTTGCCCTCCTCCAGGCGCTGCGAGGCGAGCAGCATGTGCATCTGGAGCGACCGGCCGACGCGGCCGATCTGGAGGAAGATGTCGATGAAGTCCGGCTTCGCCGTCAGCATCTCGGAGAACTCGTCGATGCAGATGAACAACGCGGGCAGCGGGTCGAGGTCGGCGCCGTTCTCCCGGGCCTTCTCGTAGTCCCAGACGTTCTTGTAGTTGCCCTTCGCCAGGACCTCCTGGCGACGCGCCACCTCGCCCGCGATGGCGTCCTTCATGCGGTCGACCAGGGTCAGGTCGCCCGCCAGGTTGGTGATGGTCGCCGCGACGTGCGGCGCCTTGTCCAGGCCGAGGAACGTCGCGCCGCCCTTGAAGTCGACCAGGATCATGTTGAGCGTCGTGGACGAGTGCGTGGCCAGCAGGCCCAGCACCAGGGTGCGCAGGAACTCCGACTTGCCGGAACCGGTCGCGCCGATGCACAGGCCGTGCGGACCCATGCCCTCCATCGCCGCTTCCTTGATGTCCAGCTCGACCTGCTGGCCGAACTCGCCGATGCCGAACGGCACGCGGTAGCGGTCGCGGACCGGCCGGGGCCGCCACGCCTGCTGCACGTCGAACGTCATCGGGTCGCCCTGGAGGCCCAGGAACTCGATCAGCGGCGGGTTGTTGGACATCGACAGCGGGTCCTCGTCGCTGCCGCCCGCGTCGACGCCGCCGATCCGGTACGGGGCGAGCCGGCGGGCCAGCGCCTCCGCCTCGACCGCGGACAGCCAGTCCGGCGAGCCGAACCACTCGACGCCGCTCGCGCTGCGCGCGCCCAGCTTGCCGTCCTCGATGACCAGCCGCAGGCCGCGCCGCGCGGTCAGGTTGCCCAGCGACTCGGACAGGTCCAGCAGCGTGACGCCGACCAGCCCCTCCTCCAGGATGATCTGCTCTTCCCGGGTCACGTCGCCGTCGTCGATCACGATCACGATGTGCGGCTGGTCGGCGGGCGGCGGCGCGTTGCGGGTGAACCGCTGCCGGTCGCGCAGGTGGTCGTCGAGCATCTGCTCGACCTCGGTCAGCGAACCGGCCATCATCCGCATCTGGCCGATGCCGTCCACGATGGTGGGGTGCTGCACGTGCGGCAGCCACTTCATCCACTCCCACTCGGCCTTGGTGCGCCCGGTGGTGACGACCGCGATCAGCAGGTCGTCCGGCGAGTGGAAGGTCGCCATCTGCGCCAGCAGGGCACGCGCCAGGCCGCGCTTGGCGTTGGTCTCGCCGAGCAGGCCGACGGCGGCGAACCCGCGCAGCGCGATGGAGATCGGCAGGTCGGGCACCAGCGAGTGGGCGCGCACGAAGCGGCGCAGCGCCAGCGTCGCGATGGGCTCCAGCTCCTCGACCGGTCCGGTCTGCGGCGGCACCAGGCGGGTCGCGAGGCGCTGCGAGCCGCGGCCCGCGCGCAGGTGGCAGAAGTCGGGGTCGTTCTGCCTGCGCTCCCACATGCGGCGGGTGGTGGCGAGCGACCACAGCGCCTGCGGGTCCGGGTGCACCCACTCGCGCTCGGCGCGCTGCTCGTTGGCCGCCTCCCGGGCCCGGTCCCGCATCTGGCCGAGGTACCGCAGGTAGTCCTTGCGGTCCTCGTTCATCTCGGCCTTCTTCTGGCCCTTGCCCGAGCCCATGCCGCCCGCCATCATGCCGATGGTGGAGATCATCATCATGCCGGGCATGATCATGGCGGCCGGGTTCTTGTTGCTGTAGCTGAACATCAGGACCATCATCCCGATGGAAGACACGATCATGACGGCCGGCATCGCCTTCATCATGATGTTGCCGGGGATGACCCGGGGCACCTCGGGCGGCGGTTCGAGGTGGACCTCACCGCCGGGCGGACGGGGAGCGGCGAGGCGTGCCGTGCGCTTGAACTGCAACGTGCTCACCTAACAGGCACCTCTTCACACTCTCGAACCAACGCACGCAGGGGTGCGGCAACCAGTCGCAACCGACACTATGGCGCATCGGCCCGGCGGGCGGCGGTGGGTCGGCGAAAATACCGGTGGCGACGTGTTCCGCCGAACCGCCCTGCCGGAACAGCCGATGCGGCCATACTTGGGGCCGCCCGGTGGGCGCGCGGACGCGGACCAATAGGGTCGGTGCGGCCCACAGGCAGATATGAGCGACAAGGACTTTAGGGGGCGCTGGTGGCGACCGGTACGACGGTGTTCAGCCGGGTGACGGTGGTTGCGCCGCGAACGCGTATCGACGTCGCGCTGCCCGCCGACGTGGCGGTGGCCGACCTGCTGCCGATGCTGCTGGACATGGCCAAGGAGGCCACTCCGGACGGTGGTGTGCGGCACGGCGGGTGGGCGTTGGCGAAGCTGGGCGACAGCCCGCTGGACCCGGCGCGGACCCTCGCGTCGCTGGGCGTGGTGGACGGCGAGCTGCTCCAGCTCCGCAAGCGCAACGAGAACCCGCCGCCCCCGCTGTACGACGACGTGGTGGACGCGATCGCGGAGTCCGACCCGGACAGCTTCCGCCCGTGGACCAAGGACACGGCCCGCCGCTACGGGCACCTCGCGGGCGCGCTGGCGTTGATCATGGCCGCCGTCGCGGTGCTGTTGTCCGGCCCGCTGGTCGGCGGCAGCGGGTTGTGGCCCGCGATCAGCGCGGGCGTCGCGGCCGTGGTGGCGCTGGCGGCGGGCGCGGTGATCGCCCGCTCCTACGACGCGACCGGCACCGGCGTGCTGATCGCCGCCGCGGGCGGGCTGCCCATGGCGTACGTGGCGGGCCTCTACACCGTGCCCGGCGCGATCGGCCGACCGAACCTGCTGCTCGCCAGCGTCCTGGTGCTGATCTTCGCGGCGGCGGCGATCCTGCTCATCGGGCGCGGCATCACGGTGTTCATCGCGGCGGCCACGGCGGGCGCGCTGAGCGGCCTCGCGTTCCTCATCGGCATCTTCGTGGACCACCCGGTCGTCGGCATCGCGGCGGCCACGGCGGCGGTGTCGCTGGCGGCGTTGTCCGCGCTGCCCCGGCTGACCATCCAGCTCGCGAAGCTGCCGCTGCCGACCGTGCCGGGCAGTGCCGAGGACCTCAAGGAGGACACCGGGTTCCCCGAGTACGCGGTGATCGAGCGGCGCACCGCCAACGCGCACGAGTACCTGACCGGCATGATCATCGGCTGCGGCGGCATCGCCGCGGTGTTCTCGGTGATCGCCGCGGGCGACGGCACCGTGTTCGGCCCGATCCTGGCCGTGGTGGTCGCGCTGGTGCTGCTGCTGCGCGGCCGGGCGTACGCGAACGGCGCGCAGGCCGTGGCGTTGCTCGCCTCCGGCATGGTGGCCGCGGCGGGCGTGCTGGTCGGCTGGCTGGTCGAGGCCACGCCGGACAACCGCCTGCTGTTCGTGTTCGGCACGCTGGTGCTGGTCGGCGCGGCGGCCCTGGTGCTCGGCGTGATCTTCCCCGGCCAGAAGTTCTCCCCGGTGCTGCGCCGCACGGTGGACGTGCTGGAAGCCATCCTGATCGCCGCGGTGCTGCCGCTGGCGCTCGCCGTGATGGACCTGTACGTGGCCATGCGCCAGCTGATCCCGGCCTGATCCCGTGAACCGCACCGCGCGCAAGCTCGCCGCCGCGACCGCCGTGGCGCTGACGCTGGTCGGCGCACCCGGCGCGCAGGCGCAGGAACAGGCGAAGTCCAACTCGACCCCGCCACCGGTGGACCGCGGCTACCTCAAGCCGTTCAAGCCGCCCGCCGAGGACGTGGACTACGCGCAGAAGACCCAGTGCGTCCGGTCGGGCACCGGCAACCGGCCGATCCCGAACAAGCCGTGGGGCCAGATGCAGCTCCGGCTGGAGGAGGCGCACCGGTTCGCGACCGGCGCCGGGGTGAAGATCGGCATCATCGACACCGGCGTCAACGCCGACCACCCCCGCCTGCGTGGCCGGGTCACGTCCGGCGGCGACTACGTGGAGACGGAGAAGGGCGGCACGTCCGACTGCGACGGCCACGGCACGGAGGTCGCGGGCATCGCCGCCGCCAGCCGGGACGAGCAGACCGGTTTCGTCGGCGCCGCGCCCGACGCCGAGGTCGTCGCCTACCGCCAGACCAGCAGCCACTTCGAGTACAAGGACCCCGCCAACCGGGACAACCGGCCGTCGGCGGGCAAGGTGCGCACCCTCGCCGAGGCGATCGTCGCGGCGGCGACCGCGGGCGTGCGGGTCATCAACATCTCGCTGACGTCGTGCGAGCTGCCCAACGCCCCGAGCGAGCAGGAGCGCGAACTCCAGGCCGCGATCGACTGGGCGGTCAACGACAAGGACGTGGTCATCGTCACGGCCGCCGGCAACGTCGAGCCCGACGACGGTTGCTCGGTGCAGAACGACAACCAGGACCCGGACCACGTCAACATCGTCGCCTCGCCGGGCTGGTACGCGGACAACGTGCTGTCCGTGGCCTCGATGAGCGAGAAGGGCACGGTGTCGTCGTTCTCGGTGTGGGGCCCGTGGGTCAGCGTGGCCGCGCCGGGCGAGCAGATCACCACCCTGGACCCGGCGGGTGAGGGGCTGTCCGACGCGCGCGTGGACGAGAAGGGCACCCCGAGCCCCCTCCAGGGCACCAGCTACGCGTCGCCGTACGTGGCGGGCGTGGTGGCCCTGGTGCGGCAGCGGTTCCCGGACCTCACGGCGCACCAGGTGATGGACCGCGTCAAGGCGACGGCCCAGCACCCCGGCAACCCCGGCGGGCGGGACCACAAGGTCGGCGCGGGCATGATCAACCCGATCGCGGCGCTCACCGCGGAACTGCCGTCGGAGAAGGGCGTCAAGCCCGCCGACCCGCCGCAGCTGATGACCGACCTCGACCCGCTGAACCCGCCGGACCACACGCCGCTGATCGTGGCGCTGTCCGGCACCGGCGCGGGCGTGGGCCTGCTGCTGCTGACGTTGTTCATCGTGCACACGGTGAACCGCAACCGCGCCCGCCGCACCACACCGGTGCGCCGCTCGGTGATCTGACCCGACACGCGGGAGGGGCCGCCCGGTGGGCGGCCCCTCTTCGTCGTCCGGCGGGGAACGGCTCGCCGGTTCAGTCCTCGCCGAGCACTTCCGGCACGGTCTTCTTGGGCTTGCCGAACAGCTCCTCGGTGGTGCCCGCGAGGCGGACCTTGGACTTGTGCTCCTTGTCCCCGCCCTGCTGGCCGGCCGCGCCCATGCCGCCCATCATCCCGCCACCCATCATCCCGCCACCGGTGGCGGTACCGCCGCCCGCGGCGGGCGCGGCGGTCGGCGCGGGGCGCGGACCGGCGTCGGGGAGCTTCGGCTCCTGCACCATGGTCACCCCGCCCGGCTGGAGCTGCGGTTCACGCGGGGCCGCGCCCGGCACGCCGCCGCCGACCCCACCGCCGCCGACCCCACCGCCGCCGGGAGGAGCACCACCGCCGGGTGTGCCGCCACCCGGGGAAGCACCACCGGCCGGAGTCGTCGGAGCGGCGGGAGCAGCGGGGGCGGCGGCACCGGCCGGCGCGGGCGCGTCACCGACCGCGGCGGCGGTGAGGGGCTTGGGCTTCGGCGCGTCGAACGCCCAGTCCCGCTCGGGGTACCGGTGCTCCATCCGCACCTCGTCGAACTCCGACGCGCCGGAAACCCCGTCGCACAACCGCAGGAACGCCTCCAGCACGTCACGCACGGACTCGTGCAGCTCCCGCACCGGGTCCCGCAGCTCGTCCAGCGCCTCGACCACGCGGCGGTCGCCGTCCAGCGGCAGCGCCGCCGCACCGGACACCGCGTCCGCCGCCTCCGCGAGCACCCGCGCCATGTCGGTCACGATGTCCCGGATGCCGTCCGCGGTCTGGTCCAGCGCCTCGCCCATGGCGTGCATGGCGTCGGACATGTCGTGCCCGGCCAGGCCGACGGACTGCATGTGCGTCACGAACGAATCCGCGTCCCGCCCCTGCCACGCGGAGTCCAGCTTGCCCAGCGGTTTGGTCAGGTCCCGCGTCACGTGCTCCGCGACCAACCCGGCCGCACGCCACCGCTCGGCCTCCTCGTGCAGGTCGTTCCACGTGCCGACGACCGGCGCGAAGCACTCCTCCACCAGGTCCCGCACGCCCAGCCGGCGGCTGATCCCGCTCAGGTAGTCCAGTTCCGCGCCGACCTCGGCCGCGACCTGCCCGCCGTCCTTGCCCCGCACCGCGGTCACCCCCTACCGCCGGTCGGCGTTCTTGATGAGGGCGACGGCCTCGTCATCCCGCGAGCCGTAGTGCTCGGCCACGGCGTGCAGCCCACGGGCCGCCGACGTCAGCACGTCGCACGCCCGGTCGAGCTGCCGGTGCAGCACACCCGCCGCCCGTTGGTACGCCTCGGCACTGCGCAGGGTCCGGCCCAATTCGCCGAAACTGGCCGCCCGCACCGGTTCGGCACGCAGCCCGGCGCGGGCGCGGTCCAGCTCCTCCGCCGCCTCGTCCACGCGCTTCGCGTACAGCTCGACCCAGCGCGCGTCGACCGCGATGCGGCCGGTGCGCGCCGGGACGGCGGGTCGTGACACCTCTTCCACCCCGGACACCTCCTACCGCTGTGACGGCGTCCGGGGTGCGGTGGTTCCGCCGATCAGCCGCCGTTCGCCTTCTTCTGCTCGTCTTCCGGGAGCTGACCCAGGTTCTTCGGCACCGGGATGGAGTCCCAGCTGCGGATGGCGTCGTTGCGGTTGAGCTGCGGCCCGTTGGGCAGCAGCCGCAGGATCGACTCCGGCCCCGGCGTGAACTGGTCGCCCAGGCCGAGCGCGCCGCTCACCACCGTGTCCGGGATGCCGTACTTCACGCCGCGCCCGGTCACCAGGTGGATGGGACCGCTGCGGAAGTCCTGGGTGGACGTCGCCGAGCGCACGACCGCCGACTTGCCGGACGCCATCATGAACTGGCCGACCACCTCGCCGGTCGCGCCGACCTGGTTGATGTCGACCGCCACGGCGTCGGACGGCACCGGCAGCGACGGCGCGATGGTCACCTGCGTGTGCTGCGAACGGTTGTCCGCGTTGACGTTCTCGGCCCGCCAGTTCAAGCACACCACGCGGTTGTTCTGGTTGGGCTCCAGGACGTCCGGCACCTCGCTCGGGTAGTCCAGGAAGTCCAGCGCCTGCGCGGGTTTGCGGGTGTCGATGCGCGCGATGTCCACCTTCTTGGCCTCCGCGCCCTGCGCGTAGGCGGCGCGGATCAGGTCGCCCGCGGCCCGGCTGATCTCCTGGAGCGCGTCCTTGAGCGCCACGTAGAACACCGGGTCGGCGCCGGTGCGGACGACCTCGATCACGTCGCCCACCTCCAGGTTGACGCCGTTGAGGTAGGTCACCGGCTCGCCGAGGCCCGGGATCTCCGGCGCGCGCAGCGGCTTCGCCTCGGGGATCGCGTTGAGCAGACCGGAACTCACCGCGCGGACGGTTTTGCCGCGCAGGTTCAACGCGGTCTGCACGTCGGCCTTGGTCAGGTCCACCTTGGCCCGCACGGTGGAGGTCGAGGTGATCTTGGAGTTCACCGGCGCCTTGTAGATCAGGTACGCCTGCTTGTCGTCGGTGCCCGCGCGGACCAGCAACGCCTTGTTGCCGTCCAGGAGCTGCCCGCCGCTCATGCCCGCCAGCACCGTCGTCTCGAACTTGTTCTTGGCGGTGGGGTTGTTCAGCGTCTCGTCCAGGTCGAGCGTGTCGCACACGCCCCACTCCGCGCCGATCCGGTCCTCCTGCTTGGCGGGCAACGAGTCCGGCCCGTCCGGGATGCCGGTGAGCCTGCCCTTGGGCAGCTTCGCCAACGCCTTCTCGCTGACCAGCTTCGGCTCGCCGCCCGCGACCTGCGACGCGTTCACCTGGCCCGCCTGCGCGTCGCCGCCGCCCACGCCGTTCTGCGCCTTGTCCGGGCTCTGCTGGTTGAGGATCAGCAGCCGCGCGGACGCGAGGTTCGTCATCGGGACGAGCTGGGTTGGACCGCGCCGCACCACGTAGACCTGGCCGGTTTCCTTGCTGATGGCGATCTGCGTGTCGTCGTCGATCTTCGGGTCGGGTGAGAAGAAGCCGAAGACCAGGAAGCCGATCATGCCGATGACGCCGAGGATCACACCGACGGCGGTGGCGCGCGAGTGGGTGCGCATCGGGTCGTGCAGCATCACCGCGTCCCGGCGGACCAGGGCGGACTGCATCCGGCGCAGCACGAATCGGTACGCCTGGACCTGTGACTTGGTGGTGGGTGTTGATGCCATTCTGGCTCGCTGCTCTCCCAGTCGCGGTACGGTCTGCACGATAGCCGGACGGCGGGTGGCGCGTGTGCGGGTTGGTCAGACCCGATCGGCCACCGCCGCACCCGACGGGAGAGAGAACCAGATCGGATGTCCGTGACCACCCCACATCCGGGTCCGCCCAACCCTGCCATGGCACGCGCGCAGGCCGCCGGTGGCGCCGTGCGCGCCGCGCTGCTCCGGGCGCGCCGCCGGGCCACCGGCGCCAGCCTCGGCTCCCTGCCGGTCGCCAACCTGGTGGTCCTGGAGGTCGGCGTCGCGGTGGGCCTGATCCTGGTCGCCGTCGGCACGACCGGTGACCGGGTCGCACCCGCCCTGCTCTACACGGCGGGCGGCATCGTGCTGATCGCCCTGGTCCTCGCGTTCACCCGCTCCCGCGGCCGGTGGCTGACCCAGTGGATCGGCCTCGTCGTCCGCTACAACCTCCGCGGCCACACCCGGTCCGCGAAGCGCGCCGGCCCGGTCGAGATGCGACCGCCGTCGGAGGAGGAGACGTCGGTCATCGGACCGGACGACCCGCGCGTCGCGTTGCTGCGGCTGGCCGTGCCGGACCTGGTGGTGGCCAAGGGCGTCGACCACGAGCGCCGCCCGCTGGGCATGGCGTGGCACCAGGGCGCGTGGACCGCCGTGCTGCTGGTGGACCCCGCGCCCGGCCTGATCACGGCCGTGGGCAGCGCGCCGTCGCTCCCGCTGGGCGCGCTCGCGCCGACCCTGGAGGACCGGGGCGTGGTGCTGGACGCGATCTCCGTGATCTGGCACTGCTACCCGGGCAGCGCGGCGCTGCCCGCGAACTCGCCGGCGCTCAACTCGTACATGGAGGTGCTCGGCCCGCTGCCCGCGGCGTCCCGGCGCACCACCTGGATCGCGGTCCGGCTGGACCCGCGGCGGTGCGCGGCGGCGATCCGGGAGCGCGGCGGCGGCGTCGTCGGCGCGCACCGGGCGTTGATCGGCGCGTTGTCCCGCGTGCGCAACGCGTTGGAGTCCGCGGGTGTCGCGATCCGACCGCTGGACTCGGACGAGCTGATCCGCGCGGGCATCTCGGCCGCCGAGCTGACCTCCGTGGCGGGCGCCAACAAGCCGGTGTCGTTGCGGGAGAAGTGGTCCGGCGTGACGGCGGGCGGTGTCGGGCACGCGTCGTACGCGATCACCGGCTGGCCCGCGAAGGGTATGCGCAACAACCTGAACGCGTTGACCGGCGTGCGCGCGTTGTCCTCGACGCTGTCCATGACGATCTCGCCGAGCAGCGAGCAGGGCCAGGTCGGCCTGCGCGGCCTGGTGCGGGTGTCCGCGCGGACGCCGTCCGAACTGGACCGCGCCGACGACCGGCTGAAGGCGTTGTCGGACAAGCTGGACATCACGCTCACCCCGTTGAACGGCCTCCAGGTCGCGGGCCTGGCCGCCACCCTCCCGCTGGGGGGTGTGGCGTGACCGACCCGCGGCTGCTGGACACGCGTGGGCAGGGCCAGGGCGTCGCACCCGAGTTCCTGGTCGCGCCGCAGCTGCTGGACGTGGTCGCGCCGTCCGGCGACCGCGGCGGCATGGTGCTCGGCTCGGGCCTGAAGGGCGAACCGCTCACCATCTCCGTGCTGCGGTCCGCGCCGACCCGCATGGTCGTGGTCGGCGGGCTGTACCTGGCGCGGCAGATCGCGTTGCGCGCCATGGCGACCGGCGCGTGGATCACCATCGCCACCGGCCGGCCGCAGGCGTGGCAGCCGGTGGTGCGCGCGGCGGGCACCGGCCCGGACGGGCGGCCCTCGCCGCTGGTGCAGCTGCGCCGGCTCAGCCCGGTGGAACTGCCCCGGCCGTCCGAGGACACCCCGCTGCTGGTCATCCACGACGGCGGCCACGTGCCGCAGGAGCTGTTCCCGCCGCGGTCGCCGTGGCAGACCACCATGTACGTCCTGCCGTACCTGCACCCGCAGGCGGCGACCACCGCGAACTCGGCGGACCTGGTGTTGTTGCAGCGGTTGCCGGTGGGCCAGGCGCAGCTGGCGAGCCAGATCTGGCGCCTGCCGCCGCAGATGGCCCACCAGCTCACCACGTTGAAGGACGACCAGGTGATCGCGCTCGGCGCGAACCTCTGGCGCCCGCTGCGCCTCGTGACCACCCCGGGCGAGCAGCAGATCCTCGGCGCGGTCCGGCGCGGCGACTGACCGCCGCCGGCGGTGGCGGGCTCAGCGGCGGCCCGCCACCTCGCGCGTCTTGCCCTCCGCGCGCTCGCGGCACGAGCGCAACGCCTCCAGCACCCGCGGCCACGTGCACGGCGGCTCCGTGGCGCGGTTGTGCTCGGCCATCCGCCGCCGCTCGGCGGGATCGGTCGCCAGCCGCACGATGCCGCCCACCAGGTCGTGCGTCAGCACGCCCTCCACGCCGTCACGCACGAAGTCCGCCACCCCGGTGCCGGGCAACGCCACCACGGGCACCCCCGCGGTCCGCGCCTCCAGCGTCGCCAGGCCGAACGCCTCCGCCACGGTCGGGTTCACGAACACGTCCGCGCTCGCCAGCAACCGGCCGATGGCCTCCCGGTCGAGCCGACCGGGCAACGACACCCAGTCCACGTGGTTGCGCCGCAGGAACCGGCGCATCGCGGCCATCTCCGGACCTGCGCCGGCGATGGTCGCCCGCAGGTTGCCGACCTTGTCCTGGGCCTCCAGCAGCACCTCCAGCAGCTTCATCGGCTGCTTGCGGGGCGCCAGCCGCCCGACCGACACGACGTGGACGGTCCCGTCGGGCCGCCGGTCCGGCGCACCGCGCCAGCGCACCGGCGTGATGCCGTTGGGCACCACGGAAACCTCCGCACCGGGGAGCGCGGCACGCATCCGGTCCGCCGCCGCGGTGCTCACCGCGGCCAGCATGAGCGGCGTGCGGGTCCAGCCCTCCAGGCGGTCCAGCCAGCGGTACACGCGCCGCACCGCCGGGTCCCACATGCTGTGCACGACCGCGACCGTCGGCACCCCCAGCCGCAACGCCGCGCGGATGCCCGACCACGCGAACGGTGAGATGGCGCCCACATGCGCGTATACGACTTCCGGCCGAAGTTCGGCGAGAATTCGATCAATGTGCTTGCCCGCGCGGGGATGCACTGGCAGGTTCCACGGCAAGCGCATCGCCACCCGGTGCACCTCGTACCCCGGTGGTCGCTCGGCCTGCCGGGTCGCCGTCACGACGTGCACCCGCTCGCCCGCCCCGCGCTGCGCGTCGGCGAGGCCGGCGACTTGAACCTCGATCCCGCCCAACCGCGGGAGAAAGCAGTCGGTGACGTGGATGATCGACACTTGGACTCCCGTCAAGCCGCCTAACAGAGCAACTGACACTCTTACACCTGTGACCCGAACCTGCGTGTTCTTCCACGCCCACCCCGATGACGAGGCCCTGCTGACCGGCGGCACCATGGCCCGCCTGGCGGCCGAGGGCCACCGCGTCGTCCTGGTCGTCGCGACCGCGGGCGAGCGCGGCCTGTCCTCCGCCCGGGGCGACCTGGGCGCGGTCCGGACCAAGGAGGCCCACGCGTCGGCGAAGGCCCTCGGATGCGCACGGGTCGAGTTTCTCGGTTATGAGGACTCTGGTCTGGACGGTTCGACGGGATTCGCCCGAGCGGACGTGGCGGAAGCGGCCGGACGGCTGGCCGAGATCCTCCACGAGGAGAACGCCGACCTGCTCACGACGTACGACCCGACGGGCGGCTACGGCCACCCCGACCACGTGCAGGTGCACCGGGTCGGGGGGCTGGCCGCGGAACTGGCGGGTACACCCAGGGTGTGGGAGGCGACGGTCGACCGGACCCTGCTGCTGCGTGGCCTGCGACTGGCCAGGCTGGCACGCAAGTTCGACATGACCCCGTTCAAATCCGCGTACACCCCCCGCGCGGAGATCACTCACACCGTCAACGTACG
The DNA here is from genome assembly GCF_019375475.1 of Saccharothrix obliqua. GTDB lineage: Bacteria > Actinomycetota > Actinomycetes > Mycobacteriales > Pseudonocardiaceae > Actinosynnema > Actinosynnema obliqua. The sequence continues at coordinate 447,537 of NZ_JAHXGQ010000001.1, read as the reverse complement.
CCGCTACGCCACCCAGAAGCGGGAGGCGCTCGCGGCACACGCGACGCAGACGACCGGTGGGGACCAGACGCGGACGGTGAGTGCGTTGCTCAGCCTGCCGAAACCCCTGTTCAGCCTCGTGATGGGCACTGAGTGGTACGTCGAGCGCAAGCGTTTGCGGGCCCGGTGACCTCCGACACGCGGATGATCTCCGACCCGATGACCGACACCCCGGGCACCACCGGCGCGCACGCCGCGCGACCGGCGCGCGGCCGGACCTGGCTGCGGGTGCTCGCGTCGCTGGCCTCCCTCGCCCTGGCCGGGTGGCTGGTGGTGGCGATGGTGCCCACCGTGGGCGGCGTCGACTGGGCCGCCATCGGCGACCAGCTGCGCGGCGTCGGCCCGGTCGCCCTGATCGGCCTCACGGCGTTGTGGCTGGCCGGGCTGTGGGCCTACACCTACGTGCTCACCGGCTCCCTGCCCGGCCTGCGCAACACCCAGGCGTTCACCCTCAACGCGGCGGGCAGCGCGGTCAGCAACCTGCTGCCGTTCGGCGGCGCGGCCGGCGTGGCGGTCACCGCCGTCATGGCGGCCGGCTGGGGCCACCGCGCCCGCGCCATCGCCACCTCCACCATCGTCAGCGGCCTGTGGAACGCGCTCGGCCGGGTCGCCCTGCCGGTGGTGGCGCTCGCCATCCAGGGCGCGGCCGTGCTGGGCCACGGCGTCCTGGCGGCGACGGTGACCACCGCGGCGGTCCTCCTGGCGGTCACGATCGTGCTGACCCGCCTGCGGTGGCTCAGCGGCGTGCTCAGGGGCCGCGCCCGCCGGTTCGTGGTCCGGCTGCGCAGGCAGAACGCCGAGGTCGTGCGGGACGGCTGGGTGCGGATGACCCTCGGCATGATCGCCTACCTGGTGCTCCAGGCGCTGCTGCTGTGGTGCTGCCTCGCGGTCACCGGCACGAACCTGGGCCTGCCCGCCCTGATCGCCGCGTTCGCGGTGAGCCGCCTGCTCACCCTCGCCGTGATCACGCCCGGCGGGTTCGGGGTGAGCGAGAACGGCACCATCGCGTTGCTGGTCGCGCTCGGCACCCCCGCCGCGCCCGCCGTCGCGGGTGTCCTGCTGTTCGCGCTCTTCACGTTCCTGCTGGAGATCCCGCTCGGCGGGATCGCCTGGCTCAACTGGACGGTGCGACGCGCACGTTCCGCGTGACCAGCGCCCGTTCCGCGAGGTGCGCGTCGTCCGGGTAGTCGACGCGCACCAGGGACAGCCCGTGCGGCGGCGCCACGGTGACCTCGCTGGACCGGCCGGTCAGCCGCAGCAGGGACGCGGGCCACTCCGGTGGCTTGCGCCCCTCGCCCACGGCCAGCAGCGCGCCCACGAGGCTGCGCACCATCGAGTGGCAGAACGCGTCCGCCGACACGTGCGCGGTCAACACGTCCCCCGTGCGCTCCCACGTGAGCCGTTGCAGCTCGCGGATCGTCGTGGCGCCCTCACGACGCTTGCAGAAGGCGCAGAAGTCCCGTTCGCCGAGCAGGAGGGCGGCGGCGGCGTTCATGGCGCCCACGTCCAGCGGACGCGGCCACGCCAGCGTGTCCAGCCGCCGCAGCGGGTGCGCGCCCGACGGCGCGTCGGTCACCCGGTACTCGTAGTGCCTGCGCAGCGCGGAGAAGCGGGCGTCGAACGCGGTCGGCACCACCCGCGCCGCGAACACCCGCACGTCGGCGGGCAGGGCGCGGGCCAGCCGGCGCGGCAGGCCGGCGACGTCGGTGGCGGCGGGCAGGTCGGCGTGCGCCACCTGGCCCGCGGCGTGCACGCCCGCGTCGGTGCGACCCGCGACGGTGAGGTTCACGTCCTCCCGCAGCACGGTGGACATGGTGTCCTCCAGCACCCCGCACACGGTGCGGCGGTCCGGCTGACGTGCCCAGCCGGAGAACCCGGTGCCGTCGTACGCCAGGTCCAGGCGCACACGAACGAGCCCGTCGCCCCCGGTGGGGACGACGGGCTCGCGGGCGGGCGAATCCGTCAGGACTCGTCCTTCTTGCTCTCGGCCTTCGCCTCGTCGGCGGGCGCCTCGTCCGAAGCGCCCTCGGCGGGCTTCGCGTCGGCGTCCTTGGTGGCCGACTCGGGCGCTTCCGCGTCCTGGTCGGCGACCTCGGTGGCCTTGGCCTCGTCCGCCGCCTCGGTGGCCTGGGGGGCCTCGTCCTTGGCGAACTTGGTCTTGCGGGCGCGCTCCGCCTCGGAGGTGACGGTCTTCTCCGCGACCAGCTCGATCACGGCCATGGGGGCGTTGTCGCCCTTGCGCGGCAGCGTCTTGGTGATGCGGGTGTAACCACCCTCGCGGTCCGCGAACTGCGGGCCGATCTCCGCGAACAGCTTGTGGACGACGTCCTTGTCGCGGATGACCTTGAGGATCTCACGGCGGTTGTGCAGATCGCCGGCCTTGGCCTTGGTGATCAGCTTCTCGGCGTACGGGCGCAGGCGCTTGGCCTTCGCCTCCGTGGTCGTGATCCGGCCGTGCGTGAACAGCGAGGTGGCCAGGTTGGCCAGCATGAGCCGCTCGTGGGCCGGCGACCCACCGAGACGGGGTCCCTTGGTGGGGGTAGGCATCGTATTGCTCCTCGGACTTCTTCCTGATCCTCTGCTCCGGCCCGGCCGTCAGACGGCCTCAGAGCTGCTCGGTCTCCGCGTAGTCCTGGCCGTCGTCGTGGGTGTCCACGCCCGTGTCCGCGGCACCCCAGCCCTCGGCGGGGTAGTCGGACGCGGCGGCCGACGGGTCGAACCCAGGAGGGCTGTCCTTCAGCGCGAGGCCGAGGCCGACGAGCTTCATCTTGACCTCGTCGATCGACTTCGCACCGAAGTTGCGGATGTCCAGCAGGTCCGCCTCGCTGCGCGAGACCAGCTCGCCCACCGTGTGGATGCCCTCGCGCTTGAGGCAGTTGTAGGACCGGACGGTCAGGTCCAGGTCCTCGATCGGCATCGCGAACGCCGCGATGGTGTCGGCCTCGGCGGGCGACGGTCCGATCTCGATGCCCTCAGCGTCGACGTTCAGCTCGCGTGCGAGGCCGAACAGCTCCACCAGCGTCTTGCCCGCCGACGCCACGGCGTCGCGCGGCGTGATGGAGGGCTTGGTCTCCACGTCGAGGATCAGCTTGTCGAAGTCGGTCCGCTGCTCGACACGGGTGGCCTCGACCTTGTAGGTCACCTTCATGACGGGCGAGTAGATCGAGTCGACGGGGATGCGGCCGATCTCGGCACCGGCCTGCTTGTTCTGGACGGCGGGGACGTAGCCGCGACCGCGCTCGACGACGAGCTCGATCTCCAGCTTGCCCTTGCCGTTCAGGGTCGCGATGTGCAGGTCGGGGTTGTGCACGGTGACACCGGCCGGAGGCACGATGTCGCCCGCGGTCACCGCGCCCGGCCCCTGCTTGCGCAGGTACATGGTCACCGGCTCGTCCTCCTCGGAGCTGACGACCAGCTCCTTGAGGTTCAGGATGATGTCGGTGACGTCCTCCTTGACCCCGGGCACGGTCGTGAACTCGTGCAGCACGCCGTCGATGCGGATGCTGGTCACGGCGGCGCCGGGGATGGAGGACAGCAGGGTGCGGCGGATGGAGTTGCCGAGGGTGTAGCCGAAGCCCGGCTCCAGCGGCTCGATGACGAACCGGGAGCGGGTCTCGTTGACCGCTTCCTCGCTGAGCGAGGGGCGCTGGGAAATCAGCACTGGGTTCTTCCTTTCTCAACCCGACGCCCGCCATATGACGCCGGGAGTGCCAGTCGCGGAGACCGGCGAACGCGCGCGGCACACCATTCCGTGCCGCCGCGGGACCCGACCGGGGGACGGCGTGGGCCGTCCCCCGGGAGGATCACTTCGAGTAGAGCTCGACGATGAGCTGTTCGGTGACGGGCGTGTCGATCTGCGCCCGCTCCGGCAGCTGGTGCACCAGGACGCGCAGGTTCGACTGCACGACCTGGAGCCACGCCGGGATCGGCCGCTCGCCGAACGACGCGCGCGCCGCCTCGAAGGGCAGCGTGGGCAGCGACTTCGGCTTCACGTCGATGATGTCGAACTTCGACACCCGGTAGCTGGGGATGTTCACCTTCTGGCCGTTGACCAGGAAGTGCCCGTGGCTGACGAGCTGGCGGGCCTGGCGGCGCGTGCGCGCGAGACCCGCGCGGTACACGACGTTGTCCAGCCGGGACTCCAGGATCTGGAGCAGGTTCTCACCGGTCTTGCCGGTGCGGCGGACCGCTTCCTCGTAGTAGCGGCGGAACTGCTTCTCCAGCACGCCGTACGTGTAGCGGGCCTTCTGCTTCTCCTGGAGCTGGAGCAGGTACTCCGACTCCTTGATGCGACCGCGGCCGTGCTGGCCGGGCGGGTACGGCCGGCGCTCGAACGCCTGGTCACCGCCGACGAGGTCGACCTTCAGCCGGCGCGAGATGCGGGTGGCCGGTCCGGTGTAGCGAGCCATGTGTGCTTACTCCTCCCCGTGCCTCAGACCCGGCGCCGCTTGGGCGGGCGGCAGCCGTTGTGGGGCTGCGGGGTCACGTCCTGGATGGTGCCGACCTCCAGGCCGGCGGCCTGCAGCGAACGGATCGCGGTCTCGCGGCCGGAGCCGGGACCCTTCACGAACACGTCCACCTTGCGCATGCCGTGCTCGGCGGCCTTGCGGGCGGCGTTCTCGGCGGCCATCTGCGCGGCGAACGGCGTCGACTTGCGGGAGCCCTTGAAGCCGACGTGGCCGGCGGACGCCCAGCTGATCACGTTGCCCAGCGGGTCCGTGATGGACACGATGGTGTTGTTGAACGTGCTCTTGATGTGCGCCTGGCCGTGCGAGACGTTCTTCTTCTCCTTGCGCCGGACCTTCTTGACCCCGGCGCCCGTGCGGGACTTGGGTGGCATGTCTGGGTGATCTCCTACTGTTCCCTGTTCTGGGGGTGTCGCGAGGTCTTACTTCTTGCCGGCCTTCTTCTTGCCCGCAACGGTCTTCTTCGGCCCCTTGCGAGTGCGCGCGTTCGTCTTGGTGCGCTGCCCGCGGACGGGCAGGTTGCGACGGTGGCGCAGGCCCTCGTAGCAGCCGATTTCCATCTTGCGGCGGATGTCGGCCTGAACCTCGCGGCGGAGGTCACCCTCGACCTTGAAGTTGTTCTCGATGTAGTCCCGCAGCTTGGCGAGGTCGTCGTCACCCAGGTCCTTGACGCGCAGGTCGGCGGAGACCCCGGTGGCGGTCAGCAGCTCCTTGGAGCGGGTGCGACCAATGCCGAAGATGTAGGTGAGCGCGATCTCCATCCGCTTCTCGCGGGGGAGGTCGACGCCAGCGAGTCGTGCCATACGGCGCTTGCTCCTGTCGGTTCGCTCCAGGTCTGCTCCCCGCCCGCTCCCGGGACTGACTCGCTGTGTCAGTGCCGTCCGCTCTCACGGGCGGCGTCCCGGCCCCGGCCTGGAGTCCGGGGGTGTGCCGCACCCGGCTTCACCGGGTGGGCAGGTGCGAAGAGGCTTGCTTTACGTTGTCGCGTCCGAGGAAGGGACCACGACCTCGTGCTCGGCGCTGATCAGCCCTGGCGCTGCTTGTGGCGCAGGTTCTCGCAGATCACCATGACCCGGCCGTGACGGCGGATCACCTTGCACTTGTCGCAGATCTTCTTGACGCTCGGCTGGACCTTCACGCCTGAGCTCTCCTGCTGCTAGCCAGGTGTTCGACGTCGTGCGAACACCGTGGAGGTCACTTGTAGCGGTAGACGATGCGCCCTCGGGACAGGTCGTAGGGCGAGAGCTCCACGACAACCCGGTCCTCGGGGAGGATACGGATGTAGTGCTGACGCATCTTGCCGCTGATGTGTGCCAGGACCTTGTGCCCGTTCTCCAACTCGACGCGGAACATCGCGTTGGGGAGCGGCTCGACTACGCGGCCCTCGACCTCAATGGCCCCGTCCTTCTTGCCCATGTCCTCCGCGTTTCGTGACGGTGGGTAATTCCACTGGGTGCGGGCACGCGGAACCCCGACTCCTTCAAGGCCCTTGCGAACCCTGCCAGGCCCCGTGGGTCAAGCGTCACAGGCATGGCGGAACCGGCGCTACGTGTGCGCCACCTGTCCATAGTACGCGGGTTGTGGTGGATGCCCAAATCAGGTCGCGAGGAGCAGCAGGGCGTACGCGGCGAGGCACGCCGCCGCCACGACGACTCCGGCGACCAGGCGCTGGTGGTTGACGGGTTTGGGCTGGTGAGACGGGTGGGGCGTGGTCGGGCGGAGCCGTCGCGGTGCGGCGCGCGCGGTGGGCGGCGCGTGGCCGTCCGCGGGCAGGTCGCCGGTGAGGGCCACCAGGGCGGCGTAGGTCTCGGCGGCGTTGACCGAGTTCAGCCGCTCCTCGTACTCCGCGTCGGTGAGCCGGCCCTCCGCGCGGGCGCGGGCGAGGGCGGAGGCGACCACCGCCCGGTCGTTGCCCCGGAAGTCGCTCACCGCGGCCGGCCCATCAGCCGGACGACGCCGAGCACGGAACCCGCGGGCACGACCACCCAGAGGAACCACGGGTGCACCGGCCCGTTCCCGCCGAGCACGCTCACCAGCAGCCACAGGGTGAAGTTGAGCGCGCTCAGGCTCAGCCAGATCGTGGTGAGGGCGGCGAGCACCGGTCGGCCGCCGGGGCGCGTGGTCGGTGCTGTCGGTGTGGTTGCCGGCGAGACGTCCGCCGTGAGCGCCGTCCGCGGCAGGTCGGCGGTGAGCGCCGCCAGCTCGCCGCGCGTCGTCGCCGACCACGCCCGGGACACCCGGAGGTCGAACTCGGCCAGGTCGAGGCTGCCCGCCACGTGGGCCCGGTGCAGCCACTGCTGCACGAACTCGCGCTCGGCGTCGGAGGCCCGCAGTTCCTCGGGGCGCACGGGGTGGCTCACGACGTCCATGGTGGCGTGGTCCGCCCGGGTCGAGAAGGGGGCTGGCCCCCGTTCGGCGGTGGGGACCACCGCACCCGCGGCGATCAGTTCTCCGGAGGAGCGGTGAGCACCCACGGGCCGTCATCGGTGATCGCGACGCTGTGCTCCCAGTGGGCCGCCCGCGAGCCGTCGGTGGTGATCACCGTCCAGCCGTCGTCCAGCTCCACGGTGCGCTCGCTGCCCAGCGTCAGCATCGGCTCGATGGCGATCGCCATGCCGACCTTCAGGCGCGGCCCCTTGCCGGGCTTGCCGTAGTTCGGCAGGAACGGGTCCATGTGCATCTTCGTGCCGATGCCGTGGCCGCCGTAGCCCTCGACGATGCCGTACTCGACGCCGTCGCGTTCACTCGCGCGGACCGTCGCGGCCTCGATGGCGAACGAGATGTCGCTGAGCCGGTCGCCCGGCACCGCCGCCGCGATGCCCGCGAGCATCGACTCGCGGGTCGCCTCGGACAGCTTCCGTTCCGCCTCGGTCACCGCGCCCACGGGCAGCGTCACGGCCGAGTCGCCGTGCCAGCCGTCCAGGATCGCGCCGCAGTCGATCGAGATGAGGTCGCCCTCGGCCAGGATCTGCGTGCGGCTCGGGATGCCGTGGACCACCTGCTCGTTGACGCTCGCGCAGATGCTCGCGGGGAACCCGTGGTAACCCTTGAAGCTCGGCACGGCGCCCGCGTCGCGGATGCTCTGCTCGGCCAGTTCGTCCAGCTCGGCCGTGCTGACGCCGACCTTCGCGTGCTCGGTCAGCAGCGCCAGGGTGCGTGCCACGACCAGGCCGGCGGCCCGCATGGCCTCCAGCTGGCCGCGGCTCTTGATCTCGATCATGCGGTCTTGCCCGCCGGGGAGTGCTCTGCGCAGCGCATTGATCAGGCCGGTCACTCGCTCGCGCGCAGCGCCTTGAGCGCGCGCTCGCTGATCTCCTGGACGGAGCCGACGGCGTCGATCGTCACGAGGATGTTCCGGTAGTACGCCAGCAGCGGCGCGGTCTCCGAGCGGTACACCTGCTGCCGGTGGCGGATGACGTCTTCCTTGTCGTCCTCGCGACCGCGGGCGAGCAGCCGCTCCACGACGACGTCCTCCGGCACGTCGAACTCGATAACCGCGTCGAGGCGCTGGCCCTTCGCGTCCAGCAGGCCGGTGAGCACGTCGGCCTGCGCGGTGGTGCGGGGGAACCCGTCGAGCAGGAAACCGGCCGCGGTGTCCTGCTCGTCGAGGCGCTCGCGCACCATGTTGACGGTGACCTCGTCCGGCACGAGCTGACCGGCGTCCAGGTACTGCTTGACTTCCCTGCCGAGTTCGGTCTGCCCTCCGATGTGGGCGCGGAAGAGGTCCCCGGTGGAGATGTGCGGCACGCCGAGCGTGGTGCTGAGGATCTGGGCCTGCGTGCCCTTGCCCGCTCCGGGCGGGCCGACGAGAACGAGTCGCACTAGCGGAGGAACCCTTCGTAATTGCGCTGCATGAGCTGGCTCTCGATCTGCTTAACAGTGTCGAGGCCGACGCCGACCATGATCAGCACCGCCGTGCCGCCGAACGGGAAGTTCTGGTTCTGGCCCTGGCCGGTGATGTCCAGGAAGAAGTTCGGCAGGATGGCGACGATACCGAGGTAGATCGAGCCCGGCAGCGTGATCCGCCCCAGGACGAAGCGGAGGTACTCGGCGGTGGGTCGACCCGGTCGGATACCCGGGATGAACCCACCGAACTTCTTCATCTCGTCGGCCCGCTCGTCCGGGTTGAACGTGATGCCGACGTAGAAGTAGGTGAAGAAGACGATCAGCAGGAAGTACAGCGAGACGTGGACCGGGCTGGACTGGCTCACCAGGTGGGTGGCGACGAAGGTCGCGAACCAGCCGGGCTGGGAACCGTCGGTGGAGGCGGTCAGCCGCGAGATCAGGTCCGGGAGGTACAGCAGCGACGAGGCGAAGATGACCGGGATGACGCCGGCCTGGTTCACCTTCAGCGGCAGGTAGGTCGAGGTGCCGCCGTACATCCGGCGGCCGATCATGCGCTTCGCGTACTGGACCGGGATGCGGCGCTGGGCCTGCTCCACGTAGATGACGCTGGCGATGATGAGCAGTGCCGCCACGCAGACCAGGAAGAAGGTCAGGCCGCCGCGGGCCCAGATCAGCTGGCCCTCGGCCGGGATGCGGGCCGCGATGCCGGTGAAGATCAGCAGCGACATGCCGTTGCCGATCCCCTTCTCGGTGATGATCTCACCGAGCCACATGATGATGCTGGTGCCGGCGGTCATGGTGACGACCAGGACCGTCAGGTTCCACACGCTCTGGTCCGGGATGACCGGGACCTGGCAGTTCGCGAACAGCTGGCCGCGCACGGCCAGGGCGATGATGCCGGTCGACTGGAGGACCGCGAGGGCGATGGTCAGGTAGCGGGTGTACTGGGTCAGCTTGTTCTGACCCGCCTGACCCTCCTTCTTCAGCTGCTCGAACCGCGGGATGACCACGGTGAGCAGCTGGATGATGATGCTCGCGGTGATGTAGGGCATGATGCCCAGGGCGAAGATCGACAAGTTCAGCAGCGCACCGCCGCTGAACAGGTTGATCAGCGAGTAGATGCCCTGCTGGTCGACCGAGTCGATACATTCGCGGACGTTTTTGAAGGAGACGCCCGGCGCGGGCATGGTCGCACCCAACCGGTACACCACGATGATCCCCAGCGTGAAGAGGATCTTCTTACGTAGGTCCGGCGTCGCGAGAGCCGAGCGGAATGCGCCGAGCACGCGAACCTCCATCAGCGTTGCCGCCCCGCCTGGGTCGGCATCCTGCGGTGCCGGCTTGTTGCCGGCACAGTCTGGTCGAGCTGGGTCCTGCTGGTGTTGCTTCCTGATCTTGCTTGGTCTTGCCTGGTCCCGCTAGGTGGTGCTGGGCCGTGCGTCCCGCTTGGCCTTGCTGGGTGGTCGAGCACGCCGGTCAGGGCGGGTAGCCGCGACCGACCCGGAAGACATCCGGGTTCAGCCCGCGACTTTAACAGCCGCGAGGCCGATCGCCGTAGTCAGTCGTCCTTCACACTTCGTACCTGATCGACTACTCATGTGCGCAAGCCGCCGAATGGATCAAGCGCCCTTCACGGTCGGGTGGCCGACGGGTGACGGGAGGAGGGCGGAGTGGTGACATTCCGGTCGAATGGTCACGTCCGGGTGGTTGCGAGGGCACCGGCCATCCCCACGAGCAGCGCACCCGTGGCCCGGTCCAGCCGACGCTTGGCCCGAGAGGTGAGGTCGGCCCGGCGGATGATCCATCCGAGTGCGACGTAACCCACTCCTGCCAGCGCTTCCGCCGCCAGGTAGATCGCGCCGAGCACGGCGAGCTGGGTTGCCGGATCACCGCGGGCCGGGTCCACGAACTGCGGCACGAAGGCGGTGAAGATGAGCAGCGCCTTCGGGTTCGTGATCGCCGTGAGGAATTCCTTGCGCAGGGGGTGGTCTGGTTTGCGGGTCGTGGTGGGGGTGTGTGTAGGTGTGAAGAAGATGCGGGCGGCGAGGTAGAGCAAGTAGGCCACGCCCAGCCACTTGATGACGGTCAGCGCGGTCTGGGAGGCCGCGAGCAGGGGGCCCAGCCCCGCTACGGCGGCGGCGATGAGCAGCACGAACGCGCAAAGCCGCCCGGACAGGGCGGTCGTCGCTTTGAGCGGGCCGTGGTGGACCGCGTGGTGCATACCCAGGAGGTTGTTGGCTCCCGGGGTGAGGGCGACCAGTACGGCCGCACCGAAGAAGACCGCTAGCCACATGTGTCGGACGGTAGTTCGGGTGGGCAAGCGGATATTCGTTGCGCTGATAGCGAACGCGGTCGGTGGGGGCCGGGTGGGGCGGTGCAAGGACGACGCTCGCCGCTTGGCAGACCGCCAAGGATGACGATCAAGGGCGGGCTGCGTGTCATCCCCGTATGGCCTGGTCAAGACAACCACCCTCGTTCCCAGGGCGCAAACGAAGAGCGTGTTTGCGCCCTGGGAACGAGCGCGGTTCGCTGGCGCGCAGGCCATACGGGGATGACACGCAGCGGGGTGGGGTGTGCGGCGTGGCCGCACACCCTTGCCAACCGCCGTGCCATCGGCGCCACCAGACCCGACCTGTCTTCACGCCACCAGACCCGACCCCTCTCCACGCCATCCGACCCCCGTGCGCCCCGTTCGGCCTCGACCCACCCCCGCGCGCCACCTGCTCAATCCCTGTGCGCCCCTGTGCCACCGCCGTCCGACCTGGCGCCGCATCTCTCTGTCCCCCGCGGCCGTCCCCCGCGGCCGTCCCCCGCGGCCGTCCCCCGCGGCCGTCCCCCGCGGCCGTCCCCCGCGGCCGTCCCCCGCGGCCGTCCCCCGCGGCCGTCCCCCGCGGCCGTCCCCCGCGGCCGTCCCCCGCGGCCTGGGCCGCTGCGCCGGCCCGGCCGCAGTCCTGGCCGCTTGGCGTCGCTCGCGCGAGCCCCGAGCACCGCCGTTTGCCCCGCCTGGCGGGCCGTATCCCGACCTGCCCTCCTCCCCCAGACATGCGAAAGGCCCCCGGAGCGGGAGGCTCCGGGGGCCTTTCTGGGGTCTTGCTCCAGCGTGTCAGAGCACGGTGGTGGTGCCACCGGCGGCGGCGATCTTGTCGGTCGCGCTGCCGGAGAACTTGTTGGCCACGACGTCCAGCTTGACGCCGTTCAGGTCACCGTTGCCGAGGACCTTCACCAGCTCGTTCTTGCGCACCAGGCCCGCCTGGACCAGGGCGTCCACGTCCACCCGACCGCCGTCCGGGAAGACCCGGGCCAGGTCGCCCACGTTGACGACCTGGTACTCCGTGCGGAACGGGTTGCGGAAGCCCTTGAGCTTCGGGAGGCGCATGTGCAGCGGCATCTGGCCACCCTCGAAGCGCGGCGAGACGTTCTTCCGCGCGCCGGTGCCCTTGGTGCCGCGACCGGCGGTCTTGCCCTTGGAGCCCTCACCGCGACCGACACGGGTCTTCGCGGTCTTGGCGCCGGGGGCCGGACGCAGGTCATGGATCTTGATGGTCACGACTGGACCTCCTCGACGACCACCAGGTGACGCACGGTGTGGATCAAACCGCGCACCTGCGGCGAGTCCTCGCGGACCACCGACTGGCGGATCTTGCGCAACCCCAGCGTCCGGAGGGACTCACGGTGGTTGTGCTTGGTACCGATGCTGCTCTTCACCTGGGTGACCTTGAGCTGTGCCATGGTCACACCGCCCCTGCGCGAGCGCGGAGCATACCGGCGGGAGCGACGTCCTCCAGCGGGAGACCGCGGCGGGCCGCGACCTCCTCCGGCCGCTGGAGGCCCTTCAGGGCTTCCACGGTGGCGTGCACGATGTTGATCGCGTTGTCCGAGCCCAGCGACTTGCTCAGCACGTCGTGGACACCGGCGCACTCCAGCACCGCGCGGACCGCGCCACCGGCGATGACGCCGGTACCGGCCGAAGCCGGGCGCAGCAGCACGACGCCCGCGGCCTTCTCGCCCTGCACCGGGTGAGGGATCGTGCCCGCGATGCGAGGCACGCGGAAGAAGTTCTTCTTCGCCTCCTCGACACCCTTGGCGATCGCGGCCGGGACTTCCTTGGCCTTGCCGTAGCCGACACCGACCATGCCGTCGCCGTCGCCGACGACGACCAGGGCGGTGAAGCTGAAGCGACGACCACCCTTCACGACCTTGGAGACGCGGTTGATCGCGACCACGCGCTCCAGGTGCGGGGTCTTCTCCTGGGCCGCGCCGCCGCGGCCGCCGTCACGACGGTCGCGACGCTCTCCGCGCTCGCCCCCGCCGCCTTCGCGACGCGTGCGTCCTGGCATCAGGCGTCCCTCTCAATTCCAGTGTTGATCATTTGTCAGAACTCCAGCCCCGCCTCGCGGGCGGCATCGGCCAGAGCGGCGATCCGGCCGTGGTAGGCGTTGCCGCCACGGTCGAACACAACCCTCGTGATCCCGACTTCCTTGGCACGCGCGGCGGCGAGCTGGCCCACCTTGGCCGCGCGGGCCTTCTTGTCGCCGTCGATCGCGCGGACGTCCGCCTCGACCGAGGACGCCGCGGCGAGGGTGTGGCCCACCAGGTCGTCGATGATCTGCACGGTGATGTGCTTCGACGACCGGTGCACCACCAGGCGCGGGCGCTCGGCGGTGCCGCTGACCTTCTTGCGCAGGCGGAAGTGACGGCGGGTCTTGGCGATGCGGCGCGTGGTCGAGATGTCCTTGCCCACCGGCTTGCGCTTCGTTGCAGTCTCGCTCATGATCACTTACCCGTCTTTCCGACCTTGCGGCGGATCTTCTCGCCCGCGTAGCGCACGCCCTTGCCCTTGTACGGGTCGGGCTTGCGCAGCTTGCGGATGTTCGCGGCCACCTCGCCCACGAGCTGCTTGTCGATGCCCGACACGGAGAACCGGGTCGGGGTCTCCACCGCGAAGGTGATGCCCTCGGGGGCCTCGACCTTCACCGGGTGGCTGTAGCCCAGCGCGAACTCCAGGTCGGAGCCCTTCAGCGCCACGCGGTAGCCGACCCCGTGGATCTCCATCTTCTTCTCGTAGCCCTGGGTCACGCCGACGACCATGTTCTGCACCAGCGTGCGGGAAAGGCCGTGCAGCGAGCGGCTGCGGCGCTCGTCGTTCGGGCGCTTGACCTCGAGAGTGCCGTCCTCGGCCTTCTCGATGACGATCGGCTCGGCGATGTTCAGCGACAGGGTGCCCTTGGGGCCCTTGACGCTGACGGCCTGGCCGTCGATGTTCACGTCGACCCCGGAGGGGACGGTGATCGGCAGCTTTCCGATGCGCGACATTGCTTGGTCCCCCTTCCGTTACCAGACGTAGGCGAGGACTTCGCCGCCCACGCCGGACTTGTTGGCCTGACGGTCGGTCATCAGACCGCCGGAGGTCGAGATGATCGCGACGCCCAGCCCGCCCAGCACCTTCGGCAGGTTGGTCGACTTCGCGTAAACCCGCAGACCGGGCTTGGACACGCGGCGCAGGCCCGCGATGCTGCGCTCCCGGTTCGGGCCGTACTTCAGCTCGATCACCAGGTGCTTGGACACGTCGCCCTGCTCGTCGCGGTAACCCGCGATGTAACCCTCGCGCTTGAGGATCTCGGCGATGTTGGCCTTCAGCTTCGAGTGCGGCATCACGACCTTGTCGTGGTAAGCCGAGTTGGCGTTGCGCAGACGCGTCAGCATGTCTGCGATCGGGTCGGTCATCGTCATGGTGACCTGGTCAACCTTTCTCGCCGCGGTTCCCCAGTCAGGGTCCGAGCCGGCCCGGGTTCGGGCCGGCTGGTCGTGAGCGGGCCTACAGCGAAGTGAATGATCTTGTTTTCCTGCCGCCGAGCCGGGATTACCAGCTGGACTTGCTCACACCGGGCAGCTCGCCCCGGTGCGCCATCTCGCGGAGGCAGATCCGGCACAGGCCGAACTTGCGGAACACCGAGTGCGGCCGACCGCAGCGCTGGCAGCGCGTGTAGCCGCGCACCTTGAACTTCGGCTTGGCCGCCGCCTTGTTGATCAGCGCCTTCTTGGCCATCTGTCACTGCTCCTTGAACGGGAAGCCCAGGTGCTTCAGCAGCGCCCGGCCCTCCTCGTCGTTGGTCGCGGTCGTCACGACCGTGATGTCCATACCGCGCGGACGGTCGATCGCGTCCGGGTCGATCTCGTGGAACATGGACTGCTCGTTGAGACCGAACGTGTAGTTGCCGTTGCCGTCGAACTGCTTGCCCGACAGGCCGCGGAAGTCACGGATGCGGGGCAGCGCGATGGTCAGCAGCCGGTCCAGGAACTCCCACATGCGGTCGCCGCGCAGCGTGACGCGCGCACCGATCGGCATGCCCTCGCGGAGCTTGAACTGGGCGATGGACTTGCGGGCCTTGCGGACCTCGGGGCGCTGGCCGGTGATGATCGACAGGTCGCGCACGGCGCCCTCGATCAGCTTGCCGTCGCGGGCGGCGTCGCCGACACCCATGTTGACGACGACCTTCACCACGCCGGGGATCTGCATCACGTTGGCGTACTCGAACTGCTTGCGCAGCTCGGCCACGATCTCCTCGCGGTAGCGGGTCTTCAGCCGCGGCACGATCTTCTCTGCGGTAGTCATGCTCAGATGTCCTTCCCGTTGCGACGGGAAATGCGGACCCGCTTGCCCTCGTCGTTGGTCCGGTAGCCCACGCGGGTCGGCTTGCCGTCCGAGTCGACCACCATCACGTTGGACACGTGGATGGAGGCCTCCTGCGTCACGATGCCGCCCGACTGCGCGCCGCGCTGGGTCTGCGTGATCCGGGTGTGCTTCTTGATCCGGTTGACGCCCTCGACCAGGACGCGGTTCTGGGCGGGGTACGCCTGGATGACCTTGCCCCTCGCGCCCTTGTCCTTGCCGGCGATGACGACGACCGTGTCGCCCTTCTTCACCTTCATGGTCAGAGCACCTCCGGCGCCAACGAGATGATCTTCATGAACTTCTTGTCGCGCAGCTCGCGACCGACCGGGCCGAAGATGCGGGTGCCCCGCGGCTCGTTGTCGTTCTTGATGAGCACCGCGGCGTTCTCGTCGAACCGGATGTAAGAGCCGTCGGGACGGCGCTTCTCCTTGACGGTGCGGACGACGACCGCCTTGACGACGTCACCCTTCTTCACGCCGGCGCCGGGGATGGCCTGCTTCACCGTCGCGACGATGATGTCCCCGATGCCCGCGTAGCGGCGGCCCGAGCCACCGAGAACACGGATGCAGAGGATCTCCTTCGCACCGGTGTTGTCGGCGACGCGCAGCCGCGACTCCTGCTGGATCACTTACCTCTCCTGACCATTCCTGGCCCGCCAGATTTCCGACCTGACGGGCTCGGTCCGATGTGCTACTTGGCCTTCTCGAGGACCTCGACGAGCCGCCAGCGCTTGGTCGCCGACAGCGGTCGGGTCTCCATCAGCAGCACGCGGTCGCCGACACCGGCGGTGTTCTGCTCGTCGTGCGCCTTCACCTTGGTGGTGGAGCGCATGACCTTGGCGTAACGGCGGTGCTTCTTGCGGTCCTCGACCGCGACCACGATCGTCTTGTCCATCTTGTCGGACACGACGTAGCCCTCGCGGACCTTGCGCTCGCCGCGGACCTCGGTCGTCTCAGTCACTTCGTTGTTCTCGCTCATGCCGCACCCTCACCAGTGGAAACCGCGTCGGGAGAGGCCGACAGGCCCAGCTCCCGCTCCCGCATCACGGTGTAGATCCGGGCGATCTCGTGCCGGACCGTGCGGAGGCGGCGGTTGTTGTCCAGCTGCCCGGTGGCCATCTGGAAGCGGAGGTTGAACAGCTCCTCCTTCGCCTCCCTCAGGCGCAGCACGAGCTCTTCCTCGGTGAGCTCACGCAGCTCGGAAGCGGTGGTACCCGCTGCCATCAGAACTCACCACCCTCACGCGTAACGATGCGGCACTTCATCGGGAGCTTGTGGATCGCGCGGCGCAGCGCCTCGCGGGCCACCGCCTCGTTCGGGAAGCTCATCTCGAAGAGCACCCGACCGGGCTTGATGTTGGCGACCCACCACTCCGGGGAACCCTTACCGGAACCCATGCGGGTCTCGGCGGGCTTCTTGGTCAGCGGCCGGTCCGGGAAGATGTTGATCCAGACCTTGCCACCGCGGCGGATGTGCCGCGTGATCGCGATACGAGCCGACTCGATCTGTCGGTTGGTCACGTAAGCCGGCTCCAGAGCCTGGATGCCGAACTCGCCGAAGGTGACCCTCGTGCCGCCCTTGGCAGCACCGGACCGTCCGGGGTGGTGCTGCTTGCGGTGCTTAACCCTGCGCGGGATGAGCACGACTCAGCCCTCCGTCTTCTCTTCGGTCGCGACCGGAGCGTCCGTGGCCTCGGCCGCGGCCCGACCGGCCTCGGTGCTCGTCGCCGTGGTGCCGCTGGAGCCGGAGCGACGCGCCCGGTTCGGGCGGTCGCCGCGGTCGCGGCGCGGTGCGCGCTCCGCGGACGGAGCGGCGTCGCGCTCGCGCTTCGCGCTGATGCCACCGACCACGTCGCCCTTGTAGATCCACACCTTCACGCCGATCCGGCCGAACGTGGTGCGGGCCTCGAAGAAGCCGTAGTCGATGTCGGCGCGCAGCGTGTGCAGCGGCACCCGGCCGTCGCGGTAGTGCTCCGAGCGGGACATCTCGGCGCCGCCGAGCCGGCCACCGCACTGCACGCGGATGCCCTTCACCTGCGGCGAGCGCATGGCCGACTGGATGGCCTTGCGCATCGCGCGGCGGAACGCCACGCGGTTGGACAGCTGCTCGGCCACGCCCTGCGCGACGAGCTGCGCGTCCGACTCCGGGCTCTTCACCTCGAGGATGTTGAGCTGGACCTGCTTCTTGGTGAGCTTCTCCAGCTCACCGCGGATGCGGTCGGCCTCCGCGCCGCGCCGGCCGATGACGATGCCCGGCCGGGCCGTGTGGATGTCGACGCGGACCCGGTCGCGGGTGCGCTCGATCTCCACCTTGGAGATGCCGGCACGCTCCATGCCGCGCGAGAGCAGCTTGCGGATCTTGACATCCTCGGCCACGTACTCGGCGTACTGCTTGTCTGCGTACCAGCGGGACTTCCAGTCGGTGGTGATCCCCAGCCGGAAGCCGTGCGGGTTGATCTTCTGGCCCACTACCGGGTTCCCTTCGCGCTGGTCTTCTTCGGACGCGACTCCACCTCGACGGTGATGTGGCTGGTCCGCTTGCGGATCCGGTACGCACGGCCCTGGGCGCGCGGGCGGAACCGCTTGAGGGTCGGACCCTCGTCCACGTAGACCTTCGCCACCCACAGGGTGTCCGGGTCCAGGGACAGGTTGTTCTCGGCGTTGGCCACGGCGCTCGCGAGCACCTTGCGGACCGGCTCACTTGCCGCCTGCGGCGCGAACTGGAGCACGGCCAGGGCCTCGCTGGCGCTACGACCCTTGATGAGCTCGACGACGCGGCGCACCTTCATCGGCGTGTCGCGGACGTAGCGAGCCCGAGCCACGGCGCGCGGGTACTCCGGCGCTTCGGCTTCGTTGCGGGCGTTCATCGCTGCTTCCCCTTGCTCTTCCTCTAGTTCGTCGCCTTAGCGGCGGCGCGACTTCCGGTCGTCCTTGATGTGGCCCTTGAACGTGCGGGTCGGCGCGAACTCGCCGAGCTTGTGCCCGACCATCGCCTCCGTCACGAACACCGGCACGTGCTTGCGGCCGTCGTGCACCGCGATCGTGTGGCCCAGCATGTCGGGGATGATCGTCGACCGGCGGGACCAGGTCTTGATGACGGTCTTCTTGCCCGACTCGTTGAGGACGTCCACCTTCTTGAGCAGGTGGTCGTCCACGAAGGGGCCCTTCTTAAGGCTGCGCGGCATCCTTCACTCCCTCCCTGCTCAGCGCTTCTTACCGGTGCGACGACGCCGGACGATGAGCCTGTCGCTTGCCTTGCGGCGGCGGGTACGGCCTTCGGGCTTACCGGCCGGGTTCACCGGGTGGCGACCACCGGAGGTCTTGCCCTCACCACCACCGTGCGGGTGGTCGACCGGGTTCATGGCGACACCGCGGACGGTGGGCTTCTTGCCCTTCCAGCGCATCCGGCCGGCCTTGCCCCAGTTGATGTTCTGGTGCTCGGCGTTGCCGACCTCGCCGACCGTGGCGCGGCAGCGCACGTCCACGTTCCGGATCTCGCCCGAGGGCATCCGGAGCTGGGCGTACGGGCCGTCCTTGGCGACGAGCTGCACGCTGGCGCCCGCCGAGCGCGCGATCTTCGCACCGCCGCCGGGGCGCAGCTCGATCGCGTGGACCACCGTGCCGACCGGGATGTTGCGCAGCGGCAGGTTGTTGCCGGGCTTGATGTCGGCCTTGGGGCCGTTCTCCACCCGGTCGCCCTGCTGGAGCTTGTTCGGCGCGATGATGTAGCGCTTCTCGCCGTCCACGTAGTGCAGCAGCGCGATGCGCGCGGTCCGGTTGGGGTCGTACTCGATGTGCGCGACCTTGGCCGGGATGCCGTCCTTGTCGGTGCGGCGGAAGTCGATCAGGCGGTACGCCCGCTTGTGGCCGCCGCCCTTGTGCCGCGTCGTGATCTTGCCCGACGCGTTGCGGCCACCGCGGCCGTGCAGCGGGCGGATCAGCGACTTCTCCGGCGTCGACCGAGTGATCTCGGCGAAGTCGGAGACGCTCGCACCGCGACGACCGGGGGTCGTCGGCTTGTACTTGCGAATGCCCATCTCTACGCAGTCCTCGTCGTCATCAGGCGGCCGGGCCGCCGAAGATCTCGATCGGCTTGCTCTCGGCGGACAGCGTCACGATCGCGCGCTTGGTGTCCTTGCGCTTGCCGAAGCCCAACCGGGTGCGCTTGCGCTTGCCCTGGCGGTTGATCGTGTTGACGCTGACGACCTTGACGCCGAAGACCTTCTCCACGGCAATCTTGATCTGGGTCTTGTTCGCGCCGGGGGCCACCACGAAGGTGTACTTGCCCTCCTCCAGGAGCCCGTAGGACTTCTCGGAGATGACCGGCGCGAGCAGGATGTCCCTGTGGTCGGGGATCACTTCTCGTCCTCCACTTCGGACGAACCGGCGACCGCCTCGGCCGAGCCGGCACCGAGCTGGGCCTTGCTCGCCAGGAACACGTCCAGAGCGTCCTTGGTGAACACCACGTCGTCGTTGACCAGCACGTCGTAGGTGTTCAACTGGTCCGGGGCGATGATGTGCACGTGCGGCAGGTTGCGCAGGCTGACCCACGAAACCTCCTCGGTGCGCAGCAGCACCGCGAGCACCCGGCGGGCCTGCGTGACCGACTCCAGGGCCTTGCGGGCGGTCTTGGTCGACGGGGTGTCACCCGCGACGAAACCGCTCACCACGTGGACCTGGCCGGCACGCGCCCGGTCGGAGAGGGCGCCGCGCAGCGCGGCGGCCTTCATCTTCTTGGGGGTGCGCTGGGAGTAGTCGCGCGGCTGGGGGCCGTGCACCGTGCCACCGCCGGCGAACTGCGGGGCGCGGGTCGAGCCCTGGCGGGCGCGGCCGGTGCCCTTCTGGCGGTAGGGCTTCTTGCCGCCGCCGGAGACCTCGCCGCGGGTCTTGGTGGAGTGCGTGCCCTGGCGGGCCGCGGCCTGCTGGGCCACGACGACCTGGTGCAGCAGGGCGACGTTCGCCTGCGCGCCGAACACGGCGGCGGGCAGCTCCACGGTGCCGTCGGTGTTGCCGTCCGGGGTGCGGACCTCAACGGACGTCATGATCAGGCACCACCCTTCGCAGCGGTCTTGACGAACACGGTGCCGCCCTTGGGGCCGGGCACCGCGCCCTTGATGAGCAGCAGGCCGGACTCGGCGTCGACCTTGTGCACCTTGAGGTTCTGGGTGGTCACGCGCACGTGGCCCATGCGACCCGCCATGCGCAGGCCCTTGAACACGCGGCCGGGCGTGGCGCAGCCGCCGATGGAGCCGGGCGACCGGTGCTTGCGCTGCGTGCCGTGGCTGGCGCCGAGGCCGCCGAAGCCGTGGCGCTTCATGACACCCGCGGTGCCCTTGCCCTTGCTGGTGCCGACCACGTCGACAACAGCGCCGGCCTCGAACACCTCAGCGGTGACTTCCTGGCCGACCTGGTACTCGGACGCGTCCGCGGTGCGCAGCTCCGCCAGCCGGCGGCGCGGCGTGACGCCCGCCTTGGCGTAGTGGCCCGCGACCGGCTTCTTGACCTTGCGGGGATCGATCGCACCGAAGGCCAGCTGGACGGCCGAGTAGCCGTCGTTCTCCTGGGTCCGGATCTGGGTGACCACGTTCGGCTCGGCCTTGACGACGGTCACCGGGACGACCCGGTTGTTCTCGTCGAAGACCTGAGTCATGCCGAGCTTGGTGCCCAGGAGGCCCTTAACCTGCCTGTCAGACATTGGTCTCGTTACTCTCCGCGTCCAACGCTTACTGGATGTTGACGTCGACGCTCGCCGGCAGGTCGATGCGCATCAGCGCGTCCACCGTCTTCGGCGTCGGGTCGAGGATGTCGATCAGACGCTTGTGCGTGCGCATCTCGAAGTGCTCGCGCGAGTCCTTGTACTTGTGCGGCGAGCGGATGACGCAGTAGACGTTCTTCTCAGTGGGCAGCGGCACAGGCCCGACGACCCGAGCGCCGGTGCGCGTCACGGTCTCGACGATCTTGCGCGCGGACGCGTCGATCGCCTCGTGGTCGTAGGCCTTGAGCCGGATGCGGATCTTCTGTCCCGCCATGATGGCTTGCCGTTCCTCTGCTTCTCGATACCGCTGCGGTGCGGGCAACCGGAATGAGGCCGTCGAGCCTCCGGCGCGTACCGCCCCCTATTCAGGACTGACACCTCAGCGGTGTCACGGTGCCCGGTCCACGCGGTCGGGCGTGTCGCGCCCTTGGCCACAGACCGGTCCCACTGATGAAACCTGTGGGATTGTCTTGCTCCCTCGTGACGGAGCGGCCGGGTTCCGCTGGAACCGGCCGCCCCGTGACGAGCAACCCGTCAATGGTCGCACACCGACGTGCGCAGTCCAAATCGGGGGTCGGTCGTTAGACCGAGGTCACTTGATGATCTTGGTGACCGAGCCCGCGCCGACGGTCCGGCCACCCTCGCGGATGGCGAACCGCAGACCCTCGTCCATGGCGATCGGCTGGATCAGCTTCACGGCCATGGAGGTGGTGTCGCCCGGCATGACCATCTCGGTGCCCTCGGGGAGGGTCACGACGCCGGTCACGTCGGTGGTGCGGAAGTAGAACTGCGGGCGGTAGTTGTTGAAGAACGGCGTGTGGCGGCCGCCCTCGTCCTTGGACAGGATGTAGACCTGCGCCTCGAACTCGGTGTGCGGGGTGGTGGTGCCCGGCTTCACGATGACCATGCCGCGCTCCACCTCCTCGCGCTTGATGCCGCGGAGCAGCAGCGCCGCGTTGTCGCCCGCCTGGCCCTCGTCGAGGAACTTCTTGAACATCTCGATCGAGGTGACCGTCGTCTTCTTCGAGGTCTCCTTGATGCCGACGATCTCGACCTCTTCGTTGACCTTGATGACGCCGCGCTCGATGCGACCGGTCACCACGGTGCCGCGGCCGGTGATCGTGAAGACGTCCTCGACCGGCATCAGGAACGGCCGGTCGACCTCGCGCTCGGGCTCCGGGATGTTCTCGTCCACGGCGTCCATCAGGCCGATGAGCTTCTCGGCCCACTCGGCGTCGCCCTCCAGCGCCTTCAGCGCGGAGACGCGCACGACCGGCAGGTCGTCGCCCGGGAACTCGTACTCGGAGAGCAGCTCGCGGACCTCGAGCTCGACGAGCTCCAGGATCTCCTCGTCGTCCACCATGTCGGACTTGTTGAGGGCCACGACGATGTAGGGCACACCGACCTGGCGGGCGAGCAGGACGTGCTCCTTGGTCTGCGGCATCGGGCCGTCGGTCGCCGCGACCACCAGGATGGCGCCGTCCATCTGCGCCGCACCGGTGATCATGTTCTTGATGTAGTCGGCGTGACCGGGGCAGTCGACGTGCGCGTAGTGGCGCTTGTCGGTCTGGTACTCGATGTGCGCGATCGAGATGGTGATGCCGCGCTGCTTCTCCTCCGGCGCCTTGTCGATCTGGTCGAACGGCGTGAAGGGGTTCAGTTCCGGGTACTTGTCGTGCAGGACCTTGGAGATCGCCGCGGTCAGCGTCGTCTTGCCGTGGTCGATGTGACCGATGGTGCCGATGTTGACGTGCGGCTTCGTCCGCTCGAACTTCGCCTTCGCCACTGGATTGTCCTCCTGGACTTCTGTTGCTGTGCCCGGCGGGAGTGGTTCCACCCGCCGGGCGTCACGTCAGGGTTCTGCGGACCCCAGGGACGAGAGACCCCGGAGAGCCCGCGTGGTGCTGCGGTGCTCCGGTTGGGGTTACTCGCCCGTCGCCTTCGCGATGATCTCCTTCGCGACGTTCGTGGGAACCTCGGCGTAGGAGTCAAAGGTCATCGAGTAGTTCGCACGACCCTGGGTCTTGGACCGCAGGTCGCCGACGTACCCGAACATCTCCGACAGCGGGACCAGCGCCTTCACGACACGGGTGCCACTGCGCTCCTCCATGGCCTGGATCTGGCCACGGCGGGAGTTGAGGTCGCCGATGACGTCGCCCATGTACTCCTCGGGCGTGGTCACTTCGACCGCCATCATCGGCTCCAGCAGGGCCGGGTCGGCCTTGCGGGCGGCTTCCTTGAGCGCCATCGAACCGGCGATCTTGAAGGCCATTTCCGACGAGTCGACCTCGTGGTAGGCGCCGTCGACCAGCGTCACCTTGATGCCGACCAGCGGGTAGCCCGCCAGCACGCCGTACTGCATGGCGTCCTGCGCACCGGCGTCCACCGACGGGATGTACTCCCGCGGCACGCGGCCACCGGTCACGGCGTTCACGAACTCGTAGAGCGCGCCGTCGTCCTGCTTCTCCAGCGGCTCCAGGTCGATGAGGACCTTCGCGAACTGGCCGGAGCCACCGGTCTGCTTCTTGTGGGTGTAGGAGTATTTCTCCACCTTGCGGCGGATCGTCTCCCGGTACGCCACCTGGGGCTTGCCGATGTTGGCCTCGACCTTGAACTCCCGGCGCATCCGGTCCACCAGGATGTCCAGGTGCAGCTCGCCCATGCCGGCGATGATGGTCTGCCCGGTCTCCTCGTCCTGCTTGACGCGGAAGGTCGGGTCCTCCTCGGCCAGCTTCTGGATCGCGGTGCTGAGCTTCTCCTGGTCGGCCTTCGTCTTCGGCTCGATCGCCACCTCGATGACCGGCTCGGGGAAGGTCATGGACTCCAGCACGATGGGCGCCTGCGGGTCGCTCAGCGTCTCACCGGTGGTGGTGTCCTTGAGACCGATGACGGCGTAGATGTGGCCCGCCATGGCCTCGTCGACCGGGTTCTCCTTGTTGGCGTGCATCTGGAAGATCTTCCCGATGCGCTCCTTGCGGTCCTTGGTCGAGTTGATGACCTGGGTACCGGAGGCGACCCGACCCGAGTACACCCGGATGTAGGTCAGCTTGCCGAAGAACGGGTGCGCGGCGATCTTGAACGCGAGGGCCGAGAACGGCTCCTCGGTCGACGGCTTCCGGAAGGCCGGCGTCTCGCCGTCCTGGAGGGTGCCCTCGACCGGCGGCAGGTCCAGCGGCGACGGCAGGTAGTCGATCACCGCGTCGAGCATGGGCTGCACGCCCTTGTTCTTGAACGACGAGCCGCACAGCACCGGGTACGCCGCGCCCGTGGACACGATCTTGCGGATGCCGGCCTTGATCTGCGCGACGGTCAGCTCTTCGCCGCCCAGGTAGGACTCCATCAGCGCGTCGTCGGTCTCCGCGACGGCCTCGACCAGCTGCTCGCGGTACTCCTGCGCCTTCTCCAGGAGGTCCGCGGGGATCTCCTCGACGGCGTAGTCCTCGCCCTTCTGGACCTCGCCGCGCCAGGTCAGCGCGCGCATCTCGACCAGGTCGACGACGCCGATGAACTCGCTCTCCGCGCCGATCGGGAGCTGGAGCGGGAGCGGCTTCGCGCCGAGGCGCTCGGAGATGGTGCGCACGGTGAAGTAGAAGTCGGCGCCCAGCTTGTCCATCTTGTTGACGAAGCAGATGCGCGGGACGTCGTACTTGGTCGCCTGCCGCCACACCTGCTCGGACTGGGGCTCGACACCTTCCTTGCCGTCGAACACGGCGACGGCGCCGTCGAGGACGCGCAGGTTGCGCTCGACCTCGACGGTGAAGTCGACGTGACCGGGGGTGTCGATCAGGTTGATCTGGTGGTTCTTCCAGAAGCACGTCGTCGCGGCCGACGTGATCGTGATGCCGCGCTCCTGCTCCTGCTCCATCCAGTCCATCACGGCGGCGCCGTCGTGGACCTCGCCGATCTTGTAGCTGATCCCGGTGTAGAACAGGATCCGCTCGGTCGTCGTGGTCTTGCCCGCGTCGATGTGGGCCATGATCCCGATGTTGCGGACCTTGGCCAGGTCGGTGAGCACGTCCTGTGCCACGGGTGTTTCCCCTGTCTTGAGCTCGCTGGCTCACTAGGGCTGGGAGAGCCCGGCCGGCGTCTCGGGTGCCGGCCGGGCGTCACGTCACCAGCGGTAGTGGGCGAAGGCCTTGTTCGACTCGGCCATCTTGTGGGTGTCCTCGCGGCGCTTGACGCTCGCGCCCAGGCCGTTGCTCGCGTCGAGCAGCTCGTTCATCAGGCGCTCGATCATGGTCTTCTCCCGCCGCTGCCGGGAGAAGCTGATCAGCCAGCGCAGCGCCAGGGTGGTCGCCCGACCGGGCTTGACCTCCACCGGCACCTGGTAGGTCGCGCCACCGACGCGGCGGCTCTTGACCTCCAGGGCGGGCTTGACGTTGTCGAGCGCGCGCTTGAGGGTGACCACCGGGTCGGTGCCGGTCTTCTCGCGGGCGCCTTCCAGCGCGCCGTACACGATCCGCTCGGCCACGGAGCGCTTGCCGTCGACCAGCACCTTGTTGATGAGCTGGGTCACCAGCGGAGAGCTGTAGACCGGGTCGGAGATCAACGGCCGCTTCGGGGCCGGTCCCTTGCGGGGCATCAGCTCTTCTCCTTCTTCGCGCCGTAGCGGCTGCGGGCCTGCTTGCGGTTCTTCACGCCCTGCGTGTCGAGGGAACCGCGGATGATCTTGTAGCGAACACCCGGGAGGTCCTTCACACGACCGCCGCGCACGAGCACCATGGAGTGCTCCTGGAGGTTGTGGCCCTCACCGGGGATGTAGGCCGTGACCTCGATGCCACTCGTCAGCTTCACGCGGGCGACCTTGCGGAGCGCCGAGTTCGGCTTCTTGGGCGTGGTGGTGTAGACACGGGTGCAGACGCCGCGCCGCTGGGGACTCCCCTTGAGCGCCGCGGTCTTCTGCTTGGCGACCTTGTCCTGCCGGCCCTTGCGGACCAGCTGCTGGATCGTTGGCATGCGCCGGCTGCTTCTTCCCTTCGAGTGCCCGTCGCCACGAGGACGTCGACCACTGTTTACCTGGTCCCTCTCTGCACCCGAGGTCGGGCGTGTCGCGCCCGTTCACCCCAGGTCCGCAGGCAACATCCCAGGATGCCCCTACGCGTGGAGGTCACCGCGGCCGGCTTTCCAGGACACACTGGCGCGTAGGCACGCGGAGCGGCCCGACATGGGTCGGGCACGAGTACCAAAGATACCTCGGTCGCTTCCCACCGGTCAAAACGGGTCCGTCACAGCTTACGTCCAGGTCGGGGAGGTCGCCGAGTCGGTTTTCGGCGGCGGCGCAGACTGGGCCCGTGGACGAGGGTCTGGGCGGCGGGGTGCGGCGGCGCGAGCTGGTCGAGTGGGTTGGCGGGAGCGGGGAGGGCGAGGTCCTGGCCGTTCGCGGCGACGTCGTGGTGGTGAAGGTGGGTGACGTCGTCGTCAAGGTGCACGAGGTGGGGACGGACGTCGACGGGCTCGCGGCGCGGGTGCGGGTGGCGGCCGCGGTGGGCGGGTTGCTGCTGCCGCCCGTGCTGGGGCCCGCGGTGGTGCGGGGGCGGGTGGTGACGGCGTGGCCCCTGGGTACGCCGGTGTCGTCGGACGGCGCGCTGCCGATGGAGGAGGCCGGGCGGCTGCTCGCCGCGTTGCACCGGGTGCGGGTGCCCGGCCCCGTGCCGCCCGCTCGGGCCTGGTCGCGGGTGGAGCGGGCGGTGCGGGACGTGCCGGACGTGGTCGGGGCCGACGTGGTGTTGCGGGCGTTCGCGACGTTGGGGCCCGATCGGGGTGGTGACGTCCTGGTGCACGGCGACTGGCACCTGGGGCAGCTGGTGTGGCGGGACGGGTGGCGGCTCATCGACGTCGACGACATCGGGGTGGGCGACCCGGCGTGGGACCTCGCCCGGCCGGCCGCGTTGTTCGCCGCCGGGGTGTTGGAGCCGGGGGTGTGGAGCCGGTTGTTGGACGCGTACCTCGACGCGGGTGGGGTGGCCGTTCGGCGGGACGACCCGTGGGAGGGGTTGGAGCGGCCGGCTCGGGCGCTGGTCGTGCAGATGGCGGCGCGGGCGTTGACGGCGGCGGAGCGGGACGGGAAGGCGTTGACGGAAGCGCAGGGGGCGTTGCTCGACGCTTGTGGGCGCATCGTGGCGGGGTGGGCCGGCGGGGGGTTGGGCGGATAGCGGCGCGGATCTATGTCGCGTGGCTAATATCGCCCATAACGCACCGAGAGCAGGAGGCTCACACGATGCAGTGTCCCAAGTGTCATGGCAACATGCGGACTTTCGACCGCATGGGCGTACACATCGAGCAGTGCGACGGCTGCCGCGGGGTCTTCCTGGACTACGGCGAGCTGGAGGCCATCACGCGGCTGGAGACCCAGATGGCCGCTCCCCCGCCCCCGCCGCCGGTCGCACCGCCGCCGGCGCAGGTGCACTACGTCCAGCAGCCCGTTCAGCCGGGGTGGGGCGCGGCTCCGCACTACGGGCACGGCTACCACCACCGCAAGCACAACGGGTTGTCGGGGCTGTTCTTCTCGTCCTGAGCCGTTCTCGGCTTGAGAGGGGGAGGGGTGGGGCTGAGCGCCCCACCTTGGCACCTGCCCGGGACCTCTCCCCCGGCCCGGTGATGCCCGGCGATTCCCCACCCGGCATCGCCGGCGGACCTATCCCCGTCTGGCTGCGCCCGCCTGCCTGCGCCCGCCTGCCTGCGCCCCGCCTGCCTGCGCCCCGCCTGCCTGCGCCCCGCCTGCCTGCGCCCCGCCTGCCTGCGCCCCGCCCGGCGTTGCCCCACCTGGCATCACCCCCACCCGGCGTCGCCCCCGCCTGGCGTCGCCCCCTTGGCGCGCCCCCGCCTGGCATCGGCCTGGGCCGACTTACCTGGCATCGCCGACACCCCCGAACTTGGCACTCCCGAAAAAGAGCGCCATACTTGGTAGCGAGCGTGAGGGGGAGCCATGTCTGTCGCCACCGAGGCAGCGTTGATCAGGGACCTCTTCGATCAGATCCAAGAGATCGAAGAGGTGGCGTCCAGCCTCTCGGAGGACGACGAGCGGCGGCACAAGCTCGACGGCGTGGTGGCCCGCGCGCTGCGCAAGGCACCGCCCGTCCGGCCCGTGGTGGCCGGAGAGCTGCTGGACCTCACCGAGAAGACGGTCAAGGCGTGGGCCCGGGAAGGCGTGCTCGCCATCCACAGCCAGGAACCCCGGATGCTCCTGGACGCCGTGCGGCTGCACGAGGTGCTGCACGTGGTGGCGGAACTGCGGCGTGCCGGCCGCACCAGGGGGCTGCTGGACGAGGTGCACCGCAGGCTCGGAGACGCCGCGTTGCTCGACCGCGAAGACCTCGCGACGAGCGTCGAGCAGATGCGGCGAGGTGAAGGACGAGTCGTCCGCTCCGCTTGACGACCGTGGTGGAGACGCCGGTCGCCGGCGCTCAAGCGGCGTCCCTGCGCGGACCCGCCCGCCAGGCGTACGAGCGTTTCCTGGACGAATTGGCGCACAGCGGGTGCGCCGCCCTGGGATATCGCGTCACCGGGCCCGATCCCCTGCCCCGGCTCTGCGTCAAACACCTGCGTGGAACTGATCGCGTGGTGGTCGCCTTTCCGACGCCCGATGTCGCCTGGGTCTTGTTGGTGGGAGCCCACGATGACGATCCCGGGCGGAACCTCTACGACGCCTTGTACGAATTGGCGGGCGTGCGACCGCGGTTGAACGAACGCCGGACCAAGCCGCCCTGCTGCGCCGACGGCGTGCCGCCGGAAGCCGGTGACGAGTTGGTGGACGAGTTGGTGGCACGGGCCCGAGCGCTGGCCAAAGGGCGTCGGAGGGGGTAAAAAACGACGCTCGCCGCTTGGCAGACCGCCAAGGAGAACTGGAAGAGCGCCGTCGTGTTCTCCCCGTATGGCCTGGTCAAGACAACCACCCTCGTTCCCGGGACGCAAACGAAAAGCGTGTTTGCGTCCCGGGAACGAGCGCGGTTCGCTGGCGCGCAGGCCATACGGGGAGAACACGACGGGGGGCTTGGTGTGGGCAAGCCCCCATAGCGGGGGGTGTGGAGGCCGACCGCCGAATTGGCCTTTGCCGCGAGGCTCCCTGGCGGTGAGTTGCTGATTTACCCCTATTGCCGCGAAGGCCCCCACAGCTGGGCTGCGGGGGCCTTCTTCTGGTGCTTTTTAGCGGTAGTCGCGGCCGAAGTCGTAGTCGTCCAGGGGGACGGCTGCGCCCGTGCCGGTGCCGAAGACGTCCGGCGTGTAGTAGCCGTCGTCGTAGGACGGGATGGCGTACGCCGCGGCGCGTGCCTCTTCGGTCGGCTGGACCTGGATGTTCCGGTACCGGTTGATGCCGGTGCCGGCCGGGATCAGCTTACCGATGATCACGTTCTCCTTGAGGCCGATGAGCTTGTCCGAGCGGCCGTTGATGGCTGCGTCGGTCAGGACTCGGGTGGTCTCCTGGAACGACGCCGCGGACAGCCACGAGTCGGTGGCCAGCGACGCCTTCGTGATGCCCATCAGCACCGGGCGACCGGCGGCCGGCTCGCCGCCCTCGGCGACGACCTGGCGGTTGCCGCTCTCGAACTCCGCCCGCTCGACCAGCGAGCCGGGCAGGAACTCGGTCGCGCCCGAGTCGATGATCGTCACCCGGCGCAGCATCTGCCGGACGATGACCTCGATGTGCTTGTCGTGGATCGCCACGCCCTGGGCCCGGTAGACCTTCTGGACTTCCTGGACCAGGTGCAGCTGCGCCTCGCGCGGACCCATGACGCGCAGGACCTCGTGCGGGTCCGGCGTGCCCTCCAGCAGCTGCTGGCCGACGGACACGTGGTCGCCGTCCTGCAACGGGCCGGTGGGGGTGTTGGCCAGGCGCTGGCGCTTCGACAGCTTGTCGAAGACGATCTCCTCGCTCCCGTCGTCCGGGATGAGGGTGATCTTCCAGAAGCGGTCGCCGTCCTCGATGCGGACGCGGCCGTCGACGTCGGCGATCGGGGCCTTGCCCTTCGGCACGCGGGCCTCGAACAGCTCCTGGACACGCGGCAGACCGGTGGTGATGTCGTCGCCCGCCACACCACCCTGGTGGAAGGT
Source organism: Saccharothrix obliqua (assembly GCF_019375475.1). Taxonomy (GTDB): domain Bacteria; phylum Actinomycetota; class Actinomycetes; order Mycobacteriales; family Pseudonocardiaceae; genus Actinosynnema; species Actinosynnema obliqua. The sequence goes on along the minus strand of NZ_JAHXGQ010000001.1, from coordinate 417,712 downwards.
GCGCATGGTGAGCTGGGTGCCCGGCTCACCGATGGACTGGGCGGCGACGATGCCGACGGCCTCGCCGACGTCGACCAGCTTGCCGGTCGCCATCGAGCGGCCGTAGCAGGACGCGCACACGCCCACCGCGGACTCGCAGGTCAGCACCGAGCGGACCTTCACGCGGGTCACGCCGGCGTTCACCAGCGTCTGGAGCGCCGGGTCACCGAGGTCGTCACCGCGGTTGAGGACCACGTTGCCGTTGGCGTCGGTGATGTCCTCGGCGATGGTCCGGGCGTAGACGGAGGTCTGCGCGAACTCGTGCAGGCCGACCTTGTCGCCCAGCTTCTCGCCGACGGTCATGTTCACGCCGCGGGTCGTGCCGCAGTCGATCTCGCGGATGATGACGTCCTGCGACACGTCCACAAGACGACGGGTCAGGTAACCCGAGTCGGCGGTACGCAGCGCGGTGTCGGCGAGACCCTTGCGGGCGCCGTGCGTCGCGATGAAGTATTCCAGCACCGACAGGCCCTCGCGGAACGAGTTCTTGATCGGACGCGGGATGTACTCGCCCTTCGGGTTGGTCACCAGACCACGCATACCCGCCAGCGACCGGACCTGGGTCATGTTGCCCGCCGCGCCGGACTTCACGATCATGCGGATCGAGTTGTCCTCGGGGAAGTTGGCCTCCATGACCTCGGCGACCTCTTCCGTCGCCTTGGTCCACACCTTCACCAGCTCGTTGTTGCGCTCGGCGTAGGAGAGCTGACCGCGCTGGTAGCGCTTCTCCACCGCGTCGGCGAGCTTCTCGTACTCGTCCAGGATGCCCTGCTTGGCCTCCGGCACGAGCACGTCGGAGATCGCGACGGTGACGCCCGACCGGGTCGCCCAGTAGAAGCCCGCGTCCTTCAGCTTGTCCAGCGTCCGGGCGACGGTCACCATCGGGTACCGCTCGGCGAGGTCGTTGATGACCGTGGCCTGCCGCTTCTTCGGCATGACCTCGTTCAGGAACGGGTAGTCCTGCGGCAGGACCTCGTTGAACAGCACGCGGCCGAGGGTGGTCTCGGCCAGCCACGGCTGACCGGGCTCCCAGCCCTCCGGCTCCTGGCCCTTCGGCGGGTTCTTGTCCGTGATGCGGATCTTGGCCATCGCCTGGAGGCCGAGGGCCTTCCGGTCGAACGCCATCAGCGCCTCGGCGGGCGAGGAGTACGCCTGGCCCTCGCCGATGTCGCCCTCCTTGTGCCGCGTCAGGTGGTACAGGCCGGTCACCATGTCCAGACGCGGCATGGCCAGCGGCTTGCCCGACGCGGGCGAGAGGATGTTGTTCGACGACAGCATCAGCACGCGCGCCTCGGCCTGCGCCTCGGCGGACAGCGGCAGGTGGACCGCCATCTGGTCACCGTCGAAGTCGGCGTTGAACGCCTCGCAGACGAGCGGGTGCAGCTGGATGGCCTTGCCCTCGACCAGCTGCGGCTCGAACGCCTGGATGCCCAGGCGGTGCAGCGTGGGCGCGCGGTTGAGCAGCACGGGGTGCTCGGTGATGACCTCTTCCAGCACGTCCCACACGGCCGGGCGGGCGCGCTCGACCATGCGCTTCGCCGACTTGATGTTCTGCGCGTGGTTGAGGTCCACCAGCCGCTTCATCACGAACGGCTTGAACAGCTCCAGCGCCATCTGCTTGGGCAGGCCGCACTGGTGCAGCTTGAGCTGCGGGCCGACCACGATGACCGAACGGCCCGAGTAGTCGACGCGCTTGCCCAGCAGGTTCTGGCGGAACCGGCCCTGCTTGCCCTTGAGCAGGTCGCTCAGGGACTTCAGCGGGCGGTTGCCCGGCCCGGTGACCGGACGGCCGCGGCGGCCGTTGTCGAACAACGCGTCGACGGCCTCCTGGAGCATCCGCTTCTCGTTGTTGACGATGATCTCGGGCGCGCCGAGGTCGATCAGCCGCTTGAGGCGGTTGTTCCGGTTGATGACGCGGCGGTACAGGTCGTTCAGGTCGGACGTGGCGAAGCGGCCACCGTCGAGCTGCACCATCGGGCGCAGGTCCGGCGGGATGACCGGCACGCAGTCCAGCACCATGCCCTGCGGGTTGTTGCGGGTCGCCTGGAACGCGGCGACGACCTTCAGGCGCTTGAGGGCGCGCAGCTTCTTCTGGCCCTTGCCGCTGCGGATGGTCTCGCGCAGCACCTCGGCCTCGGCGTCCACGTCGTAGTCGCCGAGCAGCTTCTGGATGGCCTCGGCGCCCATGGCGCCGGTGAAGTAGTCGCCGTAGCGGTCGTACAGCTCGCGGTAGAGCAGCTCGTCCGCGATCAGCTGCGCGCGCTCCAGCTTGGTGAACGTGGACCAGATCTCGTCGAGCCGGTCCAGCTCGCGCTGCGCCCGGTCGCGGAGCTGGCGCATCTCGCGCTCGCCGCCCTCCTTGACCTTGCGGCGGACGTCGGACTTCGCGCCCTCCGCCTCCAGCTCGGCCAGGTCGGCTTCCAGCTTCTGCGCCCGCGCCTCGACGTCGGCGTCGCGCTTGTTCTCCACGCGCTTGCGCTCGACCTGCATCTCGTTCTCGAGCGTCGGCAGGTCGTTGTGGCGCAGCTCGGTGTTGACGCCCACGATGACGTAGGCGGCGAAGTAGATGATCTTCTCGAGGTCCTTCGGGGCCAGGTCGAGCAGGTAGCCCAACCGGCTCGGGACGCCCTTGAAGTACCAGATGTGCGTGACCGGGGCGGCCAGTTCGATGTGGCCCATCCGCTCGCGGCGGACCTTCGCGCGGGTCACCTCGACGCCGCAGCGCTCGCAGATGATGCCCTTGAAGCGGACGCGCTTGTACTTGCCGCAGTAGCACTCCCAGTCCCGGGTGGGACCGAAGATCTTCTCGCAGAACAAGCCGTCCTTCTCCGGCTTGAGCGTGCGGTAGTTGATGGTCTCGGGCTTCTTGACCTCGCCGTAGGACCACTGGCGGATGTCGTCCGCGGTCGCGAGACCGATGCGGAGCTCATCGAAGAAGTTGACGTCGAGCACGTCTACTCTCTTCCCCTTTGGATCGGTTGCCCGGCGTGTGACGGCGGTGGCCGCACGCGGGACGTGGCTCAGGAGCTGGTGGCTGGGCCGCGGGGAGGCGCGGGAGGCACCTCCCCGCGGGCCGGCGAGGGACTAGTTGACGACGTCGTCCACGGACGGCGACTCGCTCCGCGACAGGTTGATGCCGAGGTTCGCGGCCGCGCGCTCCAGGTCTTCGTCGTCGCCGTCGCGCATCTCGATCGCGGCGCCGTCCGAGGACAGCACCTCGACGTTGAGGCACAGCGACTGGAGCTCCTTGAGCAGCACCTTGAAGGACTCCGGGATGCCCGGCTCCGGGATGTTCTCGCCCTTGACGATGGCCTCGTACACCTTCACGCGGCCGAGCACGTCGTCGGACTTGATGGTCAGCAGCTCCTGGAGGGTGTAGGCGGCGCCGTACGCCTGCATCGCCCAGCACTCCATCTCGCCGAACCGCTGGCCACCGAACTGCGCCTTACCACCCAGCGGCTGCTGCGTGATCATCGAGTACGGGCCGGTGGAGCGGGCGTGGATCTTGTCGTCCACCAGGTGCAGCAGCTTCAGGATGTACATGTAGCCGACCGACACCGGGAACGGGTACGGCTCGCCGGAGCGGCCGTCGAACAGCCGCGCCTTGCCGTTCTCCTTCACCATGCGCTCGCCGTCGCGGTTCGGGACCGTCGACCCGAGCAGACCGGTGATCTCGTCCTCGCGTGCGCCGTCGAAGACCGGGGTCGCGGTCTTCGTGCCGGGCTCCACGTCGTACAGCTCGGCGGGCAGGTTCTTCGCCCAGTCCGGGTCGCCGTTGATGCTCCAGCCCTGCTTGGCGATCCACCCGAGGTGGGTCTCCAGCACCTGGCCGATGTTCATACGACGCGGCACACCGTGCGTGTTCAGCACGATGTCCACCGGGGTGCCGTCCTCCAGGAACGGCATGTCCTCCACGGGGAGGATCTTGCCGATGACACCCTTGTTGCCGTGGCGGCCGGCGAGCTTGTCGCCGTCCTGGATCTTGCGCTTCTGGGCCACGTAGACGCGGACCAGCTCGTTCACGCCGGGGGGCAGCTCGTCGTCGTCCTCGCGGCTGAACACGCGGATGCCGATGACCTTGCCGTACTCGCCGTGCGGCACCTTGAGGGACGTGTCGCGCACCTCGCGGGCCTTCTCACCGAAGATCGCGCGCAGCAGGCGCTCCTCCGGCGTCAGCTCGGTCTCGCCCTTCGGCGTGACCTTGCCGACCAGGATGTCGCCCGGCTGGACCTCGGCGCCGATGCGGATGATGCCGCGCTCGTCGAGGTCGGCCAGGACCTCCTCGGAGACGTTCGGGATGTCCCGGGTGATCTCCTCGGCGCCCAGCTTGGTGTCCCGCGCGTCGATCTCGTGCTCCTCGATGTGGATCGAGGTCAGGACGTCGTCCTGCACGAGGCGCTGCGACAGGATGATCGCGTCCTCGTAGTTGTGGCCCTCCCACGGCATGATCGCGACGAGCAGGTTCTTGCCCAGCGCCATCTCGCCGTTCTCGGTGCACGGGCCGTCGGCCAGGACCTGGCCCTCGCGCACCCGGTCGCCCTCGTTCACGATGGGCTTCTGGTTGATGCAGGTGCCCTGGTTGGACCGGCGGAACTTGTGCAGGCCGTAGGTCTGCCGCGAGCCGTCGTCGGCCATGACCGTGACGTAGTCGGCGGAGATCTCCTCCACCACACCGGTCTTCTTGGCGACCACGACGTCACCGGCGTCGACCGCGGCACGCAGCTCCATGCCGGTGCCGACCAGCGGCGACTCGGATCGCAGCAGCGGCACCGCCTGGCGCTGCATGTTCGCGCCCATCAGGGCGCGGTTGGCGTCGTCGTGCTCCAGGAAGGGGATCATGGCGGTCGCCGCCGACACCATCTGGCGCGGGGAGACGTCCATGTAGTCGACGTCCTTCGGGTCGATCTGCTCGACCTCGCCGCCCTTCTTGCGGACCAGGACGCGGTCCTCCAGGAAGCGGCCCTCGTCGTCGATCTTCGCGTTGGCCTGGGCCTTCACGAAGCGGTCTTCCTCGTCCGCGGTCAGGTAGTCGATCTGGTCGGTGACCCGGCCGTCGACGACCTTGCGGTACGGCGTCTCGATGAAGCCGAACGGGTTCACGCGCCCGTAGGACGACAGCGAGCCGATCAGACCGATGTTCGGGCCTTCCGGCGTCTCGATCGGGCACATGCGGCCGTAGTGCGACGGGTGGACGTCGCGGACCTCCATGCCGGCCCGCTCGCGGGACAGACCACCGGGGCCGAGCGCCGAGAGGCGGCGCTTGTGCGTCAGACCGGCCAGCGGGTTGGTCTGGTCCATGAACTGCGAGAGCTGGGACGTGCCGAAGAACTCCTTGATCGCCGCCACGACCGGGCGGATGTTGATCAGGGTCTGCGGCGTGATCGCCTCGACGTCCTGGGTGGTCATGCGCTCGCGCACGACGCGCTCCATGCGGGACAGGCCGACCCGGATCTGGTTCTGGATCAGCTCGCCGACGGTGCGCAGGCGGCGGTTGCCGAAGTGGTCGATGTCGTCCACCTCGACGGGCACCTCGACGTCGCCCGGCTTCATCGTCGCCTCGCCCGCGTGCAGGCGGACCAGGTACTCGATGGTCGTGACGATGTCGTCCTCGGTCAGCACGCCGGTGCTGATCGGGGTGTCCAGGCCGAGCTTCTTGTTGACCTTGTAGCGGCCGACCTTGGCCAGGTCGTAGCGCTTGTCCTTGAAGAACAGGTTCTCCAGCAGCGCCTGGGCGGACTCCCTCGTCGGCGGCTCGCCCGGCCGGAGCTTCCGGTAGATGTCCAGCAACGCCTCGTCGGTGCCGGCGGTGTGGTCCTTCTCCAGCGTCGTCAGCAGCGTCTCGGAGAACGCGAAGCGCTCCCGGATCTGCTCGGTGGTCCAACCCAGCGCCTTCAGCAGCACGGTCACCGGCTGGCGGCGCTTGCGGTCGATCCGGACGCCGACGGTGTCGCGCTTGTCGACGTCGAACTCCAGCCAGGCACCCCGGGACGGGATGATCTTGACGCTGAAGACGTCCTTGTCGGTCGTCTTGTCGATCGCCGTGTCGTAGTAGACGCCCGGCGAGCGGACGAGCTGGGATACCACGACCCGCTCGGTGCCGTTGATGATGAACGTGCCCTTGTCCGTCATCATCGGGAAGTCACCCATGAACACCGTCTGGCTCTTGATCTCGCCGGTGGTGTGGTTGGTGAACTCCGCCGTGACGAACAGCGGGGCCGCGTACGTCATGTCCTTGTCCTTGCACTCCTCGGTCGAGGCCTTGACCTCGTCGAAGCGCGGGTCGGAGAAGGAGAGCGACATCGAGCCCGAGAAGTCCTCGATCGGGGAGATCTCGTTGAGGACCTCTTCGAGGCCGCCCGTGGGGGCCTCGTCGCCCTCGTCGACGCGGCGCTGGAACCACGCCTCGTCGCCGGTCAGCCACTCGAAGGACTGAATCTGCAGGTCGAGCAGGTTGGGCGTCTGGAGCGGCTCGTGAATCTTCGCGAACGAGACCCGCTTCGGCGCTCCGGGGATCCCCGACGTGGAGTTGGTCGCAGCAGTGGCCTTGGTCGCGCGAGAGATCGCCAAGATGCGTCCTTCCAGGGACAGGTAGCTGGCTAGCAGCGGACTAGCACGGCTGTCAAGGGTGCGGCGATGCCCGGCAATCCAGCTCTCGGCGAAGGGCAAACGGAAAGAGGGCAGCGCAAAGGGGCAGTCTAGCCACGCGCACGCCAACTGTCGAGAGGCACCTGGAAGGACCTTTCTCGTCGTCACCGACAGAGTGACCCCGCCGACGCCCACAGTCAAGATGCCACGCGGCGATCACTCGCGTGGCGCAAGGCGCGTTTACCCCGCGTTACGTTCCTGACCAGGGGAATTACACCTCTGTGGCTTGCGCTGAACGCCCTCCGGGCACTCACCGGCCCGATTCTGGTGCTTGGGATTCCGTTCGGTCACCAATGAAGAAATGTGGCGCAGATCACGGTACGCGAGGCTTGGCGACGGGCACCCGAGCTGCCGGCGGCGGCTCGCCCCGGGGACGGCGGCGCCCGGACCGGGTGACCTCCGGGGGCGGGAATCTCATTGATCTTTGCGGGGTGCGTCGGGGATACTGGCCGTCGTCGTTCGGCTACGCAGCGTCGGGTGCCGCGGGAGTGGTCGAACGGGGGCCGGGTCGGCGGACCGGCCCCGGGTGCCGGTCAACCGCACCGGGCCAGTTCGGCGGACTGGTCGCCGGAGCGGCCGAACATCTCCATGTCGTCGACCCGCCAGCGGTCGCCGGACCGGACCGCGCTCGCCCGCATCATGGCGACACCACCGCCGCTCTGGTTGTCGGTGGTGCGCGTGGTCACCTGGTCGAGGAACAGCAGGACCGTCGCGCGGTCGCCGTCCAGGCTGGTCACGCCGCTGGAGACGGCCTTCACGGTGACCACCAGCTTCTGCTCGGGCGCGAGCGACCGGACCGGGCCGAAGATCGCCTCGTACTGGCACCGGGCCCGGCCCACCAGCAGCTCACCGGCCGCCCGCTCGGTGGCGGCGACGTCGGCGAAGTTGTAGGAGAACGCCTTCTCCACGGCCTCGCGGACCTGGCCGGCCACCTCACTCGTGCCCGCGGTGTCCACCAGCGCCGCGTTGTGGCGGACACCGCCCGCGCGCCCCTGGAACCAGGTGCCGAGGCCGACCAGCGCCACCGCCAGGAGGAAGAGGGTCACGGGCAGCACGACCCCGGGGCGGCGGGCACGACCACCGGCGTCCGCCGGCACCCGCTTCCGCCGCCACGCGGCCGACGGCTCCTCCCCCGCGTTCCCGGCGCGCCGCTTCTTCCCCACCGGCCGGGGCTTCGCCGCTCGCCGGTCCGGGGTGGCGGGTGCCGGAGAGTCGGATGCCGGAGAGTCGGGCGCCGGTGAGTCGGTGGCCGGTGAGTCGGGTGCCGGAGAGTCGGGTGCCGGAGAGTCGGGTGCCGGTGGGGCCGGTGGGGTGGGGCGCTTGCGGAGGCCGGCCACCCGGGGGCGGGTGGTGGGCGGGGTCGGGACGGGGCGGCGGCGGGTGGGTGGCACGGGTTCCTCCTCTGCTACGCGCCGCCGGCCGCGACGGGGCCCAGCGCGCTCAGCTTCCAGCCCGCGTCGGTGCGCGCGAGGTTCGTCTGGTAGCGGTTGACCTTCTTCACCGGGCGACCGCCTTCCGGGGTCACCGTGGTCTCCACGACGGCGATCAGGCGCGCCTTGCCCGCACGTGCGTCGAGGTCGGTCACGGCGGCGTCCAGGACTCGGCTCACGGTGACCGTCCGGGCGTCCGCGATCTGCTTGCGGCGGGTGTCGCGGCCGGTTTCGACCTCGCCGCGCAGCTCGCCCGTCGACGAGTCGAGCCAGCGGTTCAGGTCCTCGTCGACCTTCTTGTAGTCGAGCGTGGTGAAGTTCGCGATGCCGACCTGGCCGACCCGCAGCACCTCCTCGCGCTCACGTGCGAACGCGACCGACTCGGCGCTCTCCGCGCTCCACCACGAAGCACCCGCCCAGATCGCGTACCCGGCCGCGAGCACGACCAGCACGGCGCTGACCGGCAGCAGAACTCGTCGCACGGTGTCCTCCCGACTTCAGCCCGGCAGCCCGAGCAGTTGACCGAGGCTGGTGAGCACGGGCGCGTCGGCCCGCTGCCCGGTGACCGGCACGTCCTGCCCGCCGACCGGCGTGCCGCCGCGTGGCGCGTTCTGCGCACCGCGCACGGCCGTCGCGCTGCCCCTGGCCAGGGCGCAGTACGCCCCGGTGTTCAGCGGCGACGCCGTGGTGTCGGTGCCCTGCCGCACCCGGGTGCCCTCGTAGCCCGCGGTGCACGGCGGCGGGTCGAGCACGTTGACCGCCAGGCCGAAGTGGGCGCCGGTGCCGTCGCCCTTGGCCACGCTGAGCCCGCCGCCCACGGCGATCGGGTAGGTCACCGCGATCTGCTCCAGCCCGTCCAGGCGGGTGACCAGCACGTCGCCGGTGGTGAGCAGGTTGGCGAGCACCACGCCCAGGCCCGGCCCGGTCTCCCGGAGCAACGCGGACACCTGCTCGGCGGCCCGCGGCGATACGGCGACCAGCCGTCGCAGGTCGCCGTCGGCGTCCTTGAGCCGCTCGGCCAGCGCACGCAGGTCCGCGCTGAACGACCGGATCGCGTCGCCCTGCTCCGCCTGCGTGCGCAGCACCACCACGCCGTGGTCCAGCAACGCCCTGGTCTGCGGCAGGTGCTCGGTGGCGGCGGCGGTGAAGGCGCGGGTGTTGTCCAGCAGCACCCGGAGGTCGGGCCCGGCGCCGGCGAACGCCAGGTCCAGCTCGTCCACGACGGTGCGCAGCGAGTCGGCGGGCACGGACGCGGCGAACGCGTCCAGGTTCGCCAGCAGCCCGTCCACCGGCGGCGGGGTCCTGGTCGCCGACTCGGGGATCACCGAGCCCGCCGCCAGGTACGGCTCGCCGGCACGGCGCGGGCGCAGGTCCACGTACTGCTCGCCCACCGCGGACCGGTTGGCCACCACGGCCTCCAGGTCGGCCGGGATGCCCGGTGCGCCGGCGTCGATGACCAGGTCCACGTCCACGCCCGCCGGCGTCAGCCGCAGCTCGCCGACCCGGCCGACCGCGACGCCCCGGTAGGTGACCTCGGCGTTGGTGAACACACCGCCGGACTCGGCCAGCCGCATGGTCACCACGTACCCGGAGAAGCCGAACAACCGGCCCAGCCCCGCGTAACGCGCGCCCGCGTAGCTCATCCCGACCAACGCCACCAGCACGAACGCGCCGATCTGGAGCCGGACCCGACGAGTGGTCACCGCGCACCTCCCAGCAGCCCGCCGAGCACGTCGCCCAGCCCGGTGCCGCCGGTGCCCGGCGGCGGCGCGTTCGGCAGCGGCAGGGGCAGGGACGGCAGCGGGCTCTGCCGGGACCGGCCCAGGTTGTCCACGACGTTGCCCAGGTCCAGGTCGATGTCCGCGTACAGGTTCGTGTAGTCGCCCTTGATGCCGTCCACCGCCGAGTCCGGGAACGGGTAGGTGAGCAGCAGCTCCAGCGCGTTGGGCAGGTTCGCGCCCGCCTCGCCCAACGCGTGCAACGTCGGCTGGAGCGCCTTCAGGTCGGCCACGACGTCGTCCTTCGACCGGTGCACCGTGTCCACGGCGACGTCGGACAACGCGTCGAGCGCCTGGAGCAGCGTCACGAGCTGCGTGCGCTGCTCGCTGAGCACCTTCAACCCGGGCTCCAGGTCGTCCAGGACGCCGGTGATCCGCTCCCGCTCCGCGTTGAGCGCGCCGCCGAGCCGGTGCACCCCGTCCAGCGCCCTGGTGATCTCCGACCGGTGCCCGTCCAGCTCGGTGACCAGCGCGTCCAACTCGGTCAGCAGGGACCGGACCTCGGGTTCGTTGCCCGCCAACGCGGCGTTCAGCTCGCGGCTGATGTCCCGCAACTGCGCCACGCCGCCGCCGTTGAGCAGCATCGACAACGCCCCGAACACCTCCTCCACCTCGGTGTTGCGGTTGGTCCGCTCCACCGGGATGGTCGCGCCGTCGGCGAGCACGCCCGCCGCGCCGGTGTCGCCGGGTCCGGCCAGCTCCACGTACTTCTCACCGAGCAACGCGGTCTGGCGCAGCCGGGCGACGGCGTTCGCGGGCAACGCCACGTCGCCGTTGACCAGCACCGTCACCTCGGCGGTCCAGCCGTCCGGGGCCAGCGCGATGCGGTCCACGCGCCCCACCGGCACGTCGTTGACCTTCACGCCCGCCTGCGGCACGAGGTCCAGCACGTCGTGGAAGCGCACGTGCACGGCGTACGGGTGGTCGCCCAGGTCCGCGCCGCCGGGCAGCGGCAGGTCGTGGACGCCGTGGAAACCACACGCGGTGAGCGCGAGGCAGGCGATGACGGGCAGGGCGACGCGTCGGGGGTTCACTCCGGCACCCCCGCGAGCGGCAGGGGCAGCGGCAGCCTGCCCGCGTTGAGGTCGCCGACCACCTCGGCGGGCGTCTTCAGCGGCACCGCGCCGGACAGCACCGGCGCGAGCTGCTCGCAGGTCCGGGCCAGGGCCTGCGGCACGCGGCCCGGCTCCGCGGCCTGGACCAGCTTGCACACCAGCACGATCGGCGGCTGGTTCAGCTCGTTGAGGTCCGCGCGGGTGTCGATCGTGCCGGACGCGGCGTTGTAGGCGTTCTGGAGGTTGCCCAGCGCCAGCGGCGCGACGTCGAGGGTTTCGGCGAGCGCCGCGCGCTGGTCCACCAGCACCTGCGTGATGCCGGTCAGCCTGTCCACGTTGGACCGCAGCGCGGCGCGGTTGTCGCGCACGAAGCCCTGCACGTGCCCGAGCGCGGTGGCCAGCTCGGCCAGCGCGGCGCTCAGGTCCTCCCGCTCGTCGGCGAGGAAACCGGCGACCTCGGCGAGCTGCCGGTTGAAGTCACGCACCCGGCCGTCGTTGGCGGCGAGCACCCCGGTGAACCGCTGGAGGTGGTCCACCGCGCCGAACAGGTCGTCCCGCGACCCGGACAGCGTGCGGGCGGCCTCGCCGAGCTGCCGGATGGTGTCGCCGAGCGCCCGGCCGTTGCCGTCGAGGTTCGCGGCGGCGGAGTCCAGCAGCTCCGACAACGCGCCGGACCGGTTGGCCCCGTCCGGGCCGAGCGCGGTGGTGAGCCGGTCGAGGCTCGCGTACAGCTCGTCCAGCTCCACGGGCGTCGCGGTGCGCTCGCGCGGGATCACCGCGTTGTCGCCCAGCACCGGACCGCCCGTGTAGGCGGGCGCGAGCTGCACGTAGCGGTCGGCGACCACGCTGGGCGCGACCACGACCGCCTGCGCGGCGGCGGGCACCCGCACCGACCGGTCGATCGACAGGGTGACCCGGACCCGGTCGCCCTGCGGTGCGACGTCGTCGACGGAGCCGATCCGCACGCCCAGCACCCGCACGTCCGAACCCGGGTAGACACCCACCACCGACGCGAACACGGCGGTGACCCGTCGGCTGTTCGCGTCGCCGAACGCCCACCACATCGCGGTGACGGCGACCAGCGCCACCACGCACGCGAGCACCAGCACCCGCTTCAACCGGCCGGCCACGTCAGCCACCTCCCGGCGCGCCGGGCGGCAGGCAGCCCTCGTCGGTGAAGCCGACCAAGCCGAGGTTCACCGAGGGCGGCAGCAGGCCGCAGATGTAGACGTCGAACCAGCGGCCGTTGCCGAGGGTGTTGGCGAACACCCGGTAGAACGGGGCCATCAGGGACAGGCTGCGGTTCAGGGCGTCCTGGTTGCGCTGCAACACCGTGGTCACCCGGTCCAGCTGCTCCAGCACGGGCCGGAGCTGCCCGGCGTTGTCGGCCACCAGGCCGGTCAGCTCCGCGGCCAGCGCGCGGGTCCCGGTGAGCAGCGCGCTGATCGCGTCCCGGCGCGCACGCAGCTCGCCCAGCAGCAGGTTGCCGTCCGCGAGCAGCTTCTCGAACTGCTCGTCGCGGTCGGCGAGGGTGCGCGTGACCTGCTCGGTGTTGGCCAGCAGCCGCGCCAGCCGCTCGTCACGCGAGGAGATGGTCCGGGACAACGCGGACAGGCCGTCGAGCGCGCCGCGGACGCTGCCCGCCGAGCCCCGCAGGGTTTCCGACAGCACCCGGAAGCTCTCCGCGAGCTGCCCGGTGTCCAGCCGGCCGACCGTGGCCGCGAGGCCGTTGAACGCCTCCTGCACGTCGTACGGCGACAGCGTGCGCTCGCGTGGTATCGGCTCGCCGGGGTCCAGCGGTCGCGTCCCCTGCGGGTCCAGCGCCAGGAACTTCTGCCCGAGCAGCGTCTTGATCCGGATCGCGGCCGTCGAGCGGTCGCCCACCCAGGCGTCCACCACCCGGAACGACACGCGCACCCGGTCGCCGGCCAGCTCGACGTCGGTCACCTCGCCGACCTTCACGCCCGCGACGCGCACCTCGTTCGCCGGCGCGAGTCCCGCGGCCTCGGAGAACTCGGCGGTGTAGGTCGTGCCGCCGCCGATGAGCGGGAGGTCGTCCGCGTGGAAGGCGGCCACCAGCAGCAGCACGACGACCACGAGGGACACCGCGCCGACCGCGACGGGGTTGCGCTTGGTCTTCACGGGCGACACCTCGCCTGGGTCACCGGCAGCACCGTGATGGGGATCGGGTCGTCGACCACCGGCGGCACCGCGACCCGACCGCCGGCCTCGCACAGGAAGAAGTTGAACCAGGACCCGTACGACGCGGTCCGCGCCATCGCCTCGATCTTGGTCGGCAGCCGCTGGATGACGCCCTCCACGACCGCCTCGTGGTCGGCCAGCGTCCGCGACACCAGGCCCAGCCGCGAGATGTCGTCCCGCAGCGGCTCGCGCGCCTCCGCCAGCAGGCCCGCCGTGGTGCCCGTCAGGTCCCCGATGGCGTTGATCGCGTCGCCGATCGCCTGCCGGTCCGACGCGAGGCCGGTGGTCAGCTCCTGGACCGTGGTCACCAGCGCGGTCACCTGGTCGGTGCGGCTGTTCACGGCGTCCAGCACGGCGTTGAGGTTGTCGACCACCTCGCCGATCACGCGGTCCCGGTCGGCGAGGGTCCTGGTGAGCGACGCGGTGTGCCGCAGCAGGCTGTCGACCGTGCCGCCCTCGCCCTGGAGCACCCGGATGATCTCGCCGGACAGCTTGTTCACGTCGTCCGGGTCCAGCGCCTGGAACAGCGGTTCGAACCCGTTGAACAACACCGTCAGGTCGAGCGCCGGCCTGGTGCGCTCCAGCGGGATCACGTCGCCGGGCCGCAGCGCGGACGCGTCGCCCGTGCCGTGCTCCAGCGCGACGTACCGCCGGCCGACCAGGTCGCGGTACTTGATGGTCGCCGTCACCGACCGGGGCAGGCCGCGTTCCCGGTCGACGGTGAACGCCACCTCGGCGATCCGGCGGTCCACCACCCGCACGTCGGTCACCTGGCCGACGCGCACGCCGGCGATGCGGACGTCGTCGCCCTCCTCCAGGGCGGTCGCGTCGGTGAACCGGGCCGCGTACGGGTGGGTGTCGCGGAAGTCGGTGTTGTCGATGGTGATCGCCAGCAGCGCCGTCGCCAGGACCGTGACGGTGGCGAAGACACCCAGCTTGACCAGCGGTGCGACCAGGGACCTCACGCGTGCACCTCCGCTCCCCGGTACAGCGGGCCGAGCAGCAGCGCCGTGAAGCTCGGCATCTCCGCCTGCTCCACGCCGAACCGCGGCGCGAGCAACGCGGCCAGGAACTCCTGCTCCGCGGGCGAGTTCGCCAGGCTCGGCACGCCGCCGCCGGACGCGGGCAGCACGCCGTCGTGCGCGATCCGCGCGGGTGGCGGCGGGGTGGAGCCGTCCCGCACCGGGCCCTCGGGCGGGTACTGCGGGAACGGGTCCGGCCGCGGCACGATGTCGTAGCAGCGGGGACCGCGCTTGTCGGCGTACTCCGGCTCGTCGCGGCCGGGCTCGTACTTGCCGCGGTTGGCGGTGATCTCCAGCGTGATGTGCAGGCCGGGCTCGTCGGTGCCCTTGCCGAACACCTGGTCCATGATCGGCTTGAACTCGGTGAGGCCCCGGAGCAGGCACGGGTACTCGGGCGCGTACTTCGCCAGCAGCTCCAGCGTCGGCCGCGACACGTCGGCCAGCCGGATCAGGTTGTTCCGGTTGGCCGCGAGGAAGCCGTGCACGTCGACGGCGGTCGTGGTGAGCGAGCCGTACAGGTCGAGCAACGCGTCCCGCTGCTCGACCAGCGTGCGGCTGGTGGTGGTCGCGTCGTCGAGCGCGCGCACCAGGTCGGGCGCGGCGGCGGAGTAGACCTCCGCCACGTCGGCCAGCCTGCTGATGCCCTCCTTGAGCCGCGGCAACTCCGGGTTCAGCTCGCCCAGGTACCCGGCCAGCGCCACCAGGGTCTCCCCCAGCGGCTTCCCCCGGCCGGACAACGCCTGCGACACGGCGGTCAGGGTCGTGGCCAGCTTCTCCGGCCGCACGGCCCGCAACACCGGCAACAGGTCGTCGAGCACCCGTTCCAGCTCGACGGCGCCGCTGGAGCGGTCCTGCTCGATCACCGCTCCGTCGGCCAGGGGGTCCGCCGTGTGCCCGGCGGGCGGCACCAGGCTGACGTACCGCTCACCGAACAGGGTCTTCGGCAGCAGCCGCGCCGACACGTCGGCGGGTATGCGCGCCGCCTGGTCCGGGTGCAGCGCCAGGTCCAGCTCCGCGCCGCCGTCGACCGCCCGGATGCGCGTCACCTCGCCGACGAGCACGCCGCGCACCTTCACGTCCGACGACACCAGGAGCTGGTTGCCGACCCGGTCGGTTCTCAGGGTGACCCGCACGGACCCGGTGAAGGCGTCGTTGTAGACGGCCACGGTGAGGGAGAGGAAGAGGGCGATCACCGCGAGGAACGCGACGCCCAGCAGTCGCCGCCCGGTCATCCCGCGATCCTCACCGTCGTCGTGGTGCCCCAGATCGCCAGGCTGAGGAAGAAGTCCAGCAGGCTGGTCGTGACGATCGCCGCGCGGACGGCCCGGCCGACCGCGACGCCCACGCCCGCCGGGCCGCCGCTCGCGCGGTAGCCGTAGTAGCAGTGCGTCAGGATGATCACCACGGCGAAGACCAGCACCTTGCCGAACGACCAGAGCACGTCGACCGGGGGCAGGAACAACGTGAAGTAGTGGTCGTACGTGCCCGCCGACTGCCCGTAGAACTCGACCGTGATGACCCGCGCCGCCAGGTACGACGTGAGCAGGCCGATCACGTACAGCGGGACGACCGCGACGAAACCCGCGACGATCCGCGTCGTCACCAGGTACGGCAGGCTGGGCACGCCCATCACCTCCAGCGCGTCGATCTCCTCGGAGATCCGCATCGCGCCGAGCTGGGCGGTGAAGCCGGAGCCGACCGTCGCGGACAACGCGAGGGCGGCCACCAGCGGCGCGATCTCCCGGGTGTTGAAGTAGGCCGAGACGAAACCCGCGAACGCCGACGTGCCGATCTGGTTCAACGCCGCGAAGCCCTGGAGGCCGACGACCGTGCCGGTGGCCAGGGACAGGCCGACCATCACGCCGACCGTGCCGCCGATGACGGCCAGCGCGCCCGAGCCGAAGCTCACCTCCGCCAGCAGCCGCAACGCCTCCCGCGGGTAGCGGGTCAACGCGCGTGGCGTCCACGCGAGGGCGCGCAGGGCGAACCACAGCTGGTCGCCGAGGGTGTCCAGCACGGCGAACGGCCGCCGGAGGGGGTTGTCGCTCGTGGCCACCTCAGCTCCCCTTCGCCGGCACGACCTGGAGGTAGATCGCGGTGAGCACGAAGTTCACGAAGAACAGCAGCAGGAACGTGATGACGACGGCCTGGTTGACCGCGTCGCCCACGCCCTTCGGGCCACCCGCCGGGTGCAGGCCCCGGTAGGCGGCCACGATGCCCGCGATGAAGCCGAAGACGAGCGCCTTGATCTCGGAGATCCACAGGTCCGGAAGCTGCGCCAGGGCCGTGAAGCTCGCCAGGTACGCGCCGGGCGTGCCGTCCTGGAGGACCACGTTGAAGAAGTAGCCGCCCAGCACGCCGACGACGCTGACCATGCCGTTGAGCAGGACCGACACCACCATCGCGGCCAGCACCCGCGGCACCACGAGGCGCTGCACCGCCGAGACGCCCAGCACCTCCAGGGCGTCGATCTCCTCGCGGATGGTCCGGGAGCCCAGGTCGGCGCAGATCGCCGACCCGCCCGCGCCCGCGATCAGCAACGCCGTCACGATGGGGCCGGCCTGCTGGAGGACCGCCAGCACGGACGCCGCGCCGGTGAACGACTGCGCGCCGATCTGCCGGGTCAGCGACCCGATCTGGAGCGCGATCACCGCGCCGAACGGGATCGACACCAGCGCCGTCGGCAGCACCGTCACGCCGACCACGAACCAGCACTGCTGGATGAACTCGCGGAACTGGAACGGCCGCCGGAACGCGTTGCGCACGACGTCGACGCCCAGGTCGACCAGCCGACCCGTCTCCCGCAGCGCGCTCACCCCGCACCACCCGGCGTGCCGTAGTGCCGCCGCTCCTCGGGCGTGAGGCTGTCGACGATGCCCTGCCGGGCCCGCGGCGGGAGCGTGTGGACGATGCTCATGACCCGGTCCTTGCGGCGGCGGACCGCACCGCGTGGCGGCAGGCCGGGCGTGGGTTCGAGCTGCGGCACGACACCACGCACGTCCCCGGTCGGCGAGCCGTCCGCGTGGCCCGCGTCGCGGTGCGCCAGCTCGGCGGCCATCGTCGCCTGGTCCTTCTCCTCGGACATGCCGATGGGACCGACGCGGCGGCCGTTGAGGAACTGCTCGACCACGGGTTCGTCGCTGGTCAGCAGCACTTCGCGGGGTCCGAACAACACCAGTTCGCGGCGGAACAGCATCCCGAGGTTGTCCGGCACGGTCCGGGCCACCGTGATGTTGTGGGTGACGATCAGGATGGTGGCGTCGAGCTGGGCGTTGAGGTCGATCAGCAGCTGGCTGAGGTAGGCGGTGCGCACCGGGTCGAGACCGGAGTCCGGCTCGTCGCACAGGATGATCTCCGGGTCGAGCACCAGCGCGCGGGCCAACCCGGCGCGCTTGCGCATACCGCCGGAGATCTCGCCGGGCAGCTTCCGCTCCGCGCCGACGAGGCCGACCATCTCCATCTTCTCCAGCACGATCCGCCGGACCTCGGCCTCGGTCTTGCGGGTGTGCTCGCGCAGCGGGAAGGCGACGTTGTCGAACAGGTCCATCGAGCCGAACAACGCGCCGTCCTGGAACAGGACGCCGAACAGCTTCCGGATCTCGTAGAGCCGGCGCTCGGTGCAGCGGAGGAGGTCGGTGCCGTCGACGACGATCCGGCCCCGTTCGGGCTTGAGCAGCCCCACCAGCGACTTGAGGAAGACGGACTTGCCGGTGCCCGAGGGGCCGAGCATGACGCTGACCTCGCCGGGCGGCAGCGTGAGCGTGACGTCGTGCCAGATGGTCTGCTTGCCGAAGGACTTCGTCAGGCCCTCGACGACCACCTCGACGCCCATCGCACCTCCCGGCCACGGGCGACGCCTCCGTGAGGCACGCCACACCGGGTGCAACGAGGCCGGCGTGGGGTGGTTACTCCTCGGTTGGGTTAGCACCGGTCACGGAACGGTAACTTTGTGCGTTTCGCCACCCGTTCCGGCGAACGCCGAAGGGCGGGCATCCACGAGGGATGCCCGCCCTTCGAGGCGTTCGCGCCCGGAGGCGCTCAGCTCACTTCAGCGAGATCTTGGCGCCGGCCGCTTCCAGCTTCTCCTTGGCGGCGTCGGCGACGTCCTTCGCGACGTTCTCCAGCAGCGGCTTCGGAGCGGACTCGACCAGCTCCTTGGCCTCCTTCAGGCCCAGGCCCGAGACGACCTCGCGGACGACCTTGATGACCTGGATCTTCTTGTCACCGGCGGACTCGAGGACGACGGTGAACTCGTCCTTCTCCTCCTCGGCGGGGGCAGCGGCACCCGCGGCACCCGGCGCGGCGGCGGCCACGGCGACCGGAGCGGCGGCGGTGACCTCGAAGGTGTTCTCGAACTCCTTCACGAACGCGGTCAGCTCGAGGAGGGTCATCTCCTTGAACGCGTCGAGCAGCTCGTCGGTGCTGAGCTTCGCCATGATCGGCGGTCCTTTCTATTCAACGCCCGAACTGGACGCGGATGTCGGTGATCAGCTTTCGGCGGGAGCCTCGTCCGCGGGAGCGTCCGCGGACTTCTTCTCCACCAGGGCAGCGGCCAGGCGGGCGACCTGGGAAGCCGGGGCGTTGAACAGCCCCGCGGCCTTGGCCAGGTTGCCCTTCATCGCACCCGCCAGCTTGGCGAGCAGCACCTCACGGGTCTCCAGGTCCGCGATCTGCGTGACCTCGTCGACCGAGAGGGGGCGGCCGTCCATGTAGCCGCCCTTGATGACCAGGGCCTTGTTGTCCTTCGCGAAGTCGCGCAGCGCCTTGGCCGCGTCGACCGGCTCGCCTTCCACGAAGGCGATGGCGGTCGGGCCGATCAGCAGGTCGTCGAGACCCTCGACGCCCGCGTCCTGAGCCGCCCGCTTGACCAGCGTGTTCTTCGCAACGGTGTACGTGGTGCCCGCGCCGAGAGCGCGACGCAGCGTGGTGAGCTGCGCCATGGAGAGGCCGCGGTACTCGGTGACGACGGCGGCCGAGCTTCCGCGGAACTTGTCCGTCAGCTCGGCGACGGCCGAAACCTTGCTGGGCTTCGCCATGATCGCCTCCTCTCTGGGCTAGGGGTGGACCGCCGGGCCGACGAGAGGAGGGCATGAAAAACGCCCCGGCGCGACAGCAGCACGGGGCGATCGGGACGCGCGAGCGTCCGGGAACCTCGTCCTCCTGCGCGGGCCGTTCGCCGTGCGAACCCTTCGTCCTCACGCCCGGAGGCGTGAGAAGACCAGCGGTCTTCGGTGGAACCGGGTACAGGTTACGGGACGTGTCCCCCGGCGTCCAAATCGGCATGATGTGACCCGTGACCGAAGAGCCCCCGAGGAACCCGCCAACCCCGGACATCGACCCGGAACAGCTCAGGCAGTTCCAGGAGTTCCAGCGGTTCCAGGAGTTCCAGCGCTTCCAGCAGGCCCAGGGCGGCCCCCCGGCGCTGCCGCCGGGCACCCCCGCGCCACCACAGGCGCCCCCGCGCCCACCACGCAAACCCCTGTGGCTGATCCTCCTGGGCAGCAAGCTGTTCCGCAGGCTGGTCTACCTCCTGGTCGTCATCCTGATCGCCTCGATCGCCTACGACCACTACTTCGGCCCGGCCGACGAGGGGGGCGAGCCCCGTGCCCAGGGCAACAAGGAGCAGGCGGGCCGGATCCCCAAGACGCCCTGGGGCACCGTCGAGCGCCTGTACCAGCACGTGGCGCTCGAGATCACCGACCAGGGCTGCATGTTGTTCGCCGACAACGGCAAGGCCAAGCAGAAGTTCGCCCAGGCCTTCGGCGCCACCGACTGCGAAGGGGCCATCCGGCAGGCGAAGAAGCAGGTCACCAACGTCGCGTTGTACGAGCGCACCGCGCCGGAGGCCGGTGACACCCCGACGACGAAGCAGGTCGAGATCTCGTCCTGCCAGGTGCGGGTGCAGGGTGGGCCGCGCCTGGGCCGGTTCGTGCTGACGAAGCTGGAGCCGAGCGGTTCGTGGGCGATCACGGACTACGAGGCCGAGCCCGCGGACTGCGTCACCGGCTGAGCGCGGAAAAGCCCCCCGGCGGGAGCCGGGGGGCTTTTCGCGGGCCGAGCGGGAAGCCGGATCAGGCGGTGGCTTCGTCGGTCAGCAGGTTGCGGGTGCGGTTGGGGTCGACCGGGATGCCCGGGCCCATCGTCGTGGAGACGGTCACCTTCTTCAGGTAACGCCCCTTGGCCGCGGACGGCTTCGCGCGCAGGATCTCGTCCAGGGCGGCGGCGTAGTTCTCGACCAGCTTCTCCGGGTCGAACGACACCTTGCCGATGACGATGTGCAGGTTGGACTGCTTGTCCACGCGGAAGTTGATCTTACCGCCCTTGATGTCCGCGACGGCCTTGGTGACGTCGGGCGTCACGGTGCCGGTCTTCGGGTTCGGCATCAGGCCACGCGGGCCGAGGATGCGGGCGATGCGGCCGACCTTCGCCATCTGGTCGGGCGTGGCGATCGCGGCGTCGAAGTCGAGCCAGCCACCCTGGATGCGCTCGATCAGGTCCTCGGAGCCGACCGCGTCCGCGCCGGCGGCCTCGGCCTCGGCGGCCTTGTCGCCGGTCGCGAAGACGATCACGCGGGCGGTCTTGCCCGTACCGTGCGGCAGGTTCACGGTGCCGCGGACCATCTGGTCGGCCTTGCGGGGGTCGACGCCCAGCCGGATGGCGACCTCGACGGTCGCGTCCAGCTTCACCTTGGAGGTCTCCTTGGCGAGCTTGGCCGCTTCCAGGGGCGAGTACAGCCGCTCCCGGTCGACCAGCTCAGCCGCGTTCTTGTACGCCTTGCTGCGCTTCATGCTTCTGTCCTTAATCAAACAGTTGTGGTGACGAGCCAGCGCCGGCTCTCCCACGACTTCGCGGAAAAGATCAGCCCTCGACCGTGATGCCCATGGAGCGGGCGGTGCCGGCGATGATCTTCGCCGCCTGGTCGACGTCGTTGGCGTTGAGGTCGACCATCTTGGTCTGCGCGATCTCGCGCACCTGGTCCATGGTCACCTTCGCGACCTTGTTCCGGTGCGGCTCGCCCGAGCCCTTCTCCACGCCCGCGGCCTTCAGCAGCAGCTTGGCCGCCGGCGGCGTCTTGAGCTTGAAGTCGAACGACCGGTCCTCGTACACGGAGATCTCGACGGGCACCACGGTGCCGCGCTGCGACTCGGTCGCCGCGTTGTACGCCTTGCAGAACTCCATGATGTTGACGCCGTGCTGGCCCAGCGCGGGGCCGACGGGCGGCGCGGGGTTCGCGGCCCCGGCCTTGATCTGCAGCTTGATGACCGCTGCGAGCTTCTTCTTCTTGGGTGGCATCTCAGTGCTTCCTGTTATTGCGGTGTCCGCGCGCGGCCCTGCCAGCCGCAGCGTGGCTGCCGGCGCCCGGGGGCGCCGATCAGATCTTGGAGACCTGGCTGAACGACAGCTCGACCGGAGTCTCGCGGCCGAAGATCGACACCAGGACCTTCAGCTTCTGGCCGTCCGCGTTGACCTCGCTGATCGTCGCGGGCAGCGTGGCGAACGGACCGTCCATGACGGTGACCGACTCGCCCACCTCGAAGTCCACCTCGACGGTCGTCTTGGCGGGCGCCGCGGCGGCCTTCTTGCCCGCGGCCGGCTTCTCCCGCTCGACCTGCGGCAGCAGGAACTTCAGCACCTCGTCGAGGGTCAGCGGCGACGGCTTGGAGGTCGCGCCGACGAAGCCCGTCACGCCCGGCGTGTTGCGGACCGCGCTCCACGAGGCGTCGTTCAGCTCCATGCGGACCAGGATGTAGCCGGGCAGCACCTTGCGCTGCACCTGCTTGCGCTGGCCGTTCTTGATCTCGGTGACTTCCTCGGTCGGCACCTCGACCTGGAAGATGAAGTCCTCCATGTCGAGCGTCTGGATGCGCGTCTCGAGGTTGGTCTTGACCTTGTTCTCGTAGCCCGCGTACGAGTGCACGACGTACCAGTCGCCGGGCGCGTGCTTGAGCGCCTCGCGCATCTCGGCGGCCGGGTCGGCGGGCTCCTCGTCGATCGGCGCGTCCACCGCGGTGGTCGGCTCGTCGAACTCGGCGGCAGCGGGTTCCGCGGTGTCCTCCGTCGCTTCGTCCTGCTCGACGTCCTCGACGCCACCGTCGAGGTCCCGCTCGTCGGTCAGGTCGGTCAGCTCCTGGGCGTCAACGCCGTTCTCGGAGGTCACTGTGGGTCTCGCTTCCTTTCATGCATCACGTGCTCCAGCCACCGCCCGAGGGCGGTGGCCAGGGTGTTCGACTCTAGGCGAACACCTTGAACACGCCCCAGGCGAAGGCCGAATCCAGGCCGAACACCAACGCCACCATGAAGGCCACGAAGACCAACACGACCGAGGTGTAGGTGATCATCTGCTTGCGGGTCGGCCAGATGACCTTCCGCAGCTCGCTGACCACCTCGCGGATGTAGCGGGCGAGCTTCGCGAAGAGGCCCGGTCGCTTCTCCTGGTCACCCCGCGCTCGGGTGGGGCGCCCCTTCTTGCCCTCCGCGGCGTCGGCGTCGGACTCGGCCGACTTCTTCGCCTCGGACGGACGCGCGGCGGAGTCCTTGCGGCCCGCCGGGCGCGCGGTACCCCGGCGCTCGCGGCGCGCTGCGGCGGTGACCGGCCGGGACGCGCTCTCGCGCTCGTCCGGCTGGTCCTGCTCGCGGCCCTCGCTCATGCCGACCTCCGCTCACCTCGCGCTTGCACGTCGCGCTTCGACGCAGGGGCGACAGGACTTGAACCTGCAACCTGCGGTTTTGGAGACCGCTGCTCTGCCAGTTGAGCTACACCCCTTTGGGACCCCGTTGCCGGAGACCCCTGGCTGAGGACGTCTTCCACTGCCCTCACGTGGCCCGTGAGGCAGCGGCTGTGCGTTCCCGGAGACGAAGCATACGGCAACGAGGGCCCCTCCTTCCAACCGGCCCGGTCAGCGGGGGTGCGGACGCCGACTCGGTTGTGCCGTCTGCCACGATTGGGGCATGGCCTCACCAGAGACGACCCCCGCGCCCGGTACCTCCGCCTTCCCCCGGATCTCGAAGCGGATCGGTGGCATCACCGAGTCCGCGACGCTCGCCGTGGACGCGAAGGCGAAGGCGCTCAAGGCGGCCGGTCGACCGGTGATCGGCTTCGGGGCCGGCGAGCCCGACTTCCCGACGCCGGATTCCATCGTCGCCGCTGCTCAGGCCGCGTGCGCCGACCCGCGCAACCACCGCTACACCCCCGCCGCCGGCCTGCCCGAGCTGCGGGAGGCCGTAGCCGCGAAGACGGCACGCGACTCCGGGTACGCCGTGACCGCCGCGCAGGTGCTCATCACCAACGGCGGCAAGCAGGCCGTCTACCAGGCGTTCGCGACCATCGTGGACCCGGGCGACGAGGTGCTGCTGCCCGCCCCGTACTGGACGACCTACCCCGAGGCGATCACGCTCGCGGGCGGCGTGCCGGTGCAGGTGACGGCCGACGAGACGACCGACTACCTGGTCACCGTCGAGCAGCTGGAGGCGGCCCGGACGCCGCGGTCCAAGGTGCTGCTGCTGTGCTCGCCGTCCAACCCGACCGGCGCGGTGTACACCCGCGAGCAGATCACCGCGATCGGCGAGTGGGCCCTGGCGAACGGCCTGTGGGTCATCGCCGACGAGATCTACGAGCACCTGGTGTACGACGGCGCGGAGGCCGTGTCGCTGCCGGTGGCCGTGCCCGCGATGGCGGACCGGACGATCGTGCTCAACGGCGTGGCCAAGACCTACGCGATGACCGGCTGGCGGGTGGGCTGGCTGATCGGCCCGACCGACGTGGTGAAGGCCGCGGCGAACCTCCAGTCGCACCTCACGTCGAACGTGTCGAACGTGTCGCAGCGCGCCGCGCTGGAGGCGGTGTCCGGCTCGCTGGACGCCGCGCACGAGATGCGCGAGGCGTTCGACCGGCGGCGGCGGACCATCGTGGAGATGCTCAACGCCATCCCCGGCGTCACGTGCCCGACGCCGAAGGGCGCGTTCTACGTGTACCCGTCGGTCAAGGCCCTCATCGGCAAGGCGCTGCGCGGCGCGGAGATCACGGACACGGTGCGGCTGGCCGAGCTGATCCTGGAGCACGCCGAGGTCGCGGTGGTGCCGGGTGAGGCGTTCGGCACGCCCGGCTACCTGCGGTTGTCGTACGCGCTGGGCGACGACGACCTGAAGACCGGCATCACCCGCATCGGCGAGCTGCTGGGCGAGATCGAGGGCTGAGAACCCCGGCTTCCCGGCGGAAGGCGCTCCCATCGGGGGCGCCTTTCGCCGTCTTTAGGACACATTCCGGTAACCGGAGGTAACCGCGCCGTACACCTGCTCGATGGTCCGGTCATCCGGCTCGCCGAGCCGCACCCCCCGAGGAGAGCACATGGCCTTACCCCAGCCGCCCACGACGCACCACCAGCACGCCGCGCCGCGGCCCCCGCGCAACGGGCTCGGCACGGCCGGCTTCGTGCTCGGACTGGTGGGCCTGCTGTTCAGCTTCATCCCCGTGATCGGTGTCGTCGCGTGGCCGCTGGTGATCCTCGGCCTCGTGCTCGGCGGCATCGGGGTCGCGCGGGCGCTGGGCGGCGCGGCCACCAACAAGGGCCTCGCGATCGCCGGTGTCGTCCTGTCGGCCGTCGGCCTGGTGATCTGCATCGTCTGGCTCGCCGCCTTCGGCAAGGCCGCGAGCGACACCAAGGACACCCTGGACGACCTGTCCCGTCAGGCGAACAAGGAGTCCAAGGTGGTCTACGAGATCACCGGCGACGCCAAGCGGGCGACGATCACCTTCACCACCTACAGCGAGGGCAACAGCACCAACAACCAGGAGGAGGTCGACAAGCTGCCCTGGACCAAGGAGCTGACCGTGAAGGGCCTGCTCAGCG
This sequence comes from Saccharothrix obliqua, assembly GCF_019375475.1. Taxonomy (GTDB): domain Bacteria; phylum Actinomycetota; class Actinomycetes; order Mycobacteriales; family Pseudonocardiaceae; genus Actinosynnema; species Actinosynnema obliqua. The sequence continues at coordinate 392,694 of NZ_JAHXGQ010000001.1, read as the reverse complement.
GCGGCAGCGTCGCCGCCATGACCGGCGCCGACGGCGGTTCCGTCACCTGCAAGATCACCGTGGACGGCGTGGAGCGCAAGACGGCGACGGCCACCGGGCCGGGCGCCGTGGCGACCTGCGCCAACTTCTGACCGAGGGCCACCCGGGCGAGGTCTCCGCACCGCCCGGGTGGCCGCTCGCAGCCGTGTGCTCCCACCTGGACGGGTGAATAGGGTAACCGTCAGTAGAACCACACTGATGGACTATTCAGGTCAACTCGTTTCCTGCCGAGGAGCGCAACGCATGGCGGAGACCCGCAAGTGGCCCGTGATCACCGGTTCGGTCGTCCTCGTGTTGGGCGCGGCGGTGCTCGCGCTGTGGGTGGCGAGACCGGACGACCCCTCCGTGGTGGTGTACGAGGTGTTCGGCGAGGTGCGCAGCGCCACCGTGACCTACTCGACGTTCGACGAGGGCAACCCCACCCACCGCGAGGAGCTGACCGCGTTCCCGTGGCAGAAGAAGCTCCTCGTGGAGGGCGACGTGATCGGCGGCGTGCTCACCGTCACGATCGGCCCGGACGGCGGCTCGGTGGCGTGCCGGGTCGGCGTGAACGGGGAGGAACGCCGCGCCGCCACCGCCACCGGCCCCCTGACCAGCGCCCTGTGCAGCAACTTCTAGGGCAAGCAATTTCTAGGGCAGGCAACTTCTAAGGCAGCCGAACCCGCGCGAACGCCCCACCCAACACCGACCGGCCCTCGAACGAGGCCGTCACGTTGACCTTGAACGTCCCGTCGTCCAACACCTTGGTCACCTTGCCGGTGGCCTCCACGAGCGCGCCCTCGTCGTCGTCGGGCACCGGAACGGGCCGACCGAAGCGGACGCCGTACTCCACGACGGCGCCGGGGTCGCCTGCCCACTCCGTGACGACCCGGACGGCCATGCCCATGGTGAGCATCCCGTGCGCGATGACACCGGGCAGGCCGACCTGCTCGGCGAACCGCTGGTTCCAGTGGATCGGGTTGAAGTCGCCGGACGCGCCCGCGTACCGGACCAGGTCGGCACGCGTGATGCGCAGCGCCAGCGGCGGCAGCACGTCCCCGACGGACACCTCGGCAGCGCGGATCACGCGTCCTCCCCCCGCACCACGAGCGTGCAGCGCGCGGTGCACACGTGCTCGCCCTCGTCCGTGCCGATCTCGGCCCGCAGGCCGAGCATGTCGTTGCCCATCCGCGTCGTGATGGAGTCCACGTGCAGCTCGACCACCAGCCGGTCGCCCGCCGCGATCGGCCGCGCGTAGGTGAACGACTGGTCGCCGTGCACCACGCGGCTGTAGTCCAGGCCCAGCTCGGGGTCCTCCACCAGCACGTCGTTGGCCTTCAGCGACACGATCACCGCGAACGTGGGCGGCGCGATGACGTCCTTGTACCCCGCGGCACGCGCCGCTTCGGGGTCCCGGTGCACCGCGCTGGTCTCCCCCACCGCGTCCGCGAACTCGCGGATCTTCTCCCGCCCCACCTCGTAGGGGGGCGACGGCGGGTACACACGTCCGACGAACGACTGGTCAAGTGGCACCCGGGCACCCTACGCGAAAGGCCCGCCCCCACCAGGGGACGGGCCCGAAGCCAAGCGGGAAACCCGGTCAGCGGGTTTCCTTGTGCGGCCGGTGGGTCTTGCAGTTCGGGCAGAACTTCTTGATCTCCAGCCGGTCCGGGTCGTTGCGCCGGTTCTTCCGCGTGATGTAGTTCCGGTGCTTGCACTCCTCGCACGCGAGGGTGATCTTGGGGCGTACGTCGGTTGCAGCCACGGTCCTTGCCTTCCTAGAGCGCGTCGATCCCGTAACCCCAGCGCGGGCTTACCACCTGGCGGGCCAAACAAACACAAACACCAACCCACCCACCCCCACCCGAGCACCGGAGGGGGGATCCAAGGGGGGCTACGCCCCCCTTGGGCGGGGTCCGGGGGCTGCGCCCCCGGTGTGATGCGGAGCGAGCCGGGTCCACGTTCTCCGTGGACACGAGTCGCCCACTCGCGTAGCGGTGGCCGGACTTGAACCGGCGACACAGCGATTATGAGCCGCTTGCTCTGCCAACTGAGCTACACCGCTTCACACGACTCTTGGCCGCCGATGCTTGTGCACCGCGGCCAAGTCGTGGAGCCCCTTTACGGAATCGAACCGTAGACCTTCTCCTTACCATGGAGACGCTCTGCCGACTGAGCTAAAGGGGCCTGCTCTCCCGTTCTTGCGGAGCGAGGTGAACTCTACACACTCTCCCCGCCGGAGTGAAATCGGGGGGGTCGATCAGTGCACGAGCGTGAGCACCGTCTCATCCCGGGCTCCCCTGACCTGCACCGTTCGCGCCCGCAACCACGCCTCGAAGCGGTCCTCGGACAGCGGTCGGGAGATCAGGTAACCCTGCGCGACGTCGCAGCCCATGGACACGAACTGGTCGCGTGCCGCGTCGTCCTCGACGCCCTCCGCCACGACGGTGAGGCTCAACGAGTGGCCGAGTTCGACGATGGACCGCACGACGGCCATGTCGCCGAGGTCGGTGCCCATGCCGAGCACGAACGACTTGTCGATCTTCACCTCGTCCACGGGCAGCTGCCGCAGGTAGGCCAGCGACGAGTACCCGGTGCCGAAGTCGTCCACGGCGAGCACGACGCCCATGGTGTGCAGCCGCCGCAGCACGGGCAGCGCGCGTTCCGGGTCGGCCATGACGCCGGACTCGGTCAGCTCGAAGGTCAGCAGCTCCGGCGGCACGTCGTGGCGGGCGAGGGCCGCGGCCACGCGGTCGGGGAACTCCTCGTCGGCGAGGGTCCGCACGGACAGGTTGACGGCGATGGACATCCGCAGGCCGCGGTCGATCCACCGGCGGACGCGTTCCAGCGCCTTGTCCATGACGAAGTCGGTGAGCACGTCGACCAGGCCGGTGGCCTCGACGGCGGGCACGAACTCGTCGGGGTCGACGCGGCCGAACTCGGGGTGCTTCCACCGCACGAGCGCCTCGGCGCCCACCACCTGCCTGCTCGGCAACGCCACCTTCGGCTGGTAGTGCACGGTGACCTGGCCGGTCTCCAGCGCCGACCGGAACTGGGTGACGAGCTGGAACCGGCGCAGGAAGATCTGGCCCATCGACGGCGCGTACGCCCGCAGCGGCTCGCCCTCGCTGGTCGCGCGGACCGCCACGTCGGCGCGCTGGAGCAACGCGTCCGGGTCGGGGTCCTCGATCTCGCACTCGGTGGTGGCCGCCCAGCCGACGACCGCGCCCGCCTCCACGGTGAGCCGGTCCACCGGGTAGGGCACGGACAACGCCGCACGCAACCGCTCGGCGATCTCCTGGATGCGCTCGGCCTGGCGGTCCAGCAGCAGCGCGGCGAACGCGCCGCCCTCCAGGCGGGCCAGCGGCACCTCGGGCCCGAGTTCGTCGCGGAGCCTGCGCCCGGCGGCCACGACCATCCGGTTGCCCCACGCCTGGCCGAGCGCGTCGGACACGGTGGACAGCACGTCGAGGTCGATGCGGAGCACCACGGACCGCGTCGCCTGGCGCATCGGCTCGCTGCCCGCCTCGCGGAAGCCGGGCCGGTTGAGCAGGCCGGTCAACGGGTCGTGGTAGGCGTCGTGACGCAGCCGCGCGAGCAGCCGGCGGTTGTCGACGGCGGTGGACAGGTGGCTCGCGAGCGTGCGCAGGAGCTGGAGGTCGGCCTTGCCGAAACCACGCCACCGGCTGAGCCGGTCGTGCACCTCGACCGCGCCGAGCAGCTGGGTCGCGCCGCGCAGCGGCACCACGAGGGCTTCCTGCGCGTCGCGGCGGACCAGGGCCTCGGCCACGTCCTCGCCGGCGTCGACCACGCGGAAGTACCGCACCTGGGAGCCGGGCAGTTGCAGCATGGCGTCCTCGCGGAGCTGGCGCGGGTCGTCACGGCGCATACCGGGCGGCAGCGGCTCGCCCGCGACCAGGGTCCGCATCGGGGACTGCGGGTCGGTGCGCAGCCGCAGCACGACCCGGTTGGCGTTGAGCTGCTCGCGGATGCGCTCGGCGATCAGCTGCCACTCGTCGTCCTCGGCCCGGCCGTCGCCGTCCTCGGCGGACGCGCCGCGCGGTCCGGTGGCGTGGCGGCCGGAGCGGGCGACCCGCAGCGACACCTCGCTGAGCGCCTCCAGGTCGCGCTGCTCCCGCAGCAGGCCGGAGTAGGCGAGGTAGATGGCGGTGATGCCGGCGAACACGAGCGCGATCAGCAGGCCGCCCCAGGGCGCCTTGGTGGCGATCTCGTAGCCGGCGAGGCCCGCGGAGGTGTTGAGCAGCGCCACGACCAGGGTCTGGAGGACGAGCCGGACGCTCGGGCCGACGCGCATCCCCTTGCCCATGAGCCGCAACGCGGTCAGGCCGAGCACGCTGGCCAGCAGCGGCACGGCGATGGTGCCGAGGAACGCGCCCGCCCAGAACGGCCCGTGGTCGCCGATGAACCCGGTCACCGCGTGCGCGACGGCGAAGGCGACCGAGATCTCCATGAACATCAGGCCCGCGTTGTAGACGGCGCGGTCCAGGACGCGGCGGCCGAGCAGCGTGCCGACGCCCGCGACCACGTGCGCGGCCAGCACGACCTCGAACGGCGCGACGAGCAGGCCGAGGACGAGCGGGATCTCGGTGAAGGAGATGGTCCAGGCGACGCCGCTGCGGACGTCGACGTTGATGGCGAGCTGCTCGGCGAGGAGGAACCCGACCACGAGCAGCGGGCCGGTCCACAGCAGGCCGAGCTTGTCGTCGCCGTCGGGCAGCCACGTGCCGACGGCGACCGCCGACAGCGTGCCCGCGGCCAGGAGCAGCACCGCGAACACCGTGAACGCCCGGTTGGTGGACCGGGTCGGCGCGCTCGGCGCCGCGGCCGACGCGTGGTCGGACATCCAGCCTCCTCGTCGGCCGTCGTCGCGGTTGGCCGGGTCGCGGCCCTACGAGCACCTGGCGTGACTGAGGGGTCCCGAACACCCACCGAGACCCCTCCAAGGGTGCCAATGTACCCCGGTTGGGCGACGAAATGGCAGGTCGATGAGCCGATTACCACGAGAAGTAACAGAACTGCTCACACGATCAGCACTCCGGCCAGCACGGTCACCGCCTGCCCCGCGAGGCGCACCCGAGCGCCGTCCAGGACGGTCCGGAGCCGGCCGCCGCGAGGCGACGCCTGCTCGGCGCGCAGTTCCGCGCGACCGAGCTTCGGCGACCACCAGGCGGCGAGCGTGCAGTGCGCGGATCCCGTCACCGGGTCCTCCGGCACGCCGTACGACGGGTAGAAGCAACGGCTGACGACGTCCACGTCGGGTCGGTCGCCGCGGGCCGTGACGATCACGCCGCGCCCCGGCACGGCGGCCAGCGCGTCCGGGTCCGGGCGCAGCGCGCGGACCTCGGCGGCCGACGCCGCCTCCACCAGCACGTCGGTCGTGCCGCGGGCGACGGCGGTGATCGTGACGCCCGGCAGGGCCGCGACCAGCTCGGGGGTGGTCCCGGTCGGCGCGGGCGGGTCGGCCGGGAGGTCCAGCTCGACCCAGCCGTCGCGGGCGGTGCAGGTGAGGACGCCGCTGCGGGTGGCGAACCGCCGCTCGCCGCCGAGCACGTGCGCGGCGGCGAGCGTGGCGTGCCCGCACAGGTCGACCTCGCGCAGGGGCGTGAACCACCGCAGCGGCAGGGGCTCGTCGTCGTCGCGGACCTCCACGAACGCCGTGTCGGCGTGCTTCAGCTCGGCCGCGACGGATTGCATCCAGCCCTCGTCGGCGGGTTCGTCGAGGAGCACGACGCCCGCCGGGTTGCCGCCGAACGCCCGGTCGGTGAACGCGTCGACCACGTGGATGCGCATCCGCGGAGGTTACGGGTGGGAGCGCTCTCGTCGCCCTCCGCTTTTCCGGTGGTCTAGGCGGGCACCAGCTCCAGCCGGGCGGCGAGGTCGCGGCGCAGGCCCGCGCGGATGACGTCCAGGCACTCGCGGGCCTTGGCGGCGGCCTGGTGCTGCGCCGCGCCGCTGCCCACCGCTTCCCGCAGCACCAGCCAGACGGAGGCGTCGTCGTCGCGGACCGCGGACAGCAGCTCGCGTGGTTCCGGGTACGGGTGCATGGCGATGCGTTCGGTGTGCGTGCGCAGGTCGTGCATCGTGTCGCGGTCCACGGCGTTCGTGCGGACGATCCGCTCCAGCTTCGCCGCCAGGTCGACGGAGGCCAGCTCGGACAACGACAGCGGGCCGAAGTTGAGCACGGTGTTCAGGCCGTACTCCAGGTCGTCGGCGGCGCGCAGCAGCTCCCACGAGCGGTCCTGATCGGTGGTGGGCTTCCGGCTCGTCCACCGCACGAGGCCGGTCCGCGGGACGACCGCGCCGAGCACGACGCCGGCGGCGAGGGCGGGCAGGACGATCCAGAGTTCGCTCATGACGCCGAGTCTGGCGGTCGCCGGCGGTCGTGGTGGCCGGTCGGCGGTCGGCCGGCCGATCTCGTCGCCGAGAGGTCGGGCCGACTTCGGTTGGGCTGAACAGCCGAACCGGTCGGCGTGGCGGCGTGATCCGAACGGCCGCGCGGGGGAAAGTGGGGTGAAGGACCCCGGCTGCACCGCCGGTACCACCCGGACGGGTGGTACTCGGGCCACGGGTTCGGCCCTCCTACAGGACGAGTGGCGGGACAGCGGCGGAGGGGGTCGCCATGACCAGCGTGAAGGAACTGTCGGGGCGGGAGAGGGCGATGCTGCGGGCGGTCGCCGCCGGGCGCGGGCGGCTGTCCGGCGAGCCGGTCCTGTACGTGGACGGGTTGCGGTGCTGCGACCAGATGGCAGCACACGACCTGGTCGACGCGGGGCTGCTGCGGCCGGGTCACGCGGTGGGCCTGGAGGAGTGCGCCGCGGCGGTGCTGACGGAAGCGGGCCGGGCCGCTATCGCGTAACCCTCGAACATACGTTCGACATGGGTTATGCTGGAACGCGGGGCCGACACGCAAGCGAGAGGAAGCGCTTGCGCGTCGGCCCCGCTTCTTTCCGGATCATGATCTACCTCACACCACGGGGTGAACCCGCCGAAATCAAGCCGGCGACGTGGTGAACCAGGGCCGAGCGCGGGTAGACCGCTCCGCCGGACCCCGCGCGACGCACCAACGGCCCCGGAACGGCGAAGACCCCCGCGACCTGGTGCTGCTGGTCACGGGGGTCTTCACGCTGGTGTGGCGGGTAGAGGATTCGAACCTCTGTAGCTTTCGCGACGGATTTACAGTCCGCTCCCATTGGCCGCTCGGGCAACCCGCCCCGCCCCCGGCATCGCCGGGTGCGGTGGAGACAATACATAAGCCCGTGCGGCCCCCTGCAACCGGGATACCCCGGTAGGCTGCCGGGCGGTTCCAGACCCAGCTAAGCGGAGGTGCCGGGCACGTGGCAGACCCGTCGTTCGACGTGGTGAGCAAGGTCGACCGGCAGGAGGTCGACAACGCGCTCAACCAGGCCGCCAAGGAGCTGAGCACCCGGTTCGACTTCCGGGGCACGGGCACGCAGGTCGCCTGGGCGGGCGAGGAGGCGATCGCCTTCCAGTCCGAGACCGAGGAGCGCTGCCGCGCCGCGATCGACGTCTTCCAGGAGAAGCTCGTCAAGCGCGGCATCTCGATGAAGGCGTTCGAGGTCGGCGAGCCCGCCATCTCCGGCAAGGTGTTCAAGGTCACCGGCAACGTGGTGCAGGGCATCTCGTCGGAGAAGGCCAAGGAGATCGCCAAGAAGGTCCGCGACGAGGGCCCGAAGGGCGTGCAGGCGCAGATCCAGGGCGACCAGCTGCGCATCTCGGGCAAGAAGAAGGACCACCTCCAGGACGTCATCGCCCTGCTGAAGAACACCGACTTCGGCATCGCGCTCCAGTTCACCAACTACCGGTGAAAGGCATCATCCTGGCGGGCGGGAGCGGCACGCGGCTGCACCCGATCACGCAGGCCGTCTCGAAGCAGTTACTCCCCGTCTACGACAAGCCGATGGTCTACTACCCGCTGTCGGTGCTGATGCTGGCGGGCATCCGGGACATCCTGCTCATCTCCACGCCCACGGACCTGCCGCTGTTCCGCCGCCTGCTCGGCGACGGCTCCCAGTTCGGCCTGCGCGTCGAGTACGCCGAGCAGGCGCACCCGAACGGCCTGGCCGAGGCGTTCGTCATCGGCGCGGACTTCGTCGGCGACGACTCGGTCTCGCTGGTGCTGGGCGACAACATCTTCTACGGCCAGGGCTTCTCCCGCCTGCTCCAGCACCACGTGGCCGAGCTGGACGGCTGCGTGCTGTTCGGCTACCCGGTGCGCGACCCGGAGCGGTACGGCGTGGGCGAGGTGGACGAGCACGGCCGGCTCCTGTCGATCGAGGAGAAGCCGGCCCGGCCGCGGTCGAACAAGGCGATCACCGGCCTGTACTTCTACGACAACGAGGTCGTCGAGATCGCCCGCACCCTGGAGCCGTCGGCGCGGGGCGAGCTGGAGATCACCGACGTGAACCTCGCCTACCTGCGCCGGGGCCGCGCGCACCTGGTGGACCTGGGCCGCGGTTTCGCGTGGCTGGACACCGGCACGCACGACTCGCTGCTGGAGGCGGGCCAGTTCGTGCAGGTGCTGGAGCACCGCCAGGGCGTGCGGATCGCGTGCCCCGAGGAGATCGCCCTGCGGATGGGGTACATCACCCCCGAGCAGTGCTACGCGCTGGGCGAGAAGCTGGCCAAGTCCGGCTACGGCCAGTACCTGATGAACGTGGCCCGCGAGGCCCGCTACTAGCAGCGGCGGGCCAGCTCCTCCAGCCGCCGCACGCGGTCGGCGATCGGCGGGTGCGTGGAGAACAGCCGGGCCAGGTGCTCGCCCGGCCGGAACGGCGACGCGATCATCAGGTGCGACTGCGCCACCACCGCGGGTTCCGGCGCGAGCGGCGCGGCACGCGTGCCGAGTTCGAGCTTGCGCAACGCCGACGCGAGCGCCAGCGGGTCGCCGGTCAGCCGCGCGCCCGACCGGTCGGCCTGGTACTCCCGGGACCGGCTGACCGCCATCCGCACGATGCTCGCCGCGACCGGCCCGAGGACGGCGATGAGCAGCACGGCCAGCGGGTTGGGGCGGTCATCGTCGTCGTCGAAGAAGAAGCCCGCGAAGACCGCCAGGTTCGCCAGCGTGCTCACCGCGCCGGCGAGCGCGCCCGCGACGCACGAGATGAGGATGTCGCGGTTGTAGACGTGCGACAGCTCGTGCCCGAGGACGGCACGCAGCTCCCGCTCGTCCAGCAGTTCCAGGATGCCCGTGGTGCAGCACACGGCCGCGTTGCGCGGGTTGCGGCCCGTCGCGAACGCGTTGGGCGCGGCGGTGGGGCTGATGTAGAGGCGCGGCATGGGCTGCCGGGCCGCCATCGCCAGCTCGCGCACGATCCGGTGCATCGCGGGCTGCTCGACCTCGGACACCGGCCGCGCCCGCATCGCGCGCAGCGCCAGCTTGTCGGAGTTGAAGTACGCGTACGCGTTCACGCCGAACGCCAGCACCACACCGACGACCAGGGCGGTTCGCCCGAAGAGCGAGCTGATGCCGATGATCAGCGCGCTCATCAGACCGAGCAGCAACGCGGTCTTCAACCCGTTGTAGTGCTTGTGCACGTTGCTTCGCCTCCGGGTGTTACGTCCTCCTCCTCAACGCTCCGGGGCGTCCAGGGGTTCCGGTACCCCCGCGTGCCGCGGTCTCCGGCGCGGGCTCGGCGGCCGGGTCGAGCGGCGGTGGCGGCGGCACGTGGGAGACCCACGTGCCGAGCACGTCGCGCTCGTGGACGAGTTCCGCCACGGCGCCGTCCCCGGACGGGGTGCCGGTGCCGGGGTAGGAGAAGTCGGGCGCCCAGTGCAACGCGTCGAACGGGCACGCCTCGACGCAGATGCCGCAGTAGAGGCACTGGCCGTAGTCGATGGCGAACCGGTCGAGCACGTTGCGCGCCCGCGGCCGGGCCGAACCGGGCTGCTGCTCGGTCTCGGTGTGCGAGTCGATGTGGATGCACCAGTCCGGGCACTCACGCGCGCAAATCATGCACACCGTGCAGTTCGCTTCCAGCAACGCGATCACGCCACGCGTGCGCGGCGGCAGGTCAGGCACCGTTCTCACCTTCACGTCGGGGTCCCCAGGAGGGGTCGGGCACGCCGGGCGGCGCGGTGCGGCGGCGGCTGGGCGCGGACGTGCCGTCCTCGCCGGGTTCCAGCCGACCGGGCCACGGCCGCACGACGCGGGAGGCCAGCACGAAGTCCTTGCGCAGCGGGTGGCCCGCGAACGAGTCGGGCAGCAGCAGGTGGGGCGCGGGCACGTCCAGGGCGATGCCGAACATCTCCACCGCCTCCCGCTCGTGCCACGCCGCGCCCGCCCACAGCCCGGCCACGCTGGGCAGCGGCTCCCCGCCCACCTCCGTGCGCAGCAGCAGGCCGAGCTTCGTGTCCGGCTGGACGACGTGCAGGAGCACGGCGTGCCGCGTGCCGGACGCGCCGGGCCGGCCCGCGTCCTCGACGCCGAGCCAGTCGAACGCCACGCACCCGAGGACGTCGCGGGCGTGGCGTGCGGCGGCGAGCCAGCCGTCCGACGGCACGTGCGCGGTGGACTGCCCGAACGCCGTCGTGACCCGCGCGCCGGGCACCAGCGCGGCGAGGTCGGCGGAGGCGGCGGTCACGACACGAGCCGGTGGAGCGCGGCGAGACCTTCGAGCACGGCCTCGGGGCGTGGTGGGCAGCCCGGCACGGCGACGTGCACGGGTAGCGCCTGGTCGATGCCCTTGGTGACGCTGTAGGAGTCCCAGTACGGGCCGCCGGTGTTGCTGCACGCGCCGACGGACAGCACGTAACGCGGTTCCGGCATCTCCTGGTACGTGGCGATCACGGCGGGCAACATGGCATCGGTGACCGTGCCGGAGATGATCAGCACATGGGCCTCGCCCGCCTCGTGCGACACCTCGACCCCCAAGGCGGCCAGGTCGTGCGGCCGATCGCCTTCGAGCGCGGCCATGACTTCGACACCGCAGCACGCGAGCCCCAGGTCCAGCACGGTGACCCGGTACGCGGTGCCCCAGTCCAGGGTGGAAACCGTCACATCGGGTCAGGTTAATACGTGGGGGCCCGCCAGGCTCTCGCCCGGCGGGCCCCCAACCCCCCAATACTCCCCCCCGGATTGCTCCCACGTGAACTCGCACCTGGTTGCGGCAGAAGTCTCCACCGGAACGCACATAGCTGTCCAGGGATATCGGTCAAGATCTTCGGATAATTTCCGGACGAACTGCGGTCAGGTTCAGTACAACTAATCGGTAGAACACCAAGCCCCGACCCCCGAGAGGCCCCGATGTCCACGCCGCCCCGGTTGCTGCTCCCCGCGGGCAACCAGCTCAGCAGACTCCTGCACACCTCTCCCCTGCTGCTGGACACCACGTTCGACCAGCTCAGGACCCTCATCACGGTGCACGAGACGAGGTCCGCCCTGCGTGCGGCCCGCGCCCTCGGCCGTGAGCAGTCCAGTGTGCAGAAGCAGCTCGACACGCTCAACCGCAACTTCAAGCAGTTGTGCGGAGAACCGCTCGTCGTCAAGCAGGGGCGCGGAAAGGACGTGCTCATCACACCCACCGGCGAGGCGTTGGTGGAATTGGCGAAGGAGACCCTCGGCGACTGGCTGGATTCCATTCACGAGTGCCGGCGGCGACTCGGCACGACGCTCACCGTCGGCACCACCCGGTTCATGCTCGACTCGCTGGCGAAGGCGTGGCACCACGTGGCCGACGACTTCCGGCAGCGGGACGTGGAGCTGAAGGTCGTCCACATCCGCACCAAGGACATCTGGCGGAAGCTGGAGAGCAAGGAGGTCGACATCGTCTGCGGCTCGGTGGTGACGCCCGCGGGCGGAGGGTCCGACTTCGACGAGTTCGACGTCATCGAGTGGCGGCGCGGTGGGCTGGCACTGCTCACCAACCTGCCGGAGCACCGGCTGGGCGCGCGGGTCGGCACCGGGGAGCTGCCGAAGCTGCCGCTGGTCGTGCCCGGTGACGGTCTCATCGCCGAGTTCCTGCGCGGCTGGTTCGGCCCGGACTACCGCAACGAGCTGGACATCGCGGCGGAGATCGACGAGATCCAGTACGGGATGTCGCTGCTGCGGTCCGGCCTGGTCGAGGGCTGCATGATCGTCACCTCGGGCCTCGGCGTGGTGGCCGCCAACAACGAGCTGCGCGAGGGTTCCGGGCTGCGCGTGGTGGAGCTGGAGAACGACCGCAAGCCCGTGCTGGAACGCCTCGTCGGCGTGTTCGCGCGCAAGGACGAGCGGGCCAGGTTCCCCGCCGACCACCCCCTGAACCTGCTGTGGTCGGCGTTCCAGCGCGAGGTCGCCGACTGACCCGCCGGGGGCCGGGGCGCGGCACGCCCCGGCCCGCCACCGACCTACCGCCCGCGCTGCCGCTGCGCCTGGCGCACCAGCCACTCCAACCCGGTGAGCCGCTCGGGCCCCCGGTCCCGCTCCACCCGTTCGTCCGGTCGCGGCTGCACCGGCGTCCGCCGGTCGTCGAGGTCGTTCATGGCGCGCTCCCTACCTTGGCCGACAGCGAGTGCCGTCGATCGGAGCACTGACCCACCCCGACCCGCCAGCCCGATCAGCCCTACGGGTGAAGTGCCGGTCGATCACGGCGGAACCTGCTATGCGCGCGGCCGGGTCAGTCCCTGATCTCCAACGTGCAGCACTTCGGCCCGCCGCCGGACTTGCGGAGTTCCGAGATGTCCACGAAGACCGGCTCGAAGCCGCGGTCCGCGACCGCCTCCGCGAGGTGCACCGCCTCCACCGGCAACACCACGTGCCGCCCGTCGGACACCGCGTTGAGGCCCAGGCAGGCGGCGTCGGCCGCGGTCGCCACGACGGCGTCCGGGTACAGCCGGGCGAGCACCCGGCGGGAACCCGGCGAGAAGGCGTCGGGGTAGTACGCGACCAGGTCGTCCGCCAGCACGAACAACGCCACGTCCAGGTGGTAGTAACGCGGGTCGACCAGGCGCAGCGACACCACCGGCACGCCCAGCACCTCCTGCGCCTCCGCGTGCGCCGCCGGGTCGGTGCGGAAGCCCGTGCCGGCCAGCAGGTGCTTCCCGGTCCACGTGAAGTCGCCCTCGGCCTCGTTCGTGCGCTCCGGCATCACGACCTCGCCGTAGCCGTTGGCGAGGAACCACCGGCGGAAGTGGTCGGCTTCCGGCACGCGTTGCTCGGCGCGGAAGCGGGCGCCCAGGACGCGGCCGTCGACGACCGTGCCGGAGTTGGCCGCGAAGACCATGTCGGGCAGGCCGGGCACCGGCTCGATCACGTCCACGCGGTGGCCCAGGCGCTCGTAGGTCTCCTTGAGCGCCGTCCACTGCTCGACCGCCAGCCCGGTGTCGATCGGCTGGGTCGGGTCCATCCACGGGTTGATCGAATACTCGACCGTGAAGTGCTCCGGCGGGCACATGAGGTACCGGCGGGTGGTCGGCACGCGCACGGGCGCGACGGGCGCGGTGTCGCCCAGCACGATCGGCTCGTCGCCGGGGCCGAGGAGGGAAACCGAGGTCATGGATCGAAGGGTAAATAAGGGTCAGACCAGCGAACAACGCCGCAGTATTGCGTTTGTTGGTGCAGAATGTTGCGTGTGGACTCGATTGACCAGCGGATCATTTCGTGCCTGATGGCCAACGCCCGCTCCAGTTACGCCGACATCGGCAAGGAGGTGGGCCTGTCCGCGCCGGCGGTGAAGCGCCGCGTGGACAAACTGCTGGACACCGGCGTGCTGCGGGGCTTCACCGCCGTCGTGGACCCGGAGCAGCTGGGGTGGGGCACCGAGGCGTTCGTCGAGGTGCACTGCCGCGGCAACGTCGCGCCGCACGACATCCAGTCGCGCCTGGAACCGATGGCGGAGGTCATGGCCGCCTACACGGTGTCCGGCGCGGCCGACGCGATAGTGCACCTGCGAGCCGCCAACATCCACCACCTGGAGACCGCCCTGGAGCGGTTGCGGGCGGTGGAGATCATCGACCGGACCGTGTCCACCGTGGTGCTCTCACGGCTGCTCGACCGCCCACCGGCCCCGTGACCCTAGAGTCGCCTCATGCCCGAGGTGCTGCTGGAGCGTTCCGACCGCGTCGCCGTGATCACCGTGCACGACCCCGAGCGCCGCAACGCGCTGACGCTCGACCTGTCCGACGAGTTGGTGGCCGCCGTACGGGCCTGTGAGCAGGACACGGGCGTCAACGCCGTGGTGGTCACCGGCACGCCTCCCGCGTTCTGCGCGGGCGCGGACCTGACCGCGCTGGGCGAGGCCCGCGAGGAGGGGCTGCGCCGGATCTACGCGGGTTTCCTCGCGGTCGCCGACTGCTCGTTGCCGACCGTCGCGGCGGTCGGCGGCGCGGCGGTGGGCGCGGGCCTGAACCTGGCGCTGGCGTGCGACGTGCGGCTGGTCGGGCCGAAGGCGCGCTTCGACGCGCGGTTCCTCCAGCTCGGCATCCACCCCGGCGGCGGGATGACGTGGTTGCTGCACCGGCTCGCCGGTCCCCAGGCGGCGACCGCGATGACGTTGTTCGGGCAGGTCCTGGACGCGGACGCGGCGGTGCGGCACGGCGTCGCGTGGGAGCGGGTGGACGGCGGCCACGACGAGCTGGTGGCCTCGGCCGTCGAGTTCGCGCGTGCCGCGGCCGAAGCGCCACGCGACCTCGTGCGCACCATCAAGGCCACCATGCGCCGCACGGCCGTGACGGACGCGCACGCCGACGCCGTGGACCTGGAGATCACGCCCCAGGTGGCGTCGATCGAAACGCCGGAGTTCGCGGCGAAGCTGGCCGCGATGAAGGCCCGGATCAGCGGTCGCCGGTGACCCGGACGGGCCGCGACTCCGAGTAACCGCTACTCCGGGGTACACCCGATTACCGGCTGGTTGCCGTTCGTCACACCAGGTGGAACGAAGCGTCCCGAAGAGTGGTACGAGAAGAACCTGCCCACGGGTGGGCACGACTACCCTCGCGGAGGGGAGGGGCGACTTGCCCTCAGGCGGGCGTGAAGAGAGGGATCGGCGTAGGACATGACTACCGACGTTGGTAATGGCGCCGCGCCAGGTGGCCGGAACGGCGGCTCCGAGGTCCGCAAGCTCGACCGGGTGGTGATCCGGTTCGCCGGCGACTCCGGTGACGGGATGCAGCTCACCGGCGACCGCTTCACCTCAGAGGCCGCCGCGTTCGGCAACGACCTCGCGACCCTGCCGAACTTCCCGGCCGAGATCCGGGCGCCGCAGGGCACGCTGCCCGGTGTCTCCAGCTTCCAGCTGCACTTCGCGGACTACGACATCCTCACCCCCGGCGACCGGCCGGACGTCCTGGTGGCGATGAACCCGGCCGCGCTCAAGGCGAACATCGGCGACCTGCCCAAGGGCGGGATGCTGATCGTCAACACCGACGAGTTCACCAAGCGCAACCTGGTCAAGGTCGGCTACGACGCCAACCCGCTGGATGACGCCTCGCTGGAGGCGTACCAGGTGCACAAGGTGGCCATGGCCACCCTGACCATCGGCGCGCTGGAGAACACCGGCCTCGGCAAGAAGGACGCCGAGCGGGCGAAGAACATGTTCGCCCTGGGGCTGCTGTCGTGGATGTACCACCGGCCCACCGAGGGCACGGAGCGGTTCCTGCGGGAGAAGTTCGCGAAGAAGCCCGACATCGCCGAGGCGAACGTGCTGGCGTTCCGGGCGGGCTGGAACTACGGCGAGACCACCGAGTCGTTCGCCGTCACCTACGAGGTCGCGCCCGCCAAGCTCAACCTGGGCACCTACCGCCAGATCACCGGCAACACGGCGCTGGCGTACGGCATCGTCGCCGCCGGGCAGCGGGCGGGGCTGCCGGTCGTGCTCGGCACGTACCCGATCACCCCGGCCTCGGACATCCTGCACGAGCTGTCCAAGCACAAGAACTTCGGCATCACCACGTTGCAGGCCGAGGACGAGATCGCGGGCATCGGCGCGGCGCTCGGCGCGTCCTACGGCGGCGCGCTCGGCGTGACGTCGACGTCCGGTCCGGGCATCGCGCTCAAGTCGGAGACCATCGGCCTCGCGGTGATGACCGAGCTGCCGCTGGTCGTGATCGACGTGCAACGCGGCGGCCCGTCCACCGGTCTGCCCACCAAGACCGAGCAGGCCGACCTGCTCCAGGCGATGTTCGGCCGCAACGGCGAGTCGCCGGTGCCGGTGATCGCGCCGCAGTCACCCGCGGACTGCTTCGACGCCGCCCTGGACGCCGTGCGGATCGCGGTGAAGTACCGGACGCCCGTGCTGCTGCTGTCCGACGGCGCGATCGCCAACGGCTCCGAGCCGTGGCTCATCCCGGACGTCGCGGAGCTGCCGGACCTGTCGGTCGAGTTCGCCACCGAGCCCAACGGCCCGGACGGCGCGTTCTGGCCGTACCTTCGGGATCCCGAAACGCTGGCCCGGCCGTGGGCGGTGCCCGGCACGGCCGGTTTGCAGCACCGCATCGGCGGCTTGGAGAAGGCCGACGGCAGCGGCAACATCTCCTACGACCCGGCCAACCACGACCACATGGTCCGGCTGCGGCAGCGCAAGGTGGACGGCATCGAGGTGCCGGACGTCGAGGTGGACGACCCGTCCGGCGCGGCGAAGGTGCTGGTCGTCGGCTGGGGCTCCTCCTACGGCCCGATCGGCGCCGCCGCACGCCGCGTGCGGAAGCTGGGCCTGCCCGTGGCGCACGCGCACCTGCGCCACCTCAACCCGTTCCCGAAGAACCTCGGCGAGGTGCTGTCCCGGTACGAGCGGGTCGTCGTGCCGGAGATGAACCTCGGCCAGCTGGCCTTGTTGTTGCGAGCGAAATACCTGGTGGACGCCATCAGTTACACCAAGGTGCAGGGCCTCCCGTTCAAGGCGGAGGAACTCCAGGACGTGCTCGCCGAAGTGATCAAGGGAGTGTCCGCGTGACGGCCACAGATTTGGGTCTGCCGGGCCTGGGGGGCCTGGCCGGTGTGCCCGTGACCGACGAGCCGCAGAAGGCCAAGGACTACAAGTCGGACCAGGAGGTCCGCTGGTGCCCCGGCTGCGGTGACTACGTCGTGCTCAACGCCGTGCAGTCGTTCCTGCCCACGCTCGGGCTCAAGCGCGAGAACATCGTGTTCATCTCGGGGATCGGATGCTCTTCGCGGTTCCCGTACTACATGAACACCTACGGGATGCACTCGATCCACGGGCGCGCCCCGGCCATCGCCACCGGCCTCGCCGTCGCGCGGCCGGACCTGTCGGTGTGGGTGGTCACCGGTGACGGCGACGCGCTGTCCATCGGCGGCAACCACCTGATCCACACGTTGCGGCGCAACGTGAACCTCAAGATCCTGCTGTTCAACAACCGGATCTACGGCCTGACCAAGGGTCAATACTCGCCCACCTCCGAAGAGGGCAAGATCACCAAGTCGACGCCGCTCGGCTCGCTCGACCACCCGTTCAACCCGGTGTCGCTGGCGCTGGGCGCGGAGGCGTCGTTCGTCGGCCGGGCCGTCGACTCCGACCGGGCGGGGCTCACCGAGGTGCTGCGGCAGGCCGCCGAGCACCGGGGCTCCGCGCTGGTGGAGATCTACCAGAACTGCCCGATCTTCAACGACGGCGCGTTCGACGTGCTGAAGGACGCCGACGAGGCCGCGCAGCGGATCATCAACGTGGTCCACGGGCAGCCCATCACGTTCGGCGGCGGCGAGCACGCCGTCGTGCGGGACGGGTTCGGGCTGGCCGTGGCGAGGACGGCGGACGTCGCGCCCGAGGACATCGTGGTGCACGACGCGGCGGACCTGAACCTCGCGTTCGCCCTGTCCCGCCTGTCGACGCAGGACCTCCGGCACACCGTCACCGGCGTGTTCCGCAACACCGCGCGCACCACGTACGACGACGCGGCCCGCGCCCAGGTCGACGCGGCCAAGGAGGCCAAGGCGCCCGACCTCGCGGCGCTGCTGCGCGGCAAGGACACCTGGACCGTCGCCTGACCCGCGCTCCGAGAAGGGCCCCTGCCGCGGCAGGGGCCCTTTCGCGTGTCAGGGCGCGGCTCGGAAGCCGGCCTTCTCGGCGTCGGAGACGGTGCGGAACCAGACGTCCGCGCGGGTCTGCTGGAAGTTCGCCGAGTCGTCGGTGTAGTAGCGGCGGCCGGTGAGGGTGGCCTTCACCTGGAAGTCCGGCGCGGGCGCCATGCCGTCGGACTTGGGCAGCACCGAGCCCGGCCCGAACGGCGACCGTGGGTTGAAGCCCTCCGGCTGCTGGTAACGCGTCGTGCCCTGCGCCGGGCGACCACCCGTGCTGGGGCTGAAGCCGACCGGCCGGGGTCGGACCGGGCGGCCGGGCGGCGGTGCGATCGGCTGCGGCGCGGGCTGGGGCGGCGGTGGCGTGCGGTTGCCGTTCGCGGGCCGGGTCGGCCGCTGCGGCAGGCCGCCGCCCGAGGACGCCAGCAGCTCCGGGGCCAGCGTCGGGACGAACGGCTGGTCGCTGCCCGGCGACGCGGGCTTCGGCGGCGCGGGCGGCTCGTCGTCGACGTCCTCGGGGGTCAGCACCGGCTCGAACAACGACCGGGGCTTGTCCGACTTCTCCGGCGGCACGCCGTAGGAGGCCGGGTCGGGCCGGATCGGCGCGCGCTCGGGCAGGGCGGCGGCACGTTCCTCGCGGGAGCGCGGCTCGTCCCGACGCCTGCGCTCGGCCCGGGTCGGCGTGCGGCGCTCGGCGGGCGGCTCGTCCTGCTCCTCGCGGACCGGCTCGCCGAACGGGTCGAAGTCGGCGGAGTCGGCGTCCACCGGCTCGCCGAACGGGACGAACGCGCCGCGCTCCGGCTCGGGCCGGTGCTCGCCCCGCGAGGGCAGACCGGCCGGGCGGACCGGGACCTCGGGCTGGGCGTGGGTCTCGGGCCGGGCCAGGGGCTCGGGCCGGGCGTCCACGGGTTCGGGGCGGGCGGGCGCGGGTTCGGGCCGGATGTGCGACTCGGGCCGGGCGTCCACGGGCCGCGCGGGCGACTCGGGCCGGGCGTGTGCCGACTCGCCGGGAGTCGGGTCGGGGGTCGGCTCGCCGGGCGTGGGGTCGAACTCGGCACGGGCGGTCTCATCGCGCCGCGCGTGCTCACCCGCGCCGAGCCCCAGCGGTGCGGGCTCGTGACGCGCCGGCTCCACGTGGCCGCCGAACAGCGACGGGCCGGGCTCCGGGTGGGACTGCGCGTGACGCGGCGGCTCCGCGCCGCCGGCGAACGGGTCGAACCCCTGGCCGGCCGTCTCCGACCAGCCCGGCCGCGGGTCGGCCGCCTCCGGGTGGACGGGCTCCGGGACGGCAGCCTCCTGCCGGGCGGGCTCCGGGCCGGTCGGCTCGGGGTGGGCACGCTCGGGGTGGGCAGGCTCGGGGTGGGCACGCTCGGGGTCGGTGAAGGCCGGGCGGGTCGAGTCGAGGCCCGCCGGCCCTGGCTGGGGCGGGGTGTCGTGGTCGGCAGGCTCCGCCGGCGCGGGGTCGGCGGGGCGGGTTTCGGTGGGCACCTCGGCATGGCGCGGGGTTTCGCGGTGGCGCGGGGTCGCCGGGGGCGGGGTGAAGCCCGCGAGCGGCTGCGGCGGGTCGGCCGGCTCCTCGTGGCGGGCGTGGGCCGGGGGTGTCGTGACCGGCAGGTCGTGGGCCGCTTCGATCTCCTCGGGCAGGAGAACCGTGCCGACCGGCGAGATGAACTCCGTCCTCGGCGCGGACGGGTTGGGCAGTTCGGCGCGGATCGCGGGGTACTCGCCGGTCAGGTCGTGGTCGGGCCACCGCTGCCCGTCGACCTCGGCGATGGCCTCGGCCAGCGCGGTCGCCGGGATGAACGTGGTGGCCTCGGCCGGGCGCTCCGGCTCGTCCTCACCCTCACGCCCTTCGGCCAGGTCGCCGTCCTCGCCGTACACCTCGGGCACGGACGCCTGCCACGGCTCGCGCGGGCGGAACGCCTCGACCTCGGGCGGTGCGGCGACCTCGGCGACCGGCGCGACCGCCTCCGCCGCCGGCAGCAGGCGGGTCTCCGCGGCGGGCGCCTCCGGGCTCAGCCGCTCGAACAGGCTGCGCGGCCGGTCGTCCGCCTCGTCCACCGGAGCCGGACCGGCCACCGGGTCGACCGACGGCTCCGCGGCACGCGGCTCCTCGTCCAGCAGGTCGTCCACCGGGTCACGGCGCTCGGCCTGCCGGTCGACGGGCGGCGCCTGCGGGTGCGGCGCCGTGAGCAGGCGCTCCTCCAGCTCCGCGATCTCCTTCTTCGCGGGCCGGACCAGGACCAGCCAGGTCAGCGCGACGCCTGCCACGAACGACAGCAGGCTCCACAACCAGACCTGTCCGAACAGCGAACCCACGGGAGACCCTCCCACTGCACAGTCCTGTCACACCCCGACACGCTCCGCTGCCAGATCTTCACCCGGTAGTGGAAGCCGTGCCAAAGTACCCTGACCGGACGCCCCGGCGCGTGCGACCGCCCGGACTTGCTCCCATGGTGCGGCACTAGGCCGGCCGGAGCAACTGACCAGGGAAAACGGCAGCGTAGAGTGGTTCTCGTGCCGCCGTTGACCGCACCGGCCGCCGTCTCGGCGGAAACACAGGACACCAATCGGGGCATCGCCTTCGGGATAGGCGCGTACTTCCTCTGGGGCATCGTCCCCGCCTACTGGCCACTGCTCGCCCCCGCCGGGTCGGTGGAGATCCTCGCCCACCGGATCGCCTGGTCGCTGGTGTTCATGCTCGGCCTGACGGCACTGCTCGGCCGGTGGGCGGGCCTGCGCTCGCTGTCCCGCCGCGGCTGGCTGATGGTGACCGCCGCGTCCGCGTTGATCGCCGTGAACTGGGGCGTCTACATCCACTCCGTCAACACCGGTCACGTGGTGGAGGCGGCGCTCGGCTACTTCATCAACCCGCTGGTGAGCGTGCTGCTCGGGGTGCTGGTGCTGCGGGAACGGCTGCGCGGCCCGCAGTACGCGGCGATCGGCGTCGCCCTGGCCGCGGTGGTGGTGCTGGCCGTCGACTACGGCAGGCTGCCGTGGATCTCGCTCGCGCTGGCCTGCTCGTTCGGCCTCTACGGCCTGCTCAAGAAGACGGTGCCGCTGGACGCCACGGCGAGCCTCACCGCGGAGAGCGTCGTGCTCGCCCCGATCGCCGTCGGCTACCTGCTCTGGCTCGGCCCGGCGGGCACCTTCCACGACCAGGGCGTCGGGCACGCCCTGCTCCTGGTGTCGTCGGGCGTGGTGACGGCCGTGCCGCTGATGATGTTCGGCGCGGGCGCCCGGCGCGTCCCCCTGATCACGATGGGGATGCTCCAGTACCTCGCGCCGGTCCTCCAGTTCGCGTGGGGCGTGTTCGTCAAGCACGAACCCATGCCGCCGTCCCGCTGGTTCGGGTTCGCGCTGGTGTGGGTGGCGCTGGCGGTGTTCACCGCGGACGCGGTGCGGGCTCGGCGCAAGCAGCAGCGGCTCCTCGCGCCGGTCGAGTGACCGCGGGTCAGCGGGTGCGGGTCACCACGTAGTCGCTGACCGACTCCAACGCGTCCCGCGCCGGGCCGGCGGGCAGCTCCGCCAGCGTGGCCCGCGCCCGCGCCGCGTAGTCGTCCAACGTCCGCCGCGCCCGCTCCAGACCGGACGAGGCGCGCAGCAACGTCAACGCCTCCACCACCTCGGCGTCGTCGGTGAGCGGCCGGGACAGCAGGCTCGCCAGGCGCGAGTCCGGCTCGTCGGCCAACGCGTACAGCATGGGCAGCGTCTGCACGCCCTCCCGCAGGTCCGTGCCGGGCGTCTTGCCCGACTCGGACGACGGGCTCGCGATGTCGATGACGTCGTCGGAGATCTGGAACGCCGCGCCGATCACGTCGCCGTACGAGCGCAACGCCTCGACCTGCGCGGGCGTGACGTCGGAGAACATCGCGCCGAACCGGGCGGCGGTGGCGATCAGGGAACCCGTCTTCTCCGCGATGGTGGTCAGGTAGTGCGTGATCGGGTCCTCACCGGCACGCGGGCCCATGGTCTCCCGCATCTGGCCGGTGACCAGCTCGGAGAACGTCTCGGCGATGATCCGCGCGGCCCGCGTGCCCAGGTCGGCGACCAGCGCCGAGGCGTGCGCGAACAGGTAGTCGCCGGTGAGGATGGCGATGCTGTTGTCCCACTTGGCGTTGGCCGACTCCGCGCCGCGGCGCATGGTCGCCTCGTCCATCACGTCGTCGTGGTACAGCGTCGCCAGGTGCGTCAGCTCCACCACCGCCGCCGCCTTGATGACGCTGTCCCGGTCCCAGGTGGTACCCAACTGGGCGGACAGGATGGTGAACAGCGGCCGGATCCGCTTGCCGCCCGCGTCCACCAGGTGCAGCGACGTCTCCATCACCGGGTGGAACTCGCTCTGCACGACTTTGTGCAGCAGCTCCTCCACCTCGGCCATCCCGGCCTGCACCACCTCCGCGAGCACGGGGTCCGCAAACCGGAACCCCGTCCCCGCCTGCTCGCTACTGGTCACGGCTGGAAGCCTACGTACCGCTAGAACACGAACCCGCCGGCACCCGCCCAATCGAGGGCGAAAGCCGGCCACAGGCCCAGCACCAGCGTGATCGCCGCACCCATCGTGATGGCCACGGTGGTGAACGCGCCGGGCACGCTCACCGTCGGGCCGTCCGCCGCCGGCTCGCTGAAGTACATCAGCACGATGACCCGCAGGTAGAAGAACGCCGCCACGGCCGACGCGATGAGGGCGATCACCACCAGCGGCGCCATGCCGCTCTTCAACGCCGCCGCGAACACCACGAACTTGCCGATGAACCCGCTGGTCAGCGGGATGCCCGCGAGGGCGAGCAGCAGGAACGTGAACACCGCGGCGGTGATCGGCGACCGCTTCGCCAGCCCCGCCCACTGGGACAGGTGGGTGGCCTCGCCGTCCGAGTTGCGGACCAGCGACACCACGCCGAACGCGGCGATCGTCGTGAAGCCGTAGGCCATCAGGTAGAACATCGTGCCGGACAGGCCGTCGCTGGTCAGCGTGATCGAGCCGATCAGCAGGAAGCCCGCGTGCGCCACCGACGAGTAGGCGATCATCCGCTTCACGTCGGTCTGGGTGAGGCCGAGCACCGCGCCGATGACCATCGACACGATCGCCACGCCCCACAGGACGCCGTTCCACTCCCAGCTCGACTTCTCGAACGCCACGAACAGCACCCGCAGGATGCCGCCGAACGCCGCGACCTTCGTGCACGCCGCCATGAACGCCGTGACCGGCGTCGGCGCGCCCTGGTACACGTCGGGGGTCCACGCGTGGAACGGACCGACGGACGCCTTGAACAGCAGGCCCACCACCAGCAGGCCGAAGCCCGCGTACAGCAGCGTGTCGGACCGGTCGGTGCCCGCCGTGGCGGTGGCGATGTCGGCCAGCTTCACCGAGCCCGCGTAGCCGTAGAGCAGGGCCACGCCGTAGAGGAAGAACGCCGAGGCGAACGCGCCCAGCAGGAAGTATTTCACCGCGGCCTCCTGCGACAGCAGGCGGCGACGGCGGGCCAGGCCGCACATCAGGTACAGCGGCAGCGACAGCACTTCCAGCGCGATGAACATCGTCAGCAGGTCGTTCGCCGCGACGAACACCATCATGCCGCCGAGCGCGAACAACGTCAGCGGGAACACCTCGGTCTGCATCCCGAACCGGCCCGCCTGGGCGCGGTCCTGGACGGTGCCGGGCCGCACGGCCGCGTCCGCGACGAACGCGCCGCCGGGCTCCACGGAGCGGTCCGCGATCAGCAGCACCGCGCCGAACCCGAGCAGCAGCAGCGTGCCCCACAGGAAGATCACCGGCTGGTCGACGGCGACGGCGCCCGCGAGGGTCACCTTGCCCTGGGCGGGCGTGTCCTCCGCGCCGCCGTACCAGGCGAGCGCGCCACCGGCCGCGGCGAGCGCCAGCAGGGTCAGCACGACCTGGCTGGACCACCGCTGCGGTTTCGGCAGGAACGCCTCCACCAGCACGCTGAGGCACGCCGCGCCGAGCACGACGAGGATCGGCGCCACCGCGAGGTAGTCGATCTCCGGCGCCTGGAGCCGCTGGGCTTGAGCGAGGAACGTCTCCACGTCACTTGCCTTCCTGCGCGACCGGGTCGGCGACCCCGACCTCGCTGAGCGTCGCCCCGACGGACGGGGTGATCACGTCCAACACCGGCTTCGGGTAGAACCCGAGCACCAGGATCAACGCCACCAGCGGCGCGAGCACCGCCAGTTCCCGCTTGCCGAGGTCCGGCACGGCCGCGCGCTCCGGGTCGACCGCCGCACCGGGGCCGCCGGTCGCGCCGACCAGCGCCGTGCCGCGCACCGGGCCCTGGAAGATCCGCTGGTACAGCCACAGGACGTACAGGGCGGCGAGCACCATGCCGACCGCGGCCAGGATCGTGTAGACGGGTTCGTTCGGGTAGGACCCGACCAGCACCAGGAACTCGCTGACGAACGAGTTGGTGCCCGGCAGCGCCAGCGACGACAGGCCGGCCACGAAGAACAGGCCGCCCAGCACCGGTGTCAGCTTCGCCATGCCGCCGTAGTCCTCGATCAGGCGCGACCCGCCGCGGGCCATCACCATCCCGACGACCAGGAACAGCATTCCGGTGGAGATGCCGTGGTTGACCATGTACAGCACCGCGCCCGTGCCCGCCTGCGAGCTGAACGCGAAGATGCCCAACGCGATGAAGCCGAAGTGGGCGATCGAGGTGTAGGCGACGAACCGCTTGAGGTCGGACTGGCCGACCGCGAGCAGCGAGCCGTACAGGATGCCCGCGACGGCGAGCACCAGCACCAGCGGCGCCAGTTCCTGGCTGGCCAGCGGGAACAGCGGCAGGCAGTAGCGCAGGAAGCCGAAGGTGCCGATCTTGTCCAGGATGCCGACCAGCAGCACGCCCGCGCCGACCGGCGCCTCGGCGCCCGCGTCGGGCAGCCACGTGTGCAGCGGCACCAGCGGCGCCTTGATCGCGAACGCGACGAAGAACCCGAGGAACAGCCAGATCTGCGTGGACAGCGGCAGCTCGCGGGTGACCGTGACCAGCGTCGCCCAGTCGAACGTGCCGGTGCCGAGCTTGTCCGCCGCCGCCACGTACACGCCGATCACCGACGCCAGCATCACCAGGCCGCCGAGCAGCGAGTAGAGGAAGAACTTCATCGCCGCGTACTGCCGGTTCGGTCCGCCGAAGCGGCCGATCAGGAAGTACATCGGGATGAGGACCGCCTCGAAGAACACGTAGAAGAGGAACACGTCGGTCGCGGCGAACACGCCGACCATGCCGGTCTGCATGACCAGCAGCAGCGCGAAGAACCCGCCCGCGCTGCGGCCCTCGGGCAGCTTGTCCGCCCACGAGCCGCCGATGACGACCGGCACCAGGAACGCGATCAGCGCGATCATCACCAGCGCGATGCCGTCGACGCCGAACGACAGGCGGACGCCGAACGCCGGGATCCAGTCCACCGAGCTGGTCAGCTGGAGCCGCGCGTCCGACGACGGGTCGTAGGCGACCCACGCCAGCACCGCGAGCACCAGTTCGGCCAGCGCGAAGACCAGGGCGACCGCCTTCGCGATCCGGTCGTCGCGCCGCAGGAAGGCCACCACCACGCCGCCCGCGAGGGGCAGCAGGAGCAGCGCGATCAGCGTCCAGCTCACGAGAACCTCACCATCAGCAGCGCGCCCAGGACGAAGATCGCACCCAGGAGCATGGACAGCGCGTAGGAGCGCACGAACCCGGTCTGGAGGCGGCGCAGGCGGCCCGAGCTACCGCCGAGCAGCGCGGCGGACCCGTTCACCAGGCCGTCCACACCCCTGTTGTCCACGAACACCAGCGCGCGGGTGAGCCAGGTGCCCGGCCGCGCGAACAACGCCTCGTTCAACGCGTTGCCGTACAGGTCGGCACGCGCGGCGCGGACCGGGAACGAGACCCGCTCGGGCCGCGCCACCGGCTGCGGCTTGCGGCCGAACAGCAGCCACGCCACCAGCACGCCCAGCGCGGACAGGCCGAGCACGAGGAAGTTGACCGCCGTGTGGCCCAGCACGCCGTGCTGCTCCTGGAGTTCGCCCAGCGACGGCGCGAGCCAGCCCGCCAGGTTGTCGCCGGAGGACAGGAACGCGCCCGCGCCGACCGAGCCGATCGCCAGCACGATCATCGGGATCGTCATGGTGGGACCGGACTCGTGCGGGTGGTAGGCGCGGCCGTCGGCGGACTTCAGGTCCGTCCAGCGTGCCTTGCCGAGGAACACCAGCAGCAGCAGGCGGGTCATGTAGAAGGCGGTGATGGCCGCGCCCAGCGCCGCCGCGCCGCCGAACACCCAGCCGCGCCAGCCCGGCTCGCTGAACGCCGCCGCGATGATGGCGTCCTTGGAGAAGTAGCCGGACAGGAACGGGAAGCCGATCAGCGCCAGGTAGCCCAACGCCCACGTGGCGAACGTGATGGGCATCTTGCGCCACAGGCCGCCCATGCGGCGGATGTCGCCCTCGTCGTTCATGCCGTGCATGACCGAACCGGCGCCGAGGAACAGCCCGGCCTTGAAGAAGCCGTGCGTGAGCAGGTGCATGATGCCCAGCGCGTAGCCGACCGGGCCGAGGCCGACGGCCAGGATCATGTAGCCGATCTGGGAGACCGTCGAGTACGCGAGGACCTTCTTGAAGTCGTCGTACGCGCAACCGATGATGCACCCGATGATCAGCGTGAACGCGCCGATGCACATGACGACCAGGCGGCCGTCGGCCGACGCGTTGTAGAGCGGGTTGGCGCGGGCGATCAGGTAGACGCCGGCGGTGACCATGGTGGCCGCGTGGATCAGGGCGGACACCGGGGTCGGGCCCGCCATGGCGTCCGGGAGCCACGCCTGGAGCGGGAACTGGCCGGACTTGCCGCACGCGCCGAGCAGGAGCAGCAGCGTCACCGCGGTGACCTCGCCCGCCGACAGCTCGCCGACGCGGGCGAACACGTCCGCGTACTGGGTGGTGCCCAGTTCCTTGAACAGGATGAAGATGGCGATCGCCAGGCCGACGTCGCCGACCCGGTTCATCAGGAACGCCTTCTTCGCGGCGGACGCGGCTTCCGGCTTGTACTGGTACCAGCCGATCAGCAGGTAGGACGCGAGACCCACGCCCTCCCAGCCGAAGTACAGGGTCACGAAACCGTTGCCCAGCACCAGCAGCAGCATGGCGGCGACGAACAGGTTCAGGTAGGCGAAGAACTTCCGCCTGCCCGCCTCGTGCGCCATGTAGCCGATCGAGTAGACGTGGATGAGCGAGCCGACACCGGTGATCAGCAGGACGAAGGTCAGCGACAGCGGGTCGAGGCGCAACGCGAACTCGACGTTCAGCGCGTTGACCGGGATCCAGTCGAACAGGTGCAGTTCGGTGGTGCGGTCGCCGTCACGGCCGATCGTGTCGAAGAACAGCGCCAGGCCGTACGCGAACGCCGCGACGACCGTCGCGGTCCCGAGCAGGTGCCCCCACTTGTCGGTGCGCCTGCCGCCGAGCAGCAGCACCGCCGCGCCGAACGCGGGCAGGGCGAGCAACAACCAGGCGAGGCTGCCGATCCCGCCGGCGGCGACCACGTCCGAGGACCCGCTCACGGGGTCGAGCATCAATGCAGACACCGGTGTCCCCTAGTACTTCAGCAGGTTGGAGTCGTCGACCGAGGCCGAGCGACGCGTCTTGAAGATCGACATGATGATCGTCAGACCGACCACGACCTCCGCCGCGGCGACGACCATCACGAAGAACGCCATCACCTGGCCGTCGAGCGCGCCGTTGATCCGGGCGAACGTGACGAGGCTGAGGTTCACCGCGTTGAGCATCAGCTCCACGCACATGAACACCACGATGGCGTTGCGCCGCACCAGCACGCCCACCGCGCCGAGGCTGAACAGCAGGGCGGACAGCAGCAGGTAGTAGGTCGGGGTCACGACAGGTCTCCCTCGGACGCACGGCCCGCGCGGGCCGCCAGGGGTTCGGGCCGGTGCGCCACCGCGAGCCGCGCGGGGCCGCGGCCGGTCCGCGCGGTCACGACTGGTCCCCCTTGAGGGCACGAGCGTCGGCCTGGTGGCCGTCGCCGGAGACCTCGGCGAGGTCGTCGTCCAACGTCTCCTTGGCGGTGGTCTCGATCAGCTCGGACAGCGATTCGCTCGCCACCGAGCCGTCCGGCAGCAGGGCGGGCGTCGCGACCGAGTTGGCGGTCGCGAACACGCCCGGACCGGGCAGGGAGCCGACGCGGTCGCCGCGGAAGCGCTCCTCCACCAGTTCCTTCTGCGTCTTCTTGCGGTCCTTGCCGACGCGCGAGCTGAACGCCAGCACCATCGCGCCGACGGCCGCGGTGATCAGCAGCGCCGAGGTCAGCTCGAACGGGAACAGGAAGTCGGTGAACAGCAGCTCACCGATGTTCGCGACGTTCCCGCCGTTCTGGGTGTTCTGCTGCGCGAGGCCGGCCGGCGCCACGTCGGTCAGCGCCCGCGCGAGCGAGCCGACGACGAGACCCGCGAACCCGATGCCCAGCACGATCGCGGTGAGCCGCTGCCCGCGCAGCACCTCGACCACCGAGTCCGAGCTGTCCCGGCCGACCAGCATCAGCACGAACAGGAACAGCATCATGATCGCGCCGGTGTAGACGATGATCTGCACGAAGCCGAGGAACGGCGCCTGCTGCACCATGTAGAGCACGCCGAGGCTGAGCATGGTGAGCACCAGCCACAGCGCCGAGTGGACGGCGTTGCGCGCGAACAGCATCCCGAGCGCGCCGGCCAGCGCCAGCGGTCCGAGGACCCAGAACGCGACGGCCTCGCCGGTGGTGACGGTGTCCACGACCCGTCCGACGGTCTCCGGCTGGAGCAGGAACGACGTCATCGCCCGGCCTCCCGCGCCTGGCCGTCGCGTGCCTCGGCGGCCAGCCGCGGCCCGTGCACGTAGTAGTCCTGCTCGTTCTCGCCGAGCCGCATGGGGTGCGGCGGCTGCTCCATGCCGGACAGCAGCGGCGCGAGCAGGTCCTCCTTCGTGTAGATCAGCTTCTGGCGGTCGTCGTCGGCCAGCTCGTACTCGTTGGTCATGGTGAGCGAGCGGGTCGGGCACGCCTCGATGCACAGGCCGCAGCCGATGCAGCGCAGGTAGTTGATCTGGTAGTCCGCGCCGTACCGCTCACCGGGCGAGTAGCGCTCGTCCTCGGTGTTGTCGCCGCCCTCCACGAAGATCGCGTCCGCCGGGCACGCCCACGCGCACAGCTCGCAGCCGACGCACTTCTCCAGCCCGTCCGGGTGCCGGTTGAGCTGGTGGCGGCCGTGGTACCGCGGCGCGGTGACCTTCTTGACCTCCGGGTACTCCTCGGTGACGACCTTCTTGAACATCGTCCCGAAGGTGACGCCGAAACCCTTGACGGGATCAAGCATCCCCATCGCCGGCCTCCTTAGGTGATGCGGTTACCGCGGCGGGCTCTTGGTTCCGGACACCGGCTTCGCCGGAGGTGGGCAGCCGCGCGACCGGCGGCTGCCGGCGTGGCGGCGACTTGGGCACGCTCAGGTCGAGCGGCGGCACCGGGTACCCGCCGCCGGTCACCGGCACGGCGTTCGGGTCGCGCACCTCGCGCTTGTCCGGCAGCAGGAACGCCACCAGCAGGATCACCGCCAGGACCACGCCGAACACGGTGAGCAGCAGCCCCGTGCTCAGGCCCGCCTGGTTGATGTAGCGGGAGAACGCGACCGCGACGAACCAGAACAACGCGATCGGCACCAGGAACTTCCAGCCGAGGCGCATGAACTGGTCGTACCGCAGCCGGGGCAGGGTGCCGCGCAGCCAGATGAACAGGAACAGGAACGCCAGCGTCTTGAGCACGAACCAGAGCAGCCCGAACCAGCCGCTGTTGAGCAGGTGGTCGTCGCCGACGAACGGGAACCGCCAGCCGCCCAGGAACAACGTGGTCGCCAGCGCCGAGACGGTCACCATGTTGATGTACTCGGCGAGGAAGAACAACGCGAACTTCAGCGAGCTGTACTCGGTGTGGAAACCACCGACCAGCTCCGACTCGGCCTCGGGGAGGTCGAACGGGGCGCGGTTGGTCTCGCCCACCATGGAGATCACGTAGATGATGAAGCTCACCGGCAGCAGGATCGCGTTCCACGCGGGCAGCGCGCCCCACGCGATGGTGCCCGCCTGCGCGCCCACGATGTCGGCCGTGGACAGCGAGTGGGAACTCATCACGACGGCGACGATGGACAGGCCCATCGCGATCTCGTACGAGATGACCTGCGCGGCCGAGCGCAACGCGCCGAGCAGCGGGTACGGCGAGCCGGAGGCCCAGCCGGACAGCACGATGCCGTAGACGCCGAGCGAGGAGCAGGCGAGCACCACCAGCACGCCCACCGGCAGGTCGACCAGCTGGAGCGCGGTGCGCTCGCCGAAGATCGACACCTCGCCGCCGAGCGGGATGACGGAGAACGCCACGAACGCGGGCACGCACGAGATCACCGGCGCGAGGAAGTACACCCACTTGTCCGCCAGGACGGGGCGGATGTCCTCCTTGAACGCGAGCTTCAGACCGTCCGCGAGCGACTGGAGCCAGCCGTTCGGCCCGACCCGGTTGGGTCCGGGCCGCTGCTGCATCCGCGCGACGACCTTGCGCTCCCAGTTGATCATGAACAAGGTCATCACGACGAGGAACGCGAAGATCCCCACGACCTTGACGATCACCAGCCAGACGGGGTCGTCGGCCAGCAGTTGTGCGGTGCTCATGCGTTGCCTCCGAGCGGTGCGGCGGAAACGGCCACCACCGAGCCGTGACCGGCGGCCAGGTTGCGCCGCACGGTGACCGCGCCCGAGTTGCCGGGCAGCCACACGACGCCGTCCGGCAGGTCGGCGGCCTCGACCGGCAGCGACACCTCGCCCCGGTCGGTCGACACGGTGATCACGTCACCGGGCACGACGCCCAGGCCCCGTGCGGTGGCCTCGGACAGCTTCGCCACCACCGGGCGCGCGGTGCCCGCCAGGTGCGGCTCGCCGTCCTGCGCGGAACCGTTGTCCAGCAACCGCCGCCACGTCGCGAGCACCACCTGGCCCGCCTTCGGCTGCGGCAGCAGCGGCGCGGCCTCGGTCGGCGGCTGCGCGGTGAGCGCGCCCCGGCCGAGCCGGTCGAAGTCGGCCGCCGCGGCGGCCGGCGTCTGCGTGAACAGGTCCGCGTCCAGCTCCACCGCCAGGGTGTCCAGCACGCGGCCGTCGGACAACGCGCCGGTGCCCTCCAGGGTGGCGCCGAACGGGCGGTGCCTGCCCTCCCAGTTGAGGTAGCTGCCCGCCTTCTCCACCGCGGGCGCGATCGGCAGCACCACGTCGGCGTGCGCGGTGACCGCACTGTGCCGCAGCTCCAGGCTCACCACGAACCCGACCGCGGCCAGCGCGCGCTCGGCCAGCGCCGGGTCCGGCAGGTCGAACGGGTCGACGCCGCCGACGACCAACGCGCCCAGGCCACCGCTCGCGGCGGCGGTCAGGATGCCCGTCGTGTCGCGACCCGGCTGCTCCGGCAGCGCGCCCGCGGGCAGCCCCCACGCGTGCTCCACCTCGGCACGGGCCGCCGCGTCGGACACCAGCCGCCCGCCGGGCAGCAGCGTCGGCAGCAGACCGGCCTCCAGCGCGCCGCGCTCACCCGCGCGGCGCGGGATCCAGGCGACCCGCGCGCCGGTCCGCGCGGCCAGCGCCGCGACCGCCGAGAACAGGCCGGGCACCTCCGCCGCGCGCTCGCCGACGAGGATCACCGAACCCGGCTTGCCCAGGTCCTCCACCACGTCCGCGGCGTGCTCGGGCAACGCGTTCAACGCGGCCGGCTCGCCACCGGGCACGCACGCGAGCAGCGTGCCGAAGGTCTTCTCCACCGCGGGCGTCGTGTACTGGCCCAGGTGGAACACCTTGGTGCGGTTGCGGCGGGCGGCCTTACGCAGCCGCAGGAAGACGATCGGCGCCTCCTCCTCCGGCTCGAACGCCACCAGCAACGCGGCCGGCGCGGCCTCGATGCCGCGGAACGTCACGCCGTTCTCCGGCGTCGTGCCCAGCACCGAGGACGTGAGGAACGCCAGCTCCTCCGCCGAGTGCGCGCGGGCGCGGAAGTCGACGTCGTTGGTGTGCAACGCGACCCGCGCGAACTTGCTGTACGCGTAGGCGTCCTCGACGGTCAGCCGACCGCCCGCGAGCACCGCCGCGCCCTTGCCGGCACGTGCCTTCGCCAGCCCGTCCGCCGCGACCCGCAACGCCTCCGTCCACGACGACTCGCGCAGTTCACCGGACTCGGCGTCACGCACCAGCGGCCGGGTGATCCGGTCGTCGGCGGTGGCGTAGCGGAACGCGAAGCGGCCCTTGTCGCAGAGCCACTCCTCGTTCACCTCCGGGTCGTCGCCCGCGAGCTTGCGCTGCACCTTGCCGCGCCGCCAGTCGGTGCGCTCCGCGCAGCCCGAGGAGCAGTGCTCGCACACGCTCGGCGTGGACACCAGGTCGAACGGTCGCGCCCGGAACCGGTACGCGGCCGAGGTCAACGCGCCCACCGGGCAGATCTGGATGGTGTTGCCGGAGAAGTAGCTCTGGTTCGAGCCCTCGTCGACACCCTCGATCCGCGCGGTCGCCGCCGTGCCGACCTGCTGCTGCGCGCCGCGCTCCAGCAGGTCCAGGAAGTTGTGGTCGCCGGCGATCTCCTTGGAGAACCGGGTGCACCGCTGGCACAGCACGCACCGCTCGCGGTCCAGCAGCACCTGCGCGCTGACCGCGATCGGCTTCGGGAACGTCCGCTTGTGCTCGTGGAAGCGGGACTCCGCGCGACCGTGCTTGAGCGCCTGGTTCTGCAACGGGCACTCGCCGCCCTTGTCGCAGATCGGGCAGTCGAGCGGGTGGTTGATCAGCAGCAGCTCCATCACGCCCTGCTGCGCCTTGTCCGCCACCGGCGAGGAGAGCTGCGTCTTGACCACCATGCCGTCGGCGACGGTCATCGTGCAGGACGCCTGCGGCTTCGGCATCGGCCGGCCGCCCATCTCCACCTCGACCAGGCACTGCCGGCACGCGCCCGCCGGGTCCAGCAGCGGGTGGTCGCAGAACCGCGGCACGACGATGCCCAGCCGCTCCGCGGTGCGGATCAGCAGCTCGCCCTTGGGCGCGACGACCTCCATGCCGTCGATGACGAGCTTGACGTGGCCCTCCGGGACCACCAGCTCGGTGCTCTTGTCAGGCGCGATCGTCATGCGCTTGCTCCCGCCAGGACCTTCGAGTTCCGGTCGCACAGCGCCAGGAACTCGTCCTTGAAATACTTGATGCCGCTGGTGATCGGGCTGACCGCACCGTCGCCGAGCGCGCAGAACGAGCGGCCCAGGATGTTGTCGCAGATGTCCAGCAGCGTCTCGATGTCCGCCGGCGTGCCCTCGTGCCGGTTCATCCGCTGGAGGATCTGGACGAGCCAGTAGGTGCCCTCGCGGCACGGCGTGCACTTGCCGCACGACTCGTGCTTGTAGAACTCGGTCCACTTCATGACCGCCCACGGGACGGACACCGTCTCGTTGAAGATCTGCAACGCCGTGGTGCCCAGCATCGACCCGGCCTCCGCCGCGCCCTCGAAGTCCAGCGGGACGTCCAGGTGCTCGGCGGTGAACAGCGGGGTGGACGAGCCGCCCGGCGTCCAGAACTTCAGCGGGATGCCGTCCTTCATGCCGCCCGCCATGTCCAGCAGGGTGCGCAGCGTCGTGCCCATCGGCGCCTCGTACTGGCCGGGCCGCTCCACGTGGCCGGACAGCGAGTAGATCTTCGGGCCCGGCGAGCGCTCCCGGCCCATGGCGCGGAACCAGTCCGCGCCGCCGTTGACGATGTAGGGCACCGACGCGATGGTCTCCACGTTGTTGACCACGGTCGGCGACGCGTAGAGGCCGGCGGTCGCCGGGAACGGCGGCTTGAGCCGGGGCTGGCCGCGCTTGCCCTCCAGCGAGTCGAGCAGCGCCGTCTCCTCGCCGCAGATGTACGCGCCCGCGCCCGCGTGCACCACCACGTCCAGGTCGAACCCGGAGCCGAGGATGTCCTTGCCCAGGTAGCCCGCGGCGTACGCCTCGCGCACGGCGTTGTTGAGCCGGCGGATGCAGTGCAGCACCTCGCCCCGCACGTAGATCGCGGCGAAGTTCGCGCGGATCGCGTACGAGGTGATGATGATGCCCTCGATCAGCGAGTGCGGGTCCGCCATCATCAGCGGGATGTCCTTGCAGGTGCCCGGTTCGCCCTCGTCGGCGTTGATCACCAGGTAGTGCGGCTTGCCGTCGTTCTGCGGGATGAAGCCCCACTTCAGGCCGGTCGGGAAACCCGCGCCGCCCCGGCCGCGCAGCCCGGAGTCCTTGCACTGCTGGATGAGCTGGTCCGGGTGGGCCTTCAGCGCCTTGCGCAGCGCCGTGTAGCCCTCCAGCTGCTCGTAGGTCTTCAGCGTCCACGAGCGCGGCGACAGCCAGCGCTTCGTGAGGACGGGCGTCAGTTGGTCGACCATGTCCGCCTCCCCCTACTTCTTTTCCGGCAGCGCGGGGAACTCGGCGTTCTCCGGCATCGTCGGCGCGGTCCACCCGCGGTCGGCCGCGACCGCGGCGCCGCGCACCGTCTCCGGCGCCGCCGACGGCCCGTCCAGGTCCGCGTCGCGCCCCTCGAAGAAACCCGCGAGCTGGAGTTCGGCCTGCCGGAAGTCGGTCAGCGGCGCGCCCCGCGTCGGGTGCGGCTTCTCACCGGCCTGCAACGCCTTCACCAGCTCCAGCGCCTTCTCCGGCGTCTGGTTGTCGAAGAACTCGTAGTTCACCTGGAGCACCGGGCCGAGGTCGCACGCGGCCAGGCACTCGGCGTGCTCCAGCGTGATCGAGCCGGGCGCGCCCGGCTCGCCCGCGGTCTCCTCGTGGCCGAGCGGCTTGCCGTCCGAACCGAGGTGCTCCCGCACGGCGGCGTAGATCGCGTCACCGCCGAGCGCGGCGCACAACGTGTTCGTGCAGATGCTCACCAGGTGCTCGCCGCACGGGCGGCGCTTGTACATGGTGTAGAACGTCGCGACCGCGCTGACCTCGGCGTGGGCCAGGTCGAGCTGCCCGGCGCAGAACGCGATGCCCGCCTGGCTGACGTACCCCTCCACGGACTGCACCAGGTGCAGCATCGGCAGCAGCGCCGACCGCGGCTGCGGGTACCGCGCGATGATCGCCTGCGCGCGCGCGACGGTGTCCTGGTCGAACACGCCGGTCGGTTCCTGGGTCTGGGTCATCGGTCACAACCACCCATCACGGGGTCGATAGAGGCCACCGACGCGATGACGTCGGCGACCATGCCGCCCTCGCACATCGCGGGCATCGACTGGAGGTTCACGAAGCTGGGTTCGCGCACGTGCACGCGCATCGGCCGGGTGCCGCCGTCGGACACCACGTGGTAGCCCAGCTCGCCGCGCGGCGACTCGATCGGCACGTACACCTGGCCCGCCGGCACCTGGAAGCCCTCGGTCACCAGCTTGAAGTGGTGGATCAGGGACTCCATGGACTGGCCCATGATCTTGCGGACGTGCTCCAGCGAGTTGCCCATGCCGTCGGCGCCGATGGTGAGCTGCGCGGGCCACGCGATCTTGGCGTCCTCCACCATCACCGGGCCCGGCTCCAGCCGGGCCACGGCCTGCCGCACGATCTTGAGCGACTCGTGGATCTCCGCGACCCGCAGCCGGTAGCGGGCGAACGAGTCCGCCTCGGTGGCCGTGGGCACGTCGAACTCGTAGTTCTCGTAACCGGAGTACGGCTCGATCTTGCGCAGGTCCCAGGCGAGGCCCGCCGACCGCAGGACCGGGCCGGTGATGCCCAGCGCGAGGCACGCGTCCACCGGCAGGTAGCCGATGCCCGCCAGGCGGTTGCGCCAGATCGGCTGGCCGGTGAGCAGCTTGTCGTAGTCCGGCAGCCGCGAGTCCATGACCTTGATGAAGTCGAGGATGCGTTGCGGCGCGTCCTCCGGGAGGTCCTGCGCCAGGCCGCCGGGCCGGATGAAGGCGTGGTTCATCCGCAGACCGGTCAGGTGCTCCAGCAGGTGCAGCACCTCCTCGCGCTCGCGGAAGCCCGAGGTCATGCCGGTCAGCGCGCCCAGCTCCATGCCGCCGGTGGCCAGCGCCACCAGGTGCGAGCTGATCCGGTTCAGCTCCATCAGCAGCACGCGGATGGTCTGCGCGCGGCTGGGCGCGGTGACGCCGAGCAGCTTCTCCACCGCGAGGCAGTACGCGGCCTCGTTGTGCAGCGGCGCGAGGTAGTCCATGCGCGTCACGAACGTGACGCCCTGCGTCCAGGTGCGGTACTCGCAGTTCTTCTCGATACCCGTGTGCAGGTAGCCGATGACGCTGCGGGCCTGGGTGACGGTCTCGCCCTCCAGCTCCAGCACCAGGCGCAGCACGCCGTGCGTCGACGGGTGCTGCGGGCCGAGGTTCATGACGATGCGCTCGTCGCCCGCCGAGTCGTTGAGGAACTCGTCCCAGTCGCCGCCGGTCACCGTGTAGACGGTGCCCTCGGTGGTCTCCCGGGAGCTGGCGTACGGGTCGCTCTCGCGACCGGCGGCCGAGGTGTCGGTGCCGGTGGTCACGTCGGAAAGCCGTTCGCTCATGAGTAGGACCGCCTCTGGTCGGGCGGGGGGATCTCCGCGCCCTTGTACTCCACCGGGATGCCGCCGAGCGGGTAGTCCTTGCGCTGCGGGTGGCCGTCCCAGTCGTCCGGCATCAGGATTCGGGTCAGGCCCGGGTGACCGTCGTAGACGATCCCGAACATGTCCCACGCCTCGCGCTCCTGCCAGTCCGCGGTCGGGTAGACCGCGACCACGCTGGGGATGTGCGCGTCGTCCACGTCCACCGCGACCTCCAGCCGGATGCGCCGGCGGTAGGTCATGGACGTGAGGTGGTAGACGGAGTGCAGCCGCTGCGCCACGTCCGGCCCGTAGTCCACACCGGACACCGAGCTGCACAGCTCGAACCGCAGCGCCGGGTCGTCGCGCAGGATCCGCGCCACCTCCACCAGGTTCTCCCGGCGCAGGTAGAACGTGATCTCACCGCGGTCGACGGTGATCTGCTGGACGGTGTCGGCGGGCAGGTCGCGCTCGCGGATCGCGGCCAGCAGCTCGTCGGCGACCTCGTCGAACCAACCGCCGTAGGGCCGTTCGCTGGGCGGCGCCACGTGCGCGGGCAGCCGCAGGCCGCCGAAGCCGGAGGTGTCGCCGCTGCCCGACACGCCGAACATGCCCGTGCGGGACTTGCCGGCGATGATCGGCGCCTTGGGCTCCGTGTCGCTCGCCTCCAGGCCCTCGACCGCGCGGTCGGCGCTGGAGTGCTCGTCACCAGGCTGGGTCATCGGTCGCTCACTTCTTCGCAAAGCGCTGGGACGACGGGATGAGTTCCGTGGTGCGGCCCTGCTCGGCCAGCAGCGCGGCCCGCGTCGGACCCAGCGGCTCGTCCATGATCTTGGCGTGGATCTTGAGGATCGCGTCGATCAGCATCTCCGGGCGG
Source organism: Saccharothrix obliqua (assembly GCF_019375475.1). Classification (GTDB taxonomy): domain Bacteria; phylum Actinomycetota; class Actinomycetes; order Mycobacteriales; family Pseudonocardiaceae; genus Actinosynnema; species Actinosynnema obliqua. Next base: position 355,236 of record NZ_JAHXGQ010000001.1, on the reverse strand, counting down.
GGCGGGCACCCCGGCAGGTACATGTCGACCGGCACGACGTGGTCCACGCCCTGCACCACCGCGTAGTTGTTGAACATGCCGCCGCTGGAGGCGCACACGCCCATCGCCAGCACCCAGCGCGGCTCCGGCATCTGGTCGTAGATCTGCCGCAGCACGGGCGCCATCTTGTTGGTGACCCGGCCCGCGACGATCATCAGGTCCGCCTGGCGCGGCGACGCGCGGAAGACCTCCATGCCGAAGCGCGCGAGGTCGTAGCGCGGCGCGCCGGTGGTCATCATCTCGATGGCGCAGCACGCGAGGCCGAACGTGGCGGGCCACAGCGAGGACTTGCGGGTCCAGTTGACCAGCTTCTCCACGCTCGCGAGCAGGATGCCGTTCGGGAGCTTCTCTTCGAGGCCCACGGTCTTCCCCCCTCAGTTCCAGTCGAGGCCGCCGCGCCGCCACACGTAGGCGTACGCGAAGCCGACCGTCGCGACGAACAGGGCGATCTCCACCAGGCCGAACAGGCCGAGCCGGTCCGCGGAGACCGCGAACGGGTAGAGGAACACCATTTCGATGTCGAACAGGATGAACAGCATCGCGGTGAGGTAGTAGGCGACCGGCATCCGGCCACCGCCCACCACGGGCTGCGGTGACGGTTCGATGCCGCACTCGTAGGCGTCGAGCTTCGCCTTGTTGTAGCGGCGGGGGCCGACGTAGGGCGCGGCCGTCACCGAGAACAGTGCGAAGGCCGCGGCGAGGGCGAACATCAATACGAGGGGGAGGTAAGGGTCCAGCACTCCACGTCGTCCTTTCCTCGCGTGTCGCGGTGGTGGTGGCACAGCCGACCGTTGCGCACCCTAAGGGGTGTTCTTGCGCCCTTCGGAAGTTAGGCGTGCCTAACGATCCGCCGGGCGCTTGTGAAACAGTTCACAAGGCATCACAGCCGGTTGTGAACTGATTCACAAGACCTGAGGGCCAGTGTAGAACGTCACACAGAGGCGTGACCAACACCCCCCGCAGTACCGCTGACCTGCGGATACCCGCCGCTGAACGATGCTCCGGCGGCCTCGGGGTGAACCGGGCCACACCCAAAACGAAACAGCGCCGGCTTGGAAGCCGGCGCTGCGACGATCGGAGGAGGTGCGATTAGGCCGAAGGGGTGAGTTTCGTGGCGGCCGTGATGATGCGGTCGAACGAGTCGCCGTCCTTCGGGTCGTAAAGGCCCGCCAACAGCTTCAGGACCAGCTTCATCAACGTTTTCCGAGGTAGGCCGTACTTGGTCGCGGTGCGCATCACCGTCGGGTGGCCGATCAGGCGGCTGAACACGTTGCCGAGCCGGTAGTAGCCGCCCAACGCCTGCTCGATCCGCACCGGGTAGCCCTGGAGCGCCCGCTCCCGGCCCCAGTTGGTGCGCGACATCGCCTGCACCACGGTCTCCGCCGCGATCCGCGCCGACTCCATGGCGTAGCCGATGCCCTCGCCGTTGAACGGGTTGACCATGCCGCCCGCGTCCCCGACCAGCAGCAAGCCGTCCCGGTAGTGCGGTTTGCGGTTCAAGCCCATCGGCAGCGCCGCGCCGCCGATCCGGCCGGTGGCGTTCTCCTCGCGGAAGCCCCACTCCTCCGGCGTGCCGTCCAGCCACGACCGCAGGAGGGCTCGGTAGTCCGTAGTCCCGTACGCCTTGGAGGTGCTGAGGATGCCGAGGCCGACGTTCACGGTTCCGTCGCCCATGCCGAAGATCCAGCCGTAGCCGGGCAGCAGCACGTCGTTCGCCCGGTCCCACAGCTCCAGGTGCGACTCCAGGTAGTCGTCCTTGGTGCGCGGGCTCGCGTAGTAGCGGCGCACCGCCACGCCCATCGGCTTCGCGTCGTCCTTCTGGAGGCCGACGCTCAGCGCGAGCCGCGCGGACACCCCGTCGCAGCCGATCACCACCGGCGCGCGGTAGGTGACCTCCCGCTTGTCCGGGCCGGTCTTCGCGGTGACGCCGACGACCCGGCCGTTCTCGGTGATCGCGCCCGTCACCGTCGTCTGCTCGAACAGGCGCGCGCCCGCCTGCTGGGCCGTCTTCGCGAGCAGCTCGTCGAAGTCCTGCCGCGGTCGCACCACGCCGTACGGCGGGAACGTCGCCAGGTCCGGCCAGTCCAGCTCCAACGTCACGCCGCCGCCGACCACGCGCAGACCCCGGTTGTGCAGCCAGCCGGCTTCCTCGCGGGTGTCGATGCCGAGGTCGACCAGCTGCTTCACGCCGCGCGGCGTGAGCCCGTCACCGCACACCTTCTCGCGGGGGAACACGGACTTCTCCAACAACAGCACGTCCAGGCCCGCGCGGGCCAGGTAGGTCGCCGCCGTGGAGCCCGCCGGGCCCGCGCCGACCACGATCACCTCGGCGTCCTCGCCTGCCTGCCGGCGGCTGGGAGTCGTCATCCCCGCTCCTTGTGCCTGGGTTCACAAAGTCCGAGGCGAGTCTACTTGCGCGTGGCTGAGAGCCGTTCAGCCTTCCCGCTGGACCGGCTTGGTCGCGCGGTGCAACGCCACCACGCCACCGGTGAGGTTCATCCAGGCGACGTCGTCCCACCCGGCCCGCGAGATGATCTCCGCCAGCGACCGCTGGTCCGGCCACGTGCGCATCGACTCGGCCAGGTAGTCGTAGGCGTCCGGGTTGGAGCAGACGAAGCGCGCGGTGAACGGGACGAGGCGCAGCAGGTGGCGCATGTAGACGTAGCGGAACGGGCGGAAGGTCGGCGTGGAGACCTCGCAGATCACCAGCCGGCCGCCCGGCCGCACCACCCGGGCCATCTCCCGCAGCGCCGCCTCGGTGTCGCTGAAGTTGCGGATGCCGAACGAGACCGTGACGGCGTCGAACACCCCGTCCGCGAACGGCAGGTGGAGCGCGTCGGCGGCCACCTTGGGCACCGCCCGGTGCGCCCCGCCGAGCAACATGCCCAACGAGAAGTCGGCCGCCACGCACCACGCGCCGGACGCCGCGTACTCGACGGTCGACACCGCCGTGCCCGCGGCGAGGTCCAACACCCGCTCCCCGGGCCGGGCGTCCAACACCCGCCGACTCCACTCCCGCCAGCGCCGGTCGAAACCCAGGGTCATGACGGAGTTCGTGCGGTCGTAGCCCTTGGCCACGCCGTCGAACATCTCGGCGACCTCGCGGGGGTTCTTGTCCAGACCTGCACGCGACATGGGGAAATGGTAGGTGACGCCCGGAGAGGCCGGCACAGCATCCACCCGCTCGTGGCTGTGACCAGCGCAAACACCCTGTCGGGTGAGTGGCCCGGTTGGTTGTCGTGGATGCGAAAGGCCACCTAATGTAGCGAAACGGCCGCGATCCGGAAACTTTTCGGCGGGCGAATTCGTTGCCGTAGAGAAGAGGAGGCGGCGCGGCGGGAGGCAAAGAGGCAGCAGGCACACGCACGCGAGGTTGAACGCTGCCCAAATGCGGGTGCGGGTGCGGGACTGCGGTGCGACCACGGAGCGCCGGCGGCCTCCGGCGCGGCGAGCGGCTTCGGCTGGCGTGGCCCCGGCCCGGCGGATGCGGCGGGGGCCACGCCGGCCGGGGCCCCGTTGGGGGCGCGTGCCGGCTGCGGACGCGGCAGGCAAGCGTTGGGTGGCCTGCGGCGAGCGCGGCGGACAGGCGCGGCAGACGCAGGCGACCGATGGCGCGCGACGGCACACGCGAGCAAACGGCTGGCGGCAGGCGCGGCCGATGCGCCCCTGGGCTCGGCATGGTCGGCCAAGGGCACTCGTCCGGTGGACAAGCGGCGTGGGCTACGCAGCGCGGGGCTATGCGGCGCGGAGGGCGGTGAGCATCCCGTCGACGGCCGCCTGCCAGGGGTACTCCTCGGCGCGAGCGCGGGCTGCCGAGCGGCGGGTGGGTTCGGGGTTGTCCAGCAGTTCGCTCACCGCCCCGGCGAAGGCCGGGGCGTGGTCGGCCACCGCGGCGCCGCAGCCGGGGCGCACGATCTCCCGCAGCGCGGACGACGCGGACACCACGACCGGCGTCCCGGACGCCAACGCCTCCAGTGCCGCCAGGCCGAACGTCTCGTGCGGCCCGGGGGCCAGGGACACGTCGGCCGTCGCGAGGAGGTTCGCCACGTCGGTCCGCCGACCCACGAACCCCAGGAACGTGACCGGCAGGCCGGAGGCCCGGCGCTCCAGCCACTCGCGCCGCGGCCCGTCGCCCGCGATGACCAGCCGGACGCGGTGGCCGGCGGCGTGGAGTTCGGCCGCGGTGTCGATGCTGCGCTCCACGTGCTTCTCCGGCGACAGCCGCCCGCAATGGACGAGGAGGGCGTCCGCCCCGCGCGCCAGGTCGGCCTTCAACGCCCGGTCGTGGCGGCGCGGGGTGAAGGTCGTCAGGTCCACGCCCAGCGGCACGCGGGTCACGTTGCGGGCGCCGATCCGGTCGAATTCCTCGCGTGCGAAGTCCGTCGTACACACGACCGTGTCGTACGACGCCGCCATCCGCGCATTGGCCCAGTCCGCCCCGCGCCGCGCCCACGCCGCCGGCAGCAGGAACTGCTCCAGCAACCGGTCCAGCCGCTCGTGCGAGATCACGACGCTGGGCACGCGCCGTGCCGCCGCCCACCGGCCCATCCCCCGCAACGTCAGCCGATCGGACACCTCCAGCCGGTCGGGTCGCAGGTGCTCCAGCAGGGCACGCACCCGCCACGGGTCGACCGCCCGGTACCCGCCCGTGCCGGGGATTCGCGGTGCGGGCAGCGTTATTCGGCGAACTGGGCGCGACCCCGCGTCACCCGAACAAGCGTCACCTGAAGAAGTGGCGCGGTCCAGGCGCTCATCGGCATACGCCGCCCCGGGCACGACCAACGTCACCTCGTGCCCCGCCGCCGCGTACCCCGCCCCCAAGTGGTGCAAGGCCGTGCGCAACCCCCCGGACCGCGGCCCGTAGAAGTTGGCGAGCTGCACGATCCTCATGCGACACGCCGCTCCCCCCACCCGATCACCTCGGCGTAGTGCCCCAGCAGCTCATCACACACCGCCGACCACGTCCGCCCCCGCACCCACCGCCGCGCAGCGAGCCCATACCGCTTGCGCCGCAACGGATCACGCAACGCGAGCACCGCAGCCCGCATCTCCTCCTCCGACCCGAACAAGTACCCCGTATCCCCCCGTACGAGGTCACGAGGCCCACCGGCATCGGGCGCCACCACGGGCACCCCACTGGCCAACGCCTCCTGCACGGCCTGACAAAACGTCTCGTGCGGCCCCGTGTGCACGAACACGTCCAACGACGCGTAAGCCTCCGCCAACTCGACCCCGGCGCGGAACCCGAGAAACACCGCACCGGGCAACGCACGCCGCAACGCCGCTTCCTCCGGCCCGGAGCCGACCACGACGACCCGCACCCCCGGCACGCCCTCAAGCGCACGCAACCGCTCCACGCGCTTCTCCGGCGAAAGCCGCCCCACGTACCCGACCAACAACTCCCCCTCCGGAGCAAGGGCACGCCGCAACGCATCGGACCGCCGACCGGGCGCGAACAACTCCGTGTCGACCCCACGCCCCCAACGGTGCACACGAGGCACACCGTGCGACCGCAACGCCTCCACCGCCCACGTGGACGGGGCCAACGTGCGATCCGCCTGGCTGTGCAGGCGACGCGTCCAACGCCACGCCGCACGAGCCGTCAGCCCGAGCCCGTAATGACCCGCGAACCCGGCGATGTCGGTCTGGTACACGGCAACCGTCGGCAACCCGAGCCGACGCGCGGCGGACAGGCCGCGTGCGCCGAGCACGAACGGGCTGGCGAGGTGCACGACGTCGGGCCGGAAGTCGGCCAGGGCGCTCAGCACCTTGCGGGTGGGCACGCCGACGGGCAGCGAACTGAACCGCGGCAGGTCCACGGCGGGCACGCGCACGACGGGCGTGCCGCAGTGCTCGTCGGCCCCCGCGCCGGGCGCGACGACCAAGGCTTCGTGGCCGTGCGCACGCAAGTGCTCCAGCACTCTCAGGACGGAGTTGGTCACTCCGTTGACCTGCGGCAGGAAGCTCTCCGTGACGATCGCTACACGCACGCCGATCACCATGAGCCGCGAAGGACACGGGGGCGTGACGGATCGAGGAACGAAGGTCGAACTCCTCGCGTCACGGTTGACGTTGACCCGGAGATCGTCATCGCTTCACCTGGTGGACGTGTCGCGGACACCAGGGGCGGTGACACTAGGTCGGCATGACCGTCTTGTCGTCCCGTCCCGCCCAGCCAGTCGATCCCGGCCTGGTGTCGATCGCGCTGGAAGTGGCGGGCCGCCTCGCCAACGACGCGTCGGACGTCATCATGGCGACGGCGGGCCGGGGCGCCCGCCCCGACGACGACACCTCGCCGTTCGACTGGGTGACCGACACCGACCGCACCCTGGAGCGGCACACGCGGCGGGTGTTGACCTCGGAGTTCCCGGACATCCCGGTGTTCTGCGAGGACGACGACGTGGCGTCGGACGCCGAGTTCCGCTGGGTGGTGGACCCGGTGGACGGCACGGCGAACTACGTGGCCGGCCTGCCGTGGTGCGCGTACAGCCTGGCCCTGGTGGACCGCTGGGGCCCGGTGGTCGGCGTGGTGGCCGACCCGTACCGGGCGCAGATCTACGCGGCGGCACGCGGGCGGGGGATGCGGGCCAACGGCACGCCGGTGAAGCTCAGCGGGCAGCCGGCCAGTTCCATCGTCTGCACGGAGATGACCCGGACCGGCCCGTGGCCGGGGATGGGCGAGTTCATCTCCCGGGCGGCGCTCTCCGGTTCGGGCGTGCGGGTGCTGGGCTCGAAGGCGCTGGCCGTGGCGCAGGTGGCGTTGGGCCACGCCGCGGCGGCCGTGCTGGACAGCTACCACGAGTGGGACGTGGCGGGCGCGGTGGCGCTGGCGGTGGAGTCGGGCGCGGTGGTGCTGGACCGGCGTGGTGAGGGCGCGCCGCTGCCCGTGGACGGGTTGCTGGTGGCGATGCCCGAGGTGGCGGACGAGGTGCTGGGGTGGTGGCAGTCCTCGGGTCAGGCGTCGTAGTCGACCGTGACGGCGGGTGAGACGGGCACGGACTGACAGGTCAGCACGAACCCCGCTTCGACCTCGTGCGGGTCGAGGGCGTAGTTGCGCCGCATGTCGACCTGGCCGAACACGACGCGTGCCCGGCACGTGCCGCACACGCCGCCCTTGCACGCGAACGGCAGGTCGGACCGGACCCGTTGGGCCGCGTCGAGGATCGGTGTGTCGGGTGGCAGCGGAACGGTCGTCGTGCGACCGTCGAGGATCACGGTGCCTTCGGCCGCCGTGTCGAGGACTTCCTCCGGACGACGTGGCGGTGGCGGCGGTTCGTCGACGTAGAACAGTTCGTGGTGCACGGCGGACGTGTCGACCCCGAGGTCGGACAACACGGTCTCGGCGTCACGCACCAGCCCGTACGGCCCGCACAGCCACCACTGGTCGATGGCGTCGAACGGCACCACGGTGGCGAACAACGCGCGCAGCTTGTCCGCGTCGAGCCGTCCGGTGAACAGCTCGACGTCACGTGGTTCGCGGGACAGCACGTGCACGAGCTGGAACCGCGCCGGGTAGCGGTCTTTGAGGTCGGCCAGCTCCTCGGCGAACATCACGGTGTCGGTGCGCCGGTTGCCGTAGAGCAGGGTGACGCGCGCACCGGTCGCGAGGGCGGTCGCGGCGATGGACAGGGCGGGCGTGATGCCGCTACCCGCGACGACGAGCCCGTGGTGGTCGCCGCCGGTGGGTGTGAAGTTGCCCAGCGGTGGCAGGACTTCCAGCACGTCTCCGCGTTGCACGCGGTCCACGAGGTGTTCGGAGAACATGCCGCCCGTGACGCGTCGTACGCCGATACGGGGCGGTGCGCCGACAGGAGCGCAAATCGAGTAGGAGCGGCGTTCTTCGCCGATGCGCAGCGTGAGGTACTGCCCGGCGCGGAACGCGAAGGTGTCGGCCAGGTCGCGCGGTACGTCGAACGTGACGGCGACCGCGTCCTCGCACAGCCGGTCGACGGCGGCCACGGTCAGCTTGTGAAACACCGGCCGCGCCATCTAGATCTCCTTGACGTGCTCGAAGGGCTCGGCGCAGTCCGCGCACCGGCGGAGGGCTTTGCACGCCGTGGAGCCGAACCGGGACAGCTCGGTGGTGTGGTGGGAGCCGCACCGCGGGCACGCGACGCGTCGCTCCGGCGGGGTGAGCGTCAGCGGCACGGGTCCCGCCGGGCGTGGTCCGATGCGGGCCGGCGGGGCGATGCCCGCCTCGGCGAGCTTGCGGCGGCCCTCCTCGGTGATCCAGTCGGTGGTCCAGGCGGGTGTCAGCGACAACCGCACCTCGACGTCCGCGTACCCCGCGGCGTGCAACGACGCCCGCAGGTCGGCGCCCATCTCCGCGACGGCCGGGCAACCCGAGTACGTGGGCGTGATGGTGACCAGCACGCGGCCGTCGGCGACCCGCACGTCCCGCAGCACGCCCAGGTCGGCCAGCGTCAACACGGGCAGCTCGGGGTCGCGGACGCGGGCCGCGACGTCCCGCGCGGTCACCACTTCGCGCCCGGCAGCGACCGGTGCAGGTGCTGCATCTCGGCGAGCAGGTAGCCCATGGCCTCGGTGTGCACGCCGGCCCGCCCCGCGCGGCCGTTGACGCGGGCGGCGGGCACCGGGTCGGGCCGTTCCAGGCCAGCGGCGGCGAACACGGCGGCCAGCACGTCGTCCACTTCGGACCGGAACGCGGCCGGGTCGACGTCCAGGCGTTGTTCCACGGGGTCCGCGGTGAACAGTTCGTCCACATACGGCCACACCCGCCGCACACCCGCCACCATGCGCGCGTGCGACTCGTCGGTGCCGTCGCCGAGCCGGACGACCCATTGCGCCGCGTGGTCGCGGTGGTAGGCCAGTTCCTTGAGCCCCTTGTCGGCGATCGCGGCCACGACCGGGTCGACGAACGCACGCAGCCGCTGGTACTGGGCGATCTTCCAGGAGGAGAACACCAGCAGCCGGGCCATGGTGGTGGCGAAGTCGCCGCCCGCGAGCGGGCCGCACTCGATCTCGGCCAGGTGCACGTTGCGGAACTCGCGCTCGTCACGCAGGTAGGCCAGGGCGTCCTCGTCCCGGCCGCGGCCCTCGACCTCGCCCGCGCGGGTCAGCAGCAGCCGGGCCTGGCCGAGCAGGTCCAGGGCGATGTTGGCGAGCGCCACGTCCTCTTCCAGCTCGGGCGCGCGGGAGCACCACTCGGCCAGCCGCTGGGACAGCACCAGCGCGTCGTCGCCAAGCATCAGGCAGTACGCGAAGAGGTCGGCGCGGTCGGCGGTGGCGGGGACGGCGCGGTCGACACCCGCCAGCGACTCGGTGAACCCGGTGCCGAACGCCCAGTGCGCGTCCTCCTGGTCGATCAGCGACTCGTAGGCGTTGTCGAAGCTCATAGGTGCGGCACGTCCTCGGGGATCGCGTAGAACGTGGGGTGGCGGTAGACCTTGTCGCCGCTCGGCGCGAAGAACGGGTCCTTCTCGTCGGGGGACGACGCCGTGATCGCTTCGGCCGGCACCACCCAGATGGACACGCCCTCGTTGCGTCGCGTGTAGACGTCACGGGCGTTGCGGAGGGCCATCTCGGCGTCGGGCGCGTGCAGCGACCCCACGTGCACGTGGTTGAGGCCGCGCTTGCCACGCACGAACACCTCCCACAACGGCCACGACGAACTCATGCCGCACTCTCCTTGGTCCGCGTGCGCTTGGCGGCGTGCGCGGCGGCTGCCGCACGCACCCATTCGCCGTCCTCGTGTGCCTTGCGGCGGTGTGCGACGCGCTGCGCGTTGGCCGGCCCGTTGCCGCCGACGACCTGCCAGAACTCGTCCCAGTCGGGTTGGCCGAAGTCGTGGTGGCCGCGTTCGGGGTTCCACTTCAGCAGCGGGTCGGGCAGCGTGACACCGAGCTTCTCGGCCTGCGGCACGGTCATGTCCACGAACTTCTGCCGCAGCTCGTCGTTGGTGTTGCGCTTGATGCGCCACTTCATGGACTGCTCGGTGTTGGCGCTCTCGGCGTCCGGCGGGCCGAACATCATCAGCGACGGCCACCAGAACCGGTCGACGGACTCCTGCACCATGGCGCGTTGTGCGTCCGTGCCGCTCATCATGGTCATCAGCAGCTCGTAGCCCTGACGCTGGTGGAACGACTCCTCCTTGCAGATGCGGATCATGGCGCGCGCGTACGGGCCGTAGGAGGTGCGGCACAGCGGCACCTGGTTGCAGATGGCGGCGCCGTCGACCAGCCAGCCGATCGTGCCCACGTCGGCGTAGGAGAGCGTCGGGTAGTTGAAGATCGAGGAGTATTTCTGGCGGCCGGAGATCAGGTTCTCGGTGAGCAGGCCGCGGTCCGCGCCGAGGGTTTCGGTGGCGGCGTACAGGTAGAGCCCGTGGCCCGCCTCGTCCTGGACCTTGGCCAGCAGGATCGCCTTGCGGCGCAGCGACGGCGCGCGGCTGATCCAGTTGCCCTCGGGCTGCATCCCGATGATCTCGGAGTGCGCGTGCTGCGCGATCTGCCGGACCAGCGTCTTCCGGTAGCCGTCGGGCATCCAGTCGCGTGGTTCGACGCGGTGCTCCGCCGCCACGGTGCGCTCGAACTCCGCCTCCAGGTCCATGCGGTGATGTTACACCTGGAGGCGGTTTCCGGGAAGAAGTGTCACAAGTGCCGGCGGGTCCACCAGACCAGCGGGGCGAGCACCGCCCACACCGCCAGCAGGAACGTCGAGATCGGCAGGATCGCCAGCGTCCACGTGCGCTCGGCCACGCGTGCCAGCTCCGGGTCGGCCGTGTCGAACTCGATGCGCACCAACTGCCCCGGCTCCAGCCCGTCCGGGTACAGCAGGCCCTGCGAGGGGCTGTGCACCGCGCCGTCCGGCGTCGCGAACCGCACCACGGTCCGTTGGAACGACACGGACACCACCTCGGCCGTCGCCTTGCCCATGCGCTTCTCGATCGCCATGTCGTCCCGCAGGCACGCCGCCAGCAGGACCACGCCGATCAGCGTGACGACCCCGCCGAGGACCAGCAGCACCCGACTCGCCGACAGCCACAGCCGGCGCCGGCCGCCGGCCCGCGCCGGGTTGTCCGACACCGCGCTGCCCGGCACTGCGTTGTCCACCACAGGCGCAGAGTCTAGGACCGACCGGGCGCGGCATCTCAGCCGCGAGTCCATACCCTCGACCTCGTGACCACAGCACACACGTCCCGTACGCGACAGCGGTCGCGCGTGCGCACCACGCGCGCCGGCAACGCCGACCTGCTCGGCAGGCTGCCCGCGCCGACCGGCGCGCTGGCCTGGGTGCGTGACGGGTCCGGCCTGGTCGGGTGGGGTGAGGCGGCCCGGTTCGAGGTGTCCGGGCCGGACCGGTTCGCCGCCGCCGACCGGTGGTGGCGCGAGTTCACCGCGGGCCTCGACGTGGACGACGAGGTGGGCGTGCCGGGCAGCGGGCCCGTGGCGTTCGTCTCCGTGGCGTTCGCCGACCGGCCCGGCCACTCGGTGCTGGTGGTCCCCGAAGTCGTGGTCGGCGCACGCAACGGCGACACGTGGGTGACCACGGTCGGCGAAGGCGCTTCACTCGACATCAGACCCGTGCGGCGGCCGTCGAACGTGCGGTACGCCGACGGCGAGCTGTCCGTGTCCGCGTACCGGGAGGCGGTGCGTGCCGCCGTGGCCCGGATGCGTGCGGGCGAGTTGGAGAAGGTGGTGCTCGCGCACGACCTGCTGGCCGTGGCGGACGCCGACATCGACCACCGGCACGTGCTGGAGAACCTGGCCCGCCGCTACCCCGAGTGCTGGGTGTACGCGGTGGACGGCCTCATCGGCGCGACACCGGAGCTGCTGCTGCGTCGTTCCGGCGCCGTTGTCGACTCACGGGTTCTCGCGGGCACCACGTGGCCCCACGACGGCATGTCGGACGACGAACTCGCGCACGCGCTCATGTCGTCGGCCAAGAACCGCGAAGAGCACGAGTACGCCGTGGCGTCGCTCACCGAGACCCTGCGGCCGTTCTGCCACACCATGTCCGTGGACGGGCCGTCCGTGCTGCGCCTGCCGAACGTGTCGCACCTGTCCAGCGACGTCATCGGCACGCTCCGGGGCACGCCCTCGCTGCTCGCGTTGGCCGAGGCACTGCACCCCACGGCGGCCGTCGGCGGTACGCCCCGTGCCGCCGCGACCGCCCTCATCACCGAGCTGGAAGGCATGGACCGGGGCCGTTACGCCGGTCCGGTCGGCTGGGTCGACGGCGCGGGTGACGGCGAGCTGGGCGTGGCGTTGCGCTGCGCCCGGGTCGACGGCCGCACGGCGCGGTTGTTCGCGGGCTGCGGCCTGGTCGCCGAGTCCGACCCGGACACCGAGGTGCGCGAGGCGCACGCCAAGATGCGGCCGTTCCGCGAAGCCCTCGAAGGGCTGTGAGCGGGGTCACGGGGACGCCGGGTGGCCCACCGGCCAATCGGTGTGTGACCACAGCACTGGAGAAACCGCCGGACCTGCGCGGCCCGGACGTCACCGCCGTGTTCGCGGAGCTGTTCGACGCGCACGCCCGCCAGTTGCGCGGGTACCTCGCCGGGCGGGTGGGCGAGGCGGTCGCGGACGACCTGGTCGCGGAGACGTTCCTGGTCGCCCTGCGCCGGCGGCACGACTACGACCCGACGCGCGCGCCGGTCAAGGGCTGGCTGTACGGGATCGCCACCAACCTGGTGCGCGAGCACGTGCGCAAGGAGACCAGGGGCCGCCGCGCCGGTCTGCGGGCCGTGGGGCGACCGGAACCGGACCACGACGTGACCGTCGCCGAACGCGTGGACGCCGAACGCGCGTCCCGGGTCCTCGCGGCGGCCATCGCCGACCTGCGTGACGAGGACCGGGACGTGCTGCTGCTCACGTCGTGGGCCGGCCTCACCCCCGCCGAGGTCGCCGAAGCCCTCGGCGAACCCGCCAGCACCGTCCGCTCCCGCCTGCACCGGGTCCGCACCAGGCTGCAAGCCCAGCTCACCGAGGAGACGCAGCGATGAGCGATCTCGACGAAACCCTGAACCGGCTCGAACGCGCCGCCCGCACCGCCGACGTGCCGCTGGACGCCGTGCGCGCCCGCGTCCTCGCGGCGGCGGCGGCCGAGCAGACCGCCACCGCACCGGCCGCGCGCCGCTCGCGCCGCTGGCTGCTGCCGGTGTCCGCGGCAGCCGCCGCGGCCGTCATCGCCGGGTTCCTGGTGACCGGCGGCGAGCCGGCGCAACAGCAGCAGGCGCTGCCGCCGTCCGCCTCCGAGACCACGCAGCCCAAGGTGTCGCTGCTGTCCGCCAAGGAGGTGCTCAACGGCGCGGCCGACGCCATCACCGCCGTCGACCCGCCCCTCGCGCCCGGCCAGTTCCGGTACATCAACACGCACGCCTGGTACCAGCGCGGCCAGACGTACGGTCCCACCGCGGACAACCCGGACCAGCCGCTCCAGGGGTACACGTACCTCAAGGAGACGTCCCGCGAGGTGTGGATCCCGCAGGACCAGCAGCAGGAGTGGCTGGAGAAGCGCGGCTGGCTGCCCGGCGTGAAGTGGCTCGGCGGCACCGTGCCGCAGTCCGAGGCGCCCGAGCCGGAGGCGATCGACACCGACACCGGTGAGCGGCGTGGCGTGTGCGGCAACTTCTTCCCCAAGGCCAACCCGACGAAGGTGTGCGGCGACCCGAACGACTGGGACAACCCGGCGTTCTACGACGCCCTGCCGCGTGACCCGCAGGCCATCGTGGACTACCTGCGCACCGCCACGGCGCACCGCGGGTCCGCGCCCGAGACGATGTTCCACTGGGGCGTGGAGATGCTGCGCACCGGTCTGATGCCCGCCGACCTGCGCCCCGGCTGGTACCGGGCGCTCGCGCAGCTCGACGGGGTGAAGGTGTACGACGAGGCGGCCACCCTCGACGGGCGCACCGGCGTGGCCATCGGCATCGACACCGAGGCCGAGCGGCGTGACCTCATCGTCGACCCGAAGACCGGCGAGTTCATCGGCGAGCGCACCGTGGCCGGCCCCAAGCCGCACTACTCGTGGATCAAGGCGGGCACGGTCCTGGGGTACAGCTCCATCACCACCAAGGTCGTCGACGGGATCGGGCAGACCTGATCCGGCCCGTCCCCGGAAAAGACCGCGACCGCCCTCCACGTGGGGGCGGTCGCGGGTTTTCGCGTCAGTGGCCGTGCCGCCCGAGCAGGTCGTGCGTCTCGCGGATCTTCTGGAACGACTTCGGCTCGGCGACCGGGGTCCGCGCCACGGCGAAGTTCGCCGCGCCCGGAGCCGCCGCCGGCTTGCCCTTGGTGAACAGCCACGTCCGGAAGAGGTCGTACAGCGGCTTGCCCGACACCCGCTCGGCCAGCGCGATGAACTCCTCGATCGTCGCGTTGCCGTAGCGCTTGGCCTGCTGCCACTGCTTCAGGATGCCGAAGAACGCCTCGTCGCCCACGGCCACGCGCAATGCGTGCACGGCCAGCGCGCCGCGGTCGTACACCGCGCCGTGGAACTGGTTGTCCACGCCCGGGTCACCGGGCAGGACCTGCCAGAACGGGCTGTCCGCCGGGTACAGGTCGTAGGTGTACTGGGCGTTCTCCTGGGCCGTGCCCTCGCCCACGTGCTCCGACCAGAGGAATTCCGCGTAGCTCGCGAAGCCCTCGTTCAGCCAGATGTCGCGCCAGCGCTGCACCGACACCGAGTCGCCGAACCACTGGTGGCCGTTCTCGTGCGCCACGACGTAGGTGTTCGCGCCGCGCTGGAAGAACGCGGTGGAGTAGGTCGAGCGCGTCTGGTTCTCCAGCGCGAAGCCCAGCTGGCCGGGGCCGACGACCACGCCGCCCTGCGCCTCGAACGGGTACGGCCCGAAGCTCTCCGCCAGGAACTCGACCACCTCGGGGGTGCGCTCGATGCTGGCCCGTGCCGCGCCGTCGTGCGCACCGAGGTTCAAGGCGTACGCGTTGACCACGGGCTGCCCGTTGGGCGCGGTGGACTGGCGCACGTCGTACTGGCCGATGGCGAGGAACGTGAGGTAACTGGCCTGCGGCTTCGCGCTGCGCCACCGCCACCGGGTCCAGCCGTTGATCTGCTTCGTGGTGCCCTCGAACGTGCCGTTCGAGATCGCCTCGACACCGTCCGGCACGGCCACGGACACGTCGTAGGTGGCCTTGTCGGTCGGGTGGTTGTTGCTCGGGTACCACCAGGGCGCGACGTCCGGCTCGTCGATCGCGAGCGCGCCGTCGGCGGTGCGCTTCCACGCCGTGAAGCCGTCCACCGAACGGCTGGAGGGGACGTCCGAGTAGGTGACGACGATCGTCACGTCGGTGCCCTTGCGGAGGTTGCCCTTCGGGTCCACCACCAGTTCGCCGCCCTGCTGGGTGAACGAGGCGACCCGGTTGTTGACCCGGACCGAACTGACCTTGAGCAGGAAGTCCAGGTTGAACCGGTTCAGGTCCTGGGTGGTCTTCGCCAGGATCGTGGTGGTGCCGGAGAGGTTGTCGTCGGTGGGCCGGTAGTTGAGCCGGATGTCGTAGTGGGCGACGTCGTAGCCGCCGTTGCCGGCGTTGGGGTAATAGGGGTCGCCGATACCCGGCGAACCCGGTTCCGCGGCGGACGCGGTGCCGGCGAGCAGCAGCAGGGAAGCCGCGGTCGCGGTGCCTAGCGTGAGCTTCGCTCTCAGGGACATGGCCCGAAGCTAGCCACGGGCGGGTGAGCGCTGTACCCCCGTCCGTATGTTCCTGGCTATTGGAATGCGGTTGACACCGCCGCCTTCAGGCGGGCGTGCAGATCGCGCAATTCGGTGCGTTCCGCCCGGATTTCCAGCACGCGCATTCCGCGGGGTGGCGTCAACTCCCGTCTCAACTGGTCCGCGTCGTGGACCAGGGTGTGCGGCACGCGGTGCGCGGCGCACAATGCCGCGAGGTCGGCGCCGTGCGGTGTGCCGAAGACCCGTTCAAAGGCGTCCGCGTGTTCCGGCGCGCCTTGTTCCAGCAATGCGAAGATCCCGCCGCCGTCGTCGTTGAGCACCACCACGGTCAGGTCGGGGCGTGGTTCGTCCGGGCCGATCAGCAGGCCGTTGGCGTCGTGCAGGAACGTCAGGTCGCCGATGAGCGCGAACGTGGGGCCGGTGGTGAGCGCGATGCCGGCGGCCGTGGAGATGCTGCCGTCGATACCCGCGACACCCCGGTTGGCGTGCACCCGGACGTCCTGGCGCGGCGCGGCCACCAGGTCCACGTCCCGCACCGGGTTGGACGAGCCGAGGAACAGGTTCGAGCGCGTGGGCAGCGCCGCCACCAGGTCGCGCGCCACCTGGAGGCCGGTGGGCCAGGACTCGCGGGACAGCAGCTCGTCCACCACGTCCGCGGCGGCCTTGGCGGCGTGCTGCCAGGCGGTGAGCCAGTCGTGGTCCACCTCGTGCTCGCCCAGCACCAGGCCCGTGGAGGTGTGCGTGGCGGCGAACTGCGGGTCCGGCCAGTCCGGGTCGTCGGTCAGCACGTGCACCACGGGGGTGGTCGCGATCAGGCGCGACACGCCGCGGGAGAGCGTGGGGCGGCCCACCACGACCAGGGCGTCCGGCTTCAGCTCGGGTGGCAGCCCGCCCGCGTTGAGCAGCAGCGCGCCGTGGCGCAGGCCGTGCCCGGTGGGTTCGGCGATCACCGGCCAGCCGGCGCGTTCGGCCAGGTCGGCGAGGTCTTCGCGGGTGTCGCCGACGACGACCAGCGTGCGGGGGCCGAGGTGGTCCGCCGGGTGCAGCGAGGTCGTCGTGCGCGGGGCGACGCGGGTCCACGGCATGTCGAACGGGCGGCCGTCCAGCGGTTCCGGCCACTCGCCGCCGCCGGGCACCAGCGGTTCCCGGAACGGCACGTTGACGTGCACCGGGCCCTGCTCGCGCGCGGTCGCGACGGCACGGCACACCAGCGACCGCCACAGGCCGTTCTGGCCGGGGCGGCGCTCGGCGATGGGGAACTGGAGGGTGTCGATGCCGAACACGCGTTGCTGGTCCACGGTCTGGCTCGCGCCGGTGCGCAGCAGCTCCACCGGGCGGTCGGCGGTCAGCGCGATCAGCGGGACGCCGGCGTGCCGCGCCTCCAGCACCGCCGGGTGCAGGTTGGCGACGG
This sequence comes from Saccharothrix obliqua, assembly GCF_019375475.1. GTDB lineage: Bacteria > Actinomycetota > Actinomycetes > Mycobacteriales > Pseudonocardiaceae > Actinosynnema > Actinosynnema obliqua. The sequence continues at coordinate 338,134 of NZ_JAHXGQ010000001.1, read as the reverse complement.
CCGTGCCGGAGGTGCAGGTCACGGCCGTGACCTCGCCGCTGCCGCGGGCCAGGCCGAGGGCGAGGAAGCCCGCCGTGCGCTCGTCGATGCGGACGTGCAGCGTGAGCCGTCCGGCCGCCGCGGCCTCGGCCAGGGCGAACGACAGCGGGGCGTTGCGCGACCCGGGGCTCAGCACGACGTGCCGGACGTCGTTGCGGAGCAGCTCGTCGACGAGCACCCTGGCCTGCGCGGTGGACGGGTTCACCGGGACATTGTCGCTCAGTCCACGATCCGGTGATTCCCCTTGCTGAGTCGAACAGGTGTTCGGATGATGGTCACATGACCCCCACCCAGCACAGACTCCTCACCGCACCCGACCGCCGGCCCTGCCCGGTCTCAGCTTCAGCGCGGGCATATTGTCCGTGGCGTGGCAGATCAAGGCGTATCCGAGCTGTTCGACCCGTCCCGCTGGAAGCCGGTCGAGGGCTTCGACTTCACCGACATCACCTACCACCGCGCGGTGGACCAGGGGACGGTGCGCATCGCGTTCCACCGCCCCGAGGTGCGCAACGCGTTCCGCCCGCACACCGTGGACGAGCTGTACCGGGCCCTGGACCACGCCCGGATGAGCCCGGACGTCGGCTGCGTCCTGCTGACCGGCAACGGCCCGTCACCACGCGACGGCGGCTGGGCGTTCTGCTCGGGCGGCGACCAGCGCATCCGGGGCCGCAGCGGTTACCAGTACGCCTCGGGTGAGACGGCCGACACGGTCGACCCGGCCAGGGCGGGCAGGCTGCACATCCTGGAGTGCCAGCGCCTGATCCGCTTCATGCCGAAGGTCGTGATCGCGGTCGTCCCGGGCTGGGCGGCGGGCGGCGGCCACAGCCTGCACGTGGTGTGCGACCTCACGCTGGCCAGCGCGGAACACGCCCGCTTCAAGCAGACCGACGCCGACGTCGGCAGCTTCGACGGCGGCTACGGCTCGGCGTACCTGGCCCGCCAGGTGGGCCAGAAGTTCGCCCGCGAGATCTTCTTCCTGGGTCGCGCCTACAGCGCGGAGGAAATGCACCGGATGGGCGCGGTGAACGCGGTGGTGCCCCACGCCGACCTGGAGAACACCGCGCTGGAATGGGCGAAGGAGATCAACGGAAAATCCCCCACCGCCCAACGAATGCTCAAGTACGCCTTCAACCTCATCGACGACGGCCTGGTGGGCCAACAACTCTTCGCCGGCGAAACGACCCGCCTCGCCTACATGACCGACGAAGCCGTGGAAGGCCGAGACGCCTTCCTGGAAAAGCGCGACCCGGACTGGTCCGCCTACCCGTACCACTACTAACCCCGTCCCACCCCACCTCCAGCCCACCCGCCACCCACCTCCAGGCCCCACGCCACCCGCCTCCAGCCCACCCGCCACCCACCTCCAGGCCCCACGCCACCCACCTCCAGCCGCCACACCAGCCCACCCGCCGCCCACTCCAGCCCCCCCACGCCACCCACCTCTCCAGCCGCCCACGCCAGCCCCCAACCATCCGCCTCCGGTTCTCACGGCCCAGCCCACCCGCCCATCTCCAGGAGAACCACCTCCGCCCGACCCACGCCCACCCCAACCGGTGCCGCACCAGCCAGCCCCCACACCACCGGTCCCGAACCGGCCGCCCCCGCACCCCGGCCCCGCACCCCCGGCCCCGGCCCCGACCCCGACCACCGCAGCGGTCCCTCCACCACGGCAGGACACCAAGGGCACCGCCGCACGCCACTCCCGCGCTCAGCACCTGCCCCAAGCGACCATCCGCTCCACCCGACACTCCTCAACCGACCACCCACCTCGGGCACCGCCACTCACCGGCACCGCCCTGAGCCCCGCCCCAACGCCCGAGCGGCCAACGCCCAGACCAAGCCCCGCCGCAGCCTTCCGACCACCACCCCCAGGCCGCCGGCCGCCCACCTCCAGCCACCAGCCGCGTCCACACCCGCCCTGGCACACTCGGCCCGACCACCCACCGCACCAGGCGCCCACCGGCACCGCACTCCGCCCCGAGCGACCGCTGCCGGCCCCCGCGCCACACCGAGCCGCACCACACCGGGCCCCACAACACCGACCACCAACCCTGTCCACCGCCCACCTCCGGCCACCGCCGCCCAGCCACCAGCCGAGCCGATGCCCACTTCCAGCACCTCCCAGCCGCCCACCGGCACCCCCGCCCCCATGCCCGCACCCACCTACGAATCCCTGCAAGCGGCACTGGCCCCCGCCCTGCCACCGGAGGCCGCCGCAGCCGCGCCCACGGGCCAACCCACCGCCCCGGCGGACCCCCGAGCCGACGCCGGGCAGTCCACAACCGACACGTCCGCCGACACACTTGCCGACCCGCCTGGCGGCACAGCGCCCCAGGACACCCCCGGCACCAGCGCACTCGCCAACACACCCCTCAACACGGCCCGTCGGTCCTCACCCGCGGTGGTGGTCGCGTCCCTGCCGGGCGGGCGGGAGTTGGGTGCGCTTCGGGACTGGGAGACCGACGCGGCCCTGGCCGTGGGCACCTCCGGGTCCACCGGCGAGCCCAAGGTGGTGCTGCTGTCCGCCGCCGCGCTCGCCGCCTCGGCGGTCGCCACGCACGAACGGCTCGGTGGGGCCGGCAGCTGGTTGCTGGCCCTGCCCACCACGCACATCGCGGGCATCCAGGTCCTTGTCCGCTCGGCGGTGGCGGGTCGGGAGCCGGTGGCCGTGGACCTGTCCTCCGGGTTCCGGGCCACGGGGTTCGCGGCAGCCGCGCGGACGCTGCTGCGCCGACCCGGCCGGCACTACACGGCACTGGTGCCCACTCAGCTGTCGCGCCTGGTCGCCGCCGACGGGCCGGGGTTGGCGGCGGCCCGGGAGTTCGACGCGATCCTGCTCGGCGGGGCCGCCGCGCCGCCCGCCCTGCTGACCCGGGCCCGCGAGGCGGGGGTGCGGGTGGTCACCACCTACGGCATGAGCGAGACCGCCGGTGGCTGCGTGTACGACGGGGTGCCGCTCGACGGGGTCCACGTGCGGCTGGCCGAGGGGCGCATCGAACTCGCGGGCCCGGTGCTCGCGCTCGGCTACCAGGGAGGCGAGCGGTTCGGGGAGTGGTTCCGCACCGGGGACCTGGGGCGGTTCGTGGACGGGCGGCTGGTGGTGCTCGGCCGGGCCGACGACGTGATCATCAGCGGTGGGGAGAACATCGCGCCCGTCGAGGTGGAACGGGTGCTCGCCGCGCAGGTCGGGGTGCACGAGGTGTGTGTGGTGGGCCTGCCCGACCCCGAGTGGGGACAGGTGGTGGCCGCCGCGGTGGTGCCCGTCGACCCCTCCCTCCCCCCGGACGTGGCGGAACTGGCCGAGGCGGTGCGGGTCGCGGTCGGGCGGTACGCCGTGCCGAAGCACGTGGTGTTCGTGCCGGAACTGCCGTCACGCGGGCCGGGGAAGGTGGACCGGAGGGAGGTTGCCCGCTCGTTCGAGTGAGCTTTTCCCGAAGACCGCTCACTGTTGGTTGACAGCCAACCACCGGTCGCGCTTGGCTCGACCCGTCCGTGGCGGGTGGTCCTGTAGCGGTGCCTCCGCTCCGCCCGTCCGGCCGAGGAGTGCAGCGATGCCGAGGCGCTACCTGTCGACTCTCACCGTGGCCGCCGCCCTGACCACCGCTTTCACCGGCCCGACCGCGTCCGCCACCCCGACCCCGACCGCGTCCGCCACCCCGACCGCGTCCGCCACACCAGCCACCTCGACCACGTCCGCCACCGGCGACGGTTCGTGGCTCGCCGACCTCTCGGTCGTGGACGCCGACGACTCGGGCGTCGTCACCGACGGCCACGTGGTGCGGCTCTCGCCCACCGCCCCGACCCCGGCCAGCGCACGCGCCGCGGTCCGCACCGGTTTCCTCCAACTCGCGCCGCGCGAACTCGACGTGCCCGCCAACGCGGTCGCCGCCGACGTCTCGTCCCACGTCCCGAACGGCGCGGAGGTCGCCGTCGACGTGCGTGGCGCGCTCGGCGACGACCAGTGGACCGAGTGGGTGGAGGCCCGGCCCGACGCGCCCGCCGTGCTGCCCGCGACGGTGCGCACCGTGCAGGTCCGGCTGGCGCTCACCGCCACCGCCGCCACCCCGGAGGTCCGGCGGCTCGCCCTCACCCCGACCACCACCGGCGGCCTCACGGCCCAGGCGGCCGGGCGTTCCTACCGCGTGTACGCGACGCGGGAGGGCCTGGTCGGCGGCACCACGGCCAACGGTCACGTGATCACCTCGCGCGACCACTTCGTGGCCCTGCCGTCGCGGCGCGGGTTGTCGGCCAAGAACGCCGGCACGTACAGCGTCCAGGTGTGCGCCTCGAACGGCCGTTGCGAGTGGGCCCCGGTGTGGGACGTCGGCCCGTGGAACACCAAGGACGACTACTGGAACCCGTCGGCCACCCGCGAGATGTGGAAGGACCTGCCCCAGGGCAAGCCGGAGGCGCAGGCCGCGTACCAGGACGGCTACCACGGCGGCAAGGACCAGTTCGGTCGCAAGGTCGCCAACCCGGCGGGCATCGACCTCGCCGACGGGACGTTCTGGGACGGCCTCAAGCTCACCGACAACTCCTGGGTGACGGTCACGTACCTGTGGACGGGGTCCGGTCCGGCGGGCTTCATCCGGACCGCCGGTGATCCACTGAACGTGCGCGCGGGTGCCCGATCGAGTGCCACCCAGGTCGGTTACGCCGCGAACTACGCGCAGGTCAGGGTGGAGTGCCAGGTGACGGGTGAATCGGTGACCGGCTCGCAGGGCACGTCGAGCGTTTGGTACCGGATCGCGGCCGGCAAGTACGTGGCGAAGGCGTACGTGACGGGCGTGTCCGGCGCCACCGCCTGTTAGCGGAAACCCGGTCGGGTGACCCCGAGGTCCATGTCGGAGGATGAGCGGCATGGCCACAGTCGCCCAGTGGATCTCGGGGACCCGACCCCGCACCCTGCCGAACTCCGTCGCGCCCGTCCTCATCGGCGCGGGCGCGGCGCACCACATCGACGGGTTCAACGCGCTCTGGTCGGCGCTGGCGCTCCTGGTGTCGGTGGCGCTCCAGATCGGGGTCAACTACGCCAACGACTACTCCGACGGCATCCGGGGAACGGACGCGCACCGGGTCGGCCCGTTCCGCCTGGTCGGGTCGGGCGCGGCGGAGCCGAAGGCGGTGCGGTTCGCGGCGTTCGCGGCGTTGGCGGTGGCCGCCGCGGCGGGGTTGGCGCTGGTGGCGTTGAGCGGCCGGTACTGGATGGTGGCGTTCGGCGCGGTGTGCGTGGCGGGTGCGTGGTTCTACACCGGTGGGCGCAAGCCGTACGGGTACGCGGGGCTCGGCGAGTTGGCCGTGTTCCTGTTCTTCGGGCCGGCGGCCGTGCTGGGGACCCTGTACGTGCAGGCCGGTGAGATCACCGGGATCGGCATCGGCGGCGCGATCGCGATGGGGGCGTTCTCCACCGGCGTGATGATCGCGAACAGCCTGCGGGACATCCCGACCGACGTGCAGGCGGGCAAGCGCACCCTGGCGACCACCCTGGGCGACAAGGACTCCCGCCGCCTCTACCTGGCGCTGGTGACGATCCCGTTCGTGATCACGCTCGCGATCGGGCTGCGGGTGCCGTTCGCGTTGCTGGCCTTCGTGGCGCTGCCGCTGGTGGTGCTCGGCGCGCGCCGCGTGGCCAAGGGCGACAAGGGCCGCGACCTGATCCCCGTGCTCCAGCACACCGGGCTGGCGATGCTGCTGTGGTCGGTCGTCACGACGGTGACCCTGGTCCTCGCCTGACGGCCGTGCGGGCGTAATCGGGTTGCGGGCGCGGGCCGGTGGCCAGCAGGGTCGACTTCGTCACCGGTTCATGTCAGCGGGGGGACCGCATGGTCGGCACAACACCACCCGCGACGTCGGCCTTCACGATCCGCGAGGCTCGTGAGGACGACTGGTCGCAGGTCTGGCCCGTCATCCGCGACGTCGTCACCGAGCAGCAGACCTTCGCCTACGACCCCGCCATGACCGAGCAGGAAGCCAGGCGGATCTGGTTCCTGCCGGCTCCGGCCAGGGCGGTCGTCGCCGTCGACGGCGACCGGGTGCTCGGGACCGCGAACATGTACCCGAACCGGCCGGGACCCGGGAGCCACGTCGCTTCCGGCAGCCTGATGGTCGCTCGGCACGCGCGGAACGCGGGTGTGGGACGCGCCCTCGTCACGGACATGATCGCGTGGGCGCGGCGGAACGCGTTCGCGGCGATCCAGTTCAACGCGGTCGTGGAGACCAACACGAGCGCGATTCACCTCTACGAGAGCCTGGGGTTCGTCACCCTCGGCGTCGCGCCCGGAGCGTTCCGCCACCCCACCAGGGGCGAGGTCGGCCTCCGCATCATGTGGCTGGAGCTGAGGACGGGCTGACCCGCGCGCTCGGCACCGACACCGAGCCGCGCTGAACCGCGGAGCACCACACGGGTGCGGCGGAAGCGGACCGCGGAGCCGCCGGAGTGCCACCCGGAGACACCGAAGTGGGGTCGGGAGGGAGCCGCGGAGCAGGTGGCGCGGAAGCGGGTTACCAGGCGTCCTCGGTGAAGCTCATCGGCTCCTCGTCGTCGTGGCGCTTCGGCTTGGGCCGCTCGACGCGGGGTTCTTCGCCTCGGCACAGGGCCGCCAGGCGGTCGCGGTCCTTGTCGAACGCCGCGCGCACGCCGCGGTCGTCGGCCGCCTCGCCGAGCAGCACCTGCCGCCAGCTCAGGTAGCCGGCGGCGATGCGGCGTTGGAGGGCCTGCAACTCCGGTGACGCCTCGCTCGACTTCGCGAACCGCATCACCCGCCGCACGTCCTCGGCCGAGGGCTCGCGGGCCGGGTGGCGCAGCTTCGCCGCTTCCCGCATGGCCCGGTCGGCGGCGGCCACGGATTTGGCCAGGACGTCCTCCGCGGTCAGCACCTCCGCGGTTCGCCACGTGCTCACGGCAACCCCTTCCGACTGGCCGATCCACGCTGCGACGCACGCCGGGCCGCCGGCGTTCCCGTCGTAGCGGATTTGTTCACGTCCAGGTGCCCGCGGCGCGGAAGCGGGTGAGGGTTTCCAGGTGCGGGGTGAGGTCCATGCCCTGGGCCGCGACCCAGTCGTCGTCGTAGTACGTGTTCGCGTAGCGCTCGCCGCCGTCGCACAGCAGGGTCACGACGCTGCCGCGCGCCCGGGACGCCCGCATCTCGGCGATGAGCTGGAACGCGCCCCACAGGTTGGTGCCCGTCGAGCCCCCGACGCGTCGACCGATGACGTGCTCGACGTGCCGGACGGTCGCGATGGACGCCGCGTCGGGCACCTTCACCATGCGGTCGATGACCTGCCCGACGAACGACGGTTCGACGCGCGGCCGGCCGATGCCCTCGATGAGGGAACCACGCGTGCCGACCAGGGTCGGGTCGTTGTCACGCCACGCGTCGAAGAACACCGAGTGCTCCGGGTCGACCACGGCGAGCCGGGTGCGCAGCTTCCGGTAGTGGATGTAGCGGCCGATGGTGGCGCTCGTGCCGCCGGTGCCCGCGCCGACCACGATCCACTCGGGTTCCGGCGCGGCCTCCAGCGCCATCTGCTGGAACACCGACTCGGCGATGTTGTTGTTGCCACGCCAGTCGGTGGCGCGCTCGGCGTGGGTGAACTGGTCCATGAAGTGCCCGCCGAGTTCCGCGGCGAGCCGGCGCGACTCGTCGTAGATGGCGCTCGGCTCGTCCACGAAGTGGCACCGGCCGCCCTGGCGCTCGATCAACGCCACCTTCTCCGGGCTGGTGGACCGCGGCATCACGGCGATGAACGGCAACCCGAGCAGCCGGGCGAAGTACGCCTCGGACACGGCCGTCGAACCGGACGACGCCTCGATCACGGGCGTGCCGCCGACCACCCAGCCGTTGCAGATGGCGTACAGGAACAACGACCGCGCCAGGCGGTGCTTGAGGGAGCCGGTCGGGTGCGTCGACTCGTCCTTGAGGTACAGGTCGATGCCCCACTCCAGCGGGAGGGGGAACCGCAGGAGGTGCGTGTCGGCGCTGCGGTTGGCATCCGCCTCGATGATGGAGACGGCCTCGCACACCCATTCCCTGGTGCGGGCGCTACATCGGTCTACCGAAATGGTCATGCCGGGAGGTTAACTCTGCGGCGTGACCACACGTCCGAGCACATCAGCGCGGGACGCCCTGCGGGGCTGCCTGCTCGCGGGAGCCGTCGGGGACGCCTTGGGCGGCGCGATCGAGTTCGACCGCGTCGACCGCATCCGGGGCCGGTTCGGGCCGTCCGGCCTGACCGACTACGCGCCCGCGTACGGCCGGGTCGGCGCGATCACCGACGACACGCAGATGACCTTGTTCACGCTGGAGGGCCTGGTCCTGGCGCGGCGGCGGGGCAGTGACCCGGTGCACGAGGTGCGCGTGGCCTACGGCCGGTGGCTGCGCACGCAGGGCGGGCCGGCGGTGGCGTCCGACGGCTGGCTGCTGGACGTCCCCGAGCTGCACCAGGCACGCGCGCCGGGCACCACGTGCCTGACGGCGTTGCGCTCGGGCGTGCTGGGCACGGTCGACTCGCCGATCAACGACTCCAAGGGCTGCGGCGCGGTGATGCGGGCCGCGCCGGTGGCGTTGTGGTCCGACGACGTGCGGGAGGTGTTCGCACTGGCCGCCGCCACCGGGGCGCTGACCCACGGCCACCCGAGCGGTTACCTGTCGGCGGGTGTGCTGGCGGTGCTGGTGAACCGGCTGTGGGCGGGCGCGGACCTGCCGGCGGCGATCGGGGTGGCGCGGGACGAGTTGGCGCGGTGGGACGGGCACGAGGAGCAGCTCGCGTTGCTGGACCTGGCGGTCGAGCTGGGCGCGCGGGGTGTGCGGCCGACGCCGGAGCTGATCGAGACCGCGTTGGGCGGCGGCTGGGTGGGCGAGGAGGCGTTGGCGATCGCGGTGCTCACGGCGCTGGCGGCGGAGCACCTGGCGGACGGGCTGCTGCTGGCGGTGAACCACTCGGGGGACAGCGACTCGACGGGCGCGTTGTGCGGCAACCTGCTGGGCGCGCGGGACGGCCTCGGGCCCGTGCCGGAGCACTGGCTGGAGTCGCTGGAGCTGGCGGACGTCATCGAGCGGCTCGCCGACGAGGCCGGCGACCTGTTCGGCCGGTGAGCCGACCGGTGCGCGACGGGCGTCGGGCGCGGGCCGGGGTGGGCGCGGTCCGGCCGCGGTCAGCCGGGCTCGCCGCGGAGCTGGGCGCGGAGCTTCTCGCGTTCCGTGCGCCGCTCGGCCTGCTTCTCCTCCAGGCCCCGGGCGACCCGCATCCGCAGGCCCTTGAACACGAACAGCGAGATGGGCAGCGCGACGACCACGCCCACGGCGAGGGCGACCAGCAGCGGCACGTTGAGCAGGACCAGCACCGCGGTGACCGCGGCGACCATGGCCAGCCGTGCGCCGACGTAGAGCGTCACATCACGGGTGAGGTGCACGGTTACCCAGGTTACGCGCCGCTCTCCACGGCGCCCGCCTCGGTGTTCGGCCGGCCCTCGAAACGCGTGGACAGGACGACCGTCGTGCGGGTGCGCGCGACACCGGGGATGCGGCGCAGGCGGCCGAGGGCGCGCTCCAGCTCGTCCACGGTCGCGACCCGCACCTTGACGATGAACGACTCGTCACCCGCCACCCGGTAGCACGACTCGACCTCCACCAGCTCGCCGAGCGCGACCGCCAGCTCGTCGTCGTCGGCGGTGTCCGTGGGGTGGATGCTGACCAGGGCCGTCACGCCGAGGCCGACGGCGCTCGGGTCGACCACGGCGTGGTAGCCGACGATGACCCCGGTGGCCTCCAGCTTGCCGACCCGCTCGTGCACGGCCGAGGCGGACAGGCCGACCTTGCGCCCCAGATCGGCGTAGGTGGCCCGACCGTTCGCCCGCAGGGCGGCGATGATCTGGCGATCGAGTGCGTCCACCGGGCATACCCTAGGGGCAGTCCGGTCGATGTCCGAACCGCCCACTTCGTCCCTTACTACCTCTTTACCATCACCCAAGCGTTCGAGTACCCGATGGTCGGGATGCCACCATGCGTCCGGTACGTCTGTTCGGCATCGGGGAGGAAACCGTGACCGTGACGCAGGGACACCAGGGGGAACGACTGCTCACGCCGGGCGAGGTGGCGAACCTCTTCCGGGTGGACCCGAAAACGGTGACCCGCTGGGCCACCGCGGGTCGCATCGGCTCGATCCGGACCCCGGGCGGCCACCGGCGGTTCCGGGAGTCCGAGGTCCAGGAGCTGCTCTCCCAGTTGACGACCGAGGCGACCGAACCGGTTCGGCACTGACGCGGACCACCTCGGGGACCCGAGTAATCTCGTGGCAAAGAGGAGGTGGCGACCATGCTGTACGTGCTCGCTCTGATCGGTGCGCTCACCATCGCCGTGCTGCTGTGGCGGGCGTTCGGGCCGGACCGGGTCGACATCACGCCCAGCCGCCGGGTCGTGGCGCCGGACGACGACCCCGAGTTCCTCCGCAAGCTGGGCGAGCAGAGCAAGAAGCGCCCGGACGAGGAGTGACGGGCACTCGCGGCGGGGCCTCCGGGACGAGGCCCCCCGCGGTCAGCTGACCTTGTTGGGGAAGTCGTCGGCCACGGTCGCCGCCAGCTCCAGCAACGCCAGGCGCGTCTCCGGGCCCAGCTTGTCCAGCTCGATCTCCGCGCCCTCCTCCAGGTGCGCGTCGAACGGGATGCGCACGACCGCGCGGCAGCGCTGCGCGAAGTGGGCGGCGAGCTTGTCCAGGTCCACCTTGCCCGAGCCCGGCCGCACCGAGTTGATCACCGCGACGGACTTCGCCACCAGGTCGCGGTACCCGTGGGCCTCCAGCCAGTCCAGGGTGGCCGCGGACGTCTGCGCGCCGTCCACCGAACCCGACGACACCAGCACCAGCGAGTCGGCCTGGTCGAGCACGCCCTTCATCGCCGAGTGCATCAGGCCGGTGCCGCAGTCGGTCAGCACGATGTTGTAGAACAGCTCCAGCAACGACACGGTGCGCAGGTAGTCCTGGTCGCTGAACGCCTCGGACACCGCCGGGTCCTGCTCGGACGCCAGGATCTCCAGCCGGCTCGGCGACTGGGACGTGTAGGCGCGCACGTCGCTGTACTTGGTGATCCGCGAGGCGTCCCGCAGCAGGTGCCGCACGGTCGCGGTGGTCTCGCGGGGCACCTTCAACGCGAGCGTGCCGCGGTCCGGGTTGGCGTCCACGGCGATCACGCGGTCACCACGCAGCGACGAGAACGTGGAGCCGAGCGTGGTGGTGGTCGTGGTCTTGCCGACGCCGCCCTTGAGGCTCAGCATCGCGATCTTGTAGCAGCCGCGCAGCGGCTGGTTGATCCGGCCGATCAGCTCACGCCGCCGCACGTCGGCCGGGCTCTCGCCCAGGTTGACCAGGCCACCGGTGAGCGCGTGCAGCGTCTTGCGCCAGCCGGACTGCGGGGGCCGCTTGGCCCGCTTGATGAGCTGGTGCGACGACACGTCGTGCGCGGTCGCCGGCGGCGGCTGCTGCGGCGGGTGGACGCTCTGCGGGAAGTTGTTGGGGAACGGCGCCGCGTACTGCCCGTTCGGGTCGAACTGGTGCGGACCGCTCTGACCCGCGACCTGGTACGGCCCGGACTGGCCGGGCGCCGGGTAGGGACCCGACTGGCCGGGCGCGGGGTAGGGACCCGACTGGCCGGGCACCTGGTACGGCCCGGACTGACCGGGCACCTGGTACGCGCCGGAGTGCCCACCCACCTGGTACGCGCCGGACTGGCCGCCGACCTGGTAGGCGCCCGACTGGCCGGCCACCTGGTGCGGACCGGACTGGCCCGCCACGTGGTGCGGACCGGACTGCTGCGGACCCGCGGCGCCCTGCGCGGGGAAGCCACCGCTGGGCGGGCCGGACGCGGTCGGGTCCAGGTACACCGTGGCGGGCTCCACGTAGTGGGAGCCCGTGCCCGGTTCCACCGGGTGACCGCCGGACTGGTTCGGGTTGGGCTGTCCCTCCGCGCCGGACGGCGGCTGCCACGACGCCTCAGGATTCTCGTAGCGACCGGTCACCGCTGGGGTCCTCCCTGGCAATGCGGATCGAGCACACCCCGACCTCACCGATTGCGACGGTAGTCGGCCCGCAGCGGTTCCACGACACTGGGTGTGCGGTCTCAGCCAACACCCGCGTAAGAGTGCAACCCGGTCGTGACCAGGTTGATGAAGAACAAGTTGAACACCGTGAGGGCGAAACCGACCGTGTTGATCCACGCCGACGGACGCCCACGCCAGCCCGCCGTCGCACGGGCGTGCAGGTACGCCGCGTACACGACCCACGCCACGAACGACACCGTCTCCTTGGGGTCCCAGCCCCAGAACCGGCCCCACGCCGCCTCGGCCCAGATCGCGCCGCAGATGATGCCGAGCGTGAACAGCGGGAACGCGAACACCGTGCTGCGGTAGGCCAACCGGTCCAGCACGCCGGGGTCGGGGAGCTTCGCGAACTTCGCCCGGCCCGACGACTTCAGCAGGTACAGCACGCTCGCCACGCCCGGCAGCAGGAACAGGCCGCTGGACACCGAGATCACCGACACGTGCACCACGAGCCAGTACGACTGCAACGCGGGCTGCACGGGCGCGGCCTCCGCGTACAGCACGGTGCCGCCGAGGAACATCAGGATGCCGATCGGCACCAGCACGAACCCGCCGAGCTTGCGCACCGGGAACATGCGCATCAGCACCAGCCAGCCCACGACCGCCGCGAACGTGAGCAGCGACGTGTACTCGTACATGTTGCCCCACGGGGCGCGTTCGGTGGCCAGGCCGCGCAGCACCAGCGAAGCGCCGTGCAGCAACGCGCCCAGCAGGGTCAGCGCGACGCCCATCCGCCCGAGCACCTCGGCCCGCGAGCGCTCCTCGCGCACCACCAGGCCCGGTGTCCACGTGCCGTCCTCGGCGGTGCCCGCGGCCTGCGTGGTCTCGGCGCCGGCCGCCACCATGGCCCGCTCGCGCGGCTTGTGCTTCGCGAACGCCTGCTCGCACAGGTAGAAGACGGCAGCGATGACGTAGACCGCGACGGCCGCCCCGTAGGTCCAGTCGCTGAACGTGGCCAGCGTCGTGTTGACCGGCATCTAGCTCTCCTTCTTGAGCAGGTCCCGGGACAGGGCGGTGAACTCCTCGCCGTACCCGGCCTGGTCGGTGCGCGCCAGCCCGCCGACCTCGACAACCGTACGCCCGTCATCCTGGGGCGTCGCCCGCACCCACACCCGGCGGCGCTTCACCGTCAGCGACACCGCGAGACCCAGGACGACCAGCACGGAGAAGGCGAGCACCCACGTCTGCGTCGGGTCGTGCGACACCTGGATCGACACCCAGTCGCGGACGCCGTCGAACCGGATCACGGTGCCGTCGTCCAGGGTCAGCGACTCGCCCTTCCGGAGGTTCTGCCGGGCCACCTTCGCGAGCTTGCCGTCCGTCACCATCTTCTGGTCGATGGAGAAGATGGACTGGCCGCGCCCGGAGTCGGTGCCCAGGTCGCCCCGGTAGACGTCGACCGCGACGGCCGGGTCGCGGGCCTCGGGGAACGCCGAGTCCAGCAGCTCGCCCCGGAACGTCGCGGTCGGCGCGAGCAGGCCGGTGATCGCGAGCTGGCCGCGGCGGCGCTGCTCGGCGTCCGGCACGCCCGGCGGGTCGAACTTGGTGGCGCCCTCGGAGGCCAGGGTGAGCTCGTTCACCGGCCGCCACTGGGTCGCGCCGACCCGCTGCTCGCCGTTCGGGAAGGTGACCGTGAACAGCGGCGTGTAGCCGTGGCCGAGCAGGTAGACGCGGTCGCCCGCGGTGCGCAGCGGGTGGTTGACCTCCAGCGGGTACGGCCGCCACTCGCCGCTCTCCAGGTCCGCGCCGGACTGGAAGCCGATGTCCGCGAGGAACGTCTCCGCCTGGCCGTTGGGCAGGTAGGTCGCGTGGAAGCCGTCGACCTTCACGCAGAACTGGTTCAGGTCCGTGCCGTCGACGCGCAGCCCCGGCCGGAACGTGTCGTAGTTGAACACGCCGGAGTTGCAGAACTGGCCGCCGTTGGCCTGGACGATGACCTGGCCCTCGTAGCCGAACATCTTGCCGAGCGCGAACGCCACCAGCAGGCCCAGCAGCGAGAAGTGGAACACCAGGTTGCCGGTCTCGCGGAGGAAACCACGCTCGGCGCTGATCGTGCGAGCGCCCGACGCCTCCTCGCGCGCCACGAGCCGCCAGCCCCTGAGCCGTTCCCGCGCGCGCTCCACCGCGGCGTCGGGCGTGAGGGGCAGCTCGGCCGACGCGTGGTGCGGCATGCGGGCCAGGTTGCGCGGGGTGAGCACGGGCTTCGCCCGCATCTGCCGGACGTACTCCCACGAGCGCGGCAGCAGGCAGCCCACCAGGGACACGAACAGCAGCACGTAGACCGCGGAGAACCAGTAGCTCGCGTACACGTCGTAGAACTGGAGGCGGTCCAGGAAGCGACCCCACCAGCCGTTCTCGGCGATGTACTCGGTGACCTTGCGCGCGTTCAGCGAGCGCTGCGGCAGCAACGCGCCGGGCAGCGCGCCGAGCGCCAGCAGGAACAGCAGGGTCAGCGCGGTGCGCATCGCGGTCAGACCGCGCCACGTGTTGCGCAGGAAGGCGAGGGCGGCGCGCACTAGAGCGGCAGCCTGAGGTCGTTGACGACGGCGTCCCGCAACCAGAACACGAATTCCCCCCACACCCCGGTGACCAGCGCGACACCCACGGCGATCAGCATCACCCCGCCGAACACCTGCACCTGGCGGACGTGCGCGCGCAGCCACCCGGTGACCCGCACCGCCCAGCGCGCGCCCAGCGCGATCAACACGAACGGGAGCCCCAGGCCGAGGCAGTAGGCGACCACCAGCACCGCGCCGCGTGCCGTGGCCGAGCCGACCTCGGTGGCGCGGGCCAGGGCGAGGACGCCGGCCAGCGTCGGGCCGACGCACGGCGTCCAGCCGAGCGCGAACACCCCGCCCAGCAGCGGCGCGCCGATCAGCCCGCCGCGTGGCCTGCGGTGGAGGCGGACGTCCTTCTGAAGCGCGGGCACCAGGCCGATGAACACCAGGCCCATGGCGATGGTGATGACACCGCCGATGCGCTGGAACACGTCCGCGTCGAAGTAGAGCGCCTGGGTCAGGCCGAGGACCACGAACGACGTCAGGGCGAACACGACGGTGAACCCGAGCACGAACAACAACGCCGCCCCGGCCACCCGCCACCGACCGGACCGCCGGCCCTCACCCGCCTCGACCGCGGGCGCCTCGGCGCCCACCAGGCCGGCCAGGTAGGCGAGGTACCCCGGCACCAGCGGCACCACGCACGGCGACGCGAAGGAGATCGCGCCCGCGAGCACCGCCACACCCATGGCCAGCACGATCGGGCCGGACACGGCGAGCTGCGTGGGATCCACACGAACAGGGTAAATACGTCACTTCCCGAGCCGCGCGCGGGGTTGGTCGACCCGATCGGCGGAGCCCCGCGCCGGACCACGCGGACCCGGCCGGGAGGTCGGGGGCGCGCGGACCGGGCCGGGAGATCCGGGGGCGGCGGACCACGAGGACGCGGCCGGGAGATCCGGGGAGCGCGGTCCGGGCACCCGGACCGCGCCGGTCACGCCTCGGCGGCCAGCTCGCGCACCAGCGGCAGGAGGTCGGTGGCGATCAGGCCCTCCAGGAACACCGCCGCCACCCGGTGCTGCTTGTCCAGCACGATCGTGGACGGGACGGTGTTCGGCGGCAGGCCCTTGAACGCCAGCAGCGAGCGGCCCGACTCGTCGTAGATCGACGGGTAGCTCAACTTGCGGTTGGCGAGGAAGTCGCGCGGCCCGTCGACCGAACTCTCCTTCACCGCGATGCCCAGCACCTGGACGCCCAGCGGGCCGGTCTCGTCCTGCACCTTCTGCATCTCGGGCGCCTCGGTGCGGCACGGCGGGCACCAGGAGCCCCAGATGTTGACCACCACGACCTTGCCCGCGTAGTCGTCCAACGAGACGTTCTCGCCGTCCACCCGCACGTCCGGCCCGGACAACCCGCGCACGACCTTGCGGTCCGCCGCGTCGTACCGGATGCGCACCTCGCCGTTGGGCGCGACGAACTGGAACTCCGAACCCGCCACCACGGCGTCGTCACCCGTCGAGCACGCCGCCGCGAACAGCAGCAGCACCACCGCCAGCAGCCGCTTCACGCCCCGGTCACCCTCGGGTTCGTCGCGCCCGCGGGCTCGGTGTAGACGAGGCGCACCAGCTCCTCGCCCTCGAACACGAGGCTGGTCAACGACGCCAGCGAGCACTCGCGGCGGCGCGGGTCGTGCCACATCCGCTTGCCCTCCAGGAACCTGCGCAGCGTCCAGATCGGGAGCTGGTGGGACACGCACACCGCCTCGCGCCCCTCGGCCGCGACCCGCGCCCGCTGCACGGCGCCGAGCATCCGGTGCGCGATCTCCAGGTACGGCTCGCCCCACGACGGCCGGAACGGGTTGACCAGCTTCGGCCAGTGCTTCGGCGACCGCAGCGCGCCGTCGCCGACCGACACCTTCAACCCCTCGAACCGGTTGTCCGCCTCGATCAGCCGCTCGTCGACGGCCAGTTCGACGCGGTGCGAGTCGGCGATCGGCGCGGCCGTCTGCCGCGCCCGGTCCAGCGGCGACGCGACGACGTGCGCGATGTCGTGGCCCTTCAGGTGCTCGGCGACGGTCAGGGCCTGCCGCCTGCCCCGCTCGGACAGGTTGAAGCCGGGCAGCCTGCCGTAGAGGACGCCGGTCGGGTTGTGCACCTCGCCGTGGCGCAACATGTGGACGACCGTGCGACCACCGCCGGCGGCCGGCGTGCCGGTCACGGCTTGGCCGCCGCGGCGGCGCGGGCGGCGTGCGTCAGGGCGTCCCCGATCACCGCGAAGTCCTCCTCGGTCATGGCGGCGTTGACGAACCACGCCTCGAACGCGCTCGGCGGCGGGTACACGCCGCGCTCCAGCAACGCGTGGAAGAACGGCGGGAACCGCCAGGTCTGCGCGGCCTGCGCGCCCGCGTAGTCCACCACCTCGTCCTCGGTGAAGAAGACGCTGAGCAGGTTGCCCGCGAACTGCACGCGGTGCGGCACGCCCGCCTCGGTGAGCGCGGCGGTGAACAGGGCGCCCAGGCGGGTCGCATTGGCGTCCAGCGCCAGGTACACGTCGTCGGTGGCGGCACGCAGCGTCGCCAGGCCAGCCGCGACCGCGACCGGGTTCCCGGACAACGTGCCCGCCTGGTAGACGGGGCCGGCCGGGGCGAGCTTCGCCATCACGTCGGCACGCCCGCCGAACGCGGCGGCGGGCAGTCCGCCGGACATGACCTTGCCGAACGTGTACAGGTCGCCCGGCACGTTCTCCAGGCCGAACCAACCGGCGCGGGACACCCGGAAGCCGGTCATCACCTCGTCCACCACCAGCAGCGCGCCGTGGGCGTGGCACAGCTCCAGCAGCTCGGCGTTGTGCTTCGGCGGGACCGCGCCCATGTTGCCCGCCGCCGCCTCGGTGATCACGCACGCGATCTCGTCCGGGTTCTCGGCGAACGCGGCGCGCACGGCCTCGATGTCGTTGTACGGCAGCACGATGGTGTCGGCGGCCTGCGCGCCCGTCACGCCGGGCGAGGTGGGCAGGCCGAGCGTGGCCACGCCGGAGCCCGCCTGGGCGAGCAACGCGTCCACGTGGCCGTGGTAGCAGCCCGCGAACTTCACCACCTTGCGGCGGCCGGTGAAGCCGCGCGCCAGCCGGATCGCGCTCATGGTGGCCTCGGTGCCGGAGTTCACCAGCCGCACCTGGCGCACCGGCGCGACGCGGGCGATGATCTCCTCGGCCAGCTCGATCTCGCCCTCGGTGGGCGTGCCGAACGACAGGCCGCCGGTCGCGGCCTCGCGCACCGCCGCCACGACCCGCGGGTCGGCGTGCCCGAGGATCATCGGCCCCCAGGAGGACACCAGGTCCACGTACCGGTTGCCGTCGGCGTCCCACAGGTGCGGGCCCTCGCCGCGGACCATGAACCGGGGCGTGCCGCCGACCGAGTGGAAGGCCCGGACCGGCGAGTTGACGCCACCGGGGATCACCGCCGACGCGCGCTCGAACAGTGCCTGGGATCGCGTGGAAGTCACGCCCCCAGTCTCACACGTCCGCTTCGACCCCCTGCTGCCGACCACGGGTGCGGATGGCGAGCACCGCCTGCCGCACCGCGTCCAGCAGCAGCACGCCCGCCACCGTGCCGAGACCGATCGCGCCGCCGATCCAGTTGCCCAGGTAGCGGGTGGACTCCAGCGGCGGGTGGTCGTCCAGCGGGTAGCTGTACCGCACGATGCCGCGCTGCCAGCACCAGGCCGCGAGCAGCACCAGCGCCACCGCGGCCACCACCTCGCCCGCCGCCGCGATCGCCCGCTTGGGCTGGTGCAGCTTCGGCGGCTCCGGCAGGCGGTGCGCGGGGGTGGCAGCGGTCACGGTGGTCAGCCTCTCACGACCGGGCCGGCCCCGTCGGGTCAGGACTCCCGACGCGCGAGGAGGCGGTCGAGTTCGACGCGCAACGCGTCGGCGTCCCGCGCCCAGCCCAGCACCACCGCGCCGTCGACCAGCCGCAGCGGCACCGGTTCCGCGCCGCGGGGCAACGCCCAGCCGCCGCCGAGGACCCTCGCACCCGCCCGCGGCTCCACGCCGGACGCGGCGGCGATGTCACGCACCGGCAGCTCTTCTCGGCCCTGGTGCAACGCCACGGGCGTGAGCCGCACGCCGTACACGCGTCGTCGGCCCTGCACCCACAACACCGTCGACACGAACAACACGCACGCCACGAACACCCACAACGCCGGCCAAGCGGACCCGGTCAACGCCTCCACGCCGAACCCGGCCGCCGCGAACACCGGTCCCCACAGCAGCGGCCACCAGGACGCGCCTGCCTCCCGGTACAGGACGGGCTGCTCCATCAGGCGAGGTTCCCCGCGAAGTACCCGCGCGTGCCGGGCAGGAAGCTGAGCACCGCCGCCACGACGGGCAACGCCAGCCGCAGCGCGATCACCACCCACGAACCGGCCGCCACGTCGCCGTCCCGCGCCGCGACGACCGCCGCCGCCACGGCCAGCACGCCGATGACCAGGTGCCCGCCGCACAACGCGATCCGCGCGTAGTAGCTGCCGCCGAGGAACGCGATCGCGCCCCACACGCCGCCGACCGCGAGGCACCCGGTGGCGAACAACGTCATCACCGGCCCGAACCCGCCGAACGCGCCGATCTCGACCACCGTGCGCACCACCGTGCCGACGGGCCACGCCAGCGCCGCGAACAACCACACCACGAAGGCCGCGAACACCACGTTCGGCCGCGTCACGACCGTCGTGCGCTGGTCGACACCACGCATGTGGCCGGGGAACCCGACGGGCTGCGCCGGACCCGCCTGCGGCAGGTGCACCGGGTGCACCGGGTTCTCGTAGGGGTCGAACGGCGGCTGTGTCATCGCACCGCCTTCACGTAGTCGTTGGCCGGCGGCAGGAACATGGTGACCGCGCCCAGCAGCACCGCGCACAGGAACAGCAGCGACCACGCCGTGCCGACCAGCCAGTTCCCGTACGGCACGCCGCCGCTCGCGAACCCGGCGAGCAGGGCCAGGCCGAACAGCAGGGCGGGCACGCCGAGCACGGCGAGCAGCACCCGCGCCCAGTCCCGCCCGGCACGCAGCTTCACCGCGGCGACCACGTACAGCACGGCCGGTGCGGCGAACCCGAGCGCGAACAGCACCGGCGTGAGGCGGGCCGCGAACACCGCGCTGCGGTAGGAGTTGCCGGAGTCCTCGTGGAGGTACCGCACCAGCGCGCCGTCGTCGGTGTAGAACACGGCGGGCAGCAACACGACCACCAGCGCCGTGCCCGCGAGCCAGCTCCAGGACGAGACGGTCAACGCGGCGGGGCGGCGCGGGGCGAACCCGCGCGGGTCGGCCGGCATCGGCAGCGGGTACCCGGCGAAACCGGCCGCACCGCCCGGCAGGTCGACCGGTCGGAACGGCGAGGCGAACGGGTCGGGCTCGGGCATGGCGGGCACTCCGGCGGGGACGCTACTGGGACTGCTGCACCCACTGTGCCGTACCGCGCAGCCACGTGAGCGCGGAACCGGCCGCGAGGAGCAGCAGGACCACCGCGTTCACCCCGGCCGTCCGGGTGAGCACCAGCCACAGGACGTGCGCGAGGGCCAGGGCGGTGAGCGCGCCCCGCGACCACCGCCTGCCCAGCCGCAGGAACCGGGCGAGCACCGCGTACCCGGCCCCGAACAGCACCGCGGCCACCGTGAGCTGCACCAGCAGCGCGGTCACGGTGGACGCGGCGACACCACCCCTGGCCGCGGCCTCGTCCAGCGCACCGCGCCGCACCCACAGGTAGGCGGCGTTGAGCAGGCCGAACGCGGCCAGGGCGTACCACAGCGCGACCGCCGCGCGGGCGGTCGCCGGTGGTCGGGTCACGCCTGGCGCTTGTGGGCGTCGAAGTACGCCTTCGCGTTCGGCATGTACAGCAGCACCACGGCGACGACGCTGGCCAGCGACGTGAGCAGGCCGGACACGGACGCGCCGGTCACCAGGGCGAGCAGGCTCAGGGCGGTGAGCACGGTCAGCACGACCCGCGCCCAGTTCCGGCCGGCTCGCGCCTTGAACGCGAACAACACGTACAACCCGGCGAACACCAGGCCGATCACCACGGCGAACAGGATGCTGGCCGTCACGGCCGCGTCGAACTCGTCCGGCGACAGGCCGCGGGACTGCGGCGACTCGCGCAGCACCTGCGCGATCGCGTCCCGCTGGGTGAGGGCCAGCAACGAGCCCAGCACCGACAGGGCGGCGCCCGCGATCCAGATCCAGAAGGAGATCTGCACCTCCTTGGGCACCGGTAGCGCGGGTCCGCCGCCCGAGCCCTGCAACTCCGACGCGCTCAGCGGCGGGGGCGGGGGGATGTACGGCTGCTGCTGGCCGCCGTTCGGGTCCTGTGGAGTGGTCACGCGGGGAACGCTAGAACCCGGTGGTGTCGCTGTCCACCGCGACAGGCGGACGTTGGACGACCGCAACCGAATCGTCGACAAACGTCGTCCCACCTGCGCGACTTTCGTCGCGTTTACCTTCCCTTGGTGCGGTGAAGGCGGTGACGTGCCCGGCCGCGGGCACGTCACCGGGCCGGTGTCAGCTCATCTTGAAGTAGTGGTTGGCGTCCGGCTTGAACATGAACACCATCGCGGCGACGGTGACCACCAGGGACACCAGCGACAGCAGCGCCTGCACGATGCCGAACAGGCCGATCGAGAACATCAGGCCGAAGCTGGTGAGCCCGGCCAGCCCGCCGATGACGGACAACGCGCCCAGCACGGTCAGCACGATGCGGGCCCAGTTCGCGCCGTTGCGCATCTGGAGCACCACGACGACCCACACCGCGCACAGGACGATGCTGAAGATCGCGCCGCCGTACGCGGGACCGCCGGCGAGGGACTTGTACTCGGGCCCGAGACCCCTGGTCAGCTCGTCGTACAGCGCCTGCGCGGTGATGAAGCTGATGATGCTGGACAGGATGCCGACGCCGGCGCCGACCAGCCACAGCATGAACGCGGCGTCGACCGCGGCCGGGCGCGGCGGGCGCTGGAGTTCACCCGGCGCGAGCGGCGGCGCGGGCGGCGGGTAACCGGGCTGCTGCGGGTAGCCCGGCTGCTGGGGGTAACCGGGCTGCTGCGGGTAACCGGGCTGCTGCGGGTAACCGGGCTGCTGCGGGTACCCGCCGGGCTGCTGCTGGTAGCCGCCCTGCTGCCCGTAGGGGTCCTGAGGAGAGGTCATGCGCGGACCGTAGAAGTGCCGGGGATGCGCGTCGACCGCTAATCACAATCCGTTAGCTACCTGCGGTGTTTTACCGGCGACGGTGCGCTGTGATCGGAAGTACCCGGAAACTGATGGCAGGTACATCAGGACCACGGCGGTCGCGTCCAGCAGCATCGTGGCCACCCCGAAGGCCAGGTCGACCGGCGCGACGGACAGCCCGTAGAACGCGCCCAGGCCCGACACGACGAGGATCAGCCGGGTCACCCCGACCACCGCGCCGACCACGCCGAACACCGTCAACGCGATCCGCGCCCAGTTGCGCCCGCGTGCCATCCGGTTCGCCAGCGCCACGTACACCAGCACCAGCAACCCGCCCATCAGCAAGCCGAGCAGGATGCCGCCGGACACGCCCGCGTCCAGCTCGTCCTGCCCCAGGGTGATCCCCTGCCGCGCCTGCTCCTCGCGGAGCACCTCGATCAACGTGCCCCGGTCGGCGAGCTGCACCAGGAACCGGCCCAGCCCGACCACGGCACTGGCGATCCACAGCCACCGCGCGACGTCGAGCGGCTTCGGCGGCGTCACTCCCGGTCCAGCCAACGCGCCGCCTCCGCGGCCCAGTAGGTCAGCACGATGTCCGCACCCGCCCGCCGGATCGACGTCAGCGTCTCCAGCGCGGTGCGCTCGCGCTCGATCCAGCCGTTGCGGGCGGCGGCCTCGACCATCGCGTACTCGCCGGAGATCTGGTACGCCGCGACCGGCACGTGGGCGATCTCCCGCACGGCGCGCACCACGTCCAGGTACGGCAGCGCGGGCTTCACCATCACCATGTCCGCGCCCTCGGCGAGGTCCAGCTCGACCTCGCGCAACGCCTCGCGGGCGTTGGCCGGGTCCTGCTGGTAGGTCTTGCGGTCGCCCACGAGCTGCGATTCCACCGCTTCGCGGAACGGGCCGTACAACGCGGACGAATACTTGACCGCGTAGGCGAGGATGCCGGTGTCGGTGAACCCGGCGTCGTCGAGCACCCCGCGGATGAAGCCGACCTGGCCGTCCATCATGCCGCTCGGACCCACCACGTGGGCGCCCGCGCGGGCCTGCGCCACGGCCATCTCGCCGTACAGCTCCAGCGTGGCGTCGTTGTCCACCTCGCCGGTGGGCGTGAGCACGCCGCAGTGGCCGTGGTCGGTGAACTCGTCCAGGCAGCAGTCCGACATCAGCACGGTGCTGTCGCCGAGTTCGGCACGCAGGTCGGCCAGAGCGGCGTTGAGGATGCCGTCCGGGTCGGTCGCGCCGGAGCCGACGGCGTCCCGGGTCGCCGGCACGCCGAACAGCATCAGCCCGCCGACACCGGCCTGCACGGCCTCCACGGCGGCTTTGCGCAGTGAATCACGGGTGTGCTGGACGACACCCGGCATGGACTCGATCTCGACCGGCGCCGTCGCGCCCTCCTTCACGAACATCGGCAGCACGAGCTGCCGGGGCCGCAGCGTGGTCTCGGCGACCAGGCGGCGCATCGCGGGGGTGGTGCGCAGTCGACGGGGGCGGTGGGCGGGGAACACGGTCGGCACTCCCAGATGACGGAAAGGGGGTCGGGACCCGCGGGCCCCGACCCCTCGCTTCACGAACGGCGCAGGCGCTTGGTCTTGCGCGGCGGGGGCAGCGCCCCCTCGGCCCGCAACCGGGCCGCGTGCTGCGCGAGCGCGTCGACCAGGGCGGGGACGTTGGCGTCCTCCGGCTGGACGTCGACCCGGAGGCCGAACTCACGCGCGGTCTCGGCGGTCTGCGGGCCGATGCACGCCACCAGGGTGCGCGCGTGCGGCTTGCCCGCGATGCCGACCAGGTTCCGGACCGTGGACGACGAGGTGAAGCACACCGCGTCGAACCCGCCGGACTTGATCATCTCGCGGGTGTCGGCGGGCGGCGGAGCGGCGCGCACGGTGCGGTAGGCCGTGACGTCGTCGATCTCCCAGCCGCGTTCCCGCAGGCCGGCCGCGAGGGTCTCGGTGGCGATGTCGGCACGCGGCAGCAGCACCCGGTCCACCGGGTCCAGGATGTCGTCGTAGGGCGGGAAGTCGGCCAGCAGGCCCTCGGACGACTGCTCGCCGGAGGGCACCAGCTCGGGGATGATCCCGAACGACCGCACCTTGGCCGCCGTCGACTCGCCGACGCACGCGATCTTCACGCCGGAGAACGCCCGCGCGTCCAGGCCGAACTCGCGGAACTTCTCCCACACCGCGCGCACGGCGTTGGTCGAGGTGAACACCACCCACTGGTAGCGGCCGTCGACCAGGCCCTTCACCGAGCGCTCCATCTGCGCCGGGCTGCGCGGCGGCTCGACCGAGATGGTCGGCACCTCCACCGGGATCGCGCCGTGCGAGTGCAGCCGGTCGCTCATCGCGCCCGCCTGCTCCTTGGTGCGCGGCACCAGCACGCGCCAGCCGTACAGGGCCCGCGACTCCCACCAGGACAGCTTCGCGCGACCGGCGACGGCGCTGCCGACCGTGACGACCAGCGGGCCGCCCAGGTCGCCCGCGTCGGCGGCCAGCGACGCCAGCGAGGTGTCCACGGTGCGCTGCCCGAACCCGGTGCCGTCCGCGGTGACGGCGACCGGGGTCTGCGGCGCGACGCCGTGCTCCACCAGGGAGGACGCCGCCTCGGCGAGGTGGCTCGCGGTGGCGTGCAGCACCAGCGTGCCGGGCGCGGCGGCCAGGCTCGCCCAGTCCGTGACGCCGCGGGCGTCGGCCTCGGTGTGCACCGCGCCGAGCGCCACGCCCGCGTACGCGGGCACCGCCGTGCCCGCCGGGACGCCCGGCACCACGTCGAACGCGATCGTCGTCTTGGAGACGGCGTGCGCCTCCTTCACCACGGAGTCCAGCGTCAGCGGGTCGCCCGCCACCAGCCGGACCACGGCGCGGCCGTTCTTCGCCTCGGCCACCATGTCCTTCGCCACGTCGGCGGGGTCGCCGACGGCCGGCCGCACCTCGACGCCGTCCGGGACGAGGGCGACCACCTCGGACGGCACGTCCGGGTCCGTCACCACCAGCTCGGACTTGGCGAGCAGGTCACGGGCGCGGACCGTGAGCAGGCCGGTGTCGCCGGGGCCGGAGCCCACGAAGGCGACGCGGCCGGGGGTCTTGCGTGCGCGGGTCATCAGGGCACTCCCCATCAACTACGCCCCTCCGACCGCGCAGCGGCGAGGCCGGAGAGGTCGAGCAACTCGACGGCCAGCGCGCGGCCGAGTTCCTCTGCTGCGGTCAAGTCACCGGTGGCGGACGCACGGAGGAGGTCGCCGTCCTCCGTCGCCATGACCCCGCGCAGGGACAGGCGGAGGACTGCCGCTCCCTGGTCGTCAAGGTCTTCCACCACATCGGCCAGTGCGCCGACCGGCGCGCTGCACCCCGCTTCGAGCCGGGCCAGCAGGGCCCGCTCGGCGGTGACAGCGGCCCGACTGGCCGAATCGTCGAGCGTGGACCGGAGGAGGTGCTCGGTGTCGACGTCGTCGACGCGGCACTCCACCGCGAGCGCGCCCTGCGCGGGCGCGGGGAGCAGCTGGATGGGCTCCAGGGTCTCGGTGATCTCGGCGACGCGGCCCAGCCGGGAGATGCCGGCGCGGGCCAGCACGACGGCGTCCAGCTCGCCGTCGGTCACCTTGCGGATGCGCGTGTCCACGTTGCCGCGCAGCCCCACGATCTCCAGGCCGAGGCCGAGCGCGGCGAGCTGCGCCGCGCGGCGCGGCGAACCCGTGCCGACCTTCGACCCCGCGGGCAGCTCGCCCAGGGTGAGCCCGTCGCGGGCGACGAGGGCGTCGCGCGGGTCCTCGCGCGGCGGCACGGAGGGCAGGGCCAGGCGCGGGTCGCGCGCGGTCGGCAGGTCCTTGTACGAGTGCACGGCGGCGTCGATCTCACCGCGGGCGAGCGCGTCGCGCAGCGCCGAGGTGAACACCCCGATGCCGATCTCGGGGATCGGCGCGGAGGACCGGTCGCCGGGGGTCGCGATGGTCACGATCTCCACGTCGGCGCCTGCGGCGCGCAACGCGTCGGCCACGTGACCGGTCTGCGCCAGTGCCAGTGCACTGCCGCGGGTGCCGATCCTCAGGGTGCGGTTCACCGCTTCTCACCTTTGGGTCGCGTCGAATGGGGGGTGCTGACGGCGGCGGGTTTCTGCGGGTCGAGGCCGAACAGCTCGCGGAGCGCCTCGGCGTAACCCGCACCGGCCGGGCCGGCGGCCAGCTCCTTCACCCGCACGGTCGGGGTGTGCAGGAGCTTGTCGACCACCCGCCGCACGGTTTTCGCCAGCTCGGCGCGCACCGCGCCGTCCAGCTCGGGCAGCCGCGAGTCCAGCCGCAGCAGCTCCGCGTCGACGACCTCGGCGGCGCGCTTGCGCAGTGCCGTCACGGTCGGCGTCACCTCGGCCGAGCGCTGCCCGGCCAGGTAACCGCGGACCTCCTCGGCCACGATCTCCGCCGCCCGCTGGGCGTCCAGGCCCGCGGGCGCGTCGGACAGGCGGCGTTGCAGGGTCTCCAGGTCGACCACGCGCACGCCGGACAGCAGCTCGGCGGCGGGGTCCACGTCCTTGGGCAGGCCGAGGTCGCACACGACCAGCGGCCGGTCGGGCGCGCGCTCGCCGATCAGCTCGGCGCCGACGACGGTCTCCGCGGAGCCGGTGCAGGCGAACAGGACGTCCGCCCGCGCGATCTCGTCCACCAGGTCGGTCAGGCCGGTCGAACGGGCACGCACGCCGTCCGCCGCCAGCGCGGTGGCCAGGCGCGCGCCGTTGGCGGCGGTGCGGTTGGCGACCACGACCTCGCCGATGCCCGCGCGGCGCAGGTGCGCGGCGGCCAGGCCGCCCATCGAGCCCGCGCCCACGATCAGGGCGGTGCGGCCCGCCAGGCCGCCCAGGGCGCGCGCGGCGTCGGCGAGCGCCTCGGACACCACGGACGCGCCCGCGTGGTCGATGTCGGTGTCGGCGTGCACGCGCTTGCCGACCCGCAGCGCCTGCTGGACCAGCTCGTGCAGGACGCGGCCGACCACGCCCGCCTCGTCCGCCCGGTTGTAGGCGGTGCGGAGCTGGCCGAGGATCTGGGCCTCGCCGACCACCATCGAGTCCAGGCCGCCCGCGACCGAGAACAGGTGTTCCACGGCGGCGGCGGAGTAGTGCACGTACAGGTTCTCGAACAGGTCACCGGGCTCCGCGCCGGACTGCCGGGCGAGCACCTCCACGACCTCGTTCACGCCGCCGTGGAAGCTCTCGACCACGGCGTACACCTCGACCCGGTTGCAGGTCGACAGCAGCACGGCCTCGGACACGCTGGGCGCCTTCAGCAGCTGGTCGAGGACCTTGCCGAGGTCGGCGTCCGCGACGGCGGCGCGTTCCAGCACGGGCACCGGTGTGGTGCGATGGGACAGCCCGACGACCAGGACGCTCATGCCGGCACCGAGCCAGCACCCGACGCGCCACCCGGGGCCGTTCGGCCCACTACCCGCACGATCACGGGCGAATCACCACCCCGTCCACACCGACACCGTTGACGACGTCACCGGCGGCCTCGTCAGCCCGCCGCGCGACGTGGAACGACAGGATCTGCATCTCGACCGCCAGGTCGACCTTGCGCACCTCGACGTAGTCCGGCACTTGGAGCACGACGGGTGCGAAGTTCAGGATGCACTGCACTCCGGCGGATACCAAACGGTCGCAGACCGCCTGAGCCGCCTGCGGGGGCGTCGCGATGACGCCGATCGAGACCTCCCGCTCGGCGCACACGGTGGTGATGTCATCGATGTGGTCGACGGGGATTCCGCCTACCGGCACACCGGTCAGGTCCGGGTCGATGTCGAACAGCGCGGCCACCGGGAACCCCCGGCTGGGGAAGCCGCCGTAGTTGGCCAGCGCGTGACCAAGATTACCGATCCCGACGACCGCGACGGAGTGCTTGCGGGTGAGCCCGAGGATGCGCTCGATGTGGCTCACGAGGACCTCGACGTCGTACCCGACACCCCGCGTGCCGTACGACCCGATGTAGCTGAGGTCCTTGCGGAGCTTCGCCGAGTTGACCCCGGCCGCGCCCGCCAGCTCCTCGCTGGAGATGGTCGTCACGCCCTGCTCGGCCATGCCGGACAGCACCCGCAGGTACACGGCGAGCCGCGCGACGGCCGCCTCCGGGATGGCACGGGCCCGCTCGCGGACGTCGACGGGCGACTCGGCGGGCGGCTTCGAGGTGGTGGTCACGCCCTCGTCACCGTCGCCCCGCCGATCCACCACGCTGGCTCTCCTCGACATCGGAAGCACTGACCCGCCGGGTATCGCCACCAGCGGAGTGACACGCCCACCGTACCGCTTGTGAACGTGTGCACAAAGTCGGCGGCCCGCCGGTTGGTCCCGGTCAACGCCCCCCATGACCCGAAAGTGAGCCGCGCCGCCGCGTGGATACGCGACGGCGCGGAGCACTTTCGGGCGAACTTCACGTGGTGCGGGCCGAACGCCCCTCCGGTTCACCGGATCCGGTGGTCACCGAGGTGTTCCGAGCCCGCCTCGTCCCGGTTCGCCGCGGATCACCCGACCGGGAGGAGGCCGGTCAGGCGAGCGCCGCCCGCAGCCGGTCCTCCTCGACCGACCAGTAGCCGTGCTCGACGCCGTCCACCAGGATCACCGGCACGCGGTCGCCGTACTCGGCACGCAGTTCGCGGTCGCCGTCGACGTCCTGGACCTCCCACGGCACGCCCAGCTCGCCGCAGATCCGCGCCAGGTCGGCGGCGGCCCGTTCGCAGGAGTGGCAGTCGACCCGGCTCAGCAGCGTCACGCGGTGGCTCACCCGACCATCATGGCGCAAGCGGCAGCCGGAGCCGGGCGCGGGCGAGCTTGCCGGTCGGCGAGTGCGGCAGGGCGTGGGCGAACTCCACCTCGGCGGGCACCTTGAACTTCGCCAGCCGGGCCGCGCAGTGCTCCTTCACCGCGTCCTCGGTGAGGTCCGCGCCCTCGCCGAGCACGACGACGACCTTCACCGCCTCGCCGGTCCGGTCGTCCGGCACGCCCACCGCCGCCGCCTCGGCCACGCCCGGCAGCTCGGCGACGACCTGCTCCACCTCGTGCGGGTAGACGTTGAAGCCGTTGACGATGATCAGGTCGCCCGCCCGGTCCACCAGGTGCAGGTCGCCGTCCTCGTCCAGGTAGCCGACGTCGCCGGTGCGGAACCAGCCGGCCGCGTCGGGGCCGTGCGCGCCGTCCGGCCAGTAGCCGCTGAACAGGTTCGCGCCGCGGGCCGCGACCAGGCCGGTGCCCGGCTCGTCCTCGTCCGGGTCGAGCGGCCTGCCGTCGGTGTCCACCAGCCGCACCTCGACACCGGGCAGCGCCCGGCCGACCGAACCGGGTTTCGCGAGCCCGCCGACCAGCGTGGAGGTCAGCACGGGACCGGTCTCGGTCAGGCCGTACCCCTCGTACACGGGCAGGCCGACGACCTGCCGCAACCCGTCCAGCACGCCCGCGGGCAGCGGTGCCGCGCCGGAGGTGAACAACCGCACGGTGGCCAGGTCCTCCCGCAGCCGCTCGGCGGGCTGGGCCAGCACCGCCCGGTACATCGGCGGCACGCCGACCAGCGCGGTCACCCGGTGCTCGCGGATGGCGGTGAGCGCGGCGTCCGCGTCGAACCGCTCCAGCAGCACGGCCGTCGCGCCCGCGCCCGCGACCTGGAGCAGGCCGGGGCCGAGCCCGTAGACGTGGAACAGCGGCAGCGCGAGCAGCACCCGGTCGCCCGCCGCCACCGGCGCGGGGCGCAGCGCGGCGCACTGCTCGACGTTGGCCAGCAGCGCCCGGTGCGACAGCATCGCGCCGCGCGGCACGCCCGACGTGCCGGAGGTGTAGCCGAGCACGGCCACGTCCTCGCCCGAGCCGATCGCCGGGAACGGGTCGCCGGGCACGGGCTCCGGCGCGGGCAGCACCTCGGCGTCGGTGCCGCCGCCGTCGCCGACCAGCAGCCGCGCGCCGCTGTCGGCGACGATCCGCTGGAGTTCGCGGGCGGGCTGCCCGGGACCGGTGGGCACCACGACACCGCCCGCGCGCAACGCGCCGAACACGGCGACGCAGAACGCGAGACCGGTCGGCAGCCGCACCACGACGCGGTCACCGGGCGTGAGGCCGGCGTCCACCAGGCGGTGGGCCTCGCGATCCACGAACGCGTCGAACTCCTCCCAGGTACAGCTGTTCGCAGTCGTGACATCGACCAGTGCCACGTGCTTGGGTCCACGGTGCGCGGAGGCGCGAACCAGGTCGGCGACGTTGCGATCGGGAACGGTCAAGTCGACCTCCTGGTTTACCGGAGCGGACCTCAGCGCAGTCTGTCACGCGCGGGCGGCGGCACGCAGGGCCCGCAACACGCGCGTGACCAGCCGACAACTCAACGCTACCTACTACGGAGTAACAACACGTATGCTGCCCGGACGGCGACTCTGTGGAGGTGCCGCGAGCCGATGACCGCGAGCGCGCGCGACAAGACGGTCCGAGCACTCCGCTCGATGTGGGGCGCGGGGAGCCGGTCCAGCACGATCGAGGGCGTGGAGACCGAGCCGTGGGACCTCGTGCGTGCCGCCCAAGCCGGCGACACGGACGCGTTCGGCGCCCTGTACGACCGGTACGTGGACGTGGTCTTCCGGTACGTGCTGTTCCGGGTCGGCGACCGCACCCTCGCCGAGGACGTCACCAGCGAGACGTTCCTGCGCGCGCTGCGCAGCATCGGCTCCATCAGCTACCAGGGCCGGGACGTCGGCGCGTGGTTCGTCACGATCGCGCGCAACATCGTCTTCGACCACGTGAAGTCCAGCCGGTACCGGTTGGAGGTCACCACCGCGGAGCCCGCCGACAACCGCGAGGTCACCAGCGGTCCCGAGCAGGAGGTGCTGACCGACGCGGCCAACGCCGAGCTGCTGCGCTGCATCGCCCAGTTAGGCGAGGACCAGCGGGAATGCATCACTCTCCGTTTCATCCAGGGCTTGTCCGTGGCGGAGACGGCCGCGAAGATGGGGCGCAACGAAGGCGCCGTCAAGGCCCTGCAACACCGCGCGGTGCGCCGACTGGCCCAACTGCTGCCGAACTGGCTGCGGTGAACGCCGGTCCGCGTAACCCGGGCGCCGCCGGATTCGTTGCTCCGGGCGGGAACACCTGACGAGTCGGTGCGGGATGGTGGGCAGAGGGATCACGCCGCTAGGGCGTCACAGGCAGCGCGAGCGGTTCGCCCGCGCCGTCGAGGCGCTGCCCGACGAGGTCGACCCGGCGTTCGCCGACGAGCTGGCCGTGGTGGCGTTGTTGCGGGAAGCCGCAGCGTCGAGCGGCCCGGACGAGGCGACCAGGGCCCGGATGCGGGAACGGGTGCTCGGCGCGAGCCCGGCCCCGCTGACGGCGGTCGACCCGCGACGCCACCGCGGCGGCGGAGCACGCGGTCGCCTGGCCGTGGCCCTGGCCGCCGCGTTGTGCCTGGTGTTCTCACTCGTCGGGATGAGCCTCCTGCTGTCCCGCGACGCATTGCCGGGTGACGCGCTGTACGGCGTCAAGCGCACCGCCGAGTCGGCCACGCTGGGCCTGACCTTCGGCGAGGAGTCCAAGGGCTACAAGCGCCTGGAGTTCGCCTCCGCCCGGGTCGCGGAGATCGAGACCATGGCCGACCGCTACCGCGACTCCGGCGGCGGCCCGCTGGGCGGTTACCTCTCCGCGTTGACCGATTTCGACGCCGACGCCGCGGCCGGTTCCCGCGTGCTGGCCGCGCACGGCGCGACCGCCGACCGCGCGGCGCTGGACGGACTGCGCGACTGGGCGACGGCCCAGTCGACGCGGCTGACCGACCTGCGCGGCCGGCTGCCCTCCGACGCGGCCGGACGGACGGGCACCTCCCTCGAACTGCTGGGCCGCATCGAACGACGCGCGATCGACCTGGCGGCGAGGACCACCTGCCCCACCACCGACCGCTTCGACGAGATCGGCCCACTGCCCGCGACCGACGACTGCGCCCCACCACCCACCGCCACCACCGCCGCCCCACCACCACGCGCGACGACAACGGCGGCGGCAGGCACCCCCGTACCCCCGCCGAACCAGCCGCCACCCACCGGCGCACCCGCGACCTCGGCCCCACCGCAGGCCCCACCACCCGCCACCGGCGCACCGACGACCCCCGCACGCCCGACCGCGCCCCTGCCACCGGTCGACACCACGACGCCGCCGATCCAACTCCCGACGCTGACCCTGCCCATCCCCCTGCCCGGCCTGACCGGCTGACCCACCGCCGCCCCGAGCCGCGCCGGGGGGACCGGACCGCGGCAGCCGGCGGAACGGTTGGTTGGTCTCAGTGCCTGATCGCTACCCTGTCCCCATCGGACGCTGGGAGCTGTCCCCATCGGACGCTGGGAGGCGCTGACGTGGTGAAAAGGCGTGTCGTGGAGGGCTCGGCCGAGCGGGAGAGGCGTGCCGCGCTGGCCGGTGAAGCCTCGGCCGAGGCCGCGCTGGCCGGCGCGCGCGAGGACACCCCGACGACGGACCTGACCGCCGCCGCGTTCTTCGACGTGGACAACACGATGATGATGGGCGCGTCGATCTTCCACTTCGCGCGCGGCCTGGCGGCGCGCAAATACTTCAAGAACTCCGACCTGGCCGGGTTCGCGTGGCAGCAGATCAAGTTCCGGGTGGGCGGGCGCGAGGACCCGCAGAGCGTGAAGGCGTCCCGCGAGCAGGCGTTGTCGTTCGTGGCGGGCCGGTCGGTGGCGGAGCTGGTCAGCCTCGGCGAGGAGATCTACGACGAGCTGATGGCCGACAAGATCTGGACCGGCACGCAGGCCCTGGCGCGGATGCACCTGGACGCCGGCCAGCGGGTCTGGCTGGTCACCGCCACCCCCGTCGAACTCGCCCGCATCATCGCCCGCCGGCTCGGCCTCACCGGCGCGCTGGGCACCGTGTCGGAGAGCGAGAACGGCATCTACACCGGCAAGCTGGTGGGCGACCTCCTGCACGGCCGCGCGAAGGCGCACGCGGTGCGCGCCCTGGCCGCGAAGGAGGGCCTGGACCTGCGCCGCTGCACCGCGTACTCGGACTCGGTGAACGACGTCCCGATGCTGTCGGTGGTCGGCACCGCGGTCGCGGTCAACCCGGACTCGGGCCTGCGCGACACGGCCCGCCAGCGGGGCTGGGAGATCCGCGACTTCCGCACCGGCCGCAAGGCCGCGCGGATCGGCGTGCCGTCCGTGCTGGGCGCGGGCGCCCTGGCGGGCGCCATCGCGGCCGGCCTCGCCTACCGCCGCCGTGGCTGACCGCCAAGCGCACCGGCGACCGGAACCGCCGGCACGTCCGGCCTGATCAACGCCCTGGCGCAGAGCACCTGGTCGACCGCACCGCGGCCCCGGCCCGGGTGGTCGTCATCCCGAGAAGACGTTCCGCCTCTGCGTGAGCAGCCGGTACAGGGTCTGCTGGATGGTCTCCCGCACCTGGTCGGTCAGGTTGAACACCAGCATCGGGTCGTCCGCGGCGTGCTCGCCGAACCCGTCGGTCGGGATGGGCTCGCCGAACTCGATGTACCACTTGGACGGCAGCGGCACGGCGCCGAGGGGGCCCAGCAGCGGGAAGAACGGCGTCACCGGGAAGTAGGGCAGGCCGAACAGCCGGGCCAGGGCCTTCACGTCGCCGATCTTGGGGTAGATCTCCTCGGCGCCCACGATCGCGCACGGGATGATCGGCACGCCCGCGTTCAACGCCGCCGACACGAACCCGCCGCGGCCGAACCGCTGGAGCTTGTACCGGTCCTTGAACGGCTTCCCGATGCCCTTGAAGCCCTCCGGCCAGACGCCCACCAGCTCACCGGCCCGCAGCAGCCGGTCGGCGTCGGGGGTGCAGGCCAGCGTCTGCCCGGACTTGCGGGCCAGCGCGCCCAGCACGGGCGTCTTGAACACCAGGTCCGCGCCCAGCATCCGCAGGTGCCGCCCCGCCGGGTGCTCGGCACGCACCGCGTAGGCG
The DNA here is from genome assembly GCF_019375475.1 of Saccharothrix obliqua. Lineage (GTDB taxonomy): Bacteria > Actinomycetota > Actinomycetes > Mycobacteriales > Pseudonocardiaceae > Actinosynnema > Actinosynnema obliqua. Next base: position 304,355 of record NZ_JAHXGQ010000001.1, on the reverse strand, counting down.
GTCATCACGCCGTCCAGGGGCAGCGTGCCGGAGTGGTTGGCGACGATCAGCGCACCGCCCGTCGCGGGCACGTGGTGCACGCCGGTGGTGTCCACCCGGAACCACTTCTCGTACAGCGGGCGCAGCGGCGGCATCAGCAGGTGGTCCGTGAGGTCGGCGTCGAAGCCGAACTCGTCCACCTCGTACTCGCCACGCAGCCGTCGCCGCACGAACGCCAGGAACTCGGCGAGCCGCTCCTCCCGGTCCGCCGTCACCGCAGCCTCGCCGCCGCGTCGAGCACGCCGCGCTCCACCGACTCCACCAGGCCGGGGTCGATCAGCGGGCGCAGGCCCCGCCCGTGCACGTAGTCGTCGAACGCCTGGCGCGTGGTCCACCGGGGCGTGAAGCCGAACTCGCGCTTGAGCAGCCCGGTGTCCACCACGCGGCCCCAGTTGAGGAACCGCAGCTGGTCGGGCGAGAAGTCCACCAGGCGCGCGCTGCGGAACACCCGCCCCACCACGGGCACCGCCGCGCTCGGCACGGGCAGCGGCAGCCGGCCCGCACGCCGGATGGCCTGCGACAGCAGCAGCACCCCGTCACCGCCCACGTTGAACACGCCCGGCAGGTCGTGCCGCGCGGCCCGCTCCAGCACGGCCAGCGCGTCGGCCGAGTGCAGCAGCTGCACGCGCGCGTCGTAGCCCATGATCGTCGGCACCACGGGCAGGGCGAAGTACCTGGTCAGCACGGTGTCGATGCGGGGGCCGATGAAGTTGGTGAAGCGCAGCGCCGTGACCACCACGTCGGGCCGGCGGCGGGCGAACCCGCGCACGTAGCCCTCGACCTCGACGGCGTCCTTCGCGTAACCGCTGGACGGGAGGTCCTTGGGGCCCATGTCCTCGGTGAACACCGCCGGGTCCCGCGACGACGACCCGTAGACGGCGCTGGTCGACTTCACCACCAGCTTGCGCACGTGCGGCGACTTCTGGCACGCGGCCAGCAGCTGCATCGTGCCGATGACGTTCATCTCCTTCATCACCGACCGCCCGCCGGGTCCGCCGGGGTCGGCGGTCACCGAGGCGTGCACGACGGTGTCGACGCGTGCCGACGCGACGACCTTGGCGATGAGCGGGTTGCGGATGTCGGCGCGGACGAACTCGGCCCGCCCCATGCGCCGCAGCAGGTCACGCGAGGGCGGCTCGGTGTCCACGCCCAGCACCCGCTCGACGTCGGGGTCGGCCGCGAACCGCGCGACGAGGTGGCCGCCGAGGAAGCGGCTGCAACCGGTGACCAGAACGACCTTGGGTGCCATCGCCCAGGATGCTACCCACCACCGGGGACGCGGAAGCGCCGGTCCCCGCGGGGGAACCGGCGCCCGAAAGACCCGCCGGGCCGCCGGGCACGCGCCCAGCCGGCCCGATGACCCCTACTTGCCGCGCTTGCGACGCTGGACGCGCGTCTTGCGCAGCAGCTTGCGGTGCTTCTTCTTCGACATGCGCTTGCGGCGCTTCTTGATGACCGAGCCCATGCGGGTCCCTCACTCACTAGACGTCAGGTGTTTCCACGCGCCGGTGGAGACACCCAACGGTAGGGCGCGCCGACACCAGGCACGAACGGCCTGTCAGTTTACCCGGCTGCCGGCGCCGACCCTCACCCGGCGTCGAAGTAGGCGTTCCTCAGGTACTCGTGCACCGCCTTCTCCGGCACCCGGAACGACTTGCCGACGCGCACGGCGGTCAGCTCGCCCGAGTGCACCAGCCGGTACACCGTCATCTTCGACACCCGCATCACCAGCGCAACCTCGGCGACGGTCAGGAACTTGACCTGGACCAGGGATGCTCGATCGTTCTCCTCCGGCATGTTCACCGCGTCCTTCGACACGCGTCGTGCCGTCGGCTTCCCCACCGACGGTTCGACACGCACGTGCTGCCCTGAGAGTAACGGGACAGGTGGGACTGGTGCGACGGCCAATGGCGGGATCAGTCCCCCTCGTGGGCGCGTCCCAGTTCCACCGAACGGTCGCGGGCGGCTTCGATGGCGGCGAGCATCGCGGCCCGCACGCCGTGCTTCTCCAGCTCGCGGATGGCCGTGATCGTGGTGCCGCCCGGCGAGGTGACCGCCTCGCGCAGGATCACCGGGTGCTGGTCGCCCTGGTCCAACATCGACGCCGCGCCCACCGCGGACTGGATGATCAACCGGGTGGCCAGGTCGCGCGGGATGCCGAGCAGGATGCCGGCGTCGATCATCGCCTCGACGAGGAAGAAGAAGTACGCCGGCCCCGAGCCGGACAACGCGGTGACGGCGTCCTGCTGCTTCTCGGGGACCCGCGCCACCTTGCCGACGGTCGACAGCAACTCCTCGACCAGGACCAGGTGCTCCTCCCCGGCGAAACGGCCGGCGGAAATGGCGCTCATCGCCTGACCCACCACCATCGGCGTGTTGGGCATGACCCGCACCACCGGCGTGCCACCGGGCAACCGCGCCTCGAACAACGAGGTGGGCAACCCGGCGCACAGGGAAACGATCAAAACCCCGGGCCGCACCACAGGCGCGAGTTCGTCCAACAACGGCCCGATGTCCTGCGGCTTCACGGCAACCACCAGCACATCGGCCCGACCCGCAGCCCCGGCCACATCGGTACCGTCAACGCCGTACCGGTCCCGCAACGAAACCGCCCGCTCAGGGTGCTTTTCCGTGAACAACAGCCGATCGGCAGCCCACCCCCCTTGCAACAGGCCGGAGAGCAACGCCTCCCCGATCTTCCCGGCCCCAAGCACAGCAATAGTCGTAGTAGTAGACGTCGTCATACCCCCAGTTTCCCACGAGCGAATTCCGCCGAAGGCACGACACACCACCTCCGTCGTGTTCTCCCCGTATGGCCTGCGCGCCAGCGAACCGCGCTCGTTCCCTGGGCGCAAACACGCTTTTCGTTTGCGCCCAGGGAACGAGTGTGGTTGTCTTGACCAGGCCATACGGGGAGAACACGACGGCGCTCTTCCAGTTCTCCTTGGCGGCCTGCCAAGCGGCGAGCGTCGCTTTTAATCCAATGCGCTCTCTGGTTGGCCGGGGATGCCAGGCACGCAAGAACCCAGGCACCACGCCGGCACGCAAGAACCCAGGCACCACGCCGGCACGCAAGAAGCCCAGGCACCACGATGCCGGGCACCACGAGCCCGGGCACCATGAAGCCAGGCACTCAAGAACCCAGGCACCACGATGCCGGGCACTGCGAACCCAGCCGCTCAAGAAGCCCAGGCACGCAAGAAGCCCGCCGCTCAAGCGGCCCCGCCACTCACCCGGCAGGCGTCAACGCCAACTGCCGAGCCTGACAAACCAGCCGCCCAGCGGCGTCGATCACCACGAAGTCCTCGTCGAACCACTGCCCGTGCACGGCACTGCTGGACACGCGCACCCGCAACCACCCCGAAGCGGGTTCCGCCCGCAGGAGCGCCGTCAACTGCACGGTGGGCGACCACCCGAACCGCCCCAGGTTGAACGTCACCGGCATGGAGATGTCCCCGGCGACCAAAGCGAAGTACGGGTCCGGCCGCTCCCCGAACGGGCGGACCCACAACGTCAACGACAGCGGGTCGCCGATCTTCCCGGTGAGGAACCCGGCACCCTCCGCCGCGAGCCGGACGTCGCACACCGCGCCCAGCTTGTACACGCCTCCCGCGCCCAACGTGGCCAGGTCGACGGCGTCCGCCGGCGGCGCAGCCGGGACGTCCGGCAGGTCGGCGTAGTCCGGGGTCTGGGCGGGCATCCGGCCCACCGTCACGGACGTCTCGACACACGGCCGACCACGCTGCTCCAGCACGCAGTTCACCACCGTGGCGGTCCGGCCGGCCTTGCGCACGTCGGTCCGCAGCAGCACCGGCCCGACCTCCGGCGCGCGCAGGAACTGCGCGCTCACCGCCAGCGGCGACAACGCCTCCGCGCCGGGCACCGCTCCTTCGGCGGCGTGCACCGCGGCCCGCGCCGCCAGCGCGAGCAGGAACCCGCCGTGCGGTTTCGGCCCGATCGTCCACTCGCCGGGCAGCGACGCCGTGTACGTGCCGTCGCCCAACGGGCGCACGGCACTGGCAGCAGAGAACGTCACAGCACTCCTCACGAGCGGCTGACCAGCGAACGCAGGAAAAACGCCACGTTGGCCGGGCGTTCGGCCAGCCTGCGCATCAGGTACCCGTACCACTGCTCGCCGAAGGGCACGTACACCCGCACCACGTGCCCTTCCGCCGCCAGCCGCGCCTGCTCGGCCGGGCGGACGCCGTGCAGCATCTGGTACTCGAACGCGCCGGCCGCGCGGTCGTGCCACCGCGCCCGCTCTCCGACGATCGCGACCAGCCTCGGGTCGTGCGTGGCGAACATCGGGTAGCCGCCGCCGGCCAGCAGCACGTTCGCGCAGCGCACGTAGTTCAGGTCCACGTCGTGCGGCGCGGTGAACGCCACCGACGCCGGTTCCGCGTAGGCGCCCTTGCACAGCCGCACCCGCGTACCGGCGAGTTCGCGGCAGTCGTCCAGCGTCCGGCGCAGGTACGCCTGGAGCACCGCGCCCACCCACGGCCACGCCCGGCGCAGCTCGGCGAGGACGCGCAGGGTCGCGTCCGTCGTCGTGTGGTCCTCCATGTCGAGCGTCACGGTGGTGCCGCCCTGCTCGGCCGCCGCGCAGATCCGGGAGGCGTTGTCCAGGGCGAGGCGCTCGCCATGCGCGAGACCGACCGCCGACAGCTTGACGCTGACCTCGGCGTCCGCGGCCAGGCCGGTGTCGTGGAGCTGGTCGAGCAGCTTCAGGTACGCCTGCACGGTCCGCTCGGCGGAGGCCCGGCTCGCGGCTTCCCCGCCCAGGTGGTCCAGGGTCGCGCGCAGGCCGTGTTCCACCAGGTCTCCGGTGGTGTCGACCGCCGACTCGACCGTCTCGCCGGCGACGAACCGGCGCACCACGTCCCGGCTGACCGGTGCGCGCGTGACGACCCGGCGCACCGCGTCGTTGTCCGCGGCGGCGAGGATCAACGAGCGCAAGGGGTTCACGATCAAGACCCTATCCGGTGGTCTCCGGGGAAGCAGCGGGTCAGCGGTGGTTTCGTCAGCGACCCGACCGGTCAGAGGTGGGTCCGGGCGAACGCCAGCGACTCGGCCAGCAGCTCACGCCGCTCGCCGGCCGTGCGCGCCTTGCGGGTGTCGACCTCCAGCACGACCTGGCCGGTGAAACCCGAGCGGCCCAGCACGCCGCACAGCTCGGCACACGGCTGGCTGCCCCGGCCGGGGATCAGGTGCTGGTCCTTGGGCAGCCCGGTGCCGTCGGCGAGGTGGACGTGGGTGAGGCCGTCGCCCATCCGCTTCGCCAGCTCCATGGCGTCGACGTTCGCGGCGGAGGCGTGCGACAGGTCCAGCGTGTAGTTGCGGTGGCCGACGTCGGTCGGGTCTATCGACGGGCGGAACGCCGTGACCTGCACGGACCTCCCGCGACCGAGGCCGCGGCGCACCGGGAACATGTTCTCCACGGCCACCGCGATCCCGCTGCCGTCCTCCAGCTCCGCCACGAGGTCGGCGAAGCCGTCCGCGTACTTGCGCTGCCAGCGGAACGGCGGGTGCACCACGACCGTCCGCGCGCCCAGCTCCTCCGCCGCCCGGACGCTGCGCCGCAGCCGCTCCACGGGGTCCGGCGACCACACGCGCTGGCTGATCAGCAGGCACGGCGAGTGCACCGCCAGCACCGGCACGCGCTCCCGGTTGGACAGGCGCTGCAAGGCCCGGACGTCCTGGCTGGTCGGGTCGGCCCACACCATGACCTCGACGCCGTCGTACCCCAGCGCGCCCGCGGCCTCGAACGCCGCGCCCGCCGGCTGGGGCCACACGGATGCCGTGGACAGGCCGACCGGGATCAAGACTTCACCAGCAGCATGGCCGCCGGCGAAACCGTCACGATGAGGCCGACCAGCACCGCCAGGATCGTCGTCTGGAGGTCGTCCGCGCGGCGGATCTTGCGGACCAGCATCACCAGCCCGACCGTCACGGCGAGCGCGACGACCAGGGCCGCCGGGGCGAGGGTGCGCCAGAGGAAGCTGAACCCGAGCCAGAGCGCCGCGCCGCCGATCACGCCGATCGCGAGCTGGCCGATCATGAACAGCCACTCCTTGCCGGGCGAGCGCTCGGCGGGCTCCTCTTCCTCCCCGACGTCGGCGAGGCCCGCGGGCTCCTCGTCGTCCTCGTCCTCCTCGTCGTCGTCGACGTAGGGGTGGAACTGCGTGCTCTCCGGATTCCCCTCGTCGTCTTCCTCTTCGACGTAGGGGTGGAACTGGGTGCTCTCGGGCTCCGCGGCGGGCGGCTCGTCCTCGCCGAACCAGTCCTCGGCGGTCTGGTCGGGCAGCGGCGCGGGCAGCTCCGGCGGCGCCGGCGGCACGATCAGCACCGACTCCGTCGGCAGCGACTCCAGCGGGACGTTCGGGGTGAGCTTGTCCGTGATCCGGGGCAACTGCTCGGTCATGGGCTCGACGGGCCGCACCACGCTGGTCCGCTCGGCGGCCACGACCGGCGGGACCTGCTGGGTCTCCTCGGCGGGGCTCGGCGCGGGCACGCGGCGCTCCCGGCCCTCCGGACGTCCCTCCGGTCGCCCCTCCGGCCGAACCGGAGGCTGAGGCGGCTCAGGCCGAACCGGCGGCTGGTAGGCGGTCCGCTCGGCGTCCACCTCCCGCCGAGGCGGCGCGGGCGGCGGCCCGACCGGCGGAACCGGCGGCCCGGACACGGGTGGACCCGACACCGGTGGACCCGACACGGGCGGACCCGACACGGGCGGACCGGGCACCGGCGGTGGCCCGGCCGGTGCCGCGCCCTCCGGCTCGTCCCTGATCGGCAACAACCGCCCGCTGTCGGAGTTGACCCGCTCGATGATCGCCTGCGGAGCGGTGTCCGAGGCGTCCTCGGCGCGGCGCCGTCGCCGACGCGGCGTCACGTCGCCGGAGCCCCCGCCGTACTGGGCGAGCAACTCCGCGACCGTGCGCTGGGTCTGCTCCGACTCGCTCTCTCGACTCATCAACTCCACCGTGCCCCGTGGCGGCCAGTCCGTCCAGTGTCGCCCGGCCGCCGGGTGCGGGCAGCCGGGGTGTCCCGATCTTCGCCGTGGTCCGACCCGTTAGTGTGGTCCAGCCGACGCAGGATGACACCTTCCCGCAGCGCCCAGGGGCAGATCTCCAGCTCACCGAGTGACAGGGCTCGCATGGTGGCCTCGGCCACCAGCGCCCCGGCGACGAGCTGGTGGGCCCGTCCGGCGCTGACGCCCTCCAGCTCCGCGAGGTCCTGCCCGGACATCCGCGAGATGAACCCGGTGAGCTGCCGCAGCCCGGCGTGGGTGAGCACGCGGCGGGCCCGCGGTCCGGCGGACGACGGCGCGGCGCCGGTGAGCCGGGCCAGCGTGCGGAACGTCTTCGAGGTCGCGACGACCCGGTCGGGCGAGCCGACGCGGCGGATCTTCTTGGCGACCGGCGCGATCTGGTCGTCCAGCCACTCGGTGGTGTCGCGGATCTCGGCCCGCGTGGGCGGGTCGTTCCGGAAGCGGGTGCGGGTGAGGCGGCCCGCGCCGAGCGGCAGGGAGAACGCGCCTTCCGGCTCCTCGTCGACGCCGACGGCCAGCTCCAGCGAGCCGCCGCCGATGTCGAGGCTGAGCAGCCGGCCCGCCGACCACCCGTACCAGCGCCGGACGGCGAGGAACGTGTACCGCGCCTCGTCCTCGCCGGACAGCACCTGGAGGTCGACGCCGGTCTCCTGGCGCACCCGGTCCAGCACGGCCGCCGAGTTGCCCGCCTCGCGGACCGCGGACGTGGCGAACGCCATCAGGTCGTCGCAGCCCAGCCGGGCGGCGGACGCCTTGGTGGCCGCGACCGTGCGCACCAGCTGGTCCGCACCGGCTTTGGTGAGGAGCCCGTCCCCGTCCAGCTGTTCGGCCAGGCGGAGCACGGACTTCTCGGAACTCATCGGCGTCGGGTGGGCACCACGATGAGCGTCCACCACCAAGAGGTGGACGGTGTTCGACCCGACATCAAGCACCCCTAGGCGCACGGGGGGACACCGTACCCGGTCGGCGGAGTCAGGACTCGAACTTGTAGCCCAGTCCCCGCACCGTCACCAGGTGACGCGGTGTCGACGGGTCGGGTTCGATCTTCGACCGCAGGCGTTTGACGTGCACGTCCAGGGTTTTGGTGTCGCCGACGTAGTCCGCGCCCCACACCCGGTCGATGAGCTGGCCCCTGGTGAGCACGCGGCCGACGTTGCGGAGCAGGTACTCCAGCAGGTCGAACTCCTTCAGCGGCAGGTTGACCTCGCCGCCGTCGACCGTCACGACGTGCCGCTCGACGTCCATCCGGACCGGTCCCGCCTCCAGGACCTGCGGCAACAGCTCCTCGGACTCGCCGCCGCGGCGGAGCACGGCGCGGATGCGGGCGATCAGCTCGCGGGCCGAGTAGGGCTTGGTGACGTAGTCGTCGGCGCCCAGTTCGAGGCCGACCACCTTGTCGATCTCGCTGTCCCGCGCCGTGACCATGATCACTGGCACGGCGGAGCGGGCGCGGAGCTGCTTGCACACGTCGGTGCCGCTCATGCCGGGCAGCATGAGGTCGAGCAGCACGATGTCGGCGCCGTTGCGGTCGAACTCCTCCAGCGCCTCCTGACCGGTGGCGGCGAGCGCGGCGGTGAACCCCTCCTTGCGCAGCAAAAAGGCGAGCGGGTCGGCGAAGGACTCCTCGTCCTCCACGATGAGCACCCTGGTCACAGCTCTCCTCCGAGTTTGCCCGCGCTGGTCGGCACAGGGACGACGATTTCCGGCTTGGACAGGTCGGCGGTGCGCTCCTCCCGGTCGGGGTGCGCCGGGATGCGCAGGGTGAAGGTGGACCCGGTGCCGGGCAGGCTCCACAGCTTCACCTCGCCGCCGTGGTTGGCGGCGACGTGCTTGACGATGGCGAGGCCGAGCCCGGTGCCGCCGGTGGCCCGCGACCGCGCCCGGTCGACGCGGTAGAACCGCTCGAACACGCGGGTCTGCTGGTCCTCGGCGATGCCGATGCCGCGGTCGGTGACGGCGATCTCCACGAAACCCGCGACCAGCTTGCGGCTGACCGAGACGGGGCTGCCGGGCGGCGAGTAGGCGACCGCGTTGTCCAGCAGGTTGCTCAGGGCGGTGACCAGCAGGGTGCGGTCGCCCTCGACCTCCAGGCCGCTGGGTTCGTCGGTGGTGATCTCGATGCCGACCGACTCGGCGGCGAGCTTCGAGCGGCTCATCGCCTCGTCTATGACGACATCCACGCCGACCCGGTTCAGCTCGGGCAGCTTCTCCGCGCCCTGGAGGCGGGACAACGCGATCAGCTCGGTGACCAGGGTGCCGAGGCGGGTGGCCTCCTGCATGATCTTGGCGCTGAACCGGCGCACCTCCTCCTGGTCGTCGGCGGCGTCCAGGACGGCTTCGGCGAGCAGGGCGAGCGCGCCGACCGGCGTCTTCAGCTCGTGGCTGACGTTGGCCACGAAGTCACGCCGGGTGGCTTCCAGGCGGACCGCTTCCGACTCGTCCGAGGCGTCCACCACCACGAACCCGTCGGTGATCACCTTGACCTGCGCGTGCACGGCCTCCGGCTGGCGGCCCTTGACCTCCAGGGAGGACAGGTCGACCTGCACGACCTCGCCGGTTTCCCGCGCGAGTTCGGCCGCGCGGCGCGCGCGGTCGTCCACCCGGTTGTTGCGCACGACGCCGAGTTCCTCGGCGCGCGGGTTGTGCAGCACGACGTCCCCGAACGCGTTGAGGACGGTGATGCCGTCGTGGGAGGACTGGACCACCATGGCCATGAGGTCGGCGACGGTGAGGCCGGCGGGGCGCTCGGCGCGGGGTCGGGCGGTAACCCGTCCCACGACGAAGGCCGCGCCGCCGATCAGCAGAGCGCCGATCGACAGGACGAGGTAACCCGTTGCGGTCACGGTCGCATCGTAAGCAGCTCAGGGCGGGTGCGGCCTAGCCCGCACGCGTGGTTCGTGACACCGGCGACACCGTCCGGCGGTGATGTTCTCCCGCCGGACGGCTTCAGTTCACCCAATCGTGTCCAATGAGGTCCACCAGGTGCCACCCGGTGATACGCGGGGCCTCTTCCGGGTGTCGCGAGAAAGAATGCCGGAATTGAGCGTTATGCACGGAGCGTGGCTAAAAAAACACGCACGGCTCAACGCCCTCGCACCAAAACGGCCCGCAGCGAACAGCCCGCACCGGTCGGTCCGCACCGGTCGGTCCGCAGCAGTCGGTCCGCACCGGTCGGTCCGCAGCAGTCGGTCCGCACCGGTCGGTCCGCAGCAGTCGGTCCGCACCGGTCGGTCCGCAGCAGTCGGTCCGCACCGGTCGGTCCACAGCACACAGGCCCGCACCGACCGGCCCGCACCGAGCAGGCCCAATTCGACCGGCCCGCACCGACCGGCCCGGTTCGGTGCCCCGGGCTCAACGCCCCGGTCTCAACGCCCCTGGTTCGCCACGGCCTTGATCGCGTCCGCCGCGGCGTCCGGGTCGAGGTACTCGCCACCCGGCCGGACGGGCTTGAGCGCCTCGTCCAGGTCGTAGCGCAGCGGGATGCCGGTGGGGATGTTGAGGCCCGCGATGGCCTCGTCGGAGATGCCGTCCAGGTGCTTCACGAGGGCGCGCAGCGAGTTGCCGTGCGCCGCGACCAGGACGGTGCGGCCCGCGCGCAGGTCCGGCACGATCGCGGTCTCCCAGTACGGCAGCATCCGCTTCACCACGTCCAGCAGGCACTCGGTGAGCGGCAGGTCCGGGCCGAGGTCGGCGTACCGCGCGTCCGCGTCCTGGCTGTACTCCGAGCCCGGCTCGATGGGCGGCGGCGGGGTGTCGTAGGAGCGGCGCCAGAGCATGAACTGCTCCTCGCCGAACTCGTCCAGGGTCTGCTTCTTGTTCTTGCCCTGGAGCGCGCCGTAGTGGCGCTCGTTGAGCCGCCAGTCGCGGCGCACCGGGATCCAGTGGCGGTCGGCCGCGTCCAGCGCCAGGTTCGCGGTGGTGATCGCCCGCCGCAGCAGCGAGGTGTGCACCACGTCGGGCAGCAGGTCCGCCGCGCGCAGCAACTCGCCGCCGCGCCGCGCCTCGGTCACGCCCTTGTCCGACAGGGGGACGTCCACCCAGCCGGTGAACAGGTTCTCCGCGTTCCACACGCTCTCGCCGTGGCGGAGCAGCACCAGGGTTCCGACAGCCATGGCGCAACTCTGCCATATCCGCTGGTCGCGCCCCCGCCAACCCGGCACGCGCGCCGGGCGCCCGGCGGCCCGTCCCGCCGGGTGCCCGGCCCGCGGTCAGCCGCCGAGGATCTGGCCGAGCAGCGGCTTCGCGATCTGGGTGACCGGCTGCACGAGGCTGAGGGGGCCGCCGCCGTTCGTCGCGAGGTTGGGCAGACCGCCGATCGCCGGGGCCGCGTTCGCGACCGGCGCGGTGATGACGAGGGCGGCGGCCGTCGAGGCGACGAGCTTGCCGAGCGTGCGCATGTGTACTCCGTACGGTTCGGGGCTGGGATCCGCTCCGGGAGGCCCGGAGCACCGAAGATGCTGTCCGCCCGGTGGCCGGAGCGCCGGCCGAAGCCGGTGGATCAACCCGACCAGGTGACACGAGGGCGCGCCGCGCTCCCGGAGAACACCACCCGACGCCGACCGGGTCAGCCGCGTTCCCGCGCCCGCAGGTCCTTCCGCAGGATCTTGCCGGAGGCCGACTTCGGGATGGCCTCGATGAACTCGACCTCCCGGACCTTCTTGTGCGGTGCGACGCGGGTGGCCACGAAGGACATCACGGCGGCCCCGTCCAGGGCCGCCCCCGCCTGCCGCACGACGAACGCCTTGGGCACCTCCTCCCCCTCACCGTCACGCACGCCCACGACCGCCGCGTCGGCGATGGCCGGGTGCGTCAGCAGCAACGCCTCCAGCTCCGCCGGCGGCACCTGGTAGCCCTTGTACTTGATCAGCTCCTTGACCCGGTCGACGATGCTCACCAACCCGTCACCGTCGATCACGGCGACGTCGCCCGTGCGCAGCCAGCCCTCGGCGTCCAGGGTGGCGGCGGTGGCCTCGGGGTCGTTCAGGTAGCCCTTCATGACGTTCGGGCCCCGGCACCACAGCTCGCCGCGCTCGCCGACACCCACGTCCTCGCCGGTCGCCGGGTCCACGACGCGGCACTCCATGTTGGGCGCGGTCACGCCGACGGTGCCCACGGGGATGTCGTCGCGCCCGTCCGGGATGGCGTGGCTGACCGGGCTCATCTCGGTCATGCCGTACCCCTGGACCACGCGGCAGCCCAGGCGGCGCGCGACGGCCGCCGCCAGGTCGACGTCCAGCGGGGCCGCGCCGGAGAAGACCGTGTCCACGGCGGACAGGTCGTACTCGTCCACCAACGGGTGCTTGGCGAGCGCGACGGCGATCGGCGGCGCGATGTACACCCGGTCGGTGCGGTGGTCTTGGATGACGCGCAGGAACTCGCGCAGGTCGAACCGCGGCAGGGTCACGACGGTCGCGCCGACGTGCAGGCCGTTGTTCATCAGCACCTGCATCCCGTAGATGTGGAAGAACGGGAGCACGGCGAGGATGCGCGTCTCCGCGTCGACCTTCAGCAGCGGACCGCACTGCACGATGTTCGCGACCAGGTTCCGATGGGTCAGCATGACGCCCTTGGCCCGCCCGGTGGTGCCGGACGAGTAGGGCAGCACGGCCACGTCCTCGGCCGGGTCGATCGCCACCCGCGGCGCCGGACCCATGGACGTCAGCAGCCCGGCCAGGTCGGGGTAGCCCTCGGCCCGGTCGAGCACGACGACGTCGGCGACACCGGCCCGGCGCGCGCCCGGCGCGGCGGTGGGCAGCAGCGCGGAGACGGTGAACAACATCTTCGCCCCGGCGTCGGCGAGCTGGTCCGCCACGTCGTCGGCGGTGTAGAGCGCGTTGATGGTGGTGGCGGTCGCGCCGGCACGCAGCACGCCGTGGAAGACCACGGCGTAGTAAGGGGTGTTGGGGCAGAGGATGCCCACCACGTCGCCCTTGCCGACCCCCCGTTCGGCGAGCGCGGCGGCGAGGCGGTCCACCGCCCCCGCGAGCCCGGCGTAGGTGAGGGACGCGCCGGACGTGCCGTCGACCAGCGCCACCCGGTCCGCGCGCCCGGCCAGGTCGGCGAACAACAGCTCGTGCAGCGGCACGTCGGGGAGGTCGACGTCGGGGAACGGACTGCGGAACACCATGCGGCAGCCTCACTACTCGCCGGTGGGAAAACGATCCCGCCATCGTGAGCCACGACACATTCGGGGTCAAGGCACGCCGAAGATCACGCTCGCGTTACCAATCCACGCCGATAACACTCGAATGGAGTAACGCGAACCCTTGTGGGGATCGCCGGCGATCTGCCAAGTTGACAGGGTCCGAACGGGTCGGCTCCCACGCACTCCAACGACCCGGAAGGCACCACCGCGGTTCGCAATCCCCCCGTCGAACCGCGGCCCGCTGGGATTGTCGGGCTCCCCCCGCCCGGATCCCCCCACAAGCGGGGACCTACGCGGGGCGGCTTGACTCGCGACTCCCCCTCTCTCCCAAGCCGCCCCGCGCTCCCCGTCGCGCGCACACCCGCAGTAGCGTTTTCGTCAGGAAGTCGGGTCCGTTCGGGTCTCAGGGTGTGACCGCACCTTTGCGGCGACGACGCCACGCGAGGTATCCGAGCAGCGGCGCGCCGAGCACCACGGCGAACGGCAGCACCCGCCCGATCACGATCAGCAACCACCCGAGCGCCGCCGTCAGGGCGTGCCAGCCGCCCGCGAGCGCGGTCAGGAAGTCGTCGTCCTCGGCCGGCGCGGCCGGTGCCCGGTCGGTCCGGCCGATCGCGACGGTCAGCGTGGACATGGCCGCCTGGCCCTTGAGCGTGTCGTGGCGGCGCAGCAGCGATTCCAGCTCGCCCTGCCGCCTGGTCAGCTCGGACTCGATCTGGGTGATCTCGGCCGTGGTCGTCGCGCGGTCCAGCAGCGCGCGCACCCGCTCCACGCTCGCCCGCTGGTTGGCGATCCGCGCCTCGACGTCCACCACCTGGTCGGTCACGTCCTCGGTGCGCACGGTGCGCTCGGCCACCCGCACGTCGGGCAGCTCGCCGACGGCCTTCATGACCGCGTCCAACCGGTCGCCGGGCACGCGCAACGTCGTGGTGGCGTTGTTGTCCGTCAGGTTCTCCGACGCGACGTACCCGCCCTGCGCCAGCACCACGTCGTTCACCCTGGCCGCCGTGCCCGCGACGTCCGGCGCCTGGAGCCGCACCGACCCGATGCGCACGAGCTGCCGGTTCGACGTCGCCGGCTCGGCCGCGGCGCGCTTGTCCTCCGGCGCCTTCGCGGCGGCGTCCGGATCACCCGCGCCCGGCTTCGCCTCCTGCGCCGCGCCCGGCGCGACGGCCGTCGTGCTGCCGGAATTCGACGAACACCCGGCCAACGCGGCTAACGCCAGCACCGCGGCTGCCACCCGTCTGCCCATGATCCCCTCCTGTGGTCGCTTCGACCGGAGGACGGGCCGCGCGGCGGAACCCGTTGCGCGGCCGTTGATCACGATTCGGGCTCAGTCGGTGTCCACCAGGTGCCGGAACGCCTGGAGGTTCGCCAGGGACTCGCCACGCGACACGCGCCAGTCCCACTCGCGGCGGATCGCGCCCTTGAACCCGATCTCCAGCAGCGTGTTGAAATCACCGTCCGCGGCCTCCACCACCTGACCCAGGACGCGGTCCAGCTCGTCCGCCGTCACGGCGTGCGGCGGTATCCGGCCGACCAGGTAGATGTCGCCGCGGGTGTCGACGGTGTAGTGCACGCCGTAGAGCTTCGCGTTGCGGCGCAACAGGAAGCGGTACACGTCCTGGTGCGCCTCGTCCGGGTTGCGGCACACGAACGCCTCCACCACCAGCGCGTGCCTGCCCACCACGAGCCAGCAGTTGGTCTGGAGCTTCTTCGCGCCCGGCAGCGTGACGAAGAACTTGCCCGGCTCCGGGTTGGTGTACTTCAGCTCCCGTTCGTCCAAAGCGGACCGGATGACCTCGTCCGGTTTCAAGCGAACACCTCCTCGCGGAACACGTCCCGTGCCCGGGCGTACCCCGCCAGCAGTGAATCAGTCGTCCGCTCCCAGGAGAACCGGCGGGCGTGGCCGACGGCGTTGGCCGCCAGCTCCTCGCGGTGGGCGGGGTGCAACGCCACGTCCGCCAGCACCCGCGCCCACGCGGCCGGGTCGTGCCCGTCCACCAGCGCACCGGACACGCCGTCCCGCACCGCCACCGGCAACCCGCCGACCGCCGCCGCCACCACGGGCGTGCCGCACGCCTGCGCCTCCAGCGCCACCAGGCCGAACGACTCGTTGTGGCTGGGCACGGCCACCACGTCCGCCGCCCGGTACACGCGGGCCAGCGCCGCGCCGCCCTGCGGCGGCAGGAACCGCACCACGTCCGAGATGCCCAGCTCACCCGCGAGCCGCTTCAGCTCCTCGGGCGTCTGCATGCCGCTACCCGACGGTCCGCCGACCACCAGCACCACCAGCCGGTCCCGCAGCTCCGGCGCGCGGAACAGCAGCTCGGCGGCGGCGCGCAGCAGCACGTCCGGCCCCTTCAACGGCTGGATGCGGCCCACGAACGCCAGCACCACGTCGTCCGGGCGCACGCCGAGCGCCGCGCGGGCGGCGTCCCGGTCGCCCGGCGTGAACCGGTCGAGGTCCACGCCCGGCGGCACGACCAGCACCTTCGCCGGGTCCGCCGCGTACAGGCCGACCAGCTCGGCCGCCTCGACGTCGGTGTTCGCGACCAGCATGTCGGCCTCGGCGACCACCTGCTCCTCGCCGATCACGCGCATCCGCGGCTCCGGCGTGTCGCACGCGGCCAGGTTCGCGTTCTTCACCTTCGCCAGGGTGTGCGCGGTGTGCACCAGCGGCACGCCCCAGCGCTCCCGCGCCAGCCACCCGACCTGGCCGGACAGCCAGTAGTGCGAGTGCACCACGTCGTAGTGGCCGGGCTCGTGCCGCGCCTCGGCACGCAGCACGCCCGCCGTGAACGCGCACAGCTGGCCCGGCAGCTCCTCCTTGCCCAGTCCCTCGAACGGGCCCGCCACCACGTGCCGCACCTTCACGCCGGGCGCGAGTTCCGCGACCGGCGGCAGGTCGGACGACGTGGCCCGGGTGAACACCTCCACCTCGATGCCGCGCTCGGCCATGCGAATGGCGGTCTGCACGACGTAGACGTTCATGCCGCCCGCGTCGCCCGTGCCGGGCTGTTCCAGCGGTGACGTGTGCACCGAGAGGACCGCGACGCGCTTCACCGCCCGACCTCCGCGACGAACGCCGCCAGGTCGGCCGCGAACCGCTCCGGCCGCTCGCGGAACGGCAGGTGGCCCACTCCGTCGTACCAGCGCAACTCGGCTCCCGGCACGGTCGCCGCCGCGTACTCGGCCGCGCTCGGCGCGACCACCTGGTCGGCGGTGCCGTGCACCACCAGGGTGGGCCGGTCGACGGCGGTCAGCACCTCGGCGCTGCCCACGTCCCGGCTGAGCAGGGCGCGACGCACGCGTGGCGGCACGCGCAACGCGGTGCCGAGCATCCGCTGCACCTCCACGTCGGGCAGGTCGTGCGCGGCGCAGAACTCCAGCAGCGCGGGCACGGCCACCGCCGGGTCGTCCGACAACGCCGCGGGCAGCACCCGGCGCGGCACCGGCCCGGTCGCACCGCCCGGCCGGTCGCGGCCGTTCTCGGTGATCGCGCCGACCAGCACCAGCCCGCGCACCAGGTCCGCGCCGCGCACGCGCAGGTAGTCGGTGAGCACCAGGCCCCCGTACGACCAGCCGACCAGCACCGCGGGCCCGGTGTGCGCGAGCACCGCCGCCAGGTCGTCCGCCCACGCGGCCGGGTCGTCGTAGCCGTCGGCGGGCGCGTCGGACTCGCCGTGGCCACGCAGGTCCACCGCGTACGAGCGGTGTGCCGGGTGCGCCGGCCACACCTCCCCGGACTGGGCCCAACCGTGCACCAGCACGACCGCCGGGCCACCGACCGGACCCGACTCGCGGACGGCCAGCCGGACACCGCCGGCGGTGAGGAGAGAAGTCAGCACGCCCTACCACAACGCGGCACCGACTTCATCGCTTCCCGATGAATGCGCACATCACAACCAGGCCGGGAACGCCACCGCCCGGAGCGGCGGTGGCCGGTCCGGGCGGTGGGAGGCGGGTCGGGTCAGAGGGCGGACATGGTCTGCCACTGGGACCACGGGACCTGCCAGTCGTACCAGTCGTACTGGGCGGGCAGCGTGGTGATCGAACCGGTGACCTCGACCGGGTCGCCGACCAGCGCGCTGTCGTAGTACGCCTTCGCGTCGGCCTCCAGCAGGTTGGCGCACCCGTGCGAGGTGTTCGCCCGGCCGATGTTGCCCGCGTTGTCGTTGTTCTCGTGGATGAACTCACCGTGGTTGGAGAAGCGGACCGCCCACTTCTTCAGCACGTTGGTGTAGCCGTAGCGCGGGTTGTCGAAGCTGAACTGCGGGTCCTTCTGCATCACCACGAACGTGCCGTTCGGGGTGGTCAGCTCGGGGTCGGCGTCCTTGCCGAACGACGCCGGGTAGGTGGCCACGGTCTGCCCGTCGCGCTGCACCACGAGCTGGTGCGACGGGGTGTCGATCTTCACGACCTGGTTGCGGCCGATGGTGAAGTCGCTCGTCACGTCGGCCTTGCCGAACGCGCCGCCGCCGTAGGGCACGCCGTACAGCTTGGCCTCGACGTGCACCTTGGTGTTCGCGGGCCAGTACGTCTCCGGGCGGTAGTGCACCTCGCGCGAGTTGAGCCACGCCCAACCGCCCTTGACGTTCGCCGAGTTCGTCACGGTCAACGCCTTCTCGGCGCTGGCGCGGTCGGTCACGTCCGCCTCGAACCGGACCATGATCGGCACGGCGACGCCGACGGTCTGGTCGTCGCCGGGGAACAGCGTGGCACGCACCTGCGACGCCGGGGTCAGCGTGGTGAACGCGCCCTTCAGCTCGACCTTCTTGCCGTCGGTGCCGGTCGCGGTGCCCTGGTAGGCGTAGCTCTTGCCGTAGCCGAGCGGTTCGGTGCTCGTCCACGTCTTCTTGTCGTCGGACACCTTGCCCTCGACGGGCTGTCCCTCCGGGTTGGTCAGCGCGACCTGGTCGATGGCGCCCTCCGCCACCGTGACCTGGACCGGTTGGTTCACCGGCACCTCGGTCGCGCCGTCGGCGGGCGCGGTGGTGAACTTCGCCACGGGCGGGCGGTCGCCGCCCTCCGCCTGGGGCGTGCCGGATCGCACCTCGGCGGAGCAGCCGGCGAGGAAAACCACACCGAGCAGCAGCGCTGCCAGTCTCTTGCGCACTTTCGACCTCCCGAACGAAGGACGTCCACCCGGGCTTTCGGTGCGAGTGTTCCGCATCACACACCTAGGATCGCCGTTGTGACCCGTCCTATCGCAGTCGTCACCGGAGCCAGCGCGGGTATCGGTGAGGCCACCGCCCGCAGGCTCGCCGCCGAGGGGTTCCACGTCGTGCTGGGCGCCCGACGGCTCGACCTGCTCCAGACTATCGCGGATGACATCGGGGGGACGGCCGTCGAGCTGGACGTGACCTCGCCCTCGTCGGTCGCGGCGTTCCTCGCGGCCGTGCCGGAAGCACGCGTGCTGGTCAACAACGCGGGTGGCGCGCGTGGCCTGGACCCGGTGCTGTCGGCCGACGAGGAGGACTGGCGCTGGATGTGGGAGACCAACGTCCTCGGCACGCTGCGCGTGACGAAGGGCCTGCTCCCGGCCTTGATCGCGTCCGGTGACGGCCACGTCGTCACGGTCACGTCGGTGGCCGCGTTCGAGGCGTACGACAACGGATCCGGCTACACGTCGGCGAAGCACGCGCAGTCCGCGCTGCACCGCACGCTGCGCGGCGAACTGCTGGGGCAGCCGGTCCGCGTGACGGAAGTCCTGCCCGGCATGGTGGAGACGGACTTCTCGGTGAACCGGTTCGCCGGCGACGCCGACCGCGCCGCCGCCGTGTACGCCGGTGTGGAGGCGCTCACGGCCGACGACGTGGCGGACGTCATCGCGTTCGCGGTGACCCGGCCGTCCCACGTGAACCTGGACCGCATCGAGCTGAAGCCGCGGGCGCAGGCGTCGGCGAGCCGGGTGCACCGGGGCTGACCGCCGGCGTCACGGCTCCACGGGCAGCAGGTCCACGTCGAGCTGGTCGAGGACGTTCGCGATGGGGTTGGCGAACGCCCGCGACCGGCTGCCGCCGCAGTACAGGCCGACCACGTGGTTCGCGTCGTCCAGCAGCACCGCGCCGGAATCACCGTGGTAGCCGAACGGCCCCTCCACGCGGATCTGGTCGCGCAGCGTCCGCACGCCCAGCCCGACCCCGAAGTCCAGCGTGATCGCCGCGTCGGTGGACGCCACCACGCCCTCGGTGAGCGCCGTCGTCCGGCCGCGCTTGCGCACGTGCTGCCCGACCCGCGCCTTGCCCGGCCCCGCAACGGTTCCGAGCCCCACCACCTCGGGCCGCGTGCGTGGTGTGGTGAGCAGGATCGCGGCGGCGTCCACGGTCCCGGACAGCGCCGCCCGCGCGAGCACGCCGATCCGGTCGCGGTACGGGTGCCCGCCGTCCACGCGGGACGGGTGGACCATCGGGTCGCCGACGGCCCACGCGTCGTCCACGCACGCGATGTGGAACGCCGTCAGCGCCATGGTCCGGCGCTTCCCGCGTGGTGTGACGAAAGCCCCCAGGGTGCCCGCCACCAGGTAGTCGTCGACCGCCGGCACGTCCGGCGGCACCAGCCGCACCGCCCGGCTCGGCCCGACGCCGATCCCGCCGAGCAGCAGCTCGTGCCGCTCCGCGCCGCTCACGCCCTCCGGCGAGGCGAGCGTGTGGTGCGGCAGGAACGTGTCCTCCACGACGTCCGTCGGCACGCCCAGCACGTCCGGCGGAATGGTGAACCGAGCGGCGGACCGCTTGCGCCGCACGTACACCACGATGGCGGGCACCCCGGTGCCGCGCCCGCCCACGACCTTCTCACCGATGTCGACGCCGACGACCCCGGGCCGCCCCAGGAAGTCGTCCTCGACCAGCCGCTTGATCGGCCTGACCACCGCGCGCCCGTCGCCTGCCATGACGACCTCCAACTACCTCTGACTCCATGAAACGCGCGCAGTGAAGTTTCGTCACACCCAGTCACCCGTTCGGCCGGTCGGGTCCGCTGGGCTCAGATCTCGCACCCCACCAGCACCGGCTCGGGCCGCAGCTCCACGCCGAACGCCGCGCGCACCCCGTCGCGCACTTCGCGCGCCAGGTCCAGCAGGTCCTCGGTGGACGCGCCGCCGCGGTTGGTCAGGGCCAGGGTGTGCTTGCCGGACAACGCGACCCGCCCGCCGGGACCCCGGTGGCCGCGGGTGAAGCCGGCGCGTTCGATCAGCCACGCGGCGGACAGCTTGCGCTGCCCCGGACCCGCCGGGTAGGTCGGCACGTCGACGTGCCTGCCGAGCCGTTCCGCGATCCGGATCAGGACACCGGTCAGCGTCGAGTCGTCCAGCACCGGGTTGGTGAAGAAGGAACCCGCGCTCCACGTGTCGTGGTCGGCCGCGTCGAGCACCATCCCCTTGCCGCGCCGCAGTTCCAGCACGGCCTGCCGCGCCGCGTCGGCGGGCACGCGGTCGCCGTGCGCGACGCCGAGGACGCGTGCCAGCTCGGCGTACCGGATGGGCGCGGACTGCCCGCCGGAGGTCAACGCGTACCGGGCACGCAGCACCACCGCGTGGTCCGTGCCCTTCAGCACACTCGTGCGGTAGGCCAGGCCCAGCGCCTCGGCGGGCCGCTGGTGCACGCGGCCCGTGCGGCGGTCCAGCAGGTCGACCGACGTGAGCACCTGCGCGACCTCCACGCCGTACGCGCCGACGTTCTGCACCGGTGTCGCGCCGACCTGGCCGGGTATGCCGGACAGGCACTCCAACCCGCCCAGGCCCTGCGACACGGCCTCGGCGACCACGGCGTCCCAGTCCTCGCCCGCCTCGACGGTCAGCTGCACGAGGCCGTCGCCGAGCGGGTCGAGCCGCCGGCCGCGGGTCGCCACCTGCACGGCGGTGCCCGGGAAACCGGCGTCGCCCACCACGAGGTTGGAGCCGCCGCCGAGCAGCAGGAGGGGTTCGCCCGCCACGTCGAGCGCGCGCACGGCGTCGACGAGTTCGGCGGAGGTGGTGGCGCGGACGAACCGCGCCGCGGGCCCACCGAGCCGCAGCGTGGTGCGCTCGGCCAGCGGCACGTGGGCACGCGCTCGGGCACTGGACAGCGGGGTGGTCACGACCGCCAACGGTAGCCTTCGCGCCATGGCACGCCGCATCGAGCACCAGACGACGTCCCCGCGGCCGGCGTCGGACGTGTACGCCGCCCTCGTCGACGAGACCTTCCTCCGGGACCGGCTCGCGGCCATGGGCGGGGCCGGCGCGGCGCTGGTGGCGTTCACCACCACCGGCGGCACGACGTCCTACCAGCTCAGGCAGGGCGTGCCGGCGGACAAGCTGCCGCAGGCGGTGCGCGGTGTGCTCGGTGGCGACCTGGTGGTCGACCGCGCCGAGAGCTGGACCGAGGCCGGGTTCACGGGCACCGTCGAGGTGGTGCTGACCGGCGTGCCGGGCCGCCTGGACGGCACGATCACGCTCGCCGACGCGCCCGGTGGTGGGAGCACCCTCACCCTCGCGGGTCAGGTCAAGGTGGGTGTCCCGCTGCTCGGCGGCAAGCTGGAGAAGATGGTCGCGGAGCAGGTGGCGCGGCTGCTGGACGAGGAGACCGGGTTCACCGCCGAATGGCTCGCGCGCCACGCCTAGCGGCCGGCCGGGCCCGCGCGCTCGGCCTGCCGACCAGGGGCACCACGAACCCGAACCGCCTCCGCCGGGTCGACCGGTGGGTGGCGCACGCGTGCGGCGACCTGCTGCGCGACACCGCCGACCCGCTGGTGGTCGACCTCGGCTACGGCTCGTCGCCGGTCACCACGGTCGAGCTGGCGGACCGCCTCCGACCGCTGCGCCCGGACCTGCGCGTGCTCGGCCTGGAGCTGGACCCGGAGCGGGTCGCGGCGGGCGCGGCCGTCGCCGACCCGCCCCGCCTGGAGTTCCGCCGCGGCGGTTTCGAGCTGGCCGGTCGCCGCCCGGTGCTGCTGCGCGCGTTCAACGTGCTGCGCCAGTACACCGAGGAGCAGGCGAACGAGGCGTGGACCACGATGCTCGGCCGGCTCGCGCCCGGTGGTGTGCTGGTGGAGGGCACGTGCGACGAGATCGGACGCCGCTGCGCGTGGGTCGCGCTGACCGCCGAGGACGGGCCGCGCACGTTGACCCTGTCCTGCCTGCCCGCCGACCTGGAGACGCCGGGTGATCTGGCGGAGCGCCTGCCGAAGGCGTTGATCCACCGCAACGTGCCGGGTGAGCGCGTGCACGCCCTGCTCGCCGAGTTGGACGCGTGCTGGGCGACGGCGGCGACGTTCGCGCCGTACGGCCCGCGTGCCCGGTGGGTGGAGGCGGCGGCGTTGCTGTCCGAGCGCTGGCCCGTCCTGGACGACCGGCGGCGGTGGCGGTTGGGCGAACTCACGGTGCCGTGGGACTCGGTGCGACCCTAGGGCGTGTCCTCAAACCGAAGCGCGACCCGCCCCCGCCGGCGCGGGAGGACAGCGCTCAGGCAGGGCTCCCTCGCCGCCTAGCGGCAGGGCGCCAACTATCAGGCAGGCTCCCTGAAAGTTTCGCGGGGCCGCAGCCTCCAGGACCCCCGCCGGCGCGGGAAAGACCGACCACATCCGGCGAGAACAAGCCCTAGGCTGGCCGAGTGCGGTACTTCCTCGACCAAGCGGATCTCCAGTACCGGGCGCTGCGGGCCGCCGCGACGGCCGCCGGGCCCGGTGCGCCGGTGCCCACCTGCCCCGGCTGGGACGTGCGTGACCTGGTGCGCCACCTGGCCTCCGTGCACTCGTGGGCGCTGGCCGCGTTGCGCACGCCACCCGACGGCGAACGCCCACCCGCCCCGGCGCCGCCCGACGGGTGGGACGACGTGCTGGCGTGGTGGGACGCCCGCTTCGCCGAGCTGCACGGCGCGCTCACCGCGGCCACGCCCGACACACCCGCGTGGACGTTCGTCGGACCACGCACCGCCGCCTTCTGGGCCCGGCGGCAGGCGCACGAGATCGCCATCCACCGCCTGGACGCCGAACACGCCCGCCCGGACACCGCGGTACCGGACCCGCTCTACGACCCGGAGTTCGCGGCCGACGGCGTGGACGAGTTCCTGACCCGGCTGGTGGTGCGCGCGACGCAGCGCAAGCCGGTCACCAGGGCCGGGCGGCTGCGGTGGCACGCCACCGACGTGGACCGGGTGTGGGAGCTGCACGTCACACCGGGCGAAGCACCCCGGGTCGTCCCGGCGGCGAACGGCGCGGACGTCACCGTGACGGGCACGGCGGACGCGTTGTACCGGGCCGCGTGGGGTCGGCCGAGCGGTGTGGACGTCGCCGGCGACAGGTCGCTGCTCGACGCGTTGCCCCGACCGTAGATACTCGTGGCCGTGCCCCAGCCTGAACGCCGCTACGTGATCACCTTCGGTTGCCCGGACCGCACCGGCATCGTGGCCCGGATCTCCTCGTTCCTGGCCGAGCACGGCGGTTGGATCGTGGAGGCGGCCTACCACACCGACCCGGCGACGAACTGGTTCTTCACCCGCCAGGAGGTGCGTGCCGACTCGCTGCCGTTCGGCGTGGACGAACTGCGGGCGCGGTTCGGGCTGGTGGCGCGCGAGCTGGGCGCGCAGGCCAACTGGCGGGTCACCGACACCGGCGAGCGGCGGCGGGTGGTGTTGCTGGTGTCCAAGGAGGGGCACTGCCTGTACGACCTGCTGGGCCGGGTCGCCTCGCGCGAGCTGGACGTGGACGTGCCCGCCGTGATCGGCAACCACGCCGACCTGGCGGACATCACGCGGGCGCACGGCATCCCGTTCCACCACGTGCCGTTCCCGGCCAACGACCCGGAGGGGCGGCTGGCGGCGTTCGCGCAGCTGCGGCAGCTCGTGGACGCGCACCGGCCGCACGCCGTGGTGCTGGCGCGCTTCATGCAGATCCTGCCGACCGAGCTGTGCGCGGACTGGGCGGGCCGGGCGTTGAACATCCACCACAGCTTCCTGCCGTCGTTCGTCGGCGCGCGGCCCTACCACCAGGCGCACGGGCGGGGCGTGAAGCTGGTCGGCGCGACGTGCCACTACGTGACGGCCGACCTGGACCAGGGCCCGATCGTCGAGCAGGACGTGATCCGGGTGGACCACGGCGACTCGATCCCGGACATGGTGCGCAAGGGCCGCGACATCGAGAAGGTGGTGCTGGCGCGTGGTCTGCGGTGGCACCTGGAGGACCGGGTGCTGGTGCACGGCAACCGGACCGTCATCTTCTAGCGCCGGACCACCCGGACGTCCGCCACCTCCAGCAGGCCGTCCAGCGGCACCCGGCCGGTGGTCTGGCGCGGGTCGACGGTGAGTCCGCCGCGGCGCACCGCGTCCAGCAGGTGCTCGGCCAGCGGCAGCACCATGTTGCGGCCCCAGCAGCGCTCGCGGACGTGGCCGAACGGGAGGTAGCCGGGCGCGTGGTCGGGGTCGAGCCCGCGCCAGCGCTCCGGCCGGAACCCGTCCGGGTCGTCCCACAGCGCCGGGTCGCGGTGGCTGAGCAGCGGCAGCAGCAGCACGTCGTCGGCCGCCCCGATCCGCCGGTCCACCGCGCCGAACTCCGGTGACGCGACGCGCAGGATGTTCCAGGACGGTGGCAGCAGGCGCAGCGCCTCGTCGATCAGGTGCCGGTTCGGGGTGTCGTCGTCGAACGGCGCACCGAGCCACAACGCGTTGGTGACGAGCGCCGCGACCGTGAAGCACACCGGCGCGGCAACCCGGCGGTACAGGTACATCGCGAACCGCCGGTCGGGGAAGTTGTCCGCGTCGAGCACCAGCGACGCGAGGTGGGACGTCGGGCCGGAGCCCGGTCGCCACAGCATCGCCGCGCCCGTGGTGACCGCGGCCCAGGTGATCTTCGGGGTGAGTTCGAGCCGGCGGTCCACGAGGACCCGGAACCGGCGGTGCTCCCGGCCGAACACCAGGTCCCGCAGGTAGTTGTGGGCCACGCCCGGCCACCGGCCGACCAGCGCGGCCGGGTCCGGTGTGGGCGGTGTGCCCAGCGCGGCGCGGACGTCGGCGCCGACGGCGCGCATGAGCGCGGCCGACTCGGCACGCGTGACGTGGCGGCCCAGCACGGGTTTGAACGTGGGCCGCTCCTCGGCGTTGGCGGGCCGGGCGCGCAGGAGCGCGTCCATCAGGTCGGGCCCCGCGACGCCGATGGTGTCCGGTTCGAGGCGGAACAGCGGTTCGCCCCGGTGCGCCCGGAAAAGCTCCGCGATGCGCGGCGCGAACACCGTCCGCCGGGTTTTCTCCCCGGTGCGTGCCATTTCGTCCCCCGTCCGGCCGGCCCGCGCCGCCGGTTTCCGCCGGCGGCGCGGGGATTCGGTGGAGATGTCCGTCAGAGCCAGCCGTACCAGGCGTACGCCTTCAGGCTCCGCCGCGGCATGACGCGCTTGACCAGACGCACGAGCGACATGGCCTTCCCCTTTCCTCGAACGGGCGGGAATGGTGCTCTCCCAGTGTTAGTTCCGGGCCGACGACGCGGTCAAGGAACCCGTCCCGTTCGGGCAACGGACCCGTCCCGATCCCCGCACGGCACACCGCATCCCCGCCACACCACCGGAACCTCGACCACACCCGCGATCAACGCGCCCGGCCGGGAGCGCCGCCCGAACACCCCCGCAGCGCGCCGCCGGCCCAGCGCGAGCACCGCCGAAGCACCGCCCACAGCGCCCCGAAGCCTCCGACCGGTGCCGCCGGAGCGCTGCGCGAGCGCCCCCGGAGCACCGCCGAAGCACCGACCGCGTCGACGTAGGCTTCGCCCGTGCGCACCGAGATCACGGACCCGGAGCAGTTCCGCGCCGCCACCGACCTGCGTGGCGCGGTCCTCGTCGGACTCGACCTGAGCGGCGAGGAGTTGCGGGTGCCGTTGGACGGCGCGGTGTTCCTCGGGTGCGCCCTCTCGGCCACCGGGCAGCGCCGCGCGGACGCGGCGGGCGCGTTGGTGTTCCCCAACATCCCCGACGTCCCCTACCGGGTGTACCGGTCGTCGCTCTACACCCCGGCGGAGCTGTTCGCGGGGTTCGACCCCGCCCGGCCCGCGTCGTACGCGGACACCCCGGACGCCCGGATCTACCGGCACACCAGGCAGCAGGGCCACCACCCGGACCCGCTGCACGCGCTGGCCGAGCGGCTGCACGACCACGCGATCACCGAAGCCCTGGCCGAGGTGCTGACCGGCACGCCGGTCGCCGTCATGGGCGGGCACGCGCTGGGCCGCGACACCGCGGGCTACCGGCGGGCCGTCGAGCTGGGCGCGGCCCTGGGCGACGCGGGGTTCACCGTGCTCACCGGCGGCGGTCCGGGTGCGATGGAGGCGGTGCCGCTGGGCGTGCGGGTCGGGGTGGACCGGGAGGTGCTGCGCGACGTCGCGCGGGTGCCCGCGTTCGGCCACGACGCCGAGTCCGTCGGCCGGTGGCTCGCGGCGTTCCCCGCCGACCTGCCCGGTTTCGACAAGCCGCGCACGATCGGCATCCCCACCTGGTTCTACGGCCACGAGCCGCCGAACCCGGCGTGCGAGCGGCACGCCAAGTATTTCGCCAACTCGGTCCGCGAGGACGGCCTGCTCACCGTCGCCACGGGCGGCATCGTCTACACGCCGGGCAGCGCGGGCACCGTGCAGGAGGTGTTCCAGGACTACACCCAGAACCACTACGGCTCGGTCGGTCCGGCCGCGCCGATGGTGTTCCTGGGCACCGACTTCTGGGTGGACGAGGTGCCCGCCGCGCCGCTGGTGCGCCGCCTGGCGCGTGGCCGCGAGGCGGAGCGCTGGATCCTGGTCACCGACGACGTCGCCGAGGCCGTGGCGTTCCTCGGCGACTACGCGCGCACGACGGCCTGATCAGCCGATCGCGCGGCCGAGGCCGTCGAGCACCTCCGCGCCGGGCAGCTTCGCCAGCACGGCGCCGGGCACCAGCAGCTTGCTGCCCCGGACACCGCTGCCGATCACCAGCTCCGGCGCGGCGGCGACCTCGGGCGCGAGCAGCACCGGCCAGTCGGCGGGCAGCCCGATCGGCGTGATGCCGCCGTACTCCATGCCGGTGCGGGCGACGGCCTCGTCCATCGGCGCGAACGACGCGCGCCGCGCCTCCAGCCGCTTGCGCACCACGCCGTTCACGTCGGCGCGGGTGGTGGCCAGCACGACGCACGCCGCGTACCGCACCGCGTCACCCCGCTTGCCGGCGACGATCACGCAGTTCGCGGACGCCTCCACCGGCACGCCGTAATGCGCGCAGAACTCCGCCGTGTCGGCGAGCGCGGCGTCGATCTCCACGACGGAGACCCGGTCGGCGTCGGTGAGGGCGCCCAGCGCGGCGGCGACCGGTGGGGGCACCAGGTCGAGCCGGTCGGCGGCGGGCACGGGGCGCAGGGTTCCGGCGATGGTCCACACGCCGCACATCCTGCCGGCTCGCCTTGACGTTGACGTCACGTCAACCCCTAGCGTGGTCGGCACGAGGAGGTGACGGGGCATGGCCTGGTCGATCGCGCAGGTCGCGCGGATGTCCAAGGTGACGTCGCGGACGCTGCGGCACTACGACGCCATCGGCCTGCTGCCGCCCGCGTGGATCGGCGGCAACGGCTACCGCTACTACGAGCGGGAGCAGCTGTTGCGGCTCCAGCGGATCCTGCTGCTGCGCGACCTCGGCCTGGACCTGGACACGGTGGCCCGCGTCCTGGACGGCCGGCGGCGCGAGGTGGACGTGCTGCGCAACCACGAGCGGTGGCTGCGGGCGGAGCGGGAGCGGCTGGACGTGCTGGCGGAAACCGTCGCCCGGACCGTTCGGGAACTGGAGGGAG
Source organism: Saccharothrix obliqua (assembly GCF_019375475.1). Taxonomy (GTDB): domain Bacteria; phylum Actinomycetota; class Actinomycetes; order Mycobacteriales; family Pseudonocardiaceae; genus Actinosynnema; species Actinosynnema obliqua. Next base: position 276,361 of record NZ_JAHXGQ010000001.1, on the reverse strand, counting down.
GTGAGCAGGGGATGCGGGTCGAGGAGTTGTTCGACGGCTTCGACGCCGACCGGCAGGCGCGGTACGAGGACGAACTCGTGCAGCGCTACGGCGAGGGCGTGCGTGAGCACGTCGCGGAGAGCAAGCGCCGGATGAGCGGGTGGACGAAGCCGGACGCCGAGGAGTTCATGGCGGAGTGGCACGCGGTCGCCGAGGCGATGGGCGCGTTGTTCGACGCGGGTGTCGCGCCGGGCGCGCCGGAGGCGCTGGACGTGACCGAGCGGCACTACCGGTGGATCTGCCGGAGCTGGACCCCAGACCGCGAGTCGTACACGGGCCTGGGCCGGCTGTACGTGGACGCACCGGACTTCAAGGTGCAGTTCGACGCCCACGCCGAGGGCTTGGCGGAGTGGGTTCGCGACGCCATCGCGGCCTACGCGGACGCGCGGCTGTGAAACCCGCGGGGAGGTGCACATCCCCGCGGGCCCACCCGGGCTACAGCCCGAACGCCTTGAGCGCCTCGCGGTTGAACGCGGGCAGGTCGTCGGGGTTGCGGCTGGTCACCAGGGTCCAACCGTGGTGGTCGCAGGTGCGCACCTCCACGTCCGCCCAGTCGCCGCCCGCGTTGCGGATGTCGGTGGCGAGGCTCGGGAACGAGGTCAGCATCTTGCCCCGCACCACGTCGGCCTCCACCAGCAGCCACGGGCCGTGGCAGATGGAGGCGACCGGCTTGCCGGCCGCGACGTGCGCCTTCACGAACGCCACCGCGTCGCGGTCCATGCGCAGGAAGTCGGCGTTCGCCACACCGCCCGGGATGACGATCCCGTCGTAGTCGGCCGGGTCCGCGTGCGCGAACGGCACGTCCACGTCGAACTTGTCGGCGGGTGTCAGGTGGTCGAACCCCTGCACCTGCCCGAGCTTCGGCGCGAGCAGCCTGGGGACCGCGCCCGCCTTCTCGACGTGCTGCCAGGGGTCGGTCAGCTCGACCTGCTCGATCCCCTCCGTGTCGACCAGGAATGCGATCTTCTTCTGTTCGGCCATGCACCTCGGCTACCCGCCGAGGAAATCGCCCAACCACCGACGCACGTCACCCCGATGGGTCAACCAGGACGGCACCAGCTCCAGCCGGCCCGCGGGCAGCGCGGCAGCCGCGGCCTCGGCCACCTCGCGCGGGTGCAGCGGGTCCCGCGTCGCGCCCACCACCAGCACCGGCACGCGCACGGCCCGGAGCAGCGCCCGGTCGGGCACCGCGACCTGGCCGGGCAGCTCGGCGAGCGCGCCACCCAACCGGTCGAACGCCCGCCGCCGCTGCTCCTGGTACTCGGGCGGGCCGCCGACGACGTTGATCGCGTACTCGCGGGCGAGCAGCCGGCGCGGCTCGTCCAGCACGGCCGGCAGCAGCAGGGCGACCCGCTCGAACGCGTCCGGCTCCTCGGCGAGCAGCGCCAGCAGCGCGCCCGCCGTCAGCGACACGCCGACGGCCTGCGTCGCGCCCACCTCGCGGGCGACCCGGCGCAGGTCGGCGGCGATCCGGCGGTAGGTCCAGTACCCGGCGGGCGCGTCCGGCTCGTCGCCGTGCGACGGCAGCGTGACGACGACCTTGGTGCCGCGCAGGCCGGTGGTCGGCAGGCGCATCTCGCCGGGTGTCGCGCCCAGGCCGTGCCCGACGAGGGTGACCGGTGTGCCCGAGCCGTAGGCCCGGTGCGTCACCAACGCGGGCCGCGCTGCACTTCGATCAGCCGCGGGCGCACGTCCACCAGGTAGACCAGCACGGCGACCAGGCCGGCCAACCAGAACATCGCGCCGGGGCCGTTGAGGCTGAACAGCAGCAGCGCGAACGCGCCGCCGCCGGTGATGCCGAGCCACGCGGGCTTGGTGAGCCGTTCGGCCGCGGTGTAGGCGTCCGCGCGCTGGGTGAGGGCGTGGACGAACGCGAAAACGCCCAGGATCAGCCCGGCGTAGTACGCCAGGAGCATGATCCACGCGTCGAGGAAGATCAGGTCCAGGGCCGGGAACTGGAAGGGGGACACGCGCCCAGCCTACGTGCGGTGCGCGCCCGGGGTACAGCCGAAACGGGACGTCCCGGGCAGGACGCCCCGTGGCGGTGCGCTCACTCGGCGGGGTCGGCCGGCTTCTTCGCGGCCGTCGGCCGCGGTGCGGCGGGCTTGCGCGTGGTCGGCGCGGACCGGGCCGCCGACGTGCGGTTCGCGGCCTTGCGGCTGGTGCTGCGGACCTCGTGCGCCACGTCGTCGCCGGCCTCGGAGACGGTCTCGGCCAGCCGGTCGCTCGCCCGGTCCACCTCGTGCGCGACCTTCTCGCCCACCGAGCGGGTGCGGCGGCTCACCTTGCCGAGCACGTCGTCGGCGAGGTCGCGGGCGTCCGAGGCGGCGGCCTCGGTGCGCTTCTGCGCGGTCTCGACGGCCTCCTCCACCTGGCTGAGCGCCTTCTGGAGCTGCGGCTGGCTCTTGAGCCGGTCCAACGCCTCCTGGCCGTGCTCGGCGAGGTACTGGTAGAGGTTCAGCGCGGACTGGGTGTAGGCGTCCACGACCTTGCGCAGCTCGGCCGGGTCGAACCGCTCCTTGAGGTCCTTGAGGTCGGTCGACTCGGCGGCGGTCCGGGCCGCCTCCGCGCGCTCCCTGGTCTTGTTCAGCGCGTCGACCACGGCCTTCGCGGCCAGGTCGCCCGCGCCGAGGGCGGCGAGCAGCGGCGTGCGCGCGGCGGCGACGACCTGCTCGCCCGCCTTGCGCAGCTCTTCGGTGCTGGGGAGGTTCGGCATGTGGCTCACTCCTCGGGCTTGGTTGTGGTGGCGGCGTTCTCCCGCCGGAACGACTCGTAGACGTCGAGCAGCACCTGCTTCTGCCGCTCGGTGAGGTCCGGTGCGGTGGCGATGGCGCCCGCCAGGGCGCCGCCCTCCCGCTGCTCCAAAATCCCGGCCTCGACGTACAGCGCCTCGGCCGAGATCCGCAGCCCCTTGGCGATCTGTTGCAGGATCTCCGCGCTGGGCTTGCGCAGACCGCGTTCGATCTGGCTCAGGTAGGGGTTGGACACCCCCGCGAGCTTCGCGAGCTGGCGCAGCGAGATCTTGGCCGTGCTGCGTTGCTGGCGGATGTACTCGCCGATGTCGCGACCGAGGTCGGCCACCGCCCGGTCGAGCGATTTCCGCCCGCCGGTCTCCTGCTCCGCCGGCTCGTCCACCACCGCGACACCTCCTCGGTCACCACCGACCGTACGCGCGGGTGCTAGCTCCTGCAAGCGCTCTGCTAGCAGTCCGGACGTGGGCTCGCGCACAGGTCTACCGTGGGGTGGTGGTGTACCACGCCGACCGCGCCGCGCACCTCCGCGAGGACCTGGTGGCCACGCTGGTGCAGGCCGGCGTGCTCGCCGAAGGGCCGTGGGCGGAGGCGTTTCGGCAGGTGCCGCGCCACGTCTTCGTGCCCCGGCTGTTCGTGCCCGCCCCGCGGGGCGGCTGGGTGGCGGTGGGTGCCGACCACCCGGACTTCCTGTCGCTGGTCTACCGCGACGACGTGTGCGTGACCCAGCTCAACGGCTCCGAGGCCGCCTGGGAGCAAGCAGCCGCGGACGGTGTCGTGCACGGGGTGCCCACCAGTTCGTCCAGTATGCCGACGATCATGGCCGTGATGCTCGCCGCGCTGGACGCCCGGCCGGGCGACACCGTCCTGGAGATCGGCACCGGCACCGGCTACAACGCGGCGCTGCTCGCCCACGTGCTCGGCGACGGCGCGGTGACCTCCGTCGACGTGGACCCCGACGTGCACGCCCGCGCCGTGCGGGCGCTGGCCGAGGTGGGCCGCCACCCGCGCTGCGTGGTCGGCGACGGCGAGCGCGGCGTGCCGGAGCACGCGCCGTACCGCCGGGTCCTGGGCACGTGCGCGGTGTCCCGCCTCCCGCCCGCGTGGCCGGCGCAGGCCGAGCCGGGCGGTGTCGTGGTGACCACGCTCAACCGCCCGCTCGGCGCGGGGTTGCTGCGGCTGGTGGTGCGGGACGGCGCGGCGACCGGCCGGGTGCTGCGGGAGGACGGCCGGTTCATGCCGCTGCGCGCGCACCGGCAGGCGTGGGCGGACGAGGCGTTGCACCGGGCCCGGCGCGCGCCCGCCGCGATCACGCGACCCACCCCGCTGCCCGCGCGCACCGCGTTGGACCCGCTGTCCGGGTTCGAGTTCTTCGCCGGTCTCGCGTTGCCGGGCGTGGCCGTGGGCCTGGACCCGGTGCGGCTGGTCCACCCGGACGGCTCGTGGGTGCGGCACCGGGGCGCGGTGGTGGACGAGGGCGGGCCGCGCCGGCTGTGGGCGCTCGCCGAGGACGCCCACCGCCGGTGGCGCTCGCTGGGCCGCCCGCGCCGGCACCGGTTCGCGTTCACCGCCACGGCCGCGCGCCAGTGGTTCGCCCTGGACGGCTCGGAGCTGACGTGGGACCTGTGACCGGTCAGTCGAACAGCTCCTCCAGGAAGCTGCGTCGGCGGCGGTGCGGCGGGTACGGCTGTTGCGGGTAGGACTGCGGCGGGTACGGCTGCGGGTACGTCCCGGTGCCGGGCGGCGGCTGGTAGGGCGGCGGCGAACCCGGGTGGGCCGGCTCGTGCGGCCCCGTGTGCGGCACCGCGTGCGGTCCGGTGTGCGGCGTGGACGGTGACGCGGGCGGCGGCTGGTACGGCGGCGGCGCACCGGACTCCGCGGCGGGCGGCGCGTACGGCTGCGGCGCGCCCGGCTCCGCCGCGGGCGGTGCGTACGGCGGCGAACCCGGCTCCGCGACCGGCGGTGCGTACGGGGCGGCTGGTTGCGCGTAGTGCGCGTGCTCGGCCGCGATGATCTGTTCCAGCTCGCCGCCGTCCAGGAACACGCCCTTGCAGTTGTCGCACTGCTCGATGTGGACCGCGCCGCGGGTGATGGTGCGCATCAGGTCCTGGCACTTGGGGCAGATCACGTACCCGAGCGTACGCACGACACAAGGGTGACCATGCCAGCACCAACGGTGACTGGTGGGTCATGATGCCTCCGTGTCCCGATTTCGCCAGCGCGCCGTGCTCCTCGGCTGTGTCCTGACCGCCCTCCTCGCGGCGGCCGGGTTGTTCGTCACGGACTACGGCATCGAGCCCGCCCTGTGGCTGTCCGCGCTCGCGGTGGGCTTCCTCGCCTACCTCGCCGCGTTCGACCCCTGGTTGCAGCGCAAGCGCGCCGCCGGCCTCGCCACGGACGCCGCCCTCGACGCGGCCGTGCGCGAGCTGGCCACGTCGTTGCGCGCGCAGTGGGTGGACGAGTGCCGCGCCCGCGGCCTCGACGACGGCGCGCTGGCCGTGCACTGGAGTTCCGAGCAGGGCAGACCGGGTCGCGGCGACGCCGTCGTGGGCGCGTTCGAGCGACACCCGCGCATGGTGTTCCTCGGCGAGCCGGGCGCGGGCAAGAGCACCATCGCGATGCTGCTCACCCTCGGCCTGCTGGACCGGCACGAGAACGGCCCGGTGCCGCTGCTGCTGTCGCTGTCCACGTGGGACCCGGACCGCGAGGACGTCCGCACGTGGCTGACCCGCCGGCTGTACGAGGAGCACCCGGCGCTGCGCAACACCGAGCTGTACGGCAGCTACGCCGGTGAGCTGCTGGTCGAGCAGCGCCGCGTGCTGCCCGTGCTGGACGGGCTGGACCGCATCGCCGCCACCAAGCGCGCGGACGCGCTGGGCGGGATCAACCGCGCGTTCCCGGTGTCCGCGCAGCTGGTGCTGACCAGCCGCTCGGACGCGTTCGCCGACGCGGGCGTCCCGGTCGCGGGCGCGGACGTGGTGACGCTGCACCCGCTGGACCACGAGGAGGTCGCGGGCTACCTGCGCGCGCACAGCGACCCGGTGACCGCGGCCCGCTGGGAGCCGATCTTCCTGCACCTGCGTGCGGAACCGGACGACCGGCTGGCCGAGGCGCTGTCCACACCGCTCGCCGTGGGCCTCGCGAGCGTGGTGTACGCGGACGGCGAGCCGAGCGAACTGCTCGACCGCGCCCGGTTCCCGGACCGGGCGTCGATCGAGGCGCACCTGGTGGACGCCCTGGTCGCGGGCGCGTTCGGCGACCGCGAGGCGGCGCGGATGGCTCGCGCGAGCCAGGTGTGGCCGAGCGACCGCGCCCGGCGGTGGCTGGTGTTCCTGGCGACGGAGCTGCGGTCGCGCGGCGTCACCGACCTGGCGTGGTGGGAGCTGCGGCGGTCGGTGAACAGCCGGTGGCTCGCGGTGCTCGGCGCGCTCGCCCTCGGCGTGGTCGGCGGTTTCGGCGTCGGCTGGCTGATGGCGTACGCCGGCACGCCGAAGCTCGCGCCCACCACCGGCCTCGTGGCGGGCGTCGCGATCGCCGCCGCCGCCCTGCACGCGGCCCGGGACCGCGCGCCCCGGCCGAAGCTCGGCGCGTGGCGCAGCCTGGTGCTGGTCAGCGGCGTGCTGGGCACGGCGGTCGGCCTGGTGTTCGGCGCGTTGTACGGGTTGGCCGCGGGCCTGGTGGTCGGGCTCGGCCTGGCCGTCGCGGTCGCGTTGCGGTTCGCGCTGGGCAGCAGCGCCGAGCTGAGCCGCCCCACCAGTCCGAAGTGGACGATGGCGCGGGACCGGATCGCGGTGTGGACGGGCTCGCTGGTGCCGGGTGTGGTGTTCGGCGCGGCGGCGGGCCTGGTGTTCGGGCCGAACCGGACCGGCATGGTCGGGCTCGGCCTCGCCTGCGGGCTGATGGTCGGCTTCGCGCTGTCCGCGCTGCACCTGCGCTGGTGGTGGTTCACCGTGGCGCGGGTGTGGCTGGCGCTGCGCGGCAAGCTGCCGTGGGAGCTGACGGTGTTCCTGGAGGACGCCCGCCGGCTCGGCGTGCTGCGGCAGGCGGGCGCGAGCTACCAGTTCCGGCACGTGCTGGTGCAGGAGCGGCTGGCGGGCACGCCGGTCGCGGTGCGGTCAGACGCGTAGCCCCCGCAGCCGGCGGACCGCCTCGTCCAGCACCTCGTCCCGCTTGCAGAACGCGAACCGCACCAGGTGCCGCCACTGGTCGGGGTGGTCGGTGAACACCTGCACGGGCACGCCCGCCACCCCGATCCGCCCCGGCAGCTCCCGGCACAGCTCCGCGCCGTCGGTGAAGCCGAGCGGGCGGACGTCGGCGGTGATGAAGTACGTGCCCTCGCTCGGCCGCACCGCGAACCCGGCGTCGGTCAGCCCCTCCGCCAGCCGCGACCGCTTGTCCTGCAACGACGACCGCAGCCGGGCCACCCAGTCCAGCTCGTGCCGCAGGGCGTGCGCCACGGCCGGCTGGAACGGCGCGCCGCCGACGAACGTGAGGAACTGCTTGGCCGCCCGCACCGCCGACACCAGCCCGGCGGGCCCGCACGCCCAACCGATCTTCCAGCCGGTGCAGTTGAACGTCTTGCCCGCGCCGGAGATCGTCACGGTCCGCTCGGCCATGCCGGGCAGCGTCGCCAGCGGCACGTGCTCGTGGTCGTCGAACACCAGGTGCTCGTACACCTCGTCGGTGATGGCGACCAGGTCGTGCTCGACGCACAGCCGGGCGACCTCGGTCAGCTCGGCGCGGTTGAGCACGGTGCCGGTCGGGTTGTGGGGCGAGTTCAGCAGCAGCGCCCTGGTCCGCGGGCCGACCGCCGCCCGCAGCGCCGCCACGTCCAGGCCGAGCCGGCCGGTGCCGGGCTCCTCGACCAGGCCCACCGCGCGGCGCGTCGCGCCGGCCAGCGCCACGGACGCCGCGTACGAGTCGTAGTAGGGCTCGATCAGCACCACCTCGTCGCCCGGCTCGACCAGGGCCAGCAGGCTCGCCGCGATCGCCTCCGTGGCGCCGACCGTGACCAGGACCTCGGTCTCCGGGTCGTAGCGGGTCCCGAACCGGGCGCGGTGCTCGGCGATCGCCTCCCGCAGGACCGGCATCCCCGGACCCGGCGGGTACTGGTTCAGGCCGCCGTCGATGGACTCCTTGGCGACCGCGAGCATCCCGGCGGGCCCGTCCGTGTCGGGGAAGCCCTGGCCGAGGTTCACCGCCCCGGTGCGGGTCGCCAACGCGGTCATCTCCGCGAAGATCGTCGAGGTGAACGGCCGCATCCTGGTGACAAGCGCTGGTTCCCGCACAAGGTCGAATCTTCACGGACAATGGCGCCGTGGAGCAACTGACCGCGGCCGACCAGCTCAAGCGCCGGGACCTGCGCCGGATGAAGCTCGTCGCGACCGGCTTCTTCCTGGCCGCCACCGCCGTCTTCCTGGTGGCGCTGCTGTTCGAGGCACGCGGACCGGCCTGGATCGGGTACGTGCGCGCGGCGGCCGAGGCGGGCATGGTGGGCGCGCTCGCCGACTGGTTCGCCGTGACGGCCCTGTTCCGCAGGCCGTTGGGGCTGCCCATCCCGCACACAGCGATCATCCCGACCCGCAAGAACACGTTCGGCGACGCCCTCGGGTCGTTCGTCGGGACGAACTTCCTGTCCCAGGAGGTGGTGCGGGACAAGCTGCGGCGGGTCGGCGTGGCGCGGCGGGTCGGCGCGTGGATCGCCGAACCGGAGCACGCCGAACGGGTGACGGCGGAGCTGTCGAACGTGGTGAAGGGCGCGATCAGGGTCCTTCGGGATGACGATGTGCAGGCCATCGTGGAGCAGGCCGTGGTGCGGCGGCTGACCGAGCAGCCGTGGGGCCCGCCGCTGGGCAGGCTGCTCGGGCGCGTGCTCACCGACGGCGCGCACCACAAGCTGGTGGACCTGATGTGCGACCGGGCCTACGACTGGGTGCGCGACAACTACGACCGCGTGAGCGGCCTGGTCACCGAGCGCTCGCCGGTGTGGTCCCCGCGGTTCGTGGACTCCATGCTCGGCGACAAGGTCTACAACGAGCTGCTGAACTTCGCGTGGGCGGTGAAGACCGACGTCAACCACCCGATGCGGCAGGCCGTCGACCACTTCCTGATCGAGTTCGCGGGCGACCTCCAGCACGACCCGGCCACCATGGAGCGCGCCGAGGCCGTCAAGCAGCAGGTGGTGGACCACCCCGACGTGCAGCGGCTGATCGGGTCCGCCTGGGGCACGGCCAAGGGGATGCTGCTGGCCGCCGCCGAGGACCCGTCGTCCGAGCTGCGCAAGCGCATCCGCGAGGGACTGATGTCGTTCGGCGCGCGGTTGGTGTCCGACGAGTCGCTGCGCGCCAAGGTGGACGGGTGGCTGGAGGACGCCGCGGGCCACGTCGTCGGCAACTACCGCGACGAGATCACCACGCTGATCACCGACACCGTGGAGCGCTGGGACGCCGAGGAGACGTCCCGCAAGATCGAACTCCAGGTCGGCCGCGACCTCCAGTTCATCCGCATCAACGGCACGGTGGTGGGCGCGCTGGCCGGCCTGGTGATCTACTCGATCGGGCAGTGGGTGGTGTGACCCGCCCCGGGCGGGGCGGGTCACACCCTCAGGACACGCTCAGCGCCCGGCGCTCGCGGAAGTTGCGCGCCTTCTCGCGGTTGCCGCACACCTGCATGGAGCACCAGGTGCGCGACCGGTTGCGGGACCGGTCGAAGAACGCCCAGAGGCAGCCGTCCGCCTGGCAGATCTTGAACCGCTCCCACGTCCCGAGCACCGCGAGCCGCGCCGCCGCGCCCAGCACCGCGCCCAACGCGTCCTCGCTGGACATCGTCGGCACGCCGCGGCTGAGGTCGACGCGGATCAGGCCCGCGGCCGGGGTGGGATCGGGTCCGTCGTGCCGTTCACCCAGGGTCGCCCGCAACGAGGTGCGGACGGCACGGGCCTCGTCCAGGTCACCCACGGCGCCTAGGCCGCGTTCGGTGACCCACGCGCGCCAAGCGGCCACGTCGTCCAGGACGTCCGTGCCGAGTTCGAGGTCCCGGGTGTTCAGGAAAGCGAGCAGCAGCTCCACATCGTGTTCCGCATCGCCGGCTCGACCCTGCGCGAGAGCCGCGTGGTCCCAGCCGGCCGCCAGACCAGTCACCCCACCACTGTAGGCGTCGCCGGGACGTGATGTGGCGAAGTAACCGTCAACTGATTTTCGTCGGTTAGCCTGCTTGCCCGTTCGGGCGACGGCCGATCGGGCTATGAACCCGGTGTATACACGCTGTGTATAGTCCTGCCCATGTCGATTGGACACACCCTGTTGGGCCTGCTCGAAAAGGGTCCGCGCCACGGGTACGACCTGAAGAGGGCCTACGACGAGCGCTTCGGCCAGGACCGGCCGCTGCACTACGGGCAGGTCTACACCACCCTGTCCCGACTGCTGCGCAACGGCCTGGTGGAGGAGGCGGGCGTCGAGTCGGGTGACGGTCCGGAGCGCAAGCGGTACGCCATCACCGACGCGGGCGTGACCGACGTCGAGCAGTGGCTGGGCACCCCGGAGAAGCCGGAGCCCTACCTCCAGAACACCCTGTACGCGAAGGTCGTGCTGGCCCTGCTGTCCGGGCGGAACGCGGACGACGTGCTGGACGTCCAGCGGGCCGCGCACCTGGGCACGATGCGCGCGCTGACCAAGCGCAAGGCCGACGGCGACCTCGCCGACCAGCTCATCTGCGACCACGCCCTGTTCCACCTGGAGGCCGACCTCCGGTGGCTGGAGCTGACCGCGGCCCGCCTCGGGCAGCTCTCCGCCCAGCTCGCGGGGGTGGGCCGGTGACCGCGCTGCTGGAAGCCGTCGACCTGCGCAAGTCCTTCGGCCCGACCCCGGCGCTGGACGGCGCGGGCCTGAGCGTCCGCGCGGGCGAGGTGGTGGCCGTGATGGGCCCATCCGGTTCGGGCAAGTCGACGCTGCTGCACTGCATGGCCGGCATCCTCACGCCGGACTCCGGCGTGGTCCGCTACCGCGACGTCGAGCTGAGCGCCATGCCCGACGGGCGGCGCAGCGAGCTGCGCCGCACCGACTTCGGCTTCGTGTTCCAGTTCGGCCAGCTCGTGCCCGAGCTGAGCTGCCTGGAGAACGTGGCGCTGCCGCTGCGCCTGGGCGGCCTGAAGCGGCGGCCGGCCGAGGCGCGGGCGCGGGAGTGGCTGGACCGCCTGGAGGTGGCGGACGTGGCGGACAAGCGCCCCGGCGAGACCTCCGGCGGCCAGGGTCAGCGCGTGGCCGTGGCCCGCGCCCTGGTGACCGGCCCGCGCGTGGTGTTCGCCGACGAGCCGACCGGCGCCCTGGACTCCCTGAACGGCGAGCGCGTGATGCAGCTGCTCACCACCGCGGCGAAGGAGACCAACGCGGCCGTGGTGCTGGTCACCCACGAGGCCAGGGTGGCGGCCTACTCCGACCGCGAGGTGGTCGTCCGCGACGGCCGTTCCCGCGAGGTGGAGCCGGCCCGATGACCCACCTGCTCAACTCGGTGGCCCGCTGGGCCCGGCACGCGGTCGCCGCCCGCGCGACCCGCCCCCTGCCCGCCCGTCGCGGCCCGGTCGGGGGACGACGATGAAGAACTGGTTCCCCGACCTGGCGCTGGGCGTCCGCCTGGCGCTCGGCGGCGGTCGCACGTCGTGGGTGCGGCTGGCGCTCACCGCGGTCGGCATCGGCATCGGTGTCGTCGTGCTGCTCGCCGCGTCGTCCGTGCCGACGATGCTCGCCGAGCGCAACGACCGCACCGCGCTCAACCACAAGCAGTACGTCGGCCGCGGCAACGCCGTGACCGGCGACGTGCTGTACCTCAAGACCTGGGGTACGCAGTTCGAGAGCCGCCCGATCTCCGGCAGCTTCGTGCTGCCGAGCGGTCCGGGCGCACCGGTGCCGCCGGGCGTGTCGAGGGTGCCCGGCGTCGGCGAGATCGCCGTGTCACCCGCGCTCGCCGAACTGCTCGACTCCCCGGAGGGCGAGCGGCTGCGCGAGCGCTTCCCGCAACGCCGGGTCGGGGTGATCGGGCAGGACGGCCTCAACGCGCCGAACGACCTGTCGTTCATCGCGGGCGACCGGACCGTGCAGCAGGACGCGAGCACCGCGGTCCGGGGCTTCGGCGGCGACGTGACGCGCCGCACGTTCGACCCGGTCCTGTCGCTGCTGGTCATGGTCGGCCTGGTCGCGCTGCTGTTCCCGGTGCTGGTGTTCGTCGGCATCACCACCCGCCTGGCGGGCGCGGAGCGGGACCGGAGGCTGGCCGCGTTGCGGCTGGTCGGCGCGGGCGCGCAACGCGTGCGGCGGATCGCCGCGGGCGAGGCGTTGCTCGGCGCGCTGGCGGGTCTCGTCCTGGGCGCGGTGGCGTTCGCGGGGGCGCGCCAGTTCACCGAGCAGGTCGAGGTGATGGGCATCAGCGTGTTCGTCGGCGACGCGATGCCGTCGCCGCTGCTTGCGCTGCTCATCGCCGTCCTGGTGCCCTTGCTGGCCGTGGTCACGTCGCAGGTCTCCATGCGGCGCACGGTGATCGAGCCGCTGGGCGTGGTGCGGCGGGCGAAGCCCGTGCGCCGCGTGATGTGGTGGCGGCTCATCCCGGCCGTGCTCGGCGCGGCGGCGTTGATCAGCCAGGCCGGCGAGATGGGCGAGCGCGGCGGTGACGTGTCCGAGACGCTGGTGATCGGCGGCATCCTGCTGCTGATGCTGAGCATCCCGCTGCTGCTGCCGTGGCTGGTGGAGCGCGTCGTCGGGCGGCTGCACGGCGGCGCGCCGTCGTGGCAGCTCGCCGTGCGCCGGCTCCAGTTGGAGTCCGGCACGGCGGCGCGGGTCGTCGGCGGCGTGGCGGTGGTCCTCGCGGGCGGCATCGCGCTCCAGTCGGTGATGGTGAGCGCGGAGACCAAGCTCGTGGACCGGCCGACGAGCAGCACCGACCACTCGCGGATGGTGGTGAGCCTCGACGGCGAAGCACCGCGCGGCACCGCCGACGAGGCCGCCCGCCTGCTGAAGGACTCGCCCCTCGTGCACAAGGTGGACGTGCTCTCGTGGGTGTCGTTCAAGTACGGGGAGGACGACTACACCTCGGCCATGGTCGCGACCTGCGACACGCTCCGCACCCAGGCGAAGCTGGACTCCTGTCAGGACGGTGACTCCTTCTACCTGCGCAACGGCGCGTACACCAACCACGAGCCGGACGCGCCGCCGGGCACCGAGGTGACGGTGATCTGGAACTCCGACGGCGAGCAGGTGACCGGTCCCAAGTGGACGGTTCCGGAGTACCGCGAGGTCGGGCCGCCCGAGGAGTTCGCGCGGCACGCGACCTCGGGGATGCTGCTGACGCCGGGTGCGCTCGCCGGCCTGGACGTGCCGGTCCGCGGCTCGTCGATCATGGTGCGCGTCGACCCGGACCGGTCGGGCGTCGCGGAGGACGTGCGCAACCTGATCGGCCCGATGACGTGGCGCGCCTACGCGTACTACGCCGATGAGAACAACCAGGAAGACCAGGCCAAGCAGTTCCTGAGCATCCGCCGGGCGCTGCTGGCGGGTTCGCTGGCCACGCTGCTGCTGGCCGGGGCGAGCCTGCTGATCCTGGCCCTGGAGCAGGTCCGCGAGCGCAGGCGACCGCTGGCGGTCCTGGCCGCGAGCGGCGTGCCGCGAGGCGCCCTAGCCCGGTCGATGCTGTGGCAGAACGCCCTGCCGCTCCTGCTGTCCGTGCTGGTGGCGGTGGCCGTCGGCGCCGGTCTGGCGGTCCTGCTGCTGCGCGTCGTGGAGCAGCCGATCGTCATCGACTGGGCCGGGGTCGGCCTGCTCAGCGGTGCGGCGGCCCTGCTGGTCGTGGTGGTGACCCTGCTGTCGCTGCCGGCGTTGCGGCGGGCGACGGGCGCGCTGGGCCTGCGCTCGGAATGACGGCAATCCGAACCGCGCGGGCCACGGAAAGGGGTCCTGAACCGTCTCTAAGTACGTGAAGCGCGTGCGATGGGCCACCCCAGGACGTATCCCGGTGCGGACGGGGTGGCTCACGGACCTGGTCCTCGGGGTCCGGCTGGCCGTCGGGGGCAGCCGGACCTCGTGGGCCAGGCTGGCGCTCACCGCGGCGGGCGTCGGGCTGGGCGTGGTGGTGCTGCTGCTCGCCGCGTCGGTCGGGCCCGCCCGCGAGGCCAAGTCGGAGCGGGTGCGTGCCGCCACCCTCGACCTGACCGGGGCCGGGCCGCTGCGGGCGCGTGAGGTCGTGGTGTCGTGGCAGGGCCGCCGCATCACCGGCCTCGAACTGGCCGCCACCGGTCCGGACAAGCCCGCGCCGCCCGGTGTGGCGCGGCTGCCCGAGCCGGGCGAGGTGGTGGTGTCACCCGAACTGCTGAACTTGATCCAGACCGACGACTCGGTGCGCGCCCGCTTCCCGGAGCGGGTCATCGGGGTCATCGCCGACGCGGGGCTGCCGCGTCCCAAGTCGTTGGTGTTCTACGCGGGCCTGGCGCCCGTGCACGCCGACGGCGCGCACCCGGCCGCCGGTTTCGGCGGCGAGCGGCCCCGGTCGGTGCTGCCGCCGGTGTACCGGCTGCTGGTGGCCGCCGCGATCGGGGCGCTGCTCGTGCCGCTGGGCATCTTCGTGCTGGTCGCCACCCGGCTCGGCGCGACCGGCCGCGCCCGGCGGCTGGCCGCGATCCGGGTCGTCGGCGGCAGCCGTGCCCAAGTGCGCCGCATCGCGAGCGGCGAGACGCTGGCGGGCGCTGTGCTGGGCCTGCTGGTCGGCGTGGCGTTGTTCTTCGCGACCCGGCCGCTGGCCAGGTTCATCGAGGTCGAGGGCGTCGGGTTCTTCCCGACCGACCTGCTGCCCGATCCCCTGCTCGGCGTGCTGATCGCGCTCGGCGTGCCGGTGGTCGCGGTGGTGGCGGCACTGGTGGGCCTGCGCTCGGTCGACGTCGGGCCGCTCGGCCACAACACCGCCGCCTCGGTGCCGCCGCGGCGGACGTGGTGGCGGTTCGCGTTGCTGGGCGCGGGTTCGGTGGTGCTGGTCGTGGTGTCCGTCGTGGGCAGCACGGGTCGGGCGATGTTCGACTCGACCACCGCGGGCGCGTTGGGCGTCGGCATCGCGTTGGTGCTCGCCGGCACGGGCGCGGTGCTGCCGTGGCTGGTGGGGCGGGTCGCGGACGGGTTGCGCCCGGAGGGCGTCGCGCCGTTGCTCGCCGTGCGCGCCTTGCGGTCCGACGTGGCCGTGCCACGCGTGGTGTCCGGGGTCGTCGTGGTGCTCGCCGGTTCGCTGGCGCTCCAGGTGCTGCTCGGCGCCGCCGCCCGGTCGGCCGCCGAGACGGCGCTCGACCCCGACGCCGACCGGTGGGTGCTCGCGTTGTCCGACCGCACGCCCGTCCGGTCGTTGGAGGAGGCGATCGCGTTGGTCGGCGGCGTGCGGCGGGTCAGCGAGGTGCGCACGTACGCGCCGCGTGGCGACGTGCGGGCGCTGGTGGTGAGCACCGACTGCGCGGAGATCGCCGAACGGCTGCGGGTGACCGACTGCGTGCCGGGTGTCGCGTACCGGACGGCGGGCGGCGCGGACGTGCCCGCGGCGGGGACGAGCCTGGTCGTCGGGGGGCACCCGTGGGTCGTGCCGCCGCACCGGACGGTGCCGGGCGAGGCGGCCGGCCTGTTCGTGGCGGCCGGGGCGGACCCGGTGCTGGACGCCGTGCCGCCCGCGCAGCTGGTCGTCGTGGGCGACCCGGACCAGGGTTTCGGCGACCGGCTGCTGGCCGCGACGGGGCGCGTGGACCGGGCCGTGACGCTGCCGACGACGGTCGAGGCCGGGCAGGTCGAGTTGTTCACGTCGTTGCGCAGCGGCGTCATCGGCGGGTCCGTGCTGCTGACCCTGCTGGCCGTGGTGGGCCTCGCGGCGGCAGCCGTCGACCAGGTCTGGGAACGCCGCCGCCACACGGCCGTGCTGGTGGCCAACGGCGTGCCGCCGAGGGTGCTGACCGCGGCGGCCCTGTGGCAGTCCGCCATCCCCGCCGCGCTGGGCATCGCCCTGGCCGTGCCGGTCGGGTTGGGCGTGGCGTGGCTGGTGTCGCCGCCGGACCGGTTCCGGGTCACGTGGGTGGAGCTGACGACGACGGCCGCACCGGCGGCGATCGTGGTGCTGGTGGTGGCCCTGTGCACCCTCCCCGCCCTCCGCCAGGCCATCCGCCCCGACGGTCTGCGCACCGAGTAGGCCGCTCCCCACCCCGCGCGGCGGCCGTAGACGTGGCGCGGGGGCGGCCGGTTCCCGAAACCACACCTTCAGGCGGCAACGGGATCCGGCGGAGTCGACGGTTCCTCACAACCGACATGCGAGATCACACCACCGCCGACCTGCTGATCCGCGCCCGCGAGGGCGACCACGCCGCCTGGGAGGAGATCGTCCGCCGGCACGTGCGCCTGGTGTGGGCGGTGGCCCGCTCCCACGGCCTGAGCCACGACGACGCGGCCGACGTCAACCAGACCGTCTGGCTGCTCCTCGCCGAGCACGCCGCCACCATCCGCCGCCCCGACCGGCTGAGCGCGTGGCTCACCACCGCCGCCCGCCGCGAGTCGCTGACCACGCTGAGGCTCCGCGGTCGCGAGCGCCCGGTCGACCTGTGGGACTCGGTCGACGAGGCGCCCACCCCGGAGGACATCGCGATCGCCGACGACACCCGACGCCGGCTGTGGCGCGCCTACCACACCCTCCCCGACCGCTGCCGCCGCCTGCTGCGCCTGCTCGCGTTCGCGCCGGAACTGACGTTCCAGCAGGTCGCGGAGGCCACCGGCATCCCGCCGAACAGCCTCGGCCCCACCCGCGGCCGGTGCCTGGAGGCCCTGCGCCGACGCCTGGCGACGACGGAGGCCGTCCGATGACGCTGCTCGCCGCGCTGGCCGACGTGCTCGACCGCCTCGACCCGCCACCCGCCCGCCTCGTCACGCACGCCCGCGACGCCCTCGCCACCCGCCTCCACGCCGACCCGCTCGACCTGCTCACCGACTCGGCCCGCACCACGCCAGGCGGGATGCGTGGCACCGGCCACCGCACCATGCGCTTCACCGACCTCGACCTGCGCCTGGAACCCACCGCCACCGGCCTGCGCCTGACCGGCCACGCCCCGGCCGGGCACGCCACCGCGCACTGGCCGGGCGGCACGCGGACCACCGCCGTCGACCCGGACGGCTGGTTCCACCTCGACCACGTCCCACCCGGCCCGCTGCGCGTCGTGCTCGACGGCGCCCGCGCCACGCCCTGGTTCGTCGCGTGACCCCGCACGCGCAGGCCCTCGACCTGGTCGAACGGGGCCGCCTGCGAGCCGCCGCCCACGTGCTGGCCGACGCCGACGACCCGGCGGCCCGGCTCACCGCGGCGTGGATCGCGCTGGACCGCGGCGACACCGCGGCGTTCGCCCGGCACCTGGCCACCACCACGTTCACCGGCGCGGACCGGCACCGCGCGGACTGCCTGCGCGGCCTGGCCCAGTGCCGCCGGGGCACACCGGTACCGGCGATCGCGACCCTCACCCGCGCCATCCGGGGACTGCGCGCGACCGGCGACGACCGGTGGCTGGCGAACGCCCTCGTCGGTCGCGGCATCGCCCGCACCCAGGCGCTCCACCTCGGCCGGGCGGACGCCGACCTCACCGCCGCGCACGCCGCGCTGACCGCGCTCGGCGAGCCCGAGCGAGCCGCGACCTGCCTGCACAACAGGGGTTTCACGGCGCTGGTCGCGGGCGACCCGGCAGCCGCGTTGCGCCACTTCGAGGAGGCGACGCGTGCCGGTCTGCGCACCACCCGCCGCCCGGAGGCCCTGGTGGACCGCGCCCACGCGTTGCTGCGCCTCGACCTGGTCCGCGAGGCGCGAGACGTGCTGCACCGCGCCGCGGACCTGCTCGACCGCGGCGACCGGGGCGCCCACCTGCCCGACGCCCTGCTGCTGGCCGCCCGTTGCGCGCTCCGCGACCGCGACCGCCGGACCGCCCGCGCGCTCGCCGAACGCGCGGAATCCCTGTTCCGCGACCAGCACCGGTCCGGCCACGTCCCGGCGGCCCGCGCCGTGGCGATCCGCGCGGGCCGGCCCGGTTCCCGCACGGCCACCGCCGCCGCGTGCGCCCGGCGCGGCCACCACGACGACGCGGCGGAACTCCGCCTGCCCGTCGCGCCGCGCGACGTCCCGCGCGACACCGGCACCCCGCGTGCCCGTGCGATCGGCTGGCTCGCCCGCGCCCGCACCGCACCCACGAGACGCGCGGCCGTGGCGGCGTGCCGGGCGGGGCTGCGGCTGCACCAACCCACCACGTGGCCGGGCACCGAACTGGCGGCGACCGCCCTGGCACACGCCCTGACCGGCGGTGACGCCCGTGCCGCCGTCCGCTGGGCCGAGCGCCGGTCGCACTGCCCCGCGCCCGCCGACACCGCCGCCGCGCTGGCCGGACTCCGCCGCACCACCGACCACCACCGCACCACCGCCCTGGAACGCGAGGTCCGCCGCCTCTCCCTGGCCGCCGGCACCACCACCCCGCCGCCGCTCGACCTCGCGGACCTCACGGACGCGTTGGGTGACAAGGCGATGCTCGTGTTCCTCCGCCACCGCGGCCGGCTGCTCGGCGTGGCGGTGACCGCCGGCCGCTGCGCGCTCCACGACCTCGGCCCGGCCGCCGACGCCGCGCGGCACGCGAAAACCCTGGAGCTGAAGGAAACCCGACCAGCTCTGTCCTACCTGGACGCACTGCTGGCATCGGCGGGCGACCGCCCACTGGTGATCGTCCCCGGTCCCGAACTCGACCAGGTGCCGTGGGCCGCGCTGCCGTCCCTGCACGGGCGTCCGGTCACCACCGCGCCGTCCGCGGGCACGTGGCTGGCCGCGACCCGGCGAAGGCCCTCGTACCGCGAAAAGCTGTGGATTCGCGGACCGGGCCTCCGTCACGCCGATCGGGA
Organism: Saccharothrix obliqua; assembly: GCF_019375475.1. Classification (GTDB taxonomy): domain Bacteria; phylum Actinomycetota; class Actinomycetes; order Mycobacteriales; family Pseudonocardiaceae; genus Actinosynnema; species Actinosynnema obliqua. The sequence continues at coordinate 257,655 of NZ_JAHXGQ010000001.1, read as the reverse complement.
AATCAATGCACTCCACCGCGTCCACGGTGGACAAATCGCACACACCGCCGATGCGGCACTGGCTGGAATGGAAAGTGCGGATGTCGTGCACATCGCGGCACACGGCGTTCGACGGACCGACGTTCCGCTGTTGTCCCATTTGCGACTCGCGGACGGCCCGCTCTACGGGTACGACTTCGACCGGTTGGCGAAAGCGCCGTCGCTGGTGGTGTTGTCGGCGTGCGATTCCGGTTTGGCGAACGCGTTGGTGCGGCGGGGCGCGCGGACCGTGATCGCGAGCGTGCGGGCCGTGCCCGACGACCGCGTGGTGGACCTGGCGATCGCCCTGCACGCCCGTCCCGGACCGCCGGCGCGAGCGCTGGCCGAGGCCCAGGCCCGGCACGGCGACCTGGGCTTCGTGTGCGTCGGGGCCGGTTAGGTCGGCTGGAGGGCGGTGACCCGGCGGACGGCCTCGGCCGCGGGCACCCCCTCGTGCCGCAGCCGCGCGAGGTCGGCCGCGACCCGCGGCGCGGCGAACGACGTGCCGCTCCACCGCGCGTAGCCGTACTCGCGTGACTCGGTGAGGCGGACGAAGCTGCTGGTCACGTCCACGCCCGGCGCGATCGCGTCCACCCACGGGCCGCGGTTGGAGAAGTCGGCGTCCGCGCCGACCGCCACCACGGACGGCAACGCGGCCGGCCACACCGGGCGCGTCGTGCCACCGTTGCCCGCCGCCGCCACGACGATGCCGCCGAGCCGTGCCACCTCGTGCCGCAGCACGGGCGGGCACTCGTCGTCGGCGGTGTGGCAGCCGGAGGTGAGCACGACGACGTCCGCGTCGCGTGACGCCCGTAGTCCGCGTGCGACGGTCACGTCGTCGGTGAGACCGAGCGACGACAGCACGCGCTTCGGTCGCACTTGGACACCGGGCGCGTGTTGCAAGAGGACACCCGTGACGAACGTGCCGTGCCCGGCCTGCCGGTCCTGGCCGGGGCGGCCGTCGGCGTCGAGCACCTCCGGCACGCCGGCGTCGAACCACGGCCGGGCGGCGAACCAGGGGTGCGGGTCCAGGCCGGTGTCGAGCACCGCGACCACCACCGGCCACCGCTCGTCGGCGGGCGTGGCCGGCTCGTCCGCGGGCGCGGGCAGCGGTCGGGCCGTGCCGAGCATGATCGGGCTGCCGACGTGCACGTGGTTCGGCGCGACGGCCGGTCCGCCGTCCGCGGCGACCGCCACCGGCTCCGCACCCGGCCGCAGGCGGACGCGCGTGACGCCCCCGGCCGGCTCCTCGACCCGGTCCACCCAACGGCGCAACCGCTCCAGCTCCACCCGGGTGCCGCCCGAGTAGACCAGCACTTCACCCGAACGGAGCAAACACTCCTGCGGACCGCCGGGGTCGTGCACGACCAGCGAGGGCTGTTCCGCCCGCCACCGCTCGGCGAGTTCCACCAGGGAGATGAGGTCGGTTGAGGCCACAAAGGACACCATGCCCGCCGTCCACAGCGGACGCCCGCCGACATCACCCGATCCGCTGAACACGACGGACGGTGTTCACGGACCGGCACGACAGCCCCGGACAGCCGCACCGCACCGCCCTTCCGAGTGGGTTCCGCGCCAGAACGTACGAAAATGCGGTCACCAGTGCTAGACATAGCAGAACGTCGACCTCGAACGGTCCCGTCCCGTTCGCCGTGACCGGAACGGTGGTGATCCACGGTGGCAGTCTCCGACGCGGCGCGCCGCAGCGGATCGCTGCTGCTCCGGGCCCTCGCCGTGGGCGGTCTGGCCACGGCGGCGTGGCTCCTCTGCGGCGGCGCGGCCAACGCCGAAGACCACCCGGAAGCGCCACGAAAGCCGCTCGACCTGGTGAACCTGGTGGTGAACCCGGCCACCGCCCTCCCGGCCGCCGCGCCCGACCCCGTCGCGGTGCCCGACCCCGTCGCGGTGCCCGACCTCGTCGCCGTGCCCGACCCCGTCGCCGTGCCCGCGACCGACCCGGCCACCGCGTCCTTCCCGGCCCCGGCGGTACCCCTCCCGCAGCCGGCCGCGGTGCCCGTACCGGCGCTCCCCCTCCTGGTGACAGCGCCCGCGTCCCCAGCGCCATCGTCCACACCGGACGAGCCCTGGACCACCCAGACCACGGCCGACCCGCTCTGGCCCGCCGACGAGCCGTCCACCGATTTCGACGTCGACCTCGACCCGCCCGTCACCGTCCCCAGCCCCGACCCGGACCCGGTGTCGGACCCTGAATCGGACAGCCTCACCGGCGACTCCGAGGCCACCGGTGCCACTGGTTCCACCGCGGGCTCGGACAGCAGGTCGTCCCGGACGGGCACGGTGTCGAACACCCTGCCGGCCGAGCAGTACGAGGCGAAGGTGGCGGCGAAGAACGTGCTCCGCCCGAGCGCGCCACCGGACTCGGCGACGCCCCCGGACCAGCAGGCCACCGAGCCCCAGCTCCAATCGCGCGCGGTGCCCGAGGCGAAACCGCCGCTCCACCAGGCCCCCGCACCCAGCACGCCCACCCAGCTCCCGCCGCCCGCGGCCGACGACCAACCGGCCAACACGGCAGTGACTTGGGAAAACCCCGAGGCGCCCACGCCGTCCCCCGCGCCCAAGCAGGCACCGGCCGCGCCGACCACGGCGTCGTCGTCCAGCGGCTGCGGTGACAGTTCGAGCGGCCACCGAGGCGGCGTAACCGCGTCCGCGGCGGGGCAGGACGGGTTGACCCCGCCCACCGCGTGGACGGTGGAGCAGCGCGAGGACGCGCCATCACCGGGCAGCATCCCGGGTCTGCCCAGCACGTCACCCGACTGAACAAGACGGCACCGGTCTGCCCGAAACGCACGCCACCCGCCGTCCCAGTCTCTTTCACCCTTTTTCATCCGTATGCACACACCCCCGCCCACCTGGGTGACCCCCATGACTCCCCGTCCCGCCGACCGCGCCCCGGCGGGAACGGGCACGATCCCGTCCGCACACTGCCCCTGTGCCCACGGGATCCCACGGGAACCTGCGGCCGGGGACGCCATCCCTGGAGCGTCCCCGCCGCAGGTCCACGGCCCGCCCATCGGGGCTCCGGCTCAACGAGGGGCTGCGCCGGAGCCCCGATGAGTGGAAATCGAAAACCACCCACCAAGTGCCCCGAGTAACCATTCACCACCCATCCGAGCGAACCTCAACAATCCACACCGGATTCGGGAACTTACGAGATACAGATTTCGTTGCCGGACGAGAGGAAGGCGGCACCCCCGGCGCAGCGCCCACCCCGCAAATCCCCATCCACAAGGCCAGCCACGCCCACCACTCCAACCCCGCAAAATCGCACCCCACCCCGCAGCCCCCACCCCACCGCTCGCACCACAGCCCGCGCCCCGCCCCCACGACGCCACGCTCCCTGCGCCACACCGCAGCCGACCGCGTGTGCCCGCACCGCAAGCGCTCGTGTGCACCGCAAGCCTCGTGCCCACCGCGAGCCGAGGCCCCCCGGTCTCACCGCAAGCCCTCGTGAGCTTGCACCCGCGCACCGACCTCGCGCCGCCCGCTCGCCCCTTCGCCCATACCCGCCCGTCGCCCTGCCAGCGGAACCCGACCAGGAAGCAGCGCCCGTCCCGGGCAGCGCCGACCTCAGGGAGTGCCGGGCCTGGGGAGTGCCGGGCCAGGCGGGCGGTACGGCGATGCCAGCCGAACGGCAGTCCCGCTCCCGCGGGGCGTGCGCGGCACTGCGGCTACCAGCCCGGTCCGCCGGGGTTGATTGAGCGGCGGGGCCGTTAGCCGCCGGAGCTGCGTGGGCGGCAGGCAGCGGGCGGCGAGCGGTCCGCGCGGCAGCGGGCCTGATCGGGCGCGGAGCTGATCGGGGTGCGGGATGGGGCTGGCGGCGCGGAACGAGTCGGGTGCGGAGGCGTGGAGTGCGCCAGGGGGTAGCGCGCTGGTGGGCGGGCGCGCTGGTGGGCGGGCGCGGAGGGGCGAGGCTCGGAAGGGCGAGGGGTGGGTGGCTTAGGCGACGGGCATGGTGGCGTCGGTTTCCGTGGTCACGGCGGTGCCGGCGACGGATTCGGCGACCAGGCCCAGCCGGCGCACGGCCTCCTTCAGCACCTCCGCCGGCAGCACGTACGGCAGCCGCAGCCAACGCTCGAACCCGCCGTGCGCGCCGAACCTCGACCCGGGCGCCAACCGCACCCCGTGGTTCTGCGCCACCACGGCCACCCGCGTGCTGATCGGCGCGTCCAACTCGCACCACACGCTCAACCCACCCGCGGGCCGGCGGAAGTCCCACCGGGGGCAGTGCTCGCGCAGCCCCGCCATCAACACGTCCCGCTGCGCCGCCAGCAGGGCCCGCCGCTCGGCCAGCACCGCGTCGGGGTCCGCCATCAGGTCCGCCAACACCATCTGCTCGAACACCGCCGACCCGAGGTCGAGCGCCGTCCGGGTCGACACGAGCCGGTGCACGACCTCGGTCGACGCCCGGATCCAGCCGATCCGCAACCCACCCCAGTACGCCTTGCTCGCCGAACCCAGCGTAATCACCAGGTCCTCCGCGAACGACGCCATCGGCGGCGGCCCGTCGAGGGGGTCCCCGTCCAAGTCCAGCTCCACCACGGTCTCGTCCACGACCAACGGCGTGCGGGCACGGCGGGCCAGGTCGGCGAGTTCCGCCCGCCCCTCGGCGGCCAACCGGTGGGCGGTCGGGTTCTGGAAGTCCAGCACCAGGTACGCCATGCGCGGCGCGGCCTGGCGGAACGCCGCGGCCATCCCGGGCAGGTCCCAGCCGGTCTCGGTCATGGCCACGGGCACGGGTATGGCGGACACCGCCTTGATCGCGTCCAGCGCGTTGGGGTAACTGGGCTGCTCCACCAGCACCCGGTCGCCGGGCCCGGTGAGCAACCGCAACGCCAACGCCAACGCGTGCTGCGCCCCGCTGGTCACCACGATCTGGTCGGGCGACGTGGGCAACCCACGCGCCTCGTACCGGGCGGCGATGCGTCGCCGCAGGTCGGGCAACCCGTGCTCGTAGTAACCGTGGTTGGCGAGCTGCTCCGGCAACCGCCGCCGCACGCGGTCGAACGCGGCGGGCACCCCGGGCACGGCGGGCGGCGCGGCGCGGGCGAAGTCGACCATGCTGTGCCCGACCAGCGGGGTGTCCGGCACGATCCCGAGCGACCCGCCGGCGGGCAGGCTGATCCACGTCCCGGCGCCCCGCTTGCTGGCCACCAGCCCCTCGGCCCGCAACTGGTCGAGCGCCGCCGTGATCATGGTCCGGCTCACGGGCAACGCCTCGGCCAGCTCGCGCTCGGCGGGCAGGCGGGTGCCGGCGGGCAGGCGGCCGTCGAGGACGAGCATCCGGATGGCGGCGGCCAGGTCCGCCGAGCCCTGGCGGGCGCCGCGACGACGCCACTCGCCGAGGAGGCGGGCGAGCCGGAATCCGGATATACGTCCACCTGGTGGGACGTCGTGGTTCATGAGGCCAATTATTGAACTTTGGCTCTGGAAAACAAAGCCAATGAAATCCGACGATGGCCACATGCTCGCCGCCCTCACCACCGTCCCGGTCTCCGTCGCACCCGCCCGCAGGCTGCCGCAGCTCTTCGCCGGCCTGTTGCTGTACGGCGTGAGTATGGGCCTCCAGATCCGCGCGACGCTCGGCCTGGACCCGTGGGACGTGCTGCACGAGGGCCTGACCAAGCGCACCGGCCTGAGCTTCGGCACGATCACGATCGCCGTGGGCGCGCTGGTGCTGCTGTGCTGGATCCCGCTGCGCCAACGGCCGGGTGTGGGCACGGTCAGCAACGTGGTGCTGATCGGCGTGGCCGTGGACGTGACGCTCGCCGTCCTGCCCGCGCCGACGGACCTGGCACCGCGGATCGGGTTCCTGGTGGCGGGCATCGTGCTGAACGGGCTGGCCGCCGCCGTCTACATCGGAGCACGGCTGGGCCCCGGCCCGCGCGACGGCCTGACGACCGGCTTCTGCGCGCGGACCGGGACCTCGCTGCGGTTGGTGCGCACCGCGGTGGAGCTGACCGTGCTGGCGGGCGGCTGGCTGCTCGGCGGCACGGTCGGCATCGGCACCGTCCTCTACGCCCTGGCCATCGGACCGCTGACCCAGGCGTTCCTGCCGCTGGTCACCTGGTCGAACTCGCGACCCGCCGCCTGACCTCCGGGTAGTCCACGCCGCGGGCGGCGAGGACCTCGACCACCACACCCCGCCCGGACAACAGCGCCAGCACCAGGTGCTCCTTGCCGAGGCTGCCGTGACCGAGGTCGCGGGCCTCGACGATGCTCCGCGTCAGCGCCTGCTTGGCGGCGTCGTTGAACGGCACCCCACCGAACCACCGCCTGCGCTTCACGGGCCGGTCGAGCGCGCCCTCCCCGAACGTCCGCTCGACCGACGCCACGACCTGGTCCACGTCGATGCCGAGCCCGCGCAGGGCGGCGGCGTCGGCGTCGGTGAGCCCGCCCTGGCGGCGGGCGGCGCGGAACGCCTGCTCGACCTCGTCACGCGCCAGGTCGAACGACGCCAGCACCGGCGTGTCGAGCAACGCGAGCAACAGGTGCTCGGGCCCGATCTCGGGTGCCTCGGCGCGCTGCGCCTCCTCGGCCGCCGCGTGGACCGCCATGCGCGCGTCCCTGGTGAACCGCTCGCCGATCATCGACCACCACCCCCGTGCTTCTTGTGGACGGCCTGCCGGGTGACGCCCAGCTCGGCCGCGATCTCCTGCCACGACCACCCCCGCGCGCGGGCGTTGCGCACCTGGACCGCTTCGAGCTGCTCCAGCAGCCGGCGCAGTGCGCCGACCGCCCTCAGCCCGACCCTGGGGTCCTGGTCGCCCGCCGCCGAGGCGAGTTCCGTTGCCTCTGTCATGCCGTCAACTTTGGTTGACAAGAGCCCGTTTGTCAACCCAGGTTGACACATAGGCTCGGCGTCATGCCGGAGATCACCACCGCCGAGCGCGCCGGTGTCGGCGCGGACGGCAGGCCCCGCCCCACCGAGGACCGGGTCGTCGTGCTGCCCAACGCCGTCGTGCTGCTGGACGGGGCCACGTCCCCGACACCCCGCGTCCGGGACGGCGGCTGGCACTCCGCCCGGCTGGCCGCCGAGCTGACGCCCCCGGACGGGGACCTGGACGGGGACCTGGCCGACGAACTGGCCGCCGCGATCAAGCGCCTGGCCGACGCGCACGGCCTGACGCCGGGAGACTCGCCGTCCAGCACCGTCGCGATCGCCCGGTGGACCGACGAGGCCGTGGACGTGCTGGTGCTCGCCGACAGCCCCGTGGCGGTGTTCGGCGAGCACGGGGTGGACGTGGTGGCCGACGACCGGCTGCGCGACCTGCGCGGGAAGGTGAGCAGGGTCACGGACTGGCGCAACCGCGAGGGCGGCTTCTGGGTGGCCGAGGCGGACCCGGCCGCCGCGTACCGGGCGGTGCGGCGGACGTGGCGGCGTGACGCGGTCCACGCGATCGTGCTGGCGACGGACGGCGTCGCGTGCGGCGTGGACGACTACGGCTTGTTCGCGGATTGGCAGGAGGTGTTGGACGTCACTTCCGCGAATGGCCCGGAATCGGTGTTGGACGCGATCCGGGAAGCGGAACGGGGTGATGTCGACCACCGCCGTTGGCCGCGCTCGAAAACACACGACGACCAGGCTTTGGCAGTGGTGCGGTTCCCGTGAGAAAAGCAGAAAACCCCACCCGGGAACCGGATGGGGTTTTCCACTCGAAGTGGTGGCCAGGGGCGGGGTCGAACCGCCGACCTACCGCTTTTCAGGCGGTCGCTCGTACCAACTGAGCTACCTGGCCGGTAGCGGATCGGCCGTGTAGCCGAACTGCCTTGCGACCCAGACGGGACTCGAACCCGCGACCTTCGCCGTGACAGGGCGACGCGCTAACCAACTGCGCCACTGGGCCTTGCTGTACTACGTGCCCCCAACGGGATTCGAACCCGCGCTACCGCCTTGAAAGGGCGGGGTCCTAGGCCGCTAGACGATGGGGACCCGATTCCTCCGGCAGCCTCTTGGGCCGCCTTCGTTCCCAGGCCCTCCACGCTGTCCGGTGGAAGCACGATAAGCATAGGGCACAGTCGCGCGTACTCCAAAACGGGGGTGGCACAACGCGTTGACCTGCGTTTTCCACCCCCGTTCGGGTCACCCGAGCGCCTCCAGCCCAGCGGCGAACGCCTCCCGGTCCCCCGCACCGAGGACGCCCAGCGCCTCCTCGAACCGCTCGTCGGTCAGCCGCTCCGCCTCCCGCCACCGCGCGGCGAGGTCGGCCCGGCCCTCGACGGCGGCCACGAGGGCGTCCACCTCGTCGGGGTGCCAGCCCGTGCGCCGCAGCCGCCCGCGACCGCCGCCGGGGTCCAGCGCGACGGCCTGCGCGACGGTGAGGCCCACGGCGCGCAACGCGGCGAAGTGCAGGCCGCCACGCAGCTCGCGCAACAGCATCAGGGCGTGCCCGAGGCGGGCCGCCGCGTCGTCGGGCCGGTTCGCGCCGCGCCAGCCCTGGAACAGCGGCAGCGCGGACGGGTCGGCCGCGTCGGCGACCGCGAAGCCCAGGTCGGCGAGCCGGCCCGGCCGGTCGGCGGCGGAGAAGGCGTCCCGCGCCCAGTCCCAGCACGCGCCCAGGTACGCCTCGATCGCGCGGGTCGCCGGGAAACCACGGACGAGTGACTTCTCCACCACCCGGGTGGGGAAGATGCCGAGCACGGCGGCGACGACGTCGGCGGGCGGGTCGCCGAGCACGGCCGTGCGACCGCGGAAGTAGAGCGTCCGGGGCGGCAGGCCCACGCCCTGCTCGCGGGCGGCGAGTTCGGTGGAGACCATGAACCGGCCGCCCAGTTCGACCAGGGGCCGCCTGGTCCGTTCCGCCAGAGGAGCCATTTTGTGACAGTGTCACAAAACAGCGGGCCGGGCAATCGCCTCGGCACACCACTCGTCGGTCGCGATACCGGGCAGGACGAACCGCCACATCTCGCGCACCCGGTCCGGGTAGTCGGCGCAGCGCGTGGTGGCGGTGGCGATCAGGCGCGCGCCCAGGACGGCGGCGGTGAGGGTCCGCGCCGCGCCCCGCGGGTCGACGCCGCGCCGCAGCTGGCCCGCCGCGCGGGCCGCGTCCAGCAGGTCGACGAGCACCGCCTCCCAACGCAGGTGCGACGTGGCGAGGCCGACGTGGCCGAACTCCCGGTCGGCGGTGATCCGCACGCCGGCCCGCAGCACGACGTCGTCGGACAGCCGCGCCGCGGCTTCCTCCAGCAGGCCGACCAGGGTGCGCAGGGGGTCGAGCCCGCGGTCCCGCCACGCGCGGGTGAGAACGGGCCAGACGTCGTCCTGCGCGCGGGCGATGGCCGACGCCAACGCCGCCTTGGACGGGAAGTGGAAGTAGAACGCGCCCTTGGTGACCCCGCTGCGGTCCAGGATGGCGCTCAGCGGCGCACCCGCGTAACCCAGGCGGTCGAACTCCTCGGCCGCCGCCCGGAGGATCGCCTGCCGGGTGGCGTGCGCGCGCGGTTGCTGCGGCGTCCGGTGCGGCATCGCGGCTCCGAGCTGTGTGCGGTCGGTGCGCCGCCCAGCCTTCGCCCCCCGGCCGCCACGCGCAAGCGCGGTCCACCAAGCGGACCGCCCGGCCGGGGCGCGTGCCCCGGCCGGGTCCGCGTGCTAGCGCTGCACGGGTGGTGCGCCACCGTCCTCACCCGGTGACAGCCCGAGCATGTCGAGCAGCAGCCGGCAGTCCTCGGCGCTGGTCGCGCCGCGGGCGACGGACAGCCGCGCGCGGTGCACCTGCTCGTCCGAGATCCGCGATGGTTCACCGGTTCGCTGCGCGGGCACCCCACCGCCCGGCCTCGACATGATGTCGTCCTGGTTCCACAGGAACTGACGTACTTCTAGGGACCCGCTCATGACGCCTCCCCGACTTGAGGTTGGCGCGAGGCTAAGCGAGCCCGTCGAACCGCCGCAGCCCCCCGCAGAGTGATTCCAAGGCAACGGAGTGTCACTTTCCGTGCAGACGAGCAGGTGTCAAGCAGGCCGTGATCTGCTTGGCGCGAACAACGAGAGGGTGGACCCATGACCGATCCGGACTCCCGTCCGCAGCCCGACTCCGCTCCGCACCGACCCGCGAACCCCGACGCGGACCGGACCGACCCGGCACCGGCCGCGCCGACCCCGACCGACCCTGCCCAGATCGGGCAGGCACCGATCGGGCAGGCGCCGATCGGGCAGGCACCGGCCGACCCGGCGCCGATCGGGCAGGCACCGACCGAGCCCACCCCGAGCGCCGCGGCGCCCACCGCCGACACCGCTCCCGGCGCCGACCGGCCGACCGCCGACGCGGGACCGGCCACGCCGCCGTTCGACCCGCAGGCGTTGTTCAACACCCTGTCGCTGGCCGAGATCGAAGCCGATATCGAACGGGTGATGAACGACAAGATGACCGAGCTGGACGGGATGCTGGCCGGCCTGGAGGAGCTGGTCGTGCGGCTGGAGGGCGAGATCACGGCCCTGGAGACCCCGCCGGACGATAGCCCTACCCCCTAGGGGTATGGTGGGTGGTGCCAGGACGATCGGAATGAGGGGTCCCATGTCCGTCACCACCACGTACACCGTCAACGGCATGACCTGCGGGCACTGCGTCAGCTCCGTCACCGAGGAGCTGACCGCCGTCGCCGGCGTCACCGGCGTCGACGTGCGGCTCGCCACCGGCGCCGTGACCGTGACCAGCACGCGCGAGCTGTCCCGGGACGAGGTGCGCGCCGCCGTCACCGAGGCCGGTTACGAGCTGGTCGGCTGATGACCGCCGCGGGGACCACGCACCGCGTCGAGCTGGCCATCACCGGCATGACGTGCGCGTCGTGCGCGAACCGGGTCGAGCGCAAGCTCAACAAGCTCGACGGCGTGACCGCCTCGGTGAACTACGCGACCGAGAAGGCGAGCGTCGAGTTCCCGGCGGGCACGGCCGTGGCGGACCTGGTCTCCGCGGTGGAGGCCGCCGGGTACGGGGCGAGCCCGGAGCGACCGGCCGAGGAGCCCCCGGCCGGGCTGGGCGACCGGCTCGCCGTGGCGGCGCTGCTGGGCGCGCCGGTGATCGCGCTGGGCATGGTCCCGGCGTGGCAGTTCCCCGGCTGGCAGTGGGTGTCGCTGGCGCTCGCCACGACGGTCGTGTGGGTGTGCGGCTGGCCGTTCCACCGCGCGGCGGCGGTCAACGCCCGGCACGGCGCGAGCACCATGGACACCCTCGTGTCGATGGGCGTGGCCGTGTCGTACCTGTGGTCGCTGTACGCGCTGGTGTTCGGCGACGCGGGCGAACTGGGGATGCGGCACGGGTTCAGCTTCGTGCCGCGCCCGGCCACCACGGGTGACGTCTACCTGGAAGTCGCGGTGGGCGTCACGGTGTTCCTGCTGCTCGGCCGGTGGCTGGAGGCGCGGTCGAAGCGCCGGGCGGGCGCCGCGCTGCGGGCGATGCTGGAGCTGGGCGCGAAGGACGTGGCGGTGCTGCGGGACGGCGTGGAGGCACGCGTCCCGGTGGCGGCGCTGGCGGTCGGCGACCGGTTCGTGGTGCGGCCGGGCGAGCGGATCGCCACGGACGGCGTGGTGGTCGAGGGCGCGTCGGCGGTGGACCGGTCGGTGGTGACCGGCGAGTCCGTGCCGGAGGAGGTCGGACCGGGCGACCGGGTGGTCGGCGGCACGGTCAACGCGGGCGGGCGGCTGGTCGTGGCGGCGGAACGGGTCGGCGCCGACACGCAGCTGGCCCGGATGGCGCGGCTGGTGGAGCAGGCGCAGTCCGGCAAGGCGGCCGTGCAGCGGCTGGCGGACCGGGTGTCGGCGGTGTTCGTGCCGGTGGTGCTGGGCATCGCGGTGGTGACGCTGGTCGGGTGGCTGCTCGCGGGTCGGCCGCTGGAGTTCGCGGTGACGGCGGCGGTGGCGGTGCTGGTGATCGCGTGCCCGTGCGCGCTGGGCCTGGCGACGCCGACGGCGCTGCTGGTCGGCACGGGTCGGGGCGCGCAGCTCGGCATCCTGGTGAAGGGCCCGGAGGTGCTGGAGTCGACGCGCCGCGTGGACACGGTCGTGCTGGACAAGACGGGCACGGTGACCACGGGTCGGCTGGAGCTGGTGGCGGTGCTGCCCGTGCCGGGCGTGCCGCGTGAGCGGCTGCTGGCGCTGGCGGGCGCGGCGGAGCGGGGCTCGGAGCACCCGATCGCGGCGGCCGTCGTGCGTAGCGCGGAGGCGGAGGTGCCGGCGCTGCCCGCGGTCTCGGGTTTCGCGAACCGCGCGGGCCTGGGCGTGACGGCCGTGGTGGACGGCCACGAGGTGACCGTCGGCAGGCCGGACGACCTGCGGTCCGACCCCCTGGTGGACCAGGAGCGGCACAAGGGGCGCACGGTGGTCGCGGTGGCGGTGGACGGCGAGCCGATCGGCCTGCTGTCGGTGACCGACTCGGTCAAGCCGACCAGCGCCGAGGCCGTGCGCCGGCTGCGTGAACTGGGGTTGCGGCCGGTGCTGCTGACCGGTGACCACCGGGTGGTGGCCGAGGCGGTGGCGGCCGAGGTCGGCGTGACCGAGGTGGTCGCCGGCGTGCTGCCCGCCGAGAAGGTGGCGGTGGTGCGGCGGCTCCAGGCGGAGGGCAGGGTGGTGGCGATGGTGGGCGACGGCGTCAACGACGCGCCCGCGCTGGCCGCCGCGGACCTCGGGCTGGCCATGGGCACGGGCGCGGACGTGGCGATCGAAGCGGGCGACCTGACGTTGGTGCGGGGCGACCTGCGGGTGGCCGCGGACGCCATCCGGTTGTCCCGCCGGACCCTCCGGACCGTTCGGGGAAATCTTTTCTGGGCGTTCGCCTACAACGTGATGGGTTTGCCGCTCGCGGCCCTCGGATTGCTGAACCCCATGCTCGCGGGGGCCGCGATGGCGTTCTCCAGTGTCTTCGTGGTGACCAACAGCCTGCGCCTGCGCGGGTTCCGCCCGGTGAGCGGCTGAAAGATTTCGGCCCAACCCACTCCCCAGGCCCACGTGCACGTGCAACAATCCGAATTGCTGACACACCCCCGGTCAGCGCCTGTGGAGATCCCCTCCGGCCCCCGCGTTCCTCCCCCTGGCGCGGGGGCCTCTCCATGCACACCGTTGTGACGCAGGCCACAGTTCGGGCCGTTCCGCAACTCAACCGTTATCGTTGCGCGGTGGCTCTTTCCCTTGGACGCTCGAAGTCCGGCCGGCACCGCCCCCCGCTCAAGGAGCAGGAGGGGATGCAGCCCGACGACGAACTGACCTCCTACCTGGCGGCGCTGGCCCCGCAGGCGGACGTGGAGACCACCGCCTCCGGCAGCTTCGGCAACGCGCAGGTCTACCAGCTCCGCCTCCAACTGGTGGCGAACGAGCAGTTGAAGGAACTCGCCGCCGAGCGGCAGACGTCGCCGCAGGCGCTGGCCACCGAGTGGGTCATGCAGCGCCTGGAGTGGGAGGCGCGTCAGCGCGGGATGTAGTCCCCGGAAGCCGAACAGGCCCCGCGCTCCGGGTGGAGCGCGGGGCCTGCGTCACGACTGGGGTCAGACCTTGCGCACGTTCTGGGCCTGCGGACCCTTGGTGCCCTGACCGATCTCGAACTCGACGCGCTGGTTCTCCTCCAGGGTGCGGAACCCCTGCCCCTGGATCTCCGAGTAGTGGACGAACACGTCCGGTCCGCCGTTCTCCTGGGCGATGAAGCCGAAGCCCTTCTCGGAGTTGAACCACTTGACAGTGCCCAGTGCCATGTACCTGCCTCCATCGCAGGAAAGCTTGGGGCTGCACCATGCAGCCCCGGCCGTCCCGGGGCGTTTCCCCCACCGCCTGCGGTGGGGGACGCACGCCCGCGTGTCGTTCCGCGAGCGTGAGACACGAACACAGAAACCACGGCCTGCGCTGGTGAGCGTATCGGGTCGACCACGCTCCGCACTACCACCGGATGAAGCCCGGTCCGCTACTTCTCGGTGACCTCCGGCGGGTCGGGCAGCCGCACGCCCGAGTTCCCGATGTTGCGCTCCAGCGCGGACCGCCACTCGCCGGTCGCCACCATCCGCTCGATCGCCGCGCTCACGTCCGACCGGCCCTTCGGGTCCGACTTCGACAGCCCGACGCCGTACCGCTCGGTGGTGAACGGCTCGCCGACCAGCTTGAGCAGCTCGGGGTTCTCCGCGACGTAGCCCGCGAGGATCGCCTCGTCGGTCGTCACCGCGTCCACGTTGCCCGCCAGCAGGCCCGTGACGCAGTCCGAATACTGCCCGTACTCGACGAGCTGGACCTCTTTCGCGAACTCGGACTCCACCTTCCGCGCCGACGTGGAATTGGCGACCGAGCACAGCCGCTTGCCGTTCAACGCGGCGGGCCCGGTGATCTCGGTGTCGGTGAACCGCACCAGCAGGCCCTGCCCGGTCTGGAAGTACGGCCCGGCGAACGCCACCCGCTCCTTGCGCTGCTCGGTGATCGAGTAGGTGGCGACGACGAAGTCCACCCCGCCCTCGGCGATCAGCCGCTCCCGGTCGGCGGACCGGGCCTCCCGCCAGGTGATGCCGGACTCCGGCACGCCGAGCTGTCCCGCCACGTACTTCGCCACGTCGACGTCGAACCCGACGTACTTGCCGTCGAGCCGCCGCTGGGCCATGCCCGGCTGGTCGAACCGGATGCCGATGGTGAGCCGCCCGTCGCGGGCCTTGCCCTCCAGGGTGTCGTCGGGTGCGCCGCCGCAGGCCGCGGTGAACGCCAGGGCGGCCACCGCCGCGGTCGCGGGCAGCAGTCGTCGGAACAGCATCAGCTGCGCACCTCTCGGTGTCGGGGTTGGCGGTGCGGATCACGCACCAGACCCGCACATGCTAGGCACGGCGGTACCGGAAGCGCTGCGATGAAGGTCTCACCGCGATGACCGCCCGGCACGCCACGACCGCCCGGCACGCGGTGCCGGCGGCCGGGTCGGGCGGAGTACCGTGCCGCGGTGGTGTGGTGGCGGCCGGTTGAGACGGCGTGGAACCCGCGCCGCGTAACACCTTTTGCCGGTTGAACGATTCCACGTGACCACCGTGGTGCGTCGTCGGGGGCGGGTGCAGAGGGATGGGCAGGAGCAGGAGAGTCGCGCTCGCCGGCACGGCCGGCGTGCTGGCCGCGACCGGCTTGCTCGCCATGGTGGTCACGGCCGGCGAGCCGAGACCCGTGGACGTGCGCCGGGTTGATCTGAGCCCGGGGCAACCGGGTGTGCTCAGCGCGACGTTCACCACCACCGTGCGGGTGCTGCCGTCGCTCACGGCCGTGCTGGTCGCGCCGCCACCGCGGAAACCCGAGCCGACGCCGGTGACCACGACCACCCAGCCCCCGCCGCCACCGCCGCCCACCGCGACGACCGAGCCCGCGCCGCCGACCACCACGACGACCCCGAAACCCACGCCGTCACGCGGCAAACCGCCGGTCCGGTGCGACGAGGACGACCCCTTCGACCGCGACTGCCCACCATGGGTGTTCCCGCCGCCGTGGGGCGACTGGTGCGACTGGCCGCGCCTGCACGGCACCGGACACCCCGGCCGACCGCCGTGGGGCGACTACGACTGCCTGCACGAGGACGAGGACCGCTAGGGCGTGTCCTCAGAGCGGGTGTGGTCGTTCGCCCCCGAAACTTTCAGGAAGCCTGCCTGAAAGCTAGTGCCACACGAAACTTTCAGGGAGCCTGCCTGAAAGATACGGCCCAGCCCGACCACCGCCTCCCCCGCGCTGGCGGGGGCGGCCCTGGAAGCCATCGCCCCGCGAAACTTTCAGGAAGCCTGCCTGAAAATTAGCGCCCAGCCCGACCACCGCCTCCCCCGCACCGCCGGGGGCGGTCCCGGAGGCCGCCGCCCCGCGAAACTTTCAGGAAGCCTGCCTGATAGTTAGCGCCCCCGCCCCGACCACCACCTCCCCCGCGCCGGCGGTCCCGGGCGGCGCGGGGCAGGTGCTAGCGGTCGGCGAGGCGGTCGATCGCGCCGCCCACCCGGTCCGCGAGCAGGCCCACCGCGCCCACCGCCCGGCTCACCGGGTCGTCCTCCGCGCCACCGAGCGCCTGCGCCCGCCGGTAAGCCGCCTTGACCCGCTCCCACCGCGCCGCCTGCTCGGGCGTGAGCGCACCACGCAGCTCGGCCAGCTTCAACAGGTTCGCCTCCGCACCGGAGGTCAGGGTCTGCGCCTCGCCCGCGTAGTGGTCGTCGACGACGGCCGACAGCTCGGCGTCGTTCATCACCGGCACGACCTTCTCCGCCAGCTTGTTCATGTTGCGGTAGGAGCCCTGGAGCAGGAACGGCGGCTCGGTGCGCGCCGCGTCGGACTGGGCGGCCGACGCGATGTACGCCTGGTTGTTGGCCAGCACGACGTCCCGCACCCGCAACAGCTTCCGCAGCACCCCGAGCACCTGCTCCAGCTCGACCGTCGAGTACGGGTGGGCGAGCTGGTCGGCCCGCACCTCCTCCCCGCGCGCCATCCGCACCAGCAGCTCCACGTCGGCGCGGTCCCGCGTCGACAGCGGCGCGAGCACCGGGTTGGAGGTGAGCGCGTTCTCCACGTAGCTCAACGCGAACAGCTCTTCGCGGCCGGACAGCACGTCGCCGAGGTTCCACACGTCGGCGCGGTTGGCGAGCATGTCGGGGATGCGGAACCGCTGCCCCGACTCGGTGTACGGGTTGCCCGACATGCACACCGCGAACCGCTTGCCGCGCAGGTCGTACGTGCGGGTCTGCCCGTCCCACACGCCTTCCATGCGGCGTTGCGCGTCGCACAGCGAGATGAACTTCTGGAGCAGTTCCGGCGAGGTGTGCTGGATGTCGTCCAGGTAGAGCAGCACGTTGTTGCCGGTCTCCAGCGCGAACGAGATCTTCTCCACCTCGCGCCGCGCGGTGGCGTTCGGCGCGTCCGCCGGGTCGACGCTGGTCACGTCGTGCCCCAGCGCCGGGCCGTTGACCTTCACGAACACCAGGCCGAGCCGGTTGGCGACGTATTCCACGAGGGTCGTCTTGCCGTAGCCGGGCGGTGAGATGAGCAGCAGCAGGCCCATCTGGTCGGTGCGCTTCGCGTCACCCGCCGCGCCGAGCTGCTTGGCCAGGTTGTCGCCGATCAACGGCAGGTACACCTCGTCCAGCAGGCGGTTGCGGACGAACGCGCTCATCACCTTGGGCCGGTACTCGTCCAGCCGCAGGCGCTCCTTCTCACGCGCCACGAGTTCGTTGCGGCGCTGCTGGTAGGCGCGGAACGCGGGCACGCGCTCGGCGCGGAACCGCCGGGTGCGGGCGAGCAGCTCGTCCAGGCGGACGTGCAGCCGCCGCCCCGTGATCCGCGGGTGCGCGCCGAGCAGACCGTCCACAACGGACTCCAGCCGCGCGGGCGCGTCGTACCGCGGCAGGTCCCGGCACAGCTCCAGGGCGATCGCCTCGGGCAGGTCGGGTTCGACCCGGTCGCCGAGGAACGCCTCGTACCAGCCCGCCACCAGCGCGTGGCGCTCGTCCGGGTCGGCGAGCGCCCGCAGGTCGTCCGCGAAGTCCTCGCGGTCGCCCAGGGCGCGGTGGAACTCGTCCACGAGCGCCCGCGCGGCGGCGCTCGTGGCGAAGCCCGCGGGCGTGACGCACAGCTCCTCGAACAGGTACTCGCCGGCGAGCGGGTCACCGGCGTGCTCCGCGATCTCCACGCACAACGCGTCGATCGCGGCGGTGTGGCCGAATGCGGCCCGCGCGCGGCCGAGCGACGCGGCCCGCCGCGCCCACCCCGCGCGGGTGTCCTCGTCGGTCCGCGCCCACAGCAGTTGCGCGGCGGCACGTGCGGACGGCGGGTAACGCAGCACGCCCGCGTCGGCGTGCAGGCGCAACAGCTCGGCGAGGATTTCGGCCCCGTCGTGGTCGTGCACGCCGCGCTCGTAACCCTCGTCCAGGCGGGATTCCGCGACCTGGCGGACGAGGTCGGGCAGCCCGCCCTCGGCGGCGACGGCGTGCAGCCGGTCGACGGGGTGCTCGGCGAGGACGGAAGCGGCCAGGTGCTCCGCCCGGTACACCTCGGCGGTCTCCGAGACCACGAGCTGGTCCCAGAACGGCCGGGTGGCCGCGAAACCGGCGTCGCGGACCGGCGCGCGGAAGTCGGTCCCGGTGATGGCGAACGCCATCCCGTCGCCCTGCGGCACCAGGGTGAGGTCCAGCGGCTGGGTGTTCACCGCGAACCGGTGGCGCCCCAACCGGATGGCCTCGCCGTCGAACAGGTCCAGCCGGTCGCGCAACGCGCGGCCCGCCTCCTGCCGCGCGGCGAGCACCCGGCCGGCCAGCTCCTCGGCCCGCACCGGGTCGCCCAGCTCACGCAGCTCCTCGGCGACACCGCGGACCTTGGCCACCATCGGGTCGGACGCGAAGTAGGTGTTGACCTCGTCCAGCGACCCGAGCGACGCGACGCGCCGGGCGATGCTGCCCAGGACGCGGTCCGCAGACTCGGCCAGCCGGTCGGCGCGGCGGGCCCGCTCGTCCAGCAGCGCCTGCTTGCGCGAGGAGAACGCCTCGTAGACGTCGGTCCGCTTCGCGCCCAGCTGGGCCAGGAAGTCGTCGAACTCGCCGAACCGGGATTCCAGGTTCTCCAGTTGGAGCAGCAGGACGCCCAGCTGCTCGTCGCACCGCTGCGGCGTGTCGGCGACCGCCAACGCGCCGGTGACGGACTGCCCGAGCAACGCGAACTCGGCGGCGAACGCGGCCCGGCCCTCGGTGGCGAGCAGGTCGCGGCGGCGACCGTCCACAGTGGCCCGTGCGCGGTTGAGCCCGCCAAGGACTTCGCCGATGCGCTCCAGGATCGCCGTGCGCACCGTGGCGTCGGCGATGTCGAGCGTGCCGACCACCTCGGTCAGCACCTCCAGGCCGCGTTGCCGCTCGGCCAGCTCGTCGGTGACGGGCCGCGCCTCGGCGACGGTCCGGATCGACTCCGCCTTCGCCACCAGGTCGTCCACCTGGGCGCGGTAGGCGTCGAACGCGTCGGCGCGGGACAGGTGCTCGACGGCGCGTTGCGCCGCCGAGTCCAGCTCGGCGGTCAGCTCGGCGGCCAGGCCGTCGACGCGGGCGAGGTCGGCGTAACGCAGTTCCCGCAACGTCACCAGGTGCCCCTGGGCGGCACGGAGGTCGGCGAGCTGCCGCACCCACGCGTCCGCGCCGCCGGGCACCTCGCCGCGTGCCCGGCGCACCAGCGACGCCACCTGCTCGGCCGCCTCGTCCACCGCGCGTGCCGCCTGGCCGGTCAACGCCTGCACGGCCTCGAACTCGTCCAGCACCTGCTCGGCCGTGGCGCGGACGTCGGCCAGCGGCGCGCGCAGGTCGCCCAGCTCCGGGTCGCCGAGCCAGTGGTAGGTGTCGAAAACCCTGGTGCACGCGGCGATCAGGTCCTCGAACACGGCCTCGGACGGCGCCATCTCCGCCACCAGCCGGCTGACCGACAGGCAGTCGGAGATGCCACGCACCAGGTCCGCGTTGCCGACCTTCTCCAGCGCGCCGGTGCCGACCGGTTGGGCGGCGGCGTAGGCGTCGGACAGGTACGGCGTCTGCCACACCTGCATCGGGTGCACGCGCGTCGGTTCGTCCGACGTGGCGCGGAAAACGACCAGCGTGCCGTCGTCGAACAACGAGAACCCGTGACACACCAACGGGTTCGCCACTTCCTTGCGGATCACGTTGTACGGCAGGAGGAGTGAGCGGCCCTCACGGCGCGCGTGGAACACGTACAGCACGTCTTCGCCGTTGGTGGAGCGGATGACGCGCTCGAACTCCAGCTCGTCCACCTCGGTGTCGAACGTCTTGCCGACGCCCGTGGTGAGGTGGTAGCCGCCGGGGAAGATCAGGCCCTGGTCCTCCGGGAGCCGTTGGCACGCCTGGCCGATGCCGTCGAGCCGCACCACGCTCTTGGTGCGGGTGTTGAAGACCAGGTGCCGCCACGCGGTTTCGTTGTAGGGGCGGATGCGGAGCAGGACCAGCGTGCCCACGCGCGCGTACTCGACGTCGGCGTCGGCCAGCGACTGCAACGGCTCGTCCACCGGCTCGTGGTAGATGCCCTCGCCGGTCTCGGTGTTGTTCTCCACCTTGATGGTGAGGTCGCCGCCGACGGTCTCCACGAAGACCTCGTCCTCGATGGAGATGTGCGGGTGGCGGCCGAGCACGTGCTGCTCGCGGGTGGTCGGCGTCCACTCGAAGTCGTGCGACGGCGGGAAGACGTGGTCGCGCTCGCCGCGGTTGTCCAGGTACTCGACGGTGCCGTCGAGGCCGATCCGCCAGCGCAGCACGCGGATGTCCGACGTGCGCGCGCCGGTCTGGAACACCGCGAGCAGCCTGCCCTCGAACCGGCGCAGCTGCACCAGCCGCGTGTCCCGGTAGTACCGGTACAGCTCGGCGAAGTCCCGCTCGAACCGGGGGTCGCGGAGCAGGCCGGGCAGCTCGTCGCGGGCGTCCTCGAACCGGAACGCGTCGCCGTCGCGGGTGAACCGGTGCAGCGAGAACACGTCGTCGACCGTGGTCTCCGGCTTCAACCCGATGAACACGTTGTAGCCGAACAACATCAGGCCCGACGCGTGCTCGCCGTCGGTGTCGGCGACGGACACCGACACGCAGTCGCGGGGCACGCAGTTGTTCTCCGTGCGGATGCGCTCCGTGCCGAGCAGGGCGAGTTCGGCGCCGCCGAACACCTCCAGCCGCCGCCCGTTCAACGCCTCCGCCCGGCTCGCGAGCCCGGCCGCCTGCTCGGCGAGCCGGGCCTTGAGCACCTCGTAGGTGCCCGCGTCGAGGGTCGCGGTCACGGGCGGGGTCACGCCCGGCCGGCGAGCGCGGCCACCGGGCGCTCGGCGACGCCGAGCCGCTGCGCGGCGGCCAGCAGCTCACGCAGCTTGTCCTCGTCCGGCCCGCCGTTGCCGATCATCTTCAGCAGCACCGCGGACACGGTGAGGTTCTTCAGGTCACCCGTGCCGAACGACGACAGGATCTGCCCGATGTCCTTGGTGAAATCGGCGGAGCCGTTGAGCCACGGACCGGCCAGCGTCTGCGCGACGTCGGAGTGCTCCACGAACCCGTCGATGCTCTTGCCGATGGAGATCGCGCCCACCACGCGGTCGAAGAACATGGCGTCGCCGCCCACGATGTCGATGTCGGCGCTCTCCAGCCCGGCCGCGAGCACCTTCGCCTGCGCCTCGGCCACCTGCCGCTGCACGTCGATCCCGGCGAGCCGGATGTCCTTCTCCGTCTCCAGGCGCAGCCGGTACTCCTCGTGCTCGCGCGTCGCGTCGTCCAGCGCGGCCATCGCGCCCGCCTTGTCGGCCAGACCTTCCGCCTCGCCCTTGAGCTTCTCGCGGATCGCCACGGCCTCCACGAGCGCCTTCTCCCGCGCCACCGCGGCTTCCGCGCGGCCGACCTTCTCGATGGCCTCGGCGTCGCGCTCACGCACCTGCACGTCCGCCAGGCCGTCCGCGGCGGCGTCCGCCTGCTTGCCCTCGGCGAGCCGGATCATGGCCCGCGCGTCGAGTTCGGCGGCCTGCTGGCGCGCCTCGGCGAGCAGCAGCTCCTCGCGTGCCTTGAACTTCGCCGCGGCCTCCGCGGCCTCCGCCGCCTTGATGTCCTTGACCAGGTTCTCCTGCGCCTGCGCCTCGGCCTGGATGACCACCGTCTGCCGCAGCCGCTCGGCCTCCTCGACCGCACGCAGCCGCTTGATGTTCTCCTCCTGCTCGGCCACGGTCTTCTCCACCGCGATGCGCTCGCGCACGACCTCCGCGATGACGCGCTTCTCGCCCTCGACCTCCTTGTCCTTGGCGATGCGCGACAGCTCGGTCTCCCGCTCGCGGCCGATGACCTCGAGCTGGCGGTCCTTCTCGATCCGCTCGGTCTCGATCGCGATCACGCGCTCGCGGTTCTTCTCCGCCACGGCGATCTCGCGGGCCTTGTTCTCGTGCTGGATGCCGAGCTGCTCGTCGGTGCGGATGCCCGCGGTGTTGGCCTTCAACCGCTCCTCGGCCTGCACCTTGGCGATCTCGGCCTCCTCGCGGGCGCGCATGGTCTCCACCTCGCGCCGCTGCTTGATCTCCGCGTCCGCCTGGCGGCGCTCCAGCTCCAGGATCGCCTCGCGCGCCTCGACGTTCTGGCGGGTGATCTCCTTCTGCTCGCCGCGCTGGTACTCGTTGGTGCGCACGTGCTCGATGGCGGTCAGCTCGGTGATCTTGCGGATGCCCTGCGCGTCCAGGATGTTCGACGGGTTGAGCTGCGCCATCGGCGTCTGCTCCAGGAAGTCGATCGCCGCGTCCTCCAGGCTGTAGCCGTTGAGGTCGGTGCCGATCACCTCGATGATCTGGTCGCGGAACTCGTTGCGCTTGGTGTAGAGGTCGACGAAGTCGAGCTGCTTGCCGACGGTCTTGAGCGCCTCGGAGAACTTGGCGTTGAACAGCTCCTGGAGGGTCTGCTCGTCGCTGGCGCGCGCGGTGCCGATCGCCTGCGCCACCTTGATGACGTCCTCGACGGTCTTGTTGACCCGCACGAAGAACGTGATCCGGATGTCCGCGCGGATGTTGTCGCGGCAGATCAGGCCCTCGGTGCCGGCACGCCGGATCTCGATGGTCTTCACCGAGATGTCCATGACCTCGGCGCGGTGCAGCACCGGCAGCACGATCGCGCCGGTGAACGTCACGTCCACCTTGCGCACCTTGGAGATGATCAGGGCCTTGCCCTGCTCGATCTTCCGGAAGAGCCGGCTGACCAGGATCAGCACCGCGATCACGACGACGAGGGCGACGGCGACCAATATGCCGAAACCGGTGGTGATGACGTCCATCAGTGCTCCCCCAGTGGAAGAGTAGGGATCGGGGCGACCCAGAAGAACTCCCCGTCCTGGTCGTAGTCGAAGATCAGCGCTTGGACGCCGGCACGCAGGTCGTCGTTCCCCGGTTGTCGAACTTGGACGATCGCGGACGAGCCGTCGTCGGCGGTGACCTCCGCCTGGCCGAAGGTCGCGGTGACCGTGCCGGTGCGGATCACGCACACGCGACCGACGAAGTCGTTGCGGGACGCGGATTCCACCGTCGGGTACAGGCGGCGCAGCGGTATCACCGCGACCCGCGCGGCGAAGTAGCCGACCACCAGCGCACCGCCGAGCACCGCGTAGTCGTAGCCGTCGACCAGCGCCGCGCCGGTGAGGCACGCGAACCACGCGGACGGCACGAGGAGGGAGAACACCACGCTCGTCGGCACGCCACCCAGCCCGTAGGCCAGTTCGACGCCGCCGTCGAGGTCGACGCCGAACGCGACCAGCAGCCAGAAGAGCAGGACGGCGGCGAGCGGCACGGTGAGGACGACGGTCGGGAAGGCGAGCGCGACTGCGAAGAAGTCCCCCATGCACCCCCCTCGTCGTTCCCGGGACTCTAACCCGGAACATGCCGCCGCACCCCGGAAATGACGGAATGCGTTGGCACGACTACGGGAGCGCGCCGCGCAGGACGGTGCTGATCGCGTCGGCGGGTGCGAAATCGGCGCGCGGGTTGGCGAGCTGGTTGGTGAGCAACCCGTCCACGACGGCCAGCAGCAGCCGCAGGTCCCGTTCCGGGTCGGTCGAACCGAGCGCCGCCACCAGCGGACCGGCCCACTCGGCGATCCGCCGGTGCGCCTCCGCGATGCGCCGCCCCAACTCCGGCCGGACGCCCGCCTCGACGAACACGGCGTGCCGGGCGAGCGTGATCAGCCGTTCGCGCGCCAGCTCGGTCACCACACCGCCGACCGCGGCGGCGAACCCGTCCGGGGTGGCGACGTCGCCCGCGAGCCGTCCCCAGATCTCGGTCTCCCGTTCCAGCAGGCGGTCCACCACGCCGCCGATGAGCGCGTCGCGGGTGCGGAAGAGGTTCGACGTGGAGCCCTGCGACAGGCCGGCCTCGACGTCGACGGCGCGGTGCGTGAGCCCGCGCGGACCGGCCGTGCCGAGCACCCGGATGGCCGCGTCGAGCACCTGGTCGCGCCTGGTCACGTGGACACACTACACCCGTAGTAAATTGCACTACACCTTTAGTACGGTCGTGGTCATGAGAGCAGCGGTCATCGGCGGTGGCATAGGTGGGCTCACCGCGGCCATCGGCCTGCGCCACGCCGGTTGGGACGTCGAGGTCTTCGAGCGTGCGGACGGCCCGCCCACCACCGGCACCGGGCTGGGCATCTGGCCCGACGCCGTCGACGCCCTGGACGGGCTCGGCCTGGGCGACCGGGTTCGGCAGGCGGGTCGGGCGCAGCCGGACGGCGCGTTGCGCCGCCCGGACGGCACGTTGATCGGCGTGCTGAAGGCCGACGTGCGCCTGGTGACCCGGCCCGCGTTGCTCGCGCTGCTGGCGGAGGCCGCGCCGCCGGTGCGGTACGGCACGACCGCGACGTGGCGGGACTGCGACCAGGACCTCGTGGTGGCGGCGGACGGCGTCAACAGCGCCACCCGGCGCGACCTGTTCGGCGTCGACGTGCGGCCGTCCGGTGCGGTCGGCTGGCGCGGCACCGCGGACGTGCCGGTCGCGGCGGGTGGCGAGACGTGGGGCCGGGGCGTGAAGTTCGGCCTGACACCGCAGGCCGACGGCCGCACGAACTGGTACGCGATGACGCCGCCGGGCGTCGACCCGCGCGTGGTGTGCCGGGACTGGCACGACCCGATCCCCGAGGTGCTGGCCGGTGCGGCGGACCCGCTGCGCCACTCCCTGGACTACCTCCCGCCGCTGCCGGCGTACCACCGGGGCAACGTGGTGCTGATCGGCGACGCGGCGCACGCCATGACGCCGGACCTCGGCCAGGGCGCGTGCCAGGCGGTGATCGACGCCGTCACGTTGGCCGGGTGCGCGCGTGCCGGCGTGCCCGCGGCACTGGCCGCCTACGACCGCGTTCGGCGGAAGCGGACGCAGCGCATGGTCCGGCAGTCGTTGGCGCTCAACAGGTTGGCGCGCGTGAGCCGGTTCACCGGCGCTCGCGACGCGGTGCTGAAGGTCGCGTTGACGCTGCTCTAGCGGCGTGGCCGGGACGGCGGCGGCACGACGGGGCCGATCGCGCCGTCCGGCGCGGTGTCCAGGTCCACGACCACGGGCGCGTGGTCGCTGGGACCGGTGCCCTTGCGGGCGTGCCGGTCGACCCATGCGGCGACCACCCGGTCCGCCGCGGCCGGCGAGGCCAGCACCAGGTCGATCCGCATCCCGAGGTCCTGGTGGAACATCCCGGCCCGGTAGTCCCAGTAGGTGAAGACGCGTTCGTCGGGCCAGCGGTCGCGGACGACGTCCCGGAGGGGGAGGTCCAGCAGTCGGCCGAGCGCGGCCCGTTCGGGGGCGGTGACGTGCGTGTGCCCGGCGTAGGCCGCGGGGTCGTACACGTCGGCGTCGGCCGGGGCGATGTTGACGTCACCGCAGACCACCAGCGGACCGTCCTCACCGGCGAGCCGCGACCGCAGCGCCGCCAGCCAGGCGAGCTTGTAGTGGTAGTGCGCGGAATCCGGCGTGCGGCCGTTGGGCACGTAGACGGAGTACACCCGCAGCCCGCCGCAGGTGGCGGCCACCACGCGTGCCTCCTGGTGCGGGAACCCCGGCCCGTCGGGCATCCCGGGCACGACGTCCGCCAGCCCGACCCGCGAGAGCACGGCGACCCCGTTCCACCGGGATTCCCCGTGCGCGGCGAACTCGTAGCCCCGTGCGGTCAGCGGCTCGGCGAGGAGAGCGGTGAACGCGTCGTCGGCGAGCTTCGTCTCCTGGAGGCACACGACGTCCGGTCGGCGCTCGTCCAGCCACGGCAGCAGCCGGGGCAACCGCTGCTTGACCGAGTTGACGTTCCACGTGGCCACCCGCACGCGCCCACGCTAGCCCGGATCATCACCACTCGCCCGCGGCCGGCAGCTCGACGGAGGCGACCCAGTATTCGACGAACTTCCCGTCCGCGACGCGCAGGATGTCGTTGCCGACGAACTCCACGGCCTCGTCGTCCCGCCACCCCCGCCCCCGCCACCGCCCCGCGACCAGCGGCCCTTGCGCGATCGGCCCGACCTCGACCGCGAACGACAGGGGACCCAGCATCGAGTGCGTGGACGAGATCAGCCCGACCAGCTCCCCGCGCCCCCGAACCGTCCGCGCCGGCCAGTACCCGACGAACCCGTCCGCCACCACCTCCTCCGCCACCCCGACCGCACCACACCACAGCTCCTCGATCCACCGGCGGTAAAGGTCAACGGAATCCATGCCCCCGATGCTGCCGGCGCACCGTTCCCCCGGCACGACGATCACCGGTTCGGTCCCGGGGATTCATCAAACCCGGCACGCCTCGCCCGCAAAAACGACCTCGTGCAGCCCGTGGGCCGAAAAATGCCATAATTGCACACACGGCACCGTCGTATCAGATTCGGACCGCTTACTGTGCTAAAATCCACCGCGAACTCGGGAGGGCGCGTTGGACGACCGGCTGGCGGCGATCAAGGAAGAACTGGGGAAACCCTACTTCGAGAACAGCAACGTGCTGCTCTACCAGGGCGACTGCGCAGACCTCATGTCACGCCTGAGCCAACCGGTGTTCGACCTCGTCGTCACCAGCCCCCCGTACAACATCGGGAAGGCGTACGAGAAAATCCTCCCCCTCCCGGAGTACATCGCCTGGTGCGGCAAGTGGATGACGCACATCCACGAGGTAACGCTCCAACAGGGCTCTTTCTGGCTCAACGTGGGCTACGTCGCCGTCCCCGACCGCGGCAAAGCAGTACCGCTGCCGTACCTGCTCTGGGACCAGAGCCCGTTCTTCCTGGTGCAGGAGGTCATCTGGAACTACGGTGCCGGCGTAGCCGCCAAACGTTCCTTCTCGCCGCGCAACGAGAAGTTCCTGTGGTACGCGAAAGACCCCGACGCGTACTACTTCGACCTGGACCCCGTGCGTGACTCGAACGTGAAGTACCCGAACCAGAAGAAAAACGGAAAGATCAAGGTGAACCCGCTGGGGAAGAACCCCACGGACGTCTGGCAGTTCCCCAAGGTCACCTCCGGCGCCAGCCGTTCCAGCAAGGAGCGGACCGCCCACCCGGCGCAGTTCCCGGTGGCCGTGATCGACCGCATCATCAAGTCGTGCAGTCCGCCGTCGGGCCTGGTGCTGGACCCGTTCGTCGGTTCGGGGACGACCTGCGCGGCAGCCCGGCAGAACGGCCGCCTGAGCGTCGGTTTCGACCTGAAGAGCGAATACCTGGACATAGCCGCCGCCCGCCTGGAAGCGTCAGAACAACACCTCTTCTGACCGCTCCCGCCCTGCTTCGTAAATGGTCAGCAGCTGCCGGTTGTCCGCCTCCGCGGCGATGGCCGACTGCTGGCCCGTCTCCGACTTCTGCGCCACCCAGTCGGTGCGGTCGAGCCAGCCGAACCGGATCAACTTGACCTCGGGCCGCCTGCCGGATTCGACCGGCGGCCACTTCTCGAAGTTGACCGCGACGTAGTACCCGTCCTTGGCCTTCTTCCCCCTGCCCGGGTTGTCGACGCCGTAGCTGCGGTTGCCGAAGACCTGGCTGGGATGCGAAGAGGTCTTGATCTCCAGCGAGTACCGGTCGTCGGGGATGTGCACGAGGTCCTTATCCGCGGCCGTGATCTCGGCTCGCCAATCCCCGCTGCCCCTGGCCAGCTCAAGCGGGATCAGCGAGTGCAGGAAGAACCCCATGACCTGGGGTGCGGGCTTGATCTCCTGTCCGATGTAGAACCCACTACCCAGCCGAGACTCGAAGATGGCGGACCAACTACGAAGCACGACATCCACCAGCACCGGCCCGGAGAGAGGATGCTCGGCAAGCAGCGACCGGGTGATATCGACCCACTTGTCAAGCGGCTGCTCGTAGTACGGAGACCCCTCCAACTTGGGCCGCCCGGCCACCTTGCTGGTTCGACCACCCACCCGGGCTTCCCGAACCCAGTCGGGCCAGTCACGAGACGACATGGCACAGGGTTACTACAGTCGGACCAGTCGATCAAGCACTGATTCGCTCCCACGCTCTCAAGCCGCTGCTAATCGCACCCTGCAAAACACGCAGCAGCGAAGCCGTGGCCGCAAGCCCTTCCCGCACCGGCCGTCCGCACGCCGGCAGTGGCGGTGAGCCGGGCGCAAAAGCACAAGCCCGATCCTGAGACACACCAGCCCCAGGCCGGTGACCTGGGGCTGTGGTGGGCCGCCAGGGGCTCAAACCCTGAACCCGCGGATCGCGCATCTTGCTTCAGCAACGCCTGCCGTAGCTTGTCGACATCACCCACTACCTGCATGGTCCCCGATCGCGAACGCCCCTAGTGGATGGTTCGGCGTGGTGGTTTGTCGTCGTTTGTCGGGGGTAAGTCGGGGATTGATCTTGTCACGCGCTCGCCCCGACCACCCCTCTGTGGCGCTACCGCCAGCTTGCCTGCGCCGTGACCAACTCTCGCAACTCCACCGGGGTAAGCCACTGCTTGCCGCGGTGGATCATCCGGTGACAGTTGGCACACAGAACCGCCAGGTCGCTAGTCCGGTTCTTGACCGGCCCGGAGACGTGCAACGGCAGCACGTGGTGCACCTCCGCGTAGCCGGAGCCCCGTTCCCCGTACACCTGCTGGAAGTCGAAACCGCAGACCTCGCAAGCCAGCCTCCGGTGCAGTGCCAGCACTTCCTCGATCTTCTTACGGCGCAACTTCGGGTTCCGCTCACGGGCAAGGTGGCGACGGTAGAGCAGACTGCCCTCGAACAGCTCCTCCTGTTCGTCCGGTTCCGAAGCAGGCACCACGGCGTATCCCTCGCTGGCCCATCGCCCGTCACGGAGCGCCCGGGCCATGAGCCCCATCCCTTCGGGGTCGGCCAGAAACGCCTCCAGCACCTCCCGGTCACGCTTGCCGCCGTTGGTCGGCTTGCTGGCATAGCTCGGATGCCACGCCCGGATGTTCTCAGCCTTGCGAGCGACCGACCCAGGACTCCGGAACCGCTCGTCACGCGACTCCACAGGGTGCACAGGCAGGCTCCGCAGAAGCCGCGACAACTCCACGGCCTCCCGGTGCTCCTCAAGCAGCCGAGTCCACCCCCTGGCTGCCAACACGTCACACACCAAGAGCAACTCGTCCCAAGCCCAGTCAGGGTTACGCATCTTGCGCAGACCGCCCTCCCGCACCCGTGGTCCATCGTCCGACAGCCTACGGATGAGGACCGACGACACAGGCTCCAACACGAAGCCGATCGCACCGATGTTCTCCTGTAACCCCCACCCGGCGAGCGATCGTTAACTTCACCGGCGGCAGTGTCGACGCGTGAGCTTTTGACAGGGACGGCGAACTAGACAGTGCGGAGCAGCACTACCTACAAAACACCGCCTGGCAGTTTTGACTTAGATCACTCCCATTAGCTTCTTTGCTGCATCGACGAGCACCGACGCCCGCTCCGCTACAAAAATATCGAAGTCGTCATCGAACAAGCTCGCAGGGCATAGGGTACGTTCAATAATTTTGGGAGTGGCAGCGCTGTCCATACGACTCCTATAGACACTCGGGGCGACCCCTCCAAGAGTCTTGTTGTCAGCACTCGACATGAAAACAAAGTTTGCGAGCATTCCGATTTCATGGGTGGCACGACCCTGATCACGGAGGAACTTCTTCGGGTAGAGATGATGAAACTCGTTCCGGTTGTAGGCTTGCAGGACCGTCCCGAGACTAATGGGGGTACCCGACACAAAACTGAGCGGCCCCGACTGCGCGATCAAAAGGACGAACACCTTCGTATGAACTGTCGCAACGTTGAATGTCTGCTCGGTGAAAAACCCTGAATCAACCTCGGCAACAACATCAGCCAAAGCCGACCGTTCTCCTCTGCGTAGCTTCGCCGCCTCTTTAATGTCCCGATTCAGGTTCCGAATTACACCCGCACTAAATCGCCGCGAGAAGCACGCGCGCCAGAACCATGTAACCAACGTTCGACGCTGAGCCGCAGTAACCTTCACCTCTTTCCCATCAGGCGCGGCAAAGAACACCGTTAGCGGCACCAGGAGAGCCGGATAAGGAAGATTCCCGAGTGCCTGAATACCTATGTTTGACCGCAGAAAGTCGATCGCCCCTTTGACTCCATTGACCATGTTCGGAAAGTTGTCTCGCACCTTCCCGCCATTGAGTTCAACCAAGGCGCCGGGCGACACGTCACCCTTCACCAGCGCAGCACAACAGCGCAGAAGCAGGTTGGAATCATCACCCATACGATGGAAACCGAAGGGGCGTAGTTCTTCTGCGAAATCCTCGAATTTTTCCTGGAGGTCGAAGTCCTCACTCCACGTCCAGGCGGATAGAAGTTGGAGGATGTCCAACTCCATACCCATACGATTCACACGCTCGAAAACAATTGCAACCTTCGCACGATCATCGGTTTCTACCAGCTGGACTGGAATCGACGCCTGCTGAAAAACGGCCTGCACGGCCCCGATGCGATCCGCGAGTTCGTCATCGAATTCTTTCGTGGCGGTCCTGTATCCGGCAACGTTGAAAAACGCGCCAATCGGAAAGTGTCGAGCAGGGTCAACCTTTTCAGGCGATAGGCAAACAAATTGCGAGTCCTGCAGGTCCTTCTCGGCGTGCAAATCAAAATAGATACTCGTCCAGGGCGCCTCTTCTAAAGCTTCAATATCAGATTGAAAAACACCAAAAATAGACGTCAGACGCTGCTGGCCGTCAAGCACGTAGTCGATGGGTAGATCCGGATCGTGGTCCGGCAACTCGAACGGGCCGAGTTGCCGTTCGGACTTCAATTGTTCTTTTGTGCGCCATAGGATAACGGCACCGAATGGATAACCTTTGTATATGCTGTCCATCAGGAAAGCGACACGATCGGCGTCCCACACGAAGCCCCGTTGAAAAGAAGGGATTCTCAGCCGCCCGCTCGTTACGCGTTCGATCACCTCGCGAATCGAAAGACTGCTCATTTTGACCCTTTCCACTCTGTAGCTGTCCATCCTAGGGCCACAGCCCGCAAGCTTGGCTAGCGACGCGCGGTCATCACAGCAGATGTTGGAACGTTGCGGGGGCCAGCCAACTGATGGATCACCGGCCTACCGGCAACGACGAGCTCTCGACGGACCAGACGTGGACGCTTCTCCGGTAGATGGCGATGTATGCGCGAGGGCCACCTTTGACGACGACCGATGTGAGTGCAGCCAGCGCTACACGTTGGCAAGGCTGTGGGCTGGTCGATGCAGTCAAGGCGTCGAGCTGTCCACAGGCGCGGCAGCCGAGCGCCATGACCAGCCCTGCCAAACCAACACCTCGGCGCTCGTCACGGCTCGGACGCCGGAAGCAGCTCCACAGCACAAGCGCAGCCTGGCCACGCGGTTCCCTGCGGGGGTCGCTGGCCGTGGCCTCACGCCGTTGTGGGACGGCCTCCGGTACCTCGCGTATCGCGCCCGTGGGCCGCCAGGCCCACGTTGGCGCGACCGAGGGCACCGCCGGAGGCCGTCTCACAACGGCTTAAAGGACACGAACTGCCAGCGGCCCCGGAGGGGGCTGTCTTGAAGAAGAAAAGAAACTTTGAACACGGCTACTGCGCGCTGTCACGGCCGCGGTTTGACTGATGTGGAGCGGTGGCTACTGCCTCGTTAGCTTTTGTCGGGCTGCTAGTGCTGGGATGGCGGCGATTTTGCCGGCGGGTAGGTCGTCCCAGTGCAGGCCCTGGGGGCGGCGTGGTGTGTGGCAGTGGACGATGGTGTCGGGTGTGATGATCAGGTCGACGCTGAAGTCGTGTCGGGTCTCGGGTAGCTCGTCGTCTACGACCTGGAGATCGTGCACGGTTGTGGCGATGACGGTGCTAGTGTTGATCAAGCCTGCCTCTTGGAGCAGTGCCATTTCGATATCGGAGTAACCGGCTCCCTTGCCTAGCCGTACGCCACGTCGGTTGACCGCGACGCTGCCGCACACGATCAGGTCGACGGCTCGCATGGCGTCGACCTCGACCGGCTGGCCGATGCGGGTGGCGGTATGGCGGTTGGCGGCTTCCTCCGGTGAGACATCGAGCTGGGCGGGGTCGAGGAGGATGAAGGGTTGTTCACCGGCGAGCCTTGGCACCGCCATGTACAGCAGCTTGCCCTCGCGCAACGCACGGGCGCGGACGGGTTCCTGGGCGGTGTCGGGGACTGCTTTGACCACCTGGGCGTCGCGCCATTGCGGCAGACCCCCCAACCGGTCCGCGGCCTGCTGGGCTCCGTGGAAGAACGGGATGCGTCCATGGACACCGGGTGGCACGGCGTGTTCGTGTTCCAGTAGTGCCCAGACGCATTCGCGGGCGGCCTGTTTGGCCTGGTCAACGTCCGCCATGCTGCCTCCTACCGCGTTGCCATCAGCGACATCATCCGGTCGTAGACATTCTGCACCTCCGGTTGCTGCCGCCATGGCTGCATTTCGCGGCAGGCGTCGAACACGATGTTCAACCCGCCGCCACCCCAGGTCAGCTCGATGACGTCCATCGCTTGGTGCAGCGCCCGGCGGCCTCGTCCACCTTGCCTTGGCGCAGGCGGGCCAGGCTGAGGTTGCCCAGCAGGATGGCTTCGGACTTCGAACGGTCCCGTAGTTGGGCCGCGGTGGTTTCGAGGATGTGCTCGGCCTTCCTCACTTCACCCAGGAACAGGTAGCAGGAACCGGCCAAGCGGCCCTGTTGGGTGGGTGAGAACAGGTCCAGCGCGGCATCGTCGTCATCGATGCGGTCGAAGTGGCTGCCGGCCGCGGTGAGTGCCCTAGGACGCGAGGGAACTGGAGATGTCCGGCAACGTGATCCGGGCTCGGGGCAAGGGTCGAATCGTCAACCGCGGCAAGACCGACAACGCGGTTCGGCCGATCCCGCTCCCCGACTGGTGCGTGGCCATGCTGGTGGACCGCCGGACCAAGGCCGCGAACCTCGACGGCCCGATCTTCCCCAGTACGACCGGCACCATCCGGGAGGCCACGAACGTCCGCAACCGCGCGTGGAAGCCATTCCTGAAGCGCGCGGGCTATGAGTGGGTGACCTTTCGGACCTTCCGGCGCACGGTGGCCACCTTGCTCGACCAAGCCGGCCTCACCGCCCGCGAGATCGCGGACATCCTCGGCCACTCCCGGCCGTCGATGACCCAGGACGTCTACATGGGGCGGCGCTCGCCGGGCCGCGCGGGTGCGGATGCACTGGACACCGTGATCAGCGACAACTCCGCGAAAAACGGGGATAAACCGGGGACCCGATCTTGAGACGCGACAGCCCCAGGCCGGTGACCTGGGGCTGTGGTGGGCCGCCAGGGGCTCGAACCCTGAACCCGCGGATTAAAAGTCCGCTGCTCTGCCAGTTGAGCTAGCGGCCCGCCGTCAAGGCTAGTGGAAGGTGGGCGTCGGGTTCGACACTGGTGACAGACGTGGTGCGGGACACAGTTGTGGCGGCCGGGTGACGGTGTGGTTGCGCCGAGTGCGGCCTGGCAAGGCTTTCGGCGTCGCCATATGTCCTCATTAGACAGCACTTGAACTGCATGAACCCACCGGAAATGGCCATCGGGCCGAATCCGGGAGGTGGTCGCCCTGGACACCCGACCACCGACCGGCAACCAGGCCGCAGCGACCACCCGCGGCACGACCTGCGACTTCCCCGTGACGGCTACGCTGGGTGGCGTGGCGATACCGACTCCCCCGCTGAAGATCGGCCCGTACGCGGTCGACCCGCCGGTGGTGCTCGCACCGATGGCGGGCATCACGAACGTGGCGTTCCGGCAGCTGTGCCGGGAGTTCGGCAGTCCCACCTCGCTGTACGTGTGCGAGATGATCACCGCCCGCGCCATCGTCGAGCGCGACGCCAAGACGATGGAGATGATCACGTTCGGCGAGGACGAGCACCCGCGCTCGCTCCAGCTCTACGGCGTCGACCCGGTCTCCATGCGCGAAGCCGCGAAGATCGTCGTCGGCGAGAACCGGGCCGACCACATCGACATGAACTTCGGCTGCCCCGTACCCAAGGTCACCCGCAAGGGCGGCGGGGCGGCGTTGCCGTACAAGCGGAAGTTGTTCCGGGAGATCGTGCGGGCCGCGGTGCGCGCCGCGGACGGCGTGCCGGTCACCGTCAAGTTCCGGATCGGGATCGACGACGACCACCACACCTTCCTCGACGCCGGGCGGATCGCCGCGGACGAGGGGGCGCAAGCGGTTGCGCTGCACGCGCGCACCGCCGCCCAGCGGTACTCCGGGCAGGCCGACTGGAGCGCCATCGCCCGGTTGAAGGAGGCCGTGCCGGACGTCCCCGTGCTCGGCAACGGCGACATCTTCAGCGCCGCGGACGCCTTGCGGATGGTGGACGAGACGGGCTGCGACGGGGTCGTGGTGGGGCGCGGCTGCCTCGGCCGCCCGTGGCTGTTCGCCGAACTCCAGGCCGCGTTCCGGGGCGAACCCGCGCCGGTCGCGCCGTCGCTGGGCGGGGTCGCCGCGATCCTGGCCCGCCACGCCCGCCTGCTCGCGGCCCACCTCGGTGAGGACAAGGGCGTGCGCGACCTGCGCAAACACATGGCCTGGTACCTGAAGGGGTTCCCGGTGGGCGCGGACCTGCGGCGTTCGCTGGCCATGGTGTCGACCCTGGCCGAGCTGGACGACCTGCTGGGCGCGCTCGACCCGGACGCCCCGTTCCCGGCGGACGCCGAGGGGCCGCGTGGCCGGCAGGGCTCACCGGCGAAGGTCGTGCTGCCCGAGGGCTGGCTGGACGACCCGGAGGACGCGATGACCCCGTCCGCCGAAGACATGCACTCGGGCGGCTGACCCCGTGACGCGCGTCGTGGCGGCGGTCCTCTGCGTCCTCGCGCTGGCGGCCTGCGGAGCGCGGGTGACCGGCACGGCGCGCCCGCTCCAGCTCACCGACGCGGACCGCGAGCAGGTCGGCGGCTACTTCACCGCGCTCAACGAGGCCGGCGCGCAGGGCGTGGCGAAGCAGCGGGAGCTGCTGGCCGACACGCAGCACCCCGACTACCCGCAGGACGGCTGCGAACTGCCCCGCGGCACCATCCGGGTGGAACCCACCATGTCCACCCTGCGTCTCGACCCGAACTGGACGCCGCCGGGCGACGACGAGCACCCGCGGGGAGTGGTCCTGGTGGTGGCCGTCACACTGACCGTGGTCCAGGACGGCACGGAAATCGGTACCCAGATCGGCTCACAGCACATCGTGTTGCTCAACGGCAAGGCGTACGGATTCGCCCCGTGCGCGAACTGACCGCGCAGCACTCTCCGACTTGTTGATCACCGAAAGTCACTAGTTCGGAGCAGTGCGCGGTCAACCAGTCGAGGGAAATCCCCCCTTGACGCGTCCCGCCGGCTCAAGCGCCGCCTCCTACGGGACGACACCTTGGCAAGTAGGGAGGTGAGCGCGATGACCGCACTGCGACCCGAAGTCGCGGACTGCGACCGCGACAGCGGCTCCGTACCGGGCCGGGCGCCGGAGGGCACCGGCCTGGTCCAGCTGCACGAGTCGATCGCCGCGCTGCTCGCCTCCCGGGGGCAGTGGCGGCAGGCGTACCAGCACCTGCGCTCGGCGTTCGACCTGGTCTACGCGGACCAGGACGTGCAGCCGCAGGTCCCCGAGCAGCTCCGCCGCGAGGTGGACCGCCTGCGCCGCGAGCACGCCGAGGCGCGGGAGCAGAGCCTCCGCGACAGCCTGACCGACAGCTACAACCGCCGCTACCTCGACCAGCGGTTGCTGGACATGGTCGCCGACCACGGCTCCACCGCCGACGGGCTGGCCATCGCGTTGATCGACCTGGACTGGTTCAAGCAGGTCAATGACACGTTCGGGCACCTGTTGGGCGACCGGGTGTTGCAGCGCGTGGTCGAACTGCTCCAGGACGGCCTGCCGGAGGACGGGTTCTGCGCGCGTTACGGCGGTGAGGAGTTCGTCCTCGTGCTGCCCGGCGTGACGGCGGTCACGGGCGTGGAGATCGCCGAGGCGGCCCGGATGCGTGTCGAGCGTCACGCCTGGGCCGCGTTGGCACCCGGTTTGCGGGTGACGGTGAGCATCGGGTTGGCTTACGAGCCTCCCGCCGGGGATTCGCCGACGCGTCCCCCGGTCGCTCCCGATCAGCAACTGCTGCGGGCGGACAGCCTGCTCTACACCGCCAAGCAGTCAGGACGGAACGCCGTCGCCTACCGGGAGAACGGCCGGGTGCGCTTGGCGGGCGCCGCCGCGGGGCGGCGGGCGATCGCAGAACCGCGGGTTGCCGGTTACTGAGGTCTAACGGTTACTAGTCCGTTCGGGCGTAAGCCGTTGCGCGCAATCGAGTACCCACACCCCCGGTATCACCGGGAGTGGTCGTCAGGGCTGGCGGTCATCCGTAGTATCGCCGTGGCAAGTGACACGCCGTTGGTGCAACCAATGTGTCCTTGATGTCGTCAACTCGTGATGACGACCCGCTACTGACCGATTGCTGAAGGGAGACCGGGTGCCCGACGAGCCCCGCCGTGGCGGCCCCGGACCCCGAGGTGACCAGGCACCGCACGACGACCAGCCGACCGGCCGCAGGCGTCGTTCGCTGGAGGGCAGCGGTGGTCTGAGCGTCTCCGAGCTGCTGGAACAGCACAGCCGCACGAACCTCCCGCGGCCCGTGCCACCGGACGAGCGCAGACCCGAGCCCCCGGGCGCACCGCAGTCGTCCGGCAGGCGTGCCGCGCCCGACGAGCGCCCGCCGGCCGAAGACCCCACCTCCGCCGGCCGCCGGGCACGTCCCGAAGCCACCGGCCGCCGCGCGAGGCCCGACACCCCGCACGCGCCGGAGAACACGGGCCTCGAACCCACCGGCCGCCGCGCCGCACCGGGCCCGGCCGAGAGCACCGGCCGACGTGCCCGGCCGGACGACGCACCCGGCCGCCGCGCCGCGCCCGTCGACCCGCCCGGCCACGGCGAGCCCACCGGGCGGCGTGCCGTGAACGACGCCGGTCGCCGCGCCGCGCCGGGTCCGGCCGAGAGCACCGGCCGACGTGCCCGGCCGGACGACCACACCGGACGGCGGCCCCACCCCGGCAGCCCGGAGGACGCGGTCCGCCGGCAGGAGCCCGGCACCGGTCGGCGGGCACGTCCCGGCGTGCCGCCACCGCCCAACGGGGACGTCCGTCCCGACATGCGCCGACTGGGCGGCGAGGAAGCCCCCCGCAACGGCGTTCCGCCACGCGACAACGGTTTCGCGCCCGAGGACACCGGACGGCGGGCCGCGTTCCCGCCGGGGGACGTCCGACGTGGACCGGACGAGGCCGAGGGCACCGGCCGCCGGCCGCACCCGGCTCCGGGGCGGCGGTTCGCGGAGGGTCCCGAGGCGACCGGCCGACGTCCGCAGTCCCCGGACGGCCCGCGCCGCCTCGCACCCGACCACGGCCCGGACGGCTCCGGCCCCCGCCGGTTCCCGGACGGCCCGCCCCGCCGCCTCGCCGAGGGCGGACCCGACGGCAGCGGTCCGCGCCGGTTGGCCGAGGGCGTGCCGGGCAACCACCCCGACGCACCGCGCCGACCGGTCGACGGCGGCCCCGGCCGCGTGCCGGACGGACCCGACGTCCCGCCCCGGCGCGTCACCGAACCCGGCCGCCGACCGACCGACGGCCCCGACGCCGGCCCTCGTCGCCTCGCGGAAGGTCCGGACTCCGGTCCCCGCCGCCTGGCCGACGGACCCGCGCCGGACCCGCGCCGCCTGGCCGACGGGCCCGAAACCCCGCCGCGTCGTTTCGCGGAAGGCCCGGACGTGCCCCGCCGCCTGGCCGACCCCGACACCGGACGACGGCCGGTCGCGGGCGGCCCGGACGGCAGCGGGCCCCGCCGGCTCGCCGACCCCGAGGACGGTCCCCGCCGCCCGGACGCCCCCGACGCACCCCGTCGCCCGGTCGACGGCCCCCGCCGGCCCGTGGACGCCCCCGATGGGCCGCGTCGCCCTGCGGACGTGCCTGACGGACCGCGGAGACCCGTGGACGGCCCGGACGGTCCCCGACGCCTCGCCGAAGCCCCGGACGGGCCCGCACGGCGGCCGGAAGGCGGACCGGACGGCAGTGGGCCGCGTCGTCTCCCCGACGCGGAGGGCGACCAGCCCGCCGGTGGCATCTCCGGTCGGCTGGGCGCACCACGCGACCAGGTCGACCCGGCGAGCCTCACCACCGAGATGGAGGCCATCAGCGACGACGTCAAGAAGCGTCGCGAGGTCGACCACACCCTCGCCCGTTTCTCCGCGGTGCACGACGAACTCGCCGAGCAGGAGCGCCTGCGCAAGGAGCGCCGGCAGAAGCTCATGCCGTGGAA
Organism: Saccharothrix obliqua; assembly: GCF_019375475.1. Taxonomy (GTDB): domain Bacteria; phylum Actinomycetota; class Actinomycetes; order Mycobacteriales; family Pseudonocardiaceae; genus Actinosynnema; species Actinosynnema obliqua. The sequence continues at coordinate 219,447 of NZ_JAHXGQ010000001.1, read as the reverse complement.
GAGCGACCACGACGAGGACGCGACGGTCTACACGTCGTCCGTCGAGGACGACGACGAGGACACGCCCCGTCGACGCGTCCGCACGGTCAAGCACAGCAAGATCGTCCGCGTCATCAAGGTCCTGTCGCTGACGGCCGCCGTGCTGGTGTTCGTCGCGACCGGCCTCGGGTGGGGCGCGCGGATCTACGTGGACAGCAAGTTCACCGAGATCGAAGCGCTCACCACGGACTCCAAGGCGGTGCACGAGGCCGAGAAGCAGTTGGGGGACGAGAACTTCCTCATCGTCGGCTCCGACACCCGCGCGGGCGCCAAGCCGCAGGACGGCGTCGGCGACGAGGGCGCCGAGCCGGGCGCGCGGTCCGACGTCCTGATGCTGGCGCACATCCCGGCCGACCGGAAGCGGGTCGTCGTGGTGTCCGTGCCGCGCGACCTGGTGATCACGCGGCCCGAGTGCGAGAAGTGGGACTACACCACGGGCCAGTACACCGGTGAGGTGCTGCCGCCCGTCCAGGGCGTGAAGTCCAACCAGGCGTACGCCGACGGCGGCCCGAAGTGCGTCAGCAAGTTCATGACCGAACTGACCGGTTTGGACATCAACCACTTCATCTCCGTCGACTTCAACGGTTTCAAGGACATGGTCGACGCCATCGGCACGATCAAGGTCTGCGTGCCGAAGGTGATGGACGACGGCGAACTCGGCATGATCTTCGACAAGCCGGGCCAGTACGAGATCGACGGCCAGAAGGCCCTCGACTACGTGCGCGCCCGCCACGTGAAGGTCGAGGAGCTGGGCGACTACGACCGCATCACGCGGCAGCAGAAGTTCCTGTCCTCCTTGCTGCGCACGGCTTTGTCCAGCGAGATGCTGCTGAGCCCGGTCAAGCTCAACGCCTTCCTCAACGCGTTCGCGTCGGCCACGGTGGGGCAGAACATCGGCGTGAACGACATGTTGACGCTCGCGCAGTCGATGCAGGGCCTCGAAGCCGGGCGGGTCAGCTTCATCACGGTGCCGCACTACACCGACGAGGGCCCGACGAAGTCCAACGACGACAACCTGGAAATGCTGAAGCTGGACGAGACCAAGGCGTTGTTCCAGGCGATCATCGACGGCACGCCGCTGCCGGGCGAGGCGCCGGACGCGGACGCGCCGCCGCCGGCGGGCGAGAAGAAGCCCGCGGGTCCCAAGCAGGGCAAGGTGATCGACCCCAAGGGCGTGAAGATCCAGGTGCGCAACGGCGACGAGGGCAACCCCGGCGCGGCCACGCGGGCCACGAACGCGTTGACGGAGCTGGGTTTCGAGGTCGTCGACCGGGGCGACGCCGCTCCCGCCGGCAAGACCATCATCAAGTACGGCACGGGTGGCGAGGACGCGGCGGCCACGCTCGCGGCGGCGGTGCCGGGCGCCACGCTGGAGGTCGACGAGACGCAGGGCGGCGCGGTGACCCTCCTGATCGGTCCCGGCTGGGACGAGAAGGTCAAGGGACCGGGCAGCGGCGCGGCCGAACCGGGCAAGGCGACGCCGCCGCCGGACCTGCCCGTGGTGAACGCGGCCAAGGACCCGTGCGCCTGACCGTTAGGCCATCTGGACGCCCCGGGTTCACCTCCGGTTCACCCGGGTATGTCGCTACAGCGACAACCTGCACGTAGGCTGACGCCCATGCGTGAGGCCTACCACGACCAGCTCGGACAACTCGCTGACCAGCTCGCCGACATGTGCGGGATGGCCGGTGTCGCCATGGAGCGCGCGACGTCCGCGTTGCTCCAGGCGGACCTCGGGATCGCCGAGCAGGTGATCGGCGACGACGTCAAGATCGACGACGTCCGCGCCAGCATCGAGGAGCAGGCGTACGCGCTGCTCGCCCTCCAGGCGCCGGTCGCGACCGACCTGCGCATCGTGCTCGCGGTGATCCACGCCGCGGAGAGCGTCGAGCGGATGGGCGACCTGGCACTGCACGTGGCGAAGGCCGCGCGCCGCCGGCACCCCAACCACGTGCTGTCGGACACCGTCGAGCCGTACTTCGCCGAGATGGGCCGCATCGCGGTGCACCTCGCGCAGGAGGCCACCGACATCATCCGCACCCAGGACGTCGAGCGCGCGCGTGCGCTGGAGGACGCGGACGACGCGATGGACGACCTGCACCGCCACCTGTTCACGGTGATCATGGACAAGGAGTGGCCGCACGGCGTGCCCTCGGCCGTGGACACCACGCTGCTGGGCCGGTTCTACGAGCGGTTCGCCGACCACGCGGTGTCGGTGGCCAAGCGGACGGTCTTCATCGTCACCGGCCGGATGCCCGGCTACGGCGGCGACCTGGAGGACTGAACCGCTAGGAGAGCAGGCCGTTCAGCTCCTGCGCGAGCTGGGCGGCGATGCGCGCGTTGTCGGCGGGTGCGTGGGTCAACCACTTCCGGCCGTCCTGGCCCTGCCTGGTCTGGGCCAGGTACCGGCCCTGGTCGTTGTCGAACCACGCCACCTGCGGTGCACGCGTCTCCCGGCCGTGCCGACCGCGGACGGTGACCCCGAACTGGCCCGCGCGCAGGCGCGGGCGCTCGAACGTGGCCTCCAGCGCCCGGATCTGGCTGCCCGCGCTGGAGTGCGGTGCCATGGCGCGGGTGAACGTGGCGTCGCCGAAGTCGTCGTCGCGGCGTGGTGGGGGCGGCGGTGCGGACGTCGGCACCGGCACCGTCACCGACTGGCCCGGACCCGGCTTGCTCGGCGGGATCAGGTCCACGACGGTGCGCAGCAACGCCGACGACCGCATGGTGTCGACCTTGAGCTGCCGGTCGTCCAGCACGGCAAGCACCGCCAGCTCACCACGCGCGCCCGCGCGGGCCAGCAGTTGGCGTGCCACGTTCTCCGCGTCCAGCGACGCCACGGCGTTGAGCGAGAACTCGAAGCGCACCAACAGGTTCAGCGCTTCCTCGACCTCCGCCGCGACCCGGCCGCGGCGGGCCAGGCCGCGTGATTCCAGGTCGCGGTAGACGGCGTTGCGGATACCGCGCCGCTCGTCGATCGTCTGGCCCAGGTAGGGGAATTCGAACGGGTAGGGGCGGCTGCCGAGCTTCAGGTCTTCCCAGAGCATGTCGGCCGCCGCGTGGGACAGGGAGAACGAGAACACCGTCACCCGCCGATGACCGGGGGCGCGACCATCGTGCCGTCGCCGAAGACGTCCTCGGTTTCCACCAGGTACGAGGCGGACTTGTGCTCCTTGTCCTCTTCGCCCTGGCCACGGCCGGCACCGGCGCCCATGCCGCCGCCCATGCCCGCGCCGCCCATGCCGCCGCGCGCGCCCGCTGCGCCACCGAGACCACCGCCGCCGGACGGCCCGAAGCCACCCGCGCCGGACCGGCCGGCCTCGCCGAGCATCCCGGACGTGCCACCGGGTCCGAACCCGCCGCCCCGTCCGGCCGCCGCCATGCCGCCCGGACCGCCCGCGCCCGGGACACCGCCCAGGCCGCCACGTCCGCCGCCACCACCGCCACCGCCGCCACCGGGCATCCCGGGTCGCCCGCCACCGGGGAGGCCGGGCGGACGGCCACCGGGGCCGGGTCGGAACGGCGGGTTGGGCCCGGGTCGGGGACCGGGGCCGGGCACGGGGCCGGGCGTCCAGTTGCTGCCACCCGGGCCGGGCCCCTGACCGGGGCCGCCGCCGGGGCCGGGGCCGGGGATCACCGCGGGGCCGCCGGGCGTCCAGCCGGACTGGTTGGTGTTGCCACCCGAGCCACCCGAACCGGGTCCGGGCAGACCCGCCACACCCGTGCCGCCGGTCCCGTTGCCGTTGCCCGTGCCCGTGCCGCCTGTTCCTGTTCCGGTGCCACCGGTTCCACCCGGACCGTCCGGAATGGACGGACGGCCGCCGATGCCGGGTTGGTTGGGGTTGTTGCTCGAATCCCCGCCGCCGGCGTCCATCGGGGGCGGGGGCGAGAAGGCGGGCATGGTCGAGCCGGACTGCTGGAACGAGGTCGACATGTCCGTCATGACCTCGGCCGCGCGCTCGTGCGCCTGCTGCTTCTCCTCGAACTTCTGCTCGATCTTGTCGATCGTCTCCGCCCACTTGAACGGGTTCGGCTCGGCGAAGAACATCTTGTAGGCGTCGGCGGTGCTGAACTCCACCGGTTCCGGCATGTTCGACTTGGCCGCCTCCGCCGCGCGGCTCTGCTCGTACAGCTTGTTGCCGGTCAACTGCGCGCCCTGCGCCGCGTTGCCCGACCAGGTCGCCATGTTGGTGAAGTAGCCCTGCGCCGCGGAGGCCGCCTCGCCCTGCCAGGCGCCCTTGCTCGCCTCGGTCGCCTTCGACAGGTTGTCCTGGAGGTCGACCAGCGTGTTCCCGATCTTGGTCCACGCCTCGCCCTGCTCGTTCGCTGAGCTGGGGGCCATGTTGTCGGTGACCATCGCCTTGAGGCTCTCGTGCGAGTAGCCCATGTAGTGCGACCCGGCCGTGGACATCGGCGGTCGGTAGTTCTCGACCACCTGCTCCAGGTCCTGGCGCTGGTTCTGCTGGTACTGCGCGGACTGCACCTTCCAGCGGAGGTAGTCGTCGATCGTCGCGAACCGGCCGAAGAGCCCGGGGTTCTCCCGCACCGCCTTGTCGTACTCGGCGCGCAGCTCGGCGTCGTTCTCGCCGGCGTAGACGACCTTGGTCGCGTTCGGGTTCTGCGACTGCGGGTTGGGCGGCGTCACGGCGCTACTCCCTCCGGGGTTCGGTGCTTACGCGGGCAGCTTCGGTTCGACAGCGGTGGCCAGGCTCCTGGCGGCCTCGCACGCCTCGTCCGCGGAGGCGGTCGACGAACCGGTGAAGTCGACCCGCGACTTCGCCGTGACCGCGACCGCGACCAGGCAATCGGTCTTGGACAGCACCGCCTTCACACGCTTGGCCTCGTGCTTGCCGATCTTGATGTCGGACGGCTGGGCGTGCTCGCCGAGCGCCACTTCACTGATGCCCTGCGTCGGACGGGTCTTGATCTGCACGGTGGAGGTCGTCTGCCCCCAACGGGCCGAACAGGAGTCGCCCGGTTCCTCCTCGATCTCGGACAGGCCGAACTGACCCGAAACCGCCTTCAGCTCGGCACAGGCGTCGAAGTTCTCCAGAGCGTTGCCGGCCGCGGCGGAGGAAGTCGTCCTCGGCGACGACTCCTCCGAGGTGGTGGTGGAGCCCGCCGTCGCCCCACCGGGCGTCTTCTCCGAACAACCGGCCACAGCCAAGCCCACCAGCGCGACCGACACCACGGCGCGGGCCAGCAGATTCCTGGTCAACTGAATCCCCATCTCAGTAGCGCTTCAAGCCATCGGCCGCAGCGTCATCGACTTCGCGGTAGTTCTCGACCGCCTTCCGCAGTGCGGCTTTGGCGTCCGACAGCGCTGTCTTCAACTCGTCGATCGCGGGAACCATCCCCATGGTGCCCGCACCACCTGTCGCGCTCTCGACGTTGTAGCGGGACATCGACTGCGCGTCAGGGCTGGTGCCGAGCTGAGTGTCCTGCTGGAGGGTCGCGAGGTTCGTGTTGAGCCTGTTCAAGTCCACCTCAGCGTCCTCGATGGCCTTGATGTACGCCTCCGCGCCGGACTGGCTGATGGCGAAGGAGCCGGACTCCGCGGCTTGCTTGAGTCCCTGCATGTTGGCCGTCATGGCGCGCATGGACTGCGCGCTCCACGCTCCCTCTGGCGGCACCACCACTACCCCCTGCGATCATGCGTATCCCACCGAGCACCGTACCGCGCACGTCAGGACATGTCCTCACTATGACGGTGCCCGCCTACCCCCGGTTCCCGGCGACACACGCCGCGTGCCCGACAGCACGCACCAAGAGTGTCCCGGCAACACCGCCGAACGGGGCGAAGCTGCTCCGGCGTGTCGGGAGCAGCGCTTTACCCGGGCAGGCTCGGTTCGGTGGCAACCGCGAGCTTGTCCGCCGCGCACGCCCCGTCCTGCGAAGCGTTCGCGATGCCCACCACATCTACCCGGGACTTGGCGGTCACCGTGCACGAGCTGCCCGCCGCCGGAGCGGTGACGCGCCGGGCCCGGTGTCCACCGACCGTGATGTCGGAGAACGTGGAGTTCGCACCACCCACTGGGCTTCACAGCCGACCACCGCGGTGAGTTCCGCGCACGCATCCCACTTCGTCAACTCCCCGGCAGTCGAAGGCGGAGGTCCGCTGGAAGCGGTCGGGTCATCGGCGGACGGCCGCACGAAACGGGAAGGGCCTCCCCGCGAAGCACGGGGAGGCCCTCACCAACCAGCGAGGATCAGCCGAAACGGCCGGAGATGTAGTCCTCCGTGGCCTTCTGGCTGGGGTTGGAGAAGATCTTCTCCGTGTCGTCCACCTCGATCAGGCGGCCCGGCTGGCCGACACCGAGCAGGTTGAAGAACGCCGTCTGGTCGCTGACCCGCGCGGCCTGCTGCATGTTGTGGGTCACGATGACGATCGTGTACTCCTTCTTCAGCTCGGTGATCAGGTCCTCGATCGCCAACGTGGAGATCGGGTCCAGCGCCGAGCACGGCTCGTCCATCAGCAGCACGTCCGGCTGCACGGCGATGGCCCGCGCGATGCACAGGCGCTGCTGCTGACCACCGGACAGGCCACCGCCCGGCCGGTCGAGGCGGTCCTTGACCTCGTTCCACAGGTTCGCCCCGCGCAACGACCGCTCGGCCACCTCGTCGAGCTTCTTCTTGTTCCGCTCACCCGCGAGCTTCAACCCCGCCACCACGTTGTCGCGGATCGACATCGTGGGGAACGGGTTGGGCCGCTGGAACACCATGCCGATGGTCCGCCGCACCTGCACCGGGTCGACGGTGGACGCGTAGATGTCCTCCCCGTCGAGCAGCACCTTGCCCTCCACGCGGGCGCCGGTGGCCACCTCGTGCATCCGGTTCAACGACCGCAGCACGGTGGACTTGCCGCAACCGGACGGGCCGATGAACGCGGTCACGTTCTTCGGCGGCACGGCAAGCGAAACCCCGTCGACGGCGTGGAACTTGCCGTAGTACAGGTTGAGGTCCTTCACGTCGATGCGCTTGGCCATAACCGCCCGCTCACTTGGTCTTCGGGGCCAGCCACCGCGAGATCACGGTCGCCAGCAGGTTGAACAGCGTGATGATCAGGACCAGGGTGATCGCCGCACCCCAGATCCGCTCGAAACCGGCCTGCGTCGGGTTGTTCCGCTCGGTGGCCATCAGCAGCGGCAGCGACGCCATCGGCCCGTCGAACAGGTTGTAGTTGATGAACGGCGCGTACGCGGCCAGCACCAGCACCGGCGCGGTCTCGCCCATGACGCGGGCGAGGGCCAGCATGACACCGGTCAGGATGCCGGACAGGGCGGTCGGGATGACGATCTTCACGATCGTCTTCCACTTGGGGATGCCCAACGCGTAGGACGCCTCGCGCAGCTCGTCCGGCACGATCTTGAGCATCTCCTCGGTGGTCCGCACGATCACCGGCACCATGAGCAGCACCAGCGCGAGGGACACCGCGAAACCGCTGCGGCCGAAGCCGAACGTCGTGATCCACAACGTGTAGACGAACAACGCGGCCACGATCGACGGCACACCGGTCAGGATGTCGACCATGAACGTGGTGGCGCGGGACAGCTTGGACCGGCCGCCGTACTCCACCAGGTAGATGGCCACGAACAGGCCGATCGGCACGGACAGCAGGCCGCACACGATGCCCTGCACCAGGGTGCCGTAGATGGCGTGGTACACACCGCCGCCCTGCTGTCGGGAAAGCAGGCCGGACAACGACTTCTGCCACCAGTCGGGGTCGAGCACGACGGGCAGGCCGCGCTGCACCACGGTGTAGAGCACCCACACCAGCGGCACGATGGCGACCGCGAAGGCGAGCCACACGAGCCCGGTGGCGATCCCGTTCTTGATCTTGCGGCCGGTGCTGACGCTCTGGAACGTCGGCGGCGTCGCGAGGCGGTTCAGGTCCGCCGTCTCGGTCGTCATTCGTACTCCTTGTGACCGGCGACGATGGACCGGGCGATGGCGTTGACCACGAAGGTCAGCACGAACAGCACCAGGCCCGCGGCGATGTAGGCGCCCGCCGAGCGCGGGTCGTTGAACTCCGGCGCGGCCAGCGCGATCTTGGACGCGAACGTCGCGCCGCCGTCGAACAGGCTCCAGCCGAACGCCGCGTTGGTGGCGCTGAGGATGATCATCAGCGCGATGGTCTCGCCGAGCGCGCGGCCGAGGCCGAGCATCGAGGCGCTGACGTAGCCGGCCTTGCCGAACGGCAGGACGGTGGTCCGCACGACCTCCCACTTGGTGGCGCCCAGCGCGATGGCGCCCTCGATGTGGGCGGGCGGGGTGCGGTCGAACACCTCGCGGCTGACCGCCGTGATGATCGGCAGGATCATGACCGCGAGCACGACGCCCGCCGTGAAGATGGTGCCGCCCAGCTCGATGCTGACGTTGCCCTCGGCGAACAGCGGGAACCAGCCGAGCACGTCGGTGAGCCACTCGCCGACCGGCGTGAGCACCGGCGCGAGCACCAGCAGGCCCCACAGGCCGTAGATGATCGACGGCACGGCGGACAGCAGGTCGATGACGTACGCGAACGGCCGGGACAGCTTGCGCGGCGCGTACTGGGTGAGGAACAACGCGATGCCCAGGGCGATCGGCATCGCGATGAGCAGCGCGAACGCGGACGACACCACGGTGACCAGGAGCAGGTCGAGGATGCCGAACCGCATGTTGTTGACGTCGCCGGTGGACCACTCACGGCTGGTCAGGAAGCTGACCTGGTCCAGGGCGAGCGACGGGATGGCCTGGAGCAGCAAGAACAGGCCGATGGCCCCGATCAGGACCACGATGAAGATGCCCGAACCGGTGGCGAGACCGCGGAAGATCCGGTCGCCCGGCCGGACGTGGGGCGCGTTCTGGTCGGCTTCCGTGGTCGGGGGAATCGGAGCCTCCGTGGCGGGTCGAGCGGCGGGAACGCCCTCGCGGGCACCGGCGTCTCCGGTGCCCGCGGGGCGCTTGGCCACGATGCGGTCGTTCATCGCTATGGCGTCGGCGGTGTGGTCGCCGGCCTGGTCAGGCGATCGCCTTGATGGCGGTCAGGAGCTTGTCCTGGAACGCCTTGGGCACGGGAGCGTAACCGGCGTCGGCGAGACCCGCCTGGCCGTCGGTGGCGGCCACGGTGAGGAACGCCTTCACGGCCTTCGCGGTGTCCGCGTCGTAGCCCTTGGAGCAGACGATCTCGTAGGTGGCGAGCAGCAGCGGGTAGGCGCCCGCGGTGGTGGTGCCGTAGATCGAGTCGAGGTCGAGGACCAGGTCGTTGCCCTCGCCCTTGATCTTCGCGCCGTCGATGGCCTTGCCCACGGTCTCGCTGGTCAGCTCGACCGCGCCCTGGCCGGCGTCGATCTTCGCGATGGACAGCTTGTTGTCCTGCGCGAACGACAGCTCGACGTAGGTCACCGCGCCGTCGACGGAGGCGGCGGCCTGCGCGACACCGGCGGACTTCTCCTTGCCCTCGCCGACACCGCCCTTGAACTGCTTGCCGTCGCCCTGGGTCCACGCGCCCTTGGAGGCGATCTTCAGGTACTTCTGGAAGTTGTCCGTCGTGCCCGACTCGTCGGACCGGTAGACGACCTTGATGTCCTTGTCCGGCAGGGTGGCGCCGGAGTTGAGCGCCGCGATGGCCGGGTCGTTCCACTTCTTGACCGCGCCGTTGAAGATCTTGGCGGTCACCTCGCCGTTGAGCACGAGGTCCTGGACGCCGTCGAGCTTGAAGCCGACCGCGACCGGGCCGAACACCAGCGGCAGGTGCCAGGCCGGGTTGGTGGCGCAGCGCTTGGCCGCGGCCTCCACCTCGCCCTTGTCCTTGGACAGCGGCGAGTCCGTGCCGCCGAAGTCCACCTGGCCGGCGTTGAAGTTCTTCACGCCGCCGCCCGAGCCGGACGGGTTGTACGCCAGGTCGGCGCCCGCGCACTTCTGCTGGTACGCCTGGATGAACGTGTCGATCGCGTTCTTCTGCGCGGAGGAACCCTCTGCGTTCAGCTTGGCCTTGCCGCCGCACTCGACGTCCACGCCCGGCGCCGAGGCGTTGGGCGAGGTGCCGCCGGCACCGGGGGTGTTGTTGTCGCTGCCGCACGCGGTGAGCAGAAGCGCACCGGCCGCGATCAGGCCGACTACGGCGCCGTGCCGCTTGGTCTTCACCTGGGTCCTCCACTGACAGAGCGGATTTCGACTGCGGCGCATCTCGCCGCTCGACACGGACGGTAGGCAGCGAGGGTGGACAAGCGCCCAGGAGCAGATGAACGAGAGGTGAACTCCACACGGGAGGTGACTAGTCACACCGCCATTCGGGTTGCAGCGTGACCTGCACGTTTGCGTGACGTGACGGGTTTGTCACTACTTGGCGTACTGGGCGTCGGAATCCCAGCGCTCGAATCCCAACCGCGTGTACACGCCCAGTGCCGCAGCGTTGTCGGCCTCCACGTACAGCATCACCTCGCGCACGCCCGAACGGCGCAGGTGCGCCAGGCCCGCGAGGGTCAACGCCTTGCCCAGTCCGCCGCCCTGCGCGTCCGGGTCGACGCCCACCACGTAGACCTCGCCGAGTTCCGGCGTGTGCACCTTGGTCCAGTGGAAGCCCAGCAGCCGGCCGTCGGCGGACACGGCGAGCAGGAAGCCCGCCGGGTCGAACCACGGCTCCTCCTCCTTCTGCCGCACGTCCTCGATGCTCATCGCGCCCTGCTCGGGGTGCCAGGCGAACGCCCGGTGGTTGACGTACACCACAGCCGCCTCGTCCCGGCCCGGCTCGAACGCGCGCAACGACACGCCCTCCGGCAGCACCGGCTCCGGCAGCGCCTCGTCCAGCGGCCTGCGCAACCGCAGCAGCTCGCGGACCTTGCGGTAACCCAGCTTCGCGGCCAGCGGCTCGACGCCGGGCAGCCCGCCGTGCGCCCACACCCGCAGCGGCCGGGCGCGTTCGGCGGCGGCGGTGACCAGGGCCGTGCCCACGCCGCGCCGGCGGTGCTCCGGGTGCACGGCCAGCTCCGCCACCTTGTTGTCGTCGGCGTCGCCGAGCAGGTCGAGGTGGAGGTAGCCGACGAGCGTGCCGTCGTCGGCACGCGCCACCAGGTGGTTGCTGCCCCGCGCGCCGGGCCGCAGCCGCAGCAGCACCTGCTCGCCCACCGGCGCGACGCCGTCCGCGCGTTCCGCCGCACCGAGCAGTTCCGCCACCTCGGCGACCAGCTCCGGGGTCGGCTCTTCCCACCACGTCGTTTCCACGGGACCGAAACTACCCCCGGTCAGCCGCGCGGCAGCAGCGCTCCCGGGTCGGTCGCGGGCTCCGCGCGGCGGGCCGCGCCGGGGCGGACCAGCTTGTAGCCCACGTTGCGCACGGTGCCGATGAGCGATTCGTGCTCGGTGCCGAGCTTCGCGCGCAGCCGCCGCACGTGGACGTCCACGGTGCGGGTGCCGCCGAAGAAGTCGTAGCCCCACACCTCCTGGAGGAGCTGCGCGCGGGTGAACACCCGGCCCGCGTGCTGCGCCAGGTACTTCAGCAGCTCGAACTCCTTGTAGGTGAGGTCGAGCGGGCGGCCGCGCAGCCGCGCCGTGTAGGTGGCCTCGTCGATGACCAGCTCGCCGAGCTGCACCGCGCCGTCGCCGCCCGGCCGGGTCGTGCCGCGCCGGGACCGCACCAGCCGCAGCCGGGCGTCCACCTCCGCCGGGCCGCAGGAGGGCAGCAGGATCTCGTCCACGCTCCAGTCGGAGTTCACCGCCACCAGGCCGCCCTCGGTGACGACCGCGACCACCGGCACGGCCACACCGCTGGAGTCGAGCAGGCGGCACAGGCCGCGGGCGCCCGCGAGGTCCGCGCGGGCGTCCACCAGCACCACGTCGTGCGGACCGGCGTCCAGCAACGCGGAGACCTCCGGCCGCAGCGGGCGGACCTCGTGCGGGAGCAGCGCCAGCGCGGGCAGCACCGCCTCGGGATCGGGGTCGGTGGTCAGCAGCAGCACGTCGATGCTCATCGCGGGCCTCCTGGTTCGGGCGGTGCGCGTCACCGACCACGGCGGTCCGAAGTACGGTGACCGGGCCCCGTTGCCTGCGGATGACGGAGACGATACCGGTGCACACGACGAAAGACCCAGGTCAACAGGCCAGGGTCACAGTTGTACCCGCGAGCGTGACCCCCGTCGCGACCACGACGGCCGACGGCGTGGTCCTGCACGGCGTGCGATCAGGGCCGTCACCAGCGGTGACGGACCTGGCGTTCGTGATCGGCCACGGCTTCACCCTCCACACCGGCAAGCCGTTCGTGGCGCGGGTGCTGCGGCGGTTCGCGCGGCACGGCGGCGTGGTGGCGTTGGACTTCCGGGGCCACGGCCGCTCCGGCGGCCGGTCCACGGTCGGCGGCGACGAGGTGCGGGACCTGGCGGCCGGTGTTTCGCTGGCCCACGACCTCGGGTACCGCCGTGTGGTGACGGTCGGGTTCTCCATGGGCGCTTCGATCGCGTTGCGCCACGCCGCGCTGCACGAGCCGCGGCCCGCCGCGGTCGCCGCCGTCAGCAGCCCGTCCCGGTGGTGGGTGCGGGAAACGCCCGCGATGCGCCGGGTGCACTGGCTGCTGGAGCAGCCGCACGGCAGACTCGCCGCCCGCGCGCTCGGCGTCCGCCTCGGGCCGCCGTGGCGGAGCACGCCGGAGAGCCCGCTGGAGGTGGTGCACCGCATCGCGCCCACGCCGCTGCTGATCGTGCACGGCGAGGACGACCACTACTTCGGCCCGGCGCACGCGGTGGCGCTGCACCGCGCCGCGGGTGGCGCCGCCGAGCTGTGGCTGGAACCGCGGATCCGCCACGCGGAGTCCGCGATGACGCCCGCTCTGGTAGACCGGATCGCGACCTGGCTGGACCGCTCGACCGAAGAGGGATCACCCCGATGACCGCCACGCCGCCCGGACGCCGCCCGACGAGGGGCCGCAAGCTGATCATCGCCGCGCTGGTGGTGGTGGGCCTGCTGGTCGCGGCGGACTACGGGCTCGCGGCGGTGGGCGAGTACCAGGTGGCGCAGAAGATGCGCGCCAAGTTCGGCCTGGACCAGGACCCCGCGGTCCGCATCCACGGCTTCCCGTTCACCTTCCAGGCGCTGGCGGGCGACTACCGGGACATCGAGATCAGCGCGAACGGCGTGCCGGTCCGGGACTCGTTGCGGGACCTGGAGATCCACGCGAACCTCTACCACACCCGCATCGGCCTGTCCGACCTGCTCGCGGGCAACACCGCCGACGCGCGGATCGACGAGGTGAAGGGCAGCGTCAAGATCAAGGCGCAGGACCTGAACCGGCTGGTGAACACGGTCACGCCGTTCACCGACATGGCGATCGAGCCGGACACCCGCCCGGAGGCCACGCCGACGCCCGCGCCCGAGCAACCGGAACCGACCAGGGCCGCGGTGAAGCTCAGCGGCAACACCGTGGTGGCCGGGCGCAAGCTGCGGATCACCGCCTACGGCGCGGTGAGCCTGGTCGCGGACGGCCAGGTGGCGGTGTCGGTCAACGACGTGCAACTGGACGACATGTCGTTGGCGGGGTTGAACGAGGTGCTGGGCGTGGTGCGGCACGCGTTGAGCGTGACCATCGACCCCGGCGTGCTGCCGTTCACCGTCACGCCGACCGCGGTCCGGGTGGAGAGCGGCGCGTTGACCGTCGAGGGCACCGTCCACGACATCCCGCTGGACCAGGGCTGAGCCGCCGTGGTCGGGGTGTGGGCGTTGGTGGCGTCGGTCGTGGTGGTCGCGGTCGTCGGGATCACGCGGCACCTCAGGGACGGCCGCGTGCGCACGCGTGACGAGGAGGACGTGGTGGAACTGCCCGAGCCGGTGCGCGCCCTGCTCGACCCGACCACGCCGGTGACGCTGGTGCAGCTGTCCACGACGTTCTGCGCGCCGTGCCGCCACACCCGCGTGGTGCTGGCCGACCTCGCCGCGCGCACCGAGGGGCTGCGCCACGTCGAGCTGGACGTGACGAACCTGCCGGACGTGGTGGCCGGGATGGGCGTGCGGCGCGCGCCGACGACGGTCGCGCTGGACGTGCGGGGGACCGAACTGCTGCGCGTCAGCGGGGTGCCGAAGCGGGACGCGCTGCTGACCGCGTTGCGCCCTTTCCTGCCTGTACCGAACGGGTGAACCTGCGAACTCCCACCCTGTGGACGCCTCTCCCGAGGAGGAGGAAGCACCGGCTACCCTCGTCCGCATGAACGAGCTGCTGACCAAGCGACTCGCGGTCGACCTGTGCCGCGTCCGCAGCAGCCTGTGTCGCGCGGCGAGCTGACCGGGCGGGTCACCCGGCGGTCGGGCGGTCTTGACGGACCACCCCGCCTGCCCCTACCACCGCCTGAAGACGGACTGCCCAGTCATCGTCAGGAGGTCGCCGTGCCCAGAGATTCCCCCCCCAGAGATTCCCCCGTAGATCCGCGCGGCCCGCGGTTCAGCGCCTGGATCACCACCGCCGTGCTCGCCGCGGTGCTGTTGACCGGGTCGTGGCGCCTGCTCGCCGCGCAGGCCGTGTTGTTCGGCCTGTGCGCGTTCGTCTCGCTCCGGCTCAACCCGTGGGGACACCTCTACCGGTTCGCCGTGCAGCCCCGGATCAGGCCGACGGCCGAGCGCGAGGAAGCCGCCCCGCTGCGGTTCGCGCAGGGCGTCGGGTTCGCCTTCGCCCTGGTGGGCACCGTCGGCTACGCCACCGGTCTCACCGCGCTCGGAGTGGTCGCCACGTCCGCCGCGCTGGTCGCCGCGCTGCTCAACGCCGCGCTCGGCCTGTGCCTGGGCTGCGAGGTCTACCTGCTCCTGCGCCGTTTCACCCCAGTCCTCGCACGTCCTCAGTAAGAGATGAAGAAGAAACAGGAGCTGCTCGATGAGCCGTGAAGACGTCCTGGTCTCGGCCGCCTGGTCGGAGGAGAACCTCAACACGCCCGGCGTGGTGTTCGTGGAGGTGGACGAGGACACCACCGCCTACGACGGCGGCCACATCCCCGGTGCGGTGAAGGTCGACTGGAAGAACGAGCTCCAGGACCCGGTCCGCCGGGACTTTGTGGACCGCGCGGGCTTCGAGAAGCTCCTGTCCGCCAAGGGCATCTCCAACGACGACACCGTGATCCTCTACGGCGGCAACAACAACTGGTTCGCCGCCTACGCGTACTGGTACTTCAAGCTGTACGGCCACCAGGCCGTGAAGCTGCTCGACGGCGGTCGCAAGAAGTGGGAGCTGGACGGCCGCCCGCTGGACAAGGAGACCGTCGAGCGGCCCGCGACCGAGTACCGGGCGCAGGACCAGGACCTGACCATCCGCGCGTTCCGCGACGAGGTCGTGGACTCCATCGGCAAGCAGAACCTGGTCGACGTCCGCTCGCCCGACGAGTTCTCCGGCAAGCTGCTCGCGCCCGCCCACCTGCCCCAGGAGCAGGCGCAGCGCGGCGGCCACATCCCCAGCGCGATCAACGTGCCGTGGAGCAAGGCCGCGAACGAGGACGGCACGTTCAAGTCCAACGAGGAGCTGGCGGAGATCTACGGCGAGGCCGGTTTCGACGGCTCCCGCAAGACCATCGCCTACTGCCGCATCGGTGAGCGCTCGTCGCACACCTGGTTCGCGCTGCACGAGCTGCTCGGCCACCAGGACGTGAAGAACTACGACGGTTCGTGGACCGAGTACGGCTCGCTGGTCGGCGTGCCCGTCGAACTCGGTTCCGGCAAGGAGGGCTGATGAGCGACGGTTGCGGCGCGCCCGTGCAGGGCGTGGACATCGAGGTCGGGGACAACGAGGTCGTGCTCACCGGCAAGGTGAGCACGGCGGACGGCCCGGTCGGCGGCGCGTACGTGCGGCTGCTCGACGCGTCGGGCGAGTTCACCGCGGAGGTCGTCTCCTCGCCCGAGGGCGACTTCCGGTTCTTCGCCGCGCCGGGAGAGTGGACGATCCGGGCGCTGCACCGGTCGGGCAACGGGCAGGCGTCGGTGTCGGCCGCGGGCCCGGGTGTCCACCCGGTGTCGGTGGCGGTCGCCTAGCCGCCCGCGAACGCGGAGCGCACGGGTCCGCCCGGCGCTACCCGAGGACCCCTGGCGCGCACTGGCGCCGGGGGTCCCGCCCGTTTTGGGGCGGGGTGTCGCGTCGGCCACCGGATCAGGTCCGGCCGCGGGCGGGGCGTTACGATCGGCGGGTGGAACACTTCTTCACAGGGCTGATGATCCTGGTGGCGCTGGCCGTCGTGTGGTTCGCCGGGTACGTGGTCTACCGGCTGTACTCCGACCAGCGCTGATGACCGAGAACGCACCCGTGCCGGGCAGCGGCGACGCCGCCGTGCGCGCCGCCGCGTCGCGGGCCGAGGTGACCGGGGCCCGCAACCTGCCGCAGTTCGACGACCTGCCGGTGCCTGCCGACACCGCGAACCTGCGGGAGGGCCCGTCGCTGCACGACGCGTGCCTGGCGCTGCTGCCGCTGGTGGGCGTGTGGCGTGGCGAGGGCGAGGTCGTGTACCCGACGATCGACGGCCCGTACCGCTACGGCCAGCAGATCACGTTCGCGCACGACGGCCGGCCGTTCCTGTTCTACGAGGCCCGGTCCTGGCTGCTGGACGCCGACGGCGGCGTGATCCGCCAGGCGGCCCGCGAGACGGGTTTCTGGCGCCCGCAGCCGGACGACACGATCGAGGTGCTGCTCACGCACAACACCGGGATCGTGGAGCTGTACTACGGCAAGCCGCGCACCCAGACGTCGTGGGAGCTGGGCACGGACGCGGTGATCCGCACGGCGACCGCCAAGGAGGTCACCGGGGCGCAGCGCCTGTACGGCATCGTCAACAACGGCGACCTGGCGTACGTGGAGGAGCGCGCGATGGTCGGCCAGCCGCTCCAGCCGCACACGTCGGCGCACCTGAAGCGCATCGTCGGCTGATCCACCCGGGTACCGGCCGCGGGGGAACTCGCGGCCGGGGATTGTTCAACAATCCAACCTGAGGACATATCCTGGTGCCATGCGGCTGCGGCGTTGCGGCACCGATGCGGTGCTGGTCGAGGTGGACTCGCCGGACGAGGTGGAGGCGGTGCGCGCCGCCGTGCGCGCGGCGGCGCTGCCCGAGGTCGTCGAGCTGGTGCCGGCGGCACGCACGGTCCTGATCACCACCCGGCCCGGCGGGCTGCCCGCCGTGCGCCGGGTGCTGGCGGCGGTCGACCCGACCCACCGCCCGCCCGCGCCGTCCCGCACCGCGGAGGTGCCGGTGGTCTACGACGGGCCGGACCTGGCGCTGGTCGCCGAGACGGCCGGCATCTCGCCGGCCGAGGTGGTCCGCCTGCACACGGGCGCGACGTACTCCGTGGCGTTCTGCGGTTTCGCACCCGGTTTCGCCTACCTGACGGGCCTGCCCGGACCACTGCGGCAGCCGCGCCTGGAATCGCCGCGCACGAGCGTGCCGGCGGGCTCGGTGGGCGTGGCCGGTGAGTACACCGCCGCCTACCCGCGCTCGACGCCCGGCGGGTGGCGGCTGATCGGGCGCACCGACGCGCCGCTGTTCGACCCCCGCCGCGACGTGCCCGCCCTGCTCGCGCCCGGCGACCGCGTCCGCTTCCGGGCCGTGCCGTGACCGGCCGCTCGGTCACCGTGCTGCGCACCGGGCCCCAGGCCCTGGTGCAGGACCTGGGCCGCCCCGGCTACGCCCACCTGGGCGTGCCCCCGTCGGGTGCGCTGGACGCGCCGTCGCTGCGGCTGGCCAACCGGCTCGCGGGCAACCCCGAGGACGCCGCCTGCCTGGAGGTGCTGCTCGGCGGGCTGGCGCTGCGCGCCGGGTGCTCGTGCACCGCCGCGGTCGCCGGACCCGCCACGCCGCTGCTGGTCAACGGCGTGGCCCGGGACTCGCCGACGCACCTCGCGCCGGGTGACGAACTGGTGCTGGGCACGCCGGTCGCCGGTCTGCGCGCCTACCTGGCGCTGTCCGGCGGCGTGGCGCTGCCCGCCGAGCTGGGCAGCCGGGCCACCGACCTGCTGTCCGGCCTGGGGCCCGCGCCGCTGGCCGCGGGCGACGTGCTGCCACTCGGCGTGCCGACCGGTGTGCCGACCGGCGCCGACGTGCTGCCACCGGTGCGCGTGCCGGACGAGTTGGTGCTCCCGGTGGTGACCGGTCCCCGCGACGACTGGTTCGACGACGCGGTCGCGCAGTTGCGCGCGGGCCGGTGGGAGGTGTCCGAACGGAGCAACCGCGTGGGTGTCCGCCTCCGCGGCACGGCGTTGCTCCGGACGGCCGCGCGCCAGGGGTGCGAGCTGCCCAGCGAGGGTCTGGTGACCGGTGCCGTGCAGGTGCCCGCGGCCGGTCGACCTG
Source organism: Saccharothrix obliqua (assembly GCF_019375475.1). Taxonomy (GTDB): domain Bacteria; phylum Actinomycetota; class Actinomycetes; order Mycobacteriales; family Pseudonocardiaceae; genus Actinosynnema; species Actinosynnema obliqua. The sequence continues at coordinate 201,136 of NZ_JAHXGQ010000001.1, read as the reverse complement.
TGGTGTTCCTGGCCGACCACCCGACGACCGGCGGCTACCCGGTGGTCGGCGTCGTGCCGCCGGACGCGCTGCCCGCGCTCGGCCAGGCGCGGCCGGGCACCCGGGTCCGCTTCCGCCCGCACGGCTGAACGGACGCAATTGGTCTAGACCCATTGTCAATCGGGTGGTGACGACCTACGTTCAGACCTGGCCGCCGTGGTTCTCGACTGTCCCTGTCAATCGAGAGGCACAACCCTCATGCGCCGACTAGCCATCGCGCTGGTGGCATTCCTAGCCGCCACCGCCGCCCTCGCCGCACCGGCATCCGCCGCTGCCGGCCTGACCGCGACGTTCACCAGAACCGGCACCACGGCGAAGTTCGTGGTCAACAACCCGACATCGGCCTCCGTCACCGGCTGGTCGATCAAGTTCGACCTGCCCGCCGGCGTGACGGTCAGCGGCGTGCAGAACGCCACCACCACCCAGAGCGGCACCAAGGTGACGCTCACACCCCTGTACTACATCAACACCATCCAGGCGGGCCGCAGCACCGAGCCGTTCAGCCCGTCGTTCACGCTCAGCTCGGCGGTCGACCCGACGTCGTGCACGCTCAACGGCCGCAACTGCGACGGCACGGGTGAGGAGCCGCCGCCGGCCGCACCGGTCACCGCGGACTTCAGCCTGGCCGGCAACACGGGCAAGTTCATCGTGGCCAACAACACCGACACCACGTTGTCCGACTGGTCGATCACCTTCACGCTGCCCGACGGCGTCACCGCGAGCAACGCGAACAACGGCACCGTCACGCAGACCGGCAACGCGGTCACGCTGACCCCGGTGCACTACAACAAGTCCGTGGGCGCGCGGCGGACGACCGAGCCGTACAGCCCGACGTTCTCCCTCAGCCGCGCGGTGGAACCGGTGACCTGCCGGATCAACAACTCCAACTGCGACGGCTCGGCGGACGTCCCGCCGACCGCGCCGGGCGACCTGCGCTCGCCGGTGAAGACGACCAAGACCGTGTCGCTCCAGTGGAACGCGTCCTCCGCCGGCTCGCTGCCGGTCGCGAACTACGACGTCTACAACGGAACCGCGCTGGCCACCACGGTCACCGGCACCAGTGCCACAGTCACCGGCCTCACGCCCAACACCGCCTACTCCTTCACCGTGAAGGCCAAGGACACCAAGGGCAACGTGTCGCAGGCGAGCAACGCCGTCAGCGTCACCACGAACAACCCGGCCGATGACACCCAGGCCCCGACCACGCCGGGCAACCTGCGCAGCACCGGCAAGGACGCGGGCAGCGTGACGCTCGCGTGGGACGCGTCGACCGACAACAACAAGGTCGCGAACTACGACGTGTACCAGGGCGCCACGGTCGTCGCCACGGTCATCGGGACCACGGCGAAGGTCGACGGCCTGTCGCCGTCCACCGAGTACACGTTCCAGGTGAAGGCGCGGGACGTCTACGACAACGAGTCCGGGCTGAGCAGCGCCGTCAAGGTGACCACTTCGGACATCGTGGCCGGTGCCGCGAAGGTCGGCTACTTCGTCCAGTGGGGCATCTACGGCCGCCAGTTCTACGTGAAGAACCTGGACACCAACGGTGCCGCCGCGAAGCTGACGCACATCAACTACGCGTTCGGCAACATCGACCCGAAGAACCTGACGTGCCTCCAGGGCGTCACCAAGGGCACCTCGTCCAACCCGCAGGACCCGAACCAGGGCGACGGCGCGGGCGACGCGGAAGCCGACTACAGCCGGCCGTTCAGCGCGGCGCAGTCCGTGGACGGCGTCGGCGACACCGGCTGGGAGCCGCTGCGCGGCAACTTCAACCAGCTCAAGAAGCTCAAGGCGAAGCACCCGCACCTGAAGATCCTGATCTCGCTGGGCGGCTGGACGTACTCCAAGTATTTCTCCGACGTGTCGGCCACCGACGCGGCGCGCAAGAAGTTCGTGGCGTCCTGCCTCGACATCTACCTGAAGGGCAACCTGCCGACGTACAACGCGGCGGGCGGTCCCGGCACGGCGGCGGGCATCTTCGACGGCGTCGACCTCGACTGGGAGTGGCCGGGCGCGGAGGGCCACCCCGGCAACCACATCAGCCCGGACGACAAGCGGAACAACACCCTCCTCATCGAGGAGTTCCGCAAGCAGATGGACGAGCTGACCAAGACCACGGGCAAGCGCTACCAGCTCACCGCCTTCACGCCCGCCGACCGGGCCAAGATCGACGCCGGGTGGGAGCTGGGCCGGGTCGCGAAGTCCATGGACATCTTCAACGTCCAGGGCTACGACTTCCACGGCTCGGGCAGCGACAACTCGTGGGAGCCGAACCGGACCGGCCACCAGGGCAACCTGTACAAGGACGCGGACGACCCGTACTCGTTCCACTTCAGCGTCGAGGACACCGTCAACGCCTACCTGGAAGCGGGGGTGAGCCCGCGCAAGATCACGGTGGGCCTCGCGTTCTACGGCCGCGGCTGGCAGGGCGTCCAGGACGGCGGGAAGAAGGGCGAGTGGCAGTCGGCGACCGGTGCGGCGCCCGGCCAGTTCCAGGAGGAGGCGGGCACCCGCGGGTACTCCAACCTGCTGGCGAGCGTGCCCAACTGCACCGTGTACCACGACGAACCGGCCGTCGCGACGTCCTGCTTCACCGGCAACGGCGGGCAGTGGTGGACGTTCGACGACACGTGGTCGATCCAGAAGAAGACCGCGTGGATGAAGCAGCGCGGCCTGCTCGGCGCGATGATCTGGGAGATGTCCGGTGACACCGGCACGCTGATGAGTGCCGTCGACAACGGGCTGAAGTAACCCCGACGGGCGCGGTCCCCCCGCGGGGGCCGCGCCCCTCGTCAGTATTCCGACTCGTAGAGGTCGGTCAGCTCGCGGTGCACGTCGGTGGAGTCGGGCAGCGTCTTGCCGTCCAGCGTGTGCACGCGGGTGATCTTGCGGACGCTCGACGTGAGCAGCACGCCGTCCGCGTCGTACAGCTCGTCCACCGCGACCGGCCCGACCCGGACCGCCCAGCCCGCGCGCGCGGCGGCGCGGAACAACGCGGCCTGCGTCGTGCCGGGCAGGATGCCCAGCGCGGCGGGCGGGGTGACCAGTTCCCGGCCGCGCACCACGACCACGGTCGACGTGGGGCCTTCCAGCACGGAGCCGTCCGCCGCCGTGAACACCACCTCGTTCGCGCCGCGCTTCTCCGCCTCCCGCAGCGCCGCCATGTTGACCGCGTAGGACAACGTCTTCGCGCCCAGCAGCAGCCACGGCGCGCGCTCGGCGAGCCCCGGCTCGATGCCCCGCTCCAGGGTCACGGCGGCCAGCCCGTCGGCGCGTTGCGCGAACACCTTCGGCGTGACCTCCACGCCCAGCGCGAACCCGGTGGGCGTGCCGTCACCACCCTCCACGCCCCGGGTGAGGACCAGCTTGAGGGCCATCTCCCGACCGCCCGCCCACTCGCGCAGCACCGCGGCCGCGGCGCGCTCGAACGCGGCGCGGTCCGGCGCGGGCAGGTCCAGCATGGCCGCCGAGCGGGCCAGGCGGTCCAGGTGCGGGCCCAGCTCACGCGGTTCGCCCGCCACGACGAGGACGGTCTCGAAGACGCCGTCACCACGCACCAGGCCGAGGTCGTCCACGCGGATCCGCGGGGCCTCCGGGTCGACCGGTGTTCCGTCCAGCAGGGCGAGCACGCGCATACCGGGAGACTACCCACCCTCTACCATCGGGAACGTGGACACCGCAAGCGGCCGGAAGGCCCTGCGCAAGACGTTGCACGACCGCGGCATGAGGATGACGCCACAGCGCCAGCTCGTGCTCGACGCGGTGCGCGAACTGGAGCACGCCACACCGGAGCAGGTCTGCCGCCGGGTGCAGCGCACCGCGCCCACCGTCAACATCACGACCGTCTACCGGACGCTGGACCTGCTCGACCGCCTGGGCATGGTCCGCCACACCCACCTCGGGCACGGCGCGCCCAGCTACTCGGTGCGCGCGCACGAGCACGTCCACCTGGTGTGCCACCGCTGCGGGCGGCTGGAGCAGGTGCCGTGCGAGCTGCTCGACCCGCTGTCCGGAACACTCCGGGCCGGGCACGGGTTCGAACTGGATGCCAGCCACCTCGCGCTGTCGGGCACGTGCCGCGACTGCTTGAAGGAGATCCCGTGACCTCACCGCTGCTGTCCGCGCCGGGCGCCGTCGCGCCGTTCGAGGACTCGCCCGACCAGGGCGTGCCCTGGCACTTCGGCGACCCGTTCGCCGAGCAACGCGCCGCGGCCCGGTCGGTCGCGGTGTTCGACCGGTCCCACCGGGCAGTCCTGGCCGTGACCGGCGAGGACCGGTTGACCTGGCTGCACTCGCTGACCAGCCAGCACTTCGAGGCGCTCGGCGAGGACCGGGGCAGCGAGATGCTGGTCCTGGACGTGCAGGGGCGCGTGGAGCACCACGCCGTCGTGGCGAACATCGGTGGTGTGGTCTACCTGGACACGGAGGCGTCGACCGCCGGTCCGCTGCTGTCGTACCTGACCAAGATGGTGTTCTGGTCCAAGGTCGAGCCGCGGGACGTGACGGACGAGTACGCCGTGCTCACCGCGGTCGGGCCGGAGCTGCCGGCCGCGCTCGCGGCGGCGGGCGTGCCGGTGCCGGACGTGCTGGGCGTCGCCGGGCTGCCCGGCGGCGGGTTCGTGCGGCGGATGCCGTGGCCCGGTCAGGACGCCGCGGACCTCGTGGTACCGCGTGGCGCGCTCGCCGACTGGTGGGGTCGGCTCACCGGCGCCGGCGCGCGACCGGCGGGGAGCTGGGCGTTCGAGGCGTTGCGCGTGGAGGCGTTGCGGCCCCGGCTGGGCGTCGACACCGACGAGCGGACCATCCCGCACGAGGTGAACTGGATCGGCTCCGCCGTGCACCTGGACAAGGGCTGCTACCGGGGTCAGGAGACGGTTTCCAAGGTGCAGAACGTCGGCCGGCCGCCGCGGCGGATGCTGCTGCTGCACCTGGACGGGACGCGCGAGGTGCGGCCGGAGACCGGCGACCCGGTGCGCTCGGGTGACCGCGTGGTCGGGCGGGTCGGGTCCGTCGCGCTGCACCACGAGCTGGGCACGGTGGCGTTGGCGCTGGTCAAGCGGTCCGTGCCGGTGGAGGAGGAGCTGCTGGTGGGCGCGGAGGACCGCGTCGTGCAGGCGTCCGTCGACCCCGACTCGGTGCCGCCGGACACGCCGGGGCTCGGCCGGGAGGCGGCCCGCAACCTGGGGCGGTAGCGCCCGGTTGTGCCAGGATCACGGCATGTCGCGACCCGGTTCCCACGGCACGCTGCTGACCGTCGCCCCCACCGGGGCCGAGCACGCGAAGGCCGACGTGCCCCAGCTCCCGGTGACCCTCGACGAGCTGGTCGCCACCGCCGAGTCGTGCGAGCGGGTCGGCGCGGCGATGGTCCACGTCCACATCCGGGGCGCGGACACCCGGCCGACGCTCGACCTCGGGCGGTTGCGCGACACCGTGCAGGCGTTGCGCGAGCGCACCGACCTGGTCGTGCAGCTGTCCACCGGCGGTGCGGTGACCGACCCCGAGGCCGACCGGCTGCGGGTGCTCGACGCGTTGCCCGACTCGGCGTCCTGCACGATGGGGACGGTCAACTTCGGCGACGACGTGTTCATGAACCGGTGGGAGTTCATCGTCTCGTTGCACAAGGCGATGCAGGAACGCGGGATCGTGCCGGAGTACGAGATCTTCGACATCGGGCAGCTCGCGACGTTGCGCAGGCTGCTCGACCGGCACGGGTTGCCGGCCGGCGGGAAGGTGCACGTGGACCTGGTGATGGGCGTGCCCGGCGGGATGCCGGGTGACGTGGAGACGTTGGTGGCCGCGTTGCGGCTGCTGCCGGAGGGCGCCTCGTTCTCCGCGACGGGGATCGGGCGGACCACGTTGCCGGTGCTGCTGGCGTCGTTGAGCGCGGGTGGGCACCTGCGGGTGGGCATGGAGGACACGCTCAGCTACGCCAAGGGGCAGCCGGTGCGGGACAACGCGCAGCTCGTGGCGCGGGCCGCGGGGCTGGCGAAGATCGCCCAGCGGCCCCCGCTGACGCCCGCGGAGGCGAGGGAGCTGCTCGGTGTGCGCGGTCCGGTACGGGTTTGAGACAACTTTGGAAGCAGGTATGTGTTGGCGGGTGGGCAGGAACTACCTCAGGATGAGTACGTGATCGAGGTGCGTCCTGGCGGGCGCCGCCGCATCGACCGGGTGCTCGCCCCCGACTACACCGAGGGGATCGAGCGGCTCCCGCTCGCCGAAGTGCGCGCGCTGCGCGACGAGGCCGCCCAGGAGGAGACCGACCTGTCGTACCTGCGGCGGCTGCTGCACGCGCGGATCGACATCGTGCGGGCGGAGCAGGCGCGGCGGACCGACGGCGGTTCGGCGGTGGTGGACCAGTTGGCGACGATCCTGGCGTCCAACGCCGTGGGGCCGGCGACCGGGTTGGGGCGGTACCAGACGCAGGAGCCTTCGCGGGCCGAGGCGCACCGGCGGCACGTCGAGGCGTTGGTGTCGGACGTCGACCTGTCGGACGTGAGCGCGTTGTCGGACGACAAGCTGGAGTTGGCGCTGCGGACGTTCGTGAACGAGGAGGCTTCGGTCTCCGGGCGGCGGCGTGAGGTGCAGGTCGTGGTGGACCGGCTGAACGCGGAGATCGCCGGGCGGTACCAGAGCGGCAGCGCGTCGGTGGACGAGTTGCTGGCGGCGGAGCGCGGGTGGCCCGCGAACCCCGCTCGTCCGGCGGACTGAGTCCCCCGTCGCCTCTCACCTCTCACCTCTCACCCGATCGTGATCTTGCTCCCACTCGAACTCATGTTCGACAATGATCCGTGTCGGGGTGAACCGGAACGGAGGTGATCAGCCCTGGACGTACCAGAAGATGGGATGACCCTCCCGCATCCTGAGCGGTAGCCCTAGCGTGCGGGCATGGGGTACCGCTGGGTCGTGCTCGCCGTGGGTGCGTTGGCGCAGGGGACGAACGCGGCGGTGTTCCTCGGCCTGCCCGCGATCACGCCCCAGTTGCGCGAGCACTTCGACCTGACCCTGACCGAGGTCGGCCTCCTGCTGGGCGCGGTGAACCTGGGCACCGTGCTGACGCTGGTGCTGTGGGGCGTGGCGGCCGATCGGCGTGGCGAACGCGTGGTCATGACGATCGGCGGGGTGGGCGCGGCGGCGTGCCTGGCGTTGGCGGCCCTGGACGGTCCGGTGGTGGCCGGGTTGGCCCTGGTCGGGGTGGGTTTGTTCGGGGCGAGCGTCAACGCGGCGAGCGGCCGGGCCGTGATGACGTGGTTCCCCGCCGACCGCCGGGGTCTGGCCATGGGCATCCGCCAGACCGCGACCCCGTTGGGCGCGGCGCTGACGGCCGCGTTGCTGCCCGCCGTGGCGGCAGGAGCGGGCGTGCCCACGTCGTTCCTGGCGCTGGCCGGCTGCACAGCCTTCACCGCCACGGCAATCGCCACCCTGGTCCGCGACCCACCGTCCACCACCGACCCCGGTCCCACCAACCCCGGCCCCACCAACCCCAGTCCCGCCGGCCCCTCTACCGCCAACCCCACCACCCGCAGCTCCGCCACGACCCGCGGCAAGCCCTCCACCAACCGCAATCCCCTCTCCCGCCGACTCCTCCCCCGCCGCCGCCTTCCCCGCCGCAATCCCCTCTCCCGCCGACCCGCCTCCCACCGCAGTCCGCTCTCCCAGCACAGCGCGCTCTCCCAGCACAGCCCGCTCTCCCACCGCGGCAAGCCGTCCACCAACCAGCCCCGCCTCCTCACCAACCCGGCCCTGCTCCGCCTGAGCACGGCAGGCGCCTTCCTGGTCGTGCCCCAGTTCACCGCGGCAACCCTGATGGTCGAACTGCTCCACAACCACCGCGGCCTGGCCGCGGGAACAGCGGCAACCCTCCTGGCCGCAGCCCAGGTCCTGGGCGGCCTGGGCAGACTCGGGGCCGGCGCCTGGTCCGACCGAACCGGCAACCGCCTGGGCCCGCTCAAAACCATGGCCGCGACAACCGCCGCGGCCTTCACCCTGTGCGCAACCCTGACCCAGGCCCCACCCCCGATCCTGGCCGCAGCCCTGATACCCACCACGGCCCTGGCCCTGTCCTGGAACGGCCTGGCCCTGACCGCCACCGCCGAACTAGCCCCACCGGGCCGCAGCGGCACGGCGCTGGGCATGCAGAACACGGCCAACTACCTGGCAGCCACCATCACCCCACCCTTGGCAGGCTGGCTGGCCACCACCGCGGGCTGGCCCGCAGCCCTATTACTGGCCGCCCTCTCCGCCGCAACAGCCAGATTCCTCCTATCCCGTTTCCACCCAACCCCCATCCACCCCCGGAAGCCATAACTCCCCCATTCCCCACAAAGCCGCACCCCCGAACCCACCCCCTCGGCAATGCCACAAATCCACCACCACCCCATTCCCCACAACACCCACCCCGTCCCGCCCCGAATCACACCCCCGCCCTTCCACCCCCACCCGGCCCCGCCGCCCCGCTTGCCCACCCCGCTTCGCCGCGCCCTCCCACCGCGTCCTCTCACCGCGCCCCCGTCGCGCCCCCGCCGCGTCCCCGCCGCGTCCTCCCACCGCGTCCTCCCACCGCGTCCTCTCACCCGGCACCCCCCGGCGCTCCCTCGCAGGGCACCCCGGCGCTCCTTGCTGGCTCCCTCTCTCGGCATCCCGCCCCAGCGCCTCGCCCTTCCCAGCGCCCTCGCCCCTTCCCAGCGCCCTCGCCCCTTCCCAGCGCCCTCGCCCCTTCCCAGCGCCCTCGCCCCTTCCCAGCGCCCTCGCCCCTTCCCAGCGCCCTCGCCCCGCCCCGGCGCTCCCCCTTGCCGCGACACGCCCGGCCGAAAAAACTTTTGAACTTCTTTTCCGCCCCCGCCACTCGGCCCCGCGGGTGGCGGCGGTCACCCCGCGGAAGCCTCGCCCGCCCCTGCCCCGCTTCGCCGCGGCCCGCGCCCGCCGCCGCCCGCCCTCGCCACTGGCCGCCCCACACCTCAGCGCGGCCCGCCCCCCTGCCGACAGGAACCACCCGGAGACGCCACAGAACCGCCGTGGGCGCGGCGGAGAGCGCTCAGCGCGCGAGACAGAGAGGCGCGGCACATGAGCGCGCCAGAGGAGCCCCGGGGCTGCCGATCAGCGGGGCGGGCGGTCAGCCGTGGCGTTCCCGGCGCGCCAGCTCGGACCAGAAGTCCCGCAGTTGCTCGTAGCGGAGGGCCACTTCCTCCGCGTCACCCGCCTCCAAGGCGTCCACGATGGCGTTCACGTCCTGCGCCGAGGTGTCTTCCAGCAGGTCGTTGTCGTCGATCAGCTGCACCAGGCCGCCGTAGTCGAGTTCGACCGCCGAGTCCGGCGCGAAGTGGTCCAGCCAGCGCGCCGTGTCGGCCAGCACCTTCGCCGGCCCGTCGTCACCCAGGGCCGTGGCCACGACCTTGCGCGCACGGGCGGCCCGACGACGGGCGTCCGACATGGACGCACGCCACGACACCTGGCGCTCCGGGTCGTCGCGCGGGGCCAGCACGATGTGGCGCGCCTCGGGGTCGAACAACGCGAACCAGGGCAGCGGAACGGTCCACGTAGTGGAGATCACGTGCACCGCCCCGCCGGTCAGCTCGGCCATCACCGCCGCCGCCCTGGACTTGACCGCCTCCGGCCGCACGGACAGGGCGGCGTCCTGCAACGGGACGGTGGAGGTGGCCAGGAACCCCACCAGCGCCGCCGCCGACCTGGGCCGCACGTCCAACGGGCAGACCAACGGCGCCGGACCGACCTCCCCCGGCACTTCGGCCGGGCTGAGGGTCAGGACGTCGAACGGGGCGTCGGGCGCCACCGTCCCGTCCGAACGCTCCCCGGGCAGCAGGCGACGTGGCCGGGCCAACTGTGATCGCAACCACAGCTCCCGTTCGCGGGTTCCGGCGTCCGCTCGGCTCAACACCCCGGCATCCAGGGCTTTTCGCACCTGGTGGGCCAACGGTGCGTCAAGAGCCGACAGCGGTTCGTACACCCTGAGGTAGGCGACGAACGGTCGAGGCACCCGCGCATCCTCCCACGGGCAAGATTGGCGGCACGTGTCACGCCTACCGCGTCGCGAGGAACCCCTTCGACACGGTACGGTAGTTACCAGGAACTAGTTGTCGAGACGAGTGGGGCCGCCGTTCCCCCGGCCGCCCCCGTCCCTGTGCGAGGGGGTCGAGCCATGGGGCGCGGCCGTGCGAAGGCCAAGCAGACGAAGGTGGCGCGGGAGCTGAAGTACAGCTCGCACAACACCGACTTTGAGGCCTTGCAACGCGAGCTGTCCGGCGAGGCCGACAGCACACGTCGTAGCGATGATCGCTACGACGACCCGTCGGATGACGATTACGACGACTACCGTCGCTGACGAACACCGCTGACGAGGTCGGGCTGCCGGTTCCGCACCGGCAGCCCGACCTTTGAAGCGGCCCCTAGAACGCCCTGGCGTACTGCTTCGGCGGTGCTGCCTGCGCGCCCAGCTCCTTGGCCGCGTGCAACGGCCAGTACGGGTCGCGCAGCAGCTCCCGCCCGAGCAGCACCAGGTCGGCCGAGCCATCGGCGACGACGCGCTCCGCCTGCCGGGCTTCGGTGATCATGCCGACGGCGCCGACGGGCACCTCCGCCTTCGCGCGCACGGTCTCGGCGAACCGCACCTGGTAGCCGGGCCCGACCGGGATGTCGGCCTTGAGCACGTTGCCGCCGGTCGACACGTCGACCAGGTCCGCACCCAGGGCGGCGACCTCGCGCGCCAGCACGACGCTGTCCTCCTCCGCCCAGCCGCCCTCGACCCAGTCGGTTGCCGAGATCCGGACGAGCACCGGCACGTCGTCGCCGACCGCCTCGCGCACCGCGGCCGTGACCTCGCGGGTCAGCCTGGTCCGGTTCTCCAGCGACCCGCCGTACCGGTCGGTGCGCCGGTTGCTCAGCGGCGAGAGGAACTGGTGCAGCAGGTAGCCGTGGGCGGCGTGGACCTCGACCACCTGGAAACCCGCCTCGACGGCCAGGCGCGCCGCCGCGGCGTAGTCGGCGACCACCTTCGCGATACCCGCCTCGTCCAGCTCGACCGGCGTCCGGAACGTCTCGCTGAACGGCACGGCGCTCGGCGCGACCGGCTGCCAGCCGCCCTCCTCGTCCGGCACGCCGCCGCTGCGTCCGGTCAGCGGTGCGAACGTCGACGCCTTGCGACCCGCGTGACCGAGCTGCACGCCCGGCACCGACCCCTGCGCGCGGATGAACGCCGTGATCGGGCGCCACGCCGCCACGTGCTCGTCACTCCACAGGCCGGTGTCGTCCGGCGAGATGCGCCCCTCCGGTGACACGGCGGTCGCCTCCGACAGGACCAGCCCCGCGCCACCCACCGCACGCGAACCCAGGTGGACGAGGTGCCACTCGTCGGGCAGCCCGCCACTGGCGGAGTACTGGCACATCGGGCTCACGGCGATCCGGTTCGGGAGCGTGACCGATCGGAGGGTCAGCGGACTGAACAGGGCGCTCACGTACGTCTCCTCGGGTGGTTCCGGTACGACATCGGGTCCTTCGGGACCCCTCAACAGGTCCAAGGTCCCGGATCGGACGGGTTGTTCCCGGCGTGACGACCGTCCCACCGCGCGAGAGCAGCACAATTCCATTCGCTCCGGTATTGCGCGTGCATTAGCACGTGATCTTGAATAGGAGGTCCACCCGCAAAACGCCCTACCAGACCGCGTCAGTTACGCCCATTCGGGTGTACTGTCCGCAGCACGTTCGGGGAGACCATCACTTGCCGCCCGACGCGGGTCGGCTCGAAATTGAGTTCCCGCCGGTCACGACAGTAACAGGATCCACATGCTGCCCATGCCGACCACGATGACACCGGATCCAGGGTGGCCCAGCAACAGCCTGCTGGGTCGCCTCCGCGACAACACCCGACAAGAGCTGCTGAACATCGGCACGGTCGTGCGGTACACGGCCGACCGGGAGGTCATCGAGCAGGACGCGAAGGACACTCATGTCCTTCTGCTGCTCGACGGCGTGGTGAAGGTGCAGACCACCGACGAGACGGGCGACACGGCCCTGCTCGCGATCCGGGTCGCGGGCGACCTGGTGGGCGAGATGGCGGCGCTGGACCAGAAACCACGCTCGGCCACGGTCGTGACGTGTGGCGACGTGGTGGCGAAGCTGATCACCAGCGGTGAGCTGATGAGCTTCCTGCACCGGCGCAACGACGTGTTCGTGGAATTGATCGGGATGATCAACGACCGGCTGCGCTGGGCCAACCAGCGCCGCCGCGATTTCCTGTCCCACCCGGCTGCCGAACGGGTGGCCAGAGTGCTCGCAGAATTGGTGCAGACCTATGGCCGGGAAGAGGCCACGGGCTGGACGCTCGGAATTCCGCTGACCAAGGTCGAACTCGCCTCCATCGCCGGGATGAAGCCCCGCACGGCGGAGAAGGCGTTCAGCGACCTGCGGAAGGCCGGCGTGGTGGTGAGCCACCTGCGCCGGGACGTGCTGGTGCCGGACCTGGCGGGCCTGCGGAAGTTCGCCGGCATCTAGGTCTAGTCCGCAATTCTGCGGTATTCGCCCCCGGTGCGGTACTACACAGTGGCTCCGCACCCCTCGGCGGCCGACCCGGTCGCCGAACCGCACCACGTCGAAAGGGCGATGCCGATGAGCCCAGCCACCTTCCGACGCAGCCTGCTGGTGTGCTGCGACCTGCGGCGTTACGGCGCGGCGGACGACCAGCTCCAGCGCGAGTTGCAGGAACTGCTCGTCCGGTGCCTGGACCGGGCGGGCGAGGCGGCCGGACTGGACCGGTCGACGTGGCAACGCCAGGCGAAGGGCGACGAGGAATGGGCCGTCCTCCCACCGGACAGCCCGGAACACCTCGTCGTGGATTCCTACGTGCGCGCGCTGAACGCGGAACTCACCTACGCGAACAGGTACCGCGTGCCCGAGGCGCGGGCGCGTATGCGACTCGCCGTCCACCACGGCGCGGTGGTGGACGGCGCGAACGGATTCCCCGGTCAGGATTCCGTGTTGGTCTCACGTCTGCTCAACAGCGCGCCCGCGCACGCAGCGCTGGAACAATTCCCGGACGCGGACCTGGTGGTGGTGCTGTCGGAAATCGTCTACACCACCCTGGTCCGCGCCGGGCACACCACACTCCGCCCCGGAGATTTCCGCCGGGTGGAAGTGGCTGAGAAAACTTTTCAGGGACACGGCTGGCTGTGGATCCCGAACGGTGACGCCCACGCGTTGGACCTTGACCTGGACCAGCCCACCGCCCATGAGCCGACCGTACGCCAGCACGCCGTGGCGTCCGGCGGTTCGATGGTGGTCCAGGCGGGACGCGACGCACAGGTGCCGAGTTCCCCATGGCCCGCCATGAACCCCGGGCGCAACGACCAACGCTCCCACCCCGACCCCACCTACCGCCCGGACGGTGGAACCGACCGCTAGCCGCGGGGGGAGCCCGGGTCGACGCGGATCGACGCGGGGCCGACCCGAGTCGACGCGGGCGCGGGGCCCAGGCCGGACCCGGCTCGACACGGGTCCGACCTGGGTTCGGCCCGACCGCCACCCGCTCGCGGCCCGCCACCCGCTCGCCCGCAGCCCGCCGACCACCGAGCCGCCGCTGACCCGCTCGCCCGTCGCCCGCTCGCCCGTTGACCGCTGCGGGCCAGCCGCCGCGGGCCGCGGGCCGCCGTGCAGTTGAGAGCTAATTTTCAGGCAGGCTTCCTGAAAGTTAGCCACCCCTGTATCTATCAGGCAGGCTCCCTGAAAGTTTCGTGCACCAGATCTATCAGGCAGGCTCCCTGAAAGTTTCCGCCCCGCCCGGGGTCAGCGGTCCGGAGGGCGGAGGAGGGTGAAGGCGAACGCGGCGTCCGCTGGGCGGCCCGCTGGGTCGTGGCACCACACGTCCAGCCGCACGGCGCCCGGGGTTGAGTAGGCGTTCAGGCTTGCCGCCCGGCACGTGCGCGGCTCGGAACCCGTCGTCGTCACCTGGACCGACGCCGTCGGCCAGACGATGCGGTTGCCCAACGTCGAGTAGGTGATCGTGTACCGCCCGGTCACCTCGTGCGTGACAACCGGCGTCTCCCCATTGCTGCTGAACACCCGATCCAACCCCCCAGCCGCGGTGACGGTCGCGTACCCGGCCGGTGTGCCGTCCCCGGACAAACCGGTCCCCACGACATGACTCGCCTGCCACGCGGTGTCCCGGTCACACGACACCCGCAACCGCACGCCGTCAGCCTCCGCCGTGCCGCCCCCACGGCAACGCGCGAACCCACCGACCGGCGTCACCTGGACGAAACCCGCCGCGCCACCAGGCACCACGACCTCGTACTCCCCGACGCCCAACCGCGTCACCCCCTCCGACGACGACGTCACCGCCGGCCCCGTCCCCAGGTACACGTGGAACGGCAAGTCCTTCCCCACCCCGGCCGGCCCGTAGCAGTTCACCCCGACCACACCGTCCGGGCCGTCCACCGCTTGATCCCGCACCACGCACACATCAGCCACCTGCGAGATCGCCGTGACATGCGCGACCGCGCCCACCACCCCCAAACCCGGCATCCGCACCGCGTACTCGCCCACCCCGGTCCGCAACACCGACGCCTTCCGCGCCCACCACGCGTCGTTACCGGGCAGGTGACCGCTCCACGTCGACCACTGGTGGTTCGGGTGCACCTGCACCGGCACGCCCAACGCGTACCCGTACTGGTAGACCTGCGCATAGCCCCAACCCGGCCGGGCCGGACCGGGGTCGGCGGGCTGGAGCGGGCCGAGGGCTTCGGACTCCAGCAGCGGTGGGCGGTACGCCGCGACGCCGAACTGGAGGTCGGCGGGCCGACCGGCGTCGTCCAGGCACTGCACGTCCACCCACACCTCGTTCACCGGGTACGCGAACGCGTTCCAGTTGGCCGTGTAGCAGTGCCCGGCCCCGGTCGCGCCGGACAACACCGCACCACCCCGCGTCCCGACACCCTTGACGAGCACGCGGTACTGCCCGAGCCCGAGCCGGTTGAGCGCGAACGCCCCGCCCGTGCTGTTGAACGACCGCCCCGGGTCGATCCGCAGGTCGGGCGCCACGCCCGTGGTCTGGGCGTACGCGCCGACCGTGCCGGCGGGCGGACCGCCCTCGGTGTAGCCGGCCGCCCACCGGGTGTCGGCGGTGCACTGGACGTGCAGCACCGCACCCGTGACGCCCTCCGACCGGCAACGGGCATCGCCCGGCCCGTACGGGGTGACCTGCACGTAGCCCCGGCCCGTGCCGACCGCGAGGTCCGCCTCGTACCGACCGGGACCGACCCGGCGCACCGGCGCGTCCGGACCGATCACGGTGGTCCGGCCGGACGGTTCGGCGAGCAGCAGGGTGAACCGGGTGTTGACGGGCGTGCCGTCGTTGGCGCACGCGACCAGGACCACCTGGTCCTCACCCACGGGCCCGTTGTCCCGCACCACGCAGCCGACCGGCTGCGGCGGCTGGTGGAACGTGGGGGTGGCGTGCGCGACGGCCGTGCCGGACGCCTGACCCGGCAGCCGCAGCCGGTACACGCCGGTGTCCTGCCGGGTGACCCGGATCGGCCGCGGCGTGCCCCACTGCCAGGTGCCGATCAGGTCGGTCTCGACGCCGACCGCCGAGTCCGCCGGTTCGACGCGGGCGTAGGCCCACTTCGCGGCCGGTGGCGGAGCCGGGGTGGTTGGTTCCGGAGTCGCTTCCGGAGTCGGTTCCGGAGTCGGCGGGACCGGGGGAGGCGAGGCCGGCTGCGGTGTGGCCGCGGCCTGCGGGGCCACAGCAGGTGGGGTGGTCGGTGGCGTGGTCCGGGGTGGAGCGGTGGCGGTGGGAGGGGGCGTGAGCGTGGCGACGACCGGCGCCACGTCCGGCGGCTCCGCAGTCGACGGGGCGGTGGTCCCGCCGGGGAGCGCGGGCGGTGCCGCGGTGGGCGTGGATGTCGGCGGCAACGCGCCGACCTGCACCGGGTCGGGCGCGGTGGCCAACACGGCGATCACCGCCGCCGCCACGAGCCCCACCGCGCCCGCCGCCACGCGCACCAACGCGGGATTCTCCTGCGTCAGCCGGGTCACGGCGTCCACGCCGGGCATGGCCGCCAGACGCGCACCGACCGCCCCGAGAACGCCACGCGGAGCGGCCTCCGCGCGATCGGCGAGCGCATCCAGCCCCACGCCCTGGGGGGCGGCGGTCGCCGCACCCGCACCGACCACACCCGACCCGCCGCGAGGGGACTCCCCGCCACGACCCGCGAAACCCAGCGCGGTGCGCCGGTCCTCCTCGTCCGGCAACCCGAGCAGACCGGGGCCGAGCGCCCAACGCGCGTAATCCCGCGCATCCCGCTGCCGTTGCCCGCACACCGCGCACATCTCGGCATGTGCCAACACCACGTCCGGCTGCTTGGGGTCGAACGGCCGGTCGGTCAACGCCGCCAGCACTTCACACCTCTCCCGACCCACACGCGTCATCACGTACGCGGCAATCGCTTTGCCCGCCGCACGCCGACCACGGTCCAACTGGCGATCGGCCTGACTGCGCCGCACGCCCAACGCCTCGGCGAGTTCCGCGCCCACGACCAGGTGGTCGGAACCCAGCGTGAGCCGGATGTGCGCCGCCACCACGGGCCGCAGACCCGCCGGCACCCCGGCCAGCGAGTCCGACAACACGGCACGCACCCGGTCGCGGGACACCAGGTCCTCGACCTCCTCCGGCACGACGGCGGAGTCAGGCACCTCGCGGTCGGAACGGCGGCTCTGGTCGGTGTAGTGGGCCTTCAGCACGTTGCGGGCGATGCCGGTGAGCCACGCGTCCAGGTCACGCGGGTCCTGGCCGTTGCGCAGCCCCTCCAGGGCCCGGACGACGACCTCGCTCACCACGTCGTCCACGTCCTCGGGCCGGTCGACCCGGTTGCGGACGTACGCCCGGGTCTTCCCCTGGCAGCGCGAGAAAAGCTCGCGCCGCGCGCCGCTGTCACCGGCCCTCAGCCGGTGCAGGAGGGATAACTCTCCGTCGGCCATCATCGTGACCATCTCCACTCGCGCGGGAACCGTTACGCGGTAAGCACGTGCGCCGCGAGCAACGCGATCTCCCCCACCCGGCCGCGAGTTCACCCGTTCAGAGCAACTTGAGCCCGACCACACCGATCACGATCAACGCCAGGCACACCAACCGCGCCGGGGCGGCGCTCTCGCCCAGCGCCACGATCCCGACCACCACGACACCGACCGCGCCGAGCCCGACCCACACGGCGTACGCGGTGCCCAGCGGCAGGTCGCGCACGGCGGTGGTGAGCAGGGTGAAGCTGACCACGGCCGCCACGACCCCGACCACCGACGGCCACAGCCGGGTGAACCCCTCGGAGCGCTCCAACGCCGTCGCCCACACCACCTCCAGCAACGCCGCCCCGACCAGCAGCAGCCACGGCACCTAGGCCACCACCCCGGCGTCGACGAGGATCGACGCGCCGGTGACGTTGCGCCCGCCGTCACCCGCGAGGTGCGCGACCATCGCGGCCACGTCTGCGGGATCGCAGTACCGGCCCAGGGCGGTGTGCACGCGTTCGCCGTCGGCGTCCGGCCCGTCCGCCGGGTTCATCCCGGTGTCCGTGGAGCCGGGTTGGACGAGGTTGACCGTGATGCCGCGCGGACCGAGGTCGCGGGCGAGGCCCTTGGTGAGGCCGATCAACGCGGACTTGCTCATCGCGTAGGCCGCCCACCCGGGCGTGGGCACCCGCTCGGCGAGGCTGCTGCCGATGGCGATGATCCGGCCGCCGGACCGCAGGTGCGGCGACGCGGCTCGCGCGAGCACGAACGCCGCCCGCGCGTGCACGGCCATGAGGTGGTCGAGTTCGTCGTCCGTGACGTCCTCGAACGGCCCGTACGCGGCGATGCCCGCGTTGCTCACCACGATGTCCAGCCCGCCGAACGCCTCGACGGTCCGGTCCACGGCGGCACGCAGGGCGTCGGGGTCTGCCGAGTCGGCGCGGACCGCGATGCCGCCCACCGCGGCTGCCACGGCCCGTGCGTGGTCGGCGGAGCCGAGGTAGGTGATGGCGACGCGCGCGCCGTCACGGGCGAGCCGGTCCGCGATCGCCGCGCCGATGCCCCGGCTGCCGCCGGTGACCAGGGCGGTCCTGCCGTCGAGTGGTCCCATGTCGCCCCCAAGTAGCGGAATCAATTCCGGTTATGCACTCTAAGCGGAACTGGTTCCGGATGTCTACGGGTTAGGGTGACGCCCGTGAGCGAACGGGCCGACGCCGCCCGCAACCGGGCGAAGATCCTCGCCGCGGCAGCGGAGATCGTGGCCGAGCGGGGGATCGAAGGGCTCGGCATGGCCGAGGTCGCGGCGGCCTCCGGTGTCGGCGTCGGCACGCTCTACCGCCGCTTCGGCGACCGGTCCGGCCTGGCGCACGCCCTCGTCGACGAGTCGGAGCGCGAGTTCCAGCAGGCGTTCCTCACCGGCCCGCCGCCACTCGGCCCGGGAGCACCCGCCGCCGACCGCATCCGCGCGTTCCTGCACGGCCTCGCCGATCGCACGCTCGCGCAGCTCGACCTGCTGCTGATGGCGGAGACCACCGGTCCGCTGGCCCGGTTCGGCGGCGCTTACGAGGTGTACCACCGGCACCTGGCCGTGCTGATCGGGCAGCTCCGGCCCGACCTGGACGCCGCGTTCACGGCGGACGCCCTCCTCGGCCCGCTGGCCGCCAACCTGATCACCCACCGCCGCTACCCGGCGGACCGCCTCAAGGCCGGGCTGGACGCGCTGCTGGGTTAGGAGCTGTCCTCAGAGCCCGAGCGCGGCCCGGACCGGCCCGGGGGACCGGCCGGCGGTCGGGCAGGCCCTAATTTTCAGGCAGGCTCCCTGAAAGATAGCCCGCCCCGTATCTATCAGGCAGGCTCCCTGAAAGTTTCGCGGCGGCGGCGGCCTCCAGGACCCGCCCCGGCGCGGGGACCCACACCCCTCTTCGAGGGCAGGCCCTAGTCCCAGCCGCCGCGGCGGCCCTGCTTGGTTTGGGCCCGGCGCTTCTTCGCGGCGATGCGGCGTTCCTGCGAGCCCTTCGTGGGCTTGGTCGCCCGGCGCACCGGCGGTGGCGCGGCGGCGGCCTCGCGGAGCAGCCGGGCCAGCCGCTCGCGGGCCGCGGCGCGGTTCTGGAGCTGGGCGCGGTGCTCGCTCGCCGTGACGGTGAGGACCCCGCCGACCAACCGGTGCGCGAGCCGGCCCAGCATCCGCTCGCGCAACCACCCCGGCACGGACGGCGAGCCGGCCAGGTCGAACGACAGCTCGACCCGGCTGTCCGCCGTGTTCACGCCCTGCCCGCCGGGACCGGAGGACCTGGAGAAGCGCTCGCCCAACTCGGCCGCCGGCACCACCAGCGTCCGCGTCACCACCAGGTCCTCGGCCACCCGAACAGGTTAGAACGTCACCCCCGGCACCGTCGCCACCTTTGCCAGCTCCGCGAACGTGAGCGGCGCTTCCGGGCCGGTCGTGTTGGCCATGTGGTCGCTGTTCACGGCGGTCACGCTGAACACGGTCTCGTCGGACGCCTGGACCATCACCGTCCGCGCGCGACCTTCCAGGTACTGGTAATCGACCTCCAGGACCGGCCGGTCGGCGACCTGGCGCATCGTGCAGCTCGTGTGCGTGCGGTCGCCGATCGAGCAGGTGAACGCCTGCGCGTTCAACGCCATCACCACCTGCCCCTTGCGGTCGCCCGTCAACGCCGTCACGGCCTTGTAGCCGCCCTGGCTGACGAAGAACTCCCACGCGCCGGCGGGGTTGTCCGGCAGCCCCTCCGCCGGCACGTCCGGCAGCGCACCGGACGACGCGAGCAACGCCGTCAGCTCGGCGGCGCGTTGCGCGGTCGGCACCTTCGGCGGCTTCGGCGGCTTGAGCACGTCGGGTGGCGGCGCGACCGGCGCGGTGCTCCGCGGTGGCGTGTCGACGGGCGGGCGGGGGTCGGTCGACAGGGTGGCCGACCCGACCGCGACGCCCGTGGTCCCGCTGGAGCCGACCATCGCCGGCACGCACACCGCGGTGACGGCGGCGAGCGCGGCCACCGAGGTGGCGGCCCGGCGCAACGCCACGCGGCGGCGACCGGCACGCCGCACCGCGGCCAGGTCGAGTTGGAGCGGTGGTTCGCCGTCGAAGGCCGTTTCCAGGACCTGCCTGATGTCGGTCACAGCTGCTCCTCCAGTACGGGTTGGCCGAGAAGCCGCCGAAGCGCGGCGAGTCCCTTCGCCGCTTGGCTCTTCACGGTGCCTTCGGTCCGACCGAGGAGGCGGGCGGTTTCGGCGACGGTCAGGTCCTCCCAGTAGCGGAGCACCACGACGGCGCGCTGGCCCGGTGGCAGTGCGGCGAGCGCGTCACGCACGTCGAAGTCGGCGGGCGCGTCACCGCGGGTCGGGGTCTCCGGCGGTGCGGCGACGACGGTCTCCCGCCGGCGGAACCCGCGGCGGGAGTCGTCGATGGCGGCACGCACCAGGACCTTCCGCGCGTACGCGTCGACCGACCCGTCACGCCGCACGCGCGGCCACGCCACGTACAGCTTGGCCAGCGCCGTCTGCACCAGGTCCTCCGCCCGGTGCCAGTCGCCGCACAGCAGGTACGCGGTCCGCCGCAGCACCAGCGCGCGGGCGGCCACGAACTCGCCGAAATCGCGATCGCGTTCCACTCGCCCTCCCTCGGTCGCCGCTTGGTACGGAGCGGCGGACCGGGGAGGTTGCCTCGTGCGCCGAAATCGCGGTCTAGCGCTTGACCGCGTTCAGGAAGGCGGTGAAGGACGCGCCGGGAACCCGCAGGTGCCCCGCGTGCGGTGCCTTGGAGTCACGCACACCGACCACGGCGGTCGTCCGGGCGACCTCGACGCACTGGCCGTTACCGGCGGACCGCGACGACTTCCGCCAAGCCCAGGATTCGCTCATGGTGCCAGCTCCTTTCGGGGGAATCGATCACGGACGTCGCCTAGCGCTTGACCGCGTCGAGGAAGGCGACGAAGGACGCGTTGGGGACCTGCAAGTGCCCCGCGTGCGGGGCCTTCGAGTCACGCACACCAACCACTGCGGTCGTCCGGGCCACCTCGACGCACTGGCCGGCACCGGCGGACCTGGATGACTTCCGCCAAGCACCCAACTCGCTCATGAGGCCAGCTCCCTTCGGATGGAATCGATCAGCGACAACGACTTCCGCTCGGGCAACGCCAGCTCCATGAGCCGGCGAGCCACTGCGGTGTACTCGTCGATGTTGCCACCATCATCCCGATAACTACCACCAGTCCGGTCCTCCAGGTAGACCACACCGGGGTCCCGTTCGATCGGGAACTCCAGCAGCGTGAAGGAACCGTGCAGCGATGGGTGCGCGCCCACCGAGTACGGCAGCACCCGGATGACGACGTTCGGGCGCTGGGCGAGCGTCTTCAGGCGGTCGAGCTGTTCAACGGCGACGTCCCGGCCGCCGATCTCCTTTCGGAGGATCGCCTCGTCCAGCACGACGTCGACGTGCAACGGGCCTTCGGTCCGGTCGAGCGCCTCCTGCCTCCGCATCCGGAGCCCGACCAGGTCCGCCAGCAGATCGTCCGACAGCTCGGTGAAGTGGCCTCTGATCGCGGCTTCGGCGTAGCGGCGGCATTGCAGGATGCCGGTCACCACGACGGCGTCGTAGGTGAATATGCGACTCGCACCCTGTTCAAGCCCGAGGTAGAAGTCGAACCCCGGCGGGAGGCTGGCCAGATCATCCGACTCGAACACCACCGGGGACGTGCGGACTTGGACGATCAACTCGCAGAACGTCTCCACCAACTCGGGCGCACCGTAGAACGGCAGCAGCAATTCCACGTCGGGTAGCTTCGGGAGATTGCGCCCGGTCTCGAAGTGCCCGATCCGGCCCTTGGTCGTGTCGATCCGCTTGGCCGCGTCGGTCTGGTGCAACCCCGCCGCCTCACGCAGGCGCTTCAGCTCGAACGCCAGGTACCGGCGGATGACCGTAGGCGTGGTCGACAACGACATCTGCCCGGAATCCTTTCACCCGATTTGCGTACACGTTCAGTAGTCCGAATTCCTGTAGTCAGATCTACAGTAGGCACTACTCGCGAGCCCGACTAAGCGAAACCATCCCACACCACGCGCCGAGTGCTGCCGCAAACCACCCGGAAGTGGGCGATCCGAGGAGAACGCGATGACCGATCACCGGGGCGCGGCGACGCCCAGCCGACTCAGCCTGACCCTCGCCGGGAACGTGCCCGTCACGCTGCGCGGCACGACCAGCGGACGGCTGTTCGTCACCATCGACCACGAGGTCGAGATCCTGCTGGAGGAATCACACCTGCGCGCGCTCACCGCGCAGGCGGGCACGGCGCTGCGTGACGCGGCGGCCGTCGACGCGGCCGAGCAGGTGGTCAGCGACGTGTGGGACGCGGGCGCCCAGGCCCGCACCGCCGCGGCGGCGGCCCGGGAACGGGCGGAGGTCGCGCGCCGGGCGGGCGCGGACGCCGAGGCGGAGCAGGCGCTCGAAGCCGCCCGCCTGGCGCTCGAAGCCGCCGACCGCGCGCAGCACGCGGTGCGCGCGGCCTTCGACCTCATGGACGAGGCCGACGAGGCCACGCGCGACGCGGTGCGCGCGGCGGCGGGCGGGTACTAGAACCGGGGGTGGTCGCCGACCAGCGCGGTGGCGGTTTCCGTCCGGCTGACCTCGCCGAGGACCCACGCGGGGACGTGGCGGGCGGTCAGGACGGCCAGCGAGCGGTCCACGTCCTCCGGGGACACGACGGCCACCATGCCGATGCCCATGTTGAACGTCTTCTCCATCTCCTCGCGCTCCACGCGACCGCGCTGGGCGATCAACGCGAACACGGGAGCCGGGGTCCAGGTGCCGCGGTCCAGGCGCGCGTGCAGCCCCTCCGGCAGGACGCGCGCCAGGTTCGCCGCCAACCCACCGCCGGTGATGTGCGCGAACGTGCGCACGTCGGCCTCGGCGGCCAGCGCCAGGCAGTCCTTCGCGTAGATGCGCGTGGGCTCCAGCAGCTCCTCGCCGAGGGTGCGGCCGAACTCCTCCACGTGCCCGGACAACGGCATCCGCGCGATGTCCAGCAACACGTGCCGGGCCAGCGAGTAGCCGTTGGAGTGCAGCCCGGACGAACCCATGGCGATCACCACGTCGCCGTCGCGCACGCGCTCCGGCCCGAGCATCGCGGACGCCTCCACGACGCCCACGCCCGTGCCCGAGATGTCGTAGTCGTCCTCGCCCATCAGGCCCGGGTGCTCGGCGGTCTCGCCGCCCAGCAACGCGCAACCCGCCTGCACGCACCCCTCGGCGATGCCCTTGACCAGCGCGGCCACCTTGTCCGGCACGACCTTGCCGACCGCGATGTAGTCCTGGAGGAACAACGGCTCCGCGCCGCACACCACCAGGTCGTCCACGACCATCGCGACGAGGTCGACGCCGATCGTGTCGTGCTTGTCCAACGCCTGGGCGACGGCGATCTTCGTGCCGACGCCGTCCGTGGACGACGCCAGCACCGGCTCCTTCCAGCGGTCCAGGCGGAGCTTGAACAGGCCCGCGAAACCGCCGATGCCGCCGAGCACCTCGGGGCGGTGCGCCTTCGACGCCCACGGCTTGAGCTTCTCCACCGCCTCGTCACCCGCGGTGATGCTTACTCCGGCGGCGGCGTAAGTGGCCTTGGCGGTGTCGGTCACGTCACTGGCTTCCATTGTTCTGCGGGCATCCATTTCAGGGCCGTTGAAGGGCGTCCTCGGCACCGTACCCGTTCGGCAGCACGGGAGCGGCCGAGCCCGCGACGCCCCGGATGCCCTCCAGCAGGTGCTTGCCGATCAACGCGTCCTCCGGCAGCGGGATCGGGTACTCGCCGTCGAAGCACGCCGCGCACAGCCGCGACCTGGGCTGCTCGCTCGCCGCGACCAGCTGCTCCAGCGACACGTAGCCCAGCGAGTCCGAGCCGATGGACCGGCGGATGCCGTCGTTGTCCAAGCCGTTGGCGACCAGTTCCGCGCGGGACGCGAAGTCGATGCCGTAGAAGCACGGCCACTTCACCGGCGGCGACGCGATCCGCACGTGCACCTCGACCGCGCCGGCCTCGCGCAACATGCGGACCAGCGCGCGTTGCGTGTTGCCGCGCACGATGGAGTCGTCCACGACGACCAGCCGCTTGCCCCGGATCACGTCCCGCAACGGGTTGAGCTTCAACCGGATGCCGAGCTGCCGGATGGTCTGCGACGGCTGGATGAACGTGCGGCCCACGTAGGCGTTCTTGACCAGCCCCGACCCGTACGGGATGCCGCTGGCCTGCGCGTACCCGATGGCCGCGGGCGTGCCGGACTCCGGCACGGGGATCACCAGGTCCGCGTCCACCGGGTGCTCCTGCGCCAGGCGGCGACCGATCTCGACCCGCGTCGCGTGCACGCTGCGACCGGCGATCGTCGTGTCCGGGCGGGCCAGGTAGACGTACTCGAAGATGCAGCCCTTCGGCTCCGGGTTCGCGAACCGGGACGACCGCAGGCCGTTCTCGTCGATGGCGATCAGCTCGCCCGGCTCGACCTCGCGCACGAACGACGCGCCGACGATGTCCAGCGCCGCCGTCTCGCTCGCCGCCACCCAGCCGCGCTCCAGCCGGCCCAGCACCAGCGGGCGCACGCCGTGCGGGTCGCGTGCCGCGTACAGCGTCGACTCGTCCGAGAACACCAGGCAGAACGCGCCGCGCAAGGTCGGCAGCAGTCGCATGGCGGCCTGCTCGATGCCGATGTCCGCGGCCTCCGCCGCGAGCAACCCGCACACCAGGTCGGAGTCCGTGGTCGCGCCGTGGCCGGTGTCCACACCGGCCTCACGCGCGCGGGCCAGCAGCTCGGCGGTGTTGACCAGGTTGCCGTTGTGCCCCAGCGAAAGGCCGGAACCGGTGGCCGTGGTGCGGAACGTCGGCTGCGCGTTCTCCCACGTCGTGGAGCCGGTGGTGGAGTAACGGCAGTGGCCGACGGCCACGTGACCGCGCAGGCTGGACAGCACCTGCTCGTCGAACACCTGGCTGACCAGGCCCAAATCCTTGAAGACGACGACCTGGCTGCCGTCGCCGACCGAGATGCCGGCGGCCTCCTGACCCCGGTGCTGCAACGCGTACAGGCCGTAGTAGGTGAGTTTGGCGACCTCTTCGCCGGGCGCCCAGACACCGAAGACACCGCATTCCTCGCGGGGCTCGTTCTCTTCGGTGTCGGTGCGGCCGGTTGCTGACTGGTCGGTGACCACCGAGTGCTCCCTAGCGACGCGGGCAGGCTGCAACCCGAGTGTAAGGCGAACGGGGGGTGAACCACCCCCATCAAGCACGGCGGTAAGTGACCAAACGCACCCCGCTCAGTCCAGTTTGAGCACGCTCAGCAGGCTCTGGTCACCCACCGCGTCGAGCGGCAGCCTGCCCCACAACCCGTAGTGCACGAGCAGTGCCTCACCGGTGACCTGGAGGTCCGCCTCCACGCCCGGCCACGCGGTGCGCAACTCCGGCACCGCGCCGGGTGCGAGCGTCACCACCCACGCCTCCGGGACGTCGGTCAGCCGGACCAGCACGGTGCCCCGCGCGTCCGGCGGCACGTCGGTGGCGTACTTGGCGGCGAGCAGCGTGCCCAGCGACTCCTCGATGCCGTCCACCGCGAAATCCGCGTCGCCGTCGACGAGCTTGCGCAACGCGGCCTGGGCGTCCCAGCGGCGGAGGTCGAGTTCGTGCGCGATGCGGCGGTGCCACACCCACGCCAGGTCGGGGGCGGCGGGCGAGAACGTCCACGCCGGGCGGTTGCCGGGTACCTCGGGCAGCACGCGCGCGGCTAGCGCGAGTTGTTCGTCCAGGTACGCCAGCGGCGCGACGCCGGTGGGCGGCGGTGGCAGGCGGAGCTGGACGGTGCTGCCGCTGCGCAGGTACTCCAGGGAGGTCTGGAGGAACCGGCCGACGTGCAGGGTCAGTTCGGTGAACGTCCAACCGGGGCAGCTCGGCACCGGCGCGGCGGGGTCGGCCTCCCCGACCGCCGCGCGGAACAACGCCGACTGCTCGGTGAACTTCTCGGTCCACCGCTGGGTGGTCCAACTTCCGGACACGGGCTGCCTCCTGTGGGGGATCGGGGTCATCGTGCCGTACGTGCTTTCGCGTGGTTCGGGTTCCCGGGAACCGGTGATCCGGAGCCTGCGTCGCACTGGGCAGGGCTCTAGCGGCACGAAGGGTGGGGGACCGTGTTCGGTGTGCGACCAGAGACGTTGCGCGCGGCGTCCAAGGAGTTCCACGACGGGGCGGACGCCGCGGGCGACGGGGCTGAGCTGATCTCCATGCTGAGGCTTGACGCGGACGCGCTCGGGCAGGTTCCCGCGGCCGCGGAGTTCGTCGACGCGCTGGCCCGGTGGAGCGGTGAGCAGTCCGACGACCTGCGGCGGGGAGCGGCCTGGTACCGCGACGCGGGTGACGGGCTGACCGAGAACGCCGACACCTACCAGCGTGCCGACGACGATTCGACCACCTCGTTCCGCGACATCGAGGGAGGGCTCGCGTGAGCCGCGACACCTGCTGCCGGGAAGGAGCCACCGCGTGAGCTACGCAGACCCCGAGGTCCTGTACGGCCAACTCGCCGCGGGTGACGCGGGCCGCGTCGCCGCGGCGGCCGACCCGATCACCGGCGCGCGGAGCGCGGTGGGCCGCGCGGGCGACGCCGTGACCTCCGGCGGCAACACCGCCACCGCCACCTGGCAGGGCGGGTCCGCGCAGAAGTTCGCCACGCGGGCCGAGTTGTCCAGCCGGTCCGCCGCCGTCGCGGGCGAGCGGCTGGGCGCGGGCGCGGAGATCGTCCAGGCCGCTTCCCGCGCGTACGCGCAGATGCGGGGCAGCGCGGACCAGCTCATCGACTTCTGGCGCGGCCGGTCGCCCGCGCTGGACGAGGCGCAGACCCGCGAACTGGCCGCGAAGGTCAACGAACAGCTCAACAACGTCAAGAACGGCTACGAGAACGCACTGCGGTCCTACGCGTCGGCGTTCGCCAAGGTCCGGCCCGGCTTCCAGGAGACCGCGGGCAAGGACGCCGGCTGGTCGAACGCCGTGCGGGTCATGGGTTCCGCCGCCGCCACCGTCCCCGGACCGGGCACCGATCCCAAGCAGGTCGCCGCGTGGTGGAAGTCGCTCACCAAGGAGCAGCAGGACGAGTTGCTGCGCACCAGGTTCCAGGAACTCGGGCAGCTGCGCGGCCTGCCGTCCGACGTGCTGGACCACGCCAACCGCGCCCGCATCCAGGACGACCTCCAGCGCTTCGGCGCGGAGCGCGACCGGTTGCAGGAGCAGATGGACGAGCGGGCGCGTGAACTCGGCCTGGACCCGAAGAAGTCGGGCGACCTCACGAAGCTGTTGAACGACCCGCGGTACGCGTCGTTGTCGGAGCAGCGCCAGGAAGCCGCCACCAAGGCCGAGAACGCGGAGAAGGTGCAGAAGAGCATCGCCGACGCGGAGAAGCTGGCCAAGGAAAAGGGTTGGTACAAGCCGGACGGCACGCCCGACGTCCGGATCATGGCGTGGGACCCGTACGGCCCGCGTGGCGACGGCGCGACCGCCATCGCGTACGGAAATCCCGACACGGCAGCCAACTTGGCAGTGTGCGTGCCGGGCACGGGGTCCACTTTGGACAGTTTTTCGGTGGACCAGGCGGGGAACCTGCGGCACGCCATGGGCGCCGACGGCAATGCCACCATCCAGTGGCTGGGTTACGACGCGCCGGGCTGGTCCATCGGTGAGGTCGACAACCCCGCGCAGGCCAAGGAAGGCGGAGCGAACCTGGTGGCCGACGTCGCCGGGTACCGCGCGGCGGGCGTGCCCGGTCAGCACCTCACCGTGATCGGCCACTCCTACGGCTCCACCACGGTCGGCTACGCCGGGATGAACGGGCTCGCCGCGGACGACATCGCGTTCGTCGGCTCGCCCGGTGTCGGCGCGTCCAACGCCAACCAGCTCTCGGTGGGACCCGGCCACGTGTACGCGGGAGCCACCGAGCACGACCCGGTGGTGCAGGGCACCAGTTCCGACTGGTTCACGGCGGACGGGTCGTCCGTCGGGCCGTACGACGACCGGTTCGGGGCGAAGGTCTTCGGCACCACCGACGGTGCCAACGCGCTGGGCGCGCACTCGCAGTATTACCACCCGGGTTCGGAGTCGGTGGACAACCTGGCCAAGATCGCCACCGGCAACGGCGGCTCGGTGACCGACCAGAAGTGGTACGACTCGCCGCTCGGGCCGTCGCTGCCGGGGTCGCACGTGCCCGGTCTCGGGCCGGTGGTCGACGGTATCGGGGGCACGGTCGCCGGGACTGCCGAGTTGGTCGGGGACGTGGGGACCGGTCTCTACGACGCGGGGCGGGAAGCCGTGCGCGGCAACTGGTCCGAGGCTGGGACCGGGTTGGTGAACACCGGCAAGGAGTTGGTCAACGACACGGTGGACGTTGTCGTTGGAGGGGTGGGGGACGTCGTCGAGTTGGGGCGGGACGCGGTGGAAGGGGTCAAGGGGGCCTGGGACAAGACTGTTGGGTCCTGGTTCTGAGGCTTGGCCCTTCAGCGGCTTCGGCAAGACGTGACGGTGGTTTGCACCCCGCGCTGGTCGAAGCCGCTCTGGTCCGACTGCTTCACCTTGCACGTGACCCGGTCCCCGACGCGTACCCCGTCGGGGAGCTGGTCGAGGTTCGCGATCCTGGTCGAGATCGGCTCCAGGGACTTCGGCTCGTCCTGGTCGATCTCCAGGTTCGCGTACGGCGGTTCGGTCCTGCCCATGGAGTCCTGGCTCGGGTTGAGCCGCGTCACCTTGAACGCGACGTCGCCCTCCCACTCCTTGCCGCCGCTCCCGCACGCGGCCAGGAGGAAGCCTGACAACGCGATCGCTGAGATGAGCTTGAGCGCATTCACCCGATCGAGCTTAGGTGGTGCGGAGGGCTGTCAGAGCTGGAAGCGCAGAAGTGGCAGGTGGGCTGACAAGTCGGCCCGACTCCCCGAAGCGGTGACCCGACCGGACTCCACCGCGTCCGCCCACGAGAGTCGGCCGGTGGCCAGTTCCAGCCACGTTCGCGGGTCGGTTTCCACCACGTTCGGCGGCGTGCCCCGGGTGTGCCTGAGCCCGGCCACGCACTGGATCGCCGCGAACGGCGGGACGCGGACCTCGACGCTGCGACCCGGTGCCTGGTGTTCCAGGGTCCGCAGGCTCGTTTTGACCGCCGCGGCCAGGACCGGGCGGGGAGGCTGGTCCGCCTCGCCTGCCAGCCACGGCAGGGTTTCGCTCACGGCGGCGCGGGTTTCCTCCGCGGACGGCGGTTTCTGGGGCACGGGTGTCCACGGTAGTCGAGGGGCGCGAGAGGAGCTGCCGGGGAAGAGCTGCCGGGGAAGAGCTTAAAAGCGTCCTCGCCGGACGGGCAGACCGCCAAGGAGTTTGAAAGAGCCGTCGTGTTCTCCCCGTATGGCCTGGTCAGAGACAACCACCCTCGTTCCCTGGGCGCAAGCGAAAAGCGTGCTTGCGCCCAGGGAACGAGCGCGGTTCGCTGGCGCGCAGGCCATACGGGGAGAACACGACGGGGGGACTGGTGTGTGGCAAGCCCCCACCGCGTGTGTGCGGAGTTCCAGTCCGCTTTGGCTCAGGAGGCGGAGCGGACGGCTTCTGCCAGTAGTTCCTCCACCTGGTGCGTCAGGCGGCGGGCGTCGGTGGGGGTGAAGGTGCTCCACGGGGCGGAACCGTTGGAGGAGCGGCGTTGTTGTAGGTAGCGGCCGTCTTCTGTGTCGAAGAAGGCCACTACGCGGTCCGGGCGGCAGCGTTTTCCGTACTTGTCACGGGCTGCCGCGCCGAAGTTGCCGGTGTGGACCAGGCCGGTGAACATCTTGACCAACGTGGTCGCGTCCTCCTGCCGGACGCCGTGGTTGCGCAGTGACGCCTCAAGGCTTTTCGGTGAGCCGTCGGAGTTCTTGACCGCTGCTTCCAGGTCCTCGCTCGGCATGGTCACCGAGTGGCCGGTGCCGGCGGGGTGGGTGGGTAGCGTGCTCAGCACCGCGGTGGGCAGGCCGGTGCCGGCAGCTCTGCGGAACGTGAGCTGGTCGTCAGCCAGGGTGGCCACCGCGCCGTGGTCGCCGTTCGCCACGGCCAGCACGCGGATGCTGCGCCCCACCCAGACGCGGCCGTCCACCTCGCGCTCCGGGCGGAAGAAGAGGCGGAGCAGGTAGTCGAGTTCGGGGTGCAGGCCGGTGGGACCGCCCAGACCGCGTGCGCCGATCGACTGCCAGACGCGGCGTTCCAGGTCCGCCCGCTCCTGGTGCGACTTGCCCGGTGACGGAACTTTGATCACCAGTGGCATGGGGCCCAGGTTCAGGCGTTCCCACAGCACGTCGAACTCCTCGGCGGAGAGGGTGATGGGTTCCCTCTCGGCCGGCCCCCCGAAATACGTCACTGCTGCTCCAGGTCCCAGGTCCGAGGTCCGATGCGGTCCAGGCCAGGTCCCGGAAGCGGGACCTGGCCTGGTGTCGTGTCGCTTCTACTTCTACTGCTGCGGCGTCTCGCCGATCACCGGCGGTGCGACCAGGCGGTCGTCACCGAACACGTTGTCTGCCTCGACCAGGTAGTCGGCCGACTTGTGCTCGATGTCCTCCTCGCCGTTCTGGCCCCGACCCGCACCATGACCGCCCGCACCCGTGCCGGTGCCGGTGCCGGGAGCACCCGGGCGGCCCGGGGCGCCGTTGAAGGCGCCGGGAGCACCGGGGGTGCCGGGGGCACCGGGAGTCGCGGGGCCGAAGCCGCCGGGGGTGGGGAGGGGGCCGCGGCCGGGGGCCGTGTTCTGGCCGCCGGGGAGGCCGTTGCCGCCGGGAGCGCCGGGCAGGCCGCCGCCGCCCGGTGTGGGGCCGAAGGGTCGTCCGAGGGGGTTGCCGTTCGGGCCGCGGGGCGGCAGTTGCGGGCGTCCGCCCTGGTTCGGCGGGAAGGCCGGGGGCTTCCAGTTGACCGGCGGGTGGCCGCCGTTGGGCGGGGGCACCGGCAGGTTCGGCGGCTTGGGCAGCGGCGGTGGGGTCGGGTTGGGGTTCTGCGTGGGTGGCGGCGTCCACGACGGGACGGTCGTGCCGCCACCGCCGCCCGGCGGCGTGAACGGGGGCGGTGGGGGTGTCGGGCTCACCGGGGGCGGTGGGGTGATCGGCGTGGGGTTCGGGGTCGGCGTGGGGTTCGCCCACGACGTCCTCGTGGTGCCGTCGCCCGGCGGCGTCCAGGTCTGCTGGCTGGTGTAGTTCGCGCTGCTCTGGTTGTAGCTGCCGGGGCCGCCGGGGGGCGGGGTGTCGATCACGACCTGGGGCGGCGGGACGAACTCGCCCAGGGTGCCGCTGTTCCACTCGCTGTTCGACTGGTAGTTGTTCATCACCTCGACGGCCTTGGCCTCGGCGTTCTCCTGCGCCGCTTCCTGGGCCTCGTGGTCCTGCTGCTGCTTGATGACGTGCATCATGCCGACCGGGCCGGTCAGCGCGCCGGCGATCTTGTCACCCACGGACGGCGCCTCGGTGGTGACCTTCACCGGCTCGGGCATCGACTTGCGGGCGTCCGCCACGTACTCGCCCTGGAGCTGCGCGGACGTCTTCATCGTGTCCGAACCCTGCTTCGCGTCACCCGCCCACTGGGCGAGCGGCGACAGGGCGGCCTGGGTCTCCTCGGCCGTGGAGCCCTCCCACTTCGCGCCGAGCTTCGCCAGCGCCGCGTGGATCGACTCGTCCACCTCGGCCAGCGCCTCGGACAAACCCTTCCAGCCGTCCTCCACCGGACGAGAGGCGGCGACACCCGGCCCCTCGTTGATCATGCGGTGCAGATCGGGGTGGGCATAACCACGCCAGCGGTGGTCACCCATCGTGTTCGCCCCCCTCGGGCTCAGTTGTTGTTGATGCGGCCCCAGGCCGCGACGTTGTCACCCTCGACGCGGCGGTAGTCCGCCTCGATCGCCGTGAGCTGGTCCACCACGCCCCGCAGTTGCTGCCGGTACGCCAGGATCGCCGTGAACGCCGCCGAGTCGCCGCGCTCGAACGTGTCCCGGTTGAACGCGTCCGCGGTTTCCTTGCTCACCGGGTCACCCGCCCACGGGTGGGCCTCCAGCGCGTCCATCGCGTTGCGGATCACCGGCTCCAGCCGGTTGAGGGCGTCCATGAACACCTTGCGCGCCTCGGGGATCGCAGACGGGTCGACGCTCAGCTTCTGCTGCGTCCCGCTGTACTCCGGCGGCGTCTTCGCAGACCCCCCGCCACCACCATCCGCGATGAACACGACACACCCTCCTCAGTGCTGCACACACCCCATCGTGCGCATGACTTTAACTCTGATGCGTGACGATGGTCTGCGGTTCCGCGTGCTAATGGACCAGTTTGCTCGTCTTACTTGGCCATCAGGTTGGTCATGACGGCGCCGGCGACCTGTGGCGCCAGCGCGCAGAGCTGGTCGATCGGCGTCTCGCCGAAGCTCGCGACGTTCGCGTTCACCATCTGCCCGTCGGACACGTCCACCGCCACGGTGCACGCGGGCCCCGTGGTCTTGGCCTTCACCAGCACCGCCGGGAAGCCGCCGACCTCCAGCTTCTCCGCCTCGTCCCGCTTGGCGCTCTCGGTGTAGAACTCGATGCCCTTGTCGACGATGACGGTCGTGCCGACGATGTACTTCCCGTCGCCCCGGTTGTAGTGGCACGTCGACCAGTTGAAGATCGGCACGGTCCCCTTCTGCGGCGGCTGGTCCGCGCCGAACTCGGTCCGCTGCGCCTCGGTGAGCATGGTGCACGGGTCGAGGTCCCGGACGTTGATCGTCTTCGGGCGCTTGGCGGGTGACTTCGCCGTGCTGGTGGTGCCGGTGGTGGTCGTGGCCTTGCCGGAGGTGGTGGTGCCGGCGGTGGGTGAACCGGTCGTGGTCTGGGAGCAGGCGGCCAGGAGCAGCACTGCGGCGAAGATCGGCACGGCACGGCGCATGACGCCCAACGTATCCGATCGGTGGGCACGGAGCGTCGCGAACGACAGCACCGGTGTCACTCCATAGCTGCCTTGTCGGGTGACCCGGTAGCGGAAATTCTCGAACTGCCGCCGTCCTGACCCCGGGGAGGAGTCATGCGCTCACGGGCGATCGCGCTCGTGGCGGCCCTGGCGCTGGTGTGCGCCGTGCCCGCCGCCACCGCCGAACCGGCGGACTCGCGGTTCACCACCGACTCGACACCGGGCGCCACGTCCGCGGTGCCCGACTGGCGGATGCAGTCCGGTGCACGCGTCACCGGCGACGGCGCGGCGATCTCCACCGCCGGCTACGCCGACGGGGGCTGGCTGACCGTACCCGCCCGGTCCACCGTGCTCGCCGGGCTGGTCGCCAACGGCCGGTACCCCGACCTCAACCGGGGCGACAACCTCAAGCTGGTCGACCCGGCCGACTTCGCCGTGCCCTGGTGGTACCGGCGGGAGTTCCGGGCCGAGCCCGAACCGGGCACGCACACGTTCCTCCGGCTCAACGGCGGCGTGATCGCGCGTGGCGAGGTGTGGCTCAACGGCACGCTGGTCGCGGGCGCGGACCGGGTCGTCGGCGCGTACCCGACGCACGAGTTCGACGTCACCGGCCTGCTCCGGGACGGCGTCAACGCGCTCGCCGTCCGCGCCTCGCCCGCCAACCCGGAGCGCGAGGACCTGGCGATCCACTTCATCGACTGGACGCAGCTGCCGCCCGACCGCAACCAGGGCCTGTTCCGCCACGTGGAGTTCGCGGCGAGCGGACCGGTGTCGTTGCGCCACCCGCGTGCCACGGCCGACCTGCCGCTGCCCAGCCTCGCGTCGGCGACCGTCACCGTGGAGGTGGAGGCGCGCAACAACACCGACGCGCCGGTGGAGGCCGACGTGTCCGGCACGATCGGGCAGGCCCCGTTCAGCCGGCGCGTGCCGCTGGGCGCGCGGGAGACGCGCACCGTGACCTTCGAGCAGGTCATCGAGCGACCGCGGGTGTGGTGGCCGTTCCAGATGGGCGGGCAGCCGCTGTACCGGGCGTCGCTGGAGGCACGTGTCGACGGCTCGCGGTCGGATCTGGCCGCCACCACCTTCGGCGTGCGCGAGGTGACGTCCGGCCTGGTGGACGGCGGGCGGCAGTTCTCCGTCAACGGCAAGCCGTTCCTGGTGCGTGGCGGCGGGTGGGCGTCGGACCTGTTCCTGCGCACCGACGTCCGGCGCATCGAGGACCAGCTCGAGCTGGTGCGGAGCATGGGGCTCAACACCATCCGGCTGGAGGGCAAACCGGAGAACGACGAGTTCTACGACCTGGCCGACCGGTACGGGATCATGGTGCTCACCGGCTGGGAGTGCTGCTCCAAGTGGGAGGACTACGACTCGTTCGACGCCGAGGACACGCGGGTCGCGGGCGAGTCGGCGGAGAGCGAGGCGCGCCGCGTCCGCAACCACCCGTCGTTGCTCGGTTTCCTGATCGGCAGCGACAAAGCGCCGCCCGCCGAGCTGGAGCGGGTGTACCTGGACGCGCTCGGCCGGGCCGGGTGGGACCTGCCGGTGATCTCGTCGGCGAAGGCGCTGGCCTCGCCGCGGCTCGGCCCGCCCGGCATGAAGATGGAGGGCCCGTACTGGTGGGTCCCGCCGAACTACTGGTACGACAAGCGGCTCGGTGGCGCGTCCGGTTTCGCGTCCGAGATCGGTCCGGGGCCGGCGGTGCCGGAGCTGGACGAGCTGCGCAAGTTCCTCACGCCGCAGGACATCGCGAAGCTGACCGACTACAACGCCACCCAGTACCACCTGTCGCGGTCGGCCACGTTCAACAAGTTCTCCTTCTGGGGCACCGCCCTGGACGCCCGGTACGGCCGGCCGTCGACACCGGAGGAGTTCGTGCGCCGGGCGCAGCTCGCGAACTACGAGACCAACCGCGCGCAGTTCGAGGCGTTCGGGCGCAACGCGTCCGACCCGACCAGGCCCGCCACGGGCGTCATCCACTGGATGCTGAACAGCGCCTGGCCGACCATGTTCTGGCACCTGTACGACTACTACCTGGCCACCGCGGGCTCCTACTTCGGCGCGAAGGCGGCGTTGCGCCCGTTGCACGTCCAGTTCTCCTACGACGACCGGTCGCTGGCGGTGGTGAACACCGGGCTCGCCGACGTGCCCGGGTTGCGCGTGCGGGTGACGTTGTTCAACGCGGACGGCACCGTGCGGGCGGACGAGACGCGGCCGGTCACGGCGCGTGCCAACGGCGCCGTGCGGGTCGGCGAGCTGCCGCGGCCGGACGGGCTGTCCGAGGTGCACTTCGCGCGGCTGCTGCTGACCGACGCCCGCGGGGACGTGGTCGACCGGAACGTGTACTGGTTGTCCACCAAGGCGGACCAGCTCGACTACGCCGCGTCCACCTGGTACCACACGCCGCAGACCGCGTACGCCGACTACACGGCGTTGAACCGGCTGCCGGCGGGGAAGCTGTCGGTCCGCACGTCGTCGTCCGCCGGGTCGACCGACGTGACGCTGCGCAACACCGGCCGGACGGTGGCGTTCTTCGTGCGGGCCACCGTGCGCCAGGGCGCGGGTGGGCCGGAGGTGTTGCCGGTGGACTGGAGCGACAACTACGTGACGTTGTGGCCGGGTGAGTCCGTGACGTTGCACGCGACCTATCGGCCTCTGGGCGACACGCGGCCGTCCGTGGAGGTGTTCGGGCACAACGTCTCACGAATCGTGCGCTGACGGCCCGGAACGTAGCCTCGCCACGTGGACGGCACGCGACGGGTGAGAGCGGCGCAGGTGGTTCCGGGCTGCCCGGAACGGGCCCGCGTGGTCGACGTGGAGTTCGTCGGGCGCGCGGACGAGGTGGTCGTGGACGGGCTGCTGGTCGGCGTGTGCGGCACCGACACCGAGATCGTGCGTGACGGCTTCGGCGAGCCGCCGCCCGGCCGGGAGGAGCTGGTGCTGTTCCACGAATCCCTCGGCCGGGTGGTCTCCGCGCCGGCCGACGCGGACGTCCGGGCCGGTGACCTGGTGGTGGGCGTCGTGCGGCGGCCGGACCCGGCGCCGTGCCCGGCGTGCGCGGCGGGCGCGTGGGACTACTGCCGCAACGGCCGGTACCTGGAGCGCGGCATCAAGGGCCTGGACGGGTACGGGGCGCGGCGGTGGTCCGTGCCGCCGGGGTTCGCGGTGCGGCTGGACCCGGCGCTGGGTGACGCGGGCGTGCTCGCCGAGCCGGCGTCCGTGGTGGCGAAGGCGTGGGCGCGGGGGCGGCGGGCGTGGGAGGAGGCGCACGTCGCGCCCCGGACGGCGCTGGTCACCGGTGCGGGGCCGATCGGGTTGCTCGCGGCGTTGCTCGGCGTGCGGCTGGGTTTGGAGGTGCACGTGGTGGACCGCGTGGCGGACGGGCCCAAGCCGGACCTGGTGCGTGCGCTCGGCGCGCACTACCACCGGGAGGTGCCGGACGTGGCGGTGGACGTGGCCGTCGAGTGCACGGGCGCGCCGTCGGTGATCTGGTCGGTGGTGCGCCGGTCGTCCGTGCTGGTCCTGGCGGGCCTGACAGGCACCCACGACCCCCTGCCGCTCGATCCGGCCGTGTTCGACGGTGTCGTGCTGGGGAACAAGGCCGTGCTGGGCACGGTCAACGCGGGTCTGGCCGACTACCGGGCGGGTGCCGCGGCACTCGCCGAAGCGGACCGGTCGTGGCTGGCCGGTTTGATCACCCGTCGCGTGCCGTTGGAGCGGTTCACCGACGCGTTCGAGAGGAGAGATGACGACGTGAAGGTGGTAGTGGACCTGGCCTAGGGCTCCTCGACACCAGCCCCGCCTGGAGCCGAGCCCTAACGGCGGCGGAGGAGTTCGTCTATGTCGGCGGGCTTCATGGGTTTCGCGAAGAACCAGCCCTGGCCGGTGTCGCAGCCGATGCGGTGCAGGCGCTTGGCCTGCGCGGGCGTTTCCACGCCCTCCGCGGTGACGCCGAGTTGGAGCGCGTGCGCGAGCTGGACCAGCGTCGACACGATCTGCACGTCGACCGCGTCCTCCTCGTCGGCCGCGCGCAGGCCCTCCATGAACGACCCGGCGATCTTCAGCTCGTGCACCGGCAGGTGCTTGAGGTAGGCGAGGTTCGAGTAGCCGGTGCCGAAATCGTCGATGGCGATCCGCACGCCCATGTCGGACAACGCGCGCAACGCCTCCAACGGCTCGTCCGCGGTGCCCATGACGGCGCTCTCGGTCAGCTCCAGCTGGAGGTGGTGCGGCGGCAGGGCGCACTCGTCCAGGATGCGCTTCACGTCCCGCACCAGCTCCGGGTCCCGGGACTGGCGCACCGCCAGGTTCACCGACACGAACGGCGCGGCCTCGCCGAACTCCTCCAGCCACCGCCTCGCCTGCCGGCACGCCCGGCGCAGCACCCACCGACCGAGGGGCACGATGAGGCCCGTCTCCTCGGCCAGCTCGATGAACCGGTCCGGCGCGAGCCGCCCGAACTCCGGGTGCTGCCAGCGCACCAGGGCCTCGACCCCGACGACCGTGCTGTCCTCCAGCCGCACCAACGGCTGGTAGTCCACGTAGAACTCGTCGCGCTCCAACGCGGCGGGCATGGTCGCGGACAGCGTGAACCGGGCGACCTCCTTCGCGTTGCGGTCCGGGTCGTACAGCGCCCACCGCGACTTGCCGTCGGCCTTGGCCCAGTAGAGCGTGATGTCGGCGTCGCGCATCAGGTCCGCCGCCGTCGTGCCGGACAGCTCCCGCTCCACGATGCCGATCGAGGCCGACACGGTCAGCTCGTGGCCACCGATCCGGATCGGCGACTCCAGTTCTCGTAACACGCGGTCCGCCACGTCCACGATGTCCTGCGTGTCGCGCGAGCCCTCCACGAGGATGACGAACTCGTCGCCACCCATCCGCGCCACCAGCTTGCCGTCACCGGACACCGAGTGGTCCAGTCGCCGGCCCACCTCCACCAGCAACTGGTCGCCGATGTCGTGGCCGAGGCTGTCGTTGATCACCTTGAACCCGTCCAGGTCCAGGTAGCACAGCCCGGCCCGCCGCCGCGCCCGGTTGTTGAACACGCGACCCAGCCGCTCCAGGAACAACGCCCGGTTCGGCAGGCCGGTCAACGGGTCGTGCAGCGCCTGGTAACGCAGCCGGTTCTGGAGCAGGTGCCGGTCGGTGACGTCCTCGATCATCGCGACCTGGTACTGCGGCTCGCCGTGGTCGTCGCGGACCAGGGACAGCGTCAGGTGCGTCCACACCTGCTCGCCGTCCGCGCGGCGGAACCGCTTCTCCGCCCGGTAGTGGTCGCACTCGCCCGCGGTGAGCTGGTCGTACAGCCGCCAGACGGTCGAGCCGTCCTCGGGGTGCATCAGGTCCCGGATGTTGTACTGCCGCATCTCCTCGACGCTGAACCCGAGCATCTCCTGGAGCGCCTGGTTCACGTCCAGGATGCGGCCCTCGATGTCGGCGATGCCGATGCCGATCGCCGCCTCGGTGAACATCGCCCGGAACCGCGCCTCGGACGCCCGCAGCGCCGCCTCGGCCTGGTCGCGCGCGTCCAGCACGGCCGCCCGGATCGCCTCCTGCTCGGCCAGCGTCCGCTCGCGCAGCGCACGCGCGTACCCGGCGGACAACGCGCCCTGGAGCGCGGCCAGCCGCGAGCGCATCAGCTCGTCGGGCGCGATGCCCAGTTCGCCCAGCAGGTCGTCGCCGAGGAGCTGGATCGTGCGGCCCAGCGTGTCGGTGCCGGTGAAGTGCGCCTCCACCAGGCGCGCGCCGATCTCGTAGCCCGGCGCGGTGCGGAACGGGGTCGCGTGCAGGGCGTGCACCAGGACCTCGGTGAGCGCGCGGAGGTGCTCCGCCACCTCGGCCCGCGTCATCGGGACGTAGCTGCTGCCGATCACCGCGGTCGCCCAGGTGCGGGCGAACGCCTCCGCCCCGGCCAGTACGGCGGGGTCGAGGTTCGATCGGCCCGGTGCTGCCACCCGATGGTCAACCTGTTCCGTCGTCATGTCCGCCGGCCTACCGCCACAACCGAGAGGATACGACCGGTCGCACGACGCGGTCGACCGCCAGGGTCCGGACGGTTTCGCACGACACCACCATCAGGGCTTCCGACCCACCGCGGCGTACCCGATGAAGTGCGTCGCGTCGTCGCCCAGGTCGTCCGGCGACTCGGGGTGCCACAGCGGCAGCCGCGCGACCCCGGGCGCCACCAGGTCGAAGCCCTTGAACAGGCTTTCCACGGAACTGCGGTCGCGGTAGGTGATCGGGCTGACGCCCCGGTTGTAGAGGCCCTTCGCGTCGTCCCAGGCCGGGTCCCACTCGCCGTCCTCGTGGCCGGCGTGCGACACCGCGAGGAAGCTGCCCGCCGGGATGACGTCCCGGTAGGCGGCGACCACGCCCGCCGGGTCCTCCGCGTCGGGCACGAAGTGCAGCAGCGCGACCATCAGCACGGCGATCGGCTGGTCGAAGTCCAGCATGTCGCGCACCTCGGGCGAGTCGAGCACGGCACGCGCGTCCCGCACGTCGGTCTGGAGCACGCCGACGAGTTCGTTGCCGGTCAGGATGGCGCGGCTGTGCGCCACGGCCACCGGGTCGATGTCCACGTAGACGACCCGCGCGGTGGGGTCCACCGACTGCGCGATCTCGTGCACGTTGCCGACGGTGGGTATGCCGGAGCCGAGGTCGAGGAACTGCCGGATGCCGTGCGCCAGCAGGTACCGCACGGCACGCCGGAGGAACGCCCGGTGGTTCAGGATGACGCTCCGCAGCACGGGCACGTCCGCGATGACCTTGTCGCCCACGGCGCGGTCGACGGCGAAGTTGTGCGCGCCGCCCAGCCAGTAGTCGTACACCCGCGCGATGCTGGGGCGGCTGAGGTCGATGTCCCCCGGCGCCCAGACGGGCCGCTCCACGCCGTCCAAGTGTTCCCCCTCGGCTCGCGGTGACCCCCACATCATGGGCCAATCCGGTGAGCCGGGACACCGCCCCTTCGGCCCTGATCGCGAAATCGCTCCGACACCCGCTGATCACCGGGGAGAATCCTGCCCTTGTGACTTACCTGTGGATCGCGGGCGCGGTGGGCGTCGCCGTCGCCGCGGTGCTCGCGCTGCTGCGGCAGCGGGCCCGCAAGAGCCTCCTGGCACCGACCCTGGTGGGCTCGGTCGGCGCGTTCCTGCTGGTCGGCGGGTGGTTGTTCGTGGCGGACCCGAACGCGCCGAAGAACGAGGCGGTGAAGACCGGCGGGCTGGCGGCCGGCGCGATCGTGGCCCTGTACGCGCTCTGGCTCAACGACCGGCGGCGGCACACCGACGAGGAGCGGCAACGCGTCGAGCAGGCCCGGCACGAGCTGGAGAGCGCCCGCGCCGAGCACGACCGGTCACGGGTGGCGGATGAGCGGTTCGCCCGTTCGGTCGAACTCCTGGGTCATGAGGCGGAACAGGTGCGGGTGGGCGCCATGCACGCGCTCGCCGGCCTGGCGCGGTCGCGGCCCGAGTACGCGCAGACCGCGCTGGACCTCCTGTGCGCCTACCTGCGGCGACCGTTCAACCCCGCGGCCGACCCGCGCGAGCGCACCCCCGAGGAGGAGCGGGAGCTGGAGGTGCGGCTGACCGCGCAACGCCTCATCGCGGACCTGCTGCCCCGCGCCGACGCCGAGGGCGCGCCGCGTTACGACCTCAACCTGACCCGCGCGCACCTCGAATACTTCGACATCTCGCACCGGCAGGTCGGCGAGCTGATGATCCGCGCGGCACGCATGGTCGAGTCCAACTCGTTCCACCACGCGGTGGTGCACGGCGACGCGTGGTTCACCGACTCGGAGAGCCCCGGCCGCCTCCACCTGCACGACGTGGTGTTCCACCGCAAGGGCTGGTTCAGCCGGTTCCGGTGCGGCGGCCGGGCCGATTTCGCCCGCACCCGGTTCCGCGGCCCGGACAAGTTCGCCGACGCCGAGTTCACCGGTCCCGTCTCGTTCCACGAGGCGGAGTTCGCCGAGCCGGCCGACTTCACCGGCACGCGCTTCGCGGGTGACGCGGACCTGCGGCTGCGTGCGCCGGCCGGCTTCCGCGCGCACGGCGCGCGGGTGTCGCCGGAGCGGGAGAACCGGCTGCCCGACGGGTGGCCCGGCGTGGAGGAGGTGGCCTGAGCCGTGCGCGGACGACTGCTGCTGGTGCTGAGCCTCGTGGCGGCGGTGCTGGTGACCACCGGCACCACGGCCGTGCTGCTGTGGGTGGAACCAGCCACCGCCAAGTCGGAGGCGATCAAGACCGGCGGGCTGGCGGGCGGCGCGATCGTCGCGCTGTACGCGTTGTGGCTCAACGACCGCCGGCGGCGCACCGAGGAGGCGCGGCACGAGCTGGAGAGCGACAAGGTCGCCGACGAGCGGTTCGCGCGGGCCGTGGAGATGCTGGGCAACGAGGCCGACCAGGTGCGGGTGGGCGCGCTGCACGCGCTGGCCGGCCTGGCCCGCGCCACGCCCCGCTACAAGCAGACCGTGCTCGACGTGCTGTGCGCGTACCTGCGCCGCCCGTTCAAGCAC
This sequence comes from Saccharothrix obliqua, assembly GCF_019375475.1. Classification (GTDB taxonomy): domain Bacteria; phylum Actinomycetota; class Actinomycetes; order Mycobacteriales; family Pseudonocardiaceae; genus Actinosynnema; species Actinosynnema obliqua. Next base: position 159,638 of record NZ_JAHXGQ010000001.1, on the reverse strand, counting down.
CCGGCCTACGACCTGAAACCCGAGGACCCCGACCAGGCGTACCACGGCATCGCACCGGACGACGACGTCGCGCGCCCGACGCCCGAGGAGGACCGGGAGCGCACCGTCCGGCTCACCGCGCAGCGGTTGATCACCGACCTGCTGCCCTGGGGCATGGACACCGACCCGACGCTCTACCACCTGGACCTCACCGGCGCGAGCGTCGAGTACCTGCGCTTGGAGGGCCGCCGCGTGGGCAGGCTGTCGGCGCGGCGCACCCGGTTCCACGGCATCACCGCGTTCCGGGAGGTGCGCTTCGGCAAGCCCGCGTTGTTCTCCGGCGGCGCGTTCCTCGGCCGGGTCGACTTCCGGGCCGCCCTGTTCCACGGCGGGCTGTCGTTGCAGGACGTGCCGTTCCACCGCCCGCTGGACGCGCGTGGCGCGGAGGTCGGCGAGTTCCTGCACCTGCCGCCGGAACCGCCGGAGCTGCTGGGCCCGGTGGTGCTGCTGCCCGGCACCAGGGTCAAGGAGGACCCGGCGGGGTGGGCGTTCACCGGCGCCGACGACGCGCGGTTCGTGGGTCGCACCGAGGAGCACCGCTGAGCACCCCTTCGGTGGACAGCGCGTTGCTCCGGGCGCAGGCTGGTGGCAGCCGACTGATGAGGAGACGACATGCGCCAACGCCGGATCGGGGACGTCGAGGTCAGCGCCATCGGGTTGGGCGCGATGCCGATGTCCGTGGCGGGCGGGCCGCCCCGGGAACGCGCGCTCGCCACCATCCGGGCCGCCGTCGAGGCGGGTGTGACGCTGATCGACACCGCGGACGCCTACTCGGCGACCGAAACGGACTTCGGGCACAACGAGGAGCTGGTGGCCGAGGCGTTGCGGGGCGTGGCCGGGGTGTTCGTGGCGACCAAGGGCGGCCACACGCGGACGCCCGGCGGCGGCTGGGCTTTGGACGGGCGGCCCGAGCACCTGAAAGCGGCGTGCGAGGAGTCCCTGCGGCGGCTCGGCGTCGACGTGATCGACCTGTACCAGTTCCACCGGCCGGACCCCGCGGTGCCGACCGCCGAGTCGGTCGGCGCGCTGGCCGAGCTGCTGGACGCGGGCAAGATCCGGTACGCGGGGGTGTCCAACTTCGACGCCGCCCAGATCCGGGAGGCGAACGAGGTGCTGGGCGGGCGGCTCGCCGCCGTGCAGAACCAGTTCTCGCCCGCGTACCGGTCGTCCGAACCCGAGCTGGAGCTGTGCGAGCGGCTGGGCGTCGCGTTCCTGCCGTGGAGCCCGCTGGGCGGGATGAGCGCGGCGGGCGAACTCGGCGACCGGTTCGCGGCCTTCGCGGAGGTCGGCCGCGCGCGCGGGGCGAGCCCGCAGCAGGTGTGCCTCGCGTGGCTGCTCGCCAAGGGGCGTCACGTGATCCCGATCCCCGGCGCGTCGCGGCCGGAGAGCATCCGCGACTCGGCCGCCGCCGTGCACCTGGAACTCACCCCGGAGGAGCTGACCCGGCTGAACGGGTGACACCCGGCTGGCGAGCCGGCGGCACAAGGTCGACCATCCATCCGGATGCACCAACCGCCTAGGCTCATCGGGGGCGTCGATGACGAACCGTCTCCGGACCTGGACCGCGTGGCTGGGCGCGGTGGCGATCACGCTGGTGGTCGCCCCGGTCGCCCACGCGCTGCCCGAGGGGTCCTCCGACCACTACGCAGGCTCGCAGATCGCGAAGCACGAGGGTTGGTCGCGCACCACCGCCGCACCACGCACGGGCGCGTCCGTGCCGGGCATGGACGTGAGCAGCCACCAGGGCGACGTCGACTGGGGCAGGTCGTGGCACGACGGCGCGCGGTTCGCCTACGTGAAGGCCACCGAGGGGACGGGGTACCGCAACCCGTACTTCGCCCAGCAGTACAACGGTTCCTACCAGGTCGGCATGATCCGGGGCGCGTACCACTTCGCGTTGCCGGACCGGTCGGACGGCCGGGCCCAGGCGGACTTCTTCGTGGACAACGGCGGCGGCTGGTCACGCGACGGCAGGACGCTGCCCGGCGCGGTCGACATGGAGTACAACCCCTACGGCGACACGTGTTACGGGCTCGACCAGGCCGCGATGGGTGGCTGGGTGCGGGCGTTCAGCGACCGCGTGCTGGAGCGCACCGGGCGGTACCCGACCATCTACACGTCCACGAGCTGGTGGAACCGGTGCGTGGGCGGCGCGGCGGAGTTCGGCCGCACGAACCCGCTGTGGGTGGCGCACTACGCCGAACAACTCGGGCCGCTGCCCCACGGCTGGGGCCACCAGACGATCTGGCAGTGGCAGGCGGCCGGCTTGTTCCCCGGCGACCAGAACCTGTTCAACGGCGACCCGGAGCAGTTGCGGCAGGTTGCCCTGGGGTAGTCCGGCACACCCCGTTTCTGTGAACAACCAACAAAGAGCCTGGCAAAGTCGTTAACCCGTCGGCAGACTGCCGATCGAGTCACCAACCCTGCACTGGCTCGAAAGGCAGCGTCCACATGAGACCACTCGCCATCGGCGCGGCGCTGGCCGCCTGCGCCGCACTCGTCCTGACCACACCCGCCACCGCCGCACCGGTCGACGACCACGCCATGGGTTCGCAGATCGCCAAGCACGAGGGGCGTGGCGACCAGCGGGTCGTGCTCGACACCGACCCGTCCACCCGGGCGGCCACCGTGCCCGGCATCGACGTCAGCAGCCACCAGGGCAACGTCGACTGGGGCCACTGGTGGGGCCAGGGCAAGCGCTTCGCGTACGTCAAGGCCACCGAGGGGACGGGGTACCGCAACCCGTACTTCGCCCAGCAGTACAACGGTTCGTACCAGGTCGGCATGATCCGCGGCGCGTACCACTTCGCGTTGCCCGACAAGTCGTCCGGCGCGGCCCAGGCGGACTTCTTCGTGGACAACGGCGGCGGCTGGTCACGGGACGGCAGGACGCTGCCCGGCGCGCTCGACATGGAGTACAACCCCTACGGCAACACCTGCTACGGCCTGTCGAAGGCCGGCATGGTGGGTTGGGTGAGGTCGTTCAGCGACCGCTACCACGCCCGGACCGGGCGGTGGCCGGTCATCTACACGTCCACGAGCTGGTGGGACCAGTGCGCGGCGGGCGACTTCAGCTCCACCAACCCGCTGTGGGTGGCGCGTTACGCGTCGAGCGTCGGGACCCTGCCCCACAACTGGGGCTACCACACCTTCTGGCAGTATTCGTCGTCGCCGATCGACCAGAACTCGTTCAACGGGGCGTACGACCGGCTCCAGGCACTGGCGAACGGCTGAGGAAGGCGGTCGGGGAGCGGAACTCCGCCCGCTCCCCGACCTCCGCTCAGTCGAACAGCGCCGGGAGGGTGCCCTCCCACGCGGCACGCAGCTCCGCGAGGTCGAGCTGCCCGAGGTCCTGGACCTCCAGCGACGTCGACTCCGGGTCCACCACGCCGACCTTGCGCCACGGCAGGCCGCGCGCGGTGCACATGTCGGTGAACCGCAGCTCCTCCGTGCGCGGCACGGCCACCAGCACGCGACCGGCGGACTCGCTGAACAGCTCGGTGAACAGGTCGCCCTCCAGGAACACCCGCGCACCGGTCTCGCCGATCAGGCAGGTCTCCACCAGCGCCTGCGCGAGACCGCCCTCGGCCAGGTCGTGCGCGGCGGACAGCATCCCGTCCCGCGAACCGGCCACCAGCACCTCGGCCAGCAGCTTCTCCCGCGCCAGGTCCACCTTCGGCGGCAGGCCGCCCAGGTGGCCGTGCACCACGTGCGCCCACTCCGAGCCGCCGAACTCCGCACGCGTCTCGCCGAGCAGCAGCAGCGTCTCGCCCGCCTCCGCGCCGATGCCGGTCGGGATGCGGCGGCGCACGTCGTCGATCACGCCCAGCACGCCCACCACCGGCGTCGGCAGGATCGCCGTCGCGCCGGTCTGGTTGTAGAAGCTGACGTTGCCGCCGGTCACCGGGATGCCCAGCTCGGCGCAGCCGTCCGCCAGACCGCGCACGGCCTGCTCGAACTGCCACATCACGGCCGGGTCCTCGGGCGAGCCGAAGTTCAGGCAGTTGGTGACCGCGACCGGCGTCGCGCCCGTGGTGGCCACGTTGCGGTACGCCTCGGCCAGCGCGAGCTGCGCGCCCGCGTACGGGTCGAGCCGGGTGTAGCGGCCGTTGCAGTCGGTGGACAACGCCACGCCGCGGTCGGTGTCCTCGTCGATCCGGATCATGCCGGAGTCGGCGGGCTGCGCGAGGACCGTGCCACCACGCACGTACCGGTCGTACTGCTGGGTGACCCACTTCTTCGACGCCAGGTTCGGCGACGCGGCCATGGTCTTCACCAGGTCCAGCAGCTCCTCGCGCGCGGGCTGCGGCAACGCGTCCGGCGTGTCGGCCTGGAGCCGGTCCTGGTCGTCGGGTCGGCGCACCGGGCGCTCGTACACCGGGCCCTCGTGGGCGACGGTGCGCGGCGGCACGTCCACCACGACCTCGTCGTGCCACGTGATCACCAGCCGGTCGCCCTCGGTGACCTCGCCGATCTCGGTGGCGATCACGTCCCACTTGGCACACACCGCCATGAACGCGTCCACGTCCTCCGGCCGCACGACCGCGCACATGCGCTCCTGCGACTCGCTGGACAGCACCTCGGCCGGGGTCATGCCGGTGGCGCGCAGCGGGACGCGGTCGAGCCGCACGCGCATACCGCCGTCACCGGCGCTGGCCAGCTCGCTGGTCGCGCAGGACAGCCCCGCGCCGCCGAGGTCCTGGATACCCACCACGAGCTTCTCGCGGAACAGCTCCAGCGAGCACTCGATCAGCACCTTCTCCGTGAACGGGTCGCCGACCTGCACGCTGGGCAGCTTCTTGCGCTTGCCCGCCGTGTCGTCGAACGTCTCCGACGCCAGCACGCTCACGCCGCCGATGCCGTCGAGCCCGGTCCGCGCGCCGTACAGGATGACCTTGTTGCCGGTGCCGGACGCGTGCGCCAGGTGCAGGTCCTCGACCCGCATCGCGCCCACGCACAGGGCGTTCACCAACGGGTTGCCCGCGTAGCTGGCGTCGAACACCACCTCGCCGCCGATGTTCGGCAGGCCCAGGCAGTTGCCGTAGCCGCCGACGCCGGCCACGATCCCCGGCAGCACGCGGCGGGTGTCCGGCGCGTCGGCCGGGCCGAACCGCAGCGGGTCCATCACCGCGAGCGGGCGCGCGCCCATCGCCAGGATGTCGCGCACGATGCCGCCCACGCCCGTCGCCGCGCCCTGGTAGGGCTCGACGTAGGACGGGTGGTTGTGGCTCTCCACCTTGAACGTGATCGCCCAGCCGTCGCCGATGTCCACGACGCCGGCGTTCTCGCCGATGCCCGCGAGCATCTTGGCGCGCATGGCCTCGGTGGTCGTCTCACCGAAATACTTCAGGTGCACCTTGGACGACTTGTACGAGCAGTGCTCGCTCCACATCACCGAGTACATGGCCAGCTCGGCGTCGGTGGGGCGGCGGCCGAGGATGTCCCGGATGCGGGCGTACTCGTCGTCCTTCAGGCCCAGCTCCCGGTAGGGCTGCTCCTGCTCGGGCGTCGCCTCGGCGTTCTTGACGGTGTCCAGGGTCATGCGCTTACCACCGCGTCGAGCAGGGACAGGAACACGCCCAGACCGTCGTCGGTCGGGCCGGTGAGGGCGTCGATCGCGTGCTCCGGGTGCGGCATGAGGCCGACCACCCGGCCGTTCGCGCTGGAGATGCCCGCGATCTCGTTGCGCGAGCCGTTGGGGTTCTCGCCGACGTAGCGGAACACCACGCGGCCCTCGCCCTCCAGCTCGTCCAACGTCCGCTGGTCGGCCTGGTAACCGCCCTCGCCGGACTTCAGCGGCACCAGGATCTCCGCGCCCCGGTCGTAGCGGGACGTCCAGGCGGTCTCGTTGTTCTCCACGCGCAGCCACTGGTCGCGGCACACGAAGTGCAGCTTGTGGTTGCGGGTGAGCGCGCCCGGCAGCAGGTGCGCCTCGCACAGGATCTGGAAGCCGTTGCAGATGCCGAGCACCGGCATACCGCCGCGGGCCGCCTCGACGACCTCCTGCATCACCGGCGCGAACCGGGCGATGGCGCCGCAGCGCAGGTAGTCGCCGTAGGAGAAGCCACCCGGCACGACCACCGCGTCCACGCCCCTGAGGTCGTGGTCGCCGTGCCACAGGGGCACGGCCTCGCCGCCCGCGTGCTTCACCGCGCGTGCGGCGTCCACGTCGTCCAGCGTGCCGGGGAAGGTGATGACGCCGACCCTCATGCGTCCAGCCGCCTGACGACGAAGTCCTCGATCACCGGGTTGGCGAGGAACGTCTCGGCGATCTGGGCGAGCGCGGCGTCGTCGACGTCGTCGGCGACCTCCAGCTCGAAGTGCTTGCCCTGGCGGACGGCGGCGATCCCGGCAAAGCCGAGGCGGGGCAGCGCGTTGGCCACCGCCTGTCCTTGCGGGTCGAGGATTTCGGGCTTTGGCATGACGTCGACAACGACACGGGCCACGACAGGCTGCTCCCTGTTAGGAGGGCTGGCGGTACTGGCAGAGCCTACCTGACCTGGGTGTTCATCAACTTCACACGTGGCAGGGGGCACAAGTTCACCCGGCTCGGCACCGCTATCCGCCGGTCAGGGGCCGCGTTCGCCGTGGGCGGACGGGCTGGCGGGACGGGGCGGGCCGGACGGAGGGTGGGCACATGCGGATGTTGGTGCTCGGCGGGACGGTGTTCCTCGGCAAGGCGGTCGCCGCGGAGGGCGTGCGGCGCGGTCACGAGGTGGTCTGCGCGGCGCGTGGCGAGTCCGGCCGGGTGCCCGGGGGCGCGACGCACGTGCCGGTGGACCGCTCGCACGGCCTGGGCCCGTTGACGGGCGCGTCGTTCGACGCCGTGGTGGACGTCGCCACGATGTCCACGACCTGGGTGCGGGACGCGGTGCGGGCGATCGGCGCGGGCCACTGGACGTTCGTGTCCAGTTGTTCCGTCTACGCCGACCACGCCACACCCGGCCGCACCGAAACCCTCCCGCCGCTGGAGGACGACCCGGACGCGCCGATGTCACCCGAGCGCTACGGCTCGGTGAAGGTGGCGAGCGAGCTGGCCGTGCGCGAGGCACGGGACGACGACGCGTTCATCGTCCGCGCCGGGTTGATCACCGGGCCGGGCGACAAGAGCGACCGGTTCGGGTACTGGCCGAACCGGCTGGCGCGAGGCGGTCGGGTAGTCGTGCCGGACGTGCCGGACCAGCCCGCGCAGCACGTCGACGTGCGCGACCTGGCCGCCTGGGTGGTGGACGCGGCCGAGCGGCGGACCACCGGCACGTTCGACGCGGTCGGCCCGGCCAACCCGCTGGGCCTGGTGCTGGGCGAGGTCGCGGGCGCCACCGCGCCGCCCGGCACGGAGCTGGTGCGCGTGCCCGAGGCCGTGCTCCAGGAGCACGGGATCACGCCGTGGTCGGGTCCGCGCAGCCTGCCGCTGTGGTTGCCGGGCACGCACCGGGCGTTGATGCTCCGCGACGCCGGCCCGGCGCTGGCGGCGGGGTTGCGGCCCCGGCCGACGGCGGCGACGGCGGTCGACTCGCTGGCGCACGAGCAGGCGCTCGGCCCGGACCGGCCACGCCGGGCCGGCCTGCCCGCGGACGTCGAGCAGGCCCTGCTGGACGCGGTGGGCTGACCGGCACACCCCGCGCCGCCACGCCGGCCTGCCCGCGCACACCGAGCCCCACCGCACGCGGAGGGGCCGACCCGCACGCCCAGCACCGCCGACGCGCCGCCCGCACCGACCTGCCCGCGCACACCGCGCCCACCGCACGCGGTGGGCCGACCCGCACGCCCCGCACCCGCCTCCCCGCGCACCGAGCCCACCGCACTCGGTGGGCCGCCCCGCACCCGCCTCCCCGCGGACACCGAGTCCTGCCGCACGCGGTGGGGCTGACCGGCGTACCCCGCGCCCACGAGGCAGGATGGGTGCGCACCGAACCCGCACCCAAGGGGGCAGCGACAGATGCGAATCGTCCACTTCGGACACTCGTGCGTGCTCGTGGACACCGGCACCGCCCGGCTGCTGTTCGACCCGGGCACGTGGTCGACCGGCTTCGAGGAGGTCACCGGGCTGGACGCGGTGCTGATCACGCACCACCACCAGGACCACCTGGACGTCGCCCGGCTGCCCGACCTGATGGCCAACAACCCCGGCGCGCGGCTCTACGCGGCCGAGGAGCTGGACGGCGCCACGCCCGCCCGGCCCGGCGACGTGCTGACCGTCGCGGGCGCGTCGGTGCACGTCCTGGACGCGCCGCACCAGCCCATCCACCCGTCGGTCGAGCTGCCGGTGAACGTCGGCTACCTCGTGGACCACGGCGCGTTCTACCACCCGGGCGACTCGCTGGCCGTGCCCGAGCAGCAGGTCGACGTGCTGGCCGCGCCCGCCGCCGGGCCGTGGATGAAGCTGTCCGAGGGCGCCGACTTCATCAACGCGGTGCGCCCCCGGATCGCGGTGCCGATCCACGAGGCGATCCTCGCCCGCACCGAGCTGTTCTACCGCGTCCTCTCCACGACCGCGCCGGAGGGCACGGAGTTCGTGGTGCTGCCGCGCGGCGAGTCGGCCGAGCTGTAGGTGGCCGGTTCCGCGCCGTGCCACAGGGCCAGGTCGACGGCCTCCAGCACCGCGGCGCGGACACCACCGCGGTCCAGGTCGGCGGCGTCGACGCCGAGCCGCACCAGGGCGCCGCGCCGGGCGGTGCGGCCGACGCCGAGCAGGAAACCCCGCTCGCCGACCACCCGCACCCGGCCGGCGACCACGTGCCCGGTGACCAGGTCGCGCACGCCCGCCTGGTCGGCGCACACCGCGAACCGGTGGCGGCGCAGCGCGATCACCGTGCCCGGCGAGGCGAGCCAGCTCGGCGGCGCGAACACGTCCGTCGCGAGGCCCAGCCGGTGCAGCGCGGCCCGCGCCGCGACCAGCCGCAACCCGGCCTCGTGCGCGGGCAGGGCGGAGAACTCGGCACGCCTGCGCAACGACACCGGCCGGTGGCACGGGTCGGCGCTGTGGTCGAAACCGTGCAGCACCAACGCGTCCCGCCCGCGCACGCGGTCGCGCACCCAGTCCAGCGCCGCGCCCGGCACCGCCTTGCGCGGTGCCAGCAGCAACGACAGCGGCACCCGCCGCCGGTCCAGCTCAGCGGCCAGGTCGGCGCACCGGGCGAGCGTGCTCGGCCCGATGCCGGACAGCGAAACCACGAGGGGCGCGACCATGCCACCCAGTGCGCACCACCGGTGTGTCGGTGGCCTGGCCGGCAGGTGACGTCACGCGATCCAGTCGGCGAACGACAACCCGGTGATCCGCTCGTACGCCTCGACGTACCGGTCGCGGGTCGCGGCGACCACGTCGGCGGGCAGCGCCGGCGGCGGCGCGTCGGACGCCCGGTCCCAGCCGGACGCGTCGGAGGTGAGCCAGTCCCGCACGTACTGCTTGTCGAACGACGGCTGCACGTTGCCCGGCGCGTACCCGTCGGCGGGCCAGTACCGCGACGAGTCGGGGGTCAGCACCTCGTCGCCCAGCACCAGCGCGCCGGACCGGTCGAGGCCGAATTCGAACTTGGTGTCGGCCAGCAGGACACCCCGGCCACGCGCGAAGTCGCGGGCCGCCGCGTACACGGCGAGCGTCGCGTCCCGCAGCCGCCCGGCCAGGTCCTCGCCCACCTCCGCCACCACGTGCTCGAAGGTGACGTTCTCGTCGTGCTCGCCGAGCGCGGCCTTCGTCGCGGGCGTGAAGATCGGTTCCGCCAGCTCGGACGCCTCCACCAGGCCGGCGGGCAGCTCCACCCCGCACACCGCGCCGGACGCCCGGTACTCGGCCATGCCGGAGCCGGTGAGGTAGCCGCGCGCCACGCACTCCACCTGCACCATGTCGAGCCGGCGCACCAGCAGCGCCCGGCCACGCACCTCGGCCGGGATGCGCGGGTCGTCCCAGGCCACCAGGTGGTTGGGCACCAGGTCCGCGAACTTCTCGAACCAGAACACGCTCATCGCCGTCAGCACCCGGCCCTTGTCCGGGATGCCGGGCGCGAGCACGTGGTCGAACGCGGAGATGCGGTCCGACGCGACCAGCAGCAGCAGGTCGGCGTCCACCTCGTACAGGTGGCGGACCTTGCCGGCGGCGACCGGGCGGTAGTCAGCGAGCTTGGGCACGGCCGAAGCCTACTTGTCCCAGCTCGTGGGCCGCCCTTCCCACCTGGGGCAAGATTTCCCCCATGCGCGCACCCGCTCTGGTACTCACCGCGACCGCCGCCCTGCTCGCGGTCGCCTGCGCCCCCGCCGAACCGGTGTCCCCGACGCCCACGGCCGTCAACGGGGTGGCCTGCAAGAAGGAGAACCTGGCGACCCTGACGCCGGGCAAGATCACCTTCGGCACCGACCAGCCCGCCTACGCGCCGTGGTTCGTGGACGACGACCCGACCAACGGCAAGGGTTTCGAGTCCGCCGTGGCCTACGCGGTGGCCGAGGAACTCGGCTACACCAAGGCCGACGTGGTGTGGACGCGGGTGCCGTTCAACGCCGCCGTCCAGCCGGGCAAGAAGACCTACGACGCCGACATCAACGAGTTCTCCATCACCGAGGAGCGCAGGCAGGCGGTCGACTTCTCCGCGCCGTACTACGACGTGGACCAGGTGGCGATCACGCTGAAGTCGTCCAAGGCGGCGGGCGTGAAGACGTTGGCCGAGCTGAAGAAGACGAAGATCGGCGCGCAGGTCGGCACCACGTCGTACGAGTCGGCGAAGCGCCTGTCCGCCGAGCAGGACGTGGCGGTCTACAACACGAACGACGACGCCAAGGCCGCCCTGCGGGCCGGGCAGATCGACGTGCTCGTGGTGGACCTGCCGACCGCGTTCCAGATCACCTCGGCGGAGCTGGAGGACGGCGTCATCATCGGCGAGATCCCCGGCGGTGACGGCAGGCCGGAGCAGTTCGGCATCGTGCTGGACAAGGGCAGCCCGCTGACCGGCTGCGTGTCCAACGCGGTCGAGGGGCTGCGGTCCAAGGGCCGGCTGGCGCAGCTGGAGCAGGAGTGGTTGAAGGCGGCGGGCAGCGCACCCGAGCTGAAGTGAGCGTCAGCGAACTCCAGCGGGAGCGCGCGGCCTACCGGCGCTCCCGCGCCCGCCGGTCCACCGCGGTCGCCCTGGTGTCGACCCTGGTGTTCGCGGTCGCCGCTTACCTGGCGGTGACCCGCGCACCGGGCTGGCCGCGCGTGCGCGACTCGTTCTTCGACCCGGCGACGGCGTGGCGCGCGCTGCCCGCCGTGCTGGACGGCCTGTGGCTCAACCTGCGGGTGCTCTTCGTGTGCGGCACGGTGATCCTGGTGCTCGCGCTCGGCGTGGCGGCCCTGCGCACCCTGCGCGGCGCGGTCTGGTTCCCGCTGCGACTGCTGGCCACGGCCTACGTGGACCTGTTCCGCGGCGTGCCGCTGATCATCACGCTGTACCTGGTCGGTTTCGGCCTGCCCGCGCTGCGGTTGACCGGCGTGCCCAACGACTACGTGGTGCTCGGCGGCGTGGCGCTGGTCCTGACCTACACGGCGTACGTGGCCGAGGTGTTCCGCGCGGGCATCGAGTCGGTCCACCCGTCGCAGGTGGCGGCGGCCAGGTCGCTCGGCCTCGGGCACCGGAAGACGATGCGCCTGGTCGTGCTGCCGCAGGCGGTGCGCCGGGTGACCCCGGCCCTGCTCAACGACTTCGTGGCGCTCCAGAAGGACTGCGGCCTGATCTCCGTGCTGGGCGCGGTGGACGCGGTGCGCGCGGCGCAGATCGAGCAGGCCGCGTCGTACAACTTCACCCCGTACGTGGTGGCGGGCCTGCTGTTCGTGCTGCTGGCCGTGCCGTCCGCCCGGCTCGCCGACGCCGCCGCCCGGCGCGCGGCCCACCGCCAGGGAGCCCGATGACAACGCCCGTGCTCAGCGTCCGCGGCCTGGTCAAGCGCTACCAGCAGCGCACCGTGCTGGACGGCGTCGACCTCGACGTGCGGGAGCACGAGGTGGTCGTGCTGATCGGCTCGTCCGGCTCGGGCAAGTCGACGCTCCTGCGGTGCGTGAACCTGTTGGAGGAGCTGGACGACGGTCAGGTCGTGCTGGACGGGACCGACGTCTCCGACCCCCGTGCCGACCCGGACGCGGCGCGGCGGCGGATGGGCATCGTGTTCCAGGCGTTCAACCTGTTCCCGCACATGACCGTGCTGGACAACATCACCCTGGCGCCGCGCGAGGTGCACGGGACGCCACGTGCGGCGGCGGAGCGGACCGCACGCGAGCTGCTGTCCCGCATGGGTCTCGCCGCCCACGCCGCCGACTACCCCGACCGGTTGTCCGGTGGTCAGCAGCAACGCGTCGCCATCGCCCGCGCCCTCGCGTACTCGCCGCGGCTGCTGCTGCTGGACGAGGTGACCAGCGCCCTGGACCCGGAGCTGGTGGGCGAGGTGCTGGCGCTGGTGCGCGAGCTGGCGGCGCAGGGGATGACCATCCTGATGGCCACGCACGAGATGGGCTTCGCCCGCCAGGTCGCGGACCGGGTGTGCTTCCTGGACGGCGGGCGACTGATCGAGGAGGGACCGCCCGATCAGGTCTTCGGCACGCCGAGGCACGAGCGGACCAGGCAGTTCCTGAGGCGGATCACCGAGGCCGGCCGCCTCTGAGCGGCGCACGGCGGGCCGATCACGGCGATCGGCCCTACCCTGTGCGCCGTGACGGCGCGAACAGCGCTCGCCGCGGGCCTGGCCACCGGCCTGCTGCTGAGCGGATGCGGCAAACCGGACGCGGCCCCGGTGCCCCTGCCGAGCATCACGACGTCGAACGTCCCGACGTCGGTGCCGACCGTGGCCTCCATCTCGGTGCGCACCACCACGACCACCCCGACACCCACGGCGCGGGCGGCGGTGACAACGGTGGTGGAGGAGGAACCCCCACCCCCGCCGCCGCCGACCCCCACCCCGACACCGCCCCCGGAACCCACAGCGCAGCCGACCACCCCGAGCCCGGAACCGACCACCGGTGCCGCGGAACCACCACCCGTGGCCGTGCCGGGCTTCCCGTGCGAGGAGGAGGGCGCGACGGCGGTAGACCCCGCCGGCCGCCCCCTGCGCTGCGCCGAAAACCGCTGGGGCCGCCTGCTCTGGGACCGCGCCTAGGGCCTCGCCCTCAAGCCGAAGCGCACCCCGGACCGCCTCCGCCGACGCGCGGGAGACGGTGGTCGGTCAGGGCCGTAATTTTCAGGCAGGCTCCCTGAAAGTTTCGCGAGGCGACACCCCCGCGACCACCCCAGCCAGCGCGGGGGAGGCCAGCGGTCCGGCGGGGCCTTAACTATCAGGCAGGCTTCCTGAAAGTTTCGCCGGGCAGCAGCCTCCAGAACCACCCCCGCCGGCGCGGGAAGACGTCCGCTGAAGACGCGGCCTAACCCTCGACGTGGAGGAACGCGTCGGCGGCGGCGACGGTCGGCGGGTCGAGCGGCACGTAGCCCGGCCGCACCCCGGTGTCCGTGCGCGGGCGACCGCCGACCCCGACAGCCGTGGCCAACCCCCAGCCGCCGACGGTCCCCGCGAGGGGCGGAGCACCGGACGCACCCTCACCGGGGACCGCGAGCGGGCAGGCAGTTGCCCGCCAGCCGATCACACCCTCGTAGGTGTCCGCGGCGGGTTCGGCCAGCCCGAACGCCGCACTGCGCCCCAGGCTCCCGGCGATGAACACGTGCGCCCGGAGCTGCGGCGCGTGGCCGTTGTGCGTGAAGGCGAGCGTCGGCCCGCGCCCCGCCTCGACGTCCCGGACGTCCGCCAGGTTCAACGCCATGAGCGCGGTCCGGGTGGCGGCCAGCCGGGCGTACCGGACCGCCGGGTCGAGCGCCGTCGCGGCCTGCCGGTGGTAACGCAGCAGCCCCAACCCGGCGGCCAGGTGCGCCCGCGCCCCGTTCCACGCGGCCCGCGACGTCGCCGCGATCAGCTCCGACGCCCGCGCGTGCAGGCCGATCAGCAGTTCGTCCGCGACCACCCGCAACCCGTCCACCGCGGCAACACCCACCGGGCCGCGCCAGTCGTCGTCACCCGCCAGGTCGGCGATGCGGTGATCCGGCCGGTCGGGTTCCAGGTAGGCGTGGACGTGCTCCAGGTAGCGACGCGGACCAGGCGCACCGCTCATCTCCACGGGCGCGTCGAAACCGTGGAACGCCAGCCGCCGCCCCGCCGGCAGGTCCGCGTTGCGGTCCCGCATCCAGGTGATCAGCTCGCGGTTGGCGGGCAGCGCGCCGAACCCGTGGGAGAACCCCGTCGCCAGCACGTCGTCCAGCACGCCGTCGCCGCCCCGCACGTAGTCGTCCACGGCGAGCGCGGCGACCTGATCGGTTTCCAGGGCGATCGACCGGAAGCCGAGGTCGACCAGCCGCGCGAACAGTTCGTTTCGCGCGTGCCCGAAGGCCGGTTCCCAGTGCGTCGGCTCGCCGAGCGCCAGCAACCCGCACATCGGGGTCACCACATCGCGGATGTCCATGGGCTTCAACCGTATCTTTGGCAGAACGGTTGGCACTTGCCCCGCTCCGACCACGCACCAGACCCGCTAAAGTCTCAAACCGATGAGAACCCCGACCGGCGGTGGCCGTGCGTCCTTCCGACCTGGCGCGTGAGCACGGCATCTCGACGCAGGCCGTCCGCAACTACGAGCGGAGCGGTTTCCTGCCGCCCGCCGAACGCACCCGCAGCGGCTACCGGGTCTACACCGAGACCCACGCGGCGGCGCTGCGCGCGTACCTGGCATTGATCCCGGCGCACGGCCACGCGACCGCCGGTCGGATCATGAACGCGTTGCACGACGGCGACGTGGACGAGGCCCTGGTGCTCATCGACCACAGCCACGAACAACTGCTCCGCGACCGCGCCACCCTGGCCGCCGTGCGCGAGGCGGTACCGCACCTGGTCCCGCCGACGACCACGCCCACCGAGGCCCGGACCGTGGGCGAACTCGCGCACCGGCTCCGGGTCACCCCGGCCACCCTGCGCAACTGGGAGGACGCGGGCGTCCTCGCCCCGGCACGCGACCCGCGCACCGGGTACCGCCGCTACGACCGGGACGACGTCCGCGACGCCGAACTGGCCCACCTGCTCCGCCGGGGCGGCTACCCGCTGGCGCGCATCGCGACCGTCGTCGGCCAGGTCCGCGCGGCGGGCGGCGCGGAATCCCTGGCCAACGCCCTGGACGAGTGGCAGCGCAAGCTGACCGCCCGAGCCCTGGCCATGCTCACCGCGGCCGCCCACCTGAGCCGCTACCCACCCGCCTACAGGATCGGCTCGGGCACGTAACCGGCGGCGGCGGGGAAGCGCTCCACCACGGTCGCCACCTCGGCGGCCACCGCGGCCACCTGCTGCTCGGCCACGCCGGTGAAGGACAGCCGGTCGTCCAGCAGGGCCTGCAACTCGGTCCGGTCCAGCGGCAGTCGCGGGTCGGCGGCGAGCCGGTCCACCAGGTCGTTCCCGGCGCCCTGCTCACGCATGGCGAGGGCGACCGCGACCGCGTTCTCCTTGATGGCCTCGTGCGCGGTCTCCCGCCCGACGCCCCGCCGCACGGCCGCGATCAACACCTTGGTGGTGGCCAGGAACGGCAGGTACCGGTCCAGCTCGTTGGCGATGACCGCCGGGTACGCGCCGAACTCGTCCAGCACCGTCAGGAAGGTCTCCAGCAGCCCGTCCAGCGCGAAGAACGCGTCGGGCAACGCCACCCGCCGCACGACGGAGCAGGAGACGTCGCCCTCGTTCCACTGGTCGCCGGCCAGTTCCCCCACCATGGACAGGTAGCCGCGCAGCACGACCGCGAACCCGTTGACCCGCTCGCACGAGCGCGTGTTCATCTTGTGCGGCATGGCGCTGGACCCGACCTGACCGGGCTTGAAGCCCTCGGTCACCAGCTCGTGGCCGGCCATCAACCGGATGGTCTTGGCCAGCGACGACGGCCCCGCCGCGAGCTGGACGAGGCACGACAGCACGTCGAAGTCCAGGGACCGCGGGTAGACCTGGCCCACGCTGGTCAGGACGCGCTCGAACCCGAGGTGCCGGGCCACGGCCCGCTCCAGCTCGGCCAGCCGCTCGGCGTCGCCGACGAGGTCGAGCATGTCCTGCGCCGTCCCGACCGGTCCCTTGATGCCGCGCAGCGGGTAGCGGGCGATCAGCTCGTCCAGGCGCCGGAACGCCTCCAGCACCTCGTCCGCCACCGTGGCGAACCTCTTGCCCAGGGTGGTGGCCTGGGCCGCCACGTTGTGCGACCGCCCGGCCATCACGAGGTCGGCGTGCTCGACCGCGAGGCGCGCCAGCCGTGCCAGCACGGCCGCCACCTTGCCCCGCAACAACTCCAGCGACCGCAGGACCTGCAACTGCTCGACGTTCTCGGTGAGGTCCCGCGAAGTCATGCCCTTGTGCACGTGCTCGTGCCCGGCAAGCGCGTTGAACTCCTCGATCCGAGCCTTCACGTCGTGCCGCGAAACCCGCTCCCGTTCCGCGATGGAAGCCAGGTCGACGGACTCCACGACACGCGCGTAGTCGTCCACGACCCCGTCCGGGACAGCGACCCCCAACTCCGCCTGGGCCCGCAACACAGCCAACCACAACTGCCGCTCAAGGACGATCTTGTGCTCGGCGGACCACAGCGTGGCCAACTCCGCGGAGGCGTAGCGACCTGCGAGGACGTTGGCGATACGAGGCTTGCTAGTCACCGCCCAAGCCTACCCACCCCACACCCGCACACTTCCCCCTCGGCCCCGACAACGACCCGGACGCGACCAAGCCCAATCCAAGCCGCCCCTCCAGCGACACCAAAGCAATGGCCCGCAATTATGCGGTGAAAAACCGACCAGTTGCGCCATCGAGTGACGGTGGACCGAACTTGCGATTTCCCTCATTGCGACATGTCACACTTGCCTCAGGCGAGTAAGCGCGAGGGAGACATGGCAACCAAATCGGGGACCGGACTGCTGCTGCCGCTGGTGCTCGTCGCGGCAGGTGTCGTGTTCTGGCCCAGGATCCAGGCGGGCATCGGGAACTCACTCGACGGCGCGACCGGCGGTGTGGAACTCGTAGGAGAAGGGGAAACGCGGTTCATGGTGGCCGCGAGCGCAGCCGGGCAGGTGAAGAAGTGCACACCGCGGCAGAGCCTGGCCGAGCAGGCTTGCGACGACCTCAAGTTCATCACCTTCGACGCCGCTCGAATGCCTTTCATCACGCAGAACATCTCCCGGGCATGGCGGGAGGGCAGACCGGGAGTCCTGACGAAGGACTCCGCTGCCGAACCCGAGAACCGCAAGCAGGTCTGCCTCGCCGCCTTTCCCCGTACCTACGGCGGCCAGTGCGATGAATACCCCTTCGCGAGCACCCCGAAGGGGGGAAAGGGGCTCGCGAGATGGAGGTTCCACCTCGCGAGAACGCCTGCCAAGGCGGTACGCTGCGCGCGCAGTACGGTACGCGCGGTATCAGTGACGGCGACAGCTACTTGGTGGTGATCGTCCACCCCGACCACATCGCTCAAGGTTCGTACCAGGGAACGGACACAGCAAAGGACCCGGCCTGCTGATGAGTCAACCCACGACGTCAACGGACCTGGAGATCGAGGTCGGCTACAACCAGTTCTACATCTACGCGGTCGCCCCTTGGGACGAAAGCCCTGACGGGCACAACGCGGTCATGGATGCCTTGAACGACGCATACGCGTCGGAGAGGTACGTGGGCCTGTCCGCCGGACTGATAGATGTGCTCACGCCGGCGGAATGGAACTTCCACACTCCCATGCGGGTCGAGACGTGGAGCACGGAACCACCGGCGGATACCGAGGATTGGGACCACGTCGTCGACGCGGACCTCGACATCCCCCACGGCACATTGATGTTCGAAGGCTCGGGCGGTCGCCCGCCGATACCGTGTGAAGTGCCGCCTGGCCGGTACCGCGCCCGCATCGCAGGACGCGGTTACGACCTCGCGAAAGCACGAACGGAAGGCATGGACGCGTACCGACTCCAACTGTGGCCGCGCAATTCAGCGCACCCCCCAACACTGAAAAAACGCTGGACAGGCTGGCAACCCACAAGCAAGAGATAAAGCGCCAGCCACACACCTCACCTCCCGTCGTGTTCTCCCCGTATGGCCTGCGCGCCAGCGAACCGCGCTCGTTCCCTGGGCGCAAACACGCTTTTCGTTTGCGCCCAGGGAACGAGTGTGGTTGTCTCTGACCAGGCCATACGGGGAGAACACGACGGCGCTCTTCCAGTTCTCCTTGGCGGTCTGCCAGTCCGGCGAGGACGCTTTTAAACCCCTCGAAATAAGCGGACGACGGACGTCGCAACCCGCAACGCCCGCCGCCCAGGGACCGGGGACCCTCCCCCGACGCCTACTCACCCACCCGAGTCACTCCCCCAACGAGAGATTCGGATCGGTGGCCAGACTCACCAGCTGATCAGCCGTGACGGGCACCGCGTCACGGATCTTGCCGCCCTGCATGGGGTCGTAGTTGTAGCCGTTGACCTGCACCACGGTCCCGTCCGTGCGGAAGTGCGCGGCCGACCGCGTGATCATGTTGCTCCGACCGCCGGCCGTGGCGAACTCCAGGTGGCTGCCGTCGGGCTGCTGCCGCGAGGGCTCGCACTTCGCGCTGTCGCAGAACTGGTCACGCGTCACCGCCAACGGCGGACCGCTGAGCACCACCGTGACACCGCTACTGCCTTCCCGGTCCACGAAGTACACGACCCCCGTCACGTACCCCTCGACGTCCTTCGCCTTGTTCACGGAGAACTCCGCACGCACGTCGCTCACCTGGGGCACCAACTGCCGGAACCGCTTCACGGCGTACTCGGCCAGGTGGTCGGTGCCCGCCAGCACCGCGCTGGGCGCACCGGCGGTCACCGAGGGCGTCACCGCCGACCCGGTCGTCGCCGACGACGGCCCCGCCGCCTCGGTCGTCAGGACACCGGCCGTCAACGCGTCGACCTGCCCGGCGTCCCGCGACAGCAGCGGCAGCGACACCACCGACCCGGTGAGCACCGCGGTCGCCACCCCGACGGCCACCAGCGCACGCCGCCGCTTCCGGGCGACCTGGCCGCGCTGGATCAACGCGTCGGCGTCGAAGTCCAGGGGCGGTTCGTCGCGGACCGCCGCGCGCAACCCGTCCCGCAGCTCGGCTTCACTCATGACGCGACCACCACCCCGGCCTCCAACCGCTCCACCGCCGCCCGCAACGCGCCGAGCCCACGCGCCGTCTGGCTCTTGACCGTCCCCTCCGTGCACCCCATCGCCACGGCGACGTCGGCGACCGACAGGTCCTCGAAGTACCGCAGCACCAGCACCGCCCGCTGCCGGGGCGGCACGTGCAGCAACGCCGCGTGCACCAGGTCCCGCGCCCAGAGCCGTTCGCTGGTCGTCTCCGGGTCCACCGACGAATCGGCCCGCTCCGGCAGCTCCCCGTCCCGCTGCTCGACCCTCCGCCACGGTCTGCGCTTCTCGTCCAGCCACGTCCGCAGCAACACCTTCCGGGCGTACGCCGAGGGGTTGTCGCGCCACTCGACCCGGTGCCACGCCTGGTAGAGCTTGAGCAGGCTGGCCTGCATCAGGTCTTCGGCGGTGTGCCAGTCGCCGCAGAACAGGAACGCCGTCCGGCGCAGCGAGGCCGCGTGCCCCACCGCGAAATCCCGAAACGCCCGCTCGTCGGCCTTGCGCATGCGTACCCCTCTTCCGCCCCCTCCGCCTTCTGGTACGCCGCAGCGCGGCAAAAGGTTGCACGGGTCAGGACAGGGCCTTCGCGAGCATCCGCCGGGCCGACGCCCGCGGGTCGGGACTGACCTCGATCAGGGCGTTCACCACCGCGCCGTCCACCAGCGCGATCAGCTCCTCGACCCGCTCGCGCCCGACCGACCGGCCCGACCGCGCGAAGATGTCGATCAGCAACCCGTGCAGCTCGCCGCTGAGCTTGCGCATCAACGGCCGCAGGTACGGGCGACGGCCCGTCGCCACCAACCGCTCGTACCGCAACAGCACGGCCTCCGCGTCGCGTTCGCCGGCGGGTGGTCCGAGCAGCAGGGCCAGCACCAGGTCGATGAACGCCTCGCTGCCGCACTCGCAGGAGTCCAGTTCGGCGAGCCGGGCCTTGCCGTACGCCAGCTCGACCCCGGCGTGGAACTCCAGCGCGGCGGTGATGAGGTCGTCCAGCGAGTCGAAGTAGTACGTGGTGGAGGCGAGCGGCAGGCCCGCGCGCTCAGCCACCGCGCGGTGCCGGACCGCGTCGAACCCGCCGTCGACCAGGAGGTCGGCGGCGGCTTCGACCAGCGCCTGTCGGCGGCGCTCGCCCTTGGGCGTTGCGGCTGTCATCCGGAGAAAGGTACTAGTGCCCGCCACCGGCCAGGTTCAAGCCGATGACACCGCTGACGATAAGCCCGATGGACACCAGTTTGAGCGTGGAGACGCCGTCGCCGAGCCAGATCATGCCGATGACCGCCGTGAGCGCCGCGCCGATACCGGTCCACACGGCGTACGCGGGACCGGCGGGGAGCTGCTTCATCGACCACGCCAGACCGGCGAAGCTGATCAACGCGAAGACCGCGAACGCGACGGTCCACCACAGCTTGCTGAACCCGTCCGACATCTTGAGCGCAACCGCCCAACCGGCTTCGAACAGCCCGGACACGATGAGCACCGCCCACGCCATGATCGACCTCCTCAGTCTGGCACGAACGTACCAAATTAGTGGCACGCTGGTACCACACCGGGGGGTGGGGCCAGCCGATCGTGTACATGGCCGACCAAAGGACCGCTCGGCCAAAGATCGCCCGACCTGACACACCAAACAGCACCCGGCCGGAACCCGCCAGCCAGGCTCTAACTTTCAGGCAGGCTCCCTGAAAGTTTCGCGGGACGGCCCCAGACCCCCGCCACCACGCGGCCCGGCAGGCCGCTAACTATCAGGCAGGCTTCCTGAAAGTTTCGCGGGGCAGCGGCTCCCAGGACCGCCCCAGCCGACCGGCAGCCAGGCAGGGCGTTATCTATCAGGCAGGCTCCCTGAAAGTTTCCCGAGCCGCGGCTCCCGGGACCACCCCAACCGGCACACGGAAGACGACAGCCCGGCGGGGCGTTAATTATCAGGCAGGCTTCCTGAAAGTTTCGCGGGTGACGACAGCCTCCAGGACCAGGCCGAGAACACAGCAGATCAACCGCACCGCCGTTGAGGACAGGCCCTAGAACCTGGCCGCGATCTTCCCCGCCAACTCGGGCAACCGCGCCTCGAACGGCCCCACCGCCGCCCCTTGTGCGGGCTCACTCAGCACGAACACCGTCCCACGCGAGGCCACGGCATGCGCTTCCGCACTGGCCGTCGACGCCAACGCGCTCACACCGGGCGGCACCAGGACCACCGACAGGACGCCGTGGACGTCACCGTCCCGCACCAGGTACCCGGCACCACGCGCGCCGGGCGGGCAGTTCGCCGCGGCGGAGGAGGGTTGCAGACCTTCGGCGGCCGGGAGCTCGTCGGCGAGGGCGACGGCGAGCTCCCGGTCCACCTCCTGGCACCCGGAGGCGCCACCGGCCGTCGGAGGACGACCGGTCGTCCCCGAAGTGCCGTCCCCCTGCGTAGACGGGTCCTCGGGGATGCTCTTGGGCGGAAGCCCGCCGGATACGTCGGGTTCGACCGGTTCCCCGTCCCGCGGTTCGGGAACCGCGTACGGGGTCGGGGTGAGGTTAGGGGAAGGGAAACCCTCAGCGGAACCCGCAGAGGTCGCGACTCCGCCGTTTTGGCGCGTCCCCACGTTGGCGTACGCGAAGAACCCGCCGAACACCAGCACCGCCGCGAGCGCGGACCCGAGGGCCGCCCGCGTCCGCCGCCGCGCCGCCGCGCGGCCGGACTCCGCGACCACGTCGCCCACGTCGAAGGACGCGGGCGGCACGTCGTCCGCCGCGGTGCGGAACAACTCCGCGAGCTTGCGCTCGTCCACCTACCCCCACCTCCCGGTCACGACGCGGGCCTCAGGTCGTCGATCGCGTCGCCCAGCGCTTCCCGCAGGGCGTCCAGGCCCCGCGAGGTCTGGCTCTTCACGGTCCCCTCGGAGCACCTGAGCACCTCGGCCGCCGCCGCGACGTCCAGCCCCTCCAGGAACCGCAGCACGAGCACCGCGCGCTGCCGCGGCGGCACCCGCTTCAAGCCCGCGACCAGAGCTTCGCGCGTCGCCACCGAGTCGGCGACCTCCCCGTCCGGCGCGGGCGTCTCCGGGACCTCGTCCACGAAGCGCTCCCGCCGCCAGGGCCGGCGCGACTCGTCGATCACCGCGCGCACCAGCGTGCGGCGGACGTACGCGTCCAGGGCGCCTTTGTCCCGCACCTTCCGCCACCTCCGGTGCAGCGCGACGAACGCGGTCTGCGCGAGGTCGTCCGCCCGGTGCCAGTCACCACAGAGCAGGAACGCCGTTCGGCGCACGGCCTCCCGGCGAGCTGCGAAGTATTCCGCGAACTCCTGCTCGTCGCGCTGATCCACGCGGACTCTCTCCGCTCGTCGTGCTTGCACCTACCGGACGGAACCGGACCGTTCCACGGTTGCACGCCGGTTCACCGAGACTTGCGTCACCCCCATCGTGGTACGGAGGGCACGACCCGGTAAGGGCTTGCCGGGTGTGATGTGATCCATTCGTGACCCAGCACGCGCCCCTGGACTTCCGCTCCGACACCGTCACCCGACCGGACCAGGACATGCGCCTGGCCATGTCGGCCGCCGAGGTGGCCGATGACGTGCTCGAACACGACCCGACCATGAAAGCCCTGGAGGAGCGGGTCGCCGACCTGCTCGGCGTGGCGGCGGCCCTCTGGGTGCCCACCGGCTCCATGGGCAACCTGATCGCGCTCATCGCCCACCTGCGCCCCGGCGACCGCTTCCTGGCCACGCGTGGCGCCCACGTGCTGGACAACGAACTCGGCTCCGCCGCGTGGCTGGCGGGCGGTATGCCGCACCCGCTCGACACCGCCACCCCCGGCCGGCCCACCGCGGACGACGTCCGCGCGGCGACCACCGGCGACGGCCCGTACTACTCGCTGCGCACCACGTTGCTGTGCCTGGAGAACACCCACAACTCCGCGGGCGGGGCCGTGACGCCGCCCGACCAGCACGCGCTGCTGGTGTCCGCCGCCCGGGAGACCGGGCTCAAGGTCCACTTGGACGGCGCACGGCTGTGGAACGCGGCCGTGGCGCTGGGCGTGCCGCCGGCCGCGCTCACCGTCGGCGTGGACACCGTGCAGGTGTGCTTGTCGAAGGGGCTCGGCGCGCCGGTCGGTTCCGTCGTGGCGGGCACGACCGAGTTCGTCCGCGAGGCGCGGCGCATCCGGAAGATGCTCGGCGGCGGGGTGCGGCAGGGCGGTGTGCTCGCCGCGGCCGGGCTGGTCGGCCTCTCCCGCATCGACGACCTGGCCGTCGACCACGCCAACGCGAAGGCGCTGGCCAAGGGGCTCGCCGACCTGGGCTGGCAGGTGGCCGAACCGGAGACGAACATCGTGCTGGCGGGCGTGCCCGATCTGGACGTGACGCTCACCGGGCTCCGGCACCTCGGCGTCTACGCGGGTCCCATGGCGGGCAAGGTCCGGTTCGTGACGCACCGGGACGTGACCGCCGCGGACGTGACCGAAGCCCTTCGCCGCATCCAGTCGGTCAGCTCATGAGCCGCTGGGTGGTCTTCGACTACGGCATGGTGATCAGCGAGCCGTCCACCGCGCACGGCGACCTCGCCCGCGTGCTCGGCGTGCCGGAGCCGGCGTTCCTGCCCGCCTACTGGGCGCACCGGCACGACTACGACGCGGGCTTACCCGCCGTCGACTACTGGCGCGCGGTCGGCCGGGACGTGGGCGTCGAGGTCGACGCCGAGCGGGCGGCCCGCCTCACCGACCTGGACACCGCGGGGTGGCTGAACGCCGCGCCGGACGCGGTCGCGCTGGTGGCGGACCTGGCCGACGCCGGCGTGCCGCTGGCGCTGCTGTCCAACGCGCCCGCCGAGTTCGGGCGGCGCGTGGCGGCCCAGCCGTGGACCGGGCACTTCCGGCACCTCATGTTCTCCGGCGAGCTGGGCGTGGCGAAGCCCGCGCCGGAGGTCTGGTCGGTGCTCACCGCCCGGCTCGGCAGCACCGACTGCGTGTTCTTCGACGACAACGAGGCCAACATCGCCGGGGCGCGTGCCGCCGGCCTCACCGCCGTGCACTGGCGGCACGCGACGCACGCGCGCGCCGAACTCCGTGACCTGGGGGTCCTGCCGTGACGCCTCAGTTGACGCCCTTGCGCCCCCCGCTCTTGATCGCGCCGTACGCGGCGGTCGCGAGGAACAGCACCCCGCCGATCACCGCGAGCCACACCAGCCCCTTGACGACGGCACCGATCAGCGTCAGCACCAACCACGCCGCCAGCAGCCACAAAATGATCTTGACCATGATCCCTCCCTCTCCGCTCAACGCCCCGACCGGCGCGGGGGTTCCCCGCCGAACCAGCCGCCCAACCTCCGCAACGCCTCCGCGATGTCGCCCGCCGCGCCGGCGAACGACATCCGGACGAACTCGTGGCCGCGCACCGGGTCGAAGTCGACGCCCGGCACGATCGCCACACCCGTGTCGTCCAGCAGCCGGCGGCAGAACGCCATCGAGTCGTCGGTGAGGTGGGAGACGTCCGCGTACGCGTAGAACGCGCCGTCCGCGGGCGCGACCCGGTCCACGCCCAGCGCCGCGAGCCCCGTCAGCAGCGCGTCGCGGTTGGCGCGGTAGCCGTCGACCAGCCGCGCGGCCCAGGCGTACGACTCGGGTTCGAACGCGGCGACCGCCGCGTGCTGGGCCAGGGCGGGCGGGCACAGGGTGAAGTTGCCGGTGAGCCGGTCCACGGCGCGGCGCAGGTCGGCGGGCAGCAGCATCCAGCCCAGCCGCCAGCCGGTCATCGCGAACGCCTTGGAGAACGAGTTCACCACCACCGCGTCGCGGGAGGTCTCCCAGGCGCAGGCCAGCGGGGCGCCGTAGCTGATGCCGTGGTAGATCTCGTCGCTGATCAGCCGCGTGCCGCGCTCGGCGCACCACCCGGCGAGCGCGGCCAGTTCCGCCGGGCTCAACGCGGAGCCGGTCGGGTTGGCGGGTGAGGCCACGACCAGCCCGGCGAGCGGGCCGGCCGCGTCCAGCATCGCGGTGGTCGGCTGGAACCGGGTGTCCGGTCCACAGGGCAGTTCTACGACCTCGCAGCCGAGGGCACGCAGGATGTTCCGGTAGGCCGGGTAGCCGGGCCGGGCCAGTGCGACCCGGTCGCCCGCCTCGAACGCGGCCAGGAACGCCAGCAGGAACGCGCCGGACGACCCCGTGGTGACGACGACGTCGTCCGGGGTGATCGCGAGCCCGTACCGGTGCTCGTAGTGGCCGGCCAGGGCGGTGCGAAGCTCGATGGTGCCGAGCTGCTCGGTGTAGCCGAGGGTCTGTTCGCGCAACGCGCGCTCCGCGGCGCGCAGCACGGGTTCCGGCGCGGGACTCGACGGCTGGCCCGCCGCGAGCGACACGACGTCACCCACGGCCCGCTGCCGCGCCGCGGCGGCGGACACGATCTCCATCACGTGGAACGGCGGCACGTCGGCACGTGCGGCGACACCCGGCATACCGCCAGGCTAATCGAGGGGGCTGCCCCTGGGACCAGTCCGCAGCCGAAGGGCTACACGGGTGGTCGGGCAGCACACAAACTTTCAGGCAGGCTCCCTGAAAGTTACGCGGGGCGGCACCTCCCAGGACCACCCCGGCCGGCGCGGCGAAGACGTCCGCCACCGGTTCACCTGCTTCCTAGTAGCCCTGGTAGCCGCCCCCGGACGCCATCGACTTCAGGCCCGGGTGGCCCTCGAAGCCGCCGTACCGCGAGAACGTGTACCGGACACCGGCGATGATGTTGTCCACCGGGTTCCAGATGTCGTCGTGACCGGGCAGCTTGTACGCCTGGAACGTCGGGTCGATGCACTGCATGAGCCCCTTGGACGGGGTGCCCTTGGCGGCGTTCGAGTCCCAGTCGTTGATGGCGTGCGGGTTGCCCCCGGACTCCTTCTCGATGATGGTCCAGATCTCGCGGATGTTCGCCTCGGTGACCGGGATGCCGTTGGCCTGGAGGATCTTGATGGCCTCCCGGATCCACTGCTCGACGTTGCCGGGCGGCGGACCGCTGCTCGGCGGGCCACCGCTGGGCCCGAGCCCACCCATACCGCCGCCGCCACCGGAACCACCGCCCGAACCGCCGCCACCGGAACCACCACCGGACCCGGAACCGGAACCACTCGAGGGGGACGGCTGCGCCGGCGCGTCGACCGAGGACGGCTTCGTCTCCGCCTCCGGCGTCGGGTCCCACTGGATCGGCCGACCGGGCGCGGGCACGAACGGCTGGGTACCGGGGTCGGGCAGCCCGGAGAACGCGGGGTTCACCGACCCCGCCCGGCCCTTCAACGCGCTCAACGCGCCGCTCAACGCCTGGTCGGCCTGCTCGATCACCGGACCCGCGTCACCGGCCGCTTCCGCGCACAGGCCGCGGATCGCGGCGTCCACCTCCGCCTGCGGCGTGCCGTGCGCCTGCGCGCGCAACCGCCGCACCCGGCCGAGCAACGTCTCGCAGATCCGCTCGACCGACGTCTTCGCCGATTCCAGGGCCGCCGCCGCGCTTTCCAGATCACCGGCCGCCGCGTCCAACGCGTCGTGCAGCGAATTGCCCGCTTTGCCGAAATCACCCATGTACGCGACGAACCCGTCCGCGGACCCGCCTTCCCAAGCGCTGTCCAGCGAACCGACCGAACGCGCCACCTGGTTACCCGAATCCGCGCCCTTGCCGGCGGCCTGCCGCCACCGGTTCGCGATCTCCCGGACCGCTTCCGGGCGGGCCCGGTCGACCTTGCGCGCGAGTTCCGCCACCGCCTGCCCGCCGGGCAGTCCCGCGACCTCGTCCACCGCCGACATCGCTCACACCGCCCGGAACGACGCCGCGTTGGCGTCCTCGACGTCGACCACGGCACCCTGGATCGCGTCCAACGCGCGTTCCACCTCCCCGAGCAGCTTTTCGGCCGCCGCGAACTCGGCGCCCGCCTTGGCGTCCAGTTCCGCGGCGGCGGCGGAAAGGCCGCCCGAATTCGCCAGCTCGCCGAAGATGTCCGGTTCCGGGTAGTGCCCCGAGAACCCGTCACCCACCGCGCCGAATTGCCCCGCCTGCGCGCTCACCGTGCTCCGGCACTGCTCCAAAGCCTCGGCGTTGAACTTCGCGACCGCCATTCTCCACACCTTAGGGTTCTCACCGCGCGGCCACCCGCGCTATGCCTGAAGTCGGCCCGCGATTCCACACCACGACTCCGGCTTCCCAGTACCCGCAAGGGAGTTGACGTCGTGCCCGGCACCCCGGTTCCGCCGGGCTACACCTCTTGGATGAGTTCCCACACGCACGACGCGAGGCGCGCATTGTCGATGGGCGTGATGGTGCTCCAGTGCCGGCCGTCCGAGCTGGGGCGCACCTGGTGCAGGTAACGGCCGGACGGCGTGTCGTGCCACGCCACCACGCGGGACGCCCGCACCGGCGGCGAGCCGGGCCGGGCGCGTTCCGCGCCGAACTGCCCGCGGGTGCTCATGCCGTCGCACATGCCCGCCAGCTCCTGCGCCTCGTGCAACGGCACGCCGTGCCGCTCCAGGGCGGTCACCAGCTTCTCCGCGCTGCGGCCCGCTTCGGCGGCGGCGGCGCGCAGCACGTCGTTCGGCAGGCTGGTGGACCGGCCGCGGCCCGCGGGCGCGTCGCCGGTCACCGACACCGCCGCCTCGGCCAGCGCGCTCGCCCGCGACTCGATCAACCACACCTCGTCGCCGTCGACGACGGCGAGCACCGCCTCGTCACCGGCCGACGCCGCGAGACCGCTGATCTTGCGGCCGTCGACCCAGACCCAGATGTCGACGGAGAGCCGCGGGTTGGCCAGCAACGCGAACGCGTCGGCCAGCTCCGGGGTGAGCCGCCCGGAACCGGCCAACCCGCGTCGCTCCAACGATTCCCACGCGTCCGCCACGTACCGGGCGCGCTCGGTGTGCGTGACGCCGGGGCTGGGCACGTCGAGCGCGACGTTGCGCCGGGTCGACCGCTGGGCCTCCCAGGCGACGTCGAACTCCAGCGTCGACAGGACGACGGTGCCCGCGGCGGTCACTTGGTCTCGGGCTCGTCGCCGATGACGGACTGCACGACCATCCGGTCGTCGCCGAAGACGTCGGTGGAGTCCACCCCGTACTTGCGGATGTGCTCGCCGTCCTCCTCGCCCTCGCCGGACCTGGCGGCGGGCTGCATCATCGGCGCGGCGGCCCCGCCGGCCCGACCACCCGCGACGACGGCCGCGCCCTTGCCCGCGTTGCCGCGCACCGGGCCGCGCTCGTCGGGCTCGATCGCGCCGATGGTCGCGGAGATGCCGGCCTTGCCGACCACCGGCGCCGACTTCGGCACGCCCGCCGCGCTCCGACCGCCGGCGTGCGGACCCTCGCCCGCCTTGCCGCCGCCGGACGACGTCGACGGGTTGCGCACCACCTGGCCCGGTCGGGCGGTGGCGGCGATCGCACCGAGCGTCGCACCGCCGGCGAGCCCGAGGCCCAGGCCGAGACCCAGGTTGGAGCCGGGCATCTTCGCGGGCAGCACCGGCCCGATGCCGGGCGTGCCCGCCGCACCGGGCAGGCCCGGGACGACGCCGGTCGAGCCGCCGTGGGGCAACTGGGGCGGCAGCACCCCGGGACCGACACCGGGCGACGGCACGCCGCCGCCACCGGTGTACGCACCGAAGACGCCGCCCGTCGCGCCCGAGATCCCGCCGCTGAACGGCGTCACGTGGGCGACCGGCGTGCTGACCGCCGCGGACGCCGTGGTGACCTCGAAGCTCGGCGGGCGGGACATGCCCTGGTACTGGTTGAGCGAGTCGCGGCTGGCCCCGACGTACTGGTCGAGCCCCCGGATGACCTGCTCCCGCGCCGCCTGGGTCTGCTTGACCTCCTTGGCGTGGTCGGTCTCGTACCCGAAGAAGCCGCCCGCGTCGTCCCAGAAGTTCGTCTCGGTCGCGCCGCGCAGCGCGCCGGGGTCGGGCATCCCGTTGCGGGAAGCGCTGTAGCTCGCGCCCTGCTCGGCCGTGGCCTGCGAGTTGTGCCGGCCGGCCTCGTCGCCCTCCGCCGCCACGTCGGCCGACACGGTCACCGCCTGGCCCGCGTTCTCACCGGCCGCGCCCTGCCACTCGATGCCGAGCTTGCGCAGCTCGCCGCGCAGGGTCTCGTCCACCTCGGCCAGGCTGCCCGCCAACCGGCGCAACGCGTGCGACGCGTTGCTGAACCGGTCGGCCGCGTCGCTGCCGGTGAACTTGGTGACCAGGTCGGCCAGCGCGTGGTTGTCGTAGCCTTCGAAGCGGTGATCCTGGATCTGCCTGAAGCCGGTCACAGCCTCCCCCTCACTTCAAGGTCTGCAACGTCGCGAGCGCTGCTTCGGCGCCCTTGGTCGCGTTCCGGCACATCTCGTCCTGCGAGTACGCGCCCTTGCCACCGTAGGGCAGGAACTGGACGAACATCTGCTGCCCGTCCGCCACGTCCACCGCGACCGAGCACTCCGTCCGCGACGTGCCCGCCAGCACCAACTGCACGGCGGGGAACCCGGAGACCTGCTTGGGCGTGACATCCGAGTTGCCGGGCCCGTCCCAGAACTCGATCCCCTTGTCCGCGACCAGGGTCACCCGGTAGGCGGCGGACTTCTCGCTGTTCACGTTGTACGCGCAGGAAGGCGACTCCGTACCCGTGCCGGGGTTGGACTTCTCACCCTCCCACTCGTCGATCTTGAGGTCGGCCTGCTGGGCGTCGGTCAGCAGCTTGCACGGGTCGACACCGTCGAGCTTGATCGCCTTGGGCCGGGTCGAGGGCGCCTTGGAGGCCGACGTCGGCTCCACGGACCCACCACCCGTCGTGGCACCCGGCGTGGCCGTACCCGTGGTCGGCTGGGGCGTGCACGCGGCGAGCGCCGCGGCCGTCAACAGGACCGCGCAGATTCCCTTAACCAGCCGCACGTCCCGACCCCATCGCCGCCTTGACTTCCTCTTCGGTGTGGCCGTACTGGATCGCGGCCGCCCGCAGCTGGTCGACCAGCCCCTCCAAGCTCTTCAGGTATCCCGCCACGCGAGCCCCGTACGAGTTGTCGCTGTCCACCAAGCGGTCATTCCAAGCCGCCGCGATGTCCTGGTTGACGTCATCCGCGCCGCCCAACTGGACCCGGAGGTCGTCAATGGAGTCGCGGTAGGCCCTCCGCAACACGTCGAGCTGCGTGTCGATGATCTTGCCCGCCTGGAGCACGGTCTCCTTGGTGACGGTGAACTTCTGTCCCGCGCCGGGTCCGCCGGCCATGCTCTCGGTCAGGCGCTTCTCCGCCGCGAACATCTCGCCGACCGCGCGCCCGATGGCCCCGCCCACGCCGGCGACGGCTCCGAGCAGGCCGTTCTCCTCTGCCACGACGTCCATCCCCCGTACGGTCGGTAACGGATCGGTCCCGGTTCGCAGGCTACCAACGACCACGTGTGCCGGGTCCGAGGTTGGACGAACCGGAGCACCACGTGGTTCCGCACTCGCCCGGATGCAGCAGCCGACGCCCCGCCTACTTCAAGGTCTGCAACGTGGCGAGCGCCGCCTCCGCGCCTTTGGTCGCGTTCCGGCACATCTCGTCCTGAACGAAACCCTCTGGCGCGTAAGGCAGGAACTGGACGAACATCTGCTGCCCGTCCGCCACGTCCACCGTCACCGAACACTCCAACGTGGACGTACCCTTGAACGTCACCTGCACAGCGGGAAACCCGGACACGGTCCTCGGCACGACGTCCAGGTTCCCCGACCCGTTCCAGAACTCGATTCCCTTGTCCGCCACCAGGGTCACCCGGTAAGCGGCGGATTTCGGCCCGTTCAGGTTGTACGCGCAAGAAGGCGACTTCGTCCCGGTTCCGGGGTTCGACTGCTCGGCCTCCCACTCGTCGATCTTGAAGTCCGCTTGCTGAGGCTCGGTCAACAACCTGCACGGGTCGACCCCGTCGACCTTCACAGCACGGGGCCGCGCCACCGCACTGCTCGACGGAACAGCACCCGGCGCGGCCGTTCCCGCAGTGGTCGACGTGCACCCCGCCAGCACCCCGACGGCCAACAACCACACAGCCACCCGCACGTCTGATCCCCCACGGTCGGTAACGGACCGCAGGCTATCAACGACGGCGCGTAAGGATCTCGCGTTTAGCCGACGACCGGCACGCGGATGTCGCCGTTGGCCGCGCGGAGGGCGATGTCGGAACGGTGGTGGGAGCCGGTGAGGTGCACGTTCCCCACCCGGCGGTACGCGTCGGCGCGAGCGTCGGCGAGGGTGTCGCCGGTGCCGACGACGGACAGCACGCGCCCACCGGTCGACACGACGGCACCGTCCTCACGGCGGCGGGTGCCGGCGTGGAGGACGCCCTCCCCGTCGCCACCCGTGACGACGTCACCGGTGCGCGGCCGGCCGGGGTAGCCCTCCGCCGCGACGACCACGGTCACCGCGTAGCCCTCGGCCCACTCCAGTTCGCCGACCGACGACAGGTTCCCCTGCGCGGCGGCCAGGAACAGGGTTGCCAGGGGGGTGCGCAGGAGCGCCACCACGGCCTGGGTCTCGGGGTCGCCGAACCGGCAGTTGAACTCGATGACCTGGGGCCCGGTGGAGGTCAGCGCCAGACCCGCGTACAGCAGGCCGCTGAACGGCGTGCCGCGCCGCGCCAGCTCGTCCACCACGGGCTGCACGCAGGTCGACACGATGGTCGGCACGAGGTCGGCGGGCGCCCAGGGGAGCGGGGCGTAGGCGCCCATGCCGCCGGTGTTGGGGCCGGAGTCGTCGTCGCCGACGCGCTTGAAGTCCTGCGCGGGCAGCAGCGGCACCACGGTGGAGCCGTCGACCAGGCAGAACAGGGACACCTCGGGACCGTCGAGGAACGATTCCAGCAGCACGGGGTGGCCGTTGTCGAGCAACGTCATGGCGTGGGCGCGGGCGACGGCGCGGTCGGCCGTGACGACCACGCCCTTGCCCGCGGCGAGCCCGTCGTCCTTCACCACCCAGCGCGGCCCGAAGTGGGTGAGGGCGGCGTCCAGGCGGGCCGGGTTGTCGACCACCTCGGACGTCGCGGTGGGCACGCCGGCGGCGTTCATGACGTCCTTGGCGAACGCCTTGGAGCCCTCGATCCGGGCGGCGGCGGCGGAGGGGCCGAAGCAGGGGATGCCGGCGGCGCGGACGGCGTCCGCCGCGCCCGCCACCAGCGGCTGCTCCGGCCCGACCACGACCAGGTCGGCGTCCCACTCCTTGGCCAGCGCGGCGACCGCGTCGGGGTCGCCCGCGTCGACACCGCGGATCTCGGCGAGGCCCGCGATACCGGCGTTGCCGGGCGCGCAGGCCAGCGCGACGACCGAGGGGTCCCGCGACAACGCGAGGACAAGGGCATGTTCACGGGCGCCAGACCCGATGACCAGGACACGCACGGTGTGGCAGCCTAGATGACGTGCCCGGTCAACCGCCGAACGCGTCCAGCGAACCGGCGTGCAGCGGCACCGGGTCGGTGAGCGCGGCCTTCTCCTTCACGATGTCCCGCGTCGCCGGGTGGATCTGCTCCAGGTCGTCCTTCTTGTCGAAGATGAGCTTGGTGACGGCGCACGCGTCGGCGTCCGGGAAGTCGGCCCGCACCAGCAGCAGGTTGGGCACGACCACGGTGGGCACGTCGGCCGCGAGCCCGTAGGCGGCCTTCGGGATGGTGCCCTTGTCGTAGACCGAGTTGACCTCCTTGAGCTTGGGCAGCAGCGGCGTGATGTCGATGAACTTCACCTGGTCCTTGAGCGACGTGGTGATGTCGGTGATCTGCGCCGTGGGCAGGCCGCCGGACCACACCAGCGCGTCGAGGGTGCCGTCCTTCATGCCGTCGGCGGTCTTGGCGAGGTCGAGCCGCTGGGCCGCGACGTCCTTCTCCGGGTCCAGCCCGGCGGCGGTGAGCAGCCGGTTCGCGATCACCTCGGTACCCGACTTGGGCGACCCGGTGGAGACCCGCTTGCCCTTCAGGTCGGCCACCGACTCGATGCCGCTGGAGGTGCGCACGATCACCTGCGTGTAGTTGGGGTAGAGCCGGGTCAGCGCCTGCACCTGCTGCGGCTTGCCGTCGAACGCGCCCTTGCCGTTGACGGCGTCGGCCGCGGTGTCGGCCAGCGAGAACGCCATGTCGTAGTCGCGGGCGACGAGCTGCTGGATGTTCTGCACCGACGCGCCGGTCTCCGCGGCCGTGGCTTTCAGCTTGCTGTTGTCGCTGATCAGCTTCGCCAGGCCGCCACCGACCACGTAGTACACGCCGCCGGAGTTGCCGGTGGCGATGGTGATCCGGCCGTCGGCGGCCTCGCACGACCCCGCCCCGCCGGTGCGGCTCGCGGTCTCCCGCTTGCCACCACAGCCGGCCGCGACCAGCACGACCGCCAGCACCGCGGCGGCGATCTTGGAGCTACGCATCTGCTTCCTTTCCGCGCATGAGGAGCTTCGGCACGACGTGCACCGCGACCGCCAGCACCAGCAACCCGGAGCCGATCAGCACGGTGACCGGTCCCAGGTGGAGGAGCGTGATCGCGGCGAGCAGGAGGAGCACCCGCTCCGGCCACCGGGCGGGTCCGAACAGCCATCCCCCGGTGCAGGCGGCCAGCGCCGCCACGCCCACCGCGGACACGGCGAAAACCCAGAGCACGTCCAGGAAGGACGCGCGCAGGAGCAGGCCGGCCCCGTGGTCGGTGAGCACGAAGGCCAGCGGCACCAGGAAGGCGGGCAACGTGTACTTCCACGTCCGCCACATGGTTTTCACGACTTCACCGCCGGTGATGGCCGCGGCGGCGACGGCGGCCAGCGCGGTCGGCGGTGTCACCTCGGAGAGGACGGCGTAGTAGAAGATGAACATCGCGGTCTCTTCACGCGCCACGCCCAGTTCGACCAGCGCCGGCCCGATGACGACCCAGGAGATGATGAACGACGCGGTGACCGGGACCGCCAACCCGAGCACGCTCACCGCGACCGCCGCCAGCACCACCGTCACGAACAACACCACGGCCGGGTCGCTGGAGACGAACCCCGCCAGCCGCACCAGGGCGGACGCCAACTCCTGGCCGAGGCCGGTCTTGGTGATCGTGGAAGTGATCACCCCCGCCGCCGCGCACACCGCCACCACGGGCAACGCGCTGCGAACACCCAGCGCGAGCGAGTCGGCCACGTCCCGCAGCCACCCACGCACATCACCACGTCGAGCGACGAGCGCGAACAACGCCGCGACCCCGGAGGCGTAGACCACGGCCGAGTACACCGGCACATCCATGGCCAGGAACACCACGATGACGCCCAACGACAGGAAGTGGTACCCGCCCCGCTTCATCAACACCCACGGCCGCGGCGCGTCCACCTCGACGGCCCGAGCCCCGAACCGCCGCGCGTCCACCTCGACCGCCAGCACGATGCCCAGGTAGTAGAGCAGCGTCGGCAGCAGCGCCCAGATCAACACCTGGAGGTACGAGGTCTCCAGGTACTCGGCGATGATGAACGCCGCCGCGCCCAGGGTCGGCGGTGACAGGATCGCGCCGATCCCCGACGCCGCGAGCAACCCGCCCGCGCTTTCCCTGGGGTACCCGGCCTTGCGCAGCATCGGCCAAGCCACCGCCCCGAGCGACACGGTCGTGGCCGTGCCGGACCCGGAGACCGTGCCCAGCAGGAACCCGGCCGCCGCCGCCGTGCGCCCCGGCGCGGTGCGCGACCTGCGGAAGAACGAGAAGCTGATGTCGACGAAGAAGGACCCGGCCCCCGAGGCGTTGAGGATCGCGCCGTAGATCGTGAACAGGACGATGTACGTGGCCGCCACGTCCAACGGCGTGCCGTAGAAGCCGGACGCGTCGTTGTAGAAACCGTTGATGATCTGCGCGAAATCCACCCCGGCATGGGCAATCGCCCACGAAGGTGGCAAATATCCACCGTAATAGGCGAACGCGACGAACGCCCCGCACACCACCGGCAACACCCACCCGGTAGTACGCCGACAAGCCTCCAACACCAACACCAACAGGATGGACCCGGCCACCACGTCAAGCCCGGTCAACTGCCCTTGCCGATCGAGAAAGGCGTTGAAACCGCCAAACAGCGGATAGGCCCCTACAACAAACGCCGCCGCCGCCAACACCCAATCGAGGGGCCCCGGGTCACCCCCCACCCCCCGCCGCCCCCGATAGCAGAGGAACACCAACGGCAGCGTCAACGCCAAGAAGATGACCAGGTAGAACTGCCCCCCGGAGGCGAAGGGCCAGAACACCTGCTTGAGCACCAGCAACGCCACCCCGAGCGCCGCCACCCAAACCCCGACGTCCCAGCGCCGGGACAGCACCCGAGAGGGACGTTCCTCGTCGTACGAGGCCAACAACTCGGCAGCATCAGCCTGCGTCTTGATCGACACGCGCACCCCTTAGTGCCGCGTATGCACGGAAAACCCAAGACCAGAAACTACTGTGCCACCCATCACACTGAAAAGCGGGACAACCTAAAGAGACTGTTAAGAATCACCACCCACACACACCCCGCCCTCGTCGTGTTCTCCCCGTATGGCCTGCGCGCCAGCGAACCGCGCTCGTTCCCCGGGCGCAAACACGCTTTTCGTTTGCGCCCGGGGAACGAGGGTGGTTGTCTTGACCAGGTCATACGGGGAGAACACGACGCGCTTTTCGAGTTCTCCTTGGCGGTCTGCCCGTCCGGCGAGGACGCTTTTAATCCAATGCGCTCTCACCCGGCAACAACCCCAGCAGGAGCCGCGGCCCGCCCCGCCGGCACAGGACCGGGGTGTCCTCACTCCTCCGGGCCCCTCCGGCGCGGGAACGGCGGTCGGCGGTCGGCCAGGACCCTGACTATCAGGCAGGCTCCCTGAAAGTTTCGCGGGGCGACGACAGCCCCCAGGACCGCTCCCACCAGCGCAGAGGGGCAGTGGCGAGGGCGGGACCTTAACTATCAGGCAGGCTCCCTGAAAGTTTCGCCGGGCGGCGGCAGCCTCCGGGGCGCCCCCCGGCCAGCACGGGAAGACGGTGGCGGGCAGGCGCCCTATCTTTCAGGGAGCCTCCCTGAAAATTATCTTTCAGGCAGGCTCCCTGAAAGTTTCGTGGGGCGGCAGCCCCCAGGACCACCCGGCCGACGCGCCCGACACCTCACAGCGCCCAGGCCGGCGCGTCCGACACCTCACACCACCCGGACGTCCACGTAACACCACCGCCACTCCTCTCCCGGCTCGAACGAGCGCATCACCGGGTGCCCCTCCGCGTGGTAGTGGGCGGTGGCGTGCCGACGCGGGCTGGAGTCGCAGCACGCGACGTGGCCGCAGGTGAGGCACATCCGCAGGTGGGCCCAGTTGTGCTCCCCGACGGCGAGGCAGTCCGCGCATCCCTCGACGGTGTCGGGTGACACCGAGTCGGGCAACGCGTCGACGTGACGACAGGTCATGCGGGCCATCATCACGCAAGATTGCGACATGCACGGTCCGGAACTGATCCTGCTCCTGCTGGGCGCCCTGCTGGTCACCGCGGCGGCCAGGCGGGTGGCCGCACCCGCGCCCCTGGTGCTGGTCGCGGTGGGCCTCGTGGTGTCCTTCATCCCCGGCCTGCCCGAGTTCGAGCTGGAACCCGAGCTGGTCCTCGTGCTGGTCATCCCCCCGCTCCTCTACTCGGCGGCCCTGGACAGCAGTTACCACAACATCCGGGCGAACATGCGCCCGATCGGGCTACTCGCGGTGGGGCTGGTGCTGGCCACGACGGCCGTCGTCGGCTGGATCGCGCACGTCTTCCTCCCCGACCTCCCGCTGACCGCCGCCCTCGTCCTGGGCGCGGTCGTGGCGCCGCCGGACGCGGTGGCCGCCGTGGCGATCGGCCGCCGCCTCAACCTCCCCAGGCGCACGATGACGTTGCTCACCGGCGAGAGCCTGATCAACGACGCGACCGCGCTCACCGCGTACAAGGTCGCCATCGCCGCCGCCCTCGGCGCCACGGCCACGTGGCTGGACAGCACGCGCACGTTCGCCATCGCGGCCGGCGGCGGTGTGGTGATCGGGCTGCTCATCGGCGTCGGCGTGTGCAAGATCCGGGCGGTCATGCACGACGGCGTCATGGAGAGCGCCCTGGGGATGCTGGTCCCGTTCGGGGCGTACCTGTTCGCCGAGGAACTCCAGTCGTCCGGCGTCCTGGCGGTGGTGGTCGCCGGCCTCTACATCGGCCACCAGGCCCCGAAAAGCTCCTACTACACCCGCCTCCAGGACACCGCGGTCTGGCGCTCGGTGGACGTCCTCCTGGAGTCCTTCGTCTTCGCGCTGATCGGCCTCCAGCTCAAGACCATCGTCGCGGACGTGGAGATCACCCCGGCCCTGGCCGCCGGCGCGGCCGTCGTCCTGGTCGCCACCATCCTCGTCCGCTTCGCCTGGATGTACCCCGCCGCCTACCTGCCGCGCTTCTTCTCCAGACGCGTCCGGGAGCGCGAGAGAGCGCCCGGTTGGCGCGGGGTCACCGTGCTCTCGTGGGCCGGGATGCGCGGCGTGGTGTCGCTCGCCGCCGCCAGCGCGCTGCCGCTGGAGCTGCCCGGTCGGGACGTCATCGTCTTCTGCGCGTTCGTGGTCACCGTCGGCACGCTGCTGATCCAAGGTCTCACGCTCCCGTTCGTGATCCGCAAGCTCGGGTTCCACGGCGACGAGGAGCAGGCCGACGCGTTGGCCGAGGCGCAGGTGCAGCACGCCGCCGCGCAGGCGGCCGTGGACCGCTTGAACGAGGTGATCGAGGAGGGCGACCAGACCCCCGACCACGTCGTGGAGCGGCTCCGGATGCTCGCGCAGCACCGGGGCAACGCGGCGTGGGAACGCCTCGGCAGGCAGGACGACGAGAGCCCCGCCGCCTCGTACCGCCGCCTGCGGCGCACCATGCTCGACGCCGAGCGGCAGGTGTTCGTGGAGGCCCGGGACAGCGGGCGGATCGACGACGAGGTGTTGTTCCGCGTGCTCCGCGAACTCGACCTGGAGGAGGCGGCCATCAGTCGCGAGTAGGGAGCAGTTCACCTGCCCATGCGACGTCGTTCACCCCGCCGTGACGCCGATTTCGCGACGCACCACCAGGCTGCCGCGCGTCCGTTCCGCAGATCAGCAGGGAGGTCGGCCGATGGCCCGCACGAGGATCGCCTGGGCGGCGCTGGCAGCGCTGGCGGTGGCCGGGGCGGTGACCCTGCCCCCGACGTCCGCGCTCGGCGACCGCGACACCACCGCGGCGCACCGGCCCGACGGCCCGATCGTCATCGGTCACCGCGGGGCGTCCGGTTACCGGCCGGAG
This sequence comes from Saccharothrix obliqua, assembly GCF_019375475.1. Lineage (GTDB taxonomy): Bacteria > Actinomycetota > Actinomycetes > Mycobacteriales > Pseudonocardiaceae > Actinosynnema > Actinosynnema obliqua. The sequence continues at coordinate 121,250 of NZ_JAHXGQ010000001.1, read as the reverse complement.
CACACGCTCGCCGCGTACGAACTGGCCGCGCGCATGGGCGCGGATTACATCGAGCCGGACCTGGTGTCCACAAAGGACGGCCAACTGGTCGCGCGGCACGAGAACGAGATCGGTGGCACGACGGACGTCGCCGCGAAGCCGGAGTTCGCGTCCCGCAAGGCCACCAAGACGATCGACGGGGTCGCCGTCACCGGCTGGTTCACCGAGGACTTCACGCTCGCCGAGCTGAAGACGTTGCGCGCCACCGAGCGCATCCCCGACACCCGCCCGCGCAACACGCTCTACAACGGCCGCTACGAGATCCCCACGCTCCAGGAGGTCATCGACCTCTCCCGCCGCCTGTCCCGCGAGCTGCGCCGCGACATCGGCATCTACCCGGAGACCAAGCACCCCACGTACTTCCAGGACGCCGGGCTCGCGCTGGAGCCGAAGCTGGTCGACGTGCTCAACCGCAACGGCCTCAACCACCGGGGCGCCCGCGTGTACGTGCAGTCGTTCGAGGTCGCGAACCTCAAGGCGCTCAAGAGGCACCTGCGCGTGCCGCTGGTGCAGCTCGTCAACTCGTCCGGCGCGCCCTACGACTTCGTGAAGGCGGGCGACAAGCGCACCTACCGCGATCTGGTCACGCCCGACGGCCTCCGCGAGATCCGCACCTACGCCGCCGGTGTCGGCGCGGCCAAGGACCTCGTGATCCCGCGTGACGCCAAGGGTTTCCTCCAGGCACCCACCTCCCTCGTCCGGGACGCGCACCTGCGCGGGCTGGTCGTGCACGCGTGGACGTTCCGCAACGAGAACGCGTTCCTCCCGGCGGACTTCCGGACGTCCTCCGACTCGTCCGCCTACGGCCGGGCGTTCGACGAGTACGCGCGGTTCTTCGCCGCCGGGTTGGACGGCGTGTTCGCGGACAACCCGGACACGGCGGTGGAGAGCCGGTAGCAAGCGCTCAGCCCGACGACACCAACTCCTGCCGCGACGACGCGGCCTCCCCACCCAGGAGGCCGCGTCGCGCCAACTCCGGCCGCACCCCTTCCCCGAACCAGTACGCCTCCTCCAGATGCGGGTACCCGGACAACACGAACTCCGTGATGCCCACCGAGTGGTACTCCGCCACGAGATCCGCCACCTCGGCGTGGCTGCCGACCATCGCCGTCCCCGCGCCACCGCGCACGAGACCGACACCGGCCCACAACCCCGGGTGCACCTCCAACCCGCGCACCCCTCGCGACAGGTCACCGCCGTGCAGCGCGAGCATCCGCTGCTGCCCGACGGACTGGCTGGCGCGCAACTGCTCCTGCGCGCGCCGCACCTGCGCCGGGTCGAGCGCCGCGAGCATCTTCTCCGCCTCCCGCCACGCCTCGGCGGAGGTGTCCCGCGAGATGGTGTGCAGCCGGATGCCGAACCGCACGACGCGGTCACCGGCCAGCGCCCGCACGCGGGCGATCTTCTCGGCGACCAGCGCCGGCGGCTCGCCCCACGTCAGGTACACGTCGGCGTGCCGGGCGGCCACCGGGAGCGCTGCTTCGGACGACCCGCCGAAGTACACGTCGGGCACGGGGTCCGGCGGCGCGGAGAGCGTCGCGCCGGCGACCCGGTAGTGCGTTCCGGTGAAGTCGACCGGCCGCCCTCCCCACACCGACCGCACCACGTGCAGGAACTCGTCGGTGCGCGCGTACCGCTGGTCGTGGTCGAGCCAGTCGCCGAACCGCCGCTGCTCGACGGCGTCGCCGCCGGTGACGACGTTGAGCAGCAGCCGGCCGCGGGAGATCCGCTGGTAGGTGGCCGCCATCTGGGCGGCGAGCGTGGGCGAGATGGCGCCGGGCCGGAACGCCACCAGGAACTTGAGCCGGTCGGTGCGCGCGATCAACGCCGCGGTGGTGAGCCACGCGTCCTCGCACCACGTCCCGGTGGGGGTGAGCACGCCGGCGAACCCGTTGCGCTCGGCGGCGACCGCGACCTGCGCCAGGTAGTCGATGTCGGGGTCGCGTGGCGCGGGTCCGCCCAGGGTGCGGTTGGCGTGGAACCGCTCGACCACCGTCCGCCCGTCGCCGGAGGTCGGCAGGAACCAGTGCAGCACAACGCTCATCACTGCTCTCCTTCGAAGCGCGCGTCTTGGAAGCGCGTGTCCACGAACTTCGCGAAGTCGACCCGACCGGGCAACGTCCCGTCGGCGGTGAACGCGTCGGCCAGCCGCTGCTCGGCGTCGACGACCTCGGCGTCCAGGGGCACCGGGAGGTCCGGGCCGCGCGCCGTGGCGGCCCGCGCCACGTCCACCTTCAGCCCGGTCTCCGCGGCCCACGCCTTCGCCCACTCCTCGCGGTGCGTGTCGGCCCACCGCTGCGCTTTGGCCACGCGACTCAGGAATTCCCGCATCGCGGGTGTTTTCCCGTTGTCGCCCAAGGCGGATCTCCCCGCCACGTAGAACGTGTACCCGCTGGCGCTCCCACCGCTTCCCCGCCCGTCGGCGAGGACGCGCGCACCCGTTTCCAACAACGCCTGCGACGTGTACGGGTCCCACACCGCCCACGCGTCGACGCGCTTCTGCTGGAACGCCGCGTAGGCGTCGGACGGCTGGAGGAAGTTCAGCTCCACGTCCCTGGTGGTGAGCCCGGCACCGGTGAGGGTGGTCAGCAGTTGGCCGTGCGCCGAACTCCCCTTGGCCACGGCGATGCCGCGACCCGCCAGGTCCTCGACGCGCCGCAGCGGCGAATCGCCGGGCACCAGGACGGCGTCGCCCTCGACGCTGCCCTTGGCGGCCTGGACGACGGCGATCTTCGCATCGGCCGCCGCCGCGAAGATCGGTGGCGTGTTCCCGACAGCACCCACGTCGATCGCGCCGGCGGACGCGGCTTCCAGCAGCGGTGGTCCGGAGGTGAACGTCGACCACTCGACCCGGTGGGGGAAATCGGCGAGCAGGCCGGCCGCCGCGAGCAGGGTCCGCGAATTCCCCTTCTGGTCCCCGATCCGCAACGCGCCGCTCTCCGCCCCGTCCGCACCGCAACCCGCGACGAACCCCAGCACCAACCCCAGCACCAGACCGGCTTCACGCAGCTTCGGCATCGTCCACCCCCAGGTCCGCCAGCACCGCGACACGCAGATCCGCGAAGGACGACCGCCGACGCGGCCGGTCGAGGTCGACCACGTGCGAGGCCGTGATCCGACCCGCGTCCAACACCACCACGCGATCCGCGAGCAGCAACGCCTCGTCCACGTCGTGCGTCACGAGCAACACCGTCGGCCGGTGCTCCCGCCACAACTGCTCGACCAGCCGGTGCATCGCGAGCCGCGTCAACGCGTCCAGCGCGCCGAACGGCTCGTCCAGCAGCAGGAGATCGGGTCGGCGCACCAACGCCCGCGCCAGCGAAACCCGTTGCGCCTCACCGCCGGACAACGTCAGCGGCCAGGCGTCGGCCCGTTCCGCCAACCGCACCTCGGCCAACGCGCGCTCCGCGACCACGCGCCCGTCGACTTCCCGCAGCCCCAGCACCACGTTGCGCCACACCCGCCGCCACGGCAGCAACCGCGGCTGCTGGAACGCCACGGACACCCGCCGCGGCACGGAGAACCCACCCGCCACGTCGGCGTCCAACCCGGCGAGGACGCGCAGCAGCGTGGACTTCCCGCTCCCGGACCGCCCGAGCAACGCGACGAACTCGCCGGGCGCGATCTCCAGGTCGACCCCGTCCAGCACCCGCCGCCACTCCCCGGGCCGGATCCTCCTGCCCACCGCGACCGGGAACTCCTTGACCAGACCCCGCACGCTCACCGCGCCTGCCACCGCAGCACCCTCCGCTCCACCGCCCGCACCAGCGCGTCCGTGGTCAACCCCAGCAACGCGTAGACCAGCAGCCCCACCACGACGACGTCCGTGCGCAGGAACTCGCGGGCGTTGTTGATCAGGAACCCGATCCCGGCGTCGGCGTTGACCTGCTCGCCGACGATCAGCGACAGCCACGCCGCGCCGAGCGCGATCCGCAGCCCCACCAACGCCTGCGGCACCGCCGCCGGCAGCACCACGTGCGCGATCCGCTCGTACCGCGTGCACCCCAGCACCCGCGCGGCCTCCAGCAGCGCCGGGTCGGTCTGCCGGATGCCCGCGTGCAGGTTCAGGTAGAGCGGGAACGCCGCGCCGGCCGCGACCAGCGCGAGCTTCGGCTCCTCGCCGATGCCGAACCACAGGATGAACAACGGGATCAACCCGAGGTGCGGCAGCGTGCGCAGCATCTGCACGGGCGGGTCGACCAGCCGCTCACCCCAGCGCGACAGACCGGACACCAACCCGAGCACGCCGCCCATCGCGGCCCCGGCGAGGAATCCGGCGGCGACCCGACCCGACGACACCAGCAACGCGTCGCCGAGTTGGCCGTCCAACGCCAGCGACCAGCCCGTGACAAGCACGGTCGCCGGTGACGCGAGCTTGTCCTCCGGCAGCACGCCGGTGGCGCTCGCCGCCTGCCACAGCAGGACCAGGGCGAGCGGGCTCAGCCACCGCGCGAGGTCGGGCAGTCGCCTGCCGGGTGGTGCGCCGCCACGCGGCGCCGCGGCGGTTTCCGGGCGCGCGACGGCGCCCGTGGTGGAAATCGACACGATTTCTCCCGGGGACACCGGTTCTCGGACGGGGGACGAGGGTCCGTCAGCGGGTGCGACAGATGGCGCTCGCCTGCCGCCCGAGGTCGACGTGCAGGCGGGCCACCAGGATCTCGCAGCCGCTCATGCAGCCGAGTTTTCGGCGCGGTGCGGGAGAAGTCAACGACGGGCGGTAACCGTCCCGGATGCTGAAAGTGCCTCCCCTCCCGAGCTGGTCGGGCGGGGAGGCACTTGTCGAAGGGGGATCAGGCCAGCACGTCGTGGCGCACGATCGTCTCGTCGCGGCCCGGGCCGACGCCGATCGCCGAGATGCGCGCACCGGAGATCGACTCCAGGTGCTCCACGTACGACCGCGCGTTGGCGGGCAGCTCCTCGAACGTCCGGCAGTGGCTGATGTCCTCGAACCAGCCGGGCAGCTCCTCGTACACCGGCACGGCGTGGTGCACGTCGGTCTGCGTCATCGGCATCTCGTCGACGCGCTCGCCGTCGATCGTGTAGCCGACGCACACCGGCACCTTCTCCAGGCCGGACAACACGTCCAGCTTGGTGAGGAAGAAGTCGGTGATGCCGTTGACCCGCGCCGCGTACCGGGCGATGACCGCGTCGAACCAGCCGGTGCGGCGGGACCGCCCGGTGGTGACGCCGAACTCGCCGCCGGTCTTGCGCAGGTGCTCGCCCATGTCGTCGTTCAGCTCGGTCGGGAACGGGCCGGAGCCGACGCGCGTGGTGTACGCCTTGAGGATGCCGATGACGGTGGTGATGCGGGTCGGCCCGATGCCGGAACCCGCGCTCGCGCCGCCCGAGGTGGGGTTGGACGACGTGACGAACGGGTAGGTGCCGTGGTCGACGTCGAGCAGGGTGCCCTGCGAGCCCTCCAGCAGGACCGTCTCGCCGCGCTCCAGCGCCTGGTTGAGCAGCAGGCGGGTGTCGGCGATGCGGGACGCGAACCGCGCGCCGTGCTCCAGCACGCTGTCCACGACCTGCTCGGGGTCGAGCGCCTTGCGGTTGTAGACCTTGACCAGCACCTGGTTCTTGAAGTCCAGGGCGGCCTCGACCTTCTGCCGCAGGATCTTCTCGTCCAGCACGTCCTGGGCGCGCACGCCGACGCGGGCGATCTTGTCCTGGTAGCAGGGCCCGATGCCGCGGCCCGTGGTGCCGATCTTGGCCTTGCCCAGGTAGCGCTCGGTGACCTTATCGATGGCCACGTGGTAGGGCATGATCAGGTGCGCGTCGGCGGAGATCAGCAGGCGGGACGTGTCGACGCCCTGCTGCTCCAGGCCGGACAGCTCGTCGAGCAGCACGCCGGGGTCGACCACGACGCCGTTGCCGATCACGCTGGTGACCTCGGGCGTGAGGATGCCGGAGGGGATGAGGTGCAGGGCGAACTTCTTGCCGTCGGGCAGCACGACGGTGTGCCCGGCGTTGTTGCCACCCTGGTAGCGGACGACCCACTGGACGCGCTCACCGAGCAGGTCGGTGGCCTTGCCCTTGCCCTCGTCGCCCCACTGGGCGCCGATCAGCACTACGGCCGGCATGTGAAACTCCAACGGTTCGACGGGTAAGAGCGGAGCTTACGACGGCTGGGCCGTCACTTGCCGGTGGTTGAGGGTAGACCAGGAGATGAACGTGCGCGGAATCGTGTTGGCCTGCGGAAACTCGCAGTCGCCGTTGATCACGGACGGTGACCGGATTGAGGTGCGGGAGGTGCCCTCCCGACCCGGAAAAGCCGAGGTGGACCCGGTTTTCGCGGATCTTGGTGACGGACGTCTCATCGTGCACGGCACGGACGCGGACCTCAACGCCGTGGTGCTGCGGCTGCTGCGCACCGAGCGGCTGGCCGACGTCGCCGTGGGGTACGTGCCGGTGGACCCCGACTCCGCCGCCGCGGCCCTGTGGGGCATCCCGACCGACGCCGGTCGGGCGGTGGACCTCGCCCTGTCGGGCGACCCCGACCGGGTTTCACTGGTGCGGGACGACGTGGGTGGCGTGCTGCTCGGCCGGGGTTCCCTCGGGCCGGTGCGCGGGGTCGGGTACGCGGACGACACGGTGGTGCTGCGGGGTCAGGCGAGCCGGATCGACGTGACGCCCGATCCGGACAACGGGCTCGGCCTGCTGGTGAGCGTGGTCCACAAGAGGCTGTTCATGACGAAGTCGCGCACCACGGAGGGCCGCGCGTTCCAGCTCGGCTGCCTGCCCGTGGAGGTGCGCATCGATGGTTTCGCGCACCCGCGCCCGATGAACAAATGGACCTGGTACCGCCACACGGAGGATCTTCGCCTGGTTCGTGGATTGCAGTGACAAAGGGTTCGCGCAATCGCCACGGAGGTGACACCCGGCGGCATTGTCATGGCCGGAAAATTGACCCAAGGTGAATCCGACAGCTTCCCACCAGGAAGGTCGGAATCATGTTATCGGTCGTCAAAGCCGCGTCGTCCTCCCTCCTCGCCGGTGCGCTCGTCCTCGGCCTCGCCACGTCCGCCGCGGCCACCCCGCCCGGCATCCCCGGCACCGCCACCGCGCAGGCCGAACTCGCGGCGCTGGCGGTCGCCGGCGAGGGCTCGATGACCGGTTACTCGCGGGACAAGTTCCCGCACTGGTCCACCGTGTCGGGCGCCTGCAACACGCGGGAGACGGTGCTCAAGCGGGACGGGACGAACGTCGTGACCGATTCGAGCTGCGCCGCCACGTCCGGTAGCTGGTACAGCCCGTACGACGGCGCCACCTGGCGCGCCGCGTCCGACGTGGACATCGACCACGTCGTGCCGCTGGCCGAGGCGTGGCGTTCCGGGGCGGCGGCCTGGGGCACGGCGCGGCGGGAGTCGTTCGCCAACGACCTGGGCGGGCCGCAGCTCATCGCCGTGACGGACAACGTCAACCAGGCGAAGGGCGACCAGGACCCGGCCTCCTGGAAGCCGCCGCTGACCTCGTACTGGTGCACTTACGCCAAGATGTGGGTGCGGACGAAGTACCGGTGGGGTTTGACCGCGGACGCCGCGGAGAAGTCCGCGTTGCAGTCGATGCTCGGGAGGTGCTGATGGCCGACTACTCGTCACCGCTGGTCGCCGGACCCGGGGGCGTGATGACCGACGAGGTCGGCGTCGTCACGGGTGACCTGGAGCTGCGCACGTCGCTGGTCGGCGGGGTGCTGCGGGCGAAGGTGCGTTACGAGGGGGCGGAGGAGTGGTACGCCGTCACGGGCGCCGCGTGCCGGGTCGCCGATCCCCGCGACCACGCCGCCGTGCACCAGGTGCTGCACGGCGTGCTCCACCGCCCTCTCGGCTAGTCGCGCGTCACTGGGCGGCCCCGCCTTCACCGGGTTCGGGGCCCGCCTCGCTCGGGCCTGCGTCGTCGGGTCTCCCCGCGCCCGGTCCCGCCGCGTCGCCGACCGCTGCCGCGCCGGCCTTCGCGCCCCCTCCGGTGCCGTTGCCGTCCTTGCGCGTCAGCGGCGGCAGCGACTCGGCTGCTTCGGCGCGGTTCAGGCCGGTGGCCTGCAACAGGTCGACGGCCACCGAGCGGACCTGCGCGAGCACCACCCGCGTGGAGAAGCCCTCCCCGCCGAGCTGGTGCGTCGTGGCCACCGCCGACGCGTCCCGCACCGCGGCACGTGCTCCGATCGGCTCGTCGCCACGTGCCAGTTCGGCGCGCAACAGGTCCACCGCGCCCGCGTACTGCCGCAGCACCTCGGGCAGGTTGTCGGGCATCCGCTCGCCGTCCCGCAGCCCGGCCAGCGCCCGGCGGGCCAGCACGCGGGTGTTGCGCAGGGCGTAGTCGATGGGTGCGGCGGTCGCCTGGTAGCGCCCCAGCTCATCGCGCCGCCGCCACCGGATGGGCGCGATGGCGGCGATCTCGCCGCCGGTGCGCAGCGCGGTGGTGTACTCGTCCAACGCCGCCTGGCTGCCGCGCAACCGGGCCAACACACCCGCCGCCGCGACGGTGTCCCGCTCGGCGACCGCGGTGGCCATCCCGCGCAACGCGGCGGTCAGCTCGCCGAACACCACCTTGCCCTGGCGGTGCGCGACGGTCAGCGGGTTCGCCGGCAACAACGCCGCCACCGCCAGCCCCACCAGGCCGCCGACCAGGGCGTCCACCATGCGGTCCAGCCCGCCGCCCGCGCTCGGCGGCAGCAACGTCGCCACCAGCACCGCCGACGAACCGGACTGGAGCGCGATCACCGCGCCACCGTCCAGCAGCACCGCCGCGGACATGGCCAGCGCGACCACCAGCGCGATCTGCCACGGGCCGGAGCCGATGAGCGCGATGAGGACGTCGCCCACACCCACCCCGACGGCCACCCCGACCACCAGCTCCACCACCCGCCGCAGCCGCTGCCCGAGCGAGACCCCCAGGCAGACGACGGCGGCGATGGGCGCGAAGAACGGGCGCGCGTGGCCGACGACGGACGTCGCCACCAGCCACGACAGCCCGGCGGCGAGCCCGGCCTGCACGATCGGCAGGGCCGTGGCGCGCCACCGGTGCAGCCGGCGCGTCAGCTCATCGCGCACGGCGCCCACGGGTCAGCCCAGGCCGAGCGCGGCGGGTGCGGCGGGGTCGCTGTCGGCGAGGAACTTGGTGCAGCGCTCGTGCTCCTCGGTCTCGCCGATCTCGTCGGCGGCCCGCGCCAGGGCGGCCAGCGCGCGCAGGAAGCCCTGGTTGGGCCGGTGCGACCACGGGATGGGCCCGTGCCCCTTCCAGCCGCTGCGGCGCAGCTGGTCGAGGCCGCGGTGGTAGCCGGTGCGGGCGTAGGCGTAGGCGGCGATGGGGTCGCCCGTTTGGAGGGCGCGTTCGGCGAGCAGCGCCCACGCCTCGCTGAAGTCCGGGTGGGCGCGGACGATCTTCGCCGGGTCGGTGCCCGCCTCGGCGGCGGCCTGCGCCTCCGGCCGGTCGGGCAGCAACGTCGGGTCGGGACCGAGCAGGTTGGTCATGACCTCAGGATAGGAATACCCAGCCCTCCGCAGCGACCAGCACACCCCTCCCCGCCGCCGGCAGCCCCCGGCCGGCAGCCCCGCCAGCAGCCCGCCGGCAGCCACCCCCGCTCCCCGCCCTCGCCTCCGGCAGCCGCCCCCGCCTCCGGCAGCCGCGCCGGTCCCGGCCTCCGGCAGCCACGCCGGTCCGCGCCTGCTCGCCCGCTCCACGCTTGCGGACATGCCTCGCCGAATCTTTCAGGCAGGCTTCCTGAAAGTTCCGCGTGGCTATCTATCAGGCAGGCTCCCTGAAAGTTTCGGTGCGCGGCGTTCTCGGCGCGCTCCGGCGCGCTCCGGGTATGCGAAAGGGGCGGGGTCCGTCGGACCCCGCCCCTCGCGACCTCGGCTCAGCGACCTTGGCCCAGCGACCTCGGCTCGGTGACCTCGGCTCAGCCCGCGATCATGCGGCCCGAGGACTTCAGGTGCTCGCACGCCTGGGCGATGCGCGCCGCCATCCCCTGCTCCGCCGCCTTGAGGTAGCTGCGCGGGTCGTACGCCTTCTTGTTGCCGACCTCGCCGTCCACCTTCAGCACGCCGTCGTAGTTGGTGAAAAAATGACCCGCGATCGGCCGGGTGAACGCGTACTGCGTGTCGGTGTCGATGTTCATCTTGATCACGCCGTACGAGACCGCCTCGTGGATCTCCTCCAGCAGCGAGCCCGAACCACCGTGGAAGACCAGGTCGAACGGCTTCGAGCCGGGCGCGAGGCCGAGCTTCTCGGCGACCACGTCCTGACCCTGCTTGAGGATCTCGGGCCGCAGCTTCACGTTGCCCGGCTTGTACACGCCGTGCACGTTGCCGAACGTCGCGGCCACCAGGTAGCGGCCCTTGTCGCCGGTGCCCAGCGCCTCCACCGTCTTCAGGTAGTCCTCGGGGGAGGTGTAGAGCTTGTCGTTGATCTCGTTAGCGACGCCGTCCTCCTCGCCGCCGACGACACCGACCTCGATCTCCAGGATGATCCGCGCCTTGGCGGCGGCGGCCAGGAGGTCGGCGGCGATCTTCAGGTTCTCGTCCAGCGGCACGGCGGAGCCGTCCCACATGTGGGACTGGAACAGCGGGTTCTCGCCCCGGTCGACGCGCTCCTGGCTGATCGCGATCAGCGGCCGGACGTAGCCGTCCAGCTTGTCCTTGGGGCAGTGGTCCGTGTGCAGCGCGATGTTCACCGGGTACTTGGCGGCGACCACGTGCGCGAACTCGGCCAGCGCAACCGCGCCGGTGACCATGTCCTTGACCTTGGTGCCGGACGCGAACTCGGCACCACCGGTCGAGATCTGGATGATGCCGTCGCTCTCGGCCTCCGCGAAGCCGCGCAGCGCCGCGTTGAGCGTCTCGGACGAGGTGACGTTGATCGCGGGGTAGGCGAACTCGTTCGCCTTGGCCCGGTCAAGCATCTCGGCGTAGACCTCGGGGGTTGCGATGGGCATCGGTGGTCCTCCTCGGGTGCCCGGAACGCGGTAACGCGCAGCATCCTACGGGCACCACCCGGCAGCGGAAGTTGATCACCGGCATAGTGGTCTCATGGCGATCGCACGGTGGAACGGCGAGATCATCGCCGAGAGCGACAAGACCGAGATGGTGGAGGGGAACCACTACTTCCCCCCGGAGTCGGTGCACACCCAGTTCCTCAGGCCGTCGGACACCACGTCCACCTGCCCGTGGAAGGGCTCCGCGAACTACTACACGCTGCACGTCAACGGCCAGGACAACCCGGACGCCGCCTGGTACTACGCGGAACCCAAGGAGGCCGCGGCCAACATCAAGGGCCACGTCGCCTTCTGGCGGGGCGTCGAGATCTCCGACTAGCCGGACGCGGGCGGTGCGGCGGGCTTCCGCGCCGCCGCACCGCCACTCCACGGTCCACCAGCGCACCGCGGGCGGGGCCGGTACCGAGGTGCCGGACGCTCAACCCACCAGGGCGGCGGCCAGCTCGCGGAACTCGGGGGACGACTCCCGGCGGGTGCCCAGGAGCTGCACGGACACGTGGTCCGCGCCCGCCTCGTGGTGCTCGCGCACGCGACGGGCGACGCGCTCCGCGTCGCCCCACGCCACCAGGGCGTCCACCAGCCGGTCGCTACCCCCGTCCAGCAGGTCCTCCTCGGTGAACCCGCCACGCAGCCAGTTGCGGGTGTAGTTCTCCAGGGTCAGGTAGAAGCTCAGACCTTCGCGGGCCGCGGCTCGGGCCACCGCCGGGTCCTCCTCCAGCACCACGTGCTGCTCGGGCGCCAGTACGGTGCCCGCGCCGATGGTCTCCCGCGCCTGCGCCGTCTGCTCGGGGGTCACCAGGTACGGGTGCGCGACGCTGGTCCGCGCCGCCGCCAGGCGCAGCACGCGCGGGCCCAGGGCGGCCAGGGCGAGGCGGTCCCGGGGGACGTCCAGCTCGTCCAGGTAGTGCACCAGCTTCTGGTACGGGCTGTGATAACGATCACCGACCTTCTCCCGGTGCCCCGCGCCGACGCCGACCAGGAACCGGTCGGTCCACGCCAGCTCGCGGTACCCCGCGTTGACCTCCGCCGCGGGCGTGGTCCACACGTTCAGGATGCCGGTGGCGATCACCAGTTCCTCGGTGGCGTCGAGCAGTTCGCGGACCAGGTGCAACACGCTCGCGTCGGGCGCACCGCCCAGCCACAGCGCGCGGAACCCGAGCCGTTCCAGCTCGGCCGCCTCCGCGGCGCGGCCCTCCCACTCCGACGCGATCGCCCACACGCCGACCCTGCCCAGCTCAACGGTCATTTCGACCCCTCTCGAAATCTCCGGTCGACCACTGGCAACCGGCGCGTCCCACCATTTAGTCCTGGCTTCGGGGTTCGGCGCGACCCCACTCCGTGAGGTTACGTTCGCGGCATGACGAAACTGGGAACCAGTGACCTGGACGTGTCCCGCCTCAGCCTCGGCGGCAACGTGTTCGGGTGGACGGCCGACGAGGAGGCGTCGTTCGCCGTGCTCGACGCCTACACCGAGGCGGGCGGCAACTTCGTGGACACCGCCGACGTCTACTCGGCCTGGGGTGACGGCCACGTCGGCGGCGAGTCCGAGACGATCATCGGCAAGTGGCTGCGGTCCCGCGGCAACCGGGACCGGGTCGTGGTGGCCACGAAGGTCGGGATGCTCAACGTGGGCGGCCTGGACAACCTCAAGGCGGAGACCATCGCCACGGCGGCGGAGAACTCGCTGCGCCGCCTCGGCGTCGACCACATCGACCTGTACTACGCGCACCAGGACGACGCCGACACGCCGCAGGAGGAAACCCTCGCGGCGTTCGACGCGCTGGTCCGGGCGGGCAAGGTGCGGCACGTCGCGGCGTCCAACTTCACCGCCGACCGGCTGACCTCGGCGCTGGCCGTGTCCGAGCGCGAGGGTTTCGCCAAGTACGTCGCGTTGCAGCAGCACTACAACCTGGTGGAACGCGGTTACGAGGGCGAACTCGCCGAGGCCGTGGCGAAGGCCGGGCTGTCGTCCGCGCCGTACTTCTCGCTCGCCAAGGGCTTCCTGACCGGCAAGTACCGGCCGGGCGTCGAGGTGGAGAGCGTGCGCGCGGGCGGTGCGTCGGCGTACCTGGACGAGCGCGGCCTGCGGGTGCTGGCCGTGCTGGACGAGGTGGCCGAGGCCCGCGGGACGACGGTGGCCGCGGTGGCGTTGGCGTGGCTCGCGGCGCAGCCGACGGTGGCCGCGCCGATCGCCAGCGCGCGCACCGTGGAACAGCTCGCCGACCTGCTGCCGGTGCTGGAGCTGGAGCTGACCGCGGACGAGGTGGCCCGGCTGTCGGCGGCGAGCGAGCCCGTTGCTTAACTTGCCAGTAGCTTACTGACGGTAAGGCGCGTTACGGTGACCTCCTGGACCCGTTCGAGGAGGTCACCGTGGACGTTTCGGGCAAGGTCGTCCTGATCACCGGCGCGGCGAGGGGCATCGGGGCGGAGGTCGCCGGACGGCTCGCCGCCGGTGGCGCGCGGGTGGCCCTGGTCGGGTTGGAGGGCGACCTGCTCCGCCAGGTCGCCGAGCGGTGCGGTGGCCGGGCGTGGGAGGCCGACGTCACGGACTGGAAGGCCCTGGAGACCGCCGTGGCGGGCGTGGTCGACCACTTCGGCGGTATCGACGTGGTGGTGGCCAACGCGGGTGTCGCGGCCACGGGCTTCGTGCGTTCCATGGACCCCGTCGCGTTCGAACGGGTCATCGAGGTCAACCTGCTGGGCGTGTGGCGCACGGTGCGCACGTGCCTGCCGCACCTGATCACGAGTCGCGGCTACTGCCTCGTGGTGTCGTCGCTCGCGGCCATCGCGCACATCCCCGGCAACGCGGCCTACTCGGCGGCCAAGGCGGGTTGCGAGGCGTTCGCGGACAGCCTGCGTGCCGAGGTGCGGCACCTGGGGGTGGACGTGGGCGTCGCCTACTTCTCGTGGATCGCCACGGACATGGTCGACAGCGCCGACGAGCACCCCGTGTTCGGGCCGATGCGCCGGGGGATGCCCGGGTTGGCGGGCCGGAAGTACCCGGTGTCCGCCGTCGGCAGGGCCGTGGTGCGCGGCATCGGGCGACGGGCCCGTGCCGTGCACGTGCCGGGTTGGGTCGGTGCTTTGCGGTTGGTCCGGGCCTTCACGCCACGCGTGGTCGACCGGCAGGCGGCGGGCCTCGTGCCCGCCGCGGACCGGGTGATGGCCGAGCGCGACCTGTCCGGGCTGGTCGGTCCGGGCGGCCGGGCGGTCAGGCGTCCTTGAGCCAGACGCCCATGACGGCCTGCCACTCGTGCACGCGCGTCTCGGCGACCACGCCGGCGGGCGTGTACGGGTCGGCGGCCAACAGGCCGGCCAGCTCGTCGGCGTCGGCCGCCTCGTACACCAGCACCGCGCCCGACTGGTCGGTGTACGGGCCGGACACCAGCAGCTTGCCGCGCTCCACCAGCGACGCCAGGTACTCCCGGTGCGCGGGTCGGACGGCGAGCCGCGCGTCCTCGTCGTCACCGAACACCAACTCGACCAAGAACCGGGCCACGTGCCACCTCCGCGAGACGCCAACGCCGCACCCGACGCTACCGGCCGACCAGGTACCGTCATTCGCGTGGTCGGTTCGGGACAGAACAGCGGCGGCATCGCGCGTGTGCAGGACACGCTGACGAACTTGCGCATCCAGGACGGTGTGGCCCCGGCCCCGTCCGGTCCGCTCACCCTGGAGGACCTGTACCGGCAGCACCGGATGCGGTTGGTGCGGTTGGCGCTGCTGCTGGTCGACGAGCCCGCCACGGCGGAGGACGTCGTGCAGGAGGCGTTCACCGGGCTGCACCGGAACTGGTCCAACCTGCGTGACGCGCAGGCGGCCGTGGGTTACCTCCGGACGGCTGTGGTGAACGGCTCGCGGAGCGTGCTGCGGCGGCGCAAGACGGCCCGCGACTACACGCCGCCGCACGTGGCGAACGCCCGTTCCGCGGAGAGCCTCGCGATGCTGACCGCCGAGCACCAGGCGGTCGTGGCAGCGCTCTCCCAGTTGCCGCCGCGACAGCGGGAAGTGCTGGTGCTGCGGTACTACGGGGATTTGTCGGAGGCGGAGATCGCCGAGGCCACGGGCATCTCGAAGGGCACCGTGAAGAGCACGGCGAGTCGGGCGCTGGACGCGTTGCAGAGGATCATGGCGGCTCGTTAGCGGGCTGCGGAAAGCGCTTTCCGGGAGAGGCGCGCGACCTGGTCGGGTCGCGCGCCTCTTTCGCGTGCGTGGGGGACGGACGGGGGCAGGGGACGGCGGCGCACGGGGCGGCGGGTTGAGGTCTGCGGGCGAGCCGGGGCAGGGGCGGACGGGGCGGCAGCGGACGGGGTCCGCGGGCGAGGCGGGGCAGGGGCGGCGGACGGCCGGGTCGAGGTCTGCGGGCGGGCGGGGGCGCAGGGGGCGGCGGCGAGCGGTGGTTGGGGCAGCGGCGGTTGGGGGGCGGCGGTTGGGGGGCGGCGGTTGGGGGGCGGCGGTTGGGGGGCGGCGGTTGGGGGGCGGCGGTTGGGGGGCGGCGGTTGGGGGGCGGCGGTTGGGGGGCGGCGGTTGGGCAGCGGGTTGAGGTCCGGGGACGAGCGGCGGGTGGGGCGGGGGCGGGGCCGGCGAGTGGGTGGCGAGTGGTCCCGAGGGGCGTCGGAGGGGCGTGTCGCGGCCTCGCGAACGTGGGCGCGGAGGGTGCGCGGACGTGTACCGGGTGGGGGAATCGGGCACTTGGTATAGACCAATGGTGGTTGGATGCCGCACTATCGGACCTCGTGGCGCGCACTAGACACGTGATAGCCGTCGATGTCGGCGGAACCGAGACCAAAGCTGCCCTGGTGGCCGGGACATCCCTCGACGTCCGGGCGCTGCGCCAACGGCGGCGGGCGACGACGCGGGACGCCGATGCCGTGGTCGAGGACGTGGCCCAGCTGGTCGACGAGCTGCGCGCCGGGCACGACACCGACGTCGAGGCCGTCGGCCTCGTGGTGCCGGGCGTCGTGGACGAGGACTGCGGCATCGGGGTCTACTCGGCCAACCTCGGCTGGCAGGACTACCCGTTCCTCAAGGAGGTCGAGGCCCGGACCGGGCTGCGGACCGCCTTCGGGCACGACGTGCGCGCGGGCGGGCTCGCCGAGCTGCGCATCGGCAACGCGCGGGGCCTCCAGAACGCGGTGATCATGCCGATCGGCACCGGCATCGCGGCGGCCCTCGTGCTGGACGGGCGGATCTACCGCGGTGACGGCAGCGTCGGCGAGGTCGGGCACGTGGACGTCGGCCACGGGGACCCGTGCGGCTGCGGCCAAACGGGTTGTGTCGAGGCCAGGGCCTCGTCCGCGGCCATCGCCCGCCGGTACGCCGAGCGGACGGGTCGTCCGGTGCGCGGTGCGGCGGACGTGGCGAAGCAGGTCCGGGCGGGCGACCCGGACGCGGTGGTGGTGTGGCAGGAGGCGGTGGACGCCCTCGCCCGGGGCATCTTGCTGGTAGCGGCTCTACTGGGCCCCGAGGCGGTGGTGCTGGGTGGCGGTCTCGCGCTGGCCGGACCGCTGCTCACGGACCCCTTGCGGGACCGGCTGGACGGGTTGATCACCTTCCAGCGGCGTCCGGAACTGCGGCTCGCGGCGCTGGGCGACGAGGCCGGATGCCTCGGCGCGGCGCTGCTGGCCATCGACATGCTGGAGGAGAGATGAGCACGTGGGGTGGACCGGTGGACGTGACCCTGACCGGTGGTCGGGTCGTCACGCCCGACGGGGTGCTCGACCGCGGTTGGGTCGTGGTGCGCGACGGTCTGATCGCCGCGGTGGGCGATGGAGCGCCGCCGGACGGTCCGACCACCGAGATCGGTGACGGCTGGCTGGTGCCGGGCTTCGTGGACATCCACTGCCACGGCGGTGGCGGTGAGGCGTTCACCAGCGCCGACCCGGAACGGGTGCGCCGGGCCGCCGCCGCGCACCGCAGGCACGGCACGACCACGATGCTCGCGAGCCTCGTGTCCCGCCCGATCCCCGAACTCGCCGACCAGGTCAAGGCGCTCGCCGAACTGGTGCAGGACGGCGTGGTGGAGGGCATCCACCTGGAGGGGCCGTTCCTGTCCGCGGCCCGCTGCGGCGCGCACGACCCCGCCATCCTGTGCCCGCCGGACCCGGCGTCGATCGACCAGCTCCTCAAGGCCGGTCGCGGCGCGGTCCGCATGGTGACCATCGCACCCGAGCTGGAGCACGCGGTCGACGCGGTCCGCCGACTGGTCGACAACGATGTCCTGGCCGCGATCGGCCACACGGACGCCACCGAAGCCCAGATCCGGCCCGCCGTGGAGGCCGGAGCGACGGTGGCGACGCACCTGTTCAACGGGATGCGCCCGCTGCACCACCGGGAACCGGGCCCGATCGGCGCGCTGCTGGACGACGAGCGGGTCACCGTGGAGCTGATCTGCGACCTGGTGCACCTGCACCCGACCGCCGTGCGGCTGGCCGCGCGGCACGCGGGCGTCGGCCGGACCGTGCTGGTCACCGACGCCATCGCGGCGGCGGGCGTGGGCGACGGCGTGTACGACGTGGGCGGGCTGGAGGTGCGCGTCGTGGACGGCGTGCCGACCCTCGCGGGCGGCGCGTCGCTGGCGGGCAGCACGCTCACCATGGACGCCGCCTTCCGCAACGCCGTGCAGTCGTGCGGCCTGTCCGTGCCGGAGGCGGTGCACGCGACCGCGACGCGGCCGGCGCAGCTCCTCGGCCTCGCGGGCAAGACGGGCGAGATCAGGTCGGGCACGTACGCCGACCTCGTGGTGCTGGACGCCGACCTCAAGCCGCTGGAAGTGATGAGCCGCGGCGCGTGGGTGAAAGACTGAGTTCGTGCCAGACGAGCAGGAACGGCTGGTGGCCGACGCGCTGCGCGCGCAGGCCACCAGCAGCGGCGGCCTCCCCGTGCCGGCGGTCCGCCCGCCGGGTCGCGTGCTCGGCGCGGGGTGGGTGCTGGTGCTCGCGGTGCTGCTGGGGCTGGCCGCGGGCACGGTCGTGGCCGTGGTCACCCTCCGTTAAGGCTGTACCGTGGGCCGCGTGACGGTCTCGCTCGCCTCCGCTTCGCTCGCCATCGGCCCGGAGTGGCTCAAACCGCAGCAGCTGCTCGAAGGTCTCGGGCCGTACATGCTCGTCGGCCTGTGCTTCATCATCTTCGCCGAGTGCGGGCTGCTGGTCGGGTTCTTCCTGCCCGGCGACTCGCTGCTGTTCACGGCGGGCCTGTTCGTCGCCAACGGTCTGCTGGACTACCCGCTGTGGCTGGTGTGCCTGCTGCTGACGGTGTGCGCCCTGGTCGGCAACATCGTGGGTTACTGGATCGGCTACCGCGCCGGGCCCGCGTTGTTCAACAAGCCGGACTCGAAGATCTTCAAGAAGGAACACGTCGACAAGACGCACGAGTTCTTCGAGAAGTACGGCGCGCGGGCGATCGTGATGGCGCGGTTCGTGCCGATCGTGCGGACGTTCATCACCGCGATGGCGGGCGTGGGCCGGATGGACGCCAAGAAATACTTCACGTACTCGCTCGCGGGCGGTATCGGCTGGGCGGCCGGGTTGACCGTGCTCGGCTACTTCCTCGGCCAGTTCTCGTTCGTGCGCGACAACATCGAGATGATGTTGATCCTGATCGTGCTGATCTCGGTCATCCCGATCATCATCGAGGTCGTCAAGGCCCGGCGGGAGAAGAAGTCCCTGCCGCGGCAGGAGGCCGACGACATCACGCAGCAGATCCGCCGCATCGACTGATTCGACCGGGCGGCGGTTGTCCCCGCCCGGCAGTGGTCTGTACCAGTTGAGGGGTGCTGCGCAACGCGTTGGCCGCCTGCGCGGCCCTCCTCCTGGTGATGACGGGCACGGCCGCGCCCGCGACGGCCGGTCCGCGGCCCGTGGTCGGCGCCTACTACGGCAACTGGTACAGCGGGTCCAAGCCCATCTCGGCGATACCGTCGGACACGCCGATCACGCACCTGTTCTACGCGTTCGCGACCATCGAGAACGGCAAGTGCGTCGTCAACGCGCCCACGGCGGCCAAGGACTTCGCCGACATCCTGGACCTCAAGCGCCGCAAGCCCTCGCTCAAGGCGTTGATCTCCATCGGTGGCTGGGGCGCGGGTGGTTTCTCCGACGCGGCCCTGACGCGCGAGTCGCGGCAGGCGTTCGTCGCGTCCTGCGTGGACCTGTTCTTCACCCGCCACGCGGGTGTCTTCGACGGTGTGGACGTCGACTGGGAGTTCCCCGTCTACGGCGGTCCGACCGAGATCACCGACCGGCCGCAGGACCGGCACAACATGACGTTGCTGGTGCGTGAGTTCCGCCGGCAGCTCGCACGCGGCACGCTGGTCACCGCGGCGCTGCCCACCGGTCGCCTCCAGACCGACGGCCCGTACGACCCGGCCCGGAGCTTCGACCTGGGCGCGCTCGGCCGGGACCTCGACCTCGTCATGCTGATGACCTACGACATGGGCACCGGGTTCTCGCCCGTGGCGACGTTCAACGCGCCGCTGCGCGAGGTGCCGGAGGACCCGCTGCCCGCCGCTGACCGCCGGTGGAACAACGTGGCCGGCGCGGTCGACTACTACCTGCGCCACGGCGTGCCCGCGCACAAGCTGGTGCTCGGCACGCCGTTCTACGGCCGCGGCTTCCAGGTCCGCGCCGAGGGGCCGGACCACGGGTTGTACCAGCCGTACGACAGCACGTTCTGGGTCAACGGTTACGACGACGTGCAACGCCTGCGGGCCACGCCCGGGTGGAGCGAGCACTGGCACCCCGTCGCGCGGACGCCGTGGCTCTACAACGCGGCCGAGCGGAAGTTCGTCAGCTTCGAGAACCCACGGTCCATCGGCATCCGCGCCGAGTACGCCGAGCGGCGTGGGTTGCGTGGTGCGTTCATGTGGGAGCTGGGCAACGACGACGCCCGGCACAGCCTGCTGAACGCGTTGAGCCGACCGTTCCGCTAGGGCCTGCGAAACTTTCAGGGAGCCTGATAGTTACCGCCCCACCCGACCGCCGCCTTCGCCGCGCCAGGCGGGGCGATCCCGGGAGCCGCCGCCGCACCAGCCGGGGCGGCCCCGGAAGCCGCGGCCCTACGAAACTTTCAGGAAGCCTGCCTGATAATTAGCACCCCGGACCGCCGCCCTCCCCGCACCAGCCGGGGCGATCCCGGAAGCCGCCGCCGCGAAACTTTCAGGAAGCCTGCCTGATAGTTACCGCCCAACCCGACCGCCGCCTTCGCCGCGCCGGCGGGGCGGTCCGGGTCGCGGTTCGGCTTGAGGACAACGCCTAGGCGAACATCGAGCCGGGGTTGAACAGGCCGGTCGGGTCCAGGGCGTGCTTGATCTCGCGGTGGACCCGGAGGCCGACCGGCCCGATCTCCTTCGCCAGCCACTCGCGCTTGATCTTCCCGACGCCGTGCTCACCCGTGATCGTCCCGCCCAGGGCCAACCCGAGCGCCAGGATCTCGTCGAACGCACGCCGGGCGCGGTCGAACTCGGCGGCCGACGACGGGTCGTACACGATCGTCGGGTGCATGTTGCCGTCACCCGCGTGGCCGACGACGGCGATCCGCAACCCCACGTCCGCGCTGATCCGCTCGCACCCGGTGATCAGCTCGGCGATCCGCGTCCGGGGCACGCACACGTCGTCGGTGAGCCACGCGCCGTAGACCTCCAACGCGGTCAGCACGGAGCGACGCGCGGTGAGCAGGTCACGGCCCTCGGCCAGGTCTTCGGTGACGTAGGTGAGGGACGCGCCCGCGTCCACGCACACCTGCTCCACCACGGCCAACTCACGCCGCGCCACCTCGCCACCCGCGTCGGACTGGCACACCAGCAACGCCTCGTCGGCGTTCAAATCCGTCTTCAGGTACCGCTCGACGGCCTCGATGGAAGCGCGGTCCATGATCTCCATCAGGGACGGCACCACGCCCTCGCGCACGACCCGCGCCACGGCCGCGCCCGCGTCGGCGGTCCGGTCGAACGACGCGACCAGGGTGGCCGGCGCCTGCGGCAGCGGGCGGAGCGCCAGGGTCGCCCGGGTGATCACGCCCAGCGTGCCCTCGCTGCCGACGAACAGCTTGGTCAGGTCGTACCCCGCGACGCCCTTGACGGTCCGCCGCCCGGTGCGGAGCAGTTCGCCGGACGCCAGCACGACTTCCAGGCCGAGCACCGAGTCCGTGGTGACGCCGTACTTGACGCAGCACAGCCCGCCCGCGTTGGTGGCCAGGTTGCCGCCGATCGTGCACCAGTCGTAGCTGGACGGGTCGGGCGGGTAGAACAGCCCGTGCTTCTCCACCGCGTCCCGCAGGTCGAGGTTCACCACGCCCGGCTCGACCACGGCCAGGCGGTTGTCCGGGTCGACCTCCAGGACGTGGTTCATCTTCGTGGTGACCAGCACCACGCAGCCCGCCACGGCGTTGGCCGCGCCGGACAGGCCGCTGCCCGCGCCGCGCGGCACGATGGGCACGCCGTGCGCGCCGCACGCCCGCACCACCGCCTGCACCTGCTCGGTGGACGTGGGCAGCACCACCGCCAGCGGCTGGTCGTGCGGTGCGAGCGGCATCATGTCGTGCCGGTAGGGGTACGTCACGTCGGGATCGGTGAGCACTGCCCCGTCGAGGGCCGCGCGCAATTCGGTGAGCAGGGCCTCCATGAACCCACGCTAGCGCTTCCAGACTCACCGTGACCGGGTGTTCACGGAGCGCACGGGCGACGAACGTTTCGGCAAGCGTTAGCCGGGAGTAGCCCTGTCCGCGGCACCCGCCCACGTAGGGTGGCACCGTGGTGTTGTCCGCATCGTCCGACGCTGTCGCGTTCGCCCCGCTGGAAACCGCCGGTCCGCTGGCCGTGTGGGTGATCACGCTGAGCTTCGTCTTCTTCGAGTGCGCGTTCATCTTCGGGTTGTTCCTGCCCGGCGACTCGCTGCTGTTCGCGGCCGGTGTGGTGCTCGCGCAGCACGACGGCGAGCTGAGCGCGTGGCTGCTGTCCGCGGCGGCGATGGTGGTGGCGGTGGTCGGCAACCAGATCGGCTACTACATCGGCCGGTACTCGGGCACCAAGCTGCTCGCGCGGCGTGGCGGCCGGGTGCTGAGCAAGGAGAACCTGGCGAAGGCACGCGACTTCCTCGACCGGCGTGGTTTCTGGGCGATCGTGCTGGCCCGCTGGATCCCGTGGGTGCGGACGCTGGCCCCGATGGTCGCGGGCGCGGCCCGGATGGACCCGCGCCGGTTCATGCTGGCCACCACCATCGGCGCGTTGGCCTGGGTGCCCACGCTGGTGCTGGCCGGCTACTACGGCGCGGGCCTGCTGAACTCCGTGCCGTGGCTCCAGACGGTGGCCGTGTGGGCGAGCGTGGCGTTCTTCGTGGTCGGCACCGCCTACGGCCTGTTCCGCTACCGGCAGGAGATGCGCAAGCCGGTCGAGGAGGAAGTGCCCACCGCAACCAACTAGTCGACCTCGGTGATCACCAGGTCGGCACCCGCGTGCGTGGCGTTCACCAGCCGGGCGTTGTGGTGGTCGGTCCCGTTGAGCACGCGTTCCCGCGCCTCCGCCGGTGAGCGCCCGAAGCGGACGTGGCGGTCGACCAGCCGGCGCACCCGCAGCTCCTCGTCCACGAGCAGGAACCACGCCTCGTCCAGCATCGGCCGCACCCGCCGCCACGAGCCGTGCGGCAGCAGCAGGTAGTTGCCCTCGGTGACGACCAGCGGCACGTCGGGCGGCACCGGCACGGCGCACGCCACCGGTTCCTCGATCTCCCGCCGGAACTCCGGCGCGTACACCACGTCCGGGCCACGTGCCCTGAGCCGGACCAGCAGGTCCGCGTAACCGGGGCCGTCGAACGTGTCCGGCGCGCCCTTGCGGTCGGCGATGCCCAGCCGCGCCAGCTCGCGCTGCGCGAGGTGGAACCCGTCCATCCCGACCAGTGCCGCGTCACCACCCAGCACGTCCACCAGCCGCCGCGCCAGGGTCGACTTGCCCGAGCCCGGCGCGCCGGCGATGCCGAGCAACCGCCGCTCGCCCGAGCCCGCCAGCACCCGCGCCCGCTCGACCAGGTCCGCGAACCTCATCCGCCCTCCCGCCACCGCGCCAGCTCCGCCACCCAGTCCCGGGCCGTGTTGCGCACCCGCACGCCGGCCGCGGCGTTCGCCCACCGGATCGCCGCCGCCACGCGCAGGCCGCGGGCCACCGCGACGGCCAGCGCGCCGTGCCACACGTCGCCCGCGCCGTTGGTGTCCCGCGCCGCCACCGCGGGCACCGGCACCCGCCCGGTCACCCCGCGCCGCGACCAGGTGACGGGCGCGGGACCGGCGGTGCGGACCACCAGCGGCACGCCGCGGGCGTGCAGCTCGGGTGCGGACAGCGGGAAGCCGGCCGCGCACGCGGCGACGTCCACCAGGGGCAGCAGGTCGTCCAGCACGGGCTTCCAGCTACCCGCGTCCAGCACCACGGGCACGCCCGCGGCACGCGCGAGCCGGGCGGCGGCCAACGCGAGCGGTCCGAGGTGGCCGTCCAGCAGCAGCACGTCGGCCGCGCGCACGTGACGGGCGTCCACCTCGCCGGTGGGCGTGAAGTCGGCCGCGTCACGGGACACGACGGTCCGCTCCCCGTCCCGCTCCCGCACCACGACCGCGCTCACCGGCGGGCCGCCGACGCCCAGGTCGTGCGCCTCGACACCGGCCAGCAGCTCCCGGGCCACCGGGCCGAACCGGTCGCCGAGCGCGGTGAGCAGCACCGCCCGGTGCCCGAGCGCGACGACGGCGCGGGCCGCGTTCGCCGCCGGGCCGCCCGGCGCGAGGTCCACGGCCAGCGACCGCACCTTCGCGCCGGGCGCGGGGAACTCGGCGACGACCTGGCTGACGTCCACCGTCGTCAGCCCGACGCACAGCACCGTCACCACGCCCGCGCACCTCCTAGCCGGTATCGTCGCCCGCAATCGCTTGCGCAAGGCGGAACGGGGACGGGTTCCATGGTCACCATGAAGGAGGTCGCCGCGCTGGCCGGCGTCTCCACCACCACGGTCTCACACGTGATCAACGAGACCAGGGCGGTCGCGGCGAGCACCCGCGAACGGGTGCTGAAGGCGATCGAGGAGACCGGCTACACGGGTGACGCGATCGCCCGTTCGCTGGTCACCGGTGGCACGAGGTCGCTCGGCCTGGCCGTGTCCCTGGTGTCGCACCCGTACTTCGCGGAGCTGATCGCGGCCATCGAGGGCGAGGCGACGCGGGCCGGGTACTCGCTGGTGCTGATCGACACCCGCGGCGAGGTGGAGTCGGAGCAGGCGGCGGTGCGGATGCTGCGGTCCCGGCGCGTGGACGGCGTGCTGCTCACGCCCACGTCGTCGTCGGCCGCGCTGCCCGAGCTGCGCCGGCTGGGCGTGCCGACGGTGCTGGTGGACCGGCTGACCGTGGCGCGGGACGTGGACCAGGTGGGGCCGGAGAACGTGCAGGCCACGTCGGCACTGGTGCGGCACCTCGCGGATCTCGGGCACCGGCGGATCGGGATGGTCACCGGCACGCCCGGCCTGGCCACCACCGACGAGCGCGTGCTCGGCTACCGCCTCGGCCTCGGTCGGGCGGGCATCGCGTGGGACGAGGAGCTGGTGGCCGACGCCCTGGACCCGCTGCTGGGCCGGGTGACCGGCGTCGTGGTGGGCGGCCACCAGCCGCTGGTGGACGTGCTGCGGACGGCTCGCGCGCGTGGCGTGCGGATCGGCGCGGACCTCGCGCTGGTGACCTACGACGAGGTGGAGTGGGCCGAGCTGGTCGACCCGCCGCTGACCACCGCGGCGCAGCCGGTGGAGGAGATCGGCCGCACGGCCGTGCGGCTGCTGCTGGCGCGGATCACCGACCCGGACCGCCCGCCGGAGACGCGTCGGCTCGCGCCCGCCCTGGTGCACCGCCGGTCCTGCGGTTGCGCGTGAGCGGTCACCCGCGTTCCAGCAGGGCGGCGGCTTCGAGCGCCATCCACCCGCCGAGCTGCACGGAGAGGTCCCGCTCGGGTCGGCGGCCGGTCGCGGCACGCGCGGGCTCCGCCCACTCGTGGCCGAACAGCGGCCCGCTGACCACCACGGCGCGGCCCGCCCACACCGCTTCCGCCGAGCGCAGGACGAGGTCCGCCGCCTTCGCGGCCTCCGGCCGGTCCAGCCGCAGGGCGGCCTGCGCCAGGTAGCGGGTGAGGATGCCGCTGAACAACCCGCCGTCGCCGCCGCCGTGCCCGCGCAGCACGCCGTCCACCGCGAGGTGCTTGTCCACCGCGGTGACGATCTCGGCCGCGAGGTCCGCGTACGGCGGGCCGAGTTCGACGCACGCGCCGAGCACGACGCCCTGGCAGTAGGTGTAGAAGTTCCGCTCGACCTCGCGGACCGAGCCGTCCGGGTGGACGTGCAGGCCGTCCCAGAACAGCCCGGTCTCCGGGTCGCGCAGGCAGTCCACCAGCCAGTCCACCCCCGCACGCGCCCGGTCGAGGTCGTCCGCGCCGCCCCCGGTCGCGGCGAGGCGGGCGAAGAAGATCGCCGCCGGACCGTTGGCGGGCACGTTCTTGAAGTCCTCGCCACGCCGCCACCAGATCCCGCCGCCGCCGTGGTCGGTCCACCCGGAGCGCAGGCGACGCGCGATGACGTCGACGGCACGTGGTTTCGCCACCCCCGCTCGCTCGGCGCGTTGCAGCGCGAGACCGAGCCACGCCACGTCGTCGTAGAAGTCGTTGGTCCAGCCGGTGAGGTTGCGCAGCCGGATGCCGCGCACCAGCCGCCGGACCCGGCCCAGCCGCGCGGCGGACGGCGCGCGGAGCTGGGCGTCCAGGAAGCAGTCCAGCAGGTGCGCCTGCCACCAGTAGTTGAACCGGACGTGCGCGCGACCGGGCCAGTCCACCGGCCAGCCCGCCGACCCGAGGACCGTGCCCGGCAGGCCCCACACCCGGCGCAGGTGGCGCGACTCGACCGCGCGCTCGGCCACACCCGCGCGCGCGGCGAGGAGCTTGGGGGTCGTCACGGGGCCAGCTTGCCCGCTTGACCGGTCAAGAAGCTCGGCGGAACAGCTCCCAGTGGTACAACGCCATCGCCACGCTGGTGGTCAGGTTGTAGCTGGACACCCCCGGTCGCATGGGCAGCGAGACGACCCGGTCGGCGGACGCGCGCACGGCGGCGGACAGGCCGTGGCGCTCGGAGCCGAACGCCAGCACCGCGTCGTCCGGGACGCGCGCGTGCCGCAGGTCCTCGCCGTCCGCGTCGAACGCGATCAGCTCGCCGGTCAGCTCCGCCGGGCCGGCCACCCGGCCGACGGGCACCGCGAAGTGCAGCCCGGCGCTCCCGCGCAGCACGGTGGGGTGCCACGGGTCCACGTCGCCGGTCGACACGACGCCGCGTGCGCCGAGCCCGGCCGCCACGCGCACCACCGCGCCGAAGTTGCCCAGGTTGCGCGGGTTGTCCAGCAGCACCAGGGGAGCGGTGCGCGGTGCGGCGGACCAGTGGGCGGCGGGCCGCTCGGCGAGCCCGCCGACGCCGGTCGGGTGGGCGCGGCCGACCACCGACGTGAACCCCGCCGCGTCCACCTCGCGTGCCCGGTCGGCGAAGAAGCCCACCAGGTCCGGCGCGTGGGACCGCGCGAGCGCGACCGCCGCGGCCCGGTCCAGCACGACCACCGGGTCCACCCGGCCGCCGAACCGCAACGCGTGCTTGACGGCGTGAAAGCCTTCCAGGACGACCCGTTCCACCACGTGGAGCGTAGTCACCGGTGCAGCGCGCGCGTGGCGGGCCCGGACCGGCGCCGCAGGTGGAGGCCGAGCCACGAGACGCCGACGGCGAGCGCCACCAGCAGTTGCACCAGCCCGGCAACCGACTCCGGGTACAGGACGCCGTCGACGTAGGTGTCGATGAACCCGTCGGTCAGCTCCGGTCGACCGGCGGCGGACCGCAGGGCGTTCTCCAGCCAGGTCAACGGGCAGGCCAGCGGGAACGTGATGACGAGCAGGCCCCACGCCGCCATGGCCAGGTGCGGGTAGAGCAGGCGGGGCCAGCGCCAGGCGAGGAAACCGCCGACCACGAGGAAGACCAGGACCCCGAAGTGGACCACCATGACCAGGTTGGCCAGCGCCGAGGCGACCATGAGGACCTCCCCTCCCCACCCCAGGGTAGGCGGGGTGGGGCGGGGGCGCGCGCGATATAACCCGCGATCCGGCCGGTCAGCCGCGGGGCAGCGCCTGCCACGGCACGCGGGCCGCGATGTCCGCCAGCAGGTCGGCCGCGGTGGTGAGCGGCGCCTGGAGGACCGAACCCGGCACGACCACCGCCAGGTTCTCCTCGTCGAACACGAGGGCCACGCCCACCGCGCGCGGGTCGTGCAGCAACGCCGCCGGCAGGCCCGAGCCGAGCAGGGCGGTCGCGAACGCCGGGTTCCGGCGCCGCACCTCGTACCGCGCGTCGAACGCCGGGTCGCCGGTGGCCGTGCTCTGCTCGAACAACCCCCACGCGTGGTCGTCGCGGGGGCTGATCAGCAACCACGGCCCCGGCACCGGCCGCGGCAGGACGACGACCGCGTACTCCGCGTACTCGCCCGTCGCCGGGTTGCGCAACAACACCTCGACGGCCAGCACGGGCACCCCGCGCCAGTGGCCGACGAGCTGGCAGCGCACCCGGTCGCGGTCGCCCTCCAGCATTCGGCCGAGCCGGGGCACGCGTTCCCCCAGACCCGGGTCACCGGCGACGAACCGCCAGCCGAGAGCCGTCTCCAGGGCACGCATCCGGTGCTCCCACTCGGTCGTGGGAGCCCGGTCGACGCCCGTGGCGTCCCTGCGCCGCCGCACCAGCCACACGGCGGCACCGACACCGCTGACCGCCACGAACACCAGCAACGGGACGAGGACGCCCATGGGTCAGGCCAGGCCGAGGTCGGCCAGGTCGAGCAGGTGGCGGTAGGGCAGGCCGGCCGCCTCGATCGCCTCGCGCGCACCGGTGTCGCGGTCGACGACGGTCGCGACGCCGACCACCGTCGCACCGGCCTCGCGCAACGCCGCCACGGCGGTCAGCACGCTGCCGCCGGTGGTGGAGGTGTCCTCCACGGCGAGCACGCGCTGGCCGGCCACCTCGATGCCCTCGATCCGCCGCTGCATCCCGTGCTCCTTGGCGGACTTGCGCACCACGAACGCGTCCAGCACGTCGCCCGCGCCCGCCGCGGCGTGCATCATCGCGCACGCCACCGGGTCCGCGCCGAGGGTCAGGCCGCCCGCCGCCACGTAGTCCCAGTCGGCGGTGAGCTGCCGCAGGAGCTTGCCGATCAGGGGGGCGGCGGCGTGGTGCAGCGTCGCCCGGCGCAGGTCGATGTAGTAGTCGGCCTCCGCGCCGGAGGACAACGTCACCTTGCCGTGCACCACGGCCAACTCGCTCACCAACCGGGCCAGTTCCGCCTTGGCTCCGGAGTCGAGAACCACTTCTGTTCGCACGGGTCCCAAGACTGTCATACGCGCCCGTACGCTGGCACACCGTGAACCTGTTCGGCACCGACACGCTGATCATCGAGCAGCCCTGGGGCACCGGCCGGCACCTCCTCGGCACCCGGTACCGGGTGGACGTCCACTCCGAGCACGACGTGCCGCTCGCGTCCGTCCGGGACCGGCGCGGCCTCGGTCCGCTGCGCGCGTTGTTGCGCACCACGGGTTTCTCCGGCCGGACGGCGTTCGACCTGGAGGTGGCGCACCTGGGTCAGCCGCTGCTGCTGGTGCGCAAGGGCGCGGGCAAGCCGCCGACGCGGGTGTCCCGCCCGGACGGCACGCCGCTCGGCGCGTTGCACAAGGAGAGCCGCACCCACTACGCGCTGCTGGACCCGACCGGGCAGCGGCTGTGCTACTTCGGCGACGTGGCCGCGTTCACGCAGGGCGCGATCGCCCGGCGCGACGGCGGGCGGGTGCGCCGGGACGTGCTGCGGCTGCGTCCCGGCGCGCCGGAGCCCGCGCGTGCGCTGGCGGTGGCGCTCGGCCTGGTGTTCGACGTGGTCCGGGGTGTCGGCACCAACCACACGGGTGGCGGCGGGTTCGACTTCTCGGTGGGGTGAGCTACCAGGCGTCCTCGGTGAACCCGCTGGGTTCGTCGTCGTCGCCGGCGCGACCCGCGCGCCGCGGGTTGCCCGCCGCGATGACGTCGTCCGGCTCGTTGCCCTCCTGGAGGGCGTTGTAGGCGCGCTTCAGCTCCGGCACGCCCGCCTGGAGCGCGCGCTGCACGCTCTCGTCGCCCGCGCGCTCACCGGACGCGATGTCCTGCCAGGACATCTCGCCCGCCTCGACGCGCCGGGCCAGGTCGCGCAGCTCGCGGGGCGCGGCGGAGCTGTTGGCGTAGCGGGAGATCTCGGCGAAGTCCGCTTCGGAGAGACCCTTGGCGCGCAACTGCACCTGCGCCGCCGCGCGGGAGGCCCGCTCCGCGTCGGCCATCCGCGCGTCGACGTCGGCGACCAGCGCCTCCAACCGCGCCCGGTCGTAGGGGAACGTCACTGCCCACCGCCCGTGCCGCTCGGGGCCGGCGCGGGTGCGCCCGTGCCACCGCCCGTGCCACCGCCGCCACCGCCCGTGCCACCGCCACCGGCACCACCCGCGCTGTACCGGCCGGTGCCGCCGATCGCGCCCTTCAGGCTCCAGCCGCCCATGGCGAGGCCGAACCCGCCGGACTTCACGGCGGACATGCCGTTGTCGTACTTCTGCTGACCGTCCTGCACGCCGTCCACGACGTCGAGCAGGTCGTTCACGTCCCGCACGTCCTTGAGCTTCGACAGCGCCGTGCCCATGGCGACGATGCCGTCGATCATGCCCTGGACGCCCTCGATGATCGTCTGGATGGAAATGATGATCTTGCGGATCGCGTCCACGATCTGGATGGCGTCGTACACCATCCACACCGCGCGGCCCCAGCCGACGACCGGGATCGGGGCCATCAGCACGGCTTCCATCAGCTTGGTGACCAGCTTGTCCAGCAGGGTCAGCGCGATCGAGGTCGCCGTGCGGCAGGTCGACGCCATCGACTGGAACTTGTTGCCGATGATCCGCGCCACCTGCGAGTCCGCCTCGATGGCGAGCACCCACATGGTGTTCATGCGCAGCTCGAACGCCTGCGCCGCGTCGCCCTCCCAGTGCGGCGCGAGTTGCTCGACGCCCTTGCCCACGTTGTGCCGCACCGAGTCCAGGGCCTTGGCCACCTGGTCCCACGCGTTGGCGTTGGCGTCGATCTTCTCGAAGTCGCCGAGCAGCGGGCTGATCAGCGACTCGATCAGGTTCTCGCCGGTGACCTTCTCGTAGATCCAGTTCACGCCCTGGATCTTCCAGCCGGCCTTCTCGATCAGCTCCTTGGTCGTCTGGCGACCGGGGCGGTCCTCGGCGGCGGCGCGCAACGCGACCGCGGGGTCCTCGACGTCGGCGTACGCGGTCACCGGCCACCACCGAGGGTGGGCACCTGCGCGGCGTCGGCGAGCTTCGCGAGCACCTGGTCCAGCACGCTCAACGCCGCCTCCTCGCCCTTGGCGTACAGGTCGGCGGCCTTGGCCAGGCCCTCGGCCTCCTTGGTCATCATCTGGTTGGCGAAGTCCAGCGTCTCGCCGTACAGGTTCGCGACCCCGGTGACGATCGGCTGGAGCAGCGACAGGATGCCGGTGAAGCCGGAGGTGTCACCGCCCTTGCTGACCGCGTGGTCCTTGATGGTCAGGAAGTGCTGCGCGTTGCGGGTCAGCAGTTCGCCGTACCCGTGCAACTCGGCAGGCTCGACCTTGAAGCCGTCACCCATGGGCGGTCCCCTCCTCCTCCGGTTCGGGGAGTGGGACGGACCCGGCGTCGGCGGGGTTCCCTCCCGGGGGTGAAATTTCCCGGTGCCTCAGGTACGGCCGCGCGCGCCCGCCGCGCGGGACGCGACCCGCCGCAGCAGCGACCTCGGCAGCAGTCGCGCGACCGCGGTGATCGCCTTGTACTGCCCGCCGGGGATGGACAGCAACCGGCCCGCGCGCAGGTCGGCGAGGCAGGTGTGCACCACCTGGTCGGCGTCCAGCCACAGGAAGCCCGGCGTCCCCGACATGTCGATCTTCGCGCGGGCGTGGAACTCGGTGCGCACGAAACCGGGGCACAGCGCCAGGACCCGCACGCCGGAACCCGCCGTCGCCTGCGCCATGCCCTCGGAGAACGCCGTCACCCACGCCTTGTCCGCGCTGTAGGTGGAACCGCGGCCGGGCAGGAAGCCCGCGACGCTGGACACGTTCACCACGTCGCCCTTGCCCCGCGCCACCATGCCGGGCAGCACGGCCCTGGTCAGCCGCAGCACGCTGGTCACGTTCACGTCGAGCTGGCCCTGGAGGTCCGCCGCGTCGGCGGTGAAGAACTCGCCGGAGATCGCGAAGCCCGCGTTGTTCACCAGCACGTCGAACGGGCGGCTCGCGAGCACGTCCGCCACCAGCTCCCGACCCGCCTCGGTGGACAGGTCGGCGGGCAGCGCCTCGACGGCCACGCCGTGCCGGTCGCGCAACGCCGCCGCGACGGACTCCAGCGCCTCCGCCGTGCGGGCGACCAGCACCAGGTCGTGCCCCTCGGCGGCCAGGCGGCGGGCGAACGCCGCGCCGAGACCGACCGTCGCGCCCGTGACCAGGGCCAGCGGCGGCGTCACGGCTTGCGCCCGAACTGCGGGCGGTGGACCTCGGCGCCGGCCTCGGCCTCCGGGTCGGCGTCGAACGGGTCGACCACGTCAGCCAGCTCCCCCAGGTCGCGCAGCAGTCGTTCCAAGCGGGCGGGTGTCGAGTTCGGCGGCGCCGCCGCGAGCACCCAGTCCTCCTCCAGCCAGACCACGGTGACGTCCGCGCCGATCTCCTCGGCGGCGTCCACCAGGTCGGGCGTGATCAGCTTGCGGGCGGCGGCCAGCTCGCCGACGAACGCGTACCGCGAGCCGACCGGTCCCAGCAGGTCGGGCATCTGGTCGCGCTGGAACGGCACGCTCGGCAGCCACAGCTCGACCACCACGCCGAGGGCGCGCCGGCACCGCACGCCGACCAGCACCGAGTTGACCTTGCCGCCGGTCTCGTGGTCCAGCACGTACACCTGGCGGCGGCCGTCCGCGGTGAACGTCGAGCCCGCCACCACGTCCTTCGCCACGCCCGTGCCGTAGTACGCGATCGCGCCGCTCTCCCAGCGGGTCGGCAGCACGTGGTCGGTCTCCTCGAACTGCCAGCCGCGCAACGCCGCCCACCGGCGCCGCTCGCGGTTACGCGCGGTTCGCTGCGCCCGGTCGGTGGCGAGCAGGGCGAACCCCGCGACGCCCGCGACGGCGGCGACGGTGAACCAGACCCACGCCGGTATGCCCACGGTCCCGAGGGTAGCGGTCCCCGGCCGACAAACGAAGATCACCAGCGGTGTGGCTCACGTGATCGGACCAACCCGTTACCGACCCGGCGGGGCGCGCCGGCCCCGCCGGGTCGGTCGGTCAGGCGCGGCCGACGATGAGGCCGGACTGGTCGTCCAGCACGTCCACCTTCACCACGTCGCCGTCACGCACCTCGCCGGCCAGCAGCTCCTTGGCGAGCTGGTCCCCGATGGACGACTGCACGAGCCGGCGCAGCGGGCGCGCGCCGTACACCGGGTCGAAACCGTTGAGGGCGAGCCAGTCCCGGGCGGCGGCGGTGACCTCCAGGGACAGCCGGCGCTGCGCGAGGCGTCGCGCCAACCGTCCGACCTGGATGTCCACGATGGACGTCAGCTCCTCGGTGGCCAGCGAGTGGAACACCACCACGTCGTCCAGCCGGTTCAGGAACTCCGGCTTGAAGTGCGCGCGCACCACGGCCATGACGGCGTCCGAGCGCTGCCGCTCGTCCAGGTTGACGTCCGCGATGGCCTGCGAGCCGAGGTTCGACGTCAGCACCAGGATGGTGTTGCGGAAGTCGACCGTGCGGCCCTGGCCGTCGGTGAGCCTGCCGTCGTCGAGCACCTGGAGCAGCACGTCGAACACGTCCGGGTGGGCCTTCTCCACCTCGTCCAGCAGCACGACGCTGTACGGCCGCCGGCGGACGCTCTCCGTGAGCTGGCCGCCCTGGTCGTAGCCGACGTAGCCGGGAGGCGCGCCGACCAGGCGGGCCACCGAGTGCTTCTCGGAGTATTCGCTCATGTCGATGCGGATCATCGCCCGCTCGTCGTCGAACAGGAACTCCGCCAGCGCCTTCGCCAGCTCCGTCTTGCCGACGCCGGTCGGGCCGAGGAACAGGAAGCTGCCGGTGGGCCGGTCCGGGTCCGCGACACCCGCGCGGGTGCGGCGGACGGCGTCGGACACCACGCGCACGGCCTCGGCCTGGCCCACGACGCGGCGGCCCAGCTCGTCCTCCATGCGCAGCAGCTTGGCGGTCTCGCCCTCCAGCAGGCGGCCGGCGGGGATGCCGGTCCACGCGGCGACCACGTCGGCCACGTCGTCCGGGCCGACCTCCTCCTTCAGCATCACGGCCGCGTCCTGGGTGCTCCGGGTCGCCTCCGCCAGGTCCTTCTCCAACGCCGGGATGCGGCCGTAACGCAGCTCGGCGGCGCGGCCGAGGTCGCCGTCCCGCTCGGCCCGCTCCGACTCGCCGCGCAGCTGCTCCAGCCGCTCCTTGAGGTCGCGGACCTTCTCGATGGAGCCCTTCTCGTTCTGCCAGCGCGCGGTCAGCGCGGCCAGCGCCTCCCGCTTCTCGGCGAGTTCGGCGCGCAACGCGGCCAGGCGCTCGCGGGACGCCTCGTCGGACTCCTTGGCCAGCGCCATCTCCTCGATCTCCAGGCGGCGCACGGCGCGTTCCACCTCGTCGATCTCCACCGGGCGCGAGTCGATCTCCATGCGCAGCCGGGACGCCGCCTCGTCCACCAGGTCGATGGCCTTGTCCGGCAGGAACCGGGCGGTGATGTAGCGGTCGGACAGCGTGGCCGCCGAGACCAGCGCCGCGTCGGTGATGCGCACGCCGTGGTGCACCTCGTAGCGGTCCTTGAGGCCGCGCAGGATGCCGATCGTGTCCTCCACGGACGGCTCGCCGACCAGGACCTGCTGGAAGCGGCGCTCCAGGGCCGGGTCCTTCTCCACGTGCTCGCGGTACTCGTCCAGGGTCGTCGCGCCGACCATGCGCAGCTCGCCGCGGGCGAGCATGGGCTTGATCATGTTGCCCGCGTCCATGGCGGAGTCGCCGGTCGCGCCCGCGCCGACGATGGTGTGCAGCTCGTCGATGAACGTGATCACCTGGCCCGCCGAGTCGGTGATCTCCTTGAGCACGGCCTTCAGCCGCTCCTCGAACTCGCCGCGGTACTTCGCGCCGGCCACCATCGCGCCCAGGTCGAGCGCCACCACCCGCTTGCCGCGCAGCGACTCGGGCACGTCGCCCGCCACGACCCGCTGGGCCAGGCCCTCCACGATCGCGGTCTTGCCGACACCGGGTTCGCCGATCAGCACCGGGTTGTTCTTGGTGCGGCGGGACAGCACCTGCACGACGCGGCGGATCTCGGCGTCGCGGCCGATCACCGGGTCCAGCTCGCCCTTGCGCGCCCGCTCGGTGAGGTCGACGCCGTACTTCTCCAGCGCCTGGTAGGTGCCCTCCGGGTCGGGGCTGGTGACGCGGGCCGAGCCGCGGACCTTCCCGAACGCCTCGCGCAACGCGTCGGGCGTCGCGCCGTGCCGCTTGAGCAGGTCGGCGACCTGGCCGCCGTGCTCGGCGAGCCCCACCAGCAGGTGCTCGGTGGACACGTACTCGTCGCCCATCTCGGTGGCCAGCTCCTGGGCGCGGCCCAGCACGCGGACGGCGTCGCGGGACAGCTGCGGCGCGGACACCGAGGACCCGCTCGCCGCCGGCAGGGCGCGGGCCAGCTGCTCCAGCTCCTTGTGCACCTGCTTGGGGTCGGCGCCCACGGCGGACAGCAGCGGCGCGGTCAGCCCGTCACCCTGGGCCAGGAGCGCGCCGAGGAGGTGGACCGAGCCCACGTCGGGGTTGCCCGCGATGGTCGCCGCCTGCACGGCGGCGGACACCGCCTGCTGGGTCTTCGTGGTCGGGTTGAAAGCGTCCATTCCTCACCTCGGTCGGTGGTTTGCGTGCGCTGCGTCCAGCGTGGCTCAGCAGCCGTCACCCCGCTCAACGTCAGAAAAGTTGAGCCTGTTCCGCTCAACTCCGCAACTCCGGTGTGTCGTGGCCCACTCCTTGACCTCGACCATCATGGAGGTTTTACCGTCGGTGACATGACCGTGAAGCTGAACCACACCATCGTCGCCGCCCGGGACGCGCGTGCCACGGCGGACTTCCTGGTCGACGTCTTCGGGTTCCGGCCCGCCGTCCGGGCGGACCCGTTCCTGTGCGTGGAGACCGACAACGAGGTCACGCTGGACGTGCTGGCGACGGCCGAGGAGATCGCGCCGCAGCACTACGCCTTCCTGGTGTCGGAGGAGGACTTCGACCGGATCTTCGGCCGCGTGCGGGACCGCGGCCTGACCTACTGGGCCGACCCGTTCCGCCACCGGGCCGGGGAGATCAACACCAACGACGGCGGCCGGGGCGTGTACTTCGACGACCCCAACGGGCACCGGCTGGAGATCATCACGGTCCCCTACGGCGGCTGAGCACGCGGTCAAATGAGGTGCGGAGGACGGGTGCGACCCGTGAACATCCGCGCATGACTTCTCTGGTGCACAACATCACCTTCGACTGCCGCGACCCGTACGCCCTGGCCGGGTTCTGGAGCCGGGTCACCGGGCAGCCGCTGTCCGCCGACGACCAGCCGGGCGACCCCGAGGCGGTGGTGGCCCTGCCGGGCGGACCCAACCTCCTGTTCATCCGCGTCCCGGAGTCGAAGTCGGTCAAGAACCGGCTGCACCTCGACCTCCAGCCCGACGTCACGCGGGACGAGGAGGTGCGGCGGTTGCTCGACCTCGGGGCGACCCAGGTGGACGACCAGCGGCGGCCGGACGGTACCGGCTGGGTCGTGCTCGCCGACCCGGAGGGCAACGAGTTCTGCGTGGAACGCAGCGCAGCGGAGCGGGCGGCGACCTCCTGACCGGGTCACCCACACGTCGCAGTCGGTTGTCCACACGGTGACGGCAGTTATCCACAATCCCCAGGTGTGAATCCACAGGCCGGGGGCGGTTGCCGCACCAGTGCGGACGCCCTCGGCCACTCGGGTGAGGCGCGGACATCACCGCAGGGCACGGCCTTGATCACCGATAAGTGGAGACCTGCTCAATGTCGTGGTACTGGTCGTGGGGAAAGTTCCACCGAAGGTGGGGCTAACCGTGACCAACCGTGAGCGCACTGCACTCAAAGGTGGCATCAAGGAGCCGGTGGGCCGGTCTACGGGTTAGCCTCCCTTCGTCGGGGATGGAAGCTTGACGAAGGACGCGGCAACTTCGCTGCGCCGCCAGACACGTGGAGACTGCGCCCGGACCATGACTGCCAACGCCGTGTTGAGCCCCATCCCCAGCCGTTCACACCGCGAGCCCCCGCCCGGCGTCACCGCGATGGTGCGCTCGATCCGGGAGAGCTGGGCGGTGGTGGAGCCGCGCTCCGACGAGGTCGCGAAGTTCTTCTACGGGATGCTCTTCAGCCTCGCGCCGTCCACCCGCGAGATGTTCCCCGCGAACATGGAGGTCCAGCGCAGCAGGCTGCTGCGCGCCCTGGTCCACTTCGTGCAGATGGTGGACCGGCCGGACGACCTCATCCCGTTCCTGCGCCAGCTCGGGCGCGACCACCGCAAGTTCGGCGTGGTCAACGCGAACTACGAGTCGGTCGGCACCGCCCTGCTGGCGGCCGTGAAGAAGTACGCGGGCCCGGTGTGGACGCCGCAGGTCGAGCTGGCCTGGGCCGAGGCGTACACCATCATGGCCCGCGCCATGCAGGAGGCGGCGGCGGCCGACGACGGTCCCGCGTACTGGCACGCGACCGTGCTGGACCACCAGCGGGTGGGCTGGGACCTGGCCGTCGTGCGGCTCCAGCCCGACCACCCCATCGGGTACCGGGCCGGGCAGTACGTGAGCGTGGAGACGCCCCAACGCGCGCGGCTGTGGCGGTACTACTCGCCCGCCAACGCGCCCCGCGAGGACGGCGTGATCGAGTTCCACGTCCGGTCCGTGGAGGGCGGGTGGGTGAGCCGGTCCGTGGTCGGGCACACGCAGCCCGGCGACGTGTGGCGCATCGGGCCGCCGATGGGCCGACTGCACGTCGACCGCGAGTCCGGCAGCGACGTGCTGATGATCGCGGGTGGCACGGGCGTGGCCCCGATGCACGCGATGATCGACGAACTGGCGCGGTGGGGCGAGAACCCGCGCGTGCACCTGTTCGTCGGCGGGCGCACCCGCGAAGACCTCTACGACCTGGACAACCTGCGCCGCGTCTCGGCGACGAACCCGTGGCTGACCGTCGTGCCGGTGCTGGACTCGGACCCCGGCGCGCGGGGCGTCGAGCACGGCACCCTCGCCGACGTGGTCACCCGCTACGGGGCGTGGGAGGGGCGGGACGTGCTGGTGTGCGGCTCACCGTCGATGATCCGCTCCACGGTGTCCCGGATGCTGGTCGCGGGCACGCCGCTGGACCGGATCAAGTACGACCCGTTCACGCTGGACTGACCGGCGCACCGCGGCCCGGCGTGCGGGCCGGGCGCGGAGCGCCGACCCGCGGCAACCCAACCAACCGGCCCGCGGCGCACCGCCGAGCCGGACCAACCCGGCCGGCGCGGCCAGGTCAGCGCTTGCGGTTGGGCTTCCAGACCACCAGGGACGTCTCGTGCCGGATCGGCACCAGGTCGCGGCGCAGCGACTTGTGCACCGACGCCGCCGCGTGCTCCGCCGCCGCGAGCGCGGAGGCGAGTTGTTCGGTCAGCTCCGCGACCCGGGCGCGCAGCGCGCCGACCTCGTTCTCCAGCTCGATGATCCGCTTGATGCCCGCCAGGTTCACGCCCTCCTCCTGGGAGAGCCGCTGCACCTCGCGCAGCACGACGATGTCGCGCATCGAGTACCTGCGCCCGCCACCCGACGTGCGACCCGGTGACACCAGGCCCATCCGGTCGTAGGAGCGCAGCGTCTGGGCGTGCAGGCCGGACAGCTGCGCCGCCACCGAGATGACGAAGAACGGGGTGTCCTCGTCCGTCCCGGGCGGGAACGGGAACGTCATGTCGACCTCTTCTCCACCAAGGCGTTGAGGTCCGCCCGCGGGTCGTGCCGGGCGGTCGCGGACGCGTACGCCTCCAGCGCCTCGCGCGCGTCGGCGTCCATGTTGTTCGGCACGGCCACCTGGAGCGTGATCAGCAGGTCGCCGACCTTGCCGTCGCGCTTCGCGATGCCCTTGCCCCTGGCCCGCAGCACCCGGCCGGACGCCGTGCCCGCGGGCACCTTCAAGGTCACCTTGCCGTCCAGCGTGGGCACGGTCAACGTGGTGCCCAGCGCCAGTTCGGGGAACGTCACCGGAACGGTGAGCGTCAGGTCGTCGCCCGACCGCCCGAACACCGGGTCCGGGTTGACGTGCACCCGCACGTACAGGTCGCCGTTGGGCCCGTTGTTGCGCCCCGGCTCGCCCTGCCCGGCCAGCCGGATGCGCTGGCCGTCGTCCACGCCCGCCGGGATGCGGATGGTCAGCGTCCGGGTCCTGGTGCTCACCCCGTCGCCACCGCACTCCGGGCACGGGTCGTCGATGATCCGGCCGGTGCCCCGGCAGTCCGCGCACGGCTCGGAGAACGCGAACGCGCCCTGGTTGCGGGTCACCAGGCCCGCGCCACCGCAGTTCGCGCAGGTGCGCGGCGAGGTGCCCGGCCGCGCGCCGCTGCCCGAGCACGTCGAGCAGGTGGCGGGGCTGGACAACCGCATCGGCACGGTCGCGCCGCGCACGGCCTCGGTGAAGTCGATGCGGACGTCGGTCTCGACGTCCTCACCACGCCGGGGCCGGGTCGCCGACGCCGCGCCCGCGCCACCGGCCCGGCGGTTGAACAACCCGCCGAGCAGGTCGCCGAGCCCACCGCCGACACCGCCGCCCGCCTGGCGGTTGAACAGGTCGCCGACGTCGAAACCGCCACCGCCCTGCCCGAACCCGCCGGGGAAGCCGCCGCCGCCCGCGAACAGGCGGCGGGCCTCGTCGTACTGCTTGCGCTTCGTGGCGTCCGACAGCACGCCGTACGCCTCGGAGACCGCCTTGAACCGCGCCTCGGCCTTGGCGTCACCGGGGTTGGCGTCGGGGTGCAGCTCCCGCGCCAACTTCCGGTACGCCTTCTTGACCTCGTCGGCCGAGGCGTCGGACGAGACGCCCAGCTCGCGGTAGAAGTCCTTGTCGATCCAGTCCCTCGCACTCACCGGACGTCCCCCCTTCCGCTCAGTCCTGCTGCTGCTCGGCGGCCGGCTCTTCCGCCGCCGGCTCGTGGTCGGTCACCGCCACCATCGCGGGCCGCAGCACGCGCTCGCCGAACCGGTAGCCGCGCCGCAGCACGGCCGTCACGGTCGGGCCGGACACGTCGGGCGACGTGTTGTGCTGCACGGCCTCGTGCACGGAGGGGTCGAACTCCTCGCCCTCGTGCCCGAACGGCTCCAGGCCGGTGCCGCGCAACGCGTTGACCAACTTGTCCGACACGGCCTTGAACGCACCCGTCAGGTCACCGTGGGCGGCGGCGCGCTCGATGTCGTCCAGCACGCCCAGCAGCTCGCCCGCGACCTGCGACTTGGCCGTCGCGACGACCAGCTCCCGGTCGCGCTCGACGCGCTTGCGGTAGTTGGCGTACTCGGCGGTGAGCCGCTGGAGGTCGGCCGTCCGCTCGTCGAGCTGGGCCTTCAGCTCGGCGGCCGGGTCGGGCTCGGGCGCGGCGTGCCGGCCGCCCTCCTCGGCCACCGGGGCGACGTCCTCGGCGGCCGGGGCCTCCGGCGCGTCGCCCGCCGCGGCGGGCGAACGCACCTCGCCCGTCTCCGGGTCGATGCGACGGCGGTCGTTGACCACCAGGTGCGGCTGCTCTTCGGGGGGTTGGGTCACTTCTTCTCGTCCTCGTCCACGATCTCGGCGTCCACCACGTCGTCGGCCTTCGCACCGCCGGCCGCACCGGGCTTGTCACCCGCGGGCGCGTCGCCGGCCGGCGCGGAGCCCGTGTTGGCGTACAGGGACTGACCGATCGCCTGCGACTCGGTGGCCAGCTTCTCCACCGCGGTGCGGACCTTGGCGATGTCGGTGCCCTTGAGCGCCTCGTTGGTCTCCTCCAGGGCGGCCTTGACCTTGTCCTTCACGTCGGCCGGGATCTTGTCGTCGTTCTCCTTGACGACCTTCTCCGTCTGGTAGACCAGCGTCTCGGCCTGGTTGCGGACCTCGGCCTCCTCGCGGCGGCGCTTGTCCTCCTCGGCGTGCGCCTCGGCGTCCTTGATCATCCGGTCGATGTCGTCCTTCGGCAGCGCCGAGCCGCCGGTGATCGTCATCCGCTGTTCCTTGCCGGTGCCCATGTCCTTCGCGGACACGTGCACGATGCCGTTCGCGTCGATGTCGAAGGTGACCTCGATCTGCGGGACACCGCGCGGCGCGGGCGGCAGGCCGGTCAGCTCGAACATGCCGAGCTTCTTGTTGTCCGCGGCGAAGTCGCGCTCGCCCTGGAACACCTGGATCTGCACGGACGGCTGGTTGTCGTCGGCCGTCGTGAAGATCTCGGACCGCTTGGTCGGAATGGTCGTGTTGCGCTCGATCAGCTTGGTCATCACGCCGCCCTTGGTCTCGATGCCCAGGGACAGCGGGGTGACGTCGAGCAGCAGGACGTCCTTGACCTCGCCCTTCAGCACACCGGCCTGGAGCGCCGCGCCGACCGCGACGACCTCGTCCGGGTTCACGCCCTTGTTCGGCTCGCGACCGCCGGTCAGCTCCTTGACCAGCTCGGCCACGGCGGGCATCCGGGTGGAGCCGCCGACCAGCACCACGTGGTCGATGTCGCCGACCGAGATGCCGGCGTCCTTGATCACGTTGTTGAACGGCGCGCGGGTGCGCTCCAGCAGGTCGTTGGTGATGCGCTGGAACTCGGCGCGGGACAGCGTCTCGTCCAGGAACAGCGGGTTCTTGTCCGCGTCGACCGTGATGTAGGGCAGGTTGATGGTGGCCTGCGACGAGCTGGACAGCTCGATCTTGGCCTTCTCGGCGGCCTCGCGGATCCGCTGGAGGGCCATCTTGTCCTTGGTCAGGTCGATGCCGTTGGACTGCTTGAAGCGCTCGACCAGCCAGTCGACGATGCGCTGGTCCCAGTCGTCGCCGCCCAGGTGGTTGTCACCCGAGGTGGCGCGCACCTCGACCACGCCGTCGCCCAGCTCCAGCAGCGAGACGTCGAACGTGCCGCCACCGAGGTCGAAGACCAGGATGGTCTGCTCCTTCTCGCCCTTGTCCAGGCCGTAGGCCAGGGCGGCGGAGGTGGGCTCGTTGACGATGCGGAGCACGTTCAGGCCCGCGATCTGGCCGGCCTCCTTGGTGGCCTGGCGCTGCGCGTCCTCGAAGTAGGCGGGCACGGTGATCACCGCGTCGGTGATCTCCTCGCCCAGGTACGCCTCGGCGTCGCGCTTGAGCTTCATCAGCACGCGCGCGGAGATCTCCTGCGGCGTGTACTTCTTGCCGTCGATCTCGTCGGTGGTCCAGGTCGTGCCGATGTGCCGCTTCACCGACCGGATGGTCCGGTCGACGTTGGTCACCGCCTGGTTCTTGGCGGGCTGACCGACGAGCACCTCGCCGTTCTTGGCGAAGGCCACGATGGACGGGGTCGTCCGCGAACCCTCGGAGTTGGCGATGACCGTCGGCTCGCCACCTTCGAGAACCGCGACGACGGAGTTGGTCGTCCCCAGGTCGATGCCGACCGCTCGCGCCATTGGGATTCCTCCTGGTAGTGCGTTCGTTGGACCCCGCGTTGAGCGGCGTCCGCTCAAGTTTGCCAGGGTTTGCGGACTTGAGTCCACTCGGCTCAAGCTTCCTGCCAGTCCAACGAACGGCCGGTGCACCGTGTTCCCGGCAGGGCGTGATCCGCGCCACCTCCAGTACACCGACCGCGGCGCGGGACTGCGACCCGTGCACGACCAGGCCCCGACCGGCCACCCGTTGAGGTGGCGGTCGGGGCCGGTGGTTCCGGGCCGCGTCAGGCGGCGGAACTCAACGCCACGTCGCCGCTGCCGGACCGGAGGACCAGCTCCGCGCTCGCGCCCGGGTCGCTGACCAGGTCGCTCTTCCGGACGTCGCCGCTGCCCGAGGACACCTCGACGCGGTAGCCGCCGCGCGGCACCCGCACGGTGAGGTTGCCGGAACCGGTCTCGGCGCGGACCGACTGCACGGCGGCCAGCTCGACGTCGACGTCGCCGGAGCTGTTGTCGACGCGCACCGGACCACGCACCTTCGCCAGGCGGGCACCGCCGGAACCCAGCCGGGCGGTGACGCCCTCGCCGACATCGGTCACGGTGACGTCGCCGGAGCCGCTGTCCAGGCTGACCGGGCCGGACACGTTGCGCACGACCAGGTCACCCGAGCCCACCTCGACCTCGACGCTCGCCACGCCCTCCAGGGTGACGTCGCCGGAGCCGTTGTCGCCCACCACCTTCACGCCCAGGGTCGGCACGGTGACCTCGTAGTTCACCGAGCACCGCCGCCCGCAGCCGTCGAGCACGAGGGTGTCGCCCTCCACCCGGTGCGTCACGCCCCTCGGCTCGTCGGTCCCCTTGGGGTACTCGACCACGCGCTTGACCTCCGTGGTGGTCACACCCTCCGAACCACGCAGACGGACGTCACCCGCGCCGTTGTGGATGCGCACGGTGGACACCTTCTCCGTCACCTCGTGCCGGTCGTTGAAGGTGTTCTCCACAAAACTCACGCACGACGAGAGCGAGCCCGTCGCGAGCACCGCCGCGACGGCCGCCAACGCGATCCGCTTCCCCACCGCTGCCCCCTCAGGCATCAAGGTCATTGCCACCAAACTAGGTGGCGCGACCCGACCGGCCCACCGGGGAGGCCCCCGAGCGGATGCGGGGGCTGGCCCTACCCCGGGCGGTCAGGCCAGCGACTCGACGACCGCGCGCAGGGCGGGCGCGCTGCGCGCGGGGTCGCCGAGGAAGCGCTCGGACGCGATCACGTGCGACGCGGTCATCCGCTCCCACACCAGGCCCTGCACCGGGACGACGGTGATCACCAGCCGGAACGGCTTCACGTACCGGCCGAGGTGGTTCTCCACGCCGCGCACCACCTCGCCGATCGGCAGCGCGCCCGGCGAGCGGGCCGCGTGCGCCCGGTCGTACTCGGCCGCCGCCGGCCGCAACGCGATCACCGCCGCGCGCAGCGACGGCCGGATCGCGAGCGACGGCCCGGACGGGTCGATCGGCGAGCCCGCGGGCAGCTCGGTCCGGGCGTGGTCCAGGACGTCGGCCCACCAGCCCAGCCACTCCTCGGCCGCGCCGGACCGGTCGACGCCGGTCGGCACCCGCACCGGCACCGAGGGGTC
Source organism: Saccharothrix obliqua (assembly GCF_019375475.1). Taxonomy (GTDB): domain Bacteria; phylum Actinomycetota; class Actinomycetes; order Mycobacteriales; family Pseudonocardiaceae; genus Actinosynnema; species Actinosynnema obliqua. Next base: position 77,846 of record NZ_JAHXGQ010000001.1, on the reverse strand, counting down.
CAGGCCCGGCAGCTCCGGCACGGTGTCGACCGACAGCGCCAGCGTGTCCCGCAGGAACAGGGCGGTGTTGACCGTCTGATTCGTCCCGTGCGACACCTGCCACGACTCACGTCCGGCGAACCTCATGCGACCAGTGTCCCGCGTGAAGGTCATCGTGACGGCATCAGAAGGGACACGACCGGTTCCAGTTGTTCGGCGGTCGGCGGGTGCTCGGCGATCAGGCCCTGGACGAGCAGCCCGTCGAGCGCGGCGACGAAGCCGAGGAACGCGGCGGGCTGCATGGTCCCGAACACCGACGACAGCAGCGTGATCCACCGCCGCGCCGCCGGCCGCAGCTCGGGCCGCCGCGCGGCCAGCAGGTACAGCTCGTACTCGGCGAGCGTGCGCCCGCGGTGGGGACCGACGGCCTCGGCGAGGAACCGGGCCACGGAGCCGGGCGTCGGCTTCACCGCGCCGAAGCCGAGGGCCATCTCGCGGGCGGACCAGGTCAGCGTGGCGACCAGCAGGTCGTCCAGCGTGGCGAAGTAGTAGGTGGTCGCGGACACCGGCAGCTCCGCCTCCCGCGCCACGGACCGGTGCGACACGCCCGCCACGCCGTCCCGCTCGATCACCCGGAGGGTGGCCGCGAGCAGGGCGCGCCGGCGGCGCTCGCCGCGGGCGCGCCTGCCGTCAGCCGGCGGACGCACTGCCCAGCTCGATCGCCACGACGCCCAGCACCACGAGCACCAGCCCGCCGATCATCAGCGGGTTGAGCCGTTCGCCGAACAACACCACGCCGGCCGCCGCGACGGCCGCGATGCCGAACGCGCACCAGATCGCGTAGGCCACCCCGATCGGCATACCCAGCTTGAGCACGAAACCGAGGGACGTGAACGCCACGAGGTACCCGACGACGACCACCACGACCGGCCACGGCTTCGTGAACCCGTCGGAGATCTTGAGCGAGAGGGTCGCCGCCACCTCGCCCGCGATCGCCAGCGCGAGCAGCAGGTACACCACCGGAGCGCCTCCAACTCCTAGAACACCCGTCCCACTAGTTTATGTGATCGGCCACGCCCAGGTGGTTACCCATGAGTAATCCGGCGTAGTCTCCCCAGCCAGGAGAACGGACGAGAAAGGCCGCCACCCATGGGAGCCCTCCAGCTCACCCTCGGCGCCGTCGGCGTCGCCGCCAGCGTGTTCGCCTGGGGCCTGTTCGTGGCCGGCGTGGTCCGGATGATCAGGATCATCCGGCTCGGCCAGCCCGACGCCACGCGCAACGGCCCGTTCGTGCCGAGGTTGCGCAACCTGGTCGTGGAGTTCGTCGCGCACACCCGGATGGCCAAGTTCCGCAACGTCGCCCCCTGGCACTGGATGGTGATGTGGGGCTTCCTCATCGGGTCCGCGGTGTTGTTCGAGGCGTACGGCGAGGTGTTCTACCCCGCCTTCCACTGGCCCGTCATCGGCGCGTGGTCCGGCTGGGCGCTGCTGGTCGAGCTGCTCGGCCTCGGCACCGTGGTCGGCGGCGTGGCACTGGCGGTCATCCGCCAGCTCAACCACCCGCGCCGGGCCGACCGCGTGTCCCGGTTCGCCGGCTCGGACTTCAAGGCCGCCTACTTCGTCGAGGCGGTCGTGATCATCGAGGGTCTGGGCATCCTCGGCGTGAAGGCGTTCAAGCTGTCCTCCGGCCTGGAGGACATGCCGCTGTGGTCGTCGTTCGTCACCCTGCCGCTGAGCCACGTCCTCCCGGACAACCCCGACTGGGTGTCCGTCATGGCCGTCATCAAGCTGCTGTCCGGCATGATCTGGCTGACCGTCGTCGGCCGGAACCTCACCATGGGCGTCGCGTGGCACCGGTTCAGCGCGTTCTTCAACATCTACTTCAAGCGCGAGGACGATGGCGGCGTCGCGCTTGGCGCGCTCAAGCCGATGATGAGCGGCGGCAAGGTCCTCGACCTGGAGGAGGCCGACCCCGACAAGGACGTGTTCGGCGTCGGCAAGGTGGAAGACTTCTCCTGGAAGGGTTGGCTGGACTTCAGCACGTGCACCGAGTGCGGGCGCTGCCAGTCGCAGTGCCCCGCGTGGAACACCGGCAAGCCGCTGTCCCCGAAGCTGCTCATCACGCAGTTGCGCGACCACGCGTTCGCGAAGGCCCCGTACCTGCTCGCGGGCGGCAGCAAGGACATGGCGGGCGACGAGGTCGGCCTGACCGAGGACAAGTACGAGGACTACAAGAAGCGCCTGGAGTCCATCGACGTGCTGGCGATGGCGGAGTCCGAGCGCCCGCTGGTCGGCGGCGCCGGGGAGATGGGCGTCATCGACCCCGACGTGCTGTGGTCGTGCACCACGTGCGGCGCGTGCGTCGAGCAGTGCCCGGTGGACATCGAGCACGTGGACCACATCGTCGACATGCGCCGCTACCAGGTGCTGATCGAGTCGAACTTCCCGTCCGAGCTGGGCGGCATGTTCAAGAACCTGGAGAACAAGGGCAACCCGTGGGGCCAGAACGCCAAGGACCGCCTCGCGTGGACCGAGGGCCTGGAGTTCGACGTGCCGGTGTTCGACGGCGAGCTGGGCGACGCGGAGTACCTGTTCTGGGTCGGCTGCGCGGGCGCGTTCGAGGACCGCGCGAAGAAGACCACGCGGGCCGTGGCCGAGCTGCTGCACACGGCGGGCGTCTCGTACACCGTGCTCGGCCCGGAGGAGACCTGCACCGGCGACCCGGCGCGGCGCGCGGGCAACGAGTTCCTGTTCCAGATGCTCGCGCAGCAGAACGTCGAGGTGCTGAACTCGGTGTTCGAGGGCCGCGAGCCCGGCCGCCGCAAGATCGTCGTCACCTGCGCGCACTGCTTCAACACGCTGGCCAAGGAGTACCCGCAGGTCGGCGGCCAGTACGAGGTCGTGCACCACACGCAGCTGCTGAACCGCCTGGTGCGTGAGCGCCGCCTGGTGCCGGTCGCCGAGGTCACCGAGGACGTCACCTACCACGACCCGTGCTACCTGGGCCGCCACAACAAGGTCTACGAGGCGCCGCGCGAGCTGGTCGGCGCGTCCGGCGCGACGCTGCGCGAGATGCCCCGCCACGGCGACCGCTCCATGTGCTGCGGCGCGGGCGGCGCGCGGATGTGGATGGAGGAGCGGATCGGCAAGCGCATCAACGTCGACCGCGTGGACGAGGCGCTGGGCACCGCGCCGTCGAAGATCGCGACCGGCTGCCCGTTCTGCCGCGTGATGCTCACCGACGGCGTGACCGCCCGGCAGAACGAGGGCCGGGCCGCGTCGCACGTCGAGGTCGTGGACGTCGCGCAGCTCCTGCTCGCCGCGGTGAAGCGAGGTCAGGCCGGCTGAGCCCGGTCGTGCGTGAAGGCCCCCTCGCGGCGCTCGCGAGGGGGCCTTCACGCGTCAGTCCCGGTCCGCCACCCGGTCGTAGACCAGGTTCAGCACCCAGCTGGTGAAGGCCACGATGATCGCGCCGAAGAACGCGGGCCAGAAGCCCGTCACCCGGAACGGCAGGCCCAGCTCGGCCGCGAGCCACCCGGTGAGCCAGAACAGCAGGCCGTTCACGACCAGGCCGATCAGGCCCAGGGTCACCAGGTAGAACACGCAGCCGAAGAACTTGACCACCGGTTTGACGACCGTGTTGACCAGGCCGAACAGCAGCGCGACACCGATCAGCGTGCCGATCTTGGCCGGGGTCGAGCCGTCACCCAGGTCGATGCCCGGGATGACCGTGGAAACCCAGACCGCCACCGCGGTCAGCAGCACCTGCACCAGGAAGCCCATGTCGCGAGGCTAGCCGGTGGTGATCGGCCGAACGGGTCAGGCGCGTCGTCCGCGTGCCGCCCACCACGCCAGCGCACCGCCACCGACCAGCAGCCCGCCGACGAGCAGCAGCAGGCCCGGCGACGCGCCGGTGTCCGCCAGACCGCTCCCGCCGGACGTCACGACGGCGGCCGGCGCGGACGTGGTCGTGGTCGGCTCCAACGGCGTGGTCGGCTCCAACGGCGTGGTGGGCGGTGCGGTCGTGGGCGTGGGCGTGATCGTGGTGCCGCCGATCGACCGCTTGAACTCCACGATCGCGTGGTTGTTGGTCGTGTCGAAGTCGCGAAAGCGCTGCTCGGACACCGGACGCGCGAACAGGTGCAGCCGCGTGGTTTCCGGATCGTCCAGCACGTACCGGACGGCGATGTCGACCGACTCGCCCGGCTGGAGCGGGTCGCGCAGCGTGAACTCCTGGCCGCTCTGCCCCATCACCAGGGTGTCGCTCGCCCACCGGGCCGGGCCCATCTGGAACATCACGAACGTCGCCCGGTCCGTCACCGGGCCGAGGTTCTTCACCGACACGGACAGCTCGACCTCGTCATTGAGGCCGTAGGCGTCCTTGGCGGGCGTGAGCACCGGTGTGCCCATCGCGAAGTCGATGGTCTGCCGGACGTATCGCACGTCCACGCGCCCGTTGTCGCCCGGTGCGACCGTCACTGTCTTCCGGCGCGTCACGGGGTCCACGTCGTGCTCGGTCCGCGGCGCGGCGATCCACGCGACAGGCGTGAGATCGGTCGCCTCCAGCACGTACTCGCCCGCCGGCAGGTCCCGGAACGCGTACCCGACGTCCCCGACCGCCGCCGCATCCGGCAGCTCCACGTCGCCGCGGGTCAGGCGCAGCGCTGGGTGCACGGCCAGGCCCTGCTCGTCGGGCTGGCGCACGCCGTCCTCGTTCTGGTCGACGAACAGGTCGCCCGTGATGGTCGCGCCGAGCAGTCCGAAGTCGACGGTGCCGTTGCCCTTCCGCGGCGGTCCGACGCGGAACAGGTCGGCGTCCACCACCCGCACGTCCAGCTCGCCAGCGGGCAGCCCGGTCGCGCGGTACCGGCCGAACCCGTCGGTCGGGTACTCACCGAGCACCGCGCCGGTCGCGTCCACGACCTGGACGCCCCGACTGTTGGCGTAGGACGGTTCGCCGCTGTCCCGCACGTTGTTCTCGTTGCGGTCGAACCACAACACGCCTTCGAGCGTGCCGGTGTCCTCCTGTGCCACCGCGGTGCCCGACGTCAACGCCATGATCGCGGCAGCCGTCACCACGGCCGCCGCACGCAGATTTGCCACGTGTATTACCCCCCAATGCATCCCACGGTCTATCGGTGACCGCACGCCGGCCGTTGCGCGTTGTTGATCACGATCGCGTGACGCGCGCTCGGCGGCCGGCGGTCCTACGGTCGGGACATGACGCAGCCCAAGAGCGGCGAGAGCACCGTGACGGTGTTGCTGGCGCTGGCGGTCAACCTGGCCATCGCGGTGATGAAGGCGATCGCGGGCGCGATCACCGGTTCGGCGGCGATGCTGGCGGAAGCCGCCCACTCCGTCGCGGACACGTTCACCGAGGGCCTGCTGCTCACCGCGCTGCGGCGCTCGGAGCGGCCCGCGGACCGCCGCCACCCGTTCGGCTACGGCAAGGACCGGTACTTCTGGTCGCTGCTCGCCGCCGTGTCGATCTTCGTGTCCGGTGCGGTGTTCGCGTTCTACGAGGGCGTGCACACGGTGTTCGGCGAACCGACCGAGCAGACCAGCCCCGGGGTCGGCTACCTGGTGCTGGCGATCGCGTTCGCGCTGGAGTCGGTGTCGTGGACGCAGGCCGTGCGGCAGGTGCGGCGCGAGTCGCGGGCCGAGGGGCGGTCCGTGCTCGCGTACCTGCGGGTGTCCGACGACCCGACGGTGAAGACGGTGTTCTTCGAGGACTCGGCGGCGTTGGTCGGCCTGCTGCTGGCGTTCGGCGGGCTCGGGCTGCACCACCTGACCGGGCGGTCGGTGTGGGACGGGGTGGCGTCGTTGCTGATCGGCGTGCTGCTGGCGGTGGCCGCGTTCGTGCTGGCGGGCACCAACCGGGGACTGCTGATCGGCAGGCAGGCGGACCCCAAGCTGGTGCACGCGGTGTGGGAGCACCTGCGTGCCGAGCCCGAGGTGGAGCAGGTCGTCGACCTGCTGACCATGGCCGTCGGCACCGACCGCGTGCTGTTGTGCGTGCGGCTGGACTTCGACGACTCGTTGCACGCCGCGGAGCTGGAGCGGGCGTGCGTGCGGATCGACGCCGAGCTGCGGGAGCGCTGGCCCGACCTGGACGAGGTGTTCCTGGAGCCCGTGCCGCGGACCGACCCCGAGCTGCGGTCGAGGGTGCTGGCGAGGTACGGGAAGCTGTTCTAGCGGCGGGTGTCCGTGCGGTGGAAGTTGAGGTGCGCGCGGGACGGCGTGGGGCCGCGCTGGCCCTGGTAGCGGGAACCCGCCTGCTGCGACCCGTACGGGAACTCGGCCGCCGAGCTGAGCCGGAAGAGGCAGAGCTGGCCGATCTTCATGCCCGGCCAGAGGGTGATCGGCAGGTTGGCGACGTTCGACAGCTCCAGCGTGATGTGACCGGAGAAGCCGGGGTCGATGAACCCGGCGGTCGAGTGCGTGAGCAGACCCAGGCGACCCAGGGAGGACTTGCCCTCCAGCCGGCCGGCCAGGTCGTCGGGCAGTGCCACCTGCTCGAAGGTGGAGCCGAGGACGAACTCGCCGGGGTGCAGCACGAACGGGTCGTCCCCGTCCGCCTCGACCACCGACGTGAGGTCGTCCTGCTGCACCGAGGGGTCGATGTGCGTGTACCGGGTGTTGTTGAACACCCGGAAGAAGCGGTCCAACCGCACATCAATACTGGACGGCTGCACCATCACGTCCTCGAACGGCTCCAGCACGAGACGTCCGGACGCGACTTCGCTCCGCAGATCGCGGTCACTCAACAACACGGTCCCAGCCTATGTGTATGATCGGACGCGCAGCACGCGGGTGTAGTTCATTGGTAGAACGACAGCTTCCCAAGCTGTAGAGGCGGGTTCGATTCCCGTCACCCGCTCGGAACGACGAAGGCCCAGGTCAGCCCCGGTTCGCTGGAGCGCCTGGGCCTTCGTCGTGCTCGGGCCTCGACGTGCGTGCGTCGTCTTCGTCACCCCGGTCCGGCCTGCCGTGTTCCCGTTCGCCCAGCCCACGTCCCGCCTCGGTGATCGGATGTCGGAGGGACTGCGTACACCGACTCCTGCGCCGGGCCGGCCTGGCACGACAACCCCTTTCGTTTTTTTCGGATAGACTAGGCCGCAGAAGCGGAAGGGGTTGAAGATGGCGACGGCGCTCCGGCAGCACACCGTGTTCCCCCCTGGCGACAGCCAGGACGACTTGGCGCACGCGGCCGAGGCTCTGCACGGCCACACCAGGCTCGTCGGGCCGGACGGCACGGAGATCAAGTTGCCCGGTGAGGTGTTCGCCGCGCTGCGCGAGGTGGTCGAAGCCCTGTCGAACGGGCTCGCGATCACCATCGCGCCGCACACCACCCAGCTGACCACGCAGCAGGCCGCGGACATGCTCAACATCTCTCGCCCGACCCTGGTGCGCCTCTTGGAGGAGGGCGAGATCCCGTTCGAGATGCGCGGGCGGCACCGGCGGGTCCGGTTGACCGACCTGCTGGGCTACCAGGAACGCGCCCGCGTCCGCCGCCGCACCGCGTTGGACGAGCTGACGCGTGAAGCCGTCGAGGACGGTTCCTACGACGCCGTGGACCAGTTCCCCCGGACCCGCTAGTGCCCTTCCCCGCCTACCTCGACGCCTGCGTGCTCATCCCGTACCGCCTGGCGGACTTGTTGCTGCGATTGGCGGAGGCGAACACCTACCGCCCGCTCTGGTCCGACGAGGTGCTCGGCGAAGTCGAACGCAACCTTCCCCGCGTAGGGCACCGCACGCCGGAGAGCGCCCGGAAGTTCGTCGACACGATTCGCCGGGTGTTCCCCGACGCGCTGGTGACCGGCTACGAATCGCTGACCCCGATGATGACCAACGACCCCAAGGACCGGCACGTGCTCGCCGCCGCGGCGTACGGCGGTGCCGCGGTGATCGTGACCGCCAACATCGACGACTTCCCCACCGCGGCGTTGTCACCGTACGACCTGGACGCCGTGCACCCAGACGACTTCCTGCTCGATCAGTTCGACCTGTACCCCGATCGCACGGTCGAGTGCATCAACGACCAGATCAGCGCGTACAACAAGCCCGAGGTCACACCCGAGGAATTCCTGGACCGCTTGGCCAAGGTCGTCCCCGACTTCGCGGCCGAAGTACGCACTCCCGTACTGCAAGTCCGGTGGCGACAACGCCTTTGAGCCGTGTGGCCGGGGTCAGCGCAGGAGGAGGTCGATCACCCCCGTGGTGCCCTCGGTGCCGTGGCCGTCGGCCAAGCGTTGTGCCATCAGGTTCATGTACGGGGTCAGGAGTTCCGGGCTGACGCCCTGCTCCTCCGCCGTCCGCAGCAGGGTCGCGTTGCCCGCCACCTGCATCGCCAGGTTGGACACGACGCCCTTCGTGTAGTCGCCGCTTTCCAGGTGCTCGGCGACCCCGTGGACGTACGGCATCATCGCCGTCAGCCAGCCGACCAGGAGTTCGGCGAAGTCGGACGGCCGGACGTCCTCCCGGCGCACCAGCGCGAAAGCGTGCGAGATACCCGCGAAAGCGCCGCTCATGGCACTCAACAACGCCACGTCGTGCAACGCCGCGAACCCGGCGTCCGCACCCACGTACTTCGTGCCGACGGGCACGGCGAGGGTCGCCTCGTGCTCCGCGAACAACGCCTCCGACCCGCTGTAGAACACGTACCCCGAATTACCGATCATCGGCGGCACGGCCATGATCCCGCCGGCCAGGAAGCGGGCGCCTCGATCTTCCACCCACTTCGCCAGCTCACGGGCCTGGTCGGGGGTGCTGGTGGTCAGGTTGACCACGTCCTTGCCGTCCAGATCAGCATCCCGCAGGGTCTCGCGCACGGAGGCGTCGTCCAGCAGGCACGCCACGACCAAGCGGTTCGCGGCAACGGCTTCGGCCGCGGTGGGGAACGTCGTGGCGCCGGTCAACCGGGCGGCACGGGCGGGGGTGCGGTTCCACGCGGTCACGGGGTGGCCGGCGGCCAGCCAGGTGCGGGCCAGGGCGGTGCCCATGTCGCCGAGGCCGAGGAGGGTCAGTGCTTCTTGAGCCATGCCGACCATGCTCGTCAGCACCGCTCCAGTTGATCAAGTACGCACTTTGCCGTGGGTGATTACCTTGAAGTGCGTGCACAAAACCACAAACAGGCCCGGAGCCCACCACTGCGGCGTCGACGCGGCCATGGACGTGATCGGCGGCAAGTGGAAGGTGCTGGTGCTGTGGGCGCTCGGCGAGGGGCCGCGGCGGTTCGGGCAGCTCCGGCGCGAACTGCCCGGCGTCACGGAGAAGGTGCTCACCGCGCACCTGCGTGAACTGGAAGCCGCGGGCGTGGTGCGGCGGCGGGTGTACGACGAGGTGCCGCCCCGCGTCGAATACTCGTTGACCGACTCGGGGATCTCGCTCAACGAGGCGTTGCTGCCCCTCGGCGCGTGGGGACGCGACCACGCCATGCGCACGTCCGTAGGATCGGGTGATCACCTACGGGAGGCGTGATGGCGGTTGATGGACCTCAGCACAGTCCGTTAGGTCTGCTGCCCACACGGGCCGGTGACGGGCGGACGATGATCGGGCACGTCGTGGTCGTCCGCCGGGAGTCGACGCTGGCCGTGTGGCACGTCGACACCGAAGGACTCCGCACGGGCGCGTGGGACGAACCCGTGACCGACGCCCGCCGTGTCCTCGACCGCTGCCGCAAGCGGGCGGTGTTGACGTGGGACGGGGACACCACCGCCCTCGAAGAACTCGAAGCCGCGGCGGGTGTCGGGCCGACGGACTGGGCGGCCCGCACGTGCGCGCTGCCCGACCTGCTCGCCGAGATCGGGCGCATCCGCGCCGCCTACCAGGAGCGGATCGTCGCCGAGCAGGCCGTGAAGAAGAACGTCGCACCGCTGGAGTGGCAGCTCGGCCTGCCCGACCCGGTGCCCGCCACCGCCGCCGAACTCCAGGAGTTGGCCCGCCTCGACCCGCTGCCCGCACCGACGCCCGCCGCCACCGAGGCGTTGTTGATCAGCCGGCTGTGCGCCTGGGTGGTGCAGCGGTGGCGGGAGACGGCGGTCGTGCTCGGTCGCCGCGACTACCTGCGAGCCGCGTTCGGCCAGCCGACCGTCCTGCCACCGGGGTGGGAGGCGAAGCTGGCCGACGCGTTCGCTCAAGAGCGCCAAGCCTCGTTGTAACGGCGCTCCCGCTCGCGGTCGGTCTCCAACGCCTGCGCACGCCGGTACGTGCTGGCCGACGCACGCGGGTAGCCGTACTTCGTCATCCGGTGGTCGGTGCTCTCGATCGCGTACGACACCGCGAAGTACACGCCCACGACCAACCCCAACGAACCGCACGCCAACGCCAACGGCAACGGCGAGTCAAGACCGAACACCAGAGCCACGGCGATCACGATCGTCAACGGCAACACCTGGAGGAACGCCCGCACGACGAACCACGCCAGCCACGACGGCTTCGTGGCCTGCTCGAACACCCACTCGCGGTACTTCATGGGCAGCCGACCGCCGACCAGGTACCAGGCGCGCAACACCAGCGGCGGGGTCATGTGCGCTCCGTCGCGGCGATGACGCGCGTCAGCACGGCGTGCAGGTCCTGCAACTCGGTCAACGACATGCCAAGCCTCTCGACCACGGCGGGTGGGATGGCGAGGGCCTGCTCGCGCAGCGCCACGCCCTTCTCGGTGAGCGCCACGGCGAGCTGCCGCTCGTCGGTCGACGCACGCCCGCGCGTGATGTACCCGATCGCCTCCAGCCGCTTGAGCAGCGGCGACAGGGTGGCGGGCTCCAGCGCCAGCAGGCGGCCGAGTTCCTTGACCGACAGCGGCGTCCGGCCCCACAGCGCGAGCATCACCAGGTACTGCGGGTGGGTGAGCCCCATGGGTTCGAGCAGCGGCCGGTAGAGGGCCACCACGTTCCGGGAAGCGATCGCCAGGGCGAAGCAGACCTGCCGGTCCAGGGCCAGCGGGTCGCCCTCGATAGTTTGTGCACTAATCATTAGGGCACACACTACTACCGCGACTCCAGCTCCGCCCACCCGCCACCGGCCGCCAGCACGGCACGCACGCCGGCCGCGTGCTCCACGACACCCGCCAGGTCGCCGTGCAGCAACGCCGCGCGGTCCGCGTCCACCGGCACGTGGTCGTCACGCCACAGCTCCAGCGGCAGGCTGACCACGAACGCCACCGAGTCCACGAGCCGCTGCACGGGCGCGTCCACCGGGCACGTGGACCGGATGTCCGCGCAGGTCACCGCGATGTCCCGCAGCACGCGCACGGCGGACGCGGGCGTGGCGTCCCAGTCGTCACCCGGCCACAGCCGCCCGCTCAACGCGAGCCACAGCCGCCACCCGGCGGCCGATTCGGTCCCGTCCCGCGGCTGCCACGTCGTCATGCACCCACTGTGCGGCGGGCGGACCCGGGCGACCGCATGAGCCTGCCCACAGCCGCCGGGTGAACTTTTTCTCCGAACCACCGTCATGTTCCGCCGGCTGCCGACTCCAATCGGTATGCGAACCGGTGTCAACGCGCGCCCGCACTCCGCGACGGGCGCAGGTCGGCATGTCACGGGACCGGGAATCGCGCTGGTGGACCCCATACCGCTGTTCCGCGAGGGCCTTTCGGCCGTCGTCCGCCGGACACCGGGGCTGCACTGGCTCGGCTCCACGGGCCACCTCCAGACGGCCGTCCGCCTGCACGAGCGCCTGCGGCCGGACGTGCTGCTGATCGACTCCGTGCTGGACCCCCAGGGCCACCTCGCGAGCCTGCTCACCGGCAACGACCCGCGGCTGCTGGTGGTGTCCCTGGTCCGCGACCCGCACCGGACCGCGAAGTACGTGCGCGCGGCGCTGGGCGCGGGCGTGCGCGGGATGGTGCCGCGCGGCGGGGAGATCGGCGAGGTGCTCCAGGCCATCGTGCGCGGCCACCAGGAGCGGATGTACCTGGACCCGACGCTGGCGCCGCTGGCGGCGGGTTTCACGCCGACCGCGGAGGCCGGTTCGCGGCGCTCGCTGTCCAGGCGCGAGTACGAGGTCCTCCAGCTGATCGCCGACGGCCTGGAGAACCAGGCCGTCGCGAACGAGCTGTACGTGTCGGTGGAGACGGTCCGCACGCACGTGAAGAACATCCTGCGCAAGCTCCGCGCACGGGACCGGACGCACGCCGTGTCGCTCGCCTACCAGGCGGGGTTGCTCAGCTCGCCCGACATGAGGTGACGGCCAACCCGCAGGGCGGCCTTGCCGTGGTTACTGACAGGTAATACCCTGGTTGTTACCGGTCAGTAGGGGACAGCCCCGACCTTGATGGAGTGAGACGAGATGGGTCACTACAAGAGCAACGTCCGGGACCTCGAGTTCAACCTGTTCGAGGTCTTCAACGTGCAGGACCACCTCGGCAAGGGGCCGTTCGAGCAGTCCGACGAGGACACCGCGCGCGGCGTGCTGGCCGAGCTGGACAACCTCGCGGTCGGCCCGCTGGCCGAGTCCTTCGCCGACGCCGACCGCAACCCGCCGGTGTTCGACCCCGCCACGCACTCGGCGACGCTGCCCGAGTCGTTCAAGAAGTCCTACCGCGCCCTCTGGGACGGCGAGTGGTACCGCCTGTCGCTGCCCAACGAGCTGGGTGGTTTCGGCATCCCGCCGTCGGTGCAGTGGGCCGCCTCCGAGCTGATCCTCGGCGCGAACCCGGCCGTCTACATGTACCTGGCGGGCCCGAACTTCGCCTCCGTGGTCTACCGCAACGGCACCGAGCAGCAGAAGCGCTGGGCCGAGATCATGATCGAGCGCGGCTGGGGCGCGACGATGGTGCTCACCGAGCCCGACGCGGGTTCCGACGTGGGCGCGGGCCGCACGAAGGCCGTGCTCCAGGAGGACGGCAGCTGGCACCTGGACGGCGTGAAGCGGTTCATCACCTCCGCGGACCAGGACCTGACCGAGAACATCATGCACCTGGTGCTGGCCCGCCCCGAGGGCCCCGGCATCGAGGCGAAGCCCGGCACCAAGGGCCTGTCGCTGTTCCTCGTGCCGAAGTGGCACTTCGACCCGCAGACGGGCGAGTCGACCGGTGAGCGCAACGGCGCGTTCGTGACCAACGTCGAGCACAAGATGGGCCTGAAGGTCTCCACCACGTGCGAGCTGACGTTCGGCCAGCACGGCGTGCCCGCGCGGGGTTGGCTGCTGGGCGAGGTGCACGACGGCATCGCGCAGATGTTCCAGGTCATCGAGTACGCGCGGATGATGGTCGGCACCAAGGCCATCGGCACCCTGTCCACCGGCTACCTCAACGCCCTGGCCTACGCCAAGGAGCGCGTGCAGAGCGCCGACCTGACCCGGATGACCGACAAGACCGCGCCCCGCGTGACCATCACGCACCACCCGGACGTGCGGCGCTCGCTGATGCTCCAGAAGGCGTACGCCGAGGGCCTGCGCGCGGTGTACCTGTACACGGCGACCGTCCAGGACCGGATCGCGCTGGGCGGCGAGGGCAAGGAGCTGGCGGAGAAGGTCAACGACCTGCTGCTGCCGATCGTGAAGGGCGTTGGCTCGGAGCGCGCCTACGAGCAGCTCGCACAGTCGCTCCAGACGCTCGGCGGCTCCGGCTTCCTCCAGGAGTACCCGATCGAGCAGTACATCCGGGACTCCAAGATCGACTCGCTGTACGAGGGCACGACCGCCATCCAGTCCCTGGACTTCTTCTTCCGCAAGATCATCCGGGACAAGGGCCAGGCGCTCGGCTACCTCAACGGCGAGATCCAGCGGTTCCTGGACGACGAGAGCGGCAACGGCCGGCTCAAGGAGGAGCGCGCGCTGCTCAAGCAGGGCCTGGAGGACCTCCAGGGGATGCTGGGCGCGCTGGTCGGCTACCTGACCGGCGCGCAGGAGGACGTGCGCAACCTGTACAAGGTCGGCCAGAACTCCGTGCGCCTGCTGATGACCGCGGGCGACGTGCTGGTCGGGTGGCTGCTGCTGCGCCAGGCCGAGGTCGCGCTGACCAAGCTCGACGGCGGGGTGTCCGCGCGGGACAAGGCGTTCTACGAGGGCAAGGTCGCCGTGGCGTCGTTCTTCGCGAAGAACGTGCTGCCGGAGCTGTCGGCCCGCCGCAAGATCGCCGAGAACACCGACAACTCGCTGATGGACGTGGACGAAGCCGCGTTCTGACCCGACGCGGAGGGGGCGGCGCCGCTGCGGTGCCGCCCCCTCCGCGCGTTCAGCTCTTGTGCGCCCGCGCGGCGGCGAAGCAGTACGCGCCGAAACCCAGGAACCCCAGGGCGATCACGGCCAGCAGGAAGATCCCGTACGGCTGCGCGGCGAGCGCGTGCAACGCCTTGTCCAGCCCACCCGCCTGCGACGGGTCGGCGCTGATCGCCGCGAAACCGACCAGCACGCCGATCAACGCGTACGACACGCCCTTGCCGATCCACCCGATCCGACCGAGGCGTTCCACCCACACCCGCGTGGCGGACGGCAGGTCGGTCATGTCGAGGTCGTCCTCGAACGCCTTGGTCACGCCCTTGCGCGCCACCGCGACACCCAGCCCGACCACGAACAACGCGACCGCGCCGACCAGGACCCGACCCAGCGGCAGGGCGAGCAGCTTCGCCGTCCACGTCTGGGACTGCTGGTCGGACGACTGCGACTGGCCCGAGCCGACCGCGTAGCCGATCGCCGCGACGCCGATCGCGACACCCGTCACGGCCCGCGCCGCCGACCCGACGCGGCGGAACACCCGCTTGCGCCCCGGCGGTACCCAGTCGTAGCCGGACACCGCCAACGCCACCTGCCACCCGGCGAACGCGAACAGCCCGAGGCCCAGCACCCACAGCAGGACCGGGCCCAGCGAGGTCTCCGCGAGCGCCGCCACGGCGCCCTTCTGGTCGGTGCGCTCACCGCGGTCGCCGGGCACCACCTGAGCGGTGAGCACGGCGAGCAGCACGTGCACCACCCCGTAACACACCATGCCCGCCCGACCGAGAACTTGCACGGCCGGGTGACGTCTCACCGCGTCTGTCTTCACGAACGGGTGATACCCGGGGCGGGGTCACGCCGAACCCCGAGTCGTTGCGCCAACCGGGCGGAGTGCGGTGTCAGCCCGCGGGCGGCGCCTCGCAGACGATCTTCGGCGACGGGTCGTAGCGGACCGTGCGGGACTCCGACCGGGTCTGGCCGGTGCGGCGGTCGCGGATGGTCCGGGTGTCGGTGACCGTGAAGCCGCGCGCGCCCGCGCTCGCCACGCACGGCTGCGTGGTCTTGGTGATCTCCTTCGGGTCGGTGAAGTTCGACTGCTCGCTGGTGGAGCCGCTGACGTCGTAGTTCTTCGTGCCCCACAGGACGATCTTGATGGACGACGGGGTCCAGATGGTCTGGATCGCCACGCCGGTGTCGTCCGGGTTGGTGAACTTGATGTCGATCAGGCTGTTGCCCGCGGGGTCCATGAACACGGTCGCCTCGCGGCCCGCCGGGTAGCGGGAGATCCAGTAGCTGTGCTCCTTGTGCCCGGCGTCCTTCATGCCCGCGTGGTACGCCGCGTTGTACAGCGTGGTCGCGAACTGCGAGATGCCGCCGCCGACCGCGCGGCCCGGCGCGCCGTTCTCGATGATGCCCGCGTCGACGTAGCCCTGCGCGGTGCCGCGCGGACCGGTGTACTCGTTGAGCGAGAACGTCTCGCCGGGCTTCACGATCGCGCCGTTCACCTTCTCCGCGACGACCCGGATGTTGGTGCCCGAGTCGGCGGCGAAGCCACCGGTGGAGAACTCGCCGATGACCTCCTTGATGCCCATCTTGTTCGCCTGCTCCGTGGTGACCTTGGCGGGCGTGTGCTTGTACTCCGCCTTGATCTCCCGCTTGTCGGCGCTCTTGAGCACGTCCATGAACGGGGTGAGCGACTTCTCCCAGTCGATGCCGATGCCGTCCACGGACTCCTTGACGGTGGGCCGGCCGCCCTCGAAGAGGATCTCGGCGTCCTTGCCCTCCTTCTCCGTCTCCTTGAGCTGCGGACCCGCGGCCTCGATCACCTTGTTGTTGTCGACCTTCGCGGTGAGGCCGCCGTCCTCGGCGGGCTCGAACACCAGCGTCGCGCCGAGCTGCTCCGGCGTGAGGGTCGCGTCCCGGCCCTCGCCCTTGATCACGACGGGCGCGGCGACGGCGGGCTTGGCGACCTCTTCGAGCGCCTTGTGCACGCCCTCCTTGGTCGTCTTCACGGGCGTGGTGGCGACCGGCAGGTCGACCGTGCCGCCGTCGGCCCAGGAGGCGAGGATCTTCTCCGACGCGGCGGGCACGTCCAGCTTCTGGCCCTGCTTCGGGTCGACGGCGACGGCGTTCGCGCCCTCGAACCGGATGGTGCCCTCGGCCGGGTCGTGGTCGGTCTGGGCGCGCAGGCCCTCCAGCGCGGCGGTCAGCTTGGCACCGTCGCTGCGGGTGGCGATGCCGACCTCGCGGGACGTGAAGAACGACGTGATCCGCGTGATCGGGGACAGCGGCTGGTCACCCGCGCGGTCCAGGGTGGCGGCCCAGTCGAGTTCCAGGCCGGCGGTCTTCGGGTCGACCTCGGTCGCCACGTCGCCCGCCTGCGCGCGCACCGGCTGGGCGAGGCGCGGGCCGATCTGGTCGCGCAGCTTCTGCTCGGCGGCGGGGTGGTCCAGGCCGCCGACGTCGACGCCCGCCACGGTCACCCCGCGCGGCACGTTGCCGCTGGAGAACGCGATGTCCAGCCCGTAGAGCAGGACCAGCAGGCCGAACACGCCCGCCGCGACCATGACCAGCTTCCGCCTGCTCCGGCGGCGGTCCTCGGTCTCGGCGGTCTCGGTCGCCTCGTCCACCAGCACCGGGCCGTGGACGGTCGCCTCGGTCACCGGGGTGGCGAAGACCGTGGTCTCCTCGGCCGGCGACGGCCGGCGGGAGCCGTTCGCGACCGGCATCGCCTGCGTGCGCTCGGCGGGCGGGACGACCTCGGTCCGCTCGGCGGGCGGCGTGACCCGCGTCGTCTGCTCCGGCTGGAGCTGCCCGGAGTGGGCGCGGTCCGGCTGGGACGGTCCCGCCGGGGACTGTCCCAACTGCCCCGACTGCGACTGCTCAGCGGGCGGCGTGAGCTTGTGCGTGATGGCGTCCCGGGCGGGCTCGTCCGCGGGCAGGGCTCGGGTCACGTCGGCCGGCTGCACGTTGCGCACCGTCGGCGCGGCGGCGGGCTCGTCCGGTTCCTCCTGCGGCCACGCCGCCTCGTCGGTCGGCCACGCGGCCTCCTGCACGGAGGAGGCCGGGAGCTGCGTCGTGCGCTCCGACGCGGTGCCCGACGGGCGGACCGGCTCGAAGGCCCTGGTCCGCTCAGCGTCGTACTCCGGTCTCTGGTTTTCCGGCACCGCTCCCCCTCTTGCCTCTCGCAAGTTCCTGGGACTGCTTACCCGACCGCCGTCACACGCCGATCACTTATCGGTGGTTCACAGGTAAAGGCCGGTTCCGTGGTCCGACCGCTCGCTGGCCGTGGCGTGCACGTCGCGTTCCCGCATGACCAGGTAGGTCGCACCCTGCACCTCGACCTCGTACTGGTCCTCCGGGTTGAACAGCACGCGGTCCCCCACCTTCACGTGCCGCACGCTCGTGCCGACACCGAGGACGTCACCCCAGGCCAGACGCTTCGCCATCTGCGCGGTCGCCGGGATCACGATCCCACCGCTGCTGCGGCGCTCACCGTCCTCCGGGGAGATCCGCACCATGACGCGGTCGTGCAGCATCTGGATCTCAAGCTTGACATCGGGCACCGGCAGAGTCTACGTGGCGTTGTGCACGTCCTCGTCCAGCCCGCCCATCAGCAGCGGGAGGCGGTGCGGACCGGCCGCGTCGACGCGGATCGGCACGCCCCAGTCCTGCCGGGTCAGCTTGCACACCGGGTGCTCGACGGACGGGTCGTCGGTGCAGCTCGCGGCCTGCGCGACGACGTGCAGCACGCCCTCCGCGAAGCCCTCGGCGATGCGCAGCGAGCGGGTGAGGTCGGTGCCGACGCCCGCGCCGGACACCAGCAGCTCCGGCGGCGAGCTGGTGATCTCCAGGCGGGTGGACGGGCCGTAGCGGTCGTCGAGCTTGCTGCCGGCCGGCGGCGTGAACACGACGGTCAGCTCCAGGTCGCCGGGCGCGAGGACGGTCGGCGGGCGGCGCACCCGGTGCGCCTCGCCGAGCACCTTCGTGCCGGGTGCGACGGGTCGTTCCAGGCGGTGCGCGGCGGACGCGACGACCACCAGCTCACCGTCCACGTAGAGCGCGTCGGACGGTTCCGCGATGTCCGTCGCCAATGTGGACACCTCGTCGGTCACGGGGTCGTAGCGGCGGATCGCGCCGTTGTAGGTGTCGGACACCGCGATGCCGCCGTCCGGCAGGACCGTCACGCCGAGCGGGTGTTGCAGCAGGGCCTGGTCGGCCGGGCCGTCGCGGTGGCCGAAGTCGAACAGGCCCCTGCCGACGACCGTGCGCACCTCGCCGTCCTCCAGGTAACGCAGCGCGGACGTCTCGGAGTCGACCAGCCACAGCCGCTCGCCGTCCGCCGCGAGCCCGGAGGTCTGGGCGAAGAACGCCTCCGCGTACGGGCCGTCGCCCAGGCCCTCGACCGTGGTGCCGGCGAACCGCTCGAACCGCTGCTCCAGCGGGCGGAACAGGCCCAGCGTGTGGTTGCCCGCGAGCGCGACCACCACCCCACCCGCCGGTTCCCACCAGGCCACGTCCCACGGGCTGGTCAGCGGCACGCCGGTCGCCGCGCCGCCGGTGACGCCGGCACGCCACTGCTCGCCGGTGCCGGCGACGGTCGTGACGCGGCCGGTGTCCAGGTCCAGGCCGCGGAGCAGGTGGTTGACGGTGTCGGCGACCACGACGTGGTAGCCGACCCGGCCGGCCACGTCCGGCGGGAGGAGTGCCAGCCCGGCGGGTTCGGAGAAGGTCGGCTCGGCGCCGTCGCGACGACCGCGCTCGCCCGTGCCGATGCGCCGGAGGACCGTCTCCCCGTCGGCGGCCAACTCGACCAGGGAGTGGTGTGCGGAGTCGGCGACCAGCAGCGTGCCGTTCGGCGTGACCAGGGCCTTGGCCGGGAAGCGCAGCTCGGTGCCGGTGGGCGCGGGCGGGACGTACGGGCCGTCGCCGCGGTGCAGCGTGCCCTTGGCGTCGTGCTCCTCGACCAGCTCGGTGATGACCTGCCGGAGGGCGTCGAGGTGGCCCTCGCCGGCGGCGACGTGCACCACGTAGCCCTCGGGGTCGACCACGGCCAGCGTCGGCCAGGCTTTGACGGCGTAGTTCTGCCACGTCGTGAGTTCCGGGTCGTCCAGCACGGGGTGGTGCACCGCGTACCGCTCGACGGCCGCCTTGAGCGCGTCGGCGTCGGCTTCGTGGACGAACTTCGGGGAGTGCACGCCGATCGTGACGAGGACGTCGGCGAACTCGGCTTCGAGGGGGCGCAGCTCGTCCAGCACGTGCAGGCAGTTGATGCAGCAGAACGTCCAGAAGTCCAGCAGCACGACCTTGCCGCGCAGGTCTTTGAGGGCGAGGTCGCGGTCACCGGTGTTGAGCCAGCCGCGGCCCACCAGTTCGGGGGCGCGGACCCGGGCGCGGCGGCGTTGAGCGGTCGTCACGTTCGGAGTCAACACGAGGGCCTGGGCCTGGTATTTCACCGCCCACCATGTGGGCGACCGGGTGGTCGCCGTAGCGGTGAACCACCCCGGGTTCCCTGCCGGTGACTGCGGCTCGATGGCGAATCGTCGCGTGCCGCACCTGAGCGCACCGGCCGTTGCAGGCAGTTGACGCAGCAGAACGCCCAGGAGTCAGCGGACCGCCCGGGGGCCCAGGGTGGTTGCCCCGAGGGCGGTTACGCGGGCTCTCAGGCCGCGGTCGGCGGTGACCACCGCGCATTGCCTCCCGGGCGATTCGGCGCGGACGACTGCGACGATCGCGTCGTCTCCGGAGGCAGTGGCGGAGACCACACGGACGCCTGGTATCGACTGCACGTGGCGGGCCTTGCCCTCGACCACCAGGACGACCTCGACCGGACCCTCGGCGAAGCCCGGCACCCCCCGCTCACCCACTCCCACCAGCGCGTTCCGCAATCTGGTCGCCGCCGCGGCGCGGTCGCGCCACCAGCCGTCGGGCACTGATCCGATGACATTTGCGCCGTCAACCACCAAGAGCGGGCGGGTCATCGGGTCATGCTCTCAGGAAAACCTCAAAAATCTGTCGTACCCCGGTGGCACCATGGGTGGTGTCCATGGGGGACAAGAACACATCAGGGGGATAGTGATGATCAGGCGTGCCCGTAGACAGGATGACGACACCTGGACCGGCTCTGCCACGTCCAAGTAGTCCGGACATGTCCTAAGTACGTCGGGGGATATGGGAAACCCCGCGGTGCTGCCAGGTCGGGGGTCCGACAGCACCGCGGGGTCACCAGGAACATCGAGACACGATCGTGGACTGTTACACCCCCTATCGAGTGTGACACAGATCACTTGACCAAGTCTCGACGCTAATCCAACACAGTCGAAGGCCCCTGTCGCGCGGGAGGTGCGACAGGGGCCTTCGACGTTCCCCCTTCGCCACACGCGCGAGACGACGGGGCGCGTACCCGGTGTCGATCGGGTTGTCGTCTCGGCGCGAGGGTCTCAGCGGAGGGTGGTCACCTGGGCCTGGGCGATCGCCATCAGCTCGTGACGCATCGCCGGGGTCGGCGCGGCCTCGATCGCGCGGGCGACGGCCTTGCGGTTGCGAGCCTCGACACGACGAGCGCGGAGCTTCGCAGTGAAGTTCATCGGGGTTTCATCCCTCTCAAACGGTCTGCCTCGGTGGTGTGCCTCAAGTATGCACCCTGCGCGCGGCAAAATCACCCGATTATCCGGTGAGTTGGGGCACAAACCGACGAATCTACGGCCGTCACCCGGATGGCTCCGGCGATTCGCCTGGCAGACACCTCCTGGACCGAAGGCCGCCAACCGTTGCGGACGGCCCGCTCAAGCGGTTGGCTGGTCGACGTGGCTGAAGTCGTGACCAGGGGCACCGGCCGGGTCGAGCGCACCGCCGACCGCGCCGAGGTGCAGGTGAACTTCGAGACCGTGGGCGCGACCCGCAACGCGGCCGTGGACGAGCTGACCAGGCGGGTGGCGTCGGTCGAGCCGGTACTGGACCGGGCGGGCGTCGAGGTGCGCTCACGCCGGCTCGACGTGCACGACAACTGGGACGGGCAGCGGCGCGCGGGCAGCCGCGCGTCCCAGCAGTACGTGCTGCGGGTGCACGACCTCGACCGGCTGGACGACCTGCTCTCCGCGCTCGTCGCGGCGGAGCCGACGTGGCTGAACGGGCCGAACTGGCAGCTCGCCACCGACACCGAGGCCGTCCGCGCGGCGCAGCGGGAGGCCGTGGCGGACGCCCGCCGACGTGCCGAGGGTTACGCGGAAGCGCTCGGCGCGCGCCTCGGCACGCTGCTGAAGCTGTCCGACGGCGACGGCGAGCCGTGGGAGCCCTCCGTCGGGCGCTCGGTCGCGGCATACGGCGGATCGGTGGGTGACGCTCCACGAATGGAGGAATTGAACCTGGAGGCACAGCAGATCGTGGTCACGGTCCGCTGCACCGCCGCCTGGTCGCTTCTCGATTAGGTGATTCCCACCGATTCCCACACGGTCACCGCGCCGTAAGTGGATTCGCCGGTCACCGCGATCACGTCGACCCGGAAGACCCGACCCGCGGGGGTCGTCCCGCACACGCGGCGCCCCGGCGCGAGACCCGTCACGTCCGACTCGCCGCGGGTCCGGGCGAGGGCGGCGCACTCGGCGCGGCCCGGCGCGGCGGCGGACGACACGGCCAGCTCGTAGCCGGCATCGCCGTGCAGGGTGGTCCGGTCGACCCGCCACACGTTGCGCCCCTGGGCGTACCGCGGCTGCGGCTGGTCCAGGTCGTAGTCGCCGAACGGCAGCGTGCCGCGGTAGCGGACCGGCGGCGCGACCCCCGTCGGCGCTTCCACGGCGGGCGTCGTCGTCGGTGCCGAGCGCTCGGACGGCACCGCCCGGTGCGCCGTCCCGACCACCGCGACCGGCGGCGCGGGCACGGGCCCGGGATCGCCCGACGCGACGTGCCCCGGTTCCGCTTTCGGGAACAGGCCGAGCACGCCGACCACCAGGCCGGCCAGTCCGACCAGGGCCGTCACCCGGTCGGGACCGCTGCGCCACCCACGCCGTTCCGAATTGATTTCACGAGTTTCCCCGGAATGGGCCGATTCACCCGTCGCCACGCGCACCCCTCCGATCGGGATTGCCGAGACCGGGAGCTTAATCGGCCATTCGAGTGGAAGCCGCGCGGGGTCTATTCGACCGCGGGAATCCGTGGAATGAGCGGACGGATTCAGCGGGCCGGCATGATGCCTACCCGTGGGTAGGCCCACTCGACAAGGGAGTGATGAGGACGTGGACCGCTACCGGTCGTTCGCCAGGTCCGGCCTCGGCCGGCGCGTCGTGGCCGGGCTCGGCCTCCCCGACCCGTACCCGCTGCGCAGGCACTCCGGCACCGGTCCCGCGCTCGACGGACCCGTGCGGCTGGGCGGTCGCGGACGGCTCGTGACGCCGGTCGGCGCGGCGCTGGGGTCCATCGGCCTCGACGTGACCGACGACAGCGACCGCTACGGGGCGCTGGTGTTCGACGCCACCGGTGTCGAGCGCACCGAGGACCTGCGCGAGCTGCACGCGTTCTTCCACCCCGTGATCCGCTCGCTCGCGCCGTGCGGCCGGGTGGTCGTGCTCGGCACGCCGCCCGCGTCCGCGCGGTCGCAGGTCGCGCAGCGCGCGCTGGAGGGCTTCACGCGCAGCGTCGGCAAGGAACTCAAGCGCGGCGGCACGGCGCAGCTCGTGCGGGTGGCCGAGGGCGCGGAGGGCAACGTCGAGTCGACGCTGCGGTTCCTGCTGTCCGGCCGGTCCGCGTACGTGTCGGGACAGGTCGTCCACATCGGCGCCGCGGCGGTCGAAGCGCCGGACGACTGGGCGAAACCGCTGATGGGCAAGACCGCTCTCGTCACGGGCGCGGCGCAGGGCATCGGTGCGGCCATCGCCGACGTGCTCAGCCGCGACGGCGCGCACGTCGTGTGCCTCGACGTGCCCGGCCAAGGCGACGCGTTGGCCGCCGTCGCGCACCGCGTGCACGGCTCGACGCTCCCGGCCGACATCACCGCTTCCCATGCACCGCAACGGATCGCGGACCACCTCGTGCGGCATCACGGCGGCGTGGACGTCGTCGTGCACAACGCGGGCATCACACGGGACCGCACGCTCGGACGCATGGACGAAGGCCGTTGGGACGCCGTGGTCGCCGTGAACCTCACCGGCCCGGAACGCCTCAACGAGGCGTTGTTCGCCGCGGATGCGTTGCGCCCCAACGGACGCATCATCGGCGTGTCGTCCATCGCCGGTATCGCGGGCAACGCCGGCCAGACCAACTACGCCACCACCAAGGCGGGCGTGATCGGCATGGTCGACGCGCTGTCCGCCCGTGTCGGGCACACGGGCACGACGGTGAACGCGGTCGCACCGGGGTTCATCGAGACGAAGATGACGGCCGCGGTGCCGTTGTTCATCCGGGAGGTCGGGCGACGCATGAACAGCCTCGCGCAGGGCGGGCTGCCGGTGGACGTGGCGGAGACCGTCGCGTGGTTCGCGCACCCGGCGTCGACGGGCGTGAACGGCAACGTGGTGCGCGTGTGCGGGCAAAGCCTGCTGGGGGCGTGAGCTACGGCGCCGCGGTGCGGCGGGACGGCGGGTGCCAGACGTTGCCCGCCACCAGGTCGCCGAAGCCCATCCAGACCAGGTTCATCAGGCGGGCGGCGACCACGCCGGCGGGTTCGTCGGGGTGGTCCAGCCACCAGTCGGCGAGCGATTCGCCCGCGCCGACCAGCGCGGCGGCCAGGGACTCGGCCTCCCGGTCGCCCGCGCGCGGCACGTTCGGGAACTCGGCGGAGTGCACCAGCAGCGCGGCCACCAGGTCGATCGCCCGGCCACGCAGGTCGACCAGCTCGCGGGCGAACGGGCCGCCCTGCGTCAACGCCTGGCGGTGCAGCACCTGCCAGCTCGCGCGGTTGCCGGCGACGAAGCCGAAGAACGCCCGCAGCCCGCTCCACAGCTGGACGTCCGGCGGCTGGTCGGCCTCCACGCCGTCCGCGATGGCCTCCATCAGGCGGTTCGCCTCACGCCGGATGCAGGTGGCGAACAGCTCCTCCTTGGAGCCGAGGTAGGCGTACAGCATGGGTTTGGAGATGCCCGCGACCTCGGAGATCTCGTCCATCGAGGCGGCGTGGAAACCCAGGCGCGAGAAGACGTCCACGGCGGCGTCCATGATCTGCCGCTCGCGCACCGCGCGCGGCAGCCGCTTGGCCCGGCCGGAGCGGACCGGTGGTTCTGCGTGCATGGCACCCCCTGGAGGTCGGGCCAAGGCTATCGCTTGCCAAGCTACCTACTCGTCAGTAGGTTCACCTGCGGAGGTGGCGCGTGACTGTTCGACACCCCGGAGGCGTGATGGGCTTTTCGCTGGAGCTGACCGAGGACCAGGCGCACCTGCGGGAGTGGGTGCACGGCTTCGCGGAGGACGTCGTCCGGCCCGCCGCGGCCGAGTGGGACGAGCGGGAGGAGACGCCGTGGCCGGTGATCCGGGAGGCCGCCAAGATCGGCTTGTACGGGTTCGAGGCGCTGGCGACGTGGTTCGCCGACCCGGTCGGGTTGTCGTTGCCGATCGCCACCGAGGAGTTGTTCTGGGGTGACGCGGGCATCGCGCTGGCGTTGATGGGCACCGGCCTGGCCGCGGCGGGCATCTTCGCGGCGGGCGAGCCGGAGCAGCTGGCCGAGTGGGTGCCCGAGTGCTTCGGCACGCCGGACGAGCCGAAGCTCGCGGCGTTCTGCGCGTCCGAACCGCAGGCGGGCTCCGACGTCGCCGGCTACCGCACCAGGGCCGTGCACGACGAGGCGACCGGTGTGTGGGTCATCACCGGGCAGAAGGCGTGGGCGACCAACGGCGGTATCGCGAACGTCCACGTGGTGACCGCCGTCGTCGACCCGGAACTCGGGGCACGCGGCCAGGCGGTCTTCGTCGTGCCGCCCGGCACGGCCGGCCTGTCGTCGCCGGGGAAGATCCGGAAGCACGGGATGCGTGCCTCGCACACGGCGGACGTGTTCCTCGACGGGGTGCGCGTGCCGGGGCGCTGCCTGCTCGGCGGGAAGGACCGGTTGGACGCCCGCCTGGCCCGCGCGCGGGAGGGCCGGGCGTCCGGCGGTCAGGCCGCGATGGCGACTTTCGAGAGCACCCGGCCCGTGGTCGGTGCGATGGCCGTCGGGGTCGCGCGGGCGGCGTACGAGTACGCGTTGGCGTACGCCAAGGAGCGCTCGGCGTTCGGCCGGAAGATCATCGAGAACCAGTCGATCGCGTTCGATCTGGCGAACGTGCGGACGGAACTGGACGCCGCCCGCCTGCTGGTCTGGCGAGCCGCCTGGATGGGCCGCAACAACGTGCCGTTCACGGCGGGTGAGGGGTCGATGTCCAAGCTCAAGGCGGGTGAGGTGGCGGTGTGGGCGACGGAGCGCGCGATCCACGTGTTGGGCGGGGCGGGGTACACCCGTGATCATCCGGTGGAGCGGATGCACCGGGACGCCAAGATCTTCACCATCTTCGAGGGGACGTCGGAGATCCAGCGGCTGGTGGTGGCACGGGCGATCTCGGGCATGCACATCCGGTGAGCTGACCGGTTCGGTCGCGGCGGGACGGTCTTCGGACGCCGGGGACCCCACTTCCGCGATTTTGCTGGTAACTCGCATTCCGCGCGCCCCTTGCCGAGCGAACGCGCTTGCCCGAGTCGAATAGCAGGTCACTGCAACGCTTTATCATGTAGTGCTCAACTGCAACCGATTCCCTCACTTCCCGGGGTAGGCATGGGGGCGTATGGCCACCTACGCCGAAGTCGTTCAGCCAGTAGGCGCACGGATGCTCAGACCCCGGCCTTCGACGACCTGCTTGCCGCGCCGACCGTGACGGTTCGGCTCGGCGCTTCGACTCGCGCGGAGCAAATGTGGGCCCGAACAGGTGCCGTGCGCTCCGATCAGCAGACGGGGACGGCGCTGTCGACATTCGTGAGATACGGTCCGTCCGGCGAATCACCGTTGAGGTACGAGTTCGCCGGGGAGTAATACTGTCGGTTCCACGGTGAACTCGCGATCAGGTACCACCAGCCGGGCTGCACACTGGGCGGCGCGTCAGGTTGGTGGAACCTGCAGACCACATCGACTCGTTGACCGGCGGGCACGTCGGGGCCGGCTCCTCTGAACGCCCTGGGGTCGCGAAACGTCTTCGCCGCACCACGACCAACATACTCGGGGAAAGTAACGTTGGACGTACAAGTCGCACAGGTGGGTAGCGGCATGTCGGTGTAGGAAGGACGAGCCGAGGATAAGGAAACCGCCGGTGACACGCCTGAGATCTTCTCGGCGAGGGAGAAACCGTCCGCGGTGAAGCTGACCAGCCCACCGAGGAAGGCCGCTATCGTCACACCCAGTGTCACCACAGCGATCTTGTTGGGCGTTGTTTGACGCGCCCACCAGCCCCGGCTTTCCCGCGACGCGGTGGCGCGACGGCGCTTCTTACGTGCCCCCTGGCTACGTCCCACAAGTTTTAGTGTGCCGGCCGGGCAGCGGGTCTGTGATTGCCCTATACGGGTGAATACAGGTCATTTGGCGTGATGCAGACCGCCGATTAGCGGCCTCGATGCGAGGGCTGCATATCCGCCCCCCGGGAGGATCGGAAAGCCCCACATCGCGGATACGCGCTACGTTGAGACCCCGCTGCGTCGGAGCCTTCACCTGACCAATCACTCCGGTCGGACTGCCGCCCCTACGGGCCGCGTCAGATCACTAGATGTGCAGGGGTCCGCCGACCAGTACGACACCGGCTCGCCAAGCCCACTCGGTGGCGGCCCTTGCGGTCTCATGAGACCGCTGTCGTGTTCCGTGCGCCGGCTAACGGGTTCCCGCACCGGTCAACGCGCGCAGGTGGTGCGACCTCTGCCTCAAGACCTCCACCACCTGCGAGCGACGTTGGAGATCCAGCGGCTGGTGGTGGCACGGGCGATCTCGGGCATGCACATCCGGTGAGGGCACCTGGTCCCCGAGCGGCGCGCGGGGTGGGGTGGGGATCGCTATCGTCGGGAGCATGATCGGGACGTTGCAGTGTGTCGTGCTGGACTGCCCGGAACCGCGGGTGCTGGCCGAGTTCTACCGGGGTGTGCTGGGTGGCGAGGTGGACCGCCCGGGCCAGGAGTGGTCGTTGGACGACGACTGGTCGACGCTCCACCACACCGCCGGTGTGCTCGCCTTCCAGCGGGTGGTGGAGTACGTCGCCCCGGAGTGGCCGGGGGCCGAGCGGCCCCAGCAGTTTCACCTCGACGTGGTGGTCGCGGACCTCGCCTTGGCCACCGACGAGGTCCTCCGGCTGGGCGCTTCGGTCCTCGACGACTCGCACGACGGGTGGACCGTTTTCGCCGACCCGGTGGGCCACCCGTTCTGCCTCGTGCGCTCCTAACGGCCGGCTTCGGCCAACCACGCGCGCTCGGCCGACGTGTCCGGCACCGCGGGCCACCCGTTGATGATCGCGATCAACGACCAGTAGCGCTCGGCCCGCGGGTCGCCGAACTCCGCCAACCACGCGGACATCTCCGGCCCGACCGGCGTGCCGATCGCCTCCGCCCACCGCTCGTTGATCTCGGCCACGACCCGCGCCCCCTCGGGCGTCCCGGGCGCGATGCCGGCGTCCAACGCCTCGCGCACGCGTGCCGTCATCTGCTTGAACGCCGCCAACTGCTCGGGCGACCCACCGCGGGACATGTCCTGCCCCTCGGCGCGCATTTCCTGGTGCCGCTCGGACATCCGCCGGATCGACGCCCGGAAGTCCTCGTCGCGCACCAGGTTCGCCAGCTCGACCCACGCCTCCAGCTGCTCGGCCGACGGGTCGTCGGGCAGCTCCACGCGCACCGACCGCATCCCGTCCCGGAACGCCGGGTCCAGGTCGAGATCCCCGAACACCTCGTCGAAGAAGTCGTCCAGGATCGCCTGGCGCTCCTCCTCGGACAGCTTCGCCAACTCGTGCACCGCTTCCACCTCCCCGTTCCGGGCCACGACGCGCAGCACCGCCCGGCGCAGCCGGAGCGTCCTCATCTGCGCGTCGATGGCCTCCACGTGAATCCGCGCCACCTCGGCGACGGACACCTCCCGTGCCAGCACGCGCTGCGCCGTGGACAGGTCCACGCCCAGGTCGCGCAACGTGCGCACGAGACGGAGACGCGCCAACCCCTCGACGTCGTAGGTGCGGAACCCGCCCGAGGTCCGGCCCGCCACGGGGACGATCCCGGAGTCCGAGTAGAACCGGATCGTCCGCGTGGACAACCCGGTCAACCGCGCCAGCTGGCCGATGGAGTAGTGCGTCACGGGGACCACCTTGGACTTTCCAGTCGCTGGAACTTCAAGTCGTTAAACAGCACGACGGGCCGGCCACCCCGCGGAGGAGGTGACCGGCCCGTCGCGTCGGAACCGTCAGTACGTCATCGCGACGGCGGGGTCGGCGAGCAGCGCGCCGACGTCCGCCAGGTACTGCGAACCCTGCTGCCCGTCGACGACGCGGTGGTCGAAGCTGAGCGCCAACTGGCACACCTTGCGCGGCACGACCTGGCCGTCGACCACCCACGGCATGTCGCGGATCGCGCCCAGCGCGAGGATCGCGGACTCACCGGGGTTGATGATCGGCGTCCCGGTGTCGACGCCGAAGACGCCGACGTTGGTGATCGTGATGGTGCCGTTGAGCATGTCCGCGGGCGTCGTCTTGCCGTCACGGGCGGTGGTGGCCAGTTCGTCCAGCGCGATGGCCAGTTCCCGCAACGACATCCGGTCCGCGTCGCGGACCTTCGGCACCACCAGGCCGCGTGGCGTGGCGGCGGCGATGCCGAGGTGCACGTACTCCTTGTAGACGATCTCGCCGGCCGCCGCGTCCCATGTCGCGTTCACGTCGGGCGTGCGGCGGGCGGCGAGGACGACGGCCTTCGCCGCGAACGCCAGCGGGGTGAGCTTGACGTCGCGGAACTCCGGCGTGTTCTTGAGCCGGGCGCGGAGTTCCATCATCGGGGTCACGTCGACCGTCAGGAACTCGGTGACGTGCGGTGCGGTGAACGCGCTGTCCACCATGGCCTGCGCGGTGGCCTTGCGGACGCCCTTGATCGGCACGCGTCGTTCCCGCGCGCCGGGCACCGGGGCGGCGGACACCGGGGCGGCGGCCGGCGCGGTCAACGCCTGTTCCACGTCCTCGCGGGTGATCACGCCACCCGGTCCGCTGCCCGCCAGGGCGCGCAGGTCCACGCCCAGGTCCTTGGCCAGCTTCCGGACCGGCGGCTTGGCCAGGGGCACGGTGGCGACCGGGGCCGTGACAACAGGGGCCGTGACGGTGACCGCGGGCGCGGCCGGCGCGGGCGCGGGACCGGCCGCCACGGGTGCCGGCGCGGGCGCGTCCCGGCGGGTGCGGCGCTTGGCCGGACCCGACTTCGGGCCGTAGCCGACGAGGTTCGCCACCCGGCCCTCGCCCTGGTCGGCGGCGGGCGCGGTGCCGTTCGTGCTCGACGTGCCCGCCGGGTCCACGTCGATGGTGATGATCGGCGTGCCGACCTCGACCGTCCGGCCCACCTCGGCCAGCAGCTCGGTCACCACCCCGTCCCACGGGCACGGCAGCTCGACCGCCGCCTTGGCGGTCTCGATCTCCACGATGATGTCGTTGACCTTGACCGCGTCACCGGGCGCGACGTGCCAGGTGAGGATCTCGGCCTCGGTCAGCCCCTCCGCCGTGTCGGGCAGGGGGAACTGCTTGTACTGCGGCATCTCCGGTGTTCCCCTTACCAGGCCAGCGAGCGGTCTACGGCGTGCAGCACCCGGTCGAGGTCGGGGAGGAACTCCTCCTCCAACTTCGACGGCGGGTACGGCGTGTCGAAACCGGTCACCCGGAGCACCGGCGCCTCCAGCGAGTAGAAGCACTCCTGCTGGACCTTGGCCGCGATCTCACCGGCGATGGACGACTCGCCGGGCGCCTCGGACACCACGACCAGGCGGCCGGTGCGGCGCACCGACTCGTAGACCGGCGCGAGGTCCAGCGGCGACAGCGCGCGCAGGTCGATGACCTCCAGCGAACGGCCTTCGTCCTCGGCCGCCGCGGCGGCGTCGAGGGACGTGCGGACCATCGGCCCGTACGCGACGACGGTGACGTCCGTGCCGGACCGCAGCACGCGCGACTGGAACAGCGGCGCGGGCGCGGCGGTGGTGTCGACCTGGCCCTTCTCGTAGTACCGGCGCTTGGGCTCGAAGAACAGCACCGGGTCGTCGGAGTCGATGGCCTGCTGGATCATCCAGTAGGCGTCGGCCGGGTTGGCGCAGGAGACGACCTTGAGGCCGGCGGTGTGCGCGAAGTACGACTCGGGCGACTCGGAGTGGTGCTCGACCGCGCCGATGCCGCCGCCGAACGGCACGCGGATCACCATCGGCAGCTTGAGCCTGCCCTGGGTGCGGTAGTGCAGCTTCGCGACCTGGCTCACCAACTGGTCGAAGCCGGGGAAGATGAAGCCCTCGAACTGGATCTCGCACACCGGCCGGTACCCGCGGATGGCGAGGCCGACGGCGGTGCCGATGATGCCGGACTCGGACAGCGGCGTGTCCAGCACGCGCTGCTCGCCGAAGTCCTTCTGGAGCCCGTCGGTGATGCGGAAGACACCGCCGAGCTTGCCGACGTCCTCGCCCATCACGAGGACCTTGGGGTTGGCCTCCATCGCGGCGCGCAGGCCGTTGTTGATCGCCTTCGCGATGGTCATCGTCTGCACGGCCGAGGGCTCGGCGGACGCGGATCGGTCCATCGTCGGAGCGGCCATCAGTGCTCACCTCCCGCGAAACCGGCGTGGTAGGCCAGGAACTCGTCGCGCTGGGCCTCCAGCACGGGGTTGCCCTCGGCGTAGACCTGGCTGAAGATCCGCCCGGCGGGCGGGGTTTCGAGGTTGACGCAGAACTCGCGCATCTCGACCGCGAGTTCCTCCGCGTCGGCCTCGACCGAGTCGAAGAACGCCTGGTCCGCCCACTGCTGCTTGACCAGGTGCACCTTGACCCGCTCGATCGGGTCCTTGAGCTTCCACATCTCCAGCTCGTCGGAGAGCCGGTAGCGGGACGGGTCGTCGGACGTCGTGTGCGCGTCCATGCGGTAGGTGAACGCCTCGATGAGGATCGGCCCGTTGCCCTGGCGGCACTCCTCCAGCGCCCAGCGGGACACGGCCAGCGTGGCGAGCACGTCGTTGCCGTCGACCCGGATGCCGGGGAAGCCGTAACCACGTGCCCGCTGGTAGAGCGGGAGGCGGGACTGGCGCTCGGTGGGCTCGGAGATGGCCCACTGGTTGTTCTGGCAGAAGAAGACGAGGGGCGCGTCGTACACGGCGGCCCAGACGAAGCCCTCGTGCACGTCGCCCTGGCTGGTCGCGCCGTCGCCGAAGAAGACCATGGTGGCCTCGCTGTCGGCGTCGCCCACCTTGCCGTCGAACTTCTGGCCCATGGCGTAGCCGGCGGCGTTGAGGACCTGGTTGCCGATGACGATCGTGTACGGGTGGAAGCGGTGCTCGACGGGGTCCCACGAACCGTTGTCGGTGCCCCGGAACATGCCCAGGATCTCCGTCGGCCGCACGCCGCGGCACCACGCCACGCCGTGCTCGCGGTAGCTGGGGAACGCCATGTCGTTGGGCTTGAGCGCGCGGCCCGCGCCGATCTGCGCGGCCTCCTGGCCGAGCAGCGGCACCCACAGGCCCAGTTCGCCCTTGCGCTGCAAGGCGTTGGCCTCGCGGTCGGCCCGGCGCACCAGGACCATGTCGCGGTAGAGGCCCCGCAGCTCCTCGCCCGAGATGTCGAGGTGGAAGTCCGGGTGCTCGACCCGCTCGCCCTCGGGGGTCAGGAGCTGCACCAGGTCGGCGCCGCCCTCGTCTGTCGCTCGCAAACCTGCGATCACCTGCTCCGCGGTCGGGGTCGCGGCGGTGGCCGGCGGGCTGTCCGGCCCCGGTTGCGTCCATTTCTCAGGGGACGACATTGCGCCTTACTCCTCGTCTACGAGGCCGCCAAGTCGCTCGTGACGACCATGCGCGGCGGCACCGCCAGTCGCCGCCGCCCCGGTGGGGGTGGCCGGTCGACCGTCGGCGCTGACGGTGTCTCTCATCCACATCCTGACACGCGTTCACCCGGGATGGTGAGACCCGTCCCACTTTGTAACCGTCCGGGCACGCGCCTGAGCAGGGACAACGGTAGGAGGGCCAATGTTCGGCAGTCCGAGTGAAGCGTTCGGGCAACGGACACGCGTGTCCCGGTTACCGTTCGTTAACGATGGGCGGTACGCCGTCGGGCACACCCGGTTGGGCGAAACGCGCGGGCCGTACCTCGCGGGTTGGCCCAACCCGCGTGCCGACCGACCGTGGACGTCCGACCATCGGGCGCTCAGCCGTTGTCCACGAACCGGTACGCGAACGCGCCGTGTAAGGATCGGGGGGTGGACCGTTCAGCGCTGACCAGTACCGTCCGAGGGCTCTGGGACGACGACATCCTCCCGAGCCTGTCCGACCTCGTCGCGGTGCCCGCGATCTCGCCCGTGTTCGACCCCGACTGGGCCGAGCACGGCCACCTGGCCGCCGCCATCGAGCACGTGCGCGCCTGGCTCGCCACGCGCGACCTGCCCGGCGTCGCCGTCGAGGTGGTCGAGCTGCCCGGCCGCACGCCCGTGCTGCTGGTCGACGTGCCCGCGGCCGGCGCGGAGTCGACCGACACCGTGCTGCTGTACGGGCACCTGGACAAGCAGCCGCCGGTGGCCAACTGGTCCGAGGGGCTGGGCCCGTGGACGCCGGTCGTGCGCGACGGCCGCCTGTACGGGCGCGGCGCGGCCGACGACGGCTACTCGGGTTACGCCGCGATCGCCGCCATCGAGGCCGTGCGCGCGGCGGGCGGGCAACACGCGCGGTGCGTCGTGCTGCTGGAGACCGGCGAGGAGTCGGGCAGCCCCGACCTGCCCGCGTACCTGGAGCACCTGCGGCCCCGCCTCGGCGACGTGTCGCTGGTGGTGTGCCTGGACTCCGGCGGCAGCGACTACGACCGCATGTGGCTGACCACCTCGCTGCGCGGGCTGGTGCAGGTCACCGCCACCGTGCGGGTGCTGGAGAGCGGGATGCACTCGGGCATGGCCAGCGGCATCGTGCCCAGCTCGTTCCGGATCGCCCGGCAGCTCCTGGACCGCCTGGAGGACTCCGCCACCGGCGAGGTGCTGGTGCGGGAGATGCACGTCGAGGTGCCCGCGAACCGGATCGCCGAGGTCGGCGACGCCGTGGCCGCCGCGCCGGGCGTGCAGGTGTCGTCGGCGCCGTGGGCGCCGGGCGTCCAGCCGGTCGCGACGGACGAGGTGGAGCTGGCCCTGAACGCCGGCTGGCGGCCCACGCTGTCGGTCATCGGCGCGGACGGCCTGCCCGCGCCCGAGGACGCGGGCAACGTGCTGCGGCCGTTCACCACCCTGGTGCTGAGCTTCCGGCTGCCGCCCACGGCCGACTCGAAGGCGTCCGTCGAGGCCGTCAAGCGGCTGCTGACCACGGACGTGCCGTACGGCGCGGTGGTGGAGCTGTCCCGGATCGAGGCGGCGGACGGCTGGAACGCGCCGGACCTCGCGCCGTGGCTGCGGGACACGCTCGACGTGGTCGGCGACGAGGTGTTCGGCGCGCCGTGGCGGACCGTGTCGCTGGGTGGCTCGATCCCGTTCATGGGCCTGCTGCACGAGGCGTACCCGCAGGCGCAGTTCCTGGTGACGGGCGCGGTCGGGCCGGACAGCAACTGCCACGTGCCGGACGAGTGGCTGCACCTGGCGCACGCGGCCCGCGTCACCGAGGCCGTGGCCGTCGTGTTGGACGCGCACACCCGGCGCTGACCCGGTCGGGTTGGCCGGGTACCGCCTCCGGGTGGGAATGGTCCGGTTACCGGCGTGTGGGGCTGCGCGAACCCGCCGGTAACCGGTCCACTGGATCGATGCCGCACACTGGCCGGGTGGACGAGCATCGACAGCAGGCGGAACGGGCGCGGTTGGCGGAGGCCGACGCGCCCACGTCGCCGTGGCGGCTGTGGGGGCCGTACCTCGCGGGACGCCAGTGGGGCACGGTGCGGGAGGACTACTCCGCGGCCGGTGACGCGTGGACGTCGTTCCCGTTCGAGCACGCGCGCTCACGGGCCTACCGGTGGGGCGAGGACGGCATCGCCGGCATCTGCGACGTGCACGGGTTCCTGAACCTCGGGCTCGCCCTGTGGAACGGCCGCGACCCGTTCCTCAAGGAGCGCTACTTCGGGCTGACCAACGACGAGGGCAACCACGGCGAGGACGTCAAAGAGCACTGGTGGGTGACCGACGGCACGCCGACGCACTCGTGGATGCGCGTGGTGTACCGGTACCCGCAGGCCGAGTTCCCGTACCGCGACCTGCGGGAGATGGCGGCGAG
Source organism: Saccharothrix obliqua (assembly GCF_019375475.1). GTDB lineage: Bacteria > Actinomycetota > Actinomycetes > Mycobacteriales > Pseudonocardiaceae > Actinosynnema > Actinosynnema obliqua. Next base: position 43,339 of record NZ_JAHXGQ010000001.1, on the reverse strand, counting down.
CGCGGGCCGCCAGGAACGCGAGCCGGAGCTGTCCGACACGGGCGTGCTGGACGACAACCGCTTCTTCGACGTCCAGGTGACCTACGCCAAGGCGTCGCCGACGGACATCTGCGTGGAGATCACGGCCACCAACCACGGCCCGGACCCGGCGCCGCTGCACCTGCTGCCGCACCTGTGGTTCCGCAACACGTGGTCGTGGGGCCGCGACGACCGCCGCCCGCGCCTCACCGCCGTCACGCGTGACGGGTGGCGGCGGATCACCGCGGACCACGGCGCGCTCGGCCGCTACACGCTGCACGTCGAGGGCACGCCGACGCTGCTGCTCACCGACAACGAGACCAACGAGGTCGAGCTGTTCGGCGCGGCGCGCAACCCGACCCGGCACACCAAGGACGGCATCGACCGGTACGTGGTCGGGCACGACTCCGGCGCGTGCCTGGTCGCCGGCCCGGACGACGAGCGCGGCCCCGGCACGAAGGCCGCCGCCTGGTACTCGTTCGACCCGGTCGAGCCGGGCGAGTCGGTGTCCGTGCGGCTGCGGCTGGTCGCGGGCGACGGCCACGTGGACGCGTTCGGCCCGACGTTCCGGACCACGCTGGACCAGCGGCTGGCGGAGGCCGACGAGTTCCACCGCACGGACCTGGACCCGGCGCGCGCCAAGGTGGTCCGCCGTGCGCTGGCCGGTCTGATGTGGACCAAGCAGCACTACCGGTTCCGCACCCGCGAGTGGCTGGACGGCGACCCGGCGCAACCCGCCGCGCCCAAGTCGCGCCGCCGCCCGCAGGCGCGCAACGCGCACTGGGGCCACTTCGACGTGGCCGACGTGATCTCCATGCCGGACGAGTGGGAGTACCCGTGGTTCGCGGCGTGGGACCTGGCGTTCCACACCGTGCCGTTCGCCCTGGTGGACCCGGCGTTCGCGAAGGAGCAGCTGCTCCTGCTGTGCCGCGAGTGGCTGATGCACCCGAACGGCCAGCTGCCCGCGTACGAGTGGGAGTTCGGCGACGTGAACCCGCCGGTGCACGCGTGGGCGGCGCTCCAGGTGTACCGCGTGGACCGGGACCGGAAGTTCCTGGCGAAGGTGTTCCACAAGCTGCTGCTGAACTTCTCGTGGTGGGTGAACCGGAAGGACGCCGACGGCAGCCACCTGTTCGAGGGCGGGTTCCTCGGCATGGACAACATCGGCCCGGTGAACCGGTCGGAGCCGATGCTCGGCCAGTGGCGGCTGGAGCAGTCCGACGCGACGTCGTGGATGGCGGCGTACAGCCTGCACCTGATGCAGATGGCGTTGGAACTGGCCCGGGACGACGACTCGTACGAGGACGTGGCCACGAAGTTCGTAGAGCACTTCCTGAGCATCGCGGAGGCGTCCACGCGGTTCGGCTCGGGCGGGCGCGGCATCTGGGACGAGGCGGACGGGTTCTGCTACGACGTGGTGTCGCGGCGGCTGCCGGACGGCGCGGTGCAGTCCCAGCCGGTGCGCGTGCGGTCGATGGTGGGCCTGATCCCGGTGCTGGCGTGCGCCGTGCTGGAGCCGTGGGTGTTCACGGAGCTGCCGGGGTTCGCGCGGCGGCTGGAGCACCTGCTGGAGCGGCGGCCGGAGCTGGCGCGGTTCCTGACCCGGCGGGACGGCCGGGTGCTGCTGTCCCTGCTGGACGAGGCGAAGCTGCGCCGCGTGCTGAGCCGGATGCTGGACGAGGGCGAGTTCCTGTCGCCGCACGGCATCCGCAGCCTGTCTGCGGCGCACCGGGAGGGCCTGGAGGTGCAGGTCGCGGACCAGGAGCACCGGATGGGCTACGAGCCGGGCGAGTCGCGGACGCCGATGTTCGGCGGCAACTCGAACTGGCGCGGACCGGTGTGGTTCCCGACGAACGCCCTGCTGGTGGCGGCCCTGCGCACGGTCGAGTCGTTCCACGGCGGGATGTTCCACGTGGAACTGCCGACCCGGTCCGGGCGGCACGTGACGGCCGGCCGGGCGGCGGACGAGCTGGTCCGGCGGCTGGCGGCGTTGTTCCTGCCGGACCACGACGGGCGGCGGCCCGCCGACGGCAAGCGGGTGGAGGCGACCGACTCGCCGTTGTGGCGGGAGCACATCACCTTCAGCGAATACTTCGACGGCGACACCGGCGAGGGCCTGGGCGCCACCCACCAGACCGGCTGGACTGCGCTGGTGGCGCACCTGCTGACCGACCGCCACCGGACCGGCCCCGGCAGTACGCCGTGATCTGCGTCCGACCGCCGGACGATTTGCGACGAGGTGACCGTTGTGACGCAAAATCGCCGCTCAGCTTCGGGCTGTAACACGCACGTGCTGTCCACCACGTCACCCAAGTGGCAGTATGCCGGGCACTCGACCGACACAGTTACGAGGAGTGACGCCGTGGCCCGTCGTACCAGGCACGCTGTGCTCGCCCTGCTGCCCGTCCTCGCGCTGGCCGCGACGGCGTGCGCGTCCAAGGTCGACACCGGATCGCAGGTCAACGGCTCCGGGATCAACCTGGTCCAGAGCGGCAAGCTCGTGACGTGCACCCACCTGTCCTACAAGCCGTTCCAGTACAGCGAGGGTGACCAGACGGTCGGTTTCGACGTCGACCTGGTCAACCTGGTCGCCAAGGAACTCGGCGTCAACCAGGAGATCTTCGACACGCCCTTCGAGACGATCACGTCGGGCGAGGTGTTCAACAGCAACAAGTGCGACCTCGCCGCCGCCGGCATGACGATCAAGCCCGAGCGCGCGGCCGTGATCGACTTCTCCGAGCCGTACTTCGACGCCGAGCAGGCGTTGCTGGTCAAGAAGGACTCGCCGGTCAAGGGCCTCGCCGACCTGCGCGGCCAGAAGGTCGGCGTGCAGCTGGAGACCACCGGCGAGATCTACGCCAACGAGAAGGCGGGCGAGTTCGGCTACACCGTCGTCCAGTTCGAGGACCTGCCGCTGATGGAGACCGCCGTGCGCACCGGCGCGGTGGCCGCGGCGATCAACGACAACGGCGTGCTCTACGACTACGTCAAGGAGTACCCGGACACCGCGGTGGCGACCGAGTTCGACACCAACGAGCAGTACGGCATCGGCCTGAAGAAGGGCAACACCGCCCTGAAGGCCAAGGTCGACGAGGTCTTCAAGAAGGCCAAGGACAGCGGCGAGTACGACAAGCTCTACGAGAAGTGGTTCGGCAAGAAGCCGGCGAAGAAGTGACCGGCTGACCCCGCGGGGCCGGTGCTGCCACGGCACCGGCCCCGTGCCTTGTCCCCACTCCCCGCGAGGAGTCCCCATGGCACTTTCCAAGCGACAACGCGCGAAGGTGTTCCGCCTCGCGCAGTACGCGCTGCTGGTCGTCGTGATCGTGGTCCTGGCGCTGGCCGCCGACTGGACCGAGGTCAAGCGCGCGTTCTTCAACCTGGACATCGCCGCGTCGATGTTCCCGAACGTCATCACCACGGCGTTGAAGAACACCATCGTCTACACGGCGCTGGGCTTCGCGTTCGGCCTCGTGCTGGGCCTGGTGCTGGCGCTGATGAAGCTGTCGTCGGTCCCGCCGTACCGGTGGATCGCGACCATCTACATCGAGTTCTTCCGCGGCATCCCGGCGCTGCTGGTGTTCATCGCGCTGGGCTTCGGCGTGCCGCTCGCGTTCGGTCTCCAGTTCGACATCTACTCCACGGTGATGCTCTCGCTGGGCATCGTCGGCGCGGCCTACATGGCGGAGACGATCCGCGCCGGCATCCAGGCGGTGCCCAAGGGCCAGATCGAGGCGGCGCGCTCGCTGGGCATGTCGCACGGCCGCACGCTGGCCACCGTCGTGATCCCCCAGGCGTTCCGGATCATCCTCCCGCCGCTGACCAACGAGCTGATCCTGCTCACCAAGGACTCGTCGCTGATCTACATCATCGGCCTGGCCCGCGAGCAGTACGAGCTGACCAAGTTCGGCCGCGAGACGCTGAGCCGGTCGCCGTCGCTGACCCCGATCCTCGTGGTCGGCCTGTGCTACCTGGTGATCACGATCCCGCTGGGCCACCTCTCGCGCCACCTGGAGCGGCGCACGGGCGGGCGGAAGATCCGCACGCCGGAATCGACGGGGGTGTAGGCGATGACCGACGACGTGGCCGTCCGGATCACCGGGCTGAAGAAGTCGTTCGGGTCGCTGGAGGTGCTCAAGGGCATCGACGCGACGGTGGGCCGGGGCGAGGTGGTGTGCGTCATCGGGCCGTCCGGCTCGGGCAAGTCGACGCTGCTGCGGTGCGTGAACCTCCTGGAGGAGCCCACCGGCGGGAAGATCGTCGTGGACGGCACCGAGCTGACCGACCCGGACGTCGACATCGACGCCGCCCGCGTCCGGATCGGCATGGTGTTCCAGGGCTTCAACCTGTTCTCCCACCTCAACGTGCTGAACAACCTGACGGTGGCGCAGCGCAAGGTGCTCAAGCGCTCGCCGCGGGAGGCGCAGGAGGTCGCGCTGCGCAACCTGGAGCGGGTCGGGTTGTCGGAGAAGGTCAACGCGATGCCCGCGGAGCTGTCCGGCGGGCAGCAGCAGCGGGTGGCGATCGCGCGGGCGCTGGCCATGGACCCGGCCGTGATGTTGTTCGACGAGCCGACCTCGGCGCTGGACCCGGAACTCGTGGGCGACGTGCTGGGCGTGATGCGGGAACTGGCCGACGAGGGCATGACGATGCTGGTCGTCACGCACGAGATGCAGTTCGCGCGCGAGGTGGCCGACCGGGTGTTGTTCATGGACGGCGGCTACGTGGTCGAGGAGGGCCCGGCGGCGCAGGTGATCGGCGAGCCGGCGCACGAGCGGACCAAGTCGTTCCTGGCGCGCGTGCTCGACCCGACGCACCAGCGACCGGCGAGCTGACCCGCTGCGTGTTCCCGAAGTGACGGCCGGTGGTCTGACCTATCGGGCGGAACCGCTTGCGGCGCGGGTGGGGCGGCGGTCATTGTCGATCACATGACGGAGCCGGGCGCGCGGGGACTGGACGTGTTCGACCCCAGTCCGCCGCGCACCCACCGGATGCCCGCCGCCGACGTGCTGCGTGGTCTGGGCGAGGCCGAGACCGGTCGGCTGCTGCCGCGGCGCAAGCCCAACGCGCCGCCGGTGATCCGGGTGGTGGACCGGTTCCTGACCGGTGTGCTCGACCTGCGCGCGGTCGAGCTGAACTACGTGCTGGAGTTCGTGCGCTGCCGGTTCGAGGAGCCGCCGGACCTGCGGCAGGGCCGGTTGGCCGGCGTCGAGTTCGCCGACTGCTGGCTGCCCGGCCTGCGGGCGCGCAACCTCAGCAGCACCAACGAGGTGTCGCTCGCGGGCAGCACGGTCGACGGCCAGGTGGACCTGACCGACGCCGACATCGCCGCGTCGTTGTCGTTGCGGGGCAGCGCTTTGCGCGTGCCGGGCGGGGTCGCCGTGCAGGCGGACCGGGTGAAGCTCGCGGGCGCGCTGCTCGCGCAGCGGGTGGCCGTGACCGGCGAGTTCCGCATGGCCAGCGCCCAGGTCGGCGGCTACTGCAACTTCACCGGCGCGTTGCTGGAGAACGCGGGCGCTTACTCGTTGCGCGGCACCAACGCGCACGTCGGCGGCAGCGTGTTGTTCAGCGCGGCGACGGTGCGGGGCACGTTGCTGCTGGCGAGCGCGCGCTTCGAGTCGGAGCTGACGTTGCGCGGTGCGACGGTGTCCGAGGGGCGGCGGGAGCAGGAGGCGGCGCTCGACCCGCACGCCGACCCGACGTCGTCGGTCGTGCTGGACCGGATCACCGTGGACGGCGACGTGCAGCTCGACCGCGGTTTCACCGGGTCCGGCACGGTGCGCATGGTGAACGCCGCGCTCGGCGGCACGTTGTCGTTGTCCGGCGGCCGGTTCGACGCGCGCACGCCGCCGGACGGCAACGACCCCACCGGCTACGGCCGGGCGCTGCACCTGGACGGCGCGCGGGTCGGCGGCGACGTGCTCGGCCGCCGTGCCCACGTGCGCGGGCAGGTGCGGATGGTGGACGTGCAGGTCAAGGGCAGCCTCACGTTCGACGGCGCCACCCTGGACAACCCGCGCGCGGACGCCGTGCTGGGCAACCGGTCCACCGTGGGCAGCAACCTGACGTTGCGCGAGGTGGAGGTCGCGGGCGGCATCGAGCTGCGTGGCGTGCGGATCGGGGCGAACCTCGACCTGCGCGGCAGCCGCATCACGTCGCCCGGCCGGTACCGGCACATGCCGGCGGGCAAGCCGTCGCTGGACGTCGGTGGTGGCGAGATCGGGCGGGACCTGATCTGCGCGCGGGGCGCCAAGGAGTTCGTGGCGCACGGCGGCGTGCGGGCGCGGCGGGCGCAGGTGGGCCGGATGGCGACGTTCGCGGGTGCGGTGCTGGGCGACAAGCTGGACAGCCACGCGTTGAACCTGCTCGGGATGCAGGTGCAGGAGCTGGTGCTGACGCCGGTCAGCCCGCCGCGTGGTGACGTGACGTTGCGCCAGGTGCGTTGCACTTCGTTGGAGGACAACGAGTCGTTCTGGTCGGCGACGGGGTGGATCGACCTGGAGGAGTTCCGGTACGACTCGTTGCGGCACCCGATCGACCTGCGTGACGACGACGAGGTGGAGCGCCGGCTGCGGTGGTTGCGGCAGGCGATGCGGCGCAGCTACCGGCCGGGGCCGTACGACCAGTTCGCGGAGATGCTGCGGGCGAGCGGCAACGACGAGCACGCGGCCACCGTGCTGGTGGAGAAGCAGCGGCTGCGGTACCGGGCGGTGGCCGAGGGCAGGCGCTGGCTCGGGCCGCTGGTGCTGCTGTGGAGCTGGTTGCAGCGCTCCATGGTCGGTTACGGGTACCGCCCCGCGCGTGCTCTCGCGTGGTTGGTGGTGTTGTGGTTGCTGGGGAGCATCTACTTCTACGTCGGCAAGCCGTTGGACGTGATCAACGCCGACGACCGGATGAAGTTCAACGCGTGGCTCTACACGATCGACCTGGTGGTGCCGATCGTGGACCTGGGCAACAAGAACCGGTGGCAGACCGAGGGCATCTCGCAGTGGATCATGGCGGCCCTCATCGTGATGGGCTGGATCCTGGCGACCACCGTCGCGGCGGGTCTCACCCGGATGCTGCGGCGGTAGCGCGTTCCCCGTCCCCGACCGGCCAGGAGTTCCCTTTCGGGCAGCCGAGTCCCTGTCACAATGCGGACATCGCCCGCCTCCCGAAAGGACGGCTATGGGTAACCCGAGGAAAACAACCGCCCTGTTGATCGCAGCCATCACCGGTATCGCCACCGCGGGGTTCGCCGCACAACCAGCCACCGCCTCGCCCCAAGAATCCGAAGCGGTTTCGCCGGCACGTTTCACGAGACTCGACACCGACGCCACCGGCAATCCCGAGTCGGCCGGTGGGGAGAAGTTCATCGAGTTGTCCGGCAACAGCCGGTACGCGTTGTTCGCGGTGCACTCCAACAGCAACATGGTGCCCGAGCAGTACCGCACCGACCGCGAACTGGGGTATTTACTGGTGCGCAAGGACGTGCGGACCGGCGAAATCATCCTGGTGAGCCGGAAGGAGGACGGCAGCCCCCTGCGTGCCGACTGGCGGTACTCCGCGATCGGGTGGGACGGCACGGCGTTCGCCTACTCCACCGGCGACAGCGGCCTGGACCCGGCGGATCGCGGCGCGTTGTTCCACCACGACCTGGAATCCGGTGTGCGGCGGATCGCGACCATGCCGGAGCGGTGGGTGTACGAGGTGGTCGACCTGTCGGCCGACGGCCGGTGGCTGACCTGGGCCGGTCTGGACGACGTGGGCAGCGACAACCAGATCAAGCGCCACGACCTGGTCACCGGCGAGACGAGCACGCTCATCGCATGTGACTACAACTGGGTGGACACGTGCTGGCGCTCCCACGGCCCGGCCGTGTCCGACGACGGCAACACGATGCTGTTCCGGTACCGGGAGAAGCGCGGAGCCCCCACTTCACTGACGGTGCTGGACGCCACCACGGGCACATTGACCGCGTTGCCGGAAAACGGCTCGACCTTCACCCTGAGCCCCGATGGGGCATGGGTCTTCTACGTGGTGCAGTCAGGACAATACCGATTCGAGCTGAAAAAGGTCTCCACCACCCCCGGCGCCGTGCCGGCAGTGCTGCGAACGTGGGAGGAGGACAGCACGACCTGGTACGTAGGCGTGTCGTCCGCCAACCCCACCGGCCGTCTGGTGGGCCACACCTGGTCGGACCGCAACCCGGACACGTTCGCCCAAACCCGCGCCCTGATCCACGACCGGGAAACCGGTGAGCAGATCACGCTCCCCGCACCCCGGCCGGGCGTCGCGTTCGCCCTTTCCCCGAATATCAGCCACGATTCCAAGCTGGCCGTGGTGGACGAACGCTGCCCGTGGGTGACCGACTGCGGCCCCCTCGGCACCTACGCCGTTTCCCTGCGAGGACTGCTCCCCGGTCACAACTGACCCACCGCATTCCCCGCGGCCGGCTCCCACCACCCGCACAGCGAGGGCCGCCGAGGCGCGAGGAGGTGACGGGGCCGTTGCCCGGAGCGCTGCGACGGCCCCGCCCTCCCACGACCCGCTTCACAGCCGGGGCGACCTCCGGGGTCTCGACCCGAGTCGACCCCGCCGCTCCAGGTCCAGGGCTGGTGCAGGGGCTGGGCTGGGCTGGGCTGGGCTGCGAGATTGTCGGGTCGGGGTGGTGCCGTGGTGACCTAGGCTGGCTGGCGTGACGGACCTGGTGCTGGCGCTGGATGTTGGCGGTACCAAGATCGCTGCTGGGCTGGTCGGCCGGGACGGCTCGGTGGTGCGGGATGCGCGAGTGGCCACGCCGACCGGCGATGACGCCGAGCACGTGTGGCAGGCCGTGGTCGACGTGGTGGGGCAGGTGCTCGACGGCGAGCCGGTCGAGGTGGTGGCCGGGGTGGGGGTGGCCTGTGCCGGCCCGGTCGACTCCGTCTCGGGCACGGCCGGCCCGATCAACCTCCCCGCCTGGCGCGACTTCCCGCTCCGCGAACGAATCCGCGGGTTGGTGCCCGGGGTGCCGGTGGAGGTGGCCGGGGACGCGGCGTGCATGGCGCTGGGCGAGCACTGGCTGGGAGCGGGCCGGGGTAGTCGGTTCATGGTGGGGCTCGTGGTGTCCACCGGGGTCGGGGGCGGGCTGGTGCTGGACGGCCGGCCGTTCGGCGGGCGCACCGGGAACGCCGGGCACGTCGGGCACGTCGTCGTCGAGCCGGACGGCGAGCCGTGTGCCTGCGGCGGACGCGGCTGTGCGGAGACCGTTGCCGGTGGCCCTCGGCTGGTGGCCTGGGCCCGGCGGCGGGGGTGGCAGGGGCCCGACCACGCCGATGCGGCGGATCTCGCCGCGGCGGCGTTGGCCGGGGAGGAGTTGCCCCGGGTCGCGTTCGAACGGGCCGGCCGGGCGGTGGGGCTGGCCATCGCGGCCACGGCTGCGGTCTGTGATCTCGACCTGGCCGTCGTGGGCGGCGGGGTCGCGCAGGCCGGGGATCTCTTGTTCGAGCCCGTTCGACGGACCTTGGCCGACCATTGTGGACTGTCCTACTTGGACGACCTGCGGGTCGAGCCCGCCCTGCTCGGTGGTCGGGCGGGGCTTGTCGGGGCCGCTGCGCTGGTACGGCAACCGGCTTAGCCGATCCGGCCCCCGGCCGGCCGTTGGAGCGGCCGGGGGCCGCGGATCAGTGCGTGGCGACCGGCTTGGCCCGGGGACTGTGCTCGTCGACGTGGTAGTCCTCGCCCGTGGTTTCGTCCGTGCCGTTGAACACCCGGAGCTGCCGGGCCACCAGCGTCACGACCACGGCCACCACGAGGTTCGCCACCACGGCGACGATCCCCACGTACACCTGCACCGCCGAGCCCGCGAACGGGTGCCAGCCGAGCAGGGACAGCTTGTCCAGCACCAACGCCGACCCGCCGAAGTGGGGCCGCTTGCCGTCCGCGCTCGGCAGGTCGTACAGCAGCCACAACCCCCACCCCATGCCGACGACCCACCCGGCGACCAGCCCGTACACGTGGAACCACCTGGTGTACAAGGCGATCGCGACCGCGGGCAGCGTCTGGAGGATCATCACGCCGCCGATCAGCTGCAAGTCGATCGAGAACTGGGGGTCGATGAACACGATGAACGCCACCGCGCCGAACTTCACCACCAACGACGCCACCTTGGCCTGCTTGGCCTCCTGCTTCGGCGTCGCGTCCTTCTTCAGGTACTCCTTGTAGATGTTGCGGGTCCACAGGTTCGCCGCCGCGATCGACATGATCGCCGCGGGCACCAGCGCCCCGATGCCGATGGCCGCGAACGCGATGCCCGCGAACCACGCCGGGAACTCGTTGCCGAACAGCACCGGGATGATGGTGTTGGTGTCCGGCCGCCCGGTGGCCTGGTTGGTGAGCGGCGTGACGCCGGCGCTGATGGCCACGAAGCCGATCATCGCGAGCAGCCCCAGCAGCAGCGAGTAGGCCGGCAGCGCGACCATGTTGCGCTTGATCACGTTGCGCCCGCGCGACGCGAGAATGCCCGTCAACGAGTGCGGGTACAGGAACAACGCCAGCGCCGAGCCCAACGCGAGCGTCGCGTACTGGAGCTGGTTGTTGCCGTTCAACAGGATGCCGTCGCCCTTGGCGGGCGTGGCGTCGTACTTGGCCTGCGCCGTGTCGAACACGGCGCCCCAACCGCCGAACTTGTTCGGCAGGTACACGACAGCCACCAGGATCACGATGTAGATCAACGTGTCCTTGACGAACGCGATGAGCGCGGGCGCACGCAGGCCCGACTGGTACGTGTAGAGCGCCAGGATCACGAACGCGATGAACAACGGCGCGTGCCCGAGCAGGCCGGAACCGTTGAGCCCCATGGTCCGCAGCACCGCTTCCAACCCCACGAGTTGCAGCGCGATGTACGGCATGGTCGCGACGATGCCGGTGAGCGCGATCAACAACGCCAACCAGTGCGAGCCGTACCGCCCGCGCACGAAGTCCGCCGGCGTGACGTACCCGTGCACGCGCGACACGGACCACATGCGCACCAACGGCAAGAAGACGATCGGGTACAGCAACACCGTGTACGGCAGGGCGAAGAACCCCGTGGCCCCCGCACCGAACACGAGCGCCGGCACCGCGACGAACGTGTACGCCGTGTAGAGGTCACCGCCGACGAGGAACCAGGTGATCCACGAGCCGAACTTGCGACCGCCCAGGCCCCACTCGTCCAGGTGATCGAGCGTGTCACCCGCCCGCCACCGCGCCGCGACGAAACCCAGCACCGTGACCAGCAGGAACAACGCGCTGAACACGACCAACTCGGTCCACTGCACCTACTTCACCCCCTCGTCCAGGTCGTCCACGCCGAGCAGGTCGGGTTTGTCCCGCACGACCGGCTCGTCGCGGGTCTTGACGTAGACGAGGCCGACGCAGAGCACGCCGACCGGCACCCAGGCGAACTGGTACCAGTAGAAGAACGGCAGCCCGAGCAGTCTCGGCCCGTCGAAGTTGAACCACGGCGTGACGAGCATGAACAGCGGGATGATCAGCAGCAGGTTCCAGTTGCTCCAGCGGAGGCCGGAATCTCGAGCAGACGGCATGTGAGCCCTCCGTGCGGCTCTGGTGACTGGGTGTCGCAGGATGCTAGGCCCGCCGGGGGAGTGCCGTCACTTGTTCCGGTGGGTGAATACCACGGCAAGTAGTCGAATCGTGACCGTCTCACTGCTCGCGCAGGCCGGCCACCAGGTGCTTCTCCGCCCGGTCGAAGTAGTCGGCCAGGCTCTCTTCGGCGTCCCGCACCGCGTCGCGCTCCAGGTGCCCCAGGATCTCGACGTTGAGCGGCAGGTAGTCCTTGTGGAACCGCTCCGGGTCGCCCATCACGTGGAACGCCAGGCGCACCTCGGCGAGCAGCCGCCGGGCCTCCTCGTCCAGCCTGCTGCTGCCCGCGAGACCGGTCAGGGCCTGGTGGAACTTGACGTTCGCGGTGCCCACGACGAGCCAGTCGCCCTGCGCGGCACCGGCCCGGCCGAGTGCCACGGCCTCCCGAACAGCGGCACGGGCCTTCTCGCCGGCGGCCGGCCAGCACCGCACCGCACCGCCTTCCACGACGCGACGCGCGGCGTACAGGTCCACGATGTCGCGCCAGTCGGGCTTCCGGACGAACACGCCGCGGCTGTACTCGTGCACCAGCAGGCGTTCGTGGGTGAGCAGGCGGAACGCCTCGCGCAGCGTGTTGCGGGACACCCGCAGCACCTCGCCGAGCGCCTTCTCGTTGAGCTGGCTGCCGGGTTTCACGACGCCGTCGAGGACGGTGGCGCGGAGCTTGTCGGCGACCCGCTCGGCGGTGCTGGACCGGTCGATGTCGCCGCGTTCCCGCGCCAGGGCCTGGAGCCAGTCGTCCCCGCTCGTCATGGGGACGAGTCTAGGACGCGCCCCGGGAATCGCCGGATCGTTCAACGATCCCGCGTTGTGAACGACGCGAGCCGGACGGCGGCTGCCCGGCCACGTGGCCGTGCCCGATCATCGACCGCGTGACTCCACGCGTGCTCGAACGGCTGCTCTGCGTGATCCCCCTGGCCGCGGGGCTGGCGGGCCTGCCGGGTCTCGCCGCCGCCCAACCCGCGCCGTGCTTCGACGTGACCGCACCGCTCACCGTCGAGGAGCAGCGGCTGGACGACGTGCTCGCACCCGGTCGGCCCGCGGTCGGGCCCGAGCTGGTGCGGCTGGGCGGCCTGGCCGGCGTGGTCGAGCGCTTCACCGAACGGCTGTGCCGCACCGAGCGCGGGCGCGCGGACGTCGTCACGCGGGCCGGGCAGGAGCTGTGGCGGACGGCCGTCGAGCGCCGCTCCGCCGACGACCGCCCGCTGTACTGGGCACGGCTCCAGGCGACCAAGGCGCTCCGCCAGTGGCGTCCACGCACCGGGCTGACCGACGTCGAACGCGCGCACCTGCTGCGCCGGCTCGACCACGCCGCGCGCGGCCTGGACGACATCCGGTTCGCCGACGGCGTGCGACGCGTCGCGGTGACCGGGTTCGACCCGTTCCAGCTCGACGGCACGGCCGTGCGGCGGTCCAACCCGTCGGGCGCGGCGGCGTTGCTGCTGGACGGGCAGGTGCTGGACACGCCACGTGGCCGCGTCGTGGTGGAAGCCGCCGTGCTGCCCGTGTTGTGGGGCGCGTTCGACCAGGGCGTCGTGGAGCGCTTCTACGGCACCGCGCTCGCCGCGCGGTCGTCCGCCGTCGTCACGGTCAGCCAGGGCAGGCCGGGCCGGTTCGACGTGGAGCGGTGGGCCGGTCGCTGGCGGGGTGGTTCGCCGGACAACAACGGCATCGGCGTGCGTGGTCCGGTGCCCGCCGCGCCGGGTTGGCCGCAGCCGGCGTTGGAGTTCATCGAGACCACGCTGCCCGCGCAACGCATGGTGGACGTGGGCGGCCCGTACCCCGTGTTGTTCAACCGGGAGTTCTGCGAGTGGCCGTTGGGCACGCCACCCGGCGAGGGCACGCCGAGCTGCCGCACGGACGAGCCGACGCCCGGTGCCGCGGCGGCGGCCGGCAGCGGCGGCAACTACCTGTCGAACGAGTCGATGTACCGCGCGAACCGGCTCCGGCTGGGCCTCGGCGCGGACCGCGTGCTCGGCGGCCACCTGCACACACCCGTGCTCGGGCTGCCCGCCGGGCCCACCGACCTGACCGACCGGGTGTTCGAGGAGGACCGGCGGCGGATCGCTGATCAGGTGGTGGCACTGGTCGCAGTAGTCTGACGTCCGTGCGGCGCTGGGCGGTGGTCGGGTTGCTCGCGCTGTCGCTCGCCTCCGGCTGCACGGCGCAGGTCCCCGGCTCTCCGGACGGCGCCGTGGTGCGGCCGTCGCTCACGCCGAGCCCGCGCGAGCTGCCGCGGGCCGGTCAGTGCGCGGACGCCGCGCTCGCCGTCGTGGACTGCGCCCGGCCGCACGAGGCCGAGGTGGTGGCGGTCGAGGAGTTCACCGGCCTGGGCGCGGACTACCCGGGCGAGCGCGACCTGCGCCGCCAGGCGCTGCCCGCGTGCCGCGCGGCGGTCGCCGGGTACGTCGGCAGCACCGACCACGACGCCACCCGCCTCCAGGCGCAGGCGCGGTGGCCGAGCCGCGACGGGTGGGCCAGGGGCGACCGGTGGCGGCTGTGCGCGGTGGTCGAGGTGGCGCCGGACGGGCAGCGGCGGCAGCGCACCGGCCAGGTCCGGGACCTGCTCAAGGCCGCCGGGTTCGCCCAGGTCCAGTTGTGCGCGCAGGGCTCGCCCGCCAAGGACGCCGACCCGAAGATCAGCGCGTGCGACGGGCCGCACGTCGCGGAGGCCGTGCCCGGCGTCCTGGACGTGGGCGAGCCGACCGACCCGACGCCGTCCCGCGAACAGGTGAACGAGAAGGCGGCGACGCACTGCGCCACGGCCGTCGCCGGGTACGTGGGCGCGGAGCGGTCCGACGTGTTCGCCTCGTGGCGGTCGTTCGGCAGCCAGGCGTGGTCCGAGGGGTACACGACGGTCGTCTGCTACGCCGAGGCGACGCGGCCGTTCACCGGCCGGCTGTGGGGTCTGGGCACGCGGAACCTGCCGGCGTGAGCACACCCCGTGTGGTTCGCACGGGTACCACGTCAAGTCCACAGCCTGTGCACAGCTTCATCCACAACCTGTGGACAACTAGCGCCGCCGGAGGGCGAGCACGACCAGCGCGACGCCCAGCCCGACCGGCACGCCGCTGTCGAACACCGGCCTGAGCACCGGCAAGAGCGGCAACGACCCCACTTCACGCACCACCGCGGCGGTCAGCACGAGCAGTCCACCGGCCAGCGGTGCGGCTGGGGACAGCCGTCCCAGGGTGAGCGCGGCCACCAGCAGTCCCGCCAGTCCCAGCACCACCAGGCCCAGCGGCCGGGCGTCGGCCAACCGCTCGACGCCCCAACCACCCGCGAACACCGCGGCGGCCGTGCCGAGGAGCCCGACGACGACGCCGAGCGCGTGCCACCACGGCGACGGCCGGGCGGGCGGGTCGGCGGGTCCGACCGGGTAGTAGCGCACGATCCCGGTCTGCGGTCCGACGCGCACCTCGCGGTGGCCGTCGAAGTGCAGTCCCCCGAGGAAGTCGTCCTGCTGGGTCACCCCTCCTTGGTACCTGCCCTCCCCGATCGTGTTCACGCCGGGTGATGGAAAAGGGACCCGGCGGACGACGCCGTCCACCGGGTCCCTCGGCTCAGGGGGTCAGCCCAGGCGCTGCTTCAGGGCCTCCAGCTCGTCCCGCAGCGAGGTCGGCACCTTGTCGCCGATCTTGGCGAACCACTCCTCGATCATCGGGATCTCGGCACGCCACTCGTCGGCGTCGAACGCCAGCGCGGCGGCCACGTCCTCGTGCGACGCGTCGAGGCCGGACAGGTCCAGCTCGTCGGCGGTCGGGACGTGGCCGATCGGCGTCTCCACCGCGGCGGCCTTGCCCTCGATGCGCTCGATGGCCCACTTCAGCACGCGCGAGTTCTCGCCGAACCCGGGCCACAGGAAGCGCTTGTCCTCACCGCGGCGGAACCAGTTGACGTAGAACACCTTCGGCAGCTTGTCGGCGTCGGCGGACTTGCCGGTGTCGATCCAGTGCTGGAAGTAGTCACCGGCGTGGTAGCCGATGAACGGCAGCATCGCCATCGGGTCGCGACGCACCACGCCGACCTGGCCGACGGCGGCGGCGGTCGTCTCGCTGGACAGCGTCGCGCCCATGAACACGCCGTGCTGCCAGTCGCGGGACTGGGTGATCAGCGGGATCGTGGTGGCGCGGCGACCGCCGAAGAAGATCGCCGAGATCGGCACGCCCTTCGGGTCCTCCCACTCGGGCGCCTTGATGTCGCACTGGGCGATCGGGGTGCAGTAGCGGGAGTTCGGGTGCGAGGACAGCTCCTCGCTGTCCGGCGTCCAGTCCTGCTTCTTCCACGAGGTGAGGTGCGCGGGCGGCTCGCCCATGCCCTCCCACCACACGTCGCCGTCGTCGGTGAGCGCGACGTTCGTGAAGAGGGAGTTGCCCTTCTCGATGGTGCGCATGGCGTTCGGGTTGGTGTGGTAGTCCGTGCCGGGCGCGACGCCGAAGAAGCCGTTCTCCGGGTTCACCGCGTACAGGCGGCCGTCCTCGCCGAAGCGCATCCACGCGATGTCGTCGCCGAGCGTCTCGACCTTCCAGCCGGGGATGGTCGGCTCCAGCATGGCGAGGTTGGTCTTGCCGCAGGCGCTCGGGAACGCCGCCGCGATGTAGTATTTCTTGTTCTCCGGCGAGGTGAGCTTGAGGATGAGCATGTGCTCGGCGAGCCAGCCCTCGTCACGCGCCATCACCGAGGCGATGCGCAGCGAGTAGCACTTCTTGCCCAGCAGGGCGTTGCCGCCGTATCCCGAGCCGTAAGACCAGATGGTCCGCTCTTCGGGGAACTGGGTGATGTACTTGGTTTCGTTGCAGGGCCACGGAACGTCGGCCTGACCCGGCTCCAGCGGCGCGCCCAGCGAGTGCAGCGCCTTGACGAACTCGCCGTCCGCGCCGAATCGGTCGAGTGCCTTCGTGCCCATGCGGGTCATGATGTGCATCGAGACCACGACGTACTCGGAGTCGGTGATCTCAACGCCCAGCATCGGCTTCTCGGCGTCCAGCGGGCCCATGCAGAACGGGATCACGTACATCGTCCGACCGCGCATGGAGCCGCGGTACAGGTCGGTCATGATCCCCTTCATCTCGCCGGGGTCCATCCAGTTGTTCGTGGGGCCGGCGTCCGCCTCGTCCACGGAGCAGATGAAGGTGCGCTCCTCCACGCGGGCCACGTCGGAGGGGTCCGAGGCCGCCCAGAACGAGTTGGGTTTCTTGCGGAGCGGCACGAAGGTGCCGGCGTCGACGAGCTTGGCCGTGAGCCGGTTCCACTCGTCCTGGGAACCGTCCGCCCAGACGACCTCGTCCGGACAGGTCAGCTCGGCCACCTCGCGCACCCAGGAGAGCAGCCGGGCGTGGTTGGTCGGTGCCTGGTCGAGACCGGGAATGGTCACTGCCGTCATCTCGTCTCGTCTCCTAGCTGAGCGCCGGCCCACGGTGGACGCCGTTGTCCGGGTGGGACGCCTCCGGGGAATAGCTCCGCCCGCCCCGTGCGGGGCGTGCGGGTCATGGGATAGACGGAGGTTAGCCGGGTTAATCGCCGGTAACGCACACCTGTCCTGTCGGCTCCCTCACAAAACCGATTCTGGAATCGATTCAGCACCCGATCATCACAAACCCCTCGTGTGACGTGGGCTTTAGTTCGGGGAATGCAAGGGTGGCGCCGTGCGGCGACCACCACACGGTGAGGTGACGACTGCGTTGCGGTGTGGGAGCGCTCTCATCGCTGGGTGCGGATATTGCGCGGGAAATGTCCGGATTCGGTGTGACGTGGCTCTAGTCGATCGGGGCGAGATCCGCTCGCGCACGGGCGGCGGCTTCGGCGAGCGAGGTGGCGAAGTCCGCGATCAGGTCGCCGTCGAGGCCGAGGTAGAAGTTGTCGTCCGGCCCGAACACCTCCACCACGCCGCGGGACACCTCGATGGAGCAGATCGTCAGGTCGCCGCGCGCGGTCGTGCAGCGGAG
This sequence comes from Saccharothrix obliqua, assembly GCF_019375475.1. Taxonomy (GTDB): domain Bacteria; phylum Actinomycetota; class Actinomycetes; order Mycobacteriales; family Pseudonocardiaceae; genus Actinosynnema; species Actinosynnema obliqua. The sequence continues at coordinate 25,775 of NZ_JAHXGQ010000001.1, read as the reverse complement.
CAACCACTCGCGCCGTTCGGGCACCTCGTTCGCCATGCCGGCCTCCCTACCTGGTTGTATGTGATCGGATACGGGGCGTTAGGTCTCAGACTTTAGACTTCATGAAGACCTTGAGCGATAACCCGATGGAGTGGAGTGATCAATGGGCACCGCCCGGCCGACTATTGAGCGGCTGCAACTCGGCTTGGCCCTGACCCGCCTCCGCACCAGGGCGAACCGGTCGCAGGGCGAGGCGGCGCAAGCCATCGGCCGCACCGGTGGGCGACTGAGCCAGGTCGAGAACGGCAAGGGCGGCCTCGGTCCGGACGAGCTGGTCAAGTTGCTCGACTTCTACGGTGCGCGCGGGCCGGAGCGGGAAACCGTCCTGGCGCTCGGCGCGGCGGCGCGGCGGCGCGCTCCCCGGCGCGCGTACGTGGACAACCTGCCCGAGCCGTTCCAGCGGTTGAGCGAACTCCAGGCCGCGGCGCGGGTGATCAACTGGTACGAGTGCGGCGTGGTGCCCGGACTCGTCCAGTCACCCGACTACGTCCGCGCGATCATGGCGTTGTCCAACTCGATCCACTGGGCCGACTCGGAGGAGGAGACCAGCGAGCGGATCGCCTTCCGGCAGGAGCACCAGCGGCGGGTGCTGGAAGCCGGTGATGCCAAGGAGATCAGCGTCGTCTTCACCGAGGATGCGCTGGACCACGTCATCGGTGGGGCGTCGGTGATGCGCGGGCAGGTGCTGCACCTGCTCCAACTGGCCGAGCGGCACCCGAACCTCGCCATCCGGATCATCGCGAACGGGACCGCGGACAACCCCGCGCTCGGCGGAGGACTTGTGGTGCTGGACTTCCCGCACGCCACCCCGGTCACTTTCGCGTCGGTTCTGCACGGGCCCGCGACCTTCTACGATCAGCCGGAGGACATCGAAGCGATGCGGCGTTTGTTCAGGCGGCTCGAAGAGCTGGCGTTGAGCCACGAGGAGACCCGCGCGCTGCTGGTCGACCGGATCAAGGAGAGTCGATGACGCACGACACCGGGTGGTTCAAGAGCAGCCGCAGCTCCGGTGGCAGCAACGCGTGTGTTGAAGTTCGGTTCGCCGACGACGTCGTTCGGGTCCGCGACTCCAAGAACCCTGACGGACCCGCGTTCAGCTTCCGCGCCGACGCATGGGCTGCATTCCTGTCACGAGTCGGGCGATGACCCGCGACACCGGGTGGTTCAAGAGCAGCCGCAGCTCCGGTGGCAGCAACGGGTGCGTTGAGCTGCGGTTCACCGACGACGTCGTCCGGGTCCGCGACTCCAAGAACCCCCACGGACCGACGTTCGACTTCCGACCCGACGCGTGGGCCGCCTTCCTCGCACGGGTCGGGCGATGACCCGCGACACCGGGTGGTTCAAGAGCAGCCGCAGCGCCGCGACCAGTGATGCGTGTGTCGAGGTGCGGTGCGCCGACGACACCGTCCAGGTCCGCGACTCCAAGGACCCGCACGGGGCGGTCTTCTCGTTCAGCCGCGGAGCCTGGCGGGCGTTCCTCGGCACGCGGAACGACCGCTAGGAGGGTCGAACCGTCCTGGTCCGGTGGCCGGACCAGGACTCGACCGGATCAGTTCGGGCTGATCCACTGGCCGGTCACGGAGTCGATGCGCACGACGCCCGAGACCATCACCCGTTCCTCCGCGGGCGCGGTGGACCAGACCTCGTCGCTGTCCAGGCCGTTCTTCGCTTCGGGCACGTACTTGCCCGTGCTGTCGATCCGCCCGTGCTCCACCTCGGTCCACTCGTCGGCACCGGTGTGCTTGGACACCGTCACCTCACCTTCGGCGGTGATCTCGGTGGCGATGTCGGCCGTCCCGTCGCCGTCGACGTCGGTGAACAGCCAGGTGTCGCCCTCGTCGTCCTTCACGACCGCGGTGTCCGCGCGGCCGTCGCCGTCGGTGTCCTCGGTGGCCACGCCGACGTTCTGGTCCGGCCCGCCCTCGATGTCGACGGTGATGGTCTTGCCGCTGTTGGCGTTGGTCTGCCGCGTGTGGTCGTCGGACGGCGACACGGCGATCCACTCACCGGTCCGCTCGTCGAACCTGGCCTGCGCGACCAGTTCGCCGTCCTCGTCGAACGTGCTCATCAAATCCGCGTCGCCGTCGCCGTCCGTGTCGCTGAACGCGAGGTGGCCGCCGTCGTCGGTCTCGACCACGGCGCTCTCGTCGACGCCGTCGCCGTCGAGGTCGTAGGTCGCCTCGGCGGTGTACTCCTCGTCCTCGACGGTGACCTTCAGCTCGCCGTCTGCCGCGCCCGTCTCGTCGATGTACACCGGATCCCCACCTTCCTGCGCTTCGGTGCCGGTACGACTCACGTTATGCCGTTTAGGTTCCGCTATGGAACCCACGTCACCCTTCGTCAGGACTCGAACACGCAGGTAGTTGCCCGGTCAAGCACCCTCAGCGGTCGCGCAGGGCGCGGATGCGGCCCAGCAGGTCGTCCACCTTGCCGCGCCCCGCCTTCAGCTCCGCCAACTGCCGGGTCACGGCCCCGAGCGCCTTCGCCCGCTCGCCCGCCTCCATCCGCAACGCCCGGTCGACCTCGCGCAGCTCGGCCTCGATCGCCTCGACGCGCCGCCCCAACGCCTCGTCCAGCGCCAGCGACAACTGCTGCTCCGCCTCGATCAACTGCTCCGCGACCAGTTGGTCCACAGTGGACCGCGCGTCGGCGATGGCGTCCGACAGCCACTGCTTGAGGTGCTGCTTGTCCGCCGAGTGCTTGCGCGTCCTGGCCATCCACCACCCCGCGCCCAACCCGAGCACGATGGTCACCGGCAGCACGACCGGGTTCAACGCGGCGACTCCGAGGCCCGCCAACGGCATCGCGGCCAACCGGCCCGCGCCCAGACCGCCGGACACGCCCATGAACACCAGCAGCTTGTCCTCCGCCGTCGGCAGGCGCTTCTCCGGCGGGCGCAACACGATCGGCGGCGTGGCACCGCGGGCGAACTGGCCCCGGATCACGGCCAACTCCTCCGGCGCGAACAAATCCGCGAGCGCGGCGTCCGCCACGCGGGTCAGCCGCTCACCGAGTCCCGCGCTGATCCGGCCGGACACCACCTGCAACGCCACGTCGACCTCACGCGGCAGGCCCGCCAACCGCTCCCGGGACGCGCCGTCGATGGCCGAGCGGAACCACGTCTGGACATCACGCATCCGCCGGCTGACCTCGTGGCCGCCCTCGACCCGCGCCCGCTGCACCTCGCCGCGCAACCGCACCTGCCAGCTGCGCGTGCTCGACCGGCGCTGCGAGTTCAGCTCGTCCCGCCGGGCGCGCAACGCCTCGGCCTCCTCCTCGCCGGACGACAACGCCCGCTGGTCGGCCTCGCCGCGCGCGACCAGCTCGTCCAGCACGGTCGCCAAGGCGCGCAACGAGTTCGCCTCGCCGAGCATCGCCGCGCGACCGACCACCAGCTCCTGCAACGCGGACTGCAACTCGGCCACGCCGGAGCGCTCGCGCAACATCGCCGCCGCGTCCGGGTTCGGCGCGCGGGACGCCAGCTCGAACATCCGCGACGACACCGGGTGGAACGTCGCGCCGGCGAACCGCGGCGCGTGCTCGGCCAGCAGCGCCCGGTCCGCCTCCAGCACCGTCCGCCAGCCGCGGTACTGGTCCACCTTGGTCAACGCGAACACCACGGTCTCGACGCGTTCGCCCACGGAGCGCAGGAATTCCAGCTCGCCGCGGGTGAACGGCGCGGACGCGTCGACGACGAACAACAACGCGGTCGCCGTGGCCGCCGCCTCCGCCGCCAGCTCGCCGTGCACCGACTCCAACCCGCCGACACCGGGCGTGTCGACCACGGAAAGCCGCTCCAGCAACGGGATCGGCGCGTCCACCTCGACGTACCGCGGCGGCAGGACGCCGGCCGGCAGGTCGTGCGCGGCGGACACCCAGTTCACCAGCTCCGACCGGTCGAACGGCACCGGCGACACCGAACCCGCGTAGCAGGCACGTGCCGACCACTCCGGTCCGTGCCGGAACACCAGGTACGTGGCGGTGGCCACCTCGGCGTCGACCGGCGACAGGCCCGGCGTGGCGAGCAACGCGTTCACGAGGGAACTCTTGCCCCGGTTGGTCTCGCCGACAACCACCACGGACGCCGGACCCGTCCGCCGCTCCGCCACGAACGCCGCCGCACGCGGGTCGATCTCGCGGACCAGCGCGGTGAGCCGCTCGCGGGTCTGCCGGACGAGCTGGGGCAACGTGCTCATCGCGCCGTGTACACCGTCACGATCGGCGCGCGCAGCGTCCGCCCCCGGTCGACGAACCCGACCACCTCGGTCTCCGCGACCACGCCGTCCAACGACACGTCGTCGGTCGGCACGGTGCCGCCCGCCTCGTGCACGGCCGGGTCGAACCGCTCGCCGTCCGGCCGCAACGCGGTCACGCCGATGCCGGCCAGGCCCTCCTCCAACCGTTCCACGACGCCCGAGCTGCGGGCCCGGTCCAGCGCGTACAGGCACAACCGCACCAACGCGCCGCGCTCGGCGAGCGCCTGGTCGAGCAACCCGCTCGCGATGGTCTCCACGTCCGGCTCCGACGCGTCCGGCGCGAATTCCGTTCCACCTGTCATCGCCGCCCCCGAAGTTGTTGCCAGATCAGGAAGTACGCCCGGTGCACCACGTGCGCCACCCGGCTCTGCGCGGGTGTCGCGCCGAACGACGCGAACGACCGCCACCAGCCCGCGCGCTCCAGCGCGTGCGCCACCAGCTCCTGGTGCGGCCTGCCGCGCAGGCCGAGCTGGTCGGCGACGTCCGGCGAGGCGCCGAACCGCAGCACCTCCTCGGCCAGGTCCGGCGGCAGCGCCACCGCGCCCGAGGCCACCAGCGTCAGCGCCTCCAGCAGCCGGAGCTGGTGCGCCTCCGGCTTGGCCAGCAGCACCTCGATCGCGTCGTGCACGCGTTGCCGCTCGCCCGGGTCGCCGGACGCGGCGGCCAGCGCCGTCACCGACGCCAGCGCCGCGGCGGCCTTGATGCCGTCCGCGCGGGACCGGAACACGGCGTTGAGCTTGCCGCGCACGCCCGCCAGGCCGGACGCGTCGAGCAGCACGCGGCGCAGCGCGCCGGCCGTGAGCGCGGGCTCGGCGTCGAGCGCGGTGAGCGCGCGGCGGATGCCGTACAGGTCGAGCTTCTCCAGCAGCCGGGCGCGCACGCCGACCGGCACGCCGCAGTCCCAGGTGGTGAACAGGTCGGCCGAGATCAGCATGGTCTCGCGGGTGCCCTCGTCCAGCTCGGCCAGCTCGCGCAGCGCGTCCGCGTCGGCCGAGGTGAACCCGCCGGTCTCCACCGACTCCGCGACCAGGCCGATCACCGGCACCACGTCGGCCACCCGCGGCTTGAGGGTGTGCGCCTGGCGACGCGCGAGCAGTTCCGCCGCACGCCACGTGTCGCCGTCCGCGCCCTCGACGGTCTCGGCGGCGATGGTGTCCGCCTTGTTCAGCACGGCGATCGCGTTCACCGGGCCCGCCTCGCGGCTCGCGGTGGCGGCGGTGAACGCGGCCAGCGCCTGCTGGTCGTCCTGCCGCACGCCCTGGGTCACCACGTACAACACGGCCTCGGCGCCCGCGACCGCGCTGCGCGACACGGGGTCCAGCTCGTTGCCGAGCAACGCCTCGGTCCGGGCGACGGACGCGGCGTCCAGCGAGCCCAGGCCGGGTGTGTCGATCACGGTCAGGTCCCGCAGCACGGCGTTGGTCAGGTACGCCTCGACGTGGGACACCTCGTCCACGGCCACGCCGAGGTCGGCGGGTATGCCGCCGGTGGAGTCGAAGGGCAGCACCTGCTTGCGGCCGTCGGTGAACACCACCTCGACGCGGTCCACCGTGCCGTACTGGAAGCGGGTGACCAGGCGGGTGCACTCGCCCACGTCGGTGGGCGCGACGCGGCGGCCGATCAACGCGTTGACCAAGGTCGACTTGCCCGACTTGATGCGCCCGGCCACGGCGACCTGGAGCGGCGCGGACAGCCGGCGCAGCACCTCCTGGAACCCCGCGGCGGTGTTCGGCGACACCTGCGCCAGCAACCCGCCGCACAGGTTCGCGACGGCGGCCGACAGCGGGCCCGCCCACTGCTGCGCCGGTGCGGTCACGCGGAGATCGTGCCACGCCGGGCCCACCTGCCGTTTGCGGATCGACCACGCAGGGTATTCCTCGCGCTGAGAGGGAGGTCACGTCATGGAAGAGGGATATGCCGTATTCCTGCTGCTCGGCGTGGTACTGGTACTCATCGACGGCCAGCTGATCTACCGCAGCGGCCGGGCCTACATGAACCGGGCGTACGGGGACCCGGTGGCGGCCCGGTCCATGACCACGCTCGCCACCGTGTTGTTCCACCTGGTGGTGCTGGGCCTGCTCGCGCTGGTGTCGATCATCTCCGTGGACACCGGCGACCCGGCGAAGGACGTCGTGGTCAAGCTCGGCATCGTCCTGCTGCTGCTGGCACTCGTGCACGCGGTGACCATGATGATCCTCGGCCGCATCCGGGACCGGCAGATCCAGCAGCAGTACGCGGACGAGATGGCGCGGGAGCACCAGCAGTTCGAGGAGGAGCACCACGTGCCGTCGCAGTCGCCGCGCGTCGAGCCGGTGCGACCGGCCGAGACCGATCCGCCGCAGATCAAGACGACCAGGTGAACCAGCGTCATCCCCCTGGAGAACTAGGCGAGGTCAACCCCTGGCGCGACGCGCTCGGGCAGCACGCTGAATAGCCTGGTCGCGTGCGTCGGCTGAGCCTCTGGATGCGAGCGCACCCGGTGTTCGGGGATTCCCTGATCGCCGGGTTCCTCGCGATGTTCGACCTGCTGGCGATGGTCGCCGCGACGGACATGGTGCGTGCCTCGACGCTGTTCTTCGTCGGGATGCTGCTGGTCGTGCCGGTGGTGTTCCGCCGCAAGTACCCCCGGGCCAGCAGCTACACGATCCTCGGCGCCGGTGTCATCCAGCTCTTCACGCACGGCGGCCTCGACGGCGGCTACCCCCTGCGGCCGGCGGACTTCGCGCTGGCCGTGGCCCTCTACACGATGGTGGCGTTCGTCGGCAGGCGGCCCGCGATGGTCTACGCGGGCTGGCTGGCCCTCGGCACGGTGGTGTGGGCCGCGTGGCGCATACAGGCGACCACGGAGTCCGTGTTCTTCGTGTTCGTCATCGCGGTCATCTTCGGGTTCAGCTGGGCGCTCGGCGAGTTCGTCGGCGCGCGCCGCGCCTACCACTCGGAGCTGGAGCAGCGGCTCAAGCTGCTGGAGACCGAGCGCGACCAGCAGGCGCGGATCGCGGTCGGCGAGGAGCGGTCGCGCATCGCGCGCGAGCTGCACGACGTGGTGGCGCACGCGGTGTCGGTGATGGTCGTGCAGGCCGACGGCGCGGGGTACGCGATCCGGTCGAACCCGGAACTCGCCGAGGCGGCCGTGCGGACCATCGCGGACACCGGCCGGCAGGCGTTGACCGAGCTGCGGCGGCTGCTCGGCGTGCTGCGGTCGGAGGACCAGTCGGGCACCCAGTGGGCGCCGCAGCCGGGCGCGGCCGACCTGGCGGAGCTGACCGAGAACCTGCGTACCGCGGGGCTGCCGGTGCGGCTGGAGACGTCGGGGTCGCTCGACGCCCTGCCCGCGGGGCTCGGGCTCGGCGTCTACCGGATCGTGCAGGAGGCGTTGACCAACACGCTCAAGCACGCGGGCTCGGGTGCGTCGGCCACCGTGCGGATCGCACGGCTCGACGACCGGGTGGAGCTGGAGATCGCCGACGACGGTTTCGGCACGCCGCACGACCTGGTGGCGGTGTCCGGCGGCAACGGGTTGATCGGGATGCGCGAGCGGGCGGGCGTGCTGGGCGGGTCGCTGGAGGCCGGGCCGAACCCGGGCGGCGGCTGGCGGGTCCGGGCCGTGCTGCCGCTGGCGCCGTCATAGGGTGGTTGTGTGATCCGAGTGCTGTTGGTGGACGACCAGGAACTCATGCGGATGGGTTTCCGGATGGTGCTCGGCGCCCAGGAGGACGTCGACGTGGTGGGCGAGGCCGGTGACGGCCTGGACGCCGTGCACATGGCCGCCTCGCTGCGGCCCGACGTGGTGTTGATGGACGTCCGGATGCCGGTACTGGACGGGGTCGAGGCGACCAAGCGGATCACCGCGGAGGGCACGGCGAAGGTCCTGGTGATGACCACCTTCGACATGGACGAGTACGCGCTGTCCGCGTTGCGCAACGGCGCGTCCGGGTTCCTGCTGAAGGACACGCCGCCGGGCGACCTGGTGTCGGCGCTGCGCGCGGTGGCGTCCGGGGACGCGGTCGTGTCGCCGTCGGTGACCAAGCGGCTGCTGAGCCGGTTCCTCGGCGACGGCGGCGGCGAGCTGCGGGACGCGACCGTGCTCGACGCGCTCACCGAGCGGGAGCGCGAGGTGCTGGTGCTGATCGCCAAGGGCCTGTCGAACACGGAGATCGCGCGCAAGCTGTTCCTGTCCGAGGCGACGGTGAAGACGCACGTCGGGCGCATCCTGGCCAAGCTGGACCTGCGGGACCGGGTGCAGGCCGTGGTGCTCGCCTACGAGACCGGCCTGGTCCGGCCCGGCGACGTCTGATCGCCGGGCCGGCGGGCGTCACCGGTACCGGGCGACGTCCACGGTGGTCGGGTCGACCTCGGGCCGCACGACGTCCGCGTAGTAGCGGCCCCAGTCCGGCCGCGAGCCGTCCACGTCGGTGAACCCGTACTCCCGCATGAGCGTCCACGACGCGAGCGACCGGCCGGTGAACCGGTTCCGGTCCGGGTCCGCCGCGAGCGCCGCCACCGCGCGACCGACGTACCGGGGCGTCTCGGACATCGCGTAGTGCGGTTCCCGCGCGATCGCGTCGCGCCAGTTCTCCTCGGTCACGCCGAAGTGCTCCAGCATCTGCTCGGACCGCAGGAAGCCGGGCGTGACGGCGACCGACGTGGCGCCGTGCTTGCCCAGGTCCTGGGCGAGCACCTGGCCGAACCGCCGGATGGTGGCCTTCACCGCGTCGTAGGCGAGCATCCCCGAGTACGGCGTCTCTTCGTCGCCGTCGGTCACCTCGACCAGCAACCCGCCGGGCCGCGCGATCAGCAGCGGGACCAGCCGGTGCAACGCCACCAGGTGCGCCTGCACGCTGTTCCGCCACATCCGGAGCTGCTTCTCCAGGTCCTGCTCCCAGAACGGGACGAACTCGACGTCCGACTCACCACCCCACACGTCGTCCACCAGGACGTCCAGCCGCCCGTCCGCCTCGGCCTCGATGCGCGCCCGGAACGCGTCCACGTCGGCGGGCACGGTGAAATCACACCGCACCGGGATGCCCCGGCCGCCCGCCGCGTCGACCAGCTCGGCGGTCTCCTCGATGGTCTCCGGCCTGCCGATCGGCGACCTCCCCGCCCGCGTCGACCGGCCGCCGACGAACACGGTCGCGCCCGCCGCACCCAGCTCCACCGCGATGGCCCGACCCGCACCCCTGGTCGCACCCGTGACCGCGGCCACCTTGCCCCGCAACGACATTCAGTTCCCCTTCCACGCGTCCAGCACGGCGTCCACGTCCTGGGCCAGCCGGTCCGCCAGCTCGCCGCGCGGCCGGACCGACCAGTCCATCGACACGCCGAAGAGCAGCGACGTGAGCACCCGCGCCGCGCGTTCCGGTCCCGGCGCGCGCGGCAGCGGCGCGCGCCGGACCAGGTCGAGCACCACGCGCCCGGTGGCCTCGTGCAGGTCGGCGAGCAGGGCGCGCAGGTCCGGGTCGATCAGGTCCACGCCGAGCTGGGCGAGGTGGTTGCCCGCCTCGACCGGGTCGGTGAGGTCCGCGAACCAGGTCAGCAGCGCCGCGCGCAGGCCGGCGAACGGCTCCAGCCCCTCGGCGGCGGCCCGCATCCGGTGCTCGATGTGCGTGGTCTCCTGCCTGGTCAACGCCTGGAGGAGGCCGTTCTTGGAGCCGAACCGCTGGGCCACCGTGCCCACCGACGCACCGGCTTCGGCGGCCACCTCCGCGACCGTGAACCCGGGTCCCCGGCGGCCGATGACCGCCGCCGCGGCGGCGAGCAGGCGCTCGTCGGTGATGCTCTTCGGTCGTGCCACGTGGTTATTGAACCATGGTTCATTAATGTCGTCCATTAGGGTGAGACCAGTGAACTGGAGACCACGCCTCGTCGCCCTGGACATCGACGGCACCATCACCCGGGAGGGTCACGAGGAGGTGGCCCCGGCCGTGCGCGCGGCCATCGGCCGGGCCGTCGCGGACGGCGCGCACGTGGTCCTGTCCACCGGTCGCAGCCTGATCGGCACCCGCCCCGTCGTGGACGACCTGGGGCTGCGCGACACCACCGCCATCTGCTCCAACGGCGCGGTCTGGTGGGACACCGCTACCCGCGCGGTCGTCCGCAAGCTGGAGTTCGACCCCGCGCCGACCGTCGCCGCGCTGCGCGAGCTGTTCCCCGGCGCGGTGTTCGCCACCGAGGTCACCGGGCACGGCAACCTGGCCCACGGCCGGTTCCCGGACGGCGACCTGTGGGGCGTGGTGCGCGAGGTGCCGCTCGCCGAGCTGACCGCCGAGCCCACCTCGCGGCTGGTCATGCGGTGGATCGACCGCACGCCGGACGAGGTCCGGCTGCGCATGGCCGACGTCGAGCTGCCCGGCGTCGCGTGGACCGTCGACAACCGCGAGCCGTGGGTGACCGCGGTGCCGGCGGGCGTCACCAAGGGCTCCGCGCTGGAGGACCTGCGGCAGCGGCTCGGGGTGGCCGCGCGGAACACGCTCGCCGTCGGCGACGGGCACAACGACGTGGAAATGCTCCGGTGGGCGGCGCACGGCGTCGCGATGGGCCAGGCGCCCGCCACCGTGCGTGCCGCCGCGGACGCCGTGACCGGGACCGTGCTGGAGGACGGCGCGGCGGCCGTGCTGGACCGGTACTTCGCCGCCTGACTACTCGGCGACGCCCTCCTTCGCCACGACCCGCGCGTCCCGGACCCGGACCACGACCTCACCGGGACCGCCGTTGCGCTCGGCGTACTCGTTGGCCCGCGCCGCGCCCATGTACCGGCCGCCGATGCGGCCCGCCCAGTAGCGGACCTGCTCGGGGTCGTCGTCGACTTCCGCGCGACCGGTGATCGTGACGAACGCGAACGGGGGCCGTTCGTCGTCCAGGCACAGCGAGATCCGGCCGTCGCGGGTGATCGACCGGCCCTTGACCGAGTCCAGGTGGGTGGTGAAGACGACGGTGCTGCCGTCCAGGTCGAGCCACACGGGCGAGACGTGCGGCGAGCCGTCCTTGCGCACGACGGCGAGCTTGCCGGTCCGGGGCGGGGTGGCGGTGACGAACTCGCGCCACCAGTTCTCCGGCGCGTCGGTGTTGGCCATGCCGCCACCGTAGGACCCGCGGCACCTCGGGGGTCCCCGGGCACGGCCTAAGGGTGCGACTCAGGGTGATCACGGATTACGGCAACCGAGGTATCAGCCACGATAAGACTGAAGTCGCACGGACAAGACAACTACAGAACGATGTGGTCGACCCCTGGCGACCGGCAGAGTGAGCGCCGAGATCGGGGGATGTGCCGTCCAGGGGAGAAACCATGATCGAGGCGATCGGCCTCACCAAGCGCTACGGGAACACGGTGGCGGTGGACAACCTGTCGTTCACCGTCGCGCCGGGCCGCGTCACCGGGTTCCTCGGCCCGAACGGCGCGGGCAAGTCGACCACCATGCGGATGATCCTCGGCCTCGACCGGCCGTCGTCGGGCAAGGTGCTGATCGACGGCAAGCCGTACGGCTCGCTCGACCGCCCGCTGCGCACCGTGGGCGCGTTGCTCGACGCCAAGTGGGTCCACCCGAACCGCTCCGCGAAGGCCCACCTCCAGTGGCTGGCCAAGACCAACGGGCTGCCGTCCCGCCGCGTGGACGAGGTGCTCGACCTGGTCGGCCTGACCAAGGTCGCCAAGCGCCGCGCGGGCGGGTTCTCGCTCGGCATGTCGCAGCGCCTGGGCATCGCGGGCGCGTTGCTGGGCGACCCCAAGGTGTTGTTGTTCGACGAGCCGGTCAACGGCCTGGACCCGGAGGGCATCCTCTGGATCCGCCAGTTCATGCAGGGCCTCGCCGCCGAGGGGCGCACCGTGCTGGTGTCCAGCCACCTGCTGTCCGAGATGGCCCTCACCGCCACCGACCTGGTGGTCATCGGCCGGGGACGGCTGATCTCCCAGTCCTCCACCACCGAGTTCGTGGAGCGGTCGACCGAGAACACCGTCCGGGTGCGCAGCCCGCACGCCGACAAGCTGGGCGCGTTGCTGGTCGACAAGGGCTTCACGGTCCGCGAGGACACCGACACGTCGCTCACCGTCTCGGGTGCCACGAGTGACCAGATCGGTGACATCGCGGCGTCCGCCGGCGTGGTGCTGCACGAGCTGAGCCCGCAGCGCGGTTCGCTCGAAGAGGCGTTCATGCAGCTCACCGGCGATTCTGTCGAGTACCACGCGGCCGAGACGGGAAAGTGACATGACGCTGCTCGCAGTCGAACGGATCAAGCTCTTCACCACCCGCTCGCCGTGGTGGTGCATGTTGCTCGCGCTCTTCCTGACCATCGGCCTGACGGCGGTCATCGCGGCGAACTGGAACAACGCCCCGATGCCGGTGCTCGGCGCCGTCTACACGCACACGTTCGGCCTGTACGTGATCATGGTGATGGCCGCCCTGGCGGTCACCACCGAGTACCGGTTCGGGACGATCAAGGCCACGTTCCTCGCGGTGCCCGACCGCGTCTCGCCGCTGATCGCGAAGGCGGTCGTGGTGGCGTTGCTGGCCGGCCTGGTCGGCGAGGCCGTCGGGTTCGGCTCGTGGGCCGCGAGCTGGCTGCTCGCGGACGACAACTCGCAGCTCGCGCTGACCACCGCGAACGACTGGCGGCACGTCGCGGGCGTCGGCCTGGTGTACGCGGCGGGCGCGGTCCTGGCGCTCGGCGTCGGCGCGCTGGTCCGCCAGACCGCGGGCGCGGTGTCCATCGTGCTGGTGTTCGCGCTGGTGCTGGAGAGCGTCGTCGGCCTCATCCCGAACATCGGTGACGACATCCAGAAGTGGATGCCGTTCACCGTGGCGAGCAAGTTCATCTTCGGCGACCCGGACGCCAGCGGTATGCCGGACGGCGCGGGCCCGCCCGTCGTCGGCGAGCTGTCGCCGTGGGGTTCGTTCGGGTACTTCGCGGCCATCTCGCTCGCCGTGTTCATCATCTCGCTGGTCGTGGTGAAGAAGCGGGACGCCTGAGAGCCGGGGGGGAGCACGTTCCGGAGCGGCCGGAATCGGGGCCGGCCGCTCCGGGCGACACGGGGGCCCGGGCCATCTCACGGGGGAGGTGGCCCGGGTCCCCGTCGGCTACGTTCGGGTACGTCGGATCGGACAGGAGCAGTCATGATCGAAGCGACCGGACTGACCAAGCACTACGGCGCGACGAAGGCCGTGGAAGACCTGTCGTTCACGGTCTCGCCGGGCCGCGTGACCGGGTTCCTCGGCCCGAACGGCGCGGGCAAGTCGACCACCATGCGGATGATCCTCGGCCTCGACCGGCCGACGTCGGGCACGGTGTTGATCGACGGCAAGAACTACCTCGACCTGCACCGCCCGCTGGACCGGGTCGGCGCGTTGCTCGACGCCAAGTGGGTGCACCCCAACCGCTCCGCCCGCGCCCACCTCCAGTGGCTCGCCCGCTCCAACGGCATCCCGGACCGGCGCGTGGACGAGGTGCTCGACCTGGTGGGCCTCACCCGGGTCGCCAAGCGCCGCGCGGGCGGGTTCTCGCTCGGCATGTCGCAGCGCCTGGGCATCGCGGGCACCCTGCTCGGCGACCCGGACGTGCTGTTGTTCGACGAGCCGGTCAACGGCCTGGACCCGGAGGGCATCCTCTGGATCCGCCAGTTCATGCACCGGCTGGCCGACGAGGGCCGCACCGTCTTCGTGTCCAGCCACCTGCTGTCGGAGATGGCGCAGACCGCGCAGGACCTGATCGTCATCGGCCGCGGCAGGCTGATCGCGCAGACCAGCACGCGGCAGTTCATCGAGGACGCCGCCGAGGACACCGTGAAGGTGCGCTCGCCGCAGCTCGACCGGCTGCGGGAACTGCTCGCCGAGCACGGCCGGGTGAGCGAGAGCGCCACCGACGCGGCGCTGGTCGTGCACGGCGTCGAGGCGTCCGCGATCGGCGAGCTGGCCGCCCGGCACGGCATCACGCTGCACGAGCTGAGCCCCCAGCTGGGATCGCTGGAGGAGGCGTTCATGCAGCTCACCAAGGAGTCCGTGGAGTACCACGCGCACGACTAGCGCGGCCGCCAGAAGTCGTCGCCCGGCGGTGGCAGCTCGGTGACCCGCGGTTCGGTGCGGCGGCGTCGGCCCAGCGGCACGGCCACGGCCGTGACGGCGGCGGCCACCAGCAGCAGCCCACCCAGTGCGACGGCCGTGCGCGTGTCGCCGGACGCGTCCGGTCCGGGTGGCGCGGCGCGGGTGTCGTCCGCCGGTGGTGGCGGCGTGGTGGTCGGGAGCGGCGGTGGCGCGAGCGGGTTGCGGTCCACGGCGGGCAGGTCGGCGGTGAGCGCCGCGACCGGGTCGACCTGGCCGTAGCCGGAGGTGTCGTCGACGCCGGGCGGGCCGAGGTCGGTGGCCGTGGCGATCAGCCGGTGCACCACGTTCCCGGCGTCCAGGCCGGGGTGGCGGGAGCGGACCAGGGCCGCCACGCCGGACACCAGGGCGGTGGCCGCGGACGTGCCGTCGACCGCCGCGTACCCGGTGGCCGACACGGCGACCGGCACGGCGGTCACGATCTCCCGCGCGGGTGCGGCGAGCACCGTCTCCGGTCCGGTATTCGAGGAAGACCAAAGGGCATTCCCCTGTTCGGTCCCGGACACCGCGATCACCCCGCGGATGTTCGCGGGCGCGCCGACGTGGTGTTCTCCCGCATTCCCCGTCCCGGCGACCACGACGATGTCGTGCTCGAATGCGTAGTTGACGGCACGCAACAGATCAGGAGTGAGCGTGGCGGCCGAAGTGAGCGACAGGTTGATCACGTCGGCGCCCTGGTCCACCGCCCAGGTAATCCCGGCGGCCACCGCGCCCATGCTGAACCGACCGTCCTCGGAACCGAGGGAAACGGGCAGCACCCGCGCGCCGGGCGCGATGCCGAGCGCGCCGCCCGCCACGCCCCGGCCGGCGATCAACGCGGCCATGGCGGTGCCGTGGCCGTCCGCGTCCTCGGTGCCGTCGGTGCCCCGCGCGTTCGCGAACCCGGTGCCCGGCAACACCGCTCCGGCCAGGTCAGGGCCGGTGTCGTCGACACCGGAGTCGACCACGGCCACCACCACGCCCTCGCCCGTCGCGAGTTCGTGCGCACGGCCCACGCCCAACGCGCCCAGGTGCCACTGCTGCTCCTGGATCGTCTGGGCGAGTGCCGCGCCGGGCGTCACGCCGGCCAGCAAAAGCGCGGCCACGACGACCGCGATCCCCCGTCCGCCCATCCCCCTAATTCCCCCCTTGTGGTCGAGGTCACAATTGTTCAAGTATTTTGATGTTCCACTGGCGCGGCGCGCGGCAATCGGAGTAAGACCTTCGTCAAGGCCACGTGAACTCCGGCACAGCGACCTGACCGGGCCGGCTGGACCTGGTCAGCTGGAAAGCACCGAATCGTGAGGCGGCAACAAGTCGCACACGAATTTGGAGAACCCCCGTCCAGGAACCCCCCGGAGGTGAACCCGTGACGGTGCTCGATCCGGACCTGAACGCCGGCTCCTCGGCGTCCGAGTCGAAGGAACTGCCCCGGCAACGCGATCACGCCCTTCGCGTCGAACCGATGATGGCGCTGGAATGGTCCCACGCCATCGAACCCGCGGGCGGCGGCGTCGGCATCGCCGCCACGCCCGCGCAGAGCCGTCGAGCCTGGATCCACCGGGCCGACGAGCAGCAGGTGCTCGTGCTCTACCGGGCCGTCGGCGGCGACGCGCCCGCGCCCTGGTGGCTCCGCGCGCTCGACCGCGGTGAGCTGCCCTCCCGCGCGGCGGGCTTCGCGGTGGAGGACGAGGTCACCGCGCTGCTGGTCGCGCGACCCGGCTGGGTGTTCGTGCCCTGGGCCGCCGACGGCGAGGTCGGCTACTGGGAGTTCGTGCCGTCGGAGAGCGGCGTGTACGGCCCCGCCGAGCCGACCACCGTGCAGTTCACCGACCGGCACCCCGGTTGGGTGGACCTGATCCCCGCGCACCGGGGCCCCGGCCCCCGTCAACCGGTCCCGCTCACCACCGCCGAGCTGCGTGAGCGGATCGACGACCTGGAGCGCATCGGCTGACGGCGCCACCCGGCCGACCGCTTAGGCTGTGCGCCTGTGATGACGTCCAGCCAACGCCCGCCGCACCACCGCTCCATCGTCAGCTACGTGCAACGCGGTGAGCGGATGACCGTCGGGCAGCAGCGGGCGTGGGACCGCCACTGGGAGCGCTTGGGCCGCGAGGTCAAGGCGCTCCCGGCCGGTCCCGTGGACTTCGCGGGCTGGTTCGAGCGGGACGCGCCCGTGCTGCTGGAGATCGGGTCCGGCATGGGTGAGACCACGGCACGCCTGGTCGCCGCCGCGCCCGAGCTGAACTACGTGGCCGTCGAGGTCTACAAGCCCGGTCTGGCGCAGTTGCTGATGCGTGCCGAGGCGTTGGAGGCGACGAACCTGCGCGTGTTGCGCGGTGACGCCGTGGATTTGTTGACCGAGCACGTCGCGCCCGGCTCGTTGGCCGGTGTGCGGATCTTCTTCCCCGACCCGTGGCCCAAGAAGAAGCACCACAAGCGGCGGCTCGTGCAGCCGGACTTCGTGCGACTGGTCGCTTCGCGGCTGCGGACGGGCGGCACGCTGCACATGGCCACGGACTGGGAGCAGTACGCGGAGCAGATGCTGGAGGTCTGCTCGGCGGAACCGCTGTTGCGCAACCGCCACGAGAAGTGGGCGCCGCGGCCCGACTGGCGGCCGGTGACGAAGTTCGAGCAGCGGGCGGTCGAGGAGGGCCGGATCAGCCACGACCTCGTGTTCGAGCGGGTTGAGGTGTCGCCGGGTGAGGCGTCGGACGCGGCGGCGGACGCGGCGTCACCTGGCGAAGTGCCGCCGGGCGCGGCGACAGACGGCTGAGGCGACGGACGGCCGAGCGGGCGCGCGGCCGAGCGGGTCGGGGTGCCGCCGGGCGAGGTGCCGCCGGGCGCGGCGACCGCTATCTATCAGGCAGGCTTCCTGAAAGTTACGGGAGCCGGCGGCTATCAGGCAGGCTTCCTGAAAGTTGGGGGCTGCCGGCTCGGCGGGTCCTCGCCGTGGTTCCGGTCACGCCGCCAGGCCGCGCTCCACCCCCACCGGGCGCGGTCCGCGTGGTTGGCGGTGTATTCCGCCGAAACCACCGGCCGCATTCCGGGTCACCGTCGCGACACACCTCGCGAGGCCCCTCGCGACATCCTCCCGGGGCGCCCCGGTCAACGCTGGGAATCGACCAGCACACCCGCGAGCGCCATCAGGACCAGCACCAACAGGCCGAGCACGACGCCCGCCCATGTCACCAACGAACCCAACATCACGTTCCTCCGTTCCCCGAGCACAACTCCAGAGTCACCCCCTCAAAGCTCATTCGGCATCGGCCGGCGGGGTATTTTCCGAGGCGTTCGGGTCAGTCCCCCGGATGACGACCCGCGCGACCCCGGTCGGACGCGGGCACCGGCCGCGAGGACATACCGTGACGTCCCGTGGAGAGCACTAACCTCGGCTGGCGGACCCTCGCGCGCCGCCAGTGGCCGCTGGCGTGCGCCCTGCTCTTCTTCATCGGCACGGAGGCGCTCGCCGTCATCCAGTGGTGGCAGCTGCCCGGCGCGCTGGTGCTGGCCGGCCTCGCGGTGCTCGCGCCGCGCCGCCCGTTCGACGCGGCCCTGTGCGCGGCGACCGCCCTGCTCGCCGGGTCGGCCCTGCTGCGACTCGTGGACGAAGCACCGACGGTACCCCTGGTGTCCGGGTTGACGCTGTCCGAAGGCGCGGCCGTGATGGCGTTGGTGGCGGTCGTGGTGCGGCAGGCACCGGTGTGGCGCGCGGTGCTCGGCGCGACGATCCTGGTGGGTGCGGCCGGTGTCACGCAGCTCATCCGGCCCTCCTACTGGGAGCGGTACTACGCGGACCTGAACTACGCCGGGCCGTCGCTCGGGCAGCAGCTGTTCGGCGGCGCGGTGCTGCTGGTGCTGTCCGTCGGCACCGGCCTGTACTTCCGCGCCCGGGACCGGGAGCGGGCCACGCTGGTGCGCTCGGAGGTCGCCGCGGCGCAGCACGCCGAGCGGATGGCGCTGGCACGCGAGCTGCACGACGTGGTGGCGCACTACGTGACCGGGATAGTGGTGCACGCGCAGGCGGCGCAGGCCGTGCCGGGCGCGGCGCAGGAGGTGCTGCCGGTGATCGCCCGCAGCGGCAACGAGGCGTTGACCGCGATGCGCCGCCTGGTCGGCACGCTGCGCGGCTCGGAGACCGACGCGCCCGCCGCGACCAGCGACCTGGCGGACGACGTGCGGCAGGTGGTCGCGCAGTCCGGCCAGCCGGTGCGGCTGCACCTGGACCTGCCGACCGGCGTGCCGCCCGCGCTGGGCCGCTCGGTGCTGCGGCTGGTGCAGGAGTCCCTGACCAACGCGCGCAAGCACGCCGAGGGCGTGTCCGCCGTGGACGTCTCGGTGGCGGTGGTGGCGGAATCCGTGCGGGTCGTGGTCGCCGACGACGGTCGACCGCCGAAGGCCGCGCCGGTCGGCGGGTCGGGCGGGTTCGGCCTGGTCGGGATGCGCGAGCGGGTGGAGCTGCTGGGCGGCACGTTCACCGCGGGCCGCCGACCCGCGGGTGGCTGGGAGGTCCGCGCCGAACTACCGCTGGGCGAGCGCTGACGGCTCGTGCGGCAGGATCGCGGCATGTCCTTGCGCCTGCACGCCCCCGTTGTCCTGCCCTGCGACCCGTCCTGCACCGTGCTGCGGGACGCGGTCGTCGACGTCGTGGACGGCCGCGTCGCGCACGTCGGGCCGGCCGCCGACGCGCCCGCGTTCGACGGCGAGGTCCGCGAGCTGACCGGCATCCTGCTGCCGGGCCTGGTGAACGCGCACGCCCACAGCCCGATGGTGGTCCTGCGCGGCCTCGGCGGCGACCTGCCGCTGCTGCGCTGGCTGCGTGAGGCGATGTGGCCGGCCGAGGCGCGGATGGTCCCGGCCGACATCGGCGCGGGGATGCTGCTCGGCGCGGTCGAGATGCTGCGCAACGGCGTGACCACCAGCGCCGAGATGTACTTCCACGGCCCGGAGCTGGCCGACGCCGTGCTGCGTGCCGGTTCCCGCGTGGTGTTCGGCGCGGCGATCATGGACCTGCCGGGTATGCCGTGGCGGCCGATGACCGAGGAGATCACCCGCTGGATCGACGCGGACGGCCTCCGGTTCGGGCCGCACGAGCGGGTCGAGCTGTCCTACGGGCCGCACTCGGCGTACCTGCTCTCGCCGGAGGCCCTGGCCGAGATCGCGGGCGCGGCGCGGGACCGGGGCGCGCTGGTCCAGCTGCACGTCGCCGAGTCGCCCGAGGAGGACGAGCAGCAGCGCGCGGAGCACGGCTCGGTGCCCAAGCTGCTGGAGCGGGCGGGTGTGCTGGGTGGCCGGGTGCTGTCCGCGCACTCCGTGCACCTGTCGCCGGAGGACATCGACGTGTACGCCCGGCACCGGGTCGGCGTGGCGCACTGCCCCGGCTCCAACACCAAGCTGGCGTCGGGCATCGCGCCGCTGCGGGCGTACCTGGACGCGGGCGTGCCCATCGGGCTGGGCACGGACGGTCCCGCGTCCAACGACGACCTGGACCTGTTCGAGGAGGCCCGGCTGGCGGCGTTGCTGGCCCGCGTCTCCACCATGGACGCCACCGCCGTCCGCGCGGCCGACGCGCTGCTGCTGGCCACCCGCGGCGGCGCGGCGGCGCTGGGCCGCGACGACCTCGGCGCGCTGGAGCCCGGTCGGTGGGGCGACGTCGTGCACGTCGGCGTGGACGACCCGGCGTTCGCGACCGGACTGGACGCACCCGACGACCAGCTCCTGGCGAACCTGGTGTGGGCCACCGGCACGCGGCGCGTCACCGACGTGTGGGTCGCGGGCGAGCACGTCGTGGCGGACGGCGAGACCACCCGCGTGGACCGGCGGGAGGCCCAGGCGGGTGTCGCGGCGGTGGCCCGCCGGCTGCGTTAACGCTCCCGCGGCCGGACCACGACGTCGGTGACGTGCGCGTCCTCGTCGGCCTGCACGGCGGCGAGGACGGCCCGCGCCACCGACTCGGGGGTCAGGTACCGCTCCGGCTCGTACTCGCCGGACTCCTGCGCGCGGACACCGCGCTGCATGTCGGTGGCCGTGCGGCCGGGGTGCACGGACGTGACGCGCAGGGCGGGCTCCTCGGCGCGCAGCACGTCGCCGAAGGCGCGCAGCGCGAACTTGGTCGCCGCGTAGACGCCCCAGTCGGGGTTGGCCCGCAGGCCGGCGCCGGAGTTGATCAGCACCACGTGCCCGCCGGCCCGCCGCAGCAGCGGCAGCGCCAGCCGGGTCAGCTCGGCCACCGCCACCAGGTTCACGTCGAACGCGCGTCGCCAGGCGGCGGCCGGTGTGTCGGCGAGCCGGCCGAGGTCCGCGACGCCCGCGCTGTGCACCAGCACGTCCAGCCGGTCCAGCCCGCGCACCGCCTCGGCGAGCGCGGCGTCGTCGGTCAGCTCCACCGCGAACGGCCGCGCGCCGGGCACGTCGGCCGCGGCGAGCGCCGCCGCGTCCCGGCCGCCGAGCAGCACGTCGTGGGTGGGCGCGAGGAGGCGCGCGGTGGCGAGGCCGATGCCCCGCGATGCGCCCGTGATCAGTGCGACGGGTCGATCGGTCATGACACGGACCTTAAGATGGTGGCTCCGACCTCGTCGTGTGGGTGAGGTGTTGGCGATGTCCGATTTCGACCGCTACTTCGACCAGGCCCGTGCCGAGGCGCGGCACGTCGTGACGCCGGCCCGGCCCGAACCCCTCGACCACGTCCACCGCGTGCTGACGCGCGTGGCGGAGGTCGTGCCGGAGGCCGTCGCCCGCCTGCGTGCCGAGCACGTGCCCCAAGACCGCCCGGACGGGTGGTCGCTGCCGGGTGTGGCGGCTGTCCTGGCCGACGTGCCGGTGGGCCGGTACACCGCGACCGGCGGCGTGCTCCGGCGGCGGTGGCGGCTGGTGCCGACCACGCCGGTGTTCGCGACGCTGAGCCCGCACGGGTTGCTGCTGGGCGACGACCACCACGCCGGGTCCGGTGACCGCGTGGACCGGCTGCGGGCACGGGCGGAGGCGGTGGCCGAGCGGGCACGCGTCACGGACATCACCGTGTTCACCGCCGGTGTGGTCGAGGACGCGCACGGCCTGCCGGACACGCTGGTGCTGGACGGGTCGAGCGACGAGCTGCACGTGTGCGCCGGGGTGGCCGGCGAACGGCCGGTCGCGCTGCCGTTCGCCGAGCACTGCGCGCGGGCCGTGTTCCGGCTGGTGACCGCCTGGCGGGCCCGCGAGCGGTGAGAGCCGGGCGGCACTCGACCGCCCGGCTCCCCCCTCGGGTCAGCCGCAGATGCGGCCCTTGTCCTTCTTCCACGCCACCACGACGGCCGGGCGCGGCTGGCTCGTGCCGCCGTCCGGCCAGTGCGACAGCGGGTTGTTCGCGGACGCGCCGTCGACCTCGCCCGGGTGCTGGACGCTGACCAGCACGAAGTCGTCCTGCACCACCGGGCCGCAGGTCTCCGCGCCCTTCGGCACGGTGAGGAACTGCTTCACCCGGCCCCGGTAGCGGCCCTCGACCGGGACGGCGAACAGGCCGTCGTTGGACTTCAGCGCGTTGCCGTCGGTGGAGATCCACAGGTTGCCCCGGCTGTCGAACGCCACGTTGTCCGGGCACGAGATGGGCGACACCTGGGACTTGTCGTAGCCGCCGAAGTACGTGTCGGGCGAGTTCGGGTCGCCGCACACGAGCAGCAGCTTCCAGGAGAAGGCGAGCGCGGTGTTGTCGCCGCGGCGCTCCTCGATCTCCAGCACGTGGCCGTGCTTGTTGTTGACGCGCGGGTTGATCTCGGTCGCGCCCTCCTTGCCGGCCTTGCCGCGGTCGGTGTTGTTGGTGAGCGCGGCGTAGATGCGCCGGTTGCGCGGGTTCGGCTCCACGTCCTCGGGGCGGTCCATCTTGGTGGCGCCCACCTTGTCGGCGGCCTGCCGGGTGAAGACGTAGACCTCCTCGGCGGTGAAGCCGTCGACGAACGACCGGTTGCCGGACGCGAGCGGGATCCACTGGCCCGAGCCGTCGAACTCGCCGTCGGCCGGGAGCCTGCCGGAGCCGTCGATCTCGGCGGCCGGGCTGTCGCCGGTGAACTTCGCGACGTACAGCGTGCCCTGGTCGAGCAGCTTCTTGTTGTGCTCGCGGGCGTGACGGCTGTTGCCCGGCTTGTAGCGCCCGTCGGAGACGAACTTGTACATGTAGTCGAAGCGCTCGTCGTCGCCCATGTACGCGACCACGCGACCGTCGCGGGCGATGATCACGTTGGCGCCCTCGTGCTTGAAGCGGCCGAGCGCGGTGTGCTTGACGGGCGTGGAGTCCGGGTCGAGCGGGTCGATCTCGACCACCCAGCCGAACCGGTTGACCTCGTTGGGCTCCTGGGCCACGTCGAAGCGCTTGTCGAACCGCTCCCACTTGCGCGTGGTCGCGCCGCCGCCGAGGCCGTAGCGGGCGAGCCGCGCCTTCACGACCGGGTCGGTGACGCCGCCCGCGTTGGCGAAATACTGGTTGAAGTTCTCCTCGCCGGACAGGATCGTGCCCCACGGCGTGACGCCGCCGGCGCAGTTGTTCAGCGTGCCGAGCACCCTGGTGCCGCTCGGGTCGGCGGAGGTCTTGAGGTAGCGGGAGCCCGCGGCCGGCCCGGTCACCGCGAACTCGGTCCGCACCGTGATGCGGCGGTTGTAGTGGCGGTCCACCCTGGGCACCAGCCGGCCGCTGCGGCGGTCGCGCTCGACCAGCACGACGGACAGGCCGTGGGCGGCCCAGGCGATCTCGGTCTGCTCGCGGGTCGGGTTGTCGGCGTCCCAGTCCCGGAACAGGAACTCCTCGGTCGTGTACTCGTGGTTGCTCACCATGAGCCAGCGGTTCCAGTGGTTCAGCGGGACCAGGCCGCAGAAGTCGTTGTTGAAGCCGAACTGCTTGGCCTGCGCGGCGGCCGTCTGGCGGTCGAAGTCGAACTCCGGCGCGCCCGGCAGCACCGGGTCGCCCCACCGGATCACGACGGCCGACTCGTAGCCCTCGGGCGTGACCACGCGGTCCTCGGTGTTGGGCGCGACGGGCGTGAAGTTGAGGCCGTCCCGCCGCCGCCCGCCGCCGAGGTCGCGGTCCGCCTCGACCTCGGGCGCGGCGACCGCGCTGCCCGTGCCGACCAGCCCGGCGCCCGCGCCGGCGACGGCGAGCACCGCGCCCGCCTTCAGCAGGCCGCGGCGGCGGACGACCTCACCGACGACGTCGCCGAAGTACGAGTTGCCGGACGTGTTGGGCGCTTCGTGCGCACATGCGTCGCCACAGCGGTACTTGCAGGTGATCGCCGACCGCCCGAGGGGGTGGTTGGGCAGCAGCGGCAGCAGGCGCCGGCCCCGATCGGTGGATGAGGACACGCGGACCTCCGAGATCGCTCAGTGGGAACTGGGCGACCGTAGGTCGGCCAACGCACTTCCAGCGGACAGCGAGGTGAACGCCAGGCGAACACCTCGACCGCCCGCGGCGGCGAACCCCCTGGTCACCGCACGTCCCGGGGAACGGCTGGGCCGATCAGCCCACCACGTCCTCGCCGACCAGCACGGCCTCGGCGGTGACCGGGGCCTGCCGGGTGCGGCCGACGGCGAGCAGCCCGGCGGCGAGCACGCAGCACACCGCGGCGACCACGAAGGGCTGCGCGAGGTGGCTGACGAACGTCGCGGCGAGCGCGCCGCCGAGCCACCGCAGGAAGTTGTAACCGGCGCTGGCCACCGGCCGGGGCGCGTCGCTGACGCTCATCGCGGTGCCGGTGAACAGCGTGTTCAGCAGCCCGCTCACCAGGCCGCTGACGATCACCGCGACCACCAGCAACGGCTTGCTGGGCACGGCCATGACCAGCATGAGCACCGCGAACGCCAGGACGGCCGCGATGGTGGCGCGGCGCTCGCCGAACCGGTTGCCCAGCCGCGGCGCGAGCCACACGCTCGCCACCGCGACGCACACGCCCCAGCCGAAGAAGATCAGGCCGATCTCGACCGCGCCCCAGCCGAGCACGAACGGCGACCACGCGAGGACGGCGAAGAACGCGGCGGTGTAGAGCGCGGAGCCGAGGGAGGTGCGCAGCAGGCCGGGGTGGCGCAACGCCTTGAGCGGGTCGAGCAGGCCGATGCGACGCCGGGGCCCGTCGTCGTCGGCCAGGAACACCGAGCAGAGCACGAGCGCGACGGCCATCAGCACGGCCGTGCCGACGAACGGGCCGCGCCACGAGATGCTGCCGAGCAACGCGCCGAGCAGCGGGCCGACGGACAGGCCGAGGCCGAGCGCCGCCTCGTACAGCAGGATCGCCTTGTGCTGCCCGCCGGACGCCGCGCCGACGATGACGCTGAGCGCGGTGGCGATGAAGAAGGCGTTGCCCAGGCCCCAGACCGCGCGCAGCGCGACGAGCTGGCCGATGGTCGCCGCGAGCGAGCAGAGGACGGTCGCGACGACGATCAGGGCGAGACCGGCGACCAGGGTGCGCTTCGCGCCGAAGCGCGCGCTCGCCGCGCCGGTGACGAGCATGGCGAGGACCTGGACGCCGAGGTAGGAGGAGAACAGCAGGGTGACTTGTGATGGCGTGGCGTGCAGGCCCTCCGCGATGGACAACAGGATCGGGTCCACGAGGCCGATGCCCATGAACGCGATCACCGCGGCGAACGCCGTGACCCACACCTGACGGGGTTGGTCGAGGAAATTCACTTAGCTACCCTAACAGAAATTAGTTAGGGTAGCTAAGTAAGTGCGCTCACACTACCGTGCTGGTCATGGACGCGGTGGTGTTCGACCTGGACGGCGTGCTCGTCGACTCCGAGACGACGTGGGACGAGGTGCGGCGGGCGTTCGCCGCCCGGCACGGTGGTACCTGGCGCGACGACTCGACCCGGGCCGTGCAGGGCATGAGCACGCCCGAGTGGGCGGCGTACCTGGTGGAGGCGGTGGGCGTGCGGCTGCCGCCGGCGGAGGTCGCGGCCGGCGTGGTCGGCGAGATGGCCCGCCGCTACGACGCCGGCCCGCCCGTGCTGCCCGGCGCGGTGGCCGCCGTGCGGGCGATCGCCGCCCACCGGCCGGTCGCGATCGCCAGCTCGTCGCCGCCGGTGCTGATCACGTCGTTCCTCACCGCCACCGGCCTGGCGCCACTGGTGCCGGTCGCGGTGTCCAGCGAGGAGGCGGGTGCGGGCAAACCCGCGCCGGACGTGTACCTGCGCGCGGCGGAACTGCTCGGCGTCACGCCGTCCCGGTGCGCGGCCGTGGAGGACTCGACCAACGGCCTGCGTGCCGCGCTGGCCGCGGGGATGACCGTCTACGCCGTGCCGAACCCGCACTTCCCGCCGGACCCGGCGGTGCTGGCGCGGGCCACCGCGCTGCGGTCGGTCGCGGAGCTGCCCGCCGCGCTGGGCCTGGCCTGAACACGGCGGAACCCCTCGCGCCGACCGCGGCACGAGGGGTTCCGACCGGGATCAGCGCTCGACG